>NZ_CP114909.1:0-2400000 GCF_027497355.1 Micromonospora sp. WMMA1947 | reverse complement strand
TGCGCCCCAACCTCCTGCGGTGCCGGTCTGGTCGACCTTGGCGGACTGATCGACCTGACGGTGCTGGCCGGGGACCGGCGCGGTGGCGGTCAGTTCGAGGAAGACGCTCTCCAGGTCGACGGCGACCGGGGTGAGCTCGCTGACGTACAGGCCCTGCTCGGCGAGCAGCCGGCTGACGGTGGCCGGCTTGTCCACGCCGGACAGCATCAGGTGGTCCGGCTCGGCGGTCACGCGGACCCCGGCACGGCTGAGCGCGTCGGCGGCCTGGGGCAGATCGTCGACCGCCTCCAGGCGTACCCGCACGGCGCCCTGGGAGTGGGCCGCGAGCACCTGGTCGACCGGGCCGAACGCGACCCGGCGGCCGAGCGAGATGATGGTGACCGAGTCACAGATGAGCTGGATCTCGCCCAGGATGTGGCTGGAGAGCACCACAGTCATCCCGGCCTCGGACAGCTCCCGCATCAGCCCGCGCATCTCCCGGATGCCGCCCGGGTCGAGGCCGTTCGCCGGCTCGTCGAGGATCAGCAGCTTGGGGTTCTTGAGCAGCGCGGACGCGACCGCGAGGCGCTGCTTCATGCCGAGCGAGTAGGTCTTGACCCGCTCACCCGCCCGGTCGCGCAGCCCGACCAGCTCCAGCACCTCGTCCACGCGCTGCTTGGGCAGCTCACCCGCCTGGGCGAGCAGGCCCAGCGTGTCCCGCGCGCTGAAGTGCGGGAAGAACTGCGGACTCTCCACGATGGCACCGACCTGCCCGGCGACGGCCGGCAGCGCGTGCGGCAGCTCCTGACCGAGGATCGCCATCCGGCCGCCGTTCGGCTTGATCAGGCCGAGCAGCGTACGCAGCGTGGTGGTCTTGCCCGAACCGTTCGGGCCGAGGAAGCCGTGCACCTGGCCGGCTTCCACTCGCATGTCGAAGCCGTCGAGCGCGTGGCGAACCCCGCGCTTCCGGCTCCGGTACGTCTTGCGGAGACCTTCGATCTCCAGGACAGCCGACACAGCTGACCTCCCCCGATAAGTAGGCGTCAGCGACACCATACGCGGTATGCACCGGAAGGCAATACCCGGTATGCAGTGTCGGCGTGTCAAGGCGTGTTAAAAGGGGGCCCCGCCTCTACCGCAGGCGTTAAGAAGGGGCCCTTCCTTGCACGTCAGGCGCAGACGACGTGCACTCCGGCGTCACGGAACGCCGCCACCACGTCCGGCGACGCGCCGGAGTCGGTCACCAGCGTCTCGATCCGGTCCACCGGGCAGATCCGGGCGAACGCGTGCCCACCGAGCTTCGACGAATCGGCTATCACCACGACCCGCTTGGCCCGGGCCACCATGAGGCTGTTCATGGCCGCCTCGCCCTCGTGGTGCGCGGCGGCGCCGAGCTGCGGGTCGATCGCGTCCACGCCGAGCAGCGCGACGTCGAGCGTGACCTCGCGCAGCAGCGCCCCGCCGAGCGGGCCGACCAGCTCGAACGACTTGGGCCGGACCACGCCGCCGGCCACCACCACCTTCATCCGCGAGCGCACCAGCAGCTCGTTGGCGATGTTCAGCGCGTTGGTGACCACGGTGAGCTGGGCGCCTTCGGCGCTGGTGTTGAGGTCCGGGCGGACGGCGAGCGCCCGCGCCACCTCGGTGCTCGTGGTGCCGCCGTTGAGGCCGACCACGGTGCCCGGCGACACCAGCGCGGCGGCGGCGGCGCCGATCCGCTGCTTCTCGGCCGAGTGCTTCGCCGTCTTGTAGCGCAGCGGCAGGTCGTAGGAGACACCGTTGGCGACCGCGCCACCCCGGGTACGGGTGATCATCTGCTGCTGGGCGAGCTGGTCGAAGTCGCGCCGGATGGTGGCCTGGGAGACCTCGAGCCGCCCGGCCGCCTCCTCGACGCTGACCCGGCCGCTGTCGGTCAGCATCTCCAGCAGCGCGTTCCAGCGCGCGTAGCGGTCCACCGCGGGGCCCTCCCCTGACTGTGCGTGAACGGTGATCGGTTGCGTGCACACTAGTGCGCGAAACTCGGTCCGCGCAAAAGCCTTCGCTGCGCGAACTTGGAGACAGTTGCCACAACCACGCCGCTTCGCGCAGAATGACGCGCGAAAGACGGCAGTATCGCGCCGTATTGCGCAAGGGTTTCCCCGGCGAGGAGTTGTCATGGCGTACGTGCACGCGGAGATCGCGAGCCAGCCCGACTGCTGGCGGGAGGCGGCGCGACTCGCCCCGACCGTCGCGACGCACCTGCCGCGCCCCGGCGAGCGGGTCGCCGTGGTCGGTTGCGGCACGTCGTGGTTCATGGCCATGGCGTACGCCGGGCTGCGCGAGGCCGCCGGCCAGGGCGAGACCGACGCCTTCCAGGCCAGCGAGTTCCCGGCCGGCCGCCGCTACGACCGGCTGATCGCGATCACCCGCTCCGGCACCACCACCGAGGTGCTCGACCTGCTCACCGCGCTGCGCGGGGAGATCCCCACCACGGTCCTGGTCGGCGACCCGGACTCGGCCGCCGTGACGCTCGCCGACGCCACCGTCGCGCTGCCCTTCGCCGACGAGCGGGCGGTGGTGCAGACCCGCTTCGCCACCACCGCGCTCGCGCTGCTGCGCGCCCACCTCGGGGAGGACCTCGGGCGGCTGGCCGCCGACGCCGAGGTGGCCGTACGGGCCCCGCTGCCGATCGACCCGGCCGGCATCGAGCAGGTCACCTTCCTCGGTCGCGGCTGGACCGTCGGGCTGGCCCAGGAGGCGGCGCTGAAGTGCCGCGAGGCGGCCACGTTCTGGGCCGAGGCGTACCCGGCCATGGACTACCGCCACGGCCCGATCTCGGTCGCCGCGCCCAGCCGCCTGGTCTGGGCGCTCGGCGAGATCCCGGACGGCCTGCCCGAGGACGTGGCCGCCACCGGCGCCGCGTTCGTGCACAGCCGCACGCACGGCTGGCGTACGGTGCTGACGAGCTGGTCCGCAGGCCGCAACCCGGTCGACCCGATGGCCGACCTGATCCTGGCCCAGCGCTTCGCGGTCGCGCTCGCCACCACCCGGGGCCTCGACCCGGACGCGCCGCGCCATCTCACCCGGTCCGTGGTTCTGGCATGAGCCGCGGCGACGAGGTCGTCGTCGCGCTGGACGTGGGCGGCACCGGGATGAAGTGCGCCCTGGTCCGGCCGGACGGCACGACTGTGCACACCGAACGGCACGCCACCGGCGCGCAGCGCGGCCCGGAGGCGGTGGTCGGCACCATCCTCGACGTGGCCGAAGGGCTGGCCGGCAAGGCCCGCGCCGACGGTCGTACCCCGGTGGCCTGCGGCATCGCCGTACCCGGTGTGGTCGACGAGGCGCGTGGCGTGGCGGTCTGGTCGGCGAACGTGGGCTTCCGGGACGTACCCCTGCGGGAGCTGGCGGGCACGCGGCTGGGACTGCCCGCGGCGCTCGGCCACGACGTGCGTGCCGGCGGCCTGGCCGAGGCGCGGCTCGGCGCCGGGCGGGACGCCGGGCACGTGCTCTTCGTCGCGATCGGCACCGGCATCGCCGCCGCCCACGTGGTCGACGGGTCGGCCGCCACCGGCGCGCACGGCGCCGCCGGGGAGATCGGCCACATCCTGGTACGCCCCGGCGGCCCGCGCTGCGGGTGCGGGCGGGCCGGCTGCCTGGAGGCGGTGTCGTCGGCCTCGGCGATCGGGCGCCGGTACGCGGAGCTGTCCGGCGCGCCCACCACCGCCGCCGAGGTGGCCGACCGGGCCGCCTCCGGTGAACCGCTCGCCGTCGAGGTGTGGCAGGACGCGGTCGAGGCGCTCGCCGACGGACTCGCCACCGGGCAGGCGCTCTACGATGTGTCGACAGTGGTGCTCGGCGGCGGGCTGGCCCAGGCCGGTCCCCGGCTGTTCGACCCGCTGCGGACGGCGTTGCGCGAGCGGCTGACGTTCCACCGCGAGCCGCGCCTGGTCGCGGCCGACCTCGGTGACGAGGCCGGCTGCCTGGGCGCCGCCCTGCTGGCCCTGGACACCCTGGCGAAGGAGAGTCGATGACCCGGCGCGTGACCGGCAAGGTGGTGACCCCGACCGGCGTCATCCGGCAGGGTTGCGTGGAGATCGCGGACGGGCGGATCACCGCTGTCGCCGAGTACCCGTCGGTGCGCGACGGCCACTGGATCGTGCCGGGCTTCGTGGACATGCACACCCACGGCGGCGGCGGGCACACGTTCACCACGGGCGACCCGGAGTCGGCGCGGCAGGCCGCCGCGTTCCACCTCGCTCACGGCACCACCACGCTCCTGGCGAGCCTGGTCAGTTCCCCGTTCGAGCTGATGCGCGACGCCACCGCCGCCTTCCGCCCGCTGGTGGAGTCCGGCGTGCTGGCCGGCGTCCACTACGAGGGCCCGTACCTGTCCGGCGACCGCTGCGGCGCGCAGAACCCGGAGTTCCTGCGCGACCCGTCCACCGCCGAGCTGACCGAGCTGATCGAGCTGGGCGGCGGCGCCGTACGCATGGTGACGCTCGCGCCCGAGCGGGACGGCGCCACCAAGGCGATCGAGCTGCTGGTGGCGAGCGGCGTGGTGGCGGCGATCGGGCACACCGACGCCACCTGGGAGCAGACCCGGGCGGCGGTGGCTGCGGGCGCGACCGTCGGCACCCACCTGTTCAACGGGATGCGCCCGGTGCACCACCGCGAGCCCGGCCCGGTGGTGGCGCTGCTGGAGGCCCCGAACGTGGTGTGCGAGCTGGTCGCCGACGGGGTGCACCTGCACGACGGCATGCTCGGTTTCGCCACCTCGGTGGCGGGCCCGGACCGGGCCGCGCTGATCACCGACGCGATGGCCGCCGCCGGGATGCCGGACGGCGAGTACGAGCTGGGCGGCCAGGCGGTCACAGTGGCCGACGGGGTGGCCCGGCTGAGCCGCGACGGCGCGATCGCCGGCAGCACCCTCACCATGGACGCGGCGCTGCGGCACGCGGTCGGCGCGGGCGTGGCCCTGCCGGACGCCTGCCGGATGGTCGCCACCACCCCGGCCCGCGCGATCGGCCTCGGCGACCGGGTGGGCGCGCTGCGCACCGGCCTGCGCGCCGATCTGGTGATGCTGGACGACGACCTGAACGTGGTACGGGTGATGCGCGGCGGCGACTGGGTGGAGTGACCCGCCCGGCCGTCAGCTGGTGGGCACCTCGACGCCGAGCACGGCCTGCTCGTCCGGCCGGTGCACCAGCACGTCGGCCAGGTACGACTGCACCGCCCGGCGCATTCCGACGTCCCGCCCGGCCTGCTCGGAGAGCAGCCACTTGTGCTCGATGATCTGGGCGAACAGTTCCTGCGGCTCCAGCTTGCGGCGCAGGTGCCCGGGCACCGCCCGGACCACCGGCTCGAAGACCTCGGTCAGCCAGCGGTGCGCCGCCTGCTGCTCGTCGGTCAGGTCGCTCTCCAGCCGGTAGGCGTCCAGGTCGTTGAGGAGCCGGCGGGCCTGGTTCTCCTCGGCGTCCAGGCCGGTCAGGCGCAGCAGCCGCCGGGTGTGGTAGCCGGCGTCGACCACCTTCGGCCGGACCAGGTAGCGCCCGTTGTCGACAGTCGACATGGCCACCTCGGCCACGTCGAAGCCCAGCTCGTTGAGGCGGCGGATGCGGCGCTCGATGTCGTGCCGGGCGGCGCGCTCCACCTGCTGCTCGTAGGTGATCTCGTGCCAGAGCCGCTCGTAGCGCTGCACGACCTCCTCGCAGACTACCTCCGGGTCGATCGACTCGTGCAGCAGGCCGGCGGCCTGGAGGTCGAGCGCCTCGCCGAAGATGTTGACCCGGGCGATCTCCAGGTCCTCGCCGCGCTGGCCGTTCGACAGCGACGGGTGCAGCGCGCCGGTCTCGGCGTCGACCAGGTAGGCGGCGAACGCGCCCGCGTCCCGCCGGAACAGGGTGTTCGACAGCGAGCAGTCGCCCCAGAAGAACCCGGTCAGGTGCATCCGCACGATGAGCGCGGCCAGCGCGTCCAGCAGCCGGTTCATCGTCTCCGGGCGCAGCGTGTTGGAGAACAACGCCCGGTAGGGCAGCGAGAACTGCAGGTGCCGGGTGATCAGCACCGGGTCCAGCGGCTCGCCGTCGTCGGTCTGCCGGTCGGCCACGATCGCGATGGCCTCGACCGACGGGAAGTCGATCCGCTCCAGCGCCCGCAGCAGGTCGTACTCGCGCTCGGCGACCCGCTCGCCGGTCTCCTTCACCGCGTAGACGTACCCGCCGAGCCGGACGAACCGCACGATGTGCCGCGAGATGCCCTGGGGCAGCGCCACCAGGTGCTCGGCAGGCCACTGCTCCAGCGGTGTCGACCAGGGGAGGTCGAGCAGCGCCGGGTCGACGAGGGCCGAGGTGATCCGCACGGCAACCAGTGTGACCGCTGACCCCCGCGCCGCGCTTCCCTTCGTGGCTGGGCACACAGCCGCCGATGCCCGCGCCGCCCGGCCACCGCCGGCGGCCGGTAGCGTGGTCGCGTGCGTCAGACCTCAGGGGTACGCGGTGACCTGCGGCTGCGGCCGGTCCGGCCGGCCGGGTGGTGGTTCGACGGGCTGCTGCTCGCGTCCGTGGTGGCGATCACCGTGGCACTCGCCTCCGGTCACCTGTTCGGGCTCGACCGGGCGGTGGCCGACTGGTCCGACGACAACCGCCCGGCCGCCGCCCGCTGGGTGGCGATCACGCTGAACCTGCTCGGCCAGGGCACCCCGCTGACGCTGCTCGCGGCCGGGCTGGGCGTGCTGCTGGCGCTGCGGCTGCGCTCGGTACGGCCGCTGCTGCCGCCGGTGGTCGGGTTCGTGCTCACGTTCTTCACGATCGGCCCGCTGAAGGTGTGGACGGCCCGTCCGGCGCCGAGCGCCTCGGTCAAGGAGCCGTTCCTGTCGCCCGAGCAGACGCTGCCGCTGTTCCAGCACGACCTGCCGGTGCGTTTCGCGCAGTCGTACCCGTCCGGCCACGTCGCCAACGCGATCGTCTGGTACGGCGTACTGGCTCTGCTGCTGGCCCCGCTCGTACGGTCCTTCGGCCGTACCGTCCCGCCCCGGCTGGTCACTGTGGTCCGGGTGGTGCCCCCGGCGGTGGTCTTCTGCACCACCGTCTACCTGGGCTGGCACTGGCTGACCGACTCGGTCGCCGGGCTGCTGCTCGGCCTGCTGCTGGACCGCCTGCTGCACCGGGTGCCCTGGGACGACCTGCCGCTGCCCCGCCGCCTCGGCCACTGGGGCCGCCCGGTCGCCTGGTCCGCGCCGCGCTGAGCGGACGACGGCACCCGCTGTTCACCCCGGGCTCCTAGGCTTCCGGTGTGGAACAGCTGGCGCGGCGCCTCGGCGTACCCGACGCGGTCGTCATCGGTCTCGGCTCGATGCTCGGCGCGGGCGTCTTCGTGGTCTTCGCCCCCGCCGCCGCGGCAGCCGGCGGCCTCGGCCTGCTGGTCGCGCTGGCGGTCGCCGGGTTCATCGCCTACTGCAACGCGACCAGCTCGGCCCGGCTCGCCGCCCGCTACCCCGAGTCCGGCGGCACCTACGTCTACGGCCGGGAACGGCTGCACCCGTTCGCGGGATTCCTGGCCGGCTGGGGCTTCGTGGTCGGCAAGACCGCGAGCTGCGCGGCCATGGCGCTGACCGTCGGGGCGTACCTGTGGCCGGGGCGGGCGCGGCTCGTCGCAGTCCTCGCGGTGGTGGCGGTGACGGCGGTGAACCTGCGCGGCATCGGCAAGACCGCCGCCGCCACCCGGGTCCTCGTCGCGGTGGTGCTCACCGTGCTCGCCGTGGTGGCGGTGACCGGCGCGCCGCAGGTGGCCGCCGACCGGCTCACCGCCCCCGCCGACCTCGGGGTACGCGGTGTGCTCACCGCCGCCGGGCTGCTGTTCTTCGCCTTCGCCGGGTACGCGCGGATCGCCACGCTGGGCGAGGAGGTACGCGACCCGGAGCGCACCATCCCCCGGGCGGTGCCGCTGGCGCTCGGCGCGGTGCTGGCAATCTACCTGGCGCTCGCGGTGGTCGCGCTCGGCGTGCTCGGCGCCGACCGGCTGGCCGCCACCGACGCGCCGCTGGTCGAGGTGGTGACCGCCGCCGGGCACCCGGGGCTGGCCTGGCTGGTCCGGGCCGGTGCCGCCGTCGCGGTGACCGGGGTGCTGCTGTCGCTGCTGGCGGGCGTCGGCCGGACCACACTGGCGATGGCCCGCCGCCGGGACCTACCCGGTGTGCTCGCGGCGGTCCATCCGCGCCACCGGGTGCCGCACCGCGCCGAACTGGCGGTGGCCGCCGTGGTGATCGCCGTCGTGACCGTCGGCGACGTCCGGGGCGCGATCGGCTTCTCCAGCTGCACCGTGCTGGTCTACTACGCGATCACCAACGCGTCCGCGCTGACCCTCGGCCCGGAACCGGCCCGACGCGTCCCGGTACGGCTGCTCGCCGCGCTCGGGCTCGTCGGCTGCCTGGTGCTGGCGGTCAACCTGCCGCTGCCGAGCGTGCTCGCCGGGTTCGGCGTGCTCGCCCTCGGCGCACTCGGGTACGCGATCCGCCGCCGTCGTCGACCTGCCTGACGCAGCCGGTCACTCCTGTGGGCGGCGCGCGGCGGGTGGACCGGCGGGCGCCGGCGTGGTCTCCCGGAGCAGCGCGGTCAGCCCGGACCGCCGGGCCACCACGGTCAGCCGGTCACCGGCCTGGATCACCATGCGCGGGTCGGCCGACCAGTCGGCCTTCTGGTTCGGCCGGGCGTGCGCGAGCAGGCGCACCTCGCCCGGCCGGGCCACCGCGCTCAGCGGACGCCCGTCCAGCGGCGAACCGGCCACCACCGGCACCTCGGTGACCAGCAGCGCGTGCCTGTCGACCGGGATGGTGGCGATCACCGCGCGGTCCAGCAGGGCCACCGCGAACGCCGGCGCGGCCAGATAGGACACGCTGCGCGAGATGCCGATGCCGAACGCCTGCTGGATCCGCTCGGCGAAGTCGCCGTCGAACAGTCGCAGCACCACCCGCAGATCCCGGTCGAGGGACCGGGCGATCAGCGCGGCCCGCAGGTTCGTCCCGTCGTCGGTGGACACCACGACGAGCGCCTGGCAGGTGTCCACCGAGGCGGACCGGAGCGTCTCCTCCCGGCCCGCGTCGCCCACGATCACCGGCACGCCCAGCCGGCGCGCCAGCGCGGCGCCGCGCGCGTCCGGGTTCTTGTCGATCGCCACCACCTCGACGCCGAAGTCGTGCAGCTGCGCCATCACCCGGGTGCCGATGTTGCCCAGACCGACCATCACCACGTGCCCGGAGCGGTCCGGCTGGACCCGGCCGGCGTGCAACGCCAGCCGCGCGTTCACGACGCCGTCGACCACGGCGGCCGTGATCAGCGGGATCAGCGCCAGCCCGGCCAGATTGAGCACGACCTGCATCACCTGCGCGGCGACCGGCTTGTTGACGTCCGGGTCCTGCCCGGTGAGCGTGGTGACCAGCGTCAGGTAGACCGCCTCGCTCCAGCTCACGTCCGCGGCCCGGGCGTTGAGCCAGCCCAGCGCCGCGATCACCCCGAGCAGCACCAGCACCGCGATACCGATCTTGCGGGTGGCGAAGTGGCGGACCGCGCGCAGCAGCACGGCCATCGGCTGCCGGCGCCGTCGCGCCCGTACCAGCCGCCGCGCGGCGACCTCGGTGCCCGCCGGTCGCCCGGTCGCCTCGGCCAGCACCACGTCGGCCGTCGCCTCGTCCGCGGGCAGCACCCGGACCAGGTCCGGATCCGTGGTCACGGCCAGGCCGCAGACCACGTCCTGCGGGCGTACGTCGTCGCGGCGGGCCACGTAGAGCGTGCGCCCCGCGTGCCGGAAGTGCGTCGGCGCCACCTCGCCCAGCGCGGCGGCCACGAAGGCGGGCGCGGCCATCGAGGCGTCGGAGAGCACCGCCGAGTCGGGAAAGAGCTGCCGCAGCCCGTCCGCCAGGTTGGTGTTGAACATCCGCACCACCAGGCGCAGCCGCGACTCGACCTCCTGGGCGCAGAGCGCGGCGTGCATGTTGCCCACGTCGTCCTGGTGCAACAGGGCCAGCCCGGCCGCGCCGGCCAGCCCGGCCCGGCGGAACGCGGCCTCGTCGAGACGTTCCGCCGTGACCACCCGTACCCCCGGCACGTCCCGGCCGTCGGGGCCCTCGGACCGGCGGCGGCCCGGCACCACGAGCGTGACCCGCACCCGGCCGTCGGCGTTGTCGGTGGCGAGCAGCGACCGGACCACCCAGTAGGCGAGCGGGTCCGAGCCGCAGACGACGTAGTGGGGGCGTTCGTCACCGTTCATCCGGAGCCGCCAGCCGGTCGCGCGGCGCGCGCGGTCGCGCAGAGGCTCGGCCATGCCCGGATCGTAGTCAGCCGCTCGCGATCCGCGCAGCCCCGGCGATCATGAACGCATGGTGGGGCCGGGTACGGGTAGAGCACCGGCATGCAGACGTTCCTGCCGTATCCGGACTTCCTGGCCAGCGCGCGCACGCTGGACCAGAAGCGGCTGGGCAAACAGCGCGTGGAGACGATCCAGGTGCTGCGCGGGCTGACCCGGCCGGACTACGGCTGGCGCAACCACCCGGCGGTGAAGATGTGGGCCGGGTACGAGGAGGCGCTGACCCGGTACGGGCTGGACATGTGCGCGGTGTGGTGCGAGCCGGGCCGGGCCGACACCTGTGCCGGCACGCTCGCCACCGACCTCGCCGCCGCCTGCGGCATCTCGCTGATCCGCACCCAGGACGAGCTGGCCGCCGCCGGTGAGCTGCCGCCCTGGCTGGGCCGCGACGACCTGCACCGCAGCCACCGATCCTCGTTGCTGCGCAAGGACCCCGCCCACTATGCACGGTTGTTCACCGACGTCTCCCCCGACCTGGAGTACGTCTGGCCCCCGTCCGACCGCCCCCGCCGCTGCCTGCCGTGAAAGGAAGGGCCCCTTGTTAACGCCTCCGGTAGAGGAAGGGCCCCTTGTTAACACCTGGCCTCCACCCCCACCCTGCGCAGGCAGCGCGCGGGCCGCCCGGCGTTAAGAAGGGCCCCCGCACATCCGTATGCGTTAAAAAGGGCCCCTTCCTTTCACCTCGGGCAGACTGGGGGGACCACCGACTGAAGGATGCCCCCGTGAGTCTGTCGCAAGTGGTAGGTCGCCTGATCGGCGTACGCGAGCACGTGGTTGACCCGGGCGGCGGTGGCGCGGACCGCGTGCCGCGACCGGTCCCGGCGCTGGTGGTGGGCGGCGGCATCGCCGGCATGTCGGCGGCTGTGGTGCTGGCCGAGCGCGGCGTGGCGGTGACGGTGCTGGAGGCGGCGCCGCACCTCGGCGGGCGGCTCGGCGCGTGGCCGGAGGAGCTGCCCGACGGCGTCCAGCGCAACGAGCACGGCTTCCACGCGTTCTTCCGGCAGTACTGGAACTGGCGGTCGATCCTGCGCCGGGTCGACCCGGAACTGGGTTTCCTCAAGCCGATCCCGGGCTACCCGATCCTGTCCGAGCAGTGGCCGACGGAGGAGTTCGGCAAGCTGCCGCCGGCGCCGCCGGCGAACCTGCTGGCGCTGCTGCTGCGCAGCCCGAGCCTGCGCCTGGCGGACCTGCGCACGATGGACCGGGACGCCGCGCTGCCGTTGCTCACCTACGACCCGGTACGCACCTACGAGGAGTTCGACGAGCGCACGGCTGACGAACTGCTCGCCTCGCTGCGGCTGCCGGACCGGGCGCGGGCCATGCTGTTCGAGGTCTTCTCCCACTCGTTCTTCAACCACGAGGCGGAGATGTCGGCCGCCGAGATGATCGCGCAGTTCCACTTCTACCTGCTCGGCAATCCGGAGGGGCTGGCGTTCGACTGCCCTGATCGGGACTACGGCACGGCGATCTGGGAGCCGCTGACCCGGTACGTGGAGAAGCACGGCGGCCGGGTGACGACCGGCGCGGCGGCGGCCCGGCTGGACCGTACCCCGGCGGGGTGGCGGGTGACCGGCGCCGACGGTGACGTCTGGGAGGCGCCGCACGTGGTGCTCGCGGTGGATCCGCCCGCACTCGCCGCGCTGGTCGGCGCCTCGCCCGGCCTGGTCGCGGCGGCACCCGAGCTGGTGGCGCGGATGCCCGCGTTCGGCACGCCCGGGCCGCCGTACGCGGTGGCGCGCTACTGGATGGACGGGGACGTCCGGGCGGACCGTGCCGTGTTCAGCGGCGTCTCCCGGCAGCCCACGCTGGACTCGGTGACGCTCTACCACCGGCTGGAGGACGAACCGCGCCGCTGGGCCGAGCGGACCGGCGGCTCGGTGGTGGAGCTGCACGCGTACGCCTGCGAGCCGGACGTGCCCGCCGACGAGCTGGCCGCGCGGATGCTGCGGGAGCTGACCGCGCTCTGGCCGGAGGTGGCCGGCCTGCGGGTACGCGAACTGCGCGCCCGGGTGGAGGCGCAGGCGCCGGCGTTCACGCCGGGTAGCCATGCCTGGCGTCCCGGGGTGGAGACCGACGCGCCGGGCCTCTACCTGGCCGGGGACGGCATCCGCACGGAGTTCCCGAGTGCGTTGATGGAACGGTCGGCGGCCACCGGGATCGTCGCGGCGAACCACATCCTGCGGGCCGAGGGGGCGGCGGCCGAGCCGGTCCGGTCGATCCGTCCGCGCGGCCTGCTGGCCGGTCGCACCCCTACAAAACGCCCTTAGGCGGTCGAAAACGGCTCTACGCTCGACTGATCCGGTGACACGGGAGGTCGGGCGGTGAGCACCGCGACACGGGAGCGGCGCGACGAGGAGCACGGGACACCGCGGGACGAACGGACCGCGGTGGTCACCGCGCTGCGACTCGGCTGGTCGATGGCGGACGCCTACCACCACGCGCAGACCGCCGACCTGACCGACGGCGGGAACCGGCCGGTGGCCGCGCCGCCGAAGCTGTCGAACCTGACCGAGCTGGCCGGATGGCACCGGCTCGGCATGTATCTGGACGGCGTGGACGTGGCGCTGGCGCAGATCGCGCCACTGACCCCGGCGGGCCGTACGGTGCCGTCCACCGCCGCCGCCCGCCGCGCCACCGGCGCCGACCGGGAGCCGCTGCTGCGCGCGCTCGACGACCTCAACATCGACGTGCTGCGCTGGACGATGGCGACGAACCACCGGGTGGGCGTGGCGTACCGGCTGGGGCGCTCGCTCGCCGACACCGTGCGACGTGGCGACGCCGACCAACTGGCCGCGCGCTTCGGTGGCCGGCACCTCCAGATCAGCAGGTGGCTGGACGAGCTGGCGAGCGTGCTGCCGCCGTATTCGGCAGCCGTGGTGCGCCGCTCGCTCGCCGCCTGGGCCACGGCTGTCGGCCGGGCCACGGTGGGTGACCCGGGCGAGGCCGGGCTCGCCGAGCTGGCCCGCGAGCTGCGCAACCAGGGCGACCTGTGGCAGGACGTGCTGACCGGCGGCCTGCACCCGCGCGACCTGCTGGACGAGGAGAACTGGGCGGTGATCGCCCGCAACGTCGTCATCCGGGACCGGAAGCTGGTGGCGCAGGCGGCCCGGGGCATCTTCTGGCCGGTGCTGGCACCCCTGCTGGTGGTGCTGCTCGCGGTCGTGGGGGTCAGCGCCGCCGCGGCGGCCGGCTCCCCCACCACCCGGGCTGCGGTGGCGCTCGTCGGCCTCGGCGCCGGGCTCACCGCGATCTGGCGGTCGATCTCCACGCCCACGCTGTCGGTGGCGTCCGAGGTGAACCGCCCGCTGCTGGACAGCGAGCTGGTGGTGCAGATGACCGCCCGGATCGACCGGCCGCTCACCGCCGCGAGACGTGCCGGGCGGGCCGGACGGCAGCGGCGGCCCGACGACGGATCGAAATACGTTGGCCACGACTCCCGGATCGATCTACCGTGAGCGCGCAAGGTCAACCACCGTTCCAGGAGCCGTCGATGTCGCTGCGATACGCCACCACGATGACGTCGTGGCTGCTCGGCGACGGCTGCCGGGAACACGGTCCCTGGCCCGGAGGGCACGACTGACGCGCGTCGCGCGTCCCGTCGTCGCCGCCCGGTCCCGTGGACCGGGCGGCTTTTTCGTCGCCGTACCGCCGATCGTGAAGGGAGAGCCCGGTGGACGCCGTCCTCGTCATAAACGCCGACCTCGGCCCGCTGCACCGGGTCACCGTCAAACACGCGATCCGGATGCTCTGCCGCCGGGTCGCCGAGATCCACGAGGCCGAGCCCGACCGGGTGATCGGCGTCTTCCCGCTGCCGCGGGTGGTCCGCCTCGTCCGGTACGTGGTGACCCGCTGGCGGTTCAGCGCCGGCCCGGCCTGGTCCCGGGCCGGGGTGCTGGCGCGCGACCGGCGGCGGTGCGCCTACTGCGACGGCACGGCGAGCACGATCGACCACATCCTGCCCCGCTCGCGCGGTGGCCGGAACACCTGGGGGAACACCACCGCCGCCTGCTACGCGTGCAACCAGCGCAAGGGTGACCGGACCCCGGCCGAGGCGGGCATGCCGCTGCGGCGGGAGCCGGTGACGCCGAGCTGGGCCGCGCTGGCGCGGTGACCGACGGCCGGCGGGCACAGGGGGCGGTGTCGGGGGTACGCCCCGGCGCCGCGCCCGCCGGTCCCGTCTAGCTGCCGAGACGCCGGGCCAGGCCGTCGAGCAGGAGGTCCAGCCCGCCACCGAACTCGTCCTCCGGTGCGACCGCGCCGGCCACGCGCGCGGTTTCGGCGAGCAGGGGGAACTCGTCGCGGGGCAGCGCCGCGATGACAGCCGTGCCGGGGCCGGCGAGCGCGCCGAGGTGTTCCATCTGGATCGCGCCGATCACGTAGCCGAGCAGGGCGCGGAACGCGATCACCCGTCCGGTGCCGGTGAAGCCGGCCCCGGTCAGCACCGCGAGCACCGCCTCGCCCCAGCGCAGGATCGTCGGCGAGCGGTGCCGGTACGCGGGGAGCAACGGCACCACTGCCGGGTGGACGCCGACCGCGCGGCGTACCCGCTCGGCCAGGTCGCGGATGCCGTCCGCCCACGGGACGTCGGGCGGCGGGCGGGTGTCGACCGGTTCGAGGACCCGCTCGACGACGAGCGCCTCCAACTCGTCGCGGTCGGCGACGTAGCGGTAGAGGCCCATCGTGCTGGTGCCGAGCTGCGCGCCGACCGCGCGCATGGTGAGGCCGGTGAGGCCGTCCCGGTCGAGCACCGCGAGCGCCGCGTCGGCGAGCTGGGCCGGGGTCAGGGAACGGGGACGGGGCATGGCCTTGACAGCGTACAAGATACGCCTACGGTTGTAGGAGTACGTCGTACGCCTACAACGGGAGCGCGCATGGACGTCGTCACCCCCCGCCACCTGACCAGCGTGACCGGCACCGGAATCGACCTGCCGGATCCGGACCGCCTGGTCCACCTCCAGTTCCGGCGATTCGCCGGCTGCCCGGTCTGCAACCTCCACCTGCGCTCGATCGTCCGCCGGCACGCCGAGATCGAGGCGGCGGGCGTACGCGAGGTGGTGCTCTTCCACTCCCCCGCCGACGAACTGCGCGAGCACGTCACCGACCTGCCGTTCGCCGTGGTGGCCGATCCGGACCGGCGGCTCTACCGGGAGTTCGGTGTGGAGTCGGCGCGGCGGTCGCTGCTCGACCCGCGCGCCTGGCTGCCGATCCTGCGAGCAGTGGTGACCGGCACCTGGCATGTGCTGCGCGGCCGGGAGAAGCTGCCGTCCACCTCGCCGCACGGCGGGCGGCTCGGGCTGCCGGCCGACTTCCTGATCGCGCCGGACGGGCGGGTGCTCGCCGCGAAGCACGGTGAACACGCCTCCGACCAGTGGTCGGTGGACGAGTTGCTGGCCCAGGTGAGTCAGAGCCGGTCGGCGCGGTGACCGCTGACCGGCATGGCGGGCGCGGGCGGTCCGGTCAGACGGCGGGCGGAATCCAGCCGAAGTGCGGTGGCCGGCGCTCGTTGATCGCCGCCACCCCCTCGCGGGCCTCGCCGCTGTCCCGCACCTGGCCGTGCCACCAGGCCAGCCGGTCGGCGTCGGCGCGCCCGTCCACGATCTCCTTCGCGGCGGTCACGGTGAGCCGGGAGCGCTCGGCGATGCTGGCGGTCAGCGCCGCCACCCGCCCGGCCAGATCGCCGGCCGGCAGCACCTCGTCCACCAGACCGATCCGCAGTGCCCGCTCGGCGTCGACCAGCTCGCTGGTGAACAGCAGGTGCTTGGCGGCGGACGGCCCGACCAGCGCGGCCAGCCGCCGCGTGGTCGGCGCCGGGTAGACCAGGCCGAGCCGGGCCGGGGGTACGCCGAACCGGGCGCCGGCCGAGGCCAGCCGCAGGTCGCAGGCGACGGCGAGCTGGCAGCCGCCGCCCACGCAGGCGCCCTCGATCGCGGCCACAGTGGGGCGGCCGAACGCGGCGAGCCGTTCCTCGGCGGCCACCGCGATGCTGCCGTCACCGGCGGCCAGCAGCTCGTCCAGGTCGCCCAGGTCGGCACCGGCGCAGAACGTGCCGCCTGCTCCGGTGAGCACCAGCACCCGTACCGCAGGGTCGGCCTCCAGTCCGTCGAGCAGCACCGGGAGCTGCCGCCACATGGCCGGGGTCATGGCGTTGCGCCGGGCCGGGTTGTGGATGACGACAGTGGCCACCGGGCCGTCCAGGGTGACAGTCAGTTCCGCGTCGGACATGGGCCGACCGTAACGGGCGGGGCCCGGCGACCACCCGCGTGGGTGGCCGCCGGGCCCCGGGGTCGGGCGGTCAGGTCAGGAGACGTTGAGCGCGGTGTCGTCGATCACGAACGAGGTCTGCAGCGAGCTGTCCTCGGTGCCGGTGAACTTCAGCGTGACGGTCTGCCCGGCGTACGCGGCCAGGTTGAACGACTTCTGGCTGTAGCCGCTGGCCTTGTTCAGGTTCGAGTAGGTCGCCAGCGTGGCCAGCACCGAGCCGGACGAGTTGAGCACCTGCACGTTCAGCTTGTCGTACTGGACGCTGCTGGTGCTCTCGGCCGAGTCGATGTGCAGCCAGAACGAGAGGGAGTACGCGGAGCAGCCGCTCGGCAGGCTCACCGACTGCGACAGCGTGTCGGTGCGGGTGCTGCCGTAGCCGTTCAGCCACGCGTTCCACGTACCGGTGCGGGTCGGCTGGCCCTGCGAGCCGTACTGGCCGATGACGCCGGAGGTGGTGGCCCAGACCGTGTTGCCGGACTCGAAGCCGGGGTTGCCGAGCTTCTGGCCGGCGCCGGTGCAGCCGCCGCCGACGCTGCTCACGGTCAGCGAGTACGTGGCGGTCTTCGCGCCGGACGCCGCGCTGCCGTTGACGGTCACCGAGTAGGTGCCGCTCGGGGTGCTGGAGCTGGTGGAGATGGTGAGCGTGGACGAGCCGCCCGAGGTCACCGAGGAGGGGCTGAACGACGCGGTGGCGCCGGTCGGCAGGCCGGACGCGGAGAACGTCACGGTCTGCGCGGTCCCGCTGGTGGTGGACGTGGCGACGGTGGCGGAGACCGAACCACCCGCGGTCACCGAACCGGCGGTCGGCGAGAGCGAGACGGAGAAGTCGTTGCCGGTCGAGCTGCACGGCGCGTCGTTGCCGGCCACGTTCACCGCGGTCCACGCGGCCTGGACGGTCTTGTACTCGGTGGAGCAGTTGCCGTACAGGTCGGTCGCGGCCCGCAGGGTGTACGCGCGGGCGGTGTTGGCCGGGTTGCTGGTGTTGACGTACGAGGTGTTCGAGGTGAAGTACACGTCGAGCGCCCGGTACCAGATCTTCTCCGCCTTGGCGCGGCCGATGCCGGTGACCGCCGGGGCCGAGCCGCAGACCGGCGAGGTGCCGTACGCGGTGGCGCCGGTGCCCTCGGCGAGGTTGAAGAAGAAGTGGTTGCCGACGCCGGAGGAGTAGTGCACGTCCTTGTTCTTCGTGCTGGTGGACCAGCAGGAGTCGGACGAGCCGTCCAGCGACGGGTTGTACATGTAGCGCAGCGGCGTACCGTTGCCGTTGATGTTGATCTTCTCACCGACCTGGTAGTCACCCGGGTCGCTCGGCGCGGCGGCGTAGAACTCCACCATGTTGCCGAAGATGTCGCTGGTGGACTCGTTGAGGCCACCGGACTCACCGGAGTAGACCAGCCCGGCCAGCGCCTCGGTGACGCCGTGGCTCATCTCGTGCCCGGCCACGTCCAGCGAGACCAGCGGACGGGAGTTGCCCGAGCCGTCGCCGTAGGTCATCTGGGAGCCGTCCCAGAACGCGTTGACGTAGTTGTTGCCGTAGTGCACCCGGCTCGGCACACCCTGGCCGTTGCCGAAGATGCCGTTGCGGCCGTGCACGTTCTTGAAGTAGTCGAACGTCTTGGCGGCGCCGAAGTGGGCGTCCACGGCGGCCGACTGCCGGTTCGAGGTGGCGCCGTTGCCCCACGCGTTGTCCGCGTCGGTGAACGTGGTGCAGGTGGAGGTCCCGTTGTTCATGTCGCAGGTACGGCCGTTGCCGCGTACCGGGTCGATCATCTGGTACGTGCTGCCGGAGAGCGTCGTGTCGATGGTGACCGAGCCGGTGTAGATGCCCTGGCCGGTGCCGGCCACCGTCTCGATCTCGTCGTACGAGCCGATCACCTTGCCGGTGGTGGCGTCGGTGATGACGTGCAGCTTCGACGGCGTCTGCTTGTCCGCCTTCCAGCCGGTCGCGACGGTCTCCCAGGCGAGGCGGCCCTTGCCGCTGCTGGCGTCGACGAACAGCTCCGGGGTGCCGACCGAGGTGAGGGAGCCGGAGAACGTCTTGCGGGCGCTGGCCTTCGCCGCGTCCGCGCCGACCTTGGCGTTGGTGCTCAGGGTCAGCGGGGCGGACAGGCTGACCGACGCGCTGGTCATGGTGCCGTTCGGGGCGGTGTGGATGACGAAGTCACCGCCGTACACCCGCAGACCCTGGTAGGTCCGGCTGTACCGGGTGTGCGCCGCCCCGGAGGGGTCGACCTTGGTGCGGACGGCCTGATAGGCCTCACCGTTGGCGCCCTGGACGACGCCGGGGTTGGCGCGCAGCAGGCTCGCGGCCTGGGCTGCGGCCGAGGTCTCGGGGCTGGGGGCGCTTGGCGCTGCCGCTTGCGCCGAGGTGGTGACGCAGGCCAGCACGCCGCTGGTGAGCAGCGCTGCGCTGACGGCGGCGACGGATCTTTTCACGGGCCCTCCTGGAAGGCGAAGTTGTGACGGGGGTAGTCACTGATGTAGATATAGCGATACATCGAAGAACGTGAAAGAGGCTGGCGAGATCCCGCCGGAGACATTGACCGAACGGATGAGGAGGAGCCGGTGGGCAGGAACCGGGTGGTCCCGTCGCGCGTCCGATCCGGTATGAGAGCTGCCCTCGCCGCGGCGGCCGCCGCCGCCCTTCTCGTCCCGCTCGCCGGCTGCGCCCGCACCGACGCCCCGCCCGTCCTCACGGACGGGCCCTCGCCGCTGCCCGCTACCGAGGTCGTGCTCGTGAAGTCGGGCGGCATCGCCGGAGTGAAGGACACCGTCACCGTGCGGCCGGACGGCCACTGGACGAAGACCGACCGGACCGGCGCCTCCCAGGAGGGCCGGCTCGCCGAGGCGGACGCCGCCCGGCTGCGACAGCTCGCCACCGACCCCCGGCTGGCCGCCGAGGCCACCGAGACCAAGGGCCCGGACAACTGCGCCGACGGGTTCACCTACCGGCTCACCGTCGGCCCGGCCGAGAGCGGGTACGTGGACTGCGGGCCCGCCGCCCGGCCGCCGGCCGTCACCGCCGAGGTGGTCGAGCTGCTCACCCGCGCCACCGGCTGACCCGGCTCTCAAACCCGCTGTCGCTGTGACATCGACCTATGGCCGGCGGACGGGCGACGAGGCCAGCATGGAAGGCATGACTCGTGCACTCATCGCTCTGACCAGTCACTCCGAGCTGGGCCGCACCGGCCGCTCGACCGGCTACTACGTCGGCGAGGCCGCCGAGCCGTGGGAGGTGTTCCGGGCCGCCGGGTACGACGTCGACCTGGTCTCCGTGGCCGGCGGGGAGCCGCCCGTCGACGGGCGGGACGAGAACGACAGCACCCAGAACGACTTCCTCGCCACCGCCGGCGTCACGGACACCCCGAAGGCCGCCGACGTCGACCCGGCCGGGTACGACGTGATCCTCTTCGCCGGCGGCCACGGCACCATGTGGGACTTCCCCGACGACCCCGACCTGGCCCGGATCGCCCGCTCGGTCTACGAGCGCGGCGGCGTGGTGGCCGCCGTCTGCCACGGCCCGTCGGCGCTGGTGAACCTCACCCTCACAGACGGCTCCCGGCTCGTCGCCGGCAAGCGGGTGGCCGGGTTCACCAACAGCGAGGAGGCGGCCGTCGGGCTCACCGACGAGGTGCCCTTCCTGCTCGCCGACAAGCTCGGCGAGGCGGGCGCGCAGCACGTGCCGGCACCTGACTTCACCGAGCACGTCGTGGTCGACGGGCGCCTGGTCACCGGCCAGAACCCGCAGTCCGCCCGCGCCGTCGCCGACGCCGTGGTGAAGCTGATCCCCTGAGCGCCGGTCAGAACCGGTAGTCGTCGGGCAGGCTGGTGGCACGCAGCTCGGGCGGCAGGTGGGCGACGTCGTTGTGCGCGACGAGCGTCGGCGGGCCGCCCGAGCTGTAGCGGATCACGGTGAGCCCGCAGTTCTGCTGGTTGAGCCCGATCCACCGGTGCGGCGGCGCCTCCAGCGCGTTCAGCACCAGCCAGGCGACCAGGAAGTTGTGGGTGACGACCAGCTCGCGTACGTCACCCTCCGCGGGGGCGGCGGCGAACCGGGCCACCGCCTCCGCTGTCACGCGCGGCCCGTCGCGCCGCTCCCGCTCGGTGAAGCCGGCCAGGAACGCCGCGTACGACTCCGGCAGGTCGGCCGGGTCTGTGTCGTGCGGCACGTGGTCGCCGGCCCGGTCGTCCTCGCGTACCGGAACACCCGGCAGCGACGCCGCGACCAGCGCGGCGGTCTCCGCGGCCCGGCGGGCCGACCCATGGTGTACGGCGGCGAAGCGCGTGCCGCGCAGCCGTTCACCCAGCAGCGTCGCCTGCCGCCGGCCGCGCTCGGACAGGCCGGTGTCGGCCTCCTGGTCCGCGCGGTCCTGCTCGCCGTGGCGGACCAGGTAGAGCAGGCGGCTGGGCATCGGCGCCTCCACGGTCGGGGACCGCGAGACTAGCCCGCCGCCGCGCCGTTCACTGCCCCTGGTGCATCTGCCCGATCCGGATGCGGTTGCCGAACGGGTCGCGGATGCCGAAGTCGATCCCGTACGGCCGGTCGGTCGGCTCGTCGGTCACCTCGACGCCCTTCGCGACCAGGTCCGCGTACGTCTTGTGCGCGTCGTCGGTGGTGAAGAACAGGAAACCGCCCGCGGCGCCCTTGGTGAGCAGTTCCCGGACCTGCTCGGCGGTCTTCGGGTCCAGGGCCGGCGGGCCCGGCTTCTCCAGCAGGATCTCCCGGCCCGGGTCCCCCGGCACGTTCACGGTGAGCCAGCGCATGAAGCCGAGGTCCTGGTCGGTGCTGACCTCCAGGCCCAGCTTCCCGACGTAGAAGTCGAGCGCCTCGTCCTGGTCGAGCACGTAGATCTGCGAGCGGGAAGTCGAAGTCATCGTCATGCCGACGACGCTAGAGCAGCGGCCTGACCTGCTGCTTATCCAAAACTGCTCGGTCTGGTCCAGGACTTGGCGAAGCAGCTCGGCACGTCCGGCGGCGCGGCCCGGCGACGCCGGAAGGCCGAGGGCGACGCACCGACGATGCCGTGGAACGTCCGGCTGAACGTGCCGAGGCTGTTGAAGCCGACGGCGAGGCAGATGTCGGTGACGTCGCGGTCGGTCTCCAGCAGCAGGGCCATGGCCCGCTCGACCCGGCGGCGTTGCAGGTAGCGGTGCGGGGTCTCGCCGAAGGTGGCCCGGAAGGTACGGATGAAGTGCGCCTCGGACACGTGGGCGATCCGGGCCAGCGCGGCGATGTCCAGCGGCTGCGCGTACGCCCGGTCCATCGCGTCGCGGGCCCGCAGCATCGCCCGATTGGACTCCTCGACCGCTCTGCTCACGCCGTCCCCCCGCCGGCCAGCCTACCGAGAAGCGACCCCGAACACGGCCCCCGATGCCGGACCACCGCTGTCCACCTGGGCCTACGCGCCAGTCGCCGTGCGGTTGCAGCGAAGACGTGTCGGTTACCCGATGTCATCGCGGGACCACGCACGCCGACGGCAGGTGCGAGCATCAATCCGTTCGCGGCGGATCGCCTGCCGTGGATCGAAGAACGGGGGTTCTTGATGCGCATCAGAAGACTCACCGCCCTGGCCGGACTGGTCGGCCTGGTCGCGGCACTGCCCGTCGCGGCGGCACCTGCCTCGGCGGCCGCGCGGCCGTCGACCGCCTCGGTGGCCGACCGGCTCGTGCTGGAGCCGACCGAGCGGGGCTACCGCGGCTCGCTCACTGTCGACCTGACCTATCGGGCCGCCGAGCCCGGCCGGGCCAGTTACGTGATCACCGAGCCGATTCCCGGCTCCTACGAGAACGTGGAGTGGGGCATCAGCTGCTACAGCAGCGGAGACGTCCTCCCCGACGGGCGGACCCGGGTCGAGTGCGACGTACCCGGAGGTGAGCTGACCCCTGGGGAACGGCGCAGCTTCACCATCGACTTCGTGGTCCTCACCCCGACGCGCCCCTACGCGATGAAGGCCGGGGCGGGCCGCCTCGCCGTCATCGTCGGCGGCAGGACCGTTACCGACGAGACCTTCTCCACCCGCTTCCGCTCGACGACCGGCTCACTCGCCGACCCCCGGCCCTACGTGCGTGACCGGCAGCCCGACCTGCGCGTGACCGCCCCCGACGCGGTCACCCTGGTACGGCAGCCCGACGGCATGTTCGAGGGCCGGTTGCCGGTCACCCTGCGGTACGCCGGAGACGCGCCGCACGATTCCGTCTGGTACTCCGTGGAACGCCTGCCGGACGGCGTCGGGGAGCCCTGGACCGAGGGCTGCGGGATCAACTGTGTCGAGGGCGGCGCGTTCATGACCGGCGAGGAGCGCTCGCTCACGCTGATCGTCAACGCGCCCGCCGACACCCCGGTCGGGGAACTGGGCCTGGTCGACATCCAGTTCCACCTGTTCCGGGCGATCGCTCCGGACGTCGACCCGGCGGACAACCGCATCACGTTCACCGTCAGCACGGTCGAGGCGCCCTGACCCGCACCACCCGTTTTCGGCCGCCCCCGCCCCGGTGGTTTCCCACCGGGGCGGGGGCGGCCCCTGGTGTGCGCGCTGCTGTCATCCGGCCCGAGCGACGGCTCCTGCGGTCACGAGGCGCAGGTGCCGAGCATGCTCTGCAGCGCGGACTTCTCGGATGATTGGAGCGTCAGGCCCCAGTTGTACTTCACGGTGATCCACATCTTGCTGTAGGTGCAGCGGTACGACGTCAGCGGCGGCTGCCACGTCGAGGGGTCCTGGTCGCCCTTGGCCTGGTTGACGTTGTCGGTGACCGCGATCAACTGCGGGCGGGTCAGGTCGTTGGCGAAGCTCTGCCGACGGCTCGTCGTCCAGGAGTTGGCTCCGGACCGCCACGCCTCCGCCAGGGGCACGACGTGGTCGATGTCGACGTCGGAGGCGGCGTACCAGGTCGCACCGTCGTAGGGGCTGTACCAGCGGCCGGACGTAGCGGCACAGGAGCTGTCGACCACGACGGACGTGCCGTCACGCTTGAGGACCTGCTCGCGGGTGTTGCAGGCGCCGGTGATGGTGATCCAGTGGGGAAACAGGTCCCGCGAGTAGCCGGCCATCGAGCCCTGTGCTGCCACTGTCAGCGCGTTGAGCTGCGACTGCGCCGTTGCCCGGGAGGGGATGCCGGGAGGGGTGGCCGAGGCCGGCTGCGCGTTCACGGCGGCGAGAACGGCGGCTGCGAGGGCGGCGACAGTGATCGCGGCGGCACGGCGCCAGGCACGCGGGGTGAGGGTGACGGACGTGATCGGCATGACGGCGACCCTTCGTCGAGGAAAGTGACAGCAACCTTCCCTGACGATCATGTCCATCGATCGGCGTCCCTGTAAAGAACAGCTGTCCGGTTGTCGAGCACCGAGCCGCCCCGCACCGCCGACGCGCCGACTCCGCCCGCGTCACTCAGGGCAGCGGCGGCGTGACGGTAGTTGTATCTTCTGCGGCGTGAGCGGGGGTCGGGGCGCCGGTGGCCGCAGGAGGCGGAAGCAGGTCAGCGCGGAGGAACGCGCCGCCGCGGCGGAGGACTACCGGAAGGCCGTCGACCTGTTGCAGTAGGCGCGCGGTCGCCGTGGCCCTGGCCGTGGTGGGCGTGACCGGCATGTTCCTCACGGACCAGAGCGGCAGGTTGTGATCCGTCAGCTGACCTGCGGTGCTGTCGGCGCCTGTCCGGAGGGCGAGCAGTGTGGCGAGGCTTCGATCGCCCGCAGGTCCGTTAGCTGCCGTCCACCGGGTCGTCGTACGGCGGCGACACCTCGTCGTTCCAGGAACGTTTCACGTAACCTCCGGTGAGGTCCTGGAGCTGTAGGTTGACCTCGATCAGGGTGTTGACTTCCTGGAGCACCTCGTCGAGATCGTCGAACGTGACCTGGAACCGGCGGTCGTAGGTAGCCATCTCGGGGATGCCATAGTCCTCGGCGACCTCAGCGGCCTCAGCGACAATCCGTGGCCCCGCGTCGAAGGTCACCTCCAGCTGGGGACCATCGGACCATTGGACGATGAATCGGTCGCTCTCCTCGGCCACCACCATCGACTTCAGGCGCTGCACGGCGTCGGCAAGGGTGACGGACCCGGTGAAGTAGACCCGGAACCCATCGCGCGGCCAGAGGTGAGACGAAACGGGATCGTCCAACAGCAGATCGACCGCAGCGTCGATCCTGGACTCAGCTTCGGTCAGCGGCACACCCAGTTGCGAAACATGGGCGACCAGGCCCGTCGCGTCCGCCACCACGTGCCCGATCCGGTACATGGTCCGGACGAGCCCTTCAGCATCCACGTCACTGCCACTGTGCCAGAACGGCAGATTGATGGCCGTCTCACCGGACCGGTAGCGCACCGTAATGCCGCTGGGCTGGTGCGTCAGCGTGCGGCTCGGGCCGTCCTCGCCCAGAACCACCTCGCCGACGACGTCCCGTACGCCGGAAACGATGGCGTCCCATGCCTGCGAGTCGGACGGCTCACCCGCACCCTTCCGTTCGCCGTCCGACGCCTTCAGCGAGGGCTGTCCGACGGGCTCGGGTAGCAGGATGAGATCAAGAGTCATGGCCGTCAGGCTAGGGCCTGTGACGGGCGGTCGTGACCCTCGTTGCTGTCATCCGGCCGGATCGCAGCGGCTGCCGCCGCGAAACGCCTGATGGAATTGGAGCCCCCGGCCGGGATCGAACCGGCGACATCTCGCTTACAAGGCGAGTGCTCTGGCCAGCTGAGCTACAGGGGCGCGTGCGTCGCGCTCAGCATAGCGACTTGCCCCCGGAAATCCCGCCTCGCAGGGCTCCCGAGCACGGAAAACGTCGGCATCCCGACCGGCGCGGCCGATGGATCATCACCTGGTCACGCTCCCAACCGGGAGATTGATGCCTCGCAGTGCCCGACTGACCGTTATGTGTATGCCGTCCATCCCATCCCGAGCGCCACGTCTTGGCACGATCGCGAAAGCCGTTTACCGTGCAGTGACACGGACGACACTCCGGCCGGCCTCGGCTGCCTGAGCGACGACCCCGTTGGCCGGTGCCTTGGGCGCCGGTCGCTCCTTCACTCGGATCGTCCGGCACGTTCCTGCCGGTGAAAGGAAGCGCTCCATCATGGCTACGGTCACCTACGCGAAGGCGTCCCGGATCTACCCGGGCACCGAGCGCCCCGCCGTCAACCAGCTCGACCTCCAGATCGGTGACGGGGAGTTCCTCGTCCTGGTCGGTCCGTCCGGCTGCGGCAAGTCCACCAGCCTCCGGATGCTCGCCGGCCTGGAGGACGTCGACGACGGCGCGATCTACATCGACGACCGCGACGTCACGCACCTCCCCCCGAAGGCCCGCGACATCGCGATGGTCTTCCAGAACTACGCCCTCTACCCGCACATGACGGTGTACGAGAACATGGCGTTCGCGCTCAAGCTGCGCAAGACCTCGAAGTCGGAGATCGACCGGCGGGTCAAGGAGGCGGCCGGGCTGCTCCAGCTGGAGGAGTTCCTCAGCCGCAAGCCGAAGGCGCTCTCCGGTGGTCAGCGCCAGCGTGTCGCCATGGGCCGCGCGATCGTCCGTGAGCCGCAGGTCTTCCTCATGGACGAGCCGCTGTCGAACCTCGACGCCAAGCTCCGTGTGCAGACCCGTACCCAGATCGCCTCGCTGCAGGCGAAGCTGGGCGTCACCACCGTCTACGTCACGCACGACCAGGTCGAGGCCATGACCATGGGTCACCGGGTGGCGGTCATGCTCGACGGCGTGCTCCAGCAGGTGGACACCCCGCGGGCGCTCTACGACACCCCGGCCAACGTCTTCGTCGCCGGCTTCATGGGCTCCCCCGCCATGAACATCAAGACGGTGAAGCTGACCGAGCAGGGCGGCGCGTTCGCCGAGATGATCGTGCCGCTGACCCGCGAGCAGGTCCAGGCGGCCAGCGCCGAGGGCGGCGACGGCAAGGTCACCGTCGGCTTCCGGCCGGAGGACTGCGACCTGGTCAGCCCGTCCGAGGGCGGCATGCCGGTCGTGGTCGAACTGGTCGAGGACCTCGGCTCGGACGCCAACGTCTACGGCCACGCCGCGCTGGAGGGCCACAACGAGCGGTTCGTGGTCCGTACCGACCGGCGCAGCATGCCGAACATGGGTGACACCGTGTTCGTCAAGCCGCGTACCGGCCGCAGCCACGTCTTCCACTCCGCCACCGGCCAGCGGATCTGACGTACGTACGCGAAAAGGGGCGGCCCGCCACGGCGGACCGCCCCTTCTCGTTGCTCTCGATCAGCCCTCGACGGACCGGCGGCGGGCGACCTCGGCGAGCGTGACCGCGGCGGCGACGCTGGCGTTGAGCGACTCCACGTCGGAGACCATCGGGATGCTGACGGTCAGGTCGCAGGTCTCCCCGACCAGGCGGGACAGCCCGCGCCCCTCCGAGCCGACCACCACGACGAGCGGGCCGACGGCTGCTTCCAGGTCGTACAGATCGGTCTGCCCGTCGGCGTCCAGGCCGACCACGACGAAGCCGGCCTCCTTGCACGCCTTCAGCGACCGGGTCAGGTTGGTGACCTGGGCGACGGGCACGCGCGCGGCCGCGCCGGCGCTGGTGCGCCAGGCGGTCGCGGTGATCCCGGCGGCACGCCGTTCGGGTACGAAGACACCCTGCGCGCCGAACGCGGCGGCCGACCGGATGACCGCGCCGAGGTTGCGCGGGTCGGTGACGCCGTCCAGCGCGACGAGCAGCGGGGCGGCCTGTTCCAGCGCGGCGGCGACCAGGTCGTCGAAGGGCTCGTAGGCGAACGGCGGCACCTGGAGACCGACGCCCTGGTGCAGCACGCCGCCGGTCATCCGGTCCAGCTCGGCGCGGCTGACCTCGAGGATCGCGATCCCCCGGTCGGCGGCGGTGCGGACGATCTCCTTGACCCGGTCGTCGATGTCGATGCCGTGCGCGGTGTAGAGCGCGGTCGCGGGCACCTGGGTGCGCAACGCCTCCAGCACCGGGTTGCGTCCGACAAGCAGTTCCGGGCTGTCCTTCGCCGGGTTGGCCTTGCGGCCCGGCGCGACCCGGGGACCGCCCCGGCCGGCGGCCGGCTTGCCGCCCCGGCCCTTGGTCGTGGGCGTGCCCCGGCCACCGCCCTTGCCCCAGGTGGTGTCCTTCGTGCCGGGCTGGCCGATCTTGGGCGCGCGGCCCTCCTCGGCGGCGGCGCGGCGCTCCTTGTCCTGCTTCCAGGCGGTGCGCTGGGGCAGCTTCTCCGTGCCCGAGTACGCCTTGTGCCACGGCCGCTCGTCGGCGGGCAGCGTGCGGCCCCGCCCGGCGAGCGAGTCCTTGTTCTTGCCACCGGTGCCCTTGGGGGCACCCGCCTTCGGCGTCAGTCGCCGGCCACGGCGCTGCGAGTTGCCGGCCATCAGTCCTGCTCTCCAATAGTCCAACGCGGGCCCTGGGGGGTGTCCTCGACGACCACGCCTGCCTGCTTGAGCTGGTCGCGTACGGCGTCGGCGGCAGCCCAGTCCTTGCGGCCGCGGGCCTGCGCGCGCTGCTCCAGGGCCAGCGCGATCAGGGAGTCCACCACGCCGCGCAGGTCGTCCGTGCGGCCGCCGCCGGTCCAGGCCGGATCCAGGGGGTCGACGCCGAGGATATCCAGCATCGCCCGGGTGGCGGCCAGCGCCGTGCGGACGGTCACATCGTCCCCGGCGGTCAGCGCGGTGTTGCCGTCACGGACCACCTCGTGCAGCGCCGCGAGCGCCGCCGAGGTGTTGAGGTCGTCGTCCATCGCGGTGGTGAAACCGGCCGGCAGGCCGCCGGGCCGGCCGCCGCCGACCCGCTCGGCCGCCCGCTGCACGAAGCCCTCGATCCGCCGGTACGCCACGGCGGCCTCGCGCAGCGCGTCCTCCGAGTAGTCGATGCGGGACCGGTAGTGCGCGGCGACGTAGTAGTAGCGCAGCTCCACCGGGCGGACCCCGAGCGACGCCACGTAGTCGAGGTCGAGCGTGTTGCCGAGCGACTTGCCCATCTTGGTGCCGCCGATGCCGAGCAGGCCGTGGTGCACCCAGTAGCGCGCGAACGGCAGGTCGGCGGCCTGCGACTGGGCGATCTCGTTCTCGTGGTGCGGGAACGTCAGGTCGAGCCCGCCGCCGTGGATGTCGAACTCGGGGCCCAGGTAGCGCCAGCACATGGCCGAGCACTCGATGTGCCAGCCGGGCCGGCCACGACCCCACGGCGACGGCCAGGAGGCGTCGGCGGGCTCGCCCGGCTTGACGCCCTTCCACAGCGCGAAGTCGCGCGGGTCCCGCTTGCCCCGGTCGGGGGCGTCACCGGCCGGTTGCATGTCCGCCGGGGACTGGCCGGACAGCGAGCCGTACGCCGGCCAGGAGGCCACGTCGAAGTAGACGTCGCCGGAGCCGTCGGTGGCCGGGTAGGCGTGACCGGTCTCGATCAACCGGGCGATCAGCTCGTGCATCTCCGGGATGTGCCCGGTGGCCCGCGGCTCGTACGTCGGCGGGAGCACATTGAGCGCCCGGTAGGAGGCGGCGAGGATCTGCTCGTTCGTGTACGCGATCGACCAGAACGGCCGGTCCTGCTCCATCGCCTTGGCCAGGACCTTGTCGTCGATGTCGGTCAGGTTGCGGATGAACGTGACCTCGAAGCCCTTGTCGAGCAGCCAGCGCCGCAGCACGTCGTAGTTGACGCCGGAGCGAAGGTGGCCGATGTGCGGCGGAGCCTGGAGCGTGAGACCACACAGGTAGACCCCCACCTTGCCGGCTTCCCGCGGGACGAAGTCCCGCACCGATCGGGTGGCGGTGTCATACAGGCGTAGCGTCACCTCCCAAGGGTAGCCGTCCGCACATTTCCGGGTTGGCCGGAGCCGGGTCGTACGCTGCGTGCTGTGGACACGGCGGCGCGCGCGGGAGAGACGGCACAGACCCTGGACCGGGGCCTGCGGCTGCTGCACCTGGTCGCGGACGCGCCGGGCGGGCTGACGGTCACCGAGGCGGCGCACCGGCTGGGCATCGGCCGGGCGGCCGTCTACCGGCTGGTCGGCGCGCTGACCGGCCACGGGATGCTGCGGCGCGACGGTGAGGGCCGCCTGCGCATCGGCGTGGGCGTGCTGCACCTGGCCCGCCGCGCCCAGCCGCTGCTGGCCGAGGGTGCGCTGCCGGCGCTGCGCCGGCTCGCCGAGGGCACCGGTGCGACCGCCCACCTGACGGTGGTCGAGGGCGGCGAGGGTGTCGCGCTCGCTGTGGTCGAGCCGAGCTGGACGTCCTTCCACGTGGCGTATCGGACGGGGACCCGGCATCCGCTGGAACGCGGGGCCGCCGGCCGGGCGGTGCTCGCCGGGCGGGCCGGTGATCCGGGGCCGGTGAGCACCAGCGGTGAGCTTCAGTCGGGCGCGTACGGGGTGGCGGCGCCGGTGCTCGGCGTACCGGGTCTGGAGGGCAGCGTCGGGGTGGTGTCGCTGACCCCGCTCGACGTGGCGGACGTCGGCGCCCAGGTCACCGCAGCCGCCGAGGCGGTTGCCGCCGCGCTCTCCTGACCGGCCCCGACGTCAGCTCGGCGAAGTGGCTGCATCAACACGCCCCGGACACCACCACCTCCCCGAGCTGGAGCCGATCATGGACAGGCCGAGGGTCTATAGCACGCGGACAGGGCCGTGCGGGGGTTGTCCACAGGGCGCGGAGGACGGCACGGTGGCGGCTGTCCACAGGGGTACCGATCTCGACCCGTGCGCCGCCACGCTCATCCCATGCCACCTCATCCTCATCGACCGCCGGAGTTGGCCTGGCAGGTCTTCCGGGGCTCGGAAGCGATCCGGCGCGGGCTGCTGTCCCGGCATCATCTACGCGGCGCCTCCTGGATCCGGCTCCGGCAGGACGTCTACGCCGACGCGCGACTGGACCGCGACCACGCGCTCGCCTGCCGCGCGGCGCTGCTGCGCCTGCCACCCGGCGCGGCCATAGCCGGTCCGTCGGCTGCCTACCTGCACGGGGTCGAGCACGCCGCGGGCTTCACCGACGACGTGCACGTGCTCCTGCCGGCCACGGTCCGGGCCGACTCGCAGCCGGGTGTCCGGGTGCACCACGCCCCGATGTCGAGCACACGCAGCGGTCTTCTGGTCCCCGTCGGCAGCGCCGCGAGGGGGCCCGGACCGCACGGCCGGACCGTCTCGGCGGCTTCCGCCGCCGCATCGAACCCGTTCGCGGAGTCGCCTCCCGGCGCGGCGATGATCCTGACCGGGCCTCCGCCACGCACCGAGCCGGCCGCCTGCGCCTGGGAGACTGCGGTCTGGGCCGATCCGGTGGAGGCGGTCGGCATCATCGACGGGCTGCTGCGTACCGGCTCGGTGAACCGGTCGGCGCTGGCGAGCGAGGCGGCCCGGAACGCATCCCGCCCCGGTGGGCGGCGGGCGGCCTGGGTGTTCGGCCTGACCGACGGGCTGGCCCAGTCCCCGCCCGAGTCCCACCTGCGGGTCCGTCTCGTCCTCGCCGGCCTGCCTCGCGCGGTGGCCCAGTATCCGGTGCGGGTGTCGACCGGGCTGATCCTGCACCCCGACCTGGCCTGGCCGGAGTTCCGGGTCGCCGTCGAGTACGACGGTCAATGGCACGCCGACGCGGACCGGACGCACCTCGACCGGCGGCGGCTCAACCAGCTCGTCGCGGCCGGCTGGCTGGTGCTGCACGTGACCGGCCGCCGTCTGCGCAAGGAGTTCCCCGTCCTGGTCCGGGAGATCCGCGCCGCACTGGTGGCCCGGGGGTGGCGGCCGTGAAGCGGGCCGGAACGCCGAGGTGGCGGCGTCGGGACCACCGGACACCGCCACCTCGGAGAAACGCTCGTTACGGCCGGATGTTCGGCTTGACCGGGGTCTTCACGGCGGCGTAGGCGTCGACGATGCCGTAGCCGTAGAAGCCGTTGAAGTTCAGCGAGCCCGCGCAGTACGCGTCGAACTCGGCGTCCCGGCCCTCGTTGGTGTAGCTCTGCAGCCGCGGCTCCGGGCAGGCGTGCTCGGCCGCCGTCCGGTAGAGGTGCTGCTCGACCAGGTTCGGCGCCATGCCGTAGCCGTTGCGGCCCTCCTTCTTGCCGTGCTTGCTGACGATCAGCGCCGCCACGCCCGAGACGTGCGGCGATGCCATCGAGGTGCCCTGCAGGTAGGTGTAGTAGCCACACTCACCCTTGGCGGTGCACTGCTTGAACACCGAGTTCTCGAAGCCGGCGACGATGTTGCCGTTCTCGTCGACCGACCCCTCCTCCTGCAGCACCTTCTTCGGGTACGTGGAGAGGATCATGTTGGCGTCGGTGCGGTACGTGTCGGTGCCGAAGCCGTCGCGGAACCAGCCACCCGGCGCCGCCACCGAGATCTGCTCGGTGCCGTAGTTCGAGTAGTCGGACTTCTTGCCGGACGGGCCGACCGCCGACACGCCGATCACGTGCGGACCCTCGACCGGCAGGTCCCAGCAGGTCGCGTTGTCGATCGGGCGCGGGTACGGGTCCGCGCCGTAGTCCGGGCTGCTCACGTCGGTGCGCGGCGCGCCCAGGTCCTCGTGGTTGTTGCCGAGCGAGCCGACGAGCGTGACGCCCTTGCGGTGCGCGAAGTTGAGCGCCCGCTTCATGGCCTCGATGACGGTGCGCTGCTCGGCCTGCGCCTCCGGCGAGTCGGCCGGGTTGGCGGTGCAGTTGTAGAGCCACGGGTCGACGTAGAAGGACATGTTCACCACGTCCAGCCCGGACCGGCCCGCGTGCACCAGGGCGTTCACCACCGGGTTGAGGAAGAAGTAGCCGCTGTCCTGGCCACCCTTCAGCTCGACCAGGGAGACGTTCGGGGCCACGCCGGAGAGGCCGAAGCCGTTCGCGGCGGCGCCGATGGTGCCGGCCACGTGCGTGCCGTGTCCGCCGTCGTCGGTGCCGACCGGGTCGAGGCAGCTCGCCACCTCGCACGGGCCGTCGACCTCGGGGATGTCCGGGGCGAAGTTGCGCGACAGCGCCCAGTTGAAGTTCGGCGCAAGGTCGGGCTGGCTGGCGTCGACGCCGGTGTCCAGGATGCCGACGGTGACCCGGCGGTCGCCCGGCTCGATCTTGCGGGCCTTGTCGGCCCGGATCATGTCCAGACCCCAGAGCTTGTCGTCGAGCGGGTCCATCTTCTTGCCGTTGCCCTTGGCGGCCTTGCCCTTGGTCGCCGCGGCGGCCAGCAGGTGCTCCTGCTCGACCCGGTCCAGCTTCGGCTTGCGGCCGATCGCCTTCTCCTCGGCCGCGCCGACGAGCGCGCCCGCTGCGGTGGCCCGGCTGGCGAAGTCCGCCCGGTCGCTGGTGACCTGGAACAGGCCGACGTCGTCGGTGCGGGCGACGACCTTGCCGCCGGCGGCGGTGATCGCGGCGACCGCGGCGTCGCTGGAGACGCCGCTCTCGGCCAGCACGGTGAAGGTCCGGAACTCCGACGGCGCGGCGTTCGCCGGGATGCTCAGGCCGGTCACCGTGAGTGCCAGCGAGGCCGCAGCCGCGACCGCGCCGACGGTGAAGCGCTTGCTCACCACATCAGATCCTCTCGTTGAGGGACGTGGTGTCATCCCACATCACGGGAGCCGGTTCCGCCAGATCGACGTCCGTTATCGGCCTCAACTAGGCATTCGCGTTTGTCAAGGTGTCGAGCACCGTGGACAGTCCGGCCAGGGTGGACACCTCGGCATCCGGTTCGAGGCCGCGCGGGCGGGGCAGCCCGGCCCGGTTGAGCCAGACCGCGCGCAGCCCGGCCCGCTGGGCGGCGGCCACGTCGTGTGCCGGCGAGTCGCCCACGTGGACGATGCGCGCGGCGGGCAGCCCGGTCGCCGCCACCACCGCCGCGAAGAACTCCGGCGCCGGTTTCTTGGGCAGGCCACCCTCGTGCGCGTACAGCTCGAAGGCGAACTGCCCGGCGAGGCCGCAGCGTTCGGCGCGGCTGTTGCCGTTCGTGGCGAAGCCCAGCAGGTGGTGCGGGCGCAGCGCCGCCAGCGCGGGCAGCGCGTCGGGGAAGGGCCGGCTCAGCGCGTACCGGCGGGCGAAGAACAACGCCGCGAACTCGTCCAGGTCCGCCTCCAGCCCGGCCCGGGCCAGCGAGCGGGCCAGCGCGGCCCGCCGGATCTCCTGCACCGGGGCGGCGCTGAGCGCGCCGAAGACGGCACCCCAGTCCCCCTCCAGGTCCGCGAGCACCACCCCGGCCGCCGCCGGCGTCCGCCGCCGCATCTCCTCCAGTACGGCGACGAGGGCACCGGTGACCGCCGGGCGCAGGTCGACGAGTGTCTCGTCCGCGTCGAAGACGACAGCGCCACGCGGCTCGCTCATCGGTCGCCTGCCAGCACCGGCTCGGCTGGCGAAGGCGCCGACGGTGTGCCCCGCAGTTCGTCCGCCCGGACCAGCGCGACGCCGCCGAGGATCAGCACGCCGCCGGCCAGCTGGATCAGGCTGGGCAGTTCGTCGAGCACCAGCCAGGCGATCAGCACCGCGAACATCACCTCGGTCAGCCCCACGAAGGAGGACAGCCGCGCACCGAGCAGCCGGGTGCCGGCGACCCCGGAAAGGTACGCGACCACTGCGGCGATGAGCGACAGCCCGGCGATCGGCACCAGCCAGCTCACCCGGTGCCCGCCGAAGGTGACGTCGGCGGTGCCGGCCGCGAGCGGCAGCGCTCCCAGGCCGCCGAGCAGGAGCAGCACCAGCGCGCCGACGGCCATGCCGCCGCTGGCCATCACCACCGAGGGCAGGCCCGCGTCGATCCGGCCGGCGATGACGAAGTAACCGGCCAGCCCGACGCCCGCACCCAGGCCCCACAGCACGCCCACCGGGTCCAGTCGCGCGGCGCCGGTGAGGTCGAGGACGAGTCCCAGTCCACACAGGGCGGTGACCGAGCCGGCCACGGTGAGCAGCCGGGGGCGCTGCCCGTGGACCAGCCACATCCATCCGACCACGAGCACGATGCCGAGGTATTCCAGCAGCAGCGCCACGCCGACCGGGAGGTAGCGGACCGCGTTGAAGAAGCACGCCTGCGCCGTGGCCACGCCGAGCAGCCCGAACAGCACGACGGTGCCCGCGTTGCGGCGCAGCACCGCCCACCTGCCGCGCAGTGCCAGCACCGCGGGGACGGCGAGCACCAGGGCGGCGATGCCGACCCGGGCGATCACCACAGCGACCGCCGACCACTCACCGGTGATCAGCGGACGGGCAAAGGTGCCCGAGGTGGCGAACGTGATCGCGGACAGCAGTGCCAGGCTGAGCCCGACGCTTGACCGTTCCCGCATCGGCATCTCCCGGTCATGAGTGAAGGAAGGTTATGCTGATGACGCTAGGCGGAGCCCCTGACAGGAGTCAAGTTGCTTTTTGCTCATGACACCGAATGCGCGCTCGTCGCCGCCGCCGCGCTGGTGAACACCGCCGGCAACGGCCGGGAGGGGCTGCCCGACGTGACCGCCCTCGACGGCTTCTTCACCATGCACGGGTGGAGCGGCCGACACGAGCACTCCGAGACCGAACTGCGTCAGGTCCGCGCGCTGCGGCCCCGGCTGCGCCGCATCTGGTACGCCGACATCGACGAGGTGGTGGCGATCGTCAACGGACTGCTGCGCGAGTCGCACGCGCTGCCGCAACTCGTCCGGCACGACGACGAGCCGTACCACGTGCACGCCGTACCACAGGACGCACCGCTGGCGACCCGGATGGCTGTCGAAGCCGCGATGGCGATGGCCGACCTGGTCCGGATGGGCGAACTGAGCCGGCTGCGGCACTGCGACCACCCCGACTGCGACAACGTGCTGGTCGACCTGTCCCGGAACCGGTCCCGCCGGTTCTGCGACGCCGGTTGCGGCAACCGGGCTGCGGTGAGCGCCTACCGGGCCCGCAGGGCCGCCGCGTCCCACTCCTGACGGATCGCGGGCCAGGCGTCGCGGCGCAGTTCGTACTCCACCTCGCCGTGCTCCGTACCCGGGATCGGGTCGTCGAAGGCCAGGTGGAACGTGCGGACGTAGCGCAACCCCGCGCGGGCCATGACCGCACGGGAACGGTCGTTCACCGCCATCGTCTGCGCCCACACCCGGCGGACGCCGACCGTGTCGAACGCGTGGCGCACCAGCGCCCGCGCGCCCTCGGTGGCCAGCCCGTGCCCCCACGTCGCGCGGCGCAGCCGGTAGCCCAGTTCCGCCTCGGCGCCGTCGTCGGACGGGTCGAGCGAGTGCCAGCCGAGGAACTCGCCGGTGAACCGGTCGAGCGTCGCCCAGCGGCCGAGCCCGGGGAACCTGTCGTACTGCGCGAGCACCCGGGGCAGCACCTCGTCCCGGAACGTCCCGGCCGGGGTCGGCACGCCGCCCGTCAGGAAGCGCATGACCTCCGGGTCGGCGTCCAGCGCCACCAGCCGGTCCACATCGTCCGTCGTGAACCGGCGCAGCGTCAGCCGCGCGGTCTCCAGCAACACGCCACCGTCGTCACGCACGGTCGGATCATGCCGCGCGCACGGTGACGGGTCGAGGCAATTACCGGCGCCGCCCTCAGGGGTGGGTCATCCGGAGCAGGTCCAGCGCCTCGTCCAGCTGGGTCTCGGTGAGCGTGCCCGAGTCGACGTGACCCCGCGAGATCACCACCTCGCGGATGGACACCTGCTTGGCCAGCGCCTCCTTGGCGATCGAGGCGGCCTCGTCGTACCCGAGGTGGCGGTTGAGCGGGGTGACGATCGACGGCGAGCCCTCCGCGTACGCCAGGCAGACCTCGGCGTCCGCGACCAGGCCGGCCACCAGCCGCTCGGCGAACAGCCGGCTGGACGCGGCGATCAGCTTGATCGACTCCAGCAGGTTGCGGCCCATCACCGGGAGCATCACGTTCAGCTCGAAGTCGCCCTGCGACCCGGCGAACGCCACCGCCGCGTCGTTGCCGACCACCTGGGCGCAGACCTGCCGCATCGCCTCGGCCACCACCGGGTTCACCTTGCCCGGCATGATCGACGACCCCGGCTGGAGGTCGGGGATGCGCAGTTCACGCAGCCCGGCGCGCGGCCCGGAGCCCATCCAGCGCACGTCGTTGGCGATCTTGTAGAGGCCGACCGCGATGGTACGGAGCTGGCCGGACGTCTCCACCAGCGCGTCCCGGGCACCCTGCGCCTCGAAGTGGTTGCGCGCCTCGGTCAGCGGCAGACCGGTCGACTCCCGCAGCTTGCCGATCACCCGGTCGGCGAACCCCAGCGGCGTGTTGATGCCGGTGCCGACGGCGGTGCCGCCCAGCGGCAGCTCGGCCAGCCGGGGCAGCGCCGACTCCAGCCGCTCGACGCCGTAGCGGACCTGCGCGGCGTAGCCGCCGAACTCCTGCCCGAGCGTGACCGGCGTGGCGTCCATCAGGTGGGTACGCCCGGCCTTGACCACCGTCTCGAACTCGGCCGCCTTCTCCTCCAGCGCGCCCGCGAGCTGCTTCAGCGACGGGATCAGATCCTCCACCACGAACTGGGTGGCGGCCAGGTGGATCGAGGTGGGGAAGACGTCGTTGCTGGACTGCGACGCGTTGACGTGGTCGTTCGGGTGCACGTCCCGGCCCAGCTCGCGGCTCGCCAGGGTGGCGATCACCTCGTTGGTGTTCATGTTGGACGAGGTGCCGGAGCCGGTCTGGAACACGTCCACCGGGAACTGGTCGTCGTAGCCGCCCTCGGCCACGTGCGCGGCGGCGGTGGCGATCGCCTGCGCCACGTCCGCGTCGATCACCCCCAGCTCCCCGTTGACCAGGGCCGCCGCCCCCTTGATCTGCGCCAGGGCCTTGATCTGGGCCGGTTCCAGCCCGCGCCCCGAGATCGGGAAGTTCTGCACCGCGCGCTGGGTCTGCGCCCGCCACAGCGCCTCGGCGGGCACCTCCACCTCGCCCATCGAGTCGCGTTCGATCCGGTAGCCGGTCGCCTCTGGAGTCGTCACGCCTACCATCCTGCCGCGCCTCCCGGCGGTGTGCAGGGAAAGTGGCGCGGCCCTCAGCCCAGCTCCGCCAGCAGCTCCTCGGTCTCCCGCCCGTCCGGCGACTCGACCTGGCGGAACAGCGCCAGCGCGCGGCCGGCGTACCGGCGGGCCTGGTCGGCGTCGGTGTGCCCCATGCAGCGGGCCATGCCGTCGAGCGCGCGGGCCTGCTCGTAGCGGGCGCTGAGCCGGGTGGCGTCGCTGAGCACCCGACGGTGCAGGTCCAGCGCGCTGGCGACGTCGCCCTGGTCGAGGATCGCCCGGGCCAGCAGGTTCCGGGACGCGCACTGCCCGACCAGATCCCCCGCGTCGGTCATGGCGACGAGCCCCTCCCAGTGCAGCCGGGCGGCCGACTCCGGCCGGCCCTCCTCGCGCTCCAGCGCGCCCAGCTCGTTGAGCAGCTCACCCTCGCCGTAGCGGTTGCCCACCCGGCGCTTGAGTCCCAGGGCGGCACGCAGGAGCCGGAGCGCGGGGCCGCACTCCCCACGCCGGTGCCGCGCCATGCCGAGGTGGCCGATCGCATTGCCGAGCTGCCGCAGGTCGCCGCGTTGCCGAGCCAGGGCCATCTGGTTGCGGCATATCCGCGCGGCCTCGTCGTAGCGGCCGATCCCGATCAGGGTGAACGACAGGTTGTTGAGCCAGTTGATCAGCGCGGTCGGGTCCGCCAGCCGGCGGGTGAGCACCGCCAACGACTCGAACACCTCGATGGCCAGCCGAGGATGCCCGTCGACTCCGTACGCCGTGCCGAGGTTGCCGAGCGCCCTGCTCAACTCGTCCGGGCGGCCGAGCCGCCGGTAGATGCCGACCGCCACCTCCATCCGCCGGACGGCTTCGGCGAACCGCCCCCGGCGGTAGTCCGCCGAAGCCAGATAGTTGAGCATCGTCGCCACGGCCTCGTCGTCACCCAGACGCTCGGCGGCACGCAGTCCGATCTGGTGTGTCTCCACCAGATCGTCGAGATGACCGCCGTAGAAGTTCATCGCCCAGCCGACCCGGGCGAGCTGCCAGCACTGCCGGAGGAAACCCTCGTTCTCGGCCAACCGGACGAGCGCCGTCATGGTCGGCCTGTTCTCCTCCAGCCACTGACGGCCGAGGCCGGTGGCCGCCGCCACCAGGTCGGGCCGCGCCGGTTCCGGCAGGGGGTGCAGGACGACCGGCTCCAGCGACTTCACGAGGATCGCGGCGACGTGCAGGTGAAAGTCGAGGAGCCGGGCCGTCGCCGCCCTCCGCTCCTCGGGCGACTCGCGTTGCGCGCCGAGCATCCGGGCGTACTCCCGGATCAGGTCGTGCAGCCGGTAGCGGCCCGGTTCCGTCTCCTCGACGAGGTGCGCGTCGACCAGCTCGTCGAGCGCGTCCTGGGCCGCCGGCAGCGGCAGCTCCGCGAGCACCGCCGGCACCCGGTTGTCGGCGTGGACGCCCGGGTGCAGCCCGAGCAGCCGGAAGACCCGCTGCGCGACCGGTGACACCTGCTCGTACGACAGCGCGAAGGCCCGGGCCACCGAGCGTTCGCCGGCGACCAGCTCGGCCAGCGGGTCGGACGCCCCGGCCAGCCGCTCGGCCAGATCGGCCACCCGCCAGCGCGGCCGGTGCGCGAGCCGGGCCCCGGCCAGCCGCAGGGCGAGCGGCAGATGACCGCAGCGCCGGGCCACCTCCGCCGCCGCCTCGGGCTCGGCGGTGACCCGCTCCACGCCGGCCACCCGAGCCAGCAGCTCGACCGCCTCGTCGCTGTCGAGCACCGGCAGCGAGGACGGCCGGCCCGCGTCCAGGCCGACCAGCCGGCGGCGGCTGGTGATCAGCACCAGGCAGTCCGGCCCGTTGGGCAGCAACGGCGCGACCTGGCCGGCGTCGGCGGCGTTGTCGAGCACCACCACGGCCCGCCGGCCGGCCAGCTCCGAACGCCACGTCGCCAGCCGGTCCGCCAGGTCGACCGGCACCCGCTCGGGGGGTACGCCGAGCTGCCGGAGCAGGGTGGCCACGGCCGCGGTCGTGGCCACCGGGCTGCGTTCGCTGTGCCCGTGCAGGTCGATGAAGAGTTGCGCGTCGGGAAACCGGTCGGCGACCGCGCCGGCCACCTGGACGGCGAGCGTCGTCTTGCCACTGCCCGCCATGCCGTCGATGAGCTGGACGCGGATTGCCTCCTCCTCGATCTCCTTCACCAGCCGGGCCACGGTCTGCCGCCGTCCGGTGAAGTCGCCGATCGCCCGTGGCAGCGCCCGCACCGGGGCGCCGGTCCGGCTCTCCGGCCCGCCCAGCGCCAGGTCACCGGCGAGCAGCCGCTGGTGCAGTTCCTGCAACGCCGCGCCGGGCTCGATGCCCAGTTCCTCGGCGTAGATCCGCCGGCCCTCCCGGTAGACGGCAAGCGCGTCCGCGTGGCGGCCGACCGTCGAGAGGGCCAGCATGAGCTGCCCCCGGAGCCGTTCCCGCAGCGGGTTGCGGTCGACCGCCTCGGTCAGCTCGTCGACCAGCTCCGCCGCTCGGCGTAGCCGCAGCTCGACGTCGACGCACTCCTCCAGCACGGCGAGCCGCTGCTCGTCGAGCGCCTGGGCTCGCCGCCGCACACTCTGGGCGGGTATGCCCGCCAGCGCCGGGCCGCGCCAGAGATCCAGGGCGGCCCGGAAGCGGTGCCGCGCGTCGGTCAGCCGGCCGGTGGCGGCCTCGGCTCGGGCCGCCTCGACGGTACGGGCGAACGTCTCCGCGTCGAGGTCGTCCGGCCCCACCCGCAAGCCGTAGCCGGCCGGGTCGGTGACGATCGTGTCAGCCGGCAGCCCGAGCGCCGCGAACCGCTGCCGCAGTCGCGACACACAGATCTGGAGCTGGGTCCGCGCGGTGGCCGGAGGGCGTTCCTCCCAGACGGCGTCGACCAGGTCCTCCACCGGCACCACACGGCCCGGGCGCAGCAACAGCATGGCGAGCACGGTCCGGTCCCGGCCCGCGGTAACTGTGGCTTCGCCACCGCCAAGCCGTAAGGGTCCCAAGATCCCGAACCGCACCCGCGCCCCCGCCCGCCGCATGCAACTTCCAGCAGCGTAGCCCTACGGTCACCGAACGCCTCGTCGAGGCGATAGCGATCCGATAGCGACGGCACCCAGACTCGTCGCGGGTTGTCGGTGACGACATCCGACGGGGGCGGTGCGCCTGTCGGCCGCTCGGTCGGCAGGCGCACCGATGTCGATGCACGACGGACACGCCGAGGGGCGCCCGGGTTCACTCCCGGGCGCCCCTCGCGTACGTCCGAACTCAGCGCCGGCCGACGGTGAGCACCGGCTTGGTGACCTCGGCGAAGAAGTCGTTGCCCTTGTCGTCGACGACGATGAAGGCGGGGAAGTCCTCCACCTCGATCTTCCAGACCGCCTCCATGCCCAGCTCGGCGTATTCGAGCACCTCGACGTGCTTGATGCAGTCCTGCGCCAGCCGGGCGGCCGGGCCGCCGATCGAGCCGAGGTAGAAGCCGCCGTGGGCCTGGCAGGAGCGGGTGACCTGGGCGGACCGGTTGCCCTTCGCGAGCATCACCATCGAGCCGCCGGCCGCCTGGAACTTCTCCACGTACGCGTCCATCCGGCCCGCGGTGGTGGGACCGAACGAGCCGGAGGCGTAGCCCTCGGGGGTCTTGGCCGGGCCGGCGTAGTAGACCGCGTGGTCGCGCAGATATTGCGGCATCGGCTCGCCCGCGTCCAGCCGCTCGGCGATCTTCGCGTGGGCGATGTCCCGGGCCACGACCAGCGGGCCGGTCAGGGACAGCCGGGTCTTCACCGGGTACTTCGACAGTTCGGCGCGGATCTCGGCCATCGGCCGGTTCAGGTCGACGCGGACCACCTCCTCGGTGTCCAGCGTCTCGTCTGTCACGTCGGGCAGGAAGCGGGCCGGGTCGGTCTCGAGGCGCTCCAGCCAGACGCCCGACGGGGTGATCTTCGCCACCGCCTGCCGGTCCGCGGAGCAGGACACCGCGATCGCCACCGGACAGGAGGCGCCGTGCCGGGGCAGCCGGACCACCCGTACGTCGTGGCAGAAGTAGCGCCCGCCGAACTGCGCGCCGATGCCGAAGTTGCGGGTCAGCTCCAGCACCTCGGCCTCCAGCTCCAGGTCACGGAAGCCGTGCGCGCTCATCGAGCCCTCAGTGGGCAGCGCGTCCAGGTACTTCGCGGAGGCGTACTTCGCGGTCTTCAGCGCGTACTCGGCGGAGGTGCCGCCGATGACGATGGCCAGGTGGTACGGCGGGCAGGCAGCGGTGCCGATGAGCCGCAGCTTCTCCTCCAGGAACTGCATCATCCGCGTCGGGTTCAGCAGCGCCTTGGTCTCCTGGTAGAGGTAGGACTTGTTGGCCGAGCCGCCGCCCTTGGCCATGAACAGGAACTTGTACGCGTCGGCGTGGCCGTCCGGGTCCTCGGCGTACAGCTCCACCTGGGCGGGCAGGTTGCTGCCGGTGTTCCGCTCGTCCCACATGGTCAGCGGGGCGAGCTGGGAGTAGCGCAGGTTGAGCCGGGTGTACGCCTGGTAGACGCCGCGCGAGATCGCCTCCGCGTCGGTGCCGTCGGTGAGCACGTGCCGGCCGCGCTTGCCCATCACGATCGCGGTGCCGGTGTCCTGGCACATGGGCAGCACGCCACCGGCCGCGATGTTGGCGTTGCGCAGCAGGTCGAGCGCGACGAAGCGGTCGTTCGGCGAGGCCGCCGGGTCGTCGATGATCGAGCGGAGCTGAGCCAGGTGGGCCGGGCGCAGGAAGTGGGCGATGTCGTGCATCGCCTCGGCCGTCAGCGCGGTCAGCGCGCCCGGATCCACGGTCAGGAACCGGCGGCCTCCCGGGCCGTTGACGACGTCCACGCCCTCGTCGGTGACCAGGCGGTATTCCGTCAGGTCGGGACCGGTCGGCAGCAGGGGTGCGTACGAGAAGGCGGCGGCACTGCTCATGACCGAAAAGCCTAGGGCAGAGCCGTCGATCGGTGACACCCGCAGGTGGGTCGTGGGACGACGCTCTCACCCGGTGTCACTTGCCGTCAGCGCAGAGTTCCCGTTTCGGCCCGCAACTGCCCTGGTCGCTCGGCGGCCGCCAGCTTCCGTCCGGGTCCGGCGCCACCGGAGCGCCGTCCTGGCCCGGCCCCGGCGCCTCGCCCGTGCCGGCGCCCCAGCGGACGTACCCGATCTCCCGCCCCTCGCCGATGATCATGCCGTTCGGGCCGACCGCCAGCGCGTTCGCCGAGGTCCGCAGCTCGACCAGCACCCGGCCCTCCCGCGGCTCGACCGCGATCAGCCGGGACGGCTTCTCCTCGCTGATCACCGCCGCGTACGGGGTGAGTGCCGCACCGCTCTTGCCACCCGCCGGCCGGGTCCAGCGGGTCCGGTCGGCCGACAGTTCCCGGCCCAGCAGCGAGTCCTTGTCGGCGCTGCGCACCACCGCGTAGCGGTCGTCCACGGCGAGCAGCTTCTCGCCGTCCGCGCCGACCTGCAGCAGCCGGCCGTCGTACCCGTCGAGCACCGCCTCCCGCCCGTCCGGGGCGACCCCGATGATCACGTTGCGACCGCCCTGCGGATCCTCCCGCTGCACGCAGCCGGCGTAGTCGGCGGTGCGCAGGTTGATCCCGGTACGCCGCCACACCTGCTGGCCGGTCGCCGGGTCCACCGCGGTGACCGCGTAGGAGCAGCTCCCGTCGCGGGAGGTGGCCGCGATCCGCAGCAGCCGCCCGCCGACCACGGCGAGCCGCTCCTCCCGGCCCGGCTGGACGTTCTGGAGCACCCGCCCGGTGGCGGTGTCCACCACGTGCACCCGGCCGTCGACCGGGAAGCCGAGCAGCGGCGGGACGGACTCCGGCCCGGCCACCCCGCCGTCGATCCGGGTGGCGCCGAGCCGCCGGGTGCCGAGGAGTTCCGGGTTGTCGGCGAGTACGCCGCTGTGCACGCCGGGCAGGAACGCGCTCCACAGCGGAGCGGTGCCGCGCGGGTCCCAGGCGCGCAGCGTGCAGTCGGTGGCCTGCACGCAGTACGCGTCGAGCAGCAGGTTCCGGTAGGTCCAGACGGCAATCGCGCGGTCGTCGCGGCGACGGGTCACGCCGCTGACCGGGTCGAGCACCTCGTACCCCTTGTCGAGCAGCTTGCCCACGGCGACGACCGACTCCCGGCCGTTGCCCGCGACCGCCGACCAGTCGGCCTTGCGCTCCCACAGCTGGCCGCCGTCGGCGAGGTTGCGCGCCTCGATGCGGGTGCGCTGCTCGACGATCACGGTGTCGCCAGCGATGGTGACGCTGCGCGGCGTGCCGCCGACGCGCTGCTGCCAGACCACGTCCGGCTCGCTTATCGGCTTGCTGCGGTCGACCCAGTCCCAGAGCGCCGGGAACGGGTTCCAGACGCCTGTCGCGGCGAGGACGACCACGGTGACGAGCCCGAGCAGCAACCAGCCGCGTATCCCTAGGCCCTTCACACCGCACACGGTAGCGACGATCACCGGTCCCTCGTGCCGCGTGCGGTGCGTGTCGCGGCGCTTCTTGCATGGTCCGGGGTGTTAATAAGGGGCCCTTCCACCTCCGAATGCGTTAACAGGGGGCCCTTCCTTACCCGCGGGCGGCGGAGCGGACCAGCGGGAGCGTGCGGTACGGGATCTGCTCGGCCAGCGCGATGATGGTGGACGCGCGCCGGATGCCCTCGGAGGCGACGATCTGGTCGATGACCCGCTGGAGGTCGGTGTTCGACCGGGCGACGATCCGGCAGAGCAGGTCGCTGGAGCCGGTGATGGTGTGCGCCTCCAGCACCTCGGGGATCGCGGCCAGGTGCGCGGTGACCTGGTCGTGGCCGTGCCGCTGGCTGATCTCCAGCGTGACGAAGCTGGTCACGCCGAAGCCGATCGCGGCGGGCGTGATGTCCGGCCCGAACCCGGTGACCACGCCCCGGCCGACGAGCTTGTCGAGCCGGGCCTGGACCGTGCCCCGGGCGACGCCGAGGCGCCGGGAGCACTCCAGCACGCCGATCCGGGGCTCCTCCGCGAGCAGTTCGATCAAGCGGGCGTCCAGTTCGTCGAGCTGTACATCCTGACCAGTGTTCATGGTGTCCGACGGTACCGAATGCACAACCTGACCAGGAATAACGCCAACTGTTGCCCAACTCACCGCGGTCCGTAGATCCTCGCCGGAAGAGCACATCCACGGCGGCCTACGAGGCCGGCCGGTACGCGAGGGAGGCCACCATGACCCAGGCGATCGACCGACCCCAGTCGACCGAGGAGGTCGACGTCGACGCTCTCGTCGGCGCAGTCGACCACGACATCACCCGCGACCCGTTCCCGGTAAAGGGCATGGACCACGTCCACTTCCTGGTGGGCAACGCCAAGCAGGCCGCGCACTACTACTCCACCGCGTTCGGCATGACCTGCGTGGCGTACCGGGGGCCGGAGCAGGGCTACCGCGACCACGCGCAGTACGTGCTCACCAGCGGTTCGGCCCGTTTCGTGCTGACCGGCGCGGTCCGCCCGGACGCCGACGGCGCCGAGCACGTGGCGAAGCACAGCGACGGTGTCTCCGACATCGCGCTGGAGGTGCCGGACGTGGACGCCGCGTACGCGCACGCCGTGGCGCAGGGCGCGACCGGCCTGGTCGAGCCGCACGACGTGAGCGACGAGCACGGCACCGTGCGGATGGCGTCCATCGCCGCGTACGGCGACACCCGGCACAGCCTGGTCGACCGGTCCCGCTACACCGGCCCGTTCCTGCCCGGCTTCGTCGCTCGCGGCCCGATCGTGGACCGCCAGCCGATGATCGACGCCGGCCTCCAGCCGAAGCGGTTCTTCCAGGCGGTCGACCACGTGGTCGGCAACGTGGAGCTGGGCCGGATGGACGAGTGGGTCGAGTTCTACAAGCGGGTCATGGGCTTCTCGAACATGGCCGAGTTCATCGGCGACGACATCGCCACCGACTACTCGGCGCTGATGAGCAAGGTCGTCGCCAACGGCACCCGCAAGGTGAAGTTCCCGCTGAACGAGCCGGCGGTGGCCCGCAAGAAGTCGCAGATCGACGAGTACCTGGAGTTCTACCAGGGCCCCGGCGCCCAGCACATCGCGGTGGCCACCAACGACATCCTGGCCAGCGTGGACGCCATGCGGGCGGCGGGCGTCGAGTTCCTGGACACCCCGGACTCGTACTACGAGGACCCGGAGCTGCGCGCCCGCATCGGCAACGTCCGGGTGCCGATCGAGGAGCTCCAGTCCCGCAAGATCCTGGTCGACCGGGACGAGGACGGCTACCTGCTCCAGATCTTCACCAAGCCGGTGCAGGACCGCCCCACCGTCTTCTTCGAGCTGATCGAGCGGCACGGCTCGCTCGGCTTCGGCAAGGGCAACTTCAAGGCCCTGTTCGAGGCGATCGAGCGCGAGCAGGAGAAGCGCGGGAACCTGTAACACTGTCCGCGTGACCCAGCCTGCTCCGAACCCGACGCCGCCGCCCGCCAGACATCCACCCGCGGGCGGCGGCTTCGCGCCGCCCGGCGGACCGGCGGTGCCCGCACAGCACATGCCGCAGGGGTACGCCGGCCCGCCCGGCTACCCGCCGCCCGGTTACCCCCCGCCCGGGTACGCCCCGATGCCCCTCCCGCCTCCGGTGGCGCCGAACGGGCAGCCGCTGGCGGGCTTCGGTGACCGGCTGCTCGCCTACCTGATCGACACCGCCGTCGCCATGGCGGTGACGCTGGTGCTGTTCGTGCCCGTCTTCTTCCTCGTCGTCTTCCGGATGATCGACGAGATCGAGCAGGCCGGCCCGAACGGCCCCGACCCGGGCGAACTCTGGACGGGCTTGCTCCTGCCGCTGTTCGCCGCCGAGCTCGGGGTCCTGCTGCTGATGCTCGCCTTCTACTGGCTCTACCACGTCGAGTACGCCCGCCGGACCGGGCAGACGCTGGGCAAGAAGGTGATGAAGCTGCGGATCGTGCCGCTGCAGCCGGACGCCGCCCTGACCCGGGGGATGCTCGGCAAGCGCTGGGTCGTCGAGTTCGCCGGCGGGATGTTCGTACCGTTCCTCAGCTACCTCGACGGTTTCTGGCAACTCTGGGACAAGCCCTGGCAGCAGTGCCTCCACGACAAGTTCGCCGGAACCGTCGTCGTTAAGGTTGGCCCGTGAGCGCGAGGAGTGAGCCGGGTCTGCGAGCCCCGCAGTCGGGAACAAGGACGGCATCGTGAGTTTGGAACCTGGCTGGTACGTCGACCCCGCCGATCCGGAGACCCGCCGCTGGTGGGACGGCGAGGGGTGGATCGGCGCGCCGATCCCGGTCGACGTCACCCCGCCCGACGGCCCGCCGCCCGCCGAACCCGAGCCCGCGCCGGCCACCGCGACGCCCGCCGCCGACCACCAGGCCGCGCGTACCGGCGGCCGTCCCGACGCGACGCCGACGTCCGGCACGCCGGGCGGACCGAGCCCGTGGCCGGGCCAGCCGGGTCAGCCGGGTCAGGCAGGACCGTGGCCGGGACAGCCGGGGCAGCCGGGTCCGGCGAACCCGTGGCCGGGCCAGCCGGGTCAGCCGGGCACGCAGGGACCGCCGCCGGGCTGGCCGTACCCGCACTGGCCCGGTGCGCAGCCGATCCCGCGCCCGCACGGGCTGCCGCTGGCGTCGTACGGCGCCCGGCTGGTCGCGCGCCTGATCGACTTCGGCGTGGTGTTCCTGCTCAACGCCGTGGTCAACGGCTGGTTCGTCTGGCGCTACGTCGAGGCGGTCTCCCCGTACCTGCGCGAATCGGTGCGCCGGGCGCTCAACGGTGACACGTCCACGGACGGGCTGCCCCAGATCGACGAGCAGGCCGGCGGCCTCCAGATCGCCATCCTGGTGATCGCCACCGCGCTCTGGTACGCGTACGAGGTGCCGTCGATGGCGGCGCGCGGTCAGACCTTCGGCAAGCGGCTGATGGGCATTCGCGCGCTGCCGGTCGAGGCGGACCAGCCGCTCGGCTTCGGCCGGGCCACCCGGCGCTGGAGCACGCTCGGCCTGCCGACGCTGCTCTGGTACTGCTGCGGGCTGGGCCTGGTGCTCCAGCTCATCGACGCGGTATCGCCCCTGTTCGACCACCCCCTGCGCCAGGCCCTGCACGACAAGCGGGCGCAGACGGTGGTGGTCCAGCTTCCCCGCAAGCGTGACCCCCGTACCGCCCCGCCCGAGAGCGCCGACACCCCGGGAGACACCCCATGACCGAGACCGGACGCCAGCAGCCCGCGCTGCGGCTCACCCGCGCCGACCTGGACGCGCTGCCGAACTACGTGCCCGGCCGCAGCCCGGCCGACCTGGCCCGCGAGCTGGGCCTGGCGGAGGCGATCAAGCTGGCCAGCAACGAGGTGCCGTACGGCCCGCTGCCGGGCGTGGTCGAGGCGGTCGCCGAGGCGGTGGCCGGTTCGCACCGCTACCCGGACATGGGCGTGGTGGCGCTGCGTCAGGCGCTCGCCGAGCGGTACGGCGTGGACGCCGACCGGATCGCCACCGGCTGCGGTTCGGTGGCGCTGGCCGAGCACCTGGTGCGCGCCACCTGCCTGCCCGGTGACGAGCTGCTCTACTCGTGGCGCTCCTTCGAGGCGTACCCGATCATCGCGGCGACCAGCGGCGCGACGAGCGTGCGGGTGCCGAACGACGCCGGCCACGGCCACGACCTGGACGCGATGGCGGCGGCGGTGACCGACCGGACCCGGATGGTCCTGGTCTGCAACCCGAACAACCCGACCGGTACGGCGGTGCGCCGGGCCGAGCTGGACCGTTTCCTCGACGCGATGCCGGACGACGTGCTCGTGGTGATCGACGAGGCGTACCGGGAGTTCGTCACCGACCCCGAGGTGCCGGACGGCCTGACCTACCTGGACCGGCCGAACGTGGCGGTGCTGCGCACGCTGTCCAAGGCGTGGGGCCTGGCCGGCCTGCGGATCGGCTGGCTGGTCGCGGCGCCGGAGGTGGCCGCCGCGGTACGCAAGGTGGTCACCCCGTTCTCCACCAGCATGGCCGCCCAGGCCGGTGCGCTGGCCGCGCTGGCGCAGGCCGACGAGGTGGAGCGGCGCTGCGCGCTGGTCGTGGCCGAGCGGGACCGGGTCACCGAGGCGCTGCGCAAGTTCGTGCCGGACGTGCCGGACAGCCAGGCCAACTTCGTCTGGCTGCCGCTGGGCGAGCGGGCGGTGGAGTTCGGCCGGGCGTGCGAGGCGCGTGGCGTGATCGTCCGGCCGTTCCCGGGCGACGGGGTACGGGTCACCATCGGTACCCCGGCCGAGAACGACGCGTTCCTGGCCGCCGCCGAGGCCGCGCTGGCCTGACCGGGCGCGCCCGGCCCGGTCCGTCAACCCCCTACGGACCGGCGCCGGACGTCCGGATCAGGTCACCGCGAGCAGCACCGGCTCGGCCATCAGGAAGTAGCCCTGGTCGTCGTCCTCCGGCGCGGCGGTCTCCCGCAGCCGCTCCACCGCGACGTAGCCGTCCACCGCGTACGCCCGGCCCGGCTTCCAGCCGATCCCATCCCGTCCCAGGTCGAGCACGAAACTGGACCGGGTGGTGCCGGTCAGCGGGTCCACGGTGACCAGTTCCCGCCGGTCGGTCAGCAGATGCACCCGCCCCGGCTCGGTCGCGAGCACCCGGGCCGGATGGATGTCCGCCCGGCGCCACAGCTCCTCGCCGGTACGCGCCGAGCGCCCGACCACCACCGGGCCGGACGTGTCCACCGCCCGCTCGCCGTCCAGCACCGTGTCCGGGTGGTCCAGGCCCGGCGCGGCGGCCGGCTCGCCCGGGTCGGTCACCAGCCAGCCCCGGCTGCCCGCGCCGTCCGGCCCGGCGGTACGCAGCCCGCGACAGCCGGAGTGCCCGTACGGGCAGCCCACCGGCGTGACCACGAGCTGCTCCGGCGCGTCCGGCGGCCGCCAGCGGGTCCGCACCGTACCGGTCGCCGCGTCCCGCAGCTCGACCACGGCCGGCCCGTCGCAGCGGTCCACCCCGACCAGTTCGCCGCTGGCTGTCGTACCCACGTCGGTCCGGCAGTCGCGGGGCAGGTCGGCGCGCCAGAGCCGGCGGCCGTCGGCGAGGTCGTACCCGCCGAGCCCGCCGGGACCCGCCGAGACCAGCACGGACCGGCCGGCGGAACGCGCCACGTGCAGCCCGGCCGGGTCCCAGACCGTGCCGGCGTAGGTCCGTCTCGGCTCCGGCACCGACCGAGGCTCCGGGCCGTCGGCCCGCCAGGCCACCCGACCGGTACGCGCGTCGAGCGCCACCAGCCTGCCGTCGGACCAGCGGCTGACCACAGTGGTCCCCTCGGCGAGCACGCCGACCAGCGTCGCCGGCCAGCGACGATACGACCAGAACGGGGTGACCCGGTGCCGACCGGTGGCCGGCTGGTCCGCGTACACCTGGCGGGCGCCCGCGTAGACGCGGAGCCGGCCGTCCACGACGAGCGGCGCCACCGGCAGCCGCGCGAGCACCCCGGCGGTCGGCGCGGGCGCCGCCGGGTACGGCTTCCGGGCCGGGGTGTCGACCTCGGCGGGCGCCAGCACCCGGACGACCACGGCGACCGACGCCGCGACGGCGAGTACCGCCACCAGCGCCACCACGGCCCGCCGCCTCGCGGCCTTCGCCATCCGTCACCTCCGCCCCGGCACCCTACCGGCCGCGTGCGGACCGGGTACGGGGAGCGGCCGGGTCGGCTCAGGCGGCCTCGGTGGATCGGGCGGTACCGGCGGCCAGCGCCAGGTCGGCCAGGTCACGCCGGAGCGCGCCCTCGACCGCGCGGGCGGCCAGGCCGCCGAGGATCAGGGCCAGCACCCGCCCGTACGCCCGGGTCGGCACCGCCTCGTGCTCGACGGTGACCTCGGTGCAGCCGCGCCGCCGTCGCTCGACGGTGCGCAGCGTCCAGGTGATCCGGTAGTCGGCGCCCGCGCCGCGCGACCCGAGCACCAGGCGGCCGGGTGCGACCGCCTCGATCACCTCGAACTCCTCGGGTTCGGTGCCGCCGTCCGGCCGGACGCGGATCTCCCGCCACACGCTGCCCGGCCCGAACCCACCGGGGCCGGCGACCTCGACCGCGTCCACCGCCGAGAGCCAGTCGGCGCGGGACGGGAGGTCGGTGAGGAGCCGCCACAGGTCGGCGTCCTGCGCTTCGATGAATGCGGAAACGGTCACCGTCGACATGGCACCTCCCGTGTCGTACACGGTACGGGCCGTGACGGGAAACGGGGAGCCTCCCTGTGACATTTCCACTACCGGTGCCCCGGCCGGGGCACCGGTGTGGCGCACGAGCGGTCAGCCGCCGATCGTGCCGCTCCGCAGCGCGGTGACGAACGCCGCCCAGCCCGGCGGGCTCACCGTGAGCGCGGGGCCGTCCGGGTCCTTCGAGTCGCGTACGCCCACCACGCCGTGCGCGGCGACCACGTTCGTCGCCACCTCGACGCAGAGGCCCTGATCGTTCGAGCGGCTACTGGTACGCCAGACGGCACCGGTCAACTCGGTCATGCTCGGTCCTTCCTGTTCGGCTTGCCCCGGTACGCCCCCCGACCCGGTGCCGACAGCACTCCAGCTCGACCTGGAGGCGCCGCCCGGGGCGTACGTGATCCGGAGCGATCAACGCCGAAGGAAACGGCCCCGGTCGCACTACGGGTGCGACCGGGGCCATCGGAAGGCCGGATGTCAGCGGGCCGGCAGGATGGTCCCGGTGACCTCGCCCAACGCGACAGTGGTGCCGTCCGGGCCGGGCGCGGTGGCGGTGATCGTCACCGTGTCGCCGTCCTCCAGGAACGTCCGCTCGCTGCCGTCGGCGAACTTGACCGGCTCGGACCCGCCCCAGGTCAGCTCCAGGAACGACCCGACCTGGCCGCGCTCCGGACCGGAGACGGTGCCGGAGGCGTAGAGGTCGCCGGTACGCAGCGACGCGCCGTTGACGGTGAGGTGCGCGAGCTGCTGGGCCGGGGTCCAGTACATGCCGGCGAACGGCGGCTCGGCGACCCGCTCACCGTTCCACTGCACCGACAGCGTCAGGTCCAGCCCGAGGTGCGGGGTGGCGCGCAGGTAGTCCTGCACCGGCGGGTCCTGGTCGGGCGCCGGTACGAACGCGTCGGCCAGCGCCTCCAGCGGCGTCACCCAGGCCGAGACGGAGGTGGCGAACGACTTGCCGAGGAACGGTCCGAGCGGCTGGTACTCCCACGCCTGGATGTCCCGGGCCGACCAGTCGTTGACGAGCACCACGCCGAACACGTGGTCGGCGAAGTCGGCCACCGCCACCCGGTCGCCGAGCCGGCTCGGCACACCCACCACGAAGCCCACCTCGGCCTCGATGTCCAGCCGGACCGAGGCGCCCGTGGTGGGGCCCTGCGCGCTGGCCCGCTGGCCCGTCGGGCGTACCACAGGGGTGCCGGAGACGACCACGGTGCCGGCCCGGCCGTGGTAGCCGATCGGCACGTGCTTCCAGTTCGGCAGCAGCGGCGGCTGCCCGGGCCGGAAGATCTGCCCGACGTTCGAGGCGTGGTGCTCCGAGGAGTAGAAGTCGACGTAGTCGGCCACCTCGAACGGCAGCGCCATCTCGACCTCACGCAGCGGCACCAGCAGCGGCTCGACCGCCGGCCGGTGCTCCGGGTCGGTGAGCAGCTCGACGACCCGCTGCCGGACCGCCGTCCACTGCGGGCGGCCGAGCGCCATGAAGGCGTTGAGCGTCGGCTCACCCAGCGCGCCGCCGGCCAGCACCAGACCGGCCGCCTCCGCGCCGGCCAGGTCCAGCGCGACGTCGCCGATGCGGACGCCGATGCGCGGCTCACCCTCGCCGTGCCGGAACACGCCGTACGGCAGGTTCGTCACCCCGTACGGCGACCCCGCCGCTCCTGGTACCCAGGTCATGCCTCATAGCCTCCGTTCACCAGCCCCAGCCGGATCAGATCGCTCAGTGGTTCGGAGATGCTGCACGAGCCGTACCCCACCCAGAGCGGGCGCTCGGCGTCGCGGTGCGCCCGGGCCGGCTCGACCACGCGTACCGGGTCGGTGGCGGCGAGCAGCTCGGCCACGCCGTCCACCTCGGCGCCCCCGACGGCGGCGAGCGTCGCGCCCAGCACGTTGACGAAACCGTGGTGGGTGAAGCCGGTCTCCGGGTCGCGGTGCCGGATCGCGTGGTGCAGGCCGGCGGTGAGCTTGAACGGCAGCTTCCGGTCGCGGCAGGCGCAGATCACCGCGGCCAGCTCGACCGGGGTGGGGAACAGCTCGGCGGCGAGCCCGCCGGTACGGAACTTGGCCGCCACCGGCAGCCCGCCGGCGCGTGCCTCGGCGAGCGCGTCGAGCGCGCCCATCAGCCCGAAGGTCAGCGGGATCTCCGCGTACACGCCGGTGCCGTCCAGCCGGCCGGCGAGTGTCATCAGCTCGGCCAGCCCGGGTTGCGGGTCCTCGCCGCGCTTGGCCACCGGCGCCTCGATCTGCCGGGCGGTCACCCCGTCGGGCGCGAGCGCTTCCAGCGCCTGCGGGAGCTGGTCCAGGCCGGTGTCGCCGATCAGGCCGATGACCAGGCCCTCGGTCGCGTCCACCAGGCCGCTCAGCGACCCGCGCTGAATCTCCGAGGCGGGCAGCAGCAGCGGCCCGACCATGTCGGCGTACCAGGCGGTGCGGTGGGTGCGGTGCGCGGTCACCGCGTCGGGCAGCGGGGCGTTGCCGGGCGGGAAGACCGCGGCGTCGTCCACCAGGCCGGAGAGGAGGCGGGGCACCTGCGTTGACACGAGACAAGAATGTACGGGACGCTACGAGGAACGGACAACCGCGTCCGATTATCGGACGCCACCGGCCGGAGAACGGGACATATCGGGAGGCGAGATGCCGTACTACCGCAGCGTCGGCGACGTGCCGCGCAAGCGCCACACCCAGTTCCGCCAGCCCGACGGCACGCTCTACGCCGAGGAACTGGTCGGCCAGGAGGGCTTCTCCTCCGACTCGTCGCTGCTCTACCACCGGCACGCGCCGACCGCGATCCTCGCCGCGCAGGAGTACGCCCCGCCCACCGTCACCCGCCTGCCGAACCTGCCGCTCAAGCCGCGCCACCTGCGCACGCACAAGCTCGACGGCACCGGCGCGGACCCGGTGCTCGGCCGGCAGTACCTGCTCGCCAACGACGACGTGCGGATCGCGTACGTGCTCGCCGACCGGCCGTCGCCGCTGTTCCGCGACGCCACCGGCGACCACTGCCTCTACCTGGAGGCCGGGTCGATGCGGGTCGAGTCGCCGTTCGGCGTGCTCGACGCGGTCGCCGGCGACTACGTCGTCATCCCCACCTCGACCATCCACCGCCTGGTGCCCACCGGTGACGAACCGACCCGGCTGCTCGCCGTCGAGGCGTCCGGCCACATCGGGCCACCCAAGCGCTACCTCTCCGTACGCGGGCAGTTCCTCGAGCACGCGCCCTACTGCGAGCGCGACGTCCGCGGACCGGACACCCCGCTGCTCGTCGACGGCGAGGAGGTCGAGGTGCTGGTGAAGCACCGGTCTCGGGCCGCAGGCCCGGGTGGCAGCGGCACAGCCTGGACGCGTCATGTTTATGCGAACCACCCGTTCGACGTGGTCGGCTGGGACGGGCACATGTACCCGTGGGCGTTCTCCATCCACGACTTCGAGCCGATCACCGGGCGGATCCACCAGCCGCCGCCCGTGCACCAGACATTCCAGGGCCCGAACTTCGTGATCTGCTCGTTCGTGCCGCGCAAGGTGGACTACCACCCGGCCGCCATCCCGGTGCCGTACAACCACCACAACGTCGACTCGGACGAGATGCTGTTCTACACCGGCGGCAACTACGAGGCCCGGCGCGGCTCCGGCATCGAGCAGGGCTCGATCTCGCTGCACCCGTCCGGGTTCACCCACGGCCCGCAGCCGGGCGCGGCCGAGCGGTCGATCGGGGCGGAGTTCTTCGACGAGCTGGCGGTCATGGTGGACACGTTCCGCCCGCTGGACCTCTGCGACGCGGCCGCCGCCTGCGAGGACGACGGCTACGCCTGGACCTGGGCGCGCAAGTCCTGACGTACGCGAAAGGGGCCGCGCCCGGCACGGACGCGGCCCCTTCGCACGTGGTCGTCAGAACGTGGACGCGTCGATGACGAAGCGGTAGCGCACGTCGGAGGCGAGCACCCGCTCGTACGCCTCGTTGATCTTGTCGGCGCCGATCACCTCGATCTCGGCGCCCAGCCCGTGCTCGGCGCAGAAGTCGAGCATCTCCTGGGTCTCCGCGATGCCGCCGATGCTCGACCCGGCGAACGACCGCCGGCCCGGGATCAGCGAGAACGCGTGCACCGACAGCGGCTTCTCCGGGGCGCCCACGTTGACGAGCGTCCCGTCCACCGCCAGCAGCCGCAGGTACGCGTCCATGTCGAGGGTCGCGCTCACCGTGTTGATGATCAGGTCGAACGAGCCGGCCAGCTCGCGGAACGTCTCCTCGTCCGAGGTCGCGTAGTAGTGGTCGGCGCCGAGCCGCAGCCCGTCCTCCCGCTTCTTCAGCGACTGCGACAGCACCGTCACCTCGGCGCCCATCGCGTGGGCCAGCTTCACGGCCATGTGGCCGAGACCGCCCATGCCGATCACCGCCACCCGGCGGCCGGGCCCGGCGTTCCAGTGCCGCAGCGGCGAGTACGTGGTGATGCCGGCGCAGAGCAGCGGCGCGGCGGCGTCCAGCTCGATGCCGTCCGGGATGCGCAGCACGAAGTCCTCGGTGACCACGATGGCCTGCGAGTAGCCGCCCTGAGTCGGCTCGCCGTCCCGGCCCACCCCGCCGTACGTGCCGGTGCTGCCCTTGAGGCAGTACTGCTCCAGCCCCTTGCGGCAGCTGTCGCACTCCCGGCAGGAGTCGACCAGGCAGCCGACGCCGACCCGGTCGCCGACGGCGAACTTCGTGACCGCGGAGCCGACCTCCCGCACCACGCCCGCGATCTCGTGACCCACCACGATCGGGTAGCGCGTCGGGCCCCACTCGCTGCGCGCGGTGTGGATGTCGGAGTGGCAGATGCCGGAGAACTTGATGTCGATGAGAACGTCGTCCGGTCCGAGATCCCGCCGCTCGATGGTGGTCGGAGCGAGCGGTTCGGTCGCGGACGTCGCCGCGTAGGCGTTGACGGTGAGCACTGAGTCCCGCTTCCTTCAGCCGGTGTTTCCGGTCCTCCTACCCTCTCACCGGCGAGCGAAAGCGGTGAATCCGGCCACCACCGACGCGGTGATCGCCCCGACCAGCGGCCACGGGCCGCCGACCAGCGCGTACGCGAGCAGCAGCACCACCGCGGCGGCAGCCGCGTAGACCGGCACGACCAGGCCGCGCGCCATCGCCTCCCGCAGGCCGGGCCGCCACGTCGCCGGGCGCCGCAGCAGCACCGCCACCCCGCCCACCGCCAGCACCGCGAACAGCCGGGACGCGCCCGGCGAAGCCGGGGCCAGGGCGCCGACCAGCACGCTCGCGACCAGGGACAAACCGGCCACCGACAGCAGGAGCCGCCGGATGCCGTCGTCCACGGTCCGTGCCGGGTCGGGGCGCGCCACGGGCAGGTCCGCCATCGCGGTCAGGTGTTCCAGCGTCTCGGCGTACCGGCGGCGTTCCAGCCGGGCCACGCCCACGTCCTGCCCCGCCTCACCCAGCTCCGGGTCCAGCCGCAGCGCCTCCCGGTAGGCCCGCTCGGCCAGGTCGAACAGTTGCAGCCGCACCGCGACCAGGCCGAGCACCAGGTGCGCCTCCGGCTCGTCCGACGACAGCTCGACACCCCGCCACGCCGCGTCCAGCGCCGCCTGCCCGTTGCGCGACGCGGAGAGCAGGGCGGCGGCACTGCGCTGCGCGTACGCGTCGCCCGGCGCGCGCGCCAGGATCTCGTCGGCGGTCGCGGCGGCGGGCTTCCAGCGTTCGAGGTCGAGCAGCGCGAACCCGCGCGCCACGAGCAGCGGCACCGCCTCGGGGCCGGCGGTTGCCTTCTCGACTGCGGTTTCGGCGACGGCGAGCGCCTCGGCCGGCCGGTCGGCGGCCAGGTGCATCCGGGCCAGCATGGTCAACGCGGGCACGTGCGCCGGCTCGGTCGCGATCAGCGCGGTGAGTTCGCCGATCCCCTCGTCGTAGCGCCCCAGCTCGGCGAGCAGGTGGGCACGTTGCAGGTAGCCGTCGGCGGCGGACTGGTCGGGAGCGGCGTCACTCGGCATCCCGGCGAGCGTATCCGCCCGGCCCCACCGCGCGCCGAGGGTGCCCGCCGTCAGGCACTCCGGCAGGACGCGCCCGCCCGGCCGCCGCACGTCCCCAGACTGCACCACCGGCGCAGTCCGCTCTCGTCCAGGAACAGCCACCCGCACCGCCGGTCCGGGCAGACCCGCACCGTGAACCGGGCCGGATCGGCGAGAAGTTGCGCACCACTGAACGCGGCGGCGTGCACCGGCAGCCGCAGCCCGGCGGCAAGGTCCGGCCACCAGCGGCCGCGTCCGTCGGTCTCACGCCGGAAGACGAGCGTACGGGCGGCGGCCTCGGCGGCCCGCGCGACCGTCTCGAAGGCCGGGCCGTCGTCCGGGTCGACCAGGCTGGCGTAGAGCGCCGCGCGAAGCGTACGGGCCTCGTCGAGCACCGTCTCCGCCGCTCCCGGGTCACGGCGCGCGAGGTGCAGCAGGCGGTTCGTCGAGACCTCGTCCACCAGCCCGACGTGGCCGGCCCAGACGGCAAGGGTGCGGTAGCCGCGCAGCCACTCGGCGCCGGGCAACGGAGGCTCGTGCCCCCACCCGGCGAGGGTGTTGCAGAAGTCCAGGGCCGGATGGCCGCCCACGCTCCACGGCAGGCTCTCGTCGCCGACCCGGATCTCGTGCATCGGCCGGGCGGCCCGGTCCAGCCGGTCGTCGCCCGCGAGCACCCGGCGCTGCACCTCCCGGAGGCGGGGCCCCGGCTCGACGCCGAAGTCGGCCGCGAGCACGTCCCGGGTGGCGCGGTAGAGGCGCAGCGCGTCGGCCCGCCGGGCGCCCCGGTACAGGGCGGTCATCAGGACCGCCACGAGATGCTCCCGCGTCGGGTGCTGGGCGGCCAGCGGCATCAGGTCCGCGATCGCCCGCGTGTGCCGGCCCAGCGCGAGCTGGGCCTCGGCCCGTAGTTCCACGGCGACGAGGCGAAGTTCCTCGACCGTGCCGTGCAGCCGGTCCCGCAGTTCGTCGTCCGCCGCGTCGGCGAGCAACGGCCCGCGCCAGAGGGCGAGCGCCCGGTCGAGCGACCGCACCCGCTCGGCGGGATCGGTGGTCCGGCCGGCCGCCCGGACCAACTCGGCGAACTCGTCGACGTCGACCCGGTGCCCGTCCTCCTCCACCGCGTAGCCCTCGCCCCGGGTGCTGATCAGCACCCCGTACGGATGGAGCGAGCCCCGCAGCCGCCCGATGTACGTCTGCACCGCACTGCGCGCCGTGGCCGGCGGCCGGCCGTTCCAGAGCAGGTCGATGAGGCGGTCGGTCGGCACCACCCGGCCCACGTCGAGCAGCAGCACCCCGAGCAGGCAACGCTCCTGGCGGCGGCTGCCGACCTCGACCGGCCGGCCGTCGTGGCGGGCCTCGAACGGCCCGAGCAGGCGGAACTCCATACCGAACAGGACGACCCGGTACCGGCCCGGGGTTGTCGCCCGACGGTGATCGCGTGGTGAGGAACCCGGCCGGCCGGGTCCGTTCGCCCGACGCCTGCCGCGCGGCGCGGTGAGCCGGTGGTGAGCGGGCCCGGCGATGCTCGCCGCCCGGACCAGCGAGGGATGGAGTGGAACATGCGGTTCAGGATGAGTATCGCGGTGGCGAGCGTCGTGGTGGCGGTGGTCGCGGCCCTACCAGGCTCGGCGTCCGCTGCGCCGGAGCGGCATCCCGCCCCCGGGGCCTGGGAACCCGCACCCCAGGAGCCGTTCGAGATGCCGGCGGGCGCGCGGTGCGAGTTCGCGGTACGGGTCGAGCCGATCGTGGACGAGGTGCGGAAACTGACGATCGAGACCTATCCGGACGGCGCGCCGAAGCGGGAGTTGTTCACCGGCGCTCTGATCAACCGGGTGACGAACCTGGAGACCGGTGCCACCTCGACGGCGGACGCGAGCGGCACCTCGCTCGTCGTCTACCGCCCCGACGGCTCGATGACCTGGTACGTGACCGGGCCGGTGCTGCTCGGCTTCCGGGAGAACGCCGGCACGCTGCCGAAGGGGCTGTGGATCGTCGACGGTCAGTTCCGGGTGGAGTTCTCCCCCACCTACGACAAGACCATCACGATGCTCCACGGCACGACTCACAACGTCTGCACCGACGTCGACTGATCGGGTGACGCGGTGGCCGGCGTCCCCGGTCACCGCGTCAGTCGGCCGGAGCCTCGTAGACCAGGGCAACCGCGATCCCGGCCAGCCCCTCTCCGCGCCCGGTGAAGCCCAGGCCGTCGGTGGTGGCCGCGGAGACGGTCACCGGCGCGCCCACCGCCTCGGAGAGCACCCGCTGCGCCTCCTCCCGGCGCGGCCCGATCTTCGGGCGGTTGCCGACGACCTGCACGGACACGTTGCCGATCCGGAAGCCCGCCGCCCGTACCCGGCGCGCGCTCTCGGTCAGCAGCGCCACCCCGGGCGCGCCGGCCCACTCCGGCTGGTCCACGCCGAAGTTCGCGCCCAGGTCACCGAGACCGGCGGCGGAGAGCAGGGCGTTGCAGGCGGCGTGCGCCGCCACGTCGGCGTCCGAGTGACCGGCCAGGCCGTCCTGGTCCGGCCAGTGCAGGCCCGCGACCCAGCAGGGCCGCCCGGCCGCGAACGCGTGCACGTCGGTGCCGACAGCCACCCGAGGAACGATCATGACCAGAGGGTACGCGCCGCGGATCCCGGGAGCCGGGTGGACGACGGCCGTCAGGCGCCTGTGGTCAGGAGGTGTTCGGCGAGGGCCATGTCGAACGGGCGGGTGATCTTCAGGGCCAGCTCGGAGCCGGGCACGCACATGACCGCGCCGCCCTGCTTCTCGATCAGCCCGGCGTCGTCGGTGAGCGCGTCGCCCGCCGACCGGTGGGCCGTGAGCAGCACCGAGCGGCGGAAGCCCTGCGGCGTCTGGACCGCCCGCAGCGCCGACCTGTCGACGGTGCCGAGCACACGCTCGGCCGCGTCGACCTCCTTGATCGTGTCGACCACCGGCAGCACCGGGATCACCGCGTCGTGCCCGTCGCGGACCGCCGCCGCCACCGACTCGACCAGGTGGGGCGGGGTGAGCGCACGGGCCGCGTCGTGCACCAGGACGATCTCCGGACCGGCGGGAACGGCAGCGAGGGCCGCTGCCACCGACTCCTGGCGTTCGGCGCCACCGGGAACCACCGTCACCGGGGCGACGGGGGCGAGCATCGCGCGTACCGCCTCGACCTCGGTCGCCGGTGCGGCCACCACGATCGTGTGCACCGAGGGCGCGGCGGCGAGCCGGCGGACCGCGTGCACCAGCAGCGGCTCGCCGGCGAGCAACCGGAGTGCCTTGGGGGCGCCGGGTCCGAGGCGTACTCCGGCACCTGCCGCAGGAACGAGGACCGCGACGTCACCGCGCGGATTGAGCTGCGCGGTCACGTCGCGGTCCTCGGATTCGTTCGCTGCGGGGTGGGTAGAGGCAGAGGCGTGGATCAGGCCTCGGTCAGCACCTTGTCGAGCAGCGTCTCGGCCTCGTCCTTCGTGCTCTTCTCCGCCAGCGCGACCTCGCCGACGAGGATGTCACGGGCCTTGGCGAGCATCCGCTTCTCGCCCGCCGACAGGCCCCGCTCCCGCTCCCGGCGCCACAGGTCGCGGACGACCTCGGCCACCTTCAGCGGGTTACCGGAGGCCAGCTTCTCCAGATTCGCCTTGTAACGCCGCGACCAGTTGGTCGGCTCCTCGGTGTGCGGTGCACGGAGCACGTCGAAGACCTTGCCCAGGCCCTCTTCGCCAACCACTTCGCGCACACCCACGATCTCGGCGTTCTCGGCGGGCACCCGGACCGTCAGGTCACCCTGTGCGACCCTCAGGACGAGGTATTCCCTGGGCTCGCCCTTGATGACCCGAGTCTCGATTGCCTCGATGAGTGCGGCCCCGTGGTGGGGGTAAACAACGGTCTCGCCGACACTGAAAACCATAGGTTCGAAACCCCTTTCGCTGTGTCTAGGGTAACACGCTCAGGCACCGATGTCTCACCGCTGTCCTGATCGTTGGCGCAGCTCAGGGGCCCTGTGAGAGGTATTTCTTCAGCTTGACAGGCGGTCAAACCGATGCTTTCGACACGCTCCGTGAGGAACACGTGACAACCCGGTAAGGGGTGACGGGAGCGTCCAGATCTAGGGCGATGCGCTCCTTCCATGGTAGCTCCGCAAGACCGTCCGCGCCCAGGTGTGGCGTTACGGCGGCCGGTGCGGGACGCTGGTGAGGGACGTGACGTCCGCTCACCGAGACGTTCCTGGGGGTCCGATGGGCGTGCCTGACGCTGACGGCCAGGGGCCGCCGGACGGGCTGCCCGGCCTGCCCCCGGAGTGGGGCCGGGTGGTCGTCCCGGACGACGCCTCGGCGCTCGCCGACGAGGCCCGGCAGGTCCGCCGGGAGCTGCGCCGCACGCGGCAGGGCTCCGGCCGGCCTGGCGTTCCGGCCCGCCTCGGGCTGCCGGTGCTGATCCTGCTCGTGTCGGTACTGGTCACGCTCGCCGGGCTGGCCGCAGTCACCTGGCCGCGCACCACCCGCTCCGGCGCGCCGACTGTGCTGCCCCGCTCCACCGCCGCACCGCAACCGGTCGGCCCGCTGCCCGCGCTGGACCTGGTCGGCGCCGACGACACACCGGTACCCCTGCGCAGCCTGCTGCCCGCCATGATCATCCTGGTGGACGCCTGCGCCTGCGCCGAGCAGGTCGGCATCGCCGCGCGCGCCGCGCCGCCCGGCGTCACGGTGGTCACCGTGACCGAGGGCCGCAGCGCCGGGCCCGCGAGCGTCCCCGGGGTACGCCCGCTCGGCGACCCAGCCGGCGGGCTGCGCTCCTACCTGCACCTGTCCGCCCACCCCGGCACCGCCGCCGCAGTGCTCGTGGACCGGCAGGGCTCGCTGGTCCGGGTGGTGCCGGAGCTGGGCCCGCTGTCGGACTACGGCGCCGACCTGGCCCGGCTGGGCGGCTGAGCCGCCGGGCCGAGGACGCGAGCGGGGCGCCCACAGCGGTGGTCAGTAGAGCGCTTCGAGCCGGGCGTTCAGCTCGGCCCGGCCGCGTACACCGCTGAACCGCACCAGCACCGGCGCGCCGGTGCCGCCCAGCAAGGGCAGCTCCAGTCGCCCGCCGCACCGGAGCAGCCGCCGCGCGTCGCCGGTCCCGGCGCCGGACAGCTGCACGGCGATCGACCCGTCCCCGGAGCAGCTCACCGACAGCCGGTATTCGTCACCCCGCGAGGGGTTCACCTGCCGGATGACGGCCGGCCCGTCCGGCGTCAGGTCCGACGTCTCCCGCCACACCACGTGCGACACCTGGAGCACACGCGAGGTGCCGTCCGGCTCCACCCGCACCATCACCGACCGGTCCGGGTCGGTGGCCGGTGCGCGGCGCGCCCGGAGCGTGGGGTCGCCCCCCGGGCGGGACAGCCAGGCGTCCCCGGTCGACGGGTCGACCCGCCAGGTGCGGGCGATCGGTTCGGCGCTCGCGGGCGGCGGCGCCGACACTGCGGTGACCGCACCCGGCTCCGGTGCCGCCCACCGCCACCAGGCCGCGCCGGCCGTCAACGCCAGAACGGTCAGGACGGCCAGCGGTACCCGCCCGTCCCGCTCGTCGGAGGCCATGACGGCAGCGTATCCGCGCGGCACGGGCGGGGCGAGCCGTCAGCCCACCCGTTCCAGCAACGTCGCGTAGAGCGTCAGGCCCGGCCCGAACGCGAGCATCACCACCCAGCGCGGCGGCGACGGCTCCGTACGCCACAACCGGTCCAGGATCAGCAGCACGGTCGGCGACGAGCAGTTGCCGTGGTCGGCGAGCGTCCCCCGGGACGCGGCGAGCCCGTCCGGCGGCAGGGCCAGCTCACGCTCCACGACGTTGAGGATGCGCGGCCCGCCCGGGTGCACCGCCCAGCCGTCCACGTCGGAACGCGCGCACCCGTGCCGCGCCAGCAGCTCGTCGACCAGGGTCTGCACGTGCCGGGAGAGCACCTGCGGCACCTTCGGCGACAGTCCCATCCGGAAACCGGTGTCGGTGACGTCCCAGGTCATGTGGTCGGCGGTGGAGGTGTCGGTGACCGAGGTGACCTCGCGCAGCGCGTACCCCCGGCCGCCGGGGACGACCACGGCGGCGACCGCGGCGTCCGAGAACAGCGCGTGGGAGACGATCTGCTGGGTGTCCACCCGGGCACCCGGCGGCTGGATGTGCAGGCTTGTCAGTTCCGCGCAGAGCAGCAGCGCGGGCCGCCCGCGGGCGGTGACGAAGTCGCTCGCCGCACCCAGCCCGGGCAGGGCCGCGTAGCAGCCCATGTGCCCCACGAACATGCGCTGGGTGCTCGGGGACATGCCCAGGTCCCGGGCCAGCATGATGTCCAGCCCCGGGGTCGCGTACCCGGTGCACGAGCAGACGATGAACAGGCCGATGTCGGCGGCGTCCAGGCCGGCGGCGGTGAGTGCCCGGCTGACCGCCTCCTTGCCCAGCGGCAGCGCCTCGACCTGGTAGCGGCGCATCCGGCGCTCGGTCGGCCACTCCGAGACGTCCTCCAGCAGCGGATTGACCGCCGCCTGCCGCCGGGTCACGCCCGAGTTGGCGAAGATCCGCTCGGCCAGCGCCCTGGTGTTCCCCTGGAAGTGCCCCGCGAAGAAGCCCGTCCACAGTTCGTCCTGCATCGCGGCCGGCGGTTGCGCCGTACCCAGACCCGCGATCACCGGTGTGCCCACGTCCCCCACCCCTCGCCCTTCACTCGCACCTCGCGCTCACCGTGCCGCCTTCCGTTAGCGACTGCGGGGCTCGCAAAACCGGCTCACTCCTCGCGCTCACAGTGCCGCTCTTCGTTCGCGACTGCGGGGCTCGCAAAACCGGCTCACTCCTCGCGCTCACCAACGAGGGAGCGCGCTGTCCCGGTCCGGGTCGCCGCCAAGTGCGGCGATGCCGAGCCAATCGGCGCACACGTCGGACGTGGCCGGATGCAGCGAGCCGCAGCGGGCGTCCCGGTAGAGCCGCTCCAGCGGATGCCCGCGCCGGGTCGCCGACGTGCCCGCCGCCTCCAACATGGAGGCCGCCACCTCGGCGGCGGTGGTGCCGGCGAGCAGCTTGGCCCGCCACACCCAGCGGTTCGTCTCGGCGTCGCCGGGCGCCTCGTCGACCCGGCGGGCCGCCTCGGCGACCACCAGTTCGGCGGCGGCGGTGGCCGCGTCGGCCCGGCCCAGGCGGGCCCGTACCGCGGGCAGGCCGGCGAGGTTGCGGGCGTTCAGGTGCTCGGCTGCGGCGTCGATGGCGGCCCGGGCCACGCCGACGTAGACCGCCGCGTAGCTCGCCACAAGCCAGTGCGGCATGAGCTGGGCGACCACCAGGGCCAGCCCTTCGACGCCGCCGAGCAGCCGGTCGGCCGGCACCGTCACGTCCAGGTGCACGTCGTGCGAGGACGTGGCTCGCATGCCGAGCGAGTCCCAGGTGGGCTCGACGGTGATCCCGTCCCCGGCCGGGACCAGGAACTGCGACACCACCGACTGGTCGGCGGCGCTGCGGGCGGCCACCAGGTAACCGTCCGGGTGGCCGGCGCCGGAGCAGAACGTCTTGCTGCCCTTGATGTGCCAGCCGCCCTCGACCGGCTCGTAGACGGTGCTGAGCTTGGACAACCGGGCGCCGGCGCCGCGTTCGCTCATCGCGACCGCGTACCAGGCGCCGTCGGCGGCCGCGCGCAGCAGGCGGTCCCGCGCCGCCAGCGCCTCCTCCGGTACGCCGAGCGCCTCGGCCAGTTCCTCGGTGACCGCGCCCAGGGCGCCGGTGACCGAGGCGTGCATGTTGAACACCAGCGCGGTGGCGCCGTTGCCCCGGGCCAGTTCGGTGGCGACCGCGGCGTACTCGGCGAAACTCGCACCCGTACCGCCCAGCTCGGGGGGCACCATCAGGCCGAACAGCCCGGCTGCCCGCAGGTCCGCGAAGTCGTCCACGGGGAACGAACCGTCGCGGTCGTACTCGGCCGCGCGGGCGGCCAGTCGCGGCGCCAACCGGCGGGCCGCCTCCAGCGCGTGCACAGTCATGTCGCCCCCTTCTCGGCGTCCTTTACCCCGGGCCGCCCCGGCTACCCGCCCCGGCGCCCCCAGCCCTGGTACAGCACCGCCGTCGACCGGGTCGGCACGATGCGTGGTTCGGTCCTGCCCGGACGGTCGGCGCCACCGCGCACGCGGCGCAGCAGCCAGGCCAGCGTGCCGCCCAGCTCCGGCCGGACCCCGCGCACCGTCAGCGACACGCCGTGCCGGGCACACTCGGCGACCAGGGCGCGGGCGTCGACGAACAGCCGCGGGTCGTGGATGCCGCGCGGCACCGTGGGCAGCCGCTCGCCCACCTCCACCGCCACCAGCCGGGCCAGCAGCGTGTCGTTGAGCGTGTCCAGCACCAGCAGGCCGCCCGGACGCAGCAGCCGGCACGCCTCGGCGACCGCCCGCCGCCAGTCCGGCACGTGCTCCAGCAGCTCACCGGCGGAGACGACCGCCGCGCAGCCGTCGGCCAGCGGCACCGCCGTGGCGTCGGCCTGGACCACTGTCACACCGTGCGCGGCGGCCTGGTCGAGCGCGGAGCGCGTCAGGTCCACCCCGACGTGGCGGTAGCCCTTGCCGGCCAGGTGCGGCGCCAGCAGCCCGGCCCCGCAGCCCAGATCGACCAGCAGGTCGTCGGGCGTGGACGCCGCCGGCACGAGCGCCGCCCGGGCCCTCGCCAGCCAGTGCAGCATCGCGAACGCGCCGTCCGGCCGCCACCACTCGCCGGCCAGGTCGTCGTACTGCCGCGGGTCGTTCGGCGGCAGCACCCGGTACGGAGTGGACACCGGCGACGCGTCGGGCATGCGTCGAGCGTGGCACGACTGCCCGGTAACGACCAGACTTCCCTTATGTCGACACGGGTGTTAGGGCTGGTCAGGGCGAGCCATCCGGAACCCGCAGCGGCGGTCACAGTGGTCGCCGCGCTGCTCGCCGCCGGTGCCGGGCACTCCGCGACCGGTGTCGTGGCGGTGGCGCTGACGGTGCTGGCCAGCCAGCTCGCGGTCGGGTGGAGCAACGACCTGATCGACGCCGACCGGGACGCGGCGGTGGGGCGTACCGACAAACCGGTGACCACCGGCGAGGTCGCCCGGCCGACGCTGGCCCGCGCCACCGTGGTCGCCGCCGTCGCCGTGCCGGTGCTGGCGCTGGCCGGCGGCCCGGCCGCGGCGGCCTGCGCGACGCTGGGCCTGGTCTCCGCGCTGCTCTACAACCGGCCGCTGAAGTCGACGCCGGTGTCGGTGCTGCCCTACGCGGTCTCGTTCGGCGCGCTGCCCGCGTTCGTGGTGCTCGCCCTGCCCGGCTCACCCGTGCCCCCGGCCTGGCTGGTGGCCGCCGCCGCGCTGCTCGGCGCCGGGGCGCACTTCGCCAACGTGCTGCCCGACCTGGCCGACGACGCCCGGACCGGGGTGCGCGGCCTGCCGCACCGCCTCGGGCCGGCGGGCAGCCGGCTGGCCGCCGCCGGGCTGCTGCTCGCGGCCACCGTCGCGCTGGTCCTCGGCCCGCCCGGGCCGCCGTCGTGGACCGGCCTGTCGGCCGTCGCGGCCGCCGTCGCCGTGCCGGCCGTCGGCTGGTACGCGGGACGCGCGACCGCCGGACGCTCGGCGACCGCCTTCCGGGCGGTGCTGGTGGTGGCGCTGATCGATGTGGTGCTGCTGGTGACGAGCGGCCGGGTGGTCTGAGCAGTCCCTCCCGAGGTGGTATTGCCGGGTCCGCGTGCGGGCCTCGATCAGCTCCAACTACCCTGGAGCGCGGTCTGCGCGGGTATGGCCACCCCGTGCCCGGGGGTCGACCGGGCGGGGATCGTGACGAGGAGGACCGACGTGACGCGCTCGATCAGGGGTTCCCGGGGGCCGGCCCTGCTGCTGGCCGGCACGGCGGCGGCGAGCCTGCTGCTGTCCGGGTGCGGCGCCGGGCAGATTTCCGAGACCGCCAACAAGATCCCGTCGGTACAGGGCGTCAACGTCCAGACCTCCGACAACCTCTACAAGGTGCGCGGGCTCTACGTGCAGTTCCCGGGCCCGAAGGGCTACGAGGCCGGGTCGAACGCGCCGGTCAACGTGGTGATCTACAACGACAGCGAGAAGCCGGTGACCGTGACGGTCACCACCGACAGCGCCCGGGAGATCGTGCTCACCGGTTCCGGCGCGGGCGAGAGCGGCGCGGCCACCCCGACCGGTTCGCCCACCGAGCCGGCCACCGCCTCGCCGACCGCCACCGACCCGAGCGCGTCGCCGAGCCAGTCGCTGGAGACGTCCGAGTCGCCGTCGGCCAGCCCGTCGCCGAGCGAGTCCGCGCCCGCCGGCCAGCCGGCCCGGATCGAGATCCCGGCGCTCAGCTACGCGCAGCTCAACGCCGGTAACCCGCGGTTCCTGCAGCTCATCGGCCTGAACCAGAAGCTGCTCGTGGGCCAGCAGGTCAACCTGACCTTCGACTTCGGCAACGGCAAGGTCGTCACGACCCCGGCGCCGATCGGCATCCCGCTGACCCCGGAGGCCACGCCGTCGAAGATCGTGGAGCCGCGGCACGTCGGTGAGGACAGCGGCGTCGAGGGCGGCCACTGACCTCTCCCCTTCTTCCGTCGGCACCGCCGTCGTGGCCAGCGCCACGCCGGCGGTGTCGCCGTTCCGGGTGGGCTTTCGTCGTACGGGCCGGTTAGCGTCCGGTGGTGACCACGCCCCGATCGACTCCCTCCCGTGCCGGCGCCGGCCGCGGTCGCGCCGCCACCCGCGAACCCCGCCCGGCCTACGAGTGCGACGCCTGTGGCCACCAGCCCCCGAAGTGGGTGGGCCGGTGCCCCGAGTGCGGCGAGTGGGGCTCGGTGGTCGAGTGCACGGTCACCGGCCCGATGGTCTCCGGCCGGGTGGTCAGCTCGCGGATGCCGGCCGAGCCGGCCCGGCCGATCGCCACGATCAGCGCCGCGCCCGCCCGTGCGCGTCCTACCGGCGTCAGCGAACTCGACCGGGTGCTCGGCGGCGGGCTGGTCCCCGGCGCGGTGGTGCTGCTCGCCGGTGAGCCCGGCGTGGGCAAGTCGACGCTGCTGCTCGACGTGGCCCAGCAGTGGGCGGCCGGTGCCGGCAGCCCGTCGCTGGTGGTCAGCGGCGAGGAGTCGGTCAGCCAGGTGCGGCTGCGCGCCGAGCGGATGGGCACCCTGCACGACCAGCTCTACCTGGCCGCCGAGAGCGACCTGTCGGCGGTGCTCGGCCACCTCGACGCGGTCAAGCCGGGGCTGCTGGTGCTCGACTCGGTGCAGACCATCTCGACCACCGGCACCGAGGGCGTGCCGGGCGGCGTCACCCAGGTCCGCGCGGTCACCGCCGCCCTGGTCGCCGTCGCCAAGGAACGCGGCATCGCCACCGTGCTGGTCGGGCACGTCACCAAGGACGGCCAGGTGGCCGGTCCCCGGGTGCTGGAGCACCTGGTCGACGTGGTGCTGCACTTCGAGGGCGACAAGCACTCCTCTCTGCGCATGGTGCGCGGCGTGAAGAACCGCTTCGGCGCGGCCGACGAGGTGGGCTGCTTCGAGATGCACGAGGGCGGCATCAGCAGCCTGGCCGACCCGTCCGGCCTGTTCCTGACCCGCTACTCCGAACCGGTGCCGGGCACCTGCGTGACGGTGGCGATGGAGGGGCGCCGGGCGCTGGTCACCGAGGTGCAGGCGCTGATCGGGGCCACGGTGGCCGGTTCACCGCGGCGTACCGTCTCCGGCCTCGACAGCGCCCGGCTCGCGATGGTCCTCGCCGTGCTCCAGCGCCGCACCGAGCGGCTCACGCTGCACGACCGGGAGGTCTTCGCCGCCACTGTCGGCGGCATCCGGGTGGTGGAGCCGGCGGCCGACCTGGCGGTGGCACTCGCGGTCGCCTCCGGCGGGCTCAACCTGGCACTCAACCCGCATCTGGTGGCCATCGGCGAGGTGGGGCTCACCGGCGAGGTCCGCCGGGTCGGTGCGGTGCCCCGGCGGCTGGCCGAGGCCGCCCGGCTCGGTTTCCGGCTGGCCCTCGTGCCGCCCGGCTGCGGGCCGGAGAGCAGCGGCGCCGGGCCGGAGAACATGCGCGTGATCGAGGTCACTGATGTGCGTGCCGCCCTCCAGGCGGCCGCCCGCGCGTCGGCGGAGTGACACGGTGGGAGGCTCCGGGCGTTTCGGGGCAGGCCACGCAGGGCGCAATCGGCCTCCCGAGCCGGGCATCGTGACACATCACAGTAACCACGAGAGCACCCACCGCATGGCAGTCCGTAGACTGTGCCCGTGCCGATCGACCGCGATGCCACCAAGCCCGCAACGGCGACGCCGCACGCCCGTACCGGCGCCGTGAGCGGCAACCCCGCTCGTGCCATCAGCGTGAGCGTCAACGGAAGCGTCGGCGGCGGGGCCGGTGCCGATCCGCTGCGCGCCAACCTCGCCCTGATGGCTCCCGGCACCGCCCTGCGCGACGGCCTGGAGCGGATCCTGCGCGGCCGCACCGGTGCGCTGATCGTGTTGGGCTACGACAAGGTGGTCGAGCAGATCTGCACGGGCGGCTTCCCGATGGACGTGGAGTTCTCCGCCACCCGGGTTCGCGAGCTGTGCAAGATGGACGGCGCGGTGGTGCTCTCCAGCGACGGCACCCGCATCGTGCAGGCCGGCGCGCACCTGATGCCCGACCCGTCCATCCCGACGGAGGAGTCCGGCACCCGGCACCGCACCGCCGAGCGGGTGGCCCGGCAGACCGGCTACCCGGTCATCTCGGTCAGCCAGTCGATGCGGATCATCAGCCTCTACGTCAACGGCCAGCGGCACGTGCTGGACGACTCGGCGGCCATCCTGTCCCGCGCCAACCAGGCGCTCGCCACGCTGGAGCGCTACAAGCTGCGGCTGGACGAGGTCTCGGGCACGCTCTCCGCGCTGGAGATCGAGGATCTGGTCACCGTCCGCGACGCGGTCGCTGTGGTGCAGCGGCTGGAGATGGTCCGGCGGATCGCCGACGAGATCGCCGGCTACGTGGTGGAGCTGGGCACCGACGGCCGCCTGCTGGCGCTGCAGCTCGACGAGCTGATGGCCGGCGTGGACGCCGACCGCACCCTGGTCATCCGCGACTACCTGCCGACCGGCCGCAAGTCGCGCACGCTCGACGAGGCGCTCGTGGAGCTCGACCTGCTCAGCGCCACCGAGCTCATCGACCTCGTGGCGGTGGCGAAGGCGATCGGCTACCCGTCCGCCTCCGACGCGCTCGACGCGGCGGTCAGCCCGCGCGGGTTCCGCCTGCTGGCCAAGGTGCCCCGGCTGCCGGTCGCCGTGGTCGACCGGCTGGTGGTGCACTTCGGCAGCCTCCAGCGGCTGCTCGGCGCGACGGTGGAAGACCTCCAGGCGGTCGAGGGTGTGGGCGACGCCCGTGCCCGTGGCGTCCGCGAGGGCCTGTCCCGGCTCGCCGAGGCGAGCATCCTCGAACGGTACGTCTGAGCGACGGCTCAGCCGGTGATGGTCAGCTTCACCGGCTCACTGATCTTGGTGCCGACCCGGGCGAACACCTGGTACGCGCCGATCGCCGCGAAGTCGCCGTTCGCCAGCCCGCTCGCGCACTTGTTGTCCAGCTTGCCGTTCCAGCCCAGCTCGTAGGAGCGCTCGAAGTTCGGCGTGAACGACTGCACGTCCGAGCCCTTGCCGGTGCCGCAGGTGTCCGACGACCAGATCTTCTCCGCGCCCGACTTGACGTACAGCTCCTGCAGGTCGGCGCCGACGTCCCGGCTGCACGTACGGTTCGACACGTTTTTGACCTTGAGGCGCAGCGTGACCACTGTGCCCCGCTGGGCGGTGGGCGGCACCGCGACCGGCGTCACCAGCAGCTCGGAGTCGGTGCAGGTGCCGTCGTCGGAGACCGGCTGACCGGTGGCGCCGCCGTTGCCGGTGCCGCCCCCGTTGTTCGCGCCCCCGCCGGTGTTCCCGCCGTCGCCGGTGGCGTCGCCGCCGGTGTTTCCGCCGCCGTTGTTCGCGCCACCGCCGCCGGCCTCACCCGGTGTCGGTGACGGGCTGCCCGACTGCGGGGTCAGCACCGAGCCGGACGGGTCCGGCTGAGCGCCGGCGGAGCCGCTCGGGGACGGGTCCGTGCCCGGAGCGCCGGTGTTGCGGTCCGTGCCGGTGCAGGAATACAACAGGACAATCAGGAAGAGCAGCCCTGCTCCGAGCACGACGGCACGACGCCGCCAGTACACGGCAGGGGGCAGGGGGCCGACCGTCAGACGCATGATGCGCCTACCGTAGCCGCGCGGCGCACGGCTCGCCGGTCCGACGCGCCGGGAACCCGCCGCCGTACGGCCGCAGACGTCCACACTGGATAACGGCCGCCACCGTCAGAGGTAGACCTTGCGCTGGTAGATCGCGTGCGCACCGGCCACCCGGTCGAGGAAGAGCAGCCCGGCGCAGTGGTCGATCTCGTGCTGGAGCGCCCGCGCCTCGAAGCCGTCGGTCACCAGCCGGACCGGCTCGCCGCTGCCGGGCAGCGCGCCCTCGACCACCAGGCGGCTGGCCCGCTTCACGTCACCGGTCAGGTCCGGCACCGACATGCAGCCCTCCCGCCCGGCCTTCCACCGGGACGCCTCCACCACGCGAGCGTTGCAGAGCACGAACGTGCCGTGCACGGTGACCGCCTTCGGATGGCCCGTCACGTCCACCGCGAACACCTGCGCGCTCACCCCGACCTGCGGCGCCGCCAGGCCCACGCAACCGGGCGAGACGCGCATCGTGGCCACCAGGTCGGCGGCGAGCCGCACCACCTCGGCAGACGTGGGGTCGACCTCCGGACCAGGCTGGCTCAGCACCGGCTCCGGGGCGGTGACCACCGGGCGTACCGCACCGGGAACGCCGAGCTTCTCCGGGGTCCAGCCGCCCAGGCCCGCGTACTCCGGCCCGGTCACAGCAGATCCGTGTCCGCCGGGCGGAGGCTGACCCCCACACCCAGCTCCGCGGCGACGCGGGTGAGCCGGCCGGCCACCTCGTCCGACACGCCCGGCGGCAGCTCGACCTCGGCGACCACCACGTAGAGCGAACCGGTGAGCCGGGTGCTCAGGTCGGTCACGTTCCCGCCCGCGTCGGTCAGCACCCGGGTCATGGCCGCGACGATGCCCATCCGGTCGGCGCCGTGCACCGCCAGCACGTACGGCTCCCCCGTCGGCTCGCTGCCGCCGTCGGGCGTGACCGCGCGTACGGTGGCCAGCAGGTGCCCGTCGGCGGCCAGCGGGGCCAGCGCGGCCTCCACGTCGGCGGCGGCCGGGCCCACACAGATCAGGGTCATCGCGAAGTGTCCACGAAGCCGGGTCATCGTGGAGTCGGTGAGGTTCGCGCCGAGCCGGGCGAGGACCTCCGCGACGTCGGCCACGATGCCCGGCCGGTCCCGGCCGATGACGGTGATCGCGAGCTCGTTCATTCGGACATTCTGCCCCGTCGCCCATGATCGATCGCGCCCGGCCACCCGGCCCGCCCATCCTGCGGGAAAGACGGCCGTGACATGATCGGCGACGCGATGTCCGAGCCCACATTCGCCACCCAGGTCAGCCGGTGGTACGAGCGCAACGCCCGCGACCTGCCCTGGCGCAAGCCCGGCATCGGCGCCTGGGCGATCCTGGTCAGTGAGGTCATGCTCCAGCAGACCCCCGTGGTCCGGGTGGTGCCCGCGTGGGAGGCGTGGCTGGCCCGCTGGCCCGACCCGCGCGCGCTCGCCGAGGACACCCCGGCCGAGGCGATCCGGATGTGGGGACGGCTCGGCTACCCCCGCCGGGCGGTACGCCTGCGCGAGTGCGCGACGGCGATCGTGGAGCGCCACGGCGGCGTGGTGCCCGACCGGCTCGACCAGTTGCTGGCGCTGCCCGGTGTCGGCACGTACACGGCCCGCGCGGTCGCCGCGTTCGCGTACGGGCAGCGACACCCCGTGGTCGACACGAACGTCCGGCGCGTGGTGTGCCGGGCGATCGCCGGTGAACCCGACGCCGGCCCCACCACCCGCCCCGCCGACCTGGTCGCCACCGAGGAACTGCTGCCGATCGAGCCGGCCGCCGCCGCGCTTGCCAGCGCCGCGTTCATGGAACTCGGCGCCGTCGTCTGCACCGCCCGCGCGCCGCGCTGCGCGATCTGCCCGGTCGAGTCGAGCTGCGCCTGGCGGGCTTCCGGGCAGGCCGCCCCGGTGGGGCCGACCCGACGGCCGCAGCGCTACGCCGGCACCGACCGGCAGGTACGCGGACTGCTGCTCGCGGTGCTGCGGGAGTCCACCGGCCCGGTGCCGCACCAGCGGCTGGACCAGGTATGGCACGACGACGTGCAGCGGGCCCGTGCGCTGGCCGGCCTGGTCACCGACGGCCTGGTGGAACCGGTGGGCGAGGAGTCCTTCCGCCTGGCCGGCGACGGCCCCGCCGTCCCCCTCCCCTGACCGCGCCCCGCCCCCCGTCTCCGCCCCACCCCCGCCCACCCCGCCCCGCCCCGCTGATCATGAAGTTAGCGGCGACAAATGGGGCGCCAAGTGCGGTCAACTTCATGATCAACGGGGGCAAGGGCCGGGGCGGCGGGCACGGAAAGGCGACGACCCCGGCGGCTTTCGCCTACCGGGGCCGTCGCCCTCGAACTGTGCGGAGTTACGCGGCGTCGTCCGCGCCGGTGGCGGCGGTGCCGCCGAGGTCCGCCGGGACCGCGTCCGGCACGGCGTCCGGCCGGTCCGCGCCCCGGAAGACGAGCTTGGACTTGTCGATGTCCTCCGGGTCGCCCTCGCAGTCCACGACCACGATCTGCCCCGGGGTCAGCTCGTTGAACAGGATCCGCTCGGACAGGTTGTCCTCGATGTCGCGCTGGATCGTGCGACGCAGCGGCCGCGCGCCCAGCACCGGGTCGAAGCCCTTCTTCGCGAGGTACTTCTTCGCGTTGTCGGTCAGCTCCAGACCCATGTCCTTGTTCCGCAGCTGGGTCTCGATCCGGGCGATCATGATGTCGACGATCGACAGGATCTCGTTCTGACGCAGCTGGTGGAAGACGATGGTGTCGTCGATCCGGTTCAGGAACTCGGGCCGGAAGTGCTGCTTGAGCTCGTCGTTGACCTTCTGCTTCATCCGGTCGTAGTTCGACTCGGAGTCCTCAGAGGCCTGGAAGCCCAGCGACACCGCCTTGGCGACGTCACGCGTACCGAGGTTGGTGGTCAGGATGATGACCGTGTTCTTGAAGTCCACGATCCGGCCCTGGCCGTCGGTGAGGCGCCCGTCCTCCAGGATCTGGAGGAGCGTGTTGAACACGTCCGGGTGGGCCTTCTCGATCTCGTCGAAGAGGACCACCGAGAACGGCCGGCGACGCACCTTCTCGGTCAGCTGCCCGCCCTCGTCGTAGCCGACGTAGCCGGGAGGGGCACCGACGAGCCGGGACACCGTGTACCGGTCGTGGAACTCCGACATGTCGAGCTGGATGAGGGCGTCCTCGCTGCCGAACAGGAACTCGGCGAGCGCCTTGGACAGCTCGGTCTTACCGACGCCAGACGGGCCGGCGAAGATGAACGAGCCGGACGGGCGCTTCGGGTCCTTCAGGCCGGCCCGGGTACGCCGGATCGCCTTCGAGACCGCCTTGACCGCGTCCTCCTGGCCGATGACGCGCTTGTGCAGCTCGTCCTCCATGCGCAGCAGGCGCGAGGTCTCCTCCTCGGTCAGCTTGTAGACCGGGATGCCGGTCCAGTTGCCGAGCACCTCGGCGATCTGCTCGTCGTCGACCTCGCTGACGACGTCCAGGTCACCGGCCTTCCACTCCTTCTCCCGCTGCGCCTTCTGGCCCAGTAGCTGCTTCTCGGTGTCGCGCAGCTGGGCGGCCCGCTCGAAGTCCTGCGCGTCGATCGCGGACTCCTTGTCGCGGCGCACCTGGGCGATGCGCTCGTCGAAGTCGCGCAGGTCCGGCGGCGCGGTCATCCGGCGGATCCGCATCCGGGCGCCGGCCTCGTCGATCAGGTCGATCGCCTTGTCCGGCAGGAACCGGTCGGAGATGTACCGGTCGGCCAGCGTCGCGGCGGCGACCAGTGCGGCGTCGGTGATGGAGACGCGGTGGTGCGCCTCGTACCGGTCCCGCAGGCCCTTGAGGATCTCGATGGTGTGGGCCAGCGACGGCTCACCCACCTGGATCGGCTGGAAACGACGCTCCAGAGCGGCGTCCTTCTCCAGGTGCTTGCGGTACTCGTCGAGCGTGGTGGCGCCGATGGTCTGGAGCTCGCCACGGGCCAGCATCGGCTTGAGGATGCTGGCGGCGTCGATCGCGCCCTCGGCCGCGCCCGCACCGACGAGCGTGTGGATCTCGTCGATGAACAGGATGATGTCGCCGCGGGTGCGGATCTCCTTGAGCACCTTCTTCAGGCGCTCCTCGAAGTCACCGCGGTAGCGGGAACCGGCGACCAGGGCACCGAGGTCGAGCGTGTAGAGCTGCTTGTCCTTCAGCGTCTCGGGCACCTCGCCCTTGATGATCTTCTGGGACAGGCCCTCCACCACGGCGGTCTTGCCGACGCCGGGCTCGCCGATCAGCACCGGGTTGTTCTTGGTGCGGCGGGACAGCACCTGCATGACCCGCTCGATCTCCTTCTCGCGCCCGATGACCGGGTCGAGCTTGCCCTCGCGGGCGGCCTGGGTCAGGTTGCGGCCGAACTGGTCCAGCACGAGGCTGGTCGACGGCGCGGCCTCACCCGGTGCGGCACCGGCGGCGGCCGGCTCCTTGCCCTGGTAGCCGGAGAGCAGCTGGATGACCTGCTGGCGGACCCGGTTCAGGTCGGCGCCCAGCTTCACCAGGACCTGGGCGGCGACGCCCTCGCCCTCGCGGATCAGGCCGAGCAGGATGTGCTCGGTGCCGATGTAGTTGTGGCCGAGCTGCAGCGCCTCGCGCAGGGACAGCTCCAGCACCTTCTTGGCCCGCGGCGTGAACGGGATGTGCCCGCTCGGCGCCTGCTGGCCCTGGCCGATGATCTCCTCGACCTGCTGACGCACGCCCTCCAGGGAGATGCCGAGGCTCTCCAGGGCCTTTGCCGCGACACCCTCACCCTCGTGGATCAGGCCCAGCAGGATGTGTTCCGTACCGATGTAGTTGTGGTTGAGCATCCGGGCCTCTTCTTGGGCCAGGACGACAACCCGTCGCGCTCGGTCGGTGAACCGCTCGAACATGCCCTCGTGCTCCTCACGTGCCGTGCGCCTTGATGGTCAGATCTCGGCGGGGCCGGTGCGCGGACGTCCGGGACGGGCGTCCGTGCCTCCTTACTCTATCGCCGCGGACCGTCTCTGCTGAGGTCGTGTGCCCCCGCGAATGACCGTTCCGACGTCGTTTCTGACAACCGTCCACGCTCAGGAGGTGTTCCGGGGCCCCTGCCTGTACGCGCAGAGCGAAATTCGACCGGCACCCGAACGGCCGGTCGAGTGGACCGGAGGGCGGCACCGAGGCGTCCGCCGGGTCGTCCACAGCCTGTGGATGAAATCTCCACCGCCTGTGGACAACCGCCGTGGGCGGGGATTTCTTCCCGACTGCCGCGGCCCTCGCGCCGAGTGGGCCGGACCGGACATCTGGCACGGCCGGGCACGCTCAGGACGGCGGAGCGGATACGGCGACGCCGGCCCGGAATGGCACTCCGGTCCGGCGTCGCGTCGCCCGTGTCGGGGGTCGGGTCAGTGCCCCGCCTTCGCGTGGTACTCGTCCACGATCTCCTGCGGGATGCGGCCCCGGTCGGAGATGTCCTTGCCGGCCTTCTTGGCCCACTCGCGGATGGCCCGGTTCTGCTCGCGGTCGGCGGTCGCGCCGCCCCGGCCCCGAGCGGCCCGGCCACCCACGACCACGCCGCCGCGACCGACCTTCGTTCCGCTCGCGATGTACGGCGCGAATACGTCGCGCAATTTCCCGGCGTTGGATGCGGAGAGGTCGATCTCGTACTGCACCCCGTCGAGCGCGAACTTGACGGTCTCGTCAGCGTCCCCGCCGTCCAGGTCATCGACCAGCTTGTGAATGATCTGCTTGGCCACGTCCCACATTCCTTTCGAGCAGGGTTGTACACCTGCAATACACCGAGCACAATAACCCGTCCGGCGCTTGTTCCGTCAATAGGACCGGGTAACGAGCCGGAGAAGGCTTGCGGGGAGCGCCTACTCGGGCCGGACCAACGGGAACAGGATGGTTTCCCGAATTCCGAGCCCGGTCAGTGCCATCAGCAGCCGGTCGATTCCCATTCCCATGCCACCGGACGGCGGCATTCCATACTCCATCGCTCGGAGAAAATCCTCGTCCAGTCGCATCGCCTCGTCGTCGCCACGCGCCGCGAGCTGCGCCTGGGCCACCAGCCGCTCGCGCTGGACGACCGGGTCGACCAGTTCCGAGTACGCGGTGCCCAGCTCGAATCCGAGCACGTAGAGATCCCACTTCTCGGCCAGGCCCGGCTCACTGCGGTGGGCCCGGGTGAGAGGGCTGGTCTCCTCCGGGTAGTCCATGACGAACGTGGGCGCCTGAAGCGACGGCACGACCAGTTCCTCGAACAGCTCCTCGGCCAGCTTGCCCGGTCCCCACTTCGGGTCGACGGAGAGGCCGACCTTGTCCGCGTACTCGACCAGGCGTGCCCTTTCGGTGCGGACGGTGACCTCCTCACCGAGCGCTTCGGAAAGAACACCGAACAGCGACACCGACCGCCACTCGCCGCCCAGATCGAACTCACGCCCGTCCGCGTGGGTCACCACCGTCGAGCCGGCGACCGCCACTGCGGCCTGCTGTACGAGATTTCGGGTCAGCTCCGCCATCGTGTGGTAGTCGCCGTACGCCTGGTACGCCTCCAGCATCGCGAACTCGGGCGAGTGCGAAGAGTCGATCCCCTCATTACGGAAGTTGCGGTTGATCTCGAAGACCCGGTCCACGCCACCGACCACCGCGCGCTTGAGAAACAGTTCCGGCGCGATTCGCAGATACAGATCCGTGTCGAGCGCATTGCTGTGGGTCACGAATGGGCGCGCCGCCGCGCCGCCGTGCAGCAGTTGCAGCATCGGCGTCTCGACCTCGATGAAGTCCTGCCCGTGCAGGGTGTCGCGCAGACTGCGGACGGCGGTGGCCCGGGTGCGTACCATCTGGCGGGCCTGCGGCCGGACCACCAGGTCCACGTAGCGCTGCCGGACCCGGGACTCCTCGCTGAGCGGCTTGTGCGCCACCGGCAGCGGGCGCAGCGCCTTCGCGGTGACCGCCCACTCCTCGGCGAGAACGGACAGCTCGCCGCGCCGGCTGGTGATCACCTCGCCGGTCACGCCGACGTGGTCACCGAGGTCGACCAGGCGCTTCCAGTCCGCCAGCCGCTCGGCGCCGACCCGATCCAGCGAGAGCATCGCCTGGACCTCGGTGCCGTCACCGTCGCGCAGCGTCGCGAAGCAGAGCTTGCCGGTGTTGCGAATGAAGATCACCCGGCCGGTGACCGAGACCCGGTCGCCGGTGGCGGTGTCGGTGGGCAGGTCGGCGTAGCGCTCCCGCAGCCGCGCGAGCGTGGTGGTCCGCGGGAAACCCACCGGGTACGGCTCGACGCCCTCGGCGAGCATCCGGTCCCGCTTCTCCCGGCGGACCTTCATCTGCTCGGGAAGGTCGTCGGCGGGGTCTGTTGGCAGGGCGTTCTGCTCGGTCACGGCACGCTTCCTCAGGCCTTGGGAACATCGGCGGGGTCAGCACATGAGCGTACTCAAGCGCCGTGGCGGCCGTTACGGGATAACCTGCCCGCCATGACCGACCCCACTGCGGCCCTGTCGTTCGGCGCCGCCGCGGCCGATTACGACCGGTTCCGTCCCCGCTATCCGGAGGCCGCGCTGCGCTGGGCGCTGGACGGGCTGCACGACGCCCGGGTGGTGGATCTCGGCGCCGGCACCGGCATCCTCACCCGCGGGCTCCTGGCGCTGACCGGGCCGGTGGCTCAGGTCGTACCCGTGGAACCCGACCCGGGGATGCGCGCGCAACTGGCCGACGCGACGCCGGGCACGACGGCGCTCGCCGGCAGCGCCGAGGCGGTGCCGCTGCCGGACGGGTCGGCGGACGCGGTGCTGGTCGGGCAGGCCTACCACTGGTTCGACAGGGAGCGGGCGCACGCCGAGGTGGCCCGCGTGCTGCGCCCGGGCGGCACGTTCGCGCCGGTCTGGAACATCAGGGACGAGCGGGTCGGCTGGGTAGCGGAGCTGACCCGGATCGCCCACCTCGGCGACAACGCGGGCGACGTGACGCAGCGGTACGCGGACTTCGGCGCCGCCTTCACCGAGGTCGAGGTGGGCGAGTTCGCGCACGCCACCACGCTGACGCCGGACGGGGTGGTGATCATGCTGCACACCCGCTCGTTCTGGCTGACCGCCGACGCGGACGAGCGGCGACGGGTCGACGCGGAGCTGGCCGAACTGTTCGCGACCCATCCCGACCTGGCCGGCCGGGAGACGGTCGAGCTGCCGTACCGCACGATGGTGCTCCGGGCGCGGCGGCGTTAAGAAGGGGCCCCTCCTCTACCGGAGGCGTTAACAGGGGGCCCTTCCTTGCACCTCAGACGTTGCGGTCGTAGACCATCCGCAGGCCGATCAGCGTGATCATCGGCTCGTGGTGGGTGATGGTGTGGCACTCGCCGAGCACCAGCGAGGCCAGGCCGCCGGTGGCGATGACCGCCTTCACGCCGCCCAGCTCCTCGGACATCCGCTCGACGATCCGGTCCACCTGCCCGGCGAAGCCGAAGTAGAGCCCGGCCTGGAGGCACTCGACGGTGTTCTTGCCGATCACCGAGCGCGGCCGGGTCGCCTCCACCTTGCGCAACTGCGCCGCGCGGGCGGCCAGCGCGTCGAAGGAGATCTCGATGCCGGGGGCGAACGCACCGCCGAGGAACTCCCCCCGGCTGCTGACCAGGTCGAAGTTGGTGGTGGTGCCGAAGTCCACGACGATCGACGGCCCGCCGTAGAGCGTGTACGCGGCCAGCGTGTTCACCACCCGGTCCGCGCCCACCTCCTTCGGGTTGTCGATGGCGAGCTGCACGCCGGTCCGCACGCCCGGCTCGACGATCACGCTGGGCAGGTCGGCGTAGTACCTGTCGAGCATGGTGCGCAGCGAGCGCAGCGCGGCCGGCACTGTCGAGCAGGCGGCCACGCCGGTGATCTCCACGGCGTCCCCGGCGAGCAGTCCCCGGAACATCAGACCCAGCTCGTCCGCTGTGGAGCGGGCGTCGGTCTTGATCCGCCACGAATGCACCAGCTTGTCGCCGTCGAAGGTCGCCAGCACGGTGTTCGTGTTTCCGATGTCGATGCAGAGCAGCACAGCGGCAGCCTAGACGTCGCGCAGGTCGAGGGCGATGTCCAGGATCGGCGAGGAGTGGGTGAGCGCGCCGACGGAGAGGAAGTCGACCCCCGTCGCGCCGTACTCGGCCGCCATCGGCAACGTCAGCCCGCCGGTGGCCTCCAGCTCCGCCCGGTCGCCCACCGACGCCACCACCTCGCGCAGCTGCGCCGGGGTCATGTTGTCCAGCAGCAGGAACCGGGCCCCTGCCTCGACCGCCTCCACCGCCTCGGCCGGCGTGTCCACCTCGACCTGCACCGCGACGTCGGGGAACGCCTCCCGGACCCGCCGGAACGCGGCAGCGATCCCGCCCGCCGCGACCTTGTGGTTGTCCTTGATCATGGCGACGTCGTACAGGCCCATCCGCTTGTTGGTGCCGCCACCGGCCCGGACCGCGTACTTCTCCAGTGCCCGCAGGCCCGGCGTGGTCTTGCGGGTGTCCAGCACCATCGCCTTCGTGCCGGCCAGGGCGTCGGCCCAGGCCCGCGTGTGCGTCGCCACCCCGGACATGCGGGACAGCAGGTTCAGCGCCGTCCGCTCGGCGGTCAGCAGCAGCCGGGTCGGCCCGGACACGGTGGCCAGCACGTCGCCGCGCGCCACCCGCTGCCCGTCGCCTGCGACCAGCGACACCTCGACCGTACGGCCCGCGCCGGTGACCTCGCCGACCAGCTCGAACACGGCGGCGGCGACGGGCAGTCCGGCCACCACGCCGTCGGCGCGCGCGACCAGATCGGCCGTGTCCCGCTGCTCGTCCGGTATGGTGGCGACGCTCGTGACGTCGAGGAAGTCGGGCCCGAGATCCTCGTGCAGCGTGTCGACGATGACGTGCCGGACCCGCTCCGGGTCCAGACCGCCGTCCCGCAACGCCCGCTCCGTCGACTCCCTCATCGGTTGATCTCCTCCCAGCGCTCCGCCACGATGCCGTCCGTGCCCACCTCGGCCACCAGGTGACCCAGCCACCGCTCGTCGGCGGTCGGGAAGTCCTCCCGCCAGTGGCAGCCCCGCGTCTCCTGGCGCGCGTACGCGGCGGCGACCAGCGTCGACGCCACCGTCAGCAGGTTCGTCGCCTCCCAGTCGGCGGTACGCGGCACACCCCGCCCCGCGCCCAGCGCGGTGAGCGCCGCAGCGGTGGCCTCCAGCGTCCGTGCCGACCGGAGCACGCCCGCGCCCCGCGTCATCGCCCGTTGCAGCTCCGCCGTACCGGCCGCCGGCACCAGCGCGCCCGGCCCGCCCACCCAGGCGCCGGACTCCGCCGGCCGGGCCTGCTCGGGCAGTCCGGCGGCGATGTCCTCGGCGATCCGGCGGGAGAAGACCAGCCCTTCCAGCAGCGAGTTGCTGGCCAGTCGGTTCGCGCCGTGCACGCCGGTGCAGGCGACCTCGCCGCACGCGTACAGGCCGGGGATGGAGGTACGGCCGCGCAGGTCGGTCCGGACGCCGCCGGAGGCGTAGTGCGCGGCCGGCGCGACCGGGATCAGGTCGGTCGCCGGGTCCACGCCGATGGCCAGGCAGGACGCCACGATGGTGGGGAACCGCCGGGCCAGGAAGTCGCCGCCCAGGTGCCGGGCGTCCAGGAACACGTGGTCCGCGCCGGACGCGAGCAGCACCCGGTGGATGCCCTTGGCGACCACGTCCCGGGGCGCCAGCTCGGCCAGTTCGTGCTGACCGACCATGAACCGCTTGCCGTCGCCGTCGACCAGGTGCGCGCCCTCGCCGCGCAGTGCCTCGGAGACCAGCGGCTGCTGGGCCAGCCCCGCGCCCGGACCGCCGGCCGGCACGATCAGCGCGGTCGGGTGGAACTGGACGAACTCCACGTCGGTGACCGCCGCGCCCGCGCGCAACGCCAGCGCCACCCCGTCGCCGGTGGAGACCGCCGGGTTCGTGGTGGCGGCGAAGATCTGCCCCATCCCGCCGGTGGCCAGCACCACCGCGCGGCCGAGGATCGCGCCGACGCCGTCCTCGCTGCCCTCGCCGAGCACGTGCAGCGTGATGCCGCAGGCCGGGCCGAGCCCGCCCGGCCCGTCGCCGGGGGCACGCAGCAGGTCCAGCACCAGGGCGTGCTCGACCAGCCGGATCCACGGGTCGCGGCGGACCGCGTCGTGCAGCGCCCGCTGCACCTCCGCGCCGGTGGCGTCGCCGCCCGCGTGCACGATCCGGTCGGCGCGGTGGCCGCCCTCGCGGGTCAGCATCAGCGAGCCGTCCGGGTGGCGGTCGAACTCCGCCCCGATCCGCATCAGCTCGCGCAGCCGGGTCGGTCCCTCGGCCACGAGCGCGCGGACCGCCGCCGGGTCGCACAGGCCGACGCCGGCGACCTCCGTGTCGTACGCGTGCGCGTCCGGCGTGTCCGCCGGGTCCAGTACGGCGGCGATGCCGCCCTGCGCCCAGCGGGTGGAGCCCTCGTCCATGTCGACCTTGGTGACCACCGTGACGTGCAGGCCGGCCTCGCGCAGGTGCAGCGCGGCGGTCAGCCCGGCCACGCCGGAGCCGACCACGATCACGTCTGTCGTCTCCACCCAGCCGGGGGCGGGCGCGGCGAGCAGACGGGGCAGCGCCGGCAGGTCGACGGTCGGTACGTCCATGAGCACAGTCAACCCGAAGCGAACTCGGCTCGGGCGCGGGGGGCGTGACGAGTGCGCTCGGCTACCTCGTCCGGCGCGGGAGGGCGGTCGGTCCGGCGCCCTTCAGGGAGGTGGTCACCGTACGGTCGCTGAGCCACAGGTAGCAGCGCACGCCCCGGTCGCCGACCGCCCAGCGACCGGCGGCGGGCGGCCGGACCACCACGTCGCTGCGGTAGCGCAGGAACGCGTCGGCGGGCACCCCCGCGTAGCGGGCGATCACGCCGAAGCAGCCGTCGTAGAGGGGAACCCAGTCCTCCGGCTTCTTCGGGTACGGGCGGTCCGGCGCGGCCCACACGCCGACGAACTCGGCGTCGTGCGCGACAGTGCAGTCGACCGGGGTGAGCCGCTGCACCCGGCCCGCGTCCCGCGTGGTGCGCTGGCAGCCCAGCCGTAGCGGGGAGGGCGTCTTGAGCGCGTCGCGCAGGCTGCCCGTCCGGGTGACCACGGTGGCCGCCGCCTCGACGGTGGTCAGCTCGGTGAGGTCGCACCGGTACCAGCGGGAGCCGGCCGTCCAGCCGAGGCCGGTCGGCACCGCCACCGCCAGCCGGAGCCGCCCGGCACGCCAGTCGTCACCCACGTACCCGGTGGCCCGCTTGTCGCAGTCGGCGAACGCGGCACGCAGCTCGGGTGAGGCGAGCGGTGGCGGGGCAGGCCGGTCGGCGGTGAACGCACCGACGTGCACGGTCTCCACCCGGTGCGGCAGCTCGCAGCCGACCGGCGCGTACGCGGCCAGGCCGACGCTCGCGGTGAAGTCGGCGACCTGGCAGACCCCGGCAGCCGGGGTGAACGGCTCGGGAGCGGACATCACGGACCAGTCGTCGGTGAGGTCGCCGTCCAGCCCGCCGGTGCCGGCGCAGCCGGTCAGGGTGGCGCTCGCGATCATCGCGGCGACCAGGAAGCTCATCGCACGGCGCATCGCGGCCTCCCCCAGCCGACGACCGTCGATCCCCGACGGTCCGCTCAGGGTAGCCGAAAATGACCTTCCGGTGACAGACCGCGTTCCCCGCCCGTCCGCCCCGCCCGCGGCCCCCTCTCGCCCCGCCGATCTTGCACTTGCTGCCCCGGCGAAAGGGGCGAACCGCCCGTGCCGAGGGCCGAAAGCGCAAGATCAACGGCGAGAGGGGGGCGGCGGCGGCCGGGAGGGTCAGCGCGCGGCGGCGAGGGGGTTGGGGATGGGGGCGCCTGCGGTGCCGGGGGCGGCCGTGGTCGGGTCCGTGGTGAGGTCTACGACCTTGTTCTCCGCGTCGACGTGGACCACCTTCGGGCGGTACGCGCGGGCCTCGGCGTCGTCCATCTGCCCGTACGAGATCAGGATGACCAGGTCACCCGGGTGCACCAGGTGCGCGGCGGCGCCGTTGATGCCGATCACGCCGCTTCCCCGCCGCCCCGGGATCACGTACGTCTCCAGCCGGGCGCCGTTGGTGATGTCCACGATCGCCACCTGCTCGCCGGGGAGCAGGTCCGCCGCGTCGAGCAGATCCTCGTCCACCGTCACCGAGCCGACGTAGTGCAGGTCGGCCTGGGTCACGGTGGCGCGGTGGATCTTCGACTTGAGCATGGTCCGGAACATCGGGGTGCCTTTCCGCATTCGTGGTGGGGTTCAGGGACGCGGCGCGAGGTGGATCGCCGTGTTGTCGATCAGGCGGGTGGCGCCGACCCAGGCCGCGACCAGCAGCCGGGCCGGACCGGCGACCGGACCGGGTTCCAGCTCGGTGTCGGTGAGCACCAGGTAGTCCAGGCGGGCGTCCGGCGCGTCGAAGGCCCGGTGCGCGGCGGCCAGCACCGCACCCGCGTCCTCGCCCCGCTCGGCCGCCGCCGCACCGGCCCGCAACGCGGCGGACAGGCTCAGCGCGGTCTGCCGCTCGGGCGCCGACAGGTAGCGGTTGCGGCTCGACATGGCCAGCCCGTCCGGCTCCCGGACGGTCGGCACGCCGACGATCTCGGTCGGCACGTCGAGGTCGCGGACCATCCGGCGGACCAGGGTGAGCTGCTGGTAGTCCTTCTCGCCGAAGAAGGCCAGGTCGGGGCGGGTGAGCTGGAGCAGCTTCATGACCACGGTGAGCACCCCGTGGAAGAAACCGGGGCGGCTCAGGCCCTCCAGGTCCTCGCCGAGCGGCCCCGGGTCGAGCCGTACCGTCGGGCGGCCCTCCGGGTACATCTCGGTCACCGAGGGCGCGAACACCACGTCCACCCCGGCCCGGCGGCAGATCTCCAGGTCGGTGTCGAGCGTGCGCGGGTAGCGGTCGAAGTCCTCGTTCGGGCCGAACTGCAGCGGGTTCACGAAGATCGTGACGATCACGTGGCCGGCGCGCTCGCGGGCGGCGCGCAGCAGCGCCTCGTGCCCGGCGTGCAGCGCGCCCATGGTCATCACCACGCCGACCCGGCCGGCCATCGCCTCCCGGGCCGCCGCCAGCTCCTTGCGCGTGTGCAGCACCTCGGCCATCAGGCCGCCACCTCGATTCCGTCGAGCACATTCCGCAGCACGGCGGCGTCCGCCGGGCGAAGGCGGCCGACCGCGACGGCACGATCAGCCGTCCGTCGTGCCAACGCCAGATACGCGGGTACGGATTCCGGCGCGGTCCGCGCCAGCCGGTCCAGATGCCGGCGTACGGTGCCCGCGTCACCCCGCGACACCGGGCCGGTCAGCGCGTCGTCGCCCAGCCGCAGCGCGTTCTCCAGCGCCGCCCGCAGCAGCGGGGCGAGCACCTTCTCCGGCCGCTCCACCCCGGCGTCGCGCAGCCGGTCGGCCGCCTCGTTGACGAGCGTGACCAGGTGGTTCGCGCCGTGTGCCAGCGCCGCGTGGTAGAGCGGCCGGTCGTTCTCCCCGACCCACTCCGGTACGCCGCCCAGGTCGGCCACCAGCCGGGCCGCGAACGGGCGCAGCTCAGCCGGGGCGGTCACCCCGTAGGAGATGCCGGGCAGGCGGGACAGGTCGTCCGGCGTACCGGTGAAGGTCATCGCCGGGTGCAGCGCGAGCGGCCGGGCGCCCGCCTCGACGGCCGGGGCCAGCGCGGCGAGCCCGTGCGCGCCGGAGGTGTGCGCCACCACCTGGCCGGGACGCAGCGCGCCGGTCGCGGCCAGGTCCGCGACCACGCCCGCCAGTGCGTCGTCCGGGACCGCGACGATCAGCAGATCGGCGGCGGCACGCGCCACCTCGGACGCGGTGCGGTGCGGGGTCTGCGGCAGCAGCAGCGCCAGCCGGGCCCCTGTCGCGCCCGAGGCGCCGGACGCGGCGACCACCCGGTGGCCGGCGGCGGCGAGGGCCGCGCCCAGCACGGCGCCGACCCGGCCGGCGCCGAGGACGCCGACGGCGAGGGTACGCGGGAAGACGAGCGGGGCAGCGGTGGCCCGGGGGCGCAGCGGTGCGCTCATGGCAGCGATCCAGTCCTCGAAGGGGGTACCGGTCGATGGCAAGTATGCGCCCGGGTGACAGAGCGGAAACAAGAAGGTGTGAAAACCTTCACCGACCGCCCGAAGCGGTCGCCCCGGTGGCGGGCAAACCGCCCTTTCGGGTACGTCCCGTAGGGTCGGCACGGTGACCACCCCGCTGCGCTGGCGCGACGCGATGGAGCGGGCGCTGTACGGGCCGGACGGCTTCTTCGTCTCCGGCGCCGGGCCTGCCGCGCACTTCCGCACGAGTGTGCACGCCTCACCCGTCTTCACCGCCTGCCTGGCGCGGCAGCTCGAGATGGTGGACGCGGCGCTGGGGCACCCGGCCCGGCTGGACGTGGTGGACGTGGGCGCGGGGCAGGGCGAGCTGCTCCGGGCCCTGCTGACCCAGGCCGCACCCGAACTGGCCGCCCGGATCAGGCCGGTAGCTGTGGAGCGGGCCACCCGCCCGCCGGACCTGCCCCCGGAGATCGACTGGCGCCCCGACATCCCCGACAGCATCACCGGCCTGCTCCTGGCCACCGAGTGGCTGGACAACGTCCCCCTCGACGTGGCGGTCCAGACCCCGGCAGGCTGGCGCCTCCTCCTGGTGGACCCGAAAACCGGCGAGGAGACGGTGGGCCCGGCCCCGTCCCCCACCGACACCACCTGGCTGACCGCCTGGTGGCCCCCGGCTCCCACCCCGGTGATCAAGGAGTTTGTGGCGGCGGAGGGCCCGGATCAGGACACAAACTCCTTGATCAACGCCGTCGGCGAGGTCGGGGGCGCGGGCGCGGCCGGTGGGCGGGGGGAGATCGGGGTGGGACGGGATCTCGCCTGGGCGGAGGCCGTCGGGAAGGTCGCGCGCGGGCTGGCGCTCGCGGTGGACTACGGGCATCTGCGGGACTCGCGTCCCCTGGACGGGACACTCACCGGGTACCGGGGTGGGCGGCAGGTGCCGCCGGTTCCGGACGGGTCGTGCGACGTGACGGCGCACGTCGCCATGGACTCGGTCGCCTCCGCCGGTGAGCGGGTCGCGCGGTGCGCGTACTCCCTGGTCTCCCAGCGGGAGGCGCTGCGGGCGCTCGGGGCCGACGGCGGGCGACCGCCGCTGAGCCTGGCCGGCCGCGACCCGGCCGGCTACCTGCGGGCGTTGGCAGCGGCGTCGGCGGCGGCCGAGCTGACCGACCCGGCCGGGCTCGGCGGGCACCTGTGGCTGCGGCAGCCGGTCGGCGTCGCGCTCGACGCGGTCGTGGCACGATGACGGGCATGACCACGGACGCCGCCGACCTCCGCGAGCTGACAGTCGGTACCGGCGCCGGGGGTGAGCAGCTCGGCACCGACATGGTGCTGAACATCGGGCCGCAACACCCCTCGACGCACGGTGTGCTGCGGCTGAAGCTGGTGCTCGACGGGGAGCGGGTGGTGGCCGCCGAACCGATCGTCGGCTACATGCACCGGGGGGCGGAGAAGCTCTTCGAGGTACGCGACTACCGGCAGATCATCGTGCTGGCGAACCGGCACGACTGGCTGTCCGCGTTCTCCAACGAGCTGGGCGTGGTGCTCGCCGTCGAACGGCTGATGGGCATGGAGGTGCCGGAGCGCGCCACCTGGCTGCGGATGGCGCTGGCCGAGCTGAACCGGGTGCTCAACCACCTGATGTTCCTCGGCTCGTACCCGCTGGAGATCGGCGCGATCACGCCGATGTTCTACGCGTTCCGGGAACGGGAGACCATCCAGGCCGTGATGGAGGAGGTCTCCGGCGGCCGGATCCACTACATGTTCAACCGGGTCGGCGGCCTGAAGGAGGAGGTGCCGTCCGGCTGGACCGGGCGCGCCCGCGCCGCCATCGCCGAGGTACGCCGCCGGATGCCGGACCTCGACAACCTGATCCGGCGCAACGACATCTTCCTGGCCCGTACCGTCGGGGTCGGCGTGCTGTCCGCCGCCGACGCCGCCGCGTTCGGCGCGTCCGGTCCGGTCGCCCGCGCCTCCGGGCTCGACCTCGACCTGCGCCGCGACGAGCCCTACCTGGCCTACGACCAGCTCGACGTGCCGGTGGTGACGAAAACCGCCGGTGACTGTCACGCCCGCTTCGAGGTGCTGCTCGACCAGGTGTACGTCTCGCTCGACCTCGCCGAGCAGTGCCTGGACCGGGTGGACCGGATCAGCGGGCCGGTGAACACCCGCCTGCCGAAGGTGTTGAAGGCACCGGAGGGGCACACGTACGCCTGGACCGAGAACCCGCTCGGCATCAACGGCTACTACCTGGTGTCCCGGGGCGAGAAGACGCCGTGGCGGATGAAGCTGCGCACCGCCTCGTACGCGAACGTGCAGGCGCTGTCGTCGCTGCTGCCCGGCTGCCTGGTGCCCGACCTGATCGCCATTCTCGGGTCGATGTTCTTCGTGGTCGGCGACATCGACAAGTGATCGGGGCCGTCCCCTCGGGGCGGCCGACGGCGGTGAACGGGCGCGGTCAACGCCACCGGTCGGCGGCGGTGTCCCGGTGCGGCCGGCCGTGTCCGCCCTGCTCCGGGCTGCGCCACTCCGGCTCCGCCGGCCGCCATTCCGGCTCGGGCCGACGCCACTGCGACTCGGTCTGCCGCGTCTCCGGCTGACTCCAGTGGGGCTCGGCCTGATGCCGATCCGGTTCCGATCGATGCCACTCCGGTTCCGGCTGTCGCCACTCGGGTTCGGGCTGACGCCATTCCGGGGGCGGTTGGCGCCACTCCGGCTGGCCGCTGCGCTGCGTCGGCGGCCGCCACTCGTCCGGCACCGGCACCCCGCCGGCCGGCAGCGCCGCGTGGCTCTCCCCGGACCAGCGGTCGGCGGTTCCGTCCGGCGCGCTCGCGTCCGGCCGACCGGCGCGCACCGATGCCCACCGGTCCTCGACCCGGTACTCGGTGCCGCCGCCGTCGGCGTGCACCGCGGCCCGCCGTTCCCCGAGCCGGACCTCCCGGCCGTCACCGTCGTCGCGGACCGCCGCCCACCGGTTGCCGGCACGCATCTCGGACCACTGGTCGCCGTCGGTGCCCGCCCGGCCTCCCGGGGTGTCCGGTGCGCCCGCCGCCGGCCAGGTGCTCGCCGACCGGCCTGCCCGGTCGTCCCCGCCGCCGGGCCACTGCCGCTGCTCCTCCGCCGCCGTCCGGCTCCGGTCGCCCGACCAGCCACCCCCGGAGGTACGCCCGGACCAGCCCGGTGCGCCCGCGGTACGCCCGGACCAGCCCTGTTCGCCGTCGGCGGTCCGGGCGACACCCGCCCACGGATGTTCGGTGCCCGGACGCCCGGCGTCGGTCCACGAGTGCCCGTCGTCGCCCGGCCCGGTGCCCCAGCCACCGTCGTCCGAGGCGGCGCGACGGCCCGGCCGGTCGCCCGGTTCACGGTGTCCCGCGCGCCACTGGTCGGCCGGGTCCGCGCCCCGGGACCGGTCCTCGTCCGACCAGCCACCGGGGAATCCGCCGTACCGGGTTCCGGCCGGCTCACCGCCACCGACGATCGTGTGCCGGGTGGTGACGTGCACCGTCTCGGTGTGGTGGACCACGCCCACCGGCCGGGTCTCCGGCCGGGCCACCGGCTCGGACACCCGCGCCGCGCCGTACACCCCGCTCGCGGGCCGCTCCGGACGCACGGTGGCCCGCGCCGGCTCGGCGTCGTGCCGGCCGGTCCGTGCCGGGTCCGCGTCGTAGTGGCCGGCCCGGGGCAGCTCGGCGTCGACGTGGTCGGCTCGCGGCGGGTCGAGGTCGTAGCGGCCCGCCTGAGGCGGGTCGGCGTCGTAGCGACCCGCTCGGGAGGGCTCGGCGTCGTAGCGGCCGGTCCGGGGCGGATCGATGTCGTGACGGCCCGACCGGGACACCTCGGAGTCGTAGCCGCCCGCGCGGGGCAGGTCGACGTCGTGGTCGGTTCCGTAGCGGCCGCCGGAGTACGCGGCCCGGGCCGGTTCGTCCTCGTCCCGGCCGGCTGGGTGCGCCCGCCCCGCGGCGGCCGTGCCGGCGACCGGCACCCGGGCCGCACCGCTCGGACGCTCCGGCGCAGCGGACGCGGACACGGGCGCGGAGGCCAGTCCGGCGGCGGCCGCGTCGAGCCGGTGCCGGACCGCGCCGGCCGCCTCCTCGGCACGCCGTGCCTGGTCGAGCGCCTGGTTGCCACGCTGGGCCGCCGCCACGATCTCGGCTCGCAACTCCCGCCGGAGCTGCGCCAGCTCCTCGCGCAGTTCCTCGGAGGCGGCGCCCCCGGAACCGCTCTCCGGTCGCAGCGCGATGGACAGGCCGATCAGCACGACGGCGAGGATCGCCAGGACGGCGCCGAACCGGAGCGAGCCGTTGCCGTCGGCGATCAGCAGGATGAGCGCCGCCAGGGGCGCCAGCCCCACACCGACCCAGAACAGGACGGTGAGCAGGGCGGGCGTGCTCTTGTCGGCGGGCGCGACCGGGGCGGGCATGGCTGAGCAGATTACCGAGAGTTCCCCCTGATGGGAACGGGTCGGCACCATTCGATGCGCGGCCCGCCGAACAGGGCCGCCCTGCCGCCGGCCGGCACACGTCGTGCCGGCCGGCGGTGGCGCGTCAGCTCGTGGCCAGAGCGGCGTCGGAGGAGAAGACCAGGCCGACGCTCGCCGAGCCGGTCTTCAGTGCGTTCTTGGTCTGCGGGCCGCCCGCATCCAGCGAGCTGAACGAGCCGGCCTTGAAGTCGTAGACCTCGACCAGACCGGCCTGGCACTTCGGCCGCTGCGGGCACTCCGGCGGCCCGGCCAGCACGGTGGCCTGCCCGGAGCACTTGGCGGCCAGCTCGGAGAGCGTGGACACGCCGTACTTGTCGGCGAACGCCTTGGTGACCGCGAACGCGTTCTGGTCCTGCGCCTGGGAGGGCTGGCCGAAGACCAGGCCGGCCTTGTCACCCTCGGTCTTCAGCGCCGCGACCGTCTTGTCCAGCTCCGGCGACGAGACGGGCTGGGCGTCCTTGCCGTTGGCCTTGGTGTTGAGGAACTCCGCCATGGTGGCGGCGTACTCCGGGACGACCTGGATCTGCCCCTTCTCCAGGGCCGGCTCGTAGAGCTCCCGGTTGCCGATGGTCTGCACCTTGACCTGGTAGCCGGCCGCGGTGAGCGCGATCTTGTATAGCTCGGCGATGGTCTGGCTCTCGCTGAAGTTGCCGGCGCCGACGGTGATCTGCCCGCCCGGACCCTTCTCGATCCCGTCGGTCACGCCGTTGGCGGAGGCGAACTCCTGCGCCGCGACCTGCGGCGTCTTGCGGTCGACGTCGACCGCCCGGTTGAGCTGGATCAGCTTCGGGGTGTCGAGCTTCGCGGAGACCTTGTCCAGCGCGGCGACGAGCTGCGGCGTGGCCGCCTTCGCGTTGATCGCGGGGATGACGTTGTCGGTGTTCTGGAGCTTCTTGTCGTCGGTCAGGACGACGAGCTGGTCGCCCGCCACCGGAGCGCAGCCCGCCCCCGAGGCGCCCTGCTCGGGCGCGTCGGTGCCGGACGAGCCGGCGTCGCCGCAGCCGGTGAGGAGAACAGCCGCGGTGAGTGCGCCGAGCGCCCCCGCGGCCAGTGTCGTACGCGCGCGCATCAGTGCCCGCCTTCCGTGTCCCGGCGCGACCCCCTCGGGCCGGCCGCGTGTCCGACGGGCGATCCGGACGGCCACCCGCGACTCCAGCCAATATCTTCCGGACCCGACCGACAAACTCGGAGCGGTTTTCGTCACCCGATCGTCACCGGGGGCTCAACCGCCGGTCGTCGCCGCCGTCGCGCGACGGCTCGCCCGGCGGCGGACCCGGCGCAGCGGACGGGGCGTGACCATCCGCTCCACGATCGCGAGCAGCCCCTCGACGAGCAGCGCCAACCCGGCCACCAGCACCCCGCCCGCGATGATCTGGCCGCCGCCGGCGGCGATGTCGAGCCCGAACCCCGCCCTGATGATCTGGCCCAGCCCGCCGCCGTTGACGAAGGAGGCGAGCGCGGCGGTGGCCACCACCTGCACCGCCGCGGTCCGGAAGCCGGCCGCCAGGTAGGGCACGGCGAGCGGCAGCTCCACCCGGCGCAGCACCTGCCCGCCGGACAGACCCATCCCCCGGGCCGCGTCCCGGGCCTCCGGGTCGGCCTGCCGCACCCCGGTGTACGCGTTGGCAAGCAGTGGCGGAACCGCGAAGACCGCGAGCGCCACCACCACGGCCGGCCGGCCGAAGCCGAGGAACGTCAGCGGCAGGATGGTCAGCAGCGCCAGCGTCGGGATCGCCAGCGTGACGTTGGACACCAGCAGGACCAGCCCGCCGCCCCGGCCGCTGTGCCCGAGCCAGAGCCCGATCGGCCAGGCCACCAGGCAGCCCAGCAGCACCGCCAGCGCGGACATGCTCAGGTGTTCACCGAGGCGGTCCAGCACGCCGCCGGGATTCGTCCAGTTCAGTGGGTCGTTCAGCCAGACCACTGCCTGCTCGACGGGGTTCACCGGGCGGACCTCCCGCGCAGCCAGGGAGTGAGCAGGCGGCCCACGCCGGCGAGCACCAGATCGAGGACCAGCGCCAGCAGCACGCACAGCACCGTGCCGGCCATGATCTGCGCCTTGTAGAAGTTGTTCTGGAAGCCGGCGAAGATGAGCTGGCCGAGCCCGCCCCGGCCGACCACCACGCCGACGGTCACGAGCGCGACTGTGGACACGGTCGCCAGCCGTACGCCGGTGAGGATGCCGGGCAGCGCCAGCGGCAACTCGATCCGGAACAGCCGCCCCCACCTGCCGTACCCCATGCCCTCGGCGGCCTCGCGCACCTCCGGCGGCACCTGGTTCAGCCCGGCCAGCGCGTTCCGCACGATGACCAGCAACGCGTACAGCGCGACCACGGTCAGCACGGTGATCGCGCCGATGCCCAGGTACGGCGCCAGGAACGCGAACAGGGCCAGCGACGGGACGGTGTAGAGCACCCCGGTCACCGCCAGGATGGGTGCCGACAGTGACCGGAACCAGTACGCGAGCACCGCGAGCGGCAGCGCCACCAGCGCGGCGATCACCACGGCCCGGGCGGTCAGCCAGGTGTGCTCCCGCAGCGCGGCGAGGATCGTGTCAGAGTTGTCCCGCACGTACTGCCAGGAGAACCACGGATTACCCGGGTCGGCCCGGTAGCTCAGGTGGAGGAACACACGTGGACGGTACCCCGGGGAGCACCGCCGGAGGCGGCGCGGCGTCGATCACCCTGGAGCGCATCCGCAAGCGCTACCCGGACGGCACCGAGGCGGTACGCGAGCTGAGCCTGGAGGTCGCGGCCGGCGAGCTGGTGGTGCTGATCGGCCCGTCGGGCTGCGGCAAGTCGACGGTCCTGCGGATGATCAACCGGCTGATCGAGCCGACCGACGGGCGGATCCTGCTCGGCGACGACGACGTCACCCGGGTCGACCCGGTGGCGTTGCGCCGCCGCATCGGATACGTCATCCAGAACGTCGGCCTGTTCCCGCACCAGACCGTCGCCGCGAACGTGGCTACGGTGCCGGGTCTGCTGGGCTGGTCGAAGCAGCGGACCCGGGACCGGGTCGGCGAGTTGCTGGAACTCGTCGGTCTGGACCCGGCGCAGTTCGGCAGGCGATACCCGCACGAGCTGTCCGGCGGGCAGCGGCAGCGGGTCGGCGTGGCCCGCGCGCTCGCCGCCGACCCGGTGGTGCTGCTGATGGACGAGCCGTTCTCGGCGGTGGACCCGATCGTCCGGACCCGCCTGCAGGAGGAGTTCCTGCGGCTGCAGGCCGAGGTGCGCAAGACGATCGTGCTGGTCACCCACGACCTCGACGAGGCGGTCCGGCTGGGCGACCGGATCGCGGTGCTGTCCGAGGGCGGCCGGCTGGAGCAGTACGACACGCCCGCCGCGCTGCTCGGCGCGCCCGCCTCGGACTTCGTCCGGGAGTTCGTCGGCGCCGACCGGGGCATCCGGCGGCTCGCCGTCACCCCGGTGACCCACGCGGTGCTCGACCCGCTCCCGGCCGACGGCGGCACCGGCCTGCCCACTGTGGCGCTCGGCGACTCGGCGTACGACGCGCTCGGCGCGCTGCTCACCTCCGGCGCCGAACACGCGGTGGTGACCGAGGAGGGCCGCGCGGTGGGGCTGCTCGCCCGGAGCCGGGTGCTGACGCTGGGCGCCGTGGACTGAGCTCAGGCCCGTCCGCCGAGGCTGGCCAGCCCGACGATCCAGCCCGCGAAGAAGCCGTACGTCACGCCGGTGCTGGCGGCCTGGAACGCGGCGAACAGCGAGCCGTGCGGGCCGAGGAGCGTGGCGAGCAGGGCACTGAGCCCACCCGCGAGCGCGTACGCACCCCAGCCGGACAGGAACTGGCTGCCCGAGGACGTCACCCGGTCGGTCTGCGGCCCGGGCAGCAGGTACAGCAGCGCCGCCGCCAGCACGAGCAGCAGAATCGCCCGCAGGTTGGTGGCGAACACGCCCTCGTCGGCCTGCCACCGCCAGGACGGCCAGGCGAGCAGCCGCAGGAACCAGCCACCGGCGCCGGTCGGGTCGGTGCCGCGCTGCGCCCAGTCCACGTACATCGGACTGCCGCCGACGGCGACGAGCAGGAACGCGGCGAGCGTGCCGGTGCCGGCGGCCGAGCCGTACCGGGAGACGGTGCGGGGGCGGTTGCTCAGAGCCATGCGGCGGTCAGTTCCCGGCCGGTCCCGCCGGGCAAACCTGCGCAACCGGTCGGCCGCCGTCGGCCGACGGGCGGTCATCGACCTCAGTGCTTCATCAGGTAGTCGATGAAGGCGGCGCGCAGCAGTGGCGCGGACTCGTCGTAGCCGTGCCCGGTCAGCTCACGCCAGAGCGCGTTCGCCTCGTCGATGGTCGGGCCGATCGAGTTCGGCGCGCCGTCCAGCGCGGCGGCCTCGTCGGCGTTGGGCAGGTGCCGCAGGACCGACCAGAAGAAGCCCACGTCGCGGCGCTCGCGCGCCAGGTTGAACGCCTGCTCGCGCAGCTCCTCGGTGGAGAGCTTGTCGAGCTCGTCGAAGGTGCGGCCGCCGGGGGCAGGAGTATCGGTCATGCCGCCGAGCCTAACCGGAGAGATCAGCCCGGGCGCGCCGGACGCACGGCCATCGGCGGGGTCAGCGGTCGTCGGAGTCCCAGCGCCGGGGCTCGCTGTCCCAGCGCGGCGCCTCCCACGCCTCCACCGGGGTGTCGTGCTGGCGTACCGGCAGCACCGACGGCCAGGCGTCGGCCGGTTCGGGCGCCGGGGTCATCCCCCAGCCGCCGCTCGTCACGCCGTCGCGGAGCGGGCGGACCGGGCCCGGTGCCACGGCCGCCGGGGGCGCCGGGCGGGGGCGGCCGAACGTCTCCACCAGCCGGGTGACGAGCAGCCCGGCGCCGAGCACCGCGCCGCCCAGCGCCCACCGGCCGACCGACCAGCCCTGCGGGACGGTCCAGGCCAGGAACACCACCACCAGGCAGACCGCGAACAGGGTGCCGAAGATGCCGCCGCGCCGCCCGTACGCGCTGGTGCCGGCGAGCATCACCGTGCCGACCGCCAGCACGGTCCAGTCCAGCCCGGTGCCGGGCGTGACCTCACCGTCCCCGTTCGCCGCGATCAGCACGCCGCCGAGCATCGCCAGCACCGTCGACCCGACGAGCGCCAACGCGGTCACCGTGGCGGCCACCGCGCCGCGCCGCCGGGCCGGGTCGGCGACCGGGCGGAACCGGCCGATCAGCCGGCGTACCGGTTTCATCGCGGCGAACAGACCACCGAGGACGGCGACCGCGGCGAAGCCGACGAAGAAGTACAGCGCGTTGCGGCGGGGGTCGTAGTCGCTCTGGACCGCCACCGACACGCTCCGGCGCTCCAGGTAGACGATCACCCCGGCGGCGCCGGCCAGGCTCGCCGCCCATCCGGGCACGTGCAGCACCACCACGGCCAGGGCGAGCGCCAGCCCGGCCGCCGCCGCCAGCGCCAGCGCCGGCAGCAGTGCCTCCCGCATGCCCCGGTCGCCCTGCTCGGCGAAGTGCAGCGCGGCGGCCAGCGCCACCGGACCGATCGCCAGGTTCACCGCGCCGGCCCGCAGGCTCAGGCCGGCGGCGAGGGTGAGCAGGCCGAGCGCCGCCACGTCGACGAGCAGCGTCTTCAGAGCACCGCCGCGCAGCGCGTCCGCGTCCTCCCGCCAGAGCAGCCAGGCCATCGCGACCAGACCGGCCAGCAGCACGAACTCCCAGACCACGTGCACCGCGATCCGGTCCCGGCCGGGTTCGCCGTGCGCCGGGTCGTCGAAGACGTTCTCCAGGACGGCAGCGGGCACTCCGGACGACGTCTCCGGCGGCGCTGTCCGGCCCGCATCGTCGTACGCCATTGGCTCGCGCCTCCCCAGGTGGCCGCGTCCGGCCCACGGGCGGGCGGACCGTGGCAGCCGTCGCTCTCCGGTCGCCAGGGACGGTACCGCCGGGCCGGGGTGGGGGGAACCCTCAGAGACGCCCGCGGGGCGTCTCCCGGTCGCCCGGCTCGCGGTCTTCGTCGTCCTCCTGCTCCGGGACCCGGCAGGAGCGTTCCAGCCAGAGCGCGGCCGCGACCAGCGCCAGCGCGGCGATGAGGCCGCCGAGCGCGGCGGGCCGGTCGCCCTCCGCCGCGTTCGTGCGCTCCACGAACAGCCAGCCGGTCAGGCCGGCGTAGAAGCCGGCGAAGATGGCCCCGGCCAGCGCGGACGCCTTGGCCAGCACCACGAACCGGGCGACGAGCAGCGGGTTGACCGGCTCCCGGCCGGGCCGCCGCTCGATCCGGCCCCGGGTGTTCACCGCCGCGTAGCCCTCCAGCACGGCGAGCCCAGCCAGCGTGATCACCGGCAGCCAGGGCAGGTCGGGCGCGAAGTCGTAGTAGAAGCCGCTGATCAGCAGCCAGGCCACCGCGGCGGCGGCCAGGCCGGCCACCACCAGCGTGGAGGCCCGGGTCGGACCCATCCGGAAGCGGTCGGGCTCCTGCGGGGAGCGGGCGGTGCTCACCGCAGGTCCTCAGCTCGCGACTGCGCGGCCGCGCTCCAGCGGGTCATGTCTCCGACTCTAGCGTCAGATCGGGTCGCGGGCTCAGTTCCAGGGCGTCCCCCGCCAACGGCTCGGCGTTGAGCAGGTCGGTCAGCCAGCCGTGCCCGGGCAGCCGGCCGTGCGGCTCGATGTCGATCCACGGGCGCAGCACGAAGGCGCGCAGGTGGGCCCGGGGGTGCGGCACCGTCAGCTCGGGATCGTCGCGCAGCACCGGCTCGCCGGCGTCGTCCCAGACGGCGATCACGTCCACGTCCAGCGTGCGCGGCCCGTACCGCCGCTCCGGGTCGCGGGCGCGCCCGGCCGCCGCCTCCGCGGCGCGGGCGTGGGCCAGCCAGTCCTCCGGCGCCGCCGCCGGGTCCGCGGCCATCACCACCGCGTTCAGGTACGCGGGCTGGTCGGCGTCCCCCCACGGTGGAGTCTCGTAGACGCCGGAGACCAGCAGCACCCGGTCGCCGAGGGCGGCGACCGCGGCACGCAGGTGGCCGAGGCGGTCGCCCAGGTTACTGCCGATCGACAGCACGGCCCGGGTCATCGGGTACGCCGCATCGTGACCGCCACGTCCCGGAAGGCGTGCGGGATCGGGGCCTCCGGCTTGTGCACGGTCACCGTGGCGGCGGCCACCAGCGGCTCGGCCAGGCAGACCGCGAGCAGCCGGCCGGCGAGCGTCTCGATCAGGTTCACCGGCTCGCCGGTGATCACCGCGACCAGACGTTCGGCCAGTTCGCCGTAGTGCACGGTGTCGCTCACCTCGTCCGAGCGCGCGGCCGGGCCGAGGTCGAGTTCGAGCACCGCGTCGACCACGAACTCCTGTCCCTGGGCGCGCTCGAAGTCGTAGACGCCGTGGCGGCCGTGCGCGCGCAGGCCGGTCAGTTCGATCCGGTCGGTCATCTGTCGTCTCCGCTCGTGCCGGTGGTCGCTTCCGCCGGCCGTGCGCCGCCGGTGGCCGCTTCCGTGGGCGGCGCTGTCGTACGCCGTGCGCCGGTCGAGCCGGCGAGCCGCGGGCTGCCGGTGGCGCGCCAGACGGCGAGCGCGTCGGCGGTGGCACGGACGTCGTGCACGCGTACCCCCCAGGCGCCGGCCGCGACGGCGAGGACGCTCGTCGCGACGGTCGCGGCCTCCCTCCCCGCGGTGGGCCGGGGTTCGCCGGCCGGGTCGGCGAGCAACCGGCCCAGGTAGGACTTGCGGCTGGCCCCGAACAGCACCGGGAAGCCCAGGTCGACCAGCTCGGTCAGGCGGGCGCTGAGCGCCCAGTTGTGCGCGGCGGTCTTCGCGAAGCCCAGGCCCGGGTCCACGATGATCCGGTCGGCGGCCACCCCGGCGGCGAGCGCGACGTCGACCCGCCGGCTCAGCTCGTCCCGGACCTCGGTCACCACGTCGGTGTACGTGGCCAGCTCGCGCATCCCCCGGGAGTGCCCCCGCCAGTGCATGAGCACCCAGGGGCAGCCGGCGTCGCGGACCACCCGGGCCATGTCCGGGTCGGCGAGGCCGCCGGAGACGTCGTTGACCACGTACGCCCCGGCGGCGAGCACGGCCTCGGCGACCCGGGCCCGGCTGGTGTCGATGCTGACCGGGATGCCGGCGGCGCTCAGCTCGCGGACCACCGGCAGCACGCGGGCGGTCTCCGTCTCCGCGTCGACCCGGTCGGCGCCGGGCCGGGTGGACTCGCCACCCACGTCGATCAGGTCCGCACCCTCTCCGCGCAGTCGCACCCCGTGTGCGACGGCCGCGTCCAGATCGGCGTATCTGCCGCCGTCGGAGAAGGAGTCGGGCGTGACGTTGAGGACGCCCATCACCACCGGGGTCTCCGCCCGTACCAGATCGGTCACGGACCCGACAGTACCGTTCGCCGGCAGGGCTTCCGGCCGCCGGGCGAGCGCGTGACGCGGCACCCCTGACGTGCGCATTGGAACAGGTGTACGATCGGTCATCCGGGTCATCGGAGGTCCACTCTTCGCGGCTTGTCGCAAAGGTGGCCGGGCCGTACGCTTTGGAATTGCCCAGCATCGAGATGGCGAAGCCTGGAGGGAGGGCCGAAGCGGGAAGAATCCCCCCAAAACTCACCACTCTGCGTGGTGGGTGACGGACTCAGCGTTGACGGCGCTGTCTCTGACGAGCACCATCCCGCCAGGCTTGCCTACTTGCACCAACGCGGCGCCGCCGGCCGCGACCTTGGGGAGGTTTCCAGTGATCGCCATCGAGCTCATGGCTACGGCGTCCAGTGCCGTCGACCACGCGCTCCACACCCTGGCGTCGACTCCACTCGCCGAGCCGGCCCCGAAGGGCATCGACACCGACAACGTCGTCACCTTCTTCGCCAGCAAGATCGCGCCGATCCTGCTCGCGGTCCTCGGCGTGATCTTCATCGGCCGTGCCAGCCGTGGTGAGATCTCGAAGGTGCTGACCAGCTCGGCCATCGCCATCATCGGCCTGGCCTTCATCGCCGGTGCGGCCACACTCTTCTTCGTCGGCGACTACCTGATCAACCTGATCTTCGAGTAGGGCGTTGGGCGACGATGCGGCTGCGCACCGACGACGACATCTACCGGGCACGCCTCGTCTATCTGGGGCCGCCCGGGTACACCCTTCCCGTCCACCTGCCGTACGCCCAGTACGGCCTGTTCATGCTGCTCGTACCCCTCTACATGTTCATCCACTGGTTGTTCACGCTCCAGGTCGAACTGTTCCCCGCCTGGGAGATCTCGCTGGCGATCGTGACGACCTCGTTCATCTTCCGGTACGTCGACCCGGACCGGCCCGCGCGCATGGTGATCCGGACCGCGCTGACCGACTGGCGACGCACCCGGGAACCGGCCACCGAGCAGCGGGACCCGCGGCTCGTCGCGAGCCGGATCAGGATCCGGGAGGAACTGGCATGACCGGGCGTACGACAACCGTGCAGACGAACGACGCGGGTGAGGCGGTCGCATGAGTCGCTCTTCCACGCCGGGTTCCCCGGCCGGGCGCCCGGCCGGGCCCAACGGTAACCGTGCGCGATCGTTCGACTACCCACCGGACGAGGATCTGGACGAAGTCGTCCTCGACAGCGCGCTCGTGACCAGCCCCGGGCACAGCCGCGTCGGCGTCTTCCAGCCGCCGCGACCGATCACCCCGCGCGAGCCGGTACGCCCCGACGGCGACATCGACTCGCCCTTCCTCGACCTGTTCGGCGGCGCGCAGCCCCGGCGGCGACCCGCCGCCACGCCGCCCCCGCCGGTCGAGCCGGTGGTGGCGCCGCCGCGCCGCGGCGTCGGCCGCGAGCCCCTGCCGATCCCGCACCAGCCCGCCGTGCCGATCGAGCCGGCACCCCGGCCCCAACCGGACCCACCGGTCCGCGAGCAGGCCCCAGGGGTACGCGCGGTCGGCCGTCCCCGGCCCGAGCCCGCACCGCTGCCGGTCGAGCCGGCCCTGCCCGACCCGCCGGCCGCGCTCGCCCCGCCGCCGCCCTCCCGGAGCCGGGTGCCGCAGCAGGCCGGCGACCGGCTGCCCGCGGTCCGTCCCCCGGCCGAGCCCGAGCCGGTGCTTCCGCCGCCACCACCGATCCCCGCACCCGTACCCGCTCCCGCCGACCACCGGGAACCGGATGTCACTCCCGCGGAGCCGATCGCGACCGGCGCGGCACCGTCCCGTGAGGTCGGCCGCGCCACCCAGCGCGAGGTGGCGCCGCCCCGGCAGCGCACGCCGGAGCGCCGCAACCGGCCGACCAAGCCGGTCCGGGTCCGCGCCCCGAAGATCAAGTTCGGCGACCGGGACCCGTCGGTCGAGCTGGCCATCACCGAGATCGCCGGCCACCTCACCTTCACCCCGAACACGGTCACCGCCTGGTACTGGCTGCCCGAGGTGCGGTGGGCGTTCCGGCCCGACGCCGAACGGGAAGCGCTGCTCTCGGCGATCTCCGAGCAGTACGCCGGACTGGCCGGGTTCCGGCTGCACCTGCGCCGCACCACCCGGCCCTTCCCGGCCGACGAGTGGGCCCGCACCATCGACGCGCACACCGCCGCCCCGCTGCCCGACGTGCCGGGCACCACCGGCTGGGCCGATCACCTGGTCGCCGCCCAGCGGCACCTGATGGCGGTCAACCACGCCGAGGGCCAGACGTACCTCGGTGTCACGTTCGCCCGCCGGTCGCTCGGCGACTCGCTCACCGAGCGCCTGCTGCGCACGTTCGGCCGGGGCACCGCCGACGGCGAGCGGCGCCGGCTGAGCCGTACCGTCGAGCAGTTCGACGAGGTCCTCGGTGCGTTCGGCATGCGCGGGCGGCGGGTCACCGCGCCCGAACTGGAATGGCTGCTCTACCGCTCGGTGGCGCTGTGCATGGCGCCGCCCGGCGTCCTGTCCCCGATCACGAACGGCCGGTGGGAACGCGGCGACCTGCTGGCCCTCACCGAGCAGGTCGAGCGCTACCGCACCCCGTACGGCTCGACCGTGAAGCTGGTCAACCGGATGACCGGCGAGGAGCGCCACGTCGCCGTGCTCGCGGTCGGCCGGATGGAGCCGCTGGAGATCCCCGAGCGGCACGAGCCCTGGCTGCACTTCCACGAGCGGCTGCCGTGGCCGATGGAGCTGTCCACCCGGGTCGACATCCTCGGCCCCAACGACTCGTTCCGGAACCTCGAACACCGGCTCCGGATGATCCGCTCCCAGCAGCTCGACTACGCCGAGCACGGCATCGACGCGCCGCCGGAGCTGGAACGACTGGCCAAGCGCGCGCTGGTGATCGGCGACGAGATGACCACCGGTCTGCCCGTCGACTCGGCCCGGGCACACGGCTGGCACCGGATCGCGGTCGGCGGCCGTACCCGGGAGGAGTGCCTGGAACGGGCCCGGCGGCTCATCCAGCTCTACTCCCGGGAGCTGCGGATCTCGCTCCAGCACCCGAAGAACCAGGACTGGCTGGCCCGCGAGTTCATCCCCGGCGAGCCCATCGCCAACACCGGCTACGTCCGGCGCATGCCCGTCAACCTGCTCGCCGCCGCGCTGCCGCAGGCCGCGTCCACAGTCGGTGACCGGCGCGGCGACCTGATCGGGCGTACCGCCGGCACCTGCCGCCGGCCGGTCTTCCTCGACCTGCACTTCCCGATGGAGGTACGCGAGCGCTCCGGCCTCGCCGTCTTCGTCGCCGAGCCCGGCGGTGGCAAGTCGACGCTGCTCGGCGCGCTCGGCTACCTGGCCGCGCGGCGCGGCGTGCAGGTGACACTGCTCGACCCGTCCGGGCCGCTGGCCCGGCTCTGCGCCATGCCCGAGCTGGCCCCGTACTCCCGGGTGCTCAACCTGACCGGCTCGGAACAGGGCACGCTGGCGCCGTACGCGCTGATCCCGACGCCGCTGCGCAGCGAGTTCGGCGCCGGTGCGCCGGGCGACCGGGAGTTCGAGATCGCCGTGTCGAACGCCCGCGCCGAGCGCCGGATGCTGGTGCAGGACATCTGCATGATGCTGGTGCCGCCGCAGGTGGCCCGGGAGGCGTCCACCGCCACGCTGTTCCGGCACGCCGTACGCCAGGTGCCCGCCGAGGAGACCTCCACGCTCGACGACGTGGTGACCTGTCTCCAGGGGCTCGACGACGACGCCGGCCGCGAGCTGGCCCACCTGCTGCTCGACACCGCCGAGATGCCGCTGGCCATGCTCTTCTTCGGCCGGCCGCCGGAAGGGCTGCTCGGCGCCGACGCCGCGCTCACCGTCATCACCATGGCCGGCCTGCGGCTCCCCGACCTCAAGATCGAGCGGGAGTACTGGTCGGCCGAGGAGGCGCTCGCGCTGCCGATGCTGCACACCGCGCACCGGCTCGCCGTACGCCGCTGCTACGGCGGCTCGATGTCCTCCCGGAAACTCGTCGGCCTCGACGAGGCGCACTTCATGGAGGGCTGGCGGTCCGGGCGCTCGTTCCTGGTCCGGCTCGCCCGCGACTCCCGCAAGTGGAACCTCGCCGCGCTCGTCGCCTCGCAGAACCCGAAGGACATCCTCGGCCTCGACGTGCAGAACCTCGTCTCCACCGTCTTCGTCGGCCGGATCGCCGAGGACAGCGAGATCGCCTCCGAGGCGCTGCGCCTGCTGCGGGTGCCCGTCGACGACGGGTACGAAGCGACACTCGCCTCGCTCTCCCAGGCGGACAGCGGATCGGCCAACCGGCTCGGCTTCCGCGAGTTCGTCATGCGCGACGTCGACGGGCGCGTGCAGAAGGTCCGGGTCGACGTGTCGTACGTCGACGGGCTGCTGGAGCACCTGGACACCACCCCCGCCGCGGTCGCCCAGGCCGCCGGGATACTGCCGACCGTCCTGGCTGATCTGGAGGCGTGACATGGCGAGGGCCCGGGCACGGATTGCGGCGCTCCTCCTCGCGCTCGGCGTACTCGCCGGGGCCACGATCTCCTGGCCGGTGATCGGGGCGGCCACACCCGCGTACGCCGCCGCGCCGGTCACCCAGGCGCGCGCCGAGCTGTGCACCACCAAGGAGTGGCAGGCCGACTTCCGGTCCTGCGTCGGCAAGCTCAAGGCGGTCAGCGAGGACCAGGTCGAGTGCCGCAACGCACCGGTGCCCGCCGCGCCGGACTCGGGCTTGGCCGGCTGGTTCGCGTCCCGGCCCGACTCCGCGAAGGAGCCCGGCCCGAAGGGCCTCTACAGCGACTACGGGTACGCCGGATACAGCTACAACACGTACGACGTCGACGGCGGCTGCGCCTCCTCGGTGCTGCATCCGGACTACCGGTTCACCACAATGGTCGCCAACGGCGAGTTCATGTTCGCCAACGCCGTGATCGGCGCCTCGAACGCGCTGCGCGAGCGCGCCTGGGATCCGCGGACGATGTGGAGCTGGGCCGACCCGCTGGTGGAGCAGGCCACGAAGGCCGTCTACCAGAAGGTGTTCAGCGTCTTCGGCATCATCACCGTCTGCGTGGTCGGCCTCTACCTGCTCTGGCGGTCCCGCCAGTCGGACATGAGCAACGCGATGACCACCGCGGGCTGGGCGCTGCTGGTGATGGTGGCGGTGACCGCGCTGGCCGCCTGGCCGGTGAAGTCCGCGAACATCGCCGACAACACGCTGATCACCACGCTGGGCGTGGTACACGACGCGGTCGGCCCCTCCTCCAAGACCGTGCCGCCGGACAAGTGCGCGCTGCCGAACCCGAGCGCCTGCGTCGACAAGCGGCCACCCGCCGTCCGTGCCAGTGACACGGCGACCGAGACGATGCTCTACCGGAACTGGCTGCGCGGTGTGCTCGGCTCGGCGGACAGCGAGACCGCGAAGAAGTACGGCCCCGCCCTGTACGACGCCAAGTCCCTGACGTGGGGCGAGGCGGAAGCCATCCGGTCCAAGCCCGCCACTCGCGACGTCGTCATCAAGGCCAAGCAGCAGCAGTGGGCCAAGGTCGCCGAACAGATCAAGACCGAGGACCCGGAGGCGTACGAGTACCTCCAGGGCACCCGGGACATGGATCGGATCGGCGCCGGGTTCATCGCGGTGCTGGCCTCGGTGCTGTTCGCCATGTTCGACCTCACCGCGTCACTGCTGGTGCTGCTCGGCTTCCTGATCTTCCGGTGGGCGGTGATCGCCGCACCGATCCTCGGCACCGTCGGCCTGATGCGCCCGGCCAGCGCCGGCCTCCGGCGGCTGGCGAACGCGGTGGTCGCCGCGGTCTTCAACATCGCCATCTTCGGCACCGGCGCGGCCATCTACCTCTTCGCCGTCGACCTGATCATGAACACCGCCACGCTGCCCGGCTGGCTCCAGGTGGTCCTGGTCTGGCTCTGCGGGGTGGTCGGCTGGTTGCTGCTGCGGCCGTACCGCCGGATCACCCAGCTCGGCGGGAAGGACAGCAGCGAGGCGGTCAGCTCGGCCGGCTCCTGGCACCGCCGGTTCTTCCGGGACATGCGGATCGCCGCCCGGCTGGACGTGGCCGAGCCCGGCGGCACCAACGAACCGGCGATCGGCAAGCGCCGCGCCGTCACGGCCGACCAGCGCAGGCTCCGGCCGGAGGCTCGGCACGAGGACCCGGCGCACAGCGCCACACCCGCCGACCGGGAGCGGCCGGACGGGCGGGAACGGCCGGCGGAGGTGCCCACACCCGAGCGGCCGGGTGGGAGTCCCGCCGTCACGCCCCGGCCCCGGCGCGCGCCGTCGACCTGGACCGAGCCGGACGTGCCGGAGGAGTCGCCCTCCTACGCCGTCTACCGGCCGGACTCGGCGGGCCGCGGCACCGCCCCGGCCCGGCCGGCGCCGCGCATCCGCTCCGAGGCTCGGTGAGTCCGGTGCGACGCGCGCTGGAATTCCTCTTCACCCGGGTCCTCCGGTCCCGGATCGGCGTCGCCCTGATGATCGCCGTGCTGGTCTTCGGGGTGATCGGCGCGGCCCGTCTCGTCGCCGGACCCGGCGATCCGGGCCTCGGCCTGACCAGCCGACCCACCCAGCCGATCAGCACCGCGGACCCGGAGGCCGGTGACGACGGCGTGCTGGCCAGTCCGCCGACCGCAGTCGCGCCGAAGACCCGGCCGGGCGAGGACACGCCGGAGCAGGTCGCCGGACGGTTCACCGCCGCATGGCTGAGCGGGCCGGGCAGCAGCGGCGACGCCTGGCAGGCCCGCCTGCGACCGCTCTCCACCCCGGCGCTGGCCGAGAAGATGACCGGCGCCGACCCGGAGACCGTGCCCGCACGGAGGACCACAGGCGCTCCGACGCTCCGGCCCCGTACCGAGTCCTTCGTGGAGGCGGTGGTTCCGCTGGACAACGGCACACTCCGGCTCGAGCTCGTCGCGCCGGACGGGCCCTGGCTGGTGGACGCGATCGACTGGGAGCGGTCGTGACCGCCGGCCCGGCCGTCGCCGGGCAGGTCCGCCGGAAGCTGCGCCTGGGCGTGGTCGCCACCGCCGTCACGAGCGTGCTCGCCCTGCTTTGCTGTGTCGGCGGCGCCGGTGCCTTCCTCCTCACCGAACTGGGCGGCGACGAGGACGACCCGAAGCTCGCGGCCCTGAACTGCGACCCGGCCTACCAGGTGAACCTGACCGGCGACATGCCGCGCTTCGCCGAGTACGGCGAGCGTCAGCTGCGCAACGCCGCGGTCATCATCAAGGTCGGCCAGGACATGAAGCTCCCCGCTCGCGGCTGGGTGATCGCGCTGGCCACCGCGATGCAGGAATCAGCGCTGCGCAACCTCGCCAACAGCACCGTCCCGGCGTCGCTCGCGCTCCCCCACGAGGGCGTGGGCGCCGACCACGACTCGCTCGGTCTGTTCCAGCAGCGGCCCGGATGGGGCAGCGTCGAGCAGCGGATGACGCCCTCGTACGCGGCCCGCAAGTTCTACCAGAAGATGGAGAAGGTGCCGAACTGGCAGCAGCGTCCGCTCACGGTGGTCGCCCAGAAGGTCCAGGTCAGCGCCTACCCCGACGCCTACGCCAAGCACGAGGAGCTGGCCGGGCGCATCGTCGACGCGCTCGCCGGCGGCGCCGCCCGGACCGTGGAGATCGCCGGCAAGGCGGTGTGCGACGCCGCGGCCGGAGACCGGATCGCCGCCTCCGGCTGGACCGCGCCGCTGCCCGGCGGCGTGGTCTCCGGCTTCCGCACCACCGCCCGTCCCAGCCACCACGGCGTGGACCTGGCCGCCGACAAGGGCACCCCGATCCACGCCGCCTCGGCGGGCCGGGTGCTGGTGGCCCGCTGCGACCCCGACCGCTCCGGTCGGCGCGACTGCGACCGGGACGGGTGGCCGGACAAGGGTGGCTGCGGGTGGTTCGTGGACATCCTGCACGCCGGCGGGTTCATCACCCGCTACTGCCACATGGTCGAAAGACCGAGGGTGGTGCCGGGCCAATCGGTCGCGGCGGGCGAGGTCATCGGGCTCTCCGGCAGCAGCGGCAACTCGTCCGGCCCGCACCTGCACTTCGAGGTGCACCGCAACGGCGACCGGTCCAGCAACGGCGCGGACAACCCGGTGCCCTTCATGCGCAAGCGGGGCGCGCCCCTCGGCGAGACCGGGTAAGGCCGGGCGGATGAGCAATCCCCTCCCCGACCCCTTCGCGGACCGGCCGGACTGGGCGCCGCTGCCGCCGAGGCCGGTGGAGACCGTGCCCGCCACGGGCGGGACCGACCTGCGCGGCCGCCGCGTGCTCGTCGGTCTGCCCGGCCTCGGCTGGCGCGGCGACCTGCGGGCCGACGAGCGGGTGGTGCAGGGCAGCCGCACCTACGTGCCGGTGATCCCGGAACACGAGTGGTACCGGGCCGAGGCCGAGCAGGTCGAGGTCTTCGCCCCGCTGGTGCCCGTGGAACGGGTCTGGGTGGAGACCATCGGCGAGCGACGCACGCCGACCGGGGCGACCGCCCCGGGACTGCGGCTGGTCTCGCTGGACGTGCCGGAACGACGGCCGCCCACCCCGGTCTTCGAGGCCGACGCGGTGACCGGGCGGCGCGTGGTGCACGTGGACAACGGCGTGGAACGGCGCGACCTGCGTGCCGTCACCGAGACCTACTCCGGCGCGGACGGCGACATCTGCGTGCGGGTGGCCCCGGAGCTGGAGTGGTACCGGTGGGCCTGGCGCGGCCAGGCACCGACCACGTTGGAGGTGCCGGTGCACCTGCTCTGGCTGGAGTAGCCGCGTCAAGCAGCACGTTGGGCCGAGCAGACGCCCCAGCCGTCTTGGTTCCTCGTCTCAAAAACCCAAGTCTGGCGATCACTTTGGCGAATCTCATCCACAACCGCTGACATCACCAGATCCACCCGCACCTGAGCTTCATTCCCCGCCTGCTCGACGCTGAGGTTCTCCCAACTCACAGAGATCGTCGTGTTGAACCGTTCCTCGCGTGCCACGAGGTCATCGCGGAGGGATCGCAGGTCATCGAGGTCGACGTCGTTGCGGCACTCGAACTCCGCAGCCTTGACGTCGTTGCGCTGGTCGACTGAGTACTGAATGAAACTCGCGACGACAACCTCGGGAGAGCCTCGGTCGGGGGCGGTTGCGCGGTCGTACAGCACGAACCCGACCACTCCGCCGACAGTGCACAGCAGCGCCACCACCCCCGCGACGACAGCGAGCACAGTGCGCACCGGGCGCTTGGGGCGTACCGGGGCGGGAGCGGGGGCGGGGGGCGCCAACTGCTCCGGCGGGGTTCGCTGCGCCGGTACTCGGGACACCTGGGAACCGGCGGGGGGCTGCACTGATTCCACCTCCTGAGGCTATCGGCTGCGCCTCGCGTACCCAATGCCTGGAAGCGGCGGATCGTGGCGAACCGCCGGGCGGACGCCGCCCGGCGGCGGGGTGAGGCTGCTCACCGCCGGCCAGCTCACCGCGCCGACCGACATCCCGGTGCACAGCCGCCGCCTGGGTTACGGTCACTCCTCGGGGAGGACATGTCGGCCTCGGAAAGAGAGGTGGACGCGGTGGCGACTCCGAAGGCGCGCGCCGGTCGGGCCGCCGCGCTGCACCGCCGGGCCGAGGCCGCCGCGACGGCGGCGGCGGGCATCCTCGACGAGATCCGGCCCGCGCCGGCCGACCACCATCGGCAGTACGAGCTGGCCGAGCGCCTGCGGGCGGCGGCGGAGCTGGCGGCGCCCGGCTGGGCCGGCGCGCCACTGGACGCGCTGACCGCGACGACTCCACCGGGTGACGGTCTGCCGCCGCTGGTCCGGGTCGGCACCGCGTCGCCGCTCGACGACGCCCGCTTCCCCGCGCTGGTGCCGTTGCTCGGCAGCGGTCATCTGTGCCTCGACGCCGACGCCTCGGACGCCCGGGTGGCCGGGCTTCTCCGCGCGCTGCTGCTGCGGGTGTTCGCCGCGACGCCGGCGGGCGCGCTGCTGGCCCGCGGCGTCGACGGCGGTTCCGGTACGACGCTCGCCGGGTACGCACCGCTCGCCGACGCCGGCCTGCTGCCCCCGCCCGCCACCGACCTCGCCGGGATGCGGGCGGTGCTGGCCGAGGCGGAGCAGTGGGTGGCCGCCGGAACGGCCCGCCAGCGTGGGCACGACCGGACGCTGCTGCTCGTGGTTGCCGCGCTGCCGGACGGTACGAGCACCGCCGACCTGGACCGGCTCGCCGGACTGGCCGAGGGCGGGCCACGCGCCGGGCTGCATCTGGTGCTCGCCGGCTGGCCGGACGGCATCCCGTTGCCGCACGCCACAGCGGTCACTGTCCGCACCGCGTACGCGCTGGTCGGCGACCCGCCCGGGGCCGGCTTCAGCAGTCCCGGCGCGGAGCCGCCGGGCGGGTTGAACTCGCCGGTGTTCCTCGACGACGATCCGCCCGCCGACCTGGTCGCGGCGGTGTGCGCGCGGCTGGCCCGGCAGATCGAGGACGGCTCCCGCCTCTCCCTGCGTGACCTGCTGCCGGCGGACGGTTTCTGGACGGCCGGCTCGGCCGACGGCCTGAGCACCACAGTGGGTGACGCCGCGGGGCGCCCGGTCAGCCTCGGCTTCACCGAGCTGACGCCGCACTGGCTGGTCAGCGGCCGGGGCCAGGCGGGCCGGTCGGCGTTCCTGACCGACGCGTTGTTCGGGCTCGCCGCCCGGTACGGCCCGGACGACCTGGCGCTCTACCTGGCCGACCTGGCCGACGGCGAGTCCTTCGTGGAGTTCCTCCAGACCGAACGGGACCGCTCCTGGGTGCCGCAGGTACGCGCCGCCGGGATGGCTGCCGACCGGGAGTACGTGGCCGACCTGTTCGGTGAGCTGGAGGCGGAGCTGCGCCGCCGCGAGGACGCGTCCCGGCGGGCCGGCGGGCAGCGCTACACCGAGCTGCGCCAGCACCAGCCGCTGCCCCGGATCGTCTGCGTGGTCGACAACTTCCCGCTGGCGTTGCGCGAGCGGGACCGGCTCGCCGCCGACCTGCTGGCCCGGCTGGACGCGCTCGCCCGCGCCGGCCGGTCGTACGGGATCCACCTGGTGCTGGCCGGCGAGGGTGACCTGGGCATAGGCGGTCCGCGTGACCCGCTGCTCGGCCAGTTCCCGGTGCGGGTGGCGCTGCCCGGCGGCTCGGCGGTGCTGGAACCGGCGAACGACTCGGCGGCCGGCCTGCCGGTGGGCAGCGCGGTGGTGAACACGGCGGGTGGCCTGGGCGGCCCGCGCGGCGCGACCCGGGGACACGAGCGGATGATCCGCTTCCCCGACCCGTACGAGGATCCGGAGGTCCTGGCCGGCCTGCGACGACGGCTCTGGGAGGCGCGGGGCGAGTCGGTGACACCGCCGGTGGTCTTCGCCGGGTACGCGCGCCCGCTGCTCACAAACGATCCCCGGCACCGGGCCGCCCTGGCCGGCCGGGCCCACGCGCCCGCCGCGTTGCTGGGCCGGGCGGTGGACGTACGGCGGTCCACGGTGACGGTGCCGCTGGGGCCGGGCGCGGGACGGAACCTGGCAGTCCTGGGCCGGGACGAGGAGGCCGAGCGCCTGCTGGTCACGGCGGTGCGCAGCGCGGCGGCGGCGCAACCGGGCGCGGCCCGGTTCGTGCTGGCGCCCCTGGCGAACGGGTCGGCCGAGCCGGCCGGGGTACTCGCCGCCGAGTTGTCCGGGCGCCACCGGGTGGAGACCGTCGACGCGGCCGGCCTGCGGGCCGCCATGGAGTCGGACGAGCCGGGTTACCTGGTGGTGTTCGGGCTGGACGTGCCGGACGCCGGCGAGCTGCCGCCCGACCTGCTGCGGACGCTGCTGCTGGAGGGCCCGCCGGCCGGCCGGCACCTGCTCGGCTGGTGGCGGACACCGGCGCCGCTCGCCGGGCTGCTCGGCCCGGAGGGCGAGGTGGACAAGCTCACCGCCGTGGCGGTCACCGACGTGCCGGGCGGCCGGTTGGAGCAGCTGTTCGACCGTCCGGTCTGGTGGCGGCCCCGGCCGGGTCGCGCGATGCTGTGGGACGGCCCGGACGAGCAGGGCACCGTCTTCGTACCGTTCGGCACCGCGGTCACGGCGAGCGCGTCGATCGAGCCGGACCCGCAGGCGGCGGGCCGCACCGGGGAGGGGGGCGCATGAGCGAGACCGGCACGTCCGTACCGGGACCCCGCTCGGGTGGCCCGACCACTGTGGCGGACCCCGCCGAGTCGGCCTGGGCGGAGTACGTCGCGGCAGCGCGGGCGCTCGACGGCGTACGCCGGGCGGCGGCGACCGCCGCCGGGGAGCAGGCGCGGTCGGTGGCCGCGGCCCGCGAGGAACTGACAGCGGTACGGGAACGGCTGGCGCCGCAGCAGTCCCGGCTGCGTGAGCTGGGCGTACCGGCGATGTCGCTGGTCCCGACACCGCCGGAGGTGACCGAGGCGGCCCGGTCGATGGCGGGTGGGCCGTCGGCGGTGCTGGCGGCGCTGCGCGCGGCCGGGGACTGGGCGGACGCGGCGGACGACACGTTGAGCGCGCGCGGCCTGCCGCGGCTGGCCCGGTGGCCGGCCCGTCCGCGCAACCTGCTCGTGTACGGGCCGCTGGCGCTCGTGGTGCCGCTGCTCCAGCTCGTGCTGTACGCGGTCGCCGGTCCGGGGCCGGTCACGGTGCTGGCCCTGCTCGTGGGGCTGCCGCTGCCGGCCGTGGCGTTCATGCTGGGCTGGCTCGCGGTGGGGCGCGTCTTCCGCCCGCGTCCGACCGATCGGGTGGACCGGACGCCCCGCTTCGGCGCGCTGGTCTGCCTGGTCCCGGCGGTGCTCACCGCCGCCGGGCTGCTGCTGGCCATGCTGCCGGACTGACGACGGCCGCGTCTCCCGGGCGGGAGGACGCGGCCGTCGGTGGTGGTCGGGGTCAGCGGGCCATGATCAGTGCCATCGCCTCGGCCCGCGACTTGGCGTCGTTCTGGAGGCCGCCGCGCACGGCGGACGTGATGGTCTTCGCGCCGGACTTCTGGATGCCGCGCATCGCCATGCACATGTGCTCGCACTCCAGCACGACGATCACGCCGCGCGGGGCGAGGCTGGACATCAGCAGGTCGGCGATCTGCGAGGTGAGCCGCTCCTGCACCTGCGGCCGGCGGGCGAACACCTCGACCAGCCGGGCCAGCTTCGACAGGCCGGTGATCCGGCCGTCCGGGCCGGGGATGTAGCCGATGTGCGCGCTGCCCCGGAACGGCAGCAGGTGATGCTCGCAGAGGCTCATCACGTCGATGTCCCGCACGAGCACCAGTTCCTCGTGGTTGGCCTCGAACGTGGTGCGGAGCACCTGCGCCGGGTCGACCCGCAGGCCGGCGAAGAGTTCGGCGTACGCGCGGGCCACCCGGGCCGGCGTCTGCTGGAGGCCGTCACGGTCCGGGTCCTCGCCGACCGCGATGAGGATCTCGCGGACCGCCTTCTCGATCCGGGCGAGGTCGACCGTGTCCTCCACCGGGCCCCCGGTGAGCTTGCCGCTGATCAGACGCGCGGCCACGTAGTCGAGCGCGTCGTCCCCGTCGGGCTCGGTCGCGGAGACGGCCGACTCCCTGTGCGGGGAGCCGGCCGTCGTCGGATCGCTGTTCAGTGCGTACCGTCCGAGTTGTTGCTGGAACCACCGATGGAGGCGGCGGCGTCGGCGCGGGCCTGTGCGGCCAGCGCTTCCTTCTCGGCCGGGGTGAGCACCGGCGGCTCGGTGGAGGGCTGACGCTTGCCGAAGCCGTGGTACGGGGCCATCGGCGGGCGCTTGACCACCCGGGCGCAGATGCGAGCCATGTCGGCGGTGGAGAGGGTTTCCTTCTCCATCAGCTCCAGGACCATGGTGTCCAGGACGTCCCGGTATTCCACCAGGATCTCCCAGGCCTCGTCGTGGGCCAGCTCGATCAGCGCGCGCATCTCGCCGTCGATCTCGGCCGCCACCGCGTCGGAGTAGTCCCGCTCGTGGCCCATGTTGCGGCCGAGGAACGGCTCGTCGCCGCTGGTGCCGTACTTGATCGCACCGAGCTTGGAGCTCATGCCGTACTGCGTGATCATCGCGCGGGCCAGCTGGGTGGCCTTCTCGATGTCGTTGCCGGCGCCGGTGGTCGGCTCGTGGAAGACCAGTTCCTCGGCCGCCCGGCCACCCAGCGCGTACGCCAGGGTGTCGATCATCTCGGCCCGCGTCTGGGTGTACTTGTCCTCCGTCGGGAGGACGAGCGTGTGACCCAGCGAGCGGCCCCGGGACAGGATTGTCACCTTGTGCACCGGCGCGGCGTGCGGCAGCGCCCAGGCGACCAGCGCGTGCCCACCCTCGTGGTACGCGGTGATCTTCTTCTCCTGGTCGCTCATCACCCGGGTCCGGCGCTGCGGGCCGGCGATCACCCGGTCGATCGACTCCTCCAGGGAGTCGTTGGTGATCGCCCGCTGCTCCTTACGGGCGGTGAGCAGCGCGGCCTCGTTGATCACGTTGGCCAGGTCGGCGCCGCTGAAGCCGGGGGTACGCCGGGCGACCGCGTCGAGGTCGACGTCGGGCGTGAACGGCTTGCCCTTGGCGTGCACCCGCAGGATGGCCTTGCGGCCCTCCATGTCGGGGGCGTCGACCGGGATCTGCCTGTCGAACCGGCCCGGGCGCAGCAGCGCCGGGTCGAGGATGTCCGGCCGGTTGGTGGCGGCGATCAGGATGACGCCGCCCTTGGTGTCGAAGCCGTCCATCTCGACCAGCAGCTGGTTGAGCGTCTGCTCCCGCTCGTCGTGACCGCCGCCCATGCCGGCGCCGCGGTGGCGGCCGACGGCGTCGATCTCGTCGACGAAGACGATCGCCGGGGCGTTCGACTTGGCCTGCTCGAACAGGTCGCGGACGCGGCTCGCGCCGACACCGACGAACATCTCGACGAAGTCGGAGCCGGAGATGGAGTAGAAGGGCACCCCGGCCTCGCCGGCGACCGCGCGGGCCAGCAGCGTCTTACCGGTACCGGGCGGGCCGAACAGCAGCACGCCCTTCGGGATCTTGGCGCCCAGGGCCTGGTACTTCGCCGGGTTCTGCAGGAAGTCCTTGATCTCGTGCAGTTCCTCGACGGCCTCTTCGGCACCCGCGACGTCCGCGAAGGTGGTCTTCGGCGTGTCCTTGGTGATCATCTTCGCCTTGGACTTGCCGAAGTTGAGCACCCGGGAGCCGCCGCCCTGCATCTGCGACATGAAGAACAGCAGCAGGAGCACGAGCAGCGCGATGGGAAGCAGGTTGACCAGCAGGCTGACCCAGATGCTGTCCGACGACACCTTGGTGTCGACCGGGCCGGTGATGCGGTCCGCCGCCTCGGCCTCGCGTACCTGGTTCCAGACCTGGCCGCCGACCTCGTACGGGAACTGCGCCTCGATCTTGTCAGTGGTGGTGTCGCCGTCGAACTTGGCCTTGTCCTTCAGGTCGAGCTGGAGCGTCTGCTCCTTGTCCTGGAAGACGACCTTCTCGATGCCACCCTTGTTGAGCTGGTCGAGCGCGACGGACGTGTCCACCCGGTGGTAGCTGGGACCAGCGGTGAACAGTTGACTGAGCACAACGGCGCCGAGGATGACCAGGATGATCCAGACCACCGGTCGGCGGAAGAAACGCGTACGTTCCATGCTGTAGTCGGGTGCCGAGGCGCCCGCATCCTCCTGATCGACGTCCTGACCGTCTGAATGGTGTCGCCGCCTTGAGCGGCGGCCGGGGCCGCCGTGCGGGCCGGCCCGACCCCCGGGGCACGCAAACTGCCGCACCACGGTCATTCGACGGTACACCGTGCGCGCGAGGAGTGAGCTTGCGAGCCCCGCAGTCGCGCACATTCGGAACCTCGGCGCGCGCGATGCGTGAGCTTGCCAGCCCGGCACTTACGCGTAGGGCGAACCCGGGTTTGAGCCGGCGTGGCGGGGAGCTCCCACCCGGCCCGCCCACACCGCACGGTCACGCGGTTCGAGGGGCCGGGCGTGGAGGGTGCCTCCACGTCACCGGTCCCTACCGTAGACCGGAAGGCTGAGAGCCCGCTGAACGTCAGCTGACGAAGGGCTCGGCAACGTCAGGCCCGCGCGTACACCTCGGGCTTGAGCACCCCGACGTAGGGCACCTCGCGGTACCGCTCACCGAAGTCGAGCCCGTAGCCCACGACGAACTCGGTCGGGATGTCGAACCCGACGTACTTGACCGGGACCTGCACCTTGACCGCGTCCGGCTTGCGGAACAGCGCCACCACCTCGACGCTCGCCGCGGAGCGCGACTCGAGGTAGCGCAGCAGCCAGGACAGCGTCAGGCCGGAGTCGACGATGTCCTCGACAACCACCACGTGGCGGCCGGCGATGTCCCGGTCCAGGTCCTTGAGGATGCGGACCACGCCGGACGAGGTGGTGCCCTGGCCGTAGGACGAGACGGCCATGAACTCCAGCTCGGCGGGCGGGCCCTGGCGGCCCAGCGCGCGGGCGAAGTCGGCCATGAACATGACCGCTCCCTTGAGCACACACACGAGCAGCAGGCCGTCCTCGACGTGGGCGTAGTCCGCCGAGACCTGCTTGGCCAGCTCCGCGGTCTTGTCGCGGATCTGCGCCTCCGAGATGATCACGTGGTCGATGTCGGCGTCGTACCAGGAGCCGTCAGCCATGCTCCTAGCCTGCCGTACGCCCCCACGCCGCCGTCGGCGGGGCCGCCCCTTTTGGCGCGGTCCCGCCGGGGATTTTCGGCGCGAACTGAATAAATCACCTCAGCAGGTACGGGAGCGCCAGCGCTGCCCGTCGTCACTCGGCTTCCAGTCGGCCGAGTCGCGGGTGTCGGCGGTGAGCCCGAAGGCGCTGGCACCGACGAGGAGGAGCAGGAAGAGCAGGAGCAGCAGAACGGTCATGGCGGCGCTCACTTTCGCGTGGTCGAGACTGTTTTCGCCGCCGGTGCGCACCGGACACCATTGATTCTGCGGGCCACCGACCGATGCGGACAGTGGCAGGAAAGTCATCGGGCATCGATTTACTGCCACCTGTCGGGTTACCCTCGTCACATGCTCCGTACGGTCGCCGTCATCGCCATGGACGAGGTCGCCGCGTTTGAACTCGGCGTGCTCGCCGAGGTCTTCGGCACCGACCGCACCGCCGACGGCTTCCCCGAATACCGGTTCGACGTGTGCACCGCCGACGGCAGCGCGGTCCGCAGCCGGTCCGGGTTCCTGCTCACCCCCACCGCCGACCTCGGCCCGGTCGGGGACGCCGACCTGGTGGCGGTACCCGCGCACGCCGACGGCACCCCGGTACCCGAACCGGTGCTCGCCGCCCTGCGCCGCGCCGCCGACCGGGGCGCCTGGCTGCTCAGCGTCTGCGCCGGCGCGTTCGTCCTCGGCGAGGCGGGCGTCCTCGACGGGCGGGACTGCACCACCCACTGGCGGTACACCGACGAACTGCAGCGGCGCTTCCCGGCCGCCCGGGTCCAGTGCGACTCGCTCTACGTACAGGACGACCGGCTGCTCACCAGCGCCGGGACCGCCGCCGGCATCGACGCCTGCCTGCATCTGGTACGCCAGGAGCACGGCTCCGCGGTGGCGACCCGGCTGGCCCGCCGGATGGTGGTTCCGCCGCACCGCGACGGCGGGCAGTCGCAGTACGTCGAGGCGCCGATCCCCAAGGCGCCCGAGGCCGCCACCCTGGAACCGGTGCTGGAGTGGCTGATGGGGCACCTGCGCCGGCCGCTGACAGTGGACGAGCTTGCCGCGCGCGCCGGGATGGCCCCGCGGACGTTCGCGCGCCGGTTCCGCGCCGAGACCGGCACCACCCCGCACGACTGGCTGACCAACCAGCGGGTGCTGCTGGCCCGGCAGCTGCTGGAGGACACCACGCTGAGCGTGGAGGGCGTCGCCGAGCAGGCCGGCTTCGGCGACGCGGCGGCGCTGCGACACCACTTCACCCGCCGGGTCGGCACCACCCCCCTGGCCTACCGCACCACTTTCCGAGACCGCCAGACCCCCCACCCCCGGCCCGCCCCGGGCGATCATGAAGTTGACCGCGATTTTCGTCCGTTTCCTCCCCGCCAACCTCATGATCACCGCTCCCGGGTGGGCCCGCTCCCCGCGCCGCACCCGTGATCAAGGGGTTTGTGGGCTGCCGGCGGTGTGAAGTGGACACAAAGTCCTTGATCACCGCCGGGTCGGGCGGGGTGGGCGAGGCGGGGCGGGAGTGGTGGCATCAGGGCGTGGTTGATGCCGCCACCTCCCCGACGTGGCGGCGCGAACCGGTTGGATCACCGGTCAGGGGGTCAGGTGGTTGGCGCGACGGCTCACCTGGTGGCCGCCGGGCAGATGCACCGGGCCCTGTCCGTGCCAGGCCGTGACCAGGGCGTCCAGCGCTGCCACGTGACTGTGGGACAGCGCGGCCGGCGCCGCGCCCAGCTCGCGGGCCCAGGCGTGCAGCACCCGGGTACGCACGGCGGCCGGCAACCCGGCGAGCCCGGCGACGCAGAGCCCGCCGCCATCGGCCCGGACGTCGGCGAGCGCGGCGTCGGCGAGCGCGTCGAGCGCGGCGTTGTCGGCGGCGAGCAGTCCGGCGGTACGCGCGAGGTTGGCCACCACCCCCGGCCCCAGCGCCTCGACGAGTGCGGGCAGCGCGTCGGCCCGGACCCGGGCGCGGGCGTACGCCGGATCGGCGTTGTGCGGGTCCGCCCACGGGTCGAGTCCGAGCGCGGCGCAGGCGGCCCGGGTGTCGGCGCGTGGGACCTCGAGCAGCGGACGCAGCAGGGGCACCCCGTCAACGTCGCGCCGTTCCGGCATTCCGGACAGCCCGCGCGGTCCGGCACCTCGGGCCAGCGCCAGCAGGACGGTCTCGGCCTGGTCGTCGCGCGTGTGCCCGAGCAGCACCCCGGCTGCGTCGTACCGGTGGGCGGCCGCGATCAGCGCCTCGTACCGGGCCTCGCGGGCGGCCGCCTCGGGGCCGCCGGGCCGGCCGTCCACCCGTACCGGAAGCACCTCGACCGGGTCGAGCCCTTCGGCACGGGCCCAACCGGCGACCGCCTCGGCCCGGTCGGCGGACCCGGGTTGCAGGCCGTGGTCGACTGTCACCAGGCCGGCCGGGCGCCCGAGCCGGGGTGCCACGAACGCGGCGGCGGCGGCGAGCGCGAGCGAGTCGGCACCGCCGGAGCAGGCCACCAGCACCGGGCCGCCGCCGGGCAGGCCGGGCAGCATCCGGCGGACGGCGAGCCGCACGGCGGCGACGGCGGGAGCGGGCGACGGCGAGCGACGCGACCGAGCGCCGGAATCAGCCGGGCCGACGGGACCGCCCCGCACGACCGAACCAGCCGGATCAGCCGACGGGCGGGGTGGCACCGGCGGGCCCGTGTACGCGGGACACCCAGGCATCCGGGTCGCCCAGCTCGTCCAGGCGGGGCAGCGTCAGCGGGGACGAGAAGATCTTGTTGAAGCCCGTCATCCCCACCCGGTCGACCACGCCGTGCACGAACTTGCGGCCCTCGGCGTACTGGCGCATCTTGACCTCGATGCCGAGCAGCCGGCGGATGGCCTTCTCCAGCGGGTTGCCGGACTCGCGGCGGCGGTTGAACGCCGCCCGGATCGACTCGACGCTGGGGATGACCTGCGGGCCGACGCCGTCCATCACGAACTCGGCGTGGCCCTCGAGCAGCGTCATGAGCGCGGTCAGCCGGTCCAGCACGGCGCGCTGGGCCGGGGTCTGCACGATGTCCAGCACGCTGGCCCGGCTCTCCGGGTCCTTGACCGCGTCGGAGAGCGTGGCGACGCCGCGGCGGAGCCGCTCCAGCAGGTGCTCGCCACCCTGGGAGGCGTCCACGAACGCCTGCACCTCGCCGAGGAAGTACGCGCGCATCCACGGCACGGCGGTGAACTGGGTGCGGTGGGTGACCTCGTGCAGGCACACCCAGAGCCGGAAGTCACGCGAGTCGGCTCCGAGCTTCCGCTCGACCTCGAGGATGTTCGGCGCCACCAGCAGCAGCTGGCCGGGGTCGCCGGCGAAGACCTCGTACTGGCCGAGCACGCGGCCGGAGAGGTACGCCAGCACGGTGCCGGCCTGCACACCGGTGACCCGCGAGCCGATCGCCTCGGTGAGCGCGCCGGGCCGCTTGTCGCCGGAGAGACGCTCGACCAGCGGGGAGACCACCTCACGCAGCCCGGCGATGTTCGCCGCCGCCCAGTCCCGGCGGTCGACCACGCGTACCGGCGGGTGGGCGACCTGCGCACGCAGGCCGGTGTAGTCGGCGACGTGACCCGCCGCCTCGTCGGTCAGCCGGCGCAGGTCGCCGACCACGTCGGTGGCCTCGGCGTACGACACCCGAGGGCCCGACTTGCTCAGCGCCCCCGCTGTCGCGGCGGCCAGATCCCAGTCCACGAACTGCGCCATGAACCCACCGTACCCGCGCCGGAACACCCCTACCCGGGCTCGCGCCGACCGATCGACGGTCGTCGGTCAGCGGCAGCCGCACCCGGCCAGCGCGGAGCTGATCCGGTCCAGCGCCGCCCGGGTGTCGTCCAGCGAGCCCTGCGTCCGGTCGGTGAGCACGGCGAACGTGAGCAGCCGTCCGTCGGCGGTGGTCACCGTGCCGGCGATCGCGTTGACGCCGCTCAGCGTGCCGGTCTTGGCCCGGACGACGCCCGCTCCGGCGCGGGTCGCCGCCGCCCGGTAGCGCTCGTCGAGCGTGCCGGACCAGCCGCCGACCGGCAGGCCGCCGAAGATCGCCGCGAGTTCGGGGTGGCTGCCGTTGCCGGCGAGCGTGATCAGGTCGGTGAGCAGCGAAGGGCTGATCCGGTTGGTGCGGGACAGCCCGCTGCCGTCGGCCAGGCTGATCTCACCGGCCGGCAGGCCCAGCTCGCCGAGGACCTGGTCGGTGGCCGCCGCGCCGCCGGCGAACGAGCCGGGCTTGCCCTTGGCGAGCGCCACCTGGCGGGCCATCGCCTCGGCGATCACGTTGTCGCTGTCGCTGATCATGATGTCGACCAGCCGGATCATCGGCAGGGACTCGACCTTCCCCAGCTCGGCGCCGGGGGCCGTACCCGAGGCGCCGGACGCGGCCGGCGCCGTGCCCCGGGTGACCTGGGCGGCGCCGCCGGTCAGGCCGAGCAGCTTGGCGAACTGCCGGCCGGCGGTCAGGTCGGGCTGCGGCACCCGCTCGGCGGCGTGGTTCGTCTCCTCGGCGGTGCGCCGCGCCTCCGCCGGGTCCTTGCGGGCGCCGTCGGTCATCAGCGCGGTGATCGCCGCGCCGAAGCCGCCGGTGGGGATGTCGGAGTCCCAGCCGGGCTCGAAGACGGGGCCGCTGAACAGCGAAGAGTCGACGATCACCTTGGTCGGGGCGGTGCCGCCGAGCGCGTCGCGCACCTGCGCGGCGAGGTCGTCCAGCCGGGCCGCGCCGGGGTAGAAGCCGTTCTTGTCCACGGCGAGCGTGGGGTCACCGCCGCCGACCAGGACCACCTCGCCCGGGTTCGCTCCGGCCACCGCCCGGGTCGGGATCCGGTGGGCCGGGCCCCGGGCGGCGAGCACCGCCACGCCGGTCGCCAGCTTCGTCACCGAGGCGGGCACGGTGGGGGTGTCCTGGCCGCTGCCGTAGAGCGCCTGGCCGGTGCTCACGTCGGCCACCGACACGTGCACCCGGTCACCGAGCGCGGCAGCGCGGACCAGCGGGTCCAGGGCGGCGCGGATGCCGGCCTCGGTGGGCAGCGGGGCGTTGCCGTCCGGCCCGGCCAACACGGCCTGCGGGGAGGGCTCGGGCGGCGCGGCGACCGCCGTACCCGTACCGTCGTCGTCGCCCAGCCAGCCGGCGACCGGGCCGGGACGCAGCACGGCGAGCCCGGCCACCGCCAGGGCCAGCACGAGCACGCAGGCGAGCGCGGCGACCAGCCGTCGGCCGCGTCGCGGCCGGCCCGGGGGCGGCGCGGCGCCGGCCGGTGGCACCGGCGGGCTGACCGGGATCGGGGCCGTCAGGTCGTGCGGCGGGCGGGCCGAGCCGCTCGCCGGACCGGAGCCGTGGTGCGGTGCGGCGGAGCCGTGGTGCGGCGGGCCGACGCGGGCGGACCCGGTGGCCGGAGAGGGACGATGAGGCACGTTCGCCCCCGGGACGGACACCCGTCCGGTGGCCCCGCCGGAACCGGAACCCGCGGACCCGCGCCCGTCAACCCTGTCGGGGCGGTAGTGTGAATCTTCCCTCCCCACGGCCCCCTCCTCCCCGCTCGAAATCGCCTTGGGCGACACTACTTCGGTCCGAACACTATGCGGCGGCCGGAGCCGACGGGGGGCGTTCACCCCGCGCCGGGGGTGAGCCGCTGGTTTCCGTTAGCCAGCGTGGGCAAACGAGGGAGCGTGGAAGATGGATTTCGACGTCACGGTTGAGATCCCCAAGGGTCACCGCAACAAGTACGAGGTAGACCACGCGACCGGCCGCATCCGGCTGGACCGCACCCTCTTCACCTCCACGCAGTACCCGGCCGACTACGGGTTCATCGAGGGCACCCTGGGTGAGGACGGCGACCCGCTGGACGCGCTGGTGCTGGTGCCCGAGCCGACGTTCCCGGGCTGCCTGATCCGCTGCCGCACCATCGGCATGTTCCGGATGACCGACGAGAAGGGCGGCGACGACAAGGTCCTCTGCGTGCCCTACGAGGACCCGCGTCAGGAGCACCTGCGCGACATCCACCACCTGGGCGAGTTCGACCGGCTGGAGATCCAGCACTTCTTCGAGGTCTACAAGGACCTGGAGCCGGGCAAGTCGGTCGAGGGCGCGACCTGGGTCGGCCGGGTCGAGGCCGAGGCGGAGATCGCCGCCTCGTACCGGCGTGCCAAGGAGGCCGAGGAGCGCGGCGAGACGCTGCACTGACGCTGACACCTGCCGGGGGCCCGGGTCGCGCTTCGCGACCCGGGCCTCCGCGTGTTCAGGCCAGCAGGTCGCGGGCCCGGTCGTAGAGGTCGAGGACCGCGCAGGCCACCGGCACGACCGCGACCACCAGCGCGGTGTCGGTCAGGTCGGCGAGCCGGCCGAGGTACGGGGAGACCGGCCGCCGGGCGTACGTGGCCCCGGCGGTGACCGCCGTCAGGGCCAGGGCCAGCCCGCCGACTGTCAACGCGAGCCGGGCAACCGGACCGGCGCGCTCGGCCAGCACCACGCCGAGCAGGGCGAACGCGGCCAGCCCGGCGACGATCGCCGGCACCCGGTGCCGTACCGCCACGAACAGCCGGGAACGCAGCAGCAACACCCCGCCGGCGACGGCGGCGAGCAGCAGCCCGGCGGTCCGGCCGATACAGACGAGCACCGCGACCGCGCCGACGGCGAGCACCGCGTGGCCGAGCAGCATCCCGGTGAGCACCTCCTCGGCGCGGGCCACCGCCGCGTGCACCCGGCCCCGGTCCGGCAGGTCCCGGGTGCCCGCCGGGCTGGGCAGGGTGAGCGGCGGCAGCGGCAGCTTGCCGACCCGGATGGCCAGCAGCGGCAGCCCGCCGAGCGCGAACACCAGCACGGCGAGCAGGACGGCGGCGGTGCCGTCCGGGTCGAGCACCAGCCCGCCGAGCGCTGCCGCCACGCCTGCCACGCCGACGGTCACCCCGGCCACGAAGACGCGGGACCGGCTGGCCACGCCGAGCAGGCCGAGCACCGCCACCAGCAGCAGCGCCACCGAGCCGACCAGGAGTTCGGGGGCACCCACCCAGCGCAGGCCGGGGATCGGGCCGACCGGATCGCCGGAGGCGACAGCCAGGGCACCGGCCACCGCGGCCCAGGGCAGCGCGTACCCGCCGAGGGTGGCGCCCACCGGGCCGTCCCCGTACGCCCGGGACGCCGCGGTGGCGGCGAGCACCAGGATCAGGGCGACCGCCGCGGCGACCGGCCAGCCGCGCGCGCTCGGCCCGGCCGCGACCACGGCGACCAGCCCGACGGCCAGGGGTACGGCGGCGCCGGCGAGCGCGGCGGCTCGGGTGGCCTGGCCGGACCAGGCGGCACCTCGTCGCCGGGCGCCGTCCACGATCGCCTCGACCACGTCGTCGTACTCCAACTCGGGCCACTGCGCGCGGGCCGGCACCAGGTGCAGCACCTCGCCGTCACGGACGCCCTGCGGCAGCAGCGCCTGGGCGGTGGCCAGCACCGCGCCGTCGGTGCGGCGCAGCACCCACCCGCCGTGCCGTTCCCCGTCGTCGGCCAGTCCCTCACCGGCGTGCCGGAGCACCTCGGGCAGCAGTTCGGCCAGGGGCACCTGCTCCGGCAGGGCCACGTCGACCCGCCGCCTGGGCGCGCTGATGGTGACCCGGGCGAGCCCGCTTGTCATCGAGGCATCTCCATATCGAGCGGGAACAGTGGGCTGACGGACGAGAGGACTTTACCTACGATGAGCCAGGCTCGGGTTACCCAGAGCCACTTTCGGGAGGGGTCGAGTGTCCACTGTCGTCATCAAGCGGCCGCCACGCCGCCCGGCACCGGAGATCCCGGTCGGTGAGCTGCCCGTCGAGGCGCCGCCGGAGATCCCCGCCGCTGCGGGTGGGCGCTGGCAGCAGGCGCTGATGGTGCTGCCGATGCTCGGCGGGACGGTGGCCATGGCGATGATGTTCGGCCGCGGCGGCGGGGCCTACTCGTACGTGGTGGGCGGCATGTTCGGCCTCTCCTCGCTGGCGATGCTGGTGACCACCTGGGGCAGCGCCGGGCCGAAGAAGTCCGAGCTGATGGCCGCCCGCCGGGAGTACCTGCGCCACCTGGCCACGCTCCGGCGCCGGGTGCGGGAGACCGCCGGCGCCCAGCGGGCCGGGCTGTCCTACCGCCATCCCGAGCCGGGGCGGCTCTGGTCGACTGTCGACAGTCACCGGGTCTGGGAACGCCGGCCGGGCGACCCGGACTTCGCCGTGGTCCGGGTCGGTGTCGGGCCGCAGACGCTGGCCACCCCGCTGGTCCCGCCGGTGACCCGCCCGCTGGAGGAGCTGGAACCGATGACGGCCGGGGCGCTGCGGCGTTTCCTGGACGCGTACTCGGTGGTGCCGGACCTGCCGGTGGCGCTGTCGCTGCGCAGCTTCGCCCGGGTCTTCGTGCGCGGCCCGGCCGGCCCGGTACGCGGCGCCGGGTCGCCCGCCGCGCAGGCGCTGGCCCGGGCGGTACTCACCCAGCTCGCCGTCTTCCACGCACCGGACGAGCTGCTGATCGCGGTCTGCGCCGGGCCGGAACGCCGGAGCGCGTGGGAGTGGGTGAAGTGGCTGCCGCACGCCCACCATCCGGCGCGTACCGACGCGCTGGGTCCGGTGCGGCTGGTCACCAGTTCCGCCGCCGACCTGGAACGGCTGCTCGACGACGTGCTCGGCACGCGGTCCCGGTTCAGCCCGCACGGCACCGCGACGGACGGGCCGCACGTCGTGGTGGTGCTCGACGGCGGCGACCTGGCCGGCGCGACCGACCTGGCGGGTGACGGCGGCATCGACGCGGTCACCGTGCTCGACCTGGACACCCCGCCGCCCCGGCTGCTCGACCGGTACGCGCTCCTGCTCGACCTCGTCGACGGCAGGCTGCACTCGCACTCCGTCCAGGGGCACGCCGAGGTGGGCGCCGCCGACGCGCTGGCGCCCGCCGACGCCGAGGCGGTGGCCCGGCGGCTCGCGCCGCTGCGGCTGGCCGGCACGGTACGCGGACCGGACGCGGTGCCCGGCGCCGAGCTGGGCCTGCCCGAGCTGCTCGGTCTCGGCGACCCGGAGAGCTTCACCGCCGAGCAGGGCTGGGCGCCCCGGGCCGCGCGGGACCGGCTGCGGGTGCCGATCGGGGTGGGCGCCGACGGCGGGGCGATCGACCTCGACCTGAAGGAGTCGGCGCAGGACGGCATGGGCCCGCACGGCCTGCTGATCGGCGCGACCGGCTCGGGCAAGTCGGAGCTGCTGCGCACGCTCGTGCTCGGGCTGGCCGCCACGCACAGCTCGGAGCAGCTCAACTTCGTGCTCGTCGACTTCAAGGGCGGCGCCACGTTCGCGCCGTTCGAGCGGCTGCCGCACACCGCCGCCGTGATCACCAACCTGGCCGACGCGTTGCCGCTGGTGGACCGGATGGTGGACGCGATAAACGGCGAGCTGATGCGCCGGCAGGAGTTGCTGCGCCGGGCGGGCAACTTCGCGAGCGTGCGCGACTACGAGCGGGCCCGGGCGGCCGGCTCGCCGCTGGCCCCGCTGCCGTCGCTGCTGCTGATCTGCGACGAGTTCTCCGAGCTGCTGTCCGCCAAGCCCGACTTCATCGACCTGTTCGTGCAGATCGGCCGGCTGGGCCGGTCGCTCGGGGTGCACCTGCTGCTGGCGAGCCAGCGGCTGGAGGAGGGGCGGCTGCGCGGGCTGGACACGCACCTGTCGTACCGGATCGGGTTGCGGACGTTCTCGGCGCTGGAGTCCCGGACGGTGCTGGGCGTGCCGGACGCGCACGAACTGCCGCGCAGCCCGGGGCACGGCTACCTGCGCTCGGGCACCGACCCGCTGGTCCGGTTCAAGGCCGCGTACGTCTCCGGCGCGGTCCGCCGCCGCGGCGGCGCGGCGGGCGCGTCCGGCACCGGGGAGGCACGCGTGCTCGCGTTCTCCACCCACCTGGTCCCGGTGCCGGAGCCGCCGACGCCGGTCGCCCCGCCGGCCGAGGACGACAACGGGGAGACGCTGCTCGACCTGCTCGTGGACCGGCTGGCCGGGCAGGGCCCGCCCGCCCACCAGGTGTGGCTGCCGCCGCTGGACGCCTCCCCCGCCCTGGACGAGCTGCTCGGCCCGGTCGGCACCGACCCGGTACGCGGGCTGACGGTGGCCAATCCGGAGCTGCACGGGTCGCTGCAGGTGCCGGTGGCAGTGGTGGACAAGCCGTTCGAGCAGCGGCGCGACCTGCTCTGGCTGGCGCTGGACGGCGCGGCCGGGCACGTCGCGGTGGTCGGTACCACCCGCAGCGGCCGGTCCAGCCTGCTGCGCACGCTGGTCTGCGCGCTCGCGCTCACCCACACCCCGGCCGAGGTGCAGGTCTACTGCCTCGACTTCGGCAGCGGGACGCTCGGCACGCTGCGCGACCTGCCGCACGTGGGCGGGGTCAGCGGACGGACCGACGGCACCGCCGTGCGCCGTACCGTCGGCGAGGTCGCCGGGCTGCTGGCCGAGCGGGAGCGGCGTTTCGCCGAGGCCGGTGTGGAGTCGATGGCCGCGTGGCGACGACGGCGGGCGGCGGGCGCACCCGACCCGTTCGGGGACGTGTTCCTCGTGGTGGACGGCTGGAACACGCTGCGGGGTGAATACGAGGACCTGGAACCGCTGGTCACCGAGCTCGCCACCCGGGGTCTGGCGTACGGGGTGCACGTGGTGGCGACCGCGCTGCGCTGGTCGGACTTCCGCCCGGCGATCCGCGACCTGTTCGGCTCCCGCCTGGAGTTGCGCCTGGGTGACCCGGCCGACTCGGTGGTGGTCAAGCGCGCGCTGGCGGCGACGGTACCGGAGGAGCGTCCGGGCCGGGGCATCACCGCGGGCGGACTGCACTTCCTCACCGCCGAACCCCGCGTCGAGGCGCTGGGCGCGGAGACCACCGATCTGGTCAAGGCGGTCGCGGGCGCGTGGACCGGCCCGCCGGCACCCCGGGTGCGGCTGCTCCCACCGGTGCTGCCGTACGCCGAACTGGACCAGCACGCGACGAGCGGGCTGGCGTTCCCGATCGGCGTCGCCGAGGCGGACCTGTCCCAGGTGGTGCTGGACTTCGCCACCGAGCCGAACTTCCTGGTCTTCGGCGACGCCGAGTGCGGCAAGTCGTCGTTCCTGCGCGCACTCGCCACCTCGATCGTCAACCGGTTCACGCCGGAGCAGGCCCGGGTGATGCTCGTCGACTACCGGCGCAGCCTGATGGGCGTGATCGAGACCCCGCACCTGATCGGGTACGGCACTGCCGCACCGCACACCGCCGAGCTGATCGAGTCGGCCGCCGGCTACCTCCAGGGGCGGCAGCCGGGGCCGGAGGTGACCCCGGCGCAGCTGCGCAGCAGGTCGTGGTGGAAGGGACCGGAGCTGTTCGTGCTCGTGGACGACTACGACCTGGTGGCGGGCGGGCCGACGAACCCGTTGCGGGCGCTGGAGGAGCACCTTCCGCACGCGCGGGACGTCGGGCTGCACCTGGTGCTGGCACGGCGGACCGGCGGTGCCGGGCGGACCGCGTACGAGCCGGTCGTGCAACGACTGCGCGAGCTGTCCACCGCCGGCCTGGTGATGTCGGGCGGTCCGGAGGAGGGCGCGCTCGTCGGTCAGGTGAAGGCCGGGCCGCTGCCCCCGGGCCGGGCGCGTCTGGTGACGCGCCGGGAGGGGGTGCGCCTGGTGCAGCTGGCGCATCTCCCGCCCGGGTGATCCGCCTCGCGGAGTTGCCCCGTGACGGTCGGGACAACCGGTAATCTCCGTGCAGCATGTGTCTGACGCGACCGAACGGCTGGGGAATGTGACAGGGGATCGGCAGGGACCGCCCGGAGGGCCGCCCCGGCGTCTCGCCGGACGCGCGCTGCTGGCCGCCGTGTCGGCACTCGTCACCGTGGCCGGTCCGTTGGCGCCGCCCGCACACGCCGCGCCCGCCGCCCCGGCCACAGTGGCGCGTCCCTGGGTGGCCCCCGACCTTCTGCCGCGCACCGGTCAGGTACGCGACGAGCAGTGGCAACTGGAGGAGTTGCGGGCGAAGACCGCGTGGCGCACCTCGACCGGGCGCGGCGTGGTGGTCGCGGTGATCGACTCCGGTGTGGACGGCACCCACCCCGACCTCGTCGGCCAGGTGCTTCCGGGCCTGGACCTGGTGACGCCGGACGGCTCGGACGGCCCGGACCCGGTGGGGCACGGCACCACCGTCGCCGGGTTGATCGCCGGGCGCAACGACGACGACCGGGGCGTGGTGGGGCTCGCGCCGGACGCCAAGATCCTGCCGGTCCGGGTCCTCGACGCCGAGAACCGCTACGACGACGCGCTGATCATCGCGAAGGCGGTGCGCTGGGCGGTCGACAACGGTGCCCGCGTGGTCAACCTGTCGCTCGGCGGCAGCAGCGACAACCCGTCCCTGGCCGCGGCGCTCGACTACGCGTTCGCCCGGGACGTGGTGGTGGTCGCCTGCACCGGCAACCTGGCCACCTCGACGACCACCGAGGTCTGGTACCCGGCCCGCGAGCCGGGTGTGCTGGCGGTCGCCGGGCTGGAGCGGACCAGCGAGAACCTCTGGTCCGGCTCGATCACGGGTCACGAGACGGTGCTCAGCGCTCCGGCCACCGGGCTCTACGGCGCCCGGCCGGGAGGCTACTGGCGGGTGCAGGGCACGAGCTTCGCCGCGCCGCTCGTCGCCGCGACCGCGGCCCTGGTCCGCGCGCGGTATCCGAAGATGCCGGCCGGGGACGTGGTGAACCGACTGATCATTACCGCCCGGGATCTGGGCCCGACCGGCCGTGACGACCGGTTCGGCTACGGCCTGGTCGACCCGGTGGCCGCGCTCACCGGCGATGTGCCGGCGGTGGGCCACAACCCGCTCGACGACAATGCCTCCCCGGGCGTGGTGGGCTTCGGGCCGGCACCCGGCGACGGGCGGGACACCCGGGCCGCCGCGGCGGGGCGGGGCGGCGACCCGCTCGGGCATTCCTCGGACGGCTGGACCGCCCGGCCGGCCGGGCAGACGGACGCCTCCGCCCCGGAGCGGCTCTGGACCGGCCTGGCCCTGTTCGTCGCGCTCGTCACCGGCACCGCGTTGATGGTTCGCCGGTTCCGGCAGGCCCGTCGCTGAACCGGTCTGATCCTGCCCTCCGGTGGGTAGGGGAAGCTCCATGGACACCACCACCGGGGCGACTGTCGCGCACCGGTCGTGGCGGAGCCGCCGCCTCGACCGCGATCACTCGCTGGGCCTGCGGCTCACCCTGACCGTTGTCGCGGCGTTCCTGGTGCTGGTGCCGTTCGCCCTGATCGCGCTGCTGGTGCTCGGCGCCTGGCCGCCCCTGCTGCGGCTGGACGCCTCGATCGCCGACGCGTTCCACGGGTACGCGCAGGACCATCCCGCCTGGGTCGGTGTGATGACGGTCTGGACGCACGTGTTCGGGCCCGGCCCGCTGCGGGTGGCAGCGGTCGTGCTGGTGGTCTGGCTGGTCCGGCGCGGCGCGCCCCGGCTGGGGATCTGGGTGGTCGTCACCATGGTCGCCGGCGGGCTTCTCGGCGCGCTGCTCAAGCTGCTCGTGGGGCGGGACCGGCCGGATCTGCTGGACCCGGTGGCCCGGGCCGCCGGCTACTCCTTCCCGTCCGGTCACGCGCTCAACGCCACGCTGGCGGCGGGTGTGCTGCTGCTGGTGTTCCTGCCGTTCGTCCGGGACAGCCGCCGGGGCCGGGTCGCGCTCTGGACGGCGGCGCTGCTGGTCACCGTGGTGACCGGGCTCAGCCGGATCGCGCTGGGCGTGCACTGGACGAGCGACGTGGTGGGCGGCTGGGTGCTCGGGGCCGCCGTGGTGGCCGCGACAGCGGCCGCGTTCGCCACCTGGCGCGGCGGATCCGGGCGGTCCTCCGCCCGTCCGCTCCGCGAGGGGGTCGAGCCGGAGCTGGCCGACCAGCGGCCGGAGGGCGACCGGGCGTAGCCGGACCCGCGCCGGGGTACAGGCGAGCTCATGTCCGATGTCGTGATCCGAGTCACCCGGCGTGTCCTGCTGCCGCTGGCCGTGCTCTTCGCACTGATGGTGGGCCTGGGCCTGCTGGTGACGCGGGTGCTGGCCCGCACCTGGCCGTTCACCGTGGAGGACACGGTCAACCGGGAGCTGGCCGGTGACCGGACGCCGGGCTGGAACGACGTCTCGCTGGTGTTCAGCACGCTCGCCAGCACCCAGATGATCGTCGTGGTGACGGTGCTGGCGGCGCTGGTGCTGCGGCTGGTGCTGCACCGCTGGCGGGAGCCGCTGTTCCTGTGCGCGGCGGTGACCGCGCAGGCGCTGATCTTCCTGTTCACCACGATGGTCATCGACCGGAACCGCCCGGCCGTCGCGCACATGGACGCCTCCCCGCCCACGTCCAGCTTCCCGTCCGGGCACACCTCGGCGGCCACCGCGCTCTACGTCGGTCTCGCGGTGCTGCTGGCGCTGCGGGCGCGCAGCACCCCGGCCAAGGTCGGCTGGTGGACGCTGCTGGTGCTGGTGCCGATCGGCGTGGCGCTCACCCGGATGTACCGGGGCATGCACCACCCCAGCGACGTGGTCGCCTCGTTCCTCAACGGCGGCGCCTGCGTGGCGATCATGGCGCGGGCGGTCCTCGACCGCACGCTCACGTGGGGCCGAGCCCGGCTGCCGCTGTCCCGCTCCGGCGACGAGGCCGCACCGGCGGGAGCACCGGCGGGTGGCTGAGCGCCGCCGGCCGGCTCAGGTGCAGTCGCCGGTCGCCACTCCCCGGGTACGCTCCGCGCCCGCCAGCGCCACCGGTCGCGCCTCGGCCGCGGTCACCGCGAAGCCGGTGTTCGGGTCGTCCGCCGCCGCCGCGAAGATCACACCGAGCACCAGACCGTTCGAGGAGATCAGTGGGCCGCCGGAGTTGCCGCTGCGTACCAGCGCCCGGATCGTGTAGATCTCCCGGTTGACGTCACCGGCCGAGTAGATGTCCGGGCCGGTGATCCGGTCGACGTCCCGGATCCGGGCCGGGCGGGCGTCGTACGGGCCGTCGAGCGGGAAGCCGAGCACGATCGCGTCGGCGCCGGTGGCGGCCGGTCCGGCGGCGAAGCGCAGCGACGGCCCGGGCAGCCCCGGTACGTGGAGCACCGCCAGATCCCGGTCCGGGTCGTAGACGACGACCTCGCCGTCGTACCGCTCACCGCGCAACTCCACCGCCACCGAGCGGGTGCCGGCCACCACGTGCGCGTTCGTCATCACCCGGTCGTCGGCGTACACGAAGCCGGAGCCCTCGATGCGGCGCGAGCAGCTCGGCGCGGAGCCGAGCACCTTCACCACCGACCGCCTGCTGTTCTGCACCACCTGGGAGTTGGCCAGCGCCGGGTCGGGCGGTGCGACCTGCCGGGCCCGGGTCGGCGCGAGGTCGCCGAACACGTCCGGGAAGCCGTTGGTGTCGACCGTGTCGCGCAGCGCGGTGGACAGGTCCTGCGCCTTGTCCGGCAGCACCTGGTCGACGACGGTGAGCAGCGCGCTGTTGCGCACCGAGGACGCCAGCCACGGCACCGAGGAGGAGCCGAGCGGCACGGCGACCAGCCACGCCACGAGCATGACCGCGACGACCGAGATGAACGCGCCGCCGACGTCGTCGATCTTCCGGCCGGCCGGACCGGTGATGGCGGCCCGCAGGTTGGAGCCGAGCCACCCGGCCAGCGCCTGCCCCAGCACCGCCAGCCCGAAGATCGCCACCAGGGAGATCAGTACGCGTGTGCCGCTCGCCGCGAACTGCTGCGCGATCAGCGGCCCGACCTGGAGGCCGAGCAGCGCTCCGAGGAAGAAGCCGGAGAACGACAGGGCCCCGATGACGAAACCCTGGCGGTATCCGCTGATCGCGAACACGAGCATGAGCAGGAGAAGGACGAGATCCACGGCGGACACGCCCCAAGGGTACGGGCACCGGGCCCGTGCTCGGCTCAGCGCTCGCTGAACGTGACCCGAGGATGCGTACGGGTGATCACCGCACCGGGCTCTCGTCGGCGGCCTCGGTGCCCGCCGACGGCGCGGGCGTGGCGCCGACCGGCGGCAGGTCCACCACACGCGAGTGCGGCCAGGGCCGGGACCAGCCGCCCATCTCCAGCAGCCGGTCGATCACGCCCGCGGTGAAACCCCAGACGAGCATGCCGCGCACCGAGAAGGCCGGGCCGATCCAGCCGCTCGGGTGGCGGACCCGCATGCGGTTGTCCGGGTCGACCAGCTCGGTGACCGGCAGCCGGGCCACGTGGGCGACCTCGGCCGGCTCGCGCGGGTGCACCGGGTGCGGGTCGTGCCACCAGGCGAGGACCGGGGTGACCACGAAGTCGCTGACCGGGATCCAGAGCCGGGGCAGCTCGGCCAGCACCGTGACGCTGCCGGGGTCGAGACCGACCTCCTCGTTCGCCTCGCGCAGCGCGGTGGCGCGGGCGTCGGCGTCCTCCGGGTCGGCCGCACCGCCCGGGAAGGCCGGCTGACCGGCGTGGTTGCGCAGCGTCGCGGCGCGCTGGAGGACGAGTACGTCCGGCCCCGCGCCGGGCTCCTCGCCGAGCAGCACCAGCACAGCGCTCTCCCGGCCGCCGCTTTCCGGCGTGACGATGCGGGTGAAGTCCTCCGCCCGCGCGGTGCCGAGCCGGCCCAGCAGCGGGTCGAACCACCCCGGCGGCGGCCGTCGGGTCATACCCGCACCCCGAGGTGGCGCTCGAGAAGCGCGGCGAGGCGGGCGTCGTCGAGCGCGCCGGTCGCGTCGGTGTGCCGGATCCGCCCGTCGGCGTCGACGAGCACGGTGAGCGGGAACGCGTTGCGTTCCAGCGCGCGCTGGAACGCGTCACCCTGGTCGAGCAGCATCGGGAAGTCGACGCCGTAGTCCTCGCCGATGGACTGCGCGCCGCCGCGGCTGTCGCGGCTGTTCACGCCGATCACCTGGAACCGGCCGTCGGCCCGCTCGCTGAGCCGCTGGAAGGCGGGCAGCTCCTTGCGGCACGGCGGGCACCAGGAGGCCCACACGTTGATCACCGCCGGGCCCTTGACGTCGCGCAGGTTCACCGGCGCCCCACCGGTGAAGCAGTTCAGTGTCAGATCGGGCAGCCGGCCCTCGGCCTTCCCGGTGGGCGCCGGGGACGCGGCGGCGGGCGCGACGGTCAGCGGGGCGCAGTCGGCGAACGGCGAAGGACGCTCGGCCCGGGTTGCCGGCGCCGGACGTTCCGGTTCCTCGGTGGTGGCGGTGCAGCCCGCCGCCGCCAGCAGCAGCGGGACGAGCAGGTAGGCGAACCGGCGCATCACGGCACGTCCGCCGCGGCGGCCTGCTGCGGCACCAGGTCGGGGTCGAGGCCGACGGCCACCGCCAGGTCACGGGCGCGGGGGCCCTTGAGCAGCTTGGCCGCGGCGGCCGGCTCGGTCGGCCCGGTGCCGTACGCGGGACAGAGCTTCGCCAACGTGCACGCGCCGCAGGCGGGCTTGCGGGCGTGGCAGACCCGGCGGCCGTGGAAGATCACCCGGTGCGACAGCATCGTCCAGTCGCGCTTCGGGTAGAGCGCGCCGATCGCGTGCTCGATCTTCACCGGGTCGGTCTCGGTGGTGAGCTGCCACCGCTGCACCAGCCGCTGGAAGTGGGTGTCGACGGTGATGCCGGGGACACCGAAGGCGTTGCCGAGGATGACGTTGGCGGTCTTGCGGCCGATCCCCGGCAGCGTCACCAGATCGTCGAGCCGGCCGGGCACCTCGCCGTCGTACCGCTCGCAGAGCGCCCGCCCGAGGTTGATCAGGGAGCTGGTCTTGTTGCGGTAGAACCCGGTGGGCCGGATCAGCTCCTCCAGCTCGGCGCGGTCCGCGCCCGCGTAGTCGGCGGCGGAGCGGTAGCGGGCGAACAGCTTCGGCGTGACCTCGTTGACCTTCTTGTCGGTGCACTGGGCGGACAGGATCGTCGCCACCGCCAGCTCCAGCGCGCCTGAGTGGTCGAGTTCACAGTGCGCGTCAGGATGCGTCTCGGTCAGCACCCGGCCGATGCGCCGGGCGCGGCGCGTACGACCGAGGTCGGTCTCGGGGGAGCGCGTGGTCACGTCGGCCAGCCTACGTCGCGGGGCCGACGCTCCGGCGGCTCGGCGCGGCGGCCGTGCGCTCAGCCACCCGCCGGTGCGGTGATCTTGCCGGTCCCGTCGAGTTTGGCGCCGGTGTCCGGGAAGTCGGCCCGGTTCAGCTCGCGGACCAGCCCGAGGCCGCGGTTCTGCCGGTCCACCGACGGACGGCCCACGCCGTTCATCACGGTGGAGGTGAACGTGCCGCCGACGAACGTCCCGTCTGCGGTGAGCGACACCTTGAGCACCCCGCCCCAGCCGAGCCGGCCCGAGCTGTTCAGCGACTTCCCGCCACCGGCGAAGTTGCCGAGGCTGTACGCGATCAGCCGCCCCTTGTAGAACTCCATCCCGCGCAACACGTGCGGGCCGTGCCCGATGACCAGGTCGGCGCCCGCGTCGATGACGGTGCGGGAGAAGCGGATCGGGTCGCCGCGGTTCTCGCCGAAGAACATCTCGGTGCCCGGCTTCACCCGGGTCTTGTCCGACCCCTCGGCGCCCATGTGCACCTGCACCACCACGATCTGGGCCTGCTCCTTGGCCATCTCGATCACCTGCTTGGCGGCGTTCAGGTCGACCAGGCTGTTCGACCAGGGGTACGACGAGAAGCCGACGACGGCGACCTTGATGCCCTTGACGTCCACCACGGTGATCTCGCCCGGCGCGCCGGTGTGCTTGAGCCCGTGCGCCTCCAGCGCCGACTGGGTGTTCTCGTAGCCCTGGCGACCGTAGTCGTAGCCGTGGTTGTTGGCCTGGTTGAGCAGCTGGAACCCGGCCGAGCGCAGGTGCGCGGCATAGCCGGGCGGTGCCCGGAACTGGTAGCAGTTCTTCGGCTGCGGGCCGCACTTGCCGGCGCCGGTGTCGTCGGTGAGCGGCTCCTCCAGGTTGCCCATCACCAGGTCGCCCTTGAGCGCCGACTTGACGTCGTCGAAGAAGCCCTTGCCGCCGTTCGGGGGCAGCCGGTCCGGCGCGTTGCCCATGATCACGTCACCGGTCGCGGTGAGCGAGATCGACGGCTCCTTCGCCGGGTCCGACGCGGCGGGCTGCTCGCCGGTGGCCGGTCCGGTCGCGCCACCGCCCTGTCCCGCCTGCCATCGGGGGTCGCCACCGGACCCGTCGGCGTCGCCGCCGCAGCCGGCGACGAACAGGACGGCGAACAGCGCGGCGAGCGCGGCCAGGCGCCGGCCGAGCACCGCGCGGCGCGGGCCGGGAGCGGCAGCGGGCGGTCCGGCGACGGCGGCGCGGAGGGTACGGGGCACAGAGCGGGCGGGAGCGTACATCGTCGGCGACGCTACCGTCCCCGGAACGCCGCGACGAGGGCCGATCGGTCGGAAAACCCGACGTGTCGCGTGTGACGGGCCCACGTCAGCCCGCCCGCCGGTCGGACCAGGGCACGACGGTCCCGGCGCCGCCGGAGCGGACGGCAGCGTGCACGGCGCGGGCCAGCGGTGCGCCCCAGGCCGACCGGGGACCGCCGTACGGGGCCGGATCGCCGTCAGCAGGGCAGAGCACCGTCACCGCGTCGGTGGGGGTGCCGGTGGCGGGAAGTCCCAGTTCCCAGATCGCCTGCGCCTTCGCCTCAGTGGCGGTGGCCACGGCGTTCACCAGGGCGGCGTCGCCGAGCCGCACCGGCACGTACGCGACGATGTTGACGGTGCCGACGCGCTGCGCGGGCCGCGGCTGCTCGCTCGCGGGCGCGGGCGCGGCGTGCGGGTCCGGCGCGGGTGCGGCGGCGGCCGGCTCGGGGGCGGCGGCCCACACCGGCGTGCCCAGGCCGACAGTCGCCCAGACCCGGACGCCGCCGTCGGTACGGCGGACCACCTCGCTCACGTCCACGCCGGTCAGCAGCCCGACCCCGGGGCCGTCCAGGCCGAGGCCGTGCGCCAGCTCGGCCAGGTGCGCGGCGGGGTCGTCCCGGTCGTACGACATCGGGACCGTCGCGTTCAGCACCCACCGGCGGACGCCGATCCCCCCGCCCAGCGGCGCGGAGCCGACCGCGAGCAGCGGCGACTCGGCCCGCCAGGCCAGCAGCGGGATGTCCCACCCGGATTCGGGCCGGCTGGTCAGGAACGGCTCACACAGCACGCCGGTCACCCTACGATCACAGGTGGGAACGGGTGGCGCCGGCCCGGGCCGGAGGCGGGATCTTAGCCGCTCCCCAGGTCGGGCGGGTTACGCCCAACGATCAAGATTCCAGGGGTGCACCTCTGATTCCTGCTCATGTGCGCCTAGACTGGCGGCGCGCGAGGGATCAGCGGACGGCAGACCCGGCCGACGGACGGCACGCGCAGGTGGAGGTGCGCGATGGACGAGGTACTGGCCCGCAGCGGGATCTTCCAGGGTGTCGACCCGGAGGCTGCCGAGGCGCTCGCCAAGGAGATGGAGACGATCGAGGTCCGCAAGGGCGAGATCGTGTTCAACGAGGGCGAGCCCGGCGACAGTCTCTACATCCTCCTGTCCGGCAAGATCAAGGTGGGTCGCCGCGCGGCCGACGGCCGACAGAACCTGATCGCCGTGATGGGCCCGTCGGACATGGTCGGTGAGCTGTCGCTCTTCGACCCCGGTCCGCGTACGGCGACGGCCACCGCGGTCACCGACACCCGCCTGGTCCGGCTGCGCAAGCAGGCGTTGCGGCCGTGGCTGAACAACCGGCCCGAGATCGCCGAGCAGCTGCTGCGGGTGCTCGCCCGCCGGCTCCGCCGGACCAACGACTCGCTCGCCGACCTGATCTTCACCGACGTACCGGGCCGGGTCGCCAAGAACCTGCTCCAGATGGCCGGCCGGTTCGGCACCCGCGACGGCGGCGTGCTGCGCGTGACGCACGACCTCACCCAGGAGGAGATCGCCCAGCTCGTCGGCGCCTCCCGGGAGACCGTCAACAAGGCGCTGGCCGACTTCGCCTCGCGCGGCTGGCTGCGACTGGACGGCAAGAGCATCATCATCCTCGACCCGGAGCGCCTGGCCCGCCGCGCGCGGGTCTGATCCTCCGTACCGGCTTCCCGGCCCGGCCCGCCACCGCGCGGAGCCGGGCCGGTGCCGTCTCTGCCCACCGCAGAATCGCTTGGTCCTCCCGCGCCGGTGTCGCCAGGCTGGGACGATGCCCGATCGCGTCGCCGTCCTCTCCGACATCCACGGTGTGCTGCCCGCGCTGGAAGCGGTCCTGGCCGAGCCGGACGTGGCCGCCGCCGACCTGATCGTCCTCACCGGTGACCTGGCGGCCGGTCCGCAGCCGGTCGAGGTGCTGGACCGGCTGGCCGCGCTCGGTGACCGGGCCTGCTGGGTCGGCGGGAACGCCGACCGGGAGCTGGTGCAGGCGCGGGCCGGCAGGCCGTCGGCGATCGAGGTCTCCAACTGGGCCGCGGGGCAGCTCCGCGACGACCAGGTGGCCCGGCTGGCCGCGCTGCCGCCGTCCGTCACGCTGCCGGTCACCGGCCTGGGCGACGTGCTGTTCTGCCACGCCACCCCGCGCGACGACGAGGAGGTCGTGCTCGTCGACTCGCGGCTCGACCGCTGGGCCGAGGTCTTCGCCGGCCTGTCGGCCGAGGTGGGCACGGTGGTCTGCGGGCACACGCACATGCCGTTCACCCGGCTGGCCGACCGTCGCCTGGTGGTGAACCCGGGCAGCGTCGGCATGCCGTACGGGGGCGCGGGCGCCTGGTGGGCGCTGCTCGGCCCGGGCGTGCAGTTGCGCCGGACGCGCTTCGACGTGGACGCCGCCTGCGCCCGGATCGCCGCCGAGTCCACGTTCCCGGATGCGGCGGCCTGGGCCGACGAGTACGTCCGCTCCCGTCACTCCGACGCCGACGCGCTCACGGTCTTCGCGCCGCGCGACGGCCGCTGAGGCGTTAATAGGGGGCCCTTCCCCTACCGCAGGCGTTAACAAGGGCCCCCTCCTTTCAAAAAAGTCAGGCTTGACTGTTTGTTTTGGGCGGGGCACGCTGTCTGCGTGTCGAGCCGGGTTCCGCAGCAGGAGCGCAGCCGTGCCACCCAGGCCCGGCTGCTGGAGGCGACTGTCGAGTGCCTGGTGGAGCACGGCTGGTCCGGCACCACGACGACTGTGGTGGCCGCCCGCGCCGGCGTCTCCCGGGGCGCCCAGCTGCACCACTACCCCACCCGGGCCGCGCTGGTGACCGCCGCCGTCACCCACCTGACCGAGCGCCGGGCGGCCGAGCTGCGCGCCGAGGCGGCGCACCTGCCGGTCGGCTCGAAGCGGCTCGACGGGGTGGTCGACCTGCTCGCCGCCTCGTTCACCGGCCCGCTGTTCGTGGCCGCGCTGGAGCTGTGGGTGGCCGCCCGTACCGACGCCGAGCTGCGGGCCGCGCTGGTGCCGCTGGAGGCGCGGATCGGTCGCGAGATGCACCGGCTCACCGTCGAACTGCTCGGTGTGGACGAGCGCAAGCCAGGCGTACGCGAGTCGGTGCAGGCCACGCTCGACCTGCTGCGCGGCCTCGGCGTGGCCAACCTGCTCAGCGACGACTCGCCGCGCCGCGCCGCCCTGCTGCACACCTGGAAACGCCAGCTCGCCGCGCTGCTCACCCCCGAGAGCGAGCGGCACTGATCCCCTGCCCACCCCCGCCCGGAGGCACAATGGTCGACCTGACAGCCCTGCTCGCGGATCTGGCCGCCGAGTCCGAACAGCTCGACGCGCTCGTCGCGGACCTGCCGCCGGAAGGATGGGAGCGGCCGACGCCAGCCCCGGGCTGGACCGTCGCACACCAGATCGCGCACCTGGCCTGGACCGACCACGTCGCGTACCTGGCGGCCACCGACGAGTCCGCGTTCTTCGCCTCGGTGATGGCCGCGCCGGACCCGTCGCGCCTGGTCGAGGACGGTGCCGAGTCCTTCCTCGCGCCCCCGGCCGCGCTGCTGGCCCGCTGGCGTTCCGGCCGGTCGGCGCTCGCCGGAGCGGTCGCCGCCGTCCCGGCCGGGCAGAAGATCCCCTGGTACGGCACCAGCATGTCGCCGACGTCGATGGTGACGGCCCGGCTCATGGAGACGTGGGCGCACGGCGAGGACGTAGCAGACGCGCTCGGCGTCAGCCGTGCCCCGACGCAGCGCCTGCGGCACATCGCGCACCTCGGCTTCCGTACCCTCGGGCACGGCTTCGCCGCCCACGGCCGCGAGGTGCCCACGGTGCCGGTGCGGGTCGAGCTGACCGCGCCCACGGGCGGTGACGTGTGGGAGTTCGGGCCGGCGGAGGCGGCCGACCGGGTGACCGGCCCGGCGCTCGACTTCTGCCTGCTCGTCACGCAGCGGCGGCACCGCGCGGACCTGGCCCTGACCGCCACCGGACCGGTGGCCGACGAGTGGCTGGACGTGGCCCAGGCGTTCGCCGGCCCGCCCGGCGACGGGCGGGAACCCGCCGCGAGCGGAGTTCCCTCATGAGCGTGCTGCGGATCGGGAACGCGTCGGGCTTCTACGGCGACCGCTTCGCCGCCTGGCGGGAGATGCTCGACGGCGGCGAGCTGGACGTGCTGACCGGTGACTACCTGGCCGAGCTGACCATGCTCATCCTCGGCCGGGACCGGATGCGCGACCCGTCGCTGGGCTACGCGAAAACCTTCCTGCGCCAGGCGGAGGGCGTGCTCGGCACCGCGCTGGAACGCGGCGTCACGCTCGTCACCAACGCGGGCGGCCTCAACCCGGCCGGGCTGGCCGACGCGATCCGGTCGCTCGGCGACCGGCTCGGCCTCCAGGTCCGGGTCGGGTACGTCGAGGGCGACGCGATCCAGCGGCCGGACGCGCTGACCGCGAACGCGTACCTGGGTGCGTTCGGCATCGCGGCCTGCCTCGACGCGGGCGCGGACGTGGTGGTCACCGGGCGGGTCACCGACGCCTCGCTGGCGGTCGGCCCGGCCATCGCCCGCTTCGGGTGGACCCGCGACGACCTCGACGCGCTGGCCGGCGCGACGGTGGCCGGTCACCTGATCGAGTGCGGCGCGCAGGTCACCGGCGGCAACTTCAGCTTCTTCACCGAACTGCCGGACGGCGGGCACCGCCCCGGCTTCCCGATCGCCGAGCTGCACCCGGACGGCTCGTCGGTGCTCACCAAGCACCCCGGCACCGGCGGCGCGGTCACCGTGGAGACGGTCACCGCCCAGCTGCTGTACGAGGTGGGCGGGCCGGACTACCTCGGGCCGGACGTGGTGACCCGGCTGGACACGGTGCGGCTGGAGCAGGAGGGCCCGGACCGGGTACGCGTCTCCGGGGTACGCGGCACGCCGCCGCCGGACACGCTCAAGGTGGGCGTCAACAACCTGGGCGGCTTCCGCAACTCGATGACGTTCGTGCTGTGCGGGCTGGACATCCCGGCCAAGGCGGCACTGGTCCGCGCCCAGATCGAGGAGTCGGTCGGCACGGAAGGGCTGGAGTTCACGCTGGCTCGTACCGACCACCCGGACACCGGCGACACCGAGGCGGCGAGCGCGCTGCTGCACGTACACCTGCGCGACGGCGACAAGTCGCGGGCCGGGCGGGCGTTCTCGGCGGCGGCGGTGGAGCTGGCGCTGGCCTCGTACCCGGGTTGCACGCTCACCACGCTGCCCGGCGACGCGACGCCGTACGGGGTGTTCACCGCCGACACGATCGCGCAGGACGCGGTCGAGCACGTCGCGGTGCTGCCGTCCGGCGAGCGGGTGCCGATCCCTCCGCCGACGGTGACGGGCGGTTTGCAGGGGGCCCCGGTACAACACGAGGCGTTAACAGGGGGCCCTTCCTTACCCGCAACCCGGCGGGGGCCGCTCGGCGAGCTGGTCGGCGCGCGGTCCGGCGACAAGGGCGGCGACGCCAACCTGGGCGTCTGGGCGCGCACCGACGCGACCTGGCCGTGGCTGCGCGACTGGCTGACGGTGGAGCGGCTGGCCGAGCTGCTGCCGGAGACGGCGGCGCTCACCGTCGAGCGGTACGAGCTGCCGAACCTGCGCGCCGTCAACTTCGTGATCCGAGGGCTGCTCGGGCAGGGCGTGGCCGCGTCCACCCGGTTCGACCCCCAGGCCAAGGCGCTCGGCGAGTTGCTGCGCTCCCGGGTGGTCGACCTACCGACGGAGGCACGCGCATGACCATCGTGGACACGCCGGAACGCCGGCAACTGCGCGAGCTGACCCGCTCGTTCGTCACCCGGGAGGTGCTGCCGCACCTGTCCGACTGGGAGCGGGCGGGTGAGGTTCCCCGGTCGCTGCACGAGACCGCCGCGAAGATCGGCCTGCTCGGCATCGGCTTCCCGGAGTCGGTCGGCGGCAGCGGTGGTGACCTGCTCGACTCGATGGTGGTCACCGAGGAGATCATCCGCTCGGGTGGGTCGTCCGGGCTGGTCGCCGCGTTGTTCACGCACGGGATCGCGCTGCCGCACATGGTCGAGACCCAGGACGAAGGGCTGATCGACAAGTACGTCCGGCCCGCGCTGGCCGGGACGATGATCGGCGCCCTGGCGATCACCGAACCGGACGGCGGCTCGGACGTGGCGGGCATCCGCACGTGCGCGGTCCGCGACGGCGACCACTACGTCGTCAACGGCGCCAAGACGTACATCACCAGCGGGGTCCGCGCCGACTTCGTCACCACAGCGGTCTGCACCGACTTCCCCGGCTCGGGCTCGGTGAGCCTGCTGGTGATCGACAAGGGCACGCCCGGATTCACGGTGGGCCGGCGGTTGGAGAAGCTGGGCTGGCACTGCTCCGACACGGCCGAGCTGTCCTTCGTCGACGTGCGCGTGCCGGTGACGAACCGGGTCGGCCCGGAGGACACCGGATTCCTCGCCATCATGCAGCAGTTCGCCAACGAGCGGCTGTCGCTCGCCACCCAGGCGTACGCGACCGCGCAGCGCTGCGTGGACCTGTCGGTGCAGTGGTGCCGGGACCGCTCCACGTTCGGCCGTCCGCTCGTCGGGCGCCAGGTCGTCCGGCACAAGCTGGCCGAGATGCACAGCCGCACCGACGCGGCCCGGGCGTACGTGCACGACGTCGCCGAGCGGGTGGCCGCCGGGCAGCCGGTGGTGACCGAGGTGGCGATGGCGAAGAACGTCGCGGTGGCCACCTGCGACTGGGTGGTCGACGCGGCGCTGCAACTGCACGGCGGCTTCGGCTACATGCGCGACGCCGAGGTGGAGCGGCACTACCGGGACGCCCGTCTGCTCGGCATCGGCGGCGGCACCACCGAGATCATGAACGAGATCATCGCGAAGGGCATGGGCCTATGAGCACGACTGTCCTGCAGAGCACCATCGACCCGTCCGCGCCCGCCTTCATCGCGAACCGGGAGGCGCTGCTGGAACGCCTGGCCGAGCTGGAGGAGGCGCTCGACCAGGCCCGGGGCGGTGGCGGCGAGAAGTACGTGACCCGCCACCACGGTCGCGGCAAGCTGCTCCCCCGGGAGCGGATCGAGCTGCTGCTCGACCCGGACAGCCCGTTCCTGGAGTTGTCGTCGGTGGCCGCGTACGGCACCGACTTCCCGGTCGGCGCCAGCACCGTGACCGGCATCGGCGTGGTCGAGGGCGTCGAGTGCCTGATCGTGGCGAACGACCCGACGGTACGTGGCGGCGCGATCAACCCGTGGTCGCTGGCGAAGACCCGGCGGGCCGGTGAGATCGCGGCGGCCAACCGGCTGCCGATGGTGAACCTGGTCGAGTCGGCCGGCGCGGACCTGCCCACCCAGGCGGAGATCTTCATCCCCGGCGGCCGGGTGTTCCGTGACCTGACCCGGCTGTCCGCGCAGCGGATCCCGACCGTGAGCGTGGTCTTCGGCAACGCCACCGCCGGTGGCGCGTACGTGCCGGGCATGTCGGACTTCACCATCATGATCCGGGACCGGTCGCAGGTCTACCTGGCCGGGCCGCCGCTGGTGAAGATGGCCACCGGCGAGGTCACCGACGACGAGTCGCTCGGCGGCGCGGCGATGCACGCCACCACGTCCGGCCTGGCCGACTTCCTCGCCGAGGACGAACGCGACGGCATCCGGCTGGCCCGGCAGTGCGTCCGCCGGCTCAACTGGCGCAAGCACGGCCCGGCGCCGCGCAACCCGCACCCGCTGCCACCCCGGTACGACCCGGAGGAGCTGCTCGGCATCGCCAGCGCCGACCTGAAGGTGCCGTTCGACCCGCGCGAGGTGCTGGCCCGGGTGCTCGACGACAGCGCGTTCGACGAGTTCAAGCCCGGCTACGGCACCGCGCTGGTGACCGGCTGGGGTGAGCTGCACGGCTACCCGGTCGGCGTGCTGGCGAACGCCCGGGGCGTGCTGTTCAGCGAGGAGGCGCAGAAGGCGGCCCAGTTCATCCAGCTCGCCAACGCGGCGGACACACCGCTGGTCTTCCTGCAGAACACCACCGGCTACATGGTCGGCACCGAGTACGAGCAGCGCGGCATCATCAAGCACGGCGCCTTCATGATCAACGCGGTGTCGAACTCGAAGGTGCCGCACCTGACCGTCAATCTGGGCGCCTCCTACGGCGCCGGCAACTACGGCATGTGCGGCCGGGCGTACGAGCCCCGGTTCCTGTTCACCTGGCCGAACGCGAAGTCGGCGGTGATGGGCCCGGCGCAGCTCGCCGGGGTGCTGTCCATCGTGGCCCGGCAGGCCGCCGCCGCGCGGGGACGCGAGTACGACGAGGACACCGACGCCGCCATGCGGATGATGGTCGAGCAGCAGATCGAGTCGCAGTCCGGAGCGCTGTTCCTGTCCGGGCGGCTCTACGACGACGGGGTGATCGACCCCCGGGACACCCGTACCGTCCTCGGGCTGTGCCTGTCGGCGATCCACAACGGACCGGTGAAGGGCGCCGACGGTTTCGGCGTCTTCCGGATGTAGGGGGCGTGCTCAAAATGATCACCAAGCTTCTGGTTGCGAACCGGGGCGAAATCGCCCGCCGGGTCTTCGCCACCTGCCGCACCCTCGGCGTGGCCACCGTCGCCGTGCACTCCGACGCGGACGCCGACGCGCCGTTCGTCGCCGACGCCGACCAGGCCGTACGGCTGCCGGGTAACACGCCGGCCGAGACGTACCTGCGCATCGGCGCCGTCCTGGACGCGGCCCGGCGTTCCGGCGCCGACGCCGTCCACCCCGGTTACGGGTTCCTGGCCGAGAACGCGGAGTTCGCGGCGGCGGTGACCGACGCGGGCCTGACCTGGGTCGGTCCGTCGGCCAAGGCGATCGCCGCGATGGGCGACAAGATGGCCGCCAAGGCGCTGCTCGCCGACGCGGGCGTGCCGATGCTGCCCACCTGGACCGACCCGGCCGAGGTGACCGCCTTCCCGGTGCTGGTCAAGGCCTCGGCGGGCGGCGGCGGCCGGGGCATGCGGATCGTCCGCGACGCCGACGGGCTGGCCGAGGCCGTCGCTGGCGCGCGCCGCGAGGCGGCGGCGGCGTTCGGCGACGGCACCGTCTTCATCGAGCGGTACGTGGAACGCGGCCGCCACGTCGAGGTGCAGATCTTCGGCGACACCCACGGCACGGTCGTGGCGCTCGGAGTACGCGACTGCTCGATCCAGCGCCGGCACCAGAAGATCGTCGAGGAGGCACCCGGTGTGCTGCCCGACGACGTGCGCGCGGCGCTGCACGAGGCGGCGGTGGCGGCCGGTCGGGCTGTCGACTACGTCGGCGCGGGCACCGTGGAGTTCCTGCTCGCGCCGGACGGTCAGGTGCACTTCCTGGAGATGAACACCCGCCTCCAGGTGGAGCACCCGGTCACCGAGCTGACCACCGGGCTGGACCTGGTGCGGCTGCAACTGCTCGTCGCCGAGGGCGAGCCGCTGCCGGTCACCTCCACGCCGCCGGCCGACGGCCACGCCATCGAGGTACGGCTGTGCGCCGAGGACCCGGCCCAGGGTTTCCGTCCGGCCACCGGCACGCTGCACCGGTTCGCGATCCCCGGGGTCGCCGCCGAGTTCGGTCCGGCCCGTGGTCTGCGCCTGGACTCGGGCGTGGTGGACGGCTCGACGGTGAGCGTGCACTACGACTCGATGCTGGCGAAGCTCGTCGCCTGGGCGCCCACCCGCACCGAGGCGGCCCGCGCCCTGGCCGGCGCGCTGGCCCGCGCCGAACTGCACGGTGTGGCCACCAACCGGGACCTGCTGGTCCGCGTACTGCGCAGCCCGGAGTTCGCCGCCGTGGACGTGGACACCGGCTTCCTGGACCGGCACCCGGAGGTGTTCGAGCCGCTGCTGCCGGCCGAGCAGCTTCCGGTGGCGGCACTGGCCGCCGCGCTGGCCGGTGCCGCCGCGCGCCGGGCCGCCGCCCCGGTGCTGGCCGGGCTGCCGTCGGGCTGGCGCAACGTGCCGTCCGTCCCGCAGGTCACCCGCTTCACCGGCCCGGGTGACGAGGAGATCGAGGTCCAGTACCGCCTGGACCGCACCGGCGCCCTCGCCGAGTGGGGAAGGAAGGGCCCCCTCTTAACGGATTCGGTAGAGGAAGGGCCCCCTGTTAACAGCGCCCTGCCGGTGGTCGAGCTCGTGACTGCCACCCCGGACCGGGTGGTGCTCGACGTCGACGGGGTACGGCGGGCCTTCCGCGTACACCGGGCGGGGTCGTCGGTCTTCGTGGACGGCCCGGACGGGGCGGCGAGCCTCACCGAGCTGCCCCGCCTGCCCCTGCCCACCGCGGAGCTGGCGGCCGGGTCGCTGCTCGCGCCGCTGCCCGGCGCGGTGACCCGGGTGCACGTCGAGGTCGGTCAGCGGGTCGCCGCCGGTGACCTGCTGCTGACGCTGGAAGCGATGAAGCTCGAACATCCCGTGCTCGCCCCCGCCGACGGCGTGGTGACGGAACTGCCGGTTCCGGCAGGCGGCCAGGTCGAGACGGGTGCCGTACTTGCCGTGGTGGACCCCGAGGAGGACCCGCAGTGAACTTCGACCTGACCCCCGAGCAGGACCAGCTCCGCGACGCCGTCCGGGCGTTGGGCCGCAAGTACGGCCACTCCTACTTCGTCGAGAAGGCCAAGTCCGGCGGGCACACCGACGAGCTGTGGCACGAGGCCGGCCGGCTGGGCTACCTGGGCGTGAACATCCCCACCGAGTACGGCGGCGGGGGCGGCGGCATCACCGAGCTGGCGCTGGTGTGCGAGGAACTGGCCGCGACGGGCTGCCCGCTGCTGCTCCTGGTGGTCTCCCCCGCCATCGCCGCCACGATCATCCACAAGCACGGTACGGAGGAGCAGCGCAAGAAGCACCTCCCCGGCCTCGCCGACGGCTCCCAGAAGATCGTCTTCGCGATCACCGAGCCGGATGCCGGCTCGAACTTCCACCGCCTCGCCACGGTGGCCCGCCGCGACGGCGACGACTGGCTGCTCAGCGGCCGGAAGATCTACATCTCCGGGGTGGACGAGGCCGGGCACGTGCTCGTGGTCGCTCGTACCGAGGACGCGTCCACCGGGAAGTTGAAGCCGGCGCTGTTCATCGTGCCGACCGACGCGCCCGGCCTGGAGAAGTCCAAGCTGGACATGGAGATCCTGTCGCCGGAGAACCAGTTCCTGCTCTTCCTCGACGACGTCCGGCTGCCCGCCGACGCGCTCGTCGGCGAGTCGCTCGACGCCGGGCTGCCCGCGCTGTTCGCCGGGCTCAACCCGGAGCGCATCACGGTGGCCGCGATGGGCGCCGGCACCGGCCGGTACGCGATCGAGAGGGCCAGCGACTACACGTCCACCCGCAAGGTGTGGGGCGGGCGCTCGATCGGCTCGCACCAGGGGGTGTCGCACCCGCTGGCGCACGCGGCAGTGCAGGTCGAGCTGGCCCGGCTGATGATCCACAAGGCGGCGACGCTCTACGACGCGGGCCGCGACCTGGAGGCCGGCATCTCCGGCAACATGGCCAAGTACGCGGCCGGCGAGGCCGCCGCGCTCGCCGTCGACACGGCCGTCCAGGCGCTCGGCGGGGCCGGCATGACCACCGAGTACGGCGTGTCGACGCTGCTCGGCGCGGTACGCGCCGGACGGATCGCCCCGGTCAGCCGGGAGATGATCCTCAACTTCGTCGCTCAGCACGTCCTCGGCCAGGACAAGTCCTACTGACGAACGGCTGCGGTGGGTGGAACGTCATAGGTGTCGATGTTCCACCCACCCTCGCCCGCAGCTGCCGCCGGGGCAGTCGGTCATGGAGAAGCTCAACACCACCAGGTCGACGGTGCCGCCCTGGAGGGCGGGAATGCGGTCCTCGGTGGCCAGCGACACCCATTCGATCCGCTGGTCGCCCTCGAAGCCGAGCGACGCGGCGATGTAGCGGGCGATCTCGACGTCGAAGCCGACGTGCGCGCCGTTGCGCAGCTCACCCATCAGGGGCTCGGTGGTGGCGACCCCTATCTTGATCTTCGCCTGGCCGTCGATGTGCGACTCGCGCAGCTTGTCGAGCACCGACGGCAGTGGCGGCTCCCGGCGGTTGTCGCAGCCGGCCGCGGCGGCCAGCGTCAGGGTCAGCGCCACCGCCAGGGTGGTGGCGAGGGTACGGAAGCGGTGGCGGGCAGAAACCTCGGGCATCGGGCTACCTCGCTCACTACGCGGCGACTGAGCACCCAGGGTAGCGGCAGACACACAGTCGGCTATGACCCTTGCGGCGTCGCCATCGAGGCAGCCGGCAGGGATCGACGCTCACGGTCGCGGCCCCCAAATGTGGATCGATACGGCAAACGACCAGGCGTGGTCACGGTGCTTTCTCGACAGTGGAGCGTCGCTGACGGGAAGCCGTCTCATCCCGCCGGTTGACAGGTGGACGCGCTGGGCCATGCTTGTCGGGTGAGATCGTTCCCGAAGCCCGATGCGCGGGCGAAGGCCGTCGTCGCGTGCATGGCGACGGTGGCGGCGGTGGTGTCCCTCGCCGTGTGGCGTCCGCCCGGCATCCTGTCGGTCGTGCTGGCCCTGGTCTGCGTCCTGCTCGCCATGATCACCGGAGTGACGATCACCGCCGCCCGCCAGCCCGGCGCCACCGGCGGATCCGCCCCGCAGACCGACAACTGGCCGGTCGTCCCCCACCAGGGGTACGGCGTGGACGCCGACACGCTGGAGGCGATCGACCCGCGTGCGGTGCGGAACCTGCGCACCCCGGCGGGCCAGCCGATCGACGCGGACACGCTGGAGACGCTCGACCCCCGGGTCGTACGCGGCATGCGGGCGACCACAGCGGTGGACGCCGACACGCTGGAGACGCTCGACCCGCGGTCGGTCCGGCAGAGCCGGACCGTGAACGGGCTCAGCGACCGGTGAGCGTCGGACCGGCCAGCGCGTTCACGCCACGGCCGGCCAGACAGCGGTAGGTGCGGTCCGCCTCGGCCTCCGGCGGCAACACCTCCAGGTTCCACCCGGTCGCCGACTTGCCCCTGCTGACCAGCCGGAACGTGTCGACGTTGCAGACCCGCGCGACGGCCGGGTCGGCCGCCACCGTCTCGTGCCGGGCACCGGCGAGACCGTCCGGCAGGTCACCGGCGGCGTAGGTCTCCCAGGTGTGCTGGCCGTCGCACGGCACCCGGCTCGCCTCGGCCCGGTCGCGGCGCAGCCGTACCGGACCGAAGCACTCCAGCTCCGTCGCGCAGCGGGCCCCGGCGGGCAGCCGCACGTCGGCTGACGCGCAGCCGGGCACCGGCGCCACCCCGGCCACGCCGCTGGGCGTCGGCGTCGGCGCGGCGGCCGGCGCGTGCCCGGCGGCCACCCAGCCGCCGCCGGCCGAGGCGGCGAGCGCGAGCACGCCGGCGCCACCGAGGAACCAACGCCTGGGCCAGCGCCGGCCACGCGAGGCCACCGTCGGGTGGTCGTCGTCGGCGGGCGGTCGCGGGTTCGGCCCGCCGGTGCGGTGGAACCGGTCGCTGCCGGCACCGTCGTACGGCCCGCCGGTCGCCGGGGCGCCGTCCAGCGGCAGCGAGGCGAGCAGGCCGCGCAGCTCGACCGCGGAGGGCCGCGCGCCCGGGTCGTTCGACATACCCAACCGGAGTACGTCGATCAGCTCACCGGGCACGCCGGGCAGGCCCGGGATCGGCTGCTGGAACATCTCCAGCACGGTGACCAGGCTCGGGTTGCGCTCGGACTGCCAGCGCGGCGGGCGGCCGTACGTCACCGCGTAGAGGGTGGCGCACAGCGAGTAGACGTCGACGGCGGGCGTGGGCGGGCTGTGGTTGAACGTCTCCGGCGGCGCGTACGCCGGGGTGAGCGCCTCCAGCATGACCGAGGAGTCGCGGAACTCGGCGAGCACCGCCAGGCCGAAGTCGGCCAGGACCGCCGAGTTGAACTCCGAGTGCAGGATGTTCGCCGGCTTGACATCGCGGTGCAGGACGCCTGCCGCATGCGAGTGGGCCAGCGCGTCGGCGATCTTCACGCCGAGGTCGCGGGTCTCGGCCGCGCCCAGCGGCGAGGTGCGCATCCGCTCGGCGTACGAGCCGTCGCACAGTTCCATGATGAGGTAGGGGTGCTGGTCGACGGTGACCCCGACGTCGAACAGGTCCACCACGTGCGGGTGCGACGACATCCGCCCGGCGGCACGGGCCTCACGCAGGAAGCGGGCCTGGTCGCGCTCACTGTCGAGCGTACGGTTCTCGATCTTGACCGCGACCTCGCGTCCCACCGAGATCTGCGTGGCCCGGTAGATGGTGGCGTAGCCGCCCCGGGCGAACACCTGCAGATCGGTCAGACCGGGCACGATGGGCAGCCGCAGGGCGCCGGGCGGGATCTCGGTCACGACTCGAAAATACCCAACGATCCGGACCCGTCAGCGCGCCGCGTCAGCGGCCGGCACCGGTTCCGGGGCGGAGTCGTCAGTGGCGACCCCCGCCCGGCGGGCGTCCCACCACAGGCCGACGGCCGTCGCAACAGCGCCCAGCCCTTCCCACGCGGCGACCGCGAAGAAGCGGTCCGGCGCGACGTCGGAGAGCACCGCGATGGTGAACACCGTGAAGGTGACCAGGCGGAACCAGACGGTGAACCGGTAGAACGGCCGCCACTCGGTGGCGACGGCGAGCAGGTAGTAGACCCCCATGTTGAACGAGGCCATCGAGGACGCGGTGAGGAACGTGCCGGTGTAGTCGCCCGGAGCGCGCTCGGCCGGCACCTCGAAGCCGAGCAGGCGCAGCTGCGTCTCCGGCCAGATCAGACCGAGCGCGCCGAGCAGCAGCGCGAGGAGCCCGAAGACCGCGATCGTCCAGCCGGCGCCCGAGCGCGGCAGCCTCATCGTCCCTCCCCAGCGTGGTCCGCCGGTCACGCAGGCGCGCACCGGGAGACGACAGTCGACCCACGACTGTCGCCGCACCACGCTAACCGGCTCCACCGACTAACACATCCCCGGAACCGGCAGAACAAGCGGCGATCAGCCGCCGGAGAGGCGCACCCGCAACGCGTCCGCGACGATCCGCTCACTGCGCTGCTCGGTGGCGTACGCGAGGCGTACCGCCTCCTCCGCGTGCGTCAGCGCCTCGGCCCGGCGCCCGCACGCGTCGAGCGCCTCGGCCAGCACCAGCAGCGCCACCACCTGGCTGCGTACGTCCTCAGCCGGCGCGGTGATCGACCGCTGCGCCCAGTCGAGCGCCTGCTCGCGCTGGCCGTGGGCGAGCAGCGCGGCCGCGTACCGGGCCATCGTCTGCCGCCGGGAGAACAGCAGCGAGGGCGCGTTCGCCGCGCCGGTCGCCACCGGGGCGAGCAGCCCCACGGCGGTGCCCGGGTCACCGGCGGCGAGACGGGCCATGGCGAGCAGCACCCGCGGCGCGACCTGGGCCGGCGCCTGCGGGTTGTGCGGCTCGACCCGGGTCAGCACCGACCGTGCCTCCCGCTCGGCGGTCTCGTGGTCGCCCATGTCCAGCGCCACGAATCCGCGCAGCGTGCCGGCCATGCCGGTGAGCAGCGGGTGGGTGGTCCGGTCGGCGTATTCGAGCGCCTCGGTGAACAGGTCGGCCGCGTGTTCCGGCTCGCCCAGCCCGCGCGCCACCACCCCGCGCACCACGAGCGCGAAGCCCTGCCCCCAGTCGTCGCCCACCTCGGCGAAGTCCCGGTACGCGCGCCGCGCGGCCCGGTCCGCCTCGGCCAGGTCGCCCAGCTCGGCGGTGGCGTACGCCTCGACCGCGCGCAGTGTCCCCACCGCCCACGCCTCGCCGACCCGCTCCCCGAACGGCAGGAACACCCGGGCCATCCGGCACGCCTCGCGCAGCCGACCGGCCAGCAGCCGGGCGAACGCGGTGGTGCCGCGCAGCCAGGCCCGCCCGTACGGGTCCTTCAGCTCGGCGAACAGCCGGGCGGCCCGGCCGAGCACCGCGTCGGTCCCGGCGAAGTCACCCCGGGTGGTGGTCACCCAGGCCAGGTTCTGCAACGACCACGCCTGCCCGCGCGGATCCCGGGCGGCGAGACTGACCTGATAGGACGCGGCCAGCCGGCTGCTCGCCTGCCCGAGCCGGCCGGCGATGAAGTCGGCCATGCCGAGCCGCCGCATCGCCGAGGCCCGCAGCGTGGGCAGGTCGGCGTCGGTGGCCACCTGCAACGCCTCCTGCCAGTTGCACTCGGCCCGCTCGCCGTCACCGAGTGTCTGCTGGGCCTGCCCGGCGAGCAGCAGTGCGGCGGTCCGGGTGGCCGGGTCGCCGGTGTTCGCGGCGATCTTCTCGGCGAACGCCAGCGCGTCGGCCGGGCGGCCGATCTGGAGCAGCGCCCGCGCGTGCACCACCCGGTCGGCCGGTGGCACCCCGTCGCGGGCCAGCTCGGCCGCGCGTTCGGCGTACTCGACCGCCAGCGCCGGCTCCCCCGACCGCAGCGACCGGCGGGCGGCCCGGCCCAGCGCGGCCACGCCCAGCGGGGTGACCGCCCGGGCCGGCGCGTCCGGGCGCAGCTTGACCGCGTCGGCGAGCGCGGTGGCCCGCTCCACGTGCTCGGCGACGAAGTCGTCCCGGGCGGCCTCGGTGAACGCGCCACCCGGCGCGCCGCCGGTGTCGTCGACGCTCTCCGGCGCGGCCCAGCGGGCCAGTGCCGCGTGCCGCTCGGCCAGCTCGGCCTTGCTCACCCCGGCGTACGCGGCCTCCCGCATCAGCGGGGTGGCGAAGGCGAACCCGCTGCGGGTGCGGTGCAGCATGCGCCGTTGCAGCAGTTCCTCCACCGCCCGGTCCAGCTCGACGGCGGCCACCGCGGCGGGCCGGCCGTCCTGTCCGACCCGCTGCTCCCGCAGCGCCTCCAGCGCACCGGCCGGCACGGTGTCGCCCACCACCGCGGCGTCACGCAGCGCCGAGCGGGCGTTGGGCGGCAGCGCGTCGATACGCGCCGCGAGCACCGCGGCCAGGTCCCGGGAGAGCAGCCGGCTGCCGAGCGAGCCGGGGGCGAGCCGCCAGCCGACATCGGCACCCCGGCCCGGGCCGGCGGTGAGCGCCCCGCGCTCCATCAGCAGCGTGACCAGCTCGGCCAGATAGAACGGGTTGCCCTGCGCGGTGGCGAGCAGCCGGTCCGCGTCGGCCTGGGGCATGCGGCCACCGGACAGGTAGCTGGTGAGCAGCCGGGACGCGTCCGCGCCGCGCAGCGGCGGCAGCGCGTGCACCTCGGCGTCCGCGACGCGGGTCAGCGCGCCGGCGGTCCGTACCAGCTCGGGGCGGCCGAGCAGCAGCACCAGCACCGGTCCGCTGAGCCGGTTGAGGGTCAGCGCCAGCGCCTTGAGCGTCTCGGCGGTGGCGTCGTGCAGGTCGTCCACCACGATCACCAGCGGCGCCTCGCCGGCGAGCGCGCTCAACAGGTCGGCCACGGCGGTCGGCACCGCCTCGTCGTCCGGCGGCGGCCCGGCCGCGTTCCACTCGCCGTTCTCGGTGGCGGGCGGGAGTTCGGCGTACCCGAGCAGGGCCAGGAGCTGGTCCACGGCGATCGGCGGCGGGTCGCCGGGCAGCCGGGACAGGCGCTGGCCGAGGCGGCGGAGCCGCTCCTCGACGGCCGGCCGGGTGACGGCGGTGGCCGCGTCGCCGGGCAGGCCGACGGCGGCCCGGACCAGGTCGGCCAGCGGGGCCAGCCGGCGGCGTTCACCGAACGCCGCGCAGCGCACCGACAGCACGCGGGCGCCGGTGTGCGCCGCGTACCGCCCGGCGCCGACGTCGTAGCCGGCCGCGAGGCGTTCCACCTCGGCCGCGAACCGGGACTTGCCGATCCCCGCCTCGGCGGTCATCAGCAGCACCCGGGGCTCACCCCTGTCGATCACCTCGGCGAGCCGGCCGGCCACCCGGCCGATCTCGGTCTCCCGGCCCACGAACGGCGCCTCGTCGCCGAGGCCGGACCGGGTGCCGGGCGCGTCGAGCAGGCCCAGCAGCTCGTACGCCTCGACCGGCTCACGCTTGCCCTTGAGCCGCAGCGGGCGCAGCGCCCGCCAGGAGGCGACGTGCCGCGTGGCGGCGGAGGTGCGCGCACCGGCGTAGACCGCGCCGACGGCGGCGGCGTCGGCCAGCCGGGCGGCGGTGTTCACCGTGTCGCCGATGACCGTGTACTCGATCGCCGCCTGGATGCCGGCGATCACGTCGCCGGTGTTGAGGCCGACGCGCAGGCCCAGCGGCGCGCCGCCGCCGCGCTCGTCGTCGAGCACCCGCCGCACCGCGCGCTGCATGGACAGCGCGGCGCGGACCGCCCGCTCGGCGTCGTCCTCGTGCGCCACGGGCGCGCCGAAGACCGCCATGATCCCGTCGCCGGTGAGCTTGTCGACATGCCCGCCGAACGTCTTGACCGCGCCCGCGAGGGCGGCGAGCACCCGGTCGGTGACCGCGCCGACCCGTTCCGGGTCCAGGTCCTCCGACCAGGAGGTGAAGTCGGACAGGTCGCCGAAGAGCACAGTCACCACGCGGCGCTCGGCGGCGGGCAGCGTGGCGGCAGCCGGCAGCGCCGCCCCGCAGTTGTGGCAGAACCGCGCCCCGGGCACGGCTACGGTTCCGCACACCGGGCAGGTCACGGCTGCTCCACTCCGAGGTGTTCGAGCTGGGCCCGGACCGACCACTCGGCGGCCCACCACAGCGACCTGTCGACGTCTGCGTAGACCACGGCGACCACCTCGGCGGCGGTGGTGGCGCCCGCGGCGACGGCGGCGCGCACCTGGTCCAGCCGGGCCCGCCGGTGGGCCAGGTAGAAGTCGGCCGCCACGCCGCAGTCGGCGAGCGCCGGGCCGTGGCCCGGCAGCGCCGGGATCCCCCGGTACGTGGAGAGCAGCTCCAGGCTCGACAGGTAGTCGCCGAGGTGCCCGTCCGGGTGGGCGACCACTGTGGTGCCCCGGCCGAGGATGGTGTCACCGGTCAGCACGACGCGCTCACCGCCGTGCGCGGCGACGAGGCAGACGGAGTCGGCGGTGTGCCCGGGGGTGGGCAGCAGCCGCAGGTCGAGCCCCACATCGAAGGTGGTGTGGGCGGTGAGCGGTGCTCCTCCGGCGGTGTGCGCCGGGTCGGCGGCGAGCACCGGTACGCCGTCGAGCAGCTCGCGCAGCCGGGGCGCGCCCTCGGTGTGGTCGGCGTGCCCGTGCGTGATCAGCACGCACCCGATGCTCCCCTGCGCCGCGATCGCGGCCAGGTGCCCCTCGTCGGCGGGCCCCGGGTCGACCACGACGGCGGGCGCGTCCGGGCCGGCCCGCAGCACCCACGTGTTCGTCCCGTCGAGCGTCATCGGTCCCGGGTTCGGCGCACGAAGCAACGTCACCCACGCCGGCAACTCGTCCGCAAGCGCCCCCGCGGCACCGGCCATACGCCCACCCATGGCTGCGATCGTACGACTCCGCCCGCCACTCCCCGCGATCTTGCAGTTCCGGCCCGAGCTTTGTCCCCGTCTGGGGCTTCTGCCGGGGCCGCAACCGCAAGATCGCGGGCTCAGCGGCGGGCGAGGGTCACGCGACCTCGACGATGACCTCTACCTCTACCGGGGCGTCCAGGGGAAGCTCCGCCACGCCTACGGCGCTGCGGGCGTGGCGGCCGGCCTCGCCGAACACGGCGCCGAACAGGTCGGAGGCACCGTTGATCACGCCGGGCTGGCCGGTGAAGCCGGGTGCGCTGGCCACGAAGCCGGTCAGCTTCACGACCTTGACCACGTTCTCCAACCCGACCAGCGCGTCGATCGCGGCGAGCGCGTTGAGCGCGCACCGCTGCGCCAGGTCCTTCGCCTGCTCGGCCGAGACGCCGTTGCCGACCTTCCCGGTGGCGAGCAGCTTGCCCTCGGCCATCGGCAGCTGGCCGGAGACGTAGACGTGCTGCCCGGACTGGACGGCCGGCACGTAGCTTGCCACCGGCGGCACCACCTCGGGCAGGTCGAGGCCGAGTTCGGCGAGCTTCGCGTGGGGTCCGTTGCTCATCCGGGTCAGCCCTTCGGACGCTTCAGGTACGCGACGAGCTGCTCCGGGTTCGGGCCGGGGACCACGGAGACCAGTTCCCAGCCGTCCTCGCCCCAGTTGTCGAGGATCTGCTTGGTCGCGTGGACCAGCAGCGGCACCGTGGCGTATTCCCACTTCTGCATCGGAGGAGGGCTCCCTTGCCTGACTTGGACTTCGGTCAGGCACAGCCTACGGTCCGCCGCCGTCACCAGGACGCGGGACGCGGCTCCGGCGCCGGCGGCGGCTCGCCGCAGGGCCCCTCGTGCTCGAAGCGCTGCGGACACCGGCTGCGGTCGGGCAGCAGCAGGTCGCAGAAGACCCGGTGCCTGTTGTTCTGGTCGTCGGCGGTGGAGACGGTCGTCTCGCCCGCGTCCAGCTCCACCAGGAAGCCCAGCGAGGTGGCCACGGTGCCGGCGAGCGCGGTGGCCGCCGCCAGGTCGGGCACCCGGACCTGGAGGTGGATGACGTAGCCGGGTTCGTCCTCGTCCCGGCCCGTCCCGCCGGAACGGGGAAGCGTCCGGACCACCTCGGCCGGAGGGCCGTAGGACCGCTCGTTGAACGGCGCCCCCGGGCTCTCGGCCTCGCCCGGTCGTCCGACCCGGTCACCGGGGAACTGGGCTCGAGGACTGTTCTCCGCGTCGCGCATCCGTCGCCTCCGGGCGTCGTACCTGTTCACCAACACCGCCATCCGGCTCGGAGCCGTCCCCGGCCCGGCTCTCCGCGTCGGGGACGAACGTAGGTGCTGCGGCAAGTCCCGGCAACGGGACGCGCACGCCTCATCACGTCCAGTCACATTTGCGACACAACCCCGGTCGGGAACGCGGTGGCCGCCTCCGTCCGGCGGGGCGCGTACGCGGGGCTGGCAAGCGCCCCGCCGACCGATACCCTTCCGGACTGGACGCGTGCCGACGCGCGCCCGCACACCTCGACCCGTGCCCGTCGCCTGGGGCGGCGACGGGATCCGCAACCCGGGGGAGACAGATGACCCAACCGCCCGCCGGTGGGGACACCGGCACGTCCGGCGACCCGAATCCGCAACCACCACCGCCCACGGGCGGCGTGCCGCCGGGACCCGCACCCGCAGCCGGTCCGCCGGCGTATCCGTCCGACACACCGCCGCGCAAGCGACCGGCGGTCCTGATCGCCTCGCTGGTCCTGGCCGCCGCGGTCCTGCTCTGCGGCGGTGGGGGCACGGCCGCCTTCCTCGCGCTGCGCGACAGCGAGGACGGCCAGGGCGCGAAGGAGCCGCAGGTAGCTGTGGACGGCTTCCTCAAGGCCGTCTACCAGGAGCGCGACCCCGGTAAGGCGGCCACGTTCGTCTGCTCCGCGGCCCGCGACGACGAGAAGATCGCCACCAAGGTCGCCGAGGTGCAGAAGTACGTCGGGCAGTACCAGAACCCCCGGTTCCGCTGGCCCACACCGACCGTCGACAACCAGACCGGGGACCGGGCCACCGTCTCCGCCCGGGTGACCATGACCACCGCCGACGAGAAGGTCGCCGAGCAGGCGCTGCGCTTCACCGTGGTGCGGAAGACGGGTTGGTGGGTCTGCGAGGTCGGCTGATCCCACCGGCCGGACAGGGCTGATCCCACCGGCCGGACAGGGCTGGTCCCAACGGCTGGTTAGGCTCGACGGGTGGCAGCGAGTGAGCAGCCGGCCGAGTTCGCCGGCAGATGGCCGGCCCGCCTGCATGTGGTGACCGGCAAGGGCGGCACGGGAAAGACGAGCGTGGCCGCCGCGCTGGCCCTCGGCCTGGCCGCCGGGGGCCGGCGCACCCTGCTGGTCGAGGTCGAGGGCCGGCAGGGCATCGCCCAGCTCTTCGGCACCGACCCGCTGCCGTACGAGGAGCGCCACCTCGCCGACGCGCCCGGCGGCGGTGAGGTGCGGGCACTGGCGGTGGACGCCGAGGAGGCCCTCCTCGAATACCTGGACATGTTCTACAAGCTCGGCGCGGCCGGCCGGGCACTGCGCAAGCTCGGCGCGATCGACTTCGCCACCACGATCGCGCCGGGCCTGCGCGACGTGCTGCTCACCGGCAAGGTCAAGGAGGCGACCACCCGGACCAGCGGGTCACGCCGGACGTACGACGCGGTGGTGCTGGACGCGCCGCCGACCGGGCGGATCGGCCGCTTCCTCAACGTCACGGCGGAGACCGCCCGACTGGCGAAGGTCGGCCCGATCAAGACCCAGAGCGAGGGCGTCTCCGCGCTGCTCCGGTCGCCGATGACCGCCGTGCACGTGGTCACGCTGCTGGAGGAGATGCCGGTCCAGGAGACGCTCGACGCGGTCGCGGAGCTGACCCAGCTCGGCTTCCCGGTCGGCCGCGTGATCGTCAACGGCGTCCGCCCACCGGTGCCGGCGGGCCGCGCGGTGACGGCGGCCGAGCTGAAGCGCGGGCTGGCCGCCGCCGGCCTGCCGACCGACGGCCCGACCGTGGCCGGGCTCGTCGAGGAGGCCCGCGACCAGCAGGTACGCCGTGAGCTGGAGGACTCCCTGCGGGGTGACCTGGTGGACCTGGGCCTGCCCCTGGTCGAGCTGCCGCTGCTGCCCGAGGGCGTCGACCGGGCCGGGCTGGAGACGCTCGCCGACGCCCTCGTCCGGGCGGATTGACTCACACCTGCGGCCGGCACGGAGCAGAGAGGCCCTCGGGACCGATACGCTCGATTGGTGCCTTCCGAAGACGCGGCGCCTCCGCTTGACGTCGACCAGATCCTCGCCGACGACGGCGTACGGATCGTGGTCTGCTGCGGGGCGGGCGGCGTGGGCAAGACGACCACCGCCGCGGCGCTGGCGTTGCGGGCGGCCGAGCGGCACGGCCGGCGGACGGTGGTGCTCACCATCGACCCGGCCCGCCGGCTGGCCCAGTCGCTCGGCCTGACCGAGCTGGACAACACACCCCGCCAGGTCAAGGGCATCGACGTCGAGGCCGGCGGCGGCGAACTGCACGCCATGATGCTCGACATGAAGCGCACGTTCGACGACGTGGTGCTCCAGCACACCGACCCGGCGAAGGCCGCGGAGATCTTCGCCAACCCCTTCTACCAGGCCATGAGTTCCACCTTCGCCGGCACGCAGGAATACATGGCGATGGAGAAGCTGGGCCAGCTGCACGCCCGGGGCGAGTGGGACCTGATCGTGGTGGACACGCCGCCGTCGCGGTCTGCGCTCGACTTCCTGGACGCGCCGGCCCGGCTGTCCCGGTTCCTCGACGGCCGGATGCTGCGACTGCTGCTGGCTCCGGCACGCAGCGGCGGCCGGAGCATGTTCAGCCTGGTCACGGCGAGTTTCGGGATGTTCTCCAAGGTGGTGCAGAAGGTGATCGGCGCCCAGCTGCTCACCGACCTGTCCGGCTTCGTCGCCGCCCTCGACTCGATGTTCGGCGGGTTCCGGCAGCGCGCCGAGCAGACGTACCGGATCCTCCAGGCCCGGGAGACGGCGTTCCTGCTGGTCGCGACGCCGGAGCCGGACGCGGTCCGGGAGGCCGCCTACTTCGCGGGCCGGCTGCGTGAGGAGCGGATGCCGCTGGCCGGGCTGGTGCTCAACCGGGTGCACCGGCCGGCGGCGGGCCTGTCCGCGGCGGAGAGCCTGGCCGCCGCGGAGCGGCTGGCCGGCGAGGGTGGGCACGAGGGCACCGTCGAGGTGTTGCGGGCGCACGCCGCGCTGGCCCAGCAGGCGGTACGCGAGGAGCAGGTGGCGGCCCGGTTCACCGAGGCGTTCCCGGCGGTGCCGTCGGTGTCGGTGACGGCGCAGCCCGCCGACGTGCACGACGTCGACGGGCTGCGGACGATCGGCGAGGCGATCAGCCGGAACTGACCGGAGCGGTCAGGTGGCCGTGGTGACCAGGATCTTGTCCTTGCCGGACTTCTCCTTGGCGTTCTTCTTCATGGCCGCCTCGAACATCTTGCGCCAGCTGGTGACCTGCGGGTGACGGCGCAGCAACGCCCGGCGCTCGCGCTCGGTCATGCCACCCCACACGCCGAACTCGATCCGGTTGTCGAGCGCGTCGGCCAGGCACTCGTACCGAACTGGGCAGCTCCGGCAGATCCTCTTCGCCACGTTCTGTTCGGCGCCCTGTACGAACAACGCGTCCGGGTCTCCGTTCTGACACGCCGCCAGTGACGGCCAGTCAGTGATCATGCCCATCTGTACACGTCCCCCCTTGCAGTACCTACCGACTTCGCGCGAGCAGCCCTCGTACATCCCCCCGGTCGTTCGTGCCGGCCTCCCCAGGGCGGCACGAACGACACATGGCTGCGGTCGCCGCCACCATCATGCTGTGTAGTCGCCCGATTACGCAACGTTGTCGGCGAAATCCATCATTCCGGACACTCCCGGCTTCCCGGGCTTTCGCCCCGCGACTACCCCGCCCGTGTACGTGAAAACGCTGCGCCGCTCCCGGAGTTTCGGCCAGACTTCCGCCGGATCTCACGCAACCTCGGACCAGGGCTCGTGCGTTTAGCACAACGAGGCCGGCGCGTGCAGGAAATGGGGAAAGTTCCCCGCGCGCCCGCCGTTCCCTACTCGCGTACCCTGTCGAGGTGACCTGGATGCGGAAACGTGACCACAACGTGCTGACCAACGCCGCATCGCTACTGATCTGCGGCCTGTTGGCCGGAGTGGTGGTCGCTGCGGCGGCCTTCCCCGCGGTGGCGATGACCGGACTGGCCGCGAAGGCCGGCTCGGAGACATTCGGCGCGCTGCCCAAGGAGTTGACAGTCGCCCGGTCTCCGCAGATCACCAGGCTGCTCGCGGCCGACGGCAAGACCGTGCTGGCCACGATGTACGACGAGAACCGCAAGGACGTCAAGCTCAAGGACATCTCGCAGTACATGCAGAAGGCCATCATCGCGGCCGAGGACCACGACTTCTACAAGCACAACGGCGTGGACCTCAACGGTGTCGCCCGGGCGTTCGTCAACAACCAGGCCGCCGGCTCCTCCCGGCAGGGCGCGTCGACACTCACCATGCAGTACGTCCGGCTGGCCATCTCCTACTCGGCCACCCACCCGGCCGACGTGGTCGCCGCCACCGAGGACACCAGCGCCCGCAAGCTGCGCGAGATGAGCCTGGCGCTCCAGATCGACAAGGAGCTCTCCAAGGACGAGATCCTGGAGCGCTACCTGAACATCGCCGCGTTCGGCAACGGCGCGTACGGCATCTGGGCGGCCAGCCAGGTCTACTTCAACAAGCCGCCGAGCAAGCTCGACATCCAGGAGTCGGCGATGCTCGCCGGCATGGTGAAGGCCCCCACCGCGTTCGACCCGACCACCCCCGCGGGCTACCCCGAGGCGGTCGGCCGGCGCGACTACGTCATCGGCAACATGGTGCAGATCGGCGCGATCACCCAGCAGGAGGCGGACGCCGCCAAGAAGATCAAGCTCGTCGTCCAGGGCAAGCGCACCCCGAACGGCTGCACCCAGACCACCACCCGCTCGTGGGGCTTCTTCTGCGACTACCTCTACCGCTGGTGGCTGCAGCAGGAGACGTTCGGCGCCACCTCGTACGACCGTGAGCGGCGGCTCAAGAGCGGCGGCTACACCATCGTCTCCACGCTCGACGTGCAGGCGCAGAAGGCCGCCGACAAGGCCGTCCGCAAGAACCTGGGCGAGAAGAGCAAGGCGGCCCGGATGGTGGCCGCGGTCGAGCCCGGCACCGGCCGGGTCCGCGCCGTCGCGGTGAACCGCAACTTCAAGCTCGACGACCCGGACGACCCGCAGAACAAGATTTCCAGCGACCCGAAGAAGGCCCAGAAGAAGATCCGGGGCAACTACCCCAACACGGTGAACCCGCTGATCACCGGTGGCCCCGGCATCGCCGGCTACCAGGCCGGCTCGACCTTCAAGATCTTCACGCTGGTGGCCGCGCTGGAGAAGGGCTACCCGCTCAGCTACAGCATCAACGCGCAGCCGGTCTTCAAGTCGGACTACCCGGTCGAGTTCAACTCGCCTGCGGCCTGCCCGGGCACCAACAAGTACTGCCCGAAGAACGCCAACGCCTCGATGGCCGGCCCGCACACCATGTGGAGCGGCTTCGGCTTCTCGGTCAACACGTTCTTCATCGACCTCCAGCAGCGGGTCGGCGCGGAGAACGTGGTGAAGGCGGCGCAGAAGCTCGGCATCTCGTTCCGCTCGTCGGGCGACGCGCAGCTCGCCGCCAACCCGCACCAGTGGGGCGCGTTCAGCCTCGGCGTCTCGCAGACCACGCCGCTGGAGCTGGCGAACGCGTACGCGACGCTCGGCGCCGACGGCAAGTACTGCGAGCCGATCCCGGTGCAGGAGATCCGTGGCCCGGAGGGCGAGAAGCTCGACGTCGCCAACCCGCGCTGCGAGCAGCGGGTCAGCACCGAGGTGGCCCGGGCCGCCGTGGACGCCGCCCGCTGCCCGGTGGGTGACCGCTCCTCCACCTCGAAGTGCGGCACCGCCACCGCCGGCAACGTCCGCGGCATCGTGGACGCGCCGGTGGCCGGCAAGTCCGGCACCACCGACTCGGAGAAGACCTCCTCGCTGGTCGCGATGACCAAGCAGTACGCGGTGGCCGGCATCATGGCCGACCCGGACTGGCCGCAGACCACCCAGAAGATGGGTCACGACACCCCCACCGGCATCAACCCGGCGGTCTACGAGACGCTGCGGGACGCCATGAAGGGCAAGGACCGGAAGAACTTCACGCCACCCAGCGGCAAGATCGTCATGGGTGACCAGCGGTCCATCCCGGATGTGAAGTGCGCGTCCGTCGAGAGCGCGAAGTCCCGGCTGAAGGGTGCCGGCTTCGACCCGGTGGTCTCCAGCAACAAGGTGCCGTCGGAGTGCCCGGCGGGTACCGCCGCCGGCACCAGCCCGAACGGGCGCACCATCAAGGGTGGCGTGGTGATGATCGAGGTCAGCTCCGGCCAGGGCACCCCGGAGCAGGGCGGCACCGCGACACCGGACCGGCCGGGTGGGCCGGGCGGGGGTAACGGCAGACCGGGACGACCGGGGAACTGACCCCGGACAGCAGACAGCGACGGCCACCTCCCACGGGAGGTGGCCGTCGTTGTCTCCGCGCTACGGAAGGCGCCGGTCAGAGACCGAGCTGCCGGCGTACCTCGGCGGCCACCCGGCCACCCTCGGCCCGGCCGGCCACCGCGGCCTGGGCCGCCTTCATGGCCGGGCCCATCTGCGCCTTGCCGGTGAAGCCGCCCGCGGCCAGCGCCCCCGAGACCAGCTCGGCCAGCTCGTCGTCGGAGAGCTGCTTGGGCAGGTAGCGCTCCAGCACCTCGCCCTCGGCGGTCTCCTTGCCGGCCTGCTCGGCGCGCCCGGCGTCGGCGAACGCCACTGCCGCCTCGCGGCGCTTCTTGGCCTCCTTGGTCAGCACGGCGAGCACCTCGTCGTCGCTGAGCTCGCGCTTTTCCCGGCCGGCGACCTCGGCGGTGCCCACGGCGGCCAGGGCCATCCGCAGCGTGGAGGTGGTCAGCTCGTCGCGCGCCTTGAGTGCGGCGCGCATGTCGGCGGTGAGACGGTCCTTCAGCGTGCTCATGGACGGTGAAACTACCCTGAACGCCATGCGAAAGCGCACACTATTCCGGCTCGCGGCCGGAACCGTCGCCGTCGGCGCGGCCACCCTGGCGTACGCGTCGCTCATCGAGCGCAACATGTTCACACTCCGCCGGTACGACGTACCGGTGCTCCCGACCGACGCCGAACCGCTGCGGGTGCTGCACCTGACCGACCTGCACATGATGCCCGACCAGCGACGCAAGCAGGACTGGGTGGCCTCGCTGGCCGCGCTCGACCCCGACCTGGTCGTGGTCACCGGGGACAACATGGCGCACCCGGAGTCGGTGCCGGGCGTGCTGCGCGCCCTGCAACCACTGCTCGACCTGCCCGGCGCGTTCGTCTTCGGCTCCAACGACTACACCGGGCCGGTCTTCAAGAACCCCTTCACCTACTTCCTGCCCGACCGGGAGTACACCGACGGCGTGCCGCTGCCGTACGAGGAACTGCGCGACATCCTCACCGGGGCCGGCTGGGCCGACCTGAACAACGCCCGCACCACGCTCAAGGCCGGTGGGCGGGAGATCGAGCTGGTCGGCGTGGACGACCCGCACATCGAACGGGACGACTACGACGCCGTGGCCGGCCCGGTCAGCGCCGACGCGGCGCTGTCGATCGCGGTGTCCCACTCCCCCGAGCCCGTGGTGCTGGACCGGATGGCCGCCGACGGCTTCGGCCTGATGCTGGCCGGGCACACCCACGGCGGCCAGGTCTGCGTGCCCGGGTACGGCGCGCTGGTCACCAACTGCGGCCTGCCCCGGTCGATGGCGCGCGGGCTGCACCGGTGGCCCGGCTCGGATTCCTGGCTGCACGTCTCCGCCGGCCTCGGCACCCATCCCACCGCCCCGATCCGCTTCGCCTGCCCGCCCGAGGCGAGCATCCTGACCCTGATCCCCCGCTGACCTCCCGGCAGATCTTGGTACGCGGCCGCCCCTCGGAGGGCCGTTTCGTACCAAGATCTGCCGGGTGCGCGGGGCGGGGGGTACCGAGTTTGACCGAGCGGGCGGGTGGGCTACTATTTGTCGGCACGCCTCGGGGTGTGGCGCAGCTTGGTAGCGCGCTTCGTTCGGGACGAAGAGGTCGTCGGTTCGAATCCGGCCACCCCGACCAGAGGTAAGAGGGCACATCCGATCGATCGGATGTGCCCTCTTGTGCATTCCCAGGAGGGCAGGTCTGTCGTCTGGGTTCAAAGCTTCCACGACGAAGGCGGCGCGATGACTGGTCGGCATCATGCGACTGTCAGCCCTGGGCCGCTGTTCGACTGGATCGCCCGGTCCCGGCTGCGCGTCGTCCTGTTCTGCCTGACTGGTGCCGGTCTTGTCGCCGGGGGAATCCTTCAAGCACACCGTACTGACGTCCGTATCCGCCAACTCGTGGCGACCGGCGAACAGGTCCAGGCGGTGACGGAGGGATCCAAGTTCGGCGATCATGCCAGGTATGTGATTCACGGCCGAACCTGGAACGTCCCCTTGGAAAGTGCCTGGGGTAACGGGCCCGGCTACTGGCGGGGTGAGGACGTCACCATCTATGTGTCGCAGAACGACCCGCGGCTCGTCTCGACCAGGGACGGCTATGTGACCAGCAGCGTGCAAACTCACGCCCCGTACCCGCTGATCGGGGCCGGGGTGATCGTCATGCTGCTTGCTGGGCCAGGGCTTGCTACATGGACAGCTCGCACGACTCCGGCCACACCGACCAGGGGCAAGGGGCCAGATCCGAGCATCTGACGTGCCCTCTGTCGTTCCCGGACGACGAGCACCGTCGCAGTAGGATCCCGCCATGCCACGGCCGGTCGTCTTCGACCTCTTCCACACCCTGGTCCACGGCGCCGACGACGAGCGGGACCGGGTGGTCGGCGAGATGGCGCTCATCGTCGGCGTGGAGCCGGCGGCGCTCGTCGACGCGTACCACGCGACCTGGCGGGACCGCCTCGTCCGCTGGAACGCGGAGGAGACCGTCCGCATCCTCGCCGGGCGCCTCGGCGGCGCGGCGACAGATGAGCAGGTGGCCCGCGCCGCCGCGCACCGGCTGGCGCTCGCCCGCCGGGTGCTGGGCCGCGTCTCGGCCGGAACCCTGGACGTGCTCGACGCGCTGCGGGAGCGCGGGCACCGGCTGGCCCTGATCAGCAATGCCACCTCCGAGACCGCCGAGGCGTGGGCGGCCGGCCCACTCGCCCGGCGGTTCGACGTCGCGGTCTTCTCCTGCGAGGTCGGACTGGCCAAGCCGGACCCGGCGATCTACCGCACCGCCGCGCAGCGGCTGGGCGTCGCACCGGGCGACTGCGTGTACGTGGGCGACGGCGCGGACGGCGAACTGGCTGGTGCGGCGGCGGTCGGCATGACGGTGCTCCGGACGACCGAACACCAGGACACCGAGCCCGGCTGGATCGGAACCGTAATCGCGAACCTCGGTCAGGTGCTCGCCCACGTGGAGCAGCCGGCCTCGATCGAATAGATCGACAGGACTGCCCGAAGCCACCCCGCCACGCGCGGTTGCCCCTGCCTCCTGGCAAAGTGTGCGCATGCCGCCGATGATCCGATCCCGCCTGACCGATTGGACCACCGTCGCGCCCCTGGTCGCCGTGCTCGTGCTCGTGATGACCTGGGGACGGGAGCTGCCCGGCCCTCTCATCGCCGTGGTCGCGGCCCTGCTCGCGGCGGCTGTGCTGGCGGCCGTCCACCACGCCGAGGTGGTCGCGCACAAGGTCGGTGAACCGTACGGGTCACTCGTGCTCGCGGTGGCGGTCACCGTGATCGAAGTCGGTCTGATCGTCACGCTGATGATCAGCGGCGGCGACAAGACGCAGGCGCTGGCACGGGACACGGTCTTCGCCGCCGTCATGATCACCTGTAACGGCATTCTCGGCCTGTCGCTGCTGCTCGGCGCGCTGCGCCGGCAGGTGGCGGTGTTCAACCCGGAGGGCACCGGCGGGGCGCTGGCGACGGTGGCCACGCTCGCCACGCTCAGCATGGTGGTGCCGACGTTCACCACGAGCCGGCCGGGTCCGGAGTTCTCCCCGGCCCAGCTCGCCTTCGCGGCGGTCGCCTCGCTGGCCCTCTACCTGCTGTTCGTCATGGTGCAGACCGGCCGGCACCGCGACTACTTCCTCCCGGTCACACAGGAGGGCAGCATCCTCGCCGAGGACAAGACCGGCGACGGGCACGCCGAGCCGCCGTCCACGCGTACTGCCCTGGCCAGCCTGGCTCTGCTCGTGGTGGCGCTGGTCGCGGTGGTGGGCGACGCGAAGACGATCTCCCCGGCGATCGAGACGGCGGTCGGCGCCGCCAACCTGCCGCAGGCCTTCGTCGGCGTGGTCATCGCGCTGCTGGTGCTGCTGCCGGAGACGCTCGCCGCGGCTCGGGCGGCCCGGCGGGACCGGGTGCAGATCAGCCTCAACCTCGCGCTCGGCTCGGCCATGGCAAGCATCGGCCTGACCATCCCGGCCATCGCGATCGCCTCGATCTGGCTGGACGGGCCGCTGGTGCTGGGCCTGGGCGGCACCCAGATGACGCTGCTGGCGCTGACCGCGGTGACGGCGGTGCTCACCGTGGTGCCGGGCCGGGCGACTGTGCTCCAGGGCGGCGTGCACCTGGTGCTGCTCGCCGCGTTCGTCTTCCTGGCCGCCAGCCCGTGAGCCGCCGACCCGCCGCCGGCCCGTGAGCCGCCACGCCGGCCGCCGGCCCGTGAGCCGCCACGCCGGCCACCGGCTCGCGGCCGGGACGTGGGCGCGCGGGCCGGACGGCCGGCAGAACCGTCAGTCCTGCGTCTCCGTGCGCGCCACCTCGGCGAACGCGGCGGTCAGGTACTCGGCGAACGGTCGTCCGGTAACCGCCAGCAGGTCGGCCACCAGCAGCGGGGCGTGCCGGGCGACCGCCGCCGGATCGGGCGGGTTCTCGTCGTCGCCCGGGTCGTAGACGCCGAGCGCGCCGGCCAGCAGCACCAGCAGTACGTGCGGGTCGACGTCGGGCCACCAGGTCGCGGCCGACCGGACGCACTGTTCGAGCACCTGCCGTACGTCGTCGCCGTCGAGTCCGTCCGGGTGCCCCTCCTCCAGCAGCAGCCGGACCACGCCGCCGAGCACCAGCCCGGACCGGTCGGCGGCGGCCAGCCGCTCGACAGCCGGGGCGTACGCCTCGGCGTCGCGGGCCTGCGCGGCGCGCACCGCGTCGGTGGCCGTCTCGGCGATCTCGCGGGCCGGTGCGGGCAGGTGCCGCCAGGTCGTCGTCACCGGGTCAGCATGGCAGAGCACGTGTGCTCGCTCACCTTCCGGCCCGGCGACCGTTGGCGTAAGGGGTAAACGGGTCGCGGTCGTCGTACCCGCCGAACAGAATCCCAGCATGCTGCGCCGCGCCCTGCCCGCCCGTCCCGAAGCCCGCCGGATCCTGCTCGGCACGTTGTTCTCCGCCGTCGGGCGCGGCCTCACCCTGCCGTTCCTGTTCATCTACCTCACCGACGTACGCGGCCTGACCGACACCCGGGCCGGGCTGGTGATCGGCTGGTTCGGCGCGGTCACGCTGGCTCTCTCGCCGCTTGCCGGAACGTTCATCGACCGGTTCGGCGCGCGCCGGGTGGTGCTGCCGTGCCTGGTGATCGAGGCGATCGGCACCGGCTCGCTGGCGCTCGTCGACTCGACCGCCTCGGCGTTCGGCGTGATGACGCTGGTCGCGGTCGGCAGCTCGGCGATCTGGGCCGGGCAGAACACGATCCTCGCCTCGCTCACCGACGACGGCGAGCGGCAGCGCGTCTTCGGGCTCAACTTCGCGCTGCTCAACCTCGGTATCGGCACCGGTGGCCTGATCTCCGGCGCGGTGGTCGACGTGGCCCGTCCGATCACCTTCGAGGTGATCTACCTGCTGGACGCGGTGAGCTACCTGACCCCGGCCCTGATCCTGCTGAGCCTGCCGCACGTCGGGCGCCGGCCGGCCGTGGCAGTCGGCGCGAAGGCCGCCGACCGGAGGACCGGCGGCTACCTCACGGTGCTGCAGGACCGGCCGTTCCGCCGCCTCGTCATCTTCGGCCTGGTGCTCACCACCTGCGGGTACGCGCAGATCGAGGTGGGCTTCGCGGCGTACTCGGTGCGGGTGGTCGAGGTGACGCCCCGGGTGGTGGCGTGGGCGCTGGCCGCGAACACCGTGATGATCGTGCTCTCGCAGCTGCTGGTGATCCGGCGGCTGGAGGGGCGCAGCCGTACCCGCGCTCTGGCCACCGTCGGCGCGGTCTTCGCCGGCGCGTGGCTGGTGCTCGGCGCGGCGGGCGTGGTGGGCAGCGGCAACGCGGTGCTCGCGGCGCTCGGCGTGGTGGCCTGCTCGGCGATCTTCGGGTTCGGCGAGACGATGCTGTCGCCGGTCATGCCCGCCCTGACCAACGCGCTCGCCACCGACGAGCTGCGCGGCCGGTACAACGCGATGAGCTCGATGATCTTCGGGATCAGCGGCGTGGTCGGCCCGGTCACCGCCGGCCCGCTGATCGGCGCGGCGAACGGCCGGGTGTGGGTGGCGGTCGTGGTGGGCGGCTGCCTGGCCGCCTCCCTGCTCGCGCTGTCGCTGCGTCCGCTGCTCACCGCCGCGCAGGACGGCCGGTCGACGGTCGCCGCGACGCCGGCGCCCGAGCCCGCGCGGGCGACCTGACAAGCCGGCGGCCTGCGACGAAGCGGGCCGCCGGACGCGAACGGGCCCCGGAGCTGCGCTCCGGGGCCCGTCGGCGATGCGGTCGGCGGTCAGCCGGCCGCGACCTCGGTGGTGGTGCGGATCCGGTCCAGCGCCGGCGGGGAGACCGGCGACTTCTCGGTCAGGTACGCGGTGAAGGCGTCCAGGTCGATCTGGCCGGTCACCGCGTTGGTGCCGCCGGTCAGGACGCTGAAGCCGTCGCCGCCACCGGCGAGGAAGTTGTTCACGGTGACCCGGTAGGTGGCGGTGTCCGTCACCGGGGTGCCGTTGATGGTGAGGCTGCCCCGGACCACGCGGGTGCCGGCGCACGGCGTACCGGCCGGCGCGGTGGTGCCGTTGACGTCCACGACGTAGTTGACGGTCGAGGACGCGTAGAGCACACGCGCCACAGTGAACTGCTGCTCCAGCATGCAGTAGAGCTGCGCGCCGGTCAGGTCGAGCGTCACCAGGTTGTTGGCGAACGGCTGCACGGTGAACGCCTCGGCGTAGGTGACCGGGCCGGCGTCGAGGTCGGCGCGTACGCCACCGGGGTTCATGAACGCGGCCACCGCGTTCTGCTCGGTGTCGGTCGCGGCGAGCTGCGCGTCGGCGATCAGGTTGCCCAGCGGCGACTCACCGGTCTGGTACGTCGGCTTGCCGTTGACGTCGACCCCGGTCTGGTACAGGTTCTCCTGCGTCTTGGTGATCGCGGCGGTGGTCTCGCCGACCACCCGGTCGGCCACCGGGCCGAGCGCGGTCTTGTACCGGTTGATCAGATCGGTCGAGGGCCGGTCCGGCTCGACGTCCCGGGTGACGACCACGTTGTTGGCGGACGCGCTCACCACGTCGCGGGTACGCGGGTCGATCTTCAGGTCGATCTGGGTGACCAGGCGGCCGAACGAGCTGGCGCTGGTGACCAGCTTGTTGTTGATGTTGCAGTTGTACGCGGCGTGGGTGTGCCCGCTGACGATCACGTCGATGGACGGGTCCATCCGGTTGGCGATGTCGACGATCGGGCCGCTGAACCCGGTGCAGTCGTTGATGCCGCCGCCGTTCTGCACGCCGCCCTCGTGCAGCAGCACGACGATGCTCTTGACGCCGAGCAGGCGCAGGATCTTGGCGTACTTGTTGGCGGTGTCGGCCTCGTCGGTGAACCGCAGGCCGGCGACGCCCTGCTGGCTGACGATGTTCGGGGTGCCCTCCAGGGTCATCCCGATGAAGCCGATCGGCACACCCTTGACGATCTTGATGCCGAACGGCTGCATCAGCGGCAGGCCGGTGGAGGTCTTGAAGGCGTTCGCCGAGAGGTACGAGAACTTGGCGCCCTTGAAGGGGGTGCCGTCGGCGCAGCCGTCCACCGGGTGGCAGCCGCCACGCTGCATGCGCAGCAGCTCGGCCGCGCCCTCGTCGAACTCGTGGTTGCCGACGCTCGCGAACTCCAGCCCGGCGAGGTTCATCTCCTCGATGGTGGGCTCGTCGTGGAACGCGGCGGACAGCAGCGGCGAGGCGCCGATGAGGTCACCGGCGGCGACGGTGACGGTGCCCTTGCCCTGCTTCTTGGCCTCGGCGCGCATCTTCTTCAGGTGGCTGGCCAGGTATTCCGCGCCACCGGCCGGCTGGCCCTCGATGGTGCCGCTGGACCCGCTCGGCGGCTCCAGGTTGCCGTGGAAGTCGTTGATCGCGAGCAACTGGACGTCGACCGGCTTCGGGCGGGCCTCGGCCTGGTCGGGGGTGACGGCGACCGCGGTGAACGCGGTCGCGGCGAGTGCGGCCAGGCCGACGGCGGCCCGGCGTCGCATCCCGGTGACGGACATGGAACTCCTCGTGAGATGCCGGTATGTGGCGTCCGGGCGATGGTGCGCCCGGCGACCCTGGTCCGTGCCGTGACAGGTGTCGATCGCGGAGGGCGGTACTCGGGGGAACGCCGCCCCGCCGGGGTAGCTTCTCATCCACCGGCCGCCAGGTCGAACGGGGCGGCATCAGGAATCGTCGTTGTCTCGGGCGGCCCGTACCGGTCTGCCGGACGAGTCGGACATGACGGTCAGGTGAAATTCCGCGCGGCGCAGGCTCTCGATGCCTGCCGCCGTCGATGGCGCCGGCCCCCAGGGACAGGGAGCCGGCGCCGACGCTCATGTCACGCGCATTTCCTTGCGCTGGCAACCGTCCCTGCCGGAATCACCCCCTGCCGGTCACCCATCGTCGACCGAACGGTCGTTCACATCCGACGGCCCGGTACATCGAGCGAACTGTCCGAACTCGACTCACTGCCGCGCGTGCCGGTCACCGGCACTGCCAGACCACCGGCCACTGCCGCCCGCTCTCGTCGAACGCTGCGCCGTAGATGCGTCCCGCGTCGTCGAAAAGGATCCTCCACAACTGGCGCTCGCCCGTCAGGCTCCTCGGTATCGGCCGCGCCGTCCCGTCCGGTCCGACCAGGAACCAGCCCTGCCGAGGCGTCGAGACGACCAGCCGCCCGTTCCGGTCGGTGACGACGGTGTCGACCCGGTAGGTGTCCAGGCCGAGGAACACCGTGAGCCGGCCCGTCCGGACGTTCCACTGCGCCGGTGACGACTTCTCGGCGCCGACGCCCCAGACGGTTCCGGCCAGCCAGTCGCCCTGCACCGGAGCGTCCCGTCGGAAGTGCCAATCGGGCGCAGCGGGCTGCACCACGGTGCCGCCGCCCGGCCGGGAGATCCGGATGCCCCCCGCTTCCCGGGCGAGCCTCACGGTGTCGATGACCGTGCCGTCGGACGCCCGGCCGAGGAAGTTGCCGACGTGGTCCGCGACGACCCGTGGCGGAGTCTGCGCCGCGGCGTCCCACCGGACCAGGACCGCCTGGTCGTCGCTACCGACGGCGACTCCCAGGATCTCCCCGGCGGCGTCGACCGAGACCGGCTGGACGTCCCGGTAGCCCTCGGGCAGGGGAAGGTTCCGCACCTGCCCGTCGCGGTAGACCCAGGGCACGTCGGGCCGGTTCTCGCCGTCCCAGCGGTTGCCGACGGCCACACCCGCGGAGTTGATCGCGGTCACGGTGGCCTGGAAGGCACGTGACAACTCCACGAGGTTCGCCTTCCCCCGGTCCCAGATCACCAGGTAGGTGCGGAAACCCTTCTTCCGCCAGTCCCCCACCGGGGAGGTCCCCGCGAGGAACCGGCCGCTGGGGTCCACCGCGCCCAGGCTCGGGAAGTACGCGTCGTCAGGCGTGTCGTACTGCTCGGAGGTGCACTCGGCCGGACTCGCGCTCACCCGTACCCGCACCTGGTCCACGGTGGGCACGGCGCGGGTCTCGGTCGGGCCCGGGGACGGCCGGTCGATGACCTCGTCCATGCCTCGGCCGCTGCCCTCCCGGCCCAGCGCCACCGCCGACCCGAGCCCGATCGCGAGCACCGTCGCCGCCGCGAGGGTGACGGTGAGCCGACGACGCCGCTGTTCGGCCCTGCGCGCGGCGACCACCACCGCCGCCGGATCGACCCGGCTCGGCGGCACGTCGACCCGGGCCAGCACCCGGCGGACGACCGCACCCGCCCGATCCTCGTCCCAGGTCATGTCAGCCTCCCGCTCGGTTGTCGGTGCAGGTCTCCAGATCGAGCCGCTTGCGCAGCTTCGCGAGCCCACGAGAGGTGTGGCTCTTGACGTTGCCGGTCGAGCAGTTGAGCAGGCTCGCCACCTCGGCGACGGGAAGGTCGCAGAGGAAGCGCAGGGTCAGCACGGCCCGCTGGGCCGGTGGCAGGCCGGCCAGCAGATCCTCGACGCCGTCGCGTTCCTCGACGTCCGGCGGCGCGGCGGCCGGTCGATCCGGCGCCTGCGGCAGCAGCCGGATCCGGAACCACCCGCGCCGGCGTTCGTCCAGATAGGTGTGGATCAGAATCCGCCGGACGTACGCGTCGGTGTCGTCCGCCGCGGCCGCCCGCCGCCAGTACCGGTAGAGCTTGGTGAGCGTCGTCTGCACGATGTCGTCCGCCAGGTGCGCGTCACCGCAGATCAGGTACGCGGTGCGGTGCAGCACGGGCAGCCGTGCCCGCACGTACGCCACGTACTCGGTCTCGTCCTCGGCCCGCATACCGCTCCTTCCCGGGACCCTACGGCTGCAAGACGGGCCCGGCGGCGACGGCGGTTGCATCAGGACAAATCGCCACCGCCACCCTCAGCCGGCGCCGACCAGCCTCCGCAACGCGGACCGGGTCCACCGCCCGGCGACCCCCGGCCGGCCCGCCAGGTAGCCGACGGTCTGCGCGGCGTCCCAGCCGTGTGCCTCGCGCAGCCCGCGCGCCAACATCCCGAGGTAGATCGGCGCGGGCCGGGTCCACTGCACCTCCACCGCCCGGTGCGGCGCGGTGAACGTGAGCATCGGCAGGCCCTCGTGGACGCCGACGCGCAGCAGCGTCTCGTACCGGCCCGGCCCGAGCGTCGCCCGCCCGGTCTCGACAGCCGTGCGGATCCCGGCCAGGTCGGCCCCGGGCGGCCGGTACATCTCCTGCGCGGCGATGTCCGCGAACTGCTCGACTGTCACCAGGTAGCCGCGCGCTGCCGCCCGGCCCGGCAGCAGCGGGTCGTAGAACGCCATGCCGCCGGTCCAGGCCCGCGACTCCCCGGCGAAGTAGACGCCGCCGTCGATCAGCACCGGAGCCGTCCGGCGCGGTGGCCGGCGGTCCCGGCAGCCGGGGTACGTGCGCAGCCCGCCCGGTGGACACCCGCCACGGAGGTACCAGTCGAGCCGCGCGGCGTACAGGTTCGAGCCGTACGCGACGTACCAGAGCATCGGCGGCGCGGCTCAGAACCAGCAGGTGCGCCCGGCGGCGTGGCTGACCTGGACGGTGTGCGTCACGCAGCCGCCGTCGGCGATCAGGTGCAGCAGGAAGGCGGTCGGCTCGGCGAGGAACCCCGGCTCCTCGTCGTCGGTCATGGCCAGGCCCACCTGGATCCAGGTGCTCGGCGCGGTGGTCAGCACCGTACCGGCGAACGCGCTCGTGACCTGACGGTGCAGGTGACCCGCGGCGACGCGTACGACATGGGGGTGGCGGCCGATCACGGCGGCGAGCGCGTCGGCGTCGGCGAGGCCCATGGCGTCCATGACGGGTGCGCCCACCGCGACCGGCGGATGGTGCAGGCACACGACGGCGGGCGCGTCGGTACGCCCGGCGAGCACCCCGTCGAGCCAGGCGAGCTGCTCGTCGCCGAGGCGTCCGCCGGGACTGCCGGGGGTGAGCGAGTCGAGCACCACGAGTGTCGCGTCCGGCAGGTCGACGTGGTAGTGCGCCGAGAAGCCACCCGCCAGGTAGGGGGTGCCGCCGAACGTGTCGAGCAGCGACTCGCGGTCGTCGTGGTTGCCGGTCACCAGGTGCACCGGCAGCGGGAACGCGCCGACGATCTCGCGCAGGGCGAGGTATTCGTCCGGGCGGCCGTTGGCGGTCAGGTCACCGGTGATCACCACGCAGTCGGGCCGGGGACGCAGCGCGAGCACCGTGCCGAGCGCCCGGTGCAGCCCGGACGCCGGGGCGGCCGCGAGCGGGCCGGTGGTCACGTGCGGGTCGCTGAGCTGGGCGATGAGCATCGGCGGCCTCCTCGGGTCCCGGGCCCTCACGCTATCGCCGCGCGCCCTCCTCGCGCAGGCCCGATTCCGCCCACAGGCGGCGTCCACAGCCTGTGGATAGCACATGTGTACGAAGGTCGGCAGCGGTTGCGCTGAGTACGCTTGATCGCGACCCGACCCCCTCCGAGCAGGAACGACGTGGATCACGAGCGAGTCCTCCGCGACGTCACGGTGCGCCTCCCCACGGCGTCCACCGTCCCGGAGGCATGCCAGTGGACCGTCGCCGCGCTCGCCCGGCACACCCCGGCGACCGCCACCGTCCTGCTCCGCGTCCACGACCGTCTGCGCTGCGTCGCCGCCACCGGCGCCTGGCAGGTGTTCTCGCACGTACCGGCCACCGCCGACGGCGCCCCGCCGGGCCGCCACCGGCCCGAACCCTCGGTGGTGCGACGGGTCTACGCCTCCGGCGTCACCGCCGCGGTCCCCGACGTCGGCGCCGACCCCGACTACCTCGAGGTCCGCCCGGACGTCACCGCGGAACTCTGCGTGCCGGTACGCGACCCGGACGGCCACCCGATCGGCGTGCTCGACCTGCAGTGGAGCGAACAGGTCGTGCTCGCCGCGTGGCGGGAGACCGCCGAGCTGGTGGCCGACCGTCTCGGCGGCCGGATCGCCGCGCTCGGCGGGCCGCCGGCCGAGAGCCGCAGCGAGAAGCTGCTCCGGCACGCCGCCGCGTTCACGGCCGCGCCGACCGACTGGGACCTGATGACCGCCGCGCTCGCCGCGGCCCGGGACGTGTCGGCGCTCTCCGCCGCCGTGCTGGTGCTCACCGGCCGGCGCGGCCCGCGCCTCGGCGCGCCCACCGACACGCCGGGCGAGCTGGAGGCGCGGATCCGGGCCGAACTGGCCGACGCCGGACCGGCAGCGCTCGACCGCATGATCGACCGGGCCCACCGGTACGGCTCGGCGTACACGCTGGGCGAGGCGGGCCACCCGCCCACCGAGGAGTACCTGCCGCTGACCCGGGCCGGCGCGCGCACGCTGGTGGCGGTGCCGGTCGGCGCACCGGCGTCCGGCGGCGTGCTGCTGGTCGCCGACGAGCAACGCCTGCGCCCCGACCCGACCACAGTCAACCTGATCGAGCTGCTCGCCGGGCAGGCGTGGACCTGCCTGGACCGGCTGCGTACGCTCGCCCGGCTCCGCGAGCAGGCCAGCTCCGACCCGCTCACCGGACTGCGGCACACCGGCCCGTTCGGGCAGCGGATCGCCACTGCCACGCCGGGGCGTACCGCGCTGCTGGCGATCGACGTGGACGGGTTCAAGGACGTCAACGACACGTACGGTCACCAGGCCGGCGACCGGCTGCTGGTGGGTCTGGCCCGGGCCCTCGAAGGTGCGCTGCGCCAAGGCGACGAGCTGTACCGGACCGGCGGCGACGAGTTCGTGGCGGTGATCGAGGTCAGCCGCCCGGAGGAGGCGGTCCGGATCGCCGAACGGCTCACCGAGGCGGCCCGCCGTACGGGCCGGACGATCAGCGTCGGCGTGGCCCTGCCGCGACCCGGCGAGTCCCCCGAGCGCACCCTGCACCGAGCCGACCAGGCCCTGTACGCCGTGAAGCGCCACGGCCGAGACGGAGTCCACCTCTCGGCAGCCTGACCCGCCCCCCTCTCCCCGCCTCCCCCCGCCCCCGTCTCCCAGCCCGTCGATCATGAAGTTGGCGGCGACAAATCGGGCGGCGATTGCCGTCAACTTCATGATCGACGGACTCTGGGCGGGCGCGGCGCGGGCGCGGCGCGGGGGCGGGGCTTAGGGGCGGGTCAGCTCCTTGGCGAGGAGTTCGGCGATCTGGGCCGTGTTCAGGGCGGCGCCCTTGCGAAGGTTGTCGCCCGTTACGAAGAGGTCCAGGGCGCGGGGGTCGTCCACCGCGCGGCGGATCCGGCCCACCCACGAGGGGTCGGTGCCGACCGCGTCGATCGGCATCGGGAACTCCCCGGACGCCGGGTCGTCGACCAGGATCACGCCCGGCGCGTTGCGCAGCACCTCGCGGGCGCCCTCGGCGTCCACCTCGGTGGCGAAGACCGCGTGCACGGCGACCGAGTGGCCGGTCACCACCGGCACCCGTACGCAGGTGGCGGACACCTTGAGATCGGGCAGCCCGAGGATCTTGCGCGACTCGTTGCGCAGCTTCATCTCCTCCGACGACCAGCCGCCGTCGGCGAGCGAGCCCGCCCACGGTACGACGTTGAGCGCCAGCGGTGCCGGGAACGGGCCCAGCTCGTCGCCGACGGCCTGGCGCACGTCACCGGCGCGGGAGCCGAGCACCCGGTCGCCGGCGATCTTGCCGAGCTGGAGGTGCAGCGCGTCCACGCCGGCCTGCCCCGCCCCGGAGACCGCCTGGTACGACGCGAGCACCAGCTCGCGCAGGCCGTACTCGCGGTGCAGCGGCGCGACCGCCACGATCATCGCCATCGTGGTGCAGTTGGCGTTGGCAATGATGCCCTTGGGCCGGTTGCGTACCTGCTCGGGGTTGATCTCGGTGACCACCAGCGGCACGTCGCGGTCCATCCGGAACGCGCCGGAGTTGTCCACCACGACCACGCCGCGCGCGGCGGCGACCGGGGCCCACTCCGCCGAGACGTCGTCCGGCACGTCGAACATCGCCACGTCGACGCCGTCGAGCGCGTCGGCGGTGAGCGCCTGGACGGTCAACTCCTCGCCCCGGCACTGCACGCGCCGGCCGGCCGACCGCTCGGAGGCGAGCAGCCGGATCTCGCCCCACACGTTGCGCCGCGAGGAGAGGATCTGGCACATCACCGTGCCGACGGCACCTGTCGCCCCGACCACGGCGAGGGTGGGCAGCGACGCCACGGCGCGTTACCGCCCGGTGCCGGCGTAGACGACGGCTTCGGTGTCACCACCCAGCTCGAAGGCGTCGTGGATGGCCTTGACCGCCTTGTCCAGGTCGGTGTCGCGGCAGACCACGGAGACCCGGATCTCCGACGTGGAGATCATCTCGATGTTCACGCCGGCCGCGCCGAGGGCGGCGAAGAAGCCGGCGGCCACGCCCGGGTGCGAGCGCATGCCCGCGCCGATCAGCGAGACCTTGCCGACGTGGTCGTCGTAGAGCAGGCCCTTGAACTTGACCGTCTCCTGGATCTTGCTGAGCGCGGCCATCGCGGTCGGGCCGTCGGCCTTGGGCAGCGTGAACGAGATGTCGGTGCGGCCGGTGCCCTCGGTGGACACGTTCTGCACGATCATGTCGATGTTGATCTCGGCCCCGGCCACGGTGTCGAAGATCCGCGCGGCGGCGCCGGGCTCGTCGGGCACGCCGACGATCGTGATCTTCGCTTCGCTGCGGTCGTGGGCGACCCCGGTGATCAGTGCCTGTTCCACAGGAAGGTCCTCCATCGATCCGGTGACCATCGTGCCGGTGTTGGTCGAGTATGACGAACGGACGTGGATCGGCAAGCCCGCGCGCCGCGCGTACTCGACGCTGCGCAGGTGCAGCACCTTCGCGCCGCAGGCGGCCAGCTCCAGCATCTCCTCGTAGGTGATCTGCTTGATGTGCCGGGCGTTCGGCACGATGCGCGGATCGGCGGTGAAGATGCCGTCCACGTCGGTGTAGATCTCGCAGACGTCCGCCTCGAGCGCGGCGGCGAGCGCCACGGCGGTGGTGTCCGAGCCGCCACGGCCGAGGGTGGTGACGTCCTTGGTGTCCTGCGAGACGCCCTGGAAGCCGGCGACGATGACCACCGCACCCTCGTCCAGCGCGCCCTTGAGCCGCCCCGGGGTCACGTCGATGATCCGGGCCCGGCCGTGCACCGAGGTGGTGATCACGCCGGCCTGCGAACCGGTGAACGAGCGGGCTTCGTACCCCAGGTTGTGGATGGCCATGGCGAGCAGCGCCATGGAGATCCGCTCCCCGGCGGTGAGCAGCATGTCCAGCTCGCGGCCCGGCGGCAGCGGGCTGACCTGGTTGGCCAGGTCGAGCAGCTCGTCGGTGGTGTCGCCCATCGCGGACACCACCACCACCACGTCGTCGCCGGCCTTGCGCGCGGCCACGATGCGCTCGGCCACCCGCTTGATCCGCTCGGCGTTGGCGACGGAGGACCCGCCGTACTTCTGCACCACGAGTGCCACGACGGTGCACTCCCTCCCAGCGACGACCCTGAGCGTGCCGACGCCGCCGGGTTTCTCGGTCCGGCGGCGCGTGTCAGACCGCCTCAGCCTATCGGGCGGGCCGCGACGCCGGGTCGGGTGATCCCACCATCCGGCCCCGGCGTGGGGCGGCTCACCAGCCCGGCAATACGCGACACGCCAAGCGGTACAGCCGTACGGTGGGCTGTCCGCGACCGTCCCCACGACGCAGAATGAGCCCGTGCACGCTCATCGACGTGCGGCCCGCCTGACCGGCGTGCTCGCGCTCACCCTGCCGGCATTGCTGGCCGCCTGTACCGGCGACCACCCCGACGCGGCGCCCACCGGCACCGCCGACCCGGTCCCGGTGCAGGTCGACGCCGCCCGAGAGGAACTGGCCGGGCTGGCCGCCGCCGCGCAGGACCGGCACCTCACCGCCACGTACGCCTTCGCGCCCGCCGAGGGCACGCCCCGCACCGTGGCGTTCACCAGCGCCAACGACGGCAGCTGGCGGGTCGACGTGCCCGGCTGGGGGCACGCCGGCACGGTGGACGTCTCGCTCGCCGCCACCTCCGACGGGCTGTTTCAGTGCGCGCTGCCCTCGGCCGGCTGGGCACAGGCGGCGACCTGCGTCCGCCTCGGCGACGCCGACGACGCGGTGCCGCGCCGGCTCGACCCCCGGGTGCAGCACCCGTTCACCGACTGGCTGGAGGTGCTGACCGACAGGCGTGCGCCGCTCGCGGTCTCCCCCGCCGAGCCGCTGCCCGGCGTCGACGGCCCCTGCTACACGGTCGACAGCACCTCGGCGTCGCTGAACGCGCCACTGGACGTGGGCATCTACTGCTTTCGGGAGGACGGCACACCGGCCGCGGTACGGGCCGGCTTCGGCACGCTGACGCTGACCGGCGAGCCCGGTGCGGCGCCCGGCAGCGTCGAACTCGCGGGCGCGGTGACCGAGGGCGAACCGGTGGGGCAGGACGCGCCGGCGACGTCGTGACGCCGCACGCTCAGCCGCCCCGCGCCGCGCGGAGCAACGCGGCACCGACCTCGGTGTTGCGGTAGAGCACGTGCCGCCCGGCCCGGGACCGGGTGACGAGACCGGCGGCGTGCAGCGCGGAGAGGTGCTGGGACACGGCACCGGCGGACAGCCCGGTGAGCCGGGCGAGGTCCGTGGTGGTCGTCGCCGCGTCGAGCAGGTGCAGCAACGCGGCCCCGGCCGGCACCCACCACCCGGGCGAGCGCGTCGCCGGCCGGTTCGGGTCCGCGTTCCCACAGCGTCCCGACCGCCCGCACCGGGTACGCCCCGGCGGGCATCGAGTCCTCCAGCAGGTTCCACAGCACCCGCCGGTCGGTGAACACACTCGGATTCAGTGCCAGCCCACGCCCTCGCAGATCGAAGTCCCGCTCGAACGGATCGTCGCTCACTACGCGGTCGCCGAGCCAGCGCAGGCTCGGGTGCAACTGCTCGAACAACCGGCCGGCGCCACCCTCGGCGAGTTGGGCCGCCCGGTACGCCACGTCGGCGTCCAGCAGCGCCCGCATGCGCGGCCAGTCGGGGGCGATCGCCTCCTCGTACCAGACCCGGAGCGCCTCGACGAGCTGCGGCAGCAGCCCGGCCGGGTCGGCGAGCAACGCCTGCCCGTACGGGCTCAGCGGACGGCTCGGAACGGTGGCCAGCAGGTCCTGCACCACCACGTCGGGCGGCGTCTCCGCGATCTGGTCGAGCTGGTCCGCCATGTCCGCGTCCGGGCGGGCGGCCGGGGTCAGGAAGTCCGGTAGCCAGCGGCGCGGCCGGGCCAGGTCCGTCAACGGGCGGACCCGATCGGCCACCTCGGGGCGGCGCAGCGTCGCCCGGGCGCGGTCGATCCACGGCAGGTGCACCGCGTAGCGGACCGGCTCGGCCAGCGCCCACATGCTCATCACGGTCTCGTTGGCCGGCGACACCGCGAACCGCACGCCCGCCACGTCGGCCAGGTTGAACCGCAACTCGGACACGCGCACCCCCGGACGCCGGATTCGGCCCAGACTAAAAGGTTCGACCGGAGCGCGGGGGGCACGGTTTGCTCACCGGTCATGGGGGCCAGAGAGAGCATCCGCACCGCCGTCCGTCACGTCGTACCGCCGGCCGGTCTGACCCGCGCCCTGGCCGTGCAGGCCATGGTGTTCGCCGTCGGTCACGGCCTGTTCCAGGCCGGCAGCGCCGTCTTCTTCACCCGGGCGCTCGGGCTGAGTCCGGCCCAGGTGGGTCTCGGCCTCTCCCTCGCCGCCGGGGCGTCCCTGCTCGGCACCGTGCCGCTGGGCGGGCTCACCGACCGGTACGGGCCGCAGCGGGTGTGGATCGTCTGCCTGCTGCTGGACGCGGCGCTGTTCGCCGCGTACCCGTTCGTCGGCGGCTTCGCCGGGTTCCTCGCCGTGGTGATCGCGCTGGCCGTGACGGGCGCGGCGACCGGCGTGGCCCGCCAGGTCTACTCGATAAACGTGCTGCGCCCGGAGGAACGGGTCACCGCGATGGCCTACCAGCGCTCCTCGCTGAACGTCGGCTTCGGGCTCGGCGCGCTGATCAGCGGCCTGGTGCTGGCCGTCGACACGATCTGGGCGTACCGCGGGATGGTCTGGTTCATCACAGTGGTCTTCCTGGTGACCGCCGGCTTCGTGCGCCGGCTGCCCCGGCTGCCGGAGGTGACCCGCACGGCCGAGCCGACGAGCCGGCTGGCGGTGCTGCGGGACCGGCCCTTCATGACCGTCGCGCTGCTGTCCGGGCTGCTCACCGCGCACCAGACGCTCTACCTGACGGTGATGCCGCTGTGGATCCTCACCCGTACCGACGCGCCGAAGACGATCATCGCCGCGCTGGTGCTGCTCAACACCGTGCTGGTCGTGCTGTTCCAGGTGCGGGCCAGCCGGGGCGCGGACACCGCGCCGGGCGCGGCCCGGGCGTCCCGCCGGGGTGCGGTGCTGATCGCCCTGTTCTGCCTGGTGCTGCCGGTCTCCGGCGCGACCCGGGGACCGCTCACCGTGGCGGTGCTGGTGGCCGCCGCGACGGTGCTCATCCTGGCCGAGATGATCGAGTCGGCGGGTACCTGGGGGCTCACCGCCACGCTGCCGCCCGCCGCCCAGCGCGGCGCGTACGTCGGCGCGTTCGGGCTCGGCTCCCAGGTGCAGTTCCTGATCGCGCCGGCCGGGCTGACCGCGCTCGGCGTGAGCACCGGCGGCTGGGGCTGGTACCCGGCTGCGGCGATCTTCACCCTGGTCGGACTGGTGATCGTGCCCGCTGTCGCCCGGGTGGAACGGACACCCCGGCTACCGACAGTCGCGAGATCCACCGGTTCAGTGACACTGGTCCCATAGTCCGGACCAGCCTTCCCACCGCCCGTCCCACCACGTAGGGTGACCTTGTCATGTGGCGCGCGTACCTTCTCCTTGGCTGCCGCGACGAGGCCTGACCGGCCGGCACCTCGTCGCGGAGTCGCTACGCGCCGTCCAGCACATCCGATCTTCTTCTCGGCACCGCCGCGCACCGTCGCCCGGCAGTCCGCCGACACCTTTCCGATCTGCTGACGCCACATGTTCCAGGGAGCACTCCGAGATGGCTCAACCTGTCACCGCCACCGATCCGTTCGCCGGCCAGCGCCCCAGCCGGATGCCGGTCCACCGCTACGTCCCGTACCACCGTGAGTTCGGCGTCGACCTGCCGGACCGCTCCTGGCCGACCCGCCGCGTCGAGGCCGCGCCCCGCTGGTGCGCCGTCGACCTCCGCGACGGCAACCAGGCGCTGATCGACCCGATGTCACCCGAGCGCAAGCGGCGGATGTTCCAGCTCCTGGTGCAGATGGGCTACAAGGAGATCGAGGTCGGCTTCCCGTCGGCGAGCCAGACCGACTACGACTTCGTACGGCAGCTGATCGAGCAGGACCTGATCCCGGAGGACGTCACCATCCAGGTGCTGACCCAGTGCCGGGAGCATCTGATCGAGCGGACCTTCGAGTCGCTGCGCGGCGCCCGCCGGGCGATCGTGCACTTCTACAACTCCACCTCGACGCTGCAGCGCCGGGTGGTCTTCGGCCTGGACCGCGACGGCATCACCGACATCGCCACCCAGGGCGCGCGGCTGTGCCAGAAGTACGCGGAGATCCACACCCCGGACACCGACATCCACTACGAGTACTCGCCGGAGTCCTACACGGGCACCGAGCTGGAGTACGCGCTGGAGGTCTGCTCGGCGGTCATCGAGGTGATCGACCCGACGCCGGACCGGAAGCTGATCATCAACCTGCCGGCCACCGTCGAGATGGCGATGCCCAACGTCTACGCCGACTCGATCGAGTGGATGCACCGGCGCCTGCCCCGGCGGGACAGCCTGGTGCTGAGCCTGCACCCGCACAACGACCGGGGCACCGGCGTGGCCGCCGCCGAGCTGGGCCTGCTGGCCGGCGCCGACCGGATCGAGGGCTGCCTGTTCGGCAACGGTGAGCGCACCGGCAACGTCGACCTGGTGACGCTGGGCCTGAACATGTTCTCCCAGGGCATCGACCCGATGATCGACTTCTCCAACATCGACGAGATCAAGCGCGCCGTCGAGTACTGCAACCAACTGCCGGTGCACGAGCGCCACCCGTACGCGGGCGACCTGGTCTACACCGCGTTCTCCGGCTCCCACCAGGACGCGATCAACAAGGGCTTCGCCGCGCTGCACGCCGACGCGACGGCGGCCGGGGTGCCGGTCGACGACTTCACCTGGGCCGTGCCCTACCTGCCGATCGACCCGAAGGACCTGGGCCGCACCTACGAGGCGGTCATCCGGGTCAACTCGCAGTCCGGCAAGGGCGGCGTCGCGTACATCATGAAGACCGAGCACCAGCTCGACCTGCCGCGCCGCCTCCAGATCGAGTTCTCCGGCGTCGTGCAGCAGGTCACCGACCACGACGGTGGCGAGGTCGAGCCGGGCGCCATGTGGGAGATCTTCGCCCGCAACTACCTGGTCGACCACCAGGTCGACCCGGCCGTCAAGCTGGCCGACTACACCATCGGCACCGTCGACGGCAAGGTCGAGATCGACGCCCGCGTCGGCTTCGGCGGCGAGACCCGCGCGCTCACCGCCGTCGGCAACGGCCCGATCGACGCGTACGTCAACGCGTTGCAGTCCCTGGGCGTGGCGGTACGGGTGCTCGACTACCACGAGCACGCGCTGTCCTCCGGTGGGGACGCGCAGGCCGCCGCGTACGTGGAGTGCGAGGTGGACGGCCGTACGGTGTGGGGCGTCGGGGTGGACGCGAACATCGTGACCGCCTCGATCAAGGCGGTCACGAGCGCGGTGAACCGCACCCGCGCCTGAGCTGCTTGAGGTGTAAGGAAGGGCCCCTTCTTAACGCATTCCGCATAGGAAGGGGCCCTTCTTAACGCCCGCGCCGGGGGCGGTAGATCAGCACGGCGGCGAGCACCGCGCCGGCGAGCAGCAGCCCCGCGCACCAGGCCAACGCCCCCCGGTACGCGTCGGCGAGCGCGCCCTTCTGCTCGTACCCGGTGCCCGACAGCCCGACCAGCAGCGGCAGCGCGGCCACCGCGAGCAGGCCACCGGCCCGGGAGGCGGCGTTGTTGAAGCCGCTCGCCACTCCGGCGAACCGGTCCGAGACGGCACCGAGCACCGACGTGGTCAGCGGCGCGACGACAAGCGTGAGCCCGGCACCGAACAGTGCCACGCCCGGCAGCACGTCCACCCAGTACGACGCGCCCGGCCCGACCCGGCGCAGCAGCAGCAGACCCACGGCGGCGATCACCGGCCCGACGGTGAGCGGCAGCCGAGGCCCGATGCGGGCCGACAGCGCGCCGGCGCGCGGCGAGCCGACCAGCAGCAGCACCGTCATCGGCACTGTGGCCAGGCCGGTGAGCAGCGCCGACCAGCCGACCACGTTCTGCAGGTAGACGGCGAGGAAGAAGGTGAACCCGCCGAGCGCCGCGTACACGACCACCGTGAAGACGTTCAGCACGGAGAACAGCCGGCTGGAGAACAGCCCGGTGGGCAGCATCGCGGTGTCGCCGCGCCGCCGTTCGAGGAGCACGAACACCACCACGGCGACCACCCCGAGCACCGCCGCGGCCAGCACCGCCGGGGAGGCGCCCTGCGCCGGGGCGTCGATCAGCGCGTACGTGACGCCGCCGAGCGCGAGCGCCCCGAGCAACGCGCCGGCCACGTCGAACCGCCGCCCCTCCCCGGTACGCGACGCCTCCTCGTCCCGGCTCTCCGGCACCCAGCGCAGCGCGGCGAGCACCACGCCGACTGCGAGCGGCAGGTTGACGAAGAAGATCCACCGCCAGGAGAGCGTGTCGATGAGCCAGCCGCCGAGCAGCGGTCCGAGCGCTGTGGACACGCCGGACAGCCCGGACCAGGTGCCGATGGCCCGGCCCCTGTCGTCCGGGTGGAAGCTGGCCTGGAGCACCGACAGCGAGCCGGGGGTGAGCAGCGCCCCGCCCGCCCCCTGGAGGAAGCGGGCGGCGACGAGCCAGCCGGTGTCCTGGGCCAGCCCGCAGAGCACCGACGCCACCGCGAACCAGACCACGCCGAGCAGGAAGATGCGCCGCCGGCCGAACCGGTCGCCGAGCGCGCCGCCGAGCAGCACGAACGCGGCGAGCATGAGCAGGTAGCCGTTCACGGTCCACTGCAGACCGGCGACGGTGGCGTCGAGTTCGGCGCCGAGGCGCGGCAACGCGACGTTCACGACTGTGCTGTCGAGGAACACCATGCCGGAGGCGAGGATCGCGGCGAGCAGCGTGCCACGACCGGCGGCGGAGCCGGTACGCAGCGCGGGAGCGGGTGCGGTCACGTCTCACCACTCTGCCCGCCGCCCACCCTCGACGCCACGAATCGCGGAAACCGCCGCCGGGTACTGTGCGGACTCGCCCGGAGCACGCAAGCTGGAGAGGTGTCGTCTGTGCGTACGAGATCAGGAGCCCGAGCCGGGCTGGCCGCCGCGCTGAGCGCGGTGCTCGCCCTCGGCGTGGCCGGCTGCGACGTGTCGGTCACCGAGCCGGAGGCGCCGCCGAGCGCCTCCGGGAACGTCAACAAGCAGCTCGGTGAGCTCACAGTGGCCACCGCCGAGCCGATGAAGGGCTACAGTCGCTCCCGCTTCCCGCACTGGCGGGGCACCGGCAAGAACTGCGACGTCCGCGACAGCGTGCTGCAACGCGACGGCGAGGGCATCAAGCTGTCCGGCTGCAACGTGGTGGGCGGCCGGTGGGAGAGCGCCTACGACGGTGTGGTGCTGAACGATCCGTCGGACGTGGACATCGACCACACCGTCCCGCTGGCCGCCGCGTGGCGTTCGGGCGCGGCCGAGTGGGACGACTCGAAGCGTGGCGACTTCGCCAACGACCTGACCCGGCCGCAGCTCATCGCGGTTTCGGCGCGGTCCAACCGGGCAAAGGGTGACCAGGATCCGTCCCAGTGGAAGCCGCCGAACCGGTCGTCCTGGTGTCAGTACGCGGCGGACTGGGTGACGGTGAAGCACTACTGGCGGCTGACTGTGACAAGTGCCGAGAAGGCCGCTCTCACCGACATGCTGGAGGGCTGCACATGGGCGAGCAAACCGTGACCGGGCCGGACGCCACACCGGCCCCGGAGGCAGGCGCCGCACCGGCCCCGGAGGCCGCGTCGGCCGGCCCGGCGTCGGCCGGGATGACGGCGGACGGCCGGCAGCCGGAGCCCGCCGACGTCGCCGGGGCGGGCATGACCGCCGACGCGGTGCCCGGTGCTCCGGCCGGCGGAGCGCCGGCCGGACCGGCAGAGCGGACCACCGACATCGTCCCCGGCCCGGGCGGGGTCATGACGGACGAGGTGGGCGTGGTGACCGGCGAGCTGACGCTGCGCACCGAGCACGCCGACGGCCGGGTGACGCTGCGAGTGCAGTACAAGGACGCCGACGAGTGGTACGCGGTGACCGGGGGTTCCGCGCCGCTGGCCGACCCGGCCGCGCTGGACGCCGTGCACACGATCGCGGTGGGCCTGCTCAACCGCCCCGAGGGCTGACAGACGAAAAGCGCGTCCCCACCCGGGCCGGGTGGGGACGCGCTTCGTCGTGTCAGACGTACGAGCCGGGCTCGCTGGGCGCGGAAACCACGCCGGGCTCCTCGCCCTCGCCCTCCGGCCGGGTGATCTTCGCGGTCACCTCGTGCGGGCGCAGCTCACCGGCGGCGATCTGCTCGGCCCAGTGGCAGGCCACCCGGCTGGCGCCGATCTGGCGCAGTTCCGGCCGCTCGTCGGCGCAGCGGGTCGGCTGCGCCCACGGGCAGCGGGTGTGAAACCGGCAGCCCGACGGCGGGTTCGCCGGCGAGGGCAGGTCACCGGCGAGCAGGATGCGCTCGCGCCGGTCCTCCACGTCCGGGTCCGGCACCGGCACCGCCGACATCAGCGCCCTGGTGTACGGGTGCAGCGGCTCGGTGTAGAGCCGGTCGCTCGGCGCCTCCTCCACGAGCGCGCCCAGGTACATCACGCCGACGATGTCGGAGATGTGCCGCACCACGGCCAGGTCGTGCGCGATGACCAGGTAGGTCAGGCCGAGGCTGTCCTGGAGTTCGTCGAGCAGGTTGACCACCTGCGCCTGGATCGACACGTCCAGCGCGGAGACGGGCTCGTCGGCGACGATCAGCTCCGGGCCGAGCACCAGTGCGCGGGCGATGCCGATGCGCTGGCGCTGGCCGCCGGAGAACTCGTGCGGGTAGCGGGACAGCGCCCACTTGGGCAGCCCCACCGCGTCGAGCGTCTCCCCGATGATCCGCCGCCGGTCGTCCCGGTTGGCGCCGATGCCGTGGGTCTGGAGGCCCTCGGTGAGGATCGACTCGACGTTCTGCCGCGGGTCCAGGCTGGACATCGGGTCCTGGAAGATCATCTGCATCCGGCGGCGCATCGTGCGCAGCTTGCCGGCCGGCAGCGTGGTCAGCTCGACGCCGTCGAACTTCACCTCTCCGCTGGTCGGCGGGTTGAGCTGGAGCAGCGCCCGGCCGAGCGTGGACTTGCCGCAGCCCGACTCGCCCACCAGCCCGTACGTCTTGCCGCGCGGGATGCTCAGGTCGACCCCGTCGACCGCCTTGACGTGCCCGACGGTCCGGTCGAAGAGCACGCCCCGGCGGATCGGGAAGTGCACCTTCAGGTCGCGGACCTCGACGAGGATGTCGTTGTCGCTCATGGGGTCTCCTCCTCGCGCGGAGCCGGCCCGAAGCCGGGCACGGCGGGCGGGTCGGCCGGCTCGGCCTGGGCCGGCACCGCACCCGGCTCGGTGGTCGTCGGCGCGGTCGTCCGGGCGCCCGCCTCCGGGGTCAGGCCGGGAACCGGCACCGGGTTGACGCAGCGGTAGCTGCGCGCGTCGTGGGTGAGCACCAGCTCCGGCGGCTCGCCCACGCACGCGTCGACGCGGCGGGCGCAGCGCGGGGCGAACGCGCAGCCGTCCGGCCAGGGCAGCACGTCGCGCACCGAGCCGGGGATGGGGTTGAGCCGTTCGCCGCGGCCGGCGTCCAGGCGGGGCACCGAGCCGAGCAACCCCTCGGTGTACGGGTGCCGGGGCTGGCGGAACAGCGGGCGGCGGGTGGCCGTCTCCACCACCCGGCCGGCGTAGAGCACGTTGATGGTGTCGCACATGCCGGCGACCACACCGAGGTCGTGGGTGATCATGACGAGCGCGGTGCCGGAGTCCCGGACCAGGTCCTTCAGCAGTTCCAGGATCTGCGCCTGGATGGTGACGTCGAGCGCGGTGGTCGGCTCGTCGGCGATCAGCAGCCGGGGCTGGCAGGCGACCGCCATGGCGATCAGCGCCCGCTGCCGCATGCCGCCGGAGAGCTGGTGCGGGTACTCCTTGAGCCGGCGGCGCGGGTCCGGTATGCCCACCCGGTCGAGCAGCTCGGCCGCCTCCTTGGTGGCCGCCTCGCCCTTCATGCCCCGGTGCCGGGTCAGCACTTCGGTCACCTGGAGCCCGATCGGAATGACCGGGTTCAGCGAGGAGAGCGGATCCTGGAAGATCATCGCGACGTCCCGGCCGCGGATGTCGCGGCGGGCCCGGTCGTCGAGCTGGAGCAGGTCGGTGCCGTCGAAGACCGCCTTGCCGCCGACCCGCAGGCCCGGCTGCTTGGGCAGCAGACCCATGATGGCCAGCGACGTGACGCTCTTGCCGCAGCCGGACTCGCCGACCAGGCCGACCACCTCGCCGGCGTCGACCGAGAAGGACACCCCGTCCACCGCGTGCACGGTGCGCTGCCCACGACGGGCGAACGTGACGGAGAGGTCGTCCACTTCGAGCAGTGCCATGACTGACTGACCTACTTCCGCAGCTTTGGATCGAGGGCCTCGCGCATCGCCTCACCGAGCAGGGTGAACCCGAGTGCGGTGATGATGATGCCGAGCGCCGGGTAGATCGCCAGACCGGGCCGGATGCCCAGGTACGGCTGCGCGTCGGCGAGCATGACGCCCCACTCCGGGATGGCCGAGTCGGGGTTGCCGAGGCCGAGGAAGGACAGCGCGGCCGCCTCGATGATCGCGGTGGCCAGCGTCAGCGTGGCCTGGACGATGACCGGCGCGATCGAGTTCGGCACCACGTGGGTGAGGGCGATCTTGGACCGCTTCACACCGAGCGCCGTCGCGGCCAGCACGTAGTCGCTGTTGGACTGGGCGATCATCGAGCCGCGCAGCAGCCGGGCGAAGATCGGCACCGACACCACACCGACGGCGATCATCACGGTGGTGAGGCTGGCACCGAGCAGCGCCGCGATGCTCACCGCGAGCAGCAGGCTCGGCATGGCCAGCAGCATGTCGATGAAGCGCATCAGGGTGGTGTCGATCCAGCGGCCCCAGCGGCCGCCGAGCCCGGCCGCCGCACCGGCGACGCCGCCGATCAGCGCGCCGACCGCGAGACCGATCAGGGTGGAGACCACGCCGACGAGCAGCGTCTGCCGCGCGCCGACGATGAGCCGGCTGAACTCGTCCCGGCCCTGGTGGTCGAAGCCGAGCCAGTGGTCGGCGGAGGCGCCGGGGATGATGCCCTGGCCGGACTTGACCAGCCCTTCCCGGATGCCGACGGAGTCCGTCGGGCTGTACGGGACGAAGAACGGCCCGATGACCGCGACCAGGACGAAGACGGCCAGGATGACCACGCCGATGATGGCCGCCGGGTTGCGCCGCAGGCGGCGGAACGCCTCCTTCCAGAGGCTCACCCCCTGCTCGTCCTCGCGGGCGGACAGCTCGGCGAGCCGGTCGATCTTCTCGCGCTTCTTTCCTCCGGTGATGGTCATCGCACCCTCACCCTCGGGTCGATCACGCTGTAGGAGAGGTCGACCAGGAGATTCACCAGCACGTACACCACCGCAATGATCATGATGAAGCCCATCAGCACCGGATAGTCACGCTGGCTGATCGACTCGGCGACGAACGCGCCGATGCCGCTGAAGGCGAACACGGTCTCGGTGAGCACCGCGCCGGAGAGCAGGAGACCGGTCTGCAGACCGATCGAGGTGGCCACCGGCAGCATGGCGTTACGCAGCACGTGCCGGCGGCGTACGGTCCGCTCGGTCAGGCCCTTGGCCTCGGCGGTCCGGACGAAGTCCTCGTTGAGCACCTCCAGCACGCTGGCCCGGGTGATCCGGACGATGATCGCGAGCGGGATGCTGGCGAGCGCGATGCCCGGCAGCACGAGGTGCCAGAGCGCGTCGGCGGCGGCGTCCCACTCGCGGGTCATGAGCCCGTCGAGGACGAAGAAGTTGGTGACCCGGGTCGCCCCGATGGTCGGGTCCTGCCGGCCGCTGGAGGGGAACCAGCCCAGGTTCTCCGCGAAGATCGCCTTGAGCACGTACGCCAGGAAGAAGACCGGGATGCAGATGCCGATGAGCGATCCGCCGACCGAGGCGTGGTCGAGGAACCGGCCCCGGCGGCGGGCGGCCAGGTAGCCCAGCGGGATGCCGATGCCGACCGCGAGGATCATGGCCATGAGCGTCAGCTCGACGGTGCCGGGGAACCGCTCCACGAACTCCGTGGTGACGGCCCGCTTCGTACCGGTCGAGGTGCCCAGGTCGAGCCGGATCATCCGCCGCAGGAAGCGGGCGTACTGGACCAGGATCGGCTCGTCGAGGCCGAGGTTGCGCCGGATGGCGGCGCGTGACTCGGGCGTGCCCCGTTCACCGAGGATCGCGGTCTCGGGCCCGCCGGGAAGTCGGCGGAGCCAGATGAACAGCAGGACGGAGAGCCCGAACAGCGTGGGTATCAGCTGTAGCAGGCGTCTGACGATGAACCGGAACACGGGCGCCTCGGAGGGGGTGCGGAGGGGTGCGGGCGGGCGCTGTGGTCACAGCGCCCGCCCGCGTACGGTGCCTTCAGATCACTTGAACTCTGCGGTCGCGTACCGCTCGTCGGTGAGCGGGCTCGCCTTGACCCCGGTCACGTCCTTGCCGAACACGATCGCCGGCGGGGAGTGCGAGATCGGCACACCCGGCAGGAAGTCCATGATCGTCTTGTTCAGCGCCTTGTACTTCTCCGTCCGGGCCGCCGCGTCGGCGGTGGTGTCGGCGTCCTTGAACTGCGCGAAGAGCGCGGGGTTGTTGAAGCCCCACTCGTCCTTCTGGCGGTCGAAGAAGGTACCGATGAAGTTGTACGCGTCGCCGTAGTCACCGGTCCAGCCGAGGAAGTGCAGGTCGTGCTTGCTGCCGGAGGTGGTGGCGTTGAGGTAGTCCGGGCTCCACTTCAGCGGAATGGCCTGGACGTTGATGCCGACCGCCTTGAGGTCCGCCGAGAGCAGCTCGAAGATGTCCTTCGGGTTCGGCATGTACGGCCGGGTGACCTCGGTCGGGTAGTGGAACTTCAGCGTCAGGTTCGACGCGCCGGCCTCGGCCAGCAGGGCCTTGGCCTTGGCGGGGTCGTAGTCGTACTTGGTGACGTCGCCGTTCCAGCCCTCGACGGTGTCCGGGAAGAAGTTCATCGCGACCTTGGCGCCCGGGGGCAGCTTCGAGTCGACCAGGGCCTGCCGGTTCAGCGCGTGCGCGATGGCCTGCCGGACCTTCAGGTCGGCCAGCTTCGGGTTCCCCTTCTGGTTGATCGCCAGGTAGAGGATGTTGAAGGCGGGCCGGGTGAGGACGTTGAAGCCCTCCTTCTTCAGCGGCTCCACGTCCGCCGGGCCGACCAGGTCGTAGCCCTGGATGTCACCCGAGCGGAGCGCCTGCTTGCGGGCGTTCTCGTCCGAGATCGTCTTGAAGATGATGGTCTTCAGCTTGGCCTTGTCGCCGTGGTAGTCGTCGTTGCGCTCGATGGTGAGCGTCTTGTTCGCGATGTCCCACGCCTTGAACTTGAACGGACCGGTGCCGGTCGGGTGCTCCATCGCGTACGCCGGGTACTTGATGTCCTCGGCGGTGCCGGTCACGTTGCTCGCGTCGTACTGCTCCATCGCCTTGGGGCTCTGGATCGAGAACGACGGCAGCATCAGCGCGGCCGGGATCTTGCTGGAGACCCGGGTGAACGCGAGGTCCACAGTGGTGGCGTCCTTGGCGGTGCAGGACTTGAAGAGGCTCGGCCCCAGCTCCGGGTCCTCGTTCTTGGCGAACCCGCCCATGACGTCCTGCCAGTAGGCGGTCACGTCCGGGCTCTGCATGAGGCCCTTGGCGTTGTACCAGCGGTCGAAGTTGGCGCAGACGGCTTCGGCGTTGAAGTCGGTGCCGTCGTGGAACTTGACTCCCGAGCGGAGCTTGAACGTCCAGGTGGTGCCCGCCGCGTCCGGCGTCCAGGACTCGGCGAGGCCCGGCGTCACCTTGGTGCCGCCCTCCTCCGGACGGACCAGGGTCTCGAAGACCTGGCGCGCCACGCGCAGCGACTCACCGTCGCTGGCGAAGCTGGGGTCGAGCACCTTCGGGTCTCCGGCGACGCCGAAGACGAGGGTGTCCTTCTTGCTATCTCCGGAGCCACTCTCACGGTCGCTCTCGGCGCAGCCTGCAACCGCGAGGGCCGCGACCGCGACGGCCGCGATTGCGACCTTCGGCCTCGATGCACGCATGGTGCTTTCACCTCGTCCTTGGGGGTACGGACAACGTGGTGACAGGGTCACCGATGTGCGCAGACCTTAGCCCTCGCGCGGACGGCCCGGAAACCGGCGGGGGGTGGGTTGGTATCGAATCGTGTCTGTTCCGCAACGAGGCATGCGAATCGAAGGAGAATCCCTTAGGCCACCGACGTTTCGTCGGTTTGAAGGGCGAATTTATTACGTCGATCCGGTCCCGGACGCACGCTCCTGTCAGATCGACGGGTGTCCCGGCCCGGCCCGGAGACACGTCCGGCGGGCACCCCGAGGGGCACCCGCCGGAGGCGGTACGACAGAACTCAGACGGCCCGGCGGCCCTCGAAGGCCCGGCCCAGCGTGATCTCGTCGGCGTACTCGAGGTCGCCGCCGACCGGCAGTCCACTCGCGAGCCGGGTCACGGCGATCCCCATCGGCTTGACCATCAGAGCCAGATAGGTGGCCGTCGCCTCGCCCTCGGTGTTGGGGTCGGTGGCGAGGATCAGCTCGCGGACCTCGCCGCTGCCCAGGCGGGTCATCAGCTCACGGATCCGCAGGTTGTCCGGGCCGATGCCCTCCAGCGGATTGATCGCGCCGCCGAGCACGTGGTAGCGCCCGCGGAACTCGCCGGTCCGCTCGATCGCCACCACGTCCTTCGGCTCCTCGACCACGCAGAGCACCTCGTCGGTACGCCGTGGGTCGCGGCAGATCCGGCACTGCTCCGACTCGGCCACGTTGTAGCAGGTCGTGCAGAACCGGACCAGGTCCTTCACCTTGCGCAGCGCGCCGGCCAGCCGGTTGACGTCGGCCGGATCCGCCGACAGCACGTGGAACGCGATCCGCTGGGCACTCTTCGGGCCCACGCCCGGCAACCGGCCCAGCTCGTCGATCAGATCCTGGATGGCACCCTCGTACATCTGCCGGCTCAGAACCCGGGCAGGCCGAGGCCGCCCATGCCGCCCGCGAGCGGGCCCATCTTCTTCTCGGTCAGCTCGCGGGCCGCCTCGGCGGCGTTGTGCACGGCCGCGACGACCAGGTCCTCGAGCGTCTCGACGTCCTCCGGGTCGACCGCCTTCGGGTCGATCTTGATCGCCTTCAGCTCACCGGTACCGGCGACGGTCGCGGTGACCAGGCCCCCACCGGCGGTGCCGGTCAGCTCCGCCTCGGCCAGCTCGGCCTGGGCCTTGGCGATCTGCTGCTGCATCTTCTGCGCCTGCTTCAGCATCTGCTGCATGTTCGGCTGTCCACCTGGGCGCACGGACCGCTCCTTCTTCCACTCGTCTGGTCGGCCGCGCCCAGCCTAGTCGGGCCACGGCACCGCTGAATCGCGGTCGACGCGCGCTCAGCGCGCGTCCACCTCGTCGATCTTCTCCGCCCCGAACGTCTCGCGCAGCAGCTGCACCGCCTGCTCCTCGCTCGACTGCCGGGCGGTCCGCTCGTCGATCACCTCGTCGAGCGGCTCGTCGCCCGGATCGAACCCCTCGTAGGCGGGCGCCGCCGCGGGCGCGCCCCCGCCCCGCACCGGGCCGTCGAAGTCCGGGTCGTAGGGCGGCTCGCCCGCCCACTCGGCATCGGCCGTCTTCCGCGCCGGCTGCGCCGCGCGCGGCCCCTTGCCGGCACCACCGCCCGCGGCGGCAGCCGCCGCGGCCGCACGCGCCGCCGCGATCGCGCTGTTCTTCGGCCCCGCCGGCCTCGCCCCACCGGCAGGCGCCGTCGCAGGTCCAGCCGGCTTGGGTACGACGACAGGCGCGGTAGCGGTCGCCGTCCCCCCGCCCGGACGGGCAGCCGCCGGCCAGTCCTCCGCACCCCCGGTGCTCGCCGCCGAGGCGGTGCCGGTCGTCGAGGCGGTACCGGTGGCCGAGGCGGTGGCCGCGCCACCGGGTCGGGCCGGCTCCGGCCAGTCCTCCTCGCCGGCCTGGTCACCGGCAGCGGTCGCCGCCGTCCGGTGCGAGGCGTCGGCCGAACCCGCGCCGGGTCGGCCCGCCGGTCCTCCGGCCTGGCTTCCCGCGCCTTGGCTGCCGGTGGCCGGGTTACCAGTGGGTCGGCTGCCCGTGGTGCCGCCCGAGCCGGACACCGGCTGTGCCGGCGCGCCACCGGACGCCGGGTGCCCGACGGCAGCGGAATCCGGACGGCCCGGACCGGAGTGGGCTGAACCCGGGCGGCCCGATCCCGCCTCGGAGCCGGGACGGCTCGGACCGGCGTCGGAGCCGGGACGGCTCGCTCCCGCGTCGGCTACGTCGCGGTACCCGGCGTCAGCGTCCGGACGGCCGTGAGCAGCACCTGCCGCCCCGGAATCCGGCCCACCGGACCTGGCGTCGGACGCCGGGCGGGCCGGAGCGCTGTCGGACGGGGTGCGGCCCGGCGCGGCGTCGGCCTGGGCACGGCTCGCCCCGGACGGGCGGGACGGGCCACCGAGTGAGGCCGCACCGCGCTCGCCGGCCACCTCGCAGCGGATCTGCCAACGGCCGCCCAGCTCCTCGTAGAGCGCGTCGGTCAGCACGGCGGCGTGGTCGGCCATCATCTTGGCCAGCACCGTCGACTTCACGGTCAGCACGAGCGTGTCGCCGTCCAGGTCGCGTACCACCGCGTCCCGCATCAGCGCGGCGATCCGCTTGTTGCTCCGGTTGACCTTGCCGACCACCTCGGGCCAGACGCGGCGCACCGCTACCGCGTCGAGCGCGCCGGGATTCGCCGCGCCGGGGCGGGGCGGCTCGGGCGTGGCCGGGTCGGGCATCACCGCGGACGGCGGTACCGGGCGTCGGGCGGCTGCCTGACCGGACGTCGTCGAGCCGGCGGCGGCCCGCTCGGCGGCGGCCAGCGCAGCGAACCCGGCGTCCGTGGCCGGGTGGACCCCGGCAGCCGCGGCCGCTTCGGTCCCCACCGAGGCGGGACGCGGGCCGGACTCGGCAGATGCCGGACCGGACTCGGGAACGGCACCGGCCGCGGGGCGGGAATCGATGCCCGCACCGTTCGGGGCCGGACGGGTGCCGGTGGCGGGGCCGACCGGACGGGAGCCGGGTGTGGCGCTCCGGGCGCCTGCCGCAGCGGCGGCAGCGGCACGTGCGGCGGCGGCCCCGGTCGGGGCACCGGCAGCCGCCGGCCTGCCGGCGGAATCCGGGTGGACCGCGGCGGCAGCCGCCCCCGGGGCGGGAGCCGCCGGGCGTACCCCAGGGGTGTGGTCGGGGTGCGCGGAGTCGGCGGCGGCCGACGGCAGCTCGGCGCCGCCCAGCGTCAGCCGGCGCTCCATCCGCTCCAGGCGCTGGAGCAGGCCGGCCGAGGAGTCGTCCGCGCCGGGCAGGAGCATGCGCGCGCAGATCAGCTCCAGCAGCAGCCGGGGCGCTGTGGTGCCGCGCATCTCGACCAGGCCGTTGTGCACGATGTCGGCGCAGCGGGACAGCGTGGCCGGGCCGAGGCGCTGGGCCTGGGCGGCCATCCGCTCGATCTGGTCGGCCGGCCCGTCGATGAGGCCCCGGGCGGCGGCGTCGGGCACCTGCTGCAGGACGATCAGGTCGCGGAGGCGTTCCAGCAGGTCGGAGGCGAAGCGGCGCGAGTCGTGCCCGGCCTCGGCGACCCGGTCGACGGTGGCGTACGCGGCGGCGCCGTCACCGGCGGCGAGCGCGTCGCACATCTCGTCGATCAGCGCGGTGTCGGTGACGCCGAGCAGCGCGGCGGCCCGGGCGTAGTCGACGCCCTCCGGGCCGGCGCCCGCGATGAGCTGGTCGAGTACGGAGAGGCTGTCGCGCATGCTGCCGCCGCCGGCACGCACCACCAGCGGGAAGACCGCCGGCTCGACCTTGACGCCCTCCGCCTCGCAGAGCTGCTCGAGGTAGGGGCGGACCACCTTCGGCGGGAACAGCCGGAACGGGTAGTGGTGGGTCCTCGACTTGATAGTGCCGAGGACCTTCTCCGGTTCGGTGGTGGCGAAGATGAACTTGACGTACTCCGGGGGCTCCTCGACCAGCTTGAGCAGGGCGTTGAAGCCGGCCGACGAGACCATGTGCGCCTCGTCGATGATGTAGATCTTGAAGCGGCTGCGGGCCGGGGCGAAGAACGCCTTCTCGCGCAGCTCACGGGCGTCGTCGACACCACCGTGGCTGGCCGCGTCGATCTCGATGACGTCGATCGAGCCGCCGCCGTCGGGAGCCAGGCCGCGGCACGAGTCGCACTGCCCGCACGGCTCGGGGGTGGGGCCCTGCTCACAGTTGAGGGAGCGGGCCAGGATCCGGGCGCTGGAGGTCTTGCCGCAGCCCCGCGGACCGGAGAAGAGGTAGGCGTGGTTGAGCCGCCCGCTGCGCAGCGCCTGCGACAGCGGCTCGGTGACCTGCTCCTGGCCGATCATCTCGGCGAACGTCCGCGGCCGGTACTTGCGGTAAAGGGCCAGTGCCACCCGTCCCGCCTCCTCTCGACCGAGCCATTCTGCGCCGGTCGGCCCCGGGTGACCACCCACCACCCCGTGACCCGACCCGCAGCGACGTTACCCGGCCCGGGAGACAGAAAGGCCTCCCGTGCACCCGGCAGAGCTCGCTTATCCTTGCTGCCTTCCGGCCCTGGGGAGGTTCACGAGGTACCGCCGCACGGGAGGTGACGCCAAGCCTACCCGAAGGGTTGTGGATCTTCCGGGAGGGTGGGGTGGCCCGCCGTCGGGAGACCTGTATCCTGGCTCGCGGAGGATTCGCCTAGAGGCCTAGGGCGCACGCTTGGAAAGCGTGTTGGGTTCACACCCTCACGAGTTCGAATCTCGTATCCTCCGCTCTCTTGAGCAGCACGAACGCGAGGGCCGGCCCCATCGGGGACCGGCCCTTCGTCGTCTCCGCGGCCACCGGCTCGCCGTTCTGTCCTCAACGTTTCCAGCCGCCGGGCTGATACGTTCCGTCGATGGGGCAGAGCCTGGATGCGGTTGTCCGATCAACCTTCCTCCGCACCATCGAGTTCATGCCCGGTGAGCTCCGACGAGCGCCGCTGGCCAGCTGGAACGAGTCGGTCTTTCGCCACTTCTTCTGCCGGCAGCTGCATGACGTCGACGAAGGCGTGCAGCAGTTCGTGGAGTGCGAACGGATCGACCTCGTCCTGCATCGCGGCGAGGAGAAGGCGTTCGTCGAGTTCAAGTTCTACGTACACCCGCAGCGATTTGATCCCTATACAGGCGTCTCGTCCGGCTTCAAGGGTGGCCCCAGCCCTCAGAACCTGCACGAGTTCCAGAGGTGCGTTCAGCAACTCCACGATCGCAAGTCGGTCCCGGGGCTGTCCAAGTACATCGTTCTCGCCTACGCCGACCCTGTCGTTGCGGGCCCTCCGGGGAAGCATTACTCGCATTACTACGACGACTACCGGCGCGCGGACGAGAACATCGCTCTCGACGTCCAAGAGTCCGTCGGGCCCTTCGACATCCTCAAGGATCGAATTCAAGCCAAGCTCTTCACCGTGCGGGCACCCGGCGAAGGTTGAACGAGATCGGCGGCCATGGGGTCACACGACAGCCTTGCGGCCCCGGGCGAGTGGTCGGAGGATCAGGCGAGTGGGGCAGCTGTATCAGCGTCCGGGCCAGCCGATGACGCTGCAAATCAAGCCGGAACTGGCGAGCTGGGAGCGCGCCGGGCATCCGAGCCAGGTGAGGTTGTCCCAGTTCCTTGATCACGTCTCAACGTTGGCCGAGCCGGCGGGAGCGGGCGTCGACGGCCCGCTGGCGATCGAGATGGTTGTCGGCCTCCCGGAGAACATGACGCTCGATGCGGGTGGACGCGACCTGGACAACTTCCTCTACCCGGTGGCACAACGAATCGACGCGGGCCGCCTCGCTGCGGTGTTCGGTCGAAAAGTTCAGGCGGCTCGGTCGTCACTGGCCGTGGGGCCCGCAGTGCCGCAGGCGGTCGCCCCGGTCCCGCAGTTCACCACTCACATGGTCGGGTCATACGAACACAAGGCATGGAAAGAGGAGCTACGGGGACGATTGCTGGCGGCGCATGTGCTTCCGGCTGACCCCGGCCCGGTGTGGATGCAGGTAAGTCTCACCACCGGCCCCGGTCGCACGTGGACCAACCTCTGGAAGCCGTTGCTCGACTCCTTCGGCCCGGTGTTGGGGGCGGACCCCGCGCATCCGTTCAGCCCGTACGACGATCGCATCGTCGACCTCGGCCTGCACCACACCGTGGATGCCGGCCTCGGGCACGGTGTGCGCATTGACGCATGGTGGGGCGCGCACGACTCACCATGCGCCAGAGAACTCGGCTAGAAGCCCGTTCGCGCGGGCGTTCATCTGCCGCCCAACTGGTCTCGCCGCCGCTTCAGATACGCCGTCTCCGCGCTGTTTCCCGCCAACTCGATCGCCCGGTCGTACGCCGCCCGCGCCTCCCCGCCCCGCCCCATCCGCCGCAACAACTCGGCGCGCGTCGCGTGGTACGCGTGGTAGCCCTCCAGCGGCAACGCCTCCACCTCGGCGAGCGCGACCTGCGGCCCGTCCAGCTCGGCGACCGCCACCGCCCGGTTGAGCCGCACGATCGGCGACGGGTCGACGCGTACCAAATGGTCGTAGAGCGCGGCGATCTGCGCCCAGTCGGTGTCCCGCGCGTCGCGGGCGTCGGTGTGGACGGCGTTTATCGCGGCGAGGATCTGGTAGCGGCCCGGCGGCCGTCCGGCGGCGATGCACGCGCGGACCAAGGCGTGTCCCTCGGCGATCAGCTCCCGGTCCCAGGCGCTGCGGTCCTGCTCGGCGAGGACGACGAGTTCCCCTGTCGCGGAGACCCGGGCGGGGCGGCGGGCCTCGGTGAGCAGCATCAGCGCCAGCAGCCCGGCGGCCTCGTGGTCGTCGGGCAGCAGCGTACGGACCAGCCGGGTGAGCCGGATCGCCTCGGCGGTCAGGTTGGCGCGGACCGCCTCCTTGCCCGGATTCGAGGCGAGGTAGCCCTCGTTGAAGATCAGGTAGAGGACGGCGAGCACGCCGGCGACCCGGGCCGGCAGGTCCTCGCGGGACGGCACCCGGTACGGGATGCCGGCTGCCTTGATCTTCGTCTTGGCCCGGGTGATCCGCCTGCCCATGGCGGGCTCCTGGATCAGGTACGCGCGGGCGATCTCCGGCACGGTGAGCCCGCCGACAAGGCGCAGCGTCAGCGCCACCCGCGCCTCCATGGCCAGCGCCGGGTGACAGCAGGTGAAGATCAGGCGGAGCCGGTCGTCGTCGATGACACCGAGCGGTTCCGGCACGTCGGCCAGCATCAGCGCCTCCCGGTGCTTGTCGTCCCGCCGGCTCTCGCGCCGGATCCGGTCGACGGCCCGCCGGTACGCGGTGGTGGTGAGCCACGCGCCGGGGTTCGGCGGTACGCCGTCGGCCGACCACCGCTCGACGGCGGCGGCGAACGCCTCGGCGGTCATCTCCTCCGCGACGTCGAGGTCGCCGATGCGCCGGGCGAGCGTGGCCACCACCCGGGCCCATTCCTCGCGGTGGACCCGGGTGAGCGCCTCGCCGACGTCTGTCACGCGACCAGGAACGGCCGCAGCTCGACCCGCCTGTTGCACCGCTGCGACGCCAGCGCGGCGAGCGGCAGCGCCACGTCGAAGTCCGGCGCCTCGATGATCCAGAACCCGCCGACGTACTCCTTCGTCTCCACGTAGGGTCCGTCGGTGAGCAGCGAACTTCCGCCCCGCGCATCCACGACTGTGGCCGTCTCCGGTGCGGCGAGCCCACCGGCGAAGACCCAGTGCCCGCCGGAGCGCAACCGTTCGTTGAACTCACCGATCGCGGCCATCTCCTCCTCGGTGGCCGAGCCGGTCGTGTCGTCGAGTACGGAGATCAGGTACTGCGCCATCGGTTCCTCTTTCGCCGTCGTCGGCCGCCGGCCGGGCTGCCGTCACCCCGGCTACGAACGCCGCCGCCCCGATCCGACAACCGTGCGGAGCAAGTATCGGGCGTGATGATGCGGCAGCGCTGCCGCGCCCGTACGTTGGGCATCGGCCGCGTCACGCGCCGAGCGCGCCGAGGCACCCGACGACCGGTCGTACACATGTTCCATCCACAGCCTGTGGACGCCGAGAGGACCGGATGAGTTACCAGCTCAGCGCCGTGGTCGCCGACGTCGAGTTGCTTCGCGAGCAGACCGCCGACCTCGACCACGCGGTGCTCGCCGCGCTCCGCCAGGACTTCGCGCTGCTGCCTGTCACCCCGCAACTGGTGCAGGAACTGACCGGCGGCCTGCCGGACTACGCCACCGACGAGCCGCACGCCGAGCGCCCGTTCCGGCTGGTGCTCTCGCCGCCCCTGGCCGACGTGCTGGCCCGCTGGTCGACCAGCGGCCCGGTGGCGTACCTGGAAGCGGAGTTCGCGGGTGGCCTGGGCCACCAGTCGGCGGTGGTCTGGCTGGGCGGCGAGGTGAGTTGGGGCCCGCGGTACGACGCCGCGCTGGACCGGCCGCGGACCGAGTGGCCGATCAACACCGCGCTGGCCCGGCTGGGCGCGGAGCCGGGCGCGTGGATCGACCCGTTCGCCGAGCTGGGCCTGCACCTGGAACGCGACACGGACGGCTGGCTGGCGCACGGCCGGCGCGGACTGTCCGCCGACTACTGGGACGAGTTGGCCGAAGAGTGGGAACTACGCCAATCCGACCCGCAGCAGCAACCTCATCGCCCCGGTCCCGTTGGTGACTGGGGGATTGCATGAAACTACGACAATTCGGCTTTATTGCCGCACTGCTTGCTGCCGCGTCCGCAGCCGGCAGCGGCGTTCATCCACAGTGGCCGGCCGAACCGGTCGGCGTCACGCAGGTGGTCAGCCTGGACGGCCTGCGCGACGCGGAGTTCGGTGACACCGAGGCGGACCTGACCCGGCGCGGCGTGCTGCGCGCCGACGAGGAGGCATGCGGGCCCGCGCTGGTCGGACACGGTGCGGTCAGCCCGATCTTCGTCGACGACCGGCTCGTCCTGCTCTGGCTCGACGACCCGATGAGCACACCGGAGGGCATCAGCGCCGGCACGCCGGTGGGCGAGGTCCGCGCCGCGTACCCTGGCGCCGTCGACCTGCCGGCGCCGCCCGGCAGTCACCGCTTCGCCGGGCTGCTCGCCCGCGACGGAGACCGCGCGTACCTGTTCCTGCACGACGGGGTCACCGTCCGCGAGATCATCGCCGGGTACGCGGACTGGGCCCGCCGCCTCTTCGACGAGGGCTACGGCCCCTGCTGACCATAGGGCAGGAGTCGGCAGGGGCCGAACAGCGCTCCGCTACCGCTGAGCCGCCACTACGGTGACAGCCTTCGTCCGACCCGAACTGCCGGCCACGAACCGGTCCGACGGTGAGTAGCCGATGATGAAGTATCCGCTGTGAAGAGGGACCACGTCTGCTGCGAACTGGCCCTTGCCGTCGGTGTCGAGCGGACCGTAGGTGGCGTAACAGCGGTTGTCGTCGCACAGGTCCAGGTAGATGTCGTGGACCTGGTTGGCATGCGGGGCCCACCCGGAGGCGGTGAGCCACGACAGCTGTCCGGTGAGCCGGACGCTCTGGCCCGCTGCCACCCGGGTGCGATTCACCTTTGCCGTGATCCGGGTCTCCCGCGGATCGATCGTGATCGGGAAAATCTGCTGGGGAATGTACTCGAAGTACGGCCGGCCCAGGGAGTAGGAGTAGGAGATGTCGACTTCCGGGCTGATGGCGTAGATGGTGACCGTCTTGCCGAATGAGCCGTCGGACGCAGTGATGGCCGGAGTCGGGTCGAAGCTGCTGTTGACCTGGACCGGGAAGTCGGCGAGCGGCCGAACCTCGCCGGTGCCCGGCCAGCGGCCCTTGAGCACCCCCCGGACAGCCACCTGGCGGTTGTCGTAGTCGACGGTGGTGGGGTTGATCGTCACATCCTCCAGGAAGGTGACGACCCGGTAGAGGATCCACCCGGCACGCTCCTGCCGTACGTGGTTGCCCGCAACGTCGGTCACCGCGACGTGCACGAGGTAGTCGCCGAGCGCGTCGAGAATCAGGGGCGCCGAAGTGCGGAAGACGGTCTTCTCCGGAGCCTCCGAGTGGAGCACGAAGTCCGTGGCGCGCGCGACCAGCGCCCCGGTCTCCTCGTCGACGAGTTCCGCGCGGATCTCGGCAACCGGCTGGGACGAGGTGACGGAGACGTACAGTCTTCCGAGGTCGTCCGACGAGTCGTTGTAGGCAGAGTTGACCTGCAGGACGTCGGCGGCCTGGGCCGGGGCCGGCGAGCCGAAGGCCAACAGGACAGCGGCGAGAACGCCGGCAGCAAGGACCGATCTGATCTTCATTTGTCCCCCGTGCAGAGCCCGCCGACTGCCGGCGGGAGCCGACAACAGTTATAGGCGCATCGACCCTCGTCACACAACCGGCTTGCCGAGGGGCACAAGCGGAACGCCCGGTGCGATCCTCGCGGATCGACCGGGCGTTCTCGCTGTTCACGAGCGGTGGCGGCGGGATTTGAACCCGCGGAGGGCGTAAACCCTCACACGCTTTCGAGGCGTGCTCCTTAGGCCACTCGGACACGCCACCGCCGACGAGGGTACAGGACCGCCGGCTTGGACGCCGAACCGGTATCCCTCGGCCCGGCCTGGCAGGATCTTTGCCATGAGTACGCACATCGGCGCTGAGCCGGGAGAGATCGCCGAGCGGGTCCTGATGCCGGGCGACCCGCTGCGGGCCAAGTGGATCGCGGAGACCTACCTGGAAGGGGCCCGCTGCTACACGACGGTGCGCGGCATGCTGGGCTTCACCGGGAAGTGGAACGGTGTCGACGTGTCCGTCCAGGGCTCCGGCATGGGCATGCCGTCCGCCTCGATCTACGCGCACGAGCTGGTCAACGAGTACGGCGTGAAGTCGCTGATCCGGGTCGGCTCCTGCGGCGCGCTGACCGAGGATCTGCAGCTGCGGGACGTGGTGGCGGCCATCGGTTCGTCCACCGACTCGAACATGAACCGGATGCGCTTCGACGGGCTGATCGACTACGCCCCGGTGGCCGACTTCGGGCTGCTGCGTACCTCGGTCGAGGTGGCCGAGCGGCGCGGCATCAGCATGCGGGTCGGGCCGATCCTGGCGGCGGACGCCTTCTACACGGACCGGCCGGACCTGTACGACACGCTCGCCGACTACGGCGTGCTGGCGGTGGAGATGGAGTCGGCGGCGCTCTACACGATCGCGGCGCGCTTCAAGGCCCGCGCGCTGACCATCCTGACCGTCAGCGATCACATCAAGACCGGCGAGAAGACCACGTCGCAGGAGCGCGAGCAGACGTTCGGCCAGATGGTCGAGATCGCGCTGGACACCATCATCGCCTGACCGGACCGACCCGGACCGCCCCGCCACCGCTCGGTGGCGGGGCGGTTCCGCGTTACCGTCGTCACAAAAATAAATACGACCGGTCGTGCTTGTTTCCCCTACGCTGATCGCATGAACTCCGACGGCCGCGTCGCCCGTGGCGACCGCACCCGCACCGCGGTGCTCGACACCGCGGTGGCGCTGGCGACCGAGGTCGGCCTGCACGGCCTCTCCCTGGCCCAGCTCGCCGACCGGCTGGAGGTCAGCAAGTCCGGCCTCTTCGCGCACTGGCGCTCCAAGGAGGCACTGCAACTCGCCACCGTCGACCGGGCCGTGGCGCAGTGGCAGGAGCGGATCGTCGCGCCCGCCCTGCTCGCCCCCCGGGGCGTACGCCGGCTGCGTGCGCTGCACGACGCCCGGATCGACTTCTACGCCGCCCGGGTGCTGCCCGGCGGCTGCTTCTTCGCCAACACCGAGTTCGAGTACAACGCCCGTCCCGGCCCGGTCCGGGACCGGCTCGCCGAGGCGTTCGCCCGCTGGACCGCGCTGCTGGAACGCCTCGTCCAGGAGGCCGTCGACCTCGGCGAGCTGCCCGCCGATCTGGACGTGCCGCTGCTCGCGTACGAGATCGACGCGCTGGGGATCAGCGCGGTGATGCGGTCCCGGCTGCTCGACCCGGACGCCAGCTACCGGCACGCCCGCCAGGGTCTGCTGACCCGGCTGCGGGCGCTCTGCCCGGATCCGACCCTGCTACCGGAAGGCCAGTCATGAGCCACGCCACCACCGACCTGCCGGTCGCCGAGTTCGGGCACGTCGAGCACGTGCCGGTGCACTTCGACGACCTCGACGCGATGGGCATCCTGCACAACGCCCGCTACGCGGTGCTGCTGGAACGCGCCCTGACGCCGTACTGGGCCGAACGCGGCGTCGCCTTCCGGGGCGACGTGCACGCCGCACCGGACGTGTTCCACGCGGTCCGCGAGTTCACCATCACCTACCGGGCGCCGGTCGTCGGCGTCGGCACGGTGGCGGTGCACTTCTGGCTGGAGCATTTCGGCACCAGCAGCGCCCAGTACGCCTTCGAGTTCCGCTCGGTTGACGGCGCCACCGTGCACGCCACCGGCACCCGGTCGATCGTTCGGCTCGACCCGGCCACGCTGCGTCCGACCGCCTGGACCGAGGTCGGCCGCGCGATCGCCGCGACGCTGCTGCGCCCCGCGCCGGCCGGAGCCTGAGACAGGACCAGAACTCCTCAGCGGAAGAACGCGCGCAACAGCGCAGCGCTCTCGCGTTCCAGCACGCCGCCGTACACCTCGGGGCGGTGCGTGACGCGGCGGTCGCGCAGCACGTCCCAGAGTGACCCGACGGCGCCGGTCTTCGGTTCCCACGCGCCGAACACCACTGTCGGGACGCGCGCCAGCGCGATCGCCCCGGCGCACATGGTGCACGGTTCCAGCGTCACCACGAGCGTGCAGTCGTCCAGCCGCCAGCGGCCCAGCCGCTGCGCGGCCCGGCGCAACGCCAGCACCTCGGCGTGCGCGGTCGGGTCGCCGGTCAGCTCCCGCTCGTTGCGGCCGATCGCCAGTTCGGTCCCGTCGGGGCCGTAGAGCACCGCGCCGACCGGCACGTCGTCGGCGTCGGGGGTCGCACCGTCCGGGCCGGTCGCCGCGACCTCGAGGGCCCGGCGCATCCACAGCTCGTGCCGCTGCCGGCGGCCCACCGCGCCCGAGTCGGCGAGTGCCTCGTCCGCGCCGGGACCGACGCGTGCGGCCCGCCCGGGGGTGGGCTGCCCCGGGCGTACGGTCTCCAGCGACGGATCGGTCGCGTCGGCCGGTTCGGCGGCGCCGGGCGTCAGGGACTCCCCGGACTCAGACCTCACGCAGCTCCTCGACCTCGTCCACGCAGCCCAGCACCTGGCAGATCTCGGCTGTCACGTCGGCCGGCATGGAGCCCTCGTGCGCGCAGAGCGCCAGCAGCTTCTGCGCCGGGATCCCCAGGTCGGTCAGCAGGTCCGCGTCGCCGACCGGGTCTGCCTCCGGGTCCACAGCAGGCTGCTCGGTGTCGTCGTCGCCGGCGGAGGCACGCGGCTCGTCGACATCCTCCAGCCCGGTCACCGAGGTCTTCAGGTCGCCGACGAGCAGCGCACCCAGCCGGGACTCCTCCGCGTACGCCGAGTCCGAGCCGAAGACCCGCAGGTCCTCCCCCTCGTCCAGGCGCATGACGACCAGGTACGTGTCGTCGGCCTCGACGAACAGCAGCGAGAGGTCGGCGTCCGGCTCGACGTCGCGCAGCCGGTCGGCCACCTCCTCGATGTCGGTGACGCCTCGCAGGCTCACCTCGCCGGCGGTCCAGCCGCCGTCGACGCGCGCCACGGCAGCAGCGAAGTACGACACGGTCCCCCCAAATTGGCCTCGGCAGCACGCCGACACGTCACGCGATGCACGTTAACCGGTCGGGTCGGCAGGCGAGCGGTCAACGCCCCGTATGGGCCGGCCGTTCCTCGGGAGAAAGCCGGTCAGCCGACGACGCGCCGGCGGGTGGCGATGAGTTGGCGCAGCCGTTCGGTGCGGGCCCGCTGCGGCCGTTGGCGCTGCTGTACCGCACGCGCACCGGCCAACTCGGCGAGGAGTTGCAGGCGACGGCGGCTCCGGTCGGGGTCGAGCCGCGGCGATGTGGTCCAGGCCATACCGCGAGCGTGGACCGTCCTCACGCGTACGTCAAGGTGGCCTTCGCTACGCAGCGAAACCGGCACCGAAGGTCACCAGAGCGGCCAGTCCCCGGTCTGCGCCCAGCGCGTCGCGACGATCGCCGCGGCGATGCTCCAGCCACCCGCGGTGACGATCGCGACCCCCGTCGCGACCCCCCGGTCCCCGTGGCGGACCAGCACCGCGGCGGCCAGCCAGGCCAGGCCGCCGGCCAGCAGCGTCCACCAGGCGTAACCGGCCACGCCGCGGCCGAGCAGCCCGAACAACAGCAACCAGGCGAACGCGACCAGCGCGCCGACCGCGACACCGGCTCCGGTGACCGGGTACGGCTCGCGGTAGCTGGGCCGCATCGACGTGCTCGACGGGAAGAGCCCCGAGGGCGTACGCGGCGGGAACGTTCCCGGACCGGTCCCCTCGGGTCCGCCGTGCCACCCGTGCGTCACCGCCGCCCCCTCTCCCGACCATCCGTCCCGCGTTCGGCTTTCGTCCCTACGGTAGTGGTCTGTCAGGATGACCGGATGCGCTCGCCATCGATCGGACGCCGCACGCGGCCGGCGTACCCGATCCTGCTGCTCGTCGCGGCACTCGCCGCCGGCGGCTGCGGCGCCACCACCGGGCGCGCCGACAGGTGGCAGGAGCCGAGCCCGATGACGACGGCCGCGCAGCCCGCCGACCCGGCGAGCCCGGCACCGCCGACCGCCTCCCCGCCGTCGCCGGCCCGCACGGACGTGAAGCGGGTCTTCCCGGTGCGGGCGGGCAACGTCGACTACCACCCGACGCACGGCGGCTACCCCGGCACCGACGTGTTCGCCGACTGCGGCGAGCCGGTGGTGGCGGTCACCGACGGCGTGGTGCTGGAGGTGAGCCGCGTCGACCGGTTCGACAAGCGCGGGCAGCTGGGCCCGAACAACGGCGGGCTCTCCGTCTCGCTGCTCGGCGACGACGGGGTGCGCTACTACGGCTCGCACCTGAGCGCGATCGCGGCCGGCGTCGATGAGGGCGTACGGGTGCGTGCCGGGCAGCAGCTCGGCAAGGTCGGCCGTACGGGCAACGCCAACAACGTCTGCCACCTGCACTTCGGTCTCTCCCCGAAGTGCACCGGCGCCGACGACTGGTGGATCCGCCGGGGCGTGGTCTGGCCGGCGCCGTACCTGAACTCCTGGCGCAAGGGCGGCAACCGCTCGCCGGTCGCCGAGGTCACCGCCTGGCAGCGCAAGCACGGCTGCCCGGCCGCGCCCGGCCGGTCCACCCGCAGCGGCTGACCGACGCGCGGTGCGGGGCCACGCGGCGGACGGCGTGAGCGCGTAGGTTCCAGGACATGAGTGCCCGGGATCCCCTCGCCGACCTGCGCCGGATCGCGTTCCTGCTGGAACGGGCGAACGAGGCCACCTATCGGGTGCGCGCGTTCCGGTCGGCGGCGAAGACGCTCGGCGCGCTGCCCGCCGCCGAGGTGGCCGAGCGGGCCCGCACCGGCAAGCTGACCGAGCTGTCCGGCGTCGGTGACGTCACCGCCCGCTGCGTGGCCGAGTCGCTGGCCGGCGAGGAACCCGTCTACCTGCGCCGGCTGCTGGCCACCGAGGGCACCGACCTGGACGAGGCAGCGGCGAAGCTGCGGGACGCGCTGCGCGGCGACTGCCACACCCACTCGGACTGGTCCGACGGCGGCTCACCGATCGAGGAGATGGCGCTGGCAGCGGTCGAGCTGGGCCACGAGTACCTGGTGCTCACCGACCACTCGCCGCGACTCACGGTGGCCCGGGGCCTGACCGCGGAGCGGCTGCGCAAGCAGCTCGACCACGTCGCCGCCGTCAACGAGGCGCTGCCGAAGGGCTTCCGGATCCTCACCGGCATCGAGGTGGACATCCTCGCCGACGGCTCGCTCGACCAGGACGAGAAGCTGCTGGCCCGCCTGGACGTAGTGGTCGGCTCGGTGCACAGCGGCCTGAACGACGACCGGGCCAAAATGACGCGCCGGATGCTGACCGCGATCGCGAACCCGCACCTGGACATCCTCGGTCACTGCACCGGCCGGATGGTCTCCTCCCGGCCCGCCGGGGTGACCGGGCCGGGCGACAAGGGGCACCGGGCGCGTACCCGCAAGGAGAGCGAGTTCGACGCGGACGCCGTCTTCGCCGCCTGCGCGGAGCACGACGTGGCCGTCGAGATCAACTCCCGGCCGGAGCGGCAGGACCCGCCGAAGCGGCTGATCCGCCTCGCGCTGGAGGCCGGGTGCCGGTTCGCCATCGACACCGACGCGCACGCCCCCGGCCAGCTCGACTGGCAGCGGTTCGGCTGCGAGCGGGCCGCGCTGTGCGGCGTACCGGCGAAGCGTGTGGTGAACACCTGGACGGCCGACCGCCTGGTGAAGTGGACGGCCGGGCGCGGCTGACGGGTCAGCCCCTGGTGGCCGCTTCGACCGGACGGGAGGTGGGTGCCACCGCGTCCGGGCGCCGGCGGCGCCGCCCGAACAGGCCCTGGGCGACCGCCACGCCGACGAGCACCACGAACGCGCCGACGGGCTGGTGCCAGTTCATCCGCTCGCCCAGCACCACCGCGCCGACGAGCACCGCGAACACCGGGATCAGGTACGTCACTGTGGACGCCGTGCTGGCCCCGGCCAGCCGGATGTTGCGCATGTTGATGACGAAGGCGAGCCCGGTGCCGAGCGCGCCGAGCGCCAGCACGCTCGCCGCCACGCGCGGGGAGAGGCCGAGCGGCGACGGCGGCGTGCCGACGAACGGCGCGACCACCGCGAGCTGCGCGGTCGCCACCAGCAGCTGGGCCGCCGACAGCGACAGGCCGGAGTACGCGCTGCCCGCGACGAACTTCTTCTGGTACGGAATGGCCAGGCCGTAGCAGGCCGCCGCACCGAAGCACATGAGCTGGCCGACGAAGTGGGCGCCACCGACGCCCTCCCAGACGCCGAGCACCACGAGGACGCCGACGAAGCCCAGCCCCAGCCCGACCGCCCGCCGGGCGGTCAGCCGCTCGGTGCGGAACACCAGCACCGCCAGGGGCAGCACGATCAGCGGCGTGGTGGCGTTCCAGATGCCGGCGAGCATCGACTCGACGCGCTGCTCGCCGTAGCCGAACAGGGTGAACGGCACCGCGACGCCGAGCGCGGCCACGACGAGCATGTGCGCCCAGACCCGCAGGTCGCGGGGCAGCCGGTCGCGCAGCACCGCGAGCACCACGAGCAGCGTCAGCGCGCCGGTGGCCACGCGGTAGAGGGTGAGGTGCACGGGGTGCAGCTCGGTGACGCCGACCTTGATGAACAGGAAACTGGAACCCCAGATGGCGGCGAGCGCGACGAACCCGGGCAGCCAGCTGCGTACCGGCGCCCGGTCAGGAGTGATCTCGACGTTCACCCCTGACACTCTGCCGCAGAGGTACGACGAAGTCGCGCGGTATTCCGGATGCGTGGTCACGTAGGGTCGCCTGGTGGGACGAATCGATGACCTCGCCAACCGGTACGTGGCCGAGTGGGCCCCGCTGAGCCCGACCGGCGCCACCTACGTCGGCATCGCCGGCTACGACGACCAGCTCGACGACCTGTCGCCCGAGGGCTACGCGGCGCGCGCCGACCTGGCCCGCCGCACGCTCGGCGAACTCGACGTGACCGAGCCGGAGACCGAGGCGGAGCGGACCGCCAAGGAGGCCATGCAGGAGCGCCTCGGCCTGGAGCTGGCCCGCCACGACGCCGGCGAGACCGGCAGCGAGGTCAACGTCATCTCCAGCGGCCTGCACGAGATCCGGATGGTCTTCGACCTCATGCCGACCGACGGTGAGGAAGCCCGGGCGAACGTGTCCGCCCGGCTCAACCGCTTCGCGTCCGCGCTGGACGGCTACAAGCGCACGCTGCGCGAGGCCGCCGCCGCGGGACGGGTCAGCTCGCAGGTGCAGCTCGTCGAGGTCGCCAAGCAGTGCGACATCTGGGTCGACCCGGAGGGCGACAACTTCTTCCACGGGCTGGTCGAGCGGATCGACGCCGACGGCACGCTCGGCGCGGAGCTGCGCAAGGGAGCCGCCGCCGCCACCGCCGCGACCGCCGAGTTCGGGCAGTTCCTGCGCACCGAACTGGCGCCGGTGGGGCGGGAGAAGCAGGCCGCCGGGCGGGAGCGCTACGAACTGGCCTCGCAGTACTTCCTCGGCGCCAAGGTCGATCTGGACGAGACGTACGCCTGGGGTTTCGCGGAGCTGGCCCGGCTGGAGGCCGAGATGCGGGCGGTGGCCGCGCGGATCGCCGGGCGCGGCGCCTCGGTCGACGACGCGGTACGCGTGCTCGACGCCGATCCGGCGCGGACGGTACGCGGCAAGGAGGCGTTCCGGGACTGGATGCAGGCGCTCGCCGACAAGGCGATCACCGAGCTGAACGGCACCCACTTCGACATCCCCGAGCAGGTACGCCGGATCGAGTGCTGCCTCGCGCCGACGAGCGACGGCGCCATCTACTACACCGGCCCGAGCGAGGACTTCTCCCGGCCGGGGCGGATGTGGTGGGCGGTGCCGCAGGGCATCACCGACTTCTCCACCTGGCGCGAGGTGACCACCGTCTACCACGAGGGCGTGCCGGGTCACCACCTCCAGGTCGCCCAGACCGCCGTCCGGGCCGACCTGCTCAACCGCTGGCAGCGGCTGCTGTGCTGGGTCTCCGGGCACGGCGAGGGCTGGGCGCTCTACTCCGAGCGGCTGATGGACGAGCTGGGCTACCTCGGCGACCCCGGTGACCGGCTCGGCATGCTCGACGGGCAGGCGCTGCGCGCGGCCCGGGTCATCGTGGACATCGGCATGCACCTGGAGCTGGAGATCCCGAAGGACAACCCGTTCGGCTTCCACCCGGGCGAGCGGTGGACGCCGGAGCTGGGCTGGGAGTTCATGCGGGCGCACTGCCGGGTGCCGGACGAGAACCTGCGCTTCGAGCTGAACCGTTACCTGGGCTGGCCCGGGCAGGCCCCGTCGTACAAGGTGGGCGAGCGGATCTGGTTGCAGGCCCGGGAGGACGCGAAGGCCCGCAAGGGCGCCGACTTCGACCTCAAGGAGTTCCACCGCCAGGCGCTCGACCTGGGCTCGCTCGGGCTGGACCCGCTGCGCAAGGCGCTGGCCCGGCTCTGAGCCGGCTTCCGGGTGCCGGCGGTGCGTACCGCCGGCACCCGTCCGGTCAGGCGCCGAGCGTCAGCCGCAGCGTCGGCCGGCCGGTGAGCGTGTTGCTGGTGACGTACGCCAGGTCGATGACCGGGTCGGTGAACGTCACCGGGATGGGCAGCGTGACCGGCAGACCGTCCGGGAACGGCAGGTCCGGGGTCAGCGTCAGCTTGATGCCGGCGAGCTTGCCGACGAACCGGGTGCAGTAGAACGCGACGTCGTCGCGGACCGTGAGGCGATCGGTCGCGTACCGCTGGGTGCGGCCCCGGGGACCATCGGCGACCAGCAGGAAGTCGTCGGTCACCGCCTCCTTCATGCTGAACTTCAGCACCTTGAGCGCGCCCTGCTCGGTCTGGAGGTCGGTGATCCCCTCGAACCGCAGCCCGGTCATGGTCACCTTGGAGCCGGTGAGCTTCGACGGCTGCTTGGCCACCTTCGGCAGGCTCGGGTCGGCGGCGATACGCGGCAGGGGCTTGCCGGGTTCCACCTTGTCGGGTTTCGCCGGGTCCACCTTGCCGGGCTTGTCCGGCGCCGGGCAGTCGGTCGAGCCGGGGCGGGTCGTCGGCTTGCTCGTCGGGGCCGCCGATCCGCTCGCGGTCGGTGTGGGCGAGGGCGTCGCGCTCTTCTTACTGCCCTTGAACAGGTCACCGATCCCCTCGAAGAAATCGGTGATGATGTTGCCTTCCCGCGTCGGGCTCGCGCTCGGCGTCGGGGTGGGCGTCGCGGAGGGCGCCTTCGACGGCGTGGCGGGCTTCGACGGACAGGCACTCGCGGTGGGCCTGCTCGAGGCGGCCTGCACCGCTCCCGGCTGAACGGCCAGGCCGGCGGTGGCGAGGCCGAGCACCAGCAGGACGATGCCGAAGGCGCGCGGGTCCGCCGAACGGCCCGACCACTCCGGCGGACCGCCGTCGGATCCGGCCGGCTGCCCGTTCACCGACTGCCGAGGGACCGGCCGCTCCCCGCCCGGCCGCTCGGCAGTCGGCTGCTCGACGGCCGGCCGCACCGCGGCGGGCACCTCGACGGTCGGCCGCTCGTCCACGGGCTGCTCGTCCACGGCCTGCTCATCCACGGGCTGCGCGCTCACGGGCTGCCCGTCCACGACGGTGTCGGGCTCGTCGCCCGCCTCGCTGCCGTGCTCGTCATCGGCCGGGTCGGCCGGATCGGCCGGGCGGGTCGGCACCCAGGCGAACGCGAGCGCGCTGCCCACGATGCCGAGCAGCAGGCCGAGGAAGAAGCCGCCGAGGTTGAGCCCGATCAGGGAGTAGACGGTGGTGATCGCCGCGACGATCGAGTAGAACAGCCGCTGCGGCGGACTGAGCCAGAGCAGCACCCCGCAGGTCACCAGGATGGCCGGGATCAGCAGGGCGAGCAGGCCGGTGGCGCCGCTGCTGAAGCTCAGGCCGTTGAGCGTCAACCGGGTGGAGGCGAGCATCTCCACCCCGGCCAGGATGATCAACAGGCCGCCCCAGAACGGCCGGCCCCGCTGCCAGCGGCGGAAGCTCCGCCATGCCCGGGTCGCGGTACCGAGCCGGGCGTGGGACGGTTCGACGGTTGTCACGTACTCCTCCTGGCGGAGCGGGGACGGGGACGGTGGAGCCGGCCCGCGGTGGTCGTCCACCGCGGGCCGTGCTCAGCTCAGAAGCACTCCTTGCCCTTCGCGTCGTCACCCACGTTGACCTTGAGCCGGAGCCCGACCAGGTTGAACGTCGAGGAAGTGGTGTAGCGGGACACCTGCTTCAGGTCCCGGATGGTCACCCGGTCGGAGTTCTGGCCGAACGAGCCCCGCTGTGCCGTGGGGTTGAGGTCGCTGGCGTCGCGGCCGATCTGGATGTTGGTGAAGGTCGCGTTGCCCTCGAGCGAGTCCATCGCGATCACGAGGTCCTTGGCCCGGGCGGGGTCCTTGCCCTCTCCGGCGTTGATGGTGAGCACCACCGGCAGGCCGGGCAGGTCGGCACGGACGGACTGGCACAGGTTGTAGAGGTCGGCGCTGCTGATCTCGGCCATCGCGACCGGGCGCGTCGCGCCGGCCTTGCCGTTCTCGCCCTTCTCCCGGACGATGCCGCCGTACTGCTTGAAGCCCTCGCCCTCCAGGCGGTCGGCCCCGATCTTGAACGTCTGCCCGGACACGGTGATGTCGGAGGCGATGGCGCCGGTCGACATGCCGAACAGGATGGCACCGGCGGCGGCCGTGGTGGGCACGATCATGGCGGCGAAGCGCCGCCACCGGGTACGACCCTGGTTGTCGAGCCGATTCTGCACGGGTTCCTCCTCGAACGAATGTGCGCGGCGGCCGGATTCCGCACCGGCGGCCCGCGCCGGGCCCGTCCCCTGTTACCGACGGGTAACGATCGAGCCTGATCGTGCACCCGATGAGGTGCAGCTCACAACCCCCTGATTACCCAGGGGTAACACCGAGGCGGGACGGGGAGGTGACCACGCGTCACGAAACCCCTGCCCGGCCAGGGCGTGGAGGGCGAAATGTCGGGCCAAACCGGGCATTGATGGTGATGAGCACGACGGAAAGTCACCGGACATCTTGCCGTTACAATCGAGTAACGAATGTAAAGTACGGTCGCCCGCGTGGAAGATCTGCACGACGGAGGGGTGGACCGCAGTGCGGCCACCCCTCCGTCGTGCTTCCGGCGTACCGGTCAGCGGCGCTCCACCTCGCCGGCGCCCGAGCGCTGCGCCGGCACCTCGTCGGACCGCCAGTTCGTCGACGCCGGCGGGATCTCGTCGTCGAGCGGGCCACCGACGGGCTCCTGGTCGACACGGGTCGACGTCGGGTCGGAGGTCGGCGCGTCCGCCCGGTGCCGGGCGTTGCCGTCACCCTTGGGCCGGGTCACCAGCCACACGCCCGCGATCAGGGCGATCAGGCCGAGCACACCGGCGATGATCGGGCCCCAGACACTGATCATGCCGATCTTGAAACGGTTCTCCTTCACCGTCTCGACGCTGCGGCTGATCGTGTCGTCGTTGTAGTTGAAGTCCGCGTCCAGCACCACCGTCGGGGCGCCGGTGTCCGGACGCAGCTCCTTGTACTGCTGCTCGCGCACTTTGATGTAGGCGCCGGTCACCGGGTCCACCCAGAGCGTACGGGTGTTGCTGTAGACGACCTGGCCGCTGGTCGCGGTCGGCGTGAACTTGCCCAGCAGCGTCTTGATGCTGTCCGCCGGGGTGTTCAGCACCTCGTTCTCGATCCGCTGCTCGAAGCGGTACGTCTCGACGCCCTTGATCTTCTCGGTGCCGGTGAACCGCGCCGGGAACGTCTTCTTCAGGTCACGGTCGAACACCTGGTAGTCACGCTTGCCGGTGCCGAACGGGAACTTGTAGATCTGGCCGGAGTAGCGCACGTTGCCGACCGGGGTCTGCTCCGCGCCGGACTCGTTGAGCCACTGCTCGTCCCACGGCGCCGCCGCGCCGGAGATCCGGTAAAGCGCCAGCTCGGTGCTGTACTGGCTGATCACATCCTGGTTGTCGCTGCGCTTGACCGTCTGGAAGACGTTCCAGATGACCGCGTCACCCTTCAGCTCCTTGGGTACGCGGTCCTTGGTGTCCTCCGGCTGCGGGATGACCTCGACGCTCGACACGAGATCGGCCTGCGGCACGTCGATGCTGACCGCGCCGCCTTCGGACTTGATCTGTAGGAACTTCGCGCCCTTCGCCTCGGCGACGGACGTCGTTGGTTCCAGGTCATAGGGCAGCTTGGTCACGGCGGGGGCCACGTAGAACGGCAGCCCGGCCGCGAAGACCAGCAACAAGACACCTAGCCCGAAGAGCGCGGCGCCCACGCGAAGCTTCACTCATCCTCCTGTAACCTGCCGCCCTACGGTCTGTCGTCCGGGGCACCCGATCCTTAGCATTGGCGGGAGGTTACTCCCCAGTCACCTTCAAAAGCGACCCCCTGGATGTCCAGATGTCCACAGCCACCACGCCAACAATCCCGGAGCCATCGGTAACGGGCCGTCTTCCCGCCCTGGACGCGCTGCGAGCGATCGGCGCGGTGGCGGTCGTCGGTCACCACGTCGGCTTCCAGACCGCCGTCACCATGAACACCACGTGGGGCGGCTGGTTGGCGCGCCTGGACGTGGGCGTGGCGATCTTCTTCGTGCTGTCCGGCTTCCTGCTGTTCCGCCCGTGGGCGCTCAGCATCGCGACCGGACGGCCGCGGCCCCGCACCAAGCGGTACTTCTGGCGCCGGGCGCTGCGGATCCTGCCCGCGTACTGGCTGGCGGTGGTGGTCTGTTTCGTCGTCCTGCCCGGCAACCACCCGGCGTCGGCAGGTGACTGGCTGCGCCACCTCACGCTCACCCAGATCTACGAAGCCGGCCAGCTCGGGCACGGGCTCAGCCAGACCTGGAGCCTCGCCACCGAGGTCGTCTTCTATCTGCTCCTGCCGCTGCTCGCCGTGCTCGCCGTGGGACGGACCTGGCGTCCCGTCCGCACCGTGCTGCTCGCCTCCTCCGGGGCGCTGCTGACCCTCGCGTGGGTCGCCATGATGGGCGCCGGCTGGCTCGACGGCGCGCTGCACACGATGTGGTTCCCCTCGTACGGCGCCTGGTTCGGCGGCGGCATGGCGCTCGCCGCGGCGCACGTGGCCCTGCGTACCGGCACCGCGCCGGCCGCCTTCCGCGTGCTCGACGACCTCGCCTCGGCGCCGCTCGCCTGCTGGGCGGCAGCGGTCGCGGTGATGGCGATCGCCACGACGCCGATCGCCGGCCCGCGCGACCTGACCAGCCCGACCGCCACCGAGTTCGGCATCAAGCTGGCGCTCTACCTCCTGATCGCCGTCCTGATCACGATCCCGGTGGCGTTCGGCGGGCGGACCCGGGCCAAGGAGGCCTTCAGCACCGGGTGGGCACGGTGGATGGGCCACGTGTCGTACGGACTGTTCCTGTGGCACCCGCTGGTCATCGAGCTGATCTATCTGCTCGAGGACCGGCCGCTGTTCACCGGCGACTTCGTCAACGTCTTCGCCCTGACCATGGTCTTCGGCCTGGCGTACGCCGCGGTCAGCTACTACGGCGTCGAGCGCCCCCTCCAGGCGCTCGGCACGCAGAGCCGTCGGCCGACCGGCCGCGGACCGGCATCCGGGACCTCCGCCGTCCCGGCCACCACACCGGACGTCGCGGCGCCCGCCTAGCTGTCACGCACCGCTCACCTCCGGTTACCCGACGACGGCCCGCGGCCCACCGCCGCCGGTCGGGGCATTGCCGGGGCGCAGGCCCAGCCCTTAATGTGACGCGCACCGCTAAATTACTTGAGAGTAGGGTTCGCGTGGAGCGTCGCTTCGGCATGCCCGGACACGTGCTGTTCCTCAATTGGCGAGACACTCGCAACCCCGAGGGCGGCGGTTCCGAGGTGTACGTGGAACGGATCGCCGCCGAGCTGGTGGCGCGCGGATTCCGCGCCACCCTGTTCTGCGCCGCGCACCGCGAGGCCCCCGCCGACGAGGTCAACGCCGAGGGCATCCGATTCGTCCGGCGCGGCGGCCGGCACACCGTCTACCTCTGGGCCGCGCTCTGCTACCTCGCCGGGGCGTTCGGCCTCGGCCCGCTCGCCGCGCGCCGGGGCGGCCGGCCGGACATCCTCGTCGACGTCTGCAACGGCCTGCCGTTCCTCTCCCCGCTCTGGGCCCGGCGCCCGGTGGTCAAGCTGATCCACCACGTGCACCGCGAGCAGTGGCCGGTGGTCCTGCCGCAGTGGGCCGCCCGGTTCGGCTGGTGGGTCGAGTCGTCGCTGGCGGTACGCGTCTACCGGCGGTGCCGGTACGTCACCGTGTCCGAGGCGACGCGGCGCGAACTCGCCACCCTCGGCGTACCGCCGGAGCAGGTCTCGGTGGTCTACAACGGCACGCCGGAGCTGCCCCGCACCGACGTCGAACGCGCCCCGTTCCCGCTGCTCGTGACGCTCAACCGCCTGGTGCCGCACAAGCGGGTGGAGGTGGCGCTGCGCGCGGTCGCGGCGCTCGCCGACGAGCTGCCGCAGCTCCGGCTGGTGGTCGCCGGGCAGGGCTGGTGGGAGTCGCACCTGCGCGAGGTCGCCGACGAGCTGGACATCGCCGACCGGGTGGACTTCCGGGGCTTCGTGACGGAGGAGGAGAAGGCCGCGCTGCTCGCCTCGGCCTGGGTCGCCCTGACGCCGTCGCTCAAGGAGGGCTGGGGGCTGACGATCGTGGAGGCCGGCGCGGCGGGTACGCCGACGGTGGCGTTCCGGGAGGCGGGTGGCGTCGCGGAGGCGGTGGTCGACGGGCGTACCGGCCTGCTGGCCGACGACATCGACGACTACCTGGCGAAGGTGCGCGCACTGCTGCACGACGACGAGATGCGTCAGGAGATGGGCACCCAGGCCCGGCGGCACGCGGCGAACTTCACCTGGCCGGTGGCGGGGGAACGCTTCGCGACCCTGCTGGAGACTGCGGACTCGCCCCGCCCGGTCCAGCGGCGGGGCGACCCGTCCTACCTGTTGCCGTAGACCTCGGGGGCGTACGGGTCCTGCTTCCCGGCCCGCTTGGCCGCCTCCGTGGCGTTACGCGCCTCGGTCGCGGCCTCCTCGGCCGTGGCGGTCGCGGCGGCCGAGAGCCCGCCGAGGGCCAGGACCCCGAGCAACGCCGCCACCAGGCCGGACACGACAAGGGTCAAAGCTCTACGCATGCCATTCCTCCGATGGTGAGACGTGCGAGCGGACGTTACCACGCAGTAGCTCGCCGGCGTAGGGTCGAAAAGGCGGCAGCCATGACCGCCAGAACGGCAGTTCCGCACGCGAACACGACCAGCCAGCGGCTCGCTCCGGTCCGCGGCGGCGAACCCGAGGCGGCCGGGTTCCGGTAGAGGCTCAGCGACTCCCCCTCGTACCGGAGGTCGAGACCGGCCAGAACGGCCGGGTCCACTGTGCTCGGCGTACCGTGCTGCACCACCACCCAGGGCACGCCGGTGGCCGAGACCGGCCGCCCCTCGGCGAGCACCCGGCGCACCTCGCGCAGGCGCGGATTCTCCCCGGCCACCGCGACGTCGTCGACCACGAGCGTGTCGTCGGTGAGCACGGTTCCCGGCAGATAGCGGGGAGCCGGGTCCAGCACCACCCGGCCCGGGTTCCACGGATAGGCCCGGTAGGTGGTCAGCGGCAGGGCGAGAATCTCACCGGGGTCGTCGGGCAGGCGCTCGGCGACCGCCCGCCAGTCCGCCGGGTAGCGCACCGGGCTGATCCGCCCGGCTCCGCCGAACGCCAGGTCCGGCATCGCGGCCACCGGCAGGAGCAGCAGCCCGGCCAGCACGATCCCGCCGACCTCGCGGTCGATCCGGGCCACCAGCCGTTCGGCGCCCAGCGCCGCGCACACCACCAGCACGAGGGCGTACGGCGCGAGGAACTTCTGCCCGTCGCGGAGCAGTCCCGCCCCCGGCACGTGCGCCACCGCCCAGCTCAGCGCCGCGTTCCCGCCGGGGAGCACGGCGAGAGCGGCCAGCAGGTACGCGCCGCCGGCCAGCACGCCCAGCCGTACCGCCGCGCCCGCCGGCAGCCGGCGCCGCAACAGGCCGGCGCCGACAGCGGCCAGCACCACGAGCAGCAGTGTCGCCAGCGGGGCCAGCGCGGCGGACCGGCTGGCCGGAGTGGCCTGCACGTTCCAGATGCCGCCGGTGCCCGCGAGCGCCACCAGCGGGCCCGCCCAGTTCTCGGCGCGCGCCGCGAACGCCGCCACGCCGGCCGGGTCGGATGTGCCGCCCGCCCCCGTGACCAGGGCCGCCACGATCCACGGGGCGTTGAGCAGCGCGACACCGCCCGCCGCGACCGCGGACAGCCGGAGCCGGGCCCGGTCCGCCGCCAGCCCCAGCACCGTCGCCAGCGCGATCAGGCCGCCGGTCGGGGTGATCGCGGCGGGCGCGGCGAGCAGCACCACCCGGGCGAGCGCGCCGTCGCGGCCCGCCCGCAGGTCCAGCGCCGCCCGCACCAGCCAGGGCAGTGCGGCGTACGCCAGCAGCAGCCCCCACTGCCCGATCAGCAGCCGCTCGGCCAGGTACGGCGTCCACGCGTACGCCACCGCGGCGACCAGTTGCACGGCACGCCGCTGCGTCGGCACCAGCCGTCCCGCGCCCACCGCGGCGAACAGGACCGCCCCGGCCAGCGCCACCCGCTGCACCACCCAGCCTGGCACGAGCTGGGTCACCAGGGATACCAGCGCGTCCATCGGCACCGCCCGGGGCAGGCTCTGCGCCGGGGCCACCAGATCCCAGCTCAGCGGCTGCCGGGGGACGAACACCATGTCGTACCGCAGCGCGTAGCCCGGCGCCACGAGCGGCGCCAGGATCAACGCGGTGACGACGACCGCCACGAGGTACAGCGGCAGCGTCTCCCGCCACCGCCGGACCGCGGGGCCGCCGCCCTCGGCGGGACGTCCGGTCATTACGGCTTCGGCACCGCCCGGCCGATGGTGATCAGGTTGGTGCACAACCTGACTCCGGGCGTGTTCACGGTCAGCTCGACGGCACTCCCGGCGCCCTCGAGCATGAAGAACACGTCGTTCAGCCCTTCCTTCAGCGTGATCTCGCGGGTCGCCTCGCCGAGCGTGAACACCGCCGTCGACTCACCGGAGCTGACATAGCCGAAGTGCACCACGTACGGCCACTCCACCAGGTAGCCGTCCATCGGGATGCGGGCGGTCCGGCCGCCCTCGGCCAGGTGCCCGCAGCCCTCCACGGTGCCGGGCGCGACCTTGCGCCCCTCGACCACGACCGGCCGGATCCGGCCGTTCTCGTCGAACGTCGACGGCTTCTCGCTCATCGTCACGAACGTCGGCCGGCGCTCGGCCGGACGGAAGAAGTGGGACTGGAGGTTGTCCGGCCAGAAGTACCCGGCCACGACCCGGTCCGGGACGGTCGTGTCGAAGAAGACGGTGCCCGGCGGCGCGGCGGCCAGCTCGGCCTGCGTCGTGGCCAGGTAGTCCCGCCCGTGCTTGGTGCTCCAGTTGTCGCCGAACCGCGCGGTGCTCCACAGCGTGCCCACGCCGATGGTCGCCAGCAGCACCACCATTGAGACCAGACCGACCGCGAAGGCGCCCGGCTCCCGCAGCACGGTCGGCAGCGGCCACGCGGAGACGTCGTCCTCGTCGTGGTCCTTCATTCCGAGCAGCGCCACCCCGACGCAGATCGCGGCCACCAGCACCACGTCCGCGACGTAGCGGGGCACGACGCCGACCAGCGGCCCCAGCGGTCCGCCGAGCCGGGTCACCGCGAACAGCGCCGCGACCAGGCCGAGGTAGCAGGCGAGCAGCAGCCAGGCCCGCCCGGCGGACGGCCGCCGCCGCACGGTGACCACGATCAGCGCCGCGAGCACCGCCCAGGACAGCCACTTGGCGATGTCGTACGGGTCGGACAGCGGCGGCCCGTCACCGGCGTACGTCCAGCGCCACGGCCCGCCGAGCAGGCCCGGCACCACCGTGTCGCCGATCAGGTCGCCGAGGAAGGTGAAGACCTGCCCGACCGCGGTGGGCTCGTCCAGCACCCGGGCCGGGCGGGTCAGGTAGTACGCCAGGTACGCCCCGGACAGCACGGTGAGCATCAGCCACGCCGGCCAGAACCGCACGACGGTGGTCACCAGGCTGCGCCACGCGCGGCCCTTGGTGAACAGGAACGCGGTCAGCAGGAACAGCAGCGGCACGATCAGCAGCGCCTTGGTGTCGAAGAGCAGGCCGAACACCAGCCAGAACGCGACCAGGACGAGGTGCCGCTTCCGGCCGGTGCGCACGTACCGGACCTGGGCCGCCACCGCCAGGACCAGCGCGAGCTGCGGCGGCAGCACGAGCAGCCCGACCAGCCACAGCGACGACACCTCGAGCGTCAGCGGGCTGAACAGGAACAGGCTCAGCGGGACGAGCAGCCCCCACCCGGGGCGCAGCAGGTCACGGAGCAGCCGGTAGAGGGCGATGCCCACCGCCGCCTGCCCGGCCGCCAGCAGCAGGATCCACGGCCAGCCGGCGAAACCGGCCGCCCGGACCATCAGCCACGCGACCGCCAGCCCGGCCGGCATGAGGTGGTTGTTGAACGTGCCCAGCAGGTAGTCCGGGTCCAGCCGGGTGTCGAGCACCTGCGCGGCGATGACGAACTCGTCCTGCGAGAACCAGCCACGGGCGGCCAGCCCGGCGCGCGACGCGACGGACACGACGATGAGGGCGATCGCGACCGCGCGCACGCGGTCGGCGGCTATCCAGCGACCGATGGGTCCGGGTCCGTCGTCCTCCGCGCCGACGGCTGCCGGATGCGTCTCGGCCGCTGCTTGTGGCATTGACATGGTCGGCAGCCTGCCACACGCTTACACGCCGTGGGGACGGCCGTTCTCCTGATAAAGCCGCGCAGCGCCCCCAGGTCGCCGCTGCGCGTCCGCTCCGGATAACGTCGCGCGACACGCGTCATGTTGCAGGTACGCGTACGGCCGGCGGAGACGGGAGCCGAAAATGCGTGCGGACGGGACGACAACGTCGCCGACGGGGACGGATCTCCCCGCCCGGGAGACCGGCCGTGCCCGGCAGACGGCGCGACGGTTCCGGCACCTGACGATCTGTCTCGCGCTCACCGCCCTCGCCTTCCAGCAGGCACCCGGGCAGGTCGTACCGGACACCAAGGTCGACCTGAACGTGAATCCGGCCGGGTGGCTGCTGCGCTCGCTGCACCTGTGGGACCCCACCGGCACGTTCGGCCAGCTCCAGAACCAGGCGTACGGATATCTGTGGCCGATGGGCCCGTTCTTCCTGCTCGGGACGGAACTCGGCATCGCGCCGTGGATCGTCCAGCGGTTGTGGTGGGCGCTGCTGTTCTGCGTCGCGTACCTCGGTGTGGTGCGGCTGGCGGGCCGGCTCGGCATCGGCAGTCCCGCCGGCCGGATGATCGCCGGCGTCGCGTTCGCGCTGTCCCCGCGCATCCTGACCCAGCTCGGCTGGTCGTCGGTGGAGTCCTGGCCCAGCGCCGTCGCGCCGTGGGTGCTCATCCCGCTCGTGGGACTCGCCCGGGGCGCCCGGCTGCGACGCGCGGTCGCCGGGTCGGCGATCGCCGTCGCCTGCGCGGGCGGCGTCAACGCCACAGCCGTCGCCGCCGTGGTGCCGCTCGCCCTGCTCTGGCTCGTCACGCTCCAGCCGCTGCGCCGCCGCGTCACCGCCCTCGCGGCCTGGTGCGGGGCGGTCGCCCTGGCCACCGCGTGGTGGCTGATCCCGCTGCTGGTCCTCGGCCGGTACAGCCCGCCGTTCCTGGACTACATCGAGACCGCCCGCAACACCACGAGCGTCACCGACGCGGTGACGACGCTGCGCGGCGCCTCCTACTGGGTCGCCTACCTGGCCTCCCCGTTCGGCGCGACCATCCCGGCCGGCGCGCGGCTGGCCAACGAGACGCTGCTCGTCGTGGCCACCCTGGCGGTCGCCGCGCTCGGCGTGCTCGGCCTGTCCCGGCGGGGGATGCCGCACCGCCGGTTCCTCATCACCGGTCTGCTGCTCGGCGTCGCGCTCGTCGGGCTCGGGCACACCGGCGATCTGCCCAACATCCTCGCCGGGCCGCAGCAGCAGTTCCTCGACGGCATCGGCGCCCCGCTGCGCAACGTGCACAAGTTCGACGTGCTGCTCCGCCTGCCGCTGGCGCTCGGCCTGGCGCACCTGGTCAGCCTCGCCGTACGCGCCGCCCGGACCGCACCCGAGCAGCGCCGCGGCCGCGCCACGGCCCGGGCCTGGCTCACCGCCGGCACCGCGATGGTGGCGGTCGCGGGCGTCGCCTCACCGGCGCTCGCCGGTGGCCTCGCCACGCCGGGCGCGGTCAAGGACGTGCCCGGCTACTGGCACGAGGCCACCGACTGGCTGGACGCCAACACCGGACGCGGACGCGTGCTCGTGGTCCCCGGCGCGCGCTTCCCCGCGTACGACTGGGGCAGCACCACCGACGAGATCGCCCAGCCGCTGCTGGACAGCCGGTGGGCGGTGCGCAACGCCATCCCGTTCACCCCGCCCGCCACGATCCGGCTGCTGGACGCGATCGAGTCGACGCTCGCCACCGGCGCCGGCTCGGCCGGCCTGGCCGACCTGCTCGCCCGCTCCGGGATCAGCCACGTCCTGTTCCGCGCCGACCTCGACCACGGCCGCTCGGACACGGCCCGCCCGGCGGTCGTCCGGCAGGCGCTGGAACGCTCACCCGGGCTGACCCGCGTCGTGTCCTTCGGCCCGGTACGCGGCGGCTCCGACTCCCCGGACGAGTTCCGCGACCAGGGCCTCGACGTGCCCGGACGGGCACTCGAGGTGTACCGGGTGGACCGGCCCGTCCAGCCGGTGGTCGCGTACGACCGCGACGACGTGACCACTGTCGTCGGCGGTCCCGAGTCGCTGCTCGACCTGGCCGCCTCGGGCCAGCTCGGCGCCGCGCCCACGGTCCTGGCCGGCGACGCGAAGGCCGGCGAGACCACGGGGCCGGTCGTGCTGACCGACGGGTTGCGACGACGCGACGTCTCGTTCGGCCGGCTGCGCGACAACTCCTCCCAGACGCTCACCGCCGACGACACCTTCGCGGTGACCGCGCCCGCGCACGACTACCTGCCCGACTGGGGGCCGGAGTGGTCGACCGTCGCCCGCTTCGAGGGCATCAGCGGCATCCGTGCCTCGACCGCCCGCTCCCAGATCGACGCCACCGGCGGCGCCCGGCCGGAGTACCAGCCGTACGCGGCGATGGACGGCGACACCGCCACGTCCTGGCGGTCGGCGCCGCACTCGGACAGCGACAAGCAGTGGATCGAGGTGAACCTGGCGAACCCGACCCGGGTCACCCGGGTCGAGGTGTGGTTCGACCTGAAGGCCGACGCCCTGCCCACCACAGTCACCGTGACCGCCGGGTACGAGAGCCGCACCGTCGAGCAGTTCGGTGACCACATGGTCTTCGAGCTGGCCGGCGTCCACGCCACCCGCAAGGTCGAGGTCGCCGTCGACGCCGCGTTCGACCTGCGCCCGTTCGGCGACAAGTCGGTCGGCATCAGCGAGATCAAGATTCCTGGCGTCGAGACCGGCCGGACGCTCCAGTTGCCCGCCGCCCCCGCCACCGATCAGCCGGCCGGCGTCGTCGTGTCGGCGGCGCCGTCCACGCCTGCCTGCTTCACCGTCGACGGCCGCCCGCGCTGCTCCACCGACGCGATCCGCGGCTCGGAGGACGGCTCCACCATCGACCGCACCTTCACGCTGCCGGTGGCCGGGACGTACGACACGAGGATGTGGGCGCGGCCGACGCCCGGCCCGGAGCTGAACGCCGCCCTGGACAAGCTTGTCGCCGAAGCCCAGCCGTTACGCCTCGCGCCGCAGGTCACCGCGTCCTCGACGGCGGTGCCCGACCCGGCCGGCCGGCCCGGCGCGGTCCTCGACGGCGACCCGGCCACGAGCTGGTCACCGGCGCTGAACGACGAGGCGCCGATCCTGCGCCTCACCTGGCTCGAACCGCAGGTCATCAGCCGGATCCGGTTCACCGTCGAGGACGGGACCGCCGCCACCCGGCTCGGCAGCGTCCGGGTGGTGGGCAACGACGGTTTCCGCAGCAACCTGCTCACCAACGACGGTGTGCTCACGCTCGACCCGCCGATGCGAACCGACTCGATCACCATCCAGTTCCTCGACAAGCCGTCCGTCACGAGCATCGACCCGTACGGCCTGCGCCTGCCCGAGCCGCTGCCCATCGCGGTCGGTGAGGTGACGGTGCTGCCCCTCGGGACCACCGTCGCACCCCGCCCGGAGACGCCGCTGAAGCTGGCCTGCGGATCGGGCCCGACGCTCCAGGTCGGCTCGTCCCGCATCACCACCACGCTCACCGGCACGGTGCGCGACCTGCTGGAGATGCGCGAGATGCCGGTCACCGCCTGCGGCCGGAACACACCCCGGCAGCTCGACCTGGCCAGCGGCGAGCACCGCGTCATCACCACGGCGGGCACGCTCGCCGTCGCCACCCGGGTCGCGCTGGCGCCGCGCACCGCCACGCCCGCCGCGGCGGCCGCCGCCGGCGATATCGAGGTGGGTTCCTGGTCGGCCACCGAGCGTCGGGTACGGGTGTCCGAACACTCCGTCGACCGGGTGCTCGCGGTCCGGGAGAACACCAACACCGGCTGGCAGGCGACCATCGGCGGGAAGACGCTCACCCCGCTCGTGGTGGACGGCTGGCAGCAGGGCTGGATCCTGCCCGCCGGTGTCGCCGGGGACGTGGTGCTGCGCTTCACGCCGGACACTCCGTACCGGATGGGTCTGCTGCTCGGCGGCGTCCTGCTGGCGGTGGTGGTCCTGCTCGCGGTGCTGCCGGACCGCCGGCCGGCCGGGGATCGCGCGGTCGCCGTCGTACCGGCGGCCCGGCGACGGCTCACCCGCTCGCTGCCGCTGCTCGCAGTCGGCGCCGCCGCGCTCGTGCTCCACAGCGGTCTGCTCGGCGCCCTGCTGGTCGCGGCGGGCTTCATGCTCGCCGTACCCGGGCCGCGCCGCCTGCCCTGGACCGGTGACCCCCGGCGGGTCAGGCGGATCGCCCGGGCGGCCGAGACGTGGCTTCCCGGCGCGCTGGTGGCGCTGGCCGGGTGGGTCTACCTGGAATCGGTCGACCAGCACACCGACGCGCTGCCGCAACTTCTGACGGTCGCCGCCCTGGGCGCGCTCTGGCTTCCCACGACCGCCCGCCGACGGCCCGTACGCCGGATCAGGCCGGCCCCGGCGGCGGCCCCGGCCGTGCCGGCGCCCCGGGCGCCGGAGCCGGACGGGCAGCCGACGCCCGTCCCCGCCCTCGCCGCCGCTGCCGTCGCCGCTCCCGCCACCCTCGCCGGTCCTGCCGTCCCAGCCGCACTCGCCGGTCCGGGTCCCGTTGCGGGCGTCGGACCGGACCGCGAGACCGGGCCGGTTGCGGACCATGAGGCCGAGCCGGCCGCGAACCGGGAGGCCGAGCCGGCCGCGGACCGCGACGTCGAGCCGGCCGCGGACCGAGGCCCGGACCGCGACCCCGAGCCGGGTCCGGACCTGGACGGTCGCGCCGAGCCGGGTCCGGACGGGCGGCCGGCACCGGAGGCCGTGCCGGGCTCGGACGGCGGCCCGGCGGCCCGCGTCTCGGAGATCACGTGAGCGAGGTACGGCCGGGCCCCGAGCCGGAGGCGGCGGACGGCCGGAGAACCGGGCTGGGCGCGGCGGGCGTTGCCGTCACGCTCGCCGGTGTCCTGGTCAACGGCCTGGCCTACCTGGTGCCGGTGCTCGCCGCCCGGAAGCTGGACGCGGACGACCTCGGCGCGCTCGCCACCGCCCTCGGCCTGGTGGCCATCGCCGGTGTGCCGGGGCTCGGCCTGCAACTGGCAGTCGCCGTGCACCACGCCCGGCACGGCCCGTCCGACACCCGGCGGCTCACCGTGCTGACCGCGGCCGTGTGCGCGGGGGCGTTGCTGGTGGCGACGCCGGTGCTGGTCGCCGCGCTGGACCTGCCCGCGGTGGTGCCCGCGCTGCTGGCGGTCACCACCGCCTCGGTGGTGCTCTCGTCGCGCTCGCTCGGCGAGTTGCAGGGCGGTCAGCGCTTCCTGCGGCTCGCCACCGCGATGGCGCTGCTGGCCGCCGCCCGCTACGGCGGGGTGATCGTGGGGCTGCTGCTCGGCGCGGGCCTGACCGGCGCGCTGGGGATCGGGGCGCTCACCGCCGCGCTGGCGCCCCCGGCGCTGGCCCGGCTCACCGGTACGCCCCGGCGTCCGTCGGCCGCCCCGCGCCTGACCGTCGCCCAGGTGACCGCCGGATGCGGGGCGACGCTGGCGATGCTCGTCGTCTCCTACGCCGACCTGCTCCTGGCCCGGCAACTGCTGCCACCGTCGGGCTCCGGGGCGTACTCGGTGGGGACCGTCCTGACCAAGGGCGCGCTCTGGGCGCCGCAGGTCGCCGCCGTCCTCGCCCTGCCGCGCCTGGCTCGCGGCGACCGCCGGAGCCGTACCGTGGCGCTCGCGGTGACGGGCGCGTGCGGTCTGGTCCTGGTGGGCGCGTCGGCGGTCGCCGGCGGGCTGGCCTTCCGGCTCGTCGGCGGACCCGACTACACGGCGCTCGGCCGGTACGCGCCGCTGTTCGCCGCCGTCGGCGCGCTCTACGCGGTGACGTTCGTGCTGCTCAACGACCGTCTCGCCGGGGGCGTCAGGTGGGCGGCGGCACCGCTGTGGCTGGGCACCGGCGCACTGGTGACGGTGGCCGCGATTCTGCGCCCGCGTACCGTCGGCGGTCTCGTCGCCGCGGCCCTCGCGACGGCCGTGGTCACGACACTGCTGATGGCCGTGCCGGCGCGTCGGCGCTCAGCCAGTCACCCAGCAGCAGGTGATCGATCGAGTCCACCCGGCCCAGCGACCGCCCGGACGCGGTCCGCTCCCGCAGCTCCGCCCGGCTGAACCAGCGCGCCTCCAGCAGTTCCTCCCCGTCGACGCGGACCTGCTCGGACGTGGCGACGGCCCGGAAAGCCACCATCAGGCCGGCGGGGAACGGCCACGCCTGCGACCCCTGGGAGGTCACGTCGGTGACTGTCACCCCCGCCTCCTCCGCCAACTCCCGGCGGACCGCGTCCTCCAGGCTCTCACCGACCTCGACGAAGCCGGCGAGCGTCGACCAGGCCCCCTCGGCCGCGCCCGCGTGCCGGGCCAGCAGACAGCGCCCCGGCGGGCCGGGCGCCTCGACGAGCATGATGACGGCCGGCTCGATCCGGGGGAATAGCAGCCGCCCGCACTCCGCGTCGGCGCAGGTCCGGACGTGTCCACCGCCACCGGCCACGGCCGCCGCGCCACACGCGCCGCAGTATCGCTGCTGCCGGTGCCACAACAACAACCCCCGGGCGTACGCCTGGATCGCCGCTCCGGCCGGGTCGAGCCGGCCCGCGAGCGCCCGCAGGTCGACCACGCCGGTCGCGGCTGTCGCCTCCACGGCCGCCCGCTCGCCGAGCGCGGACAGGTCGACGGCGAACACCGCGGCGTCCCCGTCGAGCCCGAGGAAGACGGTCTCGCCCGCGGTGGCCCGGACGGCCGACGCGCGCTGCGCGGTGAGCCGGACCGGGCCGTCGTCGTCGACCAGGCAGCGGTCCCGCCACAGCGGCAGCACGACGCTCGCCGGATCGGCCAGCCGCTCGGCCAGCCAGTCCGCGTCGGCGCGCCGCGCCGCCGCCCGGTCCAGCCACCCACCGCCGTACGCCGGCACCCGATCCTGTGTCCGCACCAGCTCACCGTGCCACGATCCACACCGTGGCACGGCCCCGAAACGGGTGATCGGTACGACACCGGCGGTCGCCCGACACGAGCGCCGGGCCGGACCCTCCCGATGGGCCCGAGCGTTGGTTACCGTAGGTGTCTCCCGCGGGGGAAGCGGTCCCCGCGTGTACTTCCGATCGAGGTTGCAGTGACGATGTACGGCGAGAAGATGCCGGCTGCCGACGACCGTCCCACCATCAAGGTGGCGGCGGTGAGCTGGCCCGGCGTCGAGATGGAGCCGGTCGCCACACCGCCCGGAGGCGACGCGCCCGAGCCGAGCCGCTCGCGGCGGGCCCGGCTGCTGCTGGCCGGGGGGATCGTCGCGGCCGTGCTCGCCGGTGGTATCGGCCTGGGCGCCTACGCGTACGCCGGTGACGTACCCCGTGGCACCACGGTGCTCGGCACCGAGCTGGGCGGGCGGAGCCGCGCGGAGGCGGCCCAGGCGCTCCGCGCCGAGCTGGAACGCCGGGCCGACACGCTGAACGCCCCGCTCGCGGTCGCCGTCGGCGAGAACAAGGCCGAGCTGAAGCCGTCCGAGGTGGGGCTCGCCATCGATGTGGAAGCGACGGTGGCGGCTGCGGCCGAGGCCGACGCGCACGCGGTGAGCCGGCTCGTCGGCTCCCGTACGGTCGAGCCGGTGGTCACCGTCGACCAGGCCAAGCTGGGGGCGGCCCTGCGCAAGGTGATGGGCGCGCAGGGACGCGAGATGACCATGCCGGCGATCGTCTGGACCGGCACCACACCGAAGCCGGTCTACCCGAAGCCGGCGCTGACGATCGACACGGACGGCGCCACCGCCGTGGTGAAGGCCGGCTGGCTGGCGGCCGAGCCGGTCACCGTGCCGCTCGTCGAGAAGTGGCCGGCCACCACCCGCGAGGAGGTGGACCGCCTCGTCTCCGAGCTGGCCCGGCCCGCGGTGGCCGCACCGGTCACGCTCACCACCGACGGCGGCTCGGTCACCATCCCGCCCGCCGCCATCGCCCGGTCGCTGCGCTTCTCCGCCGACGACGCGGGCACGCTCACTCCGAAGGTCGACGTCAAGCGGCTGCGTACCGCGCTCGGTGACCGGCTCACGAAGCTCGAGGTCGAGCCGCGGGACGCCGGGCTGACCATCAGCGGCGGCAAGCCGAAGGTGGTGCCCAGCAAGCCCGGGCGCCAGGTCGACGCCGCCGCGCTCGGCCCGGCGCTGCTCGCGGTGCTGCCGAAGACCGAGGGCCGTACGGTGACCGCCGCGCTGAAGCCGGCCGCCCCCGAGCTGACCGAGGCGGAGCTGGCGAAGCTCGGCATCAAGGAGCGGGTGTCGAGCTTCACCACCCACTTCACCGGCGGCCTCTCGTCGCCGCGCAGCCAGAACATCGTCCGCGCCGCGAAGGACGTGGACGGCGCACTGGTGAAGCCGGGCGAGACGTTCTCGCTCAACGGGCACACCGGCGAACGCGGCTACGACCAGGGATACAAGGACGCGCCGACGATCGTCGGCGGCAAGCTGGTGCCGGGCGTCGGCGGTGGCGTCTCCCAGTTCACCACCACGCTGTTCAACGCGACCTACTACGCCGGGCTGGAGGACGTCGAGCACAAGCCGCACTCGTTCTACTTCAGCCGCTACCCGGCGGTGATCGAGTCGACCATCTACTGGCCGCAGCTCGACTTCAAGTTCCGCAACAACACGCCCTACGGCGTACTGATCGACACGTCGTACACCTCCAGCTCGATCACCGTGTCGATCTGGAGCACCAAGCTCTACGACAGCGTGAAGACCGAGTACGGCCCTCGCCGCAACATCACCCAGCCGAAGACGGTCTACCTGACGCCCGGCCCGACCTGCATCGCCGCAGCCGGCAGCATCGGGTTCGCCCAGGACGCGTACCGGGTCATCAAGAAGGACGGCAAGGTGGTCAAGCGGGAGAAGTTCAGCTGGCGCTACGACGCCGAGCCGCGCTTCATCTGCGCCCCGAAGCCGGGCGGCGACGACTGATCCACGAAACGCCGAAAGGCCCCGCCGGACGCGTCCGGCGGAGCCTTTCTCCTGCTTCTCACGGCCGCGCCGCAGCCAGTCCTTCGCGTACGCCGTCGGCGTCCCGGTCGGTGCCGTAGACGGGCGTGTCCGGCTGCTGCCGCCAGCTCTCGTCCAGGGTGCCTGCGTCGACCGGGTCGAAGCCCAGGTCGTCCACCAGGCCCATGACGATCCGCTTGGCGTCGGCGTCGTCACCGGCCACCGGCAGTGCGATCCGGCCGGCCGTACCCGCCGGCTTGCCCTCGTCCATCAGGTGCGCGGCCTGGACGTTGTTGAAGACCTTCACCACGCGCGCGCCCTTGAGGTGATCGGCGGTCCAGCGGCTGGAGCTGAGGCTGCGGTCAAGCAGCTCGGCGATGTCGCCGTCCCGCTGGGGGTAGTAGTTGTTGGCGTCCACCACGAGCTTGCCGTCGAACAGCGGCGCCGGCAGCTGCGGCACCGCCTTCAGCGGGATCGCGACGACCACCAGCTCGGCGCCCCGCACGGCCTCCTCCACCGACACCGCCCGGGCGCCGGTCTCGGCGGCGAGGTCGGACAGGCTCTCCGGCCCGCGGGAGTTGGCCACCGCGACGTCGTGACCGAGTGAACGCAGACGACGGGTGAGCGTGCCCCCGATGTGCCCTGATCCGATGATTCCGATCTCCATGCCCACTCCTGTACCCCGTGTGGTCGGCCCCGATCGTGGAACCGGCGTACGGCACGTCACGTTTTCGCGCCACCGAGGCCGGCGGGCGCGCGTGTGTCGACGGGTCCCGGCTCGACGGTACGAGACCGAGGCGGCCCGTCGTGGCAATTCCGGTGGGAAACGCAATTCAGGGCCACCCCCGTTTGGGGGTGGCCCTGAATTTGAAAGATTGTCCGGCGGTGTCCTACTCTCCCACACCCTCCCGAGTGCAGTACCATCGGCGCTGGAGGGCTTAGCTTCCGGGTTCGGAATGTTACCGGGCGTTTCCCCTCCGCCATGACCGCCGTAACTCTATGAACATGTCAACCAACCCTGGTGGGTGGTGGTTTGTTCAGAGTTGCACAGTGGACGCGTAGCAGCTTGGTAGTCAAGTCCTCGGCCTATTAGTACCGGTCAACTGAACCCGTTACCGGGCTTACATTTCCGGCCTATCAACCCAGTCGTCTAGCTGGGGGCCTTACCCCACAATGTGGGTGGGATACCTCATCTTGAAGCGAGCTTCCCGCTTAGATGCTTTCAGCGGTTATCCCTTCCGAACGTAGCTAACCAGCCGTGCCCCTGGCGGGACAACTGGCACACCAGAGGTTCGTCCGTCCCGGTCCTCTCGTACTAGGGACAGCCCTTCTCAAGTATCCTACGCGCACGGCGGATAGGGACCGAACTGTCTCACGACGTTCTAAACCCAGCTCGCGTACCGCTTTAATGGGCGAACAGCCCAACCCTTGGGACCTGCTACAGCCCCAGGATGCGACGAGCCGACATCGAGGTGCCAAACCATCCCGTCGATATGGACTCTTGGGGAAGATCAGCCTGTTATCCCCGGGGTACCTTTTATCCGTTGAGCGACACCGCTTCCACATGCCAGTGCCGGATCACTAGTCCCGACTTTCGTCCCTGCTCGACCTGTCAGTCTCACAGTCAAGCTCCCTTGTGCACTTGCACTCAACACCTGATTGCCAACCAGGCTGAGGGAACCTTTGGGCGCCTCCGTTACCCTTTAGGAGGCAACCGCCCCAGTTAAACTACCCACCAGACACTGTCCCTGAACCGGATAACGGTCCGAAGTTAGATACCCAAATCAACCAGAGTGGTATTTCAAGATTGCCTCCACCCATACTGGCGTATGGACTTCACCGGCTCCCACCTATCCTACACAAGCTAATTCAGATACCAATGTCAAGCTATAGTAAAGGTCCCGGGGTCTTTCCGTCCTGCCGCGCGTAACGAGCATCTTTACTCGTAATGCAATTTCGCCGGGCCTGTGGTTGAGACAGTGGGGAAGTCGTTACGCCATTCGTGCAGGTCGGAACTTACCCGACAAGGAATTTCGCTACCTTAGGATGGTTATAGTTACCACCGCCGTTTACTGGCGCTTAAGTTCTCCGCTTCGCCCCGAAGAGCTAACAGGTCCCCTTAACGTTCCAGCACCGGGCAGGCGTCAGTCCATATACATCGAATTACTTCTTCGCATGGACCTGTGTTTTTAGTAAACAGTCGCTTCCCCCTGCTCTCTGCGGCCATACAACGCTCCACCCGCGCGGGGCTTCACGTCTCCGGCCCCCCTTCTCCCTAAGTTACGGGGGCAATTTGCCGAGTTCCTTAACCACAGTTCGCCCGATCGCCTCGGTATTCTCTACCTGACCACCTGTGTCGGTTTGGGGTACGGGCCGCTAAGAACTCGCTAGAGGCTTTTCTCGGCAGCATAGGATCACTGACTTCACCTGAATCGGCTCGGCATCACGTCTCAGCCCTGATGGTGTGCGGATTTGCCTACACACCGGCCTACACGCTTACCCCGGCACAACCACCGGCCGGGCTCAGCTACCTTCCTGCGTCACCCCATCGCTTGACTACTACCCGCCAGGTTCCCACGCTCCCCACCATTGGTCCGAAGACCACCGGCGGTTCGGGTGGTTAGCACAACGAGGTTCGTCAGGGTCGCTCTTTCGCGGGTACGGGAATATCAACCCGTTGTCCATCGACTACGCCTCTCGGCCTCGCCTTAGGTCCCGACTCACCCAGGGCGGATTAGCCTGGCCCTGGAACCCTTGGTCATCCGGCGGAAGGGTTTCTCACCCTTCTTTCGCTACTCATGCCTGCATTCTCACTCGTGCCGCGTCCACAACTGGGTCACCCCGCTGCTTCACCCCCGGCACGACGCTCCCCTACCCATCCACACACCTGCATACCCCATCAAGGAGGCACGAAGTTGAAATGTGAATGCCACAGCTTCGGCGGTGTGCTTGAGCCCCGCTACATTGTCGGCGCGGAACCACTTGACCAGTGAGCTATTACGCACTCTTTAAAGGGTGGCTGCTTCTAAGCCAACCTCCTGGTTGTCTATGCGACCCCACATCCTTTTCCACTTAGCACACGCTTAGGGGCCTTAGCTGGTGATCTGGGCTGTTTCCCTCTCGACTACGAAGCTTATCCCCCGCAGTCTCACTGCCGCGCTCTCACTTACCGGCATTCGGAGTTTGGCTGATTTCGGTAAGCTTGTGGGCCCCCTAGACCATCCAGTGCTCTACCTCCGGCAAGAAACACGCGACGCTGCACCTAAATGCATTTCGGGGAGAACCAGCTATCACGGAGTTTGATTGGCCTTTCACCCCTAACCACAGGTCATCCCCCAACTTTTCAACGTTGGTGGGTTCGGCCCTCCACGCGGTCTTACCCGCGCTTCAGCCTGCCCATGGCTAGATCACTCCGCTTCGGGTCTAGAGCATGCGACTAAAAACGCCCTATTCAGACTCGCTTTCGCTACGGCTCCCCCACACGGGTTAACCTCGCCACATGCCACTAACTCGCAGGCTCATTCTTCAAAAGGCACGCCGTCACCCCGCAAGGCTCCGACGGATTGTAGGCGAACGGTTTCAGGTACTATTTCACTCCCCTCCCGGGGTACTTTTCACCATTCCCTCACGGTACTCGTCCGCTATCGGTCACCAGGAAGTATTTAGGCTTACCAGGTGGTCCTGGCAGATTCACGGCAGATTTCAGGAGTCCGCCGCTACTCGGGAACACCCACAGAAGACCAGCAACTTTCACCTACCGGACTATCACCGTCTACGGTCAGCCATTCCAGACTGTTCGACTAGCCACTGGCTTTGTAACTTCTCCAACAGATGTCAGTCTGTTGAGCAGGGTCCCACAACCCCGACCACGCAACCCCTGACAGGTATCACACGCCGCCGGTTTAGCCTCAATCCGCTTTCGCTCGCCACTACTCACGGAATCACTAATTTGTTTTCTCTTCCTACGGGTACTGAGATGTTTCACTTCCCCGCGTTCCCCCCACACACCCTATGTGTTCAGGTGCGGGTGACATCACATGACTGATGCCGGGTTTCCCCATTCGGACACCCTGGGATCACAGCTTGGTTGACAGCTCCCCCAGGCCTATCGCGGCCTCCCACGTCCTTCATCGGCTCCTGGTGCCAAGGCATCCACCGTTCGCCCTTGACAACTTGACCACAAAGATGCTCGCGTCCACTGTGCAATTCTCAACAAACAACCAACCCACAACCCACAGCCCCACACCTACAACCACCACATGGTTACGGTTTGCGAGACCAGGCCGCGCCTGGCGCCATCCCGAGGCATCACCTCGGACTTCGGCTCTGAAAGACAACCGCTCGGGTTGTTCTTTCAGGACCCAACAGGGTGCTTACATCCGCCACCAGCCGCACCAGAACCCCGTTCCCACCGCTCCGAGGAGCAGCTGTACTAGGAAAATTTCTGGCCGTTGCCGGCAGCAGACTTGCCAGTGTCTCCGCCATCTGAGCACCCCGACCCGACATCCGCGGGCCGCGGGCTCCATGCCACCTTTCGGTGGATGGTGCTCCTTAGAAAGGAGGTGATCCAGCCGCACCTTCCGGTACGGCTACCTTGTTACGACTTCGTCCCAATCGCCAGCCCCACCTTCGACGGCTCCCTCCACAAGGGTTGGGCCACCGGCTTCGGGTGTTGCCGACTTTCGTGACGTGACGGGCGGTGTGTACAAGGCCCGGGAACGTATTCACCGCAGCGTTGCTGATCTGCGATTACTAGCGACTCCGACTTCACGGGGTCGAGTTGCAGACCCCGATCCGAACTGAGACCGGCTTTTTGGGATTCGCTCCACCTCACGGTATCGCAGCCCATTGTACCGGCCATTGTAGCATGCGTGAAGCCCTGGACATAAGGGGCATGATGACTTGACGTCATCCCCACCTTCCTCCGAGTTGACCCCGGCAGTCTTCGATGAGTCCCCGCCATAACGCGCTGGCAACATCGAACGAGGGTTGCGCTCGTTGCGGGACTTAACCCAACATCTCACGACACGAGCTGACGACAGCCATGCACCACCTGTGACCGCCCCCGAAGGACCTGCCATCTCTGACAGTTTTGCGGCCATGTCAAACCCAGGTAAGGTTCTTCGCGTTGCATCGAATTAATCCGCATGCTCCGCCGCTTGTGCGGGCCCCCGTCAATTCCTTTGAGTTTTAGCCTTGCGGCCGTACTCCCCAGGCGGGGCGCTTAATGCGTTAGCTGCGGCACAGGGAACCGGAGAGGCCCCCCACACCTAGCGCCCAACGTTTACAGCGTGGACTACCAGGGTATCTAATCCTGTTCGCTCCCCACGCTTTCGCTCCTCAGCGTCAGTATCGGCCCAGAGACCCGCCTTCGCCACCGGTGTTCCTCCTGATATCTGCGCATTTCACCGCTACACCAGGAATTCCAGTCTCCCCTACCGAACTCTAGCCTGCCCGTATCGACTGCAGGCCCGCAGTTGAGCTGCGGGTTTTCACAGTCGACGCGACAAGCCGCCTACGAGCTCTTTACGCCCAATAAATCCGGACAACGCTCGCGCCCTACGTCTTACCGCGGCTGCTGGCACGTAGTTGGCCGGCGCTTCTTCTGCAGGTACCGTCACTTACGCTTCGTCCCTGCTGAAAGAGGTTTACAACCCGAAGGCCGTCATCCCTCACGCGGCGTCGCTGCATCAGGCTTCCGCCCATTGTGCAATATTCCCCACTGCTGCCTCCCGTAGGAGTCTGGGCCGTGTCTCAGTCCCAGTGTGGCCGGTCGCCCTCTCAGGCCGGCTACCCGTCGTCGCCTTGGTAGGCCATCACCCCACCAACAAGCTGATAGGCCGCGAGCCCATCCCAAGCCGAAAAACTTTCCACCACCAACCATGCGATCGGAGGTCATATTCGGTATTAGCCCCGGTTTCCCGGGGTTATCCCAAAGCCTGGGGCAGGTTGCTCACGTGTTACTCACCCGTTCGCCGCTCGAGTACCCCGAAGGGCCTTTCCGCTCGACTTGCATGTGTTAAGCACGCCGCCAGCGTTCGTCCTGAGCCAGGATCAAACTCTCCAACAAAAACTCTGTCGGACACAATGTCCTGGCAACAAAAGTGTTGCCAAAGGAATCCCAACCAAATCAGACAACAGCCTGACCAGTCCGGGGTATAAAACAATTGGCACTGGCTTTACAAGCACCCTGTTGAGTTCTCAAAGAACAACCACACACCAACCAGAAGCACCGCACCAGCGGAACCCCGACCGGGGTATTTCGTTCGTTCACCCGGCGCGCTCGCGCCGGGCACTTTTACTACGTTACCTCACCGTCTCTGCCGTGTCAAACCGTGTGTCCCGGTCTGTCATGCTTCGTACGGGTCGGCGCCGCTGAGCACGCGCAGCAGTCACCCGCTGCGATGATCATCGGATTTGGCAGGCCGGCCGCTGCGGTTTCCCGCGAGCTCGTCCGTTTCCCTGCCGGTCGACAACCTTACCCGGTCGGTTCCGCTCCGCCAAATCCGCCCTGCGGCGTTTCGGCGGGCCTCGCCCGGGCCGCGCCCTCGCAAGGCGTTAAGCCTCGGTCGAGCCCGGCACCAGCCTGGTTCGACGCTCCCGGGCTTTCGTCCCGTTTGCCCCGTTCCGCGCTGGCAGAGAGAAAGTTACGCGTCTGCGGGTTTGAACGTCAAATCCAGGGGTAGCGGCGCGCGTCACACCCGTGCGCCGCACTCACGATCAAGGAGTTCGCGTCCTGATCCGCGGTCCCGGCGGACACAAACTCCTTGATCATCGGGGCTGGCCCGAGAGCGAGGAGGGGGACGGGCGGCGAGAGGCCCGGTAGGCGCGAACGCCCAGGACTCCCACCGTCGTGCCGATCGCCAGGGAGGCGCCGATGAGCAGGGCGTGCACCCACAGGAAGCTCGTCGGGCTGCCTTCGCCCACGACCCCGGCCGACCAGGCGCGCTCGTCGTTCCAGATGGCGACGGCGAACCTCGGCCAGATCGCCCACGTCCAGACACCGACGGCGACCAGGAACAGCGACCAACCCCGTGACAGGACCATGGTCGGCCAGTATGCCAGCGGGGCCGTACGCCCAGGTCGGGCCGGCGGGCGACGCGGCGCGCGTTTCCGTTTCCGCCCCCGGGGCACTGTTCTGTCGAGCCGATTCGACGGAGGTGCCACCGATGCAGCCGTTCAACCCGTGGACCTGGCGGGATCCGTCCGCCCTGGCCGGTGGGTACGACCAGACCCGGCCGGGAGACGTGCCGCAGCAGCGCGACGCCTCAAACGCCGACGATCGGCTGGACGCCCCCGGTCCGGGTACGCCGATCGACCTGACCGGCTACCGGGTGGAGGCGACTGACGGCCGGATCGGCTCCATCGACGAGGCTAGCGACGACGCCGACGCGCGGTACCTGGTGGTGGACACCGGCCCGTGGATCTTCGGCAAGAAGGTGCTGCTGCCGGCCGGGACGGTGGCCCAGGTCGACCACCTGGAGCGCGTGGTGCACGTGGACCGCACCCGGGAGCAGGTGAAGGAGTCGCCCGCGTTCGACAGCGACCACTTCGCGCACCCGGAGTACCGGGAGCGGGTCGGCAGCTACTACACCGAAAGCTATCGACAGCAGTAAGCGCGGCAGGAGGCAGCGGCGCCGGCCGGTGAGCGGCTACCGTGTCAGGCATGGTCCGGCCGCGCAGCTGCCTCCCGGAGACCCGTGACGGTCTCCGGGGCCACGCTGTGGACGGCCGGGAGCAGATCCTCGACGTACTCCGTGCCGGCGGACTTCGGTTCCGCGCCGGCGGGCGATGGCGGCGCTCGTTCTGACGAGCCCGCTTTACCGACCCGGGTGACACCCGGGTCGCGTCTCCCCGCCATCGAACGGCACGAAAGGCGTACGACCATGTCCTCTGCACGCATGCTCACCGGCGACCGCCCGACCGGGCGGCTGCACCTCGGCCACTACGTGGGCAGCATCGCCAACCGGGTACGGCTGCACCAGCGCTACGAGAGCTTCTTCATCATCGCCGACCTGCACATGCTCACCACCCGCAACAGCCGCGCGGACATCGAGCAGGTGGCGCACAACGCCCGCGAGATGGTCACCGACATCCTGGCCGCCGGGGTGGAGCCGGAGCGGGCCACGTTCTATCTCCAGTCGGCGATCCCCGAGGTCGGCGACCTGAACACGCTGTTCCAGAACCTGATCACGGTGCCCCGGCTGGAACGGGTGCCGTCGCTGAAGGAGATGACCCGCGACGCCGGCAAGGACGAGATGCCGTACGGCCTGCTCGGCTACCCGGTCCTCCAGGCCGCCGACATCCTCTGCGTGAAGGGGCAGGTGGTGCCGGTCGGGAAGGACAACGCGGCGCACGTCGAGGTGACCCGGGAGATCGCCCGGCGGTTCAACCACCTCTACGGCGAGGTCTTCCCGGTGCCCGACATGCTGATGTCGGAGACACCGACGCTGGTCGGCACCGACGGAGCCGGGAAGATGAGCAAGAGCAAGGGGAACGCGATCGCGCTCTCCGACGACGCGGCGACGGTGCGTCGCAAGGTGATGGGGATGTACACCGACCCGAACCGGGTCCGCGCCGACGTGCCCGGCACGGTCGAGGGGAATCCGGTCTTCGAGTACCACGACGTCTTCAACCCGGACCGGGCACAGGTGGCGGAGTTCAAGGACCGCTACCGGGCGGGCCGGGTCGGTGACGTCGAGGTCAAGGAGGCGCTGGTGACGGCGCTCAACCGGTTCCTGGACCCGGTCCGGGAGCGCCGGGCCCGCTTCGAGGCGCAGCCCGGCCTGGTCGACGAGCTGATCGTCACCGGCACCGAGCGGACCCGCGTCGAGGTGCGTCGCACGCTCGTCGAGGTGCGCCGGGCGATGGGTTTGAGCAGCGCGTACACCCAGGTGCGGCGCCGGGCCGAGCGCTACCGCAAGGCCGTCGCCACCTCGGCCTGACGCCGAGCCGGTCCGGGGTACGCGCTTGCGCCGGCCCCGGACCGGCCGGTTACGCTGACGGCATGGCCAGCTCGCACGCGTACCCGATGACGTCCTCCGACGTCCGGCTCGGCGCGCTGCGACGCCGGCGGTCCCGCGACCGCCTGCGCTGAGCCTTCCCCTCCTGCGACCGGCGGATCGAGCCGCCGGTCGTCATCGATCGTCCTCGCTCCGCCGTCGCGTTCCCGTCAGGTGATCCGCGCGGCGGATCCACAGCGAGATCGGCGTACTCATGGATCTTGAAAGGTTGCTTGCCGACCGGCTGGCGCCCGCGTTCGCGGCGGTGGCCGGCATGCCGGTGGACCCGGCCGTGCGGCGCTCGCAGCACGCGGACTTCCAGTCGGACGCGGCGCTGGGGCTGGCCCGGCGGCTCGGCCGTCCGCCGCGGGAGATCGCCGCGGAGGTACGGGAGCGCGCGTCGCTGGCCGACGTCTGCTCGGCGGTCGAGGTGTCCGGTCCGGGTTTCCTGAACCTCACGGTGGCCGGCCACGCGCTCGGCGGGCTGGTGTCCGCGCTGGCCGCCGACCCGCGGCTCGGCGTGCCGCCGGTGGCCGAGCCGGAGACGGTGGTGGTCGACTACTCGGCGCCGAACGTGGCGAAGGAGATGCACGTCGGGCACCTGCGGTCGACGGTGATCGGGGACGCGGCGGCGCGGACGCTGGAGTGGCTCGGGCACCGGGTGCTGCGCGCCAACCACCTCGGCGACTGGGGCACACCGTTCGGCATGCTGATCGAGCACCTGCTCGACCTGGGCGAGGCCGGGGCGGCGCAGGAGCTGTCGATGGGTGACCTGGACGGGTTCTACAAGGCGGCGCGGGCGAAGTTCGACGACGACCCGGCGTTCCAGGAACGGTCGCGGCGGCGGGTGGTGGCGTTGCAGGGCGGCGACCCGGCGACACTGCGGCTGTGGCGGCTGCTGGTGACGCAGTCGGAGAGCTACTTCCTGACCGTGTACGACCTGCTCGACGTGACGCTGACCGGCGAGGACTTCCGGGGCGAGAGCAGCTACCACGACCAGCTCGCGCCGACCGTCGACGAGCTGGACCGGCTCAGGCTGCTGCGGCGCAGCGACGGCGCGGACTGCGTGTTCCCGCCCGGTTCGGTGGGCCGTGACGGCGAGCCGTTGCCGCTGATCGTGCGCAAGTCCGACGGCGGGTACGGCTACCCGGCCACCGATCTGGCCGCGCTGCGGCACCGGACCGGCGCGCTCGGCGCCACCCGGCTGCTCTACGTGGTGGGGCTGCCGCAGCGGCGGCACTTCGAGATGGTGTTCGCGGTCGGCGCGCAGGCCGGCTGGCTGGCCGCGCCGGTGCGGGCCGAGCACGTCGGGTTCGGTTCGATCCTCGGTCCGGACGGGCGGATGCTGCGCAGCCGGGCCGGCGGGTCGGTGAAGCTGGTCGGGCTGCTCACCGAGGCGGTCCAGCGGGCCACCGCGCTGGCCCGGGAACGGAATCCGGAGCTGGGCGAGGCGGAGGCCGCCGCTGTGGGGCGCGCGGTGGGCATCGGCGCGATCAAGTACGCCGACCTGTCCGGCGACCGGCACAAGGACTACGTGCTGGACTGGGAGCGGATGCTGTCGCTGGACGGGAACACCGCGCCGTACCTCCAGTACGCGTACTCCCGGGTCCGGTCGATCTTCCGGCGGGCCGGCGCGGCGGCGCGGCCGGACGCGGACGTCTCGCTCGCCGAGCCGGCCGAGCGGGCGCTCGCCATCGAGCTGGTCGGCTTCGCCGCGGTGGTCGGGGAGGTGGCGGGCACCCTGGAGTTCCACCGGCTGACCGCCTACCTGCACCGGCTGGCGGTCGCGTTCAGCGCGTTCTACGAGCGGTGCCCGGTGCTGCGGGCGGAGGGACCGCTGCGGGAGAGCCGGCTCGTGCTGTGCGGGCTGACCGGGCGGGTGCTGCGGCAGGGCCTGGACCTGCTCGGCATCCGTACCCCGGAACGGCTCTGAGGCCGAGGGGTCACCGGAAAACCGTGCAGCGGCTAGCGTGACGCATCGACCGAACGAGAGGGAGGCGGCCATGGCGGATCGACGCGCGGTACTCGCTCCGGGACGGGGCTACGACACCCGGGGGCCGCTTTTCGTCTACATCGGCGAGGCGTTGCGCCGGCTCGGTTTCGAGGTGCACGAGGTGACCTGGCGGTCGCTGGGCGACCTGCGTCCCGGCAACGCGCCGGAGTGGGTCGCCGAGCAGCTGGACCCGGTCCTCGACGCCGGGGTTGACCTGCTCGTGGGCAAGTCGCTCGGCAGTTTCGCCGCGCCGCTCGCCGCCGACCGGGGCATCCCGGCGGTCTGGCTGACGCCGCTGCTGACCGACCCCGCGGTACGGGAGCCGCTGGGCCGGGCCACCGCGCCGTTCCTGCTGGCCGGCGGCACCGCCGACCAGGTCTGGGACGGTGCGGTGGCGCGCCGGCTCACCCCGTACGTGGTGGAGGTCGCCGACGCCGACCACTCGATGATGGTGCCCGGACCGTTGGCGGCCTCGGCCGAGGCGCTGGGGCGGGTCTGCACGGCGGTGGAGGAGTTCGTCGCCGGCCACTGACGGGTCAGCGGCGGCCCCGCCGCGCCCACACCACCGCCACCCCCGCCGCGACGAGCGGCAGGAGACAGCAGAGCATCAGGACGGACAGGTGCCACGGCTTGATCGCTCCCATGCCGCGAACGATAGGCGTCGCTGTCCACGCCCCGCTACCCGGTGGCCCGGGCGGCCTTTCCGTCCAGCCACAGCGTGTCGCTGTCGTCGCGGTGGGTGCCGGTGGAGCCGACGTGCTTGGCGCTGATCTTCGGCCCGTTCCTGATCACGTGGACCAGGGCCATCGCGTGTCCCCGGCCGAGGCCGTACTCGTCCTTCAGCCAGCCCACGATCACGCCGGCCTTGACGTCGGCGGCGTCGTAGCCGCGCTCCCTGGCCTCGTCGACCAGGACGCGCGGGGTCTTGCCGGTCTTGTCCTCGATCGCGTCGAGGTACGCCTGGAAGGACATCTGCTCAACCCTTCGTCCGGGAGGTGGTGACCACTCCACCCTCCCGGGCGGCGTGGTTCCGATCAACGACGGACCGAGCCACCGTCGTTGCCTCAGGGTCAACGATCGCCGGGCGAGACGCCGGAGAGCCCGGCCCGCGATCACGCGGGCCGGGCTCTCCGGATCCGGGGTACGCGCTCAGCGCTGGAGGGTGAGCAGTCCGGGTCGGTAGGGCAGGAGGCCGTAGTCGCCGCCGGAGTTGGGGGAGCGGCCCTGGTAGAGCAGTTGGAGGTTGCAGGGGTCGACGGTGAAGGTCTGGTCGGCGGTGGTGCGGATCAGTTCACCGTGGCTGATGTCGTTGGTCCAGGTCGCGCCGCTGTTGACCTTGCCGGCGAACGGGTTGGACTCGGTGGCGGCCTGCGGCGTCCACGAGCCGTTGAGGCTGGTGGCGGTGAAGGACCGGAAGTAGCGGCCCTGGGAGCCGATGGCCTCGACGATCATCAGGTAGCGGGTCTGGCCCTGCAGCTTGTAGACCTGCACGGCCTCGAACAGGTTGTTCGTGGAGTCCGACATGATCGTGGTGTAGTTCGAGCCGAAGCTGCCGGGGAAGTTCCCGATCGGCATGCTGGAGCGGTAGATCTTGCCGTTGTCACCGGCGAAGAACAGGTACATGTTCTGGTCGTCGGCGATCAGCGTCTGGTCGATCGGGCCGGTGCCGGAACCGGAGATGCTGCCGGTGAACAGCGGCTGCGCCGACGACCATCCGTTCGGGTTCGTCGGATTAGTCGAGGTCCGGTACGAGAACGCGGTCGGGCCCCACTGGTAGGCCAGAACCCAGATGTTGCGCGGCGCGAAGTAGAACAACGTCGGCGCCACGGTCCCCGACGACATCGCGTTCTGGCTGGCGGAGGCCATCTGCGACCAGTTCGAGAACAGCCCGAAGTTCATCGACCCCCACGACGACCCGGTGTCGTGCGTGGTGGCGTACACCAGGTGCTGACCGTTGTAGGGCACCACCGTGAAGTCCTTCAACGACACCCAGCCCGAGCGCGGCTGCGCCAGCACACCGGTCGACGACCAGCGGTACGACGACGGCAGATTGCACGTACCACCCGGCGGGGGCGTGGTGGGAGGCGGCGTGGTGGGGTTGCCGCCGCCACCGTCCACCCGGACGAGCTGCCACTGCTGGTTGGCGCCGTTCCAGTCGTCGTACTGGACGATGTTTCCGCCGTCGGCGGTCGAGGCGCCCTGCACCTCCACCACCTTGTTGCTGTTGCGGTTGATCAGCCGGACGTAACCGCTGTCGGAGTCGGCCAGCCGGAACTGCTGGTTGGTCCCGTTCGTGTCGGACCACTGCACGATGCTGCCGCCGTTGGCGGTCGACCAGTTGTAGACGTCGAGCACCTTGCCGGACAGCCGGGACTTCAGCCGGTAGTAACCGCCACCGGAGTCGACGAACTGCCACTGCTGCTGGTTGCCGTTGTTGCGCGACCACTGCACGATCCGCGCGCCGTCGTTCGTGGCGAGGTTGTAGACGTCGAGCGCCTTGCCGCTGTTGCGGTTCACCAGGACGTACCACGCGCTGGTGTCCACGGTGGCCGCGGCTGCGGGCGCCGACGTCACAGCCACCGCGCCGGCACCTGCCAACAGGGCTGCCGCCCCGGCCGCGACGACCCGCGGCAACCAGCTTCGCCGCGGACGCGGCGGGGAGATCGACGGAGACCTACCAAAGGCGAACATGATCCTCCTCGACTGGCCGGATACCCGAGCGGCACACCCGCCCAGGTGTTAGCGCTAACAAGAGCGCGCGCACCGCGAGGCACGCGTCTGGTCTCGACAAGGCAGCCCCGCCCGATAGTTGCAGCCTCGTCCTTGAACATCGAATGTGGGCGATAACTCGGCGTTCGTCAAGGCGTAACCTCCCCGAATCATTCAACGACGACGTCGCGTCAGGCTCGCGCGGGTTGCCGCACCCCGGGCCGACGCTCGTCAGCACCCGGAGGACGGATGATGGTGGCGCTAACATCGACGCGTACACATAGCCCGCTCTCCGATCGGGCATGGCCGGACGAGTGCGTGGGACGACCGCTTGGAGCAGTAGGTTTCCGTGTCGATGGGAACCGCTGGCCCGCCGCGATGGTCAGTGACACCATGCCGGTATGCCCCTCGGACTCGACGTGCGCAGGCTCGCCGCCATCGACATGTGGGGATCCGCCGGTGTCCGGTGGCGGCGATGGGTGATCCTGGCCGAGTTCCTCGTCGGGGTGTTCGGCGCCGGCCTGGCACGCGATGACACTCATCCGTCCAGGGGCGCTCGAATCGGAAGTCGAGCGCATGGACGTTCCGGCCGAACTGCGGCACTACACGGCTGCGCAGTTGTGGGTACTGGTGCCATCACTGCTGGTCGTGCTGGCCGTTCGGCAGCGCCAGGACGTCGGTCGGTAGTGGTCGGTCGGCCGCCTCGGTGACATGCTCAGCTCACTCGCTACGGCTTCGCCGGCGCCTCCGTATGGTCGCCACATGGACGACAATCGGATACGACAGGCGTACGGGGCGGTCGCGACGCTCTACATCGACCTGTTCGGCACCACCGCTACGGTGCACGCGGACGACCTCGCCCTGATCGAGCGCCACCTGGCCGGGCGGACCGGCCCGGTGCTCGACCTGGGGTGCGGACCGGGTCACCTCACCGACCACCTCCGCGCGCTGGGCGTCGACGCCACCGGGATCGACTTGGTTCCCGAGTTCGTCGCGCACGCGCGGGCGACCCACCCGGACGGCACGTACCGGCTCGGGTCGCTGGACGACCTCGCCGTTGCCGACCACTCGGTCGCGGGCATCCTCGCCTGGTACTCGCTGATCCACCTCCCGCCACCGGATCTCGACCGCGTGCTGGCCGGGTTCCGGCGCGCGATCGTGCCGGGCGGGCCGCTCGTGGTTGGCATCTTCATCGGTGACGAGGTGGACGCGTTCGACCACAAGGTCGCCACCGCGTACCGCTGGCCGGTGGACGAGTTCTCCGCGCGGCTGCGCCGAGCCGGGTTCGCCGAGGTCGAGCGCCTGCCACGCCTCGACGACGACAACCACCGCTCGCACGCCGCCGTCGCGGCCGTCGCGTCCGGAACCTGAACGCCGACGAGTTCACGGAAATGGGCGAGAACGACTGCTGACCGCTGTGCCAGGATCGGCGTTCGGAGTTCGACGGCCGGAAGGACACCATGCCCGCGTACGCCATCGCCCACCTCCAGGACGCCGCACCGCACCGGGACGTCGCCGAGTACATCGAGCGGCTCCCGGCCACCCTCGCCCCGTACGGCGGCCGTTTCCTCGTCCACGCCACGCCGCACGAGGTGAAGGAGGGCGCCTGGCCCGGCGCCGTCGTGGTGCTCGGCTTCCCCGGCATCGCCGAGGCGCGGGCCTGGTGGGACTCGCCCGCCTACCAGGAGATCGCGCCGCTGCGCTCGCGGCACATCGAGGGCGACATCATCCTGGTCGAGGGCGTCCCCGACGACTACTCCCCGACCGGCATCGTGCAGGCGATCCGGTCGGCGGCGTCCTGAGCCGGTCCGGCCGGCGCGCCCGCGACCTGGGGATCGTCGTCGGGTCGCTGCCCACCGGGCCGCACAACGCGATCACCGACGTCCCCGACGTGCTGGTCGGTCACACCACCGTCGACGACGGCGCCGACCTGCACACCGGCGTCACCGCGATCGTGCCGAGCGGGCTCGGGCCCGGCCGGTGGACGCTGCCCGCCGCGGTGTACGCCGGCAACGGCCACGGGAAGCTCGTCGGCTCGACCCAGGTCGACGAACTCGGCGTACTCGAATCTCCGGTGGTCCTGACCGCCACGCTGTCGGTGTTCCGGGCGGCGGACGCGCTGCTCGGGCACCTGATGGCGCGCCGACCGGACGGGCTGTCGTTCAACCCGCTGGTCGGTGAGACGAACGACGGGCACCTGTCGGACATCCGCCGCCGCCCGATCACCGAGGCCCACGTCCTGGCCGCTGTCGCCGGGGCGAGCGGCGGGCTCCCCGCCGAAGGCTGCGTCGGCGCCGGCACCGGCACCACCGCCCTCGGTTACAAGGCGGGCATCGGCACCTCGTCCCGCACGGTGCAGGCCGCCGACCGCACACGGACGGTCGGCGCGCTGGTCCAGTCCAACTTCGGCGGCGTCCTCACCGCGCTCGGCGTGCCGCTACCCGTCGACGAGCTGGTCCCGGCCGCCGACCGGACCGAGCCGCCCGGCAACTCGTGCATGATCGTGGTGGCGACGGACGTACCCCTGGACGCGCGCCAGCTCCGGCGGCTCGCCCGGCGGGCCGTGTTCGCGATGGCCCGGGTGGGCGCGTCGTTCAGCACCACGAGCGGGGACTACGCGATCGCGTTCACCACGTCGGATCAGCAGCCGATCCCGGACGCCGCGATCGACCCGGTGTTCGCCGGCGTGCTGGACGCGGTGGAGGAGGCGCTGCTCAACTCGTTGTTCACCGCCGTCACCACGACCGGCGTGGGCGGCCGTACCAGTCACGCGGTTCCGCACCGGGCCGCCGTCGAGCGGCTGGCGGCGGCGGAACGACTGACGATCCGGCCGTAAGCCTGATCCACAGTCGACGTACGGCCGTGACTGACGGACGACAGTCGTGTTGACAGCGGTGATCGATACGACTGGAGTGGTTCGCCATGGACGACACCGCCGAATCGCGGCTCGACAGTGAGCAGCCCACGCCCGGGGACCACGACGACGAGAAGACGAGCCGTACCGCGTTGGCGCTGGTCAACACCGTCAACAAGGTGGTGCGCAACGGCGTCGGCCCGGTCACCGGCTCGGCGGCCTGGGCCGAGTCCCGGCTGCGGGCGGTGCAGGGCGACAGGTACGACAGTTCGCTGCTCGGCAATCGCGGCGGCACCCCCGCCGAGGACGTCGACAAGGTGATCGGACGACTCATCAAGGAATCCGTCATGGCCGCCGGGTCGGCCGGGTTCGTCACCGGCCTGGGTGGCTTCCTCACCCTGCCGATCACGCTGCCGGCGAACGTCGCGGGGGCGCTCGTCATCAACGTCCGCCTGGCGGGAGCGATCGCCTACCTGCGGGGCTACGACCTCGACGACCCGCACACGCAGGCGATGATCCCGCTGGTCGCGGTGGGCTCGAACATCCAGTCGACGCTCAGCACGCTCGGGGCCCAGATCGGCGTCAAGCTGACCGAGCAGGCGATCCGGAAGGTCTCCATCGATCTGATCCGGAAGATCAACCAGAAGCTCGGGTTCATGCTGCTCGCCAAGTACGGCACGAAGCGGGCGTTGATCACGCTGGCGAAGGCCGTACCGCTGGTCGGCGGGGTCGTCGGCGGCGGTATCGACGCGACGCTCACCGGCGCGGTCGGCCGGTCCGCCAACAAGCTGTTCACGCCGCTCACCCCCTGACCGGCGGGTATCCCGCTCGCGGTGCCTCGCCGTCGGCCGTTCGGCGAGGCACCGGATCCGATCATCCGCGGCGTCGATGCCGATGCTCCGGCCGGCACCGACCGCTTCGTCACTCATCGCGCCGGTAAGGGCCGGTCTGTCGGCTCAACGACACTCCCGTGCGGACACGTCGCTCCACACTGCCCGCTGTGACCGAACTCCCTCCCCAGAATCCGCGGCGCGAACAGGCGCCGCTGCCCGATAGGCCCGGCATCCCGTTCGCGCCACCGACACGACTGTGGTGGGGCCGCCGGTCGGCTGCGATCAAGGCGTTCCTCGGCCTCGCCTGCTGCGGCGCGCTGCTGGGCACCGGCATGACCGGGTGCACCGCTTCCGAGCCGAGCGGATCGCCGGAGAAGGCGGTCGCCCAGGAGGTTCCGACAGTCGCGGCGCCGACCACTACGGCCCCCACCGCCGAGGCCGGCGCGGTGTCGCCGGAGCCATCACCCTCACCCACCACTGCCGCGCCGACCACCGCGAAGCCCGCGGCGAAGCCGAGCCCGCGCAAGACCACGAAGCCCGCCGTCTACTACAAGAACTGCGATGCCGTACGCGCAGCCGGCAAGGCGCCGCTGCTGCGCGGCGAGCCGGGGTACCGGACCGGGCTGGATCGCGACCTCGACGGCGAGGCATGCGAGCCGGATGGCGGCAACGGCAGCTCCGGAGGCGGCAGCACGGGCGGTAGCGGCAGTTCGGGCGGTGGCGGCAGTTCGGGCGGTGGCGGCAACGACCCGCGCTTCAGCACCTGCAAGGAGGCGAACGCCAACGGGTACGGCCCGTACAAGCAGGGCAAGGATCCGGAGTATTACTGGTACATCGACCGGGACAACGACGGCATGGTCTGCGAGTGACACGTGGCGCCGGGGCGGACCGCTGCCGCCCCGGCAGTCAGTCCAGCTCGGCGTCGAATGCCCGGCGGGCGTGCTCGATCTGGGACATGTGAGCGTCGGCCCAGTCGAGGAGAACGTCGATCGGTGCACGGAGCGTCTTGCCCAGCGGCGTGATCCGATATTCGACCGCGACCGGTCGCGTCGCCACGACGTGGCGTTCCACGATGCCGTTGCGTTCGAGTCGCCGCAGCGTCGCCGTCAACGACTTCTGGGTCACCGCCGGGATCGCGCGGCGCAGCTCGTTGAAGCGGCACGGACGCTCGCACAGCTCGTTGAGGACGCTCAGCGACCACTTGTCCAGCACCTGGTCGAGCAGCTCGCGGTGCGGCGTGTCGATGCGCAGCTCCCCGGCACCGGGGGTGGCGGTATCGCTCATGAAACCAGGTCTCCTTGAAGTGTCCTCCGTCAACTAGGTATCAATGGTAAACCTCAGTTGCCCAGTGGAGGAGCACCGATGTCCGTCACCCTTTTCAGCCCAGCCGGTCTTCAGCCGCACACGCCGTACCACCACGTCGCCGTGGCCACCGGGTCGCGCCACATCCACGTCAGCGGCCAGGTCGCCCGACTGGACGACGGCTCGCCCGTCGCACCCGGGGACCTGGCCGGACAGGTCGCGCAGGTGCTGCGCAACACCGGCCGCGCCCTCGCCGGCGCCGACGCCTCGTTCGCTGACGTGGTCCGGTTGACCTTCTACGTCACCGACTGGACGCCCGAAAAGATCGGGCCGTTCATGGCCGGGATCGAGGCGGTCGCCGAGGAGCTCGGGCTGCCGCAGCCGCTTCCGCCGGCGTCGCTGATCGGGGTCGACCGCCTCTTCGAGCCCGACGTACTGGTGGAGTTGGAGGCAACTGCGATCGCGCACTGAGCGCCTTCTTGCTCCGGGAAGACAATCGATCAGCCTCCGCCGGGGTGCCCCTACGGTCCAGGGTCAGCTGGAGTTCGCCGTAGGGGCACCTGGTCGACCACGCTCACCTCAGCCGTCTTCGTCGGCGGGGGCGGGCCACCGGGATCAGCCCGCGGTGCAGGAACGGATCTGAGGTCTGGCGCCACTATTGCCGTTCATCATCGTGGTGAAGCCGAAGGTGTTGCCGCTGCCGTTGGACCGCATCGTCATCACGTAACCGGTGCTGTCCCAACTGGGGGAGCCGTTCCAGGTGGTGGAGACCCGCTGCGGCGGGGTCAGAGCCACGACCACGGTCCAGTTGCTGGCCCCCTGCACCGTCACCGAGGTGTTGTACCGGTCACCCCAGACGTTGGGGGTCGTCGCCGTCGCTGTGCACGTGCCGCTGGGAGGCGGAGTGGTCGGCGGCGGAGTGGTCGGCGTGCCGGTCGGCGCCGGAGTGGTCGGCGGCGGAGTGCCGTCCGGGGCCACCGCCCGGCCGGTGCTCGGCGAGATCATGCCCGGGCAGAGGTTACGGCTGCTCAGGTTGGCCATGATCTGCGGAATCGCGTCGCGGGTGTTCTGGATGCCGTCGTGCATCAGGATCACCTGGCCGGCCTGGAGGCGGCTGGCGTTGGAGACGATCTGGCTGACGCTGGCGCCGTTCCAGTCCTGGGAGTCGACGTCCCAGATCACCTGGCGCAGGCCCAGCGACGAGGCGACCGACTGGAGAGTCGAGTTGGTCTCCCCGTAGGGCGGGCGGAACAACTGCGGCCGGACGCCGGTCGCCGACTGGATCGCCGAGTTGGTCTGGGAGAGGTCCGACTGCATCTGGCTCTGGCTCATCGAGGTCATGTGCGCGTGGTTCCAACTGTGGTTGGCCACCCACATGCCCGCGTCGACCTGGGCCCGCGCGGCGGACGGGTTGCTCTGCACGTTCTGGCCGACGTTGAACATGGTCGCCCGTACGCCGTTCGCGCGCAGCACGGACAGCAGTGCGCTGGTGCTGCCGGTCGGCCCGTCGTCGAAGGTGAGGCCGACGTACCCGTTGCAGACGGCGGCGTTGGACGGAGTGGCGGCGACCGCGAGACCGACGGCGCTGAGCGCCACGGCGGAGGCGAGCGCGGCCAACCGGACGGTGAGACGCGATGTTCGGGGGGCGGACGGGCGGCGGAAGCCGCCGATGCTGGCGTACATGCGCAGGTCCTCCTCGGGACGGGTAACACCTGACGACGCATGGCGTCAATCGACAGAGATTGATGTTGCCGGCGCTCGGAGTATTGCAGCGGCGTTTCGAGCACGTCAATGATTTTCCGGAAGTTTTCCGGAACTATGCGCCCGGGCGCGTCGAGCGCCAGGGCGTGCCGGTCCGAGGACCGCGCACGCCCTGGCGGTTCTGGGGTGTCCGTGTTGCCCGTCGTCAGTGCAGGAACTTCAGGAGCATCCTGGTGAGATCCTGCGGTCGTTCCTCGGTGAGCCAGTGACCGGTGTCAGCCATGACCTGGGTCTCGACCTCGGCTGCGTAGCCCTGCCACTGATCACCCACGGCGCTGCTGAGGGCTTCTTCGCCTCCGACGGCCAGGACGGGCATCTGGAGCAGCCCCGCCTTCCGGAACTTCTCGTTCTGGGCGATGTCCGTGTGGAGGGCTTGGTACATGTTCATCCACGCCTTGAACCGGCCGGGCTCGCGGAGGTACCGGGCGTAGAACTCGTAGTCGCGGTCGTCAAAAGCCCCGTCCACTGCCAGGTACTGCTCGACGAACCCCTTGACCAGGTCGCGCTCGTGTCCACGGACCAGGTCCTGAGCGAAGTCCTTCTGGAAGAACCCGAGGTGCCACGTCGACAGGGCCCCCTCCGCGGGGAAGGCCGGGAATGTGTAGAGGGACCGGTCGGGGATGGGCCCTTCCATCACCACCATTCGGCTGACCTCGTCGGGCCACATTGCGGCGTACGGGTAGGCGATCCATGCGCCGATGTCGTGGGCGACGATCTGGACGCCCTTGTTGAGGTTGAGCCGGGTGAGCAGCTTGTGCACGTCGTCGGCCAATTGGGCCGTGTCGTAGCCCTTCTGCGGGACGGATGAGTCACCGGTCCCGCGCAGGTCGACCGCGATCACGGTGTGGTCCTTGGCGAGTGCCTCGAGCTGCGGCTCCCACTCGGCGGAGGTCTGCGGGAAGCCGTGCAGCAGCACCACCGGCGAGCCGCTGCCGCCGCGGAGGTAGTGCATCCGGAAGTCGTTCACCTGCGCGTACTTCGACTGGAAGCCGTCCGGCGGCCGGTAGGGCAGCCCGGCGGTGACGCCTTGCGCGACGGCCGACTCCGGCCGCAGGTTCACGCCGGCGTTCGATGGGACCGGTCCGGGCCCGGTCAGAACGGCGATTCCAGCGATGGCGGCGACGGCAGTCCTGATCAGGACCGTCATTCTTGTTCTCATGGTTCTCTCCTCAAGCGTGGTCGGCCTTGTGCCGATCGCTGTCGATCCGGCTGCACGGCGAAATCGCGTCCAGCGGACGGCCCTGGTGCACGGGCGTAACTGACAGATGAATCGGTCGGTACGTCATTGCGCCCGGGTCTACCGGCGGAAGAAGTACCGTGCGGTCGTCGTGGCGGGATGTGGGCCAGGACTGGCTAGTGGCTCGGGCGGCTCAGCGAGGTGAGCAGGAGGCCGCCGGCAATGACTGCGATGGCGCCTGCCCGGCCGCGCCGGTGGACACGTTCAGGCCGTCGGCGATCTCCGGAAGCAGGCTTGCGGGCAGGAACTCGGCAATGATGAACGCGAAGATGCCGAGACTCAGAGAGCCGACGCCGGCCCAGGACGCCAGGCCGCCGGCGGTCGAGACATCGTTCGATGCCATGTGACGGGTGGTCATGTGATGCCCTTCAAGGCTGTGCGCCACCTTTCGGGGACGACCGGGGTGGCGACCGGCTCAGTGGTTGAGGGCGGCCATGTTGGCCTGGTCGTAGCGGTCGCCGGTGGCCGGTGTCAGGTTCCGCAGTCGGGTGATCTGGTTCTCGGTGAGGGTGATGCGGTCGGCGGCGGCGTTTTCCTCGAGCCGGTCGATGCGTGTGGTGCCGGGGATGGGGGCGATGTCGTCGCCCTGGGCGAGCAGCCACGCGAGGGCGACCTGCGCGGGCGTGGCCCCGGCCTCGGCGGCGACGGCGCGGACCTCATCGACGATGCGCATGTTGCGTTCGAGGTTGCCGCCGGCGAAGCGGGGGTTGGTACGGCGCCAGTCGTCGGCGTCGAGGTCGTCCAGGGTGCGGATGCCCCCGGTGAGGAACCCGCGGCCCAGCGGGGCGTACGGGACGAAACCCACGCCCAGCTCGCGCAGGACCGGCAGCACCTCGGCCTCGGGGTCGCGGACCCACAGCGAGTACTCGGACTGCACCACGGCGATCGGGTGAACGGCATGCGCCCGCCGGATCGTCGCGGCCCCGGCCTCCGACAGTCCGATGTGGCGGATCTTGCCCTCGGCCACCAGCTCCGCCAGCGCGTCGACGGTCTCCTCGATCGGCGTGACTCCATCGCCCCGGTGCTGGTAGTAGAGGTCCAGGTGGTCGGTGCCGAGGCGGCGCAGCGATCCCTCCACTGCGAGCCGGACGTTGGCCGGGCTGCTGTCGTTGCCCGGGCGGCCGGTGTACGAGAGGTGACCGAACTTGGTCGCGAGCACCACCTCGTCCCGGCGTCCCTTGATGGCGCGGCCGACCAGCTCCTCGTTGGCGTAAGGGCCGTACGCCTCGGCGGTGTCGATGTGCGTGACGCCGAGGTCAAGGGCCCGCCGGATGGTGCGGATGGACTGGTCGTCGCGCTGGCCGGCCCCGGTGTAGAAGGCCGACATGCCCATGGCGCCCAGACCGATGCGGGAGGTCTCCAGTCCGCCGAGCGAGACGGTTCTCATCGTGGTGTTCCTCTTCCTGTAGTAGGCCCGACCGCTTTAAGTTCCGGTCGGTACAGAACGCTAGCACATCTGGACCGACCGGGAGTAAAGTCGGCTGCGAGGAGAGGAACAGGTGGCATGGCGGTCCGTCGACCCTGCCGACCCCGAATCGAGGAGGATGCCGTCATGAGTGGATCCCAGAGCACCGCCCTCGGCCGCCCCCGGGAGTTCGACATCGACGAGGCACTGGAGCGGGCCATGCAGGTGTTCTGGGCGCGGGGGTACGACGGCACCAGCCTCACGGACCTGACCAGCGCGATGGGGATCACCAAGTCGAGCATGTACGCCGCCTTCGGCAACAAGGAGCAGCTCTTCCGCAAGGCTGTGCAGCGCTACGCCGAAGGGCCGGCCTCCTACGTGACCCGCGCCCTGCGGGAGCCCACCGCCCGCGCGGTGGCCGAGACATTCCTGCGGGGAGCCGTCCGCACGACGACGTCGCCCGGCCGCCCCGCGGGGTGCCTGTCCGTGCAGGGTGCGCTGGCGCTGAGCGAACAGAGCCGCCCCGCGCACGACGTGCTGGTCACCTGGCGCGTCGACGCCGGCGACCAGCTCGAAGCGCGCTTCCGGCGCGCCGTCGAGGAGGGCGACCTCCCACGCCACGCCGACCCGGGACGCCTCGCCCGATACGTCATGACGACGGGATTCGGCATCGCCGTCCAGGCCGCGAACGGCCTCGGACCCGACACGCTCGACGAGATCGTCGACACGGCACTGCTCGCCTGGCCGACGTGACCACCCCGCACGGCGCAAGCACGCGAAAGGGCGACGAAACGTGATGGGAAAACCCGGGAGACGCCCGCTCGGCGTGGGGATCGTAGGGCTCAGCACGTCCGGCGGATGGGCGGCCGGGGCCCACCTGCCCGCGTTGTCGGCAGTCGACGGCATGGAACTCACCGCCCTGGCGACGAGTTCCCCCGCGTCGGCCGCTGCTGCCGGCGCCGCGTTCGGGGTGCCCGGCTACGCCTCGGTCGACCAACTCGTGAAGGACGAGAACGTCGACCTTGTGGTCGTCGCGGTCAAGGTGCCCCACCACCGCGAGCTGGTGTTGCCCGCCCTACGGACGGGAGTGCCGGTGCTCAGCGAATGGCCCTTCGCCGTCGACCTGGCCGAAGCCGAGGAGATGGAAGGCGCCGCCCGCGACACGCGTACCTTCATCGGGCTTCATGGGCGCTCCTCGCCCACCTTCCGCTGGCTGGCCGGCCTCGTCGCCGACGGGTACGTCGGGAACGTGCTGTCCGCGACGGTGCTGGCCTCTTCGGTCGAGTGGGGCAACCCGGTCTCCGAGCGCATGCGATACACCCTCGATCGCACGCTCGGCGCCACGATGCTCACGATTGCGTTCGGAAACGCCATCGACACTGTGTCGATGGTCGTCGGCGAGCTGCAGGACGTGGTCGCCTCGACGGCCACCCGGCACCCGATCGTTGCGCTCGGCCGCACCGGACAGACGGTCCCGATGACCGCCGAGGACCAGATCGCCGTGTCCGGCCGGCTACCCGACGGAGCGATCCTCTCCGCCCACCACCGTGGAGCAACCCTGTCCGGACCTTGGTTCTCGCTGCTCATCGACGGCACCGAGGGAACTCTCGAAATCACCTCCGCAAGCGGATATCCCCACCTCGGGCCCGTTACGGTGCGCGGCGCACGAGGCCGCGCCCCACTGTCGCCGTTGACACTGCCCGATGGCCACGACGACTACCCCCACCTGGCCGGAACACCGATCCACAACCTGGCGCACACATACGCGGCGATCCGGAACGATCTCGTCAACGGCACCACGACCGCTCCGGGTTTCGCCCACGCCGTCACACGTCACCGACTCCTGGACGCGATCATCCGATCGTCCGCCGAGGGACGACGCGTACAACTCGCGGAACGAGGAGGTCTTCACAGGAACGGCTAGACAGCAAGAAGCCCCCTAGCGGCCGTTGGGCCTGCTAGGGGGCTGTCTGTGCGCCCGAAGGGACTCGAACCCCTAACCTTCTGATCCGTAGTCAGATGCTCTATCCGTTGAGCTACGGGCGCCTGGTGCTCGGCCAGTCTACACAACCGGCTTTCGCGCGGAGACTCCGGGATTCGAACCCGGGAGGGGCTTTAAGACCCCAACCGCATTAGCAGTGCGGCGCCATAGACCAGACTAGGCGAAGTCTCCCTGGTGACCCACGAGGTCACCGCGCCCGAGGATACAGGTCCGCACCCGCCGGGGGCAAAGCGACTATCGGACCGGCCGCCCCCACCGCGTTTTCGTCGTGTGCGGGATCACTCCCACGGCTACGCTCCATCGATATGCAGGAGCAGCCGCCGAGCGATCCGCCCCGTCGCGAGCCCGCCCCCAAGGCCCGGCGGAGTCGCTCCCCACGACCGACGTTCAGCCCTCCACAGGTCCCGGACCCCGCTGCAAGCGCCGCGACGAGCGACACACCGACGCCCAGGCGTCCGCGCCGGGCGGCGCCCACTGTCGTCTTCCAGCCGCCGGCGCCGACCGCCGACGCACCGCCGGCGCCGCGCCCGCGTCCGGCCGCCGACCCTTCACCCGCCGATCCGGGTACGCCCGGCGAGCGCGCCACCCCGCAGGCTTCCACCGGCGGCCCGGGTACGCCGCCGTCAGAGCAGGCCACCTCGGGGACTTCCGCCACTCCTTCGGGTACGACTGCCGCAGAGCCGCCGCCGAGCGCCGGGGAGAGCACGCTCCCGGCCGAGGAGAGGCCCGTCACAGCGGAGCAGCGAAGGGCTGCCGAGCCTCCGGCCGAGTCGACGTCACCACCGGCCGGGGAGGAGACGCCGAAACGGACGCGCCGCGCTCCCGCCGCCAAGAAGGCCGCCCCGGTCGCGAAGAAAGCCGCCCCAGTTGCGAAGAAGGCTGCGCCGGCGGTCAAGAAGGCCACTCGGAAGGCGTCGCCTCCGAGGCAGGAGACGGCGATCAGCGCGACAGAGCCCGCTCTTGCCGAACGGCAGCCCGACGGCACCGAGCCGGTCACGGCGGAGCGTCCCGCCACCGCACCTTCGCCGGGCCGGACCCGCCGGCCGACGAAAGCCGCCCCGCCGACGGCAGAGGCGAGCCCGCCAACGACTGCGGTCGTCGTCGCGCGGGCACCCGCACAACTCGACGTCGCGCGTACCCCGGAAACGGGCTGGCGGACGGTGGGGCCGCAGCTGCGCGACCACCCCGGGTTCGCGCCGGAGCTGCTGGCCCTGGCTGCGGTCGACGCGCTCGGGCCGCGGGCCTCGGCCTGGGTGGAGCAGGTTCGGCGGGCCTACCCGGAGGCGGACGCCGACGGGGTGGCCCGGCTGGCGACCCGGCGGTTCGTGCGGATGGCCGGTACGGGTGGGGCGCTGGCCGCCGGGGCCGGGATGTTCGCACCGGTCGCGGAGCTGGCGGCAGTGCTGTGGACGCAGGCGAACCTGGTGCTGCATCTGGCGGCGGCATACGGGCGGGATCCGGCGCATCCGGATCGGGCGGCCGAACTGCTGGTGCTCACGCTGGTGCACCCGGACGACGGCACCGCTCGGGCGGCGCTGGCGGCGGCCCGTGCTGCCGACGCGCCGGCGGACGGGCCGTGGGGGCGGGTGGCGGAGGCGGCCTGGCGGCTGGCCACGCCGGTGGCGGCGCAGGCGGGCGGCTGGCTCGGGCTGCGGTTGGCCGCGCGGTTGCTGCCGGGCGCGGCGGCGCTGGCGGCCGCGACCGGCGGTACGGCGACGGCCGAGCGGCTGGCCGCGCGGGCGGTCGCCCGGTACCGGCCACGCCGCGCCTGACCCGCACCGGCACCGAGCCCACCGCGCCCCGACCGGCGCACCACGGCGAGGAGGCGACGACCTAGAGCCAGTCGAACCAGGACTTCGGCAGCATCGCGTAGCCGACGAACGCGAAGATGTCGAGCAGCGTGTGCGCGACGATCAGCGGGGCGACCCGGCGGGTGCGCAGGTAGAACAGCCCGAAGATCACGCCCATCACGGCGTTGCCGACGAAGGCGCCGAAGCCCTGGTAGAGGTGGTAGGAGCCGCGCAGCAGGGCGCTCGTGGCGAGCACGGCACCGATCCGCCAGTTGAGCTGCCGCAGCCGGGTGATCAGGTAGCCGACCACGATCACCTCCTCCAGCACGGCGTTCTGCACGGCGGCGAGGATCAGCACCGGCACCGTCCACCAGAGGTCCGGCAGCGCGGCCGGAACCAGCGTGGCGTTGAGGCCGAGCTGCGCCGCCACCCAGAACAGCGCCAGCCCGGGCAGGCCGATGAGCGCGGTCAGGCCCGCGCCTCGGGCCAGGTCGGAGCCGGGCCGCCGGAAGTCGACGCCGAGCGTCCGCGCCGGGTCGCCGGGGTCACGCGCCAACAGGTGTACGGCGAGCAGCACCGGCAGCAACGCGAAGACGATCCCGAGCAGTTGGTACGTGAGGTCGAGGTACGGCCGGGCCGACACCGAGGTGTTCAGGGCGGCGGTCTGTTTCGACAGGCCACCGGTCGCGGTCAGCTTGGCGATCAGCGACACCAGCGCGTACACGGCCGACTGGCCGAGGGACAGACCGAGCACGAGCAGCGTCTCGGTGCCCAGCATCCGGCGGGAGACCGGGCGGGCCAGCTCGTCAACCGTCACCGGACCATGAAATCACTTCGGCGTCCGGCCCGACGATCGCACAGTCTGTGCGACCGGCACACACGCTCCGTGGACATTCTATGGCTGCCGATCCGCCCGTACGGAGAAGGAGCGTGCCCCTGTGGAGAACTTCGCGCGGCTGCTGAAGGAGAGCTGGGCCCTGGTCGAGGAGCACCGGGAGCGGCTCAGCGGTCACTTCTACGCCCGGCTGTTCCTCCTCGACCCGGAGCTGCGCAAGCTCTTCCCGGTGCAGATGAACGGCCAGGGGGACCGCATCCTGGAGGCCATCGTCACCGCCACCCAGACGGTGGGCGACCCGGAGAGCTTCGACGAGTACCTGCGCGCGCTGGGCCGGGACCACCGCAAGTACCACGTGACGGCCGAGCACTACGCGACGATGGGCGTCGCGCTGCTCGACGCGCTGCGCAGCACCGCCGGGGACGGCTGGAACCTGGAGTACGACCAGGCGTGGCGGGAGGCGTACGCGAGCATCAGCGCGCGGATGCTGGCCGGCGCGGAGGCCGACGGCAACCCGCCGTACTGGCACGCCGAGGTGCTCACCCACGAGCGGCACGGCCCGGACACGGCCGTGCTGACCGTCCGCGCGCTCCAGCACCCGCTGCCGTGGCGGGCGGGGCAGTACGTCAGCGTGGAGGCACCCCGCTACCACCCGCGGGTGTGGCGGACGTACTCGGTGGCGAACGCGCCGAACGAGGAGAACGTGCTGGAGTTCCACGTGCGGACGCCGCCGGGCGCCGCCGGTTGGGTGTCCGGCGCGTTGGTGCGCCGCACCAAGCCGGGTGACCTGCTGCGGGTGGCCGCGCCGATGGGCTCGATGACATTGGACCCGGAGTCCACCCGGGACGTCCTCTGCGTGGCCGGCGGCGTCGGCCTGGCCCCGATCAAGGCGCTGGTGGAGGAGCTGACCCGGGTCAACCGCACCCGCTGGGTGCACGTCTTCTACGGCGCGCGCCGCCCCGACGAGCTGTACGGGCTGCCCGGCCTGGAGGACCTCGTCGCGACCCACCCGTGGTTGTCGGTGACACCCGCGTGCAGCGAGGACCCGGATTTCGGCGGCGAACTCGGTGACGTCTCCGAGGTGGTCACCCGGTACGGCCCGTGGACCACGCACGACTGCTACGTCTCCGGATCGGCCGCGATGGTGCGATCCACCCTGCGGGCGCTCGCCGCCGACGACGTCCCGCCGGACCACATCCGGTACGACACGTTCGGCAACCTCTGAACCTTGCTCCCCCCGAGCCGGGTCGCGTGCCCCTGCCCCCTGGGGCACGCGACCCGGCCCCCCGTTTCTCAGTAACGCCAGGGGGTGCCGGTCTCGCGGTACTCCTCCACCGGTACCAGCGGCACGCCGGGTGCCATCCGGTCGACGTACAGCCGCCCCTCGAGGTGGTCGATCTCGTGCGCGACCAGCCGCGCCATCGCGTACTCGAAGGACGTGATCACCCGGCTGCCGTCCCACAGGGCGTGTTCCACGTCGATCCGCAGCGGCCGGGGCACCAGGCCGCGGTGGTCGAAGAAGGAGAGGCAGCCCTCGTACTGCTCGTCGGTCTCGGCGGCGGCGTCCACCACCCGGGGGTTGAGCAGCACCACCGGGTCGGCCGCCCGGTCGGCCGGGCGCACGAGCGCCGCCGACCAGCCGATGCCGAGCTGGGGCGCGGCGAGGCCGACGCCCTTGCTGAACGGGTGCAGCTCGTCCAGGCGGACCAGCATCGCGGCGAGCCGGTCCATCACCTGCCGGGCGTGCGGTTCGTCGGCCGGCAGGTCGAACTGGCGGGCCCGCTGCCGCAGCAGGTCGTCGCCGCGCTGCACGATGCCGACGGCCCGCATCCGGTCGCTGGCCCGCACCCGGGCGCCGCCGGTGGGCGCGCTGTCCGGTTCGGCGTCCGGCTCGGGACTGCGGAACCGCCACTGCATCCGGTAGCGGGCGTTCAGCGGCGGGTCGTCGGTCCCCCAGTCGAAGACCACCCGGCCGCCGTCCACCGCACGCTGGATCGGGGTACGCAGCGGGCCCTCCTCCGCCGACAGCGAGGTCTCCGCACCCCACACCTTGGGGTCGAGGTCCGCAGGCAGGTCGAGCCGCACCGCCAGGTGCCGGGTGGGCAGGCGTACGGCCCGCTGGAACCAGGGACCCCACTTGTCCCGGCCGACGCGGTACGCGTACTCGATGGTGACCCGGTCGCCGGGGTAGAGCGGGAAGCGTCCCTCGTCGTTCTCGAACAGCAGCCAGATCTCCTTGAACGCGTCCCGGTCGTGCTTGGCCCGCCAGTGCATCGGCTCGCGTCCGTTCCCGTCGTCCCGGTACGCGGTGAGTTGCAGCTCGGCGAAGGTGAGCGGGTGTTCCCGGTGGTGCCGGTTGGAGCGGCCCGGGTCGTTGGGGTAGCGGTCGACGGCGACCCGGACCAGGTAGCGGGTGACCGGTTCGGTGCCGGCGTTGTACAGCTCCCGCCGGATCGCGCAGTGGTAGCTGTCACCGGTGTGGGTGAGCGTGGCCACCTCCCGTTCCACCACCAGGCCGGTCCCCGGAGGCAGCCACTGGCCGGGGACGGGTGGGTCGCGGTGCGCCGTGCCGGTGCGGCCGTGCCGCAGCTCGTCGTACTCCCGGAAGCGCTGCCAGATCGCGCCGCTGGCCTCCAGGACGGCCTCGGCCCGGCGGGCGAAGTCCTCGGTGGGCCGGTGCCGGCGCCCTTCGACGTGGCTGACGTAGGACGGGTCGAAGCCCATCATGGTGGCGAGTTGCTTCTTGGACAGCCCTCGGCCGGTCCGGTGCCGGGCGAGTTCGGCCGCGAACGAGTCCGCGGCACGCTCGATCGGTGAGGTCGTCATCAGCTTCCTCGTACGCGGGAAGACCATTTTCACGTTGAGTGGCCGAACGTGTACGGAAACTGCCTCGTATTCGACATTCACCTTGACTTTTCAGCGACGTACGCCGATCCTTACGCCGTCCGCCGCCGGTTCTCCGGCGGCGTTTTCCGTCTTCCGGGCCGGGTAGTACGCGACGGCGCGCCAGTGACGGGGGCCTCCCCGCGATGCCGCGGCATCTCTTCCCCTCCCGCCGGGAGGGTGGTTAGGCTAGCCTTAGCTTTGGTCGACGACAGGCGCCGACCGCAGGGCGACAGGACAGGGGACGGCCAGGTGACTGCGGTGATGCCGGGGCGCGACGCCGCCACCCCGCTTGCCCCGGTGACCGCGACCCTGCGCGCCATGTTCGGCACCGACGACCTGCCCGGCCTCGCGCCCGGCCTGCTGGTCCACGACGAGCTGGATCGCTGGTCCCCCGCCACCCGCCTGATCGACGGCACGCTGCTGTCCGAGTTCCTGACCGCCGCCGGCCGCCGCTGGGGCGGCACCCCGCACGCCTGCGCCGCGCTGGCCTGGAAGTCCTACAGCTACTGGACCGCGCTCCCAGCGGTGCTCGGCTGGGCGTCCGCCCGCCGGGTGCCGCTGCTCGGCCCGGCCGACGTGCTCGTGCACTTCGAGGACCACCACCAGCTCCTCACGCTGGGGCTGCGCGCCTCCACCCCGGTGGCGGTACTGCCGAGCGACCCGCTGGCGCTCGCCGGCGCTCCGGGCGTCCTGGTGGTCCCGGACGAGGCGGCGCTGCTCGGCGCGCTGCGCGCGTCCCTGCTCGACGCCCACTTCGCGCCGCTGATCGGCGCCATCCAGGGCGAGGTCCGGATCGGCACCCGTACGCTGCTCGGCTCGGTGGCCTCCGGCATCGCGCACGGCATCCTGCGGGCGTCGGACGCGCTGCCCGGCTCGTCCACCGCGGCCGTCGGCGCGGTGCTGGACGCGCTCGACCTCAGCGACCTGGTCGAGCTGGTGCCCGGCCCGGGCGGCGAGCCGACGGTGCAGCGACGCACCTGCTGCCTGGCGTTCACGCTGCCCCGGCCCAAGGTGTGCCAGGGCTGCTGCGTCCGCCAGGGCTGACCGCTCAGTCGGCCAGCGGCCGGACGTCCCACAACCACACCCCGCCGGTACGCCTCGGCGTGATCCCGCTCAGCTCGGTCATCGCCCGGCGCAGCGCCTCGGCCTGCGGCAGCCGGGGATCGAGGATCACCGCGCCGGCCCGCCAGTAGCGCAGGTCGTCCACGGCGGCCACCCGGTCCTGCGGCGTGATCGGCGGAACCGCGTCGGTGCGCCGTACCGTCTCGAAGAACGTGCTCGTCGGGCGCGGCGGCGCGGTGAACAGGGCGATCCGGTCCCCGCCGGGGCGGGTGTCCGGATAGAGGAAGTAGCCGCGGGCCAGCGGCATGTCCAGCCGGGTCTCGGCGGACCAGCGCAGCGGGACCGCGTACGTGGTGTCGGGCAGCGGCAGCGTGACGATGCTCCGCCCGTCGGCGCCGTAGGGACGCCAGGCGCCGGAGGTGACGAACGCCGGGGTCGGGTCGAGGCGCTTGGCCGGCAGCGGGGTGGGCAGGATCGGCAGCAGCGCCATGGCGAGCACGGTGACGGTGGCGAACCGGATCTGGTCGCGCGCGTCCGGGTGCCGTACGGCCAGCCGCCGGACCCGCTCGGCGCCGAACGCGAGCAGCACGCCGATGATCGGGGTGAGCGCGAGCGACCAGCGGGTGGGCACCACCGAGTGCAGAACCGGCAGGTTCTCCAGCGCGGCCCAGGGGCCGGGGATGCCGGTGTCCTGCCCGTCGTAGCGGATCTCCCGGCCGAGCGAGAAGAGCGCGAACACGAGCCCGACCGCCGCCAGCCCGAGCACCACGGCGTTGCGGCGCATCCACCAGACCAGCGCGATCACCAGGATCACCAGCGGCCAGCCGAAGAACGCGTTCTCCTCGGTGGCGTTCTTGACGAGCGGTTCGCTGCCCCGGGCGTCGCCCGCTACCGACTCCCGCGACCAGGCCACGTACGCGGCGAGGTCGGTGGAGTAGCCGCGGATCAGCGTGGAGAGCCCGCTGTACGCGCCGGGGCCGAAGAACTGGACCCAGAGCGGGTACGCGAGCAGCGCCCCGGCGACCACCGCGGCCACCGCCAGTCCGGCGGCGAACGGGCGGGCCGCCGAGCGCAGCGCGGGACGGCCGAGCGCCAGCGCGAGGACCACCACGCCGAGCCCGATGGCGGTCATCAGCAGGATCTCCAGGTTGAGGAACGCCTGCCAGACGATCACCAGGGCGAGCAGGACGCCGTTGCGCAGCCACCGGCCGGGCTCGGCCAGGCGCAGCGTCCGCCAGATGATCAGCGGCACCACGAACTGGCTGACGATGTTGGGGTGCGAGTTGGCGTGCGAGATCATCGCAGGCGCGAACGCGCAGAAGGCGGCACCGAGCCAGGCCGGGCCACGGGACTTCACGACAACTCGGGAGAGCAGGAAATACCAGGACACGCCCGTGGCGGCGAGCCCGAGAGTGAGGAAAATCAGAAAGGACCAGCGCGGACCCGCCCAGAGCGTGATCGGGGTCAGCGGCAGTGAAACGGATAATACGGACGTATTAGCCATGAGATTGACGACATCCGGCACATTCATCCGGTCCGAGGTGAACGGATAGGCGAAATCAGTGACGACACGCGCACCATGCGCCATCATCCATTCGAATTGCGCCTGATCTGTCCGATTGTCCCGAATGCCGTTGCGCGGATCGACCCAGAGGCGAGCGGTCACCCAGAACGCGAGCAGCACGAAGCTGAGCACGGCGAGCGCGTCGATCCGCCTGCCCTGCCCTGCTTTCGTCGGGTCCGCCGCTGATTCCGGAGTAGTCATGACATTTCAGAGCGTAGTCCGGGAATGACCGGCAGGTGCAATGTTCCGCAGACTCACGTACTATGTGCCGAGTTCGCCGACCGCCGATCAGGCACCCCTCCGCATCACAATTCGGCCCCCTATCCGTCCCCCGATTTCCCCCTCAGTCATCCAGATGGTTGACTCTGACGGTCCAGGCGCGGGTCAGTCATATCGTGAGGAATCGACGCATGGCAGAAATCACTGGGGATCAGCGCGTCCAGTCCGAGGTGCTCGAAGGCCTCGCGACAGCGGTCAACCACCGGCAGTGGTTCGTCGAGCTGGCGGTGCCCTACCTCGGTGACAACCCGATCGAGATCGGCAGCGGCCTGGGCGACTACGCCTCCGCGTGGGCGGCGTACGCACCCCGGATCACCGCCACCGAGGCCGACCCGGACCGGCTGATCCAGCTCAAGGAACGGCTGTCCGACCACCCGGGCGTCGAGGTCCGGCAGATGCTCCTCCCGCACCACGAACGCGGCGACTACAGCGCGGCCGTGTCCTACAACGTGCTCGAGCACATCGACGACCACGTGGGCGCGCTGCGCAGCATGCGCGACCTGGTCCGCCCCGGCGGCGCCGTGGTCATCATCGTGCCGGCGTTCCAGTTCGCCATGAGCCCCGCCGACATCGCCACCGGTCACGTCCGCCGCTACACGAAGAAGACGCTCGCCGCGGCGATGACCGAGGCCGGCCTCACCGTCGAGCGGATCCACTACGCCAACGCGCTCGGCCTGATCGGCTACTTCATGGCCACCAAGGTCTTCCGGCTGATGCCGAAGGAGGGCCCGATGGTCAAGGTGTACGACACGCTCGTACTGCCCGTCACCAAGGCCGCCGAGCAGCGCGTCCGGCCCCCGTTCGGCCAGTCCGTCTTCGCCGTCGCCCGCGTACCGGCCTGAGGGCCGGGGGCCGCGACGGCCCCCGGCCGCCCGTCACTCCTTGATCTGGTACGTGGGGCGGATGACCGCCCGGGCCAGGGTGTGGAACGCCAGGTTGAAGCCGACGAAGGCCGGGCTCGCCCCGGCCGGGATGTCGAGGCGGTCCACGTCCACCGCGTGCACCGCGAACACGTACCGGTGCGGGCGGTCCCCGGCCGGCGGCGCCGCGCCGCCGTAACCGGTGTCGCCGTAGTCGTTGCGGACGCTGAACGCGCCGCCGAGGTCGGCCTCCCGCACGCCGCTGGGCAGCTCGGTGACGGACGCGGGCAGGTTCACCAGCACCCAGTGCCAGAAGCCGCTGCCGGTCGGAGCGTCCGGGTCGAAGCAGGTGACCACGAAGCTCTTGGTCTCGGCCGGGAAGCCCGACCAGGACAGCTGCGGTGAGACGTTCTCGCCGCCGGTGCTGCCGTGCGCGTACCGCGCGTCCATCGGCTCGCCGTTGTGCACGTCGTCGCTGGTCAGGTCGAACGACGGCACCGTCGGCAGCAGCTCGTACGGGTCCGGGGCGATCGGTCGTTCCAGGGTCATCGAAACGGTCCTTCCGGGTACGCGAATGTCCTGCGCCCCTTCATACCCCGTTGTCCGCGCCGCCGTGCTGTCGGCGCACCATCTCGTTGATCCAGACCGGCGCGTACGGCGACGTGCAACCAGGCGGCGTCGGGTAGTCCTTGAGCACCTCGAGCCGCTCGCCGATGCCGATGCCGATCGCGCGGTCCCGGTACGCGGCGTACTCGATCCCGATCTGCGCCAGGCAGTGGTTCATCGCCCACTGGAGGCGCTCCGGCGCACCGGCCATCTCGGCCTCGATCACGTCGAGCAGACCGGCCAGGTCCAGCCCGTCCGGCTTCCGCGCCACCCGCTCGGTGGTCAGCGCCCAGCCGGCGCTCGCCACCACCGGATCCCGGTCGGCCGACCAGGCCAGTCGTAGCGGTTCCGCGTACGGGCTCTTCTTCACCACGTAGTTCACGAGCCAGTCGTGCACCTTCGGCGTACGCGCCTCGCGCAGCATCGCGTCCAGCTCGTCCCGCCCGTACGCCTTCGGCCGGCAGATCAGCAGCGCCAGCAGGCGTGCCGCGCTGTCCCCGGTCGCCCACAGCTCGCGCGCGAGGTCCTGCTGCGTCTTCAGCCGCTTCGCGATCGCCCGCAGCTTGCCCAGGTTGACCCCGTGGTCGTCGCCGTGCCGCTCGTTGACCGCGCGGATCTTCGGATCGTCGAGCGCGGACAGCTCGGCCGTCACCTCGGCCACCGTCGCCGTCTCCGCCACCAGGCCCTCCCGCCGTCGCCGCACCCCGCAGCCTACGACCGCCCGGGTCGCCGGTCGCCGGTCGCCGGTCGCCGGTCGCCGGTCGCCGGTCGCCGGTCGCCGGTCGCCGGTCGCCGGTCGCCGGTCGCCGGAAGAAGAATGCACCCAAGACGCTTATGACTCTCGGTCATATTTATGACCCAGAGGCATAAGCCGCAGAGGCGATGGTTACTTCCGGGGCGACACGCCGATGCGTCCGCACGCGCGGCCGACCGACGGCGAGGTGGGAGTGGGCGGAGGGTGTGGGATTCGAACCCACGAAGACATCGCTGCCTTACCGGTTTTCAAGACCAGCGCCATCGGCCACTAGGCGAACCCTCCCGGCACGCCCCCGAGGGGTGCGCGACCGGGACCAGTCTGCCACGAACGCCGTACCGGGCAAGCCGCCGTCCCACCTCCGTTGCGGGAACGGGTACGTGTGGGAGAGCCCGGCAGTGGTGCTGATCAGCGGAATCATGCCACCGGCAGGTCCACAGTGGCCGACGGGGCCGGCGCGGCGGCCGCCCGTGCGGTGCACCTGCGCGGCGACGGGCAGATCGGGTAAGACTGAGTCATGCGCGCGATCACGATCACCGAACCCGGCGGACCCGAGGCGCTCGTCTGGACCCACGTGCCGGACCCGGAGCCCGGCCCCGGTGAGGTGGTCGTGGAGGTGCGTGCCAGCGCGGTGAACCGGGCCGACCTGTTGCAGCGGCAGGGGCACTACCCACCGCCGCCGGGCGCGTCCGCGTACCCCGGTCTGGAGTGTTCGGGGACAGTGCGTGCGCTCGGTCCCGGCGTGACCGGCTGGTCGGTGGGCCAGGAGGTGTGCGCGCTGCTCGCCGGCGGCGGCTACGCCGAGCAGGTCGCGGTGCCGGCCGGGCAGTTGCTGCCGGTGCCGGCCGGGGTGGATCTGGTCGACGCGGCGGCGCTGCCGGAGGTGGCCTGCACGGTCTGGTCGAACGTGGTGGACCTGGCCCGGCTGGCCGAGGGCGACACGCTGCTGGTGCACGGCGGCGGCAGCGGGATCGGCACGTTTGCGATCCAGCTGGGCGTGGCGCTGGGCGCGACGGTGGTGGTGACCGCCCGTTCGGCGAAGCACGAGCGGCTGCGTGAGCTGGGCGCCGCCCACACGATCGACTACCGCGAGCAGGACTTCGTCGACGAGGTACGCCGGGTCACCGACGGCCGGGGCGCGGACGTGATCCTGGACATCATGGGCGCGTCCTACCTGCCCCGGAACGTGGCGGCGCTGGCGACCGGCGGGCGGCTCGTGGTGATCGGCATGCAGGGCGGCCGCAAGGGGGAGCTGGACCTGGGGATGCTGCTGGCGAAGCGGGCGGCGGTGCACGCGACCGCGTTGCGGTCCCGCCCGGTCGAGCAGAAGGCGGCGATCGCCCGGGGCGTACGGGAGCAGGTGTGGCCGCTGGTGGAGGCGGGCCGGGTCCGGCCCGTGGTGCACGCCCGGGTGGACATGGCCGACGCCGCCGCCGCGCACCGCCTGGTGGAGACGAACGACCACCTGGGCAAGGTGCTGCTGGTCCGGTGAGGGTCAGCCCTGGCCGGAAGGCGGGAGCATGAGGCGCGGGCCGGGGCCCTCGGCGGCGAGCGAATCGCCGGGGTTGTAGAGCGTGCAGCGCTGCAACGACAGGCAGCCGCAGCCGATGCAGCCGTCCAGGTCGTCGCGGAGCTTGCCGAGCAGCCGGATCCGCTCGTCCAGCCGGTCCCGCCAGGCGCGGGACAGCGCGGCCCAGTCGTCGGGGGTGGGGGTACGCCCCGACGGCAGCGAGTCCAGCGCCGCCCGGATCTCCTCCAGCGAGACACCCACCTGCTGGGAGATCCGGATGAACGCGACCCGGCGCAGCTCGGTGCGGGCGTAGCGGCGCTGGTTGCCGCCGGTGCGGGCGGCGTGGATCAGGCCGAGCCGCTCGTAGTAGCGCAGCGCCGAGGGCGCGACGCCGCTGCGGTCGGCGAGCTGCCCGATGGTCAGTGTTGCTTCGTGCATCACACGGCCTTGAGTTGAAGTTCGCTTCAAGTCCGAGGCTATCGGTATGACGACGACCACTGCCACTGATCTGGGCACGCTCCTGGACCGGGTGCGCGCCGGCCGCGAGTTCGGCGCCAACGTGTACTCGACGCTCGACGTGCTCCAGGTGCTCTACGACCGGGTGCTCCGGATCACCCCGGCCACCGTGTCCGACCCGGACCGGGACCGCTTCCTGCTCTCCAAGGGCCATGCGGTCGCCGGGTACTACGCGCTGCTCGCCGCCCGCGGCTTCGTACCGCCCGAGTGGCTGGACGACCAGGGCGGCCCGGCGAGCCGGCTCGGCGACCACCCGGACCGCACGCTGGTGCCGGGCGTCGAGATCGGTTCCGGTTCGCTCGGCCACGGGCTCGGGCTGGGCGTGGGCACCGCGCTCGGCCTGCGGGCCCAGGGCCGCACCGAACCCCGGGTGTACGTGCTGCTCGGCGACGCCGAACTCGACGAGGGCTCCAACCACGAGGCGATCGCGTACGCGGGCGCGACCGGGCTGGGCAACCTGACCGCGATCGTGCTGGACAACCGCTCGGCCACGTACGGCTGGCCGGGTGGCGCGGCGAGCCGGTTCACGGTGAACGGGTGGAGCGCCGCAACCGTCGACGGGCGCGACCACGACGCCCTGCACACCGCCCTCACCGGGCACGACGATCACCGGCCGCACGTCGTCGTCGCGGTCGTCACGGACGGGGAGTGAGCATGAGCAGCACCATGCGGGACGCGTTCGTCACCAGCACCGAGGAGGTGCTCGCCGATCCACGGACGACTGTCGTGCTCGCCGACATCTCCGCCGCCGCGTTCGAGCCAGCCGCCGCCCGGTACCCGGACCGGGTCGTCAACGTGGGCATCCGGGAACAGTTGATGGTCGGGGTCGCCGGTGGGCTGGCGCTGACCGGGCAGCGGCCGATCGTGCACAGCTACGCCCCGTTCCTGGTCGAGCGGGCGTACGAGCAGATCAAACTGGACCTCGACCACCAGGGCGTCGGCGCGGTGCTCGTCGGCATCGGCGGCTCGTACGACCGGGCGGAGGCGGGACGCACCCACCTCGGCCCGGCGGACGTGGCCTTGCTGGACACGCTGGACGGCTGGACGGTGCACGTGCCGGGGCACCCGGACGAGGTCCGGCCGCTGCTGCGCGACGTGGTGTGCGGGCAGGACTCGGCGTACCTGCGGTTGTCGATCCAGGCCAACGCGCGGGCGTACCCGCAGGCGGGTGACCTGCACGTGGTCCGGGACGCCGGGCCGGGCGCGCCGCTGCTGGTGGCGGTCGGTCCGGTGCTGGACGCGGCGGTGGCCGCGGTCGCCGACCGGCCGGTCACGGTGGCGTACACCCATCGGCCGCGGCCGTTCGACACGGCCGGGCTGCGGGCGCTCGCCGCGACCGAGGTGGTTCTGGTCGAGCCGTACCTGGCGGGCACCTCGACCCGGGTGGTGTCGGAGGCGCTGGCCGACCGGCCGCACCGGCTGCTGGCGCTCGGGGTGGGCCGCAAGGACCTGCGCCGCTACGGCACCGCCGACGACCACGAACGCTGGCACGGCTTGGACGCCGCCGGGCTGCGCCGCTCGGTCGACGCGTTCCTCGGCTGAGCGGTCCGGACACGACGGAACCCCGCGACCTCGGCTCGTGCCGGGCTCGCGGGGTTCCGTCGATGCGGGCTCAGTGCGCGGCGGCGGGACCGGCCGGGCGGCGGCGGGCGCGCTCGCGGGCCAGGATCCAGATCGCCTCGACGCCGTCCTTCCAGGTGATCTTCTTGCCCTCCTCGCGGCCCCGCGCGCGGTAGCTGATCGGCACCTCGTACGGGCGGATGCGGCGGCGCAGCAGCTTGCCGGTGACCTCGGCCTCCATCCCGAAGCCACGGGAGCGGACCTGCAGCGAGCGGTACAGCTCCAGCGGCATCAGCTTGAAGCAGGTCTCCAGGTCGCCGATGTAGGAGTTGTAGAGCACGTTCGCGGCGAGCGTGACGCCCTTGTTGCCCATCACGTACCAGAAGCTGTACGAGCTGTGGCTGCCGAAGGTCCGGTTGCCGTAGACAACGGTCGCCCGGCCGTCGAGCACCGGCTCCAGCAGGCGCGGGATGTCCTGCGGGTCGTACTCCAGGTCGGCATCGAGGATGACCATGTACTCACCCTCGGCGCTGTCGACGGCGGTCTTGATGGCCGCGCCCTTGCCGGCGTTGCGCTGGTGGGTGATCACCCGCAGGCGGGCGTCGTCCACGCGGCCGAGAACCTCGCCGGTGCCGTCCCGGCTGCCGTCGTCCACGACGACGAGCTCGATCTCGCAGGGGTAGTCCACCGCCAATGCCTGCTTGAGGGCATCCGCGATACGTTCTTCCTCGTTGTAGACCGGCATGAGGATCGAGAGCTTCACGGAATCTCCACGGAGGCGATGGCAGGTCGGGGCATAGCGTAGCCTGGCACATTGCTCAGGTCACGACAGCCCGGGCACCCTATTCCTGACGAAGTGGTACGACCACGAGCCGGGCCACGCTCCGGTCGCCCTCCTTGGCACCGGCCACCCCGACCGTCGTACCGATCTTGATGTCGCTCGATCGGATCGTGGTCCGGCGCTCGACCACCCGCAGTTTCTCGCCGAACGTCCACGTCACCGTGAAACCGTCGGTGGACTTGACGGTCATCGACCTGTCGTCGATCGCTGTCACCTCGCCGCGCTGGACCGCGACCGTCTTCGTACCGCCGTCCCTGGTCTTCACCACCGCCTCGCCGTGCAGCGTGTTGCGCCGCAGCAACACCCGGGCCCGGTGCCGCTCGTGGCCCTTCTTCGCCCGCTCGCCCTTGCCGTCCGGCCCGGCCTGCGGGGTGCCGGAGGGCGCCGGCGCGGCGACCGGGTCCACGTCCAGTTCGCCGGCGTCCAGGCCGAGCGCGGCGAGCGCCTGGCCGTCCGCACCCAAAGCGGCGCTGACCTCGACCGCGTCGTCCGGTGCCGGTCCGGGCCGGGTCGCGCCGCACCCGGCCAGCCCGAGCGCCGCGGCGGCGAGCAGTGCGGTGGCGCCGGTGACGATTCGCTGACGTGCCATCAGTGGTCCTCTCCTCGCGGTGACGACCCGAGCGTTCCGCACCGATGCGAGGAGACGGTCAAGCCGATGTTCGAGCCCGGTCAGGATCCGGCGGCACCCGGACGGTGAACGCGGCCCCGCCCTCCGGGGCGTGCCCGGCGGCGATGTCCCCGCCGAGCCGGCGGACCAGCCCGGCGGCGAGCGCCAGGCCGAGCCCGCTGCCCACCTTGCGCACCCCCCGGTACCGCTCGTGCAGCGCGCCGCGCTCGAACGCCACCCGCAGGTCGTCGTCGGTGAAGCCGGGTCCGCCGTCCCGGACCTCCAGCACGCCGCCGCCCGCCGGGCCGTCGGCCCGGACCGCGAGCACCACCGGCGCCCCCGGGGGTACGACCCGCAGCGCGTTCTCCAGCAGCCCGTCCACGACCTGCCGGATCCGGCCCGGGTCGGTGTACGCCAGCACCGGAACCCCCGGCGTCTCCAGCCGGAACGGCACCCCGAGCGCCGCACACCGGCCGGACCAGGCACGCTCCGCGTCGGCGGCGAGCCCGGTCAGGTCGACCGGCACCGGTTCCAGCGGGAAGTCGACCGCCTCCAGCCGGGCCAGCGCCAGCAGGTCGCGGACCAGCCGGTCCAGGTGTTCGGCCTCGGCGAGCACGGTCCGGCCGGTCGCCGGCACCGCATCGACCTCGATCACCCCGTCGGCCAGCGCCTCGGCGTAGCCACGGATGGCGGTGAGCGGGGTCCGCAACTCGTGCGAGACGGAGAGCAGGAACTCGCGCTGCCGCCCCTCGCTCGTGGCGAGCGCGGCGGCCAGGCCGTTCAGCGCGTGCGCCAGGTCGGCCACCTCGTCGGGCGGCTCGACCGGCACCCGGACCGCCCGGTCCCCGACGCGCAGCCGCGCCGCGGCGGTGGCGGCGGTACGGATCGGCCGGGCCAGCCGGCGGGCGAGCAGCAGTCCGGCGGCGGCACCGGCGGCGAGTCCGGCGAGCAGCGGCAGCCAGAGTCCGCGCAGCACCTCCCGCCAGGGCGCGGCGCTGCGGGCACGGGTCAGCACCACGCCGTCCCCGCCGGGCAGCGCCCGCGCCTCGACCAGCCGGCGTTCCCCGTCGACCAGCCGCCGCCCGGAGACGTTCTCGCCGCGGGCGACCCGCGTCACCAGCGGTCCGGGCAGGCCCGGCCGGTCGGCCCGTCCGTCCCGGATCACGTACACGTCGATCTGCTGCTGACGCAGCTGCCGGATGAGCCGGTCTCCGGCACCGTCGCGCTGGCGTACCGCCCGCACCCGGAGCACGTCGGCGGCGAGCCGGGCCTGGGCGGCCAGCGCCTCCCGGTCCCGGCGCTCCGCGCCGCGTACCGCCAGGGGCACCGCGACGAGCGCGGTGACGAGCACCGACACCAGCGCCACCGCGCAGGTGGCGAGCACGGCGCGGGCGGTGAGGGTCCGCCCGGGGCGGCGCGGCATCGGCACCGTGGGCGGCGGCACGGCGGGCGGCTCAGGCATCGGCGGCGTACCCGACGCCCCGGTGTGTGCGGATCACGCTGTCCGGGCCGAGTTTGGCCCGCACCTGTGCCACGTGCACGTCGACGGTCCGGGTACCGGCGTGCGCCGCGTACCCCCACACGCCGGCAAGCAGTTCCTCCCGGGTGAACACCCGGCCGGGACGCGCCATCAGGTGGGCGAGCAGGTCGAACTCGGTGGAGGTGAGCTGCACCGGCGTACCGGCGGCGGTCACCGTCCGGCGGGCCGGGTCGAGTGTGACGGCGCCGAGCGTGCGGGGCTGCTCGGCGGGCGTGCCCGCGGTGCGGCGCAGCACCGCCCGCAGCCGGGCGAGCAGCTCGCGAGGGCTGAACGGCTTGGTCACGTAGTCGTCGGCGCCCAGCTCCAGACCGACGACGCGGTCCACCTCGTCGTCGCGGGCGGTGAGGAAGATGACCGGCGTCCAGTCGCCGTCCGCGCGCAGCCGGCGGCAGATCTCGGTGCCGGCCAGGCCGGGCAGCGCGATGTCGAGCACGCAGGCCACCGGGCGCAGGCGCCGCGCCGCGGCCAGCCCGGCCTCGCCGTCCCGTTCCAGGTGTACGCCGAACCCGTCCCGGGTCAGGTAGAGCCGGACCAGGTCGGCGATGGCCGGCTCGTCCTCCACCACGAGGACGAGCCCGGGCGGGGCGGCGGTGGTCACCGGCTCATGATGACCGACCGGCGACCGGCGGGCCGGTCAGGGAATGTTCGGATCAGGTAAGGAGAAGGTCAGCGGGCCGGGGCGGGCCGGAGCACCGTCGGGCGGGCGCCCGCCGGTGACTCGCCGATGGTCGCCACCACCCGCTCGGCCGGCGTACGCAGGCGGGTGCGGAAGGCGTGGTTGAGCAGTGCGTCGAGCTGCCACACCTGCTTCGGGTGGTGGGTACGCAGGACGAAACGCTCGCGTACCCCGTCGATCGCGGTGGCCGCCAGCTCCACGCTGTGCGCGCGGGCGTCGGGGCTCCACGTCACGTTGCTCAGCTCGCGCAGTTCGGTGTTGAGGTGCAGGCGCAGCCGGTGCAGCACCCGGGTCTGCCGGGTGACCACCAGCCGCCGGTGGGTGAGGAGCATCAGGTAGTCGCCGCCCACCGGGTCGTCCGGGCGGCTGCACCGGGTGACCAGGATGGTCGCGTCGCCGGAGCCGACGCACCGGCGGAACACCGGCATGTGCCGGGTGACGGTCTGGGTCGCCAGGCCGGTCTCGGCGGCGGCCGGAAGGAACGTTCGCGAGAACACGTCCATGCCCGGTCCAACGAGCCGATGACCAGGGGTGATATGGGTCACGCCCGATTTCTGGAACTTCCACACGTGCAAGTCGCACCCGCGGTGCGACACCGGCGACCGGTCGGGTCAGAGCAGCTCGACGATCGTGGCGTTGGCCATGCCGCCGCCCTCGCACATGGTCTGGAGGCCGTAGCGGATGCCGTTGTCCCGCATGTGCTGGAGCATCGTCGTCATGATCCGCGCGCCGGAACCGCCGAGCGGGTGACCGAGCGCGATCGCCCCGCCCCGGGGGTTGAGCCGCTCCGGGTCCGCCTCGGTCTCGGCCAGCCAGGCCAGCGGCACCGGGGCGAACGCCTCGTTCACCTCGTACACCCCGATCTCCTCGATGCCCAGCCCCGCGCGGCGCAGCGCCTTCGCGGTGGCCGGGATCGGCGCGGTGAGCATGGTGACCGGGTCGTCGGCGGCGACCACCGCGGTGTGCACCCGGGCCAGCGGGCGCAGGCCGTGCCGGCTGGCCCACTCGGCGGTGGTGACCGCGAGCGCGGCGGCGCCGTCGGAGATCTGCGACGCGGACCCGGCGGTGACCACGCCGTCGGCGCGGAACGGGGTGGGCAGCTCGCCCAGCTTGGCCAACGAGGTGTCGCGGCGGATGCCCTCGTCGGCGGAGAACTTGCCGCCGTCGGCGAGCGCCACCGGGGCCAGCTCGGCCTCGAACGCGCCCGCGTCCTGCGCGGCTGCCGCCTTCTCGTGGCTGGCCAGCGCGAACTCGTCGAGCTGGGTACGCGAGAAGCGCCACCGCTGCGCGATCAGCTCGGCCCCGACGCCCTGGTTGAACGGCAACGGGGAGTCCTCCGCGACGCCCTCGACGCCGCGGTAGCGCTCCAGGATCGCCGCGCTGAACGGCATGCCACCGGCGACGCTGGAACCCATCGGCACCCGGGTCATCGACTCGACGCCACCGGCGACGACCAGGTCGGCCTGACCGGAGAGAACAGTCGCGGCGGCGAAGTGCAGCGCCTGCTGGCTCGACCCGCACTGGCGGTCGAGCGTGGTGCCCGGGACCGACTCCGGCCAGCCGGCGGCGAGCACGGCGTTGCGGGCCACGTTCCAGGACTGCTCGCCGACCTGCGACACACAGCCCCACACCACGTCGTCGACCTGGCCCGGGTCGATGCCGGTGCGCTCGGCGAGGGCGCGCAGCACGTGCGCCGAGAGGTCGACCGGGTGCACTCCGGCGAGGCTGCCCTTGCGCCGCCCGACCGGAGTCCGTACCGCGCCGACGATGACCGCGTCACTCATGTCTACTCCCCGGTAACCTCGCTTGCCCCGATACTACGTGCTCCCCGGACCGGCCGTCCTCTCCCGGCGTGCGGCCGGGACGGCTGGCATGCTGGGTGGATGGATCCACAGTCGCCGCCGCTCCGGCAGTGGCGGGTACCGCGCGAGGTGCCCGTGCTCAAGGCGCTCGGTGCGCTCGCGCTGCTGGCCCTGGGGCTGGTCTTCGCCGGCGGTGATCCGGTCCGGCCGGCGCTCGCCGGGCTGGCCGCCGCCGGTCTGCTCGCCTGGGCGCTGCGCGACGTGGTCGCGCCGGTCCGCCTCGCCGTCGATCCGGACGGGTTGACCGTGCTGCGGGGATTCGCCGGGCGGCGCCGGTTGCCGTGGGACGCGGTGGAGGCGATCCGCCTGGACCGGCGTGCCCGGCGCGGGATCACCGCCGAGACGCTGGAGATCGACGCGGGGGAGTCGCTGCACCTGTTCGGCCGCCGTGACCTGGACGCGCCGCTGGACGAGGTGGCCGCGGCGCTGACCGAGGCCCGCCCCGCCGCACGCTGAGGCCGGTCAGCCGAGCAGGGCGGCGGTCCGGACCAGGGTCAGGCCGATCAACGCGACCAGCACGACGGCGCAGCCCGCCACCTGGAACACGGTCCGCCGCGACCGGGGCGCGTACGCCAGGACCAGCGCCACCAGCGCGCCGGCCACGAGACCGCCGAGGTGCCCGGCCACCGAGATGCTCGGCACGGTGAACGTGAAGATCAGGTTGATCACCAGAATGGGCACGATGGCCGAGGTGTCCCGGCCGAGCCGCCGCATGATCACGAAGATCGCGGCGAACAGGCCGAAGACCGCCGTCGAGGCGCCGGCCGTGAAGCGGTTCGGCTCGGTGAACACGTACGCCGCGACGTTGCCGCCCAGCCCGGCGAGCAGATAGAGCGCCAGGAAGCGCAGCGGCCCGAGCACCGCCTCCAGCGTCCGGCCGAGCACCCAGAGCGCCCACATGTTCAGCAGCAGGTGCAGCACGCCGTAGTGCAGGAACATGGCGGTGACCAGCCGGTACCACTCGCCGTCGGCCACCCCGCCGACGTGCCCGTCGGGGAAGCGTGCCAGGCCCAGCACCGCCCCCCACTCGGTGAGCGGGGTCCCGTTGCCCATCAGGCCGCCGAGGCCGCCGCCGGCCACCGCGGTTCCGCTGCGGGCCGAGAGGATGGACAGCAGCATCATCGCCACGTTCAGCGCGATCAGCGCCTTCGTGACATTGCCCTGGCGGCCGGCGGCACCGCCACCGAAGGCGGTACGCGCCGGCCGCACGCTGCGGCGGCCCTCGGCGACGCACTCCGGGCACTGGTGGCCGACGGAGGCGTCCCGCATGCACTCGGTGCAGATCGGCCGGTCGCACCGACTGCACCGGATGTACGTCTCCCGACCGGGGTGCCGGTAGCAGACCGGATTGGTCGGCACCGGACCCCCGGTGGCGTCGCCTGGCTGGCCGGAGCGCTCAGTCATGCGAGCAAAGGTACCCGCGTGCCGGTCAGGACTGCTTGTGCTCGATCTCGACCCGCTCGATCACCACGTCCTGCAGCGGCCGGTCGCTCGGACCGGTCGGGGTGTTGGCGATCGAGTCGACCACCTTCGCGGACTGCTCGTCGGCCACCTGGCCGAAGATGGTGTGCCGGTTGTTCAGGTGTGGCGTGGGCGACACCGTGATGAAGAACTGCGAGCCGTTGGTGCCCGGCCCGGCGTTCGCCATCGCCAGCAGGTACGGCCGGTCGAAGCGCAGCTCCGGGTGGAACTCGTCGGCGAACTTGTAGCCCGGGCCACCGCGACCGGTGCCGGTCGGGTCGCCCATCTGAATCATGAAACCGCTGATCACGCGGTGCGAGACGGTGCCGTCGTAGTACGGACCGCTGCCCGGCTGACCGGTACGCGGGTCGATGTACTCCCGGGTGCCCTCGGCCAGCTCCACGAAGTTGCGGACGGTCTTCGGCGCGTGGTTCGGGAAGAGCTCCAGCCGGATCGGGCCGGCGTTGGTGTGCAAGGTGGCGTAGACAGCCTCGGCCACGGGTACTCCTCACTCGTAGTTCAGTTCCTTGCGGATCCTCCCATGTGCCCGATCTGGCCATGCGGAGGCATTCGAAGGTGGAGGATGACGAAGGAACAACTCCCAGGAGGTGGGACCGTGTTTGGAATCGGGCGGCGAAAGACCCAGGGCCAGCTCGCGAAGGTCGAGCTGAACCAGGGCATCGGTCACCTGAGGCAAGCCGCCACGCACGCGGCGAAGGGTGCCGGCGCCACTGTCGGCCCGCGGGTCCAGGCAGCCCGGGGTGCCGTCGCGCCGACCGCGGTCCTGGTCCGGGACCGCGCGTCCAGCGGGTTCGCGTCGACCGCCGCGGCGCTCGCGCCGGTGCTGCTGGCCGTGCGCAACGCCCGGGTCGAGGCCGCCGGCAAGGCGTCGGACGGCCGCAAGGTGATGGCCAAGAAGCAGGCCGCGATGACCAAGAAGGCGAAGAACATGAAGCCCGGAAAGAAGAAGCAGCGCAGGTCGCGGGGCATGACCGCGGGCCTGCTGGTGGCCGGCACCGTCGCCGGCCTGGCCGGTGCGATGGCCATGCGCCGCCGCCGCGAGCAGCAGGAGTGGGCCGAGTACGACCCGACCGGCACGCTCGGCGCGACGGGCACGCTCGGCGCGAGCGGTCGGGACAAGCTGGAGCCGATGCGGGAGGACGTGGACACGATCGTGGTGGAGACCCCGGACGCGAGCGCGAAGGTGACCCAGGCCGGCCCGACCGGCGCCGGTTCCTCGGCGGTGGCCAAGGGCAGCAGCGCGTCGACCGCCACCTCCGGCAGCCAGCCGGTGATCCACCCGAACGACCAGGTTCCCTCCGTCGCCGAGGGTGCCCGGGACGTCTCCGGCCGCCCGGCCGACGACATCACCAAGGCCGTGCAGGCCGGCAAGAACGCCGCGAAGGCCGGCGGTCGCCGCTGACCTCGTACCGTCGGATCAGCGCCGGCACGCGGGACACCCCGCGTGGCCGGCGCTTCCGCGTGTACGGGGCGGCGTGGCGCGGGCCCGGCGGCTACAGCCAGCCGTTGCGCCGGAACAGACGGTAGAGCGTGAAGGACGCCGCGAGCATCAGCGCCCAGACGCCCGGATAGCCGTACGTCCACTTCAGCTCGGGCATGTTGTCGAAGTTCATGCCGTAGATGCCGGCGATCGCCGTCCACACCGCACCGATCGCGGCCCAGGCGGCGATCTTGCGCATGTCGTTGTTCTGGTCGACGGTGACCTGGGCCAGCCGGGCCTGGAGGATCGAGTTGAGCAGGTCGTCGTAGGAGTTCACCTGCTCGACCGTGCGGCTGAGGTGGTCCTGCACGTCGCGGAAGTAGCGCCGTACCTCCTGCGGCACCGCGCGGTTGACCTGCGCGGTGAGCGTCATCAGCGGGCGCTGCAACGGCACCACCGCCCGCTTGAACTCGACCAGTTCCCGCTTCATCTGGTAGATCCGCTGGATCCGGCCGCTGCTCTGCCGGTCGAAGACGTCCGCCTCCAGCACGTCGAGGTCGTCCTCCAGCCGGTCGGCGACCTCCAGGTAGAGGTCCACCACGCGGTCGGTGATCGCGTACGCGACGGCCCACGGGCCGTGCCGCAGCAGGTCCCGCTTCGCCTCCAGGTCGGCGCGGACCGGCGCCAGCCGGCAGGCGTCGCCGTGCCGCACGCTGATCACGAAGTGCGGCCCGATGAAGAGCATCACCTGGCCGGTCTCCACCACCTCGGAGTTCTCGGTCAGCTCGGTGTGCTCGCAGTAGCGGGCGGTGCGCAGCACCAGGAAGACGATCTCGCCGAAGTGCTCCAGCTTGGGGCGCTGCTGGGCCTTCACCGCGTCCTCCACGGCGAGTTCGTGCAGGCCGAAGGTGGCGGCGATCTCGGTCATCTCGGTCAGGTCCGGCTCGTGCAGGCCGAGCCAGACGAAGCCGTCCCGCTCCTGCCGGGCCGCGGCGAGCGCGTCGGCGTACTGGGGGCGGCCGGGCCGGCGCTCGCCGTCGACGTACAGCCCGCAGTCGACGATGCCGCTGCGCTCCGGGCCGGTCGGCTGGGCCGTACGCGGGGAACCGTCGGCGTTGAGGATGCGGGACATCGCGCGTACCGGGGCCGACCAGGCGCGGGGGCGCAGTGCCCGGCTGCCGTCGGTGCCGGCGGTTCGGTCGCGTGCCACCCGGTCCGTCATCTCTCGCCCCCTCTCCCTAGAGCTGCGGCTTGCAGGTTACGCCGACCGGCGGGAAGCGCAGCGCGGGCGCGGGCGCGGGGAACCGGTGGTTGCGACGGGTGTCACGCGGCGGCGCCGGGCGGGCCGGGCCGCGTCAGGGGGGTGAGGGGCGACACGGCCCACCCGGCACCCCTTGGGGGCGGGAGTGATGCTGGGCGTGCCGCCGGCCCGGCCGGTCGTCCGGCGTGCGGGCAGGTCACCTGCCAAAGGTGAGCGGCACTCGCAGCATTGTGGGGTGCCGGCCGGCCCGGCGGGAGTGCCGAACCGGCCAGCGGGGCCTTTTGTCAGAAACCCGACAGAAAATCAGCCGCGTACGGCGGCCATCGCCTCGGCGAGACGCCGCACACCCTCGTCGATCCGGTCCGCCGTCACCGCCGAGTACGCCAGGCGCAGCGCGTGCCGGCCGCCGTCGACCATGAAGTCACTGCCCTTCACCACCGCCACGCCACGCTCGGCGGCGGCCGGGGCGAGCCGGTCGACCTCGACGTCCTCCGGCAGCTCGACCCAGAGGAAGTAGCCGCCGTCCGGCTCCACGAACCGGGCCTCCGGGATGTGCCGGCGCAGCGACTCGGCCAGCACCGCCGACCGCTCGCCGAGCGCCGAGCGGACCGTCCGGATCGACTCGTCGATCGCGCCGGAGACGCAGAACTGGTGCACGATCGCCTGCGCCACCATGCCCGGCGAGATGTAGAGGTTCGTGGCCCGCTTCGCGATCGCCGCGATCAGCTCGGCCGGGCCGACCAGGTAGCCGACGCGTACGCCCGGGCACACCGTCTTGGTGAAGCTGGAGGCGTGCACCACCACGCCCCGGGTGTCCATCGACAACATCGACGGCAGCGGCTCGCCGCGGAACCGGATGTCCGCGTACGGGTCGTCCTCGAAGATCGTGAAGTCGTACTCGGCGGCCAGGTCCAGCAGCTCACGGCGCTTCTCCAGGGAGAGCGTCACGCCGGCCGGGTTCTGGTAGTTGGGGATCACGTGCGCGAGCCGCGGCCGTACCCCGGACTCCAGCAGCTTGCGCAGCTCGGCGGTGTCCAGGCCGTCCGGCTGGACCGTCACGCCGTGCACCTCGCCGCCCATCTGCTTGAGGTTGAGCAGCGTGCGGTCGTACGTCGGACGCTCGACCACCACCGCGTCGCCCCGGCGGACCAGGTGGTCGAAGAGGAACGCGTCGGCCTGCAACGAGCCGTTGGTGATCAGCACCTGGTCGGCCTCGACACCGTGCTTCTCGGCGATCCACTTCCGCAAGGGCGGGTAGCCGACGGAGGTGCCGTACGCGGTGACCCCGGCGGGGTCGGCGTCGAAGGCGCGGACAGCGGCGGCCTTGAGCCCTTCGACATCGACGATGTCCAGCGAAGGCGCGCCACGGGCGAACGAGATCAGCTGCTCGGCGGTCATGCGCAGAGCCTAGGGCCTGGCGCGGCGGGTCCGACCGCGATACACGCGAAGTTCAACATGCGGGCGGCCGGGCGGGTCACCGGGTGCGTCCGGGGGATCCGACAGCAGTTCCCGACTGTCTACGATCCGACGGACGCTGGCGCCGGTCCGACCGGACGCCGAAGGATGACGGGTCGCGGCAGACCCGGGAGAACAAGGGATGAGGCTCGTGACCGAGGACGAGGCGGGACGGCTCGACGACCAGCGGTTCGCGCAGTGGCTGGCGACCGAGGCCGGCAAGGCGCTCACCGCGCTGCGGGACCGGCAGGGCTTCGCCGACCCGAAGGCGCTCAAGGACGCCGGCGACCGCGCGTCGCACGAGCTGATGACGGCGGCGCTGTCCCGGCTGCGGCCGGCCGACGCGGTGCTCTCCGAGGAGGAGGCCGACGCGCGCCGCGCGTGGGCGGACGGCGAGCGCGCACCCCGGCACGAGGCGGACCGGGTCTGGATCATCGACCCGCTGGACGGCACCCGCGAGTTCTCCGAGGAGGGGCGGGACGACTGGGCGGTGCACGTGGCGCTCTGGCAGCGCTCCGCCGCCCCGGACGGCGCCCTGGTCGCCGGCGCGGTCGGCATGCCCGCCCGGACCACCGTGGACGGTACGCCGCTCGTGCTCGGCACCACCTGCCCGCAGCCGAAGGCGTCGGACGGGCCGATCCGGATCGCGGTCAGCCGCAGCCGCCCGCCCGCGTTCGTGGGCGAGCTGGTCGAGATGCTCGGCGCCACCGCCGTGCCGATGGGCTCGGCCGGTGTGAAGGTCTGCGCGGTGGTGACCGGCGAGGTCGACGCGTACGTCCACGCGGGCGGTCAGTACGAGTGGGACAGCGCCGCCCCGGTCGCCGTGGCGCTGGGTGCGGGCATGCACGCGTCCCGGATCGACGGTTCGCCGCTGCGCTACAACCGCGCCGACCCGCGCCTGCCCGATCTGCTGGTCTGCCGGCCGGAACTGGCCGACCAGTTGCTCGACGCGATCGCCCGGACCGGGGTCGAGATGCCCGCTTCGACCGTCACCGACAACCACGGTCAGGCGTTCGGTTGAGTGTCACGGTACGTACGGCCAGGTGGATGAGGGTTATCGTCGGGCAGGTATGCGTGGCGATCTGAGCCCCGACCACGGGCCGCCGACAGCCAGGGAGGGTCATGCCGGCCGACCGAGAGCCGCACAATGCCTTCGGGCAGCCGACCGGCCTGTGGCCGGGTCAGGACATTCCGCGCCAGGGTGGCGGCCCGTCGCTGCCCTGGCCGGAGGCCGAGAGCGCGCCACCACCGGCACCGGCCCGCGCCGGCGGTGACCTGCCCTGGCCCGAGCATGAACGGCCCGACGCCGGTCACCACGACGGGCCCGGGCACGACCCGGCCGGCTGGGACGCCGCGCCCGGCGCCACGAACGGCTGGGCGCCGCAGCACGACGGCGGCACCGCGGCGACCGCCACGCTGACCGGACCGCCCCCGGTGGACGTTCCACACGGGCCGGCCACCGGTGGGCCCGGCCGCCCGCCCGCGCCGCCGCTCGCCCCCGCGCCGTCGCCCGGAGGCTCCCGTCGTCGCTGGCGGGTCGCCCTCGCGGCGGCACTGGTCCTGGCCGTGGCCGGCAGCGGGGTCGCGGTGGCTACGCTGCGACCCGACGCGGCGGAACGGCAGGCCGGCGGGACGCCCGGCTCGGTCGGACCGGCCACCTCGATGGGCCCGGGCACGCCCGCCACCCCGGGCGCGTCCCCGACCGCCGACCAGGGTCTCGGCGGCAAGCCCTCGGCGCGTCCGTCGGCCTCCGCCGACGCCGGGCCGGCCTTCAGCGGTACGCGACTGACGCTGCCCGGCGCCTCGATCGGTGTGCAGAACGGGGAGACGTTCGGTCAGGCGCTGGCCCGGTCCGACCGGACCTTCGGCAAGCTGCGGATGGCCCGGATCTTCTTCCCCGGCCTGCCGCCGGCCTGGTCCGGCAGCCGGGCCGACGTGGTGGACCGGACCGTCGTGGTGTCCTTCAAGGCGTCGCCGCAGGAGGTCAACACCGGCAAGTTCGACTCCCGCCTGACCTCCTGGTTCTCCTCGATCCCGCGCGAGCACAACGTCTACTGGTCGTACTTCCACGAGCCGGAGGACGACGTCGAGCGCGGCGCGTTCAGCACGGCGGCGTACCGGACGGCGTGGAAGCGGATCGCCGGCCTGGCCGACCGGACCGGCAACCCCAAGCTCATCAACACGCTGATCCTGATGTGCTGGACGCTGGATCCGAAGTCCGGGCGCAGCTTCGACGCGTTCTACCCCGGTGGCGACGTGATCGAGGCGCTCGGCTGGGACTGCTACAACTGGGGCAAGAAGTGGAAGCGGTACGCCTCGCCGCAGGAGATCTACGGCCCCATGATCAGCAAGTCGAAGGCGCTCGGCAAGCCGTGGGGCGTCGCGGAGACCGGCAGCGACCTGGTGCCGGGTGACGCCGGCAGCGGCCGGGCGGCCTGGATCCGGTCGATGACCGGCTTCCTCAACGGCCAGCGCCCGGAGTTCGTGGCGTACTACAACCAGACGGTCGACCAGGGCGACTTCCGGCTGCTCGACCAGCCGAGCATCCAGGCGTGGAAGTCCTTCTGCACGGCCTGATCGCGACGCGACGACAACGGGCGGGCGACCTCGGTCGCCCGCCCGTTTCGCGTACGGCTCAGATGCCCCGGCCGCGCTTGTGCAGCGTCCGCAGCACCCGGTCGGCCTGCACCGCACGGCTCGCCACCGCCAGCGCCAGGTACGCGCGCGGCTCCTTCGGGTTGCGGGCCAGCGTGCGCCGGGCCCAGCGCACCGCGTCCCGCCGGTTGCCCATGGCGGCCTGCGCGAACGCGATCTGCCCGGCGACCCGCGCCTCGCCGTGCGGCACGGTGGCGAACTCCGGGTAGCGGCGCAGCAGCCACTGCAACGCGGTCGAGATGGTCTCCCAGCGCTGCGCGAAGTAGGACCGCTTGTGCCAGCGGACCAGCACGTACGGGCTCTCCACGTTCACCAGCGGGGCGTACCGGGCGGCGCGGAGCAGGAACTCGTAGTCCTCCGCGTAGCTGCCCGGGATCTGCTCGTCCACCAGGCCGATCGCGTCGAGCAGCGCAGCCCGGCGGATCAGGAACGTGGACGGGTGCAGCTCGGTGAGCCGGTCGCGCAGCAGCGCCTCCAGCGAGATCCGGGCCCGGTCCAGCGAACGGTCCACCGTACGGTCGTCGTAGCTGACCCGGATGCCGCAACTCACCAGCGCGCCGTCCGGGTGCGCGTCGAGCGCCCCGAACTGGGCGGCCAGCTTGCCGGGCAGCCACTCGTCGTCGTCGTCGCAGAACGCCACCCAGTCGCCGGTGGCGGCCTCGATGCCGGTGTTGCGCGCGCCGGCCAGTCCGGCGGTACGGGTATTCGTGATCACCCGGATCCGGCGGTCACCCCGATCGGTCTCCAGCGACCGGTCCGGCTCGGACTGGTCGTAGACCACGATCGCCTCGATCAGGCCCGGGTGCGCCTGGCTGAGGATCGCGTCGAGCGCCGCACGCAGCAGCTCCGGACGGTCCCGCGTCGGTACGACGACCGAGATGCTCGGCCCACTCATGCTCTCTCCACGGACTCGTCGGATCCCCGCTGGCCCAGATAGCCGTAGCGGACCCGCAGGGGAAGCGTGGCCAGGCTGACCACGGCACGGCTGCGGCGCGGCAGGCGGTCCCGCCACGCCTCGTCCCGGCGCACCGTCAACGGCCCGCCGCTGAACCGCAACGGGTTGCCGGCGACGCTGTGCGCACGGAACGGCGCGGCCGGCTCGGGGGCCGCGCCGGTGTCGTCGGCACCGGCCAGGATGCGCAGCGCCGCCGGGTCGTCCGGCAGGCCGGCGAAGTCCCGCACCCGGCGTACGGTGCCGGCCGGGTCGGCGGTGAAGTCCTCGTAGCGCAGCCGCAGCACCTTCGCCCGGGACGCGAGCAGGTGGAACGCGGCGTTCTGCGCGGTCCACAGCTTGCTCACCTCGAACGGCGAGAAGGTCGGCATGAAGTCCTCGCCGTCGACCACCTCGGGGCGGCGCACCTGCTTGCCCCACGAGTACGCCACCGCCCGGCTGTCCCGGACCAGGTGCAGCACCCGCAGGTCGAGCCCTTCGGCCCAGCGCAGCGCGAACGCGAGCGAGGCGTGCTTGCTGGAGTCCACGACCACCCGGGCGCCGGTCACCGACAGCGCGGCCCGGTAGATCCGGGTGTACAGGTCGGCGTAGCGGCGCACGTCGGCCAGCTGCTCCGGCGGGAGCGATTCCTTGGCGAGCCGGGGGATGTGCCGGGTCCGGTCGACGCGGTCCTTGAGTGCCAGCACGTCGTCCCGGTCGACAGCGGCCCAGCCGCCGAACGCCTGGTCGCCGACCTGCCGCCAGAACGGGCAGGCGGTGAACCGCTCGCCGCAGCCGCACCGCTCGTCGGCGCCGAGCGCCCGCTCCCACAGGTGCACCACCTCGCCGACGGCGCACACGTCGGCGCTCTGCGCCAGCAGCAGCTCCAGCAGCGTGGAACCGCTGCGGCCGAGGCCGCCGACGAAGAGGACACGCGGCGGCGCCGGATCCGGGGCGCTCATCCGCGACGCCCGACGGCTCGTTGCCGTACCCGGCGGGCCACCAGCTCGTCGATCACCGCGCCGACGCGGGCGACCGCCTCGGCGCGCGGGTCCGGACGGCCCGGGTCGGCGGCCAGGACGAACCGGCTCGGGTCGGCGAGGCCCTCGTCGAGCGCGGCGAGCAGCTCGGCCTCGGACTCGCACAGCCGCACCATGCCCGCCGCGCCCAGACGACGGGAGAACAGCTGCTGGTGGTTGTCGACGTGCTCGTCGTGCGACGGGTCGCGGGGCACCACGATCGGCAGGTGGCCGTTGCGCCGGGCCTCGGTGATGGTGGCCGGGCCGCCGTGGCTGACCACGAGTGTCGCCTCCGCCATCGCCCGCTGGAGCTCCTCGTGGCCGAGGAACGGGGTGGCCTCGGGCAGGGCCGGGGTGCGGCTGTGGCCGTACTGGAGGACCAGCCGGACCCCGGGCCGGGCCGCGTGCCAGCGCTCCAGCCAGCCGACCAGCCGGTCGAAGCGGTGCACGTCGGTGCCGACGACGACCAGCACGTACGGTGCCGCGGAACGCCGGTCCCGCTGCTGCGGAATGTGCGCCATCAGAGGAGGTTCCCCACGACGGTGGCCTCCGGGTACATCCGGCGCTGCTCGTCCCACTGCACGAGCATCGCGGAGAGGAAGGGGCGGCAGAGCCGGGCGGTGAGCGTCGCGCTGTCGATCCGGTCGTACACCTCGATGTAGACCGTCGGGATCTTGCGCATGCGGGCCGCCACCACGAACGGCAGGGCGACCCCGGCGCCGGTGGTGACCACCGCGTCGACCTGACGCCGGCGGATCACCTTGAGCGCGAGGAACGCGTTGCGTACCAGGTTCTTGACGTTGCGTGTGGTGGGGTGGTGCGCCCAGACCACGTCTTCACCGGCGAGCAGCGAGCGCGCGTCCGGGGTGTCGAACGTGACCCACGCGCGGCGCCGATCCCGGTACCACGGTTCCAGGGCCAGGAGCTGGGCCAGGTGCCCGCCACTGGACCCCACCAGCAGGACCTGCCCCGAGTCCTCGGTTGACCCGCTCACCACAGATTTCCTCCCGTACGCGGATGACGCGTCCGGATTTGTGAAAGCCCCTCGGACGCGTCCTGACAACCTACTGGCGCGCCCCTGGGCAACTGAAGGGGCCATTGGACGGATCCTGACGCGCCGGTCGGCTCACCTCTCGATTCCCGTCACTGGGACATGCACCGACCGGTCGCCGTCCAGGTCAGCCCGTTACCGCCGGAAGGCCGGGCCGGGACACCGGAAGAAAGTGAGATGTGTCAGGATTCCGTCACCGCTCCGCACGAGAGCCGTCGGCGACGTCGGCTTATCCGGGGGCAGGTCGGGCCCGACACCGGGAAACCCGCCGAATGGTCAGCGCCGATCGGCCATTTCTACGCGGGCTGCCCACACCCGGGCAGGCTTACCGGAACGTGAGCAGACTTTCCCTCGTCGTTCGGATCGGGGACACTCAAGGCCACGGTCAGGTCCAGCTGTGCCGTGGACTGCCCGGCTCGGTCGAAAGGGAGCGACAGACTCTGATGCCCTCACCCCATTTGGCCGAGAGCGACGCCGACGGTCTTGCCCTGATGGCCTACCTGGGCTGGCTGCGCCGCCGCTGGTGGATCCTGCTGCTCGCCGCGGTCCTCGGGCTGGGCGGTGGGCTGGCGCTGAGCCAGGTCCAGGAGGCGCGCTACACCTCGACCACGTCGCTGCTCGTGCGCCCGCTCGGCTCGGGCGCGGAGAACAACCCGAACGCCAAGGTCAACCTCGACACCGAGGCCCAGGTGGTCCGTTCCCTGGTGGTGGCCGAGCGTGCCAAGGCGCTGATGAAGGTCGACACCGGGGCCGACCAGCTCGTCAAGTCGGTGACCGTCAAGGTGCCGCCGAACAGCCAGATCCTGCAGGTGGCGTACGAGGCGAACAGCGCCGAGGGCGCCCAGTCCGGTTCGCACGCGTTCGCCCAGGCGTACCTGGACCTGCGCAAGGCCACCGCGCAGAAGACGCTGGAGAACGAGACCAACGCGCTCAAGCAGCAGATCGCCGGCCTCCAGAAGGAGCTCAGCGCGGTCGCCGGGCGGATCGCCGCGTCCCCGTCGAACTCGCCCGAGCGGGAGCGGGCCGAGGCCGAGCGGAGCGTCCTGACCAGCCAGATCACCAACCTGAACAACCGGCTCAGCCCGCTGGTGTCGGCCGGCTCCGACCCCGGCGAGATCATCTCCGACGCCCGGCTGCCGGAGCGGCCCAGCTCGCCGAACCGCACGCTCAACCTCGCCAGCGGCATGGGCGCGGGCCTGCTGCTCGGCATCGTGCTGGCGCTGGTGCTGGACCGGCTCGACACCCGGATCCGGCGCGGCCGTGACATCTCCGACCGGGTCGGCGTGCCGCTGCTGCTGGAGCTACCGGTCCGCACGCCCTCGCTCGCCGTCCTGCCGGCCACCCACCGGGTGTCCCGCGAGCTGGGCCGGCTGCGCAACGTGCTGCTGTCCGCCGTGCCCGAACCGGCACAGGGCGGACGCGGCCGCCAGCTGCTGCTCTGCGACGCCTCGGCCGGCACCGCCGCCGGGTTCGTCGCCGCCAACCTCGCCGCCGCGTACGCCCGCACCGGCCAGCAGGTCGCGCTGATCACCACCAAGCACGACTCGATGGTGGGCACCATCACCGGCGTGGCCGAGGGGCGGCACAACCTGGCCTCGGTGCTGCGCCGCGACGTCCCCCCGCTCAAGGCGCTCGCGCCGGTGCCGGGCCTGGGCCAGCTCCGGGTGCTGGTGCCGGGCGACCTGGACGCGGAGGTCGAACTGCCGGTCGCCGGGCTGCTGGAGATCATGCACGAGCTGTCCGCGCGCTTCGACCACGTGATCATCGAGACCGCCCAGCCCACGTTCGCCGTGGAGGCCCAGGCCCTGGGCCGGTACGTCGACGCCGTGATCATGGTGGCCGAGGCGGGCAAGACCCGTAGCGGCGAGATCACCGCCGCCCTGCAGCAGTTCGAGCAGGTCAACGCGCCGGTGATCGGTGCCGTGCTGGCCCCGCGCCTGCCCGCACCGGCGGCCGGCGCCGCCCGGCCGGCGTCCTCGGGCGGTTCGGGCACGTCGGGCGCGTCGAGCACCCCGCCGGCACCGGCCGCCCGGCCCAAGCCGCGGCCGAGCCCCGGCCCGTCCGCCGAGTCGACGATGGTGCTGCCGCGCATGCAGTCGTCCCGGCCCGGCCCGGCCAAGCCGGCACCCGGCAAGGCCACCCCGCCGCCCAGCCCGGGCAACCAGGGCGTGCCGGGCAAGCCGGTGCCGCTCAACGGCACCGGCGGCACGTACCGCTCCCGGGGTGACGGCGACGGCCGCAGCTACGCCCTCGACTCCGGCGAGGACCTGGGGTGAACCGCCGGCAGATGCTCCGCGCCGCCATCGCCCCCGCCGTCGTCCTCGGCGTCGGTACCGGGTGCAGCGAGCCCGAGCCCAAGCCGGGCAAGATCCAGGTGGTGGACCCGGGCGACGTCACCGCCTCGCCGTCCGGGGCCAGTGCCTCGCCGACCCTGCCGACCGGCCCGCTGACCGGCGCGCCGGTCGGCACCCCGGCCGCCGCGACCCGCCAGGCGGTCGCGGTGCCGCTGCGGGTGAGCCCGGCGACCACCCCGGCCGGCCTTGAGGCCGCCGATCTGGTCTACGCCGAGTTCGCCGAGTCCGACACGCTGCACCTGACCGCCGTGTTCCACTCCAGGGACGCCGCCAAGATCGGCCCGGTCACCGAGATCCGGCCGGTCGACATCCGGTCGCTCGCGGTGCTGCGCCCGTTCGTCGGCTACGACGGCGGCCCTCCCGGCTTCCTCACCCAGTTCGAGAACTCCGACCTCGACGGCGTCACGCCCGACGACGACAGCAAGGTCTTCTCCGGCGACTACACGTCGACGGCCGCGCTGCTCAAGGCGGCCCCGAAGGGCGGCCAGCCGCCCACCCCGCCGATCGATCACGCCGGCGAGGGCGACGCGCTCGCCGCCCGCGACCTCGCCCCCGCCACCGAACTCACCGTCACCGTCGCCGGCGGCCCGCCGATGGTCTGGCGGTACGACCAGGCGAAGTCCCTCTGGGCGGCCAAGGTCGGCAAGGTCACCGTGACCGCCGCCGCCGTCATCGTGCTGACGATGGAATACCGCACGCTGGACGTCCGCAATCCGTCCCCGCGCTCACTTCCCTCGGCGAACGTCTTCGGTGAGGGCGCGGTGCTGGCGGTGTCCGGGCCGAACAGCGCGAAGGGCCGGTGGCGCAAGCCCGGCCTGGGCATGATCTGCACGCTCGCCGACACCGGCGGTGACCTCCTGCACCCCCAGCCCGGCAACGCGTGGGTCATCTACGCGCCGACCACCGCCAAGGTCTCCGTGAAATGAGCACCGCCACCCCGCCCCGCACCGCGCGCGGGACGGTCCCGGTCGGGGCGGTCTCACCGCCGGACGGGAACCGCCTCCGGCCGGTGACGGCGCGGCCGGAGAGCTGGTCGTGGCGGCTGCCGACGGCATGGCCGCTGATCTCGGTCTTCCTGCTGTACCCGCTGTGGTGGGTGCTCGGCGTGTCGAGTTTCGTCTTCGTCATCTTCGCGGTGCCGATGGTGGCGCAGATGCGCAAGCGGGGCCCGATCCGGGTGCCACCCGGCTTCGGGATCTGGATGGTCCTGCTGCTCTGGGTGTTCCTGTCGGTGCTCACCCTCGACCTGACCGCGCCGAACACGCTGCCGCCCGGCGGCAGCGGCAAGTACATCGGCTGGGGCATCCGGCTCGCCAACTACGTCGCCATGACCGTGACGATGCTCTACGTCTACAACCTGCGGGAGCGGGAGCTGTCCCAGCGGCGGATGGTCCGGCTGTTCGGGTTCATGGGCGTGGTCGTGGTGCTCGGCGGCTGGATCGGCTCGCTGTTCCCGAACCTCAAGTTCGTCGCGCCGCTGCGCTTCGTCCTGCCCCAGTCGATCGCCGGGCACCCGTACGTCACCTCGCTCATGGAGATCAAGTTCGCGCAGGTGCAGCAGGTGATCGAGGGGGAGGCCAGCTCGCCCCGCCCGTCCGCGCCGTTCACCTACACGAACTCGTGGGGTCAGAACACCGCGATCCTGCTGGTCTGGCTGATCGTCGGCTGGGTCGTGCTGGGCAAGCCGCTGCGCCGTACCGCTGGCGTGGCGATCGCGCTGGCCGCGATCTTCCCGATCGTCTACTCGCTGAACCGGGGCCTGTGGATCGGTCTCGGCATCGCCGCCGCGTACGTCGCGCTGCGGCTCGCGCTGCGCGGCCGGATGGTGGTGCTCGGCGGGCTCGCCCTGGCGGTCGGGCTGATCGGGGTGCTGATCGTCGCCACACCGCTCGGCCGCACCTTCGACGAACGCCTCCAGAACGGCCACAGCGACGACATCCGGACCACCCTGTCCCAGGGCGCGGTCACCGCGGCCAACCAGTCGCCGGTCCTCGGGTACGGCGGCAACCGGGCGCTGATCGGCAGCAACCGGTCCATCGCCATCGGCAAGTCCGAGGACTGCAAGCAGTGCGGCAACCGGGAGCTGGGCAGCAACGGCCAGGTCTGGGCGCTGCTCGTCGGGCAGGGCTGGGTCGGCGCCATCTGCTACAACGCGTTCTTCCTCTACTGCATCTGGCGCTACCGGCGCGACCACAGCGCCATCGGGATCGCCGGCACGCTCGTGCTCATCCTCATGCTCTTCTTCCAGTTCACCTACGGTGCGATGGAAGCGACACTCGCCTACGCCCTGATCACAGTCGCCCTGCTGGCCCGCAACGACCGGATCCGCCGGTCGCTGGCGCCGGAGCCACCCCAGGGCACGATCGCCGGGCTACGGGCCCGACTGGAAACGACCGGTGACCGCTGATGGTGTTCCGCGTACCCCCGGACGGCGACGGCCGTGCCGCGTACCTCGGTGAACTGGCCGGGCTGATCTGGCCCGCGCCGGCCGAGCCCGGCCTGCGCCGCGGCGGCGCCGGCTGGGTGGTGGTGCCGTCCGCGTCCCGCCCCCGGCTGCTGGTGCCGACCGGCTCCGGCCGGGCGGCGGCGAGCGCGGTCCGGCACTCCACCGAGGCGGTCGGCCGCAAGGCCAAGCTGGTCCGGCAGGGGCTGTCCACCGCGTTCCGGCTCGGGCTGGGCCCGATGGTGTTCCGCGACCGGCTGGTGGTCGACGGCGGCGGGCTGGACGCGTACCTGACCGAGGTGCTCGGCGAACCGGCCCTGGTCAGCCTGCACATCGGGCCCGCCCGGGCGAACCGCAAGCCGGTGCTGCAACTGCTCGCCCCGGACGGCCGGGCCCTCGGGTACGCCAAGCTCGGCGTCGACCCGCTGACCCGCGCGCTGGTGCACGCGGAGGCGGACGCGCTGCGCCGCCTCGCCGAGGTGCCGCTCGGGCCGGTGGTGCTGGCCGGGGTACGCCATCACGGCGACTGGCACGGCCACGCGCTGCTGGTGCAGGAGGCGCTGCCGGTACGACTGCCCCGGGCCACCCCGGCCGCCGCCCAGGCCGCCGAACGCGCGGCCATGGTGGCGGTCGCCGGCTGTCTCGGCGTACGCCGGCAGTCCTGGGCGGGCAGCGGGCACGCCGCCCGGCTCACCGCGGCGGTGGACGCGCTCGGGCCCCGGCCGGAGGCCGGACGGCTGCGTGCGGCGCTGAAGTCCGTCGCGGACGCCGACCCGATGGTGGCGTTCGGCGCCTGGCACGGGGACTGGAACGGCGGCAACAGCGCGGTGCTCGCCGACGGCCGGGTGCTGGTCTGGGACTGGGAACGGTTCGAGGCCGACGTGCCGGCCGGCTACGACGCGCTGCACCTGGCGGTGCAGGGCGCGATGAGCCACGACGGGGTGGAACCCGTCGAGGCGGCCCGCGCGCTGATCGCCGGCGCCGGGGCCACCCTGGCGCCGTTCGACCAGACCGGTGGGGGCGCCGATCTGGTCGCCGTGCTCTACCTGGTGGAGCTGGCGGCGCGCTATCTGCGTGACCGGCAGGCGGAGGCGGGTGCGCGGCTGGGGCACGTCGACACCTGGCTGCTGCCCGCGGTTGAGGAACACCTGGCCCGCCGGGCCGGCTGAGTTGAGGAGTGGGGACGTGACGCTGGCCAAGGAGCAGGCGCTCCGCGCGGTGAAGTCGGTGAGCCGGACGGTCGGCCGCTTGACCGCCGGTTCGCGGATGGTGCCGGGATTCCTGATCGTGGGGGCGCAGCGCTGCGGCACCACCTCGCTGTTCAAGACGCTCTCGCAGCATCCCGGTGTGCTGCCGCCCGCGTACCACAAGGGCGTGCACTACTTCGACATGGACTACCACCGGGGGATGAGCTGGTATCTCGGGCACTTCCCCACCACCGGCAAGGCCGAGGCGGTGAAGGCCCAGATCGGGGTACGCGGGATCACCGGCGAGTCCAGCCCGTACTACATGTTCCACCCGCTGGCCGGGCAGCGCATCGCCCGTGACCTGCCCTCGGTGAAGCTGCTGGTGCTCCTGCGCGACCCGGTGGAGCGGGCCTACTCCGCGCACTCGCACGAGCTGGCCCGCGGCTACGAGACCGAGGCGGACTTCGAGCGGGCGCTCGCGCTGGAGGAGTCGCGTACGGCCGGCGAGCGGGAGCGGATGATCAGCTCCGCGTCGTACGCCAGCGAGCACCTCCAGCACAACGCGTACCTGGCCCGGGGCCGCTACATCGAGCAGCTGGAGCGCCTGGAGGCGCTCGTCGGCCGGGACCGCATGCACGTCATCGACAGCGACGACTTCTTCGCCGACCCGCGCCCCTCCTTCGACGCGGTCTGCGACTTTCTCGAGCTGCCCCGCTGGGCCGACATCGCGTTCGGCAAGCACAACTCGCGCTCCCGTTCGCCCATGTCGGCGGAGCTGCGGGCCCGGCTGGAGGACCACTTCGCGCCGTACGACGAGCGGCTGGCGACGTGGTGGGGACGCGTGCCGTCGTGGCGGCGGTGACCCGGCCCGACGCCGGCGGCACCCCGACGCTCACCGCACCGCCCCCCGGACCGGGCGCGGGGCTGGGCGGCGCGGCCCGGCAGGGCTTCGCCAACCTGGTCGGGGTCGGGCTGGCCGCGGTGGCCGGGTTCGGCCTGAACATCGTCATCGCCCGGGGCTGGTCGGTCCGCGAGGCGGGCATGTTCTTCGCCGCTACCAGCGCGTTCATGATCGCGGCGTCGGCGGCCCGGCTCGGCACCGACGTCGGCACCGTCTACTTCGTCAGCCGCCAGCGCACCCTCGACCGCCGCGACCAGATCCGGGGCACGATCCTGGTCGGGTTGCTGCCGGTGCTCGTGGTCGGCACGCTGCTCGGGCTGGCCGGCTGGCTGGCCGCACCGGCGCTGGCCCGGGCCACCATGCCGGAGGCCGGGCCGGAGGCGGTCACCGCGCTGCGCATCCTGCTGGCGTTCGTGCCGCTGGCCGCGCTGAACGACTACGCGCTCGCCGCCTGCCGCGGCTTCGGCCAGATGCGCCCACTGCTGACAGTGGAGCGGCTCGGTCGCACACTCGTGCAGTTCCTGGGCGTGGCGGTGGCCGCCTGGCTCGGCCTGTCCGCCACCGTCGGGCTGCCGCTGGCCTGGGCGGTGCCGTACCTGATCGCCGCGGCGGTCGCACTGCTCTGGCTGAGCCGGCTGGTCGGCCGGGCCGGTCGGCAGGTGACGCGGCCGGTGTCGGCGCGCGAGCTGGCCGGGCCGTTCTGGCGGTTCACCGGCCCTCGCGCGATCAGCAGCCTGGCCGCGATCGTGGTGCAACGGCTGGACATCGTGCTGCTCAGCGCGTTGCGCGGGCCGGCGGACGCGGCGATCTACACGGCGGCGACCCGGTTCCTGGCGCTGGGTCAGCTCTCCAGCGTCGCGCTGTCCAGCTCGGTGCAGCACCGGCTGGCCGCCGCGTTCGCCCGTGACGACCGGGCCGAGGCGGGTCAGCTCTACCAGGTCGCCACCGGCTGGCTGGTGATCCTCTCCTGGCCCGCGTACCTGATCTTCGCGGCCTTCGCCACGCCGATGCTGGCGCTGTTCGGAGGCGACTACGCCGACGGCCGCGCGGTAGTGGTGCTGCTGGCGCTGACCATGCTGCTGGCCACCGGGTGCGGCATGGTCGACATGGTGCTCAACATGGCCGGGCGCACCGCGTGGACGTTCTACAACGCGATGACCGGCACCGTGCTCAACGTGGTCGGGAACCTGGTGTTCATCCCGCGGTACGGCATCCTCGGCGCCGCGCTGGCCTGGACCGTCTCCATCCTGGTCACCAATCTGGTGCCGCTGACCCAGCTCTGGTGGTCGATGCGGCTGCACCCGTTCGGTGCCGGCACCCGGGCCGCGATGGCGCTCGCGGTGGTCACGCTGGGCCTGCCGCTCGGCGCGGCGACAGTGCTCGGCGCCGGTACGCCGATGCTCGCGCTGGTGGCCCTCGCCGGGCTGGCCGCGTACGCGGCGGGTGTCTGGCGCTGGCGGCGCACGCTGAACCTCGACGCGCTGCGTGCCCTGCGCCGTGGCCGCAACCGGGCCGGGGCGGACCCGGCCGCCCAGTCCTGACCGATCCTGCGCACCGATGGGACCTTCGATGACCAGCGACTCCCCCCACGCCCCGCACTCCGGCCTGTCCACCGTCAAGGCCGCGAAGCTCGCCGCGGTCGGCCTGCTGGCGGACCGCAAGGAACGCCGCGAGCTGGAACGGCCGGTGGAGGGGGGCGGCCGCCGGCTCACCCTGAAGGTGGAGCGGCCGATCTTCATCCTGGGCGCCCCGCGCTCCGGCACCACGTTCCTCGGCAGTTGCGTGGGCGCGCTGCCGGACGTGTCGTACCACTTCGAACCGCGCCTGACCAAGGCGGTCGCCCGCTGTGTCTACGAGGGAAGCTGGACGCCGCAGCGGGCGGCCCGCTACTTCCGCGGCTACTACGGCGCGCTGCTCGCCGCGTCCGGGCACGGCGGGCTGCGCTTCGCCGAGAAGGACCCGGAGAACTGCTTCATCGTGCCGTTCCTGACCGAGGTCTTCCCGGACGCGGTCTTCCTGCACGTCTACCGGGACGGGCGGGACGTGGCGGTGTCGCACGCCGAGCAGCCCTGGCTGAACGCCGCGTCCACCGGCAGTGGCCGCAGCGGCCGGGGCGGTACGCCGTGGGGCGCCGCGCCCCGGTTCTGGGTGGAGCCGGAGCGGCGTGAGGAGTTCACCCAGGTCTCCGACCTGGGCCGGTCGGCCTGGATGTGGCGGCGGTTCACCAGCAGCGCGCTCACCCAGCTCGCCGAGCTGCCCGCGGAGCGGGTACGGCACCTGCGGTACGAGGACGTCGTCACCCGCCCGGCCGAGGCGGCCGAGACCGTGGCCGACTTCCTGGAGGTCCGCGACCCGGCCGGACGGGAGGCGCTGCACGCCCGCTTCGCCAAGGCCCGGCCGGGCTCGGTGGGACGCTGGCGGCAGCGACTGACCGAAAAGGATCTGGCCGATGTGATGGCTCAGGCGGGGCCGCTGCTGGCACAACTCGGCTACCCCGCCTGAGGGCCGCGTCACAGGTAGAGTGCCAGGGGTCGCCCGCCCGGCCCGGCGTGCCTCTCCGCCCCCGCGGATCCGTCAGGGCCCTACCGTGGCCGGCGACCGTCCTGGGGAGAGGTTGCGGTGGTACGACGGTTACGACTGACGATGGCTGCCGTGCTGGGCCTGGCCTTCCTGGCCCCGGCCGTGGCGGCCTGTGACATCGGCTCCGAGGGGTCCGGCGAGACGACGAAGGCCGCGCCGCCCCCACCGACTGTGACACCGCGGACCGCACCGGTCCGCACGACAGGGCTCGGGCCGGAGCCGCCGGAGAAGGGGGCCTGGCTCGGCACCTGGGTCAAGCCGCAGTTCCACAACGCCAGCGGGCGGGTCGCCGCGTTCGACGATTTCAACCGGGCGGCCGGCGGCAAGCTCGCCATCGCGCACATGTTCCACGAGTGGAACGAGCCGTTCCCGAGCGCCACCGAGAAGTTGTACCAGGGCCGGGGCAAACTCCAGATGATCTCGTGGCAGGGCACCGACACCCGGTCCACCGTCAGCGGCGTCTACGACTCGCTGATCCGGCAACGCGCGAAGGACATCAAGGAGTTCGGCGTCCCGGTGCTGCTGCGCTACCGGTGGGAGATGGACCGGCCGAACCTGGCCGCGAGCATGCACTCGCCGGAGGACTACGTCGCCGCCTGGAAGCACGTGCGCGGCATCTTCACCGAGATGGGCGTGACCAACGCGGGCTGGGTGTGGTGCCCGCACGCCGACGGGTTCGCCGAGCCGCAGCGCCGGGCCGCCGCCTACTATCCCGGCGACGACCAGGTCGACTGGCTCTGCGCGGACGTCTATCCCAGTCCGGAGTGGAACAGCTTCTCCAACCGGATGGACCACTTCATGGCGTTCGCCAAGAAGCATCCGCGGCCGGTCATCATCGGCGAGTACGGCCTGACCCAGGAGGGGCGGCCGGGCCAGCGGGCCGAATGGATGCGCGAGGTCGGGCCGTACCTGAAGAAGCACCCGCAGATCAAGGCGGCGGTCTACTTCGCGGCCCGGCAGACGGAGAAGCCGATCTACGACAGCACGTTCGGCAACGACCCGGAGAGCGAGCAGGTCTTCCGGGAGATGGCGGCCGATCCGTACTTCCAGCCGCCGATGCCCGACCTGAGCGTTTCCTCAGCAACACCCTCCGTGTCCGACGAGTGATCGTCGCTCGTCTTTTCGTGTGACCGGGGGCGTTTCCTCGGTCAAAAAGGCCGAACCCGGGTGGACGGGCGACGGCCGAATGCGAGAAGGTATTGCTCTCACGTCTGCGGTCGGTCGAGTGACGCCCCGCCTCATGTCGGCACCGACCACGATCGCAGCGCCTCCGACGTTTCCCCCCGGAGTAGCCTGTGGCTTCCTCGATCCTGAGACACCGCTCGGTGTCCGCATTCGGCGCTGCCGTGCTCGGCATCGCCACCTTGTTCACACCGGTGCCGGCGCTCGCCGCGCCGGCCACGGCGCCCGCGCCCGACCACAGCACGACGGTCGGCGAGGTGCCCTCGGACAAGACGCCGAACATCAACGACGGCAACGTCCTGGCCATCCACGACGCCGGCAGCAAGGTGATCGTCGGCGGCTCGTTCACCAACGCGCAGAACCGGGGTTCCTCACCCACCCCGGTCGACCGCCGCGGTCTGCTCGCCTTCGACAAGGCGACCGGCAAGATCGACAACGCGTTCGCGCCGGTGCTGGACAACGACGTCACCGCCATCATCGCCGGCCCGACCCCCGGCACGGTCTACGTCGCCGGCAAGTTCAACAAGGTCGGTGACAAGAACTTCCGCAAGCTGGCCCTGCTGAACGTCGCCGACGGCACCCCCGTCGACGGGTTCAAGGGCCCGGCGTTCAACGGCACCGTGAACGACATCGCGCTCATCGACGGCCACCTGCTGGTCGGCGGCATCTTCACCACGGTGACCGCGACGACCACCCGCAACGGGCTGGCCTCGCTGAACCCGACCACCGGCGCGGTGGACGACTACCTCACCGTGTCGCTGACCGAGAACCACAACTGGACCCCGACCAACAACGGCGCCTCCGCCGGTGTCGGCGTGGAGAAGTTCACCGTCTCGCCGGACGGCAAGCACCTCGTGGTGATCGGCAACTTCAAGAAGGCCGACGGCGTCGTGCACGACCAGATCGTGCGGATCAACCTCGGCGAGAGCTCGGCGACCGTCTCCGACTGGAACACCGACGGCTACTCCGCGGCCTGCAAGTACACCGCGTTCGACTCGTGGGTGCGCGACGTCCAGTTCTCCCCGGACAGCAAGTACTTCGTGGTGGTCACCACCGGCGCGTCGTACCCGGGCACGCTCTGCGACTCCGCGGCCCGCTGGGAGACCGCCGCCACCGGCCCCGACCAGAAGCCGACCTGGACGAACTTCAGCGGCGGCGACACCTTCCTCTCCGTCGGCATCAGCGAGAAGGCCATCTACGTCGGCGGCCACTTCCGCTGGTCGAACAACCCGCTCGCCCGCGACAAGGCCGGACCGGGCGCGGTGCCGCGGGCCAGCATCGCCGCGCTCGACCCGGTGAGCGGCCTGCCGCTGTCCTGGAACCCGGGCCGCCACCCGCGCGGCTACGGCGTCACCGAGATGCTGGTGACCCAGGAGGGCCTCTGGCTCGGCAGCGACCAGGAGTACATCGGCAACTTCGACTACCAGCGCAAGCGCATCGCCTTCTTCCCGCTGGACGGCGGCAGCACGCCGCACTCGACCAGCACGAAGGGCCTGCCGGGTAACGTCTACCAGGCCGGCCGCGCGGCGCAGACCGAGGTGCTCTACCGGGTCAACGCCGGTGGTCCGGCCATCCCGGCGACCGACGGCGGACCGGACTGGGCCGCCGACAGCGCCACCGAGCCGAGCCCGTACCACAACACCGGCAACCAGGTCACCAGCTACACCACGAACGCGACGTTCGACCCGACCGTGCCGGCGAGCACGCCGGCCACGCTGTTCAACACCGAGCGGTGGGACGAGTCGACCGCCCCGGACATGCAGTGGGACATCCCGGTCGCGGCCGGCACCCGGGTCGACGTCCGGATCTACATGGCCAACCGCTGGTCCGGCACGAGCAAGCCGGGCGCCCGCAAGTTCGACGTCAGCATCGACGGCGTGCTCAAGCTGAACGACTTCGACCCGGTCGCCACCGCCGGCGGAACCGACCGCGGGACCATGCAGTCCATCTCGGTGGTCAGCGACGGCGTGGTCGACATCGACTTCGGCCGGGTGCTGCAGAACCCGCTGCTGCACGGCATCGAGATCGTCAAGACCGCGCCCACCCCGGACGCCTCGGACGTGCTCTACCGGGTCAACGCGGGCGGCGACCAGCTCGCCGCGCCGAGCGGCCCGGCCTGGGCCGCGGACACCGCCGCCGCGCCGAGCACCTACCACAACGCCGGCAACCAGGTGACCAGCTACACCACCAACGCCACGCTCGACGGGACGGTGCCGTCGGGTACGCCGGTGGAGCTGTTCAACGCGGAGCGGTGGGACGAGTCGCCCGCGCCGGACATGCAGTGGGACTTCCCGGTCCCGGCCGGGACGCCGGTGCAGGTGCGTCTCTACCTGGCGAACCGCTGGTCCGGCACCGCCACCGCCGGCAAGCGCAAGTTCAACGTGTCGATCGACGGTGTGGTCAAGCTGAGCAACTTCGACCCGATCGCCGCGATCGGCGCCACCAACCGGGGCACCATGCGGGCGTTCCCGATCACCAGTGACGGCAACATCGACATCGACTTCGGTCGCGTCCTGGAGAACCCGCTGGTGCAGGGCATCGAGATCGTCAAGCTGCCCCCGGTGCCGCCGGCCACCACCGTCGACAGCATCACCAAGCGGACGTACGACGGCGCGACCTCGGTCGGCAACGCGATGTCGGTGCCGAACGGCGACAACACCGGCTGGTCGACCATCAAGGGCGCGTTCTGGGTCGGCGGTGACCTGTTCTACGGCGTCGGCGGCGACCTCTACAAGCGCTCGTTCGACGGCAGCGAGTTCGGCACCCCGAAGAAGCTGGACCCGTACCACGACGCGAAGTGGGACCTGGTGGTCACCGGCTCCGCGCCGGAGGGCTCCACGTACGCCGGCATGACCGGCAACTTCTCCGCGGAGCTGCCGAACGTGACCGCGATGTTCTACAAGAGCGGACGCATCTACTACTCGCTGGCCGGTCAGAGCACGCTGTTCTGGCGCGGCTTCGCGCCGGACACCGGCACCGTCGGCGCCGAGCGCAACACGGTCACCGGCACCACCGCCTTCGCCGACGCGGGCGGCCTGTTCCTGGACGCCGACACGCTCTACGTCGTCTCCCGGAGCACCGGCAACCTGTCCACGATGGCGTGGTCGGACGGCGTGCCGACCGGCTCCGCCACGGTGCGCAGCGGTCCGGGCGTCGATGACGTGGACTGGCGCGGCACCTCGGTCTTCGTCGGCCCCTGACGGGCGGGCACGACCGAGAACAGATACGACGATGGCCCGGCCGATATCGGCCGGGCCATCGCCCTTTCTCCGGCGCCGGTCGCGCCGGAGAACATCAGGTACGGGTCGGCGCGTGCTGTCCCGCCCAGACCCGCATCAGGTCCCGTACCGAGATCACTCCCGCCACCTCCCGGCCGTCGAGCACGACCAGGTGACGGAACCCGCCCCGGGCCATCGCCGCGGCTGCCTCCTCGACCGTCCAGTCCGGGCCGGCGTAGACGACGTCCCAGGTCAGGTGTGCTCCGGTGCGCTCGACATCCGGGTCGAGCCCGGCGCCGATCGCCTTCAGCACATCTCGTTCGGTCATGATCCCGACCCCCTCGGAGTCCGGGTCGATCACGACCGCCGACCCGACACCGCGGGCCGACATCATCCGGGCCGCCTGCCGGAGCGTGTGCTCCGGCCCGACCACGAGTACCTCGTTGGACATCGCTTCCCGTACCTGCATCACACATCACCCCTGTGGGACGGCGACTGAGTACGGACATGGTGGGCCCTCGATGCGTACCGGGACAAGAACGGGCATCGCCGGATACGGCCCGGATGGCTACTGTCGGAGGGTGCCCACCGAGCCCCTCCGCTGCACCGGCGCGCTGATCGTCGACGACGACGGCCGCATCTTCATCCAACGCCGGTCCCCCGATCGGCGCCTCTTCCCGAACTGCTGGGACATCGTCGGCGGCCACCTCGAACCGGGCGAGGAGATCGACGACGCGCTGCGCCGGGAGGTCACCGAGGAGACCGGCTGGGCCGTGTCGCACGTGCTCGGCCTGGTCGGCGAATACCGCTACACCGCCGACGACGGACTGACCCGGATCGAGACCGACTTCCTGGTCCGGGTGGACGGCGACCTCAGCCGCCCCCGGCTGGAGGCCGGCAAGCACACCGAGTTCCGCTGGCTGGCCGAGTCGGAGATCGCGCTGCTCGACGAGCACCGCGACGTCAACGACGGGCTGATCCGGCGGATCGCGGAGGACGGCTTCGCCGCGCTGCGCTCGATCGGGCTGACGGGCTGAACCACGGCGGGTCCGCGTCCGGCGATATCCTCGCCGGGTGGAATCGGGTCGAGAAGAGGAGCGTGTCGGCATGATCGGGATGGTGCTCGCCGCGGGAGCGGGGCGCCGGCTGCGGCCGTACACCGACACCCTGCCCAAGGCCCTGGTGCCGGTCGACGGGGAGACCACCATCCTCGACATCGCGCTGCGCAACCTCGCCGAGGTGGGGCTGAACGAAGTAGTGATCGTGGTCGGCTACGCGGCCGACGCGGTGCGGGAGCGCCAGACCGCCCTGGAGGAGAAGTACGGCGTCACGCTCACCCTGGTCCACAACGACAAGGCCGAGGAGTGGAACAACGCGTACTCGCTCTGGCTGGCGCGGGAGCACTTCTCCCGGGGCGTGCTGCTCGTCAACGGCGACACCGTGCACCCGGTGAGCGTGGAGAAGACGCTGCTGGCCGAGCGCGGCCCCGGCATCCTGCTCGCAGTGGACACCCTCAAGCCGCTGGCCGAGGAGGAGATGAAGACCACCTTCGACGCGGCCGGCCAGCTCACCCGCATCACCAAGCTGATGGACCCGGGCGAGGCGTACGGCGAGTACATCGGCGCGACGCTGATCGAGCCGCAGGTGGCGGTGCCGCTCGCGGACGCCCTGGAGGCGACCTGGCGACGCGACCCGAACCTCTACTACGAGGACGGCTACCAGGAGTTCGCCGAGCGCGGCGGCGAGGTGCGGGCGGCCCCGATCGGTGACGTGTCCTGGGTCGAGGTCGACAACCACGCCGATCTGGCCCGGGCGCGGGAGATCGCGTGCCGCTACTAGCCCGCAGCGTCCTCACCCCGCTGCACATCGACGTGCGGCGGGGCGCGGTGGCCGACCTGGCGTCGATCCTCTCCGACGGGCGGATCTCCGCCGGTGGCGACGTCGCCGTGGTGGTCGGGCCGGGGCAGGGCGAACGGATCGCCGAACTGATCCGGCCGTCGCTGCGCTCGGCCGACGTGTTCACGGTGGCCGGGGGCACGCTCGACGCCGCCGACGACCTGGGGGCGAAGCTGCGCGCCCGGTCGTACGACGCGGTCGTCGGCATCGGCGGCGGCAAGACCATCGACGTGGCCAAGTACGCCGCGACCCGGCGCGGTCTGCCGATGGTCTCGGTGGCGACCGCGCTGGCGAACGACGGCATCGCCTCCCCGGTGGCGAGCCTGATCACCGAGGGCCTGAAGGGCTCCTACGGCGTGCATATCCCGATCGCGGTGATCGTGGATCTAGACTTCGTGGAGGCCGGGCCGGAACGGCACAACCGGGCCGGCATCGGCGACGTGGTGAGCAACATCAGCGCCCTGGCGGACTGGGATCTCGCCCGCCAGGTACGCGGCGAGCGCGTCGACGGGCTGGCCGCCTCGCTGGCCCGGGCCGGCGCGGAGGCGGTGCTGAACCATCCGGGTGACATGAGCGACGACGCGTTCGTGACGGTGCTGGCCGAGGCACTGATCTCCAGTGGCCTGGCGATGGCGATCGAGGGCACCAGCCGGCCGTGCAGCGGCGGCTGCCACGAGATCATGCACGCGGTCGACGCGCTGTTCCCCGGCACCGCCTCGCACGGCGAGCTGGCCGGGCTCGGCGCGCTGTTCTGCACGTACCTGCGCGGCGACGAGCGGCGGTTCGCCGACATGGCGGCCTGCCTGACCCGGCACGGACTGCCCCGGCTGCCCGCCGAGGTCGAGCTGACCGACGACCAGTTCGTCGAGGCGGTGCAGTTCGCGCCGGCCACCCGGCCGGACCGCTACACCATCCTCGAACACCTCACGATGTCGGCTACCGAGACGCGGGAGCGGCTGGCAGACTACGCCGGTGCCCTCCGCGACCACATTGGCTGAGCCCCGCCCCACCGTCGCCGACTTCCACCGGGTCAACCGGGGAGGCGGCCTGTTCAGCGAGTCGATCAGCCAGTGGATCGGGGCTGCCTTCGCGCTCGCCGCCCAGCGCCTGGGGTTGCGCCCGACCGCGCTGACGCTGACCAACCTGGTGCTGGGGCTGGCCGCCTCGATCACCGTGGTGGCGCTCGCCGACGACGTGGCCGCCGGCACCGTACCGGCCTGGGCAGTCGGGCTGTTCGCGCTGGTCGCGTGGCAGATCGCGTACGCGCTGGACTGCGCCGACGGGCAGCTCGCCCGGGTGACCGATCAGCGCAGCACGGCCGGCGCCCGGATCGACGTGCTCTGCGACGTGGCCGCCCAGATCGCGCTGGTGGCCGCCATCGGCGCGACAGCCGTGGCACAGCGCCCGTCCACGCCGGTGTGGCTGGTGGCGGTGTTCGCGGGCACCTGGATGGTCAACCTGGTGACGTCGGTGATGCAGTCCGGGCCTAACGCGGCGAGCATGGTCACCTCGACCTCGCTCCCGGTACGCCTCGTGAAGCTGGTCCGCGACTACGGTGCGGTGATCTTCGTGGCCGGTCTGGTGCTGGCCTTCGCGCCCGCGCTGGCGTTCTGGGTGATGGTGGCGTTCACCGTCGTCAACGGCGGCTTCCTGCTGGCGAGCATCGCCTTCTCCGCCCGCGCCTCCCTACGCTGAAGCCTTCTCCCGCCCTCGCCCCGCTCCGCCATCGTGGTCAGTGAGAAGGCCACCATGGCGGACGCGCCGATGGCCCCGCGCGGCCGATCCCTTCTGTCGCCGCACCGGACGTCGGTCACTGATAGTGATGCCCCTGCGAGGGCGGGCGGTTCGCCTTCGGCGCCTTTGCTCTGCAGCCATAAGCGCACCAGGAACTCTCGGTCACTGCCGCGTCGATGGCTGCAGAGCAAAGGGGGCGGACGGGCATCTACCGGCGAAGCCGGCTTCTAGGCATTCGAGCAGCTCGAGCCATGATCGATGATCGAGGGCACGGATCGACGAGAAACCGCCCGTCACAGATGGTGACCGACGCAGATGCGCACCTACCAGTAACGCAAAGTGGTCAGATCGCGTCAGGCGCGGCTCTGCAAGCCCGCGTAGATGTCGATCAGGCGCTTGGTGATCACGTCGGGGTGGAAGGTGCGCTCGTAGCGGGACCGGGCCGGACCAGCGAGCATTCCCGCCTCGGCGGCGGCCAGCGGCAACGCTGCGGCCAGCGCGTCCACCTCCGGCGCCACCACCCAGCCGGCTTCGCCGCGCTGCACCCCGGCCGGCAACGCGACCCGCCCGTCGCCCGGCGCCGCGGTGGCCACCTCGGCCGGGCCGGTGCCGGCGGGCTCGCGCGGGCCGTCCGCGCCCACCAGATACGGGATGCCGCCGAGCGCGGTGCCGAGCACCGGCCGCCCGGACGCCAGCGCCTCGATGATCACCGTGGGCAGCACGTCGTGCCAGGTGGAGGTGGCCAGCACCACGGAGCTGTCGGCCAGCACGGCGCGTACCCCGGAGCGGTCGAGCTGGCCCAGGTAGTGCACGTCGGGCCGTTCGGCGGCGGCCGCCTCGGCGAGCGGACGCAGCTCGCCGTCACCGGCGATGCGCAGCGGGCCGAGCGCGCCCACCGGGTGCCGCCGCCACGCCGAGAGCAGCAGGTCCAGGCCCTTCTCCGGGCTGAGCCGCCCCATGAAGAGGAAGCCGTTCCCGGCCGGCGCCGGGGTGCCCGGGTCGGGTACCGCGTTCGGCTTGACCACGATCCGCTCGTCCGGGATGCCGTAGTCGCGCAGATGATCAGCGACCGCCGTGGTGAGCGCGATGTACCGGTCCACCGACTTCCAGGTCGGGCGGTGCACGGCGAGCGTGGTGGCCATCAGCGCGCTCTGCGCCCGGGAGTTGCGGTAGCAGCGGTGCACGATCGCCGGCACGCCCAGCGCCCGGCCCCGGCAGTCCTGGCAGATCACGCCGTCGCGGAAGTACAGGCCCGAGGAACAGACCTGCCGGTAGTTGTGCACCGTCTGCACCACCGGCACCCCGCGCCTGTGCGCGGTCCGCACCACCCAGGGCGAGAGCAGGGGGTACGGGTTGTGCAGGTGCAGCACGTCCGGCCGGTGCTCGGTGAGCAGGCGGTCGAGGTCGTGCTGGGCCTTCGGCGCCCAGATCGGCGAGATCGGCAGCAGCGCCTTGGCCGGCTTGGACATCGACGGAATCTCGTCGGAGCTGCGCAGGAACGGCAGCACCTCCACGCCGGCGGCGGTGAGCTGGGCGATCTCCGCGTCGACGATGGTGTTCTCGCCGGAGGGCTGGGCTTCCCGATACCGGTTGTGCGCCACCACGATTCTCACAGAGCTCGCCTTTCGTTCGCGACTGCGGGACTCGCAAGCTCATTCCTCGCGCTCACGGGAAAGAAGGCTACCGTTGGACGATGCCCGAACTACCGGAGGTGGAAGCGCTCGCCGGTTACCTGCGCGAGCGTGCGGTGGGCCGCCGCGTCGAGCGGTTCGAGGTCGCCGCGATCAGCGCGCTCAAGACGTACGACCCGCCGCCGAGCGCGGTCGCCGGCCGCGCCGTGACCGGCGCCGGCCGGTACGGCAAGTTCCTGGACGTCCGGTTCGACGAGGGCCTGCACCTGGTGGTCCACCTGGCCCGGGCAGGCTGGCTGCACTACCGGGAGGCGTTCCCGGCGGCGACCCCGCTGCGGCCCGGCAAGGGCCCGATCGCGGTGCGGGTACGCCTCGACGACGGCTCCGGCTTCGACCTGACCGAGGCGGGCACCCAGAAGAAGCTGGCCGCCTATCTGGTCACCGACCCGGCGCTGGTGCCGGGTGTGGCGAAGCTCGGGCCGGACGCGCTGGAGGCGGATCTGCCGACCTTCGCCGAGCGGCTGCGCAGTCGCCGGGGCCAGGTGAAGGGCGTGCTGACCGACCAGTCGGTGCTCGCCGGGGTGGGTAACGCGTACTCCGACGAGATCCTGCACACGGCGCGGCTCTCGCCGTTCGCGATCACCGACCGGCTCACCGACGACCAGCTCGCCGGCCTGCACGCGGCCACGCGGACGGTGCTCGGCGACGCGGTACGCCGGTCCATGGGGCAACGGGCCGCGGAGCTGAAGGGCGAGAAGCGCTCGGGCCTGAAGGTGCACGCCCGCAAAGGGCTGCCGTGTCCGGTCTGCGGCGACACGGTGCGTGAGGTCTCGTTCGCCGATTCGAGCCTCCAGTACTGCCCCACATGTCAGACCGGCGGGAAGCCGCTGGCTGACCGAAGGTTGTCCCGTCTCGTACGGTGAGTAATGGCATTCGCCGGTTACCGAGCGGAATCGACCGGCGATCGCCGAAGGTCCGGTCCGCCCCTCTACCCGAGCCGTCATCCATCGGTATAGTGGCTCGGTCCCCGGCTTCACAACTGATTCGGAGCCGGCCAGATCTCACCGAGCACCAGCGGCACGGCTTCTTCGCGGGGGCCGGTCCGGGCCGGGCCCGCGTGGGAGACTGGGACGGTGAGCGACCCGGATCCTCACGGCGAGTGAGGGTGCGGGTCATGCGGGAGGACATGGGTTGAGGTGACGACAAGCCTCCAGCGCCCGGTAACCGACAGAGGCCGGAGCAAGAGCGTGCGGCACGTCGACAGCTTTGAGATCCAGCCGCCGACTCCGCCGTCGCACAACGGCGTACCCCGGTCGGCGTGGGCCCGCGCCCGGCGCCGGGTCTCCCGGTGGCACCGGCCCTACATCCTGTTCCTGCTGCTGCTCGACTTCGGCGCGGCGGCTCTGGCCAGCTTCCTGGCCGTGCAGATCTTCGAGCAGGCCGACTCGGGCTTCCGCAACTCCCCGCAAGCCTGGTTCTACACCGTGGCGTTCGTGCTCCTGCCGCTCGGCTGGCTGCTCTTCCTCTGGGGCAACCGGGCCTACGACCGGCGCTACCTGGGGCTCGGCCCGGACGAATTCAAGCGGGTGATCCGGGCCGGCGTGGCGGTGGCGGCGGCGGTCTCGTTCATCGCCTTCGCCACGAAGACCTACTCCCTGTCCCGGTGGACGGTCGGCTTCGCGCTGCTCGGCGCGATGTTGCTGATCGTGCTCGGCCGCATGATCGCCCGGGCCGCCCTGCACGGGCTGCGCCGCCGGTTCGGGCACGCCGGGCACCGGATGGTGCTCGTCGGCACGCTGCCCGAGTGCCTGGAGGTCTACACCACGGTCACCCGGCACCCGTCGGTCGGCCTGATCCCGGTGGCCATCCACCTCACCGACGGGTACGCCGCCGCCCGCGGCCTGGAGACCCCGGTGCCGGTGTACGCGGGCCGCGACGTGCTCGCCCTGGTACGTGAGGTCGGCGGCGACACCATCGCGGTCTGCGGCTCGGCCAGCGCCGAGCCGGGCGAGCTGCGCCGCCTGGCCTGGCAGCTGGAGGGCTCCGGCGTCGACCTGGTGGTCGCGCCCCAGCTCACCGACATCGCCGGTCCCCGGGTGCACATCCGCCCGATCGAGGGCCTGCCGCTGCTGCACGTCGAGGAGCCGACCCTGTCCGGGCCGGCGCTGCTGGTCAAGAACCTGATGGACCGGGTGGCCGCCGGCCTGGGCCTGCTGATGCTGGTCCCGCTCTTCGCCGCCATCGCCCTGGCCATCCGGATCTCGGACCCCGGGCCGGTCTTCTTCCGCCAGCCCCGCGTCGGGCACGAGGGGCGGACGTTCCGGGTCTGGAAGTTCCGGACCATGTACGTCGACGCCGAGGAGCGGCTCGCCGGTCTGGTCGACCGGAACGAGACCGACGGCATGCTGTTCAAGATGAAGCAGGACCCCCGGGTCTTCCCGGTGGGCCGCTTTCTGCGGGCCACGTCGCTGGACGAGCTGCCCCAGCTGATCAACGTGCTGTGGGGCGAGATGTCGCTCGTCGGCCCGCGCCCGCTGCCCGCCGACGACGGCGACTTCCTGGGCGACGTACGCCGCCGGCTGCTGGTCCGGCCGGGCATGACCGGGCTGTGGCAGGTGTCCGGCCGCTCCGACCTGTCCTGGGACGAGGCGGTCCGGCTCGACCTCTACTACGTCGACAACTGGTCGCTGGCGTACGACCTGAGCATCCTGTGGCGGACCGTGGGCGTGGTGCTGGCCCGCAAGGGCGCGTACTAGCGCTACCGGGCCGGCACCCGGCAGGATCGCTGCGTGGGTGGCAACCTCTCCGCCGTCTTCGCCGTCGTCTCGCTCGTGACCGCGTTGGCGGCGGCGCTCTGGGCGGTGCTGCGGCTGCGTGGCCGACGGGGCATCGCCACGGCGACGCAGCGCGCCACGTACGAGGTGCTGCACACCGCCGGGCTCGCCGCCGAGCCGCTGCGCGCCGGGCTGACCGCCGCGGACGCGGCGAAGGCCGTACGCCATCTGCGGGCCCTGGTGGGCGCGGCCGGGCTGGCGCTGACGGACCGGGACACGCTGCTCGCCGTCGACGGGCAGGGCGCGCACCACGGCGATCAACTGGTCGCGGCGGCCCGGCGCGCGGTCGGCAGCGGGCGTTCCACCGTGCTGGGCGAGTCGGAGCTGCGCTGCGACCTGGTCGACTGCCCGGTCCGCGGCGCGGTGGTGGCGCCGCTGCGCGCGGACGGCCGGGTGGTCGGCGCGCTGGTGGCGGTGGCTGGCGAGCGGCCGGCCCCGGGTCTGGTGCAGGCCACGCTGGAGACCGCGCACTGGGCGGGTGACCAGCTCGCCCTGGCCGAGCTGGAGTCGTCGCGGGAACGGCTCGCCCGGGCCGAGGTACGCGCGCTGCGCGCCCAGATCAGCCCGCACTTCATCTACAACGCGCTGACCGCGATCGGCTCGTTCGTGCGCACCGACCCGGAACGGGCGCGGGAGCTGATCCTGGAGTTCGCCGAGTTCACCCGCTACTCGTTCCGGGCGCACGGCGAGTTCACCACGCTCGCCGAGGAGCTGCGCTCGATCGACCGCTACCTGACCATCGAGCGGGCGCGCTTCGGCGAGCGGCTCCAGGTGCGCCTCCAGATCGCACCCGAGGTGCTGCCGGTGACGTTGCCCTTCCTCTGCCTCCAGCCGCTCGTGGAGAACGCCGTCCGCCACGGGTTGTCCCGCAAGCCGGGCACCGGCATGGTGAGCATCGAGGCCCGGGACGCGGGCGCGGAGTGTCACATCACGGTGGAGGACGACGGAGTGGGGATGGATCCGACGACGCTTACCGCCGGCATCGCCGAGGTGTCCGGCGCGGCCGCCGACCCGGCCGACGACCCGGGGCAGCACGTCGGCCTCTCGAACGTCGACGAACGGCTCCGGTCGGTCTTCGGGGACGGGTTCGGCCTGGTCGTGGAGACGGGCCTGGGTTCGGGTACGAAGGTCAGCATGCGCGTGCCGAAGTTCCACCCCGGCGTCCGGGCGACGTCGTGACAGTCACCGGCACCGGATTCCTCCGGGTGCTGGCGGTGGACGACGAGCCGCCCGCCCTGGACGAGCTGGCGTACCACCTGCGCACCGATCCCCGGGTGGCCCGGCTGCACACGGCCGGGGACGCGACCGAGGCGCTGCGCGTGCTGCGCGACGACGACGTGGACGTGGTGTTCCTCGACATCCGGATGCCCGGGCTGGACGGCATGGAGCTGGCCCGCGTCCTGCGCCGCTTCGCCCGGCCCCCGGCGATCGTGTTCGTCACCGCGTACGACGACGGCGCGGTGGACGCGTTCGACCTGGGCGCCACCGACTACGTGCGCAAGCCGGTACGCGCCGAGCGGCTGGCCGAGTCGCTGCGCCGGGTGATCGGCTCCCGGGTGGTGCCGTCGCACCCGGCCGCGCTGGCCCGGGCGGAGGAGGACCCGAGCATTCCGATCGAGCTGGCCGGCACCACCCGGATGTTGCCCCGCTCGGCGGTGCGGTGGGTGGAGGCGCAGGGCGACTACGCGCGGCTGCACACCGCGGAGGGCTCGCACCTGGTCCGGGTCTCGCTCGCCACGCTGGCCGAGCGCTGGGCTGATGCCGGGTTCGTCCGGATCCACCGCTCGTACCTGGTGCAGCTGCGGCTCATCGCCGAGCTGCGGCTGGTCAACTCAGGTTACGTGGTGGTGATCGACGGATCGGAGCTGCCGGTGAGCCGCCGGCACACCCGGGAGCTGAAGGACAAGCTGGTGCGCGCCGCGAAGCAGGACTGGAGCCGCTGAGGGAGGGGCCACCGAAAACCCTGACGTACAATGTACGGCAGACCGTACGACAGGGTGGGGGACCGCATGTCCGACGACCGCTTCGACGCCGCTACCGAATTCGACCGCCAGCTCGACCGCCTCGTCCAGCTCGGCTACCCGGCGCTGGCCGGGCAGACCGAGGAGGAGTTCCGGGCGCTGCTCACCCCACTGCGCGACGCGGCGGTGACCGGTGCCGCCGAGCTGGCCGGCCCCACCGACGCGCGGGTGCCGTTCCTGCTGGTGACCACGCGGGAGCTGGTGCCGGTGCCGGAGCGGATCGCGCTCACCACGCTCGCCGGCAAGCGCAGGACCGGCGTCCTCGACCGGAACTTCCCCGTCGGCGACCTGCCCACCTTCGATCCGATCAAGGAGCTGGAGGTGCCCGCCGGGCCCGCGTACCTGCTCTTCGACGTGGACCGGGGCGAGGAGTACCGCAACGTGCCGCCGTCGGCCGCGCTGGAGGACATGACGACGAAGGACCGACTGCCGATCACCATCGACGAAGGACTGGCGTTCGTCACGCTGCACCCGGCGGCGCTGGCGAGCAACAGGTGCTTCTCGCTCGTCGGGTCACGCTGCGGCGACCGGCGGGTGCCCGCGCTCTGGATCAGCCAGGGCGCGCCGAAGCTCGGCTGGTGCTGGTTCGGCAACCCGCACACCTGGCTCGGCTCGGCGACAGCGAACCCGGTACGGGTGGGACTCGGCTGAAGCCGGGGCTGGGGCAGGGCGCTCAGAAGATTTCGGCGACCGGCAGGACGAGCGCGAACGGCTGGTCGGCGCGGTACACGTCGGCCGTGGACAGCACCGCGGCCTCGCGGTAGCGGCCGCCGACGTTCTCCAGCACCGTCAGGGTCTCCTTGCGCGGCTCGACGAGCCAGTAACGCGCGATGCCGGCCACGCCGTACTCGTGGCGTTTGAGGACCAGGTCACGACCGGCGTTGCCGGGCGAGACGACCTCGACCACGAGCAGCACGTCGGCCGGGGCGAGGGCCGGGCCACCCCGCTCCAGTGCCTCCTCGCGGGCGACGAAGACGTCCGGCACGAAGTAGGAGGAGCGCTTCGCGCTGACGCCGACGTCCTGCCCGACGAGCAGACCGGCCGGAGCCTGCCGGTCGAGGAGCCGGCGGAGACGGTTGGCGATCGCGCCGTGCCGGACGTCGGCGTGTGGGGACACGAGCAGGCTCCCGTCGAAGATCTCGTAGTCCTGGCCGTCCTCGGGGAGGTCCTGGAGGTCGTCCACAGTCCAGACGTCGCCGGTGCCGGGCCGTGCCGGGCTGGTCACTGTCACACCTCCTCTCTACCGGCTCACAGTGACACCCCGTTCGGTTGTCCACAACGACTCCGCGCCGTCCACCGGGTTTTCCACAGGCATGAAGCGTTATCCACAGGTTGTGCACAGGGCCTGAGACCGTGCTCTTGACAATCCCGCTGAGCGAACGAGACTCCCGGGGGTGACCGGAGCCGAGGAACAGCATCCACCGGGGCAGCCTGCGCCGCAGCGGACCCGGATCGTGCTGGCCGAGGTCTCCCGCTCCGGCAGCCCGGCCGACCGCACCCGCTCCGAGCTGACCCAGCAGACCCCGGTCGGCGAGACGCTCGTGCAGGGGCTGATGCGTGCCCAGCTCTCGCTCGCGCTGCGGCTCAGCCTGCTGGTGCTGGTCGCGCTCGGCGGTCTGCCGTGGCTGTTCGCCATCGCACCCACCGTCGGCCGGGTCACCGTGCTCGGGGTCAACCTGCCGTGGCTGCTGCTCGGTGTGGTGTCGTTCCCGTTCCTGATCGTGGTCGGCTGGGCGTACGTGCGCCTGGCCGAACGCAACGAGCAGGACTTCGTCGACCTGATCCGACGGCCGGAACGCTGATGTCCAACGGCTACGTGGTCCCGGCGATCGTCGCCGTCACCCTGGTCACCGTCGGCATCGGCTTCTACGGGCTGCGGCTGGCCCGCACGACCTCGGACTTCCTGGTCGCGTCCCGGGCGGTCAGCCCGACCTGGAACGCCGCCGCGATCGGTGGGGAGTACCTGTCGGCGGCGAGCTTCCTCGGCGTCGCCGGCCTGATCCTCAAGTACGGCGTGGACGTGCTCTGGTACCCGGTCGGGTTCGCAGCCGGATACCTCGCGCTGCTGCTGTTCGTGGCTGCGCCGCTGCGCCGCTCCGGCGCGTTCACGCTGCCCGACTTCTGCGAGGTACGGCTCGGCTCGCGCCGGCTGCGCACGCTCGCCACCGTCTTCGTGATCTTCATCGGCTGGCTCTACCTGGTGCCGCAGCTCCAGGGTGCCGGGCTGACGCTCGCCACGCTCACCGGCTCGCCGTACCCGCTCGGCGCACTGCTGGTCGCCGTGGTGGTGACCGCGAACGTGGCGCTGGGCGGCATGCGGGCGATCACGTTCGTGCAGGCGTTCCAGTACTGGCTGAAGCTCACCGCGCTCGCCGTACCCGCGATCTTCCTGGCGTTGCAGTGGCAGGCCGACGCCCGCCCCGCGGTGACCCCGCCCGACGGACCGACGTTCCGGACCGCGACCACCGTCGTGGTCGAGCACCGCGCGACGCTCACCCTGCCCGACGGCGACATCCGGGAGGTACGCCCCGGCGACCGCCTCGAGTTCGCCGCCGGTGACCCGGTGCCGGAGGTGTCCGGCGCGGCGACCGGCGCCACCGAATGGCTGCTGCCGGACACCGCCGGCGAGGACGACAGGGGACTGTTCGCCACGTACTCGCTGATCCTGGCCACGTTCCTCGGCACCATGGGCCTGCCGCACGTGCTGGTCCGCTTCTACACCAACCCCGACGGCGCCGCCGCCCGCCGCACCACGCTCGTGGTGTTGGCGCTCGTGGGCGTCTTCTACCTGCTGCCCACCGTCTACGGCGTGCTGGGCCGCATCTACACCCCGCAACTGCTGGTCAGCGGCCAGACCGACGCGGTGGTGGTGCTGCTGCCCGGGGCGGCGCTCGGCGACGGCACCACCGGACGGCTGCTCGCCGCCCTCGTCGCGGCCGGCGCGTTCGCGGCGTTCCTGTCCACCTCGTCCGGCCTGCTCACCAGCGTGGCCGGGGTGATCTCCACGGACGTGCTGGGCCGCGGATCGGTACGCGGCTTCCGGCTCGCCACGGTGATCGCCGGCGGCGTGCCGGCGGTGCTCTCCCTGAACGTCTCCGGGCTGGACGTGTCGCAGGTGGTCGGGCTGGCGTTCGCGGTGGCCGCGTCCAGCTTCTGCCCGCTGCTGGTGCTCGGCATCTGGTGGCGCGGCCTGACCGACCTGGGCGCCGCCGCCGGGGTGCTGGTCGGCGGCGGCGCGGCGGTCGGCGCGGTGCTGCTCACCGTGCTCGGCCCGCCGCTGACCGGGTGGCCGGCGACGCTCACCACGCAGCCGGCCGCGTGGACGGTGCCGCTGGCGTTCACCGTGATGGTGGTCGTGTCGATGGCGAGCCGGCGGCGGCTGCCCCGCGACGTCCGCGCCACCATGCTCCGTCTGCACACCCCGGAGTCGCTGCGCCTGTGAGGCGGGGCCCGCCCGCTCGGCCCCGCCGCACACCCGAGCACCCGTCAGCAGGTGTCCGTGCCGGCGCACAGCCGGTTCGCCACCGACCGGGCCAGCCGACGTGCCTCGGTGGGCGTGGTCTGGGAGTCGAGGCGTAGCTGCGCCACCAGATCGCCCTGCCGGACGAAGAGCCAGCGGCCGGGCTTCCCCCCGATGTCGCTGCCCACCAGCACCCCGTCGTCGCCACCGAGCGACTCGGCCATGATCGACAATGAGTCGTCCGGCTGCTCCATCTCGCAGCCCGCGACAAACTTGCGGAGATTCTTCATCACCGTGGTGGCGGAGGTGCCCGAGTGCCGGGTCACCCGCTGGGTCAGCCAGTCGGTGGGCGAGTCGAACGTCACCGACCGGGTGGCGATCTGCCCGTCGGCCAGCGTCGGCGACTCGTTCTTGCAGAAGAGGGTCACGGACTCCAGGGACCAGTCACCCTCCACCCCTTCCGTCTCGATCGTGAAGCCCGACGGGAGGTCGGCGAGCTGGAGCATCGCCGCCGCCGGAATCGTCCGGCTCGGCGCACGGCTGGTCGACCCGCCGCCGGTGCTGCCTACGGGCCGCCCGGTGGTGCGACTCGGTGTCGCCGCCCCGCTCGCGGACGGCTCGGCCGACGGCGTGGAACTCGGCGTGGGCGTGGGAGTCGGCGTGGTGGGCTCGACGGTCGCCGGGGGCACGGGTGGCGGCGCGACGTCCGGACGGGCCAGCGCCACACCCGACGCGACGACACCCACCGCGACCACCGTGGCCAGGCCGGCGGCGATCTGGGTACGCCGCGTCCGCTGCCGACCTCGGCGCCGCACCTGCTCGGTGGGTGGCCAGACGAGGTCATCGGTGTCCCGGTACAGGTCCGAGAAGATCGGATCAGGCATTGCGGATCTCCTCCGGCAGGGTCATGTCGAGCAGGGCGGCGAGGGCCTTGCGACCCCGGGAGAGGCGAGCCTTGACCGTGCCGCTGGGTACGCCGGTCTGCGCGGCGATCTCCGCGACCGACAGGTCGGCCAGGTGATAGAGGACGACGGCCTGCCGCTGGTCCGAGGAGAGCTGCCGCAGTGCGGCGACCAGAGCCACTGTGTTCTCCGAGGGGGGCCGCACCGGTGGTGGTGGCCCGTGCCTCCGGTAGGCGACGACGCTGTTGCGCACCTTGCGCCACCGGTTGACCAGCAGGCGGTGACCGACGGTACGGACCCACGCCTCCGGATCGTCGTACTCGCTGACCTGCGACCAGCGCTGCCAGGCCCGCGCGTACGCCTCCTGGGCGGCGTCCTGCGCCTCGGCCCGGTCACCGCCGAGCGCGTACAGCACCGTCACCACGCGTTGTCTGCTGCTCCGGTAGAACTCCTCGAACGCACTGTCCGCATCCATGTCTCTCCCCGCTGCCGTCCCTGGGACTGACACCCACCGACCCGGTCGTCGGTTGCAGGCCGTCGGCAATGCGACTCGTAGCTCTCAGGGATGATGCGAGATCATCCTGCCGTCCGAGCGGCCGTTCGCCGGGGCCCGATACGGTCGGACCATGACCGATCAGCAGCCGGCACTCTCCCTTCGTGGTCTGGCCAAGCGCTTCGACACCAAGGTCGCGGTGGCGGGCGTCGACCTCGCCGTGCCGACCGGCTCGTTCTACGGCCTGCTCGGACCGAACGGCGCGGGCAAGACCACCACCCTCTCCATGGCCGTCGGCCTGCTGCGGCCCGACGCCGGTGAGGCGCGGGTCCTCGGGTACGACGTCTGGGCCGACCCGGTACGCGCCAAGAGCCTGCTCGGCGTGATGCCGGACGGCGTACGCCTCTTCGACCGGCTGAGCGGGGCGGAGCTGCTGGCGTACCACGGTCTGCTGCGCGGTATGGACCCGGCGGTGGTCGACCAGCGGGCGGCGGAGCTGCTCGACGTGCTGGCGCTCTCCGACGCCGGCCGCACGCTCGTGGTCGACTACTCGGCGGGCATGAAGAAGAAGATCGGGCTGGCCTGCGCGCTGCTGCACGGTCCGCGCCTGCTGGTGCTGGACGAGCCGTTCGAGGCGGTCGACCCGGTCTCGGCGGCGCTGATCCGCGACATCCTGCACCGGTACGTCAGCGGCGGCGGCACGGTGATCTTCTCCAGCCACGTGATGGAGGTGGTCGAGCGGCTCTGCTCGCACGTGGCGATCCTGGCCGAGGGCCGGATCAAGCGGGTGGGCACGCTCACCGAGGTGCGCGGCGACCGGTCGCTCGAGGAGGTCTTCGTGGAGGTGGTCGGCGGCCGGACCGCCACCGGCGAGGAGCTGTCGTGGCTGTCCCGGTGACCGTCCCCGAGCGGCCCGCCCGGCGCGTGTCGCCGTGGCACTTCGTCCGTCTCAAGCTGCGGGTGCTCGGCAACAACTTCCGCGGCCAGAAGTGGCGGGTCGCGCTGTTCGTGCTCGGCCTGCTGTTGGGGCTCTGGTTCGCCGCCGTCGGGTTCTTCCTGCTGGCCGCGCCCGGGCTGGCCGGCGAGTCCCGGTACGCGCTGATGATCGCCGCCTTCGGCGGTGGCCTGCTCACGCTCGGCTGGCTGCTCCTGCCGCTCGTCTTCTTCGGCGTGGACGAGACGCTCGACCCGGCCCGGTTCGCGCTGCTGCCGCTGTCCCGCCGCACCCTGGTCACCGGCCTGCTCGCCGCCGCGCTGGTGAGCGTGCCGGCGCTGGCGACGGCGATCACGGCGGCCGGGCTGGTGGTCACCGCCGGCGCGCTCGGTGGATGGCCGGCCGCCCTCGTCGGCGTGGTCGGCGTGGTCGTCGGGCTGCTCGTCTGCCTGGCCGGCGCCCGCGCGCTGACGAGCGCGTTCGCGACGATGCTGCGCTCCCGCCGGGTCCGTGACCTGGCCGCCGTGCTGCTCGCGGTGCTGGCCGCACTGCTCGGGCCGTTGCAGTTGCTGGTGCTCGCCGCGGTACGGCAGACCGACTGGGACCGGCTGGACGGTGTGGCCCGGGTGGTCGGCTGGACGCCGTTCGGCGCACCGTGGACCGTCGGTGTGGACGTGGCCCAGGGCCGGGCCGGCGCCGCGGTGGTGAAGCTGCTGATCGCGGTCGCGACGCTCGGCGTACTCCTGTTCTGGTGGTCCCGGTCGCTGGAGACGGCGATGGTGGGCGCGGCGAGCAGCGGCCCCGCGCGGGCGCCACGCGGGGTGGCCGGCGGCGCGGTGACGCAGCTCTTCCCCCGCGCGGTGGGCTGGGCCCGGCGGGACCGGTTCGGCGCGATCGTCGCCCGGGAGTGCCGCTACTGGTGGCGGGACGCCCGTCGCCGGGCGAACCTGATCACCGTCGCCGTGGTCGGCGTGTTCGTGCCGCTGATGGTCAACCTGGGTGGCCCGGCGTTCCTGTCCGAGGGCGGTGCCGCGTTCGACCAGGCCACCGCCGACTCCTCACCGGCGATGGTCAGCCTCACCATGATCTTCGTCGGGGCGCTCGCGTCGTTGACGCTCGCCAACCAGTTCGGCTTCGACGGCAGCTCGTACGCCGCGAACGTGGTCGCCGGGGTGCCCGGGCGGGTGGAGCTGCGGGCCCGGATGGCCGCGTTCTCGATCTACGTGGTGCCGATGCTCCTCGTGATCGCGGTCGCCCTCGCCGTCGTCCTCGGCCGGCCCGCATGGCTCGGTGTCATGGGTGGCGCGTTGTTCGCCGCGTACGGCTGCGGGCTGGCGATCAACGCGTTCGTCTCCGTGCTCGGCGCGTACTCGCTGCCCGAGTCCAGCAACCCGTTCGCCCTGAACAGCGGCGCGGGCTTCACCAAGGGCCTGCTCACCCTGGTCTCCATGGTCGGCTCGGCGGTGGTGGCGGTGCCGTTCGTGCTGGCCGCCGCGCTGCTCGGCGACGTGTGGCTCTGGCTGGCGCTGCCGCTCGGCCTGGCGTACGGCGGGGGCGCGGCGCTGCTCGGCGCGTACATGGCCGGGGACACACTGGATCACCGGCAGCCGGAGCTGCTGGCGAACGTCACCCCGAGGCGCTGATGCCTGTCGTCGAGGCGGTCACCACCGTCCCCGTTCCCCCGGAGCTGGCGTTCGCCGTCTCCCAGACCACCGCACCGGTGCGGTACCGCTGGGACCCGTTCGTCCGTGAGCAGCACTTCGTCGACGGTGCGACGCGGCCCGGCCGGGGCGTACGCACCTTCACCCGGTCCCGGCACGGCCTGGTCATGGTGAGCGAGTACGTCTCCTGGTCGCCGCCGACGAACGTCGGCATGAAGATGGTGCGCGGACCGTGGTTCTTCGAACGGTTCGGCGGCGGCTGGCGCTTCGCGCCCGGTCCGGAGCCGGACACCACGATCGCGACGTGGCGGTACAACTTCCGCTGCCGGCCCGCGTTTCTGCGCCCGGTCGCCGAGCGGATCGGGGGGTGGTTGCTCGGGCGCGACATCCGGCGCCGGATCGCCGGGTACGCGGCCGGCTGCGCCGATCCGGAGGTGCTGGCCGCCGCCCGCCGGTTGCTCGCCGACGACTGATCCGCGCGTCCCGGCCCGCCGTCAGGCGGTGCGGCGCATCGCCGCGTAGACGTGGTGGCCGTCGCCGACGCTGGTCATGGTGACCAGCTCCCAACCGTAGTTGGACAGGTGCTCGACCGCTTCCATCAGCGGCTGGAACGCCCGGCGACCCCAGGTGTTGTTCGCCCGCACCAGCAGGTGCCGGTGTGGATAGGCGCGCAGGTCGACCTGGCCGCCGAGGACGGCGTCGGCGGCGACCACCCGTTCCTGGGCGAGCTGCTGCGGGGGGATGAGATTCATGCCCGGCAGGGTAGGGCGTTCCGTCGAACCTCGCCCGACGGCGGGCGGCACAATGTTTCACGTGAATCCAGATCCGGGCGCGCAGATCCACTCCACCGATCCGTTCGCGGCGCCGGCCGGGCAACGCTCGCCGGTGCGGCGGCTGCGCGGCCGGCTGGCCGCACCGGTGACGCTCTGGACCGCGCCCGGACCGGCCGGGCTGACCGTCTCGTCCACGCTCGTGGCCGAGGGCGAGCCGGACCGGCTGCTCGGCCTGATCGATCCGGAGTCGGACCTGTGGGCGGCGATCGAGGAGGCCGGACGGTTCGCGGTGGCCCCGCTGGGCCCGCAGCACCGCCAGCTCGCCGACCGCTTCGCCGGGCTGTTCCCGTCGCCCGGCGGCCTGTTCGCGCTCGACGCCTGGACCGAGACGCCGTACGGCCCGGTGCCGGCGGACGCCGGCGGGTGGGCGGGGTGCCGCCTGGACACCGCCCGCGAGTACGGCTGGGCCCTGCTGGTCGAGGCCACCATCGAGTCGGTGGCCCTACCTGCGGACACCCCTCCGTTGCTGCACTACCGCGGCCGCTACCACAACCTCCCCGGCTGACCCCTGCTCCGACGATCATGAAGTTGGCCGCATTCGGCGTCCGATTTGTCGCCGTCAACTTCATGATCAACGGGGTTGGGGTGACCGGTTAGCGGAGTGACGTGGGTCACTGGGCGCAGTGGGGGTGCCGTTCGGCGCAAGCGTCGACCGGCCCTCGGCGGAGCCTTCCCGGGCCGGGAGCGCCCTCTCTACCGTGCGCGAAACTCCCCCACGCCTTGCGAAGGTGGTGATCCACAGATGTCCACGGACACACCCGCGTCCGCACCCGCCGAGTCGGCGGCGGAACGGTACCTCGCCGTCCAGCGGTCGGACGAGTTCGCCGGGTTGCGTCGCGCGCTGCGCGGCTTCGTCTTCCCGATGACCGTCGCGTTCTTCCTGTGGTACGCGCTCTACGTCATCCTCTCCGCGTACGCGCGGGGATTCATGGGCACGAAGCTGATCGGCAACATCAACGTCGCCCTGGTCTTCGGCCTGCTCCAGTTCGTCTCCACGTTCGTCATCGCCTGGCTCTACTCCCGGTTCGCCAACCGCCGGATCGACCCGGTCGCCGACAAGATCCGTGACGAGATCGGGGAGGTGACCCATGAACACGGTCCTCGCGGCTGAGGCGGGCAGCACCACCGCCCGGAACCTCACCATCACGCTGTTCCTGGTCTTCGTGGCGATCACGCTGGCGATCACCGTCTGGGCCAGCCGGCAGACCAAGACCGCCACCGACTTCTACGCCGGCGGCCGGTCGTTCTCCGGTTTCCAGAACGGCATGGCGATCGGCGGCGACTACATGTCGGCGGCGTCCTTCCTGGGCATCGCCGGCATCATCGCGCTCTACGGCTACGACGGCTTCCTCTACTCGATCGGCTTCCTGGTCGCCTGGCTGGTGGCGCTGCTGCTGGTGGCCGAGCTGCTGCGCAACTCCGGCCGGTACACGATGGCGGACGTCCTGGCGTTCCGGATGCGGCAGCGGCCCGTCCGGACCGCGGCGGCGGTCTCCACCATCACCGTGTCGATCTTCTACCTGCTGGCCCAGATGGTCGGCGCCGGCGCGCTCGTCGCGCTGCTGCTCGGCATCAAGCCGGGCACCACCTTCCTCGGCATGGACGCCGACACCGCCAAGGTCGCCACCATCATCCTGGTCGGCGCCCTGATGATCATCTACGTGACGGTCGGTGGCATGAAGGGCACCACCTACGTGCAGATCGTCAAGGCGTTCCTGCTGATGGGCGGCGCGCTGGTGATGACGCTGCTGGTGCTCGCCAAGTACAAGTTCAACCTGTCCTCGCTGCTCGGCGACGCGGCCAGCGCCTCCGGCAAGGGAGCGGCGTTCCTCGAACCCGGGCTGCGCTACGGCGTGGAGACACCCGGCGACGCGCTGAAGACGTTCTACAGCAAGATGGACCTGCTCTCGCTGGGCATCGCGCTGGTCCTCGGCACGGCCGGCCTGCCGCACATCCTGATCCGCTTCTACACCGTGCCGACCGCGCGGGCGGCCCGTAAGAGCGTGCTCTGGGCGATCGGCATCATCGGCTCGTTCTACCTGCTCACCCTGGCGCTCGGCTTCGGCGCGGCGGCCATCGTCGGCGGGCAGGCGATCACCGAGCAGGACAAGGCCGGCAACACGGCGGCGCCACAGCTGGCCGAGGCGCTGGGCGTGGACTTCCTCGGCGGGAACCTGGGCGGCGCGACACTGCTGGCGATCATCGCGGCGGTCGCGTTCGCCACGATCCTCGCCGTGGTCGCCGGGTTGACGTTGGCGTCGTCGTCGAGCCTGGCGCACGACTTCTACGCCAACGTGATGAAGAAGGGTGAGGCGTCGGAGCGGCAGGAGGTGAACGTCGCCCGGATCTCCGCGCTGGTGATCGGCGCGGTCTCGATCGTCCTGTCGATCTTCGCGCAGAACCTGAACGTGGCGTTCCTGGTCGCGCTGGCGTTCGCGGTCGCCGCCTCGGGCAACCTGCCGGCGATCCTCTACAGCCTGTTCTGGAAGCGGTTCAACACCTCGGGCGCGGTCTGGGCGATCTACGGCGGCCTGCTCGCCGCCGTGGTGCTCGTCTTCTTCTCGCCGGTCGTCTCCGGCGCGCCGACGGCGATGTTCCCCGACCACGACTGGCAGTGGTTCCCGCTGTCGAACCCGGGCATCATCTCGATCCCGTTCGGCTTCCTGTGCGGCTGGCTCGGCACGATCCTGTCCAAGGAGAGCGACGAGGAGAAGTACGCGGAGCTGGAGGTGCGCTCGCTCACCGGAGCCGGCGCGCACTGATCACCACGCTCGACCGGGGCCCCTGCCTTGCGCGGGGGCCCCGCCTCGCGTGTATAGGCTGACCGCCATGAAGGTCGCTCCCCGCTTCGGTACCGGACACCGCATCCTCGTCACCGGCGGCGCCGGTTTCGTCCCGTCCCACCTGGTCGACCGGCTCGTCGAGCGCGGTTGCACGGTCGTGGTGCTGGACAACTTCGTCACCGGGTCCAAGGACAACGTGGCCCACCTGCTGGACAAGCCGACCTTCACGCTCGTCGAGGCGGACATCTCCGACGGCCTGCCGCAGCACCCGGCGATGGCCGAGCGGTTCGACGCGATCCTGCACATGGCGTCCCCGGCCAGCCCCACCGACTTCGAGAAGCTGCCGGTGGAGATCCTCCGGGTCGGCTCGGTGGCCACGCTGGCGCTGCTGGAGCGGGCCACCGACGACGGCGCGCGGTTCCTGATGGCCTCCACGTCCGAGGCGTACGGGGACCCGAAGGAGCACCCGCAGCGCGAGACGTACTGGGGCAACGTCAACCCGATCGGCATCCGGAGCGTCTACGACGAGGCGAAGCGCTTCTCCGAGGCGGCCACCATGGCGTACCACCGCAGCCGGGGCACCGACACCGCGATCGTGCGGATCTTCAACACGTACGGCCCGCGGATGCGCCCGGACGACGGCCGGGCCATCCCGACGTTCATCTCCCAGGCGCTGCGCGGCGAGCCGATCACGGTGCACGGCACCGGCAACCAGACCCGCTCGATCTGCTACGTCGACGATCTGGTGCGCGGCATCCTGCTGCTGCTCGACTCGACCCAGACCGGGCCGATCAACTGCGGCACCGAGCACGAGATGTCGATGCGACAACTCGCCGAGACGATCGTGTCACTCACCGGAAGCACGTCCGAGGTGAGCTACATCACGCGTGCTTCCGATGACCCGGAGATGCGGCGCCCGGACCTGACCCTCGCCCGCGAACTGCTGGGATACGAGCCGAGCGTCACGCCCGAAGACGGCCTCCGGCGCACGATCGAGTACTTCCGCGGGCGTCTCGGGTACTGAACCCGCCGGGGACGCGGCTGACATCGGCGCGCGTACGAGGGCGTCGGTGGCCCGGCCGACCTACCCTCGGTTACATGTCAGCGACCTCGTCTGCCGGCGCCCCGATCCCCCGACACCTCAGCCGGGGCGCGGGCCGCGCCTCGGTTCCCGGCTCCGACCGGGCCGCCACCGGGCGCGCCCGCCCCTCGGAAGCCAGGTGGTACCCCGCACACGACGAGGCGCCCCGCTCCGGCGGTCCCGGCGGCCCGGCCGGCCCGATCGGTCCCGGTGGCCCGGGTGGCGGTGGGCCGGGCGGGTCCGGGCGGCGTGGACCTCGGCCGCGCTGGGGGCGCATCGGCCTGGTGGCCGGGGTGGCGGTGCTGGTGCTGGCGCTGCTCGGCGGCCTCGGCGCCTGGTTCTACGCCCGCAACCTGGACGACGACCTGGCCCGCACCGACCCGTTCGCCGGGATCACCGGGGGACGGCCGGCCAAGCAGGTCGACGGCGCGTTCAACATCCTTCTCGTCGGCAGCGACTCGCGCGATCCGGACGCCCCTGTCGACGGCTCCGGCAAGTGGCGCGCGGACACCGTGATCGTCATGCACATCCCGTCCGACCACAAGAGCGCCTACCTGGTGTCGGTGCCGCGTGACCTGTACGTGCCGATCCCGGAGAGCGCCGGCGCGTCCTGTGACTCCGGGTCACGCAACAAGATCAACGCGGCGTTCGCGTTCGGCGGCCTGCCGCTCGCGGTGAAGACCGTGGAGTGCTTCACCGACGTACGGATCGACCACGTCATGGCCATCGACTTCGGCGGTTTCAAGGAGGTCACCGACGCCCTGGGCGGGGTCGACCTCAAGGTGGAGCGGACCATCACCTCGATCCACAAGCCGTACCGGACGTTCACCAAGGGCGTGAACCACATGAACGGCGCCGAGGCGCTGGACTGGGTCCGGCAGCGCAAGCAGTTCCCGGACGGCGACTTCGCCCGGATGCGGCACCAGCAGGAGTTCCTGAAGGCGCTGATGGACAAGGCGGCCAGCACCGGGACGCTGACCAACCCGAAGAAGCTGAACGACTTCCTCAAGGCGGTGACCGCCGCCGTCACGGTCGACCAGGGATTCTCGTTGACCGACATGGCAGTGCAGTTCCGCAGCCTGCGGGGCGACAACCTGACGTTCGTCACCAGCCCGCACCTGGGCGGCCAGACCATCGACGGCCAGTCGGTGGTGGTCTCCGACCGGGAGAAGGCGCTGGCGATGTACAAGGCGATCGCCGCGGACCGGATGGCCGAGTGGATGCAGGCCAACAAGAAGGGTTCGGGCGACAACGCGGGCGGCTGACGCCGGCACGACACGACCGGTACCGCGCGTTAGAGCCTCGCCACCACGGAGGCCAACCGCCGACCGGCTCCTTACCCCTGCCCGTTCGGCCACAACCCGGGAACGGTGGCCGGTATTGACGGGAATTGCGAGCCTACGAGGTCGCGAGAACGGGAACAGATACGTAAAGTGGTCCCGCCCCCGATCACCGAGCTGGAGCACGCATGTCGGTCCAGACCAGCCGTCGCCCGCAGTCACCGGCACCCGGATCATCCGGGCGGGTCCCTCCGGTCATCCCCACACAGCCTGGTTCCGGCGGTCGCGGTCCCGGCGGTGGCAAGAAGAAGCGCACCAAGCGCAAGGACCCGCTCTGGGCGAAGCTCACGCTCGTGCTCGGCGCCGTGCTGATGGTGACCAGTGGCGTCGCGATCGTCGGCAGCAAGGCGGTCATCGGCCAGGCCACGGACAACATCGCCCAGCGCAACCTGCTCGGCGGGGCGGGCAAGAGCGAGGCCGAGGGCGGCAACAGCCTCGAAGGCCCGATCGACATGCTGCTGCTCGGTGTGGACGCCCGCGAGCGCTGGGCCGCCGACGACGTCCGGTCGGACACGATCATCATCCTGCACATCCCGGCCAGCCACGACCAGGCGTACCTGATCTCGATCCCCCGGGACACCGAGGCGCGTATCCCGGCGTTCGAGAAGAGCGGTTACAAGGGCGGCACCGACAAGATCAACGCGGCCTTCTTCCACGGCGCCCAGAACGGCGGCGGCTGGGAGGGCGGCGCGCAGCTGATGGCCAAGACGATCAAGTCGATGACCGGGATCGGCTTCGACGGCGCCGCGATCATCAACTTCGGCGGCTTCAAGAGCGTGATCGACGCGCTCGGCTCGGTGCGGATCTGCGTGAGCCACGAGGTCAAGTCGCACCACATGTCGTACGTCGACGGCAAGCCGATGTGGAACGCCGACGCGAAGAAGACCGGCAAGCCGTACAAGGCAGTGGTGCACAAGAAGGGCTGCCGGGAGATGGAGGGCTGGGAGGCGCTCGACTACTCCCGCCAGCGCTACGGCCTGCCGAACAGCGACTACGACAGGCAGCAGAACCAGCAGCAGCTGATCAAGGCGATGGCCAAGAAGGCCACCGAGGGCGGCATGCTGACCAACCCGCTGAAGCTGAACTCGCTGATGAAGGCAGCGGGCAAGGCGTTCGTCCTGGACACCGGCGGCGTGCCGATCGCCAACTTCATCTTCACGCTCAAGAACCTCAACGGGAACGACCTGGTCACCCTGCGGACCAACGGCGGCACCTTCGCGGGCAACGACAACGGCCGGGAGACGTTCAACGAGACGACGATGGACATGTTCAAGGCGGTCAAGAACGACAAGCTGGCCGACTTCGTGGTGAACAACCCGGACGTCCTCTCCACCCGGAAATGACCCGCTGACCTGCGCGAAAGCGGTAACGGTCGGCCGATCCCCCCGTAGCCTGACGTGAGCGGGTCTCATGTCGCGGCTACGGGGGGATCGTCACGTCCAGGCCAGCACGGAACCGACGCGGGCGGGGTGGACCCGCCCGCTGGGCCCGGTTCCTGCTCGGCACCGGCCTCGTGCTGGTCCTGCTCGCCACGCTCGGCGTCGCCGGGCTGCACTGGCTCACCTCGCGCTACGACAGCACCGTCGCCAAGGAGCAACTGCTCGACCCGGCCGCCCGGAAGAAGCGGACAGACCTGGACGGCGCGCTCAACTACCTGTTGATCGGCTCGGACCACCGGCCCGGCGCGAACCCGGAGGACCAGCGCTCCGACAGCATCCTGATCGTGCACGTACCGGCCGGGATGCGGCAGGCGTACCTGATCTCCGTACCGCGCGACCTGCTGGTGGCGCTCCCCCCGGCGCCAGGCTTCCCCGGCGGCCAGGACAAGGTCAACGCCGCGTACGAGCACGGCGGCGGCGGCGAGGGCGGCGCGCGGCTGCTCAGCGCCACCCTGAGCCGGCTCACCGGGGTCCGCTTCGACGGCGCCGCGCTCGTCGACTTCTCCGGCTTCAAGCAGGTGATCGACCAGCTCGGCGGCATCCGGATGTGCGTGGACACGCCGGTGCGCTCGATCCACACCCGGCATCAGTTCGACACCGGCTGCCAGCAGATGGACGGCGCGCGGACGCTCGACTACGTGCGACAGCGCTACGACCTGCCCGGCGGCGACTTCGACAGGCAGCGGCACCAGCAGCAGATGCTGCGGGCGATGCTCGACCGGGCGGGCGAGACGCGACTGCGCAGCGACCCGGTCAAGCTGGACCGGGTGCTGCGCGCGGCAGGCGGGGCGCTGACTGTCGACACCAACGGCGTACCCCTGGACGAGCTGCTGTTCGCGCTGCGCGGCCTGCCCGCGGACGCCCTGCGCGGGGTCCAGGTGCCTTCCTACCCGCAGACCATCGACGGCGTCTCGTACGTGGTCCTGGACAACGGCGGCGGCGGGCTGTTCACCGCGCTGCGCGACACGCGCGTGCCGGAATGGGCCGGCGCCAACCCGCGCTGGGTCAACCGGCTGTGAGCGGCGTGTGCGACTAGGCTTGGTCACCGTGTTCGGAGCCTCACTACCCAGCGTCCCCGCGTCGGCCGTGCCCGACGACGTCTACCTGCTCGACGTCCGCGAGGACGACGAGTGGGCCGCCGGCCACGCGCCGGCCGCCCACCACCTGCCGATGACCGAGCTGCCCGCCCGGATCGCCGAGATCCCGCAGGACCGCGACGTGGCGGTGATCTGCCGCTCCGGCGGCCGGTCCGCCCAGGTGGTCGGTTACCTCATGCGCAACGGCTGGGACCAGGTCCGCAACGTCGACGGCGGGATGGGCGACTGGGCCGCCGCCGGCCGTCCGGTGGTCACCGACGACGGGCAGCCGGGCCGGGTCGCCTGAGCCGGGTGACGCGGCCATGACCGTCCCCCTGGTCTTCGCCCACCGCGGCGCCTCGTACGACCTGCCGGAGCACACGCTCGCCGCCTACCTGCGCGCTCTCGACGAGGGCGCGGACGGGCTGGAGTGCGACGTCCGGCTGACCCGCGACGGGCATCTGGTCTGCGTGCACGACCGTCGGCTGGACCGCACCAGCAACGGCCGTGGGCTGGTCAGCGCGCGGACGCTCGCCGAGCTGGAGGCGCTGGACTTCGGCTCCTGGCACCGCGCCGCGACGCTCGCCGAGGACGACGCGCCGCTGGACGAGTCGCACACCCGGCTGCTCACGCTGGAGCGGCTGCTCGACGCGGTGCTGGGCGCCGGGCGGCCGGTCCGGCTGCTGATCGAGACCAAGCACCCGTCCCGCTACCGGGGCGAGGTCGAGCGCCGCCTGGTCGAGATGCTGCGCCGGTACGGGCTGGCCGAGCCCCGCCCGGACCATCCGGTCCAGGTGACGGTGATGTCGTTCTCGCCGCTCGCCGTACGCCGGATCCGGGAACTCGCCCCGGCCCTGCCCACGGTGCTGCTGCTGGAGGTGCTGCCGCGCCTCCTGCTGCCGCTGGGCCGGCTGCCGTTCGGCACCCGGATCGCCGGCCCCGGCGTGGACCTGGTCCGGGCCCGCCCGCGCCTGGTGCCCGCGCTGCGCGCCGCCGGCAACGCGGTGTACGTCTGGACCGTCAACGAGCCGGAGGATCTGGAACTCGTGCTGGAAGCGGGCGTGGACGGGGTGATCACGGACCGGCCGGCCCACGCGTTGGCCCGGTTGGGCCGGTGAGTCCCGTCGATCGGTACCGGGAACGGTCGACCGGCCGGGGGTGTCCCGGACGCGGACGGCGCGGCACACTCGGGACATGCCGGAGCGAACCGACTACCCCGCCTTCATCGCCGGCCACACCGCAGTGATCAACATGATCAACTCGGGCGAGTCCGGTCTCGCCGTGCTCACCCGCCTGCTCCGCGAGGTCGAACCGGCGGTCGGCGCGGCCGGCCTGGTCTTCGTGGAGTTCACCCCGGCCGGGGGCCGGGTGATCGCGGCGACCGGCAGAGCCGAGTTCGTGCTGGGCCGTCCGCTGCCCCCCAGCGACCCGGCCACCGTCTGCCTGCTCGCCGGTCCGCCGGTGCGGGAGGTCCGGGTCGACGCGATCCCCGGCGCGCTCGCCGACGAGGTCGTCGGCCGTGGCCTCTGCCGGATGATCGTGGCGCGCGCCGAGATCGGCGGGCTCACCGTCGGCAGCCTGCACGCGCTCTACCCGCTCGATGAGCCGCCGCAGCCGGCGCAACGCGCCGTCATCGGCTACGTCGCCGCGTGCATCGCCCACATGTACGGCGATCAGACCGGCCTGCCCGTACACGGGGACGGCCCGGTGGTGGCGGCGCTCGCCGACGGACTGGCGGTGGTGGACCGGGACGGGCGGGTCCGGCTCTGGAACCCGGCCGCGGTCGAGGTGACCGGCCGGCCCGCGGACGAGGCGCTGAGCCGTCCGCTGCCGTTCCCGCTGCCGCCTCCCGGCCAGGTGCTCGACCACCGGCTGCCGGACGGCCGCTGGCTGCGGATCACCTCCGGCGAACTGCCCGGCCCGAACGCGCTGCGGGTGGTCAGCTTCCGCGACACCACCGACCAGCAGCGCCGCGACCACGACCGCGATCTGTTCGTCGCGGTGACCAGCCACGAGCTGCGCACCCCGGTCACCGTGATCAAGGGGTACGCGGACACGCTCACCGACCACTGGGACTCGCTGAGCGACAGCGACCGGAGGCAGGCCGCCCGGATCATCGGCCAACGGGCGAACGAACTGGCCCGCCTGGTCGACCGGCTGCTGACCGCCGCCACCGAGAACCGTCCCGGCGGCGAGCCGGCCGCGCCCTTCGACCTGGTCGACGCGCTGCGCGCGGCGGTCGCCGACCTGCCGGCGGACGTCCGGCACCGGGTCGCCCTCGACCTGCCCACCGACCTGCCCAAGGCGCTCGGCGACCGGCACAGCCTCGCCACGGTGCTCACCGAACTGGGCACCAACGCCGGAAAGTACTCGCTGCCGGACACGCCGATCGAGATCACCGCCGAGGCGAACGAACGGACCGTCTCGTTCCGGGTGGCCGACCGGGGCATCGGCATCCGTCCGGAACACGTCGAGCGGGCCTTCGACCGGTTCTGGCAGGGGGAGTCCGGCGACCGCCGGCGCTACCCCGGCGCCGGACTCGGTCTCTATCTCGTCCGCCAGATCGTTGAACAGCAGAACGGATGGGTATCCCTCCGGCCCAGAGCCGGTGGCGGTACGGTCGCAGAGGTGCGGCTGCCCCGGGGTTGACCGGGGCGCTCACGGGCGGGAAAGGAACGACGTGTCGACTGGTTCGGCCGAACGGTCGTGGTGCGTGGTGGTGCCCCACGACCCCACCGGCGCGCGTCTGGCCCGGCACCGGCTCGCCGACGAGCTGACCGGTGTCGTACCCCCGGTCCTGCTGGCCGACCTGGTCGCGGTCCTCGCCGAACTGGTGGGCAACGCGGTCCGGCACGCCGACGCCCTGCCCGGCGGCGTGGTGCGGGTCGCCTGGCGGTTGCACCCGACCGGGCAGGGGCCGAGCGTCGAGCTCCGGGTCACCGACGGCGGATCCGGTGCCGGCCCGTGCATGCGTACCGCCGCGCCGGACGCCGCCGACGGGCGCGGACTGCACATCGTCGCCGGGCTCGCCAGCGGCTGGGGCGTGGAGCGCGACGGCCTGGGCCAGAGCGTGTGGGCCCGGTTCGACCCGGTCCCGGCGCACCGGCCGGACCTGGTCACCGCCGGCTGACCGACGCGGCGGGCGGGTCCGGCCCCCGCCGCCGAGGCCCGGCATCTAGGCTGTCTCGCCATGGGCGAGCGGAGCGGAGCGGGCGCATGAGCAAGCGTCGGAAGAACCAGCGGGCCGGCGAGGCCACCCCGAAGCGGGAGAAGGTGCGCGACGTCTTCGTCCCCCGGCCGTTCGAGGGCCTGGCCGACGAGCCGGAGTGGATCGCCCTGCGCGAGCTGGTCCCGGCCGCGTCCGCGCCGCTGCGGCTGACCCCGGAGCTGATCGAGGAGTACGGCGACCGCCCGGTCACGCTGGCCACCGTGCTGCCGATGGCCGCCCCGGCGATGACCAAGCCGGACGGCCGGGTCTTCATCGGCCTGCAGCGGCACCAGCAGTCCGGCGACGTCTCCCGTGACCTGGCCGACGCGCTGATCTCCGCGCTGCGGACCGAGCCGGGCGGCCAGGTGAGCGTGCCGCCGCTGCCCGGGCCGGGCCCCCGCCTCCAGGACATCCTGGTGGACGGCCCGCTGGAGATCACCATGCACGACGGGTTCGACTTCTGGCTGGACCCGGGCGCCGCCGACGACCCGAACGTGCAGGCGTCCCTGGAGCGGGCCAACTCGGCGATCTACCCGACCGTGAAGCTGGCCGCCGCGCGGGCCGCGTACTGGTGCCAGGTGCCGGAGAAGGCCCACGTGCGCCTGGTCCTGCCGGAGGACGAGGACACCGCGCTGGACGCGCTGTCCCGCCTCGCCGCGGCCGGGGCCCTGACGCTCGGCGACGACACGAAGTTCGCGGGCATGTTCCGGGCGCACGGACGGCTGGCGCCGGTCTGGGACCTGCCGGAGGACACCCCGGCCGCCGACTGGGAGGCGCCGGTGGCGGAGTTCGCCAAGCGCTACGCCGAGGCGGTCGCGGACAAGGAGCCGCTCGACGCCGCCGGCCGCCGGGCCCGCCAGGGTCTGCTCGGCCGCCAGCTGACGCTGCGCTGACGTCTCCGGGTCAGGCGGCCCCGCCCTTCTCCCGCACCAGCGGGCAGGACATGCAGCGCGGGCCGCCCCGCCCGGACCCCAGCTCGGACCCGGCAATCGCGATCACCTCGATGCCCGCCCGCTCCAGGTGCGCGTTCGTCTCCACGTTGCGCTCGTAGCCCACGCACAGCCGGGGCGCGATCGCGAGCGTGTTGTTGCCGTCGTCCCACTGCTCGCGTTCGGCGGTGACCGGGTCGAGGCCGGTGTCGATCACCCGGAGCTGGTCGATGTCCATCGCGTCGGCGGCGGCCCGCAGGAACGGCGCCGGGCCGTCGACCCGCAGGTCGTCGCCGTCCGCGCCGGCGATGACCGTGTACGCGGACAGCTCGTGGGCGACGTTCGGGTACATCAGCACGGCGTCGACGTCGACCATCGTGCAGATCGTGTCCAGGTGCATGGTGGCGCGTTCCTGCGCGATCGGCACCACCAGGATGGTGTGTGCCAGGCCGGCCGCGAACACCTGCCGGGCCAGCCGTTCCGCGCCGGCCGGGGTGGTGCGTTCGCCGACGCCGACGGCGAGCACCCCCGGGGCGAGCAGCAGCACGTCGCCGCCCTCCAGGTGCTCCAGCCGGGGGTGGTAGACGAACTCGGTGCCGACGAAGCGCGGGTGGTAGCGGTAGATCGCGTCGGTGAGCGTGGTCTCCCGCCGCCGGGCCGGCATGGCCAGGCTGGTCACGCCGACCCGGTCGCCGATCCAGACCGACGAGTCCCGGGTGAACAGCAGGTTGGGCAGCGGGTCGATGACGAAGTCGTGCCGGTCCATCAGCGTCCAGACCAGACCGCCGGGCCGGTCCGCGCCGATGCGCAGTTCCTCGTGGGCGAGCCCGGCGGTGAGCACGTCGGCCAGCCCGGCCGGGTCGAGGTACGTCAGATGGTCGGCGACCCGGCGCCGCAGGGTGTGGCCGAGCCGGCGGGACCGCAGCACCTGCTCGGTCAGCTCGGCCCGGGCGTCCGCCACGGCGAGCGTCTCGACCAGCAGGTCGGCCAGGTAGAGCACCTCCACCCCGCGGGAGCGCAGCGCCGCCGCGAACGCGTCGTGCTCCTCCTGCGCGCGTCCCACCCATGGGATAGCGTCGAACAGGAGACTGTCGTTGTTGCGTGGGGTGAGGCGGGCCAGTTCCGGTCCCGGGCGGTGCAGCAGTACCGTCCCGAGTCGGGCGACTTCGCTGTCCACATAGTGGGTCACCTCCGCAGCCTAGGGCAGGCTTGCGCACCATCCGGAAAAGAAGTGTGAATGAATATGGCATTCATCCGCACTCACTCCGGCGGTCCAACTTGCCGAGCCCCCGGGGGCGCAACGTAGGGTAGTGGAGACATAACTTCGAGAGACCTTTTGCCGGAGGTCGCGATGACTGTCTTTCCCGCTCGCCAGGCCGTACCGAGCAGGGCACTGCCGCCCCGCACGGTGCCGCACTCCCGGGTCGAGGCCACTTCGGTGCTCGAGCCGGCCCGACCGACTCCATTGGAGTGGGCCCGGCGTCGCCGGGCGGAGCGGGGGGCCCGCCGGTTGGAAGCAGCAGGGGCCCGCGCCCTGGGCCAACTCGACCACCTCGGTCCCGCCTGGCACGTCATCGAGTGGCCCCGGACGGATCCCGCCGACATGCTGTTCGACCGCGTCCGGGACGACCGGGCCGGTTTCCTGGCGATCGGCCCGAGCGGTCTGTTCGCCGTCACCATCGCCGACCACGGCCGCGCCCGCGTGCTCGTCGCCGGAGACGTGGTGCAGATCAACGGCAAGCGCCCGCCGTACGTGGCGGAGGCGCGCCGGGACGCCAAGCGGGCCAGCAAGGCGCTCTCCGACGCGGTCGGCCTGCCGATCCCGGTCAGCCCGGTGCTGACGTTCGTCGGCTCCGGGGTGATCAGCGTCTACGGCCTGCCGAAGGACTGCCTCATGGCCACCCACCGCGAGCTGGATCGCCTGCTCGTGGCCGGCGGGAACCGGATCAGCCCGGCCACCGCCGAGAAGCTCTCCCGCGTCGCCCAGGCGCCGGCCACGTGGTTCAACGGCACGTACCGTCCAACCGCCGACTACCGGTGGTATGACGAGGGCCGAACGGCCGCTGACAAGCGGGCCGCCCGCCGGTAACGTCTCCGGCGACGCCACGCGGCCCACGGCACCGCCCCCGACTGGTTCCGTCGGTCCGCGCCGTCGCCGGCCGCCCGGCAGCCGATGCTTCCGCCGCACCGACCGGCTAGCGTGGACAGACCGTCGGTGTACATAGGAGGCGCGGTGGCCCACGTCGAACTCTCACTCTCGGAAGTGTTCGCGCCCGCGGCATCCACCGAGCAGGAGTCCGACAACTTCGGGCAGTGGTCCGGCATGGTCTCCCGGGCCGCCGAACCGTGCCTGCTGATCGACGCCGGCACCACTGTCGTGGCGATCTCCTCGTCCGGCTGCGACCTGCTCTGCCTGGGCGCTCCGGACGACGTGATCGGTCTGCCGCTGCTGGAGGGCGGCCTGCGCCTGGTCGACTTCACGGCGAGCCCCAGCGAGCTGACCGAGCAGGAGACCGACAAGATCCCGCCGTTGCTGGCGCTGCACTCCGGGCGGCTCGCCCGCGGCCTGCTGCGGGTGCAGGGGCCCGGCTCCGACGCCGGCCGGACGGTCGACGCCATCTCCACGCCGGTGCTCACCGACGGCGCGGTGGCCGGCTCGCTCACCTTCCTCTCCGCCGTCTGACCCGGCGCGCTTCACCCCGGCCGGTCCTGCTCCTACGATGGCCTCGGCCCCACCGTACGACGACATCCCTCGATGCCCCGAGGACGCCCCCGTGCCCCGCACCCCACACCCCCGGCGCCGCCACCGCCCGCTGGCGCTGCTGACGCTGCTCGCCCTCACCGCCTGCGGCGCCCCGCCCGAGCTGCGCGCGCCGTCCGCCGCCGCCACGCCACTCCCGGTCCCGTCGGTGTCCGCCACGCCCACGCCGAGCGCGACCTCGGCCGCACCCGTGCCACCGCCGGCACCCACGCTCTCGCCGGCCGTGCCGGTGTCGGCGGCGCCCTGCCGGGGACGGCCGTCCGGCGACCGGATCGTCGCGCTGCTGCGCGGATCCGCCGGCGTACTGCCCCGCGACGTCCGGGTCACCGTGGCGACCGGTCCGCTCTGCGCCGAGGGCTGGCAGTACACCGTGCTGACGGTCACCGGGCACGAGGAGTTGCAGGTGGTCACGCGCGGCGAGACCGGCACGCCGAGGCTGGTCACCGCCGGCACCGACGTGTGCGGCGTCGAGGTGCGGACCCTGGCGCCGGTCGGCATCCGTACCCTGGCCTGCGACGGCACGCCAGGTGCGTAGGCTGGTCGACATGCCCGGAACACCGCCGACCCGCTTCGTCTACCTGGGCCCCGAGGGCACCTTCGCCGAGCAGGCCCTGCGTACGGTGCCCGCCGCCGAGCGCGGGGACCGTACACCGGCCCGCAGCGTCGGTGAGGCGCTCGACGCGGTACGCGCCGGGGAGGCGGACGCGGCGCTGGTGCCGCTGGAGAACTCCATCGGCGGCGCGGTCGGCGTGACGCTCGACGAACTGGTCGAGGGCGACCCGCTGGTGATCACCCGCGAGGTGGTCCTCCCGGTGGACTTCGTGCTCGCCGCCCGCGCCGGCACCACGCTGTCCGACGTCCGCTCCGTCGCGGCACACCCGCAGGCGTCCACCCAGTGCCGCGGCTGGCTGCGGGAGCACCTGCCCGACGCCACAGTGGTCGACGTGCTCTCCAACGGCGCCGCCGCGGCCGGTGCGGCCAGCGGCGAGTACGACGCCGCCATCTGCGCCCCGATCGGCGCGACCCGGCACCGGCTGGCGGTGCTCGCCGACAAGATCGCCGACCACCCGGACGCGGTGACCCGCTTCGCGCTGGTGTCCCGCCCCGGGCCGCCCCCGCCGCCCACCGGGGACGATCTCACCTCGCTCGCGGTGTGCCTCGCGCACGACCGGGTGGGCGCCCTGCTGGCGGTGCTGATGGAGCTGGCGGTACGCGGCGTGAACATGACCCGGATCGAGTCCCGCCCGACCGGCGAGGCGCTCGGCCGCTACGTGTTCTTCCTGGACTGCGCCGGACACGTCGCCGACGTACGCCTCGGCGAGGCGTTGCAGGGGCTGCGCCGGGTCTGCGCCGACGTGCGGTTCCTGGGGTCGTACCCCCGGCACCGCTGGAGCACGGCGGCGGGTGACCAGCAGACGCCGGTGCCGCCCGGGCTCACCGACGCCGACTACGCCGACGCGGCGGCCTGGGTGGCCCGGCTGCGGTCCGGCGAGCTGACCTGACCGGCCCGGGGCGACCTCGGCGGACGCCCCGGGCACCGGAAGGTCACTGCAGCAGGCCGCCGAGCACGCCGCCCTGCTGCTGGGAGCCGCTGCCGGCCACCGGAGGCTCCTCCGAGGGCTGGACCACCACGAAGCCCTGACCGGCGAAGCTCATCGTGAACGCCTCACCGGTGCTGCGGCCGAGCAGCGTGCCGAGGCCGAGCTGCTCGGCCCGGTGGTAGCCGGTCTGGAGGTTCGCCGACCAGCACACCGCCGCCTGCGGGTCCACGTACGTCGGCGCGTCCACGTTGAGCACCACCGGGGTGCCGTTGGTGGTGATGGCGATCCGGCCGTACCCGGTGAAGACGCAGTTGAACAGGCCGGATGAGGACGCGAAACCGGCGCCGCCGACCATCTTGATGTCGTACTGGAGCGTCGAGTCGAACGCCAGCACGCTGGAGCCGTTGATGGACAGCGCGTCGCCCGGCTCCAGGTCGATGACGTGCACGTCCTTGGCGAAGTCGGCGAGGAAGACGTCGCCGCGCCCGGAGACCTTCATCAGCGGCACGCCCTCGCCGGTGAGCCGCTGCTTGATGAACTTGCCGATGCCGCCGGAGCCGAGTGCCTGGAACTGCACCTGCCCCTGGTAGGCGACCATCGACCCGACCCGGGCCATGGCCTCGCCGTTCAGCTCGATCTTCAGCATCTTGGAGTTCTGCAACCGCATGCCCGGCTGCTGGGACTCCTTCTCGAGGTTCTCCGCGGAGAACAGCGCGCTACGCATGGGTCTTCCTCCTGCATCGGGTTCTGCCTGATCCGCAGGTTAGGGGACCTGCGCAACCGCCGGGATCAGCCGAGCGGGGACGCGCCGAGGGCCGGTCAGCCCCAGCCCAGGGCGTGCAGGCGCTCGTCGTCGATGCCGAAGTGGTGGGCGATCTCGTGCACCACGGTGATCGCGACCTCGTCGACGACGTCGTCGTCGGTGTCGCAGATCGCCAGGATCGGGTTGCGGTAGATCAGGATGCGGTCGGGCAGCACGCCGGAGTAGTCCCAGCCGCGCGAGGTGAGCGAGTGCCCCTCGTACAGGCCGAGCAGGTCCTCACCCGGCGGCGGGTCGTCCTCCACCAGGATGACCACGTTGCTCATCAACCCGAGCAGTTCCTCGGGCACCTCGTCGAGTGCCTCGCCGACCAGTTCCTCGAACCGGTCCCGGCTCATCTCCACGGCCACGCGGCCCGGTCACTCCCTCCCGGTGGGCACGCCGCACGGCGAGGGCGTCCCGCAGGACACCCCCGCCGTGGCGTACGCGATGTCAGGCCAGACGGGCGTTCAGCGTGATCTGCGCGCCCGGCGACAGCAGCCGGGAGATCGGGCAGTTCTCCTTGGCCGCCTCGGCGAGCTTGGTGAACTCGGCCTGGTCGATGCCCGGAACCTGACCCACGGTCTCCAGGTCGATGCGGGTCACGGTCATGCCGGCGTCGGTCTTGTCGAAGTGCACCTTGGCGGTGGTCTCCACCGCGGTCTCCTGGGCGCCGGCGTCGGCGAGCTGCTTGGAGAGCGCCATCGAGAAGCAGCCGGCGTGCGCGGCGCCGATCAGCTCCTCGGGGTTGGTCCCCTCGCCCTCCTCGAAGCGCGACTTGAAGGAGTAGTTGCCGGACAGGCCGCCCTTGCCGGTGCGGACGGTGCCGGACCCCTCGGTGAGGTTGCCCTGCCAGCGAGCGGATGCGGTACGGATAGGCATGGCACCGACGCTAACCGAAAGCGCGCCGCCCCGCACCGCACCTCGGGGTCGCGATCCCGGCCGGCGGGAGCGGGCTGTGCCATGATTCGACCCAGGCCCGCGCACGGGAAGGGTGGCCATGTCGCAGGATCTCCCCGTTCCCCGGCAGGACAAGCGAATCCCCCTGCAGGACAACCGGTCCGACGACACCACGATCGTCGAGTGGGGCGACGCCGAGCCGGAGCCGTCCGGCCGGGCCGCGCGCTCGCTCGCCGCGCTGGGCCGGGACCGCCGCCTGCCGACAGTGCTCACCGGGCTGGGCGCGGTGGCCGCGATCGCCTCGCTGATCGGCGAGTGGCTGACCATCACGGTGCCGGCCGACACCCGGGGCGACGACGCGCCGGCCCGGCTGACCAGCGGCATCTCCGAGATCGGCGGCTTCGGGACGGCGTACCTGATGGGTCTGCTCGGGCTGTCGGTGGCGGTGGTGCTGGCGCTGCGCGGCGCCCCGGCGGTGCGGCAGCACGCCCGGCTGGCGGGGCTGGGTCTCGCCGCCGGTGTGCTCGGGTTGCTCGTCGCGACCGCCGCCTCCCTCGAACAGCTGGCCCGGCGCATCCTGTTCTTCGTCGGCGAGCAGCGCCTGGAGGTCGAGCACGGCCGCGGCCTGGTCAGCGCGTTCCTCGCCGTCGCGCTGCTGGCGGCCGCGCTGCACCTGGCCGGCCGGGCGGCCGGCGGGTCGCCCGTCGACAAGGAGCCGGACGACGACCGGCCGGACCGTCGCCGCCGGGTGGACGAGGACGACCTGCCCCCGGCCCCGGCGGACCTGACGGTGCAGCCCACGGTGCCGTTCGCCGGCCCCGAACGGTCGTACTGATCCAGCTCCGGCAGCGCGGACGACGGCCACCGGAGCTTCGCCGCCGATTCGCCGGAAAGCCGTGGTTGCCGCCTGTTCCGCGAGATACGGTTGCTGCCCGCCGTCCCATGGTCGCGGCACCGAAGACCTGGACGGCCGGCGTGACGGCGGCGGGCGAAGGAGGAACCATGACCCGCCCGGGACTGCCCAAGCTGATCGCCACCGACCTCGACGGGACGCTCGTCCGCAGCGACGAGACCGTCTCCGCGTACACCCATCGGGTGCTGGACCGGGTGCGGTCCGCCGGGATTCCGGTGGTCGGCGCGACCGGACGCGGACCGCGCCTGACCGAGCTCACCCGCAACGACATCCGGGCCGCCGACTTCCTGGTGATGGCCGGTGGCGGCCGGGTGGTGGACCAGAGCGACCCCGACGGGCCGCTGGTGCTGCGCGACGAGCGGCTGCCCGGCGAGGTGCTGGCCCGGCTCCTCACGGACCTGGAGGAGGCGGTCGGCCCGCTGACAGTGATGGTGGAGGCGTCGGACGAGCACGACGCGCCGCTGTGGGGCGACTACCACCCGAGCTGGCCCTACCCGGACCGGTTCGAGGCGCGCAGCCGGACGGAATGCCTGTCCTGCGACGTGATCAAGGCGTTCGCCCGGACCGCCGACCACCACGTGGACGAGCTGCTGGCGGCGGCACGGGCGATCGTGCCGCCGGAGGTGGCCACGCTCACCCAGGCCGGGCTGGGGTTCATCGAGATCTGCCCGCCCCGCACCGACAAGGCCAGCGGGCTGAGCGTCGTCGCCGAACGGCTCGGGGTGGACCCGGCCGACGTGCTGGTCTTCGGCGACCAGCCGAACGACCTGCCGATGTTCGACTGGGCCGGATGGGCCCGGGTGGCGGTGGCGAACGCCCACCCGGAGGTGCGCGCCGCGGCGGACGAGGTGACCTTGCGCAACGACGACGACGGCGTCGCGGTCTACCTGGACCGGCTACTCTCGCGGTGATGGAAGATCCACCTCGGCTCGTCGCCTCCGACATCGACGGCACGCTGCTGCGCGACGATCGGACGCTCAGCCCGCGTACCGCCGCGGTGCTGGCCCGCATCGCCGCCGCCGGCACTCCGGTGGTCCTGGTCACCGGCCGTCCGATCCGCTGGCTCCAACTCGTGTACGAGCAGCTCGCCGCGCCGCTGCCGGCGATCTGCGCCAACGGCGCGGTGGTGTACGACCCGGTCACCGACCAGGTGCTGCGGGCCGATCCGCTCGCCCCGGAACTGCTGGCGGAGGTGGCCCGGCGACTGCGCGCCGAGGTACCCGGCGTGAGTCTCGCCGTGGAGATCGTGGACAGCCGGCAGATGCGGCACGAGGCGCACTATCCGCTGCGCTGGGACGCCGACCTCGACGCGATCCGGGCCGTCGAGTCGCCCGAGGAGCTGCTGGCCGCGCCCGCGGTGAAGCTGCTGGCGCGGGCCGGTGAGCAGGATCCGGACGTGTTCGTGCGGGTGGTGGCGGGCGCGCTGGAAGGGCTGGCCGAGGCGACCCACTCGTCGTACAGCGGTTTGATCGAGATCTCGGCCGCCGGCGTGACGAAGGCGGCCGGCCTGGCCTGGTACGCGGAGCGGCTGGGCGTCGACGAGCGGGACGTGGTGGCCTTCGGCGACATGCCCAACGACGTGCCGATGCTGGCCTGGGCCGGGCGTGCGGTGGCCGTCGCCAACGCCCACCCGGCGGTACGGGAGATCGCCCACGAGGTCACCGGGCCGAACACCGAGGACGGCGTCGCGGCGTACCTGGAGAAGGTCTTCGAGCTGGACTGAGCGGCCGGGGCGCGTGCGGCGCGCCCCGGCCGACGGGTCACAGGTACTGGCCGGGCGCGTGGCCCTCGCCGCCGCCGGGCATCCCGGGCATGCCCGGAATCACGCCGCCGGGGCCGCTGGGCAGCGCCTGACGGCCCGAGCGCATCTGCTCCAGCTGGACGCGGGCGGCCATCTGCTGGGCCACCAGCGCGGCCTGGATGCCGTGGAACAGGCCCTCCAGCCAGCCCACGAGCTGGGCATGCGCGATGCGCAGCTCGCCCTCGCTCGGCGTCTGCTGCTCGGTGAACGGCAGCGAGATCCGCTCCAGCTCCTCGCGCAGCTCGGGTGCGAGGCCCTCCTTCAGCTCGACGATCGAGCGCTCGTGGATCTCCCGCATCCGGTTCCGGCTCGCGTCGTCCAGCGGCGCCGCCTTCACCTCCTCCAGCAGCTGCTTGATCATGCTGCCGATCCGCATCACCTTGGCCGGCTGCTCGACCAGGCGGGTCGGGTCCTCGCCCTTGCCCTCCTCGGTCTGCACCGTGCCGACCGGGCGGCCGTCCGGCCCGACCACCACCACGGTGCCGGGGATGCCATCGTTGCCCTGTTCGTCGTCGTGTCCGGCGGAGTGCGCTTCGGTCATGGCACCCATCTTTACCCACGCCGACCATGCGCACGCGGCCGGACCTCCGGGACGCTACCGTCGCCGCATGCTCTCCGACCCGCGCGAGGTGCTGACCCGCCCGTCCCCGCCCCCGGATGCCACGGTCCCCTACGGCGACCACCCGGACCAGCTCGCCGACCTGCGCCTGCCGGCCGGCGACGGACCGCCCCGGCCGCTCGTGGTGGTGGTGCACGGCGGTTTCTGGCGGGCGGAGTACGACCGGAGGCACACCGGCCCGATGGCGGCGGCGTTCGCCGCGCTCGGCCACCCGGTCGCGCAGATCGAGTACCGCCGGACCGGCCGGCCGGGCGGAGGATGGCCGCACACGCTCACCGACGTCCGCGCCGGGATCGCCGCGCTGCCGGAACTCGCCGCCGCCGCGCTGCCCGGCCGGGTGGCGCCCGTGCCGCCGATCCTGGTCGGTCATTCGGCGGGCGGGCACCTGGCCCTGTACGTGGCGGCGCACGCCCCGGAAACGGTCGGCGGGGTGCTCGCGCTCGCGCCGGTGGCGGACCTCGCGCAGGCGTACCGGCTGGACCTGGACGAGGGGGCGGTGGCCGCGTTGCTCGGCGGCGGCCCGGACGACGTGCCGGACCGGTACGCGGCGGCCGATCCATCGGTATTGGTACCCATCCAAACACGTACAGTAGTCATTCACGGTGATCAAGATATACAGGTCCCGGTCACGATCAGCAGGTCCTGGGTAGCGGCCGATCGGGCCGCCGGCGGCTCCGCCACGCTTGTTGAGCTGCCCGAATGCGAGCATTTCGGGCTGATCGCACCCGGCTCCACCGCATGGCCGCAGGTCGTCGAGGCGTTGCGGTCGCTTCACGATGATCTTCCGGGCATTGACGCAGCGTCGTCGACCAGGTAGAACGCCGAAGGGGCGTGCACCATGGCCGCCCCGTCGGGAAGGAAGTCGGTGGCACAGATGAACCGCAGGCGGGCCCTGCAACTGCTGGCCGCGCTGGGCACCACCGGACTGGCGGCGGGGTGCGGCTCGGGGGACGACTCCGGGGAGCAGACCGGATCCGGCAGCCCGATCAAAGTCGGACTGATCGTGCCCGGCAGCGGGGCGAACAAGGCCATCGGCGACGAGATCACCAACGGCTTCCAGCTCTTCCTCAGCATGCGCGGTCAGCAGATCGCCGGCCACCCGGTCACGCTCGTGACCGCCGAGGAGGGCGACACCGCCGCCACCGGCAAGGCCGCCGTCGACCGGCTGCTCAAGGAGGGCGTGCTCGCGCTCACCGGCGTGGTCAGCCCGACCGTGATGACCGGCATCAAGGACGCGGTCGAGGAGGCCCGGGTGCCCCTGCTGGGCTCCAACGCCTCCCCGGCGACGCTCCAGGGCGTCGTCTACATCTGGCGCACGTCGTACGTGCTGACCGAGCCCGGCGAGGCGCTCGGCGAGTACCTGCGCCAGAAGCTGGACGCCTCCAGCCGGATCGCCATCTTCGGCACCCGCGGCACGGGCAGCCAGGACGTCATCGAAGGGCTGCGGCGCGCGTACGAGCGGGGCCGCCGGCTCACCGAGGACCCGATCTTCACCGAGGACGACCCCAACCCGTCCCGGTCGCTCTACTCCGGGCCCATCCGCAAGGCGCTCGGGCGCAAGCCGGACGCGGTGTTCTGCCACTACTCCGGCGCGCAGGCCGTGCAGTTCGTCAAGCAGCTCTACGCCCAGGGCTACCGGGGGCCGATCTACGCCCCCGGCTTCCTCACCGAGGGCACCGCGCTCGACCAGCTCGACGACGGGGAGAAGGGCCGCGAGCGCAAGCTCATCGAGTCGTACGGCATCGAGACCGCGCTGAACTACTCGGCCGACCTCAACAACACCGCGAACCGGATCTTCGCATCGGCGTACCGGAAGACGTTCAACTCGGCGCCCACCACGTACGCGATGGCCTCCTACGACGCCGCGCTGGTGCTGGACAAGGCGATCCGGCTGGCCGGGGGGAACCCCTCGCCGCAGCAGGTCAACCTGGCACTCGGCAAGGTCGGCCAGGTGGACAGCCCGCGCGGCACCTGGCAGTTCAACCAGACCCGTACCCCGCAGCAGAAGTGGTACCTGCGCCGGGTGCAGACCGACGGCCGGCTGCTCTCCAACGTCGTGATCAACGAGCTGGCGACGCTGGGCTGACCGGCCCTCGTACACGCGCAAGGGCGGTCTCCCCACCGGGAGGCCGCCCTTCGCGTCGAGGCGTGGCTCAGTGCCGCAGTTCGGCGATGCAGCACTTCACGCTGCCACCGCCCTTCTTCAGCTCGGCCAGCTCCACCGGGACCGGGTGGTAGCCGGCCGCCTTGAGCCTGCCGGCGAGCCGTGTCGCCTCGTTGTTCAGCACCACGTTGAGCCCGTCGCTGACCAGGTTCAGGCCGAACGCCAGCGCGTCCTCGTCGTCCGCGACGATCGCGTCCGGGAAGAGCTGGGCCAGCACCTTCTGGCTGGCGGCGGAGAAGGCTCCCGGGTAGTAGACGACGTTCTCGTCATCGATCGAGGCCAGCGCGACGTCGAGGTGGTAGAAGCGCGGGTCGACCAGGTGCAGCGAGACCACCGGCCGCCCGAGCGCCTCCTGCGCCTCGGCGTGCGCGGCCGGCTCGGTCCGGAAGCCGTACCCGGCGAGGACCAGCCCGCCGTGCGCCTCCGGCAGGTACGCGAAGTCGCCCTCACCCTCGTTGGTCTCGCTCGGCGCGATGAACCGCCAGCCCTGCTGTTCGTAGAACGCCCGGTGCGCGGCGGCCTCGGCGGACCGCTGCTCGTGCTTGAACCGGGCGCCGTAGGCGGTGCCGTCGACCACGAACGCGCCGTTTGCGGCGTACACCATGTCCGGCAGGCCCGCCTCGGGAGTCAGCAGGTGCACCTCGTGCCCCAGCCCGACGAGCGTCTCCCGCAGCCGGTCCCACTGCTTGACCGCCAGGTCGGCGTCGACCGGCGTGGTCACGTCCATCCACGGGTTGATCGCGTACTCGACCGTGAAGTGCTCGGGCGAGCACATGAGATATGTCCGCTTTCGCGAGACTCGCTGCTGGTTCACGGTCACCAAGAGTAGGTACGGTACAACTTTGGTAACAGCCACAAGCATTGCTTCCCAGGAGCAGAACGTTGCAGATAGACGCGGTCGACCAACGAATCATTGCGTTACTCGTGGCAGATGCCCGCGCCTCGTACGCGGACATCGGCAGCCGGGTGTCACTCTCCGCCCCCGCCGTCAAGCGACGGGTCGACCGACTCCGATCCGCCGGGGTGATCCGCGGGTTCACCGCCGTCGTCGACCCGGCCGCCGTCGGCTGGACCACCGAGGCGTTCGTCGAGCTGTTCTGCGCCGGCCGGACCACCCCGGCGCAGATCGGCGCCGCCGCCCGCCGGCACCCCGAGGTGGTGGGCGCGTACACCGTCTCCGGCGAGGCCGACGCGCTCGTGCACCTGCGCGCCGCGGACATCTCCCACCTGGAGGAGGCGCTGGAACGGCTGCGCGCCGAATCGTTCGTCACCTCGTCCCGCAGCACCATCGTGCTCTCCCGGCTGGTCGAGTCCCCCGGCGTCGGACCGTCAACGGTTTGACCTCAACCCGGCTTCATGTCGTGCACTGGTGACCGGCGTGAAGCGAGGAGGCGGTATGCGTGCGGTGTGGCTGCGGGAGTTCGGCGGACCGGAGGTGCTCGTGCCCGGAACGGCACCCGACCCGGCACCCGGACCGGGCCAGGTGCTCGTCGACGTGGCACACGCGAACATCACGTTCGTCGAGACGATGTTCCGGGCCAGCGGCTTCGGGCCGTTCGGCGCCGAACTGCCGGTGATCCCCGGTAACGGGGTCGGCGGCACCATCACCGAACTCGGACCCGGCGTCGATCCGGCGCTCGCCGGCCGCGTCGTGGTCACCGCCACCGGCGGCACCGGCGGGTACGCCGAGCGCGTCGTGGTCGACCAGGGTGCGCCTGTCCCCGTACCCCCGGGGTTGCCGCTGGACGCGGCGGTGGCGCTGATGGCCGACGGCCGGACCGCCCTGATGCTGGCCCGGGCGGCCGGGCTGCGCCGAGGCGACCGGGTCCTGGTGGAGGCGGCGGCCGGCGGCGTCGGATCGCTGCTTGTCCAACTCGCCGCACGGGCCGGCGCCACGGTGGTGGCCGCCGCCGGCGGCTCCCGCAAGGTGGCCGTGCTCCGTGCCGCCGGCCTCGACGTCGTCGTCGACTACCGGCAGGCGGGCTGGACCGACCGGGTCCGGGACGCCGTCGGCGCCGTCGACGTGGTGTTCGACGGCGTCGGCGGGCCGCTCGCCCGGGAGGCGTTCGACCTGCTGGATCCTGGCGGACGGATGCTCAGCTTCGGGCTGGCCGGCGGCACCTGGGCGGACATCCCGGCCGAGTCGGCAGCCGCACGCGGGGTGACGCTGCTGAGCCCCCGGCCCGGCCCGGACGAGCTGCGCGCCCTCACCGAGGCGGCGCTCGCCGAGGGCGCGGCCGGGCGGCTGCGGCCGCTGATCGGGCAGCGCTTCCCGCTGGAACGGGCCGCCGCCGCGCACGCCGCGATCGAGGCCCGGGAAACCCTGGGCAAGACCCTGCTCGACGTACGCTGAGCAGCGCTCAGAGGTACATGCCGGTGCGGTGCTCCTCGGCCCGGGCCGGCTTGTCGCCCTCGCCGAAGAAGCGCTTGCCGCCGAACTCGCCGTGCAGACGGTCGTCCAGCTCGTCGGCGAGACCGGTCATCACCTGCACCGCGAGCATCAGGTGGGTGGGCTGGAAGTTGCGGCCGAAAACCGGGATCGAGGCCCACACCGTGTCGTCGGCGCAGTAGAGCCGGCCGATCGGCATCCGGTTGGTCAGCTCGGAGAGCTTCACGTAGAGGCGCTCGGTCGGCTCCACCTCGGTCAGCACCGGCGAGAAGACGTCCACGAGCGGCGGGTTGTCCCGCACCCGCACGAAGACCATGGCCGAGCCGGCCCGGATGTTGATGTCCCCGTCGGAGTCGACCTGAAGCTGGTCGGACGCGGACTTCAGCATGGTCGACACGACGGTGCGGACCCGCTCCTCCAGGGCCAGCACGTCGTTCTCGCCCGACTGCGCGGCCGCCGCCGCGGCCAGCGCCTCGTCCAGGTCGGCCTCGACGTCCCGGTCCGGGCCGAACTCGCTGCGCGCGGTACCGAGCGGTTCCGCCGGCAACGGCTCGCCCTCGGTGTCGTGCACCAGGTAGACGAGGAAGGCCGGATGCGGCGCCCCGTAGACGTCACGCAGCGTCCGGGAGAGCACGGCGGCCAGCCGGGTCGCCTCGTCGGTGCCGCAGTCCAGCCCGAACTGCTCCCCGGAACCCGGGACCACGCCCGGCGGCGACCAGCCGAGCGCCACCATGTCGGCCACCGCCGCCCGGTCCAGCCGGTAGCCCTGCGGCAGCGTGGCGTTGCCGACCGCGCGGGCCGAGAGGCGCCCCTCCTCGCCCGCGTCCACGCTCACCGAGTAGACGGCGTCCCCGGTGCCCGAGGCGGTCGGGTCGAGCGTGACCTCCAGGTGCCCACCGGCGGGCAGGGCGCGGAGCTGGTCGGCGAGCGCCCGGGCGAACTCCCGCCACGCCTCGGTGACCTTGGCCCGCAGATCGGCTGTGGTCGGCTCGTCGAGCAGGATCGACTCGTGGTGCTCCGGCGTACCGCCGGTGGCGTGGTGCTCCGGCGTGCCGCCGGCAGGCTTGTCGACCGGCGCCGAGGGGTGGTCTGCCGTCATGATCGCCTCCGTCCGTTCCCGCCACCCTACCCACGCGCGAGGGGGACCGAATCCCGCGCGAGGCGCTAATCCCCAGGTGTGGAACCACCCAGATCCACCGGCCAGGAACCGGCCAGCGCGCTGAGCCGCTCGGCCGCCGCGGCCGGGTCCGCGCCGCGCCCCACCGCCAGCCCCAGCAGGTACGCGGTGACCGGCGCGCCCGGCCGGACCACCTGGTGGGCCACGTCCCGGGCCACGTCGAGCACTGTCGGCACGGGCACCCCCGCCGGGTCCAGGTCCAGTTCGGCGCACACCGCCGTGACCCAGTCGTCCAGCACCGTCATCTCGTCCACTCCTCCGCCCGGCGTACGTCCTCGTCAGTGTCGCAGTCGAACCAGGGCGGCGGCCCGGACGCGGACCAGGACACCTCGCGTACGGCGACGCCGGCCAGCAGCCCGCGTACCGGCGCCCCGTCGAGCGAGCCGCCCCGCGCCGCGGCGAGCCGGTCGAGGGCGGTCCGCAGGGCCGGTACCCGCCAGACGGCGCAGAGGTGCTGGCGGCGGCCGTCCCCGTCCACGTAACAGGAGAGCGCGGGCGTCGGTACGTCGGATCGGCCGGCGGGATGAGCGTCGGCCGGCCCTGCGGCGAGGGCGCGTCGCAGCTCGGCCACCGCGGCGGGGGTGAGCAGTGGCAGGTCGGCGGCGAGCACCGCGACAGTCGTCGTACCGGGGTCGAGCAGCGCCAGCCCGGCCGCCGTGGCGGCCACCGGACCACCTCCGGGCGGCTCCTCCCGCGTCGTCCGGGCCCCCTGCGGCACCGGGCCGGACGAGCCGACCACGATCCGCTGGTCCGCGTCGGCCACCGCGTCCAGCACCCGGTGCAGCATCGGCCGGCCGCCGACCGCACGGGCCGGCTTGTCCACGCCGCGCATCCGCCGGGCCGCACCACCGGCGAGCAGGACCGCCGCGTACCCCGTCATCGCCTCACAGTAGCCACAGTCACGACCGCCGCATCCCGGCTCGGGCGGGCGTCCGGCATTTTTCGGCGGTTATCCGACGTTGATCGACTGCTTCTCGGCGAAGTGGTGGCATCCATGGCCCTCCGACACCGCCACTTCGCCGAACTGGTGACGATCATCGGGCCTGGGGGCCAGGGGCCGGGGCCGGGGGCCGAGGGCGGGGCGGATGAGGGCGGGAAGGTGTGGGGTGACGTGCCGGGCGGTGGGACGCCCGGGGAGGATGGCGGCATGGGACGGGCGACTGATCGGCGTGGTGTGCTGCGGATCGACCTCGACGCGGCCGGGGACGGCCGGGGGCGGATCCGACGGCAGGACACTCTGGCCGTGGAGGAGCCGCTGGAGATCCGCGTCGGCGCGGCCGGTCCGGGCCGACGCCGGCCGCTGGCGGTGACCATGCGTACGCCCGGCGACGATCTCGACCTGGCGATCGGCTTCCTGCTCACCGAAGGGCTGATCCGGTCGGCGGAGGACGTGCACACCGCGCAGCTGTGCGCCGGGGCGGAGACGCCGAACACGTACAACGTGGTCGACGTGGTGCTCTCGCCCGGTGTGCCGGAGCCCGTCACCGACCCGTCGCGCAACTTCTACACCACCAGCTCGTGCGGCGTCTGCGGCAAGGCCAGCATCGACTCCGTACGGACCCGCTCCCAGTTCGCGGTGCGGGACGACCCGCTGGTGGTCACCGCCGAACTGCTGGCCGCGCTGCCGGACCGGCTGCGCGCCGCGCAGCGCGCCTTCGACCGCACCGGCGGCCTGCACGCCGCCGGCCTCTTCACCCCCGACGGGGAGCTGGTCGTGCTGCGCGAGGACGTCGGGCGGCACAACGCGGTGGACAAGGTGCTCGGCTGGGCCGCCCGGGAGGGGCGGCTGCCGCTGGCCGGGCACGTGCTGCTGGTCTCCGGGCGGGCCAGTTTCGAACTCACCCAGAAGGCGTGGATGGCGGGGGTGCCGCTGCTCGCGGCGGTGTCCGCACCCAGCACGCTCGCGGTCGAGCTGGCCGAGGAGGCCGGGATGACGCTTGTCGGTTTCCTGCGCGGGCCGACCATGAACGTCTACACCGGGGCGGCGCGCGTCGGCAGCTGACGGCACCGGCGTCGCGGACGTGGCCGTCCCGGCGGACGGGTGAGCGGTCACCGGCGGGGTCGGCGTCGGCGGCGCCGCAGCACCGCGCCGTCGTCCGGACCGGGCCACCCGTCCAGCGCGGCCGGGGCGAGGCCGCGCCGGAGCGCCTCGTCGAGCAGCACCGCGAGCGAGTAGCCGGGGTGGGCGGACAGCACCCGCTCCAGGGCGACAGCGGCCAGTGCCCCGTGCCCACAGCGCCAGGCGGCGAACGCGAGCAGGCAGCCCGGCGCGGCGATCAGGTCCGGCTCGGCGCGTCGCAGCACGTCCGTCCAGAGGCTGATGTCCTCGTCCCGGCCGTCGGTGCGGGACCAGGCGTGGTCGCGTACGGCCACGTGGACGAGGAGCACCGTCAGCCAGGCCACCTCGTCGTCGTCCAGCCGCTCGCCGCGCCGCTGCCGGCGAAAGGCGGCACGCACTGCCGCCGTGCCCGCCGTCCGCACCGCACGCGGCGCCGCACCCGATGCGGGGCCGTCGGCCGGAACCGGCGACTGTCCGTCCGTCGCCGGGCCGTCCGCCGGGACCGGCGACTGTTTGCCCGGCTCGGAGCCGTCGATCGGCGCGCCGCCCACCGGGCCGCCCGACGACGCGGACGGAGGGCCGGTGAGCGCGGCCAGGCGGAGGCGCGCCCGGCCGGTGGCCCGGCGCATGGCGAGCCGGACCGGCCCGTCGAGCGGGGACACCTGCGCGACCAGCGCGGCCCGGTCGGGCAGCGCGACCTGACCGGCGAACACGGCAGCCGCGCTGACCTGGCTGGCGGCCGGGTCGTACGGGGTGCCCTCGGGCGGGCAGCAGGACGGCTCGGCGCAGAGGTACGAGAACCAGCGGCCCTCGGTGACGCGCAGCGCGTCGAGCACGACCAGCCCGGTGGCGGTCAGCGCGTCGCCGATCGCGTCCACGATCCCTGTCACCCGGGCGGCCGGACCGTAGCCGACGACCGTGGCGGCGTCGGCGTCCTGCCGGGCCACCACCTGTGCCAGGTGCCGGGCCGCCGGGCCGGGGTCGGCGCCGGGTGCGGGCAGGTCGCCGCGGGCGGCGAAGACGACGCGCCGGCCGCGTACCGCGACCACCACGACGCTGTCGGCGGGATGGAAGCCGAGCAGGTAGGGCACGGCCGCGACCATGTCGGCCGGTGAGCGGACGGAGAGGCGCGCTGGCTCGGTGGAGTTCATGCCGGGAGCGTGGGCGGTGGCGGACCACCGTGTCCGCCCCTGTGGACGACACGCGGTTCGTCCACAGATACGGAGCGTATCGGTCCAGGTCAGCGGCAATCGGCGGCGCTTCTCGGCACACGGATGTCCGAGGTAACCGCTACCTTGCGCACATGGACCTGGCATACCTGCGGGCACACCCGGAGCACCTGCCGACCTTCCTGACCCACCAGCGGATCCGGGAGACGCCGGTCTCCGGTGGTGACATCTGCGCCGCCTCCCGGCTCACGCTCGACGACGGGCACTCGGTGTTCGCGAAGACGTGGCCGGAACGGGCCGCGCGTCCGCTGCCGGAGGGCTTCTTCGCCGCCGAGGCGGCCGGGCTGCGCTGGCTGCGCGAGGCCGGCTCGGTGCCCGTACCGGACGTGCTGGTCGCGTTGCCCGACCTGCTGGCGCTCGACTGGGTGGAGCCCGGCGAGCCCACGCCGGAGGCCGCGGAGGCGTTCGGCCGCGACCTGGCCGGGCTGCACCGCGCCGGGGCGCCCGCGTTCGGCGCGGACCGGGCCGGGTTCATCGGCGCGCTGCCGCAGGACAACACGCCCGACCCCGGTCCCTGGCCGGACTGGTTCGCCCGGCGCCGACTCCTTCCCTACCTGCGCATGTCGGTCGACGACGGCGCGCTCGACGGCGCCGGGGCGGCGCTCGTCGAGCAGGTCGTCGACCGGATCGGCGAGTTCGGCGGTGACGAGCCGCCCGCCCGGCTGCACGGCGATCTCTGGCCGGGCAACCTGCTCTGGGGCGCCGACGGCCGGGTGTGGCTGGTCGACCCGGCCGCGCACGGCGGCCACCGCGAGACCGACCTGGCGCAGCTCGCGCTGTTCGGCGGCCCACCGCACCTGGATCGGATCATGGCCGCCTACCGGGAGGCGTGGCCACCGGCCGACGGGTGGCTGGAACGGGTGCCGCTGCATCAGCTGCATCTGCTGCTCGTGCACACCGCGATCTTCGGTGCCGCGTACGCGGACGCCGTACGCTCCACCGCCCGTGCCGCCCTCCGGGGGCCCGACCGCGCTACGGTCGACAGATGAGCGCCCCCCGGACGGCCGACGGCGTCCTCGCCGACCGGTATGGCCGTGTCGCCCGGGACCTGCGGGTCTCGCTCACCGACAAGTGCAACCTGCGCTGCACCTACTGCATGCCGGCGGAGGGTCTGCCCTGGCTGGCCAATCCGCAACTGCTCACCGACGACGAGATCGTCCGGCTGGTGGGTGTCGCGGTGTCCCGGCTCGGCATCACCGAGGTGCGCTTCACCGGCGGTGAGCCGCTCATCCGGCCCGGCCTGCCCGGCATCGTGGCGGCGGTCGCCGCGCTCACGCCCCGGCCGCGCATCTCGCTGACCACGAACGGCATCGGCCTGGCCCGGATGGCGTCCGCGCTGCGCGAAGCCGGGCTGGACCGCGTCAACGTCTCGCTCGACACGCTGGACCGGGACCGGTTCACCGCGCTGACCCGCCGGGACCGGCTCGCCGACGTACTCGCCGGGCTGGCCGGCGCGGCGGAGGCCGGGCTGACCCCTGTGAAGATCAATTCGGTGCTCATGCGCGGCACGAACGACGACGAGGCACCCGCGCTGCTCCGGTTCGCGCTCGCGCACGGCTACGAGCTGCGGTTCATCGAGCAGATGCCGCTCGACGCGCAGCACGGCTGGGACCGCTCGACGATGGTCACCGCCGACGAGATCCTGGCCTCCCTGCAGGCCGCGTTCGCGCTGACGCCGGACCCGTCCGAGCGGGGCGCGGCACCGGCCGAGACGTGGCTGGTGGACGGTGGGCCGGCCCGGGTCGGGGTGATCGCCAGCGTGACCCGGCCGTTCTGCGGCGACTGCGACCGCACCCGGCTCACCGCCGACGGCCAGGTGCGCAACTGCCTGTTCGCCACCGAGGAGTCGGACCTGCGCGGCGCGTTGCGCGACGGCGCCGACGACGAGGAATTGGCCCGCCGCTGGCGCGCCGCGATGTGGGCCAAGCGGGCCGGGCACGGCATCGACGATCCGACGTTCCTCCAGCCCGCGCGCTCGATGTCGGCGATCGGAGGCTGAGGATGGAACTCACGGTCCGCTATTTCGCCGGCGCCCGGGCTGCCGCCGGTCGCTCCGAGGAGACCGCATCCGCCGGCCGCTCTCTGGACGAACTCCTCGATGACCTGACCGCCCGGCACGGCGAACGCCTCGCGGTGGTGCTGAAGGCGGCGAGTTTTCTGGTCGACGGCGTGGCCTGTCATGATCGACAGGCACTGTTGCCGGCCGGGGTGACGGTGGACGTGCTGCCGCCCTTCGCGGGCGGCTGAGGGGGGCACACGTGCTGGCCATGGCGGCATTCCTGGGCTTCGTCGTGCTCGTGATCGGCCTGATCCACTTCTACCTGTGGAAGCGGCTGGTCCGGGACACCACGCGCCCGGGGCGGTGGCGCCGGGCGGGCACGGTGGCGATCGCGGCGCTGGCGGTGCTCGTACCGGTGACCATGGCCGGCACGCGCAACGGCTGGTACTGGCTCGCCTGGCCCGGCTACCTCTGGGTCGCGCTGATGTTCTACCTGCTGGTGCTGCTGCTGGTGCTCGAAGTGCCGACCGCGGTGGTCCGGCTCGTGCTGCGCCGCCGGGCCCGCTCGGCGGTCGCCGCCGGCCCGGAGCCCGAGCCCGCACTCGTGGGCGCGGCGACGGCGGAGGGTGCGACGACGCCGCCGGTCGACAACGCCGACGCGCCGCCGGCCGGCACCCCCGCGCCGGACCACGACCCCTCCCGGCGGTTGCTGCTCGCCCGCGGGGCGGCGATCTTCGCCGGGCTCACCGCCGCCGGCGTCACCGGGTACGGCGTCCGCACCGCGATGGGTCCGCCGCAGCTCGACCGGGTGCAGATCCCGCTGGCGAAGCTGCCCCGGAGCATGGACGGCCTGCGTATCGCCACCGTCTCCGACATCCACCTCGGGCCGTTGCGCGGCCGGGCGCACACCGAGCGGATCGTCGCGATGATCAACCGGATGGACGCCGACCTGGTCGCCGTGGTCGGTGACCTGGTCGACGGCACGGTGGCCGAGCTGGGCGAGGCCGCCGAGCCGCTGCGCGACCTGCGGTCCCGGTACGGCAACTTCTTCGTCACCGGCAACCACGAGTACTACTCGGGCGTGGAGGAGTGGGTCCGCGAGGTGGACCGGCTCGGCCTGCGGGTGCTCCAGAACGAGCGGCAGGAGATCCAGGCCCGGGGTGGCGTGCTGGATCTGGCCGGGGTGAACGACGTGAGCGCCGCCGGGACCGGAGTGGCCGGGCCCGCCGACTACGCCGCCGCCCTCGGCGACCGTGACCCGAGCCGGCCGGTGGTGCTGCTGGCGCACCAGCCGGTGGCCGCGCAGGAGGCGGCGAAGTTCGGCGTCGACCTCCAGCTCTCCGGGCACACCCACGGCGGCCAGATGGTGCCGTTCAACCTGGCGGTGAAGCTCGAACAGCCGGTGGTCTCCGGTCTCGGCGAGGTCGACGGCACGAAGGTGTACGTCACGAACGGCGCCGGTTTCTGGGGCCCGCCGGTACGGGTGGGTGCGCCTCCCCAGGTGACGCTCGTCGAGCTGCGCGCGCAATAGCGTGCCGGGGCCGCCGAGTCCAGCACCGCATTGCTCAGGTCACCCGTACGCGTGGCGACGGGCGGGCGGTGGACCGGACGTGACAGGATGCGGCGTGCCTCCGTTCAGCGCCGCACCCCCCGGTGGCCTCCCGCCGTACGTCGCGGATCTGCACATCCACTCGAAGTACTCCCGCGCGTGCAGCCGCGACCTGACCCTGCCGAACCTGGCCTGGTGGGCCCGGCGCAAGGGCATCGGCGTGCTCGGCACCGGCGACTTCACCCATCCCGCCTGGTACGACCACCTGCGCGAGACGCTGCACCCGGCCGAGCCGGGCCTGTACCGGCTCTCGCCCGAGGCGGAGCGGGACGTGGCCCGGCGGCTGCCGCCCCGCCTCGCGAGTGAGGCGGAGGCCGACCCGGTCCGGTACATGCTGAGCGTGGAGATCTCCACGATCTACAAGCGTGACGACCGCACCCGCAAGGTGCACCACCTGATCTACCTGCCGGACCTGGACGCGGTGGCCCGGTTCAACACCGCGCTGGGCCGGATCGGCAACCTCGGCTCGGACGGCCGGCCGATCCTCGGGCTGGACTCCCGCGACCTGCTGGAGATCACGCTGGAGGCGAGCCCGGACGGCTACCTGGTGCCCGCGCACATCTGGACGCCCTGGTTCTCCGCGCTCGGTTCGAAGTCCGGCTTCGACGCGATCGCGGACTGCTACGCCGACCTGGCCGAGCACATCTTCGCGGTGGAGACCGGTCTGTCGTCCGACCCGGAGATGAACTGGCGGGTCGGCAGCCTGGACCGCTACCAGCTGGTGTCGAACTCGGACGCGCACTCGCCGCCCGCGCTGGCCCGGGAGGCCACGGTCCTCACCGCCGCGCGCGACTACTTCGCCATCCGGGAGGCGCTGCGGACCGGCGACGGGCTCGCGGGCACCGTGGAGTTCTTCCCGGAGGAGGGCAAGTACCACGCCGACGGGCACCGCCTGTGCGGGGTGAACTGGTCGCCGGAGCGGACCCGCGAGGCGGGCGGACGCTGCCCGGAGTGCGGCAAACCGCTCACCGTGGGCGTACTCAGCCGGGTCGAGGAGCTGGCGGACCGGCCGGTGGGTCACCGTCCGGCGCACGCGCGCGAGGTGGCGCACCTGGTGCCGCTGGCCGAGATCCTGGGTGAGCTGAACCGGGTCGGCGCGCGGTCGAAGAAGGTCGAGGGCAAGCTCAACGAGCTGATCGCCGCGCTCGGCCCGGAGCTGGAGATCCTGACGCGTACCCCGGTCGAGGAGATCGGCCGGGTCGGCGGCGAGCTGCTCGCGGAGGGCATCGGCCGGCTGCGCCGCGGCGACGTGCGCCGGGTGCCGGGCTACGACGGCGAGTACGGCGTGATCACGCTGTTCGATCCGGCGGAACTGGGCGCCTCGGGTGGCCGGGCCGGGCAGGAGACGCTGTTCGACGTACCGGTGCCCGCGCAGCGGCGGCCCGCGGAGCCGGCACCGAAGCCGAAGGCCAAACGCCCGGCGGCGGCCCGGCCGGAGCCGAAGCGCACGCCGCCGCCCGCGCCTCCGATCGCGCCGCCGCCGTCTCCGCACGAACCGTTCGAGCCGATGCTCGCCGGGATGGAGGAGGTCGGCACCGGCCTGCTGGACCGGCTGGACGCGATGCAGCGGGTGGCCGCGTCGGCGCCGGGTGGTCCGCTGCTCATCGTGGCCGGTCCGGGCACCGGCAAGACGCGGACGCTCACCCACCGGATCGCGTACCTCTGCGCGGAGCTGAACGTCTTCCCCGACCAGTGCCTGGCGATCACGTTCACCCGGCGGGCGGCCGAGGAGCTGCGGCACCGGCTGGACGGGCTGCTCGGCCCGGTCGCCGAGGACGTCACGGTCGGCACGTTCCACTCGCTCGGCCTGACCGTGCTGCGGGAGAACGCGGCGGCGGCCGGGCTGCCGGCGGACTTCCGGATCGCCGACGACGCGGACCGGGCGGCGGCGCGCGCCGAGGCCGGTGACGACGACGAGCGGTACGTGGCACTGCTGCGCAAGCGGGACCTGGTCGACCTGGACGAGCTGCTGACGCTGCCGGTGGCCCTGCTCAAGGGGGACCGGAAGCTGGTGCGGGAGTACCGCGAGCGGTGGAAGTGGATCTTCGTCGACGAGTACCAGGACGTCGACGCCGTGCAGTACGACCTGCTGCGGCTGCTCAGCCCGCCGGACGGCAACCTGTGCGCGATCGGTGACCCGGACCAGGCGATCTACTCGTTCCGGGGTGCGGACGTGGGTTACTTCCTGCGCTTCTCGCAGGACTTCACCGACGCCCGGCTGGTCCGGCTGAACCGCAACTACCGTTCCTCGGCGCCGATCCTGGCCGCTGCCGTGCAGGCCATCGCGCCGTCGTCGCTGGTGCGCGGCCGGCGCCTCGACCCGGCCCGGCTCGACCCGGAGGCGCCGCTCGTCGGCCGGTACGCGGCGAGTTCTCCCCACGACGAGGCCGACTTCGTGGTCCGTACCGTGGACGAACTGGTCGGCGGCCTGTCCCACCGCTCGCTCGACTCGGGGCGGATCGACGGGCGGGCCACCTCGCTGTCCTTCTCCGACATCGCGGTGCTGTACCGCACCGACGCGCAGGCCGCACCGATCGTGGACGCGCTGGCCCGGGCGAACATCCCGGTGCAGAAGCGCTCGCACGACCGGCTGCGCGACCGTCCCGGCGTACCGGCGATCGCCCGCGAACTGCGCCACGCCGGACTCGACGGCTCGCTCACCGCCCGGGTACGCCAGGCCGGGCAGATCCTCGCCGAGCGGTTCGCGGTGCCCACGCTCGACGGCTCCGGCGCGGTACGCCCCGAGGACGTCCGCACCGCGGTGGACCTGCTCACCCCGCTGGCCCGGCGGTGCGGCGACGACCTGGAGCTGTTCCTCAACCAGCTCGCCACCGGCGCGGAGGTGGACGCGCTCGACCCGCGCGCCGAAGCGGTCACGCTGCTCACGCTGCATGCAGCGAAGGGCCTGGAGTTCCCGGTGGTGTTCCTGGTCGGCGCCGAGGACGGCCTGCTGCCGCTGCGCTGGCCCGGCTCCGAGCCGGACGACGACGCGGTGGCCGAGGAGCGACGGCTGTTCTTCGTCGGGCTGACCCGGGCGCAGGACCGGCTCTACGTCAGCCACGCGGGCCGCCGCGCCCGGCACGGCGCGGAACGCGACACCCGCCCGTCGCCGTTCCTCGACGTGATCGACCCGGCGCTGTTCGAGCGCCTGGACGCGACCGAACCCCGCCGCCCGAAGGACCACCAGCTCCGGCTGATCTGACGGCGGCGGGTCCGGCGGGCCACGAACACGGGCCGGGCCGGCCGGCGGCGATCAGGTGAGGACGGCGGCGAGCCACGCGCCGCCGAGCAGCGCCGGGCCGAACGGCACCGGCGTGTCCCGGCGTACCCGGCCGGCGGCGAGCAGGACGAGCACCGCCACTCCGGCGAGCACGTGCGGCAGGAACAGGCCGAGCCGCAGTGCCGGCCAGCCGAGCCAGCCCAGCGGCAGCCCGAGCGCGGCGGCGAGCTTCACGTCGCCGAAGCCGAGCCGGGCGCGGGGCAGCAGGGCCAGCAGCGCGTACCCGACGAAGGAGAGCGCGGCCCCGCCCACCGCGACGGCCAGGCGGCGCGGTTCGCCGGTCGCCGCCGTGGCCGCGATCAGGCCGAGCCCGCCGCCGAGCGCGACCACGCCGACCAGCGGGTCGGGCAGCCGCAGCGCCGTCACGTCGGTGACGGCGAGAACCAGCCCGACGGCGGCGACCAGCAGCAGCGCGGGCAGCGCCGGGTCGGTGCCCCTGGTGGCGGCGAGCCCGCCGAACACCACGACACCGACCAGGGCGAGCGCGCTCCGGCGCGGAGCGTCGCCAGGGGGCACTGGGACGAGCGACCGGCCGACCGGCACCGCCGCCCACCCGGCTGGTGCGCCGAGCAGCGCGATCCCCGTCACCAGCAGCGCCGACACGGCCGGGACGCTACCGCCCGGCCGGCTCCCCGGCCGTCCCGTCGACGGCTGGTGGCGGGGACCGGCGGGGCCGCTCGGTGCTCACCACCACCGCCACGCCGACCACGATGACCGCGCCGCCCATCAGCACCTGCGAGGTGATCGGTTCCGCGACGAACAACGCGCCGAGCGCCACCGCGACCACCGGATTCACGTACGCGTACGTGGAGACCAGGGAGATCGGCGCGTGGGCGAGCAGCCAGACGTACGCGGTGAAGGCGACGAGCGATCCGGCCACCATCAGGTAGGCCATCGCCGCCCAGGACCGCCCGGTCACGTCGGCGAAGGAGAAGCCGCGCAGCTCCCCGCGGGCCACCCCGACGAGCGCGAGCACCGTCGCACCGGCGACCATCTCGTAGACGGTGGCCACGAACGGGTCGGCGGGCATCGCGATCCTGCCGGACAGGTACGAGCCGACCGACCAGCTCGTCGCGGCGGCGACCACTGTGAGCGCACCGGCCACCGGCACACCGTCGACACCGTCCCGGGGCAGCACGAGCAGGACCAGACCGGCGAAGCCGAGGGCCACCCCGGCGAACGTCCACGGTCGTGGCCGGTCGCCACCCGCCGTGCGCAGCAGCACCACGAGCAGCGGCACGGTGGCGACGAGCAACGCCGCGACACCGGACGGTACGGCGGTCCCGGGCGGGCCGGACTCGGCGAGCACCACCAGTCCGTTGCCGCCCGCCAGCAGCAGCACGCCGATGAGCGCGGCGGAGCCGACGCGGCGCGCGGGCACCCGCAACGCACCGGGTCCGCGTCGCAGGCGCAGCACCACGGCGAGCACCACCGCGGCGGCGGCGAACCGCATCGCCGCCGAAATGAGCGGCGGCAACGACTCGACAGCGACCCGGATGCCCAGGTACGTCGAGCCCCAGAGCAGGTAGACCAGCACGAGTGCGGTCCAGATCAGGGCGGTGCGGGCGGGCGGCGTCGCGGAATCGACAACGTTCGTCGCACTCGTGGGGCGTGAGCTCATCGTCTGACCACGCTACGGTGGCCACGGCGTCGGCGTCCCCAGTTGGTGGCCGGCCTCTCAGCACTGGCGTACGCAGGAGGCGTTCATGTCGAACTTCGGTCCACCGGGTGGCGGCTCTCCCGAGCCGTGGGGACGGCCCGACGACGGCTACGCCCCGCAGCCCGACCCCCGCTACGCCCCGCAGGGCGACCCGCGTTACGCCCCGCAGCCGGATCCGCGGTACGGCCCGCCGCCGGGCGCGCGGCCGTACGGCCCTGCCGACCAGTACGGCCCCGCCGACCAGTACGGGCCGCCCGACCAGTACGGGCCCGCCGACCGGTACGGGCCGCCGGCCGATCAGTACGGGCCGCCGACGCAGCGCTTCGAGCCGGGTTCGGCCTGGTCCCCGCAGCAGGGCCAACCGGGTGACCCCTACGCCGGACCGCAGTACGGCGGTGGGCTTCCGCCGTACGCCGAGCCGACGCCGCCGCCGAAGCGGGGCAAGGGCCCGCTGGTGGTGGTGGTGGTCGTGCTGGCCGTGCTGCTGCTGGGCGGCGCCGGGGCGTACTGGATGCTGGGCCGGGACGAGCAGACCCCGACCGGCGGCACGACCGCTGCCACCGCGCCGGCCGCGGATCCGACCGGTGAGGCCGCGCCGAGCGAGCCGGCCGACACGACGCCCACGACGGCGGCCCCGGCCTCCTCGACCGATCCGCGCTTCGTCAAGGCGGGCCAGTGCGTCGCCAACGAGGGCGGCGGCGGCCAGCCGAAGCTGGTGATCGCCGACTGCGCCCCGAAGACGTACGAGGTGCTGCGCCGCATCGACGGCGCGACGAGCGGCAAGAAGGACGCGGAGGCCAAGTGCGGGAAGGTGGCCGGTTACACCGACTGGTACTTCTTCGACAGCGAGCTGGACACGCTCGACTTCGTGCTCTGCCTGAAGCGCCGCTGACCCTGTCCGCCTGTCGGTAACCAAAACTAGGGCTGTCTAGCGTGGATGCTAGACAGCCCTAGTTTTGTATCGAGGCCGACACGCGGTAGCCGCCTCTACGCGCATCTAGCCTGGTCGCTAGAGAACCCGATACTGTGCGATTCGTGGATCCGGTCCGCAACCCGTACGCACCGGGCGCCGGCCAGCGCCCGCCCGAACTCGCCGGGCGGGGGCGGGAACTGGACGTCTTCGACGTGGTGCTGGAACGGATCGCCCGCGGCCGGCCCGAACGCAGCCTGATGCTCACCGGCCTGCGTGGGGTGGGCAAGACGGTCCTGCTCAACACGCTGCGCTCCGAGGCGATCAGCCACCTCTGGGGCACCGGCAAGATCGAGGCCCGGCCGGACCAGTCGCTGCGCCGCCCGATCGCCGCCGCGCTCCACATGGCGGTCCGCGAACTGGCACCCCGGCACCGCGCCCCGGACCGGATCGACGCGTTCCTCGGCGTCCTCAAGGCGTTCGCGCAACGCTCCGCCCCCACCGGGCGCGGCAGCGCGGCGCCCAAGCTGCGCGACCGCTGGCAGCCCGGCATCGACGTACCGGCGAGCAGCGGGCGCGCCGACTCCGGCGACATCGAGATCGACCTGGTCGAACTGCTCAGCGACGCGGCGGCGGTCGCCACCGACGTCGGCACCGGCATCGCGATCTTCATCGACGAGATGCAGGACGTCGGCGCCGAGGACGTCTCCGCGCTCTGCGCCGCCTGCCACGAGCTGTCCCAGCTCGGCGCGCCGCTCATCGTCGTGGGCGCGGGCCTGCCGCACCTGCCCGCGGTCCTCAGCGCCGCCAAGTCCTACTCCGAGCGGCTCTACCGCTACCAGCGCATCGACCGGCTCGACCGGATCGCCGCCGACCAGGCACTCTGCGCCCCGGCCGAGCGGGAGGAGGTCGAGTACGAGCAGAAAGCCCTCGACCTGCTCTACGAGAAGTCCGGCGGCTATCCCTACTTCGTCCAGGCGTACGGCAAGGCAACCTGGGACCACGCGCCCCGCTCGCCGATCACCGCGGCGGACGTCCGGGTCGCCGCGCCCGAGGCGGAGGCCGAGCTGGCGGTGGGGTTCTTCGGTTCCCGGTTCGAGCGGGCCACGCCGGCCGAACGCGAGTACATGCGCGCGATGGCCACGCTGGCGCTGGTCGACGGCGAGGAGGGCGGCCGGGACGACATGGACGCGGCGGTGCCGACCGCCGAGATCGCCCGCGCGCTCGGCCGCAAGCCGGCCAGCCTGTCCCCGGCCCGGGACGCGCTGATCAAGAAGGGGCTGATCTACTCCGGCGAGCGGGGGACGGTGGCGTTCACCGTGCCGCACTTCGGCCGCTACCTGCGCACCCAGCCCGCCTGACGGCTGCTCTGAAACGGCCTCAGACGCGCGACCACGGTGGCGGGAAGACCACCTCGCCGGCCGGCGGTGGCGGCTCCTCGCTCACCGTCGGCGGCAGCACCAGCGCCTGCCACGGCTCACCCAGCCCGGACCAGGGGCTGGTCAGGCCCAGCCGGTCCGCCGGGCCGAACCCGAACCGCCGGTAGTACGCCGGATCCCCCAGCACCACCACCAGCCGCTCGCCCAACTCGGCTGCCGCGTCCAGCGCCGCCTGCACCGCCGCCGTGCCGTGCCCCAGCCGCTGCCGGTGCCGTGCCGCCGCCACCGGACCCAGGGCCAGCGCCGGCCACGTACGACCGTCGTCGGTGCGTACGCCCACGCGCGTGAGCAGCGCGTACGCCACCACCTCGCCGCCGTACTCGGCGACCATGGCCAGCTCCGGGACCCACGCCGGGCTGTGCCGCAGCTCCTCGACCAGGCCGACCTCCGGTGGGGTGGCCACGTCGGGGCGGGCGAAGGCGGCGGCCAGCACCCGGGCCACCGGCGCCTCGTCGGCGGGGCCCTCCGGGCGCAGTCGCAGCGTCGTCACCCGCGCGACCTTACCGAACGCGACCGGTCCATCCGCGACGGTCGCTGAAATCGATACCGTTCGGACGTCCACGTCGGCCGATACCTTTCGTGTGTTGCGGGGATGACGACGCCCTCGACGGGGTAAGACTGAGCCATGAAGCCCGTGCGCTCCCTCGCCCGAGTCATGTTGAGCGGCATCTTCGTGGTCAGCGGCGCCCGCAACCTGCGCAACCCGGAACGTCTGGTGCAGGCTGCGGAACCGGTCACCGGGAAGGTCGCTCCGCTCATCCGGAACGTGCACCCCCGCATCCCCACCGACACGGTCTCGCTCATCCGGGCCAACGCCGCCACCCAGCTCGTCGGCGGCCTGATGCTCGCGACCGGCCGGTTCACCCGCCCGGCCGCGCTGGTGCTCGCGGGCACGCTGGTTCCGACGACCGCCGCCGGTCACCCCTTCTGGACCAACGACGACCCGGCCGCCCGCAACAACAACCAGGTTCACTTCCTGAAGAACGTCGGCCTGCTCGGTGGCCTCCTCCTCGCCGCCGCCGACACCGAGGGCAAGCCGGGCCTGCGCTGGCGCGCCGGCCACCGGATCGACCACTCGCGCCGGTCGGTCAAGCGCGCGGTCCGTACCGCGCGTCGCGAGGCGAAGATCGCGGTACGCTCCGCGGCCACCGCCCGCCGCATGCCCGGCTGACCAGGCATTTCGTACGGCCCACCACCCCCCGCAAGGCCACCAATCACCTGAACCGTCCGAGACCCGTTAACGCGGTGGAAATGTCGCAAACACGTGTGGGATCGGACACGGTCGCGTAACGCGGGAGGCAGCAACGTGAGGCGCCGTTCTAGGCTCCGTGCTGGACCTGGACGGGTACGACGACCTTGGTACGGGGGTGGCCACGCCATGCCGACGACAGTCGGTAGACGGACCAACCGCCTCGCTCCGACCTCCCGCGTCGACCGCCGGATCGTCGTGCGTCTCGGCGTCGTCGCCGCCGTGTCGTACGCCGCGTGGCTCGCCATCGGCGCCTTCGGACGGCCGTACAACTTCTTCGACATGAAGATCTACCACGGCGCCGTGCTGTGGTGGGCCGGCGGCAACGAGCTGTACGACTTCGTCGCGCCCTCGACCACGCTGGGCTTCACCTACCCGCCGTTCGCCGCCCTGGTCATGCTGCCGATGTCCTGGCTGCCGGTCGACGGCGCCGGCTTCGTCAACGCGCTCGCCAGCATCGGCGCACTCGCCGTCGTCCTCGCGGCGCTGCTGCGTCCCGTCGTGGATCGGCTCGGCTGGCCGCTCTGGTTCACGGTCGGCATCGCCACCCCGCTCGCCGTCGCCATCGAGCCGTCCCGGGAGACGCTCGGCTACGGGCAGGTCAACCTGCTGCTGTTCGCGCTGATCATGGCGGACATGGTGGGCCTGCGCTGGCGGGCCAAGCGGGGCACCCACTACGAGACCGCCGATTCGCCGCTGGCCCGGTTCGTCTACAGCGGCGCCTGGGCCGGTGTCGGGATCGGGCTCGCCACCGCGGTCAAGCTCACCCCGGCGCTGTTCGTGGCCTACCTGATGCTGACCCGGCAGTGGCGGGCCGCGCTCACCGCTGTCGCCACCACGACCGGCGTGACAGTCGCGACGTTCGGTGTGGTCGGTGAGGAGTCCCGCGCGTACTTCGCCGGTGTGCTCTGGCAGACCGAACGGGTCGGCGCGGCGGACATGACCGCCAACCAGTCCCTCGCCGGTCTGCTGGCGCGGCTCTACGACTCGATCGAGACGCCCGGCCTGCTCTGGCTGGCGTTCTCGGTGCTGATCCTGGCGCTGGGCCTCTCCCGCGCGATGAGCGCCCGCGCCGACGGCGACGAGCTGACCGCGTTCACGCTGGTCGGGCTCACCGCCAACGTGATCAGCCCGATCTCCTGGTCGCATCACCTGATCTGGGTCATCCCGGCGATCATCGTGCTGGCCGACGCCGCGGTCCGCCGCCGCGACGCCAGCCGTGGCCTGCCGCTGCGCGGCACCGGCGGCCCGTCGGCCAACGGGGTGCCGGCACTGCGTCCGCCGATCTGGTACCCGACGCTCACCGGGCTCCGCCACGGCGTCGGCGCGCTCGGGCTCTACCTGCTGTTCCTGATCTCACCGATCTGGCCGTACGAGCACCAGCTCCCCGAGGTGTCCCACTACCAGGACGGCCTGTTCGGCGCGCTGATGGAGAACTCCCTGGCCATCGCACTGATCGTGCTCGTGGCGGCGCTGCCGTGGCGACCCGGCGCGGAGCCGGCGTTCTACCACGACCGGTGGGGCCGTACCGCCGCGCTCGCCGCCCGGCGCTGAGCCCTCAGGGGCAGTTCACCCACTCCTCGGTGCCGTCGTCGAAAACCTGGCGCTTCCAGATCGGCAGCCGGGCCTTCACCTCGTCGACCAGCCGTGCGCAGGCCGCGAACGCGGCGGCCCGGTGCGCCGTGCTGACCGCCGCCACCAGCGCCACGTCCCCGATCTCCAGCGGGCCGATCCGATGCGACACCGCCACCGCGTACACCTGCGGGTCGGCCGCGACCTCGGCCGCCACCTCGCGCAGCACCGCCTCGGCGGTGGGGTGGCCCTCGTACTCCAGCCGGGTGACCGCCCGCCCGTGGTCGTGGTCGCGGACCACGCCCTGGAAGGACACCACCGCACCGGCCCGGCGGTCGGCCACCGCCGCCTCGTGTTCGGCCAGGTCGAGCGGCCGGTCGGTCACCGTGCCGAGCACCATGCCTGCGTCCACTGTCACGACGTCTCCCGTCGGTTCGTTCGTCGCGCTCACCCGAATCGCTCCCCGGGGGTCAGTGGCAGCGGCACGAACGGCACGCGGTCACCGGCCGCGCCGCTGGTGCCGGGCCGGATCACCGCGAACCCGTCCGCGCCGGCCAGTCCGCGCAGCATCGCCGAGCCGACGTGCCGCACCGGGTACGCGGTGCCGGCGACGCGGTCCCGGCGGGCGAGTGCCAGGTGGGTGTAGTCACCGCGCCCGGGAATGGGCTCGGCGAGCGTCACGTGCGGCAGCACCGGCATCGGCCGGCCGGTGAGACCGGCGAGCAGGGGCGCGACGAGCGACACGAGCGCCACCACCGCCGACTGCGGATTGCCGGGCAGGCCGGCCACGAACCGCACCCGGCCGTCGCCGTCCACCAGGCGGGCGAGCAGCATCGGAAAACCCGGGCGCACCGCGACGGTGTTCACCACGTAGTCGGCGCCGAGCGCCTCCAGCGTCGGGTGCAGGTGGTCGACCGGGCCGTGCATGGTGCCGCCGGTGGTGCACACCAGGTCGGCGTTGGCGAGCGCGCCGCGCAACGCCGCCACGTGCGCGGGCAGCGTGTCGGCGACCGGCCCGACCACGTCGGCGGCGCGCATCTGGCAGCCGTAGCGACGCAGCCATGCCGGCACCGACGGGCCGAGCGCGTCCCGGACCCGGCCCGCGCCGGGCGGACCCGAGGTGAGCAGTTCGTCGCCGAAGACCAGCAGCGCGGCCCGGGGTGGGCGGCGGACCCGCAGCGTGTCGTGCCCGCAGGAGGCGGCCAGGCCGATCACCGCCGGGTCGACGGGCGTGCCGGCGGGCAGCAGCTCCTCCCCGAGGTGCGCCTCCTCACCCGGCTCCCGCCACTCCGGTGCTGGTCGGGGCGTGCCGGACACCAGGCCGTCCGCCGTACGCGCCGACTCCTCGATCCGCAGGATCGCCGTCGTGCCCTCGGGCACCATCGCGCCGGTGGCGATCTCGACGGTGCTGCCGTCCGCCTCCAGCGGCGGTGCGGTGTGCCCGGCGAGCACCCGCCCGACGACCCGCCACGGCCCCGGGCCGCGCACCGCCCAGCCGTCCACGCTGGAGGTGGGGAACGCGGGCAGGTCGGTACGCGTGGTCAGCGGCTCGGCCAGCGTGTGCCCGTCGGCCTCGGCCAGCGGACGGGCGACAGCGGGGAGCGCGGCGGACAGGCCCACCGCGTACACCCGGGAGCGGGCCTCCTCCCACCCGGCCGGGGGTGGCGTGGCCGCCTCGGCCGCGGCGGCTTCGGTTTCCGTGCTCATCCGGCGAGCCTAACGCCGGAGCACGTGCCTCGCGGGTTCAGTGGTCGCCGCCGCGAAGCTGGTCGACGGCGTGCCGCAGGATCGGCCCGAGCACGGCCAGGCCGTCCCGGGCGCCGCCGCGTGAACCGGGCAGGTTGACCACGAGCGTCCGGCCGGTCACCCCGGCCAGCCCGCGGGACAGCGCCGCGGTCGGCACTGCGTCGCGGCTGTGCGCGCGGATCGCCTCGGCGATGCCGGGGATCTCGTAGTCGAGCAGCGCCCGGGTCACCTCGGGCGTGCGGTCGGTCGGCGTGATGCCGGTGCCGCCGCTGGTCAGCACCACGTCGACGCCGTCGGCGCGGGCGGCACGCAGGGCGTCGCCGACCGGTTCGCCGTCCGGCACCACCACCGGGGCGTCGACCTCGCAGCCCAGCTCGCGCAGCCCGGTCACGAGCAGCGGGCCGCTGGTGTCCTCGTACACCCCGGCGGCGGCCCGGTTGGACGCCACGATCACCCGGGCCCGGATCACGGCCGGTCCTCCGGCCGGACCCACTCGCCGGTCTTGCCGCCCTCCTTGCGGAGCACCCGGACGGCGTCCACCGAGGCGGCCGGGTCGACGGCCTTCACCATGTCGACCAGGGCGAGCCCGGCGACCGCCACGGCGGTCAGGGCCTCCATCTCCACGCCGGTGCGGTCGGCGGTCTTCGCGGTGGCGGTGATCTCCACCGTGTCGGCGGTGAGGTCGAGGTCGACGGTGACGCCGTGCAGCGCGATCGGGTGGCAGAGCGGGATCAGGTCCGGTGTGCGCTTGGCGCCCATGATGCCGGCGAGCCGGCCGACGGCGAGCGCGTCGCCCTTGGGCAGGCCGTCGCGGCGCAGCAACTCCACCACCTCGGCGGTGGTGCGCAGGCGGCCGGCGGCGACCGCGAGCCGGCCCGAGACCGGCTTGGCGGAGACGTCGACCATCCGGGCCGCACCGGCCGGGTCGACGTGGGTGAGCTGCGCGGGTTCGGTCACGGCCCGACCCTATCCGCCGGGTACGACGCCGCGGGGTGAGGCGGCCGGCGGCGGGGAGGAGCGCCGTTTCGGGTGCCGATGCACGACGCCCCACCGTCGATTCGCTGGGGGGAAATTGACGGTGGGGGCCTCGTTCGTCCGTGTTCGCGCGCTGTGTCCCCGCAGGTCGACGAAGAGTTGCCCGTCGGGGAAGCGCTCGGCCGACCGGGAGGCCACGTGCAGGGCGAGAGTCGTCTTGCCGCAGCCCGCCATGCCGTCGATCACCCGGATCGTCGGACCTTGCCCGGAAGCCTCGCCCACTTCGTACAACAATCGATCGACCGTTTCCTCCCGGCCGACGAAATTCATCACCGTTCGTGGCAACCAATTGCGCTTATGAGCACCACTCCGGATGGGCTCCACCTCGCGCGCCGATTCCGGAATCCGGCGTCGAGCCTGGGTCGCCGCCATCCGAAGTCGCTCCATCTCCGCGCTGGGTGCCACCCCGAGCTGGTCGGACAACGCTTCGCGAGTGGCGCGGTAGACGGCGAGGGCGCCACCTGCGTCACCGGCCCCGATGAGGGCACGCATCAGGAGACACTGTGCTCGTTCCCAAAGCGGCTCGCGCGGGACCTGATCCCGCAGAAACGACACCGCCGATTCCGGATTCCCCATGCTGAGGTGGGCCTCCGCCAGCAGCTCCAGCGTTGCACGGCGTTCCTGGTTCATCGCTTCCCGCCGGACGGTCAGCACCGGCCCCAGCGTCAACCCCGCGAGCAGTGGATCTGCAGCATCAACCGCATCCTTCAGCAACGTGATCGCCTGCGCCGGTTCTCCCGCACGCATCAGCTCCCGGCCCTGGCGCCAGCGCGCGGTCCGCCGGTGCAGGTCGATCAGATTCTCGTCGGCGACAAGGCGGTAGCCACCTTGTTCACGGACAATCCTGAGCCTCTCGACCCCGGACGAGTCGAGGCCTCGCCGCAGGTTGGCGGCGTAGGTCCGCGCGTTGGCGATCGCGGAGCGGGGTGGGCCGTCGGGCCACAGCTCGTCAACCAGTTCGTGCACCGGGACCAACTGGTTGGCCCGCACAATCAGTAGCGCCAACACCAACTGCTGTTTGGGTGTCCCGAGCGAAAGGTCGGCCGTGCCGAGCCGCACCGCCAAACCACCGACAACTTGGATTTCCATGGTGCTGTTCCAGCCTCAGTCGGCTCCCGTCCACGCCCAGGCCGCAGCGTAATCGATCGGCCGCAAGGCCGTTGCCCCATCCAGGGGGGCCACGCACCGCCACTCCTCATCCGTCCCGACGATGAAAGCCGCCCGAGCAACGGTTGTAATGTCCAGCCGTCACGGCGACGCTACAGGCGACGAGAGAGGCTTTGGCCTTTCCCATGGCGCTGAGCGACTGGGCGGGTACGTGAAGCATACGGTCGGCTCCGCTCCGCTTACAGCGCATGGACAGAACGTCATTTAATCCGCAATAGTTACTTATATTGCGCATACCGACATTAATGCTTTCTTATCAGCCTCACCTCGCTCTAACCTGCTCTTCAAGGGAACAGGGGGCGCCTCAACCGCCCAAACAGAGATATCCGAGGAGGGTCGTGACAATGCGCAGCACCGAATGGACCTGAGAGAACTCCGGCCATCTGCAATCACGATCCAATTGATATCTGAGGAGGGGCGATCAATGCGTAGCACCGAATGGACCTGAAGGTTCTCACGGCCCCGGCGAAGAGGTAGGCTGCCGCTCATCGCATTCCGACGGTGAGCGGCGGGTGATGCCGGTTGAGCCGAACGGCGGACAGTCGAAGGGTTGTCGAACCGCCTCTGCGCCTGCTCGTGTACAGCGTGAGCGGCTGCGCGGCGTTCGTCGTGCTCGCCGCCCTGCTCACCGTCCGGAACCAGCCGCCCGATTCGGTCCGTGATCTCGTGACCGTCACAGCTTTGGTGGTGACGGTCGCCTTGGCCACGGTGATCAAGACCCCGTTGCGCATACGGTCGACCACCTTGGCCTTCGCCTGGGTCGAGACCGCGATCGTCATCGGTCTCGCCGTCGCCCCGGCCTCCTGGGTAATCCTGGCAACCGGCGTCGGTGTGGGCTGCGGATCAGTCACTCGGTTGGCGCCCATCAAGACGACGTTCGCCGTCGCGAAGCACACGCTGGTCGCCGGCGGCAGCGCGCTCGTCACACTGCTGTTCGGCGGGATCTGGCCACCCCATGAGCCGCTCCACATCCTGCTGCTGCTGGGGGTCGTCTACCTGGTAGCGGCGCTACTCGACGATCTCCTGGCCATGCCGGTCATCGCCCTCGCGTCCGGGACGCCCATCGCCCGCCAGTTCCGTACCGACCTCGACCTGCGGGTCGCCGGGTTCGCTGTCCGCTTCCTCGTGGCCGCGTGCACCGTCCTCATCCTGCGGGCCGACCCCCGTTTACTGCTCGCCGTGCCTCCGCTGGTCCTCAGCCTGCACCTGGCCTACTCCGCCCGGATCCGCACCCGCACCGAGCAACAGGCATGGCAGCGCCTGGCCCGGACCACCGACGCCCTCAACGTGGTCGACCTCGACCAGGTGCTCACCACGGCGGTCACCGAAGCCAGCGAACTCTTCTCCGCCGACGAGGTCGAGATCGAGCTGCGCGACGGCGGACGCACCATCCGGGGCAACAGCACGAACATCGCGTACGACGGAGTCGCCCCCCAGCCCAGCGCCGTCGACGGTCAGGTCATGCCGGTCGCCCTGGAGGGCCACGACCGGACCGACGACGTCGGCGTCCTGCGGCTGCGGTTCGCCGGTCCGGTGGAACTCTCCGAGCGGGAGCAGTACACCCTGCGTACCTTCGCCTCCGCCCTGTGCACCGCGGTCCGCAACGCCCAGGCGTACGCCGAACTCGCCCGCATCGCCGAGGACCACGCCTACGCCGCCACCCACGACGCCCTCACCGGCCTGTCCAACCGCCGGCACCTGCTCGACGAGGGCAGCGCCCAGCTCACCACCCGGCACGCCGACGGCGTCACCGCCCTGGTGCTGATCGACCTCAACCACTTCAAGGAGGTCAACGACACCCTCGGGCACGGCGCCGGTGACCGGGTACTGATCCAGGTCGCCGAGCGGCTGCGCGACGCCGCGAACCCCGACGACCTGGTCGCCCGGCTCGGCGGCGACGAGTTCGCCGTCCTCCTGCGCGGCCTGCCCGCCCCGGCCGTCGCCGCCCACCGCGCCGAAGCCCTGCTCGCGGCACTGCACGACCCGCTCGACCTCGACGGCATGCGGATCAGCGTGGAGGCCAGCGGCGGCATCGCTGTCGCCCCCGCCACCGGCGGCATGGCGGAACTGCTGCGACGCGCCGACGTGGCCATGTACCAGGCCAAACGCGCCGGGCAACGCGTCGCCACCTACGCACCGGCCCGCGACACCGCCGACCTGAGCCGGCTCACCCTCGGCGGCGAACTGCCCCGCGCCGTCGCCGACCACGAGTTCACCGTCAACTTCCAGCCCATCGTCGACCTGGCGAGCGGCGAGGTGATCGGCGCCGAGGCCCTGGCCCGCTGGCACCACCCCACCCACGGGCTCATCGACCCGCTGCGCTTCCTCGAAGCCGTCGAACGGTCCGGGCTCCTCCCCGCGTTCGCCGAGGCGATCCTCGACCAGGCGCTCATCGCCGCCGGCTCCTGGCGCGACGCCGGCTTCGACCTGCCCGTCTCGGTGAACGTGTCCCCACGCAGCCTCCTCGACGCCCGCTTCCCCGGCGCCGTCCTGGCCCGGCTGCGCGCCCACGACCTCCCGCCCGACCGCCTCGTGCTGGAACTGACCGAGACACTCACACTCAGCCAACTCGACGTCGTCGACCGCGTCCTCAGCCGGCTACGCGACTCCGGCGTCCGGCTCGCACTCGACGACTTCGGCACCGGATACTCGTCGCTCTCCCTGCTCTCCCGCATCCCCGTACACGAACTGAAGATCGACCGCAGCTTCGCCGGCGCCATGGAGACCGCCCCCGAAGCCGCCGCCGTCATCCGCTCCACCCTCGACCTCGGCCGCAGCCTCGACCTCACCGTCGTCGCCGAAGGCGTGGAGAGCGAACCGCAACGCCGCGCTCTCTGGGAACTCGGCTGCGCCGCCGGACAGGGCCACCTGTTCGCCCGCCCGCTACCCGCCGCCGCGCTGCTCGCCACCCTCCAACGCGGCCACGGCGGCCGGACCGGCGCGCTCGCACCCGCGCTGCACGACACCGGCGCCGTCATCCGCCTCCCCGGCCGCCGCACCGGCCGCACCCGCCCGGCACCCCCCACCGCCACCGACGCCCGGCAACCCTGACCCGGCCGGGGCACCCCGCCGGTCTGCCACACTGGCCCGCGTGACCGCCCACGCCGACCCGGCAACCCCCGTCTCCCGCCGCTGGTCGGCACTCGACACCGCCGCCGGCGGCCTCGCCCTCGACCTGGGCCTCTACGCCGCCGCCACCGTCTTCGCCGCGATCACCGCCGCCACCTCAACACTCCCCCCGCACCGCGCCTGGGGCGCCGTCGCCACCATCGGGTACGCCCTCGCCACGCTCGCCGCCACCACCCAACTGCTCGCCCGCCGCCGCCACCCCGGCACCCCCTTGGCCGGGCTGCCCGCACGCTGGACCGTCGCCGGTCTCACCTGGGCCGCCACCGCGCTCCTGCCGGTCGTCACGCAGAGCATCGAACGCGCCGGCGGACGCACCGACCGCGCCCAGGAGGAGGTGATCGTCGTCGAACACGCCGGCGCCCGCCTCGCCGAACACGGCACCCCCTACCTCGGACCCGACGCCATCGCTGCCCTGCCACCCGGCGAACAACTCCTCGGCTACACCCCGTACCAGCCCGGCATGGCGCTGTTCGGGCTGCCCCGCGCCGCCCTGGACACCTGGTGGACCGACTCCCGCGTCTGGTTCGCCGTGGTCACCGCACTCACAGTCGTCGCCCTCGTCGCCACGCTGCGCACCGGCGGCGGCCCGGACGCACCCCGCCGCGACGCCGCCGTCCTGCGCGCCGTCCAGGCCGCCACCGTCCTGCCCGTCTGCGCGCTCACCCTCGCCACCGGCGGCGACGACCTCCCCGTACTCGCGCTCTGCCTCCTCGCCCTCGCGCTCGCCGCCGCCGGCCGGCCCGGCCGGGCCGGCCTCGCGGTCGGCGCCGCCGGCGCCCTCAAACTCTTCGCCTGGCCGATCGCCGTCGTGCTGATCTGCTGGGCCGCCACCCGCCGGTCCGCGACCCGCACCGCCCTCGGCGCCGTCGGCCTGCCCGTCCTCGCCCTGGTCCCGGTCCTGCTCGTCGACCGCGACGCCCTCGTCGAGAACGTCCTGCGCTTCCCGCTCGGCCACGGCCTCGTCACCAGCCCCGCCCAGTCGCCCTTCCCCGGACACCTCATCGCCGAGACACTCCCGGCCGGCCGCGCCGTCGCCGCCGCGCTGCTCGTCGCCGCCGGAGCAGCCATCGCCGTCCGGCTGCTGCGCCGCCCGCCCCGCACCGCCGCCGCCACGGCCCTCATCTGCGGGTACGGGCTGCTCGCCGCGATCCTGCTGATGCCCTCCACCCGCTTCGGCTACCTGCTCTACCCGGCCGCCCTGCTCGTCCTCGCCCCCGCGCTGGCGCTCACCCGACCGGACGACAGGGCGACATTCCCGGCAACCGCCCCGCGCGACCCGGCCGGAAGGCGTACACCTGAGGAATGACCACCTACCGCGACCGGACCGAGGCGGGACGTGAACTCGCCGAGCGACTCGCCGACCTCGCCGGCCGGCCCGACGTCCTCGTGCTCGGCCTGGTCCGCGGCGGCGTACCCGTCGCCCGGGTGGTCGCCGACCGGCTCGGCGCACCCCTGGACGTGCTCGTCGTCCGCAAACTCGGCGTGCCCTGGGCGCCCGAGGTCGCGTACGGCGCGCTCGGCCCCGGCGGCGTGCAGGTCCTCAACGACATGGTCGCCGGCCGGATCAGCGAGAACGACAGGGCCCAGGTCCGCCGCCGCGAACAGGCCGAACTGGACCGCCGCGAACAGCGCTACCGCGGCGGCCGCCCACCGCTCGACCTCACCGGGCGCACCGCCGTCATCGTGGACGACGGACTCGCCACCGGCGCCACCGCCCGCGCCGCCGTCCAGGTCGCCCGCCACCTCGGCGCCACCCGCGTCCTGGTCGCCGTCCCCGTCGGTTCCGAGCAGGCGTACGACATGCTCGCCGCCGCGGCCGACACGGTCGTGAGCTGCCAACTCCCGCACGACTTCGCCGCCGTCGGCGGGTACTACGAGGACTTCCACGAGGTCTCCGACGACGAGGTCACGCAGGCGCTGACCGCCACTGCGTGAAAACACCCGGTACCGTCGTTGTCATGCAGATGACCTGTCCCAAGTGCCGCGGAGAAATGCGCCAGTACGAGCGCAGCGGAGTAGTCATCGACCAGTGCGGCGAATGCCGGGGCATCTTCCTCGACCGCGGCGAGCTGGAAAAGCTGTTCGATGCCGAGGCCAACTGGAACCAGCAGCACGGCGGCGCCCGGCAGCCCGCCCCGTCCGGTGCCGGCTACCCGCCGCCCCCGCCGCCCCCGCCCGCCGCCGCGCCGCACCAGCCCGGCTACGGCGCCGTCCCCCCGCCCCCTCCTCCGCCGCCGCCCGGCCACGGCTACGCGCAGCCCGCGTACGGCCACAGCCAGCAGCAGCACTACGGCTACCACGGCCACTACCGGCGGAAGAAGAAGCACGGCTTCCTCGGCGAACTGTTCGACTGACCGCCGGGCACGCGCACGCCGGGCCGGTGCACCGCATCGACCCGGCGCGCTCGTCGCCGTGCCGCACCCGCCCCACCGTGGCAGGCTGCACGGCATGAGCCCGATCCGGCAGCACGAGGCGCTGGCCCAGGCGTACGACGGCATCACCGCAGTGGTCGCACCGCTGGACGACGCCGGCCTGCAACGGCCCACCCGATGCCGTGGCTGGGTCGTCGCCGACCTGCTCTTCCACGTGCTCTGCGACGCCCAGCGCGCGCTCGTCGCCCTGGCCAGCCCCGCGCCCGGACCGGCCGACGTGGACGACGTCAGCTACTGGCGCGCCTTCACCCCCGACGACGACGACGCGGGCGCCCGGCACGCCTGGTGGGCACGCCGCTCCGCCGCCGCCTTCGACCGGCCGACGAGCGTGGTCCGCCTCTGGGCCGACACCGCACCCGCCGCCGTCCGCGCGGCCACCGCCGCGGACCCCGACGGGTACGTGACCACGCAGGGGCATGTGCTGCGCGTACCTCATCTGCTCGCCACCCTGACCACCGAGGCGGTCATCCATCACCTGGACCTGGTGGTGGACCTGCCGGACGCGCCGCGGCCGGCGGCGGACCCGACGCGGGTCGCGGTGACCACGATGGACGGCCTGCTCAGCGACGACGCGGTACGGCCGGCCGGTTGGGACGACCACGACTACCTGCTGAAGGCCGCCGGGCGGGTGCCGCTCACCGACCGGGACCGGCTGGAGCTGGGCGAGGCCGCCGGCTGGTTCCCGCTGCTCGGCTGACGCCGCTCAGACGATCGCCATGTCCACGAAGCGCGACAGGTGCAGCTGGGCCGCGACAGTCACCGTGTCCGTCGGCCCATTCCGGTGCTTGGCGACTATGAAGTCCGCCTCGCCCGCTCGCGGCGACTCCTTGTCGTAGTAGTCGTCGCGGTGCAACAGGATGACTACGTCCGCATCCTGCTCAATCGAACCAGATTCCCGCAAGTCGGACAATTGTGGCCGCTTGTCGGTTCGCTGCTCGGGACCACGGTTCAGCTGACTCACCGCGATCACCGGGCACTCGACCTCCTTGGCGAGCAGCTTCAGGCCACGGGACAGGTCCGCGACCTCCTGCTGCCGGCTCTCGGTGCGCTTGGGCGAGGTCATCAGCTGGAGATAGTCGACGACGATCAGCTTCAGGTCGTGCCTCTGCTTGAGCCGTCGCGCCTTCGCCCGGATCTCCATGAGGTTCATGCTCGGCGTGTCGTCGACGAAGAGGGGTGCCTCGCTGATCTCGCCCATGCAGCGGGCGAGCTTGGTCCAGTCGTCGTCGGAGAGCTGCCCGCTCCGCAGCACGTGCAGCGGTACGCGTGCCTCGGCCGAGAGGAGCCGCATGACGATCTCGACCTTGCTCATTTCCAGCGAGAAGATCGCTGCCGCCTGGTTGGCGCGAATAGCCGCGTTGCGGGCGAAGTCCATGCTCGCCGTGCTGTTGTGCGTCGGGATCATCGAGCGGCCCGCCAGATACAGATGGTCGGGATTGTCGACGGTCACGCAGCGCACCGGAACGCTCGGCACCGGACGGACGTCCACGATGAAGCGGGAGTGGGAGCGGACGTCCGAGGACGTCCGGCGTCGGGCCGCGTGGGCGGTCCGCTTCCGATCCAGCCGGAAGACCGTGTCCGGCGTGGAGAAGTTCAGCGTGTACGCGACCGACGACTCCTCGGTACGGCCACGCACCTTGCGCTCGGTCATGGTGCACCGGTAGCCCAGGCTCACGACGAGTTCCCGCACGCCGTCGATCAAGCGCCGCGAGGTGGACGTGTACTGAAGGTTCCCGGTCGGCGCCACCGTGCCGTCGGTGTCCATGAGACCGGCGAGCAACGCCCGGCGCTGGTTCTCGGAGGCGCGCAGGTAGTCCTGCGGAATGTGCTTGTCGTAAGCCACCCCGAGGTGGCGGAGCAGGGCCAGGAAGGAGCCGTTGCGCTCGTGACACTCGGCGCAGCGGCGGGTTCCGGGGTTCTCCCGCAGGGCACGAGTGGAGCCGCCGCAGTCGACGCAGGTGCGGTCCACCGCCCTGGCCGGCGTGGGCAGATGCACGCTGTAGACCATGGGACCGCTCGGGCGCACCAGGAAGCCGTCCCGGGTCACGAGGTCGACCATTTCGGCGTCCGCGGTGGTGAAGCGGCTGGCCCCGGTGTGCCCGTCGCCGAGCCACACCCCGAGGGTGTACGGCGGGACGGCCAGGTCGCGTTCCGGAAGTCGGAGCGGCGCGCAGTTTCGCACGGCGTGGTTGAGACGGCGGTCGGCCGTCGAGGTGCGGAGCGTGGCCGCGATCTGCGCCGTCGTGACGATCCCGTCGTGCTCGGCGCGACTGCCGGCGTTCACCGGTCGTTCCGCGCGTGCACGGAGGCCGGAGATCAACGCGCCCACCGGGTAGCCCGGAGCCGTCCAGTTGCGTGTCTTGCCGGCCCGGGTCACCGGTCGGGCGACCCGGCCGTTGGAACCCACCGTCTGCGCCACCGTGTGAAGCACGTTCCGGAATTCCGGGCCGACCTGTTCCAGGGTTTCCGCGAGAGTGACCAGGCGGTGCGGTGCGGCGGACGCGGCCGCCTCGGCCGCCCGCACCTTCGCCAACGCCGGCTCGGCCCAGTGGTGCCGCCGGCGTGCCTCCGGCGGGCGTCGGCTGGCCCGGGTGGTGGTCTTCCACAGGTGCTCGGCGTCCGCCACGATGACGCTTCCGTCGGAGAACTCGACCTCGTAGCAGGGGCGGTCGTCCATCACGTCGAAGACGTTGGTGATCGTCGTCGGAGTGCCGTCCGCGGCGAGGAGCTGCTCGCCGACGCGCACCTCACCCATGGTGGTCCAGCCCTGTGGGGTGGGCAGCGGGGTGTCGAGTGCGAGCGCCTTGCCGAGACCGGGCCGGCCGGCCACGATGATGAGCTGGCCGGCGTGCAGGCCGTTGAGCAGGCGGTCGAGGTCGGTGAACCCGGTCGGCACGCCGGTCATCACCCCGCCCTGGGCGCCGACCGCCTCGATCTCGTCGAGCGTCGGCTGGAGCATGTCGGCCAGGACGGCGAAGTCCTCGCTGACGCGCTTCTCGGTGACCTCGTAGACGGCCTGCTGGGCGAGGTCGACGACGTCGTCAACGTCGCGGCTGCCGCCCTGGCCGGTGCCGTAGCCGAGCTGCACGATCCGGGTACCGGCCTCGACCAGCCGGCGGAGCACGGCCCGCTCGCCGACGATTCGGGCGTAGTACGCGGCGTTCGCGGCGGTGGGCACGCTGGCGATCAGCGTGTGCAGGTAGGGGGCGCCACCGATGCGGGCCAGATCGCCGGAGTCGGCGAGCGCGGCGGCCACGGTGATCGGGTCGGCGGGCTCGCCGCGCCCGTAGATGTCCAGGATCGCGTCGAAGATGGTGGCGTGGACCGGCCGGTAGAAGTCGTTCGTCTTCAGGATCTCCACGACGTCCGCGATGGCGTCCTTGGAGAGCAGCATGCCGCCGAGCACGCACTGCTCGGCGGCGACGTCCTGAGGTGGTGTCTTCTCGAAGGGCGCATCGCGCGGCGGCGGCTCGGGTGAGGATCCCCCGGTCCGTTCCGCACGCGTCTCGTCGGTGACCGACACGGGTTCCCCCCTCGCTGCGTCGGATCGAGTCCAGCTCTATCGCCGGGGTATGACAACTCTCCGCCGACCCTCCGGTCGATCGGGGGTCATCGCCCGGCGGTCGGGGGACCACGATACGGAACCCGAGGTCAGCCGCTCAACAAGGCCGGTGGATGAGCCTCGGGACAACCTGTGGACGTCTGGGGACAGGCATGTGCGCAGGGTGTGCACAGGGTGTGGAAAAGTGATGGGGAATTCCGGGCGTATCCCCTCTGACCTGGGCTTTTCCTTTCCCCACCCTGTGGACGGAAGATTTCCGGCCAAGCTTTGTCGTCGTTCGTCCCGTACTATCGCTGCGAACGGCGACACCTGGGACAGCGGGTTTACTTTCGGGTTGAGAGAGGTCACGCTCCGGCCGTGAGACACCGGGACTGGGGAAGCGGGGAGGACAGCCCGCGCGAGCGACGGCCGAGCGGTTCCTGGGACGAGCCCGCCGGGTCGCGCCGGGCCGGCTCGTACGCCCCGGAGGGTTACCGCACGGCGAGCCGGCGGCGGGCGGTCGAACGTGGCCAGGACGAGCCGGTGGAGACGTACCTTCCCCGTTGGGCGCTCGAATCCGGTGTGAGTCGCGCGGACGGCGGCGGGCGGCACGCCGCGCCGGACGACGACGAGGTGGAGACGCCCTCGTCCGGCGGTGGGTGGCGGGCGGCGGCCGGCCGGCGCGACGACGACCGGCGGGATCTGCGCGCTATCGGTGCGGGTCCGTTGTCGGACCACACCGCCGAGTGGACGATGGACGCCCCGCAGGAGCGGGGGTACGTGGGCAACCGGCGGGCGGACGAGGACGACGTGCCGGTGTCGGGGGCGGCACCCCGGAGCCGTCCGCGCCGGGCGGCGACGCGCCGGCCGCAGGTGATCTGGTCGGGGCTGCCGGAGTCGACGGGTTCGGGCGAAGGGCCGGTTGGGTCGGACGGCGAACGGCCGGCGGGTCGGCCGCGACGGTCGGCTTCCTCCTCCTGGCCGCCACCCGCGGGGTCGGAATCCTCGTGGTCGCGGCCGGCCGCCTCGGACGACGCGTGGTCCCGCTCGGGGACGGATGCGGAGTGGCCGGCGGCGGATGCGGGCCGGTCGCCGTCGCCGGCCGTGGAGCCGGAGCCGACCTGGGGGCGGGCAAGGGCGTCCGAGTCGGAGCCGGCCTGGGGGCGGGCGGCGGCGCCGTCGGAGCCGGCGCGGCCGGGTGCGGATCCGTGGCAGCGCCGCCGAGCGGCCGAGCGTGAACGGGTGGAGCCGCCGGCTGTCGATCCGTGGGACGCGTCGGGGGTGCACGCCTGGGACCGACCGGTGCCCGCGAGCCGCTGGGAGCGGGCGGAGGGTCGGTGGGACCGTACGGAGCACACGGGCGAGTGGGACCGGTTCACGGACACCGGTTTCCTGGAGCCGGTGCGGGACACCGACGACCGGTACCCGGCGGCCGACCCGTGGGACCGTACGGCGCCGCCGGTACGGGAGGGCTGGGCGTCGCCGGAACGGGCCGAGGCGTTCTGGTCCGGTACCCGGCTGTCGGGTGACGATCCGCGGTGGATGGAGACGCCGTCGACGGCTCCGCGTTCGCCCGCGGTGGCGTACTCGGCGCCGCGTCCGCGTGCGGTGCCTCGCCGTCGCCCCGTGGAACCCGCGCCGTCGACGTTGCGGCGGCGGGTGGAGACGATCGGCGGCGGTTCGTGGGGCCGCCGGCTGGAAGACGACCTGCTGGACCCGGATCCGGGTGGTCCGTTGCGGCCGCTCGTCTACACGGCGGCGTGTTATCTGGTGCCGGCGGTACTGCTCATGGTCGGTCTGCTGTTCCTGAGTGGTCAGCCTCCGGCGGGGTGCGTCACGGACATCACCGGCGGGGGATGCGACTCGCAGCGTGCGCACGCGCTGGATTCGTTGGTGTCGGCGGCGCCGCGGTTCGGGTTGGCGATGGTGAGCAGCCTGGTGGTGGCGGTGCTGCTGCGGCAGGTCGGGACGACGTGGCGGTCGGCGACCGTGGCGCTGGCGGCGGCGGTCGTGGGTGGCGGGCTGTCCACCGTGGTGATCAGCGCGGTGACGGGCAATCCGCTCGGCTGAGTCCGGCGGTGGATCGGCGGGGATACGAAAAGGCCCGCACCGGAACTGGTGCGGGCCTTTCGCGTCGTGCTTCGGGTGTCAGCCCTTGACCACGTTCAGGTCGAACTTGGCGGTCACCTCGGGGTGCAGCCGGATGCTGACCGGGTAGGAGCCGAGCGCCTTGATGTGGCCGGGCAGCTCCAGCCGGCGGCGGTCCAGGGTCGGGCCGCCGGCGGCCTTGACGGCGTCGACGATCTCGGCCGGGGTGACCGAGCCGAAGAGCCGCCCGCCGTCGCCGGCGCGGGCCTTCAGGTTGACCTTCAGACCCTCGACCTGGGTCTTGACCTCGGTGGCGTGGCCCAGGTCGCGGATCTCGCGGGCCGAGCGGGCCCGCTTGATGACCGTGACCTGCTTCTCCGCGCCCTTGGTCCAGGCGATCGCGAAGCCCTGCGGCAGCAGGTAGTTACGGCCGAAGCCGTCCTTCACCTCGACGATGTCGCCCGGAGAGCCGAGGCCGGACACCTCCTGAGTCAGGATGATCTTCATGTCCGTGCCTCCTCTCAGCGGGTCGTGGCCGTGTACGGCAGGAGCGCCATCTCGCGGGCGTTCTTGACCGCACGGGCGATCTGCCGCTGCTGCTGCGAGGTGACGCCGGTCACCCGCCGAGCGCGGATCTTGCCGCGGTCGGAGATGAACTTGCGCAGCAGCGCGGTGTCCTTGTAATCGATGTAGGTGATCCCGTCCTTGTCGAGCGGGTTCACCTTCTTCTTCGGCTTGCGAAGGGCCGCAGCCTTAGCCATTGCTCGTGCTCCTGGTTTGCGATCGCGGGCGCTCGGCGCCATTAGAACGGAGGCTCCTCGTCGAAGTTGCCGCCCGAACCACCGCGGGAGGGGGCGGGGGCAGCAGAGGCCCAGGGGTCGTCGAAGTTGCCTCCGCCGCCGCCCTGGCCGCCACCACCACCGAAGCCGCCGCCACCGCCACCGGAGCGGGACATCTTCTGCACCTTCGCCGTGGCGTAGCGCAGCGACGGGCCGATCTCGTCGACCTCCAGCTCGATGACGGTGCGCTTCTCACCCTCGCGGGTCTCGTACGACCGCTGGCGCAGCCGGCCGGACACGATCACGCGAGCGCCGCGCTGCAGCGACTCGGCGACGTTCTCGGCGGCCTGGCGCCAGACCGTGCACGAGAGGAACAGCGGCTCGCCGTCCTTCCACTCGCCGGAGGCCTTGTCCATGAAGCGGGGCGTCGAAGCGACCCGGAACTTGGCGACCGCCGCACCGGAGGGGGTGAATCGCAACTCGGGGTCATCGGTCAGGTTGCCGATGACCGTGATGGTGGTGTCTCCTGCCATGACCATCTCCTCGCGCACTCATCTTTGTGCCGTACAGGCTCTCAGAGCCGTACGACAGCGTGGATGAGGCTTGTGATCCGGACGTGCCGGGTCTAGATGCTCAGCGCATCTCCGGGCGGATGACCTTGGTGCGCAGCACCGACTCGTTGAGTCGGAGCTGACGGTCCAGCTCGCCAACGGCCTCCGGCGTCGCCTGGAGGTCGATGACGGCGTAGATGCCCTCGGCCTTCTTGTTGATCTCGTACGCGAGGCGCCGGCGGCCCCACACGTCGGTCTTCTCCACCGAGCCACCCGCGGTCCGGATCACGTTCAGGTACGTGTCGAGCGACGGGGCGACGGTGCGCTCCTCGAGGCTGGGATCGAGGATCACCATGACTTCATAATGACGCAAGACGTGCTCACCTCCTGTGGGCTAAGCGGCCACGGTCCTTCCGTGGCAGGAGGTCGTGCGTCGTCGCCCGTGGCCGGTGCCGGGGGAACCCGGTCGGACACACGGACAACCGGACCAGGATAGCCGGTCCGGACGATCATGGCCGGGCCGGTGGCCCGGGCGAGCCGGGAGCGGCGACAGGGGCCCACCTCCGGCGCGAGCCGGCAGGTGGACCCCTGTCCACGGGACCGCGGGGCGTCCCGTCCGCATTCCTTGGGTGGGACCTGGGGAGGAACGACCACACCGATGAGGTTGGATCGAAGACGCCCCGCGGAGCTTTATCGTGTTGTCACCTGCTATGACCATACAATGGCTCTCGTCACCACTTGGGGTAAATGGAGGAATTGCTCCTACTGCCGACCACCCGTACCGGGACGACGAGCGGATCCCGCCCCGTCGTGCCGGGCCGCACGGCGGGGCGTCCCGTCACCGGGGGTCCACCCTCGCCCGTCCGTGCTGTGGACCACGTGCGGGCGGAGCGTCGACCATCGATCCCACCTCGGACAACGACCGCCGGGCCGGGTGGTGACGCGTTCGACCCGCCGGGTGCCTCGCGCGAGCGCGCCGACCGTCGCAGGCGCGACGTAGGCTGCCCTGCATGCGAATCGGAGCCCACGTCGACCCGACCGACCCGCTGGCCGAGGCGGCCGCCCGGCAGGCCGAGGCGGTCCAGTTCTTCCTGGCCGACCCGCAGGGCTGGAAGGCCCCGAAGCCGCGCGAGGACGCCGAGCGCCTGCGCGGCGCCGACGTCGACCTCTACGTGCACGCGCCGTACGTGATCAATGTGGCCACGCTGAACAACCGGATCCGCATCCCCAGCCGCAAGCTGCTGCTCGCCCACGCCACCGCCGCGGCGGACGTCGGGGCCAAGGGCCTGATCGTGCACGGCGGCCACGTCAACGCCGGCCACGACGTCGCCGTCGGCTTCGACAACTGGCGCAAGACCTTCGCGTACGCGGCGGACTCCGGCGGCTTCCCGCTGCCGGTGCTGATCGAGAACACCGCCGGCGGTGACAACGCCTGTGCCCGGCACCTCGACGCGCTGGCCCGGCTCTGGGACGCGCTCGGCGACCACGAGGTCGGTTTCTGCCTGGACACCTGCCACGCGTACGCGGGCGGCGAGGAACTGCTGGGCCTGGTCGACCGCGTGAAGGCGATCACCGGCCGGATCGACCTGATCCACGCGAACAACTCCAAGGGCGCGTTCAACTCCGGCCAGGACCGGCACGACAACCTCACCGGCGGCGCCATCGACCCGGAGCTTCTGGTGGCGGTGATCCGCGCGGCCGGCGCACCGGTGATCGTGGAGACCCCCGGCGGCGTCGAGGGTCAGGCCGCCGACATCGCGTTCCTGCGCGGGCAGCTGGGCGCGGCGGCGTGACGACCGAGCAGTCCGGCACGACCGGCCGCCGGCCCGGCGCCGAGCCCCGGCCGGACGGGACGGGCGCGCAGAGCCGGCCGGACGAGACGAAGAAGGCTGGCGCGCCCCCTTCCGGCGGGGCCGGGAGCGCCGGGCCCGGGACCGGCACCGCGGACGAGGCCGCCGCAAAGGCGGCGCAGGCCCGGGACGAGGCAGCCGGGGACAAGGCCGAGGGCGGGGACAAGAGCGCAACGGGTACGGCCGGCGACCAGCCCGCCGACCCCTGGTCCGCGTTCGGCCCCGCGCCGGAGCCGGTGCTCGGCCGGGCCCGCCGGGCCGTGCGCGCGGTCGGCCGGTTCCTGGTGCACGAGTGGACGCTCGCCGCCGTCGCCGCGCTGGCGCTGGCCGCGGCGATGACCTGGCCGACGCTGCGCTATCCGCGGCACACGCTGCCGCAGGACTACTGGGATCCGAGCCTGCAGGCGTGGCAGATGGCATGGTCCGGCTACATCCTGCGCACCGACCCGGCGATGCTGTGGCACGCGAACACGTTCTATCCGGAGAACTGGAGCTTCGCGTTCTCCGACACGCTCCTCGGGTACGCCCCGGCCGGCCTGATCGGGGTCGGTCCCGAGCACGCCGTGCTGCGCTACAACATCATGTTCGTGCTGGCGCACGCGCTCGCCGCGTTCGGTGCGTACGTGCTGGCCCGGCAGCTCGGCGCGGGTCGCATCGGCGGCGCGGTGGCCGGGGCGAGCTTCGCCTACGCGCCATGGCTGCTGGCCCAGGCGGGGCACCTGCACATCATCTCCAACGGCGGCATCCCGCTGGCGCTGGCCATGCTGGCCCGGGGTCACGGCTGGTCCCTGCGGTACGGCTACCGGCCGCGTCGCCGGCACGCGGGCTGGGCGTTCGCCGGGTGGCTGGTGGCCGCGTGGCAGCTCAGCCTGGGGTTCGGCATCGGGCTGCCGTTCGCGTACATGCTGGCCGGGACCGGTCTGGTCGCGGTGGTGCTGTGGTTCGTGCGGCGGCGCCGGGTGCGGCGTCCGTTCGGGCGGCGGCTGTTCCTGGCCGACGTGTTCGGCGGGCTGGCCTTCGCCGCGGTGGGTGCGGCGCTGGCGGTGCCCTACTTCAGGGTGGCCGAGCTGCACCCGAACGCGGAGCGGACGCTCGGCGACATCGGGCTCTACTCGCCACCGGCGAGCGGGTTCTTCACCGCTCCGGCCGAGTCCCGGGTCTGGGGCGGGCTGCACGAGGGCGCCCGCGCCGTGCTGCCCTGGCATCCGGAGATGACGCTGCTGCCGGGCTTCGTGCTCTACGCGCTCGCCGCCGGTGGCCTGTTCTTCTCGGTCTGGCGGGTCCGGCACCGGGTCTTCCTGCTCGCCGGGGTGCTCGTGACGATGGCGCTGGCGATGGGCACCCGGTTCTTCGGCGGCCGGTTCACCTACGTGCCGTTGTTCGACTACCTGCCGGGCTGGAGCGGGTTGCGGACGCCGGGCCGGATGATGCTCTGGACCACGCTGCTGCTGGGCCTGCTCGCGGCCGGCGCGATCACCGCGTTCTGCATGCGGGTACGCGAGCTGGCCGCCGAGCGGGTGCCGCCGTGGCCGGGCCCGTGGCTGCGCCTGGCCACGCTGCTGCCGTTGGCGCTGGTGCTCGTGGAAGGGCTGAACGCGACGCCGCAGCCGGTGGTGCCGCTCCAGCCGGCGGCGATGCGGACCGTGGACGGCCCGATGCTGGTGCTGCCGAGCAGCCAGAACCTCGACCAGCCGGTGATGCTCTGGTCCACCGACCGGTTCCAGCCGATGGTGAACGGCGGCAGCGGTTTCACGCCGCGCTCGCAGGCCCAGATCCGCGAGGCGACCGTCAGCTTCCCGGACTACGCGAGCGTCGACTACCTGCGGCAGATCGGCGTGAAGAACGTGGTCGTGTTGCGCGACGAGCTGGCGGGCACCCCGTGGGAGGGGATGCTCGACCGGCCGGTCGACGCGCCGGGCGTGACCCGGGAGCAGGTCGGCGAGGCGGTCGTGTTCCGGCTGTAGACCGGAACACGACCGGCTCGGTCACACCGGAACGGGTTCGGCGGGCCGTTCGGCGGCTCGTGCCCGCCAGCGCTGATGCCAGGGCGCGTCGGGTGCGCCGTCGAGCACCCCGCCGTCCGGGTCGTCGGCGTAGGTGTGCCGGATCACGTCCAGTTCGGGCCGCACGATGTCCCGGATGACGAACCCGCAGAGCACCACCACGGTGATCAGGCGCAGGCTCGACGCCAGCACGAAGACGCCCTCGGGGAAGACCGGCCGGGACATGGCAGTGCCGAGCAGTTCGCCGTAGAAGGCGGCGAAGTAGCCGACCTCGGCGACCTGCCAGGCGAGGAACGCGCCCCAGCGCGGCCGGGCGAGCACCGCGAGCGGCAGCAGCCAGAGCACGAACTGCTGGGACCACACCTTGCTGAAGATGAGGAACGCGGCGACCACAAGGAAGGCGAGCTGGGCCAGCCGGGGCCGGCGCGGCGCGAGCAGGGCCAGCCCGGCCACGCCGAGGCAGGCCAGCCCGAACAGCAGGTACGACAGCCAGTTGAGGGTGGGGATGTTCGCGTTCAGCCACTCGAAGGGCCCGAGTTCGCCGGGTGCGGACGGGCTGATCCGGCCGTCCAGGTAGCGGCCGATGTACCAGAGCGTGCCCCAGTCGATGGGGCGCGTGGTGTTCAGGTCGAAGAAGCGTTCCCAGTTCTCCCGGTACGGGATCGCCACCGGCAGGTTCACCGCCACGAGGGTCACCAGCGCGGTCGCCGTGGCGACCAGCCCGGCCAGCATCTTGCCGGCGCGCAACGCGAGGACCAGGATCGGCCCGAGGAGGAACAGCGGCCACATCTTGGCCGCCCCGCCCAGTCCGATGAGGACTCCTGCTACTCCGGGCAGCAGCAGCGCGTACCGGTCGGGCCGGGCGCGTGCCCAGGCCAGCAGGCCGAACGCGGCCAGGCCGATGGCGAGCAGGTCCCAGTTGACGGTGGCGGTGAGCACCAGAGCCGGGGAGAGCGCGAACAACGCGGCGTCCCACGGTCGTCGTCGGCGCAGGCTGAGGATCACCGCGACGGTGGCGACGGCGAGCGCGCCGAGCACCAGCGCGTTCAGGTTGTAGAACCACTGGCCCTGGTTGATGGCGGGGTTGTCGGAGCCGAGGGCGTGCACCGGGAGGCCGAGGGCGCCCATGAAGTAGCCGGTCAGCACCGGGTACTCCACCGGGTGGTCGGCGTAGGGGACCTTGCCCTCGTTGAGCCCTTCGGCGTAGTAGAGCGCCAGCACGTCGGTGTAGCACATCCGGGTGTACTGGATGTTGTTCTGCCAGGCGCCGTCCTGGCAGGGCGACTTCTGCACCCAGTGCAGGGCCAGCGTCAGGCACACCAGCGCCAGCACGATCCGGCCGGCGGTCCAGAACCGGCTCTCCCGGCCGGCGGGCCGGTCCAGGGCTGCGGCGTGGTCGCCGAGCGGACCGCCGATCAGTCCGGAGGCGCCGCGGACGAACCAGTCCGAGCGGGACGGATGGTCGATCGTCTCTGCCGATCGCGGCGCCGCCTCGGACGCGCCGGGCTCATCGATGCCTGCGGGCGACTGGGTGCTCATGGTGAGGCATCCTGCCGTACACCGGGGGTCGCCGTCCCGTCGCGCGCGGAGAAATTCCGGTACGCGAAACGCGGCGGCGGCCGGACCCGAGGTCCGGCCGCCGTCGTCAGGTGGTACGCGTCAGTTCTGTCGTGTCGGTGGTGTGCTCGGTAGCAACCCACCGCCGCCACCGCCGCCACCGGGCCGTCCACCACCGCCGGGGAGCCCGCCTCCACCGGGGTTGGTGCCACCCTGGTCGCCGCCACCACCCGGGGTGCCGCCGCCGGGCGTGCCGCCGGGGCAGAACAGGCCGAGCGGGTCGCAGTTCGGGCCGCCGGGCTGGCCGGGCTCGTTCGTCGGCGGGGGCGCCTCGCCGTTGCCGGTGTCGTCCTTGCCGATGTTCGCCGCGGGCGGGAACTCTTCCTTGTCCTTGCCCTTGAGCGCGTCGTTCATGAAGCGCTGGAAGATGTCACCCGGCATCCGGGCGCCACTGATGTCCCGGCCGTCCTTGTATTTGATCGCCTTGCGGTCCTTGACGTTGCCGACCCAGACCGCGGTGGCGAGTTGCGGCGTGTAGCCGATCATCCAGGCGTCACCGTTGCGGGTGGTCTTGTCGCCGAGTTCCCAGGTACCGGTCTTCTCGGCGACCTGCCGGCCCTCCTCGAGGCGCTTGTTGATCTGGCCCGGGTACTGCTTCAGCACTGAGGTGACGTCGGCGGCGACCTCCTTGTCGATCCGCTGCTCCCCCTTGAGCTTCTCCCCGCCGAGCGTGTCCCACTGGCCGGTGTCCGGATTCTGCTTCTGCACCTTCAGCACGAAGTGCGCCTTGTGGTACATGCCCTGGTTGGCGAAGGTGGCGACGCCGTTGGCGTGGTCGAGCACGGTGATCGGGTACTGGCCGTAGCCGATGACGTGGAAGAACGGCGACGGCGCGAGGTCCTTCGGGTCGGCCTTGGTCAGGTCGTGCGCCTTGGCCGGGTTGGTGTCGGTCTGCCACATGGTGGTCACACCGGCCCGCTTGGCCATGTCGAGCACCTTGTCCGGGCCGATCTGCTCGGTGATGTAGTAGAACGGCACGTTCAGCGACTTCAGCGTCGACTGTTCGAGCGTGCAGGAGTCACCGCAGGTGACCCGGTCCGCGCCGGCGTTGCTGACCTTGAACTTGGTGCCCTTCGGCGTGAACGCCGAGCCCTTCCACCGGGACTTCAGCGAGATGCCTTCCTTCAGCGCCGCCGCGAGCGTGTAGATCTTGAAGCTCGAACCCGGCGAGTGCCCGCCGCTGACCACGCCGTTGTCGACGTTCTTCCCGGCGTAGTCGGTGCCGGTGCCGTTGTCGCCGCCGTAGTAGGCGAGCACCCGGCCGGTCTTCGGGTCGATGGCCACCACGGCGGCCATCAGGTTCGGCGGCTGGCCGGCGAGTTCGGAGCCCTTCCGGGCCCGCTGGGCCGCGTCGAGCGCCGCCTCCTGCATCTTCCGGTTGATCGTGGTGGTGATCTTGTAACCACCCCGGCTCAGCGCCTTGGCGCACAGCGGCTTCTTCTCGGTCGCCTCGGCCTCGTTGTCGGTGCAGAGCTTCATCTCGCGCAGTTCCTGCGAGACGTAGTTGACGATGTTGCCGTACGGGGTGTCGATGCCGAAGCCGCCACCGCTGTTCTTCGACGGCTTCTGGATGTTCTTCGGGTACTCGGTGGGGTGGTTCGGCTTGTTCGGCGCATCGAGCCACTTCTCCGTGATCATGCCGTTGATCACGTAGTTCCACCGGTCCAGCGCGGCGGTCGGGTTGATCGCCGGGTCGTAGCCCTGGTGGGTGGCGCTCGGCTCCGGCTGCTTGATCAGCGCGGCGAGCACCGCGGCCTCCGCCACGTTCAGGTCCTTGACGTTCTTCTTGAAGTACGTCTGCGCCGCCGCCTGGATACCGTACGCGCCCCGGCCGAAGTAGATGATGTTCAGGTAGTGCTGCATGATCACGCGCTTGTCGTACGTGTCGTTCAGCTTGGAGGCGAGGATCGCCTCCTTGACCTTGCGGCCGTACGTGTCCTGGTTCAGGTTCTCGAACGCGTTGCGCGCGTACTGCTGGGTGATGGTCGAGGCACCCTGCTTGTCGCCGCCGGTGAGGTTGTTCCACGCGGCCCGGGCGATGCCCTTGTAGTCCACACCGGAGTGCTCGTAGAAGTTCCGGTCCTCCGCCGCGGCGACCGCGTGCTGGACGTGCTCCGGGATCTGGTCGATGGTGACCAGCTGGCGGTTCTGGTCGCCGATCCGGGCGACGGCGGTCTTGCCGGTCGAGTCGTAGATGGTGGTGGACAGCGGCGGGATGGTGTCCTCCGGGAGCACCACCTTGGTGGAGTACCAGGTGAAGCTCACCACACCGATGCCGGCGAGCATGATGAACACGGCGAAGCCGGCGATCAGCATGTTGATCCGGCGGCGCTTCTTTGCCCGCGCCGGGTCCTCGCCGCGGCCACGCCGGCCCGGGCCGGTCGGACCGCCGGGACCACCGGGACCGCCGCCGGAGGCGCCGGGCACCCGGGCGCGGCCACCCACGGCCGCCGCGCCGACGCTCGCACGTCCGCCCACGCTCGCCCGCCCGCCGACGCTTGCCGCGCCCACGCTCGCCGCGCCCACCGAGGCCCGCCCGGCCGGAGCGGCCGGGGAGACCGGCACCGACGCCCGGCCGGCGCCGGCGCGCCCGGAGGCGCCGGGCGCCGGCGAGACGGGCACCGAGGCGCGTCCGCCTGCGCCGGCCCGGCCGACCGAGGCCGAGCCTGCCGCTCCGCGCGGCGCCGGAGCGGCGCCACTGACCGAGGCCCGGCCACCCGCGCCGTACGGTGTCGCGGAGGCGCGCGCCGAGGCGCCGCCGTCCGCCGCGCCGGACCAACCGTTCCTTCCCCGGCTCCCTTCGGAACCGGGGTCGCCGTTCGGGCCCGGGATCTGGGCCCGCCCACGCGAAGAACTGGGATCGCCGTAGTTCATTCCTCACACCCTGCCGGTCGCGGTGGGGCGCGGGGGCGCCGCCACCGGGTTGCCGTGAGCTGGAACACGGGACGTTACCCGCCGGCGGTACCGGCGCGCGCCCGTCAAATCCGACCTATTCGGACCAATTACGCGTAAAGGCTGTCGATCCTGCCGCCCGGGGAATGGGCCGGCAGCGATCGGGACAGCCGCGTTCACCGTTGCGCCTCTCGCCTTCGCCGAGGGGTGGAGCCGTTGGCCGCGACCGATTCGTCCGCGCCCTCCGCCTCGCCCGCGAGGCCGTCCCGGCCGAGCAGGAACTGCTCGACGAGATGGTTCCAGTCGCAGCCGGGGCAGACCTCCACCACGAACACCTGGAACTCACGCAGCGTCATGGCCAGGACGGGCAACTCGGCCCGGGTACGCGCCTGGCCGGCCGACTGCTTGAGTTCGTCACCGTAAATGTAGTGGACGTGGATCAGGTTCTCGCTGCGGCAGATCGGGCAGCGGTGGTCGGTCGGCTCGCCGTGGAAACGAGCAGCGTTCTTCAGGTACGGCGAGGCGTCGCAGACGTCGTACGTGCCGATCCGCCCGGCGAGCAGTTCACGCAGCACAGCCCGCTTCTGAAGCGAGTAGTCGACGACCTGGCGCTGCGTACGCATGCGGGAAAGGGTACGCGCTCCGGCGAACCCAGGCGACCATGGTCACGATGCGTGATGAGCGCGTCGCGTAAGCAGGGGTTTGCCCCACCCTCCCCTCTCCGCTAACGTGCGATGTATCGGTCCGATACATCGCGGTGGTTAGCACTCCGCGCAGGGGGAAAAGAAGGGATGGCCCGTGCTCGAGCTCGCCATCCTCGGCCTCCTGCAGGAGGCGCCGATGCACGGCTACGAGCTGCGCAAGGAGCTGACCGCCAAGCTCGGCGCCATCCGGGCGGCGATCAGCTACGGCTCTCTCTACCCGACCCTGCGCCGGCTGCAGGCGGCGGGATGGATCACCGAAGCCGCCGAGACGCCCGCGACCGCCGAGGAGGTTCCCGCGCTGACCAGCCGACGCGGTCGGGTGGTCTACACCATTACCGCGGAGGGCAAGGAACGCTTCGCCCAGCTCATAGCGCAGGCTGGACCCGAGACGTACGACGACACGGGCTTCGGCGTGCACTTCGCGTTCTTCGCCCGGACCGACCAGGCCACCCGGCTCCGGATCCTGGAAGGTCGTCGTCGCAAGATCGAGGAACGTCGCGAAGGTCTTCGTGACGTGCTCGGCCGGGCAGCCGAGCGACTCGACGCGTACACCCTGGAACTGCAACGCCACGGGCTCGACGCCTGTGAGCGCGAGGTCCGCTGGCTGGAGGAGCTCATCGCCAACGAGCGCTCCGGCCGGGCCCCGGCCGACCCGCGACCCGGGACGGCCGGTGGCCGAGGAGACAACGACAGCCCGCCCACGCCTGGAACGTCCAGGAAAGAGCGGCCGTGATGAAGAAGAAGGAGGCAGACGCTATGGGCTCCGTCCGCGTCGCCATCGTCGGTGTGGGTAACTGCGCCTCGTCCCTCGTACAGGGCGTGGAGTACTACCGGAACGCCGACCCGAACGACCGCGTCCCGGGTCTCATGCACGTCACCTTCGGCGACTACCACGTTTCCGACGTGAAGTTCGTCGCGGCGTTCGACGTGGACGCCAAGAAGGTGGGCATGGACCTCGCGGAGGCGATCGTCGCCAGCGAGAACAACACGATCAAGCTGTGCGACGTGCCGCCGACCGGCGTCACCGTGCAGCGCGGCCCGACCTTCGACGGTCTGGGCCAGTACTACCGCGAGATCGTCGAGGAGTCGGACGCCAAGCCGGTCGACGTGGCGCAGGCGCTGCGCGACGCCCAGGTCGACGTGGTCGTCTCCTACCTCCCGGTGGGCTCCGAGGAGGCCGACAAGTTCTACGCCCAGGCCGCGATCGACGCCGGTTGCGCGTTCGTGAACGCCCTGCCGGTCTTCATCGCCTCCGACCCGGAGTGGGCGCAGAAGTTCACCGACGCCGGCCTGCCGATCGTCGGCGACGACATCAAGAGCCAGGTCGGCGCCACCATCGTGCACCGCGCCCTGGCGAAGCTCTTCGAGGACCGCGGGGTCGAGCTGCTGCGCACGTACCAGCTCAACTTCGGCGGCAACATGGACTTCATGAACATGCTGGAGCGCAACCGCCTGGTCTCGAAGAAGATCTCGAAGACCCAGTCGGTGACCTCCCAGATCCCGCACGAGATGAGCAAGAGCGACGTGCACATCGGCCCGTCCGACCACGTGCCGTGGCTGGACGACCGCAAGTGGGCGTACATCCGCCTGGAGGGCCGCTCCTTCGGCGACACCCCGCTCAACGCGGAGCTGAAGCTCGAGGTGTGGGACTCGCCGAACTCGGCCGGTGTCATCATCGACGCCGTCCGCGCCGCGAAGATCGCGCTGGACCGGAAGATCGGTGGCCCGATCCTCTCCGCCTCCTCGTACTTCATGAAGTCCCCGCCGGAGCAGTACGCCGACCACGACGCGCACGCCGCCGTCGAGGCGTTCATCGCCGGCGAGGTCGAGCGCTGACGCGCTGACACGCACGAGAAGGAAGGCCGGGTCCGCGCGGACCCGGCCTTCCTTCTTCGCGTACGTCAGGACCAGGCGCGCCGCAACGCCACTGACGCCTCCAGCTCCAGCAGCGTCACCTTGCGCGGCAGCCCGCCGCCGAAGCCGACCAGCTTGCCGCCCGCGCCGACGATCCGGTGACATGGCACGATCACCGGCACCGGATTGCGGTTGCAGGCCACCCCGACCGCCCGGGCGCCACCCGGGTCGCCGACCGCCTTCGCCACCTCGCCGTAGGTAGTCGTCTCGCCGTAGGGGATGCGGGTCATCTCCCGCCAGACGGCGCGCTCGAACTCCGAGCCGCGGGGCGCGGACACCGGCACCGTGAACTCGGTCAGCTCACCGGCGAAGTACGCCCGCAGCTCCGCCACCGCCAGCCGGGCCACCGCGTCGCCGGGCTCGTCGGCCGCCCCGTCCACCCGGCCGAAGTGCGCGCCGCGCACCGCGTCGTCGTCGGTGCCGACGGAGAACTCCCCGATCGGTGAGTCGAGCACGGTCCAGCGCATGCCACCCATTGTCGCTCGCCCGCCGACATTTCCCCGGCCGGGCTCTCTGAGGGCGGACTGGGCGAGCGCTGAGCGAAGTCGATGTTGCACGGCGCCGATACCGTGCAGGTCATGGCACCCGGGACGCTCATCTTCCTGATCATCGGCGGGATCGGTGTCGGCGTGCTGACCCTCGCCCTGCTCGGCTCGGGCGTGCTCCATTTCGGCCAGCCGGACGTCGACGGGCCGGTGTCGCTGGAGGCGGCCGCCGGTTTCACCGGGGCGTTCGGGTTCGGCGGCGCGATCGTCAACGAACTGCTCGGCGGTCGTACCCCCGGAATGATCGCGGCGGCGGTGGCCGGCGGCGCGCTCGCCGCCGTGCCCACCGGCTGGCTGGCGGCCCGGCTCAGCCGCGCGGCCCGCACCATGCGCACCGACGCCACACCCACCCGCGACCACCTGGCCGGCGCGATCGGCCTGGTGGTGACGCCGATCCCCAGCGGCGGCTACGGCGAGGTGCGGGTACGCCTCGCCGGCCAGCCGGTGAAGCTCAACGCTCGCGCCGACGGGCCGATCCCGGTCGGCACCCGCATCTTCGTGGTCGAAGCCCTGAGCGAGACCAGCGTGCACGTCGAGACCTACTGACACCACCACACAGACGGGAACCCCCATGCCCCTGCTCGTCGCCATCGGCGGCGCGGTCCTCCTCGCCGTCGTCCTCGTCCTCTTCGTGTTGTCCCGGATCAAGGTGGCCGGGCCGAACCAGGCGTTCATCGTCACCGGCCGCAAGGGCCGCACCACCCAGTCCGCCGACGGAGCCCGCTCCACCGACATGTCCGGGCAGAAGGTCGTGCTCGGCGCCTCGGTGTTCGTGCTGCCGGTGGTGCAGAAGCTCCAGTCGCTCGACCTGTCCAGCCGCCGGATCGACGTCAGCATCCGCGGCGCGGTGAGCAAGCAGGGCATCCGCACCGAGCTGCACGGCGTGGCGATCGTGAAGGTCGGCGGCACCGAGGACGCGATCCGCGCCGCCGCCCAGCGCTTCCTGAACCAGCAGGAGGAGATCGACAACTTCACCCGCGAGGTGCTCGCCGGCGCGCTGCGCTCGATCGTCGGGCGGCTCACCGTCGAGGAGATCATCCGGGACCGGGCGGCGTTCGCCAGCGCGGTCGCCGAGGAGGCCGAGCACTCGATGACCAACCAGGGCCTGGTGCTCGACACGTTCCAGCTCCAGGACATCCTGGCCGAGGGTTCCTACCTCCAGGACCTGGGCCGCCCGGAGGCGGCCCGGGTGCTCAAGGACGCGGCCATCGCCGAGGCGCGGGCCCGCCAGCAGGCCGAGCAGGAGCGGCTGCTCGCCGAGGAGGCGATCGCCGAGGCGAACCGGAACCTTGCGCTCAAGCAGGCCGGCATCCAGGCCGAGATCGACGCGGCGAAGGCGAAGTCGGCCGCGGCCGGTCCGCTCGCGCAGGCCGAGCGGGACCAGGCGATCCTCTCGGAGCAGCAGAAGGTGGCCGAGCGCAACGCCGAGCTGAAGCAGCGCCAGCTCGACACCGAGGTGCGCAAGCCGGCCGACGCCGCCCGGTACAAGGTCGAGCAGGAGGCCGAGGCGAACCGTAACGCGGCGGTGCTCAACGCCGACGCGCAGCGCCAAGCTACGATCGCGGCCGCGCAGGCCTCCGCCGAGCAGGCCCGCCTCACCGGTGAGGGCGAGCGGGCCCGCCGGGCCGCGCTGGCCGAGGCGAACGCGATCGAGGGCGCCAAGGAGGGTGAGGCCGAGCAGCGTCGCCGTTCTGCGATCGCCGAGGCGGTCGAGCGGGAGGGCCAGGCCGAGGCCGCGGCCATCCTCGCCAAGGGTCAGGCCGAGGCCGACGCGATGGCCCGCAAGGCCGAGGCGTTCGCCGCGTACGGCGAGGCGGCCGTGCTGGACCTGCTGGTCAAGGTGCTGCCCGAGGTGGTCGGCGCGGCCAGCGCCCCGATCGGCGCGATCGACAAGATGACGGTGATCTCCACCGACGGCGCGTCGTCGCTGACCAAGTCGGTGGCCGGAAACGTCGCCCAGGGGCTGCAGCTCGGCAGCGACCTGACCGGCATCGACCTGGCCGGCCTGCTGGCCCGGCTGGGCAGCAGCGCGCAGAACAACGGCAAGACCACCGTGGACGGCACCACCGTCACCCCGTGACGACGACGCCCGCCGGTTCCCCTCGGGGAGCCGGCGGGCGTCGCGCTGTGGTACGGGTCAGAGCACGGCGACGACGAACTTCTCGCCGGCACCCAGACCGAGGGTCGGGCTGTTCCAGTCGATGGTCCGGCCGGCGATGAGCTGGCTGGTGCCGGCGCTGCCGGCGGTGACCGCCTTCTCGTTGATGTTCGCGTACAGGTAGACCGAGCCGTCGGCGTTGTAGTCGAGGAACGACATCCCCTCCCACGCGCCGATCGAGGCGCCCCGGGCGATCAGCGGCTTCGCCCCGGCGCTCTCCGCCGTCACGAACTTGCCGTTGATCTGGGCCTTCAGGCCGAAGGTGCCGAAACCGTCGCCGACGTTCACCAGCTCGTACTTCTCCCAGGCGCCGACCGTCGCCGCGCGGGCGATCAGCGGCTTCGCCCCGGCGCTCTCCGCCGTCACGAACTTGCCGCTGGCCACCGACTTGATGCTCACGAGCGGCGCCGGTGCGTCGAAGTCGAACTTCTCGGCGGTGCCGATCGCGGTCTTGCTCGCGATCAGCGGGGAGGTGGCGCTCGGCGCGGTGACGTACCTGCCGTTGATCGCCGCCTTCAGGCTGATCGTGCCGTCGGTGTTGTCGATGATCTGGAACTTCTCCCAGGCGCCGATGGTGGCCGCGCGGGCGATCAGCGGCTTCGCGCCGGCACTCTCCGCCGTGACGAACTTGTTCGTGACCCGCGCCCGCAGGCCGAACAGCCCTCCGCCGGCGTCGACCACGTCGTACTTCTCCCAGGCGCCGATGGCGGTGCCCCGGGCGATCAGCGGCTTCGTCCCGGCACTCTCCGCGGTGACGTACCGGCCGTTGACCCGGGCCTTGAGCCCGTACGAGCCGCGCGCCGTCACGGCCGAGCCGATGTGCAGCAGCCGGTCGGTGGAGCCCATGATGTCGTGCACCGCGCCGCCGATGCCGGTGGTCACGACCGAGTCCCGCACCTGCTGCGGCGACCAGCCCGGGTGCTCCTCCAGCAGCAGTGCGGCGGCGCCCGCCACGTGCGGGGACGCCATCGACGTGCCGCTCATCGACTCGGTGCCGGCGCTGGTGCCGGCCTTGGCCGAGACGATGCCGGTGCCGGGGGCGAACAGGTCCAGGCAGCGGCCGTAGTTGGAGAACCAGGCGCGCATGTCGACCCGGTCGGTGGCGCCGACGGTGATGGCGGCGGGCACGCTCGCCGGGGAGGAGGCGCAGGCGTCCTGCATGCTGTTGCCGGCGGCGACCGCGTAGGTGATGCCGGAGGCGATCGAGCGGGTGACCGCGTCGTTCACGGCCTGGTCGACCCGGTCGACGCCGAGGCTCATGTTCGCCACGGACGGCCCGGTGGCGTTGGCGGTGACCCACTCGATGCCGGCGATCACCTGCTCGGTGTCGCCCGCGCCGTCGCAGTTGAGCACCCGGACGGCGACCAGGTCGACGCCCTTGGCGACGCCGTACGTCGTGCCGCCGATAGTGCCCGCCACGTGGGTGCCGTGCCCGTCGCAGTCCTGCGCGACGTTGTCCTGCTCGACCGCGTCGTAGCCGTTGCGGGCCCGCCCGTCGAAGTCCTGGTGGTCGATGTCGATGCCGGTGTCGATCACGTACGCGGTCACCCCGGCGCCGGTGGCCGGGTAGGTGTACTTGCCGTCGGTCCGGGTCTTGAGCTGGTCGATCCGGTCCAGGCCCCACGGCGGGGTGGTCTGGGTGCCGGCGGTGCTCCAGCGCTGGACCTGCTGGACGTACTCGACGTCCGGGTCGGCGGCGAGCCGCGCGGCCTGCCGGGCGTCCATGGTGGCCGAGTAGCCGTTCAGCGCCTTGCCGAAGACCCGGCGGACGGTGCCGCCGTGCTCGCCGGCCAGCGCGGACGCGGCGGACTTCACCTTGGCCGGAGGGGTCTTGCCCTTCTTGAGGACCACGATGTACCGGCCGGGCACCGCCTCGGCCGTGCCGGCGCCGCGGACCGACGGTCGCTTCGGGTCGGCGAGGGCCGGCCCGGCGACTGTGGCGCAGAGGATGGAGGTGGCGCTGGTGAGGGCGATCCCCACCAGCGCGGAGCGGCGCAGGCCGCCGTGACGTGTCATGAATTGACTCCCCGTGTCAAGCGACCGTCCGGAGCGGACGGGCGGATGAGATCGGACCAGCCGCATCTGTCGATTCGGCGGCTGCCGATGACTCATCATGCGGGAGACATCGACCGGAACGGGTCACCCGTTCGGTCGACACGCCGCCGTATCGTCGTCAGATCAAGGACGCCGGTCTCAGCCGGTGATGCCCTCGTCGCGCGCCCAGCGCAGCAGCTCCGCCTCGGCCTCGTCGCGGTCCAGCGGCCCGCGCTCCAGGCGCAACTCCTTGAGGTACTGCCAGGCGCGACCGACCACCGGCCCCGGCGGTACGCCGAGCAGCTCCATGATCGCGTTGCCGTCCAGGTCGGGCCGTACCCGGGCCAGGTCCTCCTCGGCGGCGATCCGGGCGATCCGCTCCTCCAGCGCGTCGTAGTCGGCCGCGAGCTGCGCGGCCTTGCGCCGGTTGCGGGTGGTGCAGTCGGACCGGGTCAGCTTGTGCAGCCGGGACAGCAGGTCACCGGCGTCGGTGACGTACCGGCGCACCGCCGAGTCGGTCCACTCGCCCCGGCCGTACCCGTAGAAGCGCAGGTGCAGCCCGACCAGCTTGACCACCTGGGAGGTGATCTCCTTGGAGTAGCGCATCGCCTTCATCCGGTTCTTGGTCAGCCGGGCGCCGACCACCTCGTGGTGGTGGAAGCTGACCCGGCCGTCCGCGCCGACCGCCTTGGTGGCCGGCTTGCCGACGTCGTGCATGAGCGCGGCCATCCGCAGCACGAAGTCGCAGCCGTCGGACTCCAGCGACATGGCGTTGCTGACCACTGTGAGCGTGTGCTCGTAGACGTCCTTGTGCTGGGCGTGCTCGTCGATGGTGAGCTTCAGGCCGGTCAGCTCGGGCAGGAAGCGCTCGGCCAGCCCGGTGTCGACGAGCAGGCGCAGCCCGGTGATCGGGTCGGCGCCGCAGAGCAGCTTGGTGAACTCGTCCCGGATCCGCTCGGCCGTGATCCGGTCCAGGTCCGTGGCCATCTCGGTCATCGCCGCGCGGACGTCCGGGTGGACGGCGAAGCGGAGCTGGGCGGCGAACCGGGCCGCGCGCAGCATCCGCAGGGGGTCGTCGCGGAACGACTCCTGCGGCGTCCCGGGGGTACGAATGATCTTGGCGGCCAGGTCGGCCAGCCCGCCGTACGGGTCGGTGAACCGGTGGTCGGGAAGGCTGACCGCCATCGCGTTGACGGTGAAGTCGCGGCGCTTGAGGTCTTCGGTCAGGCTCGTGCCGTACTGCACCACCGGGTTGCGGCTGACCTGGTCGTAGACCTCCGCGCGGAACGTGGTGATCTCCAGGTTGAGGCCGTCGCGCTGGCAGGCGATGGTGCCGAACTCGCGTCCGGTCTCCCAGATCGACTCCGCCCAGCCGCGAATGACCTTGATGGTGTCGTCCGGGTGGGCGTCGGTGCAGAAGTCGAGGTCGTTGCCGAGCCGGCCGAGCAGCGCGTCGCGGACGGATCCGCCCACCAGGTGCAGTTCGTGACCGGCCCGGGCGAAGCGCCGGCCCAGCTCGTCGGCGACCGGCGAGACTCGGAGCAGTTCGGCGACGGCGTTGCGCTGCGCGGCGGTCAGTTCGCGGCGGTCGGCGGCGTGGGAGGCGGAGGCTTCGGACATGGGATCGCCAGCCTATCGGGCCGGAGGTGGATCGACCGCGCCGGGCGCGGGTAACGGGCCCGGGTTGACTAAGGTTCCGGTTGGGCGGGGCCGGCCGGGCCCGGTTTGCCACGTACCCCTTGGAGGCTGGTAGATGAGCGGCGGGCTCTACCGCAGCGCGAACGCGCACGGCGGCGGCCTGCCGCCGGACGACGGCGCCACCTTCATCTCCGCCGAGCCGCTGAACCAGCCCGGCGTCGAGGCCGTCGCGCCGCCGCAGGAGGTGGTCGCCGAGACCAGCGCCGCGGCGAACAGCGCGGTGATGGCCATCGGCAGCCTGGTGAGCCGGGGTACGGGGTTCATCCGCAACCTGATGATCGGCGCCGCGCTCGGCACCATGGTCGGCGACGCGTTCACCACCGCGCAGTTCCTGCCCAACCAGGTCTACGAGTTCCTGCTCGGCGGCGTGCTGACGAGCGTCCTGGTGCCGGTGCTGGTCCGCCGGCGCAAGATCGACGCGGACCGGGGTGAGGCGTACGCGCAGCGCCTGCTGACCCTCGCGGTGCTGGCCCTCGCCGCCACCGCGCTGATCGCTGTGGTGCTGGCGCCGGTACTTACCGCCCTGTACGCGGCCGGCAGCGACGACCCGGCGTACACCACGCTCGTCACCCGGCTGTCGTACCTGATGCTGCCGATGCTGTTCTTCACCGGCATCAGCGCGCTGATCGCCGCGGTGCTGAACACCCGAGGGCACTTCGCCGCCCCCATGTGGGCGCCGATCCTCAACAACATCGTGTCCATCTGCACGTTCGGCCTGTACATCGTCGTCTACAGCGCGAAGGCGCTGCCGCCCGGCGAGGTGGGCTGGGACCGGATCCTGCTGGTCGGCGGCGGCACCCTGCTGGGCGTGGCGGTGCAGGCGATCGGCCTGCTGCCCGCGCTGCGCAAGGTCGGCTTCCGGTGGAAGGCGCGGTTCGACTTCCGCGAGCTGGGGCTGCGCGAGCTGGCCCGGCTCGGCGCCTGGATGTTCTGCTACGTCGCGGTCAACCAGCTCGGCCTCTTCGTGGTGGTCAACCTGCTCAACCGGGCCACCGGCGGGGACGGCGAGAACGCCGGCCTGCTGATCTACAACAACGTCTTCCTGCTGCTGATGATGGCGCACGGCATCATCGCCGTCTCGATCATCACCGCGCTGATGCCGCGGATGAGCGCGGCCGCGGCCGAGAACCGCTTCCACGACGTCACCGCCGACCTGTCCCGGGGCACCCGGATGGTCACCGCGGTGCTCGCGCCCATCGCGGTCTGCTACGCGGTGCTGGCCGCCCCGATCTCGGTGGTGGTGTTCCGGTACGGCGCGTTCACCGGCGACAACGCGGTGGCCACCTCGACGGTGCTGCTGGTGGCGGCGATCGGCCTGGTGCCGTTCGCGGTCAGCCAGCTGTTCACCTTCGCGTTCTACGCGCTGCCGGACACCCGTACCCCGGCTCTGATCAACATTCCGGTGGTGGCGCTGCGCGTCCTGCTCCAGGTGGGCCTGTTCCTGATCTTCTCGAACACGTTCGCGGCGGCCGGGATGATGCTCGGCAACGCCGTGTCGTACCTGGCGGCGGCGATCATCTCGGCGATGCTGCTGCGGCCCCGGGTGGGCCGGATCGGGCTCGGCGGGATCATGCGGACGCTCGGCCGGGTGGTCGTGGCGGCGATCGGCGCCGCGCTGGTCGGCCTGCTCGTGGTCGCGGTGCTCCCCGGCGACCCGGCGGACCTGAGCTGGCTCGCCGCCGCGGTCCAGTTGGTGATCGGCGGAGCGGCGATCGGCGCGACCTACCTCGGGCTCGCGATGGTGCTGCGGATCGGCGAGATCACCGAGGTGGTCGGGATGGTCCGGCGGCGCCTCGGGCGTTGACCGCCTCGGTGACCGACGGTGAACGAGGATCACCAGGCTGGGGATACGGCTGTGGATAACTTGGAATTTCCCCGTCCACTGGGCCTCTCGGCCTGTGGACAACCAACCGTACGGACGAGGGAGCGCAGGCCGGGGCGGGGAAAACCTCCCCGCCGCCGCACCGGTACGCCCCTGTGCCGCCTCCTTGCCGTCAACCTCTAGATTGGCGGTGCGTGTCCGGCTCGCCCGCCGGGTGGGCGGGTGACCCGGCCGGGGCCCGCGGCGACTGGCCTTCCGGCCGGTCACAGCGGGAAGATGACATGTCGGAGAACCGGGCATCCCGGGTAAGGTCGCTCTCGACGGGTACGACCGGGATCGACGCGGGTGTCGACACCGCGGCCGTTCCACCGAAGGCAGAGCGGGAAGCCACATGCCCAGCAGCACGGGTCCATCGATCGACGCGATCACCGAGGGAGGACGGGTGACCCAGGTCGGCGAGGGTCAGGAAGCGGAGGAGACCTCTCCTGCGGTCGTGACCTTCGGTGCTCCCACGGTCGGTGAGCTGCTCGCCGAGCGGTACGAACTGGTCGAGCACATCAACAACGACAGCGCGGGCCGGCTGGTCTGGCGCGGTGTCGACGTGGTGCTCCGCCGTCCCGTCGCCGTGGTCCTCCGCTACCCGGGTGGCGACTCCGCCACCGAGATGCTCCAGGCCGCGGTCGCCGCGAGCCGCGTCATCCACCCGAACCTGGTCGGCGTCTACGACGCGATCGACGAGGACGACCGGGCCTACGTGGTCCGCGAGTGGGTCGACGGGCAGTCGCTGCGCGAGATGGTCGCCGCCGACGGGCCGCTGGACCCGGCCCGGGCCACCGCGATCGGCAACGCCGTCGCCAGTGCCCTCGCCGCCGTGCACGCCACCGGCATGGTGCACGGCAACCTCCACCCCGGCACCGTCATGATCAGCGACGACGGCCGGGTGGTGCTCGCCGACGCGCGTACCGACGGGGCGGACAGCCAGGAGAACGACCTGCGGGCGGTCGGCGGGGTGCTCTACTTCGCCCTCACCGGGCACTGGCCGCACGGCGAGGCCCCGCTGCACGGCGCCACCGCCGGGCACGGCCGCGCCGCTCTGCCGGACGCCGTACGGGACGCCGGCGGTGCCATCGCCGCGCCCCGGCAGATGCGCGCCGGTGTGCCGGCCTACCTCGACGACCTCACCATGGATCTGCTCGACTCGGAGATCCCCCCGCCGTCGTCGGACGTGCTGGCCGCCGAGTTGAGCCGGCTCGACATCCCGGCGGACGAGCAGTTCCTGGAGCAGGCCGGCCCGCTGCGCTTCGCCGCCGACCCCGGCGAGGAGCCCTCCCCGCTGGCCGCGGCCGGCGGCCGCAAGGTCGCCATCGGCATCGCCGGCCTGCTGGCGGTGGCCCTGGTCGGGCTGCTCATCGGCATCAACGCGCTCGGTGGTGGCGACGACGGCGACAAGGAGCCGGTCGCCCAGCCGTCGAACAGCGCGCCGGCGACCGGGGGCGGGACCGAACCCGCCGCGCAGGTCCGCAAGCTCACCATCGAGGCCGTACGGATCATCGACCCGGACGGCGACCGCGCCGAGGTGCGCAACGCCGAGAAGGTCATCGACGGGGACGACGACGAGGGCTGGGAGACCAACACCTACCGGACGAACGCCAAGTTCGGCGGCATCAAGAAGGGCATGGGCGTCTGGATCGACCTGGGCGCCCCGCACTCGGTCAAGCAGTTGGAGGCCACGCTCTCGGCCACCGGCGCCACCGTCGAGTTGCGCGCCGGCACCCGCGGCGACTTCCCGTCCACGTCCTCCGGTGACAAGCAGCTCGTCAACGCCTACTCGACGATGATCGGGCCGGCGAACGAGGACGGCGGCACAAAGATGATCTTCAACGCCTTCGAGCCGGACCAGAAGTACCAGTACCTGCTGTTCTGGATCACCAAGCTGCCGGTGAAGGACAACGGCAACACCTGGAAGCTCGGCGTCCAGGAGATCGTGGTCCAGGGCTCGTGACCCGGCCGCCGTCCCCGCCGCGCCACCGCCGCCGGATGTGGTGATGGCGGACCGCGACGGCACGCGTCCCGGCCGCTCCGACCTGGAGCTGCTGCGGGCGCACGCGGCCGGCGACCGGGATGCCTTCACCGAGCTGTTCCAGCGGCACCGGGACCGCCTCTGGGCGGTCGCGCTGCGGACGATCGGCGACCGTGAGGAGGCCGCCGACGCCCTCCAGGACGCCATGCTGTCGGCGCACCGCGCGGCGGCCCGATTCCGGGGCGACTCGGCGGTCACCACCTGGCTGCACCGCATCGTGGTGAACGCCTGCCTGGACCGGATCCGGCGGCGGCAGACCCACGCCACCGTCCCGCTGCCCGACGGGGTGCACACCGACGGCGAACCGGGCCGGCACACCGGCGGTCCGGAACCGGCCGCGCCCGCGCGCGACCACGACACCGCGCTCGTGGTCCGGCAGGCGCTCGAGGCACTGCCCGCCGAACAGCGGGCCGCGCTGGTCCTGGTCGACGTGCAGGGCTATCCGGTGGCCGAGGTCGCCGCCATGCTCGGCGTCGCCGAGGGAACAGTCAAGAGCCGGTGCGCCCGTGGGCGGGCCCGCCTCGCCGTGCTTCTCGGGCACCTGCGGACCGGCACCGACGCCCCGGCCGGCGACGTGCCGCGGCTCACCTCCGGGAACCGTAGGCGCCCCGAGGGCGTCGGATCCTCGTCGGGATCGTCCCGTCAGGCCGTCAGCCAGGAGGAGCCGTGACTTCCCGGGAGTTCAGCGAGGTCGACCACGACCTGCTCGCCGACTACCTCGGCGGGGCGCTGGACGGCACCCCCGAGCAGGCCACCGTGGCGCGGCTGGTCGAGCAGGACCCGGCGTGGCGTGCCGCGTACGAGGATCTCGCCGACGCGGTCGGCCTGGTCGGCGCGGATCTGGCCGCCTGGGCCGCGGACCCCGCGCCGGAGATGCCGCAGGCGGTGGCCGACCGGATCACCGCGGCGCTCGCCGGGGCCGGTCCCGCGCTGCGCGACGGTACGCCGGTCGTGCCGGCGCAGCCCGGCGGCGCGAGCCGGCCACCCGGTACTGCCCCCCGTCCCGACCGGCACAGCGGACCCGGTCGCCGCCCTCGGCGCTGGGCCCGTATCGCCGGGCCGGTGGCGCTGGCCGCGGCCTCGGTCGCCGCGGTGGGGCTCGGTGTGGGCCGGATGGCCGACTCGGGCGACGGCGGCGTCAGCACCGCCGACCGGGCGGGCGGGGAGGCGGCACCGATGGCCGCCGCGCCCTACCGGACCACCGGACCGGCAGTGCGCAGCGGCACCGACTGGACGCCGGAGCGCCTCGCCGCGGGCGGGGCACTGGCCGGGACGAAGTCGAGCACGGGGGACATGGCCGGGCCGTCCGGCGCGGCGAAGGACGGCGCGGAGACGCCCCTGTACAGCGAGGGCCAACGCCTCGGCGCCGCCGGCGGGCTGGACCGGCTGGCCCGGCCGGAGACGCTCGCCGCGTGCCTGACCGCGATCGGCGCCGAGCACGGCGCCGGGCCGCTCACCGTGACCATGGTCGACTACGCCCGCTACCAGGGCACCCCGGCGCTCGTGGTGACGTTCGCGGACGCGACCGGCGCCCGCTGGGGCTGGGTGAGCGGGCCGGAGTGCGGGGTACCCGGGTCCGGCGCGGACACGCGGTTCCGGACGCGGGTAGGGTGAAAACGCGGTCACGACGCTTGTCCCGTCACGTGACCTGACCCACCGGATGACCGGCTCGGGAATCCCCGCTTCGTACGATGACGTTCTGCAAGTCAGGCGCCGGCGCCCCCAGAGCCGTCGGCACTCGGGATCGACATCGGTGCGGCCGGTGACGAACACACACATCGGGAGACGGCAGTGGACGAGGTCCGCAACCTGATCATCATCGGCTCCGGTCCGGCCGGCTACACGGCGGCGGTCTACGCGGCCCGCGCCAACCTGAAGCCCTTGGTGATCGAGGGCGTTCAGTCGGGTGGCGCGCTGATGACCACCACCGAGGTGGAGAACTTCCCCGGCTTCGCCGACGGCATCCTCGGCCCCGAGCTGATGGACAACATGCGCAAGCAGGCCGAGCGTTTCGGCGCCGAGTTCCTCACCGACGACGTGACGCGCGTCGAGCTGAAGGACACCGGCGAGATCGGGTCCGACGCGGTGAGCACCGTGTGGGTGGGCGAGACCGCGTACCGCGCCCGCGCCGTCATCCTCTCCACCGGCTCGGCCTGGCGTCCGCTGGGTGTGCCGGGCGAGCAGGAATACCTGGGCCACGGCGTGTCGTCCTGCGCCACCTGTGACGGCTTCTTCTTCCGCAACCAGCACATCGTGGTGGTCGGCGGCGGCGACTCGGCGATGGAGGAGGCGAGCTTCCTCACCCGCTTCGCCGAGTCGGTGACGATCATCCACCGCCGCGACTCGTTCCGCGCCAGCAAGATCATGGCCGACCGGGCGCTGGGCAACGAGAAGATCAAGGTCGAGTGGAACTCCGTGGTCGAGGAGATCCTCGGCGACGACGGCAAGGTCAACGGCGTACGGGTGCGCAACGTGCACACCGGCGAGAGCAAGGTGCTCGACGTCACGGGCGTGTTCGTGGCGATCGGGCACGACCCGCGCAGCGAGCTGTTCCGCGGCCAGGTGGAGCTGGACGACGAGGGGTACGTGAAGGTGGAGGCCCCCAGCACCCGTACCAGCGTGCCCGGTGTGTTCGCGGCGGGTGACGTCGTCGACCACACCTACCGGCAGGCCATCACGGCGGCCGGCACCGGCTGCGCCGCCGCGCTGGACGCCGAGCGGTTCATCGCCACCATCCAGGGCTGAGAGTTCCACGAGCAAGGTTCGGAGGAGGAGAGTTCATAGTGGGAGCAACCAAGGCGGTCACGGACGCCAGCTTCGTCAGTGACGTGCTGCAGTCCGACAAGCCGGTGCTGGTCGACTTCTGGGCGGAGTGGTGCGGCCCCTGCCGCAAGGTCTCGCCGCTGCTGGAGGAGATCGCCGGCGAGATGAAGGACCAGGTCACCATCGTCAAGCTCAACATCGACGAGAACCCGGAGACGGCCCGCGCCTACCGGGTGATGTCGGTGCCGACGCTGACCATCTTCAAGAACGGCCAGCCGGTGCAGTCGATCGCCGGCGCCAAGCCGAAGGGCGAGCTGGTCAAGCTCATCGAGTCGGCGCTCTGAGCCGTACCGACACCGCCGCAACCCCCGTCACCACACCCGGTGGCGGGGGTTGCGGCTTTCCTGACCTGCATGAACACGAACCCGTTGGGTATCGGCCACGGTACGCTCCGTAAGCATTCCGTCGGAGTTCCGGTCCGCCAACGTCCGTGCAGAGGGGGTCGTCGTGCGTCCGATCCGACCCGGTGACCAGGGACCGGCGGTGGCCGAGATCCGTACCGTCCTCGCCAGCCTGGAACTTCTCCCCGCCGAGGCCGGAGGCGACGACTACGACGCCCAGACCGAACGCGCGGTACGGGCCTTCCAGCAGTCCCGCGGCCTCAGCGTCGACGGGCGGGTCGGCGCCGAGACCTGGCGGGCACTCGACGCGGCCCGCTGGCGGTTCGGCGCCCGCGCGCTCTACCACGCCGTACCCGAGCCGCTGACCGGCGAGGACGTCCGCTCTCTCCAGGAACGCCTGCTGGAGATGGGGTACGACGTGGGCCGCGCCGACGCCATCTACGGCATCCGTACCTCCCGCGCGGTGGCGCAGTTCCAGCGGGAGATGGGCCTCAAACCGGACGGCTCGTGCGGGCCGCACACCGTCAACGCGTTGCGCCGCCTCGGCCGCAAGGTGGTCGGTGGCCGCCCGCAGTGGCTGCGCGAGTCCGACGCCATCCGGCAGGCCGGTCCCACGCTCGTCGGCCGGACCGTGGTGATCGACCCGGGGCACGGAGGCACCGACCCGGGCGTGGTGGTGCCCGACGGCACGCTGCGCTGGAGCGAGGCGGACCTCGTGCACGACCTCGCCAGCCGGTTGGAGGGGCGGCTCGCCGCCGCCGGCGTGCGGGTACAGCTCACCCGGGGTCCGTCGCCGGGCGACTGCCTGCCGGACGCGGACCGGGCCCAGCTCGCCAACTCCCTCGGCGCCGACGTGTTCATCTCGCTGCACACCGACGGGCACGCCAACCCGGAGGCCGAGGGGGTGGCCACGTACCACTACGGCACCGACAACGGCGTCACGTCGGCGACCGGCGAGCGTCTGGCCGGGCTGGTGCAGCGGGAGATCGTGGCCCGCACCGGGCTGCGCGACTGCCGTACCCACGCCAAGGCGTGGGAGTTGCTCCGGCTCACCCGGATGCCCGCGGTACGCGTCGAGGTCGGCTACCTCACCTCGCCGGAAGACCGGGCTCGTCTCGTCGACCCGCGTTTCCGGGACCGGGTGGTCGAGGCCATCGTGGCCGGGGTGCAGCGGATGTACCTGCCGATCGAGCGGGACGTGCCGACCGGGTCGATCGACGTCAGCGAACTGCGGGCGATCGTCGCCGCCGGCACCGTGGTCGACTGAGCCGCGGCTCAGCTCGTCGAGCGGGTGGCGGGCGCCGGGCGGACCGGCCGCAGCAGCGTCTCCGGGCTCATCGAGCCGAGCAGCTTCTCCAGCGCGTACTCGACGTCCGACTTCCAGCTCAGCGCCGTCCGCAACTCCAGGCGCAGGCGCGGGTAGCGCGGGTGCGGCCGGACCGTCTTGAAGCCCACCGAGAGGAAGAAGTCCGCGGGTGCCACGCAGGCGCGGGCCGGGTCGTCCGCGTCGTCGCCGAACTTCGCGTCGCCGAACGCCTCGATCGCCTTGATGCCGCGCTTGGTCAGGTCGCGGGCCACGCCCTGCACCAGCATCCGGCCCAGCCCGCCGTCGGCGAAGGCGGGCACCACGTGCGCGGTCATCAGCAGCGCCGCGTCCGCCGAGACCGGCGAGGTGGGAAACGCCATCGAGCGCGGGACGTACGCCGGCGGGGCGTACATGACGAAACCGGCCGGCATGCCGTCGACGTAGACGAGCTTGCCGCAGGAACCCCACTCCAGCAGCGTCTGGGAGACCCACGCCTCCTTCTCCAGGCCCGGGTCACCTGCCGCGCAGGCCCGCTCGGCGGAGACCGGATCCAGCTCCCAGTAGACGCACTGCCGGCAGGATCGAGGCAGGTCCTCCAGCGTGTCCAGGGTCAGGCTGACCAGACGTCGCGACATGAGCGCACCCCACCAATAGGCTCGGAGCGCCGGTTCCTCCCGCGCCCTCCTGCTCCCGACGAGCGATCGTACGCCCCTGTCCGGCGGTACGGGAGGGAACGCGCGAACCCCCGCCCGGACGGCCGAGTGGCGGGTCCGGGATGTGGACGTGTCCACACGGCCGGTGCCGCTACCGTCACCGGGGACTACGATCGACCAACCGGCCCCCGCCGCCAATGGATGTCGGCATCGCGGGTACCACACCGGGCGGCAGCCCCGCCGACACCCGATCGAGGTGATGTCCATGACCGGCACGACGCTCGACGACTACACCGACCGGTACGCCCGGCGCGTCCGCGGGATGACCGCCTCGGAGATCCGGGCACTCTTCGCGGTGGCCAGCCGGCCGGAGGTCGTCTCGCTCGCCGGTGGGGCACCGTACATCGCGGCGCTGCCGCTGGACGCGGTCGGCGAGATGCTCGGCCGGCTCGGCTCCGAGCACGGCGCCACCACCCTGCAGTACGGCATCGGCCAGGGCACCCCGGAGCTGCGCGAGCGGATCTGCGAGGTGATGTCCCTGTCCGGGATCGACGCCTCCTGCGGCGCCTCCCCGGAGGACGTGGTGGTGACGGTCGGCGGCCAGCAGGCCCTCGACCTGGTGGCCCGTCTCTTCCTGGACCCGGGTGACGTGGTGCTCGCCGAAGGCCCGACGTACGTCGGCGCGCTCGGGGTGTTCCAGGCCGCCCAGGCCCAGGTGGCCCACGTGCCGATGGACGACGAAGGGCTCATCCCGGAGGCGCTGGAGGTGGCCATCGCCGACCTGGCCCGGGCCGGCCGCCGGGTGAAGTTCCTCTACACCATCCCCACCTACCAGAACCCGGCCGGCGTGACGCTGAGCGAGGAACGGCGCGAACGGGTGCTCGACATCTGCGAGCGCGCCGGGCTGCTGGTGGTGGAGGACGACCCGTACGGTCAGCTCGGTTTTGAGGGTGAGGCGCCCCGGCCGCTGCGGGCCCGGCGGCGCGACGGGGTCTTCTACCTGAGCACGTTCTCCAAGACGTTCGCGCCGGGCCTGCGGGTGGGCTGGATCCTGGCCCCGCACGCGGTCCGCGACAAGCTGGTCATCGCCAGCGAGGCGCAGATCCTCTGCCCGAGCGCCTACGCGCAGTCGGCCGTCTCGACGTACCTCGGCACCATGCCGTGGCGGCAGCAGCTCAAGGTCTACCGCGAGGTCTACCGCGAGCGCCGGGACGCGCTGCTCGACGCGATGGCCGACCTGATGCCCGAGGGCACCACCTGGACCAGGCCGCAGGGCGGGCTGTTCGTCTGGGCGACGCTGCCCGACGGGCTCGACTCCAAGGCGATGATGCCGCGGGCCGTGGCCGCCCGGGTCGCGTACGTGCCGGGGACCGGCTTCTACGCCGACGGCACCGGCGCCGGGAACATGCGGCTGAACTTCTCCTTCCCCACGCCGGAACGGATCCGCGAGGGTGTCCGCCGGCTGGCCGGGGTGATGGAGCAGGAGATCGCCATGCGCAAGGTCTTCGGCGCGGTCGGCGGTGCCGGACCCCGCCGTCGCCAGGGCGGCTCGGACGCGCCCGGCCCCGACTTGGCATGATGCCCGCATGTCCGACAGCCCTGCCGCACCGCCTCCCGTGACCGGATCCGCCGCCGACGACGAGCTGCACGTGCTCGTACTCGCGGGCGGCCTCTCCTACGAACGGGACGTCTCCTTGCGGTCGGGCCGCCGGGTGCTCGACGCGCTGCGCGCGGTGGGCGTCGAGGCGGAACTGCGCGACGCGGACGTGGCGCTGCTGCCCGCCCTGACCGCCGACCCGCCGGACGCGGTGGTGATCGCCCTGCACGGCGCCACCGGCGAGGACGGCTCGCTGCGCGGCGTCCTCGACCTCTGGGACGTGCCCTACGTCGGCTGCGACGCCCGGTCGTCCCGCCTCGCCTGGGACAAGCCGTCCGCGAAGGCGGTGCTGCGTGAGGCGGGCATCCCGACGCCCGACTGGGTGGCGCTGCCGCACGACCGCTTCTCCGAGCTGGGCGCCGTGGCCGTCCTGGACCGGATCGTCGAGCGCCTCGGGCTGCCGCTGATGGTCAAGCCGGCGCAGGGCGGTTCCGGACTGGGCGCCGCCGTGGTCCGGGAGGCGGCGTCGCTGCCGGCCGCGATGGTGGGTTGTTTCGCGTACGACCAGACCGCGCTCGTGGAGCGCTACGTCCCCGGGATGGACGTGGCGGTCTCCGTGCTCGACCTCGGCAAGGGCCCGCAGGCCCTGCCCCCGGTCGAGATCGTGCCGCGCAACGGCGTCTACGACTACGCGGCCCGCTACACCGCCGGGCGCACCACCTGGCACGCGCCCGCCCGGCTCGACGCCGCGACCACCGCCCGGGTGACCGAGGTGGCGCTCGCCGCGCACACCGCGCTCGGGCTGCGCGACGTGTCCCGGGTCGACCTGATCGTCGACGCCGAGGGCGACCCGCACGTGCTGGAGGTCAACGTCTCACCGGGCATGACCGAGACGTCGCTCCTGCCGCTGGCGATCCAGGCCGCCGGGCTGGACTTCGGCCGGGTCCTCGGCACGCTCGTGACCCGGGCCGCCGCCCGCCGCTGAACCTCAGCTCTCCGGGGTACGGGCCGCGCCCGGGACGTTCTCCCGCTCGCCCTGGTCCTCGCCGGCCGTCGCGTCCGCCGGGCTGTCGTCCGGCCCGTCGTTCGGCGTGCCGCCCTGGGCACCGATCGCCGCGTCGCTCGGCGCGCTGTCCTGTGCGTCGGCCTGGCCGCCCTGCGGCAGCTCGCCGGCCTCTGGTGCCGGGTCGGGCTCCGACGGGCCCGCAGAGGGGTCTGAGAGGTCCGCTGCCGCGTCGGACTCCGGGATCTCGTCCGCGGCCTCGATCACCGATACGGATTCCTCCTCGGGCTCCTCAGCGGCGATCTCGGGCGAGGGCGACGAGAGACTCGACGGCGCCTGCCACTGGATGCGCGGCGGCTCGGCCAGTGGGCGGCCACCGAACTCGGCGAGCCACGCGGCCACCATGGCCAGGTTCTCCCGCCACTGCTCCTCGGAGATCGGCGGCAGGATCGAGTCCCACAGCGACAGGAACGTGCCCCGCAGTTGCAGCCGTCCATACGGCCGGGCCAGGAACCACAGGTGCAGGTGCGCCGACCCGTCGCCCCACCGGTTCACGTGGACGCGGGCCACCCCGTCGAGCGAGCGGACGGCCCGCTCCAGGCGAACGGTCATCACGCCCAGCTCGGCGGCGAGCAGGTTCGGCAGGTCGCCCAGATCCAGGTGGGAGCGGGACTCCAGGATCAGGACCATCGGCAGGCCGGTGGGCCGGTCCATGGCGCGGACGCGCCACCGCTCACCGACCCAGATGTACGCCTCGTCGGGCGCGTTGCAGGCGGTGCACTCCCGGTCCGCCTCGCCACGGCGGGGAGGTTCGAACGGTACGGGGTCGTCGAGCTGCTTGACACGAAGATCGCCCTCGAAGGGGAAGGACGGCCACTGGGTGAAGTCTGGAACTGAGGGAGGGGTGTCCGGCACGACGCTGACCCTAACCGAGTTGGCGACGCCTGTCCCTACCTGTTCCATGTGCCGCGCACAGGTTGTCCACCGCGTTGTCCACAGGCTGCCGAGATCACCAGCACAGCGCGTCATGCACTGCTCAGCAAGGGTTTCCGCGCTTTGTTTCACGTGAAACGAGGAGTGCCTGTGGACAACCGCTGTGGATAACCTCGGGTGGCTCCGTGCCCGTTCTCTCAACGATCCGGCGGCCGATCCGCACCGGGCGTCGGCGGCTCCTCTGGTGCCTGTTTCACGTGAAACGGTGGTACGGACCGAGGGGGCACCTCCCGGCCCGGTGCAGGCCGCCTCGCCCCGAACGGCGATCCGGCGGGTCCGGGCGTCGCCGACTGATCGACCGACGTTCCTCGGACTCCGACTCCCGCACTGCTCCGAGCCCGGGTGACCGGCGTCGGTCGGTCAGGAGGCGCCGTTTCACGTGAAACGGCGCGATGAGCTGGCTGGCCGCGTCGGCTCGGGAGATGTCCGGACTGGGTCGTGTTCCCGCGCCCCAGCAGTGGGGCAGCTTCGACTCGGCGGCCTGGTTCCTTGGGCTGCCCCGGGAGGTTCCGGCGGTTGCGCCTAGGCGGTGCGTGTGCGGCGGCCTTTCAGTGGCCACGCGCCCGGCTCACCCGCATGGACCTCTGGCGGCTGGTGCGGCGTCGACCGGCGGTCCAGAAGCGGCGAGCGGGGTCTCGACTCGGCGCTGGCACGGTTAGGCGGCGAGCGGGGTCTCGAGCTGGCGCTGGCACGGTCGGGCCGACGAGCGGGGTCCCAACCCGGCATCGGCACGGCCGAGCACGACGAGCGGGATCCCCGACCCGGCTTGGCGCGGCCGATCCACCCGGCGAGCCCGGTCCCGGCCAGCCGCTGATACGGCCGAGCCACACGACGAGCCCGCGCCCCGATCCGGCGATGACACCATCAAGGCACACGGCGAGCCCGGTCGCGCCCCGGCGCTCACACCAACCACGTCACACGGCGAACCCGGCCTCGACCCGGCGATGACCCCGCCGAGCCACACGGCGAAGGCGGCCCGATCCGGCGCCGGCACGATCCAGGGTCCGGCCGCCCCGCCGAGCCGGTCCGCGCGGCGCCCGTTCCGAATCCCCCGTGCCCCACCTCGGGCCGGCTCCGACGTCAGGCCTCGCCCGTTCCGGAACGCGGTCCAGACCGCCCGGATCCGACGTCCAGGCCACGCCCGGCACCCGGACGGCCCCGCCTCGGCAGAGCCGGACCCCGCACCTGAGCCTGGCCGTCCAGGACGGGTGGCCGGAGCGGCATGCCGCCACGCTTCCGGAAATGGGTCCAAAGCCCAACCGGGGAGCGGGTCGACGGTCCTACGTTCGGTTCTCGGACGGCGGGCTCGGTTTGCCACAGTCCTGAAGGGCAGCCTGCGCAGGCGGCCACGCGCCGGATCGGACCGAGTCAAGCCGACCACCAACCGGCAACTGCGTGGACCGGGCGACGACCTCTGGGAGATCCCATAGAGAGCCGCCCTGACTTCCCTCGCCATGGGGGCGACGGACACGGGCGCACCTGCCCCGCCTGCTCTCAACGGCACGGTCCGCTGCTGAAACCGGATCCCCGCAGGGCCGGTCCACCGTCAACCGGCCGCCACCACGTTTCACGTGAAACACGGCAGGGAGCCTGCCGCCATCGGCCGATGCAAGCGGGAATCGACCCGCCACCCTTCGGCCGACTCGTGCAGCGCCGAGGGTGCCCCGGACACGAATCCGGCCGCACCCCTCGTCGAGCGGTGCGGCCGGATGGCAGATCGGAGGAGCGGACTACGCCTCGGGCTGACCGTCCTCGCCCACGCCGATGATGCCGACGATCCGTTCCAGGTCGTCCACGGTGGCGAACTCGATCGTGATCTTGCCCTTGCTGCGGCCGATGTCGACCTTCACCCGCGTGTCGAAGCGGTCGGAGAGCCGGTCCGCGAGATCGGTGAGGGCCGGGGCGTGCGGCTTCGGCCGGCGCTTGGCGGCTGCGGCCTTTGCCGGTTCCTCGGCGAGCGCCAGGTGCACCAGCTCCTCGGCGCCGCGGACCGTGATGCCCTCGCGGACGATCCGCTCCGCGAGTGCCTCCTGCGCCTCGGCGTTGTCGAGGCTGAGCAGCGCCCGGGCGTGACCGGCGGAGAGCACGCCGGCGGCGACGCGGCGCTGCACTGCGGGCGGCAGGTTCATCAGCCGGATGGTGTTGGAGATCTGCGGGCGGCTGCGGCCGATCCGCCGGGCCAGCTCCTCGTGCGTGGCACCGAACTCCTCGAGCAGTTGCTGGTACGCCGCCGCCTCTTCGAGCGGGTTGAGGTTGGCGCGGTGGATGTTCTCCAGGAGCGCGTCCCGGAGCATCGCGTCGTCCTTGGTGTCCCGGACGATGGCGGGGATCGTCTCCCGCCCGACCGCCTGGGCGGCACGCCAGCGCCGCTCGCCCATCACGAGTTCGAACTTCTCGGGGTCGAGCTGGCGGACCACGATCGGCTGGAGGAAGCCGACCTCCTGGATCGAGGTCTTCAGCTCCTCCAGCGCCTCCTCGTCGAAGACGTGCCGCGGCTGCTTCGGGTTCGGCACGATGGCGTCGACCGGGATCTCCGCGAAGCGGGCGCCGGGCACCGGGCTCAGATGCGGCTCGGGCTCTGCGGTCGGCAGCGGGCTACTTCCGACGCTGCCGGTGATGGCGGCTGTCGCATCGGCGACCGGTGCCGACGGCGACACGGCTGCGGCCGACGACTCCGGCTCAGCGGCCGCCGGTTCGGCGCCAGGCACCGGTCCGGTGGGAATGAGGGCACCGAGCCCTCGGCCCAGTCCGCCGCGGGGACGGTTCTTCATGCGACGCCTCCCAGCGACATCTCCGCATTACGCATTCCGGCTCACCGGCTCCTTGACGCCTCGCTCCGCGATCTCCTGGGCGGCCTCGAAGTAACTCGTGGCTCCCCGCGAACCGGGATCGTAGGTCATCACCGACTGGCCGTAGCTCGGCGCCTCGGAGACACGCACGTTACGCGGGATGACGGCCTGGAGGACCTTGTCCCCGAAGTGGTTCCGGACGTCCTGCTCCACCGCGTCCGCCAGCCGGGTACGCCTGTCGTACATGGTGAGCAGGATCGTGGAGACCTCGAGCTTCGGGTTGAGGTGCTGCCGGACCAGGTTGATGTTGTTTATCAGCTGGTTGAGGCCCTCCAGCGCGTAGTACTCGCACTGGATCGGAATCAGCACCTCCTGCGCGGCCACGAGCGCGTTGACGGTGAGCAGGCCGAGCGACGGCGGGCAGTCTATGAAGACGTAGTCGAAGTGCCCCGGGTACGCGGCGATGGCCCGCGCCAGGCGGGACTCCCGGGCCACCACGGAGACCAGCTCGATCTCGGCGCCGGCCAGGTCGATGGTCGCAGGTACGCACCACAGGTTCGGGATGCCCTCGACCGCCTGGGCGACCTCCTCGAGCGGCACGCTGTCGATCAGGCAGTCGTACACGTCGGGCACGCCCGTGTGGTGCGGGACGTTCAGACCGGTGGAGGCGTTGCCCTGGGGGTCAAGGTCGACCACGAGCACCCGGTTGCCGTGCAGCGCGAGCGCCACGGCGAGGTTCACGGTGGTGGTCGTCTTGCCCACGCCGCCCTTCTGGTTGGCGACGCACATCACCCGGGTCCGGTCGGGGCGGGGCATGGTGACCTCGCCACTGGGATTCAGGATCTGCACGGCGCGCATCGCCTCCATAGCCAACGGTGGATCATCCTCTTCGCGCGTCGGGGTTTCACGTGAAACGTACGTGCTGGCGTCTACCTCGTCCCCGTACCCGTCGGCCTGTGGCGTGTCGGACGGCGCCACCGTCACCTCGGGGACGGCCTGATGCGGCACGGCCGAGACGGGCGGCTGGGGTTCGTAGCGAGTGGGCACCGCGGCGTTCGCCCGCACCGCGGGCGGGCGCGGGGTCGGCGCGTTCACCGGGCCGTCGGCCGGGTCGAGCGGATCACGGGCCGGCGGTACGTTCGCCGGCACCGACGAGACGGGCCGCACGGGCCCGCCGGCCGACGACTCCCGTCGCTTCGACGGCCGGGCCGGGTACGGGGAGGACGGCTCGCCGGACTCGTTCACCGTCCACTCCTGGTCGTTGGTTTCACGTGAAACGGGGTCGGCGGAGGGCTGCCCTCCTGGTCCGGTCAACCGTGGATCGTCGTACCTGCCGTCGTCATGCACCTGTCATCCCTACCCGCTCCGGATGGTCGGTCCGCACCCGTCGAATCGCGTCCGCGCCTCGCACGGCGCCGTCGGATCGGCGGGAACCATCGGGTTCGGGTGCCGCCCGGCACCGCCGTTCCACACTATCGACGCGCGGTCAGCCTACGGCCGACGGGCGCGGTGGGTCCATGTCGGGTTGTGATCGATCACGTCACGCCCACCGGTCCAACGACCGGATCGGGCGTGCGGAATGGCGTACCGCCTCAGCGGTCGCCGCGACGGCGACCGCCACGCGACCGCTTCGGCTTCTTCGGACGGCGCGGGTTGACCACACGCTCCCGGACCACCTCGACCACCGTCGCCGGGGGTTCGATCACCCCTTCGCCGCAGCGGTGCAGTTCCGGCGTCCCGCCGCCCAGGCGGATCACGGCCTCGGTGTGCTCGGTGATCTCGTCGGCGGCCGACGCGCCCTTGAGCGCGACCAGACGGCCGCCGGGCGCCACCAGCGGCAGGCACCAGGAGGCGAGCCGGTCCAGCGGCGCCACCGCGCGGGCCGTCACGATGTCGGCGCTGAGCGGTTCCCGGTCGCGCGAGCCGGCCGCCGCCTCCTCGGCCCGGCCACGGAACACACGCACGTCCCTCGTCAGGCCGAGGCGCTGGATCGCCTCGATCAGGAAGGCGGTCCGCCGAGCCAGCGGCTCCACGAGCGTCACGGTGAGGTCGGGACGCGCGATTGCCAGCACCAGGCCGGGCAGCCCGGCACCGGAGCCGACGTCGATCACGCGGGCCCCCTCCGGGATCCGCTCCGCCACCACCGCGCAGTTGAGCAGGTGCCGCTCCCAGAGCCGCGGCGTCTCGCGGGGGCCGATCAGGCCGCGGACCACGCCGTCGGTGGCGAGCAGTTCGGCGTACGCGGCGGCCAGGTCGAGCCGGTCACCGAACAGCGCGCGAGCGGCCTCCGCCAGCTCGGGCGGCAGCGTCGCCGTCGCCGGGTCGGGCGCCCCGGCACCGTCCACTAGGGATGGTGGTTCCTCCGACGGCTCCGCGAAGACCGGGTCGGCCGCCACGGCCGGAGCGGCGGGCGTCTCGTCCGCCGCCTGCTCACCGGAGAAGGCGGGGGTCACGTCGGCCGCCGGATCGGCGGGCTCGATCCCGGTCACCACCGTCGGCTCGGCGGAGAAGGCGGGCTCTCCGGGGTCGGTCACGGCGCTTCCCGGGTACGCCGGGTCGGCCGGTCCGTCGTCGTCGGAGAAGACCGGGTCGACAGTGGGGTCGGGGCGCACAGCCGACGGCCCGGGCGGCGTACCGCCCGGGCCGGTCACGGCTCCTGCCGTCGTCTCGTCGGAGATCACGGACCTCAGTCCGCCACCGGCCGGACGACGATGCGGCGGTTGGGCTCGACGCCCTCCGACTCGCTCTCCACCCCGCTCATCGCGTTCACCACGTCGTGCACGCACTTGCGCTCGAACGCGGACATCGGCTCCAGGCGCACCGGCTCGCCGTGCTCCTTGACCTTCTCGACCGCGTTCTTCGCCACGGCGGCCAGTTCCTTGCGCCGGGCGGCACGGTAGCCGCCGACGTCGAGCAGCAGGCGGCTCGGCGTACCGGTCTGACGGAACACGGCCAGCCGGGTCAGTTCCTGGAGCGCCTCCAGGGTCGCGCCGCGCTGGCCGACCAGGTTCTGGAGCCGGCCACCGACCACCTCGACAACGGGGCGGCCACCGGAGACCAGCTCGTCGATGTCGCCGTCGTAGTCGAGGATGTCCAGCAGGCCCTCGACGTAGTCGGCGGCGATCTCGCTCTGCCGGAACAGGTCGCTGTCGGCCGGGGCCTTCTTCTCCCGAGCCTCGCCCGGGGCGTCCTCGGTCTCGGTGGCGGCGGTAACGGGGGTCTCCTCGTCCAGGGACTGGTCGGCGCTGGGGATGCTGGTCTCGGTCACGGGTCTCATCTCCGTACTCGCTCGGCCGGACCGTCGGGGGTCCGCTGGTCTCCCGGGGCCGGCGGGAGGTTCGCCGGGTGCCCTCGGGCACGTCTGTACGGGCCAGTTTCGCCCGTGTCCGCGCTTCGCGCGGCGATTCCAGCCCGGCGCCGACTCCTCGGATGGCAGCACGCGGCCGGAACGGGCCACCGCCGGCGCGCGACGGTGGCCCGTGGGCTCAGCCCTGTCGCTTGGCGGGCCGGCTGCCACCCTTCTTCGGGTTGACCGGCTTGGCGCCCGGCTTCGGGCCGGCCACCTTCGGCGCGGCGGCCGGAGCCTTCGCCGGCGGCTGGGCCGCCTTGCGGCCGAACAGGCCACCGGTCTTGGCCGGCTGCACCGGGCCCTTGCCGGCGGTGCTCTTGCCGGCGGTGGTGCTCTTCGCGGTCGGCGGCGGCGGGAACTTCCGCAGCACCCACTGCTGCTGGCCGAGCGTGAAGAGGTTGTTCGTGACCCAGTAGATGATCACACCGATCGGGAAGATCGCGCCCGAGATCAGCAGCGACAGCGGGATGCCGTAGAGCATCAGTCGCTGCACCATGCGCTGCTGCGGGTCCTCGGCCCACCCGGTCTTGAGGATCATCTGACGGCTGGTCAGGTAGGTGGTGGCGATCATGATGATCACCAGGATGCCGGCGACGACCTTGACCGTGCCGGTGTTCGCGCCCAGCCGGCTCAGTTCCTCGGCGGTGGAGCCGAACTTGCCGGAGATCGGCGCGGTGAAGAGCGTCGCGTTCGAGGCGCTGTTGAACTGGTCGACAGTCCAGCCGTACAGGGTCTTGCCCTGGTTGTCCGGGCTGAGGCGGCGCAGCGTGTGGAACAGGCCGAGGAAGACAGGGATCTGGAGGAACATCGGAAGGCAGCCCATGAGCGGGTTGGCCTTTTCCTTCCGATAGAGCTCCATCATTTCCTTCTGGAGCGTCTCCCGGTCACCCTTGTGCTTCTCCTGGAGCTCCTTCACCTTGGGCTGGAGCGCCTGCATGGCACGCTGCGACTTGATCTGCTTGACGAAGACCGGGAACAGGATCACCCGGACCGTCACCACCAGGAAGATGATGGCGAGGATCCAGGCCCAGTTCGTACCGAGTACGGCCCCGACCGGAACTCCGATGGCGTCCCAGGCCGAGTGCCAGGCCAGCAGGATCCACGAGATCGCGTAGTAGATCCAGTCGAGACTAAACACTCAGGCTCCAGTCACGTCGGAACGGCGGCGGTCGCCCGGCTCCGGAACCGGGTCGTGTCCACCAGGGTGGAAGGGATGGCAGCGCGACAGCCGACGGACCGTCAGCCAGGCTCCCCGCAGCGCACCGTGCCGGGACACCGCCTCCACGGCGTAGGCACTGCACGACGGGTAGAACCGACAGCGGGCCGGCAGTGCCGGACTTATCCACCGACGGTACGCGATGATGGGCGCCAGCAGCATGCGGGCACCGGTTGTGGGCGGCGGAGTCGCCGTCGTCGGGCCGTTCACCGCGACCGCCGTCCCCGGGGGGACCGCGCGGCGGCGAGGGCGGCGTCCAGGTCGGCGCCGAGCCGGGCGTACGTCGCGTCGGCCGCTGCGGGCAGCGCGCGTACCACGAGGGTGGTCCCGGCGGGCAGCGCGTCCAGCCGCTCGCGGACCAGGTGCCGGAGCCGGCGGCGGACCTTGTTGCGGACCACCGCCCCGCCGACGGCCTTGGACACGACGAAGCCGGCGCGGCTCGGTGCGGAGATCTCCGCACCGCTGCTTCGCGCCGGCTCCGGCGAGGGTGTCGCGGTCGTGCCGATCGATCCGGGGAGGGTCAGGTGGACCACGACGGCACCGCGGCCGACGCGTCGGCCACCGCGGACCGCTGCGGCGAAGTCGCTACTGCGCCGCAGTCGTTGCGCGGCGGCCAGCACGACTGCCCACGTCCCCGGACCGGACCTGTCGGCGTCAGGCCGACAGGCGGGTGCGGCCCTTGGAGCGACGGGTCGCGATGATGGCGCGGCCGGCACGGGTGCGCATGCGCAGCCGGAAGCCGTGGGTCTTCGCGCGCCGGCGGTTGTTCGGCTGGTAGGTGCGCTTGCTCACGTCAGGCTCTCCGTTGTCGTACGCCCCGCGCGGCGGATCGCCCGGGGTCGTGTGCTGGTCCAGATCACCTGCCGGTGACCTCCGATCGGCGCTGCCGTGACACGCTCCCCGGCGATGCGGAGTGACAGCCACGGACAGCAAGCATCAATCACCCTAGCAGAGGGCGAGAGAGCAGCCGCTCCAGCCTACGCAGGGGCGCAATGACCGTCAAACGTCACACTCCGGCGTCCGACCTGCGGGCAAGCGCGACCGAAGGGGCGGTTTTCACTGATGTTGCCAAGGTCGTCTGGGTGTCGCCGGTTGATGCTGTGGGGTCCGCGCTGTTAGCGTGCGCGATTGCGGTCGGCGTCGGGGGTCCGGGGTTTGTCGCCGATCGGCAAGACCGGACACGCTGTTGAATCGTTCGGCACGGTGAACCCGCTTCAACGCCTCCGTGGATCGAGGGGGGCAGGTCCGACCCGCGTCCGGTGGGCGGCCACAATCGGTCGGTACACAGGCTGTGGATAACTTGTGGATGACGACCGGTCAGCCGTCCGGGCGGGCGTGAGAAGGAGCAGGCGAGGGGGTGGCACGACGGTGACCGGAGCGACCGACCTTGCCGCGGTGTGGACGGCGACCACCGACGAACTCGCCGACGAGATCATCTCCGCGCAGCAACGGGCGTACCTCCGGCTGACCCGGCTACGGGCGATCGTCGAGGACACGGCGCTGCTCTCGGTGCCGGACGCCTTCACCCGGGACGTGATCGAGTCCCGGCTCCGCCCGGCCATCACCGAGGCGTTGAGCCGTCGGCTCGGCCGGCCCATCCAGGTGGCAGTCACCGTACGGGTCGCCGACGACCCCGGTGCCCGCCCGTCCGGCACCGTCTACCGCAGCAGCCCCGAGCCGCTGCCCGAGCACGACGGCGCCGCCCCGCTGCCCGGTTTCGACCAGCCCGGCCCGGCCACGGCCAACCCGCCCTTTCCGTCTCCTCGCCCGGAGCCCGGCTATGCCGAGTCCGGCTACGCCGAGCCTGGGTACGCCGAGCCCGGCTACGCGGATCCCCGCACCGAGCAGCAGGCGGACGAACCGGCGCCGCGGCAGCGGACCGCGGACGGCGGTCGCCCCCATCTGATCCCGTCCGGGCGGGACGCGCAGGACACGCTCTTCAGCGCCGCGTTCGCCGAGCCGCTGCGCGCCGCGCCCGAGCGCCGCGCCTTCGATGAGCGCCGGGTCGAGCCGCCCGCCCCCGACTCCGGGGGATACGAGCCCCGCTACCGGGAGAGCCCCGGCCCCGCCGATCCCGCGCCGATGCGCGGCCTGCCCCGCGACGGCGCCACCGACAGCGGCCCCGGTCGGGGTGGCCCCGGCCGCGGTGGCGCCGACCACCACCGTCCCGGCGGCGGCCAGGCCGACCGCAGGCTCCCCGGCGGTACGGAGAGCGGCGGCAACCGGCTCAACCCGAAGTACATGTTCGAGACGTTCGTCATCGGCTCGTCGAACCGGTTCGCGCACGCCGCGAGCGTGGCGGTGGCCGAGTCGCCGGCGAAGGCGTACAACCCGCTGTTCATCTACGGCAGTTCGGGGCTGGGCAAGACGCACCTGCTGCACGCCATCGGGCACTACGCCACGACGCTCGGCAACGCGCGCTCGGTCCGGTACGTCTCGACCGAGGAATTCACGAACGACTTCATCAACTCGCTTCGCGACGACAAGACGAGCGCGTTCCAGCGCCGCTACCGGGACGTGGACATCCTCCTGATCGACGACATCCAGTTCCTGGAGAACCGGGAACGGACGCAGGAGGAGTTCTTCCACACCTTCAACACGCTGCACAACGCGAACAAGCAGATCGTGATCACGTCCGACCGCTCGCCGAAGCAGCTGGCGACGCTGGAGGACCGGCTCCGTACGCGCTTCGAGTGGGGTCTGCTGGCCGACATCCAGCCGCCGGACCTGGAGACGCGGATCGCGATCCTGCAGAAGAAGGCGGCGCAGGAGCGGCTGTACGCGCCGCCGGACGTGCTGGAGTTCATCGCCTCGCGGGTGTCGAACTCGATCCGCGAACTGGAGGGGGCGCTGATCCGCGTCACCGCTTTCGCCAGCCTCACCCGGTCCTCGGTAGAGCTGTCGCTGGCCGAGGAGGTGCTGCGGGACTTCATCCCGGACGGCGCCGGCCCGGAGATCACCGCGGACCAGATCATGGTGTCCACGGCCGACTACTTCGGCGTGAGCCTCGAGGACCTGCGCGGCCACTCCCGCTCCCGGGTGCTGGTGAACGCGCGTCAGGTGGCCATGTACCTGTGCCGTGAGCTGACCGACCTGTCGCTGCCCCGGATCGGGCAGGCGTTCGGCGGCCGGGACCACACCACAGTGATGCACGCGGACCGCAAGATCCGTCAGCAGATGGCGGAGCGGCGCTCGCTCTACAACCAGATCGCCGAGCTGACGAACCGCATCAAGCAGAACACCTGACTCTCCCTCCCTCTGCGCTCCCCTCCACGCTCCGGCTGCTCCCGGCGGTGATCAAGGAGTTTGTGTCCGGGAGACACGTCATCCCCACCCCAAACTCCTTGGTCAACAAGGAGGGCGGGGCGCTCGCCTCGGCCGACTCCTGGCCAGCGCGGACACCACCGCAGATCTTGGAAGCTCAACGTCAAGCCTCAGGATGGACCGGCCGCAGTCAGGCGAGCACCCTCGACCCCGACGATCATGAGGTTGACGGTGACAAACCGGACGCCAAATGCCGCCAACTTCATGATCAACGCGAGCAACGGCGAGGGCGAGGGCCTGGCGCGGGTGCTGCGGGAGGGCTCGGCCGGCGGGTGGCAAGTTGCCGACAGCGGCGACGGTTGACCCTCGAGCCGGTAGAGGGCCCAGGATTTGTCCTGTGCTCGTCCACAGCTCGTACCCGTTGTCCACAGCCCCTGTGTCACAGGCGGTGGACAACCACACTGTGCACTCGCCCGGTTACCCACAGACTGTGGACAACTCCTGGGGACGACGCTGTGGACGCCTGGGGATGACGGTCCCGTTGTCCCCAGACAGCGGGTCGCCTGTGGGCGGGCTGTTGAAGGTTCTGGGGACGACGGCTGTGGACCTCTGCGGCGCTGTCCACAGCGCTGGGGAGAAAACCGGTGGATTAGCGGTGGACAACCGGTGGACAGCCGTGGAAAACCCGGCGGCTGGCGAGGGCTGTGGACCGGGACACGAGTTTTACCCCTGGTTCTCCACAGCCAAACCACCGATGGATAACGTGTCTGACCTGCGCGGACGCCGGTTCTCCACAGTTTACACAGGTGCGATGAAGACGATGAGTTATCTCTTCTAAACAACAAAAACCAATCATCACCGTTGGACTTCCTGTGGATCGGGCCGAAGCACTGCCGTCGGCAGTCGCCCCGGGCACCTGGATCCACGGGGTCGGGCGCACAGCCGATGCCCCAGCGCCTTAAGGTGCGATGGGTACCCGCACGGTCGGGCGGGACGGGTGGCAGCGGTCGGCATGAGAGAGTTGTCGCTGACGTCGACGCGGAGGCATTGATGAAGTTCCGAGTGGAGCGCGACGCGCTCGCCGAGGCGGTCGCGTGGACCGCCAAGAGCCTGCCCAACCGACCCTCCGTACCGGTGCTGGCCGGAGTGATGCTCCGGGTCACCGACGGCAACCTCCAGGTCTCCGGCTTCGACTACGAGGTCTCCAGCCAGGTGACAGTCGAGGTGCAGGGCGACGCGGACGGCGCCGCCCTGGTCTCCGGCCGGCTGCTCGCCGAGATCACCAAGGCCCTGCCGGCCAAGCCGGTGGACATCGCCGCCGTCGGCGCCCACCTCGAACTGGTCTGCGGCAGCGCCCGGTTCACGCTGCCCACCATGCCGGTGGAGGACTACCCGACGCTCCCGGAAATGCCAGAGAGCGCGGGGACCGTGGACGCCGCCGCCTTCGCCGCCGCCGTGGCCCAGGTGGCGGTGGCCGCCGGCCGCGACGAGACGCTGCCGATGATGACCGGTGTGCGCGTCGAGCTTAGCGGCGGCACGATGGCCATGCTGGCGACCGACCGCTACCGCCTCGCGCTGCGCGAGATGGAGTGGAACCCGGACGACCCGGAGATCAGCCTCAACGCGCTGGTGCCGGCCCGTACGCTGCACGACACCGCGAAGGCACTCGGCCCGCTCGGCGGCCACGTCACCATGGCGCTCTCCTCCGGCGGCGCCGGTGAGGGCATGATCGGTTTCTCCGGCGGCACCCGCCGGACCACCAGCCGACTGCTCGACGGCGCCAACTACCTGCCGGTGCGCTCGCTGTTCCCGGCCGACCACAACGCCGAGGCGCGCGTCGCCGTCTCCTCGCTCATCGAGGTGGTCAAGCGCGTCGCGCTGGTCGCCGAGCGCACCACCCCGGTCCTGCTCAGCTTCAGCGCCGACGGTCTCGTGGTCGAGGCGGGCGGCACCGAGGAGGCCCGGGCCAGCGAGGCCATGGAGGCCACCTTCACCGGCGAGCCGCTGACCATCGGGTTCAACCCGCAGTACCTCATCGACGGCCTGGCCAACCTGGGCGCCCAGCACGCCCTGCTCCGGTTCGTCGACGCGTTCAAGCCCGCGGTCATCTCCCCGGCAGGCGAGGATGGCGAGGTCATTCCGGGGTACCGGTACCTCATCATGCCGATCCGCGTGTCCCGCTGATCGCAGCAGCACGACCCTTGACGTACGGAGGTAGGAGCAGATGCAGCTCGGCCTGGTAGGACTCGGCCGCATGGGCGGCAACATGCGGGAGCGGTTGCGCGCCGCCGGGCACGAGGTGGTCGGCTACGACCACAACCCGGAGATCAGCGACGCCGCGAGCCTGGCCGAGCTTGCCGAGAAGCTCCAGTCGCCCCGCGCGGTCTGGGTCATGGTTCCGGCCGGCGTCACCGACGCCACCATCGACGAGCTCGCCGGTGTGCTCGGCGAGGGCGACATCATCATCGACGGCGGCAACTCCCGGTTCAGCGACGACGCCCCGCGCGCCGAGCGGCTCAACGAGCAGGGCATCGGCTACATCGACGTCGGTGTCTCCGGCGGCGTCTGGGGCCGGCAGAACGGGTACGCGCTGATGGTCGGCGGCGCGCAGGAGCACGTCGAGCGCCTGATGCCGGTCTTCGAGGCGCTCAAGCCCGAGGGCGAGTTCGGCTTCGTGCACGCCGGCCCGGTCGGCGCCGGCCACTACGCCAAGATGGTGCACAACGGCATCGAGTACGGCCTGATGCACGCCTACGCCGAGGGCTACGAGCTGCTGGCCGCCTCCGAGCTGGTGACGAACGTGCCCGGTGTGTTCAAGTCGTGGCGCGAGGGCACCGTGGTCCGCTCCTGGCTGCTCGACCTGCTGGACCGGGCACTCGACGAGGACCCGGAACTGGCCGAGCTGAGCGGTTACACCGAGGACACCGGCGAGGGCCGGTGGACCGTGGACGAGGCGGTCCGGCTCGCCGTACCGCTCAACGTCATCACCGCGTCGCTGTTCGCCCGGTTCGCCTCCCGGCAGGACGATTCACCCGCGATGAAGGCCGTCGCCGCGCTGCGCCAGCAGTTCGGCGGCCACGCCGTCCACAAGCGCTGACCGGTATCCACAGGCTGTGTACGTCCGCCGGCTCGAACTGGTCGACTTCCGCTCGTACGAGCGCGTCGGCGTCGACCTGGAGCCGGGGCCGAACGTGCTCGTCGGCGCCAACGGCGTCGGCAAGACCAACCTGGTCGAGGCGCTCGGCTACGTGGCGACCCTGGACTCGCACCGGGTCGCCACCGACGCCCCGCTGGTGCGGATGGGCGCCACTTCGGCGGTGATCCGCTGCGCCGTGGTGCACGAGGGCCGGGAGCTGCTCGTCGAGCTGGAGATCGTCCCGGGCAAGGCCAACCGGGCCCGGCTCGGCCGGTCCCCGGCCCGGCGCGCCCGGGACGTGCTCGGCGCGCTGCGCCTGGTGCTGTTCGCGCCGGAGGACCTGGAACTGGTCCGTGGCGACCCCTCGGAACGCCGCCGCTACCTGGACGACCTGCTGGTCACCCGCCAGCCCCGCTACGCGGGTGTCCGCGCCGACTACGAGCGTGTGGTCAAACAACGCAACGCGCTGCTGCGTACCTCGTACCTGGCTCGCAAGACCGGTGGCTCGCGCGGCGGTGACCTGTCGACGCTGGCCGTGTGGGACGCGCACCTGGCGCAGCACGGCGCGGACCTCCTCGCCGGGCGCCTGGAGCTGGTGGCCGCGCTGACCCCGCACGTGGCCAAGGCGTACGACGCGGTGGCGGCCGGTCGCGGCGCGGCGGGCATCGCGTACCGGCCCTCGGTGGAGCTGCCCGAACCCGGCGCCGACCGCGCGGCGCTGGCGGAGGCGCTCGCCGCCGCGCTCACCGCGAACCGCGCCGCCGAGATCGAGCGCGGCACCACGCTCGTCGGCCCGCACCGCGACGACCTGGCGCTGACGCTCGGCCCGCTGCCCGCCAAGGGGTACGCGAGCCACGGCGAGTCCTGGTCGTACGCGCTGGCGCTGCGGCTGGCCGGGTACGACCTGCTGCGCGCCGACGGGATCGAGCCGGTGCTGGTGCTCGACGACGTCTTCGCCGAACTGGACACCGGCCGGCGGGAACGGCTGGCCGAGCTGGTCGGCGGCGCGAGCCAGCTCCTGGTCACCTGCGCGGTGGACGACGACGTGCCGGCGACGCTGCGCGGCACCCGGTACGCGGTGGGCGAGGGGACGGTGCGGCGTGCCGGATGACGAGGTGCAGCTCCCGCCCGCACGGCTCGGGCCGGGACGCGACGCGCGTACCCCCGGAAAGCCCGCGGACGGTGAGCCGGGCGCGAGCCTGCCGGAGGGCACGAGCGGGCCGGAACTGGCCCGGGCGGTGCTCGACGCGGCGAAGGCCCGGCGGCAGGCGGCGGCCCCGCGACGGCGCGGCGCGGTCCGCGGCGACGGCGAGAAGCGGCTGCGCGGCTACTCCGGCCCGGGTCCGGATCCGCGCGACCCGCAGCCGCTCGGCGCGGTGCTGGACAAGCTGATGAAGGCGCGGGGCTGGCAGCAGCCGGCGGCCGAGGCGACCGTGTTCGGCGCCTGGGAGAAGGTGGTCGGCCCGGAGGTCGCGCAGCACAGCCGCCCGGTCAAGCTGGAGGACGGCGAGCTGACGGTGGAGGCCCGGTCGACGGCCTGGGCGACCCAGTTGCGCCTGCTGGCGGGCTCGCTGTTGAAGCAGATCGCCCGGGAGGTCGGCCACAACGTGGTGCGCAAGCTGCACATCCACGGGCCGGCGGCGCCGTCGTGGTCGCGCGGCCCTCGACGGGTACGCGGGCGCGGGCCCCGCGACACCTACGGCTGACCGACGCCCCCCGAGCGCCGCGCCTCGCGCCGGGCGCGCTTGAGTTCGCGCTGCTCGCGGCTCCACTGCTTGCGGCGTTCCAGGTCTTCCTTCCACGCGTCGCGGGCCAGCTTCGAGCCGCCCTGCACGGCACCCTGCACCTGGGACGGGCCGGCGAGGTTGCGGAACACCCAACCCAACAGGCGGCCACCCTTGCCGGCGGCGTCGCCCACCTGCTCGTCGTCGCTCATCCCGCCGCCCCTCCTGGTTGGTGTACAAACAATTGGTACACCAACCATTGCGACGATCGCAACGACGACAAGGAGGACGCGAGTGGCCGACGGCATCGAGGAGGACCCGCTGGCGCTGGAGCAACAGGTCTGCTTCGCGCTCTCCGTCGCCGCCCGGAGCGTCGTCGCGGTCTACCGGCCGCTGCTGGAGCCGATGGGGCTCACCCACCCGCAATACCTGGTGATGCTGGCGCTCTGGCAGCACGCGCCGCTGTCCGGCCGGGATCTGAGCCGGCTGCTCCAGCTCGACCCCGGCACGCTGTCACCGCTGCTCAAGCGCCTGGAGGCGGCCGGCTACATCCGGCGGGAGCGCGACGCCGCCGACGAGCGCAGCCTGGCCGTCTCGCTCACCGCCGCCGGGCAGGCGCTGCGTGCGCAGGCCGAGCGGATCCCGCCGGCCATCGTGCAGCGCCTCGGCCTGCCGCCGGCCGACCTGCGGCACCTGCACGCCGCGCTGACCGAGGTGATCGCGGCCGCCAACCAGGCCACGTCCTCTCCCGGCGCTGCGGCACCCGGTCAGGCGTCGGCGTAGACCGCGAAACCCCGCTCCGCGCAGCGCCGGTAGAAGGCCGCCAGCACGCTCAGCTCGGCGCAGGTGAAGTTCCACTGCGGCGGATCGCCGCTCTCGTCCCGCAGCCGGTCGAGGCGGCTGTCCAGCCAGCGGAGCTGCTGCTCGGCCAGCCGCCCGTCGCCGAGCAGCGCGCGCAGCACCTCGCTCACCGACTCGAACGTGACCGACTCGCCGTACGGCCGGTGCCGGGCGACGAACTTCTCCACACCCTCGGCGATCCAGGAGCAGCCGTCCGGGTCGATCACCGGATCCTCGTCCTCGACCGCGTTCTCCGTGGCGTAGAGCACATTCTCCAGCCCGAGGATCAGGTCGACCAGCTCGGTGTACGCGGTCGCGCGTACCGTGCCGGTCTTCGCGATCAGCTCGGCGAGCGCCGCTGTCGGCGCAGAGATCCGGGGCATGTCCACGATCTCGCCGAAGTCCACGAACTCAGCCGGCGCGACCGGATCGTAGAAGCGGCCGGTCCGCGGCCAGTGCACCGCGACGTTGTCCAGCCCCATCTGGCGTCACCTCTCACCAAGCGTTTTCGGACCATCTCCGACGATCGTCCCGGTTCCGGGCGCAAAAGATCAAGACCGCAACGGCGGCGCCGCAAAAGCTACGGCACGCCGGGCCCGGCCGCGACCCCCGGTAGGGGCAGCTGCCGATCACCGGTCGGATGACCGTCGCGGCTCACGGTGGCCGGTGGCGCGGTACCGCCCCGTTGGCGTGTAGGGGGAGTCGTGGGCAGCGCGGTTCGTCCGGCTACGGCATTCTCAGCCGCCCCGGAGAGGGTGCCGAGTGGCGGTTTGGTCGGCTCCGCACAGTAAGATTGAGGGCGAGACGAAAGACCCGAGACGGAGCGACGGACCAGGGCCCTCATGAGCCCTCGATCATAGTCCCGTACCGGGTCCGAGCCGATCGCGATCCGCGGGCAACCGCGGCGCCCGGCGCACGTGATCCGAGCCTGGCGACCCCAGGGGCGGACCATGCGCGCCGACGTCGCGTCCTGTCCGCCGAACCCGCGCCCCGCGCCCACGCGCGGCCGGTGCGAGAAAGTGGCCGAGCGTGGCAGCGGAGGACAACAAGAAGTACGGTGCCGAGTCGATCACCGTGCTCGAGGGCCTGGAAGCGGTCCGGAAGCGGCCCGGTATGTACATCGGGTCCACCGGTGAGCGCGGTCTGCACCACCTGGTGTGGGAGGTTGTCGACAACGCGGTGGACGAGGCGCTGGCCGGGCACTGCGACACCATCGACGTGGTGCTGCTGGCCGACGGCGGCGTCCGGGTGACCGACAACGGCCGTGGCTTCCCGGTCGACCTGCACCCCAAGCTGAAGAAGCCGGGTGTCGAGGTCGCCCTGACCGTGCTGCACGCGGGCGGCAAGTTCGACGGCAAGGCGTACGCCGTCTCCGGCGGCCTGCACGGCGTCGGCGTCTCCGTGGTGAACGCGCTGTCCACCAGGATGGCCGTGGAGATCCACAAGGACGGCTTCGTCTGGCGCCAGCAGTACGACCACTCCAAGCCGACCCCGCTGGAGAAGGGCGAGGCGACCGACCGCACCGGTTCGGCCGTCTCCTTCTGGCCCGACCCGGACGTCTTCGAGACCGTCGACTTCGACTTCCACACCATCTACCGGCGTCTGCAGGAGATGGCCTTCCTCACCCGCGGTCTCACCATCCACCTGCTCGACGAGCGGGTACCGGAGGACGAGGACGGCAAGACCCGCGAGGTCACCTTCCACTACGAGGGCGGCATCGCCGACTTCGTCCGGCACCTCAACGCCTCCAAGAGCCCGATCCACAAGACGGTGGTCGAGTTCGGGGCCGAGGAGACGGGCATGTCGGTCGAGATCGCCATGCAGTGGAACGAGTCGTACGGCGAGTCGGTCTACACCTTCGCCAACAACATCAACACCCATGAGGGCGGCACCCACGAGGAGGGCTTCCGGGCCGCGCTGACGAGCGTCGTCAACCGCTACGGCGCCGAGAAGAAGCTGCTCAAGGGCGACGAGCGCCTCTCGGGTGAGGACATTCGCGAGGGCCTGGCCGCGATCATCTCGGTCAAGCTCACCGACCCGCAGTTCGAGGGTCAGACCAAGACCAAGCTGGGCAACACCCCGGTGAAGGGCTTCGTGCAGCGGGTCTGCAACGAGTCGCTCGTCGACTGGTTCGACCGCAACCCGGCCGAGGCGAAGATCATCATCCAGAAGGCGTCCCAGGCGGCGCGGGCCCGGATCGCCGCGCAGCAGGCGCGCAAGCTCGCCCGGCGCAAGTCGCTGCTGGAGTCCGGCTCGATGCCCGGCAAGCTGGCCGACTGCCAGTCCACCGACCCGCGCGAGTCCGAGGTCTTCATCGTCGAGGGCGACTCGGCCGGCGGCTCGGCCAAGCAGGGCCGCGACCCGCGCGTCCAGGCGATCCTGCCGATCCGCGGCAAGATCCTCAACGTGGAGAAGGCCCGGATCGACCGGGTGCTGAAGAACAACGAGGTGCAGGCGCTGATCACCGCGCTCGGCACCGGCATCCACGACGACTTCGACATCGAGAAGCTGCGCTACCACAAGATCGTGCTGATGGCCGACGCCGACGTGGACGGCCAGCACATCCAGACGCTGCTGCTCACCCTGCTGTTCCGCTTCATGCGACCGCTGGTCGAGCTGGGCCACGTCTACCTGGCCGCCCCGCCGCTCTACAAGATCAAGTGGAACAAGAAGGGCGACGACGCCCAGTACGCGTACTCGGACCGGGAACGCGACGGGCTGATCGCCCTGCGCCAGCAGAAGAAGCCCAACGCCCGCCCGGACGACATCCAGCGGTTCAAGGGTCTCGGCGAGATGAACTACCCCGAGCTGTGGGAGACCACGATGAACCCGGCCACCCGTACGCTTCGCCAGGTCACGCTCGACGACGCCGCCACCGCGGACGAGCTGTTCAGCGTCCTGATGGGCGAGGACGTCGAGGCCCGCCGGTCGTTCATCCAGCGCAACGCCAAGGACGTGCGGTTCCTGGATATCTGACGGACGCACCCGGGCCGGCCGGACATCCACCGGCCGGCCCGGAAGTCCACAGAGTTATCCACAGCCTGAACGCTTTCCACAGCCGTTATCCACAGCGAGACCACGACTGAAGAGTCTGATAAGGGTTAACAGTGACCGATACTCCCGAGTCCACCCCGAACGAGCCGGAGACCCCGGAGACACTGGCCGCGGTCGTCCAGCACGACCGGATCGAGCCGGTCGGCCTCGAGGTCGAGATGCAGCGCTCGTACCTCGACTACGCGATGAGCGTCATCGTCGGGCGGGCCCTGCCGGACGTCCGGGACGGGCTCAAGCCGGTCCACCGCAAGATCCTCTACGCCATGTTCGACTCCGGCTACCGGCCGGACCGCGGGTACGTGAAGTGCTCCCGCGTCGTCGGTGACGTGATGGGCCAGTTCCACCCGCACGGCGACTCGGCCATCTACGACGCGCTCGTCCGGATGGCGCAGCCGTGGTCGCTGCGCTACCCGCTGGTCGACGGCAACGGCAACTTCGGTTCGCCGGGTAATGATCCCGCTGCCGCCATGCGGTACTGTGTTACGGCAGATGTCCGGGTTCGTACCGTCGACGGCACCGTCCGGATCGGCGACGTCGTGCCGGACGCCGCGCCGAGCAGCGAGACCGACGTCGACCTCAAGGTCCGTGACCGCAACGGCGACCTGGTCCGTGCCAGCAAGTTCTTCCACTCCGGCGAGCACCCCACGTTGCGGCTGCGCACCCGCGAGGGGTACGAGCTGACCGGCACCCACAACCACCCGGTGCTCTGCCTGGTGAACGTGGTCGGCGTGCCGACCCTGCTGTGGAAGCTGCTCGCCGAGATCTCCCCGGGCGACCGGGTGGTCCTCCAGCGCACCGTGCCGGACGAGATCGGCTACCCGATGCTGGAGCACGTCGAGGCCGCTGTGCTGGCCGGCGCCTTCGTGGCCGAGGGCTGGGTGTCGGAGCACCGGGCCGGCTTCAACAACGTGGACCGTGAGTTCTTCGTCCGGGTCCTCACCGCCTACGACCTCGCGGTCGGCGGCCCCCGGTACGTCTCCGAGCGGGTCATCGCCTCCGGCAGCAAGCTGCACGAGCTCGACGTCCAGGACCTCACCGCGCTCCGGGCGAGCGTGCTCGGCGAGATGGTGGGCGCGCGGAGCGCCGACAAGTTCGTGCCGGAGTTCGTCTGGCGCGGTCCGGCAGCGGTCAAGCGGGCCTTCCTCCAGGCGCTGTTCGAGGGTGACGGTTCGTCGTCGCTGCTGCCCCGCCACACGATCCAGGTCTCCTACTCGACCCGCAGCGAGCGGCTGGCCCGCGAGGTCCAGCAGTTGCTGCTGGAGTTCGGCGTGGTCAGCCGGCAGTGCCGGTACGACAACGGCGAGATCAAGGTCGTCGTCACCAACCGTCGGGACGCCCGGATCTTCGCCGCGCACATCGGATTCCTCGGCCGTAAGCAGGCGAAGCTGGAGTCCGAGCTGGCCCAGGTGCCGGCGAGCAGCACCGCGCTCTCCGGCGATCACGTGCCGTTCGTGGGCGACTTCGTCCGCGAGCACGGCGCGAGCCGCTGGACCGAGCGCGACTGGCTGCGCCGGCACAACGTGGATCGGATCGAGCGCTGGGAGCGGGACCGCGACGAGATCGCGGCCCGGATCACCGAGCCGGGCGTCCTCGACGTGGTCGAGCCGCTCGTCGACGGGCGCTTCTACTACGCCGAGGTGACCGAGATCACCGACGCCGGTGTGCGGCCGGTCTACAGCATCCGGGTCGACACCGAGGACCACTCGTTCGTCTCCGACGGCTTCGTCAGCCACAACACCGAGTGCAAGCTCGACCCGCTGGCGATGGAGATGCTGCGGGACATCGACGAGGACACCGTCGACCTTCAGGACAACTACGACGGCCGGGCCAAGGAGCCCACCATCCTGCCGTCGCGTATCCCGAACCTGCTGATCAACGGCTCCGAGGGCATCGCGGTCGGCATGGCCACCAAGATCCCGCCGCACAACCTGCGCGAGATCGGCGCTGCGGTGCAGTGGTGCCTGGAGCACCCGGAGGCCGACGAGGCCACCACGCTGGAAGCTCTCCTCGAGATCGTCAAGGGCCCGGATTTCCCGACCCACGGTCTGATCGTCGGCCAGGCGGGCATCCAGGACGCGTACCGGACCGGGCGCGGCTCGATCCGGATGCGCGCCGTGGTCGAGGTCGAGGAGGACAAGCGGGGCCGGCCGGCGCTCGTGGTCAGCGAGCTGCCGTACCAGGTCAACCCGGACAACCTCGCCGAGCGCATCGCCGAGCTGATCAAGGAGGGCAAGCTCGCCGGCATCGCCGACATCCGCGACGAGTCCTCCGGGCGTACCGGCATGCGGATCGTGCTCGTGCTCAAGCGCGACGCGGTCGCCAAGGTGGTGCTGAACAACCTCTACAAGCACACCCAGCTCCAGGAGACGTTCGGCGCCAACATGCTGGCGCTCGTCGACGGCGTGCCGCGCACGCTCAACCTGGCCCAGTTCATCCGCTACTACGTCGAGCACCAGATCGAGGTGATCCGGCGGCGGACCGCGTTCCGGCTGCGCAAGGCCGAGGAGCGGGCGCACATCCTGCGTGGTCTGTCCAAGGCGCTGGACGCCCTGGACGAGGTGATCGCCCTGATCCGGCGCTCGCCCACCGTCGAGGACGCCCGGCAGGGCCTGATCCGGCTGCTGGACATCGACGAGGTCCAGGCGACCGCGATCCTGGACATGCAGCTGCGCCGGCTGGCTGCCCTGGAGCGGCAGCGGATCCTGGACGACCTGGTGAAGCTCGAGCTGGAGATCGCCGACCTCAAGGACATCCTGGCCAAGCCGGAGCGGCAGCGGCGGATCGTCTCGGAGGAGCTGGGCGAGATCGTCGCGAAGTGGGGCGACGACCGGCGTACGAAGATCGTCCCGTTCGACGGCGAGGTCTCGATGGAGGACCTCATCGCCCGCGAGGACGTGGTGGTGACGATCACTCGCACCGGCTACGCGAAGCGGACCAAGGTCGATCTCTACCGGTCACAGCGGCGCGGCGGGAAGGGCGTCAGCGGGGCGACGCTCCGGCAGGACGACATCGTCAGCCACTTCTTCGTATGCTCTACCCACGACTGGATCCTGTTCTTCACGAACAAGGGTCGGGTCTACCGGGCGAAGGCGTACGAGCTTCCCGAGGCCAGTAGGGTGGCCAAGGGCCAGCACGTGGCCAACCTGCTCGCGTTCCAGCCCGACGAGCAGATCGCGCAGATCATTGAAATCCCGAACTACCAGGTGGCCCCCTACCTGGTACTGGCCACGAAGAACGGCCTGGTGAAGAAGACGCGGCTCGAGGAGTTCGACTCCAACCGTTCCGGCGGCATCATCGCGGTCAACCTGCGCGATGAGGACGAACTGGTCGGTGCGGTACTGGTCGCTCCGGAGGACGACCTGCTGCTCGTGTCGAAGAACGCCCAGGCGATCCGCTTCAACGCCACCGACGAGGCGCTGCGCCCGATGGGCCGGGCGACTTCCGGGGTGATCGGCATGCGCTTCAGCGGCGAGGACGAGTTGCTCGCCGTCGAGGTGGTGCGAGAGGGTCTGGACGTTCTGGTCGCGACGAACGGGGGTTACGCGAAACGTACCCCGATCGAGGAATACCCGGTCCAGGGCCGGGGAGGTAAGGGCGTGCTGACCGCGAAGATCACCGAGCGACGCGGTGGCCTGGTCGGCGCGGTCGTGATCGATCCGGAGGACGAGCTGTTCGCCATCACGAGCAACGGCGGCGTCATCCGGACTCCGGTGAAGCCTGTACGCCGTACGCGTGACCGGAACACAATGGGGGTCAAGCTGATGGACCTCCCGGACGGCGTGACTATCGTGGCGATTGCTCGCAATGCCGACGAGCCTGACGAACAGGACTAGTTGATGACGGAGACACAGGCGAAGTCGGGGAACAAGGGGACCTCGGCCACCCCGGTCGAGGAGGAGGCCGCACAGGGCGGCACACCAGCGACCGGCCGCGCGGCTGTGGGCCGGGCCACGGTTCCCGCCGACGCGCCTGCCCCGAAGTTCACCCGGGCTCCCGGCATGGCCCCGCCTCCGGACAAGCCGTCCGAGGACTCCGGTTCCCGGGATTCGGCCGAGACCAAGGTGGACGCACCGACGTCGGCCGACGGTCTGGCCGCTCCGGCCGGCAAGCCCGCGAACGCCACGAGCGCACAGTCGATCAAGACGCCGCCGGCCACCGGCCGGGCCTCCACCGGGACGACCGGCACGCAGCCACGGATCGGCGCCGGCCTGGGCACCGCCCCGAAGGCTTCGCCGGACGGCTCGCGCCCGGGCGGCACCGGCACCGCCGGTCAGTCCCGGCCCGCCAACGGCGGCGGCCTGCCGCCGGGCATCAGCGGCGCGGCAGCGGTCGGGGCCGCGCGCGTGGGTGAGGCGGTACGCTCCGCGCGTACCTCGGTCAGCTCGGCCGCGTCGCGCGGACCGCGACGGGCCCGGCTGAACCTGAAGCGGATCGACCCGTGGTCGGTGATGAAGTTCGCCTTCGCGGTCTCCGTGGTGCTCTTCATCGTGGTCGTCGTGGCGACGTCGGTGCTCTACCTGGCGCTCGACGCGATGGGCGTGTTCAAGAGCGTCAACGACAGCCTGACCGACCTGGTGAACGCCGGCGGCGGCCAGGGTGGCGGTGGCTTCCGGATCACCGCGAAGGGCGTGATCCTGACGTCGTCGCTGATCGGCCTGGTGAACGTCGTGCTGTTCACCGCGCTGGCCACGCTCAGCGCATTCGTCTACAACGTCTGCGCCGACCTGGTCGGCGGGATCGAGCTGACGCTCGCCGAGCGGGACTGATCAACCCGACGCCGGGGCACCGCGTAAAGCGGTCGCCCCGGCGTCGTGCGTCCGGGTAGGTTCGAGATGGCGCGGGTGCTTCCACCACGTACCCCCGATTTGGGCGCGGTGGAGGCGATGGGTTAACCTAGCTCGTCGCTACGCGGGGCTATAGCTCAGTCGGTTAGAGCGCAGAGCTGATAACTCTGAGGTCGCTGGTTCGATTCCAGCTAGCCCCACCGCACATCGTCCGACGGTAGTCGAGCGCGAGGGGTCAAGCACATGTTCAAGAAGCTCCTGATCCTGGCCGGCATCGTCGGTGTGGCCGCCGTCGTGGCCAAGAAGGTCAAGGCCTCGAACGACGAGCGCGCCCTGTGGCACGAGGCGACCACGGCGCCCGACCTGCGCTGAACGCCGTCACGGGGCCCTAGCTCAACTGGCAGAGCACTGCCTTTGCAAGGCAGGGGTTAGGGGTTCGAGTCCCCTGGGCTCCACCACATCATCCGGCCAGTTCACGACCCGTTGACGGGTGCCGGCAGCGTCGTCAGCGGTGCTCGCCGAAGACCGCCGTGGCCACCTGGTAGCTGTCGAAGGCCCGGGCCGCCCCGGCGTACGCCTCCAGGTGGATGAAGAGTTCGACGATCTCCTCCTTGGTCACGCCGGACGTCAGCGCGATGCGCAACTGCCCCCGCAGCGGCTCGTGGGTGCCCAGCGCCGCCGCGACGGCCACCGAGATCAGGCAGCGGCTCCGCAGGTCCAGGCCCGGTCGCGGCCACGAGTCGCCGAAGGTGTGCTCGGTCGCCAGCCGCCGGAAGTCCTGACCGACTGCGGGTTCCCCGTCGGCCAGCGGGAGGGTCAACGGTTGGCCGAGGAGGCGCTCCGCGGTGTCGAGGGCCTGCTGGTATCGGGGATCGTCGGGCATGCGTTGCCACCTCCGCGCGTGTCAGCCGATCGACTGCCGTCCGGTTCCAGCATCGCGCCCACCCCGGCCGTTCGGTCGCCCGTTCCGGGAAACCGGTAATCGCGACAGCCGGCCACACGTCGAGACGACACGATCAGAAGATCGCGGGTTCCGTCCCGAACTAACTCCGGCTCTCCTCAGAGATCCGCCGCAGCAGCGCGGTCGTCAAGCGTCTCCCCTCCTCCCAGCAGCCAACTGACGTCAGCCAGCAATTCTGACGACGTTTCCCCGGGGCGGCGGAACGCGTACCTGGTTTCGTTGATCCGCCCGTTCGGGGTCAGAGTCCAATGCTCCGTACCCCAGCAGCCCTGCTCCTCAAGCGGCAGGGGTCAGGCGTTCGAGTCCTACGGACTCCAGCACATCACGTCGCCCGATCATCAGTGACAGCGGATTCTGCGTGGAGCAACTCGGTGAGACCGGCGGGGTAGAGCGGACTGCCGGCGTCGAAGCTGTTCAGCGGGCGCCACATCACCTTCGTGCCGGCGTCGTCGCGTATCTCGCCGACGGCGTCCCGCTCGTAGAGGGACTGGTCGGCGAGCCGGCAGTCGAAGACGAAGACGATCTCGTGCCCGTCGCAGCCGAACGCGTGGAAGAGGTTCTCCAGTACGCCCAGGAGGCGTACGTCGAGAAGGTCGGCGTCGAGTTCCTCGCGCAGTTCGCGCCGGACGGCTGCCTCGGCCGTCTCGCCGAACTCGATTCCCCCGCCCAGGGGACGGTAGAAGGTCTCGTCCTTCGTGGAGTCGCGGTACTCGAACACGAGCACGTCCGCGCCGCGCCGCGGTACGGCCAGGGCAACCGGGCGGATCGACGGCATCCGTGGAGGGTATCGAAGCCTTGCGTCAGGGCGTGACGTATCGCCTGCGGGGAAACTGAAGCGCCAGGTGTCGGCCGGTGAGCAGCCGAACGGCGGGCAGGCCAGGCGAGGGTGTCGGGCCCAGGGCCACCTACCGATCGGTACAGAACATGATCCGGATCATGAACCGATCGGTACAGAATCCTGATACGCTCGTGCCAGAACCGAGCGGTACAAAAATTCGCTCGCGTCGACGACCGGCCCGGGGATACGGGCCGGCGCACACAGATGAGGGACAACGATCATGAGCTCCGTCGCGACGCAGTCAGGCATGTCCACTCAGGAGCTGCGGGACTTCTACCTGCGGTACGTCGATCTGGCGAACAAGCGGGAGTTCGCCCGCATGGCCGACTTCGCCCACGACGAGGTCATCATGAACGGCACCCCAGTCAAGATGGCGGACATGGTGGCCGAGTTCTACAAGCACGTGGAGGCGGTGCCGGACCTCCACTGGGAGATCCAGGAGCTCGTCGTCGAGGGCGACCGGATCGCCGCCCGGCTCGTCGACACGGGCACCCCGGTCAAGGAGTGGAACGGCCTGGCGCCCACCGGCAGGTCGGTGTCGTTCACCGAGACCGCCTTCTACCGGGTGCAGGACGGCAAGTTCAAGTTCATGTCGTACCTGATGGACACCGACTCGGTGCGGCGGCAGCTCGCCGGCTGACGGGGATCCGGAAACCGCGGCGCGCCCAGCCCGATGAGGCATCGAGCTGGGCGCGCCACAGGGAACTATGCGACGAAGCGGGAACGACGCCGGCGTCCGATGACGTAGCTGGCGCCGCCGATGAGCAGGAGCGCCCCGCCGATGCTGGCCACGGTCGCGGTGTCAGCGCCGGTCACGGGCAGCCCGCCGCCCTCGCCACCACCGTCGCCGCCGGGCGCGCCCACGCCGGCGGAGGGGGTGACGGGCGGTACGACTGTCGACGTGGCGCTGGGCGTCGCGGTCGGCGTGGTCGTGGGCTGAGACGGTGTCGGAGTCGCCGTCGGCTGGGACGCGCAGTCGAGCGCACGAGCCTCGTACAGGCCGATGTTCAGGTAGGCGAGGTAGGCCTCGACGGACGGGCTGTCGAGCACCTTCTGCGCGGCGGCCCGCACGTTGGGGCCGGCGCCCGTCATCGTCTGGCCGATCCTGACGCGCAGAGCCGTCGCCCAGCGATCCTGCACGTTCTTGAGGTAGGCGCGAAGGTCGTCCGAGGTGCCTTTCAGTCGCTCCTCGACTTCGCCCGGCAGAACGGGCAACGATTCGGCCTGCGCCTCGTCCAGCAGCCGGTACGCGAGCAGCCGCAGTTCGGCAACGGTGGCGGTGTCCAGATCGATGGTGACAAGTTCGCGGAAGTCCTTGTACACCTTGCGTTCGACCGTCTGGCAGGACTCGTTGAGCCCGAGCGCTGCGGTTTGCGCCGCCGCGGCCGCCGGCGCCGCCGGAATCAAAAAGGCCAGCGCCACCAGGGCACCGGCCGGGATCTTCCATTGCATGTGGACTTTCCTCCCCGTGTAGATCAAAACATGCAGATGTTACCGGCGTCGGTCCGAAAAGCAAGGGGCATTGATTGCGCTAACGACGCAGTCGATCAACCACCTCTTTTATCGATGCCACCCGGTTTGCCAGTGGGTCCGCCGGCACGTCGACGAGGTCGAATCCGGCCTCGCGATAGGTCAGCGCGTGAATCCGTTCGAAGACGAGTGACTCCTCGAAGCTGATCCGACGCGCGGCTGTCGACTCGACGAAGCCTTGATTCCGTACGAAGAAGACGGTTCGCTCGGTCGTCATGCGCTCGATCTCGTCGACCAGCGCGGGTGGCGGCGTCAGCCCCAGATGGCGGCACAACGCGAGCGTGCAGACGGGCGAGCGGTCGTGGAACACCACGTCGCCGCCGAACATCTCGGCTCGGCGCCGACGTCTCCGCTGGAGATCCAGCACCTGCTCGGCGAAGTCCGGCTCCCGCCACGGCTCGGGCCGCCCGAGCGCTTGCTGAAGGGCGATCACGTCGGTCGCGGCCTCCTCCACGACGGGGTGACCGTCGATCTCCAACCGGCGCAGGATCGCTGTCTTACCGGAGCCGGGAGCGCCGGTGAGGATGTATCCGGGCATGACGTCCTCCGATGCGGGCAACGCTCTTGATAGGCAAGCAGGTACTTGCCTATGGTGGGTGACGTGGGCGATCTGTACCAGGCGCTGGCCGATTCCACGCGCCGCCTGATCCTCGACGAGTTGACCGAGCGCGACGGTCAGACCCTGTTCGAGATCTGCGGCCGGCTGGCCACGAAGCACCAGGTCGGCTCGTCCCGGCAGGCGATCTCGCAGCACCTCGACGTCCTGGAGGCCGCCGGCCTCGTCGTCACGCGGCGGCAGGGTCGCTACAAGTTCCACCACCTCGACACCCGGCCGCTGCGGTCCATCGCCGAGCGATGGCTCAGGCCCGACGCACCCACCCAGGAGAACCCATGAGAATCAACCTCACCAGCGTGTACGTCGACGACCAGACCAAGGCGTTGCGCTTCTACACCGAGGTGCTGGGCTTCGTGAAGAAGACCGACGTGCCGACCGGGGAGTACCGCTGGCTGACTGTGGTCTCGCCCGACGCCCCGGACGGCGTGGAGCTGCTGCTGGAGCCCGACGCGCATCCGGCCGCCAAGGCGTTCAAGGAGGCGCTCGCGGGCGACGGGATCCCGCTGACGCAGTTCGCGGTGGACGACGTGGCCGCCGAGCACGACCGGCTGCGGAGCCTCGGCGTGCTGTTCACCCAGGAGCCGGTCGACATGGGCCCGGTGACCACCGCGGTGTTCGACGACACCTGCGGCAACCTGATCCAGATCGCACAGTACCGGTAGCGGGTCGCAGTGGAGGGACCGTGGCGCAGCCCGGCGCTGTCCGCCGCGGTGGAGCGCCTGGAGGACGAGATCCGGGACGCCTGGGCGCGGCTGCGCGGTGAGCTGGACGTGGCACCGGATTCGCCAGAGGAGCGAGAGCTTGCCTGGCTCGTCGTCGACGACCCCGGGGGGTACGACTGGCGGACCGTGGACGGCGCGGTGGACCGGCTGACCTGCCCGGATTGCGGGGCGCGGCTGACCGCCGGACCGGCGACGTGTGAGACGTGCGAATTCCGCCACCGCATGCGGTTCGGCGCCCGCGAGCGCGACCGCCCGCACGTGCCGCCCGGCAACGAGCACGCGCTGCGCGTCGCCACGGCGGTGACTCGCAGCCGCCACCGCTACTCACCCCGGGCGCGGGTCGGCTACGAGCTGGTCCTGCCGGACCTGCTGGCCGGTGCCCTGCCGACGACTCCCCAGGCCCAGGCCGCCAAGGCACTCGTCAACACGTTGACCGACGACGAGTGCGACCGGGTCGCGAGCCTCGCCGAGGTCGCAGAGTTGGCGCGAGGGCGTTAACTCCACGCGGAACCGCTGGACACGATCGGTCACTCTGACGGCATGACGGTGTGGCGGCGCCCGTACGCGTTGGACCTGACCACCGCCGGCTTCATGGTCGTGGCGGGGCTGGCGGTCGGCTTCTTCGTGCTCATCGTGTTCGGGTTCCGCAGCGGCAGACTCCTGGAAGGGGAGGCGGTGGTCCTCGGAGTGTGGAACGCCGGGGTCCTCGCCGTCGCGGTCCGCCGCGCGATGCTCGGCGTCTGGGTGAGCCCCGTCGGCGTACGCGCGCGCTCGCTGCTCCGCACGACCACAGTGCCGTGGGCGTCGGTCGTGGAGATCCACAGCGGTACGGCTTCGATAGCGGGTCTGGACATGGGACGCGACGCGATCGTCATCGAGCGGATCGACGGCGAGCCGGTGCAGACGCCGATCCAGTCCGGCGCCATCGTCCGGCCGTTCCGCCTGGAGCTGACCCGGCTGGTTACCTGGCCGGAGCACTACGACGAGATCCTCGCGAACCTGCGGGAGTGCCACCGGAATGCCCGGCCCGCGGAGCAGCGCGGTCCGGCGAGCCCGGATCCGGTCCGCGCCGGCCGTCCGGACCCGCCGGAGCAGGTCCGGCGGCCCGCTCCGAGCGCCGCCCAGCGGCGCGACATCCACGCGCTCACCAGACAGTACGAGCGTGGGGTGCTGACCGACGCCGAGTACGCGGCCGAGTTGGCGCGGCTGCGCGGTGACGGGTAGGCGCGTCAGCCGAGCCGGTCGAGCAGTTCGTGGCTGCGGCTCACCACCAGCGCTGTCGCCTCCGGGTCGTACGAGGGCAGCGAGCTGTCGGTGAACAGGTGCCGGTCGCCGGGGTAGACGTACAGCTCGCCGCGCTCGGGACCGACGATGGACACCAGCTCGCGGGCGGCGTCCACGTCGCCTTCCAGCCCGAAGAACGGGTCCTGCTCCATGCCGTGCACCTGCACCGCCACCCCGTCGGGCCAGGGGCCGATCGCCCATTCGCCGGTCACCGGCAGGCAGGCCTCGTAGAGCAGGGCAGCCCGGGCGCCGGCCCGGGTCTGGGCGAGCCGCTGGGCGATGGCGGCGCCCCAGGAGACGCCCGCGTAGACGAGATCGGCGGGCATCCCGGCGACGTACGCGTCGGCGCGCTGGTCGAGGACGTCGCCGCCGATCTGCTTGGTGAGCGCGGCGCCGTCGGAGATGGTGCGGGGCCGTTCGCCGTCGAATAAGTCGGGGACGTGCACGGTGTGCCCGCCGGACCGGAGGGAGTCGGCGAGGGCGCGGACGCCGTCCGTGAGCCCTTGAATGTGGTGGAAGAGCACGATCTCGGCCATCACTACACTCCTGAGTTGTCAGACCAGAGTTATCGAACGAACCAGAATCTTAGAACGGTCGAGAAATGTCGGTCAATGAGCGAGTCCCGGACTACGACCTCGACGATCTGCTCGTGGTCACCGCTCCGGAGCAGCTGCGTGCGCTCGCCGACCCCCTGCGGAGCACGCTGCTCGAACTGCTCCTGGAGCGCGCCGCCACGGTGAACGAGATGGCCCGCGCCGTCGACCGGCCCAAGAGCAGCGTGGCGTACCACGTGAACCAACTGGTGGACGCCGGTCTGCTGCGCGTGGTGCGGACCCGGCGGGTACGCGCCATCGAGGAGCGCTTCTACGGGCGGGTGGCCCGCACCTACTACGTCGGCGCGCTCACCCGCGCGGAGGACAAGCAGGTGGTGTCCCGGATCAACGGGCTCGCCGAGGCAGCCGCCGAATCGGCAGCCGCACACGCCGCCGACGAGCTGCGGTGCACGCTCGTGCACGCGCGCATCCCGATCGAGGACGTGCGCGAGTTCTGGGCCGAGGTGCAGGCGCTGGCCCGGCGGTTCGCGCAGATCCCCCGAGCCGGGGACCAGGTGTACGGCTTCGCCGCCGGCCTCTACCCGACCGACGCGCCCACGCTCCCCGACACGGACCCGGCCACCGACCCGCGCGATTGACGGCCACCCCGGGACGGCAGGGTCGTGCCGGGGCGGCGCCCCGGGCAGGCTAGCGTCGGACGCGTGAGCACCGGATCCCCGCGCGTCCTGCCGGCCGAGAGCGGCATCGACGAGGCAGCCGCCGTCCTGCGCGCCGGCGGGCTGGTCGCCTTCCCCACCGAGACGGTCTACGGGCTCGGCGCGAACGCGCTGGACGCCCGGGCCGCCGCGCGGATCTTCGAGGCGAAGGCCCGGCCCAGCTTCGACCCGCTGATCAGCCACCTCGCCGACGCCGCCGACCTGGCCGCGCTCGTGGGCGAGGTGCCCGCGGCGGTGGCCGAACTGGCGAAGCGGTTCTGGCCCGGCCCGCTCACCCTGATCGTGGACCGGCCGGAGATCATCCCGCCGATCGTCACCTCCGGCCTGGACACCATGGCGGTACGCGTACCGGACGAGCCGTCGGCGCGGGCGCTGATCGCCGCCGCCGGCGTGCCGGTGGCGGCGCCGAGCGCCAACCGTTTCGGTCAGCTCAGCCCCACCCGCGCCGAGCACGTGGTGGCCGGACTGGGCGGCGCGGTGGACGTCGTGCTCGACGGTGGGCCCACCCGGTGCGGCATCGAGTCGACGATCGTGGACGCCCGCGGCGACCGGCCGGTGGTGCTGCGGCTGGGCGCGCTGCCGATCGAGGCGCTCGTCGAGGCGGTCGGGCCGGTCGAGGTGCGCCAGGACAGCTCCGGTCAGCCGGTCGCGCCCGGGACGCTGGCCGCGCACTACGCCCCGCGTACCCCGTTGCGGTTGGGCGCGGCGACCGAGCCCGGCGAAGGCCGGCGGGGCTTCCTGGCCTTCCGGGAACCACCGGCGGACGGCGACTGGGCGGCGGTGGAGGTGCTTTCGCCCGACGGCGACGTGACGGCGGCGGCGGCGCGCCTGTTCGATGCGCTGCACCGGCTCGACGCGGCCGGGGTTACCGAGATCGTCGCCGAGCCGGTACCGGAGACCGGCGTGGGCCGGGCGATAAACGACCGGCTGCGCCGCGCCGCCGCCACCTGGCACTGAGCAGCGGTCAGCCGCCCGCGACCCGCCGGTCAGGGCGTCAGCGGGACCGTCTCGCCGCGCAGGACGGTACGGACCTGGCCGGCGAAGCCGCGCCGCCTCGCCTCCTCGACGAAGTGCCGCAGCGGGGACCGGAACACCGGATAGTCGTCGTAGTGGATCGGCACGGTCAGCCGCGGCCGGATCAGCTCGACCACGTCGGCGCCCTGGCGGGCGTCCATGGTGAGCAGGAGGCCGGCGATGCGGGTGCCGCCGAGGTGGATCAGCATGGCGTCGATGTCCGGGAAGCGGGCGGGGATCTCGGCGAGCTGCGGGCGCCGCAGCGTGTCCCCGGTGACATAGAGACGGAAGCGCCGCTCGCCGCCCTGTTCCAGGTCGATCAGGCTGCCCATCACGTCGGGGAGCGCACGGTCGAGCAGGCCCGGCCCGTGTTGGCCGGGCAGCGCGGTCAGGCGCAGCGTCTCGTCGCCCCGGTGCAGCTCGTACGCCCGCCAGGTGGGCAGCCCCTCCGCCGCGCCGAAGCCCCAGCGGCGCAGCTTCCGTTCCGCCTGCGGCGTGGTGAGGATCGGCAGCGCCTTGTCCAGGCCACGCCGGGCGACCCGGTCGAAGTGGTCGCCGTGCAGGTGGGACAGGACCACCGCGTCCAGCGCGGGCAGTTCGGGGATGGTCAGCGCCGGGTCGGTGCTGCGCTTCGACCACAGGCCCCGGCCCAGGTACGCGCGCTGCCCCCGGTGCAGGAAGTTCGGATCGGTGAGCAGCGTGAAGCCGCCGATTCGCAGCACAGTGGTGGCCGTACCGACGAACGTGACCTCAGGCGTCATGCCCTTCGCCGTACCCCTGATCGGGACGCCCATGCGAGCCGGGCTGCGGCAGACGGTCCACAAGCTTGGTCAGCGCGCCGTTGGCGAACGTCGCGCCGAGCGCCGAGCCGGTGGCGATGGTCCAGCCCACCGGGCCGAGCGGGGTGCAGCCGAAGAACTGGCTGACCCCGGGCGTCTGCACCACCGCCACGAGCACGCCCACCGACGCGGCGGTGGCGACGAGCACGCTGGGGCTGGTGCCGCCGGCCAGCACTGTCTGCCCGAGCTGCGTGCCTATCAGCGAGGCCAGCGCGACGGTGCCGGCCCGCCGCTGGGTGCCGGTCCACCTGGCGATCGTCCAGCCGGCGGTCGCGCCCAGCGTGGTCGCCGCCGCGCGCAGCCCGATCTCCCGGGTCATGGTGACGCCGAGTGAGGAGTCCGGCCCCTCCCGCAGCAGATGGTCGGCGCTGTCGTCGGCCGGCGGGCGGACCGCGATGGCGAGCGCGGGCGCCAGGTCGGTGAGCAGGTTGACCAGCAGCAGTTGCCGGCCGGTGAGGGCGGACCGGCCGGTCGCGGCGGCGGTCAGCACGCTGAACGCGATCTCGCCGAGGTTGCCGCCGACCAGGATGCTCAGCGCGTGCCGGACGGACGACCACATGGCCCGCCCCTCGACCAGCGTGGCGATGATCGTCTCCAGCCGGTCGTCGGTGACCACCAGGTCGGCGGCGGCGCGGGCGGCGGGGGTGCCGCGCTGACCGAGCGCGATGCCGACGTCGGCCAGCCGGATCGCCGGGGCGTCGTTCGCGCCGTCACCGGTCATCGCGACGGTGCGGTCCTGGCGCTGCAACGCCTGGATGATCCGTACCTTGTGGGCGGGCGTGCAGCGCGCCACCACGTCGGTGGCCATCAGGCGCTCGGCGAGCGCGGCGTCGTCCAGCCGGTCCAGGTCGCTGGCGGTGACCACGCGCTGCCCGCCGTCGTCCGGGCTGATCGTGGCGGCGATCGCCTCGGCCGTGGCCGGGTGGTCGCCGGTGATCATGACGGTGTGCACGCCCGCGGCCCGGATCCGGGCCACCGCCGGCCGGGCGCTGTCCCGCACCCCGTCGGCGAGCGTCAGGAAACCCACGAAGACCAGCCCGTCGACCTGCTCGTCGCTGACCTGCTCGGTGGAGACCGGGCACTCGGCCACGGCGAGGATGCGGTGCCCGGCGCCGGCCCGCCCGGCCAGCATGGCCTGCACCTCCTCGCGTCCGGCCGCGTCGAGCGGCCGGTCGCCTTCGGCGGTGCGCCGGGACGCGCAGCGCGGCAGCACCGACTCGGGGGCGCCCTTCACGCTCAGCAGCAGCCCGCCGGCGGTGCGGCCGACAGCGGCGCTGTAGCCCCGGGACGGCTCGAACGGCAGCCCGGCCGTGGCGGTCCAGTCCGTCGCGCCGGTCCGCTCGTCCACCCCGGCGGCGTCCGCGCCGTGGCGTACCGCCCGGTCGGTCTGCTGCGGCAACTCGTCCGGGTCGGCGGCGGACGGGGTGGCCCGCACTGCGGCGCCCAGCGTCGACCGGAGCGGCTCGTCCAGTTCGTCCAGCACGGCGTACCGGCCGTCACCGGTACCCACCCCGGCCAGCAGCAGCTTGCCCTCGGTGAGCGTGCCGGTCTTGTCGAAGCAGAGCACGTCGACCCGGCCCAGCGCCTCGATGGTCCGGGGGTTGCGGACCAGGGCGCCGTGCTCGGCCAGCCGCCGCGCCGCCGCCAGCTGCGCGGCACTGACCAGGAACGGCAACCCCTCCGGCACCGACGCCACGGCCAGGTTCGCGGCGGTCGCCGCCGTTTCGGCAAGGGGTACGCCCCGAAGCAGCCCCGCCCCGGCGACCGCGATCGCCGAGGCGGCCGCCAGGGGTACGGCACTGCTGGTCAGCTTGCCGAGCCGGGCCTCCACGCCACTGGCGGGCGGGGCCTGCCGGGCCATGGCGAGGCTCCGCCCGGCCTCGGTCTCCGCACCGGTCGCCACCACCACCGCGGTGCCGAGTCCGGCGGCGACAGTGGTGCCCTCGAACAGCATCGAGTGTCGTTCGGCGATGGCCGCCGCCACCACCGGTTCCGGGCCCTTCGCCACCGGCAGCGACTCGCCGGTCAGGGACGACTCGTCGGCCTCCAGCCCGTCGCTCGTCAGCACCCGGCAGTCGGCCGGTACGGCGTCCCCGGAACTGACGGTGATCACGTCGCCGCGTACCAGCTCCTCGGCGGGGACCACCCGCTCGGTGCCGTCGCGCAGCACCCGGGCGGTGACCGCCGAGCGGGACAGCAGCTCGGCCAGGGACCGTTCGGTGTTGCGCTGGTGCACGGCGCCGACCAGGGCGGACCCGCCCACCACGCCACCCACCAGCGCGGCGTCGACCAGCGAGCCGAACGCGGCGGAGAGCACCGCACCGGCGGCCAGCACCGGGGTGAGCGGATTGGACAGCTCCTCCACGAACGCGCGGAGCAGCCCGGCCGGACCGTGCTCGTCCCCGACCTCGACGCGCCGGCGCCGGGCCGCCTCGTCCTCGGCCAGCCCGGACGGGTCGGTGGCGAGCTGGTCCAGGACGGTCTGCACCGGCATGAGATGCCACGCGGTGAGCGAGGGCATCGGTGCGCCGGTCCGGTCCGGCAGCCGGTGCGCCCGGAACACGCCGTGCGCGAACGCGAGCGCCGCCGCGCCGTTCACCGCCGCCAGGGTCGGGCGGGGCAGCCGTCGCCGGTCGGCGGTGAACGCGGCGAGCGCGCCGAGCCCGCTGCCGGCCATGGAGATCCGGACGTTCTGCGCGGTCATCCGGCGGGCCACCCCGGCGGCGTCGATGAGCAGTGCGGGTACCCGCAGGTCGTCACCGACCAGCAGGTGCGCGCCCCACGGCGGCAGGTCGTCCGGGCCGTACACGCCGAGGCCGCAGTCCGACGCGGCGAGCGCCGACCGCTCACCGGAGACCACCATCACCGTCGCGCCCTCGCGTTGCAGGTCGTGCACCGCGTCGGCGAGGTCGGGGCCGCCGGGTACGAGCAGGTCGGCGAAGTCGTACCGGCCGTCGTCCGCGCCGCCGACCACGAGCCGCAGGCCCGCCTGCCGGGCGGCCGACGCGAGCGCGTCCACGCCGGGCGCGGGCTCCGGCTCGACCCGCAGGACGGCGGCCAGCCGGCCGTTCGCGGCCAGCCCGAGCAGCCGTCCACCGTCGGCGCGCAGCCGGGCGCTGTCCGGCGTGTCCCCGGGATCGTCGGCGCCGAGCCGGTCGAGCGGGCCGATCCGCCAGCCGTCGGCGGCGCGTACCGCGTCTGGCTCGGCCGGGTCGAACAACGCGAACGCCCGGGCGGCGACCTGCCCGGTGTCGGCGTCGGCCAGCGGCGCGAGGTCGGCCAGGACGCCCCGGTCCGACCCGAGCACCGCCGCGTCGAGCACCACCGTGTCGATCCGGTCCAGCTCACGCAGCACGCTGCGGTCCATCGCGATCACGCCGCGCCGGGCGAGCATCCGGCCGAGCTGGGCGCCGTACCCCTCGCGGCCGGAGCCGGGCGCCTTCGGCAGCGAGGACAGCGCCAGCGCGGCGGCCCGCTTCGGCCCCAGCACCGGCAGCGCCGCCGCCCCGGCGACCGCGCCGGCCGGAAGTACCCGCTTGGCGTACCGCTCGGGCTGACCGTCCGGCACCGGGCAGGGCCGTTCGCCGTCCGGCACCCGGGCCACCGCCCGCTCCGGGTCACCGGTCAGGTGCGGCTCGGCCCGCCGCCACGCGGCCAGTTGCGCGGCACCCTCGCCCCACTGCACCACGCGCTGCGCGCCGTCCAGCACGATGCCGGCCCAGCCGCCGGTGAGACCCTGCACCACCGCCTCGGCCAGCGGGAACAGCACCTCGGCGCGCGGGTCCGCGCGGATGCCCAGACCAGCCAGCGCGTGCAGCTTCGGGTGCAGGTCGACCGCGCCGAGCAGCCCGGCGACCTCGGCCGGAATGGGGGTGAGCGGCAGCACCCGGGTAGCCGCGGAGATGCTCAGCCCGAGCACGTCGGACAGCAGCGCACCGAACGTCCGCGCGGTACGCGGTCCGTCCTCGGGCGGCTGCGGCGGCTCGATCTCCGGGTCCGGCTCGTACGGGCAGGTCCGCTCGACGCGCGCCACAGTGGCGATCAGGTCGCGCAGCTTCGGCGCCGGTTCACCGGTCGCCACCACCACCCGGCCCGACGGCGCGTTCACCCGCGCCCAGGTCACCCCCGGCGTCGACTCCAGCGCCGCCTCGACCTGACGGGCCAGCCGGTCGCCGCCGTCCTGGCAGACGCCGTGCACCTCGATGTGGTGGCGGCCGTCCTGCGACCACACCCGGCGGCTGGTCAGCCCGGTGAGGCGGGCCAGCCGGGCCGCGGCCGTACCGACGCTGCCCGCCACCTCGCTGACCCGGGCCGGCACGGCATCAGTGGGCAGGGCCGAGCCGACGGTACGCGCGACACGCGCGGCGGCTTCCGGTACGACCGTCGGTGACAGCAGGAGGCCGGCGAACCGTCCCAGCGCCATCTCGCCTCCCGGTCTCGTCCCGGCGGCCCGACTTCCCGGCGCGGCGTCCGTTATGCCACCCCGACGGCGGAAGTTTCCGGGCGTGCGCCGCTGCTTCCGCCGGACGAGACACGCGCCACAGTTGACCTCAACCAGGGGTGAGGTCCCAGGCTGAACGCCATGACCAGTACCACCGCCGTACCGGCTGACCCACCCGTCGACCTCTGGTCGCCGCGCCTGCGGGCGATGACTGTGGGCAGTGTCGCCCTGGTGTCCCTGCTCGCGTTCGAGGCGCTGGCGGTGGGCACCGCCATGCCGACCGTGGCGCGCAGCCTCGACGGACTCGGCCTGTACGCGCTGGCGTTCGGCGGCCCGTTCGCCTCCGGCGTGGTGGCGATGGTCGCCTCCGGCATCTGGTGCGACGCGCGCGGACCACGCCAGGCCATGTGGCACGGGGTCGTCTGGTTCGTCGCCGGGCTGGTGGTGGCCGGCGCCGCGACAACCATGGAGGTGCTGGTCGTCGGGCGGGTGGTGCAGGGCTTCGGCTCCGGACTGGTTTCCGTGGCGCTGTACGTGGTCGTCGGTCAGGCGTACCCGGAGCAGTTGCGGCGGCGGATCTTCGCCGCGTTCGCCGCGGCCTGGGTGGCGCCGTCGCTCGTCGGCCCGGCGCTGGCCGGGCTGATCGTGGAACACCTGGGCTGGCGATGGGTGTTCCTTGCGGTGCCGGCGGTGGCGATCCCGGCGGCGCTGCTGGTCCAGCCGGGACTGCGCGCGCTGACCGCCACCGTGGCGACCCGGCCGCCGGCCGGCGCCCTGGCCCGGATCGGCTGGGCCTGCGGGGCGGGGGCGAGCGCCGCACTGCTGCACTACGGGGGGCAGCAGCGCGGCGTTCTCGCCGCCGGCCTGATCACCGCGGCACTGGCCGGGCTGCTCGTCTGCGTACCGCACCTGCTGCCTGCCGGTTTCCTGCGCGCGGCACGGGGACTGCCGACGGTGATCGGGCTGCGCGCGCTGGCGTCGGCGGCGTTCGTGGCCGCCGAGGTGGTGATCCCGCTGATGCTGTCCCGGGAGCGCGGTTTCTCGCCCACCGGCGCCGGCCTGGTGCTGACCGTCGGCGCGCTGTCCTGGTCGGTGGGCTCGTGGATCCAGGGCCGCATCGGCTCGCCCCGCTCGGCGGCGACGCTGCCCCGGGCCGGGCTGGCCTGCATCACGATCGGTACGGCGGGCGTGGCGTCGGCGCTGGTGCCCGGCCTGCCGGTGCTGCCGGCCGTGCTGAGCTGGTCGGTGGCCGGGCTGGGCATGGGGCTGCTCTATCCGTCGCTGTCGGTGCTCACCCTGGAGCAGTCCGCCCCGGCCGAGCAGGGCCGCAACAGCTCCGCGCTGCAGTTGGGCGACTCGCTCGCCGCCGCCACCGTGCTGGCGCTCACCGGTGCGGTCCTGGCCGCCGGTGCGTCCCCCGGCCCGGCCGGCTACGCGACCACGCTGGCCGTGGCAGCCGCCTGCGGCCTGCTCGGCCTGGTCGTGGCCGGCCGCGTGGTCCCCCGCCCCACCCCCTGACCCTCACCCCGCCCACCCTCGGCCCACTCGCCCGCCCGGCGCCCGCCCGTGCCTCTGCCGTTGATCAAGGAGTTTGTGTCCGACGAGGGGCCGTCATCCGACACAAACTCCTTGGTCAACTTGGTGGGGGCGGGTGGGTGGAGCGGAAGGCCGGTGTGCAGGCTGGGTGGAGCGATCCGGGTCGTGAGGGCCGTCGGGTGGCGCAGGATCGGGTGGGTGGCGTCGAGCGGGTAGCTGTCACGATCCGGGTCGGCGTCCCGTCCCACCCTGGAGCCGCGGTGTGGCGGCTGCGCGTGTGCGGGAGGAGTGGCGATGCGGGTACTGGTGACCGGGGCGACCGGACGGCTCGGGCGGGTGGCGGTGCCGCGGCTGCGGGACGAGGGCTTCACGCTGCGGGCGGTCAGCCGCCGGCCGCGTACCGGAGACGGGGTCGAATGGGTGAGCGCCGATCTGGCCACCGGCGCCGGGCTGGCGGAAGCGGTCGCCGGGGTGGACGCGGTGCTGCACCTGGCCTCGTCGCCCAACCGGCGCACCCACGACGTCGACGTGCTCGGCACCCGCCGCCTGGCGGTGGCCGCGGGTCACGCCGGGGTGCGTCACCTGGTGTTCGTCTCGATCGTCGGCGTCGACCGGGTGCCGCTGGCCTACTACCGGCACAAGCTCGCGGCCGAGCAGGTGGTGGCCGCCGGGCCGGTGCCGTGGAGCGTGCTGCGGGCGACCCAGTTCCCGGAATTCCTGGAAGGGCTGCTGAGCGGCGCGAGCCGGCTCGGCCCGGTGATCGGGGACCGGGCCGTGCTCGCCCAGCCGGTCGACCCGGTCGACGTCGCGGACCGGCTCGCGGTGCTGCTGCTGGCTGGGCCGTCGCACCGGGTGGAGGACTTCGGCGGACCGGAGGTGCTGCGCTACGACGACGCGGCCCGCGCCTGGCTGGCGGCCCGGCGGGTCCGCCGTCCGCTGCTGCCGGTCCGGATCCCCGGCCGGCTCGGGCGGGAACTGCGTGCGGGTGGGCTCACCACGACCGCCACGCCGACCGGCAGCCGGACCTGGGCCGACTACCTGGCGGACACGTACGGGGGAACCGGCGGAAGATGAGAACCGGTCGGGTCCGCACCGGCCTACGGTGACCGCATGCTGGTCTTCGTCGCCACAGTGCTCCTCTACGTCTTCGGTTTCGTCTTCCTCTACGGCGTGATCCGGGTCGGCGTCCGGCACGGCATCGAGGACGCCGAGGCGAACCGTCCCGAGGTGCTGCGCCGCCGGCAGCTCACCACCACCGAGAACCGGGACTTCGCCCAGGAGAACGCGTTCCTCACCAATCCCAACTGAAGGGTGGGGGCGGGGTCCGGCCGGTCGATCCGCCGGGTGGGTGCGAGGATCGCGGCATGATGGGGACGCTGAAGACGGAGCCGGCCCGCACGCGGCTCGACCTGCTGGCCCCGCCGGTCGCCGCGGCGCTGCAGGAGTGGCCGGCCGAGGCTCCGGTGGACGTGGACGAGGTGCTGGTCGCCCCGATCGACGCCGACCTGGCCGACACCGCTGCCTTCTGTGAGGCGTACGAGGTGGGGCTGGAGGAGTCGGCCAACTGCGTGGTGGTCGCCGGCAAGCGTGGCGGCGAGACCCGGTACGCGGCCTGTGTCGTGCTCGCCACCACCCGCGCCGACGTGAACGGCGTGGTCCGCAAGCTGCTCGACGTGCGTAAGGCGAGCTTCGCGCCGATGGCCGAGGCGGTCGAGCGCAGCGGCATGGAGTACGGCGGCATCACGCCGATCGGCCTGCCGGCGGACTGGCCGATCGGCGTCGACTCCCGGGTGATCGCCACACCGCACGTGATCATCGGATCGGGCGTACGGCACAGCAAGATCGCCCTGCCCGGGCCGGCGCTCGGCGCACTGCCCGGGGCGAGGGTGGTGGAGGACCTGGCCAAGCCGGCCTAGGTCCTCATCCGCATCGATCTTGTTCCACGTGAAACATCAGGCTGCCGCTTCGCGCTGCGCCACCTCGCGCAGCGCGGCCAGCAGCGTCTCCGGCTCCTGCGCACCGGTGACCGCGTACTTCCCGGCCAGCACGAACGTCGGCACGCTGGAGACGCCGAGCTGGTGCGCGGTGCTCAGGTCGGCGGCGACCTCCCGGCGACCCAGGTTCGACTCCAGGTACTGCCGCGCCTCGGTCTCGTCCAGCCCGGCCTCGCCGGCCAGCGTGACCAGCGCGTCGATCGAGCCGACGTCGACGCCGTCGTGGAAGTGCGCCCGGTAGAGCCGCTCGACCATCTCGGCGGAGCGCCCGTGCTCAGTGGCGAAACGCACCAGCCGGTGCGCGTCGAACGTGTTCGCGGCCACCGCCCGGTCGAACCGCAGGTCGAGACCCGCGCCCGCGGCGACGCCGGTGACGTGCGCGGCCATGCCCTCGGCCTTGTCCCGGCCGCCGAACTTGTCGCCGAGCGCCTCCAGCAGCGGCTTCGGCTCGGTGACCGGCGTCGGGTCCAGCTGGAACGGCCGGAACCGGACAGTCACCTCGCCGTCGTACGACTCCAGAGCCTGTTCCAGTCGGCGCTTGCCGATCCAGCACCAGGGGCAGACCACGTCGGCGTAGATCTCGATGTCCATGACCAGCGACAACCCGCGGGTCAGGAGATCTGTTCCCGGACCTGGCGCTTGAGCCGGGCCAGGATGGCGGTGCCGCCGCGTACCCGCAGCGGGCTGATCGCCTGCGCCAGGCCCATCCGCTGGTACAGGTCGTCCGGTACGGCGAGCACCTCCTCGGCGCTCGCCCCGGCCAGCCCTTCGGCGAGGATGCCGGCGAACGCCCGGGTGGTGGGCGCCTCCGGCGGGCAGTCGAAGACAGTGCTCACCGTCTTGTCGGCGTTCACCTCGGCGCGCAGGAAGAACGCGGTCTGGCACTCGGGGACCTGCTCCAGCTCCTCCCGGTTCACACCCTCGGGCAGGGGCGGGATCACGTCCGCGAACTCCAGCAGCATCTCCAGGACGACGTCGCGGGGCGCGGCGGCGAACTCGTCGACGATCTCGGCCAGCTTGGTCGGCATCTCGGGCATGGGTCGAGGCTATCCGCCGTGGCGCGTCGTCACCCGGCGGTGCCGGGCGGGGCCCCGCCGCAGGCGTGCGGGGCCCGCACTCACACGTTCGGCGCGGCCTCGCTGATGTCGCTGAGCGCCGACTGGGGGTCGAGCTGCATGGCGAGGTCGCCGAGGGAGACGATGCCGACGAGCTTGCGGTCGCTGTCGCACACCAGCACCCGGCGGATGTTGCGCTCGCGCATCAGCGCCGCCGCCTCGCTCGCCGTGCAGTGCTGCTCGATCATCACCACCTCGCGGGTGATGATCGAGCCGATCGTGGTGGTGCCGGGGTCGGCCCGCTCGGCCACCGCCCGCACCACGATGTCGCGGTCGGTCAGCATGCCGGCCAGCGTGGCGCCGTCGGTCACCACCACGTCGCCGATGTCCGACTCCTTCATCACCCGGGCCGCCTCGTCCAGCGGGGTCTCCGCGGAGAGGTAGATCACCTGCCTGGTCATCACGTCACTGACGCGGTACATGAGAGCCTCCGAACGCCTCGGTCGATCCGTTTGCGGTACCCGGTGGCGCGTTCGCTACACCCCGTCGCGGCGCGTCGCGCCCACATCGGCGCGCAGGCGCTCCACGATGGCCTCCACCGGTAGCTCGGTGCGCTCGCCGGTGGCCCGGTCGCGCAGTTCCACGTACCCGTCAGCCAGGCGACGGCCGACCACGACGGCGCGCGGGATGCCGATCAGCTCGGCGTCGGTGAACTTCACCCCGGCGGACACGTTCGTGCGGTCGTCGACCAGCACGCGCAGGCCGGCGGCGGCGAGGCGCCCGCCGAGGTCGAGCGCCGCGTCGAGTTGCGGCCCCTTCCCGGCGGCGACCAGGTGTACGTCGCACGGCGCCACAGCGGCCGGCCAGACCAGCCCTCGGTCGTCGTGGTGCTGCTCGGCCACGGCGGCGACCGCCCGGGAAACGCCGATGCCGTAGCAGCCCATGGTGGGCCGGACCGGCTTGCCCTCGGGGCCGAGCACGTCGACCGCGAACGCGTCGGTGTAGCGGCGTCCGAGCTGGAAGATGTGCCCGACCTCGATGCCCCGCCGGATGGTCAGCTCGCCGTCGGCGCAGGCCGGGCAGGGGTCGCCGGGCCGCACCTCGGCGGCCTCGATCGTGCCGTCGGGTACGAAGTCCCGCCCGCACACCACGTCGGTGGCGTGCCGGCCCGGCTCGTTCGCGCCGGTCAGCCACGCCGTGCCGGGCACCACGCGGGGGTCGACCAGGTAGCGGATGCCGTGCTTGGCGAGGATCTGCGGCCCGATGTAGCCGCGGATCAGCTCGGGGTGCGCGTCCCAGTCCTCGAAGACCGCCACTGTGGCCGGGGCGAGCACCGCCTCGACCCGCTTGAGGTCCACCTCGCGGTCGCCGGGCAGGCCGATCACCAACGGCTCGGCCCGCTCGGCGCCGGGGCGGCGGACGGTGAGGACCACGTTCTTCAACGTGTCGGCGGCGGTCCAGCCGGTGCGCCCGCCCAGTTTCCGGGCCTCGGCCAGCTCGACCAGGGCGGCGATGGTCGGCGTCTCCGGGGTGTCGTGCACCTCGGTGGGCGGGTGCGCGTCCGGGTCGCCGGCGTCCGGGGCGCGGGTCACGACCGCCTCGGTGTTCGCCGCGTAGTCGCAGGCGGTGCAGCCGACGAACGTGTCCTCGCCGACCGGCGTGGCGGCCAGGAACTCCTCCGACGCGGACCCACCCATCGCGCCGGACATCGCGTGGACGGTGGCGAATTCCAGCGCGAGGCGGGTGAAGACGCGTTCGTAGGCGGCGCGGTGCCTGTCGTACGCCGCCTGGAGCCCGGCCTCGTCCAGGTCGAACGAGTAGGCGTCCTTCATCAGGAACTCGCGCCCGCGCAGCAGACCGGCCCGGGGGCGGGCCTCGTCGCGGAACTTGGTCTGGATCTGGAACAGCGTCACCGGGAAATCCCGGTACGACGTGAACAGGTCTTTCACCAGCAGCGCGGCCAACTCCTCGTGGGTCGGCGCGAGCAGGTGGTCGGCACCCTTGCGGTCGGCGAGCGTGAAGATGTCGTCCCCGTACTCGGTCCACCGCCCGCTGGTCCGGTACGGCTCGGCCGGGAGCAGCGCCGGGAAGTGCACCTCCTGGTCGCCGATCGCGGTCATCTCGTCCCGCACGATCGCGGTGATCCGGTCCAGTACGAGCTTGCCCAGCGGCAGCCACGTGTAGCCGCCCGGCGCGGCCCGGCGGACGTATCCGGCGCGCAGCAGCAGCCGGTGGCTCGGCACCTCCGCGTCGGCCGGGTCCTCGCGCAGGGTCCGAAGCAGCAGGGTCGACATGCGCAGCAGCATTGCCGCAGCTTATGGCGCGAGCGGACGGCCGTGCGACCCCTTTCGGTGTCGGGTGGGGACCGATCGCCGCCAGTTCGGCGAGGTGGCGGTATCGATACCAGCCGGATGCCGCCACCCCGCCGAGCCGGCGCGGACGGGCCGGTAAATGTCGCGGGGGTCCGGTAGGAATGCGGCATGGCTGAGCGACCGCTGATGAAGCTGACGACCACGGTGCTGGACGCGCCGTCCGCAGAGGACCTGGCCGCGTTCTACGAGCGGCTGCTCGGCTGGACCCGACGCGAGGAGGAGCCCGAGTGGGTCGTCCTCGCCCCGCCGGAGGGCGGCCACTGGCTGGCGTTCCAGGACGAGTCGGCCTACGTGCGGCCCGTGTGGCCGGCCGGTCCCGGTGACCAGCAGATGTCGGTCCACCTGGACATCAAGGTCGACGACCTGGAGGCGGCCGTGGCGTACGCGGTGTCGGTCGGTGCGACGCTGCCCGACTTCCAGCCGCAGGACGACGTCCGGGTGCTCCTCGACCCGGCCGGTCACCCGTTCTGCTTCTACCTCTCATGACGGGCGACGTCATCGCGTCGGCGCTCGCCACCAGCCAGTACGCGACGACGACCGGCAACCTGACCGCGCGCATGGCACTGCACTCGTACGGCACCAACCCCCAGGGCTGGTTCGGCTGGCTGGGCGAGCGGCTTCCACTGGCCGGGGACGTCCTGGAGGTCGGCGCCGGCACCGGCGAGCTGTGGCACCGGGTGAGTCATAGCGGCCGGCTCACAGTCACCGACTTCTCGCCCGCCATGTGCGCGCGGCTGCGCGAGGTGCCCGGCGCTCGGGTGCTGCGGTGCGACGCCACGTACCTGCCGTTCCGCGCCGGCACGGTCGACGCGGTGATAGCCAACAGCATGCTCTACCACCTGGACGACCCGGACGCCGCGCTGCGCGAGTTCGCCCGGGTGCTGCGCCCCGGCGGCCGGCTGGCTGTCGCCGTGAACGGCCGCGACCACATGGCCGAGCTGAACACGCTCGGCCCGGTGATCGGGTGCCCCGACCTGGCCGTCCGGTTCCACCACCGGAACGACGTCACCGCCGAGGCGACACCGGCCCGGGTCGCCGCCCACTTCGACGACGTGACCGTCGAGCGCTACCCGGACGAGCTGGTGGTGCCCGCCGCGGAGCCGATCCTGGCGTACGTCGCCAGCATGATCGGGCCGCTCACAGTGGCGGAGGAGTTGGCCGCGCGCGCGGCGATCGAGGCCCGCATCGACGCCGACGGCGCCTTCCGGGTACGCAAGCACACCGTGCTGATCAGCGCGACGCGCGGCTCCCGCTGACCCGGACGAAGGTGCGCCAGGCATCGGGCGTGAAGGTGAGCACCGGCCCGGCCGGGTCCTTGCTGTCCCGCACCCCGACCACCCCGGCCAGATTGTCCGCCACCTCGACACAGTCGCCCTGGGTGCCGCTGCGTGTGGACTTCCGCCAGATCGCTCCGGTCAGCTCCACGAGGTCATCACGTCCTTCATCAGCTCGACCGACTGTCGGCGCGGTAGTGCCTCGCTGCGGACACTCTCCCATCTGGACAGCAGGATAGCCACGTCCTCGTCCTTGTCGACCACGACGCCGCCGAGTTGGTTCTCCAGGTGACCGACCCAGCCGCCGTCTGTTCCCCGGGCCAGTGCGAACGGTCCGACCAGGCCGACGTGCATGGTGACCGAGGCCGGCACGATGTGGATGTCGACGTGCGGGCGCTCGGCGCACTCGACGAGGTGCGCGATCTGCTCGGCCATGAGTCCGCGACAGCCCTCGTCGGCGCGGCGCAGGATGGCCTCCTCGATGACGGCGATGTACTTCGGGCGACCCGGGTCGGACAGGATGGACTGTCGGTCGAGCCGTACTCCAAGCCGCCGCTCCACCTCGTCGTCGCTGATCAGATCATCGGTGCGGATCATCGCGCGGGCGTAGTTCTCGGTCTGGAGCAGTCCGGGCACCAGGGTCGGTTGGTAGGTGCGCAACTGCTGGGCCTGGCGTTCGGCTTCCAGCCACGGGCGGAACCAGCTCGGCTGGCCGTCGCGCTCCGCGAGCTTGAGCAGCGACATCAACAGCCCGCCGGTGCCGAGCACCTCGTCGGCCCGGGCGAGGAAGAACCGGTCGAGCGGCCGGTGGCCCAGCTCCACCGCCGACACCTGGGAGCCGGAGAAGTGCACGAGCCTCCCGAACTCCTCCTGGCTCAGCTCGGCCCGCACTCGCAGCCGCCGCAGTTGCGCGCGGATCAGCTCGGCGGTCGGCTCGTTCTCCACACGTCCTCCCCAGTCCGCCGCCGGTCCCCCGGCCGGTTCCCGGACCGGCCGCGACGGCTTCCGAGCGTAGTGGTGTGGTCAGCAGAATGTCACGCATGAACCTTCCCGTACCGCGGCTCGGGCCGTACCCCGATCGGCCCCGCCCCTACCCGCCGGACCACCCGGCCCACCTGCCGATCCGGCCGCTCTGGCTGTGCCGCGCCTGTGGCGGACCGTGGCCCTGTGCCCAGGCGCGCCTGCTGCTCAAGGTCGAGTACGCGGACCACCCCGTCGACCTGGCTGTCTACCTGTCCGGGCTCTACCACGAGGCCACGCACGACCTGTTCCGCCTCAATCCGCACGACGGGCCGACCCCGCGCGAGCTGTTCGAGCGGTTCGTCGGCTGGGGCCCGTACCGGCGGGGCATCACCGATACGATGCCCGCGACATGACTGCGCCCGGGGACTTCGACCTGACGACGGACGAGTTGCGCGAGGTGGCGCGGTACGCGGTCCGGCACGCGGAGGACGTCCTCCCGGTCTACGAGCGGGCGGTTCCCGGCGATCCGCGTCCCCGCGCGGCTGTCGACGCGGCGTGGACGTTCGCGCGTGGGGCCGCCCGGACGAAACTCCAGCGGGTCGCGTCGCTCGACGCGCACCGGGCCGCCCGGGCCGCGCCCACCGAGCCCGCGCGCCTGGCCGCCCGGGCCGCCGGTGACGCCGCCGCAGCCGCGTACCTGCACCCGATCGCGAAGGCCACCCAGGTCGGGCACATCCTGCGGGCCGCCGCCAACGCCGCGCGCGTCGCCGAACTGGAGGCCGGCGGTGACGAGACCGTCGGGCAGGCGACGCTGGACCGGTACCGGCGACTCGCCACGCCAGTGCTGGTCGACGTGCTGCGCCGCTATCCGCCGCTGACCGGCGGCGGCAGCCGGGTCGCCCGGCTGATGAGCACACTGGACCACGACCTGCGCCGGGGCGCCGCCGGACCGGAGGCCACCTCGTGATCCTGCCGAAGGTCCGCGATCCCCGGTTCGTCACGATCCGCCGGGGCGGCACGCTCACCGACGAGCACCACCACCTGCTGGCGCTCTGGGCCGCCACCTGCGCCGAGCACGTCCTCGGCCTGTTCGAGGCGGTCCGGCCGGACGACAACCGCCCGCGTGAGGCGATCGCGCACGCCCGTGCCTGGGTGCGGGGCGAGGTCCGCATGATGGAGGCGCGTGCGGCGGGCGGGCACGCCATGGGCGCGGCCCGTGACCTGCGCGGGGCAGCGCGCAACGCCGCGTACGCCGCCGGTCAGGCCGCCGTCGTGGCCCACGTGGCCGCCCACGAACTCGGCGCCGCCGCGTACGCGATCAAGGCGGTACGCGCGGCGGCGCCCGCCGGCCTCGGCGAGGCGGCCGGGCGGGCCGAGTGCCGGTGGCAGCGCGACCAGCTCCCGGCCGAGATCCGCGAGCTGGTCCTGGACGACCAGCGGCTGCGCAACGACATCTGCTGGTCGGTCTTCGACTGCTGACGCCGCCGCTGCTCAGCGCAGCACGGTGATCGCCGCGTCCGCGGTGACCTGCTTCCACGGCACCAGCACCACGGTGCCGTCGCGCTCCAGCACCTTCGCGTCGCTGCCCTCGGTGCCGGCCGACAGCGGCGCCTCGGCCACCACCGTCACCGCGCCGGTGGCCGGGTCGATCCGGACCAGCCGCGGGGCGAGGTCCCGCCGGTCGCCCACCTCCCACGCCAGCAGGCCCTGCCCGTCGAGGCGGACGAGTTCCACCTCGCTGTCGGTGTGCCCGGCCGACACCCAGCGCCGCTTCCCGGTGGCCAGGTCGATCGCCACCACCTGGTTGGCCTGGCGCATCTTGTCGCCCACCGGAGAAGCCTCGGTGGGCAGGTACAGCGTGTCCGCGTCGGCCAGGTACGGCCTGATCCCCGGGCCGCTCACCGTGTTGGAGCGGTTGACCGGCAGGTCGCTGAACCGCGTACCGTCGACGGGGTTGCCGAACGTGGCCCGCGCCTTGCCGGTGGCGTCGCGCGCGACGAACGTCTCGGTGTTGAGGCCGGGCAAGCTGACCAGCGGGTCGACGCTCAGCACCCCGTCGCTCTGCTGCGTGGCCGGCAGTTGCTGCTGCCAGCGCGGCTTGCCGGTGGCCGGGTCCAGGCCGAGCAGCGCACCCCGGTCGCCGTCGCACAGCGCGGTGACCACCGCCTGGTCCCCGGCGGCCTGCGCGTCGGTCAGGCGGCAGTCGCGGCCGGGCAGCAGCCGGTCGGCGTCGGTCTGCCACAGCCGCTTGCCGTCGGCCAGCGCGTAGCCGAGGACGCTCTCGCCGCTGCGCACGACCACCTGCCCGGCGGCCACGGACAGGTCCGGGGCGACGATCTCGGACCGGCCCGTCCGGCGTTCGACAGGGAACGTCGCCCGCCACGTCTGCGTGCCGCCGGCCGCGTCGAAACCGACGAGCGTGTCGCAGGAGTCGGCGGAACCGAGCGCCACCACGCCCCGCCCTTCGGCGAGCGTCTGCGCGGCCGCGCACAGCGAGGACGCCTGCGGCGCGGGCACGCCCCACACCTGGCCGCCGTCGCCGAGCCGGTAGGCGATGATGCCGTCCGGCTGGGCCCGGACCACCGCGTCACCGACCAGCCAGGCGCCGAACATGTCCTGCCCGTCGTACGTCTTCAGCCCGTTGCGCTGGAGTTCCGGGAAGTCGAGCACCCACGCGGTGCGCAGCTTCCGCCCGTCGTCGTCACCGCCGCCGACCAGCCGGGACACGCCGTAGGCGGTACCGGCCGCGACCGCGAGCACCGCCACCAGGCCACCGGCCACCAGCAACGCGACGCGCCCGCGCCGCTTCGGCGCCGTCGGCGGCGCACCGGCCGGACCCGGCCGGACCACCGGCGGGTACGCGGGCGGCGGGTACTGCTGGTGCTGATAGGTCATCGGTCGTCTCCCGTTCCCGTCAGCCCGCCTGCGCGCGGACGTAGTCGGCCCAGCCGGCCTGGAAGTCGTCGAGCGACACGCCGAGCACGTCCCGGGCGGCACGGTCGGTCGGGGTGCCGGCGTAGACCGCCTCGACGAAGCGGAACAGTTTCGGCTCACCGTGCTTGTCGGCGAGGTGGGTCATGGCGGTGTGCCCGAGCCAGTAGTGGAAGGTCAGCATTCCGGGGTTGTCCCAGTCGCTGTTGCCGGGCAGCTTGCCGTTCCAGCCGTTGCGGACCAACTGCAGGGACGGCGCGGTGCGCGCGCTGGCGGTCAGCGGACGGCCGCTGAAGGCGATGTACTCGGCGAAGCCTTCGACCACCCACTCGTCGAGCTTGCTGAACTCGTCCACGGCGGTCAGGTCGGTGCGGAGCGTCATCAGCGAGTGCGCCATCTCGTGCCGCAACACCATGCGGGCGTCGTTGTCGCCACCGGAGCGGGTGAAGTAGCGATCGGTGGTGTCCACCACGATGCGGGTCCCGCCGATCGTGGCCTTGCCGTTCTTGCGCTCGGCCGCGACCATGCCCACCGAGTAGCCCGCCTCGGTGGCCTTCTCGGTGCCGATCCGGTAGAGCGAGGTCATCTCGTCCTTGCCCGCGGCGAACGTGACGACGAACTTGTCAGTCATCGGCTCGGGCGGCGCGTTGGCCCGCCACACGGCGAGGCTGTCCGTCACCGACCTGTCGACGGCGAGGGCGTACCGCACCGCCAGGTCGGCCCGGGCCGCGTCGGTGATGATCAGGGCGTACGCGGTCCGCTCGACATGAATGTCCCGCCACTTGTCCCACGGCCCGGGGTAGTAGACGGTCTTCGAGTCGCCGTTGCCACCGGCCGACGCTCCGGTGACCGCCACGACCCGGATCGGCGCGTCCTTGCCGGCGCGGACGATCGTCCACCGGTACCACTCGGCGACCGGTGCCAGGTCGAAGCCGTCCAGCTGGTGCACGAACGAGACGTCGAGCTGGAACGTGACGCCCTGCCCGAAGGCGTCGCTCACCCGGCCCTGCTTCTCGAGCATCTCGTAGCGGGCCACCGACAGCGGCAACTTCATGAGGTTGCGGAAGAGCTGGGTCTGCCCGGCGATCAGATCCTTGCGGTCCGGGTCGAACGCGGCCAGGTAGCCGTCCAGGTCCTTCGCCGCGAGCGCCTTGCTGTGCCGGTCGAGCAGGGCGGCCAGCTCGGCGTCCGTGACGGTGACACCGTTCGCTCCGGCTGCCGCCTTCGGCGCCGGGCCGTCCTCGTCGTCACCGCGCAGGCCCAGCCCGACGCCGACCGCAGTGCCGGCGCAGAGCGCCAGCGCGAGCGCGCCCGCCGCGAGGCCGATCCAGAGCCCACGGCGGGACTTCGGCGCCGGGGGCGGCGGCCCCCACGGCGTCGGCTGCCCGGGCGGCGGTGCCGCGCCGTACCGGGGATCGGCATTGCCGGGCGGTGGCCAGCCTGCTGCCGGTGGGTGCCCCTGCGTCATGTGGTTCCTCGCTCGTGCCGGGTGCGGGACCGGCCGGACGGTTTCGCACAGCCGGATGACGGCAGCCATCATCCCCGTTCCGGCCGACGGATTGTGGCCCGCCCGGACGTGTCGGGGCTTTTGTCCCGTGGGGCGGCTGTCGTGAACAGGACGTCGAGACATCCGCCACGTCGGGGGTTCAGGGCCAGCGGGACCGGTCCGCGCGGTGACAGACTGTGCGACGCACTTCTGCCGGAACGTCTGAGGGGGGCGCCGTGCGCTGGCGCAGCTACGTGGCGGTGGGCGACAGCTTCACCGAGGGCATGGACGACGCATATCCGGACGGCAGCTACCGGGGCTGGGCCGACCTGGTCGCCACCCGCCTCGCCGTCGAGGCCGGGCCCGACTTCGGGTACGCCAACCTGGCCATCCGCGGCCGGCTGTTCCCGAACGTGGTGGCCGAGCAGGTGCCGTCCGCGCTGGCCATGAAGCCCGACCTGATCAGCTTCGCGGCCGGCGGCAACGACGTGCTGCGCCGCAGCTTCGACCCGGACGCGTTCGTCCCCCGCTTCGACTCGGTGGTGCAACGGCTGCGCTCCGGCGGCAGCGACGTGGTGCTGTTCCGGTTCGCCGACGTGATGTCCCGGCTGCCCGGCCAGCGGCTGATGGCGCCGCGCGTGACGCTGCTCAACCGGGTGGTCGGCGAGGTGGCCGAGCGGCACGGCGCGATCCTGGTCGACCTCTACTCCGACGACACCTACCTCAACCCGCTCCTTTGGAGCACCGACCGGATTCACCTGTCGGCGGCGGGCCACCGCCGGGTCGCCGCGCAGGTGCTCACCGCGCTCGGCGTCGGCTGCGACGAAGAGTGGCTGCTGGTCCCGCCGCACCCGGCGCCCAGCCCGTGGCTCGCCGCGCGCGCGGCCGACCTGCGCTGGGCCGGCAAGCACCTGGCACCGTGGATCAGGCGCCGGCTGACCGGGCGGTCCTCCGGCGACTTCGTCACCGCGAAGCGGCCGGTGCTCGGGCCGGTCGAGCGCGACTGAGCGTGCGTACCGTCCACGCCGCCGACCTGCTGCGGCTGACAGTCGACGATCCGCCCCGCGCCGGGCTGGCCGTCGTGGTCGACGGTGACCGCGTCGAGGCGATCGTGCCGACCGACGAGCTTCCCGGCGCGTACCCGGGGGTGCGGGTGCGGCGGTGGGCCGGCACGCTCGGGCCGGCGCTCGTGCACGACGGCCCGTTGCCTCCGGCGCCCACGCCCCGCGAGCGGGTGCACGCGCTGTTCCGGCTCGGCGTCGCCGTGGTGGTCGAGGAGCACGTGGCCGATCCGGCGCTGCGGTCCGCCGCCGCTCGCAACGACGTGGCGGTGCTGCCTGCCGCCCGGCCACCCGCAATGGTGACCGGCGGGCGGGCCGACCTCGCCGTGTTCGACGCGGACGGCTCCTGCCTGGCCACAGTGGTCGCCGGCCGCCTGGTGCACCGCCGCGCCTGACCCCGCCGGACGGCTCGACCTGCACCGCCGATCGTCCGATGTGCTCCGTCGGTCCCAAATCGGGATCGCCCGATGTCCGCCCGTCTGGGTAGCATCCGCTGCCCCCGTCGATCGAGCACGGGGCGACATCGGGAAAGGTGGATGGGGTTTGATCCTCATGCCTGACAGAAATCCACGTCGGACCGGTCGGCGAAGCCTGCTCGCCGCCGCGCTGTCGATCGTGGTCGCGGCCGGGGCGGTGGCCGCCACCGCGGCGCCGGCGGCCGCGTACGACATCCGCTACGAGCGAAACACCTCCTGGGCTTGGACCGACTCGCACTCACCCACTAAGATCAACATCGATCGGCCCGGTGACATGCCGGTCGGCACCTGGACGGACGCGAAGGGCCGCCCGCACACGTCGCGCGCCTACTTCACGTTCGACATCTCCCGCTACCGGGGAGCCGACGTCCGGTCGGCCGTCCTCGACGTGAAGGAGACGGCCGGCGGAGACTGCACCAAGCGCCCGGAGATCGAGTTGCGGCGTACCGCCGCGTACACCGGCAAGTCGAGCTGGCAGAAGCCGCCGGCCGACCTGGGCCTGGTCGACAGCCGCCGGCTCACCGACCAGACCGTCTGCCCGGCGCCCCGGGTGGAGTTCGACGCGATCGACGGGCTGCGCCAGGCGCTCGCCGAGGGCCGGTCGACGCTGACCCTCTCCCTGCGGCTGCCCGCCGACGCCGAGCGGGATCCGGCACTGGCCCGGAAGTACGCCACCACGGTCGGCATCTCGATCGACTACAACTTCCGCCCCGGCGTGCCCACCGACCTGCAGAGCACCGACGGCACGGCGTGCACCACCGCCGAGCCGTACCAGGTGATCCGCTATCCCGTCCCTTCGGGAGTGGTGCACGACCGGGACCGCAACGACGGCGGCGGCACGGACCATCTCACCGTCTCCTTCGCGGTCTGGCCGGTCGACGAGCCGGAGGCACGCATCGAGCAGACCGACTACGCGCGTGACGGCCAGCGGGCCGTCGGCCGCTTCGATCACATCTATCCGTCACCGTTCGAGCACGACCGGACGTACGCCTGGCAGATGCGGGCGGCGGACAGCCGGGCCACCGGCGAGTGGAGCCCGGTCTGCTACTTCCGCCTCGACGTCCGTGGCCCGGCCACGCCGCCCACCGTGACGTCGGCCGACTTCCCCGACGACGGCGCGTGGCACCCGGCCCTGCCCGGCGAGTTCACCTTCACCGCCAACGGCGCCGCTGACGTGGTGCGGTACGGCTACTCGCTGGACTCCGGCGGTGAGAAGACGATCGACGCGGACCGGACGGGCGGTACGGCCACCGTCACGCTCACCCCGGGCAGCGGCCCGAACACCCTGCGGGTGTGGAGCCTGGACGCGGTCGGCAACCGCTCGACGACCACCGTGTACGACTTCCTCGCCGCGGACGTGTCGCCGGTCATCGAGGGACGGCTGAGCGAGATCGGGGTGCCTGCCACGTTCCAGCTGCGTCCGCAGATGGACGGGGTGGTGCGCTACCGCTACGGCCTGGACGGCGACCCGGAGCGGACGGTCGAGGCCGCCGCCGACGGCTCCGCCGCGATCACCGTCACCGCGACCCGGGGCGGCTCCCGCACCCTGACCGTCACCAGCGTGACGGCCGGCGGCGTGGAGGCCACCGGCATCCGGGAGTTCCAGCTGCTGACCGAGCCGAAGATCACGGCCACCGTCTACGAGGAGTGGATTTCCGGCGGCGGACAGGGCATCCCAGGCGTCTTCACGTTCACCCCACGCCTGCCCGACACGGTCAGCTACCGCTACCACTTCGACGGCGAGTCCGGCACGGTGGCCGCGAACGGCGACGGCACCGCGTCGGTGACCTGGACCCCGACCGAAGAGGGCTGGGTCGACCTCGCCGTGTGGAGCGTGAGCCGCGACGGCACCGAGTCCGAGCCGGCGACCTGGTCCTTCCGGGTGCGGGACCTGCGCCCCGCGGTCTCCGGCGACCCGTACCGGGGTGACTGGCCCATGGGGGGCCCGGGCCAGCCGGGCGAGTTCCGGTTCACCTCGGAGGTCGAGGAGACGGTGGCCTTCCTCTACCGGTTCGACGACGGTGCCGAGCAGCGCGTCGAGACGGGCAACCGGGCGACGGTGAGCTGGACGCCCACCGAGGGCGGGGAGCACACGCTCACTGTCGTCGGGGTCACCGCGGACGGCACCCGCTCGCCGGAACAGGTCTGGACGTTCCTGGTGAACGACGCCCCGCTGGTCCAGTCGGCGGAGTATCCGGAGAACGGCAGCAGCGGCCTGCCCGGCGTCGCCGGGACCTTCACCTTCACGCCGCAGCGGTCGAACGTGGTCCGGTACCACTACTCGTTCCAGGGCGCGGAGACGACGACTGTCGACGCGAGGGCCGACGGGACCGCCGTCGTCACCTGGGCCCCGGAGCAGGCCGGCTGGCACCAGTTGACGGTGATCGCGGAGACCGCCGACGGCACCCGTAGTGAGCAGCGCGAATACCAGTTCACCGTCCGGGATCCGCAGCCGCAGGTCATCTCGTACCTGTACAGCGAGTGGGGTTCGAGCGGCGGCATCGGTGTGCCCGGTGGCTTCCGCTTCCACTCCGACCTGCCGGACACCGTGGCGTTCGTCTACCGGCTCAACGGCGGGCCGGAGCAGACCGTCGACGTGAACGACGGCACCGCCGCCGAGCTGACCGTCACCCCGGACCGGGCCTTCCGGAACACGCTCACCGTCCGGGCCCGCTCGGCGTCCGGCGAGCTGTCCCCGGAGACGAGCTACTCGTTCCTGGTCAGCAGCGCGCCGGGCGTCAGCTCGACGACCTACCCGATCGGCGGGTCCGGTGGCGGTCCGGGCGTGCCGGGTGTCTTCACGTTCACCCCCGGCATGCCGGACGTGGACAGGTACGTCTACCAGTTCGACTACGCGCCGGAGGTCACCGTGCCGGCGGGTGCGGACGGCTCCGCCTCGGTCACCCTCACGCCGGCCGAGGCCGGCTGGCACACCCTGACCGTGTACGCGATCGACAAGGCCGGCAACCAGTCGGACCCCACGTACCAGTGGTTCGTCGTCGAGGGCTGAGCATCTGATCGCACCGGCCCCACCACCTTTCCGAGGTGGTGGGGCCGGTGTCACATCCGCCGCCCCGGATCCGGCGTACCTTGGGGATCATGCCTGTGCCGAGCGATCCGCATCCCCACCTCCAGTCGTACGCCGACCCGCAGCGCCTGGTCACCACCGAGTGGCTGGCCGAGCACCTGGGCGACGAAGGGCTCGTGGTGGTCGAGTCCGACGAGGACGTGCTCCTCTATGACACCGGCCACATCCCCGGCGCCGTCAAGGTCGACTGGCACACCGAACTCAACGACCAGGTCACCCGCGACTACCTGGACGCCGCGAGCTTCGCCGAGCTGTGCGCGGCGAAGGGCATCGGGCGGGACGACACCGTCGTCTTCTACGGCGACAACTTCAACTGGTGGGCCGCGTACGCCCTCTGGGTCTTCTCCCTCTTCGGTCACCAGGACGTGCGGCTGCTCGACGGCGGCCGGCAGAAGTGGATCGCCGAGGGCCGGGAGCTGACCCGGGACAAGGTGAGCCGGCCCCGCGCCTCGTACCCGGTGCCGGAGCGCAACGACGCGCCGATCCGCGCGTACCGGGAGCAGGTCATGGCGCACGTGGCGGCCGGCCGGCCGCTGGTGGACGTGCGTTCGCCCGGCGAGTACACCGGCGAGATGCTGCACATGCCGGACTACCCGCAGGAGGGCGCGCTGCGTGGCGGGCACATCCCGGGCGCGGTGAGCAAGCCGTGGAAGTCCGCCGCGAACGACGACGGCACGTTCAAGTCCGCCGACGAGCTGCGCGCCATCTACGCCGACCAGCTCGGGCTGAGCCCGTCCGACGACGTGGTGGCGTACTGCCGGATCGGCGAGCGGTCCAGCCACACCTGGTTCGTGCTGCACCACCTGCTCGGATTCCCGCAGGTGCGCAACTACGACGGCTCGTGGACCGAGTGGGGCAACCTGGTCCGGGCCCCCGTCGTGAAGGGCGACCAGCCCGGCGGCCTGACCCGCTGAGCGTCCCGGCCGGTCCCGCCGCACCCGTCGGCGGGACCGGCCGGTCAGCGGGCGGCTATCGACAGGCGCCCGGGGACGTTGCTCGCCACCCAGTCGACGGCGCCGGTCTCCGGCCGCCACCGGGCCAGTCCGTCGTCGTAGCGGAACAGCAGGTCGCCGTCGGCGGTCCAGCCGTGCACCTCGCAGCAGCCCTTCGCGCGGTCCTCGCGCCCGAGGTCGAGCAGTCGGGTCACCGCCCCGGTACGGGCGTCCAGCACCGCCACGCCCTCGGCGCCGCTCATCGTGCCGGCGGGGCCCGCGGTGGTGGTCCACCCGGCCTGGCCGATCCGGTCGCCGCGCTGCCAGCCTCGCCCGTAGACCTCGTTCAGCTGGTAACCGGGGGGCAGCTCCCCGGTGGTCACCGGCCGTCGCTCCGGCGCGCCGCCGGAGGCGGGGAACCGGCGTACGGCCAGGCCGCCGTCCCCGGCCCAGCCGCCCACTGTGAACAGGTCACCGGGCCGGGCCGGCTCGGGTACGACGAGCGTCCAGGGGTCGACCGGGAGCTTCCGTGCCGACCCGGTGCGCCGGTCCAGCTCGTACGCGGTGTCGTTGTCCCCGACGACCAGCCGGTCCCCGGCCCAGACCACGTGTTCCAGGTAGCCGGTGAGCGGGTAGCGGCGGACCGCACCGTCGGTCAGGCCGATCACGATCACCTCGTCGGTCTGCGCGAACGCGGCGGTCCGGCCGTCCGGGGACAGGCTGCCCGGCTTGAGCGGAGCGGCCTCGTTGCCGCCGGCGTCGCGGGTGGGCGCGAGCGTCACCACGTCGAGTTCCCGGACCATGCCGTCGTCACCCAGCACCCGGACCGGGCCGGCGTCGCCGGTCTCCGGGTCGATCGGCTGGTACAGCGCCAGCGCCCGGCTCACCGGCCGGTCGGAGAGGCCGTAGGCGATCCGGTCGCCGAGCCGGCCCAGCGGGTCACCCGCCTGTCCGAGCCGGTCCGGGGGCCGCTGCACCACCGGGGCGCTCGGCGCCGACGTCACAGTCGGGCGGGGCGGTGCCGCCGGGGGCGGGCCGGGGCGGTGCAGCAGTGCCGTCGTACCGCCGCCGAGCAGGACCACGGCGACGGCCGCGGCACCGGCGGCCCGGCGGGCGCGGCGGACCCGCCCGGCCCGGTCCCATCCGGCCTCGGCGGGCCGGGTCGGCCGGATCTCCTCGGCGGTCCGGGTCAGCAGCCGGGTCAGCTCGGGCTCGTTCACGAGTTCGCCTCCATCCCGGTCACCAGGTCGTCTCCGGACGTGCCGGGGGCGGGTACGACGTCGCGCAGCCGGCGCAGCGCGTCGTGGCACTGGCTCTTGACGGTGCCGACGGTGACGCCGAGCGCCTCGGCGGTGGCGACCTCGGTCAGGTCCTCGAAGTAGCGCAGCACCACGACGGCCCGCTGGCGTGGCGGCAGCCGGTCCAGCGCCGCGCGCACGGTGAGCCGCAGCGCCGCGTCGGCGTCCGAACCCGGCCGGTCCGGTGGGTACGCGCTGAGCCACTCCCGCCGCCGGCGTCGCCACCAGGAGACGGCGTCGCGGTAGAGGATGGCGCGCACGTACGCGGCCGGGTCGCCGTCGCGCACCGACGGCCAGCGCAGCGCCAGCTTGAGCAGCGCATCCTGGAGCAGATCCTCGGCCTGGTGCCGGTTGCCGCAGATCAGGTACGCGGCGCGCAGCAACCGGTGCTGGTGCGACTCGACGAAGGCGAGGTAGTCCGCCCGCCCGTCGTCCGCGTCACGCCCCATCCGGCTCCTCCTCCGTCACCGGCCAGACGCGCGGGACGGGGGTAAAGGTTGGGTCAGGTAGCGCTGAATCGTCGGGCCGACCCAGGCGGCCAGTTCCTCCGGGCCGAGGTCCACCACTGGTGGCAGCCGGACGACGTACCGGGTGAGCGCGAGGCCGAGGATCTGGCTGGCCACCAGACCGGCCCGGCGGTCGGCGGTTGCCGGGTCGGCACCGGACCGGGCCACCGCGGTGGCGAGCTGGCCGGCGAAGATCCCGCGCATCCGGTCGGCCGCACCGGGGTTGGTGGCGGCGGCCCGGAGCAGGGCGACGAGTGTCCCGTCCGCCTCCCAGCGGCGGACGAAGTGCCGGGTCAGTGTCTCGCCGAGCCGGTCCGGCGGCACCTCGGCCAGGTCGGGCAGGCGCAGGTCGAACTCGGCCGCCGCGGCGAACAGACCCTCCTTGCTGCCGTAGTAGCGCATGACCATCGAGGGGTCGATGCGGGCGTCGGCGGCGATGGCCCGGATGGTGGCCCGGTCGTAGCCGTCGGCGGCGAAGCGTTCCCGGGCGGCGCGCAGGATGGCCGCCCGGGTGGCGTCCGAGCGGCGGGTGCGGGTGGCGGGTTCGGTCACGTCCACGACTGTAGGCCAACACGTGTTGACATCGGCTCTACAGTGAAGTCAACAAGCGTTGGCAAACAGTTGTTGACCGGAGCTCGGAGGTGGAAGCGATGCTGCCCGAACGCACCGACGTCCTCGTGGTGGGAGCCGGGCCGACCGGCCTGGCGGTGGCGGTGACACTGGCCGGGCACGGGATCGCCGCGACGGTTGTCGACCGGCTCGCCGAGCCACCCGTCACGTCGCGCGCCGCCGTCGTGCACGCCGGCACCCTCGAGGTGCTCGACCGGATCGGGATCGCCGAACCGCTGGCCGCGCGCGGGCTGCACTCGGCCCGGTTCAGCGTCCGCGACCGGGACCGGGTGCTGGTCACCGTCCCCTTCGACAGGTTGCCGTCGCGCTACCCGTACGCGCTGCTGATCTCGCAGGCCGACACCGAGGCGGTGCTCACCGACCGGCTCGCCGCGCTCGGCGGGCGCGTGCTGCGGCCGTACGAGATGACCGGGCTGGACCTCGACGGCGACGGCGCCGTCGCGCGCTTCGACGGCGGCCGCGCGGTCCGGGCGCGCTGGGTCGTCGGCGCGGACGGGATGCACAGCCGGGTCCGCGAACTCGCCGGCATCGGATTCGGCGGCCCGGCCGACCCCGGGGAGTCCTTCCTGCTGGCCGACGTCCGCGTGGACAGCACGCTCCCGCGCGACCAGGTGAGCCTCTTCCTCTCCCGGCGCGGCCCGCTGGTCTGGGCGCCGCTGCCCGACGGCACGGTCCGGCTGGTGGCCACCGTGGATGATGCGCCGCGCGACCCGCAGGCGCACCACTTCCAGGCGCTGCTCGACGAGCGCGGTCCGGCGCGCCGACCGGACCGGGTGACAGGCATGGCGTGGTCGTCCCGGTTCCGGATCCACCACCGGATCGCGAGCACCTACCGTCGCGGGCCGGTGCTGCTCGCCGGGGACGCCGCGCACGTGCACAGTCCGGCCGGCGGGCAGGGGATGAACCTCGGCCTGCGGGACGCGGTCGCCCTCGGCGACGCGCTCGCCGCCGGAGGGCAGGCCCTCGACGGGTACGCCGCCGACCGCCGCCCCCGCGCCGAGGAGGTGCTCGGCTTCGCCGCCGGCCTGACCCGCCTGGCCGCCGCCCCACCTTTCGCGCGCCCCCTGCGCAACGTGCTGCTCCGCCTGGTCTCGACCCTCCCCCCGGCCCGGCACCGCATCGCCACCCGCCTCGCGGGCTTCGAGCCACCACCCCGCTGATCTTGCAGTTGCGGCCCTCGGCGGGTCCACTTTGTGCGCGTTCGCCCGGGCGGAAGGTGCAAGATCGGCGGGGAGGTGGGCGGGAGGGGGAGGGATGAAACGGGACGGACACTGTCGGCGCTGACCGGTACGGTGAGCGCCGAAAATCCGAACCGGGAGCGCGATTGGACCGCACCTTCCAGGTGGACCTCCGTGGCGTGGTCGACCTGCTCAGTCATCACCTCTACGGCAGTCCGCGGGTCTACGTGCGCGAGCTGCTGCAAAACGCCGTCGACGCGATCACCGCGCGCCGGTCCACCGAGCCGAACGCCCCGGCCCGGGTCCGCATCGAGCCGCCCGAGCTGACCGGCGACGGGACGCTGCGCGTGTACGACACCGGCATCGGCCTGACCGAGGCGCAGGTGCACGAGCTGCTCGCCACCATCGGCCGCAGCTCCAAGCGCGACGAGCTGGGCTTCTCCCGGCACGAGTTCCTCGGCCAGTTCGGCATCGGCCTGCTCTCCTGCTTCCTGGTCGCGGACGAGATCCGGGTGGTCACCCGGCACGCCGACGAGCCCACAGTGCTCTGGACGGGCTGGTCCGACGGGCGGTACGCGGTGCGGCTCGCCGACCCGGAACAGACCCGCGACGAGCCGGGCACCACAGTGACGCTGGTGCCCCGGCGCGACGCCGACCAGTGGCTCGGCGTACCCACCGTCACCGAACTGGCCCGTCTCTACGGCAGCCTGCTGCCGGTCGACGTCCGGGTCGGTGACACGCCGACCACCAGCGGCCCGCCGCCGTGGCCGACCACACCCGGGGCACCTGTCGACCGGGCCGCGCTCCAGCGGTACGCGCAGGAACTGCTCGGCTTCGCCCCGTTCGACGTGGTGCCGCTGTCGGTGCCCGAGGCCGGCCTCACCGGGGTGGCGTTCATCCTGCCCGCCGCGGTGAACCCGGCCGCCCGGGCCGGGCACCGGGTCTACCTCAAGCGGATGCTGCTCAGCGAGCACGCCGACGGGCTGCTGCCGGAGTGGGCCTTCTTCGCCCACTGCGTGATCGACGCCAGCGAGCTGCGGCCCACCGCCAGCCGCGAGGCGCTCTACGAGGACACGCTGCTCACCTCCGTCCGGGACGCGCTCGGCGACCAGATCCGCGGGTGGCTGGTCCGGCTCGCCAAGCACGACCCGCGCCGGCTCGGCGAGTTCCTCCAGGTGCACCACCTCGGGGTCAAGGCGCTCGCGATCCACGACGACGAGATGCTGCGGCTGGTCGACCAGTGGTGGCCGATGGACACCAACGTCGGCACGATGACGCTCGCCGAGTTCCGGCAGCGGCACGGCGTGCTCCGGTACGCCGCCAGCCTGGACGAGTTCCGCCAGCTCGCCGCCGTGGCCGCCGCGCAGGACCTGGCAGTCGTCAACGGCGGCTACACGTACGACACCGAGCTGATCGAGCGACTGCCCGCGGTGGACCGCTCGGTGCTGATCGAGCGGCTGGAGCCGAGCGACCTGACCACCCGGTTCGAGATCCTCGACCCGGCGACCGAGCTGGCCCTGCGGCCGTTCCGCGCCGCCGCGCAGCGGGCCCTGGAACGGCTCGGCTGCGAGGTCGTGATCCGCGCGTACGACCCGGTCTCGCTGCCGGCGCTCTACCTGGTGTCCCGCTCGGCCGCGTTCCACGACCAGCTCGCCGCCAGCCGGGACCGGGCCGACGAGCTGTGGGGCGGGGTGCTCGACGCGCTCGCCGCCTCCGCCCCGCCGGACCGCCCGCAACTGGTGCTCAACCACCGCAACCCGCTGGTCCGCCGGGTCACCACGCTCGCCGACCCGGAACTGGTCGGGCTGGCCGTCGAGGCGCTCTACGGGCAGGCCCTGCTGCTCGGGCACCACCCGATCCGGGCGGCCGACGCCGCACTGCTGAACAGTTCCTTCCTCGGCCTGCTCGGCCGGGCCGTACCGGGAGAGATCCGTGACTGACGACGACCTCTGGCGGATGCACCACGAGATCGAATCCATGCCGTACGGGCCGGGGCAGATCGCCGCGCTGGAACAGCTGCTGCGGCGCGCCGACGCGGGCGACGACCGGCACCTCGCCTTCGCCGCCCGGGTCACCGGCACCACCGCGTACGTCTACGGCGGCGAACCGGCGAAGTCCTTCGTCACGTTCTCCTGGTGCCTCGCCGAGTACGACAAGGATCCGCAGCCCTACCACCAGCGCTACACGCACCAGCTGCTCTGGTTCTTCAAGTACATGGTCAACGCGATGGTGAAGTTCCCGGAGCTGCCGCTGGACCGGACGTACGCGGTGCTCGACGACATGGAACGGCGCTACCGCGACTCCGGGCACTCGCTGCAGGCCGTCTACAAGCACCGCTACCTGGTGGCCGCGCACCTGGGCGACGACGAGGCGGCGGAGCAGTGGTACCGCAAGTGGATGACCACGCCCCGGGACGCGCTGTCCGACTGCGCCGGGTGTGACCCGACCACGCAGGTCGCGCACCTGGCGCGGCACGGCCGGCACGAGGAGGCGGTGGCGCTGGCCGAGCCGGTGCTCGCCGGGCGGCTGACCTGTAGCGAGCAGCCGCAGGGGATCCTCACCGCGCTGCTCACGCCCTACCGCGAGACCGGCCGGACCGACGCGGCGCGGGACGCGCACCGGGAGGCGTACCGGCGGGTGCGCGGGCACCTCGCCGACCTGTGGGACATCGGCGAGCACGTCGAGTTCTGCACGGTGACCGGCAACGAGGCCCGCGCGCTGGAACTGGTCGAGCGGCACCTGGACTGGCTGGACCGGGCGCCCACCCCGGCCGCCGCGATGCACTTCGCGGCCGCCGCCTCGGCCGCGCTGCGTCAGGTGCCGGCCGAGTTGACAGTGCACCGCCGCGCCTCCGGCGAGCGACCGGCGGCCGACGTGTCGGTGGGCGTGCTCGCCGACGAGCTGGCCGGTACGGCGATCGCGCTGGCCGAGCGCTTCGACGCCCGCAACGGCACCACGCACCAGTCGGGCCTGATCGCCCGCAAGCTGGCGGCCGGGCCGGTCGGTGAGCACCTGCCGCTGTCGGCGAGCCTGCGCCGCCCGACGGTGCCCGCGCCGCGTACCGGGCCGGACGGCCCGGCGACCTCTCCGCAGCCGGTGACGGTGCCCGCCGACGCCGGTGCCGACGAGCTGCTCGCGTTGGCCGAGGAGTGCTGGCGCACCAACCGCCGGGACGGCCTGGTCGCGGCGTTGCACGCGTACGACGAGCGGTTCGGCGACGCCGACCTGCCCCCGACCACCCGGGCCTGGCGGCTGGAGCTGCGGGCCGGTGAGCTGTCCCAGGACGACGACAGCGTACCGGCGGCGATCGAGGTGAACCGGGAGGCGCTGGCCGCGTGGCGGGAGGTGCCGGACCCGCTGCACGCCCAGGTCGTGGCCGGCCGGCTCGGTGTGCTGCTCAGCATGGTCGAGGAGAGCGCCGACGAAGGGCTGGCCCTGGCCCGGGAGTCGGCCGACTACCTGAGCGAGCACGGCGGACCCCGTGACCGGGCGGCCGGCTGGGACCGGCTCGCCCTGGCCCACGTGCACGGCGAGCGGTGGGCGGAGGCGCTCGACGCGCTGGACCGGGCCGAGGCGGAGGCCGACGCCGATCCGTGGCTGGCGGGGCGGGTCGCGCTGCACCGCACTCACGTGCTGGAGCAGTTGGAGCGGGCCGAGGAGTTCCGGGAGGCGGCGGTGCGGTCCCGTCGGCTGGCGGGCGAGCTGGGCGACGCCGAGATGCTCACCGGCGCCTGCCTGGCGTACGCCCGGGCCACCGACGACGCGGCCGACGCGGTGGCCGCCTGCGACGAGGCGCTGTCGGTCGCGCCGGCCGGCGCGTACCTGCCGCTGCGGGTGACCCGGGGCCGGGCGCTGATGGCCGCCGACCGGGCCGGTGAGGCGGTGGAGGATCTCGCCGAGGCGGTCACCCTCTGCGTCGAGCAGGGGCTGGAGGGCGACGCGCTGCTGCGCTGGGAGCTGGCCGACGCGTACCGGGTCGCCGGGCGGCTGGCGGAGGCCGCCGAGGTGGCCGAGGAGGCGGTGCTCGGGCTCGACCGGGCAGGGGCGCAGGCCGAGGCGGACCGCTGCCGGCACATGCTGTCCGGCATCTACGCGGGTCTCGGCGAGACGGATCTGGCGCTCGCGGTGCTCGACACGCTCGCCGACAACCTGGACGGGCCCGACAATCTCCCCCACCGCGCGCAGGTGCTGGAGGAGTCCGGCGGCCTGCTCTACGACGCCGACCGGGACGCCCTGGCCGCGCAGCGGTTCGCGGCGGCGGCGACCGCCTGGCGGCTGGCCGGTTTCCAGGTCGACGAGCTGCGGGCCCGGCGGCGGGAACTGCTCGCCCTGCACTGGTCCGGTGACCTGCCGGCCGCGGTCGCCGCGATCGAGCGGGTGGACGAGGCGGCGGCCGCGCTCCCGGCCGGGGCCGACGAGCGTCCCGTGGTGACGTACGAGCGGGCGATGGCCGACGACGCGGTGGCCCGGGTGCTGATCGGCGAGGACCGGCTCACCGCCGCGCTGGACCGGGTGGCCGGCGTACCGGAGCGCCTGCGGTCGATCGAGGCGTTCGGCGAGGCGGCGCAGGTCGAGGTGCTGACCGGCGAGTTGCTGCTGCGCGACGGGCGCCCGGAGCAGGCCGAAGGGCTGCTGCGCCCGGTCCTCGGCGGGCTGCCCAGCGGTTCCCGTCCGGCCACGCAGGCCGCCTGGCTGCTGGCCCGTGCGCTCGACGAGCAGGGCCGGGAGGCCGAGGCGGCGAAGATCCGCGCCGACCACGGCATCGAGGAGGACTGACGCGGCGGGCTGGGGCAACCGTTGGGTAACCGCGGCTGCCCCAGCGCGAACACGAGGTCTAGGCTGGCCCGGTGGCGGTGGAACAGCAGGCACGGGGGGCGGCGGGCGCGGCCCGGCGCCGGTCCCGGCGGGACGAGATCCTGGAGATCGCGGTCGGCCTCTTCGCGGCGCGCGGCTACCACGGTGTGTCGATGGACGACATCGGCGCGGCGGCCGGGGTCACCGGGCCGGCGCTCTACCACCACTTCGCCGGCAAGGAGGCGATGCTCGTCGCCGCGCTGATCCCGGTGAGCGAGGGGTTGCTCGCGGGCGGGCGGGAACGCGCCGCCGGTCACCCGGGCGATCCGCGTGCCGCGCTGGAGTCGCTGATCGACTTCCACGTCGACTTCGCGCTGGCCAACCCGGCCGTGATCGCGTTGCACCTGCACGAACTGGACCGCCTCCCGGACGAGCCGCGCCGCCGGATCCGCCGGCTCCAGCGGATGTATGTCGAGGAATGGGTCACCGTGCTGACCGCGCTGCACCCCGGCCTGCCCGACGGCGAGGCCCGGGTGCTCGCCCACGCGGCGTTCGGTCTGATGAACTCGACCCCGTTCCTCGGTGGCGAGGTGGATCGCCGGCGCCGGGCCGAACTGCTGCGCGGCGCGACTCTTGCGGCCCTGCTCGCGCCCACCGACCCGACCTGACACGCCGCGCGCACCTTAACGCGTGTTAAGAAGGGACCCCGGCTTCACGTCGAGAAGGGGTCACGTCCGTGCAGAAGATGATCGAATCGTTGTTGGTCGCGAATCGGGGGGAGATCGCGCGGCGGATCATCCGTACCGGTAGGCGGCTCGGGATCCGGACGATCGCGGTGCACTCGGAGGCCGACGGCGCGCTGCCGTTCGTGACCGAGGCCGACGAGGCGGTCTGTGTCGGCCCGGCGAACCCGGCGCAGAGCTACCGGAACGTCGAAGCGATCCTCGACGCCGCCCGGAGCACCGGGGCGCAGGCGATCCACCCCGGCTACGGCTTCCTGTCCGAGAACGCGGACTTCGCCCGTACCGTCGAAGGGGCCGGCCTGATCTGGGTCGGACCCGGCGCCGACGCGATCACCGCGATGGGCGACAAGATCAACGCCCGGAACCTGATGGCGGCCGCGGGCGTGCCGGTCGCGCCCGGCACCACCGAACCGGCGAGCGACCTGGACGCGGCGGTCGCGGCCGCCGCGGAGATCGGCTACCCGGTGATGGTCAAGGCCGCCGCCGGTGGCGGCGGCATGGGCATGGGCGTGGCCGCCGACGAGGCGGCGCTGCGCACCGAGTACGACAAGGTCCGCGCGTTCGCCGAGCGGATGTTCGGCGACGGCTCGGTGCTGATCGAGCGGTACTTCCCCCGGGTACGCCACGTCGAGGTGCAGATCCTCGGCCTGGCCGACGGCCGGGTGGTGGCGCTCGGCGAGCGGGAGTGCTCGGTGCAGCGGCGCAACCAGAAGCTGGTCGAGGAGTCGCCGTCCCCGGCGGTCTCGCCCGAGCTGCGCGAGCGCTTCCTGGCCGCCGCGGTACGCGCGGGCGAGGCGGTGAACTACCGCAACGCCGGCACCGTGGAATGTCTGCTCGACCCGTCCACGCAGGAGTTCTTCTTCCTGGAGATGAACACGCGGCTGCAGGTCGAGCATCCGGTCACCGAGTACGTCTACGGCGTCGACCTGGTCGAGGAGCAGCTGCGGGTGGCGGCCGGCCTGGCGCCGACGTTCGACCCGGACGCGCTGACCCCGCGCGGGCACGCCATCGAGCTGCGGATCAACGCCGAGGACCCGAAGCGTTTCCTGCCCGGCCCGGGCGCGATCACCACCTGGAACGAGCCGTCCGGCACCGGCGTACGCGTCGACTCCGGCTACGTCGCCGGCAACACCGTCACGCCGTTCTACGACAGCCTGATGGCCAAGCTGATCCTCACCGGGGACACCCGCGAGGAGGCGGTCGGGCGGGCGCGGGCGGCGGTGGCCCAGTTCGAGATCGCCGGCCCCAAGTGCAACCTGCCGTTCTTCGCCGAGCTGCTGGAGAACCCGGAGTTCCTCTCCGGCGACTACGACACCGGCATCGTCTCCCGGATGCGCTGACCTTCGACCCAGTGAGGTGAATCTGATGGCGGAACTCCCGGACTCCGTGAGCATCCGTGAGGTCGGTCCACGGGACGGGCTCCAGAACGAGGAGCCCATCCCCACCGACGCCAAGGTGCGGCTGCTCGACGCGTTGTCCCGCACCGGGGTGCGGCGCATCGAGGCCGTCTCCTTCGTCCACCCGAAGGCGATCCCGCAGATGGCCGACGCCGACGAGGTGTGGCAGCGGGCGGAGAAGGTCGGCGGGGTGCGCTACTCGGCCCTGGTGCCGAACACCCGTGGCGCGCAGCGGGCGCTGGCGGCGGGCTTCACCGAGATCGAGGTGGTGGTCTCGGCCAGCGACACGCACAACCGCCGCAACGTCAACCGCTCCACCGACGAGTCGCTCGACGACATCGCCGAGCTGATCGACCTGCTGCACGGCGCGGGCGCGACCGCCGAGGTGATCGTGGCGACCAGCTTCGGCTGCCCCTACGAGGGCGACGTGGACCCCCGCCGGGTGGCCGCGATCGTCGACCGGGTCGCCCGCGACGGCGCGGACCGCGTCGCCTTCGGCGACACCACCGGCATGGGTACGCCCCGGCGCGTCCGCGAACTGGTGACGGCGGTCCGGGACCGCAACGCCCACCTGCCGGTGCTGCTGCACTTCCACAACACCCGGGGTACCGCCCTGGCGAACATGCTCACCGCAATGGAACTGGGCGTCACCGAGTTCGACGCCAGCGTCGGCGGCCTCGGCGGCTGCCCGTACGCCCCGGGTGCCAGCGGCAACCTGGCCACCGAGGAGGCGGTGCACATGCTGCACGACATGGGCATCGACACCGGCATCGACCTGGACGCCCTGATCGCTGCCGCCGAGCTGGCCGAGTCCCTGGTGGGCAAGAAGCTCCCGTCCGGAGTCCTCCGGGCCGGCCCGCGCTCCCGCCTGACCCCCCTCCCGTCCTGACCCCGTCCCGTGCCCGCCCCGTTGATCAAGGAGTTGGTGTCCTCCGGGAGCCCGACCGAGGACACGAACTCCTTGATCACGAAGGTGAATGGGGCGCGGGGGTGTGGCGGGGTGCCGGAGGTGGTGCGGGTGGGGTAGCCTAACGATCGTTCAGGTCGGTGGCGCCCTGCGCGGGCGGTGGCAACGGGAGTCGGCGTGACGCTCGACGGTGAGGCACTGGAGCAGCTGCGCAAGCGCGCCCGCGCCGGTGGTGCGGACAAGTACCACGCGGCCAACGCGGCGAAGGGGAAGCTGTTCGCCCGCGAGCGCGTGGCGTACCTGGTCGACGAGGGCTCCTTCGTCGAGGACGGTCTCTACGCCAACGCCATGGCCGACGGGCTGCCCGCCGACGGCGTGGTCACCGGCACCGCGACCATCGACGGCCGCCAGGTCTGCCTGATGGCGAACGACTCCACGGTCAAGGCCGGCAGCTGGGGCGCGCGTACCGTCGAGAAGATCATCCGGATCATCGAGCGGGCGTACGCGACCGGTGTGCCGATGGTCTACCTGGTCGACTCGGCCGGCGCCCGGATCACCGACCAGGTCGACCTGTTCCCGGGCCGCCGCGGCGCCGGCAAGATCTTCTGGAACCAGGTCCGCGCCTCCGGCTCGATCCCGCAGGTCTGCGCGCTGTTCGGGCCGAGCGCGGCGGGTGGGGCGTACATCCCGGCGTTCTGTGACGTGGTCGCCATGGTGGACGGCAACGCCAGCATGTACCTCGGCTCCGACCGCATGGTCGAGATGGTCACCGGCGAGAAGACCACGCTGGAGGCGATGGGCGGCGCGAAGGTGCACTGCGCCGAGTCCGGCGTGGGTCACTTCCTCTGCAAGACCGAGAACGACGCGCTCGACGTGGTGCGGACCTACCTGTCCTACCTGCCGTCGAACTGGAAGCAGGACCCACCGGCCGCCGAGGCGGTGGCCGCGCCGGAGAAGGCCGACCTGGCCGCGCTGGTCCCGGCCAGCGAGCGGCAGGCGTTCGACATGCGCCGGTACGTCAAGGGTCTGCTCGACTCCGGCAGCTTCTTCGAGATCCAGGCGCTGTGGGCCAAGGAGCTGACCATCGGGTTCGGCCGGCTGAACGGCGAGGTCGTCGGCGTGGTCGGCAACAACTCGATGTTCAAGGGCGGCGTGCTCTTCGTCGACTCGGCCGACAAGGCGACCCGGTTCGTGCAGCTCTGCGACGCGTTCAACGTGCCGCTGCTGTTCCTCAGCGACGTACCCGGGTTCATGGTCGGCAGCGCGGTGGAAAGGCAGGGCATCATCCGGCACGGCGCCAAGATGATCACGGCGATCTCCGAGGCGACCGTACCCAAGATCTGTGTGGTGGTCCGCAAGGCGTACGGCGCCGGTCTCTACGCGATGGCCGGTCCCGGCTTCGAACCGGACGCCACGATCGCGCTGCCCACCGCGAAGATCGCGGTGATGGGCGCGGAGGCCGCCGTCAACGCGGTCTACGCCAACAAGATCGCCGCCATCTCCGACGAGGCCGAGCGGGCCGCGTTCGTGGCCGCGAAGCGCGAGGAGTACGAGCGCGACATCGACGTGGTGCGCCTCGCCAGCGAGCTGGTGGTGGACGCGATCGTCGAGCCGCACGAACTGCGCGCCGAGCTGGTACGCAGGTTCGCCGCCGCGCGCGGCAAGGAACGGCACTTCTCCCGGCGCCGGCACGGCGTCACCCCCGTCTGACCCGGTAAGGAAGGGCCCCCTCTTAACGCCTGGTGCATGTAAAGGGGCCCCTCCTAACGCTTCAGCCGCTCCCGGCGTCACGAGCGCCCGGCGGCCCGCCCTTTCCAGGAGGATCGACATGGACTTCCGGCTCGACGAGGAGCAGCAGGCGCTGCGGGAGAGCGTCCGGGAATTCGCCCGCGAGGTGGTCGCGCCCACCATCGCCGAGCACTACGAGCAGCACACCTTCCCGTACGAGATCGTCCGTCAGATGGGCAAGATGGGCCTGTTCGGGCTGCCCTTCGCGGAGGAGCACGGCGGCATGGGCGGCAACTACTTCGCGCTGTGCCTGGCGCTGGAGGAGCTGGCCCGGGTCGACTCCAGCGTGGCGATCACGCTGGAGGCGGCGGTGTCGCTCGGCGCGATGCCGATCTACCGCTTCGGCACCGAGGAGCAGAAGGCGCAGTGGCTGCCGAAGCTGCTCAGCGGTGAGGCGCTGGCCGGGTTCGGGCTCACCGAGCCGGGCACCGGGTCGGACGCGGGCGGCACCCGGACGCGGGCGGTCCTCGACGGCGACGAGTGGGTGATCAACGGCTCGAAGGCGTTCATCACCAACTCCGGCACCGACATCACCGCGCTGGTCACCGTCACCGCCGTCACCGGTACGCGGCCGGACGGCGGCAAGGAACTGTCCACCATCATCGTGCCGTCCGGGACGCCCGGCTTCACCGTCGCGCCCGGCTACTCGAAGGTCGGCTGGACCGCGTCGGACACCCACGAGCTGACGTTCGACGACTGCCGGGTGCCGGCGGCCAACCTGCTCGGCGAGCGCGGCCGGGGCTTCGCCCAGTTCCTGCGCATCCTGGACGAGGGCCGGATCGCCATCGCGGCGCTCGCCGTCGGCCTGGCGCAGGGCTGCGTCGACGAGTCGATCAAGTACGCCAAGGAGCGCCAGGCGTTCGGTCAGCCGATCGGCAACTACCAGGCCATCCAGTTCAAGATCGCGGACATGGAGATGAAGGCGCACACGGCCCGGCTGGCGTACTACGACGCGGCCGCGCGGATGCTCGCCGGTGAGCCGTTCAAGCGCCAGGCAGCGATCGCCAAGCTGCACGCCAGCACCGTCGCGGTGGACAACGCCCGGGAGGCGACGCAGATCCACGGCGGCTACGGCTTCATGAACGAGTACCCGGTGGCCCGCTTCTGGCGCGACTCCAAGATCCTCGAGATCGGCGAGGGCACCAGCGAGGTGCAGCGCATGATCATCGCGCGCGACCTCGGCATGTGAGAACGCCCCACACGGCGCCCTGTCGGATATCGGCAGTGGACGGTCGGGTGGTTGACGATGGGCTGTGGAGCGTCGGAGTCCATCCGTAATCTTCGTGCCCATGACTCCGGATCATGACCGTGCGCGGGGCCCAGGCGGTCGTACCGGTCTGTCCGAACTGCTGCGCGGGCACCGGCTCGCCGTCGGCCTGACCCAGGCCGAGCTGGCGGGCCGGGCCGGCGTGGGCGTACGGACGGTCCGCGATCTGGAACGAGGGCGGGCCACCCGGCCCCAGCGCACCACAGTCGACCTGCTGGCCGACGCGCTCGGCCTCAGCGGTGAGGAGCGGCGGGAGTTCGTCGGCACCGCCCGCCCCGCGGCACCACGCCTTCCCGCCACCGGTGCCGCCGACGGTCCGCCGATCGCACTGCCCCAGCCCGTACCGCTGCTCGGCCGCGAGCGGGACGTGGCGGAGGTGTCCGGCCTGCTCGACGCGTACCCGGTGGTGAGCCTGGTGGGGCTCGCCGGGGTGGGCAAGACGGCGCTTGCCGTCACAGTCGCGCACGCGGTGGCGGCCCGCCACCCGGCGGGCGTGGCCGGGGTGCTCGTGGGCGAGGGCTCGGACACCGCCGACGTGCTCGCCGCGTCGGCGTCGATGTTCGGCGTGAACCGTCTTGCCGACCTGACCTGCCGGATCGGCGACCGGCAGGCGTTGCTGCTCGTCGACGCCGTCGACCGGGCACCCGAGCCGGTGGCCGAGGCGCTCCGCGTCCTGACCGACGCCGCTCCGACGCTGCGGGTGCTGGTGACCGGCCGCCGCCCGGTCGGGCTGCCCGGGGAACTGGTCCGGCCGGTCGCGCCGCTCGACGTACCGCCGGCCGGCGCCGAACCCGCCGACCCGGCCGACCTGGACCGCTGGCCCGCGGCCGCGCTGTTCGCCGCCCGGCTCGCCCAGGCCCGCCGGGAACCACCCACCGCGGCCGAGTTGCCGGCGCTCGCCGCGCTGGTGCGCCGGCTCGGCGGACTGCCGCTGGCCATCGAGCTGATGGCGGCTCGGGGACGCATCCTCGACGTGACCGAGCTGCTCGACCGCTACGGCGACCGGGTCCTGGACCTGACCGGCGTACGCCCCGGCTGGGAACCCGCCGACCCGTCCGCCGGCACGGTGACGTTGCGCGAGGCGGTGGCGACCAGCTATCACCTGCTCGCTCCCGCCGACCGCGCGGCGCTGCGGCGGCTGTCCGCGTTCCGGAACCGCTGGTCCGTGGAACTGGCCGAGGAACTGCTCGCCGACGGCGGCCGGCGGTGGGACGCCGCGCCGATGCTGGACCGGCTGCGCGAGCTGGGCCTGCTCAGCGTCCGGGGCACCGCGCCGTTCCGGTTCCGTCTGCTGGACGCGGTCCGTGACTTCGCCGCCGAGCAGGCCGACGTCGAGGGCGAGACCGCCCGGATCCGGTTGCGGCACGCGTCGGTGATCGCCGGTCTGGTCCACCGCGCCGCACCGGGGCTGGTGGGCGCGCAGATGCCCGACGCGGTGCACGTGCTCGACGAGGCGACGAGCGACATCACCGCCGCGCTGGCGTACGCCGCCGAGCACGCGCCGGAGACGGCGCTGCTGCTCGCCGCCTCGCTGCCCCGATGGTGGCGGCTGCGTGGGCGCGACGTCTCCGGGCGGCACCTGCTGCGGCGGTTGCTCGCCGATCCGCGTGTCGCGGGTGCCCGGCCCACGCTGCGGGCCTGGGCCATGCTCGGGGCGGCCCGGCTGGCGGCCGAACACGGCGCGGGGGCGGAGGAGCTGCCGACGGCCCGGGCCGCCCTGGTCACCTTCACCGAGGCGGGTGACGTGACCGGGGAGCTGTCCGCCCGGTCCGTTCTCTGCACACTGTTGCGCGCGCTCGGCGAGCACGACGAGGCACGCGGGCAGGCCGAGGCGGCGCTGGCGTCGGCCACCCGGCATCACCGGGTACGCGAGATGGCCGTCGCGCAGGCCCATCTCATCTGGCACGACGTACGCGAGGGTCGGCTGGCCGGCGCCCGGCGGCGGCTGGCCACCGTCGACCGCCTGGCCGCGCAGTGCGGTGACCAGCGCCTGCGGGTGCTGGCGCGGGCCGATCAGGCCGAGCTGACCCGCCTGGAGGGCCGGTACGCCGAGGCGGTCGAGCAGGGGCGCCGGGTCGCGGCCGCGCTCGCGGAGCTGGGCGATCCCGGGCGGCGGCGCCGCACGATCGGCGCGGTCGGGTTGGCGCTCGCGCACGCCGGGCGAACCGACGAGGCGATGGCCACCGCAGCCGGACTGTGGCCATCGGGCGCGGTGCCGGGCCGGCGGCGGCCACCGGCGGCGGAGCGGCTCGACCCGCCCGGCGCCGGTGGGGACGCCCGCACCGAGGACGCGCTGCGCGGGTTGATCGAGGGGCACGTGGCGCTGCACCGGGGCGACCGGGATCTGGCGGCGGAGTGGTTCGCCGCGGCGGCCGACGCGGCGGAGGGTGTCGCCGACCGACGGGATCTGGTCGAGGCGCTCGTGGGGCTGGCTGTCAGCACCGGGGACCCGGCGGTGCTGGACCGGCTGGACGCGGCCCGGCGCGTCACCGGCGTCAGCCTGCTGCCGCCGGAGGAGGAGTTGTTGTTCTCGCTGTCGGCCCGGCGCGGGCGATGAGCGATCTTCCATGGAGGCGGAGGGCGCGGGGGTGGCGCGAGCGAAGTAGCCCCCTGGTGCTGCCCCTCGCTCTACGCTCGCGCCAGCACCCCCCGGTGCCCCCCGCTGCCGGAAGACTACCGAGGCGCGACGACCGATTCAGGTATATGCGGACGGCTTTGTCCGGTCGGTTTGGCGGTTCTGCCGGTCATTCTGCCGGTGACCGGCGGGTAGCGGACGGCGGGTCGAACCGTCAGGCGGCGTCCTCGGCCGGCTCGGTGCTGCCGGCGGTGGCTCCCGGATGTACCGCGTCGCGGACCCGGCGCAGTCCGTCCAGCAGCCCGGCGAGCTGCGCCGGGTCGAGCTGGCTGGTGAACCACTGCTCGATGATCCGCAGATGGCCGGGAAGGACGTCGTCCAGGCGGCTCAGACCGGCGGTGGTCACCACGGCGAAGGAACTGCGCCGGTCGGACGGGCAGGCGCGCCGGCAGATCAGCCCGTCCCGTTCCATCCGGTCCACCACGCGTGTCACACCGCTGGTGGAGAGCGAGGTCTGTGCGGCGAGGTCGGTCATCCGCAGCTGGTTGTTGGGTGAGCGGGCGAGCCGGGTCAGCACCTCGAACTCGACCGGGGAGAGGCCGTGCTCCTCGAACTGGGCGGCGAACCGGGCGGCGAGCCCGGCGTGCGCCTCGACGAGCAGGCCGACGGCAGTGATCCGGGGGTCGTCGAACACGTTCTGGTCCACGCCACCATCCTAGCAACACTTGACACGGGGAATATTGTCGTAGCTATAGTTGCTCAGTCAGTCGTTGGGCACCTAAACATTCTTCTCCGGAGGAGAACATCATGACCAGCAGCACCGAGGCGACTACCCGCGACTGGGAGGGTCTCACCATCCCCGCCCCCGGCACCTACGTGCTGGACGCCGCGCACAAGCGTGTCGGTTTCGTCGCGCGGCACATGATGGTCAGCAAGGTACGCGGTGAGTTCGCTGAGGCCACCGCCACCATCACCGTCGCCGACGACCCGATGCAGTCCTCGGTCACCGCCAGCATCCAGGCGGCCAGCATCAACACCGCTCAGGCCGACCGCGACGCGCACCTGCGCAGCCCGGAGTTCCTCGACGCCGAGCAGTTCCCGACGCTGGAGTTCCGCAGCACCGAGGTGAAGTCCCGCGACGGCAACGAGTTCGTGCTCGTGGGCGAGCTGACCATCAAGGGCGTCACCCGTCAGGTCGAGCTCGAGGTGGAGTTCGAGGGCGTCGGCCGCAGCCCGTTCGGGCAGGACATCTTCGGCTTCTCCGCCTCCACCGAGATCGACCGGGAGGACTTCGGTCTGACCTGGAACGTGGCGCTGGAGACCGGCGGCGTCCTGGTCGGCCGCAAGGTCAAGATCGAGATCGAGGGTGAGGGCATCCGCCAGGGCTGAGCCCGGCACCGGCCCGAAGGGCCCGCACCGTCCGCCGACGGTGCGGGCCCTTCTCGCGTACGCCCCGGCGGTGCGCCTCGTCACGTGAAGTTCTCCGGTACGGAAGCGCTGGTGGGGGCGGCGACGGGGTACAGGTGCAGACCTGTCGCCCGTCCAGCCGGGTGGCGGGACGGGCGCACTTACGCCCACCACGCGAATGGTTCACAATGCGTTGCGGAACGGTACGGTTCCGTCGCACCAGCGCCGGGAGGACACATGGGCAGAGACGTCGAGCAGGGCGCCTTCTCCCGCGAGGATCGGGTCCGCTACCGGCAGAAGGTCCGGCGATGTCTGGACGTCTTCGCGCTGATGCTCGACGACTTCGGCTTCGACGCCGACCGCCCGATGACCGGGCTGGAGATCGAGCTGAACCTGATCGACGCCGTCGCCCAACCGGCCATGCGCAACGACCAGATCCTGGCCGACATCGCCGACCCGCTGTTCCAGACCGAGCTGGGACAGTTCAACCTCGAACTGAACGCCTCGCCCCGGCTGATCGAGGGCAGCGGCTTCGCCGACTACGAGCAGGACCTCCGCAGCAGCCTCAGCCGTGCCGACGAGCGGGCCGCCAAGTCCGACGCGACGATCATGATGGTCGGCATCCTGCCCACGCTCACCGAGCGCCACCTGGTCGCCGACAACCTCTCCACGAACGAGCGGTACCGCGTCCTCAACGACCAGATCGTCGGTGCCCGGGGCGAGGACATCGAGCTGGACATCAACGGCGTCGAGCGGCTGCGGACGCACACCGACTCGATCGCGCCGGAGGCCGCCTGCACCAGCCTCCAGTTCCACCTCCAGGTCGCGCCGGACAGCTTCGCCGACTACTGGAACGCCTCCCAGGCGATCGCCGGCGTGCAGGTCGCCGTCGGCGCCAACTCGCCGTTCCTCTACGGCCGGCAGCTCTGGGCGGAGACCCGGATCGCGCTGTTCCAGCAGGCCACCGACACGCGTCCGGACGAGCTGAAGGCCCAGGGCGTACGCCCCCGGGTGTGGTTCGGCGAACGCTGGATCACCTCGATCTTCGACCTGTTCGAGGAGAACGTCCGCTACTTCCCGCCGCTGCTGCCCATCTGCGAGGAGGAGGACCCGGTCGAGGTGCTGCACGCCGGTGGCGTGCCCCGGCTCGGTGAGCTGCGGCTGCACAACGGCACCGTCTACCGCTGGAACCGGCCCGTCTACGACATCATGAACGACCGCCCGCACCTGCGGGTGGAGAACCGGGTGCTGCCCGCCGGCCCGACAGTGGTGGACATGCTCGCCAACGCGGCGTTCTACTTCGGGCTGGCCCGGGGTCTCGCCGAGTCGGACCGTCCGATCTGGAGCCAGCTGACGTTCAGCTCGGCGGAGGAGAACTTCCACGCCGCCGCCCGGCGCGGCATCGAGGCGGTCCTGCACTGGCCCCGGCTCGGTGACGTGCCGGTGACCACCCTCGTGCTGGACACGCTGCTGCCGGTGGCCGCGGAGGGCCTGGACCGGTTCGGTGTCGCCCCGGCCGAGCGGGACCGCCTGCTCGGCGTGATCGAGGGCCGCTGCCGTACCGGCCGCAACGGTGCGGTCTGGCAGACGGAGACGGTCTGGACGGCCGAGCGGCACCGGGGCCTGGACCGGGAGGCAGCACTGCGCCACATGGTCCAGCGGTACGCCGAGTTGCAGCGCGCCAACGAGCCGGTCCACACCTGGCCCATCGACTGAGCCCTCGCGTTCCCGCCCCGCGCCCCGCCCGCCTCGCCCCGTCGATCTGTGAGTGGGGGTTGTCAAGTGGTGCGGTGGTGGTTGGTGATGGTGCGGTAGATCTGTCGGGCGATGTAGCGCTTGAGGCAGCGGGTGATTTCTTTGGTGGTGCGGCCTTCGGTGCGGCGTCGGGTGATGTAGTCGCGGGTTTCGGGGTGGATGCGGCGGCGGGTGAGGGCGATGGTGTGTAGGGCGCTGTTGAGGGTTCTGTCGCCGCCGCGGTTGAGGCGGTGGCGGTTGGTGCGGCCGCTGGCTGCGGGGATGGGGGCGGTGCCGGCGAGGGTGGCGTAGGCGGCTTCTGATCGGACGCGGCCGGGGTGGGACCAGGCGGTGAGGGCGATCGCGGCGGTGACGGGTCCGATGCCGGGTTGGTCGAGCAGGGGTGGGCACAGGTGTGTGACGAGGGTTCGGAGGCGCCGGTGGTTGTCGGCGAGGGTGGCGTCGAGGGTTTGGATGTGCCGGGCGAGGGTGGTCAGTTCGCGGCGGCGGGTGTGTTCCTCGCAGGGCAGGTCGGTGGTTTCGGGTAGGTCGAGGGCGGCCAGGCGGGCGATCTGGGTGGTGGTGGACAGCCCGCGTAGCGCCTCGCGCAGGGTGTCGTCGGCGGTCAGGATCAACGCTTTGACCAGGTTGATCGTGGCGGTGCGGGTGTCGCTGTGGTGTCGGCGGCAGATCAGCAGCAGACGCAGTGCCTCGCGTGGTCCGTCGCTTCGGGGCACGGCGATGCGCTCAGCGGGCAGGGCAAGCACCGTATGGGCGGCGGCGACCGCATCCAGGTGGTCGGACTTGCCGCCCCGCCGGCGTGACGCGGCGGCGGGTTTGGGTGCCTCGCTGACCGCTTCACCGGCAGCGGTCAGCACCCGGCACAGCCCTTGACCGTGCGCCCGGGTTCCTTCCACCGCCCACAACCGGCGCCCCTGCGGTGGGGTGTGCGCGACGGCGAAGGCCAGCAGCCGGGCCAACCCGTCCGGGTCGGTGGGCACGGTGACCTGCGCCAGCACGGCGCCGAGACGGTCGACCACGGCGGCGGTGTGCGTGTCGGTGTGAGTATCGACCCCTACCACCACGTCGTAGCGATCCGCGACTCGCTCTACGATCCTTGTCATCTCGGATTGTTGCTCCTTTAGCCAGCGACGACCGGGACAGTCGGCGTCGGCTCGGGAAGCAGTCACCACGGCGGCAGATCTGTGATGGGCCACGTGTGCTCGCACGGGCAGGCTTCTGATCAGGCCAGCAGGGTGGGCCGGGCCGGCGCCGACGATCACCCGGGGACAGGTCTTGCACAAGGCACACCCACACCACGGGCAGCCGGATCGACGAAGAGTCACCCAAGTGATCATCGATGCCGAACCCTAACGGCAACCAGCCGAACCGATCACCACACACATAGAAGCGTCTTGCACTTGTGGCCCCCGCAAACCTCCCTTTTAGGACATCCGAGGGACCATAACTGCAAGATCGACGAGCCGAGCCAGGGCGGTGCGGGTCGGCTCAGCGGCGTCGGCGAGGGGTGCTCTCGGTCGAGGGTGGGTCGGCCTGGTCGGGCGCGCCGGCCGGGGATGCGGAGTCGCCCGGCGTCGTGCTCCGTGGGCTCGTCTCGTTGGCGTTCGCGCCCTTGTCGCGCGGGCCTGCGGAGACGGCCTGCTCGGATGCGTCGGGCTGCCGCTGCGGTGGCACGGCGCGTCCACGGCGGCCGGTGGTGGACCGCGTGGCGCGACCCCGCTCCGTCTCCGTCCGACCCGATGCCGCGCCTGGTTCGCCCTCCGTCACCCCGTCCCGTAAGGAACCGGCCAACGGGTCCGGCGCCTTCTCCGGTCCGGTCGCGAGGCCCGAAGCGTCCGACGTCGACCGGCCGGACGCGGGTCGGTCCGGCGCCGACCTGGACGACTTGCCGGACGCCGACGTGCCCGAGATCGCCGACGCCGACCCAATCGGCCGGGTCACGTCGTCAGGGGTCGGCTCGCCGCCCGGCTCGGCCGTGTTCTCGCCGCTCGACGCAGGCTCCCCGTCCACGGCGTCCGGCTCGCCGGTGCGCTGACGGGGCACGGTCACCCGCTCGACGCCGCGACGCTCGGCGCGCTGGGCCAGCGCGGCCATCACCATCGAGCCGCCGACGCCGGCGATCACCGCGTACGGGGCGATCAGGTGGGCCGACAACTGTTCCGCGGCGATCCCGGCCAGGCGCGGCACGGCGAGCAGGTACGCCAGCGCGACGAGCAGCGGTCCGGCCGCACCGGAGGCCGCCGCGCCGACCCGGATCTCCGGTGCGCGGGCGGCTCGCCGGGCCGCCACCAGGCCGATCACCAGAGCGGAGAGCACCGACAGCAGCGCCCCGGGCCAGTAGAAGTAGTCGCGGATCCAGAACGCGCCACGGTCCGCGCTGATCTGCCAGATGCCGAGCTGGGCGGTGGTCAGGCCACGGCCGGCGACCACCCCGTCGACCACCGACACCACGGCGAGCAGCCAGAGCCAGCCGGTGGTGGCGATCAGGTTGGTGGCGGCGGCACGGGTGTGCAGCGCCCAGACGGCCAGCAGCACGCCGAGCAGCAGCCCCGCGCCCGCGTACGCGGCGGCGACGGCCTGCGGCGCGGAGACGTCCGGTACCCGGGCGGCCCGCGCCGGAACCGCCACCAGCAGGACGGTGACGAGCGCGCCGGCACCGGCGGCGAGCGCCAGGCCGAGCCGGGGCAGCGCGCCCTGCGGCTCGTCGTCGTGGCCGCGCAGGCGCTGGGCGCAGACCGCCCCGACGATGACCGAGGTCGCCGCGATCCAGGTGGCCCAGGCGAGGCTCGCCACCCAGGCGGCCTCGTCCCGTACCGCACCGGCCGGCGACCAGTCGATGATGCCCAGCCCGTACCCGAAACCGAGCTGCGCGGCGCCCGCGCCGGCGGCGACGCCGAGCGCGGCGGCTGTCGATCCTCCCCAGCCCCGTCTGACCATGCGGGGGAGCGTAACGTCCCGAGGTCGGCGCGGCGAGTCGTAGCGACGGGCCGTGACCGTACGGCAGCAATGAACACGGTCGTCGATGATCGGGGCGGGAAGCATGACGGACGAGCGGCAACCGGCGGGCGACGACACCGGACCAGGGCGGGCCAGGCTGTTCCTCGGCGGTGGTCTGGCCGTGATCCTGCTGGCGGTGATCGGCGCCAGCGTCGGGTGGATCCTGGCCGGTGACCCGGAGCGCACCGCCGTGCCGGGCGCCTCCGCACCGGCCGACGCCGCGTCCACATCGGCCTCCGCGAGCACGGCGCCGCCGACCACCGCCGCCCCGCCGACGGGTACGCGCACCAGCGCCCCGGCCGGGCTCACGGTGCCCGAGGTGGTCGGCGTCGACTTCGAGCAGGTCCGCCGGGACCTGCGCGAGCGCCGGCTCGGCTGGCGACTGGTGTTCGGTACGGGCACCGGACGCACAGTGGAGCGTGCCTCCCCGTCCCCCGGCACCCCGGTGAAGCGCGGCACCACGGTCACCGTGTGGGTCTCCGGGCCGGCGCCGGCCGTCAGCGTGCCCGACGTGGGCTCGCAGTCCTGCTCCGACGCCGCGGACGATCTGGTGGAGGCGGGGCTCTATCCCCGGTACGCCACCGGCCGCCAGGGTCCGGTCACGGCGCAGGCGCCGGTGGCCGGAAGCACCGCCCGGTGGAACGACCAGGTGACGATCACCTGTGGCGGCCAGGCGTCCACGCCGCCGACGGGCTCCCCCTCGCCGACTCCCTGACGAGCGCGGGCGCGCTGATCCCGGCCGCCGTGGCCGGGGACCGCTACGGTGGACGATCGAGGGCCGTGCGCCCCCGTCCCGGTGGGGAAAGGACGTGCGATGAGCGACGACCGTCAGGAACCACCCGCCGGTGACGCGGACGCGACCCGGGCGCTGCCTCCGGATCCGGACGCCGACGCCACCCGGGCGATGCCGAGGAACGCAGCCGAGGAGGACGTGGAGGCGACCCGCGCGATGCCGCGGGACGCGGGTGACGCCACCCGTCCGCTGCCCGGCGGACCGGCGGAACCGGGCGGGCCGCTCGACGCGACCACCCCGCAGGCGCCGGTGGGTGCCTGGTCCGGCCGGGCCGGCGTGCCGCCACCTCGACCGGCGGGCTATCCCGAGCCGGGGAGCGATTGGTACGGCGACGAGCAGGCCGGACGCCGCTGGTGGATGCCGATCCTGCTCGGCGTCCTGGCGCTGCTCCTGCTCGGGCTGATCGGGGTGGGGGTGTGGCTGGCGCTGCGCGCCGCCGACCGGGACTCCGATCCGGGCCCGCCGGTGCCGAGCATCTCGGCGCAGACGAGCGCCGCCCCGACGACCGCCGCGCCGACGACGCCGAGCAGTTCACCGCCGAGTACGCCGCCGCCCTCGACCGAGCCGGTCGAGGTGCCGATGCCGCCGCTGGTGGGGCTGCCGGAGGCCGCCGCCCGGGCGGCGCTCGACCGGCTGGACCTGGAGTACCGGGTGCAGCGGCGGGCGTCGGACCGCCCGGCCGGCACGGTGATCTCCACCGATCCCGAGGCCGGCTACCCGGTGGGCGAGGACGACCGGGTCACGATCGTGGTGGCCGTACCCGCTCCGCCGACGAGCGGCCCGACCACCGCCGGCTCCGCCCCGGCGACGACCGCGACGCCTTGACGGTCACCACTGGCGTCGGCGCGTGCCGACCAGACCCAGCCCGGCCAGCGAGATGGCGAGCCCGAGCAGCCCGGAGTAGAACAGCGACCGGCTGAGGTTGTCGGTGGCGCCGGTCGGCCGCTCGGCGAGCGCGTCCGCGCCGCTCGCGGTGCCCTGCCCACCTCCGGTGCCCGCCGGATCGTCCGCGTCCTCCACCGGATCGGCATCGGCCCAGTCGTCCTCGTCGTCCCTCGCGTCCGAATCGGCAGTGTCCGAGTCGGCGTCATCGGAACCGGCCGCGTTGGACTCGGACCGGCCGTCCTCGCCGGCCACGGTGATCTCCGGGGCCGGAACGGGTTCGGCGAGCTGGTGGGTGGCGGAGAAGGCGGGATGCCGTACCGCGAGCGCGAGCACCGTCGCGGTGACGAGGAAGAGGAAGAGCCCGAGGGCATAGCCGATACGGGACCGGTGGTGCCGCCGCGCGGCGGGCAGATTGACCATGACCATCCCAGGTTCAGGGTCCGTGGCGCGCGGGGTGGAACGTGCCGGGGTGGGCGTACCGATTCTATGGCGACGGCACGCCCTCCCGACCGGGAATCGTCAGGTCAGCCGACCCGGGCCGGAGTCCGGACCACCGGGCGGCGGGCCGTCCGCACCGTGTGCTGTCGGGGAGCCGGCGCGGCCTGGAGCTGCCGCAACCCCTCCTGGAGTACGAAGATCGACCTCCGGTTGACCGCGTCCCCCGCCGCGTTCAACTCGTAGCCGTCGAGCCAGAGCCAACCGTCATAGGTCGGCCAGTCGAGCACCCGGATCACCCGGAACATGATCGGTCGGAGGAACTGGACACTCGCCGCGCGCGTCACGTGCAGTACGTCACCGGAGCGGGGAAGCACATGGGCTCCTGGGAGGGTCGGCCGGTGGGACCGGCGCTGAACGGGGGTCGTTGCTGGTCCGGTGACGGGGGGTCTGCCTCGTGGACCGGCGGTCGGTGGGTCGGTGCTGGTCGGGCCGTACCCGCGGTGGCGGACCGCCACCCGACCATCACCCGGCTGCTCCCGGTTACCGCTCCCGCCGCCGCAGCCAAGCTGGCGTGCAGCGACGGGGTCTTCATTCCGGGGCAGGTCGCTCGGCGCGGGACGGCTCCCCTCCGGCCGTCCCGCGGACCGTGGTGCCACCACGCCCGGAGATCAAGCGAAGACGGTGAGTAACCCGTGCCATACGGACAGACTGCATCAGGGACGTGCGACATGCAAGTTGCACGTCGAGTTTTGCTGATAGGTGAGTCGGACACGCAAACGCCGAAACTTGAAGCGTCAGGTATCGGAGCGGCACACTGGACGCCGGTTTCGCCCGTCGCGGCCGGTCGACGACCGGCATCACCCCTGCCGCGAACGAACACCCGCCGCCCGCTGGTCGCGCCAGCGGTGGGAGCCAGGCCGGGGCGCGACCGACCGGAGGTAGCCGGGTGACTGTGAAGCGTGGTCCCGCAAGCCGATGGACGGCGCCGTGAGCGCGAGGAGCGAGCCGGTCCTGCGAGCCCCGCAGTCGCGAACTGAGGTGGCGTCGTGAGCGCGAGGAGTGAGCCGGTTCTGCGAGCCCCGCAGTCGCGAACTGAGGTGACCCCGTGAGCGAACGGCGCAGCCCCACCATCCGGCGGCGCCGGCTGGGGGCGGAACTCCGCCGGCAGCGGGAGGCGGCGGGCATCACCATCGAAGTCGTCGCCGAGCAGCTGGAGTGCTCGGCGTCCAAGATCTCCCGGATCGAGACCGGCCACACCACAGCGACCCCGCGCGACGTACGCGACATGCTCCGTATCTACGGGGTGGTCGGCGCGGAGAGCGACGAGCTGGTGCAGATCGCCCGGGAGGCCCGGCAGAAGGGCTGGTGGCATCCGTACAGCACGGTGCTGGTCGGTGCCTACGTCGGCCTGGAGGCCGCGGCCAGCTCCATCCGGGCGTACGAGCAGCAGGTCGTACCCGGCCTGCTGGAGACCGAGGAGTACGCCGGCGCGATGATCCGGGCGGCCCGGCCGGACTTCACCGACGATCAGGTCGACCAACGGGTGCGTGTCCGTCTGGGCCGTCAGTCGTTGTTGACGCAGGACGATCCGGTCGATCTGTGGGTGGTGCTCGATGAAGCGGTGCTGAGCCGGCCGGTTGGCGGCGACGCGGTGATGCGTGGTCAGCTCAACCGGTTGGTGGAGGTCGCCGAACTGCCGAACGTGACAGTGCAGGTCCTGCCCTTCGAGGTGGGAGCGCACGCCGGCATGGACGGGACCTTCACGATTCTCAGCTTCCCGGAGCCGAGTGATCCCGATGTCGTGTACGCGGAGAACGCCACGGGTGGGCTCTTCCTGGAGAAGAGTGACGAACTGCAGAAGTACAGCTTCATCTTCGATCACATTCGAGCAGCGGCCATGCGCCCGGAGGAGTCCGTCGCACACATCGCGAAACTGGCAGAGGAGCCACTGTGGAAATGGCGACCAAGGAGTTCCCCGTGGACCTGACGCAGGCGACGTGGTTCAAGAGCTCGAAGAGCGGGCCGAACTGCGACAACTGCGTCGAGGTCGCGTACGTGACCGGGGCGGTCGGAGTGCGGGACTCGAAGGACAAGACCGGCCCGGCCCTGGTCTTCGCTCCGGGTGACTGGCACGCCTTCGTCGCCCGCGCCCGAAACGGCGTGTTCGGCCGGAGCTGACCGGCACCGAAGTGTGGTCCCGCCCGGCAGCGCCGCCGGGCGGGACCTTTCGCGTCCGGTGCCCGTGCGGCGGCGGCACCCGTCGCCAGTTCCGATCCGCCTCGTTGAACCGCACGGATCGGCAACCGAACAAGGCAGGCGAGACGGATGACGACGATCGGTTCAGAGAACCTCACCAGCGGCCCGGGCAAGCCCGAGCGGTTCGGTGGCAAGTACCGGGGTGCCCGCCGGGACACCGTCCTCACCGAGGTGGTCTCCGGTGACGGCGACGACGCCCGCGAGGGTGGTGTTCCCGAGCAGGCCGCGGCGCCGCTGTCCCTGCCGTCGCTGGACCCCAACCCGCTGACCGAGCCGTCCTTCCCGCCGAGCGGCTGGCCGGTCGAGCAGCAGGAGTCCCTGGTGGATCACCCGCTGCTGCGCGGCCTGCTGATGGAGTTGCCCCCGAAGGGCAGCGTGCCCCCGCCCGGCTGGCTGGACCGCTGGTTCGAGGCGACCCGCGCGATCCTGGAACTGCTATACGTGCAGGGCGCGAGCCGGTCGCGCTGACACCGTCTCGGCGGCCGGCATCGCCCGCTCGGCGAGCCGGTTGTGCCGCAGCGCGTGGCGTACCCCGATCGCGCACACCCCGAGCACCCCGACGGTGATCGCCGGGCCGGCGACGCCCGGCGCGGCGAACAGGTCGACCCCGAACGCCGGCAGCACCGCCACGAGCACGGCGATCGCCGTCGCCTGGAGCGGCAGCGCGATCAGCGGGTGCGCCGCCGCAGCCCGCAGCCCGTGCGGTGCGGGCGTTCCCGGCGCCGCCGCGAACGCGCCCGCGCCGGACCGCAGCCGCCGGACCCGCCGTACCGTGCAGACCGCCACCACTGCTGCCGGCACCGCCGCGAGACCGAGCGCGGCGGCGGCCCGGTCCACGGTGGTGTCACCGGCGCTCTGCAGGCCCGCGGCGAGGACCGCCGCGGTGAGCGCGAGGCCGGTCAGCACCAGGGCGGACAACCATCCGGTACGCCGGCGCAGCGCGCGGGCACGGTCCAGCCCGGGCAGGCCCTCCGCGACGAGTCCGGCGGCGAGCCAGACGGCGGCGACGGGGAGCAGCAGGGCGAGACGGTCATCCATGCCCCCTAGCCTTGCCCGTTTCGACGCCCGCCGAATCCGGGACGGCACCCCGGTTCGTCCCGTACCTGTGCCCGTAGGGGTGGTGCGGGCTCAGACGTCGAACGTGGCGGGACGTCCGGTGGCCGGCGCCGGCGGAGTGGCCTTCCACAGGCCGGTCTTCTGGGCCGCGAGCCGGGCCAGGTAGGCCGGGTTGAGGATGACGTACCGGCGCCACAGGCGCTTGGGCTCCAGGCCGAGCCGCCAGAACCACTCCAGTCCGGCGCGCTGCATCCACGGTGGTGGGTTGCGGAGCAGGCCGGCGTGGTAGTCGAAGGCCGCGCCGACAGCCATCAGCGGCATGTCCAGCAGCGGGCGCATGGCGTACGCGAAGACCTCCTGGCGCGGGCAGCCGAGCCCGACCAGGACGAGGCGGGCGCCGCTGGCCCGGATCCGGTCGGCGATCTCGGCGTCCTCGCCCGGCGTGACGGCGCGGAACTTGGACGGCTCGACCCCGGCGATCTTCAGCGCGGGGAACTTGCTCTCCAGCGCCGGGACGAGCCGGGACAGCGTCTCCTCGGTGGAGCCGTAGAGGTAGACCGGCAGCCCTTCCTCGGCGAACCGGGCGAGCACCCGCAGGGTCAGCTCCGGGCCGTAGACGCGGTCGGTGAGCCCGGCGCCGTGCAGCAGGTTGAGCGCCCAGCGCACCGGCTGCCCGTCGGGGGTGACCACGTCGAACGAGTTGAGCCGGGCGTTGTGCGCCGGGTCGAGCACGCCGGTCATCACGCCGTGCACCGCCAGCGCGGTGAGCGCCAGCGGGCGGCGCTCGTGCGCGGCCGCCACCACGGCCTCGGTGGCCCGGGCGTAGTCGGTGGCGTCGACCCCGACGCCGAGCACGTTGCGCTTGGTCCCGGCGCTCATGCCTTCGGCACCCACTTGTCGGCGTTGGCCTCGTAGATCTCGCGGAGGATCATCGGCACGTCGTACGTGATCTTCCAGGACGGGTAGTGCTCCTCGAACCGGGCCATGCTGCTGACGTACCACTGGTGGTCGCCGGTGCGGGCCTGCTCGACGTAGTTGATCCGGGCCTCGCGGCCGGTGATCTCCTGGGCGATCCGGAACGCCTCGATGTGCGAGGTGTTCGAGTGCCGGCCGCCGCCGAGGTTGTAGACCTGGGCCGAGCGCGGCTCACGGAAGAACGCCTCGAACGCGGTCAGCACGTCGTGCGAGTGGATCGCGTCCCGGACCATCTTCCCCTTGTAACCGAAGAGGTTGTACGTCCGGCCCTCCATCACGCACCGCATCAGGTACGCCAGGAACCCGTGCAGTTCGGCGGCGGAGTGCGCCGGGCCGGTCAGCGTGCCGCCCCGGAAGCAGGCGGTCCGCATGTCGAAGTAGCGGCCGTACTCCTGGACCATCACGTCGGCGGCGACCTTCGAGGCGCCGAAGATCGAGTGCAGCGACTCGTCGATCGACATGTCCTCGGTGATGCCGTCGTACCAGCGGTGGTCCTCGGGCAGTTCGTACCGGGTCTCCAGCTCGATCAGCGGGAGCGAGTTCGGCCGGTCGCCGTACACCTTGTTCGTGGAACAGTGGATGAACGGCGCGTCGATCGCGTGCCGCCGGGTGTTCTCCAGCACGTTGAGCGTGCCGCCGGCGTTCACGTCGAAGTCGGTGAACGGCTCCTTGGCGGCCCAGTCGTGGCTCGGCTGGGCGGCGCTGTGGATCACCACGGCGATGTCCTTGCCGTACCGCTTGAAGACCTGCTCCAGGCCGTCCCGGTCCCGGATGTCGACGGCGTGGTGGGTGTACGCGGAGCCGAGGTCGGCGGCGAGCCGGTCGAGGCTCCAGGCGGTCGAGCCGTCCTCGCCGAAGAAGTACCGCCGCATGTCGTTGTCGATGCCGACCACGTCGAGACCCAGTCCGGCGAAGTGCCGGGCCGCCTCGGAGCCGATCAGACCGCCGGAACCGGTCACCAACGCGACAGTCACACGCCACTCCTGGTCCATGGGAGGCAGGGAAACCATCGGAGCATAGCGTGACGTCCGGAACGCCCCGATACGAAGCAAGGGCCCCGCGAAGTGCGGAGCCCTTGTCCTGGTGGGGATGGGGGGAGTTGAACCCCCACGTCCTTTCGGACACACGGACCTGAACCGTGCGCGTCTGCCATTCCGCCACATCCCCGTGGCACGACCCGGAACACCATATCGCATCCCGCGCCCGCCATCTGCGGCGGGTGCCGGGACATATTACGCTGTCCACTGGTCACGCCACGAACGATCACCGCTCGTGGCGGGCGAAACTTTAGCACGTCCGCGGGCCTGGTCACGAACGGGCCGACGGCAGCCGGCCGAGCGGCGTGTGAGCTGCGGAGGCGGTGTCCGGATACCATCATTGCCTCGGGACCCGAGGAGGAGCCGGTGAGCGTGCTGCAACGCTTCGAGAAGCGTCTGGAAGGCCTGGTCGAGGGGGCCTTCGCCAAGGTCTTCAAAGGGGTGGTCCACCCCGTGGAGATCCTCAACGCCATGCAGCGGGAGGCCGAGGCGCACAAGGCGATCCTGGCCGGTGGGCGCACCCTTGTGCCCAACCGCTACGTGATCGATCTCTCGCCCTACGACCACAGTCGTCTGGCGCCGTACGCCGCCGCGCTGGCCCAGGAGCTGGCCCAGTCGCAGGCCGAGTTCATCGGCGAGCAGGCCTGGACGGTCTACGGCGACGTGATCGTCGAGGTCGAACGCGGTGAGGGCCTGGACACCGGCATGTTCCGGGTCACCGCCGAGGTCTACACCGGCGGGGACGTCGCCCCGGTCTCCGCGCCCGGCGGCTACGACGCCGGCCCGGCGTACCCGGCGTACGACCAGGGTGGCGGCTACGGCCCTCCGCCCGGTCACGGCGGTGGCCGCAACGTCCGCCTGGTCTCCGGCGACGGCCGCACCTACCCGCTCCAGATGGGCTCGACCGTGATCGGCCGCGGTGACCAGGCCAACCTGCGCCTGCCCGACGTCGGCATCTCCCGGCGCCACGCCCGGCTGGACTTCGACGGCGGCCAGGTGGTGCTGACCGACCTGGGCTCCACCAACGGCACGATGGTCAACGGCCAGCGGGTCTCGGCGGTCGCCCTCAACCCCGGCGACATGATCCAGCTCGGCACCACGACGCTGACCTTCCGCGTGGACGGCTGACCCGCGTTGCCGGAACTGGTCATCACCGTCGCGCGGTTCGGGTTCCTGATCCTGCTGTGGATCTTCGTGTTCACGGTGGTCGGCGTGATCCGCCGGGACCTCTTCGCCGGTGCCCGGTCGGGCAAGCTGGTGGCCGCGCCGCGGGGGATCGGCGCGTCGACCGGGCAGCCGGGGAAGCCGGCGAAGGCCAAGCGCGGCCGGGCCGCCCACCAGTTGGTGGTCACCGCCGGTCAGCTCGCCGGCACCCGGATCACGCTCGGAGAGGCCCAGATCACCATCGGTCGGGCGGAGGACTCGACCCTGGTGATCACCGACGACTACGCCTCGGCGCGACACGCCCGGCTGGTGCCCCGCGAAGGGCAGTGGTACGTCGAGGACCTCGGATCGACTAACGGCACCTATCTCGATCGCGCTAAGGTCACCGGACCAACCCCCGTCCCCCTCGGCGTGCCGATCCGGATCGGCCGCACTTCCCTCGAATTACGGCCATGACTCTGACCCTGCGCTACGCGGCCCACAGCGACCGCGGTCTGATCCGAGACGGCAATCAGGATTCCGTCTACGCCGGACCGCGGCTGCTCGCCGTGGCCGACGGCATGGGCGGCATGGCCGCCGGTGACGTCGCCAGCAACATCGTCATCGGTGCCATGGCGCCCCTCGACGAGGACGTCCCCGGTGACGCCCTGGTCGACGCGCTCCGCTCCGCCGTGGGCACCGCCAACCAGCAGCTCCGCGACACCGTGGACGCCAACCCGCAGCTGGAGGGGATGGGCACCACGCTCACCGCGACCCTCTTCTCCGGCAGCAAGCTCGGGATGGTCCACATCGGTGACTCGCGGGCCTATCTCCTGCGCAACGGCGAGTTCGCGCAGATCACCAAGGACGACACGTACGTCCAGATGCTCGTCGACGAGGGCCGGATCAGCGCGGAGGAGGCGAGCAGCCACCCCCAGCGCTCGCTGCTCACCCGGGCGCTCGACGGCCGCGACATCGACCCGGAGTACAGCGTCCGCCAGGTGTTGCCCGGCGACCGCTACCTGATCTGCTCCGACGGGCTCTCCGGCGTGGTGAGCGCGGAGACCATCGCGGACACCATGCGGGAGTACCCCGACCCGCAGCGGTGCGTGGAACGCCTGGTGCAGCTCGCGCTGCGCGGCGGCGGCCCGGACAACATCACCGTGATCATCGCCGACGCCACCGACCAGGACATCGTCGAGGCGTCCCCGATCGTCGGCGGCGCCGCCGCCCGCGACCGGGGCATGGCGACCTCGGCCGACGACTCCACCCCGGCGGCCCGCGCCTCGGCGCTGTCCGCCCCCCGGCCGCCCGCGCCGGAGGAGCCGGTGGACAACCGCGACGACGAGCCCGAGGGGCGTCGCCGCCGGCCGCTGCGTACCGTCGCCATGGTGCTGGCGCTCGCGGTGATCGTCGGCGGTGGCGTGTTCGGCGGCTGGACGTACACCCAGCGGCAGTACTACGTCGGCGCCACCGACGACGGCCAGCTCGCGGTCTTCCGCGGGGTGCCCGGCCAGGTGGCCGGGCTGGACCTGTCGAACGTGCACGCGCGCAGCGGCGCCCGGCTCGACGACCTCACCCTGGCCGCCCAGGAGCGGGTGAAGCAGGGCATCCAGGCCCGCAACGAGCCGGACGCGGAGCGCCGGCTGGCGGAGCTGACCAGCGACGACCCGGCGAACCCGAACCTCAAGCCGCTCTGCCCGCCCGACCCGTCGCCCGGCCTGTCCACCAGCCCGACTCCGGTGGCGACGGCGGGTGCGCCGACCCCGTCGGCGGGCGGCAGCGCCGTACCGTCGCCGCCGGTCGCCGGCTCACCGACCCCCGGCGCCCCGTCGCCGACGTCGCCCATCACGCCCGACGCCGTACCCTCCGACACCGTTCCGCCGGCCGACCCGGCGGGTTGCCGGTCGCCGGAGTGAGTGCCGGCTCGATCCCGAGGACGTATCCGTGACCGCAGCCGCCGTACCGGCCGCCTCGCCCGCTTCGACGGGCGAGCAGTCCGGCGTACGCCTGGCCCGGTCCCGGCGTAACGCCGAGCTGTCCCTGCTCCTGCTCGCCATGGTGCTCGTGGCGGCGTACGCGGCGATGGTCGAGGCGAAGGCGCTGGACACGATCACGCCCGACTTCTGGATCCCGGCCGCCGCGCTGGGGCTGGTCTTCCTCGGCCTGCACCTGGTGATCCGCTGGCTGGCGCCGTACGCCGATCCGGCGCTGCTGCCGGCGGTGGCGCTGCTCAACGGCATCGGGGTCGGCTTCCTGCGCCGGTACGACCTGGCCAAGGCCACGCCCGCAGAGCGGGAGGACCTGGCCATCTTCGCCGGCACCGGTGGCCGGCAGCTCGCCTGGACGCTGGCCGCCGTGGTGCTGGCGGCCGGGCTGCTGGCGATCCTGCGCGACCACCGTTCGCTGTCCCGGTACGCGTACACCCTGGGCCTGGCCGGCATCGTGCTGGTGATGATCCCGGCGTTGCTGCCGTCGCGGTTCTCCGAGATCAACGGCGCCAAACTCTGGATCATCGTGCCCGGCCTGGGGCAGATCCAGCCGGGTGAGTTCGCCAAGCTGACCCTGCTGACGTTCTTCGCCTACTACCTGGTGCGCAAGCGCGAGGTGCTCTCGCTCGCGAGCCGGCGGGTGCTGGGCATCGACTTCCCGCGGGGGCGCGACCTCGGCCCGGTGCTCGTGGTGTGGCTGGTCAGCCTCCTGGTCCTGATCTTCGAGAAGGACCTGGGCACGTCGCTGCTCTACTTCGGCATGTTCGTGGTGACGCTCTACATCGCCACCGAGCGGGTGAGCTGGCTGCTCATCGGTCTGATCCTGTTCTTCGGCGGCGCCTACCTGGCGTACGTGCTGGGCAGCACCGTGGGCGGCCCGTTCGCGAACTTCTACGACCGGGCGCAGATCTGGCTGGACCCGTTCGCCGAGCCGTACGACAGGGGTTACCAGCTGGTGCAGGGGCTGCTCACGCTCGGCACCGGCGGCCTGTTCGGGGCCGGGCCGGGCGGCGGCCAGCCGGCGCTGCTGCCCGAGGTGCAGACCGACTTCATCTTCGCCGGCATCGGTGAGGAGATCGGCCTGTTCGGTCTCTCCGCGCTGCTCGTGATCTACCTGCTGATCGTGGAGCGGGGCCTGCGGGCCGCGCTGGCGGTGCGGGACTCGTTCGGCAAGCTGCTCGCCGGTGGTCTGGCGTTCACGCTGGGCCTGCAGGTCTTCGTCATCGTCGGCGGCATCAGCAAGCTCATCCCGCTGACCGGTCAGACCACCCCGTTCCTGTCCGCCGGTGGCTCCTCGCTGATGGCGAACTGGCTGCTCATCGCGGTGCTGCTGCGGGTCTCCGACGGCGCCCGCCGCCCGGTGACCGGCGGCCGTGGTCCGGCCGCCCGGCCCGCCGGCGGTCCGCCCGAGCAGTTGCACGGCGCCCAGACGGAGGTGATCCGGCCGTGAACGCCCCCCTGCGCCGCGTCGGCGTGGTCGTGATGGTCCTGTTCGGGCTGCTGTTCGCGAACCTGAACTGGATCCAGGCCTACAAGGCCGACGAGTACCGCAACAGCGACTACAACGGCCGGGTCCAGGTCGCCGAGTACGACCGCAAGCGCGGCAACATCGAGGTCGGCGGCACCGCGTACGCGGTCAGCAAGGAGACCGGCGGTGAGCTGAAGTACCAGCGCACCTACCCGGGCGGGGCGATGTACGCGCACGTGCTCGGCTGGAAGCCGGTCAACGGCAGCGCGAGCGGCATCGAGCGGGTGGAGAACGACTTCCTGGCCGGCACCAGCGACGCGCTCATCGCCAGCCGGATCAAGGACATGTTCACCGGTGACGAGACCGGTGGCGGCAACGTGCTGCTGACGCTCTCCAAGCGGGCCCAGGAGACGGCGTTCAAGCAGCTGAACGACAACCAGGTCGGCGCGACCAAGGGCGCGGCCATCGCGATCGACCCGCGTACCGGCGCGGTGCAGGCGCTCGTCTCCATGCCGAGCTTCGACCCGAACCCGCTGGCCAGCCACAACAGCACCGAGGCGGACCGGGCGTACAACACGCTGGAGAAGGACAAGGACCGCCCGCTGGCGAACCGGGCACTGTCCGAGACGCTGCCCCCGGGCTCCACCTTCAAGATCATCATGGCCGCGGCGGCGCTGGAGAACGGCGTCGGGCAGCAGACCCGCATCCCGGCCGGCTCCAGCTACACCGCGCCCGGTGCCGGCCAGCCGATCCGCAACGCCGCGCCGTCGATCTGCCCCGAGTCGCAGGTCACTTTGCGGGAGGCGGTGACCGAGTCCTGCAACACCGGCTTCGCCCAGCTCGGCGTCCGCCTCGGCGCCGACAAGGTCAAGGAGAAGGCGAAGCAGTTCGGCTTCGAGCAGGAGGACCTCAACGTCGGCCAGCTCGGCGAGGGCGGCCTGTCGGTGGCGGCCAGCCGCACCGGCGACATGCAGAACCCGGACGGCAGCACCGACCAGGCCGCGCTGGCGCAGTCCTCGATCGGCCAGAACAACGTGCGGATGACCCCGTTGCAGGGCGCGATGATCGCCGCCGCGGTGGCCAACAAGGACGGCAAGCAGATGCGTCCCTACCTCGTCAAGCAGCTGCTCGGGCCGGACCGCACCACCGTCTACGACGCCGCCCAGCCGCGCGAGCTGCGCCGCCCGATCAGCGGTCAGGTCGCCGCCGACCTGCGCGACATGATGCAGAACGTGGTGAAGGAGGGCACCGGTCGCCGGGCCGCCATCGACGGCTACGTCGTCGGCGGCAAGACCGGTACCGCCCAGTCCGGCCCGAACACCCCGGACCACGGCTGGTTCATCGGCTTCGCGCTGGACAAGGACGGCACGCCGCTCTCCGCGGTCTGCGTCGAGCTGGAGCAGGCGGGCAACGGCGGCAGCGCCGAGGCGGCCCGTATCGCCGGCCGGATCATGGCGGCGGCGATCGCCGACTCCGGGAGGCGCTGACGTGCTCGGTCCGGGAGTGAAGCTCGGCAACCGCTACCGCCTCGACGAGCGGATCGCCAGCGGTGGCATGGGCGACGTGTGGCGCGGCACCGACCAGGTGCTGGGCCGTACCGTCGCGGTCAAGAGCCTGCTCCCGGCCCTTCTGGACGAACCCGGCTTCGCCGAGCGGTTCCGCGGCGAGGCGCGGACCATGGCCACCATCAACCACCCGGGCGTGGTCGACGTCTACGACTTCGGCAGCGACCAGCACATCGCGTTCCTGGTGATGGAGTACGTCGAGGGCGACGCGCTCTCCGCCACGCTCAGCCGGGTCGGCCGGCTCACCCCAGCCCGCACGATGGCACTGATGGCCCAGGCCGCCGACGCGTTGCACGCGGCGCACGAGAAGGGCATCGTGCACCGCGACGTGAAGCCCGGCAACCTGCTGGTCCGGCCGAACGGCACGCTCGTGCTCACCGACTTCGGCATCGCCCGCTCGGAGCTGGTCGGCCAGCTCACCGCGGCCGGCTCGGTGCTCGGCACCGCCTCGTACATCTCGCCGGAGCAGGCCACCGGCGCGGTCGCCACCCCCGCCTCGGACGTCTACGCGCTGGGTGTCGTGGCGTACCAGTGCCTGGCCGGCCGCCGCCCGTTCGAAGGGGACAACCCGCTCGAGATCGCCATGAAGCACGTGCGGGACACTCCGCGGGCGCTTCCGGCCGACATCCCGCCCCAGGTCCGGGCGATCGTGGAGCGGGCCATGGCGAAGGACCCGGCCGCGCGCTGGCCCAGCGCCGCCGCGCTGGCGAGCATCGCCCGGCAGGCCAAGCTCGCGCTCTCCCAGGCGGCCCGCTCCGGGCACCCGATCTCCGGCGTACCCGCCTCGCCGGCCGCGCCCGTCGCGCGGGCGCAGGTGCCGACCGCCGTGCCGCGTCCGCAGCCGCCGGCCGCCGCCCCGCGCCCGCAGCCCCGGCCGCCGGTGTCCCCGGCGCGCCCGCCTGTCATGCCGCACCCGGCCGTGGTCGCACACCCCGCCCCACGTCCGCCGGTGGCGCCGCGCGGCGCGGCCCCCGTCCCGCAGCCACGCCCGGTGCCGCCGCACAACCCCATGGGGTACGCCCGACCGCCCGTCGCCGCGCCGCCCCGGCGCTCCCGGTCCGGGCTGTGGACGACGGCGATCGTGGTGGCCGTGCTGGTCATCCTCTGTTCGGGCGTGATTTCGTTCCTGTACCGGAAATACGGTGATACCGCAGCCGCCCCGGCGAGTGTGAGCGTGACCTCCGGCGCGGTGCGGGCGTACGGAGGCGACTATCCGGTCCGCACGTCGTACCGTCGTGAGGTACGCCTCCTGCCGGCCGGCGGCGGTACGACGACGAGCGAAGGACGAGAGACGCGATGACAGCGCAGGCCCGCCTGCTCGGTGGCAGGTATCAGGTCGGCGAGCTGCTGGGCTACGGCGGCATGGCCGAGGTGCACCGCGGCCGTGACCTCCGGCTCGGGCGGGATGTCGCGATCAAGATGCTCCGTGCCGATCTGGCCCGGGATGCCACCTTCCAGATGCGGTTCCGCCGTGAGGCGCAGAACGCCGCCTCCCTCAACCACCCGGCCATCGTCGCCGTCTACGACACCGGTGAGGAAACCGGCCCCACGGGCGAGACCCTGCCGTTCATCGTGATGGAGTTCGTCAACGGCCGGACCCTCAAGGAGGTCCTGGGCGTCGAGGGGCGGCTCCAGCCGCGCCGGGCGCTGGAGATCTGCGCCGACATGTGCGCGGCGCTGGAGTTCAGCCACCGGCACGGGATCATCCACCGGGACATCAAGCCCGGAAACGTGATGCTCACCCAGACCGGCCAGGTCAAGGTGATGGACTTCGGCATCGCCCGGGCGCTGGCCAGCGGCGCCACCACGATGACGCAGACCAGCGCGGTCATCGGCACCGCGCAATACCTGTCTCCCGAGCAGGCGCGCGGTGAGGCGGTCGACGCCCGCTCCGACGTCTACGCGGCCGGCTGCGTGCTGTTCGAGCTGCTCTGCGGCCACCCGCCGTTCGTCGGGGACAGCCCGGTCAGCGTCGCGTACCAGCACGTGCGGGAGCAGCCGCCGACGCCGAGCACGATCAACCCGGACGTCAACCCCGCTGTTGACGCCATCGTGCTCAAGGCGCTGTCGAAGAACCCGCTCAACCGCTACCAGAGCGCCGGCGAGATGCGGGCCGATCTGCTCCGCGCCGCCGCCGGGCGGCCGGTGCTCGCCACCCCGGTGATGCCGGCCGACGAGACCATGCCGATGGGCGCCGCCGCGGGTGGTGGCTACCACCAGGCGCAGCAGACCCAGATGATGGGCCCGCAGACCCGCCAGCAGCCGGTGGCGCGGGTCGGTGACCCGGGCAAGCGCAAGAGCTCGTCCTGGGTCATCGCCGCGTTCGCCGCGCTCGGCGTGCTGGCGGTGATCGCGCTCGGCACCGCGCTCTGGCTCAACCAGGCCGGCAACGAGAAGGTGTCGGTGCCGCAGGTGGTGGGCCGCACGCAGGCCGAGGCGCAGGCGGCGCTCACCCAGGCCGGGCTGCGGTTCGCCACGGGTGACCCGGTGCAGAACACCGACTGCCAGAAGGGCTCGGTGGTCGACCAGAGCCCGTCGTTCGGCCAGCGGGTCGAGAAGGACACCGAGGTCACCGTCAACGTCTGCACCGGCCCCGGCCAGGTGACCATCCCCACCAACCTGACGGGTGGCACGTACGACGCCGCGAGCGACCGTCTGACCGAACTCAAGCTGATCCCGGTGCGCGAGGACGTCAACAACAGCGCGCAGAAGGGCCAGGTCGTCGACGTCTCACCGAAGGAAGGCAGTGCGGTCGCCGAGGGCAGCAAGGTGACGCTCAAGGTCTCTCGGGGCAACGTCAGCGAGGTGCCGAACGTCCGCGGTTACACCGAGGAGCAGGCGAGGCAGCGGCTCAAGGAGGCCGGCTACGAGGTCCGGGTCCGGGAGGGCAACGAGGTCGAGCCGTCCCAGGCGGGCAAGGTGAGCAGCCAGTCGCCGTCCGCCGGGACCAGCCTGGCCAAGGGCGAGCGGGTGACCATCGAGGTCGACGTGCCGCGCGAGGAGGAGGAGCCGACCAGCCCGACGCCGAGCGGCTCCCCCAGCACGTCCCCGAGCACGCCGGGCAACGGTGGCGGCAACGGCGGCGGCAGCGGCTTTCCGTTCCCGCCCGTGGCGCCGACGCGTACCGACCGCTGACCACCACCTGACGCACGACGCGGCGGCGTCCCCGATCCCCGGGGCCGCCGCCGCACCCATTCTCGCGGCCCCCATTCCGCCGCCCCCATTTCCCCGTCGATCATGAAGTTGACGGCATTCGGCGTCCGATTTGTCCCCGTCAACTTCATGATCGACGGAGCAACGGGGCGGGGAGGCGCGGGGTGCGGTGGGTCAGGCCGGGGAGAAGGCGGCCTGGCGGCGGGCGTCCACCTCGGCGGCCAGCTCCGGGGCCCGCTCCAGCGCCGTGGGGTAGCCGCAGGCGGCCAGCCAGTTCGCCAGCATCAGGTGGCCGCCCTCGGTCAGCACCGACTCCGGGTGGAACTGCACGCCCTCGATCGGCAGCGTGCGGTGCCGCATCGCCATCACCACGCCGGAAGCGGTGCGGCCGGTGACCTCCAGCTCGTCGGGCAGCGTCTCGGGCAGGACGGCCAGCGAGTGGTAGCGGGTGGCGGTGAACGGGTCGGGCAGGCCGGCGAGCACGCCCACACCGTCGTGGCGTACCTCAGAGGTCTTGCCGTGCAGCAGTTCCGGCGCGCGGGCCACAGTCGCGCCGAACGCCTCGCCGATCGCCTGGTGACCGAGGCAGACGCCGAAGATCGGGAGCTTGCCGGCATACTCGCGGATCACGTCCAGGCAGATGCCGGCGCGGTCCGGGCTGCCGGGACCGGGCGACAGCAGGACACCGGCGGCACCGGCCCGGCCCACCTCGGCGACGTCGATCTCGTCGTTGCGCCGCACCTCGCAGTCGGCCCCGAGCTGGCCGAGATACTGCACGAGGTTGAAGACGAACGAGTCGTAGTTGTCGATCACCAGTACGCGCATCGCTGTCACCTGTTCGGGGTGGGGGGTGGGGCGTTGTTCGTCTCGGTGCTGTACGGCAGCTCCTCCTCGCCGGGCAGCCCGGTCGGTTCGGTGATCCCACCGTCCCCGGGTACGCCGGAGTCCTGGGTGACCTGCACGTCGTCGAAGGGCAGCAGCGGCTCGGCCCACGGGAACACCACGAACCAGAGCAGCGCGACGGTGGCGGTGGCCAGCACCAGCGAGCCGATCAGCTTGCCGGGCAGCCCGAACGGCAGCTTGCGCCAGATCCACGAGTACACGGCTCACGCCTCCAGTTCGGCCGGGCGGCCCGCCGACTTGGCCTGGGTGTGGTCCAGCCGGGCGTGGATGATCAGCCGCTGGTAGTTGTCGAACTTCGGGTTGCAGGTGGTGAGCGTGAGCAGCTTCTCGGTGGGCTTCTGACCCGGCTTGCCGGGCACCGGCGCGACCACCTCCACCTGGGACGGCTTGACGATCCGCTGCTGGTAGACCCGGTAGACGAGCCACTCCGTCTTGGTCTCGACCACAATCGGGTCGCCGGTGGCCATCTCGTCCAGCCGCCAGAACGTGGAGCGGATCCGGTGGCCGGCGACGGAGAAGTTGCCCACCTCGCCGGGCATGGCACTGTCCGGGTAGCGGCCCGGCGCGTACCGGATGTCGTCCGGGCTGACCCCCTCGACCACCACCCAGTGCTTGTCGAACTTGGGGATGTAGAGGCCGGCGACCGGCCTGCCCTCGGCCGGTGGCTTCGGCTTCACCGTCGGCCCGGTGGTCGGGCCGACCGTCGGGTCCGCCGCCGCGTCCCACTCCTGGGCGAGCTGGCTGCTCAGGTCGTTCTGGTGGGCCTCGACGATGACCGCCTTGCCCCAGATCTCGTACCCGGCGAAGAGGAGCACCACCAAGCCGAACGTGATCAGCAGTTCACCGGTGCCGCGGACGACAGTGCGCAGCCGGGAGCCGACGGTGGGGCGGGTCAGCTCGGAGTAGACGCTGCGGTATCCGTCGCCGGTCTGCTCGGGTCGCAGTTGCACCACCCGCTCGCCGCGCCGGGGGCGAGGCGGCTCGGCGGGCGGCTCACCGCCACCACCGCCACCACCGCCGTCGTCCGGCGGCGGGGGCACCGCGCCCATCAGCCCGGTGGCGTCCAGGTGAGGGTCCCTCGGCGGCCGGGTGACGGCGGGCAGCACCGTGGTGGCTCCGGGATCGACCGGAGGATTCCGGTCCGCGCCGGCCGGTCCACCGAAACGGGGTACGCCGGGCGGCCGTTCCTCACCCCCCGCCGGTCGGCGACCGGCCTCCGGCGGGCGTCCGCCGGTCTCCCCCGGGCGGGCGCCTGCCTGTGGTGGTTGTCCACCACGGCCACCGCGTTCGGGCGGGATCGCCCCACCGGTGAAGTGGCGGACGGCGTTGTGCGGTGCCGGCCCGTAGGGCCCCGGTCCCGCCGGACGGTCACCCGGCAGGGTCGGAACGTCGCCGGGTGCGGCCGGGCGCATCCCGGGGGCGCTGCCGCCCCGGGGTGCCGGCCCCTGGGGTGCGGGACCGTTCTGCGCCGGCCGATGACGCGCGGGACTGTGCTGTGCGGGACCGTTCTGCGCGGGACTGTGCTGCGCTGGGCCGTTCTGCGCCGGCCCGTGGTGCCCGGCCCCCTGGTGCGCCGGCCCCTGGTGCGCGGGGCCGGCCGGGTGGGGCGTACCCCTGGGGGGAAGCTCGCCGGCCTGCGGGCGGAACCGGGGGGCGGCCTCGGCGCGGGAGGCGCTCGTCTGCTGGTGCGCCTGACTGCCCGGCCACGGCGGCGGCGGAGCGACCGGCGTGCCGGTCCGTGGCGGGGCGGAGGGCGGCGGGGCGGAGGGCGGTGGAACGGGCGGCCGGGTGTCCGGGCCGCGTCGGGCCGGGGCGGTGTGTGCCGGACCGGCGTCGGGCCAGGGCAGGTCGAGCGGGGGTGGCGACGCCGGGGCCGGGCGCTCGACCCGGGACAGGAACGCGGTCGGCTCCTCCTCCCGGCGGTCGTGGCCGGCGCGTTCCCGGGGGTCGCCGCCGGTCACCGGGGCACCGTCGCCGACTGCAACGCGGTGGAGTCCTCGAACGCCGGCACGGTGACTGTGGAGACGCGCTCGACATACCCGAGCTGGTAGTGCTCGGCCACTTCCTTGAACACCCGCACTCCCTCAGAGGCGGCGAGCGCCCGCTGGAGTTCCGCGGGATCGCCGATTGCCACGATCTTGAAAGGAGGGGAGTACACCCGGCCGTGCAGCAGCAGGGTGTTACCGACGCAGCGTACCGCGCTGGTGCTCAGGACGCGGACGTTCATGATTGACATGGCCTCGGCGCCACCGGCCCAGAGCGCGTTGACGACCGCCTGCACGTCGCCTTGGTGCACCACCAGGTCGTCGTTGCTGGCGCCCTTCGGCAGCGGCTGGTCGGGCCGGCGGTCGGCGTCGTTCAGCTCGACTGTCACGCCGTTGCCGGTCAGCGCGGTGAAGCCGGCGCCCTGCCGGCTCGCGGCGGCCCGGTCCCGTTCGGTCTTGATCGGCCCGTCGGCACCGGCGAGCGCGGCGGTCTGCTCCTCCACCTCGGCGCGGAGCCGGGCGGCCTTCGCCTCGCTGGCGGCGACCTCCTCACGGCGGTCCTCGATCAGCTGGGTGAGCTGGGGCCGGCGGTCCTCACGCAGGGAGGTGCCACCAGCGGTGGTGGCGGTCGTGGTGAAGAGCAGACCGGCCGCGGCGGCGATCAGGGGTACGCCGACGGACCAGCCCGCGCGGCGCTGGCGTGCGCGCCGGGGCAGCAGGGCGGCTGCCGCGCGGCGGAGGACCTTCTGCCAGGAGGCGGCGCCGGACGTGTACTCCACCGGGCGTTCCCTTTCCCGTCGTCTCGTTCCGGCCCGCGCCGGTGCGAGCCGACCTGCTCGACCCGGAAAGTCCGCTCTTTCCGGTTACTGAGTGCACCGTCCTGGCCCCATTCATGGCCTGGACGGTCCGTCGGGACTACGCTAGCTGTCGAACATTATTGGCCATGGACCGTCGCCCTCGCGCCCGGTTGTCAGGCCGGACGAGGTCGTACCCCCCTCTGGAGAGCGTCGTGCCCAAGTCTCAGGTCCGCAAGAAGAAGGTGTACACCCCGCCGACGGACGTACGTCCGACGGCGACGGCGTCGACGCGCAAGCCTAGCCCGATCTGGCTGCCGTTCACGGCGGTCTCGTTGATCGTGGTGGGCATCGGCTGGCTGGTGGTCTACTACCTGTCCGAGCAGGCGTACCCGGTCGCCAGTTGGGGTTACTGGAACCTCGCCGTGGGCTTCGGCGCGATGGTCTCGTCGCTGATCCTGCTCTCCCGCTGGCGCTGATCCGGCGCTGCCCCACCCCGGCGTAGGTCACGCCACGCCGCCCCTGCCCGGCGCTTCGACGCCGCTCCACCTAAGGTGTGCGCAGGGCGGCGTGGCCTGGTGCGAGAAGACTCACGTTACTGCTGGGTAACCTTGCGCGTAGGCTGCACGGACAAGCAGCAGACCGGGAGGCCAACTCGATGGGCAGCGTCCAGATCGTCACCACGATCCTCGCGGCCGCCATCACCGCCGTTGCGGTGTGGCTCGCGGTACGCGCGGTCATGCAGATGACCGCCGTCATCCGGCTCGGCCAACCTGCGCCGGAACGGTTCGGCGACAAGGGCGCGCGTACGAAGAAGATGCTGGTGGAGACCGCCGGTCACACCCGCATGCTCAAGTGGAGCGTGGTCGGCGCGGCCCACTGGTTCGTGATGGTCGGCTTCATCGTGCTGTCGCTGCTGGTGCTGGAGGCCTACTTCGAAGTGGTCTCCACCGGCGGCGGCCTGCCGATCATCGGGCACTGGACGATCTTCGGTCTGGTCACCGAGTGGATCGGCATCCTCGGCCTGGTCGGGATTCTGGTGCTGATGGCGATCCGGCTGCGCAACCGGCCGGGCCGCGCGGAGAACCGGTCCCGGTTCACCGGCTCGACCATGTGGCAGGGCTACTTCGTCGAGTGGGTCGTCCTGCTGGTCCTGATCTTCGGGTTCGTGATCCGGGGCTTCAAGGTCGCCACCGACCACTTCGAGTACCCGGTCTGGGCCGCCCCGCTCAGCCATGCGGTCGGTTCGGTGCTCCCGAACTGGGAGGCCGGCGTCAGTGTGGCCGCCCTCATCAAGATCTGCATTTCGATGACCTGGCTCATCGTGATCTCGCTGAACGTCACCATGGGCGTGGCCTGGCACCGCTTCCTGGCCTTCCCGAACATCTTCTTCAAGCGCGACCCGGAGAAGGCGGCCGGCTCCGGTCTCGGCCCGCTGCGCCCGATGACCAGCGAGGGCAAGCCGCTCGACTTCGAGGAGGCCGACCCGGAGAAGGACCAGTTCGGTGTCGCCCAGGTCGAGCAGTTCAGCTGGAAGGGCCTGCTCGACTTCAGCACCTGCACCGAGTGCGGCCGCTGCCAGTCGCAGTGCCCCGCCTGGAACACCGGCAAGCCGCTGTCGCCGAAGCTGCTGGTGCTGAGCCTGCGCGACCACGCGTACGCCAAGGCGCCGTACCTGCTGGCCGGTGGCGGCAAGGACCTCACCGGCGAGGAGAAGGCCACCGAGGCGCAGCTCGCCCACATGGACGTGCTGGCCCTGGCCGAGGCGGACCGGCCGCTGATCGGCACCGCCGAGGAGGGCGGTGTCATCGACCCGGACGTGCTCTGGTCCTGCACCACCTGCGGCGCCTGCGTCGAGCAGTGCCCGGTCGACATCGAGCACGTGGACCACATCGTCGACATGCGCCGCTACCAGGTGCTGATCGAGTCGAGCTTCCCGTCCGAGGCCGGCGTCATGCTCCGCAACCTCGAGAACAAGGGCAACCCGTGGGGTGCCCCGCAGAACACCCGCGAGGACTGGACCAAGGGCCTCGGGTTCGAGGTGCCGCGCGTCGGCGAGGTCGACGACTTCGAGTACCTGTTCTGGGTCGGCTGCGCCGGCGCGTTCGAGGACCGGGCCAAGAAGACCACCCGCGCGGTCGCCACGCTGCTCAACGAGGCGGGCGTCAAGTTCGCCATCCTCGGTGAGGGCGAGACCTGCTCCGGTGACCCGGCCCGGCGGATCGGCAACGAGTTCGTCTTCCAGATGCTCGCCCAGCAGAACGTCGAGACGCTCAACGAGGCGTTCGAGGGCCGGGAGAAGAGCAAGCGCAAGATCGTCGCCACCTGCCCGCACTGCTTCAACACCCTGGGCAACGAGTACGGCCAGCTCGGCGGCGAGTTCGAGGTGGTCCACCACACCCAGCTGCTGGCCCACCTGGTCAGCGCCGGCAAGCTCACCCCGGTCCAGCCGGTCGACGGCGGCGTGACCTACCACGACCCGTGCTACCTGGGCCGTCACAACCGGATCTTCGCCGCTCCGCGTGAGGTGCTCGGCGATTCGATCCAGGGCGAGCTGACCGAGATGCCGCGCAACAGCGAGCGCTCCTTCTGCTGCGGCGCCGGCGGTGCCCGGATGTGGATGGAGGAGAAGATCGGCAAGCGGATCAACGTGGACCGGGTCGAGGAGGCCATGGCCACCGGTGCGAAGACCATCGCGGTCGGCTGCCCGTTCTGCTCGACGATGCTCAACGACGGCGTGAACGGCAAGGGCGCCGGCGAGGACGTCGAGGTGGTCGACGTGGCGAGCGTGCTGCTGCGCTCGGTCAAGCCCGAGGCCCCGGCCGGTGAGCCGGAGGTCGCGCCGACCGCGAGCTGAGGCGTACACCCGGCGGAAGCCGGACCACGACGGCGGCGGCACCCGAGCGGTGCCGCCGCCGTCGCGTTCAGCTGGTCGTGGTGGTCATGATGGCGGCGCTCGTCCCGGCCGTCATCGCGACCATCAGCGCGGCCTGCATCTCCTCGATCGCCTTCCTGGTGGCGGCCGACGCCCAGTCACCGGCGGCGATCTCCTCGATGCGCGCCTTGACCCGCTCCTTCGGCATCTCGCGGAAGATCTTGCGGTCGAGGCCGACCGCGCGGGTCAGCGTGAGCAGCGCGGCGGTCCGGGCGTCGACCGGGCCGTCGGTGGTGAGCGCCGTCGCCATCCGCTCCCGGGCCGCGGTCTCCACCGCCGGCTCCGCGCCGGTCGGCGAGGGATAGCGGGTACGCGGGAAGACCAGCAGCACCCGGTCGGACTCCCGGCGCAGGATTCCGGCGTCGACGAGCCCGCCGAGCACCCGGTCCGGTAGGCCCCTGGCGAGCTTGCCGATCCAGTCCTTCGGCTTGCGGGGGCGGCCGGACCCCACAGTCGCCAGCGCCTCGTCCAGCAGCGGTACGCCGGTCGGCGCGGGATCGGTGACCACGAGCCGCTTGTCCACCACCTCCACCCGGCCGGCCAGAGCCAGTTCCAGCAGCACCGCCCCGGCGAGGCCGTAGCCGAGGTGCGGACTGCCGAGCCGGTTCGCGCCGTCGTCGTCGTAGGCGAGCAGGACCAGTTCGTCGGTGAGCAGCAGGCCGTCCATGCGTCCCACGCTACGGGGGGCCCGCCATCGGCGCGCGCGTGCCACAATCACGCGCATCGACGGCCTTCTGCTTCTGACGCTGTTGCCACTGGTCGGTTTCGTGCTGCTGACCGCCGGCAACGCCTTCTTCGTCGCGGCCGAGTTCGCCCTGGTCACCGTCGACCGGGCGGAGATCGACAGGCGGGCCGACGAAGGCGACGGCCGGGCCGTCACGGTCCGCCGCGCGCTGCGTGAGTTGTCCTTTCAGCTCTCCGGCGCGCAGCTCGGGATCACGCTCACCGCGTTGCTCACCGGCTACCTGGCCGAGCCCGCCCTGGCCCGGATCTTCGCGCCGCTGCTGCATCCGCTCGGCGGCGCGGAACGCTTCTCCGGCCTGCTCGCGCTGGCGCTGGCCACGCTCATCTCGATGCTGTTCGGCGAGCTGGTGCCGAAGAACCTGGCGCTGGCCCGCCCGATGCCCGCGGCGCTCGCCACCGCCGCGCCGATGCGAGCCTTCTCCCGCACGTTCGGCTGGCTGATCCGGCTGCTGAACGAATCCGCGAACCGGCTGGTGCGCCGCCTCGGCGTGGAGCCGCAGGAGGAGCTGGCGAGCGCCCGTTCCCCGGAGGAGTTGGGGTTGCTCGCCGCCATCTCGGCCCGGGCCGGCGCGCTGCCGCCGGACACCGCGATGCTGCTGCGCCGCACCATCCGTTTCGGCGACAAGCGGGCGGCCGAGGCGATGACACCCCGGGTGGACGTCACCGCGCTGCGCGCCACCGCGACGGTGGCGGAGTTGCTGGAGGCGTCCCGGCTGACCGGCCGGACCCGGTTCCCGGTCTACGAGGAGACGCTCGACCTCGTCACCGGCGTCGCCGGGGTACCCGACGCGCTGGGGGTGCCGCTGGCCCACCGGGCCGCCACCACCGTCGCCTCGGTGGCCCGGGAACCGGTGTACGTCCCGGAGAGCCTGAACCTGAACGGGGTGCTGGCCGCGCTGAAGGCCGCCGGGGCGGACCTGGCGATAGTGGTGGACGAGTACGGCGGCACCGACGGCGTGGTGACTGTGGAAGACCTCGTGGAGGAGCTGGTCGGGGAGATCGCCGACGAGTTCGACCCGGACGCGGTGGACGGCTTCGGGCCGGCGGAGCTGACAGTGCCCGGCGGCGAGCGAACGGTCCTGACCGACGGTGTGCTGCGCGCCGACGAGCTGGTCGAGCAGACCGGGTTCCGGCTGCCCGACGGGCCGTACGAGACGCTCGGCGGGTTCCTCATGGCGCGGCTCGGCCACATCCCGCTGCCCGGCGAGACGGTCGACGAGGCCGGCTACGAGTTCACTGTGGTGGAGGTCGACCGGCACCGGATCGAGCAGGTGCGGGTGGTACGCCCCGAGGAGCCCGACGACGGTGCCTGAACTCCTCCTGGCAGTGGTTCTGCTGCTCGGCAACGCCTTCTTCGTGGGCAGCGAGTTCGCGCTGATCGCCTCCCGGCGTACGGTGATCGAACCGCTGGCGGCGACGTCGAAGCGGGCCCGGCTGGCGCTGGCGGCGATGAACCAGATCCCGCTGATGATCGCCGGGGCGCAGCTCGGCATCACCGTGTGCTCACTCGGCCTCGGCGCGATCGCCGAGCCGGCACTCGCCCACCTGCTGGAGCCGGCGTTCGCCGCTATCGCGCTGCCCGCCTCGGCGGTGCACCCGGTGTCGTTCGTCATCGCGCTGGCGGTGGTGGTGTTCCTGCACACCGTGGTCGGCGAGATGGTGCCGAAGAACATCACCCTGGCCGGTCCGGAGCCGTCGGCGCTCTGGCTCGGCCCGGCCATGCTGGCGTTCTGCCTGGCCACCAAACCGCTGCTGCTGACGATGAAGTGGGCGTCCCGGCAGGTGCTGCGGTGGTGGCGGGTGGAGGCGACCGACGCGGTGAAGACCGTGTTCACGGCCGAGGAACTGGCCGGCCTGGTGTCGCAGGCGCGTACCGAGGGGTTGCTGGACGCCGAGGAGCACGCCCGGATCACCGGCGCGCTGGCCCTGCACAGCCGTACCGCGGCGGACGCGCTGCAGCCCTGGTCCACGGTGACCACGGTGGCCGAGGACGTCTCACCGGCGTCGCTGGAGGTGCTGGCGACCCGTACCGGCCGGTCCCGCTTCCCGGTGGTGCAGCGGGCCACCCGCCGGGTGCTCGGTTTCGTGCACGTGAAGGACGTGCTCGGGTACGCCGGGGCGAGCCGCCGGGCACCGGTGCCGGCCGACATCTACCGGCCGCTGGCGGTGGTGCCACCGGACCGTACGCTCGCCGATCTGCTGCTCGCGATGCGCCGCGAACGCCGCCACATGGTGCTGGTCAGCGACGGACGCCGGCCGATGGGTGTGGTGACGCTCGACGACGTATTGACAGCCATCGTCGGAAGATGAATTGAATACCCTTGGTGTGCAACCGATTGCGGATACGTGATTGAACAAACGGTCGCCTTGATTCCATCGGGCGCCTTCCCTAATGTGGGGCACCGACCGCTGTGGGTCGTCTGCCTCGACCTTCCCTCTCGCGAGGCGCCCGGCGGTCGGTTGCAAAGGAGTCCGTGCCGGTGGCAACCACGCCCCCTCAACGTCACGCCCCGAGCGCTCCACCCGGCCGGCGGGCCGGGTTCCAACGGGTGGTACGCCGTCTGGTCACCCTGGTCGCGGCCGCCGCGGTCGGCGCCGGCATGCTGACGGCCCCGGCGCACGCGGCGCCGTCGGTGGACGAGATCGACGCGCAGATCGACAAGCAGTGGGAGCAGCTCGAACCCACCATCGAGCAGTTCAACAAGGTCCGCTCGCAGCTCCGCGCCAACCAGAAGAAGTCCAAGGCGCTGAAGGACAAGATGGTGCCGCTGGAGCTCGCCTCCACGCTCGCCATGAACAAGGTCGGCGACATCGCGGCCCGGTACTACATCCAGGGCCCGTCGCAGGAGCTGGGCGCGCTGCTGGTGAACACCAAGCCGGGCACGCTGGCCGAGCAGCTGGTCATGCTGGACCGGATCGCCGACGACCAGCGCCGCCAGATCGCCGGTGTGCTCAAGGTGCGCGACGAGTACAACAAGCAGAAGGAAAAGCTCGACGCGCTGATCGCGCTGGAGATCAAGCAGCAGAACGACCTCGCGGCGAAGAAGAAGCAGATCGACTCGGAGATCAAGCGGCTGACCGCCATGCTCCCGGTGACCTCGATCCGCCCGGCGGGCTGCCCCAAGATCGACGGCGTGGTGAGCAGCGCCGCGCGGACCGCCATCAAGACGGCGTGCGCCCAGGTCGGCGACCCGTACGTGTGGGGCGCCACCGGCCCGAATTCGTTCGACTGCTCCGGCCTCACCCAGTACGCGTACAAGGCGGCCGGCATCTCGCTGACCCACTTCACCGGCGCCCAGTGGAACGAGGGCCGCAGGGTCTCCCGTTCCGAGGCACGCCCCGGTGACCTGGTGTTCTTCGGCTCCGACCTGCATCACGTCGGGCTCTATCTCGGCAACGGGGTGATGGTGCACGCGCCCCGTACCGGTAAACCGGTCCAGGTGTCGAGCATCAACACCCAGCCACTGGCCGGTTTCGTCCGGGTCAGCTGACAGCGGTCACACCGAAAGGCCCCCGGTCCGCAGGGACCGGGGGCCTTCGCGTTCTCGTGGAAAGGTCAGCGCGGCGTGCCGACCGGGGACGGCAGCACAAGCACGTCGTCCAGGTTCACGAACATGATCCGGTGACCGAACTGGACCTGCACGTACTTGTTCTTGCCGCGGACCACGGTCCGGTCACCCGGTGCCGAACCGTCGAACGAGACCGCCCGGTAGTACTCGCCGGGCAGCACCCCGCCCACCGCGTACCGCTGGCCGGCGGCGAACGTGTACTGCAGCGGTGAGATGGTCTGGTACGGGATGGTGTCCGGGTAGGCGGCCTGCTCCGGGTAGGCCCGCCCGTACACCGGGATGGTGGCCTTGCCGGGCCGCGGCGTCACCACGAAGCCGGTGGCCCACTTGGCGGTCGGCGCGGAGGCCGGGTTGAGGAACCACGCCTTCTGGCCGAGGTACCAGATCGCCGTCCAGTCGCCCTGCCGGCCGGCGAGCGCGTACGTCTGGCCGGCGGAGGCGCGGGCGCCGTGGTCGGAGATGTACATCGTGTCCGGCGTGCCGTCCGGGCGCAGCCCGAGGTCGTTGACGAGCGGGGCGTCCGGGCTCGGCGCGGTCCGCAGGATCACCGACGAGGAACCGCGTGACGGGCACGGCTGCGCCGGCGGCCGGGGCGTCGGGACGCCCGGCGGCTGCTGGTTGCAGCCGGTGAACGCCGGCCGGTTGGTGGCGAAGTCCGGGTCGATGGTGACCAGGCCGGTACGGGGCGTGCCGGTGTTGCGGAACGGCGCCTTCATCAGGTCGAAGTAGTGCGACCAGTCCCAGTACGGTCCCGGGTCCCAGTGCATGCCGCCCACGTTGGCGGCGGTGATGCCGGGCACGTTGTCGTGGCCGATGATGTGCTGCCGGTCCATCGGGATGCCGAACTTCAGCGCCAGGTGACGCACCAGCTTGGCGGAGGTGCGGTACATCGCCTCGGTGTACCAGGTGCCCTGACCGGCGAAGCCCTCGTGCTCCAGGCCGATGGACTTCGCGTTGACGTACCAGTTGCCGGCGTGCCAGCCGACGTCCTTGGTCTTGATGTGCTGGGCGATGTAGCCGTCCACCGAGCGCAGCGTGTAGTGCCAGCCCAGGTAGTCGGCGCGCTTGACCAGGTCGACGCTCGGGCCGAAGTAGCCCTCGGTGTCGTGGATGACGATGTACTCGATCTTCTGCTGCTTCGGCCGGTCGGCCAGGTCGTGGTTGCCGTAGTCACCCGGGTCGTCGCTGAGTTGCTCGTAGGGCGCCGGAATCCACTCGCAGGCGAGCCGGACGGGGCACTCCAGTCCGTCCGGCCGCTGCGCGTTGCGCAGGCCGAGGCGGGCCAGCCTAAAGCGGTCCGGCGTCGCGGCGGTGGCGGCGAGCGTCACCCGCTGGCCGTCGTCCGTGGTCCGGCTCGCGCCCTGGCCGAGCTGGTCGTACACCTCGTCGGCGAAGGCCGCCGCGGCGTCGGAGGTGTCCGCGCCGGAGTACCGGGCCACCGCGCCGTACCAGGCCGCCGGGTCGGTGCCGGCACCGACCGGCCCACCCAGAGCCTTCTGGTACGACGCCAGCAGCGCCGCGCCACCGCGGATGTTCGCGGCCGGGTCGGTCCGCAGCGTGCGCGCGTCGAGCCCGGTGAGCGCGGCTGCCGCGTCGAGCGTCTGGAGCGAGGCGTTCGGCAGCGGGGTCTCCCGCTTCGGCGCGGCCGCGGTGGCCGGGTCGAGCTTCAGTGGGCGGGCGTCGTCGCCGCGCGGGTCCTCGTCCTCGTCGACGTGGGCGCTGCCCGGTGTGGCGAGGATGTGGGCGGCGTCGGTCAGGTGCATCGGGCCGTAGCCGCCGCTGGTGCTCGGCTGCCCCGGGTGGGTGTCCCAGCGGGATTCCAGATAGGAGACACCGAGCAGCACGTTCTGCGGTACGCCGTACTCGGCCGCGGCGGCGGCGTATTGTTGTTGCCTGTCGCTCGCGGGCGCGGACGTGTCCGGCGCGGCTGTCACCGGGCCGGTCGTCGCCAGCGCGGTGGCTGTCGCCACGGCGGCGGCGAGCAGTATCCGTCTGCCCGACGGCGGGGCGGAGAGGAGCATCGAACCTCCTGGACAGGGATGGGGGTCACTGCGTCTCCACCCTCACTCCGTACACCCGCAGGGGTCAATACCTTTCCACTGAGTAATCAGCTTTGAAAGAAAACTTCACCTCTGCCCGGGATGCGGCCCGTCATCGCGTACGGAGTGTCACCGCGCTGGAAGTTGCGGATCGATAACGGTGGTCCCTACTCTGGTGAATCGTCGGCCGCACGTCTCACCGTCCAACCCGGTCGGTGACGGTCCGACACCGCCGAGTCGCCCACGGGCGAGCCGGGGAACCAGGTACCTGGGGTGAATCCGCAGCGATGCGGTAGGGCGGCTCCCTTCCCGCCCGAATCCGTCAGCTAACCCGGTAGGCGGTACGGAAGAAGGAGTACGGACGCCCGGTGGCACTCCATGCCCCGCGGCCGTCGTCGAACCGGTCCACCGACCGGTCCAGCGTCGCGCCGCGTTCCCGCTGGTCCCGCTTCACCACCGCCCTCGCCGCGCTGGTCGGCACCGCCGTCGTTCTGACCGGCGGCGCGACTGCGGCACACGCCGAACCCTCGGTCGCCGAGATCGAGGCCCAGATCGACCGCGACTGGAACAAGCTCGAACCGGTCATCGAACAGGTGAACGCCGTACGCGAGCAGCTCGCCGCGCGGCGCAAGCAGGCCGACGCACTCGGCCGGCAGATCGCACCCCTCCAGGCGCGGGTGGACGCCGCCCTCGGCCAGGTCGGCGGGCTCGCCGCCGACGCCTACAAGGGCGACAACCTCTCCACCGTCAACGCGCTGCTGGGCAGCCGCTCGCCGGGTGACCTGGTGAACGGCCTGGAACTGCTCGACCGCTTCGCGCACCGCCAGCACGAGCAGGTGCGCTCCGTCGCCGCGCTGCGCGACGAACTGGCGGCGAAGAAGAAGCCGCTGGACGAGATGATCGCCGGGCTGGCCCGTACCGAGGCCCAGCTCGCGGCGAAGAAGAAGCAGATCGACGCCGAGATCGCCCGGCTGCAGAAGCTGCGGCTCAAGGTGTACGGCAAGGGCGGCGGCGGTCCGCTGCGCCCGGCGCCCTGCCCGGCCGGCTACCCCGGTGGCGCGGCCGGAGCGGCGGTCAAGTTCGCCTGCGCCCAGATCGGCAAGATCTACGTCTGGGGCGCGGCCGGGCCCGACCACTTCGACTGCTCCGGTCTGACCATGGCGGCCTGGGCCAAGGGCGGCGTCTCGCTGCCGCACAACGCACGCCAGCAGCACGGGATGACGAAGCGGATCAGCCGCGCCGAGCTGCGCGCCGGTGACCTTGTCTTCTACTACAGCGACCTGCACCACGTGGCGATGTACGTGGGTGACGGCTGGGTGGTGCACGCCTCCCAGTCCGGCAAGCCCATCACGATGAAGCGCGTCGACGACGGCGACATCAACAGCTTCGGCCGCGTGTAAGGAAGGGCCCCCTCTTAACGCCTCCGGTAGAGGAGGGGGCCCTTGTTAACAACTGCGGGCGCCGTCAGCGCGTCGGCCAGGTACGCCAGTTCTGCCAGGACCGGCTCGGCGTCGGTCCGCGCTGCCCCTGGTAACGCGAGCCGTAGACGGCCGAACCGTACGGGTGCTCGGCCGGCGAGGAGAGCCGGAAGATGCAGAGCTGGCCGATCTTCATGCCCGGCCAGAGCGTGATCGGCAGGTTCGCCACGTTCGACAGCTCCAGCGTGACGTGGCCGGAGAAGCCCGGGTCGATGAAGCCGGCGGTCGAGTGCGTCAGCAGCCCCAGCCGCCCCAGGCTCGACTTGCCCTCCAGCCGGCCGGCGAGCTGGTCACCGAGCGAGATCACCTCGAGCGTGGAGGCGAGCACGAACTCGCCCGGGTGCAGCACGAACGGCTGCCCCTCCGGCACCTCCACCATCGAAGTCAGGTCGTCCTGCTGGATCGACGGGTCGATGTGCGTGTAGAGGTGGTTGTTGAAGACCCGGAACAGCCGGTCCAGGCGTACGTCGATGCTCGACGGCTGCACCAGCGTGGGCTCGAAGGGCTCCAGTGCGAGCGTGCCGGCCTTGATCTCGGAGACCAGGTCGCGGTCGGAGAGCAGCATCGGAACACCATAGCGACCGGTATGGGTGACCTGCGTGTCGCACTACATCTTCGTACACGTGTTCGATAGAGTGTCCACATGGCTTCCTGGTCCGAATTCGCCGCCGACGAGCCCCGCCTCGCCGACGAGATCCGCCTCCTGATGCAGCAGTACGGGCCGGGCTTCGGCTACCTCGCCACGGTCCGCGCCGACGGCGGCCCCCGAGTCCATCCGGTCTCTCCGGTGATCACCGCCGACGGGCTCTGGTGCTTCGTCATCGACTCACCGAAGCGCCGCGACCTCGAACGCGACGGTCGCTACGCGCTGCACTCGTTCCCGCCGGAGGAGAGCGACGACGAGGCGTACATCGCGGGGCGCGCGCGGCCGGTGACCGACCCGGCCACGGTGACGCGGCTGGCCCGGATCGCCCGCGCGTCGCCGCGGGGCGACTGGCGGCTGTTCGAGTTCACGGTCGAGGTGGCGATGCTGACCCGGCGCGACCCGGTGGCCCAGCCCGGCGCCGCCCCGCCGCAGGTCCGGGTGTGGCTCGACCCGCGCGGCGACGCGCCGGCCCGGCGCGACCCGCTCGCCGCCGAGGGCCGGCGGGGCCGGCACGGCTTCGACACCCGCCGCCCGGCCGCCTGACCCGGCCCACGACGAACGGTGCCGGCCCGTCCGAGGACAGGGCCGGCACCGGTACGCGGTACGACGGTCAGGCTGCGCGGTAGGCGTTCCACGCGGTGAGCATGCGGCTCGCCTGGCCGGCGGTGAACTGGTACATGCAGGAGTCGTACGTGTAGTCCATGAAGTTGGTGATCGGGTCCTTGCCGGCGGTCGAGCAGGTGTCGCGGCCGGTCGGGCACTGGTACGCCGGCGACGCCTCGGCCGGGGTGTCGGAGACGCTGTCGCCCGAGCCGGAGCAGCCGCCCTGGAAGGTGTGGTAGAGGTTCAGCCAGTGGCCGACCTCGTGGGTGCCGGTGTCACCCTGGTTGTAGTTGGTCGCGGTGCCGCCGGGCAGCGACTCGTTCAGCACCACCACGCCGTCCATCTTGTCCAGCGTGCGCTTCGGGAACGTCGCCCAGCCCAGCAGGCTGTCGCTCAGCTCGCCGAGGTAGATGTTCAGCGTGTTCTTGCCGCCCACACGCAGCGACGTCTTCATTGAACGCTCGGCGGAGGAGCCCTGCACGATCGGGTACCACGACGGGTTCGTCACCCGGTTGATCTTCGTGAGCTGGAACCCGAAGGCGGTGGCGGCGCCGCCGGTCGAGCCCGCGTACGCCTGGTTCAGCACGGTGATCTGCTGGTTGATCATCGAGTCGGTGATGTTGCCGCCGGCCCGGGTGCTGTTCTCCTGGATGACGTGCACGACGACCGGGATCGTCACGGTGGCCAGCGGGGTGACGGCGCCGGTCCGGAAGTTGGCGCGCTCGCGCTGCGCGGCGGCGAGGTCGGCCTCCCGGTCCTGGACCTGCTTGGCGGTCAGGTGGTTGGGGTCGAGCTTGGCGTTGCCACCCTTGGCGACGCGCGCGTTCGAGTGCTCGTCGGCGTGGGCGTCAGCAGGCTCGGCACACACGTCGGCCGGGGCGGCCGAGAAGGCCGAAGCAGCGGGGACGACGCCGACGGCGGCGGTGCTGAGCAGCAGCGCGAGGGTCGACGTCGCGACACCGGCGGTACGCCGGGTCAGCAGGTTGGGACGAAGTCCCATGGGCCCACCTCTTTCTGACGGCGTGGCAGGGGGTGTGTCACGCCGGTGCGGAAACGTGTGGCAGACGTTACATCCCATCGACGCATTTGAGAACGCCCATACGTTTCCGACGTGCAACTTCGCGCCTGCCGGCTCCGGAGCGTGCTTGATCCACTCCAGTTCGGGGAGGCGGTGGGGGCAACCGCCCCCCGATGCCGCCACCTCGCCGAGGTGGCGCGCGGGCACCTGACTGCACGGGGGTGGGGGGCTTCAGGTAGAGTGGTGCCGCCTGCGGGTGTAGTTCAATGGCAGAACATCAGCTTCCCAAGCTGACAGTGCGGGTTCGATTCCCGTCACCCGCTCCACGCATGGAAGCCCTGGTCAGGACGAGAGTCCCAACCAGGGCTTCCGCGTTGTCAGGGAGCCGAAGCGGGCCATAGGGCCTGTGTCGCGGGAGCGGCCGAGCGACATGGCCGACCGGTTCGACGCTGACCCCGGCGGGTGGGTTCGGCCTGCAGGACGGCCCCCGGACCGACACTGGCGCGAGGGCCGTCCTGGCTCAGAGGATCTGCCGGTTCACCCGGTCCAAGGTGAGAAACGTGGCCAAGGCCAGACTCACCGGCGTGGCCATCTCGGGAAGGTACTGCGCGCTGACCCCGACGGCGGCCGAGATGCCCAGGAAGCCGAGAGTGCGGAGCGGAATTGAGCGCTCCCGTGGCGTAACCTGCGGCTCCGACTGCTGCAACTGTGCAGCAGCATGACGTACCCTGCTCCTCATGCGTTGACCCTTTCCGCACGGATGGCGATTGGTGTTGCGCTTCGGCGGGCGCCCGGGTAGCCGCCCGGGTGCCCGCCTTTCGTATGTGCCGGTGTCGGTTGACCCTGCACGTTGTCCGGGGCCTGGAACTGGGTCCACGCGATGAGCTTGACCTGGGGTCGCAATCTCGCGTGCTCCGGACTCTGAGCACTGTAGTGGGCCGACCGGACAGGAGCGCCTCATCGCACCCGCCCATTACCATCCGAAACGGACACACCAGGGCAATCGCCTCCCAGACTTAAGGAACGCTTTAGAAGCACCCCGAGCCGTGACCTGCGAGCTCTAGCTCGCTTCTGCAGCCGGTCGGCCACCCTCGGCGGCCCGCCTCGGCTTGCGCCGGGCCGCCAACTGATCTTGCAGCTCGGGGGGAGTAGGGCTGACCCCGGTGATCGATGGGTGCGAGGCTCCCGGTAGGACAGCTGTCGACCAAGACTCGAAGCTCCGACCGGGAGCCTCGCCATGCTGTCCTACCCCGTCACGATTCCGTTATCCAGCCACCCTGAACCACTCGCCGGCCGCATCCGCGGACACCGCAAGCAGCGCCGATTCCGGTGGCGGCGCCTCGCCCCGGTCGACAGGCGCTACTGGCTCTCGCCCACCTGCGCAACGGCTACCCCCACACCCGACTCGCGGCCGGCTTCGAGATTGGCGTGGCCACCGCCTGGCGCTACGTGCAGGAAGCGATAACCCTGCTCGCGACGGCCGCCAAACGACCTGGCACCTCCATGGACCGGATCCGCCGGCTGGCGCACGCGATCCTGGACTGAGGAACCCGGTGGCGGTGATCGGTTACGTGACGGAGATCGAGGGTGCGCCCTTCAGGTTGTTCCGGGACGAGTAGAACGGGTCCACTGGCTCAGGCGGATCCAGGTCTGGCCGTCGGCGGGCCGGACCCGCACCGAGTCGCCCAGGTTCAAGGCGGCGAGCACCCCGAAGACGGCGTCCAGGACGGCTCGTCGGTCCGCCGTCACAAGGACGTCGACGTCGAGGTGCGAGCCGTGCTCGCTTGTTCCGGCACCGGTCACCTCGCCGCGCCCGACGAGAGCCTCGTTGAGGGCATCTTCGAGGTCGTCGCGATCGATGTCGATCTGCCCGTCGATGACCAGTTCCACGAAATCCATCACGTACACCTCGGCGATGAGTTGCGGGTCGTTGACGGGTCTGACGGGGAAAGAGCGGAAACCGGAGGAGCAGACCCATGGGCAAGCTGATCGTGACCGAGTTCCTGACCGTTGACGGCGTGGCGCAGGCGCCCGGCGAGCCCGACGAGGACCGCGAGGGCGGCTTCAGCCACGGCGGATGGCAGATGCCACTGCTCGACGACGCGTCCGGCGCGGTGATGTTCCAGCAGGCGAGCAGCATGGACGCGCTGCTGCTGGGCCGCAAGACGTACGACATCTTCGCCGGCTACTGGCCGAAGGCGCCCGCGGACATCCCCTTCACCGGCCTGCTCAACGGCGTGCCGAAGTACGTGGTCAGCCGTACCCTCACCGAGCCGCTGGCCTGGGCGAACTCGTCGCTGGTGTCCGGTGACCTCGCCGAGCGCGTCACCGAGATGAAGGCCCGCCACGACGAGGTGCACGTGATCGGCAGCTTGGACCTGGCGCAGTCGCTGCTGCGCGCCGGTCTCGTGGACCGGCTCAACCTGTGGGTGTACCCGGTGGTGCTCGGCACCGGCAAGCGGCTGTTCGGCGAGGGGACGGTGCCGACCGCGCTGCGGCTCACCGAGTCGGTCACCCACGCCCACGGCACGCTCCAGCTGACGTACGAGCCGGCCGGCGCTCCCACCTACGGGGACGCGGCCGCGTAGGGCGCGCGGAGGTCGAGGACGTGCCGCAGGCCGGGCTCCGCGGCCAGCACCACCGGACCGTCGGGTACGAATCCGGCACGCCGGAGCACCGCCAGCGAGGCCGGGTTCGCCAGCGCCGCCGAGGCGACCAGCCGGCGCAGCCCGTACTCGGTGCGGGCCAGTTCGCAGACGCGCCGTACTCCTTCACTCGCGAGCCCGCGCCCGGCGGCGCGTTCGGCCACCCGGTAGCCCAGCTCGGCGCTGCCGTCTGCGACGTCGACCAGGTTGAACCGGCCGAGCACGGTGCCGTGGTCGCCGACCAGCACGTGGAAGTGGCAGGTGCCGCGTTCCTGCTCGTCCAGCAGGGCCGCGTGCCGGGCGGCGTACCCGGTGAAGAAGTCGTCGCCCCGGTCGGGGACGTACCGGGCGAAGTAGGCCCGGTTCTCCCGCTCGAACCGCAGTACGGCGGGCGCGTGGTGGGCGGCGAGTCGTTCCAGCTGCGGCATCGGCTCAGGCTAGGCGCCGGCCGGGTAGCAGCGCAGTTCGATTGTGTTGCCGTCCGGGTCGCTGACGTAGATCGAGGTGGCTGTGCCGCGCGCCCCGAAGCGCGGTACCGGGCCGGTCAGCACGGTGAACACCCCGGAGTCGATCACCCGCTGCCAGTCGACCGGCTCCACCACGAGGCAGAAGTGATCCACGTTGGACTGGTCCGAGCCGCCGCGTAGAAGGTCGATGATGGTGCCGGCGTCGACACGTACGGACGGGAAGGGCACCTCGCCGGCCCGCCACCTGTCGACCCGCACCGGGGCCAGGCCGAGCGTGCCGCAGTAGAAGTCGAGGGAGCGCTCGACGTCGCTCACCGAAAGCACGAGGTGGTCGAACCCGGTCACCGTCACGAGATGGTTCTGCATGCCGTCAACCCTGGTCCGCCGGGTGAGCCGGACCAAGCCCGATCCGGACTACGATCGTTGACCCGCAGGCAACGACGGAGGTGCCCGGTGCTGGAGCGGTACGAGGTCGAGACGTTCCTGACCCTGGCCGAGGAGCTGCACTTCGGGCGGACCGCCGAGCGGCTGCGGGTGAGCACCGGGCGGGTCAGCCACGTGGTGCGCAAGCTGGAACGCCGGATCGGCGCGCCGCTGTTCGAGCGCACCAGCCGGGTCGTCCGGCTCACCCCGATCGGCGCCCGCCTGGCCGAGGAGATGCGCCCGCTGGTGGCTGGCATCGAGGCGGCGGTCCAGCGGGCCGTCGACGCCGGTCGCGGGCTCACCGGCGAGCTGCGGGTGGCGTACGTCGGTGAGTCGGCAGCCCCGGCGCTGCTGCGCGCGGTGGCCCTGTTCACCGCGCGTCACCCGGACTGCGAGGTGCACGTGCACGAGGCGCCGCTGGCCAGCACCCGGTCGAGCCTGGTGGACGGCACCATCGACGTGCTGATCGCCTCGTACCCCTTCGACGGCATGGCGAACGGCCCGGTGCTGCTGCGCGAGCGCCGGGTGCTCGCGGTGGCCGCGGGCCATCCGCTCGCGGCCGAGGAGTCGGTGTCCCTGGAGGTGCTGGGCGACCATCCGGTGGTGCAGTACCCGGCGGTGACGTCGGCCGCGTTCAAGCAGGACCGCACGCCGGACCGCACGCCCGCGGGCCGGCCGGTGCCGAAGGGGCCGGTGGGCGGCAGCTTCTCCGAGATGCTGGCGCTCGTCGCGCTGGGCCGGGGGGTGCTGCCGGTGGGCGAGCAGACCCGCCAGTTCTACGCCCGCCCCGACGTGGCCTACGTGCCGATCCACGACGCGCCGCCGATCTGTCGCGGTCCGGTGTGGCCGGCCGGGAATACCACGTCCCGGGTACGCGAGTTCGTCCGCGCGGCTGCCGACGCCAACCCGCTGCCGGAGGACTGATCCCGTCGTACCCGGCTGGCAGCATCGGCGAGATGCGGGACGAGATCCGGGCACTGGTCGAGGAGCTACCACCGGGGGACGATCTGGAGGCGCGGCACCGGGAGGCCGCACTGACCTGGCTGGCCGGCACGGAGGACATCTTCCGCCGGGCCAAGCCGCGTACGCCGTCGCCGCACCTGGTCGCGTACTTCCTGCTCCGCGACCCGGCCGATGGCGCGGTGCTGCTGGTCGACCACCGCCTCGCCGGGATGTGGCTGCCCAGCGGCGGTCACGTCGAGCCGGGCGAGCACCCGGCCGACACGGTGCGCCGCGAGCTGCGGGAGGAACTGGGCGTGGCGGCGGTCTTCGCGCCGCCGTTCGGCGAGCGCCCGGCGTTCCTGACCGTCACCGAGACGGTCGGCCCGCCGGAGCTGCGGCACACCGACGTGAGCCTCTGGTACGTGCTGTCCGCCCACCGCGACCAGCGGTTCACGCCCGATCCGGTGGAGTTCGCCGGCACCCGCTGGTGGACGCCGGCCGAGGTGACCGAGGCGCCGGCCGGCACGATCGAGCCGCACCTGGGCCGGATGCTGACCAAACTGGCGGCAGCGACGCCTTGACCCGTCCCCTGCGGCAAGGCCCAGCGTGGTCGGTGCCGGTCGCGGTGACCGGCACGAGGAGCGCGAGGGAGGCACGGTGCGACTGCTGACCATCGGCGCGTTCGCCCGCGCGACCGGCCTGAGCGCCAAGGCGCTGCGCATCTACGACGACTGCGGGCTGCTGCCCCCGGCCGCGGTGGACCCGCACTCGGGCTACCGCTACTACGCGCCGGAGCAGGCGGACCGGGCGCGGCTGATCGCCGGGCTGCGCCGGGCCGGGATGCCGCTGGCCGAGATCCGTACCGTCTGCGGCCTGCCGTCCGCTGCCGCCGCCGAGGCGCTCGACGCCTGGTGGCGGCGGGTCAGCGCGGACACGGCAGCACGCGGCCGGGCCGTCGCGCTCCTCGTCGACACGCTCAGCGAGAGGGGCACCACCATGTCCGAGACCACCTTCCGGTACGCGACGCGCTGCGAGACCGGCACGGTCCGCGATTCCAACGAGGACACCGCGTACGCGAGCGCCACGCTGCTCGCGGTCGCCGACGGCGTACGCGGTCCGGCCGGTGCCGCCGCGAGCACCGCCGCGGTGGACGCGCTGCACCCGTTGGAGCAGGCCGACGCGCCGCAGGCCGATCTGCTCGCCGCGCTGGCCGACGCGGCGACCCGGGCCGACCGGGCGGTACGCGCGCACGCCACCGACGCCGACCAGCCCGCCACCACGCTCACCGCGCTCGTACGGCGCGGCACCCGGCTCGCGCTCGTGCACGTCGGGGACAGCCGGGCGTACCTGCTGCGCGGCGGCGAGCTGTCCCGGCTCACGCAGGACCACACGTACGTGCAGACGCTCGTCGACCAGGGACGGCTCACCCCGGCCGAGGCCGGGGCGCATCCGCAGCGGGCGCTGCTGGCCCGGGCGCTCGGCGCGGGTGCGGAGGTGGAGGCCGACCTGGCGCTGCGGACCGCGCTGCCCGGCGACCGCTACCTGCTCTGCTCCGACGGTCTCTCCGCCGTGGTGGACCCGGGCGCGCTGCACGCCGCGCTGGCGGAGGCGGACGATCCGGAGACCGCCGTCGAGCGCCTGGTCGAGCTGGCGTACGCGGCCGGCGCGCCGGACAACATCGCCTGCGTGGTCGCCGACCTGGCGGCGTGATCCCCGCGACCCGGGTCGGCATGTCCGACCCGGGTCGTACCCTGGCGATCATGCGAATCGGCATCGTGATCCTGCCCGACCAGCGCTGGTCGGAAGCGCGTCGGCGGTGGGCGCAGGTGGACGAGTGGGGCTTCGACCACGCCTGGACCTACGACCACCTGGGCTGGCGTGACCTGGTCGACGGGCCGTGGTTCGACTCGTGGACGACGTTGACCGCGGCGGCCGGCGTGACCTCCCGGGTGAAGCTCGGCACGCTCGTCGCGTCGCCGAACTTCCGGCACCCGGCGGCGTTCGCCCGGCAGGTGACGGCGCTGGATGACGTGTCCGACGGTCGGGTGCTGCTCGGCCTGGGCGCGGGCGGCATCGGCTTCGACTCGGCGGTGCTCGGCGGCGAGACGCTGCCGCCCCGGCAGCGCGTCGACCGGTTCGCCGAGTTCACCGAGCTGCTCGACGCGATCCTGCGGGAGGACGGCACGACCTGGCGCGGGGAGTGGTTCACCGCTGTGGACGCCCGCAACAACCCGGGGTGCGTCCAGCAGCCCCGGGTGCCGTTCGTGGTGGCCGCGAACGGGCCCCGCTCGATGCGGCTGGTCGCCCGGTTCGGGCAGGGCTGGGTCACCACCGGGCTCGGCGGCGACGACATCGAGGCCTGGTGGGGCACTGTGGCGGAGCTGTCCGACCGGATGACGCGGACGCTGGAGCAGGCCGGCCGTGACCCGGCGACGCTCGACCGCTACCTGTCGCTCGACTCGGCTCCGGTGTTCTCGCTGACCAGTGCCGACTTTCTCGCCGAGCAGGTGGCCCGGGCGGCCCGGCTGGGCTTCACCGACGTGGTGACGCACTGGCCCCGGGCCAGCAGCTGGTACGCCGGCGACGAGGCGGTGCTGGTGGAGGCGGCGGCGCTGCTGCCGGAGCTGCGCCGGGCCGGCTAGGTGCCGACGCTGCCCTCGGTGGAGACCAGCCGGAAGCGGAGGCAGACGATCCGGGTGTCGTCGGTGACCGGGGTGCCCTGCCGGGCCCAGTAGGCGCCGTGGCCCTCGCGCCACTCCTCGATCGACCGGTCGCCCTCGCCCTCGGCGCGGGCGAAGTCCCACGGCACGTCGGCGAAGCGCACCACCTCGACGCCCGTCACCTCGATCACGGCGAGGAACTGGTCGTTGTCGTCGACGAGCACCTGCCGCTCGCCGACGTACTCCAGTTCCTCGCCGTCCTCGTCGTATTCCTGCACGAGGCCGGCGGTGGCGGTCTTCACGCCGGAGAGCACGAGGGTGTTGAGCCGGGTGCGCAGCTCGCCGGGCGTGCCGAGGGCGAGTGCGCGCAATCCACCGATGCGGGGCCACATGCCGTCGACGCTACGGCACCGTACCGCCGTGGCTCATCCGGTTTGCCGGCGTCTCACGGCAACTGGTCGCCGGTGAGCAGGGCACGCAGCCTCAGCCGCCCGGCGACCTCGGGCGGGCAGGTCGCGACGAGGGCGGCGGCGCCGATCAGTTCGGCCCCGGCGTCCGCCACGACCTGGCACAGCGCGTCCAGTTGCGCGCCGGTGTCGACCCAGTCGTCGACCAGCAGCACCCGGTCGCCGGGGCCCAGCCGCCGGCCGTCCACGCCGACCCGCAGTTGCCGTCCCCGGTAGTCGGAGGGTGTGTCGGCCCAGCGCGTCGGCCCGACCCGGCGTCGCTCGCCACCGTCCTTGTACGCGGGCAGGAAACCGGCTCCGGTGGCGACCGCGACGAGCGGGCCGAGCAGCAGCCCGGTCACCTCGGGTGCGATCACGACGGTCGGGCGGGCGTCCGGAAACAGCCCGGCCAGCGCCGGCCCGACCTGGGCCAGCACGTCGGGGTCGCGCCACCAGCCGGAGATGTCACTGACCAGGTGGGTGCTGCCCGGCCCGGGGTCGACCCACCGGAACAGCTCGACCAGGCGACGGTTCAGCACGTTTCCATCCTGGCGGATCCACGGTTTCCGTCCTGGCGGATCGGTGGGCCGTTCGGCCGATCGACGGTGGCGTGATCGGCTACACGTACCAGGGTAAATGCGGGCATAGCACCATGATCACGTTGACTTCGGAAGTGCTTCTCTCGTTACGGTCCGGGCCGGTTTGTCAGTTGACGAAAGGACCGGGCCGGTGGCTGCTAGGCACCTTCGTACCCGCAAGTTCTCCTCGCCCGCCGCCATCGCCGCGACCGCGGCGGTCGGTGTGGCCCTCGCGGTCGGCGGTACCGTCGGCGCCGTGCGGCTCACCTCCGCCGAGCCGCCCGCCGAGCCGGCCGTGGTCGAGACGCTGCCCAGCACGCCCGCCCCCACGTCGGCCTCTCCCTCGCCGAGCGCGTCGGCCTCGCCCAGCGCGAGCCTCAGCCCGTCGCCGAAGGCCACCGCCAGCCCGAAGGCGAGCCGTACGCAGGCGGCCTCCCGGAGCAAGGCCAGGACCGCCTCCCCGTCGCCGACGGCGAAGAAGACGAGCAGCCCGAAGGTCGTGGACAGCGGCTCCTGCGGCGCCTCCTTCTACGCCGAGGGTCAGATGACGGCGAACGGCGAGACGTTCAACCCGAACGCGCTGACCGCCGCGCACAAGACGCTGCCGTTCAACACGAAGGTCCGGGTGACCAACCCGGCCAACGGCAAGTCGGTGGTGGTGCGGATCAACGACCGCGGTCCGTTCATCGAGGGCCGGTGCCTGGACCTGTCCCGCGCCGCGTTCGCGACCATCGCCGCCACGAGCCTCGGTCACGTCGACGTCCGGTACGAGGTGCTCGGCTGACTGTGAGCATGGCGGGGTCGGTTCAGTAGTGATGAGCTGATGGCTGGCAGTGGCAGGCGTGACCCTTCGTCTGACTGGCTTTGTGCCCTTGGCGGGACTTGTCCGTCTGCTGCTGCCAGCGCCGGCCCGGCGGGAGACGTTTGGCCTGATCAGGAGCTTGACCGCCAGTTAGCGGCTGGCGTGTCTCATCACAGTCCTGCCATCTCCGCGCCGGACCGGACCTCGCGTCCCCCACGGTGAGGAGAGAACGCATGTCCATGCTGGCAGATCTGGTCGAGGTCGTCATCGGCGTCGACACGCACAAAGACACCCACACCGCCGCGGTCCTCGATGCCCGCACCGGTGCCGTGCTGGCACGGGTCAGGGTGAACACCGACCCGGACGGCTACGCCGAGCTGGTAGCCCTGGCCGATGAGCAGTCAGGGTTGCGGGCCTGGGCGCTGGAGGGCACCGGCGGCTACGGCGCCGGCCTTCACCGTTATCTGGCCGATGCCGGTGAGCTGGTTGTCGAGCTGGACCGCCCCAAGCGGCCGACTCGCCGGGCCGGGGCGAAGTCCGACCCGATCGACGCCGAACGCGCCGCCCGTGATGCCCTGGCCCGCACCCGGCTGACGCAGCCCAAGACCGGGCCTCAGCGGGCAGCGCTGCAGATGCGGCTGACCGCCCGCCGGGCGGCCGTCGAGGCTGCCACCGCCGCCCAGCGGCAGCTGCACGCGATGGTCATCACCGCTCCCGAAGCGGTGCGAACCCGCTTTCGCGGGCAGCGCACCCGAACGATGATCACCACGGCTGGCCGGCTGCGACCGACCACGGCCGGTGGCGACATCGAGGCCGCCACCGCGCTGGCAGTGTTACGTGATCTCGCCCGACGCATTCGGACCTTGGAAACGGAGGCAGCCAGCCACGAGACAGCCATCCGCATGATCGTGCGCTCCTGGCGCCCCGACCTGCTCGACCTCACTGGCGTCGGACCCATCGTCGCCGCCACCGTCCTGACCGCCTGGTCCCACCCCGGACGCTGCCGCAACGACGCCGCGTTCGCCATGCTCGCCGGCGCCGCCCCGATCCCTGCTTCATCCGGCAAAACCATCCGCTACCGGCTCAACCGCTCAGGCGACCGGCAACTCAACCGCGCCCTGCACACCGTCGCCCTGTCCCGACTGCGCTACGACGAGCCCACCCGCGCCTACGCCGACCGCCGCCGCGCCCAAGGCAAAACCGACCGAGAGATCAAACGCTGCCTCAAGCGATACATCGCAAGAGACCTCTACCGACGCCTCGAAAGCCCACCCCAGCCACTTGACGCGCCATAGGAGCGTCCGGCCACTCGGGCAGAACTTCCACGACCGACGGGCCAGGTTCATTCTCCCGCTCACGTCCATCAGGCATGCTGTCCGATGTACGCACGCAACCCTTCCAGCCGGGCCGAGGCCCGCTGAGTCCCGGATCCCGCGCCGGCCTCGGCGCGGCCCTTGCGCTGCTCGCGATCGTGGTCGCCGTGGAACTGGCCGACGGCCGTCCGGCGCACTACCTCGCGCTGATGGTTGTCGCGCCGTTCATCGCGGCGGCGCTGGCGTCCTGGCGAGTGGTGCTCGCGGTGGGCGGGCTGGCCATCGCCCTCGGCATCGGCTTCGCGGTCGCGGAGCGGGGCAGCCCGCTGGTGACAGTCGTCAACGTGACAGCGGTCGGGGTGGCCACCGCGATCGCGGCGGCCACGGCGGCGATGCGCCAGCGTCAGGTGGACCGGATCGCCGAGCTGTCCCGGCTCGCCTCGGTCGCCCAGCAGGCGGTGCTGCGACCGCTCGGCCCGCAGGTCGGCACGCTGGCAGTGGCCGCCCGGTACATCTCCTCCACCGCTACGGCCGAGATCGGCGGGGACCTGTACGAGGTGATGGACACCCCGTACGGCGTCCGCATGATCATCGGTGACGTACGGGGCAAAGGGCTGGACGCCGTTCGCCTGGCCAGCATCGTGCTCGGCTCCTACCGGCACGTCGCGTACGAGCGGGCCGACCTGCGTGCGGTGGTCACCGACCTGGACCGGGCGGTGGCCCGCAACGTCGGCGACGAGGACTTCGTCACCGCGGCCCTGGTCGAGGAGCGCGGCGGCACGCTCACCATCGTCAACTGCGGGCACCCGTCACCGTTGCTGCTGCGCCGGGGCGCGGTGATACCGCTGGAGCCGCCCGCGCCCGCGCCACCGCTCGGCTTCATGCCCGTGGTCCGGCCCCGGGTGGAGCGGCTGGAGCCGGGTGACCGGCTGCTGCTGTTCACCGACGGGCTGGGCGAGGCGCGCCGGGACGGCGAATTCTTCCCCACCGCCGACCGCGCCTGGCGGCTGCTCGGTCACGGCACCGTCGCCGACGGGCTGGCCTCGCTGGAGACCGCCCTTGTCGAGTGGGTGCACGGCCGGCTCGACGACGACATCGCGCTGGTCCTGATGGAGTACGTCGGCCCGCGCAGCGCCACCGCCGCCCCGGTTCCGAGCTGGGAGGTCGGCGCCGCCGACGGATGAACGGGAAGTGTGTAATCGCTGTCACTTCCGAGATCCGCTTGTCGTTGCCTACCGGCGAGTAATACAGTCTGGAGTTACTGATCGGTAACACCTGTCCGGAAGCGGGGCCAGCGAGCATGACCCACTACAAGAGCAATGTGCGGGACCTCGAGTTCAACCTGTTCGAGGTATTCGGGGCGGACCGGACGCTCGGCCAGGCTCCGTTCACGGACCTGGACGTCGACACCGCCCGCAGCTTCCTCGGCGAGGTCGACCGTCTCGCCCGCGAGGACCTGGCTGCCAGCTACTCGGACAGCGACCGCAACCCGCCGGTCTTCGACCCGGCGACGTTCACCGCGCCGCTGCCGGAGTCGTTCAAGAAGTCGTACAAGGCGTTCATGGACTCCGAGTTCTGGCGCCTGGACCTGCCGGAGGTCCTGGGCGGCACCAACGCCCCGCGCGCCCTCTGGTGGTCGCTCGCCGAGCTGGTGCTCGGCGCCAACGCCCCGATCTGGATGTACGCCTCCGGCCCGTCCTTCGCCCACGTGCTGCACGTCGAGGGCACCGAGGAGCAGAAGAAGTGGGCCCGGCTGTTCATCGACAAGCAGTGGGGCTCGACCATGGTCCTCACCGAGCCGGACGCCGGCTCGGACGTGGGCGCCGGCCGTACCCGCGCGATCCAGCAGCCGGACGGCTCGTGGCACATCGAGGGCGTGAAGCGCTTCATCACCTCCGGTGAGCACGACCTGAGCGACAACATCGTCCACTACGTGCTGGCCCGTCCGGTCGGCGTCGAGGGCGTCGGCGGCCCGGGCACCAAGGGCCTGTCGCTGTTCGTCGTGCCGAAGTACCACTTCGACCCCGAGACCGGCGAGCTGGGCGAGCGCAACGGCGTCTACGCCACCAACGTCGAGCACAAGATGGGCCTGAAGGTCTCGAACACCTGCGAGGTGACCTTCGGCGAGCACGGCGTACCGGCCAAGGGCTGGCTGCTGGGCGAGAAGCACGACGGCATCCGCCAGATGTTCATGATCATCGAGTACGCCCGGATGCTGGTCGGCACCAAGGCCATCGCCACGCTCTCCACCGGTTACCTGAACGCGCTGGAGTACGCCAAGAACCGGGTGCAGGGCGCCGACCTCACCCAGATGGCCGACAAGACCGCCCCGCGGGTGACCATCACCAACCACCCGGACGTGCGCCGCTCGCTGCTGCTGCAGAAGTCGTACGCCGAGGGCCTGCGCGCGCTGGTCTGCTACACCGCGAGCTGGCAGGACAAGGTCGCGATCGCCGAGGCGGCCGGTGACGAGAAGGCCACCAAGCTGGCCAAGCGGGTCAACGACCTGCTGCTGCCGCTGGTCAAGGGCGTCGGCTCGGAGCGTGCGTACGAGCTGCTCGGCCACGAGTCGCTGCAGACCTACGGCGGTTCCGGCTTCCTCCAGGACTACCCGCTGGAGCAGTACGTCCGCGACGCCAAGATCGACACCCTGTACGAGGGCACCACCGCGATCCAGAGCCTCGACCTGATCTTCCGGAAGATCGTCCGGGACAACGGCAAGGCCCTGATGGCTGTCGCCGCCGAGATCCAGGAGCACATCGCCTCCGAGGCCGGCAACGGCCAGCTCAAGGAGGAGCGTCAGGCGCTCGGCAAGGCGCTCGCCGAGATCCAGAACATCCTCGGCGTGATGACCGGCTGGCTGGGCGAGGCCCAGGGCGGCGACACCCGCGCGCTCTACAAGGTCGGCCTGAGCAGCCGCCGGTTCCTGCTGGCGATCGGTGACCTGGTGGTCGGCTGGCTGCTCCAGAAGCAGGCGGACGTGGCGCTGAAGGCGCTGGCCGGCGAGGTCTCCGCGGCCGACAAGTCCTTCTACACCGGCAAGGTCGCCGCCGCCCGGTTCTTCGCCCGCGAGGTGCTGCCCCGCATCGGCGCCGACCGGCGGATCATCGAGGGCACCGACCTGGAGATCATGGACCTCCCGGAGGAGGCTTTCTGAGCCCTTCCGGGGGCTTTCACCCCTGAAGCGTCACTCTCCCCCTCATGACGACGGCCGGCGGGCACCAGCCCGCCGGCCGTCGTCGTGCGTGCGCCACGGGTGGATAGGCGGGCCGGTGGCGGGTAACCGTCGCGGACCACGACCGAGTACGCCCAAGGCCATCGCACGGGGGAGTGCAGCGCACATGGGCATTGGTAGCGCCATCTTTCTCATCGCGCTCGGCGCGATCATGACCTTCGCCATCCGAGCCAACGTCTGGTGGATCGACCTGCGCGCGGTCGGCTGGGTGTTCATCCTGGCCGGGCTGGGCGTCCTGCTGACCACGCTGTGGTTCTGGCAGGACCGCCGCAAGCGGGCCCGCACGCTCATCGTGGAGGAGAACCGGCTGTCGCATCCGACCGCGATGATGCCGCCGCCGCCCGACCCGCCGCCGCCGACGGCCCCTCCGTCCTGACGCGTCTCAGCGGCCGATCCGGTCCAGCTCGGCGAGGTCGTCGCCGGAGAGCGCCAGCCCGGCGCCGGCGATGTTCTCGCGCAGGTGCGCGACGGACTTGGTGCCGGGGATCAGCAGGATGTTCGGCGAGCGCCGCAGCAGCCAGGCCAGGGCGACGCCCATCGGTGTCGCCCCCAGGCGCTCGGCCACCGCCGACAACGCCGAGGACTGCACCGGGGTGAACCCGCCGAGCGGGAAGAACGGCACGTAGGCGACACCCTGCCGGGCCAGTTCGTCGATCAGGTCGTCGTCGTCGCGGTGGGCCAGGTTGTACCGGTTCTGCACGCAGGCGATCGGTGCGATGGTCCGTGCCTCGGCGACCTGTTCCGGCGTCACGTTGCTCAGGCCCAGGTGGCGGATCACGCCCTCCTGCTGGAGCGCGACGAGCGTCTCCAGCGCCTCGGCGAGCGAGCCGGGCTTCGGCCCCTCGGCGTCGCCGAGCCGCAGGTTGACCAGGCCGAGCGCGTCCACGCCGAGCGTCTCCAGGTTCTCCCGGACCTGTCGGCGCAGGCTCTGCGGATCCCGGGCCGTGGGCCAGCCGCCCTGCTCGTCCCGGTCCGCGCCGACCTTCGTGACGATGTGCAGCGTCTCCGGGTACGGGTGCAGCGCCTCCCGGATCAGCCGGTTGGTGACGTGCGGCCCGTACGCCGCGCTGGTGTCGATGTGGGTGATGCCGAGCGCGACCGCCTCACGCAGCACGGCCAGGGCGCCCTCGTGGTCGGCCGGTGGTCCCATGACCCAGGGGCCGGCGAGTTGCATCGCGCCGTAGCCGAACCGGGTGACGGTCAGGTCGCCCAGCGTCCAGGTGCCGCCGGGAAGGGTGGTGCGGGCCATGCGTGTACCTCTCGTCGTTTTCGCGACGCCGCCGGATCGGGGCGGCCGGCTTCCACTATCGAGGTGTAACTTTCCATCGGGAAGTAGGCACCTCAAAGTGCGTAGCTCACCGAGGCGGCAGGAGCAGAGATGAGCAAGGCCGAGTACGACGCGTTCCTGGCCGGGTGCCCCAGCCGGCAACTGCTCGACCGGATCACCGACAAGTGGGTCACGCTGGTGCTGGCCGCGTTGCGCAGCGACGGCTCGCACCGGTTCGGCGCGGACTGCGCCGGCGACCCGCGGCCGAGGCGGTACTCCGAGCTGTTCCGCACGCTCCCCGGGGTCAGCCAGAAGATGCTCACCCAGACGCTGCGCGCCCTGGAACGCGACGGCATGATCACCCGCACCGTGGAGCCGACGGTGCCGGTCACTGTCACCTACGAGCTGACCGACCTCGGGTACTCCTTGCACGAGATGATCCGCGGCTTGAAGTCCTGGGCGGAGGCGCACATGGACGACGTGCTCGCCAACCGGGCGGCGTACGACACCCGCGTCGGCTGAGCCCGGCCGCTCAGGCGCGCGCGGTGTGGCGGCCGGTGATCGGCGCGTTCCCCGGCGCGAGGTCGGCCCAGCGGGTCGTCGGCCGGTGCACCACCAGGTCGGTGGTCCGCAGCCCGTCCGGGTCGGCCCGCTGCGGATCGAGCAGCGCCGACAGCAGGGAGATCCCCGGGTTGTGGGCGACCAGCAGCACCGTCCCGGCCGTCGGCTCGACCGTCCACAGCAGCTCCAGCAGCTGATCCGGAAGCGCGTCGTACGCGGTCACCTCGTATCGCACCGCGGGAGCCGGGCCCGCGGGACCGCCCTCCGGCGGGGCACCGCTCATGCCCATCGCCACGTCGTGCCAGGTCTGCCGGGTGCGCCGGGCGGGCGAGCAGAGGACCACGTCGGGGAGCAGCGCGTGCCGGGCCAGCCAGGCGCCCGCGGTGGCGGCGTCGGCGTGCCCCCGCGCGGTGAGCGACCGTTCCGCGTCCGGGAGGTCCCCGGACTGCTCGGCCTTGGCGTGCCGCAGCAGCACCAGCGTCCGCTGCCCGTTCCTGCCATCCGTCATACCGCCCAGCTTGCCTGATTGACGATCAAAGCGCCTGGGTATGTCGATGAGTGCCGCTACCTCATCCATGGCCGCGGCGGGCAGGAAACGCCAGCAGGACGCCAAGGAGGCGACGTCATGGGCATCGGTGCCAGCATCTTCCTCATCGCGCTCGGCGCGATCTTCGCGTTCGCCGTCGACGCCAATCTCGGATGGCTGAACCTCAACGTGGTGGGCTGGGTGCTCATGCTCGCCGGCGTCGCCGGCCTGCTCACCACGCTCTACTTCTGGAACAGCCGCCGCCGTGTGGTGGCCGCTCCGGTACGCGAGCAGGTCGTGGCCGAGCCGGTGGTGCCGGTGCGCGACGACCGCGTCGTACGCGAGGAGTACCGCGAGGTGCGCCGTCCGGGCTCGGGCTACCCGGCCTGACCCCCCAGAACCCGAGGGCCCCGCAACGGTGCGGGGCCCTCGCGCATGTCCGGGGCCGGTCCGGCTCGGCTCAGGCGAACAACGCGAAGTAGATCGCGATGTGGTGGCAGATCGCCGCGACGAGCGTGCAGGCGTGGAAGAACTCGTGGTGCCCGAAGACGGTGGGCCACGGGTTCGGCCGGCGCAGCGCGTAGAACACCGCGCCCACGCTGTAGATCGCGCCGCCCACGCTCAGCAGCACCAGCGCGGTCACGCCACCTGCGTGCAGGATCTGCGGCAGCATGGCCACCGCGACCCAGCCGAGCGCCAGATAGAGCGGGGCGGAGACCCAGCGCGGCGCGTGCGGCCAGATCAGCTTGACCGCCACGCCCGCGATCGCGCCGCCCCAGACCAGGCTCAGCATGATCGTGGCCTGCCGGGTGTCCAGCAGCAGCGCGCAGAACGGTGTGTAGGTCCCGGCGATGAACACGAAGATCATCGAGTGGTCCATCCGGCGCATGATCTGATAGCCGCGTTCGGACCAGACCCGCCGGTGGTAGAGCGCGCTGGTGCCGAACAGCCCGCACACCGTGAAGCTGTAGATCAGGCAGCTCACCAGCGGTGCCCAGCCGGGACGACCGGCGGCGATCGAACAGAGCACGATGCCGCAGACGAGAGCGGCGAAGAACGCGTACGCGTGCAGCCAGCCGCGCATACGCGGCTTCCCGATGTCGGCCGGCCGGAGCCGGAACGGTGCGGAGGTCGTCACGTCATTAGGTTACGACAGCGTAGGTTACTTGCAAGTAGTGTGGACCGTCACCTCACCCGGCGGGAGGATGACCGGATGCGGATCCGGCCGGTCGGGGCGTACGCCCTTCTCCTCGACTGCGACGACGCGGAGCAGGCGCAGGCGTGGCGGGCCGAACTGTGGCACCGGCGCGAGGCAGGCGAACTGACCGCCACCGAGATCGTCCCGGGCGCGGTCACCGTGCTGCTCGACGGCGTACCGGACCCGGAGACGGCCGCCGCGCGGATCGCCGGCTGGCGGCCCCGCACCGCCGTCTCCGGCCCGGCCACCGCCGAGGTCCGGGTCCCAGTCGTGTACGACGGGGAGGACCTGCCGCGCGTCGCCGGCCACTGGGACACCGACGTGCCCGCCGTCGTCGACCGGCTGCGGCGCACCGAGTTCCGGGTCGCGTTCTGCGGCTTCGCGCCCGGGTTCGCGTACCTGACCGGGCTGCCGCCCGAGCTCGCCGTCCCCCGGCTCGCCACGCCGCGTACCCGGGTGCCGGCCGGCTCGGTCGCGCTCGCCGGCCCGTACGCGGGCATCTACCCCGCCGCGTCACCCGGTGGCTGGCTGCTCGTCGGCCGCACCGACCTGCCGCTGTTCGACGTGCACGCCGACCCGCCGGCCCGGCTCACCCCCGGCACCCGCGTCCGGCTGGTCGACGCGTCGTGATCGAGGTGCTGCGGGCCGGGGCGCTCACCACCGTTCAGGACCAGGGCCGGTCCGGGTGGGCGCACCTCGGCGTACCCCGCTCCGGAGCCCTCGACCCGGCCGCCCTGCGCCTGGCCAACCGGCTCGTCGGCAACGACGAGCACGCCGCCGGGCTGGAGATCACCATGACCGGCTGTGCCCTGCGGTTCACCCGGGCCGTCGCCGTCGCGCTCATCGGCGCCCCGGCCGACGTGGTCGTCGAGTGGCGGACCGGGGACATCCGGCCGGGCGACGTGGGACGGCCGCTCTCGCTCCCGGCGGGCGCGGTGCTGCGCGTCGGACCGGCCCACGCCGGAGTACGGACCTGGCTCGCGGTCAGCGGCGGGATCGCCGTCGAACCGGTGCTCGGCAGCCGCGCCACCGACACACTCTCCGGCCTCGGACCGCCGCCGCTGCGCGACGGGGACCGGCTGCCGCTCGGCACCCCGGCCGGCCCACCCGCACCCGTCGACGTCCCCGTCACCGGGCCGGTCCCGGACGAGCTACGGCTGAGCGTGCGTCCCGGCCCCCGGCAGGACTGGTTCACGCCCGAGGCGCTGGACCTGCTGTGCCGCGACGCGTACACGGTGAGCCCGGACAGCAACCGGGTCGGCGCGCGGCTGGCCGGCGCGGCGCTGACCCGCGCGGTGGCCGGCGAACTCCCGAGCGAGGGTCTGGTGCTCGGCGCGGTGCAGGTGCCGCCGTCGGGTCAACCGCTGGTCTTCCTGGCCGACCACCCCACCACCGGCGGGTACCCGGTCATCGGAGTGGTGGACGACGTGACAGCGCTCGCCCAGGCCCGGCCAGGCACTACGGTGACGTTCCATGGACCTCAACGCTGACCTCGGCGAGGGATTCGGAAGCTGGCGGCTCGGCGACGACCACGCACTGCTCGACCTGATCAGCTCCGCGAACGTCGCCTGCGGTTTCCACGCCGGCGACGCGGCCACCATGCACCGCGTCTGCGCCGGTGCCGCCGAACGCGGCGTCGCGGTGGGCGCGCAGGTCGGCTACCGGGACCTCGCCGGCTTCGGCCGGCGGCACATCGCGTACGACTTCGCCGAGCTGCGCGACGAGACCATCTACCAGCTCGGGGCGCTCGACGCCTTCTGCCGCCTGTACCGCACCCGGGTCCGCTACCTCAAGCCGCACGGGGCGCTCTACCACGCGGCGGCCCACGACGAGGGTCAGGCCGCCGCGCTGGTGGCGGCGATCAGCGGATACGACCACGAGCTGCCGGTGCTCTGCCAGCCCGGCACCGTGCTGGCCCAGCTCGCCGCGGGCGCCGGACTGCGGGTGGTGGCCGAGGGGTTCGCCGACCGCAACTACCTCCCCAACGGCACGCTCGTGCCGCGCAGCTCACCCGACGCGCTCGTGACCGACCCGGAGCAGGTGGCCGTCCGGGCGGTACGGATGGCCGTCGAGCGGACGCTGGTCGCCGTCGACGGGACGGTGATCCCCGCCCCGGTCGAGTCGATCTGCCTGCACGGCGACACGCCCGGTGCGGTGCGGTGCGCGGAGCTGGTGCGGGCCGCGCTTGTCGACGCGGGGGTGACGCTCACTCCGTTCGCGTGAAAGGAAGGGCCCCTTCTTAACGCCTCCGGTAGAGGAAGGGGCCCTTCTTAACACCTCCGGTCAGGCGTCCATCCCCCGCAGGACCAGCGGTACGCGAGTCGCGCCGCCGGTGACCACCCGCACCGGTACGCCCCAGTCCTGCCGCGTCAGGTGGCAGGCCGCGTGCTCGACGTCGGCGTCGCAGGTCGCCGCTTGGGCGGTCACCTGGAGTACCCCCTGCGCCACGTCGCCGCTGACCACCAGCCTGCGGGACAGCTCGGTGGTCGTGCCCGCGCCCTCGACCAGCAGCTCCGGCGGGGACGCCGAGACCACCAGCCGGGTTGAGGGCCCGTACGTCTCGTCGAGCTTCTGCCCCGACGCCGGCGTGAAGATCACGTCCAGGGCCAGTTCACCGGCCGCCACGTCGGTGGGTTTGCGTTCCAGCCGGTGCCGGGGGCCGTCCACCGTGTTCGCGCCGGCCGACGTCAGCGCACCCGGGGCCAGCCGGGTCAGCCGGTGCGCGGCCGACTCGACCACCAGCACCTCGCCCTCCCCGGTGAGCACCAGGTCGCTCGGCTCGGCCAGCCCGTCCGCCACGGTGCCCACCTGGCCGGTCTCCGGGTCGAAGCGGCGCACCGCCCCGTTGTACGTGTCGGCGATCAGCACCGAGCCGTCGGGCAACGCGCATACGCCCAGCGGATGCTGGAGCAACGCCTGGTCGGCCGGGCCGTCGACGTGCCCGAAGTCGAACAGGCCCTGACCGACAGCGGTGTGCATCTCGCCGCCGGAGACCCACCGGATCGCGCTGGTCTCGCTGTCGGCCACCCACAGGCGGGCGCCGTCGGCCGAGACCGACAACCCGGACGGCTGGGCCATCCACACGTCCGGCAGCGGGCCGTCGCGCAGCGCCTCGACAGTGGTCCCGGCGTACATGCCGGCGGTCCGCTTGATCGGGTCGAACCACCAGAGCTGGTGGATGCCGGCCATCGCGACGATCACCCGGTCGTCGTACCAGGCCACGTCCCAAGGGGAGGACAGGTCGACCGCGCGGGCGTCGTGCGCGTGGTCGTCGACTGTCGAGCGCCACTGCCGTCCGGTACCGGCCACGGTGACCACCTCGCCGGAGGACAGCCGTACGCCGCGCAGCAGGTGGTTGACCGTGTCCGCGACCACCACGTCGTAACCGGCGACCTCGGCCACGTGCGGCGGCAGCAGGCAGAGCCCCTGCGGCTCGGCGAACGTGGCGGCGGAGGCCGGGCCGTCCGTACGCCCCCGGGAACCGGCGCCGATGCGGCGGACCACCGTCTCGCCGTCGGCGGCCAGCTCGACCAGTGAGTGCCGGGCCGAGTCGCTGACCAGCAGGTTTCCACCGTCCAGCGGCAGCGCCTTGCCGGGGAACCGCAGCACCGTGTCCGGCTCGGCGGGCGGCACGTACGGGCCTTCGCCCCGGTGCAGCGTGCCCTTCGCCTCGTGGGTGTCGATCAGGTCGTCGATGAGGCGGGCCAGTCCTTCGGCGTGCCCCTCGCCGGCCATGGTGGCGACCACGTACCCCTCGGGGTCGACCACGGCGAGCGTCGGCCACGCCTTGGCCGCGTACTGCTGCCACATGTCCATCTCGGCGTCGTCGAGCACCGGGTGGTGCACGCCGTACCGCTCGACGGCCGCGGCCAGCGCCGCCGGGTCCTTCTCGTGCTCGAACTTCGGCGAGTGCACCCCGATCACGACCAGGACGTCGCCGTACTTCTCCTCGAGCGGACGCAACTCGTCCAGCACGTGCAGGCAGTTGATGCAGCAGAACGTCCAGAAGTCGAGCAGGACGATCTTGCCGCGCAGGTCGGCCAGTGTGACGGCCTTGCCGCCGGTGTTCAGCCAGGCCCGACCCCGCAGTTCCGGTGCCCGTACGCGTGCGCTCATGCCCCCATCGTGCCGCACCGGCCGGGCGGGCTCCCGGCGATCCCGGGGTGAACAGACGCACACCGGAACGGCGCAGAGCGCCCACCCCGGCGAGGGATGGGCGCTCCGCGTACGTGTGGTTACTGGCCGGCGGGCTTCAGGCAGAGCACCCGGGTGGTCCCGCCGCCCTCGACCGAGACCGAGGGCTGCGACAGGTCGGCGCACTTGTCCTTGTTGTCCACCTTCGACACCACGCTGAACGCGCCCGGCTCGCCGCAGTCGGCGGCCACGGCGCTCGTGCCGGACTGCTTCACGCAGGAGCCGACCGCCGGGTCGAAGCCGTCCGACTTGTCGCCGACCTTGCCGAGCAGCGTCAGCAGGCCGAGCGGTACGGCGAGGATGAGCACCGCGGCGATCAGCACGGCGGCGAGCACCCGGCCGTTGCGCACCTTCGGCGGGGGCGCCTCGGTCTGCGACTCGGTGGCATCCGGCTTGAACGCGTCGAAGCGGCCCTGCTCCGGCTCGGTGCCGGGCCCGTCCTGCGACCAGGCCGGCGGGGCCTGCTGAGGCGGCGGGAAGGCGTTGCCGCCACCGGCCGGGCCCTGGCCGGGCACCGCCACCGAGGCGCGTCCTCCGGCGGGCGGGCCGAACCGGTCCGGCTCGCCGAACGGCTCGGGCCGCCCGGCCGGGCTGCCGAACGCCGCCTGCTGCCCACCCGGACCGCCGAACGGGTCGGGCTGACCGCCGGGACCGCCGAACGGGTCGGGCTGACCGCCGGGGCCGCCGAACGACTCCTGCTGACCGCCGGGGCCGAACGGTTCCGGCCGACCGCCGGGACCGCCGAACGGGTCCTGGCCGCCGGGGTTGCCGTACGGGCTCTGCGGGCCACCGAACGGGTCGCGACCCGTGCCGGGCTGCTCGCCGCCCGGGTGCACGCCGTTGGCGGGACGGGTGTTGCCGGGCGCGTCCGCGAAGGACGGCATACCGACCGGGAACGACGGCGGCGCGGCGGGCGAGGAGGGCGCGCCGGCGTACCCCTGCGGGCCGTCGGCGTCCTCGGACCGCGACTGCGGGCCGGGGCCGGGGAAGCCGTTGCCGTGCGGCCCGTCCTGGCCGGGGAACCCGGGCTCGTCCGGCTCGGGGGCGTCCTCGGGCTCCGGGCGGGCGGGACGGCCGTACACCCGGGGCTGCGGCGTGGGGCCGCCGGTCGGCAGCGGCTGGTCGGACGGCGGGGTGACCCGGCTGGCCACCGGCACCGACGCGCTCGCCGAAACCGGGCCGCCCTCCGGGGAGGTACGCGGTGCGGGAACGGCGGGCGACTGCGGCTCCTCGGGGCGGGACGCGTTCCAGCCACCGTCGCCGCGCTCCGGCTCGTACCCCTGGGGTTCGTTGCCCGGGTGGTCGGTGGGCGACGACGCGGCCAGCGCGGCGCCCGGCACCCGCTGCTGCTGCGCCGGCAGCGGCACCGCGTTGCCGGGGGAGATGCCCGGCGCGGGGGCGGGCTGGTAGGCCGGGGCGGAGTCCTCGGACCGGCCCCACGCCTCGGCCTGCGGCCACGGCTCGGGCGACGGTGCGGCCGGACGCTCGTCCTGGTTGCCGCCCCAGCCGGCGGGTGCGTCGGTCGACGGCACGGACACGCTGGCGCGGGCCGACGCCTCGGCCGGCGCGGCGGCGCCCCAGGCGGGCTGCGCCGGCTCGTCCGCCGGCCGCGCGGGCTCGTGCTGCTGCGGTACGGCGGCCGCGCCGCTCCAGGCGCCGGCCTGCTCGCCGGAGTCACGCTGCTGCGGTACGGCGGCGCCGTCACCCCAGTCGCCGGACTGCCGGTTCGGCTCCCAGCCACCCGGCTGCGCCGCCTCGGCCGGGTTCGCGGCGCGCCCGGCAGCCCAGCCGCCCGAGCGGTCCGGGTCCTCGGCGCGGGCCGGCTCGTCCCAGCCGCCGGACCGGTTCTCGCCCTGCGGGGCGGGCCAGCCGCCGGAACGCTGTCCCTCGTCGTGCTGCGGCCCACCGGTCGCGCGCCAGCCGCCGCTGTCCTCGGCCGGGCGGTTGTCCTGATCGGACTGCTCCGGAGTGGACCAGGCGTGGTCCGGCCGGGCGGCACCGGGTACCGAGACCGCTGCGGCGGCCCGGGCGGGCGGGTCGGCCGGCGGCCAGGTGGCGCCGGTCTGCTGACCCGGCGCCCAGGCCGGCTGGCTCTCTCGCGGGTTCCAGCCGCCCGAGCGGTTCGGGTCGTCGGACGCGGCGGGCTGCTCGTCGCGCGGGTTCCAGCCGCCGGAGCGGTTCGGGTCGTCCTGCTGCTGCTGCGCGGCGGCCCAGCCACCGGCGCGACCGGAGGCGTCCTCGTGCTGCCCGGCGGTGGGCGCGAAGCCGCCGGAGCGATGCGGGTCGTCCGCGGGGGCGGGCGTGACCCAGGTCTCGTTCGGCACGGTGGCCGGGGCGGGCACGTAGCCGGTGCCGCGGGCGGCCGGGTCACCGGACGGCGACCAGCCCTGCTGCTGCTCGCCGGCGTTCCATCCGGGACGGTTCTGCTCGGCGGCGGCCCAGGGGGCCTGCGACGGCTCGGCCGGGCTGCCCGGCGGCGTGGCGGCCCAGGCGGGCGGTGCCTGCTCGGCGCCGCGGTCCGGGCCGGACTGCTCCTGGTTGCCCCAGGCCGGGCCACCGGAACCGGACCAGGCGGGGTTGCCCTGGTCGTTGCCGCCCCAGGCGGGCTGCGGGACCTGGGCGGTCGCCCGCCCGGTCACCGGCTGCCCGGCGGGCGGGGCCCACGCGGGTGGCTGGTCGTCGTTCGCGGCCCAGGCCGGGGCCGGCTGCGCGGGCCGACCGGCCGGCGGGGGCGGTGCCCAGCCGAGGTCGGGTGCGCCGTTGTACCCGTTGTCCTGCTGCGCCGGCTGATCGCCGTACGGCACCGGTCCGCCGGTGCCCGGCGACACCTCGCCCGGCTCCTGGCCGGGGCGGTGCGGAGCCTCGGACGTCATGGGTGCGCCTCCTCCATCACAGGTCGGCCGCCGATGCCGGTCGGGGAACCGTCGGCATGGCTACCGGCGTCGCCGGCGGGTACCGGCCGTGCGGGCTCCCCGCACCGTATCCGGTGGTCGCCCGGAGCCGCCCGGGGGAGCATCAGCCGTCACCGTCAGTCACCGGACGACGTCGATGGGTTTCACTTGCCCGCGTCGGCCCGGAACCAACCGGTTGGCGACCGTGCCAACCGTACCGGGCGGTGGAGCGAGGTGGAATCCCGGTGCCGACCGATGCCGATACGCCGAAGACCCGCCCGGTGTCGGGCGGGTCTTCGGACTGGAGGAGGTGAGAAAGGTCTGTGACGTCAGCTCATGTGACGCTGGGCGATGGCGAGAAGCTCCTCGCGGACCGCGGGCGAGTTCGCGGAACGCAGCGCGTGCTCGATGGCGCGGGCGCGGCGGTTGGCGTCGCGGCGGGTGCGGATTCGCTCGATCATGCTCATCTTGGGTCTCTCCTCCTGGCTATTCGGTTGTCAGCCCCTTGATGTCTCTATTTAAGTGAGTGTTTGAGATTCCGGCTCAGGTGTGGGTTGCCTGGGCCGGTTTCGTGTGTCGGGCCAGGCGGGTGACCATGACGTGGATCATGGCCCAGGTAACGAAGGCGGCGTGGCTGGCCGGTAGGCGTTCGTAGTCGCGGACGCAGCGGCGTTTCTTGCTGATCCAGGCGAAGGTGCGTTCGACGACCCAGCGGCGGGGCAGCACGACGAAGGTGTGTTGTCCGGGGAGTTTGCGGACCAGGTGCACGGTGAGGTCGAGGGCGTGGCGGGCCCAGGTGCTCAGGGTGCCGATGTAGCCGCCGTCTGCCCAGAGCAGGCGTAGGCGGGGGTGGAACAGCCGGGTGCGCCAGAGCAGGTCCCGGGCGATGCTGCGGTCGTTGACGTGCGCGCCGGTGACCATGACGGCCAGGAGTAGGCCCATGGTGTCCACGACGATGTGGCGTTTACGGCCGTTGACCTTCTTCGCCACGTCGAAACCGCGGCTGTGTCGGGGCACGGTGTCCGCGGCGCGCACCGACTGAGAATCGATCGCTCCGGCGCTGGGATGCGCGTGCCGTCCGGCGGCGGTACGGCACTGCTCCCGCAACCGGTCGTGCAGACGCATCAACGTGTGGTCATCGCGCCATCGAGCGAACCACCAGTACACCGTCCCCGGGGGCGGGAACTCCCGCGGCAGGGCCCGCCACGGACAACCGGTGCAGGCCACATACAAGATCGCCGTGACGATCGCCCGCATCGGATGCGACGGCGGCCGCCCCCGCCGACCGACCGACACCGGCGTGACCAGCGGCGCGATCAACGCCCACTGCGCATCGGTCAGATCACCGGGATACCGCCGCCGCACCGCCCGTTCCCGTTCCCGCCGCACCCGCTGCGACGGATAACGGCGGGGCGACGCGGACGGCGTGACAGTGATCGGGTACAACGTCATCAGAAGGCCCTCGGTATGGAAACGGTTGGCTCGACACCACCGGACCTACCGAGGGCCTTCCCTCACCTCAACCCAACACGCCGCCGCACCCCAAATCTCAAACACTCACTAAGCGCACCGGGCCGCCCATCGCCATCGATTATTAGGTGAGCTGAACCACGTACCTACGGATCGTAGGTCGACGCGCCCTCAGATCCTATGATTCCGTTCCCAAAACGGTCACGGCCGGTGTGCCGGGTGTTCACCCGTGGCACACCGGCCGTGACCGGAGCGATCGGTACGTCAGGTCCAGGCGAGCAGCGCCGCCTCCGGGTCGACCAGGAACTCACCGATGTCGCGGAGGAACTTCGAGCCCAGCTCGCCGTCGATGATCCGGTGGTCGAAGGACAGGCCCAGCGTGGTCACCAGGCGCGGCTTCACCTTGCCCTTGTGCACCCAGGGCTGCTCCCGTACCGCGCCGAAGGCGAGGATCGCCGACTCGCCCGGGGGCAGGATCGGCGTACCGGTGTCGACGCCGAAGACGCCGACGTTGGTGATGGTGAGCGTGCCGCCGGACATGTCCGCCGGGGACGTCTTCCCCGACTTCGCGGTCTGCACCAGCTGCGTCATCGCGTCCGCCAGCTCGCGCAGCGAGAGCCGCCCGGCGTCCTTGATGTTCGGCACGATCAGGCCGCGCTCGGTGGCCGCCGCGATGCCGAGGTTGACGTACTCCTTCACCACGATCTCGTCGCCGGCCCAGGTCGAGTTGACCATCGGGTGCCGCTTGACCGCCAGCAGCACCGCCTTGGCGACCAGCAGCAGCGGCGAGACCCGCACGTCGCGCCACTCGCGCCGGTCACGCAGCCGGTCCAGCGCCTTCATCGCCCGGGTCACGTCGACGGTCAGGAACTCCGTCACGTGCGGGGCGGTGAACGCCGATCGGGCCATGTTCTCCGCGGTGAGCTTGCGTACCCCCTTGACCGGGATGCGCTGCTCGCGGTCCGCGCCGAAGCTCGCGGCCGACGCGGCCGGTGCCGCGACCGTCAGCGGCTCGGCCGCCGCCGGGGTCGCGCTCGCCGCCCGCTGTACGTCCTCACGGGTGATCGAGCCGAGCGGACCCGAGCCGGTGAGCGTGGCCAGGTCGATGCCGAGATCCTTCGCCAGCTTGCGGACCGGCGGCTTGGCCAGCACCGGGCCGGTGACCCGGCCGTTGCCGTTCACCGCCGGAGCGGGCGCCACCGGCGCGGGCGCGACAGGCGCGGGTGCCACCGGAGCGGCGGCCTGAGCCGGTGCCGCCGCCGGCGCGTCGCCCTTGCGGGGACGGCGCTTGGCCGGGGCGTTGCGCGGGCCGTAGCCGACCAGCACGGCGGTACGCCCACCCGGGGCCACACCACCGATCAGGCCCGGCTCGACCATGCCCTCGGCCGGCGCGACCTGGACCGCGGCCAGCGACGCGGCCGACGGGGCCGGCAGGTCCGACGCGGGAGTCGCGGTGGTGGACTCCTCGATCGGCCCGGCGTTCGGGTCGGTGTCGATCGCGATGATCGGCACGCCGACCTCGACGGTGGACCCCTCCGGGTGGAAGATCGCCTGCACCCGTCCGGCCCACTTCGCCGGGATCTCGACCGCCGCCTTGGCGGTCTCCACCTCGACGATCGGCTGGTTCAGCTCGATGTCGTCGCCGACCTTGACCAACCAGGCGAGGATCTCGCCCTCGGTCAGGCCCTCGCCCAGGTCGGGAAGGTTGAACTCCTTGATCCGGGACATGCCGCTCACCAGCCGAACGTGCGGTCGACGGCGTCGAGCACCCGGTCCAGGTCGGGCAGGTACTCCTCCTCCACCCGGGCGGCCGGGTAGGGGGTGTCGAAGCCGGTCACCCGCAGCACCGGGGACTCCAGGGAGTAGAAGCACTCCTCGGTGATCCGGGCCGCGATCTCCGACCCGAGACCCAGGTTGCCCGGGGCCTCGTGTACGACCACGCAGCGGCCGGTGCGCCGCACCGACTCGTACGCGGCGGTCAGGTCCAGCGGCGAGATCGTCCGCAGGTCGATGACCTCCAGCTCGCGGCCGTCCTCGGCGGCGGCGGTGGCCGCGTCGAGCGCGGTGCGGACCATCGGGCCGTACGCCAGCACCGTCGCGTCGGTGCCGGGCCGCGCGACCCGGGCCGAGTGCAGCGGGTACGCGTCGGCGATCGGCGCCTCCAGGTCCACCGGACCCTTCTCCCAGTAGCGCCGCTTCGGCTCCAGGAACACGATCGGGTCGTCCGAGGCGATCGCCTGCTGGATCATCACGTACGCGTCCTGCGGGTTCGCGCAGCTCACCACCTTGAGACCGGCGGTGTGCGCGAAGTACGCCTCGGGCGACTCGGAGTGGTGCTCGACGGCGCCGATGCCGCCGCCGAACGGGATGCGGATGACCATCGGGATCCGCACCTTGCCCTGCGAGCGGTAGTGCATCTTCGCCACCTGCGACACGATCTGGTCGTACGCGGGGTAGACGAAGCCGTCGAACTGGATCTCGCAGACCGGCCGGAAGCCACGGATGGCCAGGCCGACGGCGGTGCCGATGATGCCGGACTCGGCCAGCGGGGTGTCGATCACGCGCTGGTCGCCGAAGTCCTTCTGGAGGCCGTCGGTGATCCGGAACACGCCGCCGAGCTTGCCGACGTCCTCGCCCATGATGACGACCTTCGGGTCGTTCTCCAGGGCCCGCCGCAGACCGGTGTTGAGTGCCTTGCCGAGGGTGAGCGTCTCCGTGGCCATCAGTGCGCGCTCCCCTCGAAGGACTCCATGTACTGCGTGAACCGGGCCCGCTGCTCGTCCAGTTCGGGAGAGCCGTTGGGGTAGACGTGGTCGAACATGGTCGTCGGCTGCGGGTCGGGCATGGCGAGCACGCGCTCGCGCAGGTGCACCGACTCGGTGCGGGCCTGCTCGTCGACAGCGGTGAAGAACGACTCGTCGGCGATCTTCTGCTTGGTCAGGAACGCCTTCATCCGGGCGATCGGGTCCTTCGCCTGCCACGCCTCGACCTCGCTGGCGATGCGGTAGCGGGTCGGGTCGTCGGAGGTGGTGTGCGCGCCCATCCGGTAGGTGTACGCCTCGATCAGGCTCGGGCCCTGGCCGTTGCGCGCGTTGTCCAGCGCGTGCCGGGTCACCGCGTACGACGCGAGCACGTCGTTGCCGTCCACCCGGACACCCGGGAAGCCGAACCCGCCGGCCCGCCGGTACAGCGGCACGCGGGTCTGCCGCTCCAGCGGCTCGGAGATGGCGTACTGGTTGTTCTGGCAGAAGAACACCAGCGGGGCGTTGAAGACGCTGGCCCAGACGAACGACTCGTTGACGTCGCCCTGGCTGGTGGCGCCGTCGCCGAAGTAGGCGATGACCGCCTCGCCGTCCTCGCCGCCGGTCTTGCCGTCCATGGCGACACCCATGGCGTACCCGGTCGCGTGCAGGGTCTGCGCCCCGATCACGATCGTGTACATGTTGAACTTGAACTCGTTCGGGTCCCAGCCGCCCTGGTCGACGCCGCGGAACAGGCCCAGCGGCATGATCGGGTCGATGCCGCGGCAGTAGAGCACGCCGTGCTCGCGGTAGGTCGGGAAAGCCATGTCCTGCTTCCGCAGCGCCCGGCCGGAGCCGACCTGCGCGGCCTCCTGGCCCAGCAGGCTGGCCCACAGGCCCAGTTCGCCCTGGCGCTGCAGAGCGGTGGCCTCGGCGTCCAGCTTGCGGACCAGCACGAGGTCGCGGTAGAGCCCGCGGTACTCCTCGTCGGTGAAGTCGACGCGGTACTCGGTCCCGTCCGGGCCGAGCGCGCTCTCGATCCGCTCACCCTCGGGGGTGAGCAGCTGTACGAGTTCGGCTTCACCGGTCGCGGCGGCGCGTCTGGTACGGGGTGCGGCCCGCTTACTGCGGGTGGCGGCCCCGGGGTCGCCCTTTGCCATCCGTCTCTCCCTGTCTGTCTGCGCCGGCGCCGGGGGTTACCCGAGCCGCGCACCTCGTGCGCCCGCCCGGCTGGTGCCGGGTCGGTCCCTGGCGACCGCGCCTGACCCCGGTAGGGGTTGCCGCGCGGTGTGAGCCGGAGTCCGTCGGGACAGACCCAGGCCCGGGAGCGCCGGCACCGTTCCGCACCAGCCGCGGGGTACGCGGAAGTGGCGGCTGCGTTGCCGTCGTGTCTGAATGATTGCAGAGGAGGTGAGCGGGCCCACAGTATGGCCTCCCTCGCCGGTGAGGTTCCATCGGGTTCATGACGGATGAGCGCTTTTGTCCCCAGTGGCGGGAGCGGGCGACGCACAAAATGTGTGTCGACACGCGGTTGCGACTGGTGAACTGAGCGTCACTGGGTCAAGCTTGCGATGAGCCACGGCGCGGCATTTGTCCTGATATTCGCGCTGCTCTTCGTCCCGTCCGTGCGTGAGGAGTGTGCCGGTGTCCGAACCAGAGGGTCCGCCCGGTACGCCCTTCCTCGGCCGCCACCGGGCCCTGCCCGCCTCCCCGTACCGCCGGGTCGTGGGCGCCCACCGCGCCCCCGGAACGGGCGGTCCCAGCCGCGGCTACCTGCTCACCGTGGCGCTGCTCGCCGGCACCGCCTCCATGCCGATCCTCGCCGCCATCAGCACCGGATCCGCCACCGTCGGCAACAGCGCCCTCCCCGACACCAGCACCCCGTTCCTGCCGACCCCCTCGGTCGGCCCGGTGGTCATCCCGATGCCCCAGGGCACCCAGGCCCCGGTGCCGTCCACGCCCACGCCCGCCGTCGACGTGACCTCGGTGCCCCCGGCGCGGCCGGTGCTCCCGGCGGCACCGGCCCTGCCCGACGACAGCGACCTCGGCTCCCGGCACCGGTCCCGCCCGGTCGCCGCGCCCCCGCCGCCGGCCGCGCCCGTCCGGCCCACCCCGGTCCGCCCGCCCCGCCCGTCGCCGGTGCCCTCACCGTCGCCGTCACACTCGCCGTCCGACCCGGCCACGCCGACGCCCGAGCCGAGCCCGAGCCCCGAGCCGTCGGTCACGACGGCCGAGCCGACGCCCACCTCCGAGCCCTCGTCGGAACCGACGTCCGAGCCCTCCGGCCCATCGGGTACGTCCGGTCCTGTCGATCCGTCAGGCCCCGCCGATCCGCCGGGTTCCGCCGGACCGTCCGCCACCTCTGTTCCGTCCGGCCCGGCCCGGCCATCGGTGTCCCACACCTCATGATCGACACCACTTCGCCGTAGTGGTGCGATCCCACCCGGCCCGATGCAGCCACCTCGCCGAGGTGGTGCCGATCATGCGGGCGTGAATGCCTAGGCCGGGTCGTCGGTCAGGCGGTGGCGGTTCGCCTCGATCCAGGCGTTCAGCGCCTCCGGGTCGTCCGGGTCCACCCCGTCCGCCATGAGCTGGGCCACCGCCGCGGTGGCGGGGCTGCGCCGCTCGCCGGTGCTGTAGAGCCGGGCGAACTCCGGGACCATCTCGGTGATCGCCTCGTCCGTCCGGGCGGCGGCCGACTGCGACAGCCCGCGCTGCCGGGCCGCGTACGCCGCCCAGGCGCGCAGCACCCGGGGCAGCATCGCCGCGTCGTCCATGTCCAGCACGGCACGGCGGTGCACCCAGTCGAGCAGGAACAGCTCGGCCACCATCGGGCTCCACCGCATCGGGTCGGCGTCCGGGAAGCTGGCCGCGTGGTCGAGCAGCAGGCCGAGGCAGAAGTGCAGCGAGGCCAGCTCGCCGTCGGCCACCTCGGGCAGGCCGAAGCGGGCCGCCTCCGGCGAGTCGAGGAACGCGCGGACCAGGCGGGTGCGCTCCTCGTCGGTGGGCGCCGGCATCACGGCCGGACCGGCCGGCGGTGTCGGCCCCGGGAGTGCGGCCAGCCGCGCGCCCACGAGCGCCCGGTCGGTGGCGAGCGAGCCCTGCGCGGGCAGTTCGGCCAGGTCGTCGGTGACCGCCAGGTGACGGCTCACCTCGGCGTGCATCCGGGCCGGGTCCTCGGTGCGGAACCAGGTGAACTCGTCCTCGGTGCAGATCTCCCGGGCCTGCTCGACGATCCGCCCGGCCGGGCCGCCGACGAAGACGTCCTTGGTGATGCCGATGTTGTGGTCGACCAGGGCCACCAGCGCGTGCTCCGGGCCGCCCTCCTCCTCGTCGTCGTACGCGAACGTGGCGAGGTAGGAGGTCTGGTCGCCGTACACGTCGCCGTAGGCCCAGGCGCCGGTGACGCGCACCCGGCCCAGCTGACCGGCCCACGACGGGGCGTACGCGCCGGGCCGGACCCGGGCGGCGCCCTCGGCGTCGGGCACCAGGGCGGCGAAGACGGCCCGCAGGGTGGTCGCGGCGGCGCTGCGGCGCCGGGACGTGGCGGCGAGGAAACCGGTGACGAAGTCGCGGACGGCCTGCTCCCGGTCGTGCTCCGCGACGGCGTAGACGCTGCCCAGCAACGCGGCGCCGAGCATCTCCGCGTCCAGGGCCGAGTCGAGCCTCGTCACGTCGCGCGCGGCGTGCAGCACCGCGTCGTAGGGGGTCTGTGGCGTGGCCATGTATCGACCCTACGCCGCACCGGCCGCCCCCACACCGGTCAGCACGCCGGTCTAGCGCCGTCCCGCCTCGCGCAGCGCGTCCCGGGCCGTGCCGTAGCGCGTCAGCACCGCCCAGACCGGGTCCAGCACGTACTTCTCGGAGACGCTGCCCACGGATGTGAGCAGGCGTTGCTCGGCCCGCGCCCGGGCCCGCCGGGCCGCCCACCCGACCACCGGCCGGGTGAGTGCCGCGATCAGCAGCCCGGCCAGCAGGCCGCCGAGCAGCAGGACGGTGGGCCAGGGCACCACACCGAGCGTCGGGTGCTCCAGCGGCGGCAGGCCGAGCAGGCGCACCGCGTACCCGATGATCAGCCAGACCAGGCCGGCCAGCGCGGCGAGGGTGACCACCCACTGCAGCGCGCCGACCACCCGCCACCAGGCGGGCCGGCGGTCCATGCCCAGGTCGGTCGCGGCGACCGCGTGGTCGAGCGCGCCCGGCAGGTCGGCCTGCCGGCCCCGGGCCGCGGCGGTCACCGCGGCGGGCCACGGCGCGGGCAGACCGCCACCGGCCCGCTCGGCAACCGCGCGGATCGCCAGCGTGACCGCCGAGCGCTGCGCGGCCGTCGGATCGGGTACGGAGGTGGCCGCGACCAGGCTCTCCGCCGGCGCGTCCGGATCCCGCCCGGACAGGTGCAGCCGGCGCAGCGGATCCGGCCGCAGCTTGCGCCAGCTCCGCAGCAGCGGCCAGCCGGTGTTGCCGACCGCCCGGTGCCGGTACGCCCCCTCGACCGCCGCCGCCACCGTCGGCACCCCGGCCGCGCCGGCGAGGGCCCGGGTCAGCTCCTGCGCCGAGGCGTCACCGGGCCGGGTGCGCGGTGGCTCCGGCCCGACGAGCGGTTCGAGATCGTCCACCACGGCGTCCACGTCGCCGGAGAGCCGGCGCAGCGCGGCCTGCCGTTCGGCGACCGTACGCTCCAGTTCGGCCCGCAGCCCGTCCAGCCCGTTCGGGTCCACCGCGACGGTCGGCAGCAGCGGCACCCCGCCCAGCCCGTCGTCATCGAGCAGCCGGCGCAGGTCGTCCAGGACCCTGGGCAGCTCGGTCGGGTGCAGCCGGTCGGCCTGGTTGAGCACCACGACCGTGACGTCCTTGTGTCTGTGGAACTCGCGCAGGTAGCTCGTGTGGATCACGCGGTCGGCGTACTTCTGCGGGTCGACCACCCAGACCACCAGGTCGACCAGGCCGAGCAGGCGGTCCACCTCCAGCCGGTGGCCGTGCTGCACCGAGTCGAAGTCGGGCAGGTCGAGCAGGACCAGGCCGTGCAGGTTCGACTCGTCGTCGGCGTCCAGCGGGCTCTCCCGGACGAACCGGTGCCGGGGCAGCACCCCGATCCAGTCGAGCAGCCGGACCGCGCCGTCCAGCGGGCCCCACACGCACGCGTGCGCGACACCCGTGGTGGGGCGGCGTACGCCCACCGGGGAGAGGTCGAGCCGCGCCAGCGAGTTGAACAGGCTCGACTTGCCGCTGCCCGTCGCGCCGGCGAGCGCGACCACCGTGTGTCGGCCGGAGAGCGCGAGCCGGTCACCGGCGCGCTCGACCACCGTGTGCGCGGCGACCAGTTGAGCGTCGGGCACGTCGCCGTCCACCGCGGCCAGGAACCGCTGGATCGCCTGGAGGCGCTCGATCAGCACGTCCGGGTCGACCCGCTGCTCGCCGCGCAGCGCGTCACGCATCCGTCCGACGACGTTGCTCACTGGCGACCGTCCTGCTCGGTGTTCGTCGGGAACAGACCGCTGCGGTGCCGGGCCCGCTCGACCTCGACGGCGGACCAGCGCAGCGCCGCACCGGCGTTCGCGGCCGGGCGCTCGGCCTCGGTGCGGCTCAGGAAGCGCTCGGCCTCCTCGGCCAGCAGCTTGCCCACCCGGTCGAGCAGGTCGACGCGGGCCTTGCGGGCCAGGTTGCGGACCGCCTGGTCGCCGAAGATCGCCTGGAGCACCGTCTGCCCGGCGACCGCCGTGCCGGTGCCCGCGGCGACCTCCAGCCCGGTGGGGATGAACGCGGTGGAGGCGAACACACCGATCATGACGGCGAGGCCGGTGGCGTTCACCGCGTACGCGGCGGTGCGCGCCACGAACCGCCGGTCGCCGCCCTCGACCCGGACCAGCTCCAGCACGCCGCGCTGCCAGTCGCGGACCAGCTGCTCGGCCCGCTCCGGCAGGTCGGCCGAGGGGTGCGCCAGGTCCGGCTCCAGCAGCGCCGCGCCCGCCGGGTGCGCCTTCCAGCCCGTGTACGCGTTCTCCGCCGCCTCGGCCGCCACCCCGCGCAGCAGCGTGACGAGCTGGGACTCGATCGCGGTACGCAGTTCCGCGGCGGGAGCGGGCCGTCCGGTGACCGCCGCGACCACCCGGTCGCGCAGCCGCCCGATGCGGGCCTCCAGCCCGCGGAAGAAGTCGCCGGTGCCGATGAACTCCTGCCAGCGCGCCAGCACCTCACCGCGCAGCAGCCGGCCGTCCTTGAGCCCCTGGTCGACGCTGCGCTCCGCGCTGCGGTACGCGGCCTGGACCCGCTCGTCCAGCGCGTCGGCGGCGGTGACCTGCTCGTCGGCGGCCTCGGCCAGCGCCTCCACCACCGGGTGCAGCGCGGCCAGCGCGCCGTCGAGCGTCTGCCGGACCACCGCGGCGCGGGCCTCGGCATCGGCGGCGAGCCGGGAGAACCAGTCGCTGAGCGGTGCGGTGATCCGGTCCGGCAGCAGCCCCTGCCCGTCCACCCAGGTCTCCGGCAGCACGAACAGCGGCGCGGCACCCAGCTCCTGCTCGGCGAGCATCTCGGACAGGTGGGCGGCGACCTCGTCGGCTGCCTCCGGGGGGACCCGGTCCAGCACCATCGCCACGGCGGTGCCCCGGGCGCGGGCGCTGCGCAGCAGCTCCCAGGGGACGGCGTCGGCGTACCGGGCGGCGGTGGTGACGAACAGCCAGAGGTCGGCGGCGGCGAGCAGCTGACCGGCGAGCGCCCGGTTGGCGTCGACCACCGAGTCGATGTCCGGCGCGTCGAGGAAGGCCAGGCCGGGCGGCAGTGCCGGCGCGGTGACCAGGTGCAGGGTGCCCGGCTGCTCGCTGGGCTCGGTGGTCCGGGTCAGGCCGGGCAGCAGGTCGCCCTGCCGGAACCAGGCCGCGTCGGTCGGGCTGCACACCAGCACCGGGGAGCGGGTGGTGGGGCGGAGCACGCCCGCCGCGCTGACCCGCGCCTTGACCAGGCTGTTGACGAGCGTCGACTTGCCGGCGCCGGTGGAGCCGCCGACGACCACCAGGAGCGGGGCGTCGAGCCGGGCCAGCCGGGGCAGCAGGTAGTCGTCGAGCTGGTCGGTGACGCTCGCCGCGGCGTGCCGGGCCGGCTCGGCCGAGGGGAGGGCGAGCGGGAAGCGGGCCGCATCGATCGCCGCCCGCAGGCCGGAGAGCGCGGCGGGCAGGCCGTCGGCGGCGTGAGCAGGCTGGTCGTCGCCGGTGGTGGCTCCGGTGCGGGCTGCGACGGCGGGCGCGCCGGCACGGGTGGCGGAATCGCCATGCGTCGTCACCGCTAAAGCGTGCCCGACCGACGCAAGGTAAGACAACCGGACAGTAGTAACGGTCGGGTTGCGCCGGGTCGGCTCAACCTCGACTTGCGGATTGGCGATCGCGTGGCACTATTGAGTCAAGTTCACTCAACTTATGGTGCGGTCGCTTCCGGGCGACCCGCCGGGCAGGCCGTCTGACCTGCTCACCCGTTACGAAGCGAGGAAGCGAACATGGCACGTGCGGTCGGCATCGACCTCGGCACGACGAACTCCTGCGTCAGCGTTCTCGAGGGCGGTGAGCCCACCGTCATCGCCAACGCCGAGGGCTCGCGTACGACTCCCTCGATCGTCGCGTTCGCCCGCAACGGCGAGGTGCTCGTCGGTGAGGTCGCCAAGCGCCAGGCGGTGACCAACCCCGACCGGACCATCCGGTCGGTCAAGCGTGAGATCGGCACCAACTGGACCGTCGACATCGACGGCAAGAAGTACACCCCGCAGGAGATCTCGGCGCGCACGCTGATGAAGCTCAAGCGGGACGCCGAGGCGTACCTGGGCGAGCAGATCACCGACGCGGTGATCACCGTCCCGGCCTACTTCAACGACGGGCAGCGTCAGGCCACCAAGGAGGCCGGTGAGATCGCCGGCTTCAACGTGCTGCGGATCGTGAACGAGCCGACCGCGGCGGCCCTGGCGTACGGCCTGGACAAGGGCTCCAAGGAGCAGACCGTCCTGGTCTTCGACCTCGGCGGCGGCACCTTCGACGTGTCGCTGCTGGAGCTGGCCGAGGGCGTGGTGGAGGTCAAGTCCACCAGCGGTGACAACCAGCTCGGTGGTGACGACTGGGACCAGCGCATCATCGACCACCTGGTGAAGACGTTCCGCGGCGAGCACGGCATCGACCTCTCGCAGGACAAGATGGCCATGCAGCGGCTCAAGGAGGCCGCCGAGAAGGCCAAGATCGAGCTGTCCGCCGCGACCACCAGCAACATCAACCTGCCGTACATCACCGCCGGTTCGGCCGGCCCGCTGCACCTCGACGTGACGCTCAGCCGCGCCGAGTTCCAGCGCATGACGCAGGACCTGCTGGACCGCTGCAAGGGCCCGTTCGAGCAGGCCGTCAAGGACGCCGGCATCAAGATCTCCGACGTCGACCACGTCATCCTGGTCGGCGGCTCGACCCGGATGCCGGCCGTGACCGACCTGGTCAAGCAGCTCACCGGCCGCGACCCGAACAAGGGCGTCAACCCGGACGAGGTCGTCGCCGTCGGCGCCGCCCTGCAGGCCGGTGTGCTCAAGGGCGAGGTCAAGGACGTCCTGCTGCTCGACGTGACCCCGCTGAGCCTGGGCATCGAGACCAAGGGCGGCATCTTCACCAAGCTCATCGAGCGCAACACCACCATCCCGACCAAGCGCTCCGAGGTGTTCACCACCGCCGACGACAACCAGCCGTCGGTGCTGATCCAGGTGTTCCAGGGCGAGCGGGACATCGCCGCCTACAACAAGAAGCTCGGCACCTTCGAGCTGACCGGTCTCCCGCCGGCCCCGCGCGGCGTGCCCCAGATCGAGGTCACGTTCGACATCGACGCCAACGGCATCGTGAACGTGCACGCCAAGGACCTGGGCACCGGCAAGGAGCAGAAGATGACGATCACCGGCGGCTCCTCGCTGCCGAAGGACGACATCGAGCGGATGCGCCGGGACGCCGAGGAGCACGCCGACGAGGACAAGCGTCGCCGTGAGGAGGCCGAGACCCGCAACGTGGCCGAGGCGCTTCAGTGGCAGACCGAGAAGTTCCTCGCCGAGAGCGGCGACAAGCTGCCCGGCGAGAACCGCGACCAGCTCAACGAGGCGCTCGGCGAGCTGCGTAGCGCCCTCGGCGGGCAGGACATCGAGAAGATCAAGTCCGCGCACGAGAAGCTGGCGCAGGTCTCCCAGCAGGCGGGCTCGCTGCTCTACGCCCAGCAGCAGGAGGGCGAGCAGACCGCCCCGGGCGCTGCCGGGCCGGGTGCGGGTGCCGGTGCCGGTGCGGCCGGTGGCCCGAAGGCCGGTGGCGACGACGACGTGGTCGACGCGGAGATCGTGGACGAGGACAAGAAGTGACATCCGGTCCCGGACACGATTCGCACGGCAGAGGGATGAGGTAACCGCATGACGGACAAGCCACGCGCGGCCGACCCGGGTGCCACCGGGTCGGCGGGCGCCGGCAAGGACGCCGGCGACGAACCCCGGGTCGTCATCCGTGACAAGCGCAAGCTCGGCAAGGTGACCGAGCAGCCCGCGAACGACGCCTCGGCGGCCGACGCGGCCGCCGACGCGCCCGCCGAAGGGCTGGTCGAGGAGGCCGAGGTCGTGGTCGACGAGATCGGCGGCGAGGCCGAGGTCAGCGGTCCGGCCGTGGTCGACGCGCCCGCCGAGCCGAAGGGCGGGACCGGCACGGACGCGCCGCTCGGTGCCGAGCTGGAGTCGCTCCGCACCGACCTGGAGGAGCGCACCCGCGACCTCCAGCGGGTCACGGCGGAGTACGCCAACTACCGCAAGCGGGTCGACCGGGACCGCAACCTGGTGCAGGAGCAGGCAACCGGGGCGGTGCTCACCGCGCTGCTGCCGATCCTCGACGACCTGGACCGGGCGCGCGAGCACGGCGACCTGGTGGGCCCGTTCGGCAGTGTGGCCGAGCAGCTCACCGGCGCGCTGGCCAAGTTCGGCCTGACCGCGTTCGGCGAGACCGGTGACCCGTTCGACCCGACCCGGCACGAGGCGGTGGCGCACCAGACCTCCGCCGACGTGACCGAGCCGACCTGCGTACAGGTCATGCGGCGCGGTTACCAGCTCGGCGAGCGGCTGCTGCGGCCCGCCATGGTCGCGGTCGCGGACCCGGAGTAGTGCCGACCCGTGACGTCCCGCCCGCCCGCACCGGGCGGGCGGGACGACCGGGATTCGACCCGTGGAAGGGGGTGGACCGGTGAGTTCCAAGGACTGGATCGAGAAGGACTACTACGCCGCGTTGGGCGTGGACAAGTCCGCCTCCTCGGACGAGATCAAGAAGGCGTACCGCAAGTTGGCCCGGGAGTCGCACCCGGACCACAACCCCGGCGACACCGGTGCCGAGGAGCGGTTCAAGACCGTCTCCGAGGCGTACGCGGTGCTCGGTGACGAGAAGAAGCGCCGCGAGTACGACGAGATGCGCTCGCTGTTCGGCTCCGGTGCCTTCCGGCGCAACGCCCGCGGCGGGGGCCAGCCGGGCGGCATGCCGTTCGACGTCTCCGACCTGTTCGGCGGCGGCGCGGGCGGTGGCGACACCCGGTTCAGCGGTGGTGGCTTCACCGACCTGTTCAGCTCGATCTTCTCCGGTGGCGGGGGCGCCGGCGGTCCGGCACGCCCGCGTGGCCCGGCCCGCGGGCGGGACGTCGAGACCGAGGTCGCGCTCGACTTCACCGACGCGGTACGTGGCGTCACGCTGCCGCTGACGCTGCGCGCCCCCGGAGTCTGCGACACCTGCCACGGCAACGGCGCGAAGCCCGGCACCCAGCCGGTGGCCTGCCCGGTCTGTCACGGCGCCGGGGTGACTACCCGCAACCAGGGGTCGTTCAGCTTCTCCGAGCCGTGCCGCAACTGCCAGGGCGTCGGCACGATCGTCGAGGAGAAGTGCCCGGAGTGCCACGGCACCGGCGGGGTCACCAAGACCCGCACACTCAACGTGCGCTTCCCGGCCGGTGTGGCCGACGGGCAGCGGATCCGCCTGGCCGGCCGGGGCGAGCCCGGCGAGCGGGGCGGCCCGGCCGGTGACCTGTTCGTGCAGGTGAAGGTCCGCCCGGACGAGCTGTTCGGGCGTACCGGGGACGACCTGACCCTGACCGTCCCGATCACGTACGCCGAGGCGGTTCTCGGCACGGACCTGCGCGTACCGACCCTGGACGGGACGGTGACCCTGCGGGTGCCACCGGGTACGCCCGGTGGGCGGGTGCTGCGCGCCCGCGGCAAGGGCGTCGTACGCAAGGACGGCCGCGCCGGTGACCTGCTGGTCACGCTCGACGTGGTGGTCCCGGCGAAGGTGTCGGACGAGGCGCGGGCGGCGCTGGAGACCTTCGCGGCGCAGACTCCGCCCGCCGCGCGGGAACATCTCGACGCGCGGGTACGTCGATTCAGTTGAGGTCGGCAGCGGAGGTGAGCGGGCATGTCGGAGGAGTACGTCGGCTCGGGTGACCCGGCCTACGAGGCCAAGGTCTTGATGATCTCGGTGGCCGCGCGAATGGCGGGGATGCACCCCCAGACGCTGCGCCAGTACGACCGGCTGGGCCTGGTGCAGGCCGGCCGGGCGTCCGGCGGCGGTCGCCGGTACAGCGTCCGGGACGTGGTGCTGCTCCGCGAGGTGCAGCGCCTCAGCCAGGACGACGGGATCAACCTGGCCGGGGTCAAGCGGATCATCGGGTTGGAGCGCCTGCTCGAAGAGGCGCAGCAGCGGGTGGCCCGGCTGGAGGCGGAACTGGACGCCGCGTACCGGCGGATCGCCGAGCTGGAGTCGCTCGGTGGCTTCCCCCGCGGCGACCTCGTGCCCACCAACCGCACGTCCACCGCGCTCGTCGTCTGGCGTCCGCGCCGCGCTCCCGACCGCTGACCTCGTACCGGAAGGCCGGCGCGCCCCGCTCCCCCGGGGCCGCGCCGGCCTTCGTCCTTTCCCGGGCCGGTTCGCGGCCCGGGTCAGGGGAATCCGGGGTACGGCGGGGCACTGTCGATTAGGCTTTTCCTCAGGGGCAAAAGCCTCATAGCGGACTCCGGGCTGGCGGGGGGAGCCATGGCGGAACCGGCGAAGAAGGTGGCCGAGCGCGCGGAGGAACGGCTGGAGAAGGTGGCCGAGAACGTCCGCGAGCGGTTCGACCGGGTCACCGAGGGACGCTTCAGCGACAAGGTCAAGGAAGGGCGCTTCGCCGACCAGACGGACCACGGTGTGGACCGGGCACGGGACGACGAGCGGCGCAAGAAGCAGGGCGGATCGACCTGACGATCCGCCGACGTGCGGGCCGGGATCCACGGGGGATCCCGGCCCGTTCGTCGTTCGTGTCAGAGGCGGCGGTTCTCGCGGACCAGGCCGCCCTCGCACCAGTCCCGGTAGACGAAGAGGTCCGGCCGGGCGAGCAGCACCCGGCTGTTGTGCGCCCAGTTGCGCATCAGGTCGTCGCCGGACTTCTCGGCCTGCTCGACCAGCTTGCGGAACCGGCGCTTGGGGTGGGCGCGGAAGTTCGTCCGGATGCCGTCGGCGGCGTAGATGTAGAGGCAGTGCAGCGCGAACCGCCGCGCCGGGCAGCCCTGGTCCATCGCCAGGTCGAACAGCGTCTGCACCAGGTGGTCACCGGCGACGAGCAGATCCCAGTCGGGCGGCATCGAGGTCAGCGGCACCGAATCCGGCTGATACGCCCACGAGCGGAGCTCGGCGGGCGAGGGATCGACCGGGTTGGCGAAGCCGCGGAACGTCTCTTCCTGCACGCTCACCGGCCGACCTTCCGCTTGCGCTGGCGGGGGCGCAGGCCACCCGCGGACCCTGGCTGCTGGGCCGAAACGTTAACGCGGTTGGGCGGAGCAGTGGTAGACCTTCCCGGGATCAATTTGACAACGCCGGGCCGGATCTGCCCTCGGCTGATCCGGCCCGGCGCCGTGTCAGTCGCCGGAGCCCAGGGGCAGCGGCGCGGGCGGCCGTGCGGCGACGGCGCGGCTGCGCAGCCACTGCTTGAACCATCGGGTGTCGGGCAGCCGGGCGAGCAGCGGCCCGGTCACCACCGTGATCAACACGTACGCGGTGGCGAGCGCGGCGAGCTTCGGTTCCACCGGGTAGATGGCCGAGACGGCCAGCCCGGCGATGACGATGGAGAACTCGCCACGCGGGGTCAGCGCCAGACCGGCCCGCCAGCGCCCGGGCTCGGCGATCCCGACCCGGCGGGCGGCCAGGTAGCCGGTGGCCACCTTCGTCGCCATGGTGACCACTGCGAGCAGCAGCGCGGGCACCAGCACCGGCGGCATGTCCAGCGGATTGGTGACCAGCCCGAAGAACACGAAGAAGACCGCGGCGAAGAGATCACGCAGCGGGGAGAGCAGTTCGGTGGCGTGGTGCGCGACCGGCCCGGACAGCGCGATGCCCACCAGGAACGCGCCGACCGCCGCGGAGACCTGGAGCTTGGCCGCGACGCCCGCGACCAGCAGGGTGAGGCCGAGTACCCCGAGCAGGAGCGCCTCCGGATCCTTGGCGGAGAGCGCGGCGGAGATCAGGTGGCCGTACCGGATCGCCACGGCCAGCACGACGACCACGGTGAACACCGCGATGGCGAGCGCGATGCCGCCCTTCATCAGGCCGACCCCGGCGAGCAGCGCGGTGACCAACGGCAGGTAGAGGGCCATGGCCAGGTCCTCGATCACCAGGACGGACAGGATCACCGGCGTCTCCCGGTTACCCACCCGGCCCAGGTCGCCGAGCACCTTGGCGATCACGCCGGACGACGACACCCACGTGACGCCCGCGAGCACCACCGCCGCCACCCAGCCCCAGCCGAGCAGGAGCGCGAAGGCGAAACCGGGCAGCGCGTTGAAGACCGCGTCGATCACGCCGGCCGGCGCGGCCGACCGGAGGTTGCCCACCAGTTCGTTGGCGCTGTACTCCAGACCGAGCATGACCAGCAGCAGGATCACGCCGATCTCGGCGCCGACGGCGAAGAACTCCTCGCTGGCGTTGAGCGGCAGCAGCCCGCCGTGCCCGAACGCCAGGCCGGCGAGCAGGTACAGCGGGATGGGCGAGACGCCGAAGCGACGGCTCAGCCGGCCGAGCAGGCCGAGCAGGAGCAGCAGCGCACCGACTTCGATGAGCAGGATTGTGGTTTCGTGCATACGCGTCAGCCGTCCGGATCGGTCTCGGCGAGAATCGCGGTCACGCCGTCGAGCCCCTGACGGGTGCCGACCACGACGACCACATCGCCGGCCTCGAACCGGAAGGTGGGTTCGGGCGAGACGTTCACGGCGCCCTGACGCAGCACGGCCACGATGGACGCGCTGGTCCGGGTGCGCGCCTTGGTGTCCCCGAGCCGCTTGCCGACGTACTTCGACCCCGCCGGGATGGCCACCTGCTCGGTCAGCAGCCCGGCGGCCTGCTCGCGCAGACCGGAGAGCTGACCCAGCATCAGCGACGCGCCGAGGATGTCGGCGAGCGCCTCCGCCTCGTCGTCGGTCAGGGGTATGTCATGTTGGCAGGAGTCGGGATCGTCCGGGTCGTAGAGGACCAGGTCGCGACGGCCATTGCGGTGGGAGACCACACCGAGCCGGCGGCCGGACTCCGTCATCAGATCATGACGTACGCCGATCCCGGGCAGGGAGGTCTGCTCGACACGTACTCGCACGCGGGTGAGGCTACTCCGGGCGCGCACCTGCCGCGTCCGGGGTGGATCAGTCGCTCGGCGCTGCGTGATCAGGGGGTGTCGTCGCGAGCGGTGACATAGGTGCCCTTGCCCTGATGTCCCTCGACCAGACCTTCGGCCTGAAGGATCAACAGCGCCGAGCGGACCGGCTCCGCGGACACCTGGTAGTGCGCGATCAGTTCACGCAGGGAGGGGAGTTTGTCGCCAGGGCCGTACTCACCCGAAGCGATCTTGTCTCTGATGTCCTGCGCGATTCTCTGACGGTCCGAAACTCGGGGCATGGCGGCAACTCCTGGTAGGCCCCGAGATCTTCCCACGAGTCAGACCGGTCAGCCAACACTTCGCGTGCTAAGCATGCTCACTCCTTGTCATGCAATGCTTTGCATTGTATGTTCCTCGTGCGGATGCCTTCGGCGGAACGCCTGGTAGGCAAACCGGCCCTCCGGTTGGCACCCGTGGTCGGCGCGACTGGTCGTGCGCGGCCAGTCGTGTCGCCTCACCCGTCTCCTTGGCCTGGAAGAAGGGACAGCGTCGTGCGCAATCTCCTGCGAATACGTCCGAAGCGGCGGAGCCTCACCCCGCCCAACTCCGCGCCGGTCGGTGCCTACCGCTCCGCGTCGTACCTTCCGCTCCGGCCCTGGCAGGTGCGGGGCCGCCGCTTCGCGACGCGCCGCCGAGGGCTGGACCCCGCCGAGGTCGCCGCGTTCCTCGATCGCGTCGCCGGGGACCTCGCCGCCGCGTACGCCGAAGTCGCCCGGAGTCGTGAGGAGACGGCCCGGATCAAGGGCGCCCTGCGTGAGTGGCAGTCCCGGCAGGCCCCGTCGATGCGCGACCTGGCCGGGCGGCCGTGACCGGGCGGTACGTGATCCACCTGCCGGTGCGTGCGGCCGATCTGGCTCGGGCGAAGATGCTCGGTCGCACGGCCGGACGGTCGTTGGCGTTCCTCGCGGTGGTGGAGCTGGGTGGCATCACCGTCTCGGCCGAGGACGACCAGGCCGTACGCCATTGGGTGTTCTGCGACCGCAAGCTGGACGGCGGCCGGCGTTGCGTGCTGCGCGCCGACCACGAGACCCCGTGCCTCGCGCGCCTGCCACGTCGCTGAGATCTTGGTACGAAAGGGCCCTCGGAGGGGCCGTTTCGTACCAAGATCTCTCCGGCCGGACCGGAGGGCGGTGACTCAGGTCACAGGGGTGGAGTTGAGCGGAATAGACTCAACTCTGGTTGTGTCATGTCCAGTGGACACGCCGATCCGGGGGAGCCCATGAACACGGAACGTCTCACCACCAAGAGCCGCGAGGCCATCACCGGTGCCGTCGCGCTGGCGAACCAGCGCGGTCACGCCACCGTGGAGCCCTGGCACCTGCTGCTGTCACTGCTGGACACCGAGGGCTCGACCGCCGCGGGCCTGCTGCGCGCCGTCGGGGCCGACCCCGCCGAGCTGCGCCGCGTCGCCCAGCGCTCGGTCGACGCGCTGCCCGCCGCGCGCGGGTCGAGCATCGCCGAGCCGACGCTGGCCCGCGAGTTCGTCAACGCCATCGGCGCCGCCGAACAGATCGCGCGGCCGCTGGGCGACGAGTACACCTCCACCGAGCACCTGCTGGCCGGGCTCGCCCGGGTCGGCGGCGCCGTCTCGGTCGCGCTGAAGAACTCCGGCGCCACCGAGGAGAACCTGGTCGCCGCGTTCCCGACCGTCCGGGGCGGGGACCGCCGGGTCACCACCGCCGACCCGGAGCAGACCTACCAGGCCCTGGCCAAGTACGGCGTGGACCTCACCGCCAGCGCCCGCGACGGCAAGATCGACCCGGTGATCGGCCGAGACTCGGAGATCCGCCGGGTGATCCAGGTGCTGTCCCGGCGTACCAAGAACAACCCGGTGCTGATCGGCGAGCCGGGCGTCGGCAAGACCGCGATCGTGGAGGGCCTGGCCCAGCGGATCGTGGCCGGCGACGTGCCGGAGTCGCTGCGGGACAAGAAGCTGGTCTCGCTCGACCTCGGCGCGATGGTCGCCGGCGCGTCCTACCGCGGTCAGTTCGAGGAGCGGCTGAAGTCCGTGCTGGAGGAGATCAAGAACTCCGACGGCCAGGTCATCACGTTCCTCGACGAGCTGCACACCGTGGTCGGCGCCGGCAAGGGCGAGGGCTCGATGGACGCCGGCAACATGCTCAAGCCGATGCTGGCGCGCGGTGAGCTGCGGATGGTCGGCGCGACGACGCTCGACGAGTACCGCGAGCACATCGAGAAGGACCCCGCGCTGGAGCGCCGCTTCCAGCCGGTGCTGGTCGGCGAGCCGACCATCGAGGACACCATCGGCATCCTGCGCGGGCTCAAGGAGCGCTACGAGGTGCACCACGGCGTACGCATCACCGACGCCGCCCTGGTCGCCGCCGCCGCGCTCTCCGACCGGTACATCACCGACCGCTTCCTGCCGGACAAGGCGATCGACCTGGTGGACGAGTCCGCGTCCCGGCTGCGCATGGAGATCGACTCGCGCCCGGTCGAGGTGGACGAGATCGAGCGGGCGGTACGCCGCCTGGAGATCGAGGAGATGGCGCTGGCGAAGGAGCCGGACGCCGCGTCCGCCGAGCGTCTGGAGCGGCTGCGCAAGGAGCTGGCCGACAAGCGCGAGCAGCTCACCGCGCTCTCCGAACGCTGGCAGACCGAGAAGAGCCACATCACCAAGCTCTCCACCGCCAAGGAGGAGCTGGAGCGCCTCGGCGGCGAGGCCGAGCGGGCCGAGCGCGACGGCGAGCTGGAACGCGCCGCCGAGCTGCGGTACGGCCGGATCCCCGCGCTGCGGACCGAGCTGAAGCAGGCCGAGGAGGAGCTGGCCCGGCTCCAGGCCGACGGCGCGATGCTCAAGGAGGAGGTCGGCGCGGACGACATCGCCGCCGTGGTCGCCTCCTGGACCGGCATCCCCGCCGGCCGGCTGCTCGAAGGCGAGACCGCCAAGCTGCTCCGGATGGAGGAGTCGCTGCGGGCCCGCGTCGTCGGCCAGGCCGAGGCGGTGGGCGCGGTCTCCGACGCGGTGCGCCGCGCCCGGGCCGGCGTCGCCGACCCGGACCGCCCGACCGGCAGCTTCCTGTTCCTCGGCCCGACCGGCGTCGGCAAGACCGAGCTCGCCAAGGCGCTCGCCGAGTTCCTCTTCGACGACGAGCGGGCCATGGTCCGCATCGACATGAGCGAGTACGGCGAGAAGCACTCGGTGGCCCGCCTGGTCGGTGCCCCGCCCGGATACGTCGGCTACGAGGAGGGCGGCCAGCTCACCGAGGCGGTACGCCGCCGGCCGTACTCGGTGATCCTGCTGGACGAGGTGGAGAAGGCCCACCCGGACGTCTTCGACGTGCTGCTCCAGGTGCTCGACGACGGCCGGCTCACCGACGGTCAGGGCCGTACCGTGGACTTCCGCAACGCGATCCTGATCCTCACCTCGAACCTGGGTTCGTCGGTGATCAGCGACCTGACGCTCAGCGAGAACGAGCGCCGGGAGGGCGTGCTCGCGGTGGTCCGGTCGCACTTCAAGCCGGAGTTCCTCAACCGGCTCGACGACATCGTGGTGTTCGCCGCGCTCCAGGGCGAGGACCTGCGCTCGATCGTGGACATCCAGCTCGACCGGATGCGTACCCGTCTCGCGGACCGCCGGCTGGGCCTGGAGATCACCGACGCGGCCCGGACGTGGCTGGCCGAGCACGGGTACGACCCGATCTACGGCGCCCGCCCGCTGCGCCGGCTGGTGCAGTCGGCGATCGGCGACCAGCTCGCCAAGGCGCTGCTGGCCGGTGAGATCCGCGACGGCGACACGGTCCGCGTCGACCTGTCCGACACCAAGGAGTCCCTCGCGGTCACCGCCGCCTGACCCGCCCCACCCGCGAAGGCCCGGCCGCCCAGGCCGGGCCTTCGCCGTCCGGTGGGACGGGCGGCGCAGCGGGCGACAGCCGAATATCCTGCCCGGAACGTCAATCGACAGTTAAGGAGCCGCAGATGCGCCTCAGCCTGCCGGCGGTCCCCGCTTCGCCGCGAGAGCACACCGCTCGCTGACGCTTCGCCGCCGGATCCCGGCGGCGGTGCTCCTCGCCGCGAAGCGGTCCCTCATGACCGTTTCCCTCCTGGCTCGAGGAGCTCTTCTTGCGTGCCCTTCCACCCGCGCGTCTCGGCGCGGACTTCACCAGACTGTGGACCGCTTCGGCGGTCTCCAACATCGGTGACGGTGTCACCATGGCCGCCGGCCCGCTGCTGGTGGCCGCCGTCAGCAACGATCCGGCCCTGATCGCCGGCGCCGTCTTCGCCCAACAACTGCCTTGGCTGCTGTTCGCGCTGGTCAGCGGCGCATACGTGGACCGGCTCGACAGACGTCTGCTGGTCGTCGTCGTCAATCTGTTCCGCGCCGCGGCGCTGGCCGGGCTGACGCTCACCGTCGCCACCGGCACGGTCACCGTGGCGGTCATCTACGTGGTGCTGTTCCTGCTCGGCGTCGGTGAAACCCTCGTGGACACCGCGATGGGCGCTCTGCTCCCGGCGGTGGTCGCATCCGAGAGGCTGCCCGCCGCCAACGCCCGGCTGTACGCGACGTTCACCATCGGCAACCAGTTCGTCGCCAAGCCGCTGGGCGCGTGGCTGTTCGTCGTCTCCGCCGCTGTGCCGTTCGGGCTCGACGCGCTGACCTTCGCGGCTGCGGCGGCCCTGATCGCCGGCATCCGACGGGCGCCCGTGCCGGACGAGGCCCGTCCGCGCGGCTCGCTGCGCGGCGAGATACGCCAGGGTGTGCGCTGGCTGTGGCGGCACCGCCTGTTGCGGACGCTCGCCGTGAGCATGGGCCTGGGCAACGTAGCGTTCGGTGCCGCATTCGCGGTGTTCGTGCTCTACTGCCGGCAGCGACTGGGCCTGTCCGACGTCGGGTACGGCTTCCTGCTGACCTCGTTCGCTGTCGGGGGCCTGTTCGGCACGACGGTTGCCGGCGCACTCACCCGGGCGCTCGGCGCCGGTACGGTGCTGCGTGGCGGCCTGGTCGTCGAGGTCGTCACACACGTGACCCTGGCCGTCACGACGGCGCCCTGGATCGCCGCCGCTGTCCTGATCGTCTTCAGCGTCCACGCCATGGTCTGGGGCATCACCGCCGCGTCGGTCCGGCAGCGAATCGTGCCGTCCCACCTGCGCGGGCGGGTTGGCAGCGTGTATGCGCTGCTCGATCTCGGCGGAGCCGCGCTCGGTGCGCTCCTCGGCGGTCTGCTGGCCGGGACCTGGCGGATCACCACACCGTTCTGGGCCGCGGCGGGGGCTATGGCGGCGATCGCCGTGTTCGCCTGGCGTCCGTTGCGCGACGCGACCCGGCTGACCTGACCCTGTGGTTAACAAGGGGCCCTTCCTCTACCGGAGGCGTTAACAGGGGGCCCTTCCTTGTGGTTGGAGGGGGTGGTGGGGTGGGCACATAGTGGGGCATGAGTGCGTGGGAGCGGGAACTGGACGAGGCGGCGCGCGAACTCGACGGCGCGGACACCCTCGCCTTCGGCGGGGTGGGGCTGGCGGGTCAGGTGCTGCCCGCGACCGAGGCGTACCGGCGGCTGGAGCAGGGGCTGCGGGAGCACCCGGAGGCGGCCCGCAAGCGGGTCGACAAGCTGCTCCGCAAGGGTTCACCGGCCGGGCGGGCGTACGCGGCGACGCTGCTGGAGGCGGTCGACCCGGCCGCCGGGCGGGCGGCGTGGACCCGGCTGCGCGGCGACGACGGCGAGTTCACCACGTTCTCCGGCTGCCTCATGGGCCGCGCCACGCTGCGCGAGTACGCCGCCGACCGGCTCGCCGGCGGCGAGCGGTAGCTGACCGCACACTCAGCGAACAGGACTTCAGAAGGCGTGCGTGCGGTTGTTACCGTTCCCGCCGAGCGGGTTGGGGGAGGCGGTAGTGAACGGTTCGTTGGCGTACGTGGTGACCACGCTGGGGTGCCTCGTCGGGGTGGCCGGTGTGGTGATCGCCGTGATCGCGCTGCGGAGGTCCCGGTCGGCGTCCGGCCCGAAGGCGAAGGCGGCACCGGGTGACCCGTTCCGGGACCGGGACGCGGACGCGCTGCGTGGCGACCCGCGCGCGCTCAAGCCCGGTGACATCGTCGAGATCCGCTCGGTGCCGTACACCGTGCGCGGCTCGGTGCACCTGGTCGAGGGCGGGTGGAGCTGGGCGGAGCACCTGCTCGACGACGCGGGTGGGGTGAAGCGCTGGCTCTCCGTCGAGACCGACCCGGACCTGGAACTGGTGCTCTGGACCAGCGAGCCGGGGGCCACCGTCACGCCTGGTGCCCCGACGCTGGAGATGGCCGGCCGCCGCTACAACTGGGACGAGTCGGGCCAGGCCCGGTACACCGCGACCGAGGGCACCGGCCTCGACCCGCACGGCACCATGCGCTACTACGACTACCAGGCGCCCGGCGGCGCACGCCTGTCGTTCGAGGCGTACGGCGAGGCCGGCTGGGAGGTCAACCTCGGTGAGGAGCTGCGCCGCGCCGAGGTGATGATCTACCCGCAGGGTGGACCGGAGACGGTGCGCTGACGTGCTCGTCTCCCTGCACACGCCCTACGTCGACACCAGCGCCGCCGACCTGAGCCTGGCCCTCGGCGGCCCGGAGCTGCCGGCGCTCGCCGTACGCGACATCGACCTGCCCGGCCTGCCCCGGCTGCGGCTGCGCCTGCTCGGCGCCTCGCACCAGGTGGTGCTCGGTGGGCTCACCGAGACGGTCGCCTGCCTGCCCGGCCGCCCGCCGCACCTGCCGGACGCGCTGCACGACGCTACGACCGGTTACCGGTTCATGGCCACCGTGCTCCGGCCGGACGGCGACGGCCTGCGTACCCGGGTCGCGGCGCTGCGCGCCGAGCTCGCCGAGGATCCGTACGCGCTGATCGGGGTCTTCCCCGGCGACGAGGACGCGGTCACCGCGCTCTCCGTCCGGCCCCGGCCGCCGGACGGTGCGCTCGCCTGGCGTACCTGGCACGTCTACCCGCAGACGAACGAGCTGGTTCTGACCGAGACCGTGGTGGAGGAGCTGTGACGTACCGACGGTGGTTCGTGGTGGGCGTGGCGGTCGCCGTCATCGGCGCGCTCATCGCCGCCTTCGCGATCTTCTACGGCAACTTCTCGCCCCGGGGCTACGTGGAGGACAACTTCTCCCGCGCCTCCGGGCGGGACATCGGCTCGAACGCGATCGCGTACACCTCGAACAAGGCGCCGAGCGAGGTGTCCAAGCAGATCACCGACGCCTGGCGGCCGGCCGACCAGTACGTCGACGGCAGCGGCGTCTACCTGCGCTACGACGACGACTCGGTGGTGATCCTCCCGCTCGCCGTCGGCTCGGTGATCCTGCTGGAGAGGATGACCACCGCCTACCCCCGGTACCACAGCGTCGTCGGCAACAGCTGGGGCTGGGGCCGAGGCAGCACGGTCCGGGGCGGCGGCCCCGGCTCCGGCAAGTAGCCCTGTCGATCCCCTCATCCTGGAGTCCTCTGTGCAGCATCTCGTCACCGACCTGCTGGTCACCCTCGCGTACGGCGCGGTCGGCGTCGTCCTGATGGCGATCGGCTACGTGCTGGTCGATCTGGCCACCCCCGGCAAGCTCCACGAGCTGATCTGGGCCGAGCGCAACCGCAACGCGGCGCTGCTGCTCTCGTCGAACCTGCTCGGGGTGGGCACGATCGTGGTCGCCGCGATCGTCGCCAGCGACGACGACTTCACGCTGGGGCTGATCGGCGCCGCCGCGTACGGCATCCTCGGCCTGGTGATCATGGCGGCGGCGTTCGTGCTGCTCGACGTGGCCACCCCGGGCAAGCTCGGTGAGCTGCTCGTCGACCCGCAGCCGCACCCGGCCGTCTGGGTCTCCGCCACCGTGCACCTCGCCACCGGTGCGATCATCGCGGCCGCGATCATCTGATGAGCGGCAGGCCCGCCAAGCACTCGGTGGGGAAGGACAAGCGCACGCAGACGGTGATCTGGTCCGTGGTCGTGGGGATCGTGGTCGTCGTCTGCGCCATCGGCGTGTTCAGCGGCGACTCGGACACCTCCGTCCCCGCACCGATCGCCGACGAGCGGTCCGGCACCGTGCCGATCCTCCGCGCCGCCGCCGACAGCCAGGGCATCTGCTACGGCTGGGAACTGCTCGACGTGTACGACGAGGTGAGCGTCGGCTCCAACCTCGGCGACGGCACCACAGTCATCGACGCGCCCGGCTGCGCGCGCTGGCTCGCGGTCTCCGCGAACGTCAGGTACACCTCGTCCAGCAGCGAGTCGGAGGACTCCGCCACGATCCGGATCAAGGGCTCGGACGACATCGAGTTCGCCGACCTCGCCGCGATCGAGACCCGGCTGGGCCGGTTCGGGCTGGACGAGGAGGCGTTCGTCGACGACCCGGGCTGGGCCGTCACCCGGGCCGCCACGATCCTGCCGCTGCTCGCCGCCGAGCGCGGGCTCGCCGAGCCGGCCGCGACACCCACCGCCGCGCCGTCGACAGCCGCCGCTCCGCTGCCGGACGCCGGCAACGACTTCTGGCGGGACCGCTGGATCTACGTGCTCAGCTCGGTCGGCCTGTTCCTGCTCGCCGCGCTGTTCCTCGCCGTGGGCGTGCGACAGCGCCGCAACCACCGGGCACGGGTGCCCGCGCAGCGCGCCGGGGCGGGAGCCGCCGGACGTACCCGGAGCAGACAGTGACCGTCGACGTGGCCGCACGGCCGCGGTGGCGCCTGGCCCGCGCGGCGGTCCTGCTCGCGGTCTTCGTGTGCGCGGCCTGCGGCCTGGTGTACGAGCTGGCGCTTGTGGCGCTCGGCAGCTACCTGATCGGCGACACGGTCGGCCAGGCGTCGATCGTGCTCGGCGTGATGGTCTTCGCGATGGGCGTCGGCGCGCTGGTGGCGAAGCCGTTGCAGTCCCGGGCGGTGGTCTCGTTCGCGGTGATCGAGCTGACGCTGGCGCTGCTCGGCGGCCTGTCCGTGCTCGGTCTCTACGCCGCGTTCGCCTGGCTCGACCTGTACGGGCCAGCGCTCGTCGGCACCGCGTTCGTGCTCGGCCTGCTGATCGGCGCGGAGATCCCGCTGCTCATGGTGATGCTGCAACGCATCCGGGAGCAGTCCGCGGGCAGCGCGGTGGCCGACCTGTTCGCCGCCGACTACGTGGGCGCGCTGCTCGGCGGGCTGGCCTTCCCGTTCCTGCTGATCCCGGTCTTCGGCCAGCTCAAGGGCGCGCTCGTGGTGGGCGCGGTGAACGCGGTCGCCGGGGTGGTGCTCGTCTTCACCGTGTTCCGGGCCGACCTCAGCCGCCGGGCGCGGGCCGCGCTGGGCGCCGCCACCGTCGTGGTCGGTCTGCTCCTCGGGTACGCGTGGGTGACCGCCCACGACTTCGAGGTGACCACCCGCCAGCAGCTCTACCGCGACCCGGTGGTGCACGCCGAGCGCAGCCGCTACCAGGAGATCGTGCTGACCCGCTCGGTGCGCGAACCCGGCCAATCCGCCACCGACCTACGGCTGTTCCTCAACGGCGACCTCCAGTTCAGCTCGATCGACGAGTACCGCTACCACGAGGCGCTCGTGCACCCGGCGATGCGCGGGGCACACGGTGACGTGCTGGTGCTCGGGGCCGGGGACGGGCTGGCCGCGCGGGAGATCCTCAAGTACCCGGACGTGCGGTCGGTGACGCTCGTCGACCTCGACCCGGCCGTGGTGGAGCTGGCCCGCCGCGAGCCGCAGCTGCGCGAGCTGAACCGGGAGTCGCTCACCGACCCCCGGGTACGGGTGCTCAACCTGGACGCGTTCGCCTGGCTGCGTACCGCCACGGACCGCTTCGACGTGGTGATCGCCGACCTGCCCGACCCGGACGAGACGGCCACCGCGAAGCTCTACACGATCGAGTTCTACACGCTGATCCGGCCGGTGCTGGCCCCCGGCGGGCGGCTGGTCGTGCAGTCCGGGTCGCCCTACTTCGCGCCCCGGTCGTACTGGTCGATCGAGCGGTCGATCCGCGAGGCGGGCTTCGCCACCGTGCCGTACCACGTCGACGTGCCGAGCTTCGGCGACTGGGGGTTCGTGCTCGCCGCGCCGGGCGACGTCGCGCCGGAGCTGGCGCTGCCGGCCGACCCGCCGCCGCTGCGTTTCCTCACGCCCGACGTGCTCGCCGCCGCCGCCACGTTCCCCGCCGACCGGGCCCGGCTGGACGTGCCGGCCTCCACGCTGTTGCGGCCCAGGGTGCTGGACTACGCCCGCGAGGAGTGGCGCGGCTACTAGGTTTCGGGGCATGCCACCCGAATCGCCGCGCCACCGACCGGGGATCGGCTGGCTGGTCCGCCGGCTGCCGACCCGGGCGGTCGAGGCGGCGTCCTACCTCCAGGCGTTCGTGCTCTCCGGCGTGGTCACCGTGCTCGCCGTCCGCGCGTACCTGAAGGCCACCGACTATCCGCAGCTCGGCGGCGGCGGGCTGCACATCGCGCACGTGCTCTGGGGCGGCCTGCTGCTCGCCGTCGGCCTGGGCATCCCGCTCGTCTTCCTCGGCGGCGGCGCCCGCACCGGCGGGGCGATCGTCGGCGGCATCGGGTTCGGGCTGTTCATCGACGAGGTGGGCAAGTTCGTCACCACCGGCACCGACTACTTCTACGCCCCCGCCGCCGCCATCATCTACGTCGCGTTCGCGCTGCTGGTCCTGCTCACCCAGGCCGTACGCGGACGCACCGGCCGGTCCCGGCTGACGCCCGCCGAGCGCACCGCGAACGCGCTGGACATGGTGCTCAGCGGTCTCCCGGGCGGGCTGACCGACAGGCGCCGGATCGCCGTGCTGCGGCTCGTGCAGGGCACCGGGCCGGACACCGAGACGGCGGTGGCGCACCTGCTGGACGCGGTGCCCCACCGGGAGCCGCCGCCGGTGCCGCTCTGGCAGCGGGCGGCGGACCGGGCCCGGCGCCTCGCCGTCTGGGCGGCCGGACGCCGCTGGCTGGTCTGGCCGGTGGTGGTCTACCTGGTCGTCGAGCCGGTGCTGACGGTGGTGGCGGTGTTCCTCGACGGCGTGACCGGGCACCTGGACCAGGAACGGGAGTGGGGCGCGGTGCTCGGCGTCAGCGCCACCGCGCTCGTCACCGCGGTGCTCGGTATCTGGGCCGCCTGGCTGCTGCGGCGCAACCGGGCCGAGGCGTTCCGCCTGTTCAAGCTGGCGCTGCTCGTCGACCTGCTGTTCGGGCAGGTATTCAACTTCACCGTCAACCAGTTCGGCGCGGTCTCCGCCGTCGCGCTCGACCTCGCGCTGCTCGGCGTGGTCACCGCCGAGCACCGCCGGTTGCGGCGCGCCGCCGAGAGGTGAGCCATTCCGGCGTGCTGAGCTGGTGGAAGATCGCTACGGTGGGCATCTGATCCAGGAAGGGAGAATCATGGTCGATGCTCCGGGCACCCCGCCCCGCACGCGTCCCGGCGTGGTGACGCTCTCCAGTTGGCTGCTCATCCTCGTCGCCGCGATCCAGGTGGTGAACCTGATCGTCGCGCTGGCCGTCGTCGGCAAGATCCGAGACGTTCTCACCGACGCGTACGCCGGCACCTCGGCCGAGGGGGCCGCCGACATCGCGTACGCGTTCAGCCTCATCACGGCGGTCGTGTCGCTGCTGATCGCGGCCGGGCTCGTCGTCCTCGCGCTGCTGAACAACCGGGGCAAGAACGGCTCCCGGATCACCACCTGGGTGCTGGGCGGCATCCTGTTCTGCTGCACCGGCGGCGGGCTGCTGACCGGTCTCACCGGCGGCATGACGGGCAGCGGCACCACCAGCGGTGACATGCCCAGCGCCGAGGAGATCCAGCGCCGGCTGGACGACGCGCTGCCGTCCTGGTACACCCCGGTCAACCTGCTGCTGGGTCTGATCGCGCTGCTCGCCCTGCTGGCCGCGCTGATCCTGCTGGCGCTGCCGAAGGCGAACGAGTTCTTCCGCAAGCCCAAGGCCGGCTGGGAGCCGCCGGTGCCGGGTGGCGCCTACCCGGCGTACCCGGGCCAGTCCGGCGACCCGGCGTACCCGTCGTACCCGCCGGCTCCCGGCACCCCGCCGTCGACGCCCGGCGGTCAGCCGCCGTCCGCGCCGGGCGGTCAGCCGCCGTCCGCGCCGGGCGGTCAGCCGGGCGAGCGCCGCGACCCGGAGCCGCCATCCGGAAGTTGACGTCCGGATTGACGCGACGCCGACGATCCCTCCGAGTAGGTTGCAAGCCGACGCCTACCGGAGGGATCAGTCGTGTCGTACCCCGATCGGGCCGCACCCCGCCGGCCCGGCACGGTCCTCGCCGCGGCGGCGCTGCTGCTGGCGATGGCGGTGGGCGCCGTGGCGTACGCGGTGGCCAACCTGGCCGTCGGCGGCGGCACGGTGGACCGGTTCCGGAACGCGGCGGCGCAACGGACCGGCGCGAGCGGCGGCGACATCGACCAGGTGGCCGGCCTGCTGCGCGGTTCCACGGTGCTGGCCGCCGTCCTCGGTGTGCTCGCCGCCCTCCTGCTGGCCGGGCTCGCGTTCGGCCTGCTCGCCGGCCGTCCCGCCGCCCGCACGGCGACCTGGGTGGTCGCCGGTACGGGCCTGCTCTGCGGATGCTGCGGGCTGGCGGTGCTGGTCGGCCAGCGGGCCGCCCCGCTGCGGCTCGGCGCGGACGACCGGATCACCGCCGAGCTGCTGGGACTGGTCGGTGACGCCTACCCCTCGTGGTGGATCCCGGTGAACGCGACGGTGTCGGTGACGCAGATCCTCGGCTACCTGGTGGTCGCTGCGCTGCTCACGTTGCCGTCGTCCGGGGCGTTCCTGCGCCGCCGCACCGCACCGCTGCGGCTGTCCGGCTACGGCGCGACGGTGTCCGGCGCGCCGAACACCGGGCCGACGCCCTGGGGACCGCCGCCCGGTCTGCACCAGCCGTCCGCCCCGCCCGCTCAGCCGGGCGGGTTCCCGCCACCCCCCGAGGACCGCCGATGACCGGTGACACCCACCCCTCCCGGCGCCGCGCCCTGGTCACCGGCGCCAGCCTCGGCATCGGCGAGGCGTTCGCCCGGCGGCTCGCCGCCGACGGCTGGGACCTCGTCCTGGTGGCCCGGGACGCGGCTCGGCTCGACGCGCTGGCGGCCGAGCTGACCGGCCGGCACGGCGGCGACGCCGAGACGATCGCCGCCGATCTGTCCACCGAGGACGGTTGTCCGGCTGTCGAACACCGGCTGGCCGCCGGTACGCCGATCGAGCTGCTCGTCAACAACGCCGGCATCAGTCTGAACACCTCGTTCGTCCGTTCGTCGGTGGCGGACGAGGCGCGACTCGTCCGGCTCAACGTGCTCGCGGTGCTGCGTCTGACCCATGCCGCCCTCGGTCCGATGATCGAACGAGGCCACGGGGCAGTGATAAATGTCTCTTCCGTCGCGGGCTTCGGTGTCCCCATGCCGGGATCCACGTACTCCGCCAGCAAGGCGTGGGTGACGAATTTCAGTGAATCGATCGGCCAGTCCGTCGCGCCGCTCGGCGTACGCGTGATGGCGCTCTGCCCCGGCTACACACGAACCGGAAATCACGAACGCGCGGGCATCGACATGTCCCGCCTGCCCGCCTGGGCCTGGCTGCGAGCCGACGATGTGGTCGCCGAAGGGCTTCGTGACCTGCATAAAGGCAAGTCCGTGAGTGTCCCGGACTGGAAGTACAAGGTGGCGGCGGCCGGACTGCGACACGCGCCGAAACGCCTGCTGCGTGGCTTCCGGCGGGACACCCGGGGGACTGTCGGCCGGTAGCGCGGCGCACCGGTGGCCGACCGTCGGCGAGCCGGTGCGACGGCCGGCCGGGATGGACGGTCGCACAGCGTAGCCGCTCATCGCCACCCGTCCGTCGCCCGCAGGGTTGACCAGGGCAGACCCGAAGCACGGCGCTCAGACTTGCGAAGTACGCTCTTGGGCCATGGGCGACCACGACGACCTGCGCAAATTCATCACTGACCTCGCTGTGGTGCATGGCCGGGTGGTGCTCTCGTCGGGCCGCGAGGCGGACTGGTACGTGGATCTGCGTCGCGTCACGCTCCATCACGAGGCGGCTCCGTTGATCGGTCGGGTCATGCGTGACCTCACCGCCGACTGGGCGTACGACGCGGTCGGTGGGCTGACCCTGGGCGCCGATCCGGTGGCCGCCGCCATGCTGCACGCCTCGGCGGGCACCGGCCGCGCTGTCGACGCCTTCGTGGTCCGCAAGGAGGGCAAGGCTCACGGTCTTCAGCGCCGGATCGAGGGGCCGGACGTCTCCGGGCGGCGGGTGCTGGCGGTCGAGGACACCTCCACGACCGGTGGAAGTGTGTTGACGGCTGTCGAGGCATTGCGTGAGGCAGGGGCCGAGGTGGTGGGTGTGGCGGTTATTGTTGATCGAGGTGCCGGCGACACGGTGCGAGCCGCCGGATTGCCCTATCGGGCGGCCTATACGTTGGCTGACCTCGGCCTTGTGGCGTAAAAGTTTGCCGATTCGGATCTGCTGATATGCAGGCGGATCGATGCTGCTGGTGGAAGGATGGAATACGTGGGAACTGCGTTGGCTGAAATGACCATGCCTCAGATCTCGCCGCTTGCCGGCGAGCCGATCGAACGCGCCGACGCCGAGCGGCTTGCGGGGGTCCTCAAGGCCCTCGCTGACCCCGCACGGCTGCGGCTGCTCAGCCTGATCCAGTCGGCTCCCGAGGGGGAGGCGTGCGTGTGTGACCTCACCGCGCCGCTCGGCCTCTCGCAGCCGACGGTCAGCCACCACCTGCGAATCCTCACCGAGGCCGGCTTGCTGGAGCGGGAGAAGCGCGGGGTCTGGGCGTACTACCGGCTGGTGCCGTCCGCGATCGCCACGATCGCGGATCTGCTCACCCCGCCGCGGAAGCGGGCCACCAAGAAGGCTCGCTGAAACCTTCGGGCCGACCCGAACGAGGGTCGTCCCGACCGGGTGACCGGTGGCGTGCGAGGGGTGGCGCCATCAGCGCACGGTGACGGCTGTCGTCGTCCGTGTGACCCGGCTGGAGCAGTGACGTCGAAGGCCGGTCCTCGCCCGAGGGCCGGCCTTCGCTGTCTTTACACGGCCGCTCAGCGGCGGTGCGAACCGTCGTGCCCGTCACCGTGCTCGTGGATGCCCTCACGGGCCGCCTCCACAGTGCCCGCCACGGTCGCCGCGGTGATCACCGCGACCGCCTCGCCGCGCTTGCGTGCCCGCCGGTCCCGCAGGAACTCGAAGAAGATCGGCAGCACCGAGATCACGATGATCAGCGCGACCACCGGCAGGATGTACCTGTCGATCTTGTCGCCGATGGCGTCGTAGATCTGGCGGGCCAGCAGGTAGCCGATCAGCAGGATGCCGTCCACCCAGAGGATCGCGCCCACCACGTTCCACACGAAGAACTGGCGGGACGACATGCCCAGCACCCCGGCCACCGGGTTGAGGAACGTCCGCACGATCGGGATGAACCGGGCCAGCACCACGGCCTTCGCCGGGCCGAACTTCTGGAAGTAGTACTCCGCCTTCTCCACGTACTCCCGCTTGAACAGCCGGGAGTTGGGCTTGTCGAACATGCGGCGGCCGAACCGGGCGCCGAGCCAGTGCCCGAGCTGGGCGCCGACGATGGCGCAGAGCGGACCGCCGATCAGCAGCCCGGCCAGGGACACGCGGGTGCCGTCGCCGAAGATGGCGTCGGCCACCGGGGAGGCGGCCACCCCGGCCAGGAACAGCAGCGAGTCACCCGGGAAGAAGAAGCCGACCAGCAGCCCGGTCTCGGCGAAGAGGATCACCCAGACGCCGATCATGCCGAAGGTGTGGATGAGGTCCTTCGGGTCGAGCGGGTTCAACGCCACGCTCTCGGAGAACATCCGGGTCTTCTCTGCTGTGTCCACGGCCACACAGGGTACCCCGGCCCGGTCCGGCATTTCGGCCGGACCGGGCATGGTCGTCAGAGGCGGGGATCGACCGGCTCGGACTCGCAGGCGAGGATCGCGAACACCAGCTCGTGGCGGCGCCAGAGCGGGGCGTCCTCGGCCAGTGCGTCCAGGGCGGCCAGGCCCAGACCGTGCTCGCGCAGGGCGAGCCCGCGCTTGCGGCCCAGCGACCGGCGGCGCAACGCGGCGAGCTGCGCCGCCTCGGTGTACCCGGGACCGTAGATGATCCGCAGGTACTCCCCGGCCCCGGCACTTGATTCCCGGCTGGAGCAGCGAGCCCTTCGGCGTCCGGGCGGCCAGGCCCGCGTACGGCTTGACCACCATGCCCTCGCCGCCGGCCGCGGTGAGCGTCAGCCACCACTGCGTCGCGTCCGCCACCGCCGCCTCGTCGGCCAGGTCCACCTCCCGCCGCCGGGTCGGGGTGAAGAACTCCGGGTCGGCGGCGCAGAGCCGGTCGGCCAGCGCCAGGTGCCAGCCGTGGTCCCGGTCGGCGTAGCTCGCCCCGGCCCCCGCCAGCACCGCGAACGGCGCCAGCGTCACCCCGCGCAGCCCGTCGGTCGGCCGGACGTACGCCCGGTAGGCCGCCGAGTAGGCGGTGACCTCGGCGGCCCGCCCGGCCATCCGGTCGCGCAGCCCGGCCACCGGCAGCCCGCGCCCGGCGGCCGTGTCCAGCGCCCCGAGCACCGCCGGCAACGCGGCCCGCCCGGCCGCGCCGACCCCGGCGTACTGCTCGCGGATCAGCCCGCCCGCCTTCGCCGACCAGGGCAGCAGCTCGGTGTCGAGCAGCAGCCAGTCGGTGCCCAGCTCGGCCCAGAGACCGGCGGCGGTGACCGCCGCGCGCACCCGGGCCAGCAGCTCGCCGTCGAGCGGGGGGCCGAAGAACGGCCTACCGGTACGGGTGTGCACCACCCCGCCGTCGAACCGGCCCGGCTCGCGTTCCACGAGCACCACCGCCCGCGAGCCCATGTGCTTCTCCTCGCAGACCACCCGGTCGACACCGGCGGCCCGGTAGTCGGCGAAGGCTTGGGCCGGGTGCTCCAGGAACCCTTCGACAGTCGACGTGGAGCAGGGCGCCATGGTCGGCGGCAGCCACACCAGCCGGCCCGGGTCGACCGCGAACCGGCTCATCACCTCCAGCGCGGCGGCGGCGTTCTCGGCGGGCACCGTGAGCGAACCGTACGCGTGGGTGACGTGCCGTCGCCCGGTCACGTCGGCCAGGTCCAGCACGGTGTCCGGACGCGCGGGCGCGACCGGGACCAGCGGACGCGCCGGGGCGTACCACTCCTTCACCGCCGGGACCGCGACCAGCTCCTTCTCCGGGTAGCGCAGCGCGGTGAGCTTCCCGCCGAACACGCAACCGGTGTCCAGGCAGATGGTGTTGTTCACCCACTCCGGCTCGGGCGTCGGCGTGTGCCCGTACACGACCATCGCCGAGCCCCGGTAGTCCCGCGCCCACGGGTAGCGCACCGGCAGGCCGTACTCGTCGGTCTCGCCGGTGGTCTCGCCGTAGAGCGCGAACGACCGCACCCGGCCGGACGCCCGCCCGTGGTACGCCTCCTTCAGCCCGGCGTGCGCCACCACCAGCCGGCCGCCGTCGAGCACGAAGTGGCTGACCAGGCCGTCGATGAACGTCTCCACCCCGGCGACGAACTCCGGCGACTCGGCGGCGAGCTGCTCCATCGTCTCGGCCAGGCCGTGGGTCAGCCGGACGTCCCGGCCGCGCAGCTTGCGCAGCAGCTTCTGCTCGTGGTTACCAGGCACGCAGATCGCGTGGCCGGCCGCCACCATGCCCATCACCAGGCGGAGCACGCCGGGCGAGTCCGGGCCGCGGTCCACCAGGTCACCGACGAACACCGCGGTACGCCCCGACGGGTGCGCCGCGTCCACCGGGCGGCCCGCGTCGTCGTGCCGCAGCACGTAGCCGAGCCGGGACAGCAGCGCCTCCAGTTCGGCACGGCAGCCGTGCACGTCCCCGATCACGTCGAACGGGCCGGTCAGGTCACGCCGGTCGTTGAACAGCTTCTCGTAGCGGATCTCCGCGGCGTCGATCTCCTCCACGCCGCGCAGCACGTGCACCTTGCGGAAGCCCTCCCGGGCCAGTCGCCCGTACGACTGCCGCAGGTCGCGGCGCATCCGGTTGAGCACCTGGCGACCGTGCGTGCGGTCGGCGCGCGCCTCCGTACGCTCCCAGGCCACCGCCTCCGGCACGTCCAGCACGATCGCCACCGGCAGCACGTCGTGCTCCCGGGCCACCCGGATCAGCCCGGCGCGGGCGTGCGGCTGGAGGTTCGTCGCGTCGACCACGGTGAGCAGTCCCCGGCGCAGCCGGATGGCGGCGACGTGGTGCAGCGCGTCGAACGCGTCGGCCGACGCGGACTGGTCGTTCTCGTCGTCGGCCACCAGGCCGCGGAACGTGTCCGAGGAGAGCACCTGGCTGGGCGCGAAGTGCCGCCGGGCGAACGTGGACTTGCCGGAGCCGGAGACGCCGACGAGCGCCACCAGTGCCAGCTCGGGGATGTCCAGGACGGTCATCGGTTCGTCGCCTCCTTCCGGTCGGTGCTGTCGTTGCTGTCGTTGTTGTCGGCCCGGCCGCGCTGGCCGGCGCGCTCGTCGCGGGTGAGCACCGCGATCTGGGTCGGCGTGCCCACCTCCGGGTCGTCGTCGCCGACGCCGCCGAGCACCGCCGTGTAGCCGTGGGCCGCCGCCACCCGGTCCACCCAGGCGGCGAACTCGGCCCGGGTCCACTCGAACCGGTGGTCCGCGTGCCGGAACCGGCCCGGCTCGAGCCCCTCGTAGCGCACGTTGTACTCGACGTTCGGGGTGGTCACCACCACCGTGCCCGGCCGCGCGTGACCGAACACCGCGTCCTCCAGCGCCGGCAGGCGCGGCGGGTCGAGGTGCTCGACGACCTCCATCAGCACCGCCGCGTCGTACCCCCGGAGCCGGTCGTCCCGGTAGGTCAGCGCGGACTGCCACAGCCGGATCCGGTCCCGCTGCCGCTCCGGCAGCCGGTCCAGCCGCAGCCGCCGGGCCGCCACGGCCAGCGACCGGTCGGACACGTCGACGCCCACCACCTCGGTGAACCGCCGGTCGGCGACGAGCGCGGTGAGCAGCGCGCCGCCACCGCAACCCAGGTCCAGCACCCGGCTCGCGCCGCTGTCCCGCAGCGCGGCGAGCACCGCCTCCCGACGCCGTACCGCGAGGGAGGCGCGGCGGACGTCCTCCGCCGTCCCGGCCCCGCCGCCCGGCGACTCGGCCGGCTCTCCGGTCGACGGCTCGATGCTGTCGTCGGCGGAGGGCTCGTCGGCAAGTCGCAGCTCGGTCAGGCGCGCCATCGCCTCGCCCGCGAGCGCGCGGCGGTGCGCCAGGTAGCGGCGCGTGATCAGGCCCCGCTCCGGGTGCCCGGCCAGCCAGCCGGCACCGGCGCGCAGCAGCTTGTCCACCTCGTCCGGCGCCACCCAGTAGTGCTTGGCGTCGTCGAGCACCGGCAGCAGCACGTACAGGTGGTTGAGCGCGTCCGCGAGCCGCAGCGTGCCGGTCAGCGTCAGGTCGACGTACCGGCTGTCGCCCCATTCCGGGTACGTCTCGTCGAGCGGGATCGGGGTCGCAGTCACGGTCCAGCCCAGCGGGGTGAAGATCCGTACCGCCAGCTCGGCGCCGCCCCGGCAGCGCAGCACCGGCACCCGTACGGCCAGCGGGATCGCGCTCGCCGCCAGCTCGGGACGGTCGCGCGACTCGCCGCGCAGGGCGGAGCGGAACACCTTCGACAGCGCTGACGAGAGCAGGCTGGAGGCGGCGTACGGACGGTCGTTGACGTACTGCCCGAGCGCGAAGCCCTCCGGTGCCCGGTTCCGGTGGCCGCCGCCCAGCTTGAGCGGATCGATCTCGACCAGCAGCGCCGCCGTGCAGCGCGCCTTGTCCGCCTCCGGGTAGAACACATGCGCGGCACCGGCGGGCAGATCGAAGGTCTGTACGCGGTCCGGGTGCTTCACCAGGAGGTGGCCGAGGTCGGTCGCGGGGCGGTGGGTCGTGGTGAGGGTCAGCAGCACTTGTCGATGATCTCTTGGTTTGTTGGTCCGTGTCGTGGGGGTTTCCGGGGAGCCCGACCCGCTCCGGGCGGTCAGGCTTGATCCCTGCGCGGGCCGGGCTCCCCGGAAACCTGACGTGGTCCGGCTTCGTCGACGGGCGTGCTGCTGGGTGTCTTTGCTTTCTATGTGGCGGTGCCCCGCCGACCTTGGGTCGGCGGGGCACCTGGGGTGCTTCGGGTCAGGCTACGAAGCGGGTCCGGCGGCGGCGGGTCAGCACGTAGCCGACCGCGCCGGCACCGAGCAGCAGCGCGCCGATGCCGGCGATCAGGCCGGTGGAGGAACCGGTGATCGGCAGCGTGCCGCCGTCACCGCCGCCCTGTCCACCGTCGCCGCCACCCGCCGCCGCGTTGACGACTACCTTGGCGGTGTCGTTGGCCGGCTTCACGTCGCGGTAGAAGCCACCGTCGCACTCGCACGGCACGTTGATCTTCACGAGGCCGGTGTCGTTGGCGATCACCTTGTCGATCTTCAGGCCGAAGTCGAGCGTGACGGTCTCGCCGACCTTCAGCTGCGAGCCGAAGTAGCAGCGGTAGTGACGCCCACCCGGCTGGCCGGGCTCACCCCACTCGTCACCCTTGACCGGCGCGCAGTTCTCCGGAACCGCCGTCGTGGTGGTGCCCTTCGGCACGTCGAAGGTCAGGTACGTGACCGAGCTGCCGGAGCGGCTGTAGTCCAGGGTGGCCGGGCCGTTGTTGCGCAGACCGATGGCCGCCTTGACCGTCGCGCCGGCCTTGCCGGTCACGGCGGCGCCGAGCGCCTCCAGGTCGGTGCTGTTGTTGCCGGTGACCTTCACCTCGAGGTACGTGCCGTTGTTCTCCGGCCGGGGGTCGGCCTGGAAGCCCCGCGCCGCGGCCTTGCCGGCGGCCTCGGCCAGCGTCAGCTTGCCGTCGGTGCCCGGCTCGCCGATGGTCACGTCGTAGTTGCCGAGGTAGCCCTCGAAGTCCTCGAACTCGTTCGGCGTCATCCAGATGATCTCGCCGTACCGGGAGCCCGGCGCCATGGTGTCCGCGCCGAGCGCGTACGGCAGCGTCGCGCCGAACGTGCCGCCGGCGGGAAGCTCCTCGTCGAACCGGCAGGTGCGCAGCTCGTCGCCGACGTACGTGCAGTTGCTGTAGTGCTTGGTGGAGTTCAGGCCGTAGTCGTTGTAGAAGATGACGGCGGCGCCCTTGGCGGTGGTCTCGCCGACGTTCGTCACCTTCAGCGGCGCGGTGAAGCTCTTGCCGGGGGCGGCAGACACCGTGGTTTCCGGGCCGGCCGCCAGGTCGACGCCCTCACCGACGCGCACCTTGGCCTCGTGCGAGACGCCGTCGAAGCCGTTCGCCGACAGCGTCACCTTGATCGTGCCGGCGTCGCCGTCCGCGGCCTTGTCGGTGGCCTTGATCTGCACCGGGAAGAGCCCGCCGTGGCCCCACTCGTCGACCTCCACCTCCCAGGGCAACGTGCACACGAGCACGTTCGCCGACGGCGAGGTGCAGTCGGCGGAGGTGTCCTCATCCTTGCCGACAGTCACCTTGCCGGCGAGGCCGGTGAGCTCGTAGCGGACGGTGACGTCGTGCAGCACGACCGGGGCCGAGCTGTGGACGGTGCTGGACTCGATCTTGCCGTCCGAATCGGTGGCGATCGTGGTGTCGCCGAAGAAGACACCGAGCTTGACCTCGGAGTCCGCGGCGTAGCCGGGGGTGGCGGAGGCGGCGACGAACGCGCCTGCGACGCCCAACCCGGCGAGCCAACGCCGGCTGGAGTTGCTGAGCATGTGGGGGTCCTCCCGTGGGGGTGTTCAGGTGGAGCCCACGGAGCTTAAAGATTCCTTAAAGGATCGCGTTGTCCCACATCATGAATATTGACCGAACGGATGATCGGCGCCACCGCAATGTTCCAGCTGCCCGGGACCGTCCATCAATCGGACACCGGGAGGTGCAGTGACGTACGAGGAGTTCGCCGACGCGCGGCTGGGCGCCCTGCTGCGGTACGCGGTCATGCTGACGGGCGACCCACACCAGGCCCAGGACCTGGTGCAGGAGACCATGGTCCGGGTCCAGCTCCACTGGCGGAGGGTGGCTCGCAGCGACGTCCCGGAGCGGTACGTGCGCCGCATGCTCACCAACCAGTTCATCGACTGGCGGCGCGGCTCGTGGGCGCGACGGGTGCTGCTGCGCGGCGAGGTCGACGACTCGGTGCCCGCCGCTGCCGACCACGCCCAGTCCACCGTCGACCGGGACCAGATCCGGTCCTGGCTGTCCCGATTGCCCCGGCGGCAGCGCGCCGCCCTGGTGCTGCGCTACTACGAGGACCTGCCGGACGGGGAGATCGCCGAAATCCTCGGCTGCGCTGTGGGCACCGTCCGGTCCAGCATCTCGCGCGCGCTGGCCACCCTCCGAGCCGAACTCGTGGAGGTCTGCTGATGATCGAGGACGAACTGCGGGCCGCGTTCGCCCGCCTCGAGGAGTCCACCCCGCCCGTCGGCCCGGTCCGGGCCGCCGTCGACCGGGCGGTCGTCATGCGCCGTCGGCGCCGTCGGCGCGTACGCCTGGCCGGCACCGCGCTGGCGGTCGCCGCCGTCGCGCTGGTCGGTTTCACCGCGATGGCGCCCCGGCCGCCGGCACCGACAGCGGCGCCCCTGCACGCCACGCCGGAGCCGGAACCCGGCGGCGCGCTGAACGTGCTGCTGCTCGGCGTCGACCAGGACGCCGGCAGCCGCCGTGCCGACTCGATCCTGCTGGTGCACGTGCCGGCCGACCGGAGCCGGCTCTACCTCGTGTCGCTCCCGCGCGACCTGCTGGTGCCGATACCGGCGCGCGGAGGGTCGGAGCAACTCAACGCGACCTTCTCCCGCGCCCCCGGGGCGGGCACCGACCTGGCCGCCGGCTACCGGACGACCCGCCAGGCGGTCGCCCGGCTGACCGGGGTACGCGTCGACGCCGGCGCCGTGCTCACGTACCCGGGGGCACGGGAGCTGACCGACGCGGTCGGCGGCGTACCGGTCTGCCTGCCGGAGCCGGTGCGCTCGGTGCACACCGAGCGACGGTTCCCGGCCGGGTGCCAGCGGCTGGGCGGCGCGGCGGCGGTGGACCTGCTGCGGCAGCGGTACGGCCTGCGCGACGGCGGACTGGACCGCGACCGCAACGCGGCGCGCTACGCCGCCGGCCTGCTCCACCAGCTTCGGGAGCAGGGCACGGCGACGGACCCGGCACAACTCGGCCGGCTGCTCCTGCGGGTCGGATCGGCCGTCACGGTCGACACCGGCGACCTGTCGCTGCCGGCGCTGGTGGGCGCGACCAGCCGGGCCGGTGGCGCCGAGCCGGTCGCGCTGAGTCTTCCGGTGCGCATCGCAGAGGAGAAGGGGCACGGATTCGAGCCGGACCCGGCACTCAGCCCCGGGTTCCTGGACGCGCTGCGAGCCGACCGACTGGCGGAGTGGGCCGCCGCCCACCCGGCCCGGGCCACCGCCCTGCGGTGACCCGGCGCCGCGTCAGCGGTAGTCGTCCTCGTCAGCGGTGACGACGCGGGCCTGCTCCATGGCGTCCCAGTCGTCGACCTCCATGCCGCGGTGCGGCTCGCCGTCGGTGTCGTCGGTCACCGTGGTGGCCTGCTCCACCGCGTCGGCCGGTTCGGCCTCCAGATCCCGCTCCTCCGGGGCGAGGTGGTCACTGGGCGCGAAGTCCTCGTCGGGCTGACCCATCGTCCCTCCCTGATCTCCGTGCGGGCATCGTCCCCACCACCGTACGGGCTGCTCCGGGCCGCCGCTGGGTGGCGGGCGGAACGCGGAGTCGGCGATTGTCCCGCTCCGGGAGCGCGGCCGGTGCCAGGATGGTTGCCATGGGCTTCCTGATCCGACTGGCGATCACCGCGGTCGCGTTGTGGATCGCGACGCTGATCGTGCCCGGGGTGGAGGTGAGCGGCCGCAACACCGGCAACAACGTGCTCACCCTGATCGTGGTGGCACTGGTCTTCGGCGTGGTCAACGCGGTGCTCAAGCCGCTCATCAAGGTGTTCGGCTGCGTGTTCTACCTGCTCACGCTCGGTCTGTTCGCGCTCGTGGTGAACGCGCTGCTGTTCATGCTGACCGACTGGATCGCCGGCGTGCTGAAGCTCCCGTTCCACGTGGACGGCTTCTGGGCCGCCTTCTGGGGCGCCATCGTGGTCGCGGTGGTGAGCTGGCTGATCAGCGTCGTCGTACCGGACCGGCTGGAGAATCGGTGAGCGGCGTCCGGGCCGGTTGCGCCCCGCTCGCGCTCCTGCGGGATACTGCCCGCGGTGGACAGCGCGGTCCGGCGCACCCATGGAAGACAGCGGCCTGCACGGCCGAGAGCGGTAAGTAAGGAGCGTTCGACATGCCCATCGCTTCCCCTGAGGCTTACGCGGAGATGCTGGACCGGGCCAAGGCCGGCCGGTACGCGTACCCCGCGATCAACGTGACCTCCTCGCAGACGCTGAACGCGGCGCTCAAGGGCTTCGCCGATGCGGAGAGCGACGGCATCATCCAGGTCTCCACCGGCGGCGCGGAGTACCTGTCCGGCCCGTCCGTGAAGGACATGGTGACCGGCGCCGTGGCGTTCGCCGCGTACGCGCACGAGGTCGCCAAGAAGTACCCGGTGAACATCGCGCTGCACACCGACCACTGCCCGAAGGACAAGCTGGACAAGTTCGTCCGGCCGCTGATGGCCATCTCGCAGGAGCGCGTCAAGGCCGGCCAGGAGCCGCTGTTCCAGTCGCACATGTGGGACGGCTCGGCCGTGCCGGTGGCGGAGAACCTGGAGATCGCCGAGCAGCTGCTCGCCGAGGCCGCCAAGGGCAAGATCGTCCTCGAGATCGAGGTCGGCGTCGTCGGCGGCGAGGAGGACGGCGTCGAGAACGCCATCAACGACAAGCTCTACACCACCGTCGAGGACGGCCTGGCCATGGTCGACGCGCTCGGCCTGGGCGAGAAGGGCCGCTACATGGCGGCGCTGACCTTCGGCAACGTGCACGGCGTCTACAAGCCGGGCAACGTCAAGCTGCGCCCCTCGGTGCTGCACGACATCCAGGTGGCGGTCGGCGCCAAGTACGGCAAGGACAAGCCGCTGAGCCTGGTCTTCCACGGCGGCTCCGGCTCGCTACTGTCGGAGATCCGGGAGGCCCTGGACTACGGCGTGGTGAAGATGAACATCGACACCGACACCCAGTACACCTTCACCCGCCCGGTCGCGGACCACATGTTCCGCAACTACGACGGCGTGCTGAAGGTCGACGGCGAGGTCGGCAACAAGAAGATGTACGACCCGCGCGTCTGGGGCAAGGCCGCCGAGGCCGGCATGGCCGCCCGCGTGGTCGAGGCCTGCGAGCACCTGCGCTCCACCGGCACCACCATGAAGTGACCCCTCGCGGGTAAGGAAGGGCCCCTTGTCAACCACTATGGTTGACAAGGGGCCCTTCCTCTACCGGAGGCGTTAAGAGGGGGCCCTTCCTTTCACTGCACCAGCAGGCGGATGGCGTCGTGCACGTCGTCGGTCAGGTGGATCGTGTGCGACAGGTCGCCGAACGGCGACGCGGCGAACAGCGGCCGCAGCAACGACTCCACCGGCAGCTCGGTGGTCCAGTACGTGCGGTCCAGGAACACGTACGCCCCGCTCGCCCCGTCGGTGCCGTAGAACGTCTTGGTGGCCGCCTGGAACACCTCCTGCACGGTGCCGGCCTTGCCGGGCGCGAACACGATCCCGCCCCGGGCCAGCCGCAGGATCGTGTCCTCCCGGATGGCGTTGGAGAAGTACTTCGCGATCCGGCCCGCGAACAGGTTCGCCGGCTCGTGGCCGTACAGCCAGGTGGGGATGGCCAGCCCGCCGGAACGGGCCCACTCGGCGCCGGGTGCCGACGGGCGGGGCGAGGGCAGCGACGGACCGTCCGCGTACCGCTTGCGCACCGCCAGCGCCGCCGCCGTGTACCGGTCGTGGTCGGTGAAGTCCGGCGCGACGGCGAGCACGTCGATCGCGGCGGACAGCTCCTCGGCCGGCCAGGCCGCGAGGAACGCGCCGAGGTTCGCCGCCTCCATCACGCCCGGACCGCCGCCGGTGACCACCAGGCGGTCGGCCCGCGCCAGCTCCCAGCCCAGCACGGCGGCCATCCGGTACGCGACGCTGCCGCGCGGCACCGCGTGCCCGCCCATCACCCCGACGACCGACTGCGGCCCGTGCGCGGCCAGCCACGACCGGGTGGCGTCGGCCAGCGCGTTGTCCACGCCGTGGTCGTGCAGTCGCTGCCCGAGCGCCTCGCGTACGTCCGGCAGCGCGCCGCCGTGCGCCCGGAAGTGCGCGTACACCCGGGTGTCGTACATCTCGGCGAACCCGCCCTCGGCGAACCCGGCGGCCAGCTCGTCGGCGGTGTAGAGGTGCGACGGCTGGGTCGGGTAGGGCAGCCCGGAGAACGGCGGGACCACGTTGGCGCCCCGGCGGACCAGGTCCGCGCCCACCTCGCGGCCGGCGAACCGGCAGCCCACGAAGAGCGTGCCGGTGACGTCGATCCCGCGCAGGTCGGGTACGGGGTCGAGGTCGAGGCGCAGGCCCTGCACGGTCAGACCGGCCAGGGTTCCCCCGGCCAGCCGCTGCTCGAACGCGGTGCGGGTCTCGATCTCGTTGACGTGGGGCGCGTGCGGCTCGATGACGTCCGCGGGTGGTGGGGTCGGCACCAGGCCATCCTGCCCCCGCGCGGCAAGTGCCGAAACCGGGGGCGGGAACGACAGGAGCCCGGCGGGCACGCCGCCGGGCTCCTGCGTAACCGGGTCCTGGGGAGGCTCCGGATCTGTATTTGTAGTGCAAGAACCACGGCGGCGGCATGGGCCGCGGGTACGTGTGCTCCCGCCGCAGGCGTGACGAAACCCTCAGCCGTTCAGCCAACCGTACGGGCGAGGCCCCTCGCGTACCCGTGGGCGAAGCGGGTTGAATGGGGCGATGCAGAACCTGTTGCCTGAGCCACCGGCCACCCTGCTCCCGGCCCACGAGGAGGCCGACGCCGCGCTGGCGGCGGCGGCCGAGCAGGGCACCGACGAGGCGTACGCCGAGGTCGCGGCCCGATTCCCGACCCACAGCGCGGCGTGGGCCGCGCTGGCCGGCCGCTCGCTCGCCGCGGGTCAGGTCGTGGCGGCGTACGCGTACGCCCGCACCGGCTACCACCGGGGCCTGGACCAGCTGCGCCGCAGCGGCTGGAAGGGTCACGGCCCGGTGCCCTGGTCGCACAAGCCCAACCGGGGCTTCCTCCGCTGCCTCTACGTGCTGTCCCGCGCCGCGGGGGAGATCGGCGAGGCGGACGAGGCGGCCCGGTGCGCCCAGTTCCTCCGCGACTGCGACCCGGCCGCCGGAGACGCGCTCTCCGGCGACTGACCACTGCCGCGACGGCCGGTCCCGATCCGGGGGCCGGCCGTCGCGCCCGTCCTACAGCCCTTCCGCCACCGACGCGGCGATCTTCAGCCAGGCGTCCCGGGTGGCGGAGGAGAGCTGCCCGTACCGCAGCGGCTCGCCGGTGTCGATGAGCCGCTCGTACGGCGCCAGCAGCACCGCCCGGGTCCGCGCCGCGAAGTGGGCCTGGATCGCGGGCAGGTCGATCTCCTTGCGTGACGGCGGCATCGAGACCACCGTCACCGCCTGCCGCACCAGCCGCTGCCGGCCGCTCTGCTCCAGGTGGTCGAGCATCCGGGCGGCGGTCTCGGCCGAGTCGTTACGGGCCGACATGGTCACCACGAGCTGGTCGGTGGCGTCCATGGCGGCCTGCCAGTTCTGCGCCCGGACGTTGTTCCCGGTGTCCACGAAGATCAGCTTGTAGAAGCGGCTGACCACCTCACGGATCTCCGCGAACGCGGCGGCGGTGAGCATCTCGCCGCCGGTCGCGGACTCGTCCGAGGCGAGTACGTCGAACATGCCCTCGCCCTGCGAGCGGACGTACTGCGACAGGTCGCCGACCCGGCCGTGCGGCCCCTGGAACTGGGCCAGGTCCCGCAGCATGTCCCGCACCGTACGGGCGTGGAAGTCCTGCTGCGCCCGCATGCCGAGGGTGCCCTGGGTCTCGTTGTTGTCCCAGGCCAGCACGTAGCCGCCGCGTTTCTGGCCGAACGTCATGGCGAGCAGCAGGATCGCCACCGTCTTGCCGGCGCCGCCCTTCGGGTTGACCACTGTCACCTGGCGCAGCCCGCCGAAGTTGCGGCGGACCATCTCGATGTCGCGCTTCATCTCCTGCTCGTGCCGCCCGGGCGCGAGCCGGACCAGCCCGATCTTGTTGACCACCGCGCGTACGCCCATGGTGGCCACCGGGTCGACCGGCCGGGCCTGGCGGCGGCGGGCGAAGTCCTCGGCGGTCGGGGGCACCGCCTGCTGCGCCGTCCAGCCCTGCTCCGGGTGGGCCGGGGGCTGATGCGCCGGCGGGGGTGCCACCGGGCCGGACACGGGCGCCTGCGGGGGCATCGGACCGCCCGGCTGTGGCACGCCGGTCTGGGGCGTCCAGCCGGTCGGCGGGTACCAGCCGGGCTGGCCGGGTTGCGGCTGATACCCGGGCTGGCCGGGTTGTGGCTGGTAGCCGGGCGGCGGGTAGCCGTTGCCGTAGGGGGACGGCTGCGCCGGCACGCCCGGCGACGGCGGGAACGGCCCGAGGCGCGGCGGCTCCGGCGCGGGACCGCCGGGCCCTGTCGCTCCGGAGCCGGTGTCCGGCGACGGCGGGGCCGGCGTACCGGCGACAGTGGCCCGGCCCGCGACGGTGCCGTCGGCGGGGAGGGCGTCGGACGGTGCGGGCGGTACCGCGGTGACAGTGGCGCGGCCGGAAACCGTGCCGTCTTCGGAGCGAGCGTCGGACGGCGACGGCGGCACCACGGTGGCGCGGCCGGACGCGGTGCCGTCGGCCTCCGCTGCCTCGGGCTCCGCGGCCGTGGCGTCGGCGGGGACCGGCGTGGTGGTGGAGTCCGACCCGGCCCGCTGCGGCGGCTGTGCCCACGGCGAGGTGGCCCGTCCGTTCCCGGCGCCCTCGTCGTCCGCGTCGGAGGTCTCCCGGGTGGCGGTCGTGTCCGGGGCGGTCGTGGTCGCCGGTGCCGGCTGGGCCGGTGACGGGCCGGACGTCGCCTGGTCGAGCGTGAACGGCAGGTCCAGGTCGACCGCGGGCGCCGGCGGCGTCGGAACGTCCGCCGCCGGTGGTGCCGGGACGTCCGCCGCCGGCGGTGTCGGAGCGTCGGCCGACGGGAGCGGCCAGGGCACCGACGCCCACGGCGGGATCGTGGCCGCCGCCGCGTCGGTCTCCTCCGGCGGCCAGAGCGGCTCGACGTCCCGCTGCGGCACCTGCGGCCGGCCCGGTACGTGGGCCCGGTCGTCGTTCTCGTGCACCACGGTTCCTCCCCATTCCTTCCGCCGAGGATAGGCGGTCCGGCCAGCGCCGCGAGCCGGGAGGGAATCGACCGAGGTCAGCCCGTCCAGACCGCCCAGGCGCCCGGCTCGGTCCACCAGGAGCGCTTGCGGCTCAGCTCGCCCTCGACGCCGTCGTCGAGGAAGGGCACCTTCTCGTCGCGGGGCACCACCGCCACCGCACGGCCCCGCGCCCGGCGCACCTCCAGCCGGACCTTCTTCCGGCCCAACGCCGACCGGCTCACCACCGGTACGGCGACGCCCACCGTCACCCGGCCGTCGGCCGGATCCGGACCGCCCAGCAGGTCCACCTCACCCAGGCGCGCGTACCCGCCCGCGTTGCCGATCGCGCACGCCGTGATCGGCTCGGTACCGTCGCTGAGCACAGTGCCGTCGACCTCGACCCGGGCCCGCCAGTGCAGCGGGCGACCGGCGTCGTCGGCGGCGCCGAGCAGCGCGCCGTCCAGCGTCACCGAGCCGCCGTCGTTGCGCAGCAGGTCCAGCCGCCGGGCGGTGCCGTCCAGCACCGCGGCGGCCACACCCGCCGGATCCCGGGGCAACCCGAGCTGCGCGGCCAGGTCCCGCGCCGTCCCGGACCGGGCCGGATCGAGCGGGAGTACGCCCACCGGGGGCAGGTCGGGCACCGTACGGTTGTCTGCGAGGTCCGCGGGGCGGCGGCTCGGCGGCGGAGCGTACCGGCGGACCAGCCGGCGCAGGACGGCGCGCAACTGGCCGTCACTCGCCGTGGCGACGACCAGCCGGGTCTTGCCGTCGGAGTCGGGCCAGGTGAGGCCGTCGGCGCGCGGCGGGCCGTCGAGCCGGGCCAGCACCTCGTCGATCTCCCGGTCCGATCGCGCGGTCACCGTGGTCACCCGGGCGCCGCGGGCGGTCAGCTCGTCCGCGCAGGCCAGCACCGGTACGCGCGGCGTCTCGCAGCGCTCCTCGCCGCTCTCGGCAGCGGTGTCGTCCGCGCCGCCGCAGCAGGCGCCGCCGCTGCCGCAGCCACCACCGGGAGCGTCCCGGTCCGAGCCGAGGGTGAGCAGCACCACGTCGTACACGAAGGAGCCTCCTGCTTCTCGACCAACCCCTGCTGGTCCCACCGTCACTACTTGTTAGCCTGACACCCCGGGCTCGCTGACCGGTCGCCGCCTGGCACCCGAGCCTTCTGGAGGCGAGAAGATGCCAGCGATCGTGCTGCTCGGCGCCCAGTGGGGCGACGAGGGCAAGGGCAAGGTTACCGACCTGCTGGGTGAGCGGGTCGACTACGTCGTGCGCTACTCCGGCGGCAACAACGCAGGCCACACGGTGATCACGCCGGACGGCCAGAAGTACGCGCTGCACCTCATGCCGTCGGGTGCGCTGTCACCGAGCGCGATGATCGTGATCGGCAACGGCGTGGTGGTCGACCCGAAGGTGCTGCTGCAGGAGATCGACGGCCTCGCCGAGCGCGGCGTGGACGTGTCCCGCCTGCGCATCTCCGGTGACGCACACCTGATCATGCCGCACCACCGGGCGCTGGACCGGGTGGTGGAGCGCTACCTCGGCAGCTCCCGCATCGGCACCACCGGCCGGGGCATCGGCCCTGCGTACGGCGACAAGGTCGCCCGGATGGGCATCCGCCTGCAGGACCTGCTCGACCCGGGCATCCTGCGCAAGAAGCTGGAACTGGCGCTCCGCGAGAAGAACCAGCTGCTGTTCAAGATCTACAACCGCAAGGCGATCGACGTCGAGGAGACCGTCGAGGAGTACCTCCAGTACGCCGAGCGGCTGCGCCCGTACATCGCCGAGACCCGGGTGATGCTCTGGGACGCGCTCGACCGCGGCGAGACCGTGCTGCTGGAGGGCGCCCAGGCCACCATGCTCGACATGGACCACGGCACCTACCCCTTCGTCACCTCGTCGAACCCGACGGCCGGCGGGGCGTGCGTGGGCGCGGGCATCCCGCCGACCGCGATCACCAAGGTCATCGCGGTGAGCAAGGCGTACACGACGCGGGTGGGTTCCGGTCCGTTCCCGACCGAGCTGTTCGACGACAACGGGCAGCACCTGCGCAAGGTCGGCCACGAGTACGGCACCACCACCGGCCGGGAGCGCCGCTGCGGCTGGTTCGACGCCGTGGTGGCCCGGTACGCGTGCCGCCTCAACGGCGTCACCGACCTGGTGGTCACGAAGCTGGACGTGCTGACCGGCCTCGCGAAGGTGCCGATCTGCGTCGGGTACGAGATCAACGGTGAGCGTTTCGACGACATGCCGATGACGCAGACCGACTTCCACCACGCCACGCCGATCTACGAAGAGCTCGACGGCTGGTGGGAGGACATCACCAAGGCTCGCACCGAGGACGAGCTCCCGGAGAACGCGCGGCGCTACATCGCCCGCATCGAGGAGCTGACCGGCACCCGGGTGAGCGTGGTAGGCGTAGGCCCAGGCCGAGAGGAAAACGTCCTCCGCCACCCCCTCCTCCCCTAACCCCCACCCCGTCCCCACCCCCCGGGGCCCCCGGTCCCCGCCCGGACCCACCCGGTTGATCATGAAGTTGACGGCCGTTTTGTAGATCCACATTGCCGCTAACTTCATGATCAACGGGGCGACGGCGAAGGCCGGTCGGGGTTGTCCACAGGGTTGGGTGGGTTATCCACAGGGGTCTCGCGTGGGTGGCGTGCGCGGGGACGCTCGGTGGGTGGAACGGGCTTGGGTGATCCGGCAGATCGCGAGTGACCAGGGTGGCGTCGTCACCCGTGCACAGGCGCTCCGGGCCGGCTTCAGCCGGCACGAGATCGACAATCTTCTCACCTCGCGTCGGTGGCGGCGGCTGGCTCGCGCGACGTACGCCGTCGACCGCCCCGGACCCGACGGCGCGGAGCGACGCCGTCAGATCCGGGCGGCGGTCCTGTCGCTGGGTCCGGAGGCGCACGCCGTTCTCGGCACGGCAGCCGAGCTGCACGGGATCGCGGGGCTGCCGAGGACGGGCACGATTCACGTCGCGGTGCCGGGGCACGCGGCGCGGCCGGCCCGTGTCAGGGATCCCGCCGTGGCGTTGCACCAGTTCGAGCATCCCGAGCAGGCGCTGACGACTGTCGACGGCATTCCGGTGACGGCTCCCACGCACACGCTCGCGGAACTCGTCCTCCGGGTACGTCGCTACGTCGCGGTGGCCCTGCTCGACTCGGCGCTCAACCAGGGACGGATCAGTGAGGACGAGTTCGCGGCCATCCCCGCCCTGATCGCGGGCCGCCGGGGCGTGGTGAACGCACGTCGTTACCTGGCCGAGGCGAACGGCGGCGCCCAGTCGCCGCTGGAGACGCGTACCCGTCTCCGGTGCGTCGACGGCGGCGTCCCGCCGGACGCACTCCAGGTCGAGGTGCGGGACGCCGACGGCTACCTGCTCGGCATCGGCGACATGGGCTGGCGGACCGCCCGGGTGATCGCCGAGGCGGACGGAAGTGGTCCGCACTCCACGCCCGATGCGCTCTTCGACGACAGGCAGCGGCAGAACCGTCTGACCAACGCCGGCTGGACCGTCCTCAGGTTCACCTGGCCCGACACCCTCCGTCCCGACTACATCCCCCAGGTGATCCGCCAGGCACTGGCCGCGAGGACCCGGCGTTGACCATGAAGTTGACGGCGATGTCGATCTCACATCCTGCCGTCAACTTCATGATCGACGGGGTGGGGTGGGGCGGTCAGTAGGATGCCGGTCGTGCGCGTACTTCTTGTGGGTGGTGGTGGGCGGGAGCACGCTCTCGCGCTCGGACTCGCCGGGGATCCGGCCGTCGAGGCGCTGTTCGCGGCTCCGGGGAATCCGGGGATCGCTGCGGTGGCGCAGTTGCGGGAGGTGACACCCACCGACCCGGCGGCGGTGGCGGCCCTCGCCGTCGAGGTCGCGGCCGACCTGGTGGTCATCGGGCCGGAGGCGCCGCTGGTGGCGGGCGTCGCCGACGCGGTACGCGCCAAGGGCATCGCCGTGTTCGGCCCGAGCGCGGAGGCGGCCCGGCTGGAGGGCTCGAAGACGTTCGCCAAGGACGTGATGACCGCTGCCGGTGTGCCGACCGCCCGCGCGTACACCTGCGAGGACGCGTCGGCGGTGGCGCGCGCGCTCGACGAGTTCGGCGCGCCGTACGTGGTGAAGGACGACGGGCTCGCCGCCGGCAAGGGCGTGGTGGTCACCGACGACCGGGCGGCTGCCGAGCGGCACGCCGCGGAGTGCGGCCGGGTGGTGATCGAGGAGTACCTGTCCGGTCCCGAGGTCTCCCTGTTCGTGGTCACCGACGGCGAGGCGGCGGTGCCGCTGCTGCCCGCGCAGGACTTCAAGCGCGTCGGCGACGGCGACACCGGGCCGAACACCGGCGGGATGGGCGCGTACGCGCCGCTGCCGTGGGCCCCGCCCGGCCTGGTCGACGACGTGATGCGCGACGTGGTGCACCCGACGCTGGCGGAGCTGCGCCGCCGGGGCACGCCGTTCGCCGGCCTGCTCTACGTGGGCCTGGCCATCACGCCGTCCGGCCCGCGGGTGATCGAGTTCAACGCGCGCTTCGGCGACCCGGAGACGCAGGTCGTGCTCGCCCTGTTGGAGACGCCGCTGGGTGGGCTGCTGCACGCCGCCGCCACCGGCACGCTCGGCGCGCACCCGCCGCTGCGCTGGCGCGACGGTGCGGCGGTCACGGTCGTGGTGGCGGCTGACGGCTATCCGGCGGGCCCGCGTACCGGTGATGTGATCACCGGCGCGGACCGCGCCGGGATCATCCACGCCGGGACCCGCCGGGACGCCGACGGCACGTTGCGCTCCGCCGGCGGCCGGGTCCTCTGCGGTACGGCGACCGGGCCGGACCTGGCCGCCGCGCGCGACGCCGCCTACGCCCTGGTACGCGACGTGGAGCTGGCCGGTTCCCACCACCGCACCGACATCGCGGCGGCGGCTGTGGACGGCCGGATCACGATCCCGGGCTGACCGGCCCGACCATCCGGTCGAGCACGTTCGCCGTGGCCCGCTCGATGCGCGGGTCACGGTGCCCCTGCCGGTCCAGTGCCAGTGTCCAGCCGAGCGTGCCGCTGGCGAAGACGACAGCTCCGCGTGCCGTCTCGTGGAGGTGGCTGCTCTGGAGTCGCCGCCCGCCCTGCTGGGCCGGGTACGGCGACGAGCTGAGCGCGGTTCCGGCGGGCCGGGGGAGGGCGGCGTGCAGCCCGTCCGCCTCGCCCGCGACCACGCCCGGGATGCGGTCGCCGTCGGCGACGCCGGTGCCGGCCCACACCCAGTGGTCGGCGGCGCGCACCACGAGCGGCTGCGGGGTCAGCACGATGCCGTTGTACTGCACGCCGAGCAGCGCCTGTTCCGGCCGGTCCAGGTCGCGCCAGGTCACTGTCGGGTCGCCGGTGCCGGCGCCCGGGTCGGGCAGTGTCTTGGCGCACTCGAGGACGCGTTCGGGGCGGCCGTCGGCGGCGGGGCGTACGCGGGCGTGCCAGTAGACGCTGTTCGCGCCGAGGAACGCGAGGCTGGTGCCCCCGTCCAGGCCGACCTCGGTGGCGCTGCGCATCTCGGCCGACCAGTACTCGTCGTGCCCGCAGAACACCAGACCCCGGTACCGGGCCGGGGCGAGTCGCCCGGAGTGCAGGTCGAAGCTGGTGGCGTAGCTGACGTCGTAGCGGTTGCGTTCCAGCCACCGGACCGCTGCCTCGTCGCGGTCGAAGTGGGTGGGCAGGCCCGCGTCGGCGTACGGGCGGTCGAACGAGACGGCGCGCGCCCGCAGCGCCGGGTCGCGCCGCCCACTGGGCCGGTAGCCGTTGTAGAGGCTCTTGCCGACCCGCCGGTCGCGCGGCCACTGGTTGTACGCCTGCCAGGTGGTCACCGGCAGCACCACGCAGAGCGCGGCCGGGCGCCTGTCGTCGCGCACCACGAACGGCGTGCAGGCCCGCCAGCCGCCGGCCGAGGTGAAGACCGCCTGGTAGAGGCCGGAGGTCCAGCCGTGCGGGACGGGCAGGCGCCAGGACACCGGCCACCGGCAGTCGAGCACACCTTCCGGGTCGGCGACCGGCACCGGCTGCGGCTTGCCCCTCAGCTCGGGGCTGGTCAGCATCGTGCGGGCGCCCGCGCCGTCGTACCAGCCGATGCGGTGCACGCTGATCCGGAACCGGCCGCCGGGATTGACGGCGACGTGGAAATCGATCACCTCGCCGGGGGCGACGCTCGTCGTCGAGGCGTACCCCTGGATCTGACGCCGCCTGTCGTCGGCGGCCGGGCCGCCGTGCGCGGGCCACCACGGCTCGCCGGCGGCGCGGTTCTCCCGTTCGACGGGCGGAACCGGCCACCGGGTGGGTGCGTCGTCGGGCCGGCTGCCGTGGACCGGCTCGAACGAGCCGAGCGCGGCGGCGGACGCGCCGCCGACGAAAAGGCCGAGCGCGGTACGCCGCCGAAACCGGTCCATTGTGGTGCTCCCCGTTGTCCCCGTCCGATCGGGGGAGAACGTAGCACCGGGCGGTCAGGGCTGTCTGTCCGATGTCGATCAGTCGAAGTAGCGGCGCAGCTCCCGGGTGAGCACCTTGCCGGTGGCGTTGCGCGGCAGGTATTTCACGAACACCACGTCGCGGGGCACGGAGAAGCGGGCCAGGTAGCGGCGGACGTACTCGCGGACCGCCTCCGGGTCGAGCGTCTCGCCGGTGTGCAGCGCCAGGAACGCGGCCAGCCGCTGGCCGTAGTCGGGGTCCGGTACGCCGATCACGGCGACCTCGCGGACCTGCGGCAACCGGGCGATCAGATCCTCCACCTCGGACGGGAAGACGTTCTCCCCACCCGAGACGATCATGTCGTCGGCCCGGCCGTCGACGAAGAGCAGCCCGTCGGCGTTCAGCCGGCCCAGGTCGCCGGTGTCGAGCAGGCCGTCGCGGCTCTCCCGGCCGGCGCCCGAGGTGTAGCCCTCGAACAGCATCTCGTTGCCCACGAAGATCCGCCCGACCTCGCCGTCGCGGACCGCCCGGCCGGTCTCGTCCAGGATGGCCAGCCGGGTGCCGTGCGGCGGCCGGCCGGCGGTGGTGGGCGCGGCGCGCAGCTCGCGCGGGCCGGCGATGGAGGCCCAGGAGACCTCGGTCGAGCCGTACAGGTTGTAGAGCACGTCGCCGTACCGGTCCATGAACGCGACGGCCAGGTTGCCGGGCAGCGCGGAACCGCTGACCGCCACCACCTTGAGCGCCGGCCGGGGCTGCGGCGGCGCCACCTCCATCAGCCGTTGCAGCATCACCGGTACGGCGAACATCGCGTCGCACCGCTGGTCGACCAGCGCGGCGAGCGTGGCGGCCGGGTCGAAGCGGCGGTGCAGCACGACTGTGGCGCGCAGCGCGAACGAGACCTGCAGTGCGGCGTACCCCCAGGTGTGGAAGACCGGCGCGGCGATCATCACGGTGTTCTTCGCGTGCAGCGGGATGCGGTCGATGATGGACACCAGCGGGCCGAAGCCGTGCGGGGTGGGCCGCCGGGCGCCCTTGGGCGCGCCTGTGGTGCCGGAGGTCAGCACTATGGTGCGGCCCTCGCGCTCCGGCGGCTGGAGCTTCTCGCCGGGGACCGCGGCGGCGATCAGCTCCTCCTGCCGCCGCTCGTCGACCCGGTGCAGCTCGGCCGGGAGGCCGAGGACGCGCTCGGTGAACTCGCCGTCGTGCACGAGGACGCGCAGGCCCTGTTCCTCGGCCACGGTCACCAGTTGCGCGGCGGACAGCCCGGTGTTGACCAGGACGGCGTCCGCGCCGAGCAGCATCGTGGCCACTATCGCCTCGATCAGGCCGTGATGGTTGCGGCAGAGCACCCCCACCCGGTCGCCGGTCTGGACGCCGAGGTGGGACCGCAGCGACCGGGCCAGCCGCTCGGAGCGGTCGAGCAGTTCCTGGTACGTCATTGTGGCGCCGCGTTCGTCGACCACGGCGACGCGGCCGGGGTCGCGGGCGGCGGCCTGGCGCAGCTCCCCGGCGAGGCTCCAGCCCCACCGGCGCAGCGCGTTCAGCTGGGAGACCACCCGGATCGGTCCGCCCGGGGCGAGCAGTCCACGTCGGGTCAGCGTGGCGGCGATGAACGGCAGGTCCACGGCGCAACTCCTTCGCGTTCGTGGTTCGTCGACCAGGCTCCGGACGGTCGGCCGCCCGGTTCGGCGTGATCTTGTGCCCGATCGCGGTTCGGGTCGGCCCGGGAGCGGCGGCCCGGCCCGCGACGACTCTCGTGCCGTCACGGGTCGGGCCGCGGCCCGCCGGCGGTCAGCGGATCTGCATCCCGGAGATGGCCCGGGAGATGACCAGCCGCTGGATCTCGGAGGTGCCTTCGAAGATGGTGTAGATCTTGGCATCGCGGTACCACCGCTCGACCGGGTGGTCGCGCAGGAAGCCGGCGCCGCCGAGGAGCTGGACCGCCTTGTCGGTCACCGAGACGGCCACCTCGCCGGCCTTGAGCTTGGACATCGAGCCCTCGCCGGCGGTGAACGGCCGGTTGTTGCGGCCCATCCAGGAGGCGCGCCAGACCAGCAGCCGGGCCGCGTCGATCTCCATCTTCATGTCGGCGAGCGCGAACGCGACCGCCTGGTTCTCGATGATCGGCCGTCCGAACTGGACCCGCTCCTTGGCGTAGTCCAGGGCGTACTCGTAGGCGGCGCGGGCCACGCCGAGCGCCTGCGCGCCGACCGTCGGACGGGACAGTTCGAACGTCCGCATCGCCGCCTGGCCGGAGGCGCGCTGCCCGGACCGGGCGCGGGCCAGGCGCTCGTCGAGCGCGTCCTTGCCGCCGAGCAGGCAGCGGCCGGGCACCCGGACGTCGTCGAGGAAGACGTCGGCGGTGTGCGAGGCGCGCAGGCCCAGCTTGCGCAGCTTGCGGGTGGCGGCCAGACCGGGCGTGCCCGGGGGTACGACGAACGCGGCCTGCCCGCGCGAGCCCAGCTCGGGGTCGATCGAGGCGGTCACCACGTGCACGCCGGCGATGCCGCCGTTCGTGGCGTACGCCTTCTGCCCGTTGAGCACCCACTCGTCGGTGGCCTCGTCGTAGACGGCGCGGGTACGCATCGAGCCGACGTCGGAACCGGCTTCCGGCTCACTCGTGCAGAACGCGGCGACGGCCGGGGAGTCGACGTCGCCGAAGCACTGCGGCACCCACTCGACGAGCTGGTCGGGGGTGCCGGCGCCGTAGATCGCGGCGACCGCGAGGGAGGTGCCGAAGATGCTCAGGCCGATGCCGGCGTCACCCCAGAAGAGTTCCTCGCTGGCGATCGGCAGGGAGAGGCCGGTGGGGTCGGCCCAGCAGGTGGCGAGGAACTCGAACCCGTACAGGCCGACCTTCGCGGCCTCCTGGATGATCGGCCAGGGGGTCTCCTCCCGGGCGTCCCACTCGGCCGCGGCCGGGCGCACGACCTCGGCTGCGAAGCCGTGCACCCAGTCGCGAAGGTCCCGCTGTTCCTCGTTCAGGTCGAGCGAGAACTCGGCCATGTCAGGCCTTGGGGATGTCGAACAGGTTGGCGATGTTGGCGGCCAGGCCCAGGTCGCCCTTGGCCTTCAGCTTGCCGGTCATGAACATCATCACCGGGTTGGCGCCACCGGAGACGATCTTCAGGAACTCGACCGGGCCCATGGTGAGGCTCAGCTTCGGGTCACGGGTCGCGGTCTCCGAGACGGTGCAGGTGCCGTTCTCGATGACGATCTCGTAGGTGTCGGTGCCACCGTCCGGACGGCCGGTGATGTTCCAGTGGATGACCGCGTTGGTGGCACCGGCGCGGTCGGCGCGGAACAGCGTGGGCATCCGGTTGAAGACCTCGCTGAGGATCTTGCCGCGCGCCTCACCGGACATGATCTCGTTGATCTTGGCGTCCGGCGTGGACTTGACCAGCTGCGCGAACTCCTTCGGGCCGACGTTCGCGAAGTTGGCCGGGTCGAAGTCAGTCATGGGGGATTGCACCTCTCGGGCGGGGCCACTTTGGTTACTCTGGCGTAACCTTACGCACGGGTAGGTATGCTCGCAAGGGTGTCCAGCACGCCGACCTTCAAGCGCCTCCCCCGGGCCGTACGCGAGCAGCAGATGCTCGACGCGGCGGTGAAGGTGTTCTCCCGCCGCGGCTTCCACGCCGCCAGCATGGACGAGATCGCCGACGACGCCGGCATCTCCAAGCCGATGGTCTACGCCTACCTCGGCACCAAGGAGGAACTCTTCATCGCCTGCCTGCACCGGGAGAGCACCCGGATGATGGAGGCGATCGCCGGCGCCGCCGCCCCCGACCTGCCCGCCGACGAGCGGCTCTGGCGCGGGCTGCGCGCGTTCTTCGGCTTCGTCGGCGCACACCGCGACGGCTGGGCGGTGCTCTACCGGCAGGCCCGCGGCTCCCAGCCGTTCGCCGCCGAACTCGCCGCCATGCGCGGCCGGCTGGTCGAGGTGGTCGCCGGAATGCTCGACCACGCGCTGCGGGCCGAGGGGCGCGAGGTCGGCGCGACCGACCTGGAGGTCGTCTCGTACGCCCTGGTCGGGGCCACCGAGTCGCTCGCCGACTGGCTGGCCGACCATCCGGAGGCGGACGCGGAGAAGACTGCGACCCGGATGATGAACGCCGCCTGGCTGGGCGCCGGCCAACTGCTGCGTGGTGTGACGTGGCATCCACCGGGTGCGGGGTAAGGAAGGGCCCCTTATAACGCCTCCGGTAGTACAAGGGCCCCCTTTTAGTGAGTGTTTGAGATTTGGGGTGCGGCGGCGTGTTGGGTTGAGGTGAGGGAAGGCCCTCGGTAGGTCCGGTGGTGTCGAGCCAACCGTTTCCATACCGAGGGCCTTCTGATGACGTTGTACCCGATCACTGTCACGCCGTCCGCGTCGCCCCGCCGTTATCCGTCGCAGCGGGTGCGGCGGGAACGGGAACGGGCGGTGCGGCGGCGGTATCCCGGTGATCTGACCGATGCGCAGTGGGCGTTGATCGCGCCGCTGGTCACGCCGGTGTCGGTCGGTCGGCGGGGGCGGCCGCCGTCGCATCCGATGCGGGCGATCGTCACGGCGATCTTGTATGTGGCCTGCACCGGTTGTCCGTGGCGGGCCCTGCCGCGGGAGTTCCCGCCCCCGGGGACGGTGTACTGGTGGTTCGCTCGATGGCGCGATGACCACACGTTGATGCGTCTGCACGACCGGTTGCGGGAGCAGTGCCGTACCGCCGCCGGACGGCACGCGCATCCCAGCGCCGGAGCGATCGATTCTCAGTCGGTGCGCGCCGCGGACACCGTGCCCCGACACAGCCGCGGTTTCGACGTGGCGAAGAAGGTCAACGGCCGTAAACGCCACATCGTCGTGGACACCATGGGCCTACTCCTGGCCGTCATGGTCACCGGCGCGCACGTCAACGACCGCAGCATCGCCCGGGACCTGCTCTGGCGCACCCGGCTGTTCCACCCCCGCCTACGCCTGCTCTGGGCAGACGGCGGCTACATCGGCACCCTGAGCACCTGGGCCCGCCACGCCCTCGACCTCACCGTGCACCTGGTCCGCAAACTCCCCGGACAACACACCTTCGTCGTGCTGCCCCGCCGCTGGGTCGTCGAACGCACCTTCGCCTGGATCAGCAAGAAACGCCGCTGCGTCCGCGACTACGAACGCCTACCGGCCAGCCACGCCGCCTTCGTTACCTGGGCCATGATCCACGTCATGGTCACCCGCCTGGCCCGACACACGAAACCGGCCCAGGCAACCCACACCTGAGCCGGAATCTCAAACACTCACTTAACAGTCGCGCCGGGCGGCAGCCCGCCGGCGCGCCCGCCGCCGGCCCCAGCGGACGGCCTCGAACAGGCCGGTGACCGCCAGCGAGATGGCGACGCCGGCGAGCAGCCCGGACAGCGGGTTGTGCTCGAACGCCAGGCCACCGAAGTAGCCGAGCAGCCCGCAGTAGACCCCCCAGGTGGTGCACGCCAGGCCGTCGTACAGCAGGAACGTGCGCGCCGGGTAGCGGACCGCGCCCATGGTCAGCGTGACCGCGGTCCGGCCGCCGGGGACGTACCGGGCGGTGGTCAGGATCATCCCGCCGCGCCTGTCGACCGCCCGGCGGGCCCACTCCGAGCTGGCCCGCCGCCTGCTGTCCGCCGGGAAGCGGGTCAGCCGGTGCGCGCCGCCGCCGCGCCCGATCGCGTACGAGATGTGGTCGCCCACGAGCGCGCCCACCGCGGCGGTCACGATCACCAGCACCAGGTTCGGTTCGCCGCCGGCCGCGAAGACCCCGGCGGTGATCACCACGGTCTCGCCGGGGACCGCCGGGAAGAACGCGTCGACCGCGGTGACCGCGATGATCAGCAGGTACACCCACGGCGAGGTCACCGTCTGGTGCAGCAGGTCGAGCACGTCCCCCATGCACCCATGCTCGGGGGTGCGGTGTTAAGCAGGGGCCCTTCCCATGCAAAAGGCGTTAACAAGGGGCCCTTCCTTCTCCTCGGCCGTCGGCCCGCGCGATGTGAGCACCACCGGCGCGCCCAGCGCCTCCGAGACGGCCGCCGTCCAGTCGGCCGGTGACTCGCCGAGCACCGGCCGGGCACGCAGCAGCCGCTGCGTGAGCGCCGCCTGCCGGTCCAGGTCACCGGCCGGGCCGGGGACGAGCCGGTCGATGCCCTCGTACCGGCGGCAGATCCGCAGCTCCGGACCGGCCAGGTCGAGGTGGGTCAGCGCCAGCCCGTCCACCCCACCGGCCACCTCCAGCGCGTACCGGTGGGCGACCGCGTCGAAGTGCCCGAACCGGAACCGCCCCTGCCAGGGGTTCGTCCCGTTGTGGCGGTCGGTGAACGGCAGCGCCGCGTCCTCGGTGACCAACGGCCCGGGACCGTGCCGCGTGGTGGTGGTCCGCAGCACGCCGAGCCGCTGCGCGGTACCGGCCATGCCCGCCTCGGCGAGCAGCGTCTCGGCGTTGGCGAACGTCGTGGTGCTCCACGTCGTGTACGGGTGGAAGCCGTGCCACTCGTCCAGCAGCACCCCCTGGGCGCCCTCGAAGACGCAGGTGCCCTCGCGCAGCGCCGATGCCAGCCAGGTCCGGTCGACGATCGCGACCCGGCGCGCGAAGGCCGCGTACGCGGGCAGGCAGTCCTGGACCGGCGGCGCGTCCAGCGGCCCCAGCTCGGCGGTGAGCCGGTCGCGCAGCGCGGTCAGCCGCCGGCGCAGCACCGCCGGGCGGCGGCAGTCCGCCACCCGGGGTGCCTCGTCGGGGTGGGCGAGGCCGTACGCGACAGCCTCGCCCACCCCGAGCCCGCAGGAGCCGTGCCGGTCGGCTCCCCGGGCGATCTCCCGGGCGCGATTCGCGGCCCGGTGGTACGGGGTGGCGAGCAGCGCCTCCCCGTCCACTGTCAGACGGTCGAGCGCGTCTGGCACGCCGACCGACGCGAGGTGGTCGGCCTCGGCGGCCAGCGCCAGCGGGTCCACCACGACGTGCCGCGCCAGGTGTGTCCGTACGCCGGGTCGGAACGTTCCGGCGCCGAACTGCGCGAACGTGTGGTGCCTCCCGTCGCGCAGGACGACGTTGTGCGCCGCCTGCGCGCCCCCGTTGAACCGGATCACCGTGTGCACCTGCCGGGTGGCGCAGAGCAGGTCCACCACGGTGCCCTTGCCGGCGTCGCCGTAGCCGAGGTCGACCACCATCACGTGGTTCACAGCCGGGTGACCCCGCTTCCGCCGTCGGCGGGGCTGAACGGCAGCGTCGCCACCGCGCGCCGGCCCGAGCCGAGCCGGGCCAGGGCCTTCGAGACGGTACGGGTGGCGGTGGAGCCGGCCCGGTCCAGGTCGCGCAGCCCGGCGTCCAGGTCGATGGCCTGCTCGCCCAGGCCGACGGTGAGCGCGATCGTCTCGCAGACCGCGTCCAGGTCGTCCAGTTCGACGGCGTTCTGCCCGAGCAGGCCGCGCCAGAAGTCGAGCACCTTGCGGTTGCCCGCGTAGTGGCTGCCGGCGGGCAGCAGGTAGTAGGTGTCCCAGCGCGCGGTCACCTCGTCCACGATCTGCCGGACCGGCATGTCCTCGCGCAGGTCGTCGCCGATCAGCCGGGCCACCTCAGCGGTCTTCACGGCCGGGTACGCCAGTTCGTCGCCGATGATGAACAGGTAGCCGCGCCGGCCGCGCTTGTCCCAGCTGTCGGTGGCCGTGTGCCGGGCCATGAAGTAGAGCGCCAGCTCGTACGACTCCATCATCTGGCCGCCACCGCCGCCCTCCAGCACGATCCGGCCGAGGTCGTCGTCCATCCGGTTGTCGGACTCGAACTGCCCGATCTGCAACGGCACCCGGTCGCAGGTGGCGTCGCCGATCGCGCCGAACATGACCTGCGGGTCCGTCGCGTACCCCTGGCGCAGCAGCAGGCCGAGCAGCTGCGGCAGCTTGCTCTGCAGCACCCGGGGCACGTGTCCCATCGAGCCGGTGACGTCGAACAGCACGGCGATCGGCGTCGACTGGGGGTGCTCGGCGGAGTCGCGGCTCTCCCGCAGCGCGTCGCGCGGATCGAGCGCCGGGTGCACCTTGCGGGCGCCGCTGTCGCTGTACGAGAACGCGCTCTTGCCGGTGCGGCGCCGGTAACGGTCGGCGGCGTCGTACACGTCGGTGGACCAGATTCCACTGCCCATGGCAGCCTCCCTACGGGTTGAGGGTGAAGGGTCGGAAGGTGCGCGGCCCGTACAGCCGGTGCAGCACCTCGTCCAGTTCGCGCAGCAGCCGCCAGGCGTCGTCGGGCCGGGTGGCGAGCGCGGTGCCCTGGCAGCCGTCGGCGAAGGCGCGCAGCTCGCGCGGCGCGCGGTCGCCCATCAGCCAGGTCATGCAGCGGGCGGCGAGCGCGATGTCGGTGCCCGGCCCGCACTGCCGCTTCGCGGCGACCTCCGGCGGGTACCAGTCCTCGTGGCCGGGCACCAGCGCCGGCACGAGCCCACCCGGTTCGGCCGAGAAGCACCAGTCGACGAGGACCAGGCCGTGCGCGTCCGGCTCGATCAGCACGTGCCGGGGCAGCACCGCGCCGTGCACGACGCCGGCCCGGTGGGCCAGGCCGAGCGCCACGAGCAGCCGCCGCCACATCCAGGCCGCGTCGCGGGGGTCCAGCCCGTCCGGGTACGCGCGGCGTACGTCGTCCAGGCTGCGCAGCCCGGGTACGGTCACCAGCTCGTTGACCTGCCGTTGCACGCCTGTGGACGGGTCGCGCGCCGGGTAGGAGTCGATGAGCCGGGGCACGTACGCCAGGTGCTTGGCGTCGCCGCGCTCGGCGATCCGGCGTAACGCGCGCGCCTCGCGGGCCATCAGGTCGTTGTCGCCGGGGTGCCGGGCCACCTTGAGCAGCCGTCCGTCCCCGTGGTCGTGCAGGTCGGCGACGTCGCCGGTGTACGCGGGGGCGGGAGTGCGCCACCGGGTGGTGACGGTGACGAGCGCTTCGGCCGCGGCGGCGCGTACCCGCGGGTCGGCCGCGCCCAGCCGGTCGGGGTGCAGCGCGCCGACCAGCTCGCGGTAGCGGCGGGCCGGCTCCTGCGTGCCGAACAGGTCGTCGTCGGTACGCGCGGCCGTGACCAGCCGGATCGCCTCCTCGGTCCTCACCGCACCGTCTCCTCCCGGGCGGGGCGCAGCAGCGCCGGGTGCAGCAGCCGGGCGTCTCCGGCGCGGTAGAGCTTGGCCCGGGGGCCGCCGCGCGCGCCGCCGCGTTCGGTGCTGGCGCCGGTGCTCTCCACGAAGCCGGGCACGGAGAGCACCTTGCGGTGGAAGTTGCCGGCGTGCAGCGGGTGGCCCCAGACCGTCTCGTAGACCTCGCGCAGCTCGGTGATCGTGAACTCGGGGGCGAGGAACCGGGTGGCGAGCGGCGTGTACTCCAGCTTGGAGCGGGCCCGCTCCAGCCCGTCGTCGATGATCCGACCGTGGTCGAAGGCGAGTTGCCGGCTGGTGAGCGCGGTGACCGGCAGCCAGATCGCCTCGTCGGCGTCGGTGTCGGCGACCGGGTCGGGCAGGTCGGGGGCGAACGCCAGGTGCGCGACCGAGACCACCCGCATGCGCGGATCGCGGTCCGGGGCGCCGTAGCTGCCGAGCTGTTCCAGGTGCACCCGGCGCAGCCGCTCGCCGCCGAGGCCGGTCTCCTCGGCCAGCTCGCGCCGGGCACCGGCGGACAGGTCCTCGTCCGGCTGGACGAAGCCGCCGGGCAGGGCCCAGTGCCCCGCGTAGGGCGGCGCGCCCCGGCGGATCAGGAGCAGGTGCAGCGCGCCCTCGCGGATGGTCAGGGCGACCACGTCGACGGTGACCGCGACCGCCGGATAGTCCCGGGGGTCGTATCCGGCGAGGAACTCCTGCTCGTTCACTGTTACTCACTCTCTCAGGTTGAGAACAACTCAATCTGAGAACAACTTAGCGCCGAAAAGAGGGGACGGCAAGTCCCCTCTTTCGCTCAGCGCACCGAACCGGTCAGGTGCGGCCTCCCGTCCCGGGCGCTGTGCAGCGCGAAGTCCCAGCCCGCGCCGTTCGGCGAGGCGCTGAACGCCACAGTCGACGGCAGCGGCACCGGCAGCTTGAACGCCACGTCCACCGTGTACGCCTCTGGTAGCCGGGGTTCCAGCGCGGCCAGGCATCGGGCCTTGCTCCACATGCCGTGCGCGATCGGGCGCGGGAAACCGAACAGCCGCGCGCCCAGCTTCGAGGTGTGGATCGGGTTGTGGTCGCCGGAGACGCGTGCGTAATCAGTACCCACGCGGGGCGTCACCCGCCACCGCGCGGAGAAGGCCGGCGGCGCCGGGCGGTCACCCCGGTCGCGCCGCGGGCCGCCGCGCGCCTTCCCGAGGTACGTGGACACGCCGCGCCACACCTCCTCGCCGCCGATCGAGCCGACCAGCACCACGTCGAGCTGGCGGCCGCGCTCGTGCGGGCGCAGGTTCTCCGCGTACGTGTGGAAGTCGACGCTCTCGCCGGCCTCGACCGGACGGTGCACGGTGATCCGGTTGGCGACGTGCACCACGCCGGTGAGCGGGATGGGAAAGCCCGGACCCGTCATCAGCCGCAGCGACAGCGGGAATCCGAGCACGTGCAGGTACGTGGCCGGCAGCCGGTCGGTCAGCCGGAACCCGCACACCCGGTCGTAGTCCGCCAGATGCCGCTGATCCACGACGACTCCCGAGACGGCCAGTTCGACCGCCGGCACGTCCGCTCCGCGCCGCCCCCCAACCCCAGGCACCACCCCAAGTAGCGCCCGCCGATACAACGCCGAACTGGCAGGCAGCCCGTCCAACTCCACCCGCCGCCGTCCCGCCACCCCTTCACCCCGTCGATCATGAGGTTGGCTGCCTTGTGGATCTCCAGACGTGCCGTCAACTTCATGATCGACGGAGGTCGGGCGGGTGCGGGACTGGGCGAGGGCGGCGGCCCGGGCTGCCGTGAGGTCGCGGGTGGGGCCCTCGATCAGGTCATGCAGGGTCAGGTCGTCGTCCTCGTGGTCCTTCGGCATCACGCCCCCAGGAGGCTCTGGCCGCAGACCCGGACCACGTTGCCGCTGACCGCGCCGCTCGCCGGCCAGGAGAGCCACCCGATCGTCTCGGCCACGTCCACCGGCAGGCCGCCCTGGGCCATGCTGTTCATCCGGCGTCCAGCCTCGCGGATGGTCAGCGGGATACGCGCGGTCAGCCGGGTCTCGATGAAGCCCGGCGCCACAGCGTTCAGGCTGATCCCGCGCTCGCGCAGCACCGGGGAGAGCGAGTCGACAAGGCCGATCACGCCGGCCTTGCTGGTCGCGTAGTTGGTCTGCCCCCGGTTGCCGGCGATCCCGGCGATCGACGAGACCGACACGATCCGGCCGCCGGCCGGGATCAGGTCGCGTTCCAGCAGCACGTCGTTGATGCGCTCCTGGCTGGACAGGTTCACGTCGATCACCGAGTCCCACCGGTCGGCGTCCATCCGGCCCAGCGTCTTGTCCCGGGTGATGCCCGCGTTGTGCACCACCACGTCGACCCGCCCGTGCCGGGACGCCAGGTGCTCCGCCAGCCGGGTCGGCGCATCCGGCGCGGTCAGGTCGAGCTGCACCGCGCTGCCGCCGATGTCGTTGGCGACGGCGGCCAGCTCGTCCCCGGCCGCCGGGATGTCCAGCGCCACCACCTGGGCACCGTCGCGCGCCAGCACCTTCGCCAGCGCCGCGCCGATGCCCCGGGCCGCGCCGGTCACCAGCACCACCTGCCCGTCGAGCGGCCGGTCCCAGTCGGCCGGCGCGACGGCGGTGCCGGCGCCGACCCGGATCACCTGGCCCGAGACGTACGCGGACCGGCCGGAGAGCAGGAACCGGAGCGTGGACTCCAGGCTCACCGGGGTGCCGGCGTCACCCTCGCGTGTCACGTAGACCAGCTGGGCGGTCACGCCCCGGCCGAACTCCTTGCCGATGCTGCGGGTCAGGCCCTCCAGCGCACGCTGGGCGGTAGCCTCCCGGGGGGAGCCGCACTCGGCCGGCGGCGTGCCCAGCACGATCACCCGGCCGCTCGGCAGCAGCGAACGGGCCTGCGGGTGGAAGAAGTCGTAGAGCTGGCGCAGCCCGGCGGAGTCGGTGATGCCGCTGGCGTCGTACACCAGGGCCGCGAAGCGGCGGTCGGCGTCGTGGGCGGCGACCGGATCGGCCAGCTCGACCCCGGCGGCGGTCAGGATCTTCCCGGCCGGCTCGGCGATCCGGCCACCGGCCGAGGAGCCGAGCAGGACCGGCCCGGGAACGAGCGGGTCACCCGGCGTGTGTCGGCGCAGTCGGGGCGGGTCGGGCAGCCCGAGGCGCTTGACCAGCGCGCGACCGGCCCCCGTCTGGACGAAGCTCGCGTACCTGTCGGTCATAGGCGTAGCCTACTGGCGAGTAGGGTTCGGGCAACAGTTTCGAGGGAGGCCGATCGTGCAGAGTGTCCGGCGGGTCGCGGTCATCGGGGGCAATCGCATCCCCTTCGCCCGGTCCAACTCGCGCTACGCGCAGGCGTCGAACGCGGACATGCTCGGTGCGGCGCTCGACGGGCTGGTCGCCCGGTTCGGGCTGGCCGGCGAGCGGGTCGGCGAGGTGGTGGCCGGCGCGGTGCTCAAGCACTCCCGCGACTTCAACCTCACCCGTGAGGTGGTGCTCGGCTCCCGGCTCGACCCGCACACCCCCGCGTACGACATCCAGCAGGCCTGCGGCACCGGGCTGGAAGCGGCCATCCTGGTCGCCAACAAGATCGCCCTCGGGCAGATCGAGGTCGGCATCGCCGGTGGCGTCGACACCACCTCGGACGCGCCGCTCGCCGTCAACGAGGACATGCGGCGCACGCTGCTCCAGCTCAACTCGGCCCGTACGCTCGGCGAACGGCTCAAGATCGCGGCGAAGCTGCGCCCGCACCAGCCGTTCAAGCCGGACATCCCGCGCAACGCCGAACCGCGTACCGGGCTGTCCATGGGTGAGCACGCGGCCCGCACCGCGCTGCGCTGGAACGTCGACCGGACCGCGCAGGACGAACTCGCGCTGCGTTCGCACCAGCGGCTCGCCGCCGCGTACGACAAGGGGTTCTTCGACGACCTGATGACCCCCTACCTGGGGCTGACCCGCGACCAGAACCTGCGGCCGGACACCAGCCTGGAGAAGCTCGGCTCGCTCAAGCCGGTCTTCGGCGCCTCCGGCGCGGACGCCGAGCGGGCCACCATGACCGCCGGCAACTCCTCGCCGCTCACCGACGGCGCGTCGACGGTGCTGCTCGCCTCCGAGGAGTGGGCCAAGGCGCACAACCTGCCGGTGCTGGCCTGGTTCTCCTGGTCCGAGGCCGCCGCCGTCGACTTCGTGCACGGCGACGAGGGCCTGCTGATGGCCCCCGCGTACGCCGTACCCCGGATGCTGGCCCGCGCCGGGCTGAGCCTCCAGGACTTCGACTTCTACGAGATCCACGAGGCGTTCGCCTCGCAGGTGCTGGCCACGCTCGCCGCCTGGGAGTCGCCGGAGTTCTGCAAGGAGCGCCTCGGCCTGGACGCCCCGCTCGGCTCGATCGACAGGGACAAGCTCAACGTCAACGGCTCGTCGCTCGCGGCCGGGCACCCCTTCGCCGCCACCGGCGGCCGCATCGTCGCCACGCTCGCCAAGCTGCTCGATCAGAAGGGGAGCGGGCGCGGCCTGATCTCCATCTGTGCGGCAGGCGGGCAGGGCGTGACGGCGATCCTGGAGCGCTGACGACGGCGTCCCGCCCGGTTCTCCACCGGGCGGGCAACCCGCCTGCCGGCCCGTTCCGTCCCCTGGGCATGAGGCGAACGAGAAGCGGCGCCCCGTGACCGGGCGTGACGAGGAGTTCCGCGACTACGTGACCGCCCGGCTGGAGCCGCTGCGCCGGACGGCGTACCTGCTCTGCCGGGACTGGCACACGGCGGACGACCTGGTGTCGATCACGCTGGGCAAGCTCTACCGCAACTGGCGGCGGGCGCTCGGCGCGAACAACCTTGACGCGTACGTCCGGGGGATGCTCACCAACGCTTGGCTGGACGAGCGGCGCCGCCCGTGGCGGCGGGAGCACAGCACCGACGAGGTGCCGGACCGGGCGGACCTGGCGGCCGGGGAGCCGTCGGTCGGTGAGCGGGAGATGCTGCTGGACATGCTGGGCCGGCTCGCGCCGCGGCGACGGGCGGTGGTGGTGCTCCGGTTCTACTGCGACCTGTCCGTCGAGGAGACCGCGCAGATCCTGGGCGTCAGCACCGGCACCGTGAAGAGTCAGGCCGCCCGCGCGCTGGAGACGTTGCGGCTGCTCGCCTCGCACCATTCGGCAGTGGAGAGCGGGAGGCAGCGATGACGTACCGGCAGATCTTCGACGCGGCGATCGGCGACGCGCCGCCGACGGCGGTGGACGTGGACGCCCTGGTGGCGCGGGAGGGCCGGCGTCGCCGGCGTCGGGTGGGCGCGTACGCCTCGGCGACAGCGGTGCTGGCGCTGGCGCTCGGCGTCGGCGTGGTTGTGCAGCCGGGTGCGTCAGGCGGCCCGGCGCCCACCCTCCCGGTCGCGTCGGCCTCCGCCTCCGCCCGATCCGAGCCGGAGCGCCTGCAAGCGGCGATCCTGACCGCGTTCCACCGGGAGGCGCCGGACCTGCGGTGGGTGCAGGGCGGTTCGACCGCCGACCGCGAGACCTGGGACGGCCCGGTCACCGACACGCCGCCGTGGACGGTGAAGCCGTTCCAGTGGGAGTCCATGACCGGCTGGTTCGCGGTGGGTATCGCCGCCCGGGGCGAGGTCCGGTCGTACCTGAACATCGACGTGGGCCGGGTGCGCCCCGGCCACACGGGCCCGGGCGACTGCACTCCCGGCCAGGTCAGGTGCCGGTCCTTCGCCGGCCCCGCGGGGGAGCTGGTGGTGGCGCACGACGCGGAGGGCAGGAACCTGGCAGGGCCGGTGACCAAGCGCACGGTCCTGCGTACCGTGACCGTCGAGCGGGCCGACGGCACCAACGTGTCGGTGCAGACGGTCTCGTCCACCGACCGGCACCTGATGACAGTCGAGGAGATGGCCGCGGTCGCGCTCGACCCGGAGATCCGGCTGGGCTGACGCTGTCCCGGTCCGGCCCGCCCACCGGCCGGACCGGGTACCGGCGTCGCCGGGGCCGGCCAGGGCGTCGTGAAAGACTGAGGTACGTGACGACGATCCCGAACGTGCTCGCCAACCGGTACGCCTCGCCCGAACTGGTCGCCCTCTGGTCGCCGGAGGAGAAGGTCCGGATGGAGCGCCGGCTCTGGCTTGCGGTGCTCAAGGCCCAGCGTGACCTCGGCGTGCCGGTGCCGGACGGGGTCGTCGAGGCGTACGAGCGGGTGGTCGACCAGGTCGACCTGGCCTCGATCGCGGCGCGCGAGCGGGTCACCCGGCACGACGTGAAGGCCCGGATCGAGGAGTTCAGCGCGCTCGCCGGGCACGAGCACGTGCACAAGGGGATGACCTCCCGCGACCTCACCGAGAACGTCGAGCAGCTCCAGATCCGGGCCTCGCTGGAGCTGATCCGGGACCGGGTGGTCGCCACGCTGGCCCGGCTGGGATGGCACGCGGGCGAGTACTCCGCGCTGGTGATGACCGGCCGGTCGCACAACGTCGCCGCGCAGGCCACCACGCTGGGCAAGCGCTTCGCGTCGGCGGCCGAGGAACTGCTCATCGCGTACGAGCGGCTGGAGGACCTGATCGGCCGCTACCCGCTGCGCGGGATCAAGGGTCCGGTGGGCACCGCCGCCGACCAGCTCGACCTGTTCGACGGCGACGCCGGCAAGGTGGCCGAGCTGGAGCAGCGGGTGGCCGGGCACCTGGGCTTCCGCCGGGTGCTGGACAGCGTGGGCCAGGTCTACCCGCGCTCGCTGGATTTCGACGTGCTCTCCGCGCTGGCCCAGGTGGCCGCCGCGCCGTCCTCGCTGGCGACCACGATCCGGCTCATGGTGGGCCAGGAACTGGTCACCGAGGGCTTCAAGCCGGGCCAGGTCGGTTCCAGCGCGATGCCGCACAAGATGAACACCCGCTCGTCGGAGCGGGTGAACGGCTTCGCGGTGATCATCCGGGGTTACCTGTCGATGGTCGGCGAGCTGGCCGGTGACCAGTGGAACGAGGGTGACGTCTCCTGCTCGGTGGTGCGCCGGGTCGCGCTGCCGGACGCTTTCTTCGCCGCCGACGGGCTGTTCCAGACGTTCCTCACCGTGCTGGACGAGTTCGGCCCGTACCCGGCGGTGATCAACCGGGAGCTGGAGCGTTTCCTGCCGTTCCTCGCCACCACGAAGATCCTCGTGGCCGCCGTACGCCGAGGTGTCGGCCGGGAGGTCGCGCACGAGGTGATCAAGGAGCACGCGGTCGCCGTGGCGCTCGCCATGCGGGAGAAGGGCGCGGCCGAGAACGACCTGTTCGACCGCTTGGCCGCCGACGGCCGGCTGGGCCTCACCCGGGCCGAGATCGACACCCTGGTCGCGGACCGCAACGCCTTCGTAGGCGCCGCCACCGACCAGGTCACCCGCGTAACCGCCAGAATCACCAGGGTCGTCGAAACCCACCCCCAGGCCGCCACCTACTCCCCGCCCCCCATCCTCTGACCTTTTCTGGTCGATCATGAGGTTGGCGGCACTCAGGGAGATCATTCCTGCCGTCAACCTCATGATCGACCCGGGGAACGGGCCGGTCAGGGGCCGGTGGGGGTCTCGGCCGCCGAACTCAGGTTGGGGGCGCTGGCCGGTTCGGCGATGCCGCCCGGGGCGGAGGCGATCTCCGGGTCGTGGGCGGTCTCGGCCGCGATCGCCGGCTGGTCCGGCGGCATGACATCAGGCATCTTCGGCGCGACGATCACCGCCGTGCCGTACGCGCAGATCTCCATCCACATCTCGCCGCAGTCCCGGCTGTCGAAGCGCATGCCGATCACCGCGTTCGCGCCCAGGCGGCGCGCCTCCTCGCCGAGGCGGGCCACCGAGTCGGTACGCCACCGCGTCAGGTTGTCCGGCGCCAACGGGTCGTAGGCGCCACCGCGCAGGTTCTTGACCCCCTCGCGGTACGGGTTTCGGGTCCTCGCCATCGAGGAGACCACTTCGCCGAGGATCTGGCGGATCTCGTAGCCGGGCAGTTGATCCGTCGTCACGACCAGCACGCTTCCGATGCTGTCAGTCCCCGGCCGGGTGGTTCGCGAGCCGTGTTCAGCTGATCGGATGCTGAAAAACGGCGCGGCGCGGACGGCCGGGCCACACCCGGCCGATCCGCGCCGCATCGGCATCAACCGTCAGACACCGGCCGTCGAGGTGATCCAGGACCGGTTGTACGCAACACTGCCGTAGTTCTGGATGCTCTGGCCGTCGGCGGTGGAGGCGACACCGACCTGCCGGCCGTTGTAGAACTGCGGGCCGCCCGAGTCGCCCCGCCACGCGTTGCCGTTGACCCGGGTGCTCCGGATCGCCTGGCCGCCGTACGCGTCGGTGACGCTGGTGCTGGTCACCCGTACGCTGGCGGTCTTGAGCTGCGACGAAGCGCTGCACCCGCTGTAGCAGGTCATGCCCCAGCCGTAGATGGTGTTCGTGGAGCCGACCGGCGGGTTGCTGGTGGCCAGCGACACGGCGGAGGTGCTGACCGTGCTGGACAGGCGCAGCAGGGCCAGGTCGTAGCGGGTGTAGGAGGCACTCACGGTGCGGGTCACGCCGCCCGAGGCGCGGTAGACGCTGCCGACCCGGACGGACATGGTGCCACTGACGCAGTGCCGGGCGGTGAGCACCCACTGGGGTGCGATGACGCTGCCGGAGCAGGTGAACGAGCCGTTGCTGAAGACGGCGGCGGCCCACGGCGCGGACGAGACGGTGCCGCCGCCGATGATCGGCTGGGGGCCGGCTGGCGCGGCGGTGGCGCCGGAGGCGGCGACCAGGACGCCGGCCAGCGCGGTGGTCAGCACGGCGAGCAGGGGACGGAGGCGCATGTCGGGGCTCCTTCTGCGCGGACGCCCGGGGGTTGCCGGGCAGGGGGTGACACCCGCCGGCTTGGGGTGGGCCGGCGAGGGACATCGATCTAACTCATCGACATCTGACGATGCATGCTACGACCGCGACACCCTCTGTCACAAGGTGCGGATCGAATCGCGCCGATGGCGTGACGCGCGCCGCGTACCGCCCGGGTGTGCTGTCGGATACCGGTCCAAGGTGGGGTGTTTCACGGCAGAATGCCTGGTAGGAGGTGGTGCCGAGGGGCGTCCACAAGCGCGGAGCGCAACGAATTCGCATCGACGCCGCAACGAACGGGCAACGGTGCCCGTCCGGTCCCGCCGGTGGGGCCGATCGGTGCCGGAACTGCCCCCGGCCGGTGCGGGCCGGGCGGTATCTGCCAGGTAGGCTGGCTGCGCTCGCCCGATTGTTGGGCCGGCACCCAACTGCGTACACAGTCAGGAGTGCCCAGTGCCTCGCGTCGTAGTCGACGTCATGCTCAAGCCCGAGATCCTCGATCCGCAGGGCCAGGCCGTCGCAAACGCGCTGCCTCGCCTCGGCGTCAGTGACGTCGCCTCGGTTCGGATCGGCAGGCGGATCGAGATCGAGTTCACCGGCGAACCGGACCTGGACCGGGCCCGGGAGATCGCCGACAAGCTGCTGGCCAACCCGGTCATCGAGGACTTCACCGTCCGCGTGGTCACCGCCGACGAGACCGCGGGCGCGCAGTCGTGACCGCCCGGGTCGGTGTGGTCACCTTCCCCGGCTCGCTCGACGACGGGGACGCGGCCCGGGCCGTACGGATCGCCGGCGCCGAGGCGGTCCGGCTCTGGCACGGCGACCCGGACCTGCACGGGGTGGACGCGGTCGTCCTGCCCGGCGGCTTCTCCTACGGCGACTACCTGCGCTGCGGCGCCATCGCCCGGTTCGCCCCGGTGATGGAGACGATCGTCCAGGCCGCGCGCGGTGGCCTGCCGGTCCTCGGCATCTGCAACGGCTTCCAGATCCTCTGCGAGGCGCACCTGCTGCCCGGCGCGCTCACCCGCAACCAGCACCTGCACTTCCGCAACCGGGACCAGGTCCTGCGGATCGAGAGCACCGGCACCGCCTGGACGAACGCGTTCCAGCCGGGCCAGGAGGTGCTCATCCCGGTCAAGAACGGCGAGGGTTGCTACGTCGCCGACCCCGCGACGCTCGATCGGCTGGAGGGCGAGGGCCGCGTCGTCGCCCGCTACGTCGGCGGCAACCCCAACGGATCGCAGCGCGACATCGCGGCGATCACCAACGAGGCCGGCAACGTCGTCGGCATCATGCCGCACCCCGAGCACGCGGTGGAGGCGCTCACCGGCCCCTCCCTGGACGGCCTCGGCTTCTTCACCTCGGTGCTCAAGCATCTGGTGGGAGCGCCGGCGTGATGGTGGCCGGGAACAACGGTCGGCTCACCCGCCGCACCGGCGGCGAGCGCAGCAAGGAGACGTCATGACCACCCATCCGGACCCGGCCCTGCGCGAAGCGCAGGGCGTGGTGCCGCAGGCCGGCCCGACCGACGACTGGGCGCTGGGCGTGGACACCGTTCCCCGGGCCGCCGACACCCCGGAGGAGCTTCAGCCGTACGCCGAGCTGGGCCTCCGCGACGACGAGTACGACCGGATCCGGCACATCCTCGGCCGCCGGCCCACCCAGGCCGAGCTGGCCATGTACTCGATCATGTGGAGCGAGCACTGCTCCTACAAGTCGAGCAAGGTGCACCTGCGCCAGTTCGGCGAGAAGGCACCGCCGAGCGACCGGCTGCTCGCCGGCATCGGAGAGAACGCCGGCGTGGTTCAGGTCTCCGACGAGCTGGCGGTGACCTTCAAGGTCGAGTCGCACAACCACCCGAGCTTCGTCGAGCCGTACCAGGGTGCGGCGACCGGCGTCGGCGGCATCGTCCGCGACATCCTCGCCATGGGCGCCCGCCCGGTCGCCGTGATGGACCCGCTGCGCTTCGGCGCGGCCGACCACCCGGACACCGCCCGCGTCCTGCCCGGCGTGGTCGCCGGTGTCGGCGGCTACGGCAACTGCCTGGGCCTGCCCAACATCGGCGGCGAGGTCGTCTTCGACCCTTGCTACCAGGGCAACCCGCTGGTGAACGCGCTCTGCCTGGGCGTGCTGCCGGTCGACCGGCTGCAGAAGAAGGACGCCACCGGCCCCGGCAACATCGTGGTGCTGATGGGCGCCAAGACCGGCCGCGACGGCATCGGCGGCGTGTCCGTGCTGGCGAGCGCCACCTTCGACGAGGGCAGCGAGCAGCGCCGCCCGTCCGTGCAGGTGGGCGACCCCTTCATGGAGAAGCTGCTCATCGAGGCGTGCCTGGAGCTGTACGACGCCGAACTGGTCGTCGGCATCCAGGACCTCGGCGGCGCCGGCCTGACCTGCGCCCTCACCGAGACCGCCGCCTCCGCCGGCACCGGCATGCGGGTGTGGCTGGAGCGGGTGCCGCTGCGCGAGCCGTCGATGGAGCCGCACGAGATCCTGGCCAGCGAGTCCCAGGAGCGGATGCTGCTCGTCGTCTCGCCGGACAAGCTCGACGCGGTGCTCAAGACCGCCGAGAAGTGGGGCGTCTGGGCCACCGCCATCGGCGAGGTCACCGCGCCGTCGCCGGACGGCCAGCCGGGCCGCCTGGTCGTCACCTGGCGCGATCAGCTCGTGGTGGACGTGCCGCCGGGCTCGCTCGTCGACGACGGTCCGGTGTACGCCCGGCCGATGCGTGAGCCGGCCGACCTGATCCTGCTCCAGGCCGACCGCGCCGAGACGCTGCCCCGGCCGAGCACCCCGGAGGCGCTCCGGGAGACCGTGCTGCGCATGATCGCGTCGCCGAACCTGGCCGACAAGACCTGGGTCACCGAGCAGTACGACAGGTACGTGCTCGGCAACACCGTCCTCGCCCAGCCGGAGGACTCCGGCGTGATCCGGATCGACGAGCGCAGCGGCCTCGGTGTCGCGCTCTCCGTCGACGGCAACGGCCGGTACGCCCGCCTCGACCCCTACCACGGGACGAAGCTGGCGCTGGCCGAGGCGTACCGGAACGTGGCGGTGACCGGCGCGAAGCCGATCGCGGTGACCAACTGCCTGAACTTCGGCTCGCCGGAGGACCCGGGCGTGATGTGGCAGTTCGCCGAGGCCGTGCGCGGCCTGGCGGACGGCTGCCTGGAGCTGGGCATCCCGGTGACCGGCGGCAACGTCAGCTTCTACAACCAGACCGGCGCCGCGGCCATCCACCCGACCCCGGTGGTCGGCGTGCTGGGCGTGCTCGACGACGTCGCCGACCGCGTGCCGATGGGCTTCGTACCGCGCCCGGCCGGCGACCACGACCAGCTGTTCCTGCTGGGCGAGACGCACGTCGAGCTGTCCGGCTCGGAGTGGGCCTGGGTGACGCACGAGCACCTTGGCGGCATCCCGCCGCAGGTCGACCTGGCCCGTGAGCGGCAGCTCGCCGAGCTGCTGGCCGAGGCGGCCCGGGTCGGGCACCTCAGCTCCGCGCACGACCTGTCCGACGGCGGTCTGGCGCAGAGCCTGGTCGAGTCGGCCCTGCGCCGCGGCGTGGGCGCCCGGGTCGTGGTGCCGGAGCACTTCGCCGGTGGCTCGATGCCGTTCGTCTTCCTGTTCAGCGAGTCCGCCGGCCGCGTGCTGGTGTCGGTGCCGCGTGGCCACGAGAAGGCGTTCACCGCCCTCTGCGGCGAGCGCGGCGTGCCGTGGGAGTTCATCGGCGTCACCGACCCGGCCTCCGGCGCGCTCGAGGTGCACGGCCAGTTCCGGATCGGCCTCGACGAGCTGCGCGAGGCGCACACCGATACGCTCCCGCGCCTGTTCGGCGCCGCCGAGGCGGCCCGGGTGGAGGTGGCGGCGACCCGTACCGGGACCACCACTGTGCTTCCGGCCACGGCCGAGCAGCCGGTCGGGGTGGACCCGGCCGCTGTCGACGCCGAGCCGATCGCCAAGGCCGGTCGGGACACCCCGCCGGCCGACGCCGAGGCGTCCGCGCCCGCTGTCGAGGCGGCCTCCGACGCGCCGGACGAGGCCGCGCAGGCCGACGCGACGCCGACCGTCGACGAAGCCCCGGCCCAGGACGAGTCGGCGCCTGCCGACGGGTCCGACGGTCCGGCTTCCGGTGAGCCGGCGCCGGGTCAGCGCTGAGGCGCTCGCCTTGGCCGTCTTCACCCAACCCGGCGCCGGTGCCCGGTTCGACTGGGGGCTGACCGGGGCGGCGGAACTCGGCCGGGTCTGCGCCGCCCTGGTGGTGGTGGACGTGCTGTCGTTCACCACCGCCGTGGAGGTGGCGGTGAGCCGCGGCATGCGGGTGCACCCGTTCCCGTGGGGTGAGCAGGCCGCCGACTACGCCCGCCGGGTGGGGGCCGTGGCCGCAGTGGGCCGCCGGAAGACGACCGCGGAGCATCCGTGGTCGCTCTCCCCGGCGGCGTTGCGGACCGCGCCGGTCGTCGCCGACCTGGTGCTTCCCTCTCCGAACGGTTCGGCGATCAGCGCCGCCGCGAGCGCCACCGGCGTGCCGGTGGTCGCGGCGTGCCTGCGTAACGCACCCGCCGTCGGGCGCTGGCTGCGCGCCGAGGGGTACGGCTCGAAGGACGCCCCGGTGGGTGTGGTGGCGGCCGGTGAGCGCTGGCCCGACGGGTCACTGCGGCCGTGCGTGGAGGACCAGCTCGGGGCGGCCTGCGTGCTCGACGCGCTGGCCGGGGTGCCCGGCGGGCTGTCGGTGGAGGCCGCGATGGCGCTCGCCGCGCTGGCGAGCACGCCGGACGTGCCGGCGGCGGTCCGGGGATGTGTCTCCGGGCGGGAACTCGTCGAGGGCGGCTTCGCCGAGGACGTCGCGGTCGCGACCGAGGTGGGCGTCTCCGACGTGGTGCCGGTGCTCCGCCAGGGCTACTTCGCCCCCGCCTGATTCCCCCTGCTGACAACTGTGGCCGCCCGCTGTTCGCGGGCGGCCACAGTTCTCACGTCTGGTGCCGGTCAGTCGTCCAGCCAGTCGAGGCGTCGCCCGCCCCGGTCCGCCTGCCCGTCCGGGCGGGCGCGACCCGCCTGCGCCGGGTCGTTGGGGTAGCCGTTGTCGTAGCCGCCCCCGCGCTGCTGCGGCGGCTCCTGACCGTAGCCGCCCTGCTGGCCGTAACCACCCTGCGGGGCCTGGCCGTAGCCGTCGCCGTACCCGCCGCCCTGCTGGCCGTAGCCGCCCGACTGGTGACCGCCGTCGTAACCGCCACCGGCGTTGCCGTATCCACCGGCCGGCGCGTCGCCGTAGCCGCCCTGCTGACGACCGTTGTCGTAGCCACCGGTCGCGTTGCTGTCGTAGCCACCCTGCGACCGGCTGTCGTAGCCACCGGGGTTGTCGTAGCCGCCTGCGGGCGCGTCGCCGTATCCGCCGCCTGCCGCGCGACCGCCGTCGTAGCCGCCGGCCGGGGCGTCGCCGTAGCCACCCGCGGGGGCGTTGTCGTACCCGCTGGCCGGCGCGTCGCCGTAGCCGCCGCCCGCCGTCCGGCCGCCGCCGTACGCAGGGGCGTCGCCGTAGCCACCGGTCGGGTTGTCGCCGTAGCCACCGCCCGCGGCGTTGCCGTAGGCGCCGGTGGGCTCGCCGTATCCGCCCCGCTGACCACCGTTGTCGTACCCGCCGGTCGCGCCGTTGTCGTAGCCGCCCGAGGCGGCGCCGCCGTAGCCACCGGCCGCGCCGTAGCCGTCGCCCTGCTCCGCGCCACGGCCGTACGGGGCCGAGCCGGCCTGGTCGTAGCCGCGCTCCTGCTCCGGCTGGTAGGTGCTGGTCGGGTACGGGTCGGCCGCCGGCGCGTACTGCGTGCTGTCACCGGTGTAGCGGCCGGTCGGCTCGTCGAAGCGTTCGTTGCCGTAGCCGCCGCCCTGAGCCGCGTAACCGGCCGCGCCGGCCGCCCCGGCACCGGCGGCGTAGTCCGGGCTGCCGTAGCCGGCACCGGAGGAGGGGCCGTTGCCGTAGCCGCCGCCCGAGGAGGGCGCGTTGCCGTAGCCGCCCGCGCCGCCGTAACCACCCTGGCCCGGTGCGTCGTCGCCGTAGCCGTAACCGCCCTGGCCACCGCCGACGCCGTAGGACGGGCCGGGCGGGGCGCCGTACGGGTCCGGCGGGACGTCGTCCACCACCGGCCGCTGGAGCATGGTGGGGGCGTCGCTGATCGAGGGGCCGCCGACCATCGTCGCGGACGGCCCGGCGCCCATGCCGTTCACCACCCGGGTCTGGTCGTCGGTGCCGTGGTACGCGCCCCGGGCCGCCGGGATCGCGCCGGCCGCAGCGGCGCCACCCGGGCCACCCGGACCGGTCGGCCCACCAGGACCGTCGCCGTCGTCGTCGCCCTCGTTCTTGCGGCGCATGTAGAGCAGCACGATGGTGCCCACGCCGACGGCGACGAAGAGGCCGCCGAGCAGGATGAGCAGCCAGGAGCCGAAGCCGCCGGAGTCCTCGTTCGCGGCCGGCTGCTGCGCGGCGGGCGCCTCCGCCGACGGGGTGTCGGTCGCCTCCTCGTCGAGCGGCTCCTCGGACGGCGGAGCGGACTCACTCGCCGACGGGGTGGCGCTCGGGCTAGCCGACGCCCGCAGCTGGATGCTGAGCCGTACGCCGGTCACCGACTGGCCGGCGTTCGCGTTTATCGACCGGGCGACGGGCGAGGCGCCGTCGGTGGAGGCGCCGAGGTCGATCCGGCCGGGCGCGATCGGGTTGGAGTCGGAGCCGCTGAAGCTGAAGTTGCCGTTGCCGCTGGTGTTGGTGCGGCGCTCCTTGCCCGCGCTGTCACGGAGCATGACCAGGGCGCCCTCGATCGGGTCGCCGTCGGCGTTGACCACCTTGCCGGAGACCGTCTTGACGGTCTGCGGCTGCTGCGGCGCCTCGACCTTGCCCTTGACCGCCAGCTGGAAGTTGCCGGTGGCCGGGTCGGAGTTGCTGGGCCGGACCTGCACCGTGACCGAGGCGTTGGCGTCCTGCGCGTTGTCGCTGGCGCGGATGGTGAGCAGTTGCGTCCGCGGCCTGTTGTTCCCCGGCGGGAAGTTGATCTGGCCGCAGCCCGAGGCGCAGCTGACACCGGACGGAAGGCCGGTCAGGCCGATCTCCGCGCTCTCGTCGCCGTCGCCGGGAGTGACCTGGACGCTCACGGTCGCGTCGCTACCGGCGTTGACCGTAATCGATCCCGGGGAGACGCTGACGTTGGCGGCGAAGGCGGGAGCTGCGGGGACGGTGAGCAGGGCGCCGAAGACCAGCGCTACGACCACACCGGCCCGCTGCTTCCAGGCACGTCGGTGTGTTGACACGTCCACCGCCTTCCGGGTCTGACCTCCCCACCGGCCGCTCGGCCGGGGTTGATCACTCACGGTACGAATAACGCCGTCGGCAACTATGCCTTGTCTGACCGGATCATCTCTACCCAGGGCCGCCGTCGGGCGGCCTTCTGCCGGGTCGTATCGTCCCGTCGTGTCCTCTCCGCACGCTTATTCCGAAGCGGTACTCGCCGCGCTGGCGGCGCTGGACGAGGGGCGTACGCCCGAACGGCCGGTGCTCCGGGAGGCGGTCCGGACCCTCTTGGCTGCCCTCGCGGATCGCGCCCCCGGCCGATCGGTGGAGGTGCGCGTCCCACCCTACGGTGCGGTCCAGTGCGTGAGTGGTCCACGACACACCCGCGGTACGCCGCCGAACGTGGTCGAGATGGATCCGGCGACCTGGCTGGCGGTTGCCACCGGGCGACAGGGGTGGGCGGAAACGGTCACGGAGGGTCGCATCCGGGTTTCCGGAAACCGGGCTGACCTCTCCCCGTACCTCCCGATTTAGGCGTCGGGCAGCGCAAACCCTGCTCACGCTGAGCGGAGACTCCGTGACTGTCGGTGTCGACTGCTGGTCGCGTACACTGAGAGCCGACGACGGTCCCGGCCCATGCGTGCGGAGCTGCCCCCCTGACTCCGCCAGGCCAGTCCAGACCCCACTGCGAGGGAGCGGCAGGTGCCCCGAGGCGATGGCCGGCTGAGCCACGACCTTGACCCCCAGCGACCCGGCCCACAGGACGCGTGCGGCGTCTTCGGCGTCTGGGCGCCGGGTGAAGAGGTCGCCAACCTCACCTACTTCGGGCTCTACGCCCTCCAGCACCGGGGTCAGGAGGCCGCGGGCATCGCGGTCAGCGACGGTTCCGGTGTCGTGGTCTACAAGGACCTCGGCCTGGTCGCCCAGGTGTTCGACGAGCCGACGCTGGCGAGCCTGCGCGGGCACGTCGCGATCGGGCACGCGCGCTACTCCACCACCGGCGGCTCGACCTGGGAGAACGCCCAGCCGACCATCCGGGCCACGAGTGCCGGCACCACTATCGCGCTGGCGCACAACGGCAACCTGGTCAACACCGCCGAGTTGCAGCGCGAGGCCGCCGTGCGCGGGCTCGACTCCGACGGCTCGACGAACGACACCTCGCTGGTGACCATGCTGCTGGCGAGCCGGCCCGACCTGTCGGTCGAGGCGGCCGCGCTCGAGGTGCTGCCGCAGCTGCGCGGCGCGTTCAGCTTCGTCTTCATGGACGAGTCGACGCTCTACGCGGCGCGTGACGCGCACGGCGTACGCCCGTTGGTGCTCGGCCGGCTCGAACGCGGCTGGGTGGTGGCGAGCGAGACCGCCGCGCTGGACATCGTCGGCGCGAGCGTGGTCCGCGAGGTCGAGCCGGGCGAGCTGATCGCCATCGACGAGAACGGGCTGCGGTCCAGCCGGTTCGCCTCGCCCGAGCCCAAGGGCTGTCTCTTCGAGTACGTGTACATCGCCCGGCCGGACGCCACCATCGCCGGCCGCAACGTGCACGCCGCGCGGGTGCAGATCGGCCGCCAGCTCGCCAAGGAGCACCCGGTCGAGGCCGACCTGGTGATCCCGGTGCCGGAGTCCGGCACGCCGGCCGCGATCGGCTACGCCGAGGAATCCGGCATCACGTACGGCCAGGGCCTGATGAAGAACCCGTACGTCGGGCGCACGTTCATCCAGCCCTCGCAGACGCTGCGCGCGCTCGGCGTCCGGCTGAAGCTGAACCCGCTGCGGCAGAACGTCCGCGGCAAGCGCCTGGTCGTGGTGGACGACTCGATCGTGCGGGGCACCACCCAGCGGGCGATCGTCCGGCTGCTGCGCGAGGCGGGCGCCCTGGAGGTCCACGTCCGGATCTCCTCGCCGCCGGTGAGCTGGCCCTGCTTCTACGGCATCGACTTCGCCACCCGCGCCGAGTTGCTCGCGAACGGGCTGGACAACGAGGGCATCCGGCGGTCCATCGGCGCCGACTCGCTCGGTTACGTATCGCTGCCCGGTCTCATCGCCGCGACCGAGCAGCCGAAGAGCCGGCTCTGCCGGGCGTGCTTCGATGGGGAGTACCCGATCGAACTGCCGGCCGGGAACCTGATCGGCAAGCACGTGCTCGAAGGAGTGGGACGCCGGGTCGCCGCCGAGGCGACCGGGCCGACCGGTCCGCTCGTCGCCACACCGACCCATCACCCGTAGCACCACCGACGCGGGTCCGGCCGCTCCGGGCTCGCGGGAACCACAAAGGGGAGAACCGTGACGCACGTGTCCGAGCGCAGCGGCGCAGGATCCAGCCCGACGGGCGCCGGCGGCGACCGCCAGCCCTGGTCGGCGGGGTCCGGCCGGACGCAGCGCAAACGCTCGGTCTCGTACGCCGACGCCGGGGTGTCGATCGAGGCGGGCGACCGCGCCGTCGAGCTGCTCAAGTCCAAGGTCAAGGAGACCCGGCGCCCCGAGGTCATGGGTGACCTGGGCGGCTTCGCCGGCCTGTTCCGGCTGGACACGAAGAAGTACAAGAACCCGATCCTGGCCTCCTCGACCGACGGCGTGGGCACCAAGCTGGTGATCGCCCAGCAGCTCGACATCCACGACACGGTCGGCATCGACCTGGTCGCCATGGTCGTCGACGACCTGGTGGCCTGCGGCGCCGAGCCGCTGTTCCTGCTCGACTACATCGCCACCGGCGAGGTCGTACCGGACAAGGTCGCCGAGATCGGCGCCGGCATCGCGGACGGCTGCCGGTACGCCGGCTGCGCGCTGCTGGGTGGCGAGACCGCCGAGCACCCGGGCGTGCTGCGCCCCGACGAGTACGACATCTCCGCCACCGGCGTCGGTGTGGTGGAGGAGAGCGAGATCCTCAGCCCGGATCGGGTCGAGGTGGGCGACGTCGTGATCGCCATGCGCTCGTCCGGCCTGCATTCCAACGGCTACTCCCTGGTCCGGCACGTGCTGCTCGGCGCCGGCCGGATGCGGCTGGACGTGGTGATCGACGACTTCGGCCGCCAGCGGACGCTCGGCGAGGAGCTGCTCACCCCGACCAAGATCTACGCGCAGGACTGCCTGAAGCTGATCGCCGAGGCCGAGGTGCGGGCGCTGGCCCACGTCACCGGCGGCGGCATCCCCGGCAACCTGGTCCGGGTGCTGCCCGAGAACGTCGACGCCGTGGTCAACCGCTCCACCTGGAAGCCGCAGCCGATCTTCGACCTGATCCAGTCCAAGGGCCGGATCGAGGACCCGGAGATGGAGGCGACGTTCAACATGGGCGTCGGCATGTTCGCCATCGTCTCCGCCGAGGACGCCGACCGCGCGCTGGCCACCCTGACCGGCCGGGGCGTGGACGCCTGGCAGGCCGGCGAGATCATCGAGGGGTCCGGCAACGTGCAGATGGTCGGGCAGCACACCCGAGGCTGATCACCCTGCGCCGATCGGCCGGGCACGTGATCGGGGGTTCACCCGAGCGGTCGCCGCGGCCTAGCCTGGAGGTTCGGTTTTCAGGCAGGCGGGGGAGGTGCTGATGGCTGCGCGCGCGCCCGAAGGGATGCGGGGCATCGCCGCCGTCCCGTCGTACGTGGTGATGCAGCCGACGACGCTGTGCAACCTCGACTGCGCCTACTGCTACCTCCCCTTCCGGGCGGCCGACAGGCGGATGCCGGTGGCCGTCGCCGAGGCGGTGGCGGCGTCGGTGAACCCGTGGGCGGCGGGCGGCCGCTTCTCCGTGGTCTGGCACGGTGGCGAGCCGCTCGCGGCCGGCCGGGAGCACCTGGCCGCGCTGCTGGCGCCCTTCGGGCCGGACGTCGAGCACCACGTGCAGACGAACGCCACGCTGATCGACGACGCCTGGTGCGCGTTCTTCGCCGAGCACGGGGTGCGGGTCAGCGTCAGCGTGGACGGGCCACGGGCGCGCAACGGCGAGCGGGTCACCCGGGGCGGGCGGCCCGCGTACGACCGGATCGTGGCGGGTGTGGCGGCGCTGCGCCGCCACGGCCTGCCCTTCTCGGCGCTCGCGGTGGTTTCGCGGCCGGAGCCGGGCCTGGCGACCGAGCTGTACGACTACTTCCTCGACCTGGGCTGCGACGTGCTCGGCGTCAACATCGAGGAGACCGAAGGCGTCAACACGCGGACGAACGCGCGCGACGAGGGCGCGGTCACCGGGTTCTGGGCGGAGTTGGTCGCGGCCTGGCGCCGGGATCCCCGGATTCACCTGCGTGAGGTGGAGTGGTCGCTGCGGTACGCGGGCGCGGTGCTGGCCGGCACCGCGGACGACCTGCTGCCCCGCAGCCTCGACCCGATCCCGACGGTCGGGCACGACGGCTCGGTGGTGGTGCTCTCGCCCGAGCTGGCCGGCTTCACCGACGCCCGGTACGGCGACTTCGCCAGCGGGAACGTGCTCACCACGCCGCTGGGCGACATCCTCGCCGGCGCGGCCGGCACGCCGTGGGTGGACGAGTTCCTCACCGGCGTGGAGGCGTGCCGGACGTCCTGCGCGTACTTCGGGTTCTGTGGCGGTGGGCACGCCGCCAACCGTTACTTCGAGCTGGGGCGTTTCGACGGTACGGAGACCGAGCACTGCCGCAACAGCAAGATCCGCCTACTGGAGGGAGTGTTGGAGCATGCCCGAGACCATCAGTGACACCGACCGGGAGGCGGTTGCCGACCGGGTGCGGGACGCCGCTGCGGGGCTTACCGCTCTGCTCCGTGAGGCGGAGGCGGCACGGCTGCTGCGGGCGGAGGTGCCGGGAGGCGACGGCGCCAACGCGGTGTGCGCGTGGAACCACTTCGAGAACATCCCGACGTTCTACAACTGGAACAACCGGCCGCGCTGAGGGGACGGTTCCGCGATCAAGGACCTGCCGGCGCGTCGGAGCGGACGCCCGGAGCGCCGGCAGGTCCCTGATCGTCGGTCGTGAGCCGGCTCAGCAGAGCACATGCGTGAGCACGCGGGGGTTGCCGCGTGCTCAGATGTGACCGGAGGTCAGCGGGTCGGACGAGCCCAGGTGTCCGGGTCGTCGTCCGCGTGGTCCTCGTCATCGTCGTCGACATACTCTTTGTAGTCGTCGTCGAAGTTGTGCTCAGACTTACCACTACCCGCCAGTTCGCGCTGCAAGGCGGTTAGGTCGGTGTTCGGGGAGTGGTACTTCAACTCCCGGGCCACCTTCGTCTGCTTGGCCTTAGCACGGCCGCGCCCCATGGCTCGACCCCCTCGCACAGAATGCGGGGCAGCCCGAAGGCGGGCCCCGATGACGTCAGGCATCTCTCGTGGCTCTTACGGTACATGGGGATGCCATCGTTCGGCACCTCGGGTCACCGTCGGCTGGACCTGCGCGTCGCTGTGGTCCCGCCGTCACAAAGTGTACCGGGTAAGGGGTAAGGCCCGGGGCTGGCCGTGACACCGGACAAATGCGTACGAACAAGCCCGAGATTCAGCTTAACGCGCGCGGCCTCCGGGGGTGGAGCGCCGCTCCGCCCCCGGAGTGAGCTTCACCGCAGATGGATCGTGCGCAGCCGGCCGACCTCGGCCATCCGCCGCTCGGCGAGCCGGTCCGCGGCGACCGCCGGCGGCACGCCCTCGTCGTCGGCGAGCTGGAGGATCTGCCGGGTGGTGTCGAAGATCCGGGTCGCGCGCAGCTTGGCGCGGTCGAAGTTGAAGCCCTCGATCTCGTCGGCGACCTGGATCACGCCGCCCGCGTTCACCACGTAGTCCGGCGTGTAGAGGATGCCCCGGTCGGCCAGCACCTTCTCGATGCCCGGGTGGGCGAGCTGGTTGTTCGCCGCCCCGGTGACCACCTTCGCCCGCAGCACCGGCACGGTGTCGTCGTTCAGCGCGCCGCCGAGCGCGCACGGCGCGTACACGTCGATGTCGGAGCTGACCAGCGCCACGGTGTCGTCGACCAGGGTGACCTGCGGGTGGGTGGTGCGCGCCCACTCCTGGGCGCGCGGGTTGACGTCGGTCGCCACGACCTCGGCGCCGTCGTCGAGCAGGTGTGCGGTCAGGTACTTGCCGACCTTGCCCAGCCCGGCCACGCCGACCCGCCGGCCGGCCAGCGTCGGGCTGCCCCACACGTGCTCGGCTGCCGCCCGCATGCCCTGGAACACGCCCCAGGCGGTGAGGATCGAGGAGTCCCCCGCGCCGCCGTGCTCCACGCTGCGGCCGGTCACGTAGCGGGTCTCGCGGGCGATCACGTCCATGTCCGCCACGTAGGTGCCCACGTCGCAGGCGGTGTAGTAGCGGCCGTTCAGCGACTCGACGAAGCGGCCGTACGCGCGCAGCAGCGCTTCGCTCTTGATCTGCTCGGGGTCACCCCAGATGACCGCCTTGCCACCACCGAGGTCGAGGTTCGCCAGGGCGTTCTTGTAGGCCATGCCGCGCGAGAGGTCGAGCACGTCGGCTAGGGCGTCGGCCTCGCTGGCGTACGGGTAGAACCGGGTGCCGCCGAGCGCGGGGCCCAGCGCGGTCGAGTAGATCCCGATGATCGCCTTCAGGCCGGACTGCTTGTCCTGGCAGAACACGACCTGCTCATGCCCCGTGGAAACGGGCTCGTCGGTACTGGCGAATACGCCCATGGCTGACTCCTGTGTCGGTGTGCGCCCTTGTGGGGCGCGGAACCCGGGTGGCACGCCGGCGGGATGCTGCCGGTGTCGTAGAGCCTAATATCGGCCCGAACCGTACTGTCGCGCATGTCACGCCACGGGCCCGAGGGCGGCGACGGGCGGTCCCGTCTCGTGGGAGGATCGCGCCGTGCCGTCGCTCTTCGCTTCATACCTGCGCGTGTACGAGCCGCTCACCGCCTTCGACCGGGACCGGCAGTCGTACTGGCGCCGGTACGTCAGCGAGGGCCGCGCGATCGCTCCGCTGGAGGGTCCGGTGCGGCAGCGGACCGCGGTGATCGAGGCGCTCGGCGCCGGCTGGACCCGGCTGCCGGACCTGCCCGACGAGGCGTACGTCCTGGAGTCCGACGACGCGCTGCTGGTCTGCCCCTGGAACCTGCGTATCCGGGTCGCCGAGGCGGCGCTGAGCGCCCGCGACGGCGTGCCCTCGGTACTCGCCGACGCGTTCGTGCCGCCGGTGCTCGCCGGGCAGGCGAGGGCCGTGGTGGAGGACTGGCGCAGCGGGGCCCGGGTGCTGGAGCACGGGGTGCCCCGGGTGCACGAGCAGATCGCCACCTGGGGAGTGCCGCTGCGCTGGTTCGTGCTGTTCGAGGCCGGCGAGCGGCATCTGGTGACCGAGCCGGAGCGGCGGGCGCTGCGCTACCGCACCGAGATCTCCAAGGCGCGCCGCCGGGCGTCGCGCGCGCTGTCGGTGCTGCGCAAGTCGATCGGGGAGGCGCCGATCACCGAGGCGGTCGAGGAGGCGGCCCGGTGGCTGGAGGAGTTCCACCCGCGTTCGGTGGTCGAACTGGACTACGGCGGTCTGGTGCAACTTCTGCCGGACGAGACGCTCGAGGCCGACGACTCGACCGATCTGGTGGCCACCGGACTGTCCGGACTGGGCCGGGGCGAGGCCGAGGAGGCGTCCGCCGCGTACGACAAGCTGGTCGCCCGCTGGCGCGCGGTGCAGCTGCTGGAGCGCTGCAACTGACGCCCGGTTTGCCCCGCTAAGTGGCCTTGGACACGAGAGTGTCTCGTAGCTGATGCGTCACGAACCGTGATCATGAGTCCGAATAAGGTACTTTCTGCGGCATAAAAGTAGTAAAAATCGGGCATGGTTCATCCGTCCGTCTAGGGACCTTCAGCCGTTCGGCCCATGTCGGACATCGGGGACTAGCCGGACCATGGGAGACGCGTCGGCCGGCGGGACCCCGGCCGATGTCTATACATGTGGAGGAGTGACCCCGATGGCATCGCGAACGCACGAACCTGAGCCGCTACTCACACCGGCCGAGGTGGCGTCGATGTTCCGTGTCGACCCGAAGACGGTGACCCGGTGGGCGAAGGCTGGCAAGCTCAGTGCCATCCGGACCCTTGGTGGCCACCGCCGCTACCGCGAGTCGGAGGTTCGGGCCCTGCTGCAGGGGCAGATCCCCCAGCAGCGCCAGGGAGACTGACGAACCGGCGTTCTCCGGCGTTCCGATCAAGGGCGGTGCCGTCACGGCGCCGCCCTTAGTCGTGTCCGGAGCCCGGTCCGTCCAGCACGATCCGCAGCCCCACCGTGCCGCGCTCGCCCCGGCGCAGCCGGCTACCGAGCAGGCTCAGCCGCCCGATCAGCCGGTACTTCTGCTTGAGTAGCCCCCGGACCCGGTTCGTGCTCTCCGGGTCGGCGATCGTCGCGTGACCCGGCACCGCCTCGCCGTGCGGCCGGCCGCGTACGTCGCACGGCGCCACGGTGACCCGGCCGTCGCGCCGGATGCGCTTCACCTTGCCGGAGTCGGCCACCGTCCACACCGCCAGCCCGTCGCCGTCGCGTACCGCCCACACCGGAGTCGGCACCGCCCGGCCGTCCTTGCGGAACGTGGTGAGCAGGACGTACTTCTCCGCCGCCAGGCGGTCCAGGTCGGTCACGACGCCAAGGATACGGCCGCCACGGCGCCGCCGACCGCCGGATAGCGTGCTCACATGACCGGGGAACCCGAGATCGGCGACGTGTTCGGCGAGATGATCCGCGACGCGTACGCGGTCGCCACCGGGATCGGACCGCGCCCGATGGCCGGCGGTCGCCTGCCCCGCCCGGTCATCGAGATCATCGAGCGCGACGACGGGCTGATCAACGGCGCGCCCGCCGGGCACTACCTGGACCCGCCGCAGCGGTGGCAGCCGCACGACCACCGGGCCGTGGACCGGGTACGCGGGCACGTGCTCGACGTCGGCGTCGGCGCCGGCCGGATCGCGCTGCACCTCCAGGAGCGGGGCGTACCGGTCACCGGGCTGGACACCTCCATCGGCGCGCTGCGGGTCAGCCGGCACCGGGGCGTACGCGACCTGGTGCACGGCACCATCGACGAGCACGCCGCCGACGGCCACCGGTACGACACGTTCCTGCTGCTCGGCAACAACCTGGGACTGTTCGAGGGGCGGGAACGCGCCCCGGCGATGCTCGCCGCGCTCGCCGCGCTGGCCCGCCCCGGCGCGCGGGTGATCGCCCACGGCACCGACCCGTACGGGACCACCGACCCGGTGCACACCGCCTACCACGAGCGCAACCGGCAGCGGGGCCGGCTCGGCGGGCAGCTGCGGCTGCGGTTGCGCTACCGGCTGCTCGGCACCGAGTGGTTCGACTACCTGGTCTGCTCGCCGGAGGAGTTCGCCGAGCTGGTTCACGGCTCTCCGTGGCGACTGGCCGACGTGGACGACACCGACCATCCCTACTACCTCGCCACGCTGGAGCTGCGACGTTAGGAAGGGCCCCTTTCAAGCGCCTACGCGTTAAGAAGGGGCCCTTCCTTACATGCTCAGACCTGGACGGTGGGGGTGGTCTGCTCCGGGGGCAGCCCGCCGTCGCCGTCGACCACCTCGTCCGGCGTGCCGTCCTCGTCGATGTCCACCATGGTGATGTCCACCTTGCCGTCACCGTCGGTGTCGAACTGGAACAGGTCGGCCTTGCCGTCGCCGTCGGTGTCCACCACCCACACGTCGGTCTTGCCGTCGTTGTTGGTGTCCGCGCGGAGCAGGTCCACCCGCTCGTCGCCGCGGGTCTCGACCGTCTCGGTGTTCTCCGCGCTCTCCGGTGCCTGGCTCATCTCGTTCCTTCCTTCGGCGTTGACGGCCGTCCTTACCCCGTCCGCTCCGCCCCCACGCATCTCGGCGGCCCGGCCCTGCATAGGGTCGCACGCAGGAACGAGCGAGCGGACGGGCCCGGCGGCGGAGACCCCGCGCGCCCCCGCCGCGGCGAGGGGACACCGATGAGTGGTCGTTTTGTGGTCGTCGGGGCCGGCACCATGGGCCTCGGCATCGCGTACGTGGCGGCCGGCGCCGGGTACGCGGTCGAACTGGTCGAGGTCGACCCCGCCCGGGGCGCCGAGGCCCTGCGCCGGCTCGGCGAACTCTGGGACCGGGGGGTGCGGCGCGGCAAGCTGACCGAGGAGGCCGCCGCCGCCAACCGTGAGCGCGTCACGCTCCGGGCCGGCCTCGCCGAGGTGGCCGAGGGCGCCGACGTGATCGTGGAGGCGGTGCCCGAGCGGCCCGACCTCAAGCGCGCCGTCCTGCGCGAGGCGGAGAGCCGCCGGCCGGTGCTGCTGGGCAGCAACACGTCCAGCATCCCGATCGCCGAACTGGCCGCCGGGCTGGACCGGCCCGCCGGCTTCGTCGGGTTGCACTTCTTCAATCCGGTGTGGGCGATGGCGCTGCTCGAGGTCGTGGTCGGCCCGGCCACCGCGCCGGAGACCACCGAGGCGGCCGTCGCGCTCGCCGCCCGGCTGGGCAAGGACCCCGTCGTCGTACGCGACATGCCCGGCTTCGCCACCTCCCGCCTCGGCGTCACGCTCGGCCTGGAGGCGATCCGGATGGTGGCCGACGAGGTGGCGAGCCCGGCCGACATCGACAAGGCGATGGTGCTCGGCTACCGGCACCCGATCGGCCCGCTGGAGCTGACCGACCTGGTCGGGCTGGACGTGCGGCTCGACATCGCGCGCACGCTCCAGGCCGCGTACGGCGAACGCTTCGCGCCGCCGCCGCTGCTGGTCGAGATGGTCGCCGCCGGGAAGCTGGGCAAGAAGTCCGGTCAGGGCTTCTACACCTGGAAGGACGGTGTCAAGCAATGAAGGGGCTGCGGATCGAGGAGCTGCCGGACCGGCTGGTGGTCACGCTGGACCGGCCGGAGAAGCGCAACGCGATCGACGCCGACCTGGTGGGTGAGCTGCACGCGGTCTGCGCCGACCTGGAGGCGCGTCCCCGGCTGCTGTTGCTCACCGGCGGGACGGCGGGCATCTTCGCCGGGGGCGCCGACATCGCCCAGCTCCGCGAGCGCGGCCGGCTGGACGCGTTGGCCGCCATCAACCAGGGCGTCTTCGCCCGGATCCGGGCCCTGCCGATGCCCACCGTGGCGGCAGTCGACGGGCCGGCGCTGGGCGGCGGCGCCGAACTCGCGTACGCCTGCGATCTCCGGGTGTGCACGGACCGCGCGGTGTTCGGCCAGCCCGAGGTGCGGCTGGGCATCCTGGCCGGCGCCGGCGCGACCTACCGGCTGCCGGCGCTGATCGGTGAGGCCCGGGCCAAGGAACTGCTGTTCACCGGCCGGCGGGTGGACGCCGAGGAGGCGCTGCGGATCGGGCTGGTGAACCGGGTGGTCGCCGACCCGGCGGAGCTGCTGCCCACCGCGCACGGCCTGCTCGACGAGATGGCGAAGGGTTCCGCGCTGGCGCTGCGGCTGACCAAGATGGCGGTGGACGCCCCGGCGGCCGCGCACCCGCAGCTCGACCTGCTGAGCCAGGCGGTGCTCTTCGAGGACGAGGAGAAGCACCGGCGGATGACCGAGTTCCTGGACCGGCGCCGGACCCGCTGAGCCGGACGACGAGGGCCGCACCGGTGTTCCCGGTGCGGCCCTTCGCGTCGGTACGCGTCAGTTCTTGATGTCGACTCCCGCGTCGTCCAGCGCGGTGATCGCCGGCGCGGACTCGGCGAAGCCGATGAGCAGCAGCGCCTCCGGCCCGAACGCCTTGATCTCCTTGGCGGTGCCGCTGAAGTCGACGGGCGTCTTCGGGTCGGCCGGCGGCTCGTAGGTGAGCAGCTTGATCCGGTCCGCGCCGATGCCGGCCTTCTCCAGCTCCGAGCGGACGTTCTCCTGGAGGCCCTCGCCGTACGAGTCCTTACGGGCCAGGATGGCGATCTTGCGCGGCCCGTCCCGGAGCATCACGTCGGCCAGCGCGCGACCCTGGAGGCTGTCCGGCGGGGCGGTACGGAAGTACAGGCCCTTGTCGTCCACCGCGCTCAGCCCCGCGTCGGTGTTCGACGGGGAGAACAGGATCCGGCCGGCGGCCACCACGTCCGGCAGCACGGCCCGCGAGATGCCGGAGCCGCCCGCGCCGATGATGACGTGGACGCCCTTGCTGACGTGCGAGGCGACAGTGGCCTTGGCGACCTCGGGGTTGGTGCCGTCGTCGCCCTCGATCCACTTCACCGGCTCACCGAGCACCCCACCGGCGGCGTTGACCTCCCGGATCGCGAGTGCCGCGCCGGCGGCCAGCGGCGGGTTGGCCAGCGCCAGGTCACCGGTCTTCGGCAGCAGCCCGCCGAGGACCAGCGGGGCGTCCTTCGCCTTCCCGTCGCGCAGCTTGCGGCCCCGCGGCGGGGTCTTGGTGCTCGCCCCGGACTCCTCACCGGCACCGACGAACTCGGTCTTGCTGTCGTCGATCTTCTGGTTGTCGAAGTGCATGGTGCCGTAGCTCGCGGTGGCCGGCTCGCCGGTGTCGGTGAACCCGGCGCGGGTCAGCGACACGCCCCGGTACTCGATGTCACGGCCGGCGCGGGCGAGCTCCAGGCAGGCCGACACGTCGTCGCAGCGCTCGCCGCCGGTGGTCACCCCGACGATCTGCTCGGCGATCTCGGCCGGCGCCGTGGTGCCGGCGAGCTGGGCGGCCAGCGCGCTGATCACGACCGCGTCGTACGACTCGGCGGAGTAGAGGAAGTCACCCAGCTTCGGGTCTACGGCGAGTAGTCGCTCCTTGAAGCTGTCGGCCAGCGGAGTGAGGGGCGTGGTGCCCTTCATCCCGTTCACCAGGTCCGCCCGGTCCTTGAGCTCCGTGGGGTACGAATTGAGCATGTTGCCGTCGGTGCCGTAGAGGCGAACCTGGGTGGCAGGCGTTTCCTCCGGCTCGTCGCTCCCGCAAGCGCTCGTGGCGAGCAGAAGCGCCGCGCAAGCCATGGACAGGGCAGCGCGCGACGTGCGTGTTCTCAGCATGGTCGTCCTTCCTCCGGCGAAGGTCCGCTGCGCACCTTAGCGTGCTCGCGCGGCAGGCGGGACTGTGGAGTCGGCTCCGTCGGCACCCCGACTGCGGGTATCACTCTGCGTGGTCAAAGTGCTGTTCGCGGGTCACGGCTTGACCCCCGGCGATACTGTTCCGCGGGTGAACGACGAAGCACAGCAGACGCTCGACGACGCGACCGCCGTGCTCCGTTCGGCCCTCGCCGGGGACGGCGCAGGCGTGGTGGGCACGTTCGACGCGGTGGTGGACCGCTCCGGCCTCGCCGGGGCGTACGGAGTGGCGTGGTGCCTCGCCGCCACCATGCTCGGCGACGACGCACCGGCCGGCGGGGCCGCCCTCGACTTCCCCGGCATCGACCAGGCCGACTACGACACCCGCTGGGTGGCCCGCTTCGTCAGCGCGTGCGCCAACGACGACGCCGACACCGGCGAGGCGCTGTTCGGGGCGGCGGCCGCCGACGGCCTGCTGCCCGACTGCCTGCTCACCCTCGCCGGATCGACAATCGCCACGCTGCGCAGCCGGTCGGACTGAACCCCGCCGCGTGGCACAACGCCCCGGCTGTGGTAGCTGTGGGTGCATGTCCGAGGCGATGCTCAGCAAGGTGCGCAAGCTGCTCGCCCAGGCCGAGGACCCGGCCTGCACGCCCGCCGAGTCGGCCGCCTTCATGGCCAAGGCCACCGAGCTGATCGCCCGCTACGGCGTCGACCGGGCGCTGCTCGCCGCACGCGACCCGGCCGCCGATCCGGTGGGCGACCGGACCGTCGAGGTGGTCGCGCCGTACGCCCGGGACAAGGCCGGCCTGCTCGCGTCGGTCGCCGAACCGTTGCGCTGCCGATGCGTACGCCGCCGCGAGGGCAGCGGTTTCGTCATGCACATGTTCGGCTTCGCCAGCGACCTGGAACGGGTAGAGCTGCTGTTCACCTCGCTGCTGGTGCAGGCCGCGCACGGGTTGGCAGGTGCTGTCGTACCGGCTGGGGAGCACCCGGCGGCGTTCCGGCGTACCTGGCTGGCCGGCTTCGCGTACGTCGTCGCGGAACGACTGCGCGCGGCCGAGAGCAAGGCGGTGGCGGAGTCGGGTGGACCCTCGACCGCACTGGTGCTGACCGACCGATCCGATCGCGTCCAGCGCCGGGTCGCCGAGGCGTACCCCCGGTTGCGCACCGCCCCGCGACGACGGCTGGCGGGCGGCGGCTTCGGTTCCGGCGCGGACGCCGGCCGCCGGGCCGACCTCGGCGGCCCCGGCGTGGGAGGAACCGGCGCGGCGCCCGGCATCGGCGGCTGACCGGGCCCGCGGGGCCTGCCGGCCCGGGCGCTCGCCTCGGCGCGGTCAGGCGGCGGTGCGGGCGACGGTCGCCAGGTAGCGGCAGAGCAGTTCGTGCCAGCCCGCGGTGAGCGCCTCGCGGTAGCCCTCGGCCGCCGTGCCGTGCCGGTCGAAGTAACGGTGCTCGACGTCCACCCGGGTCTGTTCCGGACCGTCGGCGTGGAACAGGACCTCCACCTCACTGGCCCGTGCCGGATCGGGCACAGGCACCCGGTCCGGGCCGATCTGCCAGGTGAAGACCAGGCGCCGGGGCGGATCCCAGGTCAGCACGCGACCCCAGTCGTTGCGAAAGCCGTACGGCCCGATCTCGTAGAGCATGCCGCCCGCCCGGGGCTCGATGCCGATCGCGGCGAGCGCCTCCGGGCCGGACCAGGTGTACTCCCGCACCCACCAGTCGGCGAGCGCTTCGGTGAACACGGCGTACGCCCGCTCGGCGGACGCCGGGGCGAGCAGATTGCTGCGGAGGGAGAACCGGTCGGATTCCTGCCGGACCTCATCCGGATCGGCCATCTCCTGTCCCATAGGTCCGGACCATACCGGCTCATGTCTCGGTGCGCAGCTTCCGTTCCGCCCGCTTCCGGACACCGGGAACACCGGTTCCCGACAACACTGAGTGGCGGGACAGGCGCTCGGCGCAAGGCCCGGCAGGGCGGGTGACGGATGCCGTACCGGAAAGCGGGTAAGCGCCGCCGACCGGACCGATGGGAGAGCGGAGCGCATGAGCGACAGGCGAGCCACCGAACCAGTGCCGGACCCCGGCTACGAGCCGCCCGCCAAGCCGGTCGATCCCGAGTCGGAGCCGGACGTCCTGCTCGACGTCCCGGAGTTGACCGTCGACGAGATCCGGCTCGCGGTGGACGGGCTCGACGCCGACCTGTCGCTGCGCGCCCGGCTGGCCAACCTGCTCCAACTCGATGCCGGGGTCCGGGTGCACCTGGAAGGCGTCGAGCTGGACATCACCGGGGTGCGCGCCGAGGCGCTGCTCAAGGTGCGGCTGGAGAAGCTGGTGCAGATCCTCGACCGGGCGCTGACCACCATCGACCGCAACCCGCAGCTGATCGACGCGCTGGCCCGCTCGGCCGGGGTCGCCCTGGACGACGTGCACCGGCTCGCCGCGCCGGTCGTGGACCAGACCGGGCGTACGGTGGCCGCGGCCGGCGAGGTGGTCGAGCGCACCGCTCCTGCGGCGGTCAATCGAGCGGCGCCGGCGGCCGGTGAGGTGGTCGATCGGGCGGGTCCGGCGGTGTCCGGCCCGATCGAGGCACCCGAACCGCCCCAGCGCCCGGCCCGGACGGAGTCCCCACCGGCTGGTGGCGATCGGCCGAAGCCGTCACCGGCGCCCGGTGCCGGGCGGACTGAGCCGCCACCGCCGCCTGGTGCCGGGCGGGAGAGCAAGGCGAAGTCCGAGCGCGCTGCCGGCTCGGAGCGGGGCGCCGGCGCGGGCTCGTCGGCCGACCGGTCCGGCGAGAAGGGCCGCGGTTCGGAGCGAACCGGCCAGCCGGCGAGCGCCGCAGCCGAGGCGGCGCAGCTGGCGGGACAGGCCGGACAGGCGCTCCGGCAGGCAGGTCGAAGCGTCTGGGAGGCGATCCAGGGCAGCCCCACCCAGAACCGCCGCCCGCCCAAACCCTGACCCGCCCGCCCTCGCCCTCGCCCTCGCCCAGCCCGCCCCCAGCCCGTTGATCAAGGAGTTTGTGTCCGGTTCACCCGCCCTGGATGACACCAACTCCTTGATCAACCGGGTGTCTGTGCTTCAGCTGAGATCGCGGCCGAGGTCGGCGAGCAGGGCCTCGACCCGGGCCCGGATCTCGTCGCGTACGCCTCGCGCCACGTCGAGGGACTGGCCGGCGGGGTCGGTGAGTTTCCAGTCCTCGTACCGTTTCCCGGGGAAGACCGGGCAGGCGTCGCCGCAGCCCATGGTGACGATGACGTCGCTGGCCTCGGCGGCGTCCCAGGTCAGCCGGGCCGGCGTCTGACCGGTGAGGTCGATGCCCACCTCCCGCATGGCCTCGACCGCGACCGGGTTGATCCGGTCGGCGGGCTCGCTCCCGGCGGAGCGGACCTCGACGAAGTCGCCCGCCAGGTGGCGGAGCCACGCGGCGGCCATCTGGGAGCGGCCGGCGTTGTGCACGCAGACGAACAGGACGCTCGGCTTGTCACTCATCGCGCTTCGGTCTCCCGGGTGGGGTGCGGTACCACCACGTCGTCCGCGGTGTCGGCGGCGTGCGGGTACCAGAGGGCGAGGGCGGCGACGGCGACCACGCCGCCGGCCAGTTGGGCGGCGACGAAGCCGGGCACCGAGGCGGGCGCGATGCCCGCGAACGTGTCGGTGAGGGCCCGGCCGACGGTGACGGCGGGGTTGGCGAACGAGGTCGACGACGTGAACCAGTAGGCCGCGCCGATCCAGGCGCCGACGGCGGCCGGCGCGGCGGCGGTACGGCCGGACCGGGCGAGCGCGAACACCAGCACCACCAGGCCCGCGGTGGCGACCACCTCGGCCAGCAGGAGGTGGCCTCCGCCGCGTGCGGTGCGGGACCAGGTCACGGCCGGCAGGCCGAACATCAGGTGGGCGAGGACGGCTCCGGTGATCGCGCCGCCGACCTGCGCCACGGCGTACGCGACGAGGTCCCGCCCGGTGAGGCCGGTGCCCGCGCGCCGGCCCAGCCACCAGTCGACGGCGGACACCACCGGGTTGAAGTGGGCGCCGGACACCGGGCCGAAGGTCAGGATGAGCGCGCCCAGCGCGAGCGCGGTGGCGATCGCGTTCTCCAGCAGCTGCAGCCCGGTGTCGGCCGGGGAGAGCCGGGCGGCCGCGATCCCGGAGCCGACCACGGCGGTGACCAGCAGCGCGGTGCCGGCGAACTCCGCCGAGGCGCGCCGGGGCAGGGCGAGCGTCACGAGTCGTGGGCGGGGATCTGGAGCAGCGCGCCGAGCTGGCGGAACACCTCGGGGCGGACGCGGTACCAGACCCAGGTGCCGCGCCGCTCGGAGTCGACCAGCCCGGCGTCCCGCAGCACCTTGAGATGGTGCGAGATGGTCGGCCCGGACAGGTCGAACGCCGGGGTCAGGTCGCAGACGCAGATCTCCGGCGCCGAGGCGATCATCGACATCAGGCGCAGCCGGACCGGGTCGCCGAGCGCCTTGAACATCGGCGCCACCACCGCCGCCTGGTCCGGCTCCATCGGGCGTACGGACATCGGCGGGCAGCAGGCGACCGCGTTGACGTCCACCAGCGGCAGCGCTTGTTTCGACATTCCTCTAGGTTGACAGACTTCAAAACAGGCGGCAAGGTTGGTCCTGCTTCGATAATCATCTAGACAGGGAGTTCACATGTCCCGCGTCCAGCTCGCCCTGCGCGTGTCCGACCTCGAAGGCTCCGTCGCCTTCTACAGCAAGCTGTTCGGCGTCGAGCCGGCCAAGCGCCGCCCCGGCTACGCCAACTTCGCGGTGGAGAACCCGCCGCTGAAGCTCGTACTCCTCGAAGGTGAGCCCGGCCTGCCGACGGTGATGGACCACCTCGGGGTCGAGGTGGCCACCACCGACGAGGTGAACGCCGCGACCAGCCGGCTCACCGAGTCCGGCCTGATCACGCTGGAGGAGAACGACACCGAGTGCTGCTACGCGCTCCAGGACAAGGTGTGGGTGCGCGGTCCCGGCGACGAGCCGTGGGAGGTCTACACGGTCAAGGCCGACTCGCCGCAGTTGGAGAAGGTGACCGAGAGCGCCTGCTGCGCCTCGGACACCGCGGAGCAGCCCGCCGCGGTCTGACCCGGATACGGCAAGGATCCCCATCGGAGTGTCCGCCGGTGGGGATCCTTCCCGACGGTTCAGCTACGCCGCCTGAGTGCCGAGCCCTAGCGGGACCGGACCACCGCCGTGACCTCGACCTCGAGCACAGCGCCCGGTAGGAAGAGCCTGCTGATCTCGACAGTCGTGCTCGCCGGCGGCGGTGTGCCCGTGAAGATCCGGCGCCGGACGGCCGCGTACGCCGGAAGGTCAGCCAGGTCCGTCATGAACGTGCGGATGTGCAGCACGTCGTCGAAGCACGAGCCGTGCGCCGCGAGCACGCCGCTCACGATCTCGAAGATCCGTTCGGCCTGGGCGCCAGGGTCTCCGGGGGCCACCACCTTGCCCTCGTCGTCGACGGCGACCTGTCCGGCGAGCATCAGCAGCGCGCCGCCGCCGACATCGATCCGGGCGACGTGCGCGAAGCGGTCGCCGAACGGCGTCGCGACGGATGCGGGGTTGTCCAGGGTGAGGCGCATCAGCATCCCTTCAGGAAATCGGCTGAGACGAGGGAGGACAGGTCCGCGTCCTGGTCCGGTACGGCCTGCATCAGGTCGAGGGCGGCCTCCAGCACGGGCGCCGGCACCGGGTGGCGCAGCGCCAGCCGCGCGTCCTTCGCCGCTAACGCGACTGCGAACGAGGCGCTTGGGGCTGTGGCCCGTCCGACCGCGCCGGCAAGGGCCCCACGGCCGAGGACGTCGAGGGCGGTCTGCCTGTCGACACCGAGCGCCGTGGCGACAGCGAGCGCGTCGTGCAGCGCGGCGACAGCAGTCACCAAGCCCGTGTTCGCGACGAGCTTGACGGCGGCGCCTGCGCCGATCGGACCGCAGTGGCGGACCGTCCCGAGTTGCCCCAGCACCGGAGCCGCACTCTCCACGGCATCGGCAGGGCCGCCCGCGAAGATCACCAGCGTGCCGGCCTCGGCGGCGTTGACGCTGCCGCCGACGGGGGCGTCGAGGAGGGAGACGCCCGCCGGAAGCCGGTCGGCCACCGCTCGTACCTCGTCCGGCCCGATCGTCGACATCTGTACCACGACCGTCCCGGGCCGGAGCGCGGTGGCGGCGCCGTCCGGCCCGAACAGCACCGTCTCGACCGCGCCGGCGTCGGCGAGCATGACGACGACGACGTCGGCTCCGTCGACCGCGGCGGACGGGCTCACGGCCACCGTCGCGCCGACCGCGGCGAGCGGCTCCGAACGCTCCGGGCTGCGGTTCCACACTCTGACCCGGTTGCCACCGGCAAGGAGGCGACGCGCGATCGGCGTACCCATGTGTCCTGTCCCGAGGACCGCGATGATCTTCACGCGGTAACGCTAGGACGGTGAGAGCAATGCGACCAACGAATGTCTCGCATGCCTGCCATGCGTGATTACCATGCCTGCCATGGAGACTCAGCTGCTGGAGGTGTTCCGCACCGTCGCGCGGCACGGCTCGATCACCACCGCCGCACGCGCCCTCAGCTTCACCCAGTCGGCTGTCTCCCGGCAGATCGCCGCGCTCGAGGCCGACATCGGCGCTCGGCTCTTCGACCGGCTGCCCCGCGGCGTCACCCTGACCGAGGAGGGACGAGAGCTGCTCCCGCACGCCGAGGCGGTCCTCGACCGGCTCGACGCGGCCCGGCGTGACCTTGAGGACCTGCGCGGGCTCGGCCGAGGGCGGCTGCGTGTGGGTGCCTTCCCGACCGCTGTCGCGGCTCTCGTACCCCGGGCGATGGCGTCGTTCCGCTCGTCCCATCCCGAGATCTCGCTGTCGCTGGTCGAGGGCGTGACGCCGCGGCTGCTGGAGCGCCTGCTCGCGGAGGAGGCGGATGTGGCAGTGGTCAGCGCCTCGCCCACGGGAGAGCTGGACCGCGAACGATTCGACCTGCGACATCTGCTCGACGAGCGGCTCCTGGTCGCGGTCGCCCGTGACCACCGGCTCGCGCGCCGCCGCTCGGTGCGCCTGTCGGACCTCGCTCAGGACGCGTTCGTCGTGGGCTCGGCCACCGCGGAGAACAGCCTGCTCCGGGCAAGCCTGCCCAGCGGCTTCTCACCGCGCATCGACATCGTCGCGGCCGAGTGGACCGGCAAGCTGGGATGCGTCGCCGCCGGGCTGGGGGTGGCTCTGGTCCCGGCCCTGGCGGTACGCGGAACCCCGCCGGACATCGCCCTGCTACGCCTGCATCCGGACGACGAGTCGGTACGGCAGATATTCGCGGCGACCGTGCGGGGCAGGACGCCGTCGCCGACGGTCACGCGGTTTCTCGAGCATCTGCGGGCGGAGGCGGCCCACCTGGGCTGAAAAGCAGAACGCCGACCTGCGTTCCCGCTGGTCGGCGTTCCTGTAGCCCGGCGAAAGGCTATGTGGCCAGGGGCGGGGTCGAACCGCCGACCTTCCGATTTTCAGTCGGACGCTCGTACCAACTGAGCTACCTGGCCGTGGTGCTCGGCACATGCTACCGCACGAGCCGATACGCAGAACGCCGCGCATCGAGCTGCGCGGCGTCAGCGCTTGCGGTCCTGACGGGACTTGAACCCGCGACCTCCGCCTTGACAGGGCGGCGAGCACTCCAACTGCTCCACAGGACCTGGCTGGTGTTGCATCCGGCGCGAGCCGGACCGTGCCCCCAACGGGATTCGAACCCGTGCTACCGCCTTGAAAGGGCGGCGTCCTGGGCCGCTAGACGATGAGGGCGGCCCCGCCATCATTGCACACTCGCAACTTCAAGCGGACTTGCTCCCATCCGGCCCCGCCGGAGGCAGGAGAAGCATATGTCATGCCTGCACGGACGGCCAAACCGGTATGGGCATGACCGTGGAGCCGGACAAAACCGCAGGTCAGCGCGGTAGGGCGATGCCGAACCGGCGCTTGATGTCCGGAATCAGGTGCCGGCACGCCGCCATCGTCTGGGCCCGGTCGCCGCCCGCGTCGTGCATCAGCACGACCGAACCGTGCCGGGTGGCCCCCTTCACCCGCTTGATGATCGTCTTCGCCGGCGGGTGGTCCCAGTCCTGCGGGTCCACGCTCCAGTGCAGCGGGCGCAGGCCCATCTGCTTGGCGACCACGACCTCCTCGGCCGTCCAGCGGCCGCCGGGCTGGCGGAACCAGGTGATCGGCGCCTTCGGCGCGGCGGCGTGAATGGCCTCGTTCGTCCGTTCCAGGTCGGATCGGATCTCGGCGGCGGACCGCCGGCCCAGGTTCACGTCGTGGTGCCAGCTGTGGTTGCAGAGCTGGTGCCCCTCCCGGACGATCCGGGCCACCAGCTCCGGGTAGCGCTTGGCCTGCTTGCCGACGACGCAGAAGGTGGCCTTCACGCGGGCCGCCCGGAGCTGGGCCAGGATCTGCGGGGTGAAGCGGGGATCCGGACCGTCGTCGAAGGTGAGCGCCACGCCGTTGCTCCCGCTGGCCCGGTGCAGGCCCGCCGGCAGCTTCTTCGGCACCGGGCGCAGCTTCGGCTTCGCGGGGGTGGTGGTCGGTGAGGGCTTCGTCACCGGCGTCGGGGACGGCGACGCCGAGGCCGACGGCGGTGCGGCGGCCTTCTCGGGTGACTTGCCGGGTTCGCCGCAGCCGGTGACGAGGAGCACCAGGCCCAGGGCGAGCGCCGACAGGGCGCGTGGACGCATTCGTCGCTCCCGGAGGGGTCGGGGTCAGACGGACTTTCCGACCGTAGTGGACGTCGACCCGGAACGGGAGAGGGGCTCAGCTCGTCGTCGACTGGTCCAGCGAGTCCCGTACCGCCACGGCCAGCGACAACGCCTCGGCCAGGTCCACCGGCCGAACCACCCCGGCCGGCAGCGAGTCGGCCCGCCAGCCGGGCCCGGCGGCGAGCACCAGCAGCGGCCGGCGCGGTACCGCCAGCAGCGCGGTGAGCTGGCACGGGTCGGCCGTCGCGCGGATGTGCGACCACAGCACCACCGCCGCCGGTCCGGTCCGGTTGACCGCCTCGACCAGGGCCGGCACCGGTACGCGGGCGCCGAGCATGCGGTAACTCACACCGACCTCGGCCAGCGCGGCGGCGAGCGCCTCCAGCGGCAGCGAGTGCTGCTCCTCGTCGGCGCAGGAGAGCAGGATCCGGGGCGGGCCGTTGGTCGGATGGGACTGCGCCACTGTGGCGAACGCCTCGGAGACGCACCGGGACATGAGGTGTTCCACCTCGATCAGCGCGGAGGTGGCGGCGTGCCGCTCCCCGATGCCGGCGAGCACCGGGCGCAGCAGACCCTCCCAGGTCGCCACCACGCCGTCGGCCGCCAGCGCGTCGGCGATGGTCCGGCCGATGGTCACCGAGTCCAGTCGCATGGCGGCACGGGCCAGCCCGCGCGCCGCCGGTCCGGCCCGGCCGACCGGGATGGTGGTGCCGCCCCCGTCGCGTACCGTCGAGACCCGTGCCTTGAGGCCGAGCCGCTCGGGCGGCAGCACGGCCGGTGCCTGCCGCGCCCAGCGGGCCGCCTCGGCGGGCGCCACCCCCTCGGTGGTCAGCCGGCGCATGATCTCCAGGCGGGCGAGGTCGGCCGGCGTGTACCGCCGGTGATGGCCCGGTACGTGCTCGCTGGGACCGAGACCGTAGCGCTGGTGCCAGGTACGCAGCGTGGTGACCGCCACGCCGAGTCGGCGTGCGACGGCCCCCGCGCTCAGCGCCTCATCGGCCACCCGACCGCTCCGGTGCCTCGGTGGCCGGTACGCCCGGCCGGGACGCGTCGGTCGGGTGCAGCAGCCGGTTGACCACGCCGCCGAGCCACGGGGCGTACTCGCGGGGGTGGGCGTCCAGGTCGGCCACCACCGCGCCGGGGTCGACCCAGCGCAGGTCGGCCACCTCGTCCGGGTCGGGCCGCGTCACCAGGTCGGCGGGTACGTCGGCGCGCAGCACGTGGTCGTACTCGAACTCGACCCGTCCGGTCGCCGGGTCCTCGGCGTAGTAGAGGTAGACGCCGACCTCGGTGAGGTCGACCGGGTCGACGCCGAGTTCCTCGGCGAGCCGCCGGTTGGCGGCCTCGGCCGGCGACTGGCCGGGCAGCGGGTGCCCGCAGCAGGAGTTCGCCCAGCGCAGCGGGAACCGCGTCTTGACCGCGGCCCGCTGCTGCAGCAGCACCCGCCCCTCGGGGTCGACGAGGAGCACCGAGAAGGCACGGTGCAGCCGCCCGGGTGGCTGATGGGCGCTCGCCACTGTGGTCTCGCCGAGCACCCGGCCGTCGTCGCCGACCAGCTCGACGAGATGTGTCTCCCGCTCGCTCACGACATCGTCCCGGTGATCCGGGCGGCGGCGATCTTGCCGCTGATCAGCACCATCGGCACCCCGACGCCCGGCTGCGTGCCGGAGCCGACGAACACCACGTTGTCCAGCGTCCGGTGCAGGTTGGAGGGGCGGAACGGGCCGGTCTGGAAGAGGCTGTGCGCGGCGGCGAACGGGGTGCCGGCGGCCATGCCCTGTGCTGCCCAGTCGGCCGGGGTGACCGCCCGCATCACCTCGATGCCGTCGCCGAAGCCGACGTAGCCGCGCTCCTCGAGCGTGCTCACGAGCTGGTCGGCGTACCGCTGGGTGAGGTCGCCCGTCCAGTCGAACGGCGCGCGCTCCAGGTTCGGCACCGGCGCCAGCACGTAGTAGGTGTGCTTGCCGGCCGGCGCCACCGACGGGTCGGTGCGGCTCGGGTTCGTCACCAGCAGCGACGGGTCGGTCATCAGCTCGCCTCGGCGGATCACCTCGTCGAACGTGCCCTTCCAGGACCGCCCGAAGTGAATGTTGTGGTGGGCGATCTTGCCATAGCCCTGCGTCGAACCGATGTGCAGCACCACGCAGGACGGCGAGTAGGTGAGCTTGCGCTGGCGGCTGGGCGGCAGCAGGTCCTGGTAGGCGACCGGCAGGTCAGGGTTGAGCACGACCGTGTCGGCGGGGACGAAGTCGCCGTCCGCGGTGACGACGCCGGTCGCGCGGCCGTTGGCGGTTTCCACCCGGGTCACCGTGGTGCCGTACCGGATCTGCACGCCGTGCTTCTCGGCCGCGCCGGCCATGCCGCGCGAGACCGCGTGGATGCCGCCGCGCGGGAAGCACACCCCGGCCACCGAGTCGAGGTACGCGATGACCGCGTAGATGGCCAGCGCGTCGTGCGGCGACAGGCCCGCGTACATGGCCTGGAAGGAGAAGATCCGCTGGGTACGCGGGTCGCGGAAGAATTGGTTGATCTTCGTCTGGAGCCGCCGGAAGGCGCCGCTCGCGAACAGCTTCAGCAGGTTGCCGGTGAGCAGGTCGGTCGGCGCGTCGAGGTTGCGCTCGATGAAGTCGGCCCGTTCCCACTGCCACAGGTTGCGGGCGTAGTCGACGAAACGCAGGTAGCCGTCCGCCTCCCGGGGGCCGCAGACGCGGGCGATCTCGGCCGCCATCCGGGTGGTGTCGGTGATGACGTCCAGCGTCGACCCGTCCGGGTAGTAGGCGCGGTACGCCGGGTCGAGCGGGGTCAGGTCGAGCCAGTCGGTCAGTTCCTCGCCCACCGCGCCGAGCGCCTCGGCGATCAGGTCGGGCATGGTGAGGACGGTCGGGCCGGTGTCGAACTCGTACCCGTCGACGCTCAGCCGCCCGGCGCGTCCGCCCGGCACCGGCTCGCGTTCCAGCACTGTCACCTGCCGGCCACTGCCGGCCAGGTGCAGCGCGCAGGCCAGCCCACCCAGCCCGGCGCCGACCACGACCACCCGGTCGGTCCGTCCCTTGACGGTACGCATTCCGGCCCCCTTGCTCGCGAAGTTGCTCATCATGCCCGCCGCGCCGTGGCGGCGGTGGCGAGGCCGGTCAGCGCGGTGCGCGCGGTCTCGTCGATCGGTGCGGTGCCGAGCGCGGCGAGCGCCTCGGTCACCCGCTCGGAGATCATCCTTTCCACCCGGGCCGCGGCCCCGGTGTCCCGGACCACGTCGGCCAGCCGGTCCACCTCGTGTGCCGACGTGACCGAGCCGGCCCGCTCCAGGACGCGGCGCTGCGCCGGGTCGGCGAGTTGCCGGGCCAGCATCAGCAGCGCGGTCGGCTTGCCGGTACGCAGGTCGTCCCCGGCCGGCTTGCCGGTGGTCTCCGGGTCGCCGTAGACGCCCAGCAGGTCGTCGCGGAGCTGGAACGCCTCGCCGACGGCCAGCCCGTACCGGGTGTACGCGGCGATGAGCGGGCCGTCCGCGTCGGCGCCGGCCAGGCAGGCGCCGAACAGCAGCGGACGCTGGACGGTGTAGCTGGCCGTCTTGTAGCGGGCCACCCGTAGCGCCCGGTCGACGGTCCAGTTCGCCGAGTCGTTCTCGCCGAGCACGTCCAGGAACTGCCCGGCGACCGTCTCCACCCGCATCTGGTCGTAGCAGCGGCGTACGTCGAGCAGCCGGTCCGCCGGGACCGCCGCGTGTGCCATGAGCCGGTCGGCCCACACCATGCACAGGTCGCCGATGAGGACGGCGACGGCTTCGCCGTACCGGTCGGGGTCGCCGGTGTGCCCGGCGGCCCGGTGCCGGGCGGCGGCGGCCCGGTGTGCGGTGGGCAGCCCTCGCCGCGTGTCGGAGGCGTCCATCACGTCGTCGTGCACAAGCGCGAACGTGTGCAGCAGTTCCAGCGCGGACAGCGCGGGGAGCACCGAGCACAGCGGTTCCTCACCGCCGACCACACCTCGCCATCCCCAGTACGCGAACGTGGGGCGGACCCGTTTGCCGCCGGCCAGCACGCTGTCGCGTGCCGTCGCGGCGAAACCACCCATCGCTGCGTCGATCTCGGTGAGCGAGTCGACTTCCGCGGCCAGGAACGCCACCAGCGTCTCATCGACCCCTTTGATCAGGTCTTTCGTGAACGCGGCCAGTACGCCGCGGACCGGATCGTCCGTCGCCCCGGGCTGAGCCGGCGCGACGCGGAGCGCATTACCCGCAACTGCGTCGTTGGCCATGTGGGCGAGCGTACCCTAGGGTTACGAGTTGCGTCGATTGCTGCGTCGAAACTGAGGAGGGCCGATGGACACGGATCTGACCGCTGCCTATGACCGTTGCCGCGAGCTGCACCGGCGTCACGGCCGTACCTACTATCTCGCCACCCGGCTGCTTCCCGCCTGGAAACGGCGGCATGTGCACGCCTTGTACGGCTTCACCCGCTACGCGGACGAGATCGTCGACCGCACCGAGGACCTGCCGCCGGCCGAGCGCGCGGCCCGGCTGTGCGAGTGGTCGGATCGATTCGTCGCCGGGCTGCACGGCGCGTCGGTCGACGACCCGCTGCTCCCCGCGGTGCTGCACACCATCGCCGTGTTCGACCTGGACCGCGACGACTTCGCGTCGTTCCTGCGCAGCATGGCGATGGACCTGACGGTCATGTCGTACCCGACCTACGACGACCTGCTCGACTACATGGAGGGCTCGGCCGCGGTCATCGGCACCATGATGCTGCCGATCCTCGGCAGCTCCGACCCGGCCGCCGCCCGCGAGCCCGCCCGCCAGCTCGGCTTCGCGTTCCAGCTCACCAACTTCATCCGCGATGTCGCCGAGGACCTCGACCGGGGCCGGACCTACCTGCCCGACGAGGACCTGGCCAAGTTCGACCTCACCCGCGACGACCTGCTCGCCGCCAAGGCCGCCGGCCGCACCACGCCGCGCATCCGCGAGCTGATCGAGTACGAGGTGACCCGCGCCCAGGCCCACTACGTGGCCGCCGCGCCCGGCATCCCGCTGCTTCACCCCGCCTCGCAGGCGTGCATGCGCACCGCGTACGCGCTCTACGGCGGCATCCTCGACGAGGTGGCCGCGCAGGACTACGACGTCTTCGTCCGCCGGGCCCTGGTGCCGCAGCGGCGCCGGATGGCGGTGGCCGCGCGGGCGCTGCTCACCCCGTCGGGCACGCCGGTGCGGGTGCCCGGCCCGGCACTGGAACCGGCCCTGGCCGGATGACCGGCCGCACGGCGGTCGTGCTGTTCACCCGTGACCTGCGGGTGCACGACCACCCGGCGCTCGCCGCCGCCTGCTCCGCGTTCGACCGGGTGGTGCCGCTCTACGTGCTCGATCCGGCGTTGCAGAAGCTCTCGCCGAACCGCACCCGGTTCCTGCACCAGAGCCTGGCCGACCTGCGTGAGGCGCTCCGCACACGCGGCGGGGACCTGGTGATCCGGCGTGGCGACCCGGTGGCCGAAACGGTCGAGCTGGCCCGGAAGGTGGGCGCCGAGGGCGTCGGGCTCTCGGCCGACGTGAGCCGCTACGCACACCGCCGGGAACGCCGGCTGCGCGCCGAGTGCGAGCGGCACCGGATGTTCCTGCGCCTGTTCCCCGGCCTGACCGTCGTCGAGCCCGGCGCGCTGCGCCCCGGCGGCGGCGACCACTACCGCGTCTTCAGCCCCTACTTCCGCGTCTGGCAGGGCGCCCGGTGGCGGGACGAGCTGGCCGCGCCGAAGCGGGTTCGGCTGCCCGACGGCGTCGACCCCGGCCGCCTGCCGGACCCGCCGACTGGCGACAGCCCGGATGCCGCCATCGGCGGCGAGGCCGTCGCCAGGCGCCGGCTCACCGCCTGGCTGCCCACCCTCCATCGGTACGGCGACATCCACGACGACATGGCCGGCGACGAGACCTCGCGGCTCAGCCCGTACCTGCGCTTCGGCTGCGTGTCGCCGCTGGCCGTGGCGAACCGGGCGGGTGACCGGGACGGACCCTTCGTCCGGCAGCTCTGCTGGCGCGACTTCTACCACCAGGTGGTGGCCGGTTTCCCCGACCTGTCCACTGTCGCCTACCGGCGCGGCGCCCGCGAGGAGTGGCGCGAAGACGCGCACGCGCTCGACGCCTGGACCGAGGGGCGTACCGGCATGCCGATCGTGGACGCCGGCATGCGCCAGTTGCGCGCCGAGGGGTGGATGCACAACCGGGCGCGGCTGATCACCGCCGGCTACCTGACCAAGCACCTCGGACTGGACTGGCGGCCCGGCCTGGAGGTCTTCTTCCGCCGGCTGCTCGACGGCGACCGGGTCAACAACTCGGGCAACTGGCAGTGGGTGGCCGGCACCGGCAACGACACCCGGCCGTACCGCGGCTTCAACCCGGTACGGCAGGCCGAGCGCTACGACCCCGACGGCGCGTACGTGCGGCGCTGGGTGCCCGAGCTCGCGTCGGTGGCGGGCAAGGCGGTCCACCAGCCGTGGCGGCTTCCAGGCGAGGTGCGCCGCACGCTCGACTACCCGCCACCGCTGGAGGTGCCGGGCGCCGACCCGGTCTGGCTCCGCTGACGCCGCCCGCCGCCCCGCCGCCCCGCCGCCTCGCCGCCCGCCGACCCGCTGCCCGCCGACCCGCCGCGCGCCGGCTTGCGGGGACGCGCGGGCGGTCGCGCCAGATGCGTCGCCCGCGCACGGTCACGAACCCCGCCGGCGCTGACCTCCCGCGCGTCGCGGGCCGGCTCCTCGGTTACCTTCGGTGATCGGGTGCCCCGCCGACACCGTTCACCTCTGGTCCCCTTTGCTCTGCAGCCATATCCGCATCGGTTGCCGAAAGTGACCGTCCCGGCCTTGCGCGGTTTTCGGACCTGCGAGGAAATGCCTGCTCAACGCGATGCTGCGCCGATGGCTGCAGAGCAAAGGCGGAAAGGGGAGTCCGGGCTGCCCGGCCGGCCGAATGCGCTGCGTGACAACGCCCGGCAGTCACCGACTGTGACGGTCGGTCAGAGGCAGGAGTGCAGCGCCTCGACCAGGTCCTCCACCCGATCGTGGTCGGCCAGCCGGGCGGTGGCGTACGCGAAGGTGTAACCGCGTTCCGGGTCGGCCCAGGCGCTGCTGCCGCCGATCCCGCCCATGCCCCAGCTGCCGTCCGGCTCCCACTGCATGCCGAGTGTCCAGTCCACCGGCCGGTCCAGCAGCAGGTCCGGGCCGGAATACTGCACCCGCGTCGCCTCGGTGACCAGTTCCGGGCTGAACAGGCGTACCCCGTCCAGCGTGCCGCCGGCGAGCAGACCCGCGTACAGGCGGGCGAGCCCGGCGGCGGTGGCGTGCAGGTTCACCGCCGGGATCTCGGCGGCCCGCCACAGGTCGCTGTTCAACATAGCGACGTCGCGCCCACCCGGCGGGTTGTCCAGCGCCCACGCCCGCAACGAGCCCGGCTCGCCGCGCATCGCGTCCGGCCAGGCCGGATCGGCGTACGACAGGTCGGCGCACCGCCGCCGGCCGGCCTCGTCCAGTCCGAAGGCGACGTCCAGGCGCCACGGTCCGGCGATCTCCTCGGCAAGGAACCGGCCCACCGAGCGTCCGTCCACCCGGCGGACCACCTCGCCCACCAGGTGCCCGTACGTCCAGGCGTGCTCGGCCGCGACGGCGCCCGGCGTCCACTCGGGGTCGGCGGTGGCCAGGTCGGCGCAGAGCAGGTCCCAGTCCGCGATGGCGGCGGCGGGCCGGGGCACCGGGAAGGCGGGCAGCCCGGCGGTGTGGGCGAGCACCTGCCGCACGGTGGCCGGGGCGCGGAACCCCGGCCAATACGCCGAGACCGGCGCGTCCAGGTCGACCCGGCCCCGGTCGACGAGCAGCAGCAGACAGAGCGCGACCACCGGCTTGCCGACCGAGTAGACGTCGACGAGCGTGTCCGGCCGCCACGGCCGGTCCGCCCCGGAAACCGGTACGACCACGCCGGGCGGGACCGCCGCGGTGGTGCCGCCCACCAGCTCGATCACCGGTACGCCGTCGTGCCACACCGCCAGCGACGCACCCGTCTCCCGGCCGGTGGCGAACAGGTCGTGGAAACAGTCCCGGACCGGCGTGAAGCGCGTGTGCATGCGGCCACGGTAGGCGGTCACGTTCGTGACGAGCGCGGGAATTCCGGCCCGGTGCGGTGGTCGGTGTCCCGAAGGTGCGGAATGCTTGCGGAATGGCGGAGCCGGAACTGGTGGACGTAGTGGTGGTCGGGCTCGGAGTCGGCGGCGAGGAGGTGGCCGGGCGGCTCGCCGAGGCCGGCCTCACCGTGGTCGGCATCGAACGGGATCTGGTCGGCGGCGAATGCCCCTACTGGGGGTGCGTGCCCAGCAAGATGATGATCCGGGCGGCGAACGCGCTGGCCGAGGCGCACCGGGTCAACGAGCTGGCGGGGTCCGCCCAGGTGCGGCCCGACTGGGCACCGGTGGCGAAGCGGATCCGGGCCGAGGCCACCGACACCTGGGACGACAAGGTGGCGGTGGACCGGTTCACCGGCAAGGGCGGCCGGTTCGTCCGGGGCAGCGGACGGCTCGACGGCCCGAACCGGGTACGCGTCGGCGACCAGGTGTTCCAGGCGCGCTACGGCGTGGTGCTCGGTACCGGCACCCGGCCCTCGGTCCCGCCGATCGACGGGCTGGCCGACACGCCGTACTGGACCAATCACCAGGCCATCGAGGTGGAGGAACTGCCCGCGTCGCTGCTGGTGCTCGGCGGCGGCGCGATCGGGCTGGAACTGGCGCAGGTCTTCGCCCGGTTCGGCGTGCGGGTGACGGTGATCGAGGCGGCCGACCGGGTGCTCGCGGTCGAGGAGCCGGAGGCGTCCGCGCTCGCCGCCGACGCGCTGCGCGCCGACGGGGTGGAGATCCACACCGGGGTCAAAGCCGGCCGGGTCGGCCACGACGGCGGCGCGTTCACCGTGTACGCCGACGGCGCCGAGTTCACCGGCGAGAAGCTGCTCGTGGTGACCGGCCGCAAGGCACACCTGGAGGAGCTGGGCCTGGACACCGTCGGGGTGGACGCCGGGCAGCGCTACCTGCCGGTGAACGACCGGATGCACGTCACCGACGGGATTTGGGCGGTCGGCGACCTCACCGGCGAGGGCGCGTTCACCCACATCGCCATGTACCAGGCCGGCATCGTGGTGGCGGACGTGCTCGACCACATGCGGCGTACCAAGGGCGGCCCGGACGCCAGCGGCACCGCGAGTGTCGTCGGCGGCGCGGCCGGGGTGGTCAGTTCGGTCGGCGGCGCGATGAGCGCGGGCGGGTCGACTGCCGCGCCGGGCAGCGTCCCGGTCGCCGACTACCGGGCGCTGCCCCGGGTCACGTTCACCGACCCCGAGGTCGGCGCGGTCGGCCTCACCGAGCAGCAGGCCCGCGAGCGCGGCGTCAACGTCCAGGTCGGGTACGCCGACCTCACCTCGTCGGCCCGCGGCTGGATCCACAAGACCGGCAACGCCGGGTTCATCAAGCTGATCGCCGACGCCGACCAGGGCGTCCTCGTCGGCGCCACCTCGGCCGGACCGGCCGGCGGCGAGGTGCTCTCCGCGCTCGTCGTGGCGGTGCACGCGGCGGTGCCGATCAGCCAGCTCCGGCACATGATCTACGCGTACCCGACGTTCCACAGGGCCATCGAGGACGCGCTGCGCGCGCTGAAGTGACGCCTCAGCCGGCCGGCACGCCGTGCCGGCCGGCGCCGTCGGCGAACCGGCCTGCGCCGCGTACCCCGTCCACGGCCAGCGACTCCAGGCCGTAGGCCAGCTCGGTCGCCATCGCCTCCGGCTCGGGCAGCCCCGCGCCGTCCAGCACCGCCGCCCGGTCGTTGCGCAGGCACGTCTGCGGAGACCGGGCGATCGCGGCGGCCAGTTCCTCGGCCGCCGCGCGGGCCTCACCCGGCGCGACCAGCCGGTTGACCAGACCCATCGCGTACGCCTCGGCGGCGCCCACCGGCCGGCCGGTGAGGATCAGGTCCATCGCGCGGCTCTCCCCGATCAGCCGGGGCAGCCGGACCGTCCCGCCGTCGATCAGCGGTACGCCCCACCGGCGGCAGAACACGCCCAGCGTCGCGTCCGACTCGGCGACCCGCAGATCGCACCAGAGCGCCAGCTCCAGCCCGCCCGCCACCGCGTACCCGGAGATCGCGGCGATCACCGGCTTGGACAGCCGCATCCGGGTCGGGCCCATCGGCCCGTCGCCGTCGGGCTCGACCCGGTTGCCGCGGGGCGTGCCGACGGCCTTCAGGTCGGCGCCGGAGCAGAACGTGCCGCCCGCGCCCCAGAGCACGGCGACCGCCGCGTCCGGGTCGGCGTCGAACGCGCGGAACGCGTCGGCCAGCGCTCGTGCGGTCGGCCCGTCCACGGCGTTACGCGCCTCGGGCCGGTCCAGGATCACAGTGGTCACGGCACCGGCGTGCTCGACGCGTACCCCCATGGGCTCAGCATGCCCGCGACGCACCTGTGAGGGAATTCCGGGGCGTCCGGTTTGGGGGCTCTCCTGCCGGGAAGTCGGAACGGGTGCGCGAACTACTGACGAAGATCGAACAGGCCACCGTTCTCGACCGGGTGGGTGACCGGTTGCAGCGCGCCGTCCAGGGCACGCTGCGCTCGCAGCGGGTACGCGACGCGTTGCACGGCGTGTGGCTCGGCCATCCGCTGCACCCCGCGATGGTGCAGGTGCCGGTCGGCGCCTGGATCTCCGCCGCCGTGGTGGACCTGCTGCCCGGTCAGCGCCGGGCCGCCACCGCGCTGGTGGGTCTCGGTACGGTCAGCGCGCTGCCCGCCGCGGTCGCCGGGCTCAACGACTGGGCCTCGCTCTCCCGTGACCAGCGCCGGGTCGGGCTGGTGCACGCCGCCGCCAACACGGTCGGTCTGGCATTGTTCGCCGGCTCGCTCGCGGCCCGGCTCAACGGACGGCACGGCCTCGGCCGGGCGCTGTCCTACCTGGGGCTGTCCGCCGCGAGCGGTGGGGCGTACCTGGGCGGGCACCTCGCGTACAAGCAGGGCGCCCAGGCCAGCCAGAGCGTCTCCGAGCTGCACCTGATCAGCGACGGCTGGCACCGGGTCGGCGACCTGAGCAGCCTGCCCCGGCACGAACTGGTCACCAAGAAGATCGACGAGGTCTCGGTGATCCTCTACCGGGACGGCGACGACGTCAGCGTCATGCTGGAGCGCTGCCCGCACCAGAGCGGCCCGCTCGGCGAGGGCACGGTCGAGCAGATCGACGGCCACGCCTGCGTGGTCTGCCCCTGGCACGGCAGCGCGTTCCGGCTCGACGGCGGCGAGGTGGTGCACGGCCCGGCCGCGAACGACCAGATCGTGCTGCCCAGCCGCGTGGTCGCCGGCCGGGTCGAGGCCCGGCTGCCCTGAGTCAGTCCCGCCGGTGCCGACCGCTGGACAGCGCCCGCGCGGGTACCGGCCGCTTGCGCAGCCCGAGCAGCGCGCCGATCTGCGCACCCACGATGCTCGCCACGGCCAGCACCGCCGAGATGGCCAGCGGACGGTTGATGCCCTCCTCGGCGGTGGCCCGGGACGCGCCCGCCGACATGGCCGGCGGCTGCGCGACAGGTGCCTCCACCGTGGGCGTCGCGTCGCGCGGCGTGGGCTTCGGCTTGGCCTTCGGGGTGGTCGACGAGGCGCCACCACCGCCCGGCTTCGCCGGTGCCGTCTCGGCCGGCTTGGTGACCACGATCCGTCCGGCGGCGTGTCGCCGGGCACCCGAATCCGTCGCGCCGTCCGGCAGCGTGATGAGCTGACCGGGGCGGATCCGGTCCGGGTCGGCGAGCCGGTTCAATCGCGCCAGCTCCTTGTACCTGTCGAAGTCGTCCAGGTAGCGGTCCGCCACCTCGCCCAGGTAGTCGCCCTTCGCCACCCGGTACACGGCCGGGTCGCCCACCTTCGGCGCGACCGGGGCCGGGGCCGCGACCTGACTCGCGGCCACCGCCGGTGAGGTGACGGCGGCGACCGCCGGTTGCGGGGCGGTCAGCGCGGCGGCGCTCGCCGCGGCCGGGCTCGCGACCAGGATCAGCGCCACTGACCCGACGAGCGCGGCGGCGGCCTTCTGCTGGCGGTGCATGCCGGGCAGCTTCGGTGCCGGCCGCCGTACCGCCGCCGCGAGCAGTTCCACCACGACGGAGAACGCGAACGTGGCCCAGCCGAACCAGCCCACCACCGCCAGCGCGCGCAGGAACAGCTGGCCGTCGTCGCGGCTGGTCAACGCCGTACCGATCTCGGCGAACGTGGGCAGGTGATCCGGCAGTGGATTGCCGGCGAACGCCAGCAACGCGACCGGCCCGCCGGCCAGCACCCCGACGAGCACGACGAGGGCGCCGAGCCCGGTGAGGACCTGGCCGGCGCGGCGGACGGGGGAGCGTCGGGGTGCACGCATGGCGGCCTTCCTTCCTACGGTGGGCCGGTGAGCGCCCGAGCGGTGGCCTCACCGGAGACGATGGCGGTGTTCTGCACGCCGAACAGACCCAGCAGGTCCCGGCTGTAGGTGATCTGCACGCGTACCCGGATCCGGGTTTCGGCGCCGACCACGGGGAAGTCGACCTCGTGGTCCCGGACGCCGCCCGCGGCGTCGAGGTAGGCGGCGACCGCGGCGCGGGCGGCGACCTGGTCGATCCGCTTCGGACCGCCCTCGATGGCCCGCGCGCGGTCGATCATCTGGCCGCCCGCGCGGGCCGCCTCGGCGGCCAGGTTGTCCGCGCGCTGCAGCGTGCGCAGTTGACCGGCGCCGTCGTAGGCGAGGCTGATGATCGCCAGCACGCCGGTCATCGCCACGGCCAGGAAGAGACTCACCCGGCCGTTCTCCGCCGCGCGTCGCCCGGTCATCCGCGGCTCCGGTAGGTGTCCAGCGGCGAGGTGAATCTCGCCGAAACGGTCTTGCCGCCCGGCACGCCCGGCAGGCCGGGCGCGCTCAGGTCGTCGAAGGAGACGGTGCAGGTCACGGTGACCGTCACGGTCGCCGGCACGCCTGCGGCGCTCTGGTACGCGGCGGCGAAGCTCGTCGTCGTCCCGGCCACCGAGCCCGCGAGGTCGATCCGGGGCGGGCCGGTGCAGTTCAGCCCCGCCCAGCCGAGCTGGTCGAGTGCGGCCTCCTCGGCGGCCTCCGCACCGTCGTCGGCGGTGCGGGCGAGCGAGGCGGCCCGGGCGGCGTCGTGGGCCGCCGACTCCACCGCCTCGTCCGCGACAGCGGTCCGCCCGGCGACGCCGGCCAGCACCATCAGTCCGATGAAGGCGGGCGCGAGCACCGCCACCTCGATCGAGACGGAACCCCGGTCCCGCCGCGCCCCGGCGCTCATCCGGTGGTCCACCGTTCGGCCGGGCCGTGCGCGGTCTGCGTGACCTCGAACGACACGCCCGGGATGACCGACAGGGAGCGTCCCCGCACCGTGCAGGTGACGTCGGTGGCCGTCTCGACGCAGGTCGGGCCGGTCTGCTCCCAGCCGACCAGCCAGTCCCCGGACTGCTGCAGGAAGCTGATCGCCCGCTGGCGGCCGGCGTCCGGCCCGGCGTCGATCGTGCGCTGGGCGTTCACCGCGGTCTGCGCGGCGTTGAGCGCTGTGGACCGGGCCACGAACCAGACGGCGACCTGGATCGAGCCGAACAGCATCACCAGGATCACCGGCATCACCACGGCCAGCTCGACCGGGTTGGCGCCCCGCTCACCCTCGGCCAGGCGGGCGCGCAGGGCAGCGGCGAACCGCCCCCGACCGGGCGGGCCGGCGGGCCGGCCGGCAGACGCCGGCCGGCTCCGGACCGTACGGGCGGGGCGCGGCATCACGGGGCCTGCGGCGCCGTGTTGTTCGGGATGGCGTTCATCCAGTTGTTCGCCTTGGCCAGGGCGAGCCCGGTGACCGCCATGGCCACCGCGACCAGCCCGAAGATGATCACCGCGGTCGGTACGGGGCTGTCGCCGCGCTCGGAGTCCCGGCGCAGCTCGGCGAGGCGGGTGCTCACCGCCACGTACAGGTAGGCGTAGAGGTGCATGGTCGTCTCCTTCTCGAAGGTGGGTTCACAGGCGGGCGAGGAACGGATAGACGGCGAAGCCGAGCAGGACGAACACCAGCAGTGAGCCGGGGATGTCCAACTTGCTGGTCACCCCCTCGGCCCGCGCCAGGTTGTCGGTACGGATCTGGTCGCGCAGCGAGTCGGCGCGGGACCGCAACGTCTCGTGCACCTGGGCGCCTTCGCTGCCGGAGGAGCGCATGATGGCGCCCACGTCGCCGAGCTCCGGGATGCCGATCCGGTCGGCCAGCTCCTGCAACTCGTCCCAGGGCGAGTGCATCTGGAGCTGGGCGAGCCGCAGCGCCTCCCGGATGCGGTCGAACACCCAGCCGTCGCAGACCGCCGCCGCGCGTTCCAGCGACTGGACCGGGCCGTGCGCGGCGGACAGTTGCAACGCCACCAGGTCGAGGTAGGTGCAGACGGCCTGCCGGAACTCGTCCCGGGCGGCGTCGGCCTTGGCCAGGACCGCGCGGTGCGCCAGCAGACCGGCGCCGAGCGCAAGGCCCAGGCTGGCCACCACCGGTACGGCCACCGGCAGCGCCACCCCGCCGACGAAGAGCACTGCCGAGGCGACCGCCGGGGTGGCGAACCCGACGAGCGCGGAGAGCAGCACGGACAGGGCGTACTGCTCGGGGGTGCGGTCGAGCAGGGCGAGTTGCCGGTGCGGCGGGCGCAGCCAGCGGGCGAACCCGCCGAGCCAGTCCGGCCCGGCGCCGGCGGCCGAGGGCTGGCCGGGCGGCTGGTGCAGGCGGCGCAGCGCCGGGCCGAGCGCCGGGGTGGCCGGCAGCGTCTCGCGGACGACAAGGAACAGCCCGAGCCCGACCGCGCACCCGCCGAGCACCGCGATCGCCATCTGCCAGTTGAGGATCATGCGATCGCCTCGTCCAGGTCGGGCGCCGGCAGGAACCGCGCCGGCCGGGGCGGCTGGCTCATCGAGCGCACCCAGACCAGCAGGCCGACGAACGCCGCACCGAGCACCGCCATCACGAGCTGACCGGTGACCGTCCCGTACGGACGGATGTAGTCGCTGTTCACCAGCCCGTACGCGAGCGTCGCCAGCGTCATGCCGGTGAGGAAGCGGACCGCGAACCGGGGCTGGGTGCGTTTGGCCTCGACCTCGCGCCGCGTCGCCACCTCGGCCGAGGCGGCGCCGGCGATCGACCCGAGCACGTCGCCGAGGCGCTCGCCCCGGTCGGTGAGGTGCAGGATCAGCGCGGCCACCACCTGGTCGGCGACCGGGTCGGCGATCTCGTCGGCGAAGGCGAGCAGGGCGGAGCGGGCCAGCCAGCCGGCCTGGAGGCGGGCGGCGAGCGTGCGTACCTCCTCCTGGATCTCCTCCGGCGCGGTGGCGATGGTGCCGATGATCGCCTGCTGGAGCCCCTGGCCGGTGGCGGAGATGTCCTTGAGCCGGCGGGTCCACTCGCCTACGGCTTCGACCCGGGCGATGGCCCGCTGCTCGGCCCGGCCCACCGCGAACAGCCACGGCACGCCCGGTACCGCGAGCGCCACCAGCAGGCCGACCACCGGCAGTCCGGTGAGCAGGAACGCCGCCGCCCCGGCGACCACAGCGGCGCCGAGCAGGAGCTGGTAGCGGCGCTGGTCGGCGCGGCTCGCGCCGGACCCGGTCCAGAGCCGGCTCAGACCCGGCCCGGAGCCGGGCGCCGGACCCGGCGGGCGGCGGGTGCCGACCAGCGCGACCACCGTCAGCACCAGCCCGGCCACGCAGGCCGCACCGGAGACCAGGGCGATCAGTTCGATCTGCGTCACGACGGGCCTCCGCTCGGCCGCGCCCCGAGGCGGGTGTGCCGGGGTCGCCGCCACGCGCCCACCCCGGCCTCGACGAACCGGGTGAGCAGGCGGGCGTCGTAGCCGACGCGCAGCAGCTGGTCGCGGACGCGTTCGGGCAGGTGGCGGGGGACCGCCCGGCCGTCCGGGCCGGGGCCGAAGACGGTCGTCGTGGTGATCCGGTTGCCCTCACCGACGCCGATGACCTCCTCGACGTGCGAGACGAACCGGTGCTTGCGCCCACCGATCGCTGTCTCGTCCTCGACCGTCACGTAGACGATCAGGTCGAGCGCGTTGCCGGCCATCCGGCGGGCCTGGTCGACAGTCATCTCCCGGCCGTGGGACAGCGCCAGCTCGATGATGCGTTCGCTCACCCCCGAGGGGGTACGCGCGTGGATGGTGCACATCGACCCGCGGCTGGTGGTCATCGCCTGGAGCATCGGCACGATCTCCCGGGACCGCACCTCGCCGACGATGATCCGCAGCACGCCCATGCGCAGCGACACCGGGATCAGGTCGGCGATGCTGACCTCACCCGCCGGCCGCCCGTCCGCACCGCGCTCGCCGTGCCCCTCCCGGGACTCGAAGCTCATCACCGCGCGGTGCTTGTGCCCGCGCCGGGCCGGCAGCAGTTCCCGGCTCTCCTCCAGCAGCACGTACGGCTCGTCGGCCGGGATCTCGTCCATCAGCGCGCGGATGACAGTGGTCTTCCCGGCCCCGGCGAGCCCGGCCACCATGATGTTCAGCCCGGCCCGCATGGACGCGCGGAGGAAGTCGCGCAGCAGCGGATCGATCATCTCGTCCAGGTCGGGCCGGCCGCCCGCGATGTCCTCCAGGCTCACCTCGAGCGTGTTGTGCTTGCGGATCACCGCGTACGGGCGGTGGCTGACCAGGAACACGGCGGCGAGGCGGCTGCCGTCGGGAAGTTGCAGGTCGAGCGTGGGCTTAGACGTGGACAGCGAGCGTTCGGTGGCACCGGCCCGGCGGGCCGCCGCCTGGAGGATCTCCACCAGTTCGTCGTCGGTCTCGGCGATCGGCTCGGCCCAGTCGACGCCGCCGCCGTGCCGGGTGATGCGTACCTGGTCGCAGCCGAGGATGTGCACCTCCTCGATGCTGTCGTCGACGAGCAGCGTCTGAAGCCGGCCCAGCCCGACGAGTTCGGCTGTCACCTGGTCGAGCAGCAGCCGTTCGGAGTCGGCTGCCATCGGGGTGCCGGACCGGCGTACCGAGTCGGCGTACGCGGAGACCACCGCCACGGCCAGCCGGGCGCGCTCGACCTCCTCGGCGTCGGCGTCGAACTCGCGTCCGCGCTGCCAGTGGGTGAGCCGCTCGCTCAGCTCCCGCCGCAGCTCGCGGACCACCGCGAAGTCGACCCGGGGGCGTGGCGGCGCCGCCGGCGCGGCGGGCAGCGGGCCGGGTACGTGGTGCCGCCCGTTCGGCGGGGCCAGCGGGGGGACAGTGGAGACGACGCTCGGCTGCTGGACGCGCGGGTCGTGGGAGACCGGCTCAAACCGCACCGGACACCCCCGGCAGGCTCGGCGCGGTCACCGCGCGCGGTGTCGTCGCCCCGGGCCAGGCCAGCCGGGCGCGCCGCCGGTCCAGCAGCGCCCGGACCGGCACCTCCAGGGCTCCGGCCGCGCGCATCAGCGGCCGGTTCGCGCGTACGGTGCCGCCGTGGGCGAGCACCTCGGCGGTACGCGGGTCGAGCGGCAGGCGGGCGATCACCGGCAGCCGGAGCGCCTTGCTGATCTCGCTGGTGCCGTGCCCGTCCCCGACCACGAGCAGCCGCAGCGTGCCCGGCGGTACGCGGTGCTCGGTGAGGTCCCGTTCGATCGCGCGGGCGGTGGCCCGGGTGGCGGAGAGGTCGGGCAGGTGCGCGCGGGTGACGAGCAGCACCACAGCGGCGGCCCGCAGCAGCGGCCACGGTGGACCGCCCACCGCCAGCCGGCCACAGTCGACGAGCACGTCGTACGGCGGTTCGCCCCGCTCCAGCCCGGTGAAGTAGTCGGCGAAGCGCTGCCAGAGCGGGATGACGCTGCCGGCCTGGGCCGGGTCGACCACGCCCGGCAGCAGCAGCCGCTCGCGGCGGGGGGCGTCCAGGTCGACCAGCTGCGACCAGAACGCGTGCTCCAGGCTGCCGTCGCGCAGCTCACCCACCGCCAGTTCGCCGATGCCGCGCGGACCGTCCAGCGCGCCGCCGAGGTAACCGGCGAGGATCGAGCCGCCCGCCGGGTCGCACTCGGCCAGCACGAGCCGCCGGTGCCAGCTCAGCGCGGCGGCGAGCGCGGCGGTGGTGACGCCCGGCGAGCCCTTCGCCGAGACCAGGGCGATGATCGCCATCAGGCCGCCTCGGTGAGCACGAGCGCGATCCGGTCGTCGGCGGCGAGCGCCACGACGGCCGGCACGTCCCGTACGGCCAGCGCCAGGTAGACCACCACGTCGCCGTTCTGCGGCGTGGCGGTGTCGATCACGGTGCCCTCGAACCGGGTGCCGCCGCCACGGGACGCCTCCGAGCCGCCTCCGTTGGCGTTGGAGGGTGTGCTGACCAGCAGCACCTTGTCGCCGGGGTTCAGCTTGCGGGCCGGCACCTGCTCGGGCTCCAGCCCCAGCGCGATCTGCTGCTGACCGGCGCCGAGCAGCGGGGCCTCGGTGAGCTGCGCCGCGGTGAGCAGCGTGCCCGGGGTGAGCCGGACGGCCGCCCGCAACCCCAGCACCTCGTTCATCCGGTCGGCGGGCACCGGCCGGAGTTCCCGGCCGCCGGAGACGCGTACCGGCACCAGGTCGTCGGCGGTGAGCTGCTGTCCCACGTCGACCTGCCGGGCCACCGCCAGGTACGTGCCGGTGGAGCGGACCGAGGTGACAGCGAACGCGGCGCCCAGTCCGCCGAGGGCGATCAGCAGGACCGCCAGGCCGAGCAGGCCGGGGCGGACGCGTCGTTGCCGGACCACCTTCGGCGGCGCGACCGGGGCCTCCACCGGGGTTCCGTTGCGGGCTGCCACGACACTCATCGGGTCACCACCTGAAGCTCGTTGATCTGTACCGGGATGACGCCGCTGGACCGGCTCTGGGCGATCACGCCGCTCTCCCCGCCGCCGGACCACTCGACGGTCCAGAACGTCGTGGCGCTCACCTGGTAGGTGTCGGCCCTCGGATAACCCGCGTCGAGACCGCAGTCGGGCGAGGTGGAGCCGGCCCGCGGCCCGTCGGCCCGGTACGGCGTGCCCGGACCGTCGCAGGTGACGTCGATGTCGTCGGACATGTGCCAGACGATCCGGGTCACCTTCGCGGTGATCTCCACGGTCAGCCCACGGTCCGAGGCGGACGCGCTCAGCGGCCCGAAGTACGCCTCGCCCGGGCTGGCCCACATCCAGACCGGCAGCCCGACCAGGCCGGGGCCCTGGCTGCGCCGGGGCGCCACCGACGCCCGGGGCGGGAGCAGGGAGATCGAGGCCAGCGCGCGGCGGGCCAGCTCCTCCGGGTCCGGCGGCGCGCCGTAGCCGGGCGGCGGGGCGTCGCGCAGTACGAGTTCCTGCTGGCCCAGGTCGCCGCCGTTGCAGGTGGCGACGTACCACTGCTGGCCTTCGGGCGCCTCGTCCTGCGGCTCGGCGAGCTTGTAGTAGCAGCCGTCGGCGTTGTTGAACCAGCCGAGCACCTCGTGGTAGCAGGGGATGACGCGGCCGTTCCACTGACACTTCGGCGCGGCGCCTCCGTTGCCGCCCCCGCCGCCGTTGTCCCCGCCGCCACCCGGTCCGCCCGGACCACCCGGGGTGCCGGGGTCGTCGTCCCAGACGTCGCAGTCGGTCTGCTCCGGTGGGCAGGAGCCGCCCGGGTCGGCGGCGCGGGCGGGTGCGCCGGTGAGCGTCAGCAGCGCGGCCAGGCCGGCGGCGAGGAGCAGCCGGCGGGGCGTCCCGGCCCGGGTCGGATGGGCCGGGACACCCCTTCCTCCCCAGGTCAGCACGGCTGGTCCTGGTGCGCGGCGCCGCCGTTGACCAGCCACCGGCCGTCCGGGAAGCGGACCGCTGTGGCGGTGGCGAGGTAGCGCCCGCCGCGGGTGCCGGGCACGGCCTTGCGGTTCTTGGCGTAGACGAGCCGGTAGCCGCTGGCGTCCAGGCAGTCCTGGATCTCGACGGTGGGTGGGCTCGCGGTCAGGTCGACCGAGACGACCTCAGGGTTGGAGATCAGTTTCCCGGTACGCATCGCGCCGTGCTCCTTCGCGTCGAGAATCGCCATTCGCACCCGAGTCAGCAGCGGGTCAGCCAGAAATCGGGTCAGAGCGGGATGGGACGGATCGCTGCGCGCACTGGCTGCCCGGGACGCGTCGAGATAGCCGGAATAGGCGGCCAGCGCCGCTTTTCCGGCGGCGTTCTCCTCGGCGCTGGAATGGCCGGCGGGTGCGACGGTGCGGCCGGTCAGCGGACCGGTGGCCGCCTCCGGTTCGGTGCCGCAGCCGGCCGTGCCGACCACCAGCACGACGCTGAGCAGGAAGATTTCCCATCGGCGGGATTGCCGTGTGCGCAACGCCGATCCCTCCTCGGTGCCGGCCCGGGGCGATCACGCCGACCCGCTCCGGGCATGCGGAAGCGCGCCCGGATCTGTCACTCCGGGCCCCCGTCGCCATCACTTGTATTGACCTGTACTGATCGCTGCGGATTCGGTGCCCTGACTCCTCCGACGCCAATTGATCGGGGGTTGCGTCGTACCCAAGGGGCGAGCATAGGCTCACGTCCGCCGATGCAACAGAGGCAATTCACGTGAACACGGTGAGTGAAGACGGGAGGTGGTGGCCGGTGTGTGTCACCACGATGACGAGCGGGCTTCCGCGGCGCTCCGGGCCGGCGGGCGTGTGCTCACCCGTACGCCCCGCGGCGGTGTCGACGGGCCGTCGGTATGGGTGGGGAGCGTGCCGCTCGTCCGATCCGTCCCGCCGCTCCGCCGGGGGTCACGCCGTGGCTCGTCCCGGCCGGTCGCGCGTCGCGCCACACGCCGCCACGGGCCTCCCCCGTCACACGTGGGCGAACGGGAAATCACTCTGCGTGCTCCACGATGGAACACACGGCGACCGGACGGGGGAGCCGGCATGACGGCCGAACGGGTGCGGCGTACCGGACCGGTGGTCGATGTCCGCCGTCCGGGCGCCCGGCTGGCCGCCGCCCTGGCGGTCGTACCGCTGCTCCGGTTGGCGGTGGCGCGCTACGCCGTACCGCCGGGGTCTGCGGACCGGACGGCGTGCGACGGCTGCGGCGCCCCGATCGGGCTGGACCGGCCGCTGCCGGCGCTCAGCCCCGCGGCCCGCTGCCCGGCCTGCCGGGCCCGGGTCGGCGCGGCGCCCGCGGTGGTGGAGGTGGCGCTGCTGCTCGCGGTGGCGGTGCCGGTGGTCGCCGGCGGCGCGCCCGCCGCGCGCCTGGCGCTGGCGTGGTGGCTGGTGTGGTCGGTACCGATGACGATCGTGGACGCGATGGCGCACCGGCTGCCCGACCGGCTCACCTGGCCGGCCGCCGCCGGCGCGTGGGCGCTGCTCGGGGTGGCCGCGCTGACCGGTCCGGGCGCCGACCCGCTGGTACGCGCCGTCCTGGCCGGTCTGGCGCTCGGCGGCGGCTTCGCCGCGACCACGCTGCTGTTCGGGCGGCGGGGCTTCGGCCTCGGCGACGCGAAGCTGGCGCTCGGCGCGGGCGCGCTGCTCGGCTGGTACGGCTGGCCGGTGCTGGTGGCCGGGCTGATGCTCGCGGTGACCCTCGCCGGACTGGCCGGGGTGGTGCTGCTCGCCGCCCGGCGGGTCCGCTGGTCCGGGCACCTGCCGTTCGGGCCGTTCCTGGTGCTGGGCGCCGCCGCCACGCTGGTGCTCGTCACCGTGTGATCGGCCACCCGCAGGTGCGGGCGGGCAATCCCAGGGGTATCGAGTCCCAGCCGCCTCCCAGCCGGGTCTGGTTCGGTGGCGGTCCAGGCTTCGGACTCGGGAGGGCACGTGCCGCAGGGCGACGACGGTTGGCGGATCCGGCGCACGAGCGCGGACCTGGACCGGCTGGGCGAAACCGAGTCGGTCTTCGCGCTCGCGAACGGCTGGGTGGGCTGGCGGGGCACCCTCGACGAGGGCGAGCCCTGCGGCATGCCCGGCAGCTACCTCAACGGGTTCCACGAGCAGCACGAGCTGAGCTACCCGGAGAGCGGGTACGCGTTCCCGGAACGCAGCGACACCGTGATCAGCGCGCCGAACGCGGCCCTGATCCGGCTCTGGGTCGACGACGAGCCGCTGGACCTGGGCACCGGCACGATCCGGCAGCACCACCAGGAGCTGGACCTGCGCGCCGGGGTGGTCCGCCGGGAGACCGATTGGGTCTCGCCGGGCGGCCGGGGCGTCCGGATCCGCAGCACCCGCCTGGTGTCGCTGACCCGCCGCCCGGTCGCCGCGCTCGACTGGACGGTCGAGCCGCTGGACGAGCCGGTCCGGTTGCGTGTCGGCGCCGACCTGCTCGCCAACCAGCGGGTGCCGGAACGCGCCGACGACCCCCGGGCCGCCTCGGTGATCCACGACCCGCTCACCGGTGAACTCCGCCGCCACGACGGCCTCGACGGCGTGCTCGTGCACCGGACCGGGCGCAGCGGCCAGCGGGTCGCCGTCGCCGTCGCGCACCGGGTCGGGGCGCCCGACGAGATCGCCACCGACACCGAGCTGACCGCCGACCGGTTCCGGCTGGCGCTGTCCGGCCCGGTACGCCCCGGCGAGCGGATCCGGGTCACCCGGTTCGCCGCGTACGAGTGCGCGGACGTCGACGGCACCCCGGCCGGTGAGCTGGCCGACCTGGTCGTCGCGGAGGCGGACACGGCCCGGGCCGACGGGTTCGACGCCCTGCTCGCCGAGCAGCGCGCCGCGCTCGACGCCGCGTGGGCCACCGCCGACGTCGAGCTGGACGGCGACCCGGAACTGCAGCTCGCGGTCCGGTTCTCGGTGTTCCACCTGCTCCAGTCCGGCCGCGCCGACGGTGCCCGGACCATCCCGGCCAAGGGGCTGACCGGCAACGGCTACGACGGGCACGTGCTCTGGGACACCGAGGGCTACGTCCTGCCGGTGCTGACGTACCTGGCGCCGGAGCTGGCCCGCTCGGCGCTGCGCTGGCGGCACGCCCACCTGCCCGAGGCGCGCGACCGCGCGGCGGAGCTGCGCCTCACCGGCGCCACCTACCCGTGGCGGACGCTCAGCGGCCGGGAGTGCTCCGGCTACTGGCCGGCGGGCAGCGCGGGCCTGCACGTCAACGCCGACATCGCCGACGCGATCCTGCGGTACGTCGCGGCCACCGGCGACACCGCGTTCCTCGCCGAGTGCGGCGCCGAGGTGCTGATCGAAACCGCCCGGCTGTGGCACGGCTACGGCCACTTCGACGACGGCGGCGCGTTCCACCTGACCGGCGTCACCGGCCCGGACGAGTACTCCGCGCTCGTCGACGACAACGTCTTCACCAACCTGATGGCCCGGCGCAACCTGCGCGGCGCCGCCGACGCCGCCGAGCGCTGCCCGGAGGTGGCCGCCCGGTTGGGCGTCGACGCCGCCGAGGTGGCCGGCTGGCGGGCCGCCGCCGACGCGATGTTCGTCCCGTACGACGGCAAGCGCGGCGTGCACGAGCAGTCGGCCGGTTTCACCGCGCAGCCGGAGTGGGACTTCGCCGGCACCGGCGAGGACGACTACCCGCTGCTGCTGCACTTCCCCTACCAGGAGCTGTACCGCAAACAGGTGGTCAAGCAGGCCGACCTGGTGCTGGCCATGCTGCGCTGCCCGGGGGAGTTCACCGCCGAGGAGAAGACGCGCAACGTCGCCTACTACGAGGCGCGGACCGTCCGGGACTCGTCGCTGTCGGCGTCCGCGCAGGCGATCCTCGCCGCCGAGGTCGGGCACCTCGACCTGGCGTACGACCTGTTCGCCGAGACGGCGCTCCAGGACCTCGCCGACCTCGGCGACAAGACCGCCGACGGGCTGCACCTGGCGTCCCTGGCCGGCGCCTGGCTGGTGGTGGCGCAGGGTTTCGGCGGGCTGCGCGACGACCGGGGCGAGCTCGCGTTCGAGCCGCGGCTACCCGCGCCGATCACCCGGCTCGTGTTCCACCTGCGCCGGCACGGGCACCGGCTCCGGGTCACGCTCACCGAGCACGAGGCCCGCTACGAGTTGCCGGAGGGCGGGTCGGGCGACGCGGTGGAGCTGTGGCACCACGGCGAACCGCTCCGGGTCACCGGCGACGGACCGGTCACCCGGCCGATGCCGCCGGTGCCCGATCCCGGTCCCGAACCGCCGTCCCCGCCCGGCCGCCGTCCCGAACGGCGTGCTCAGGAGACGGCCGGCGGCGACGACTGAACCGGCAGGCCGGACATCCGGGCGACGACCTCCTCCAGCGCCTCGAACGCGTACGCCCAGTTGTGGCACTTGAAGCTGCGCAGCCCGGTGATCGGGGTGCGGCAGTCGGCACAGTGGACACCGGGGATCGCGTCCGGCACGTCGGTGTTCACGTACTTGCGCTCGCCGAGGATCACCCGCGCGATCATCGTGTGGTCGTGCACGCCGTGCAGCGCGGACGCGACGATGTCGTACCAGGTGACCCGCCGCCCGCACTTCGGGCAGTCCGGCTCGTCGCCGCTGACCCACAGCGGCGCGCCGATGCTGCGCGCCGGCATGTTCAGCAGCTTCTCCAGCCGCCGCACGTCCGCCTCCGGTGTGGTCCACCGGTGCCGCCCGGGCAGTGACGCGGGCGAGTCGTAGACGGCGCGGAACACCGCCGGCTCGACCTCCACTGTCTCCCGTCCACCTGTCATCGGTACCTCCTCGCGACGGCGTGTCCCACCGTCGTACCAGGTGGCGGCCGGGATCGGCCGGATCACCGACACGACGGGTCAGCGGTGTGTCGCCCAGAGTGCTAGACATCGAGGCGTGACGGAGGCTGAGAACCGACCCAATGTCGCCCGGATGTACGACTACTACCTGGGCGGCTGCCACAACTTCGCCGCCGACCGTGCCGCCGCCGAGGAGATCCTGCGGATCTTCCCGGACACCGGCGTCGCCGCGCAGAGCAACCGCGCGTTTCTGCGCCGGGTCGTGCGCTGGGCGGCCGAGCAGGGGATTCGTCAGTTCCTCGACATCGGCGCCGGCCTGCCCACCCAGGGCAACGTGCACGAGGTGGTCCGTGCGATCCACCCCGACGCCCGGGTGGTCTACGTCGACCACGACGAGGTCGCCGTCGCGTACGCCCGGCGGTTGCTGCCCGCCGACGGCCGTACCGTGGTGCTCCGGGGCGACCTGCGGCGGCCCGGCGAGCTGCTGGCCGACCCGACGCTGCGGGCCACCATCGACCTGAGCGAGCCGGTCGCGGTGCTGCTGCTCGCGGTGCTGCACTTCGTGCCGGACGCCGACGCCCCGTACGCGGCGGTGGCGACCCTGCGCGACGCCACCGTCCCGGGAAGCGTGCTCGCGCTGTCCCACCTCACCCTGGACGGCCTCCCGACGCTGCCCACCGAGCAGGGCACCGCGATCTACCGCCGCAGCAGCTCCCCGCTGGTGCCCCGCACCCGCGACGAGGTGGCCCGCTTCCTCGACGGGTACGAGCTGGTCGAGCCGGGCCTGGTCAGGGTGGCGGACTGGCGGCCCGACGGGGAACCGCAGGCCGCGGTGTCGCACGGCTACGGCGGGGTGGGCGTCCGCCGCTGAGCGCGGTCGGTCCAGCGCAGTCCTCCGGCGATGGTCGCACGATCGCGTGCTCACCGGTGCAGTGTGGTTTCCCGGGTCATGCGGGACAGCTTCTCCGGGTTGCGCACCGCGTAGAGGCCGCTGATCCGGCCGTCGTCGAGGCGTACCGCGACGACGGTGTCCAGCTCGCCGTCGAGGCGTACCAGCAGCGCCGGGTACCCGTTGACCTGCGTCGGTTCCATCGACGCCACGGCGGCGATCCGGCCCCAGCCACCGGCCAGCAGCCGGGCCACCCTGTCGCCGCCGGTGACCGGGCGGGCGAGCGCCTGCTTGATCCCGCCGCCGTCGCCGACCAGCACCGCGTCCGGGGCCAGGACGCGGAGCAGCCTGTCCAGGTCGCCGGTCTCGACGGCCCGCCGGAACGCCTCCAGGGCGTCGCGGGCCTCGGCCGCCGGGACCGTACGCCGGGGGCGGCGCGCCGCGACGTGGGCCCGTGCCCGGTGCGCGATCTGCCGCACCGCGACCGGGGTCCGCTCGACCGCCTCGGCGATCTCGTCGTAGCCGACGTCGAACACCTCCCGCAGCACGAACACGGCCCGCTCGGTCGGCGTGAGCGTCTCCAGCACCAGCAGCATCGCCATCGACACGCTCTCCGCCAGCGTCACGTCGTCCGCGACGTCGGGCGCGGTGAGCAGCGGCTCGGGGAGCCACGAGCCGACGTACGACTCCTTGCGCCGGCCCAGCGTGCGCAGCCGGGACAACGCCTGGCGGGTGGTGATCCGCACCAGGTAGGCGCGGCGGTCCCGAATCTCGCCGAGGTCGACACCGGCCCAGCGCAGCCAGGTTTCCTGCACCACGTCCTCCGCGTCGGCGGCCGAGCCGAGCATCTCGTACGCGACGGTGAAGAGCAGGTTCCGGTGCGCGAGGAAGTCCTCGGTGGCCGGGTCCGCCATGGCTGGCTCCTTCGCCGATCGGGTGCGTTCCCCACCAGACGCCGCCCGCCGCCGCCGTGTGACACCGGGCCGCTGTGGCGGTCCTCACCCGGCGTTGCCGTCACGCCGAGGCGGTCCCCGGCATCTCGTGGTCGTCCGACACCCACCCCAGCAGAGAGGGCGCCACCATGACCCGATTCAACCTGTTCGAGAACCCGGTCTCCGCGACGTTCATGAAGCGCTTCGCCGGCGCGGGCCTGGTGATCCACCAGTCGTCGCTGCCCCGCACGGTGCAGGAGCTGGTGTCGCTGCGAGCCAGCCAGATCAACGGCTGCGGCTGGTGCATCGACATGCACACCAAGGAGGCGGTGGCCGGCGGCGAGAGCGCGGTCCGCCTGAACCTGGTCGCGGCTTGGCGCGAGTCGACAGTGTTCACCGAGGCCGAGTGCGCGGCGCTGGCGTTCGCCGAGGAGGGCACCCGGCTCGCCGACGCCTCTGCGGGGGTGTCCGACGAGACGTGGGAGCAGGTGCGTAAGCACTACGACGACGACCAGATCGCCGCGCTGGTGTGCCTGCTCGGGCTGATCAACGCGGCGAACCGGTTCGCGGTGCTCGTGCACCAGCGCGGCGGCTCGTACGAGCCGGGGATGTTCGCGGCGGCGATGAGCTGAGCGCGGCCGTCATCGCAGGTTCCAGAAGAACGACCGGACGTCGTCGACGAACAGGTCCGGCACCTCCAGCGCGGCGAAGTGACCGCCCCGGTCGAACTCGCTCCACTGCCGGATCGTGTACGTCAGCTCGGCGATCGGACGCACGGACCGGGTGATGTCGTGCGCGAACACGGCTACCCCGATCGGCGGCGGGCAGGGCGCGGGCGGGCCACCGAACGCGCTCTCCCGCACCAGCCGGGCCGACGACGCGGCGGTGCGGGTGAACCAGTAGACCGAGACGTCGGTGAGGATGCGATCCACGCTGACCGTGGAGCGTGGGTCGGTCCACTCGGTGAACTTCTCCGCGATCCACGCGAGCTGACCGACGGGTGAGTCGTGCAGCGCGTACGAGACGGTCTGCGGGCGGCTGGCGTAGAGCACCTGGTGCGGGTGCCGCTGCGTCTTGAGCCGCATGATCCGGGCCAGCCGATCCCGGTCCTCCTCGGACAGTCCGGCCTGCCCGGTCCAGCCGGGCGGCGGCGGGGTGGGCAGGTAGGTGAGGTGCACGCCGACGACGTGCTCCGCGTCGATGCCGCCGAGCCGGGTGGAGATGACCGAACCCCAGTCGCCGCCCTGTGCGCCGTACCGCCGGTAGCCGAGCCGGCGCATCAGCTCGGCCCAGGCGCGGGCGACCCGGTCGACGTTCCAGCCGCGCTCCCGGGTCGGCCCGGAGAAGCCGAATCCGGGGATCGACGGTACGACCAGGTGGAACTGCTCGGACAGCGGGCCGAGCACATCGAGGAACTCGACGACCGAGCCGGGCCAGCCGTGGGTGAGGATCAGCGGCAGCGCGTCCGGGTCGGCGGCCCGTACGTGCAGGAAGTGGATGTTCTGCCCGTCGATGGTGGTGGTGAACTGCGGATACCGGTTCAGCTCGGCTTCGGCCGCCCGCCAGTCGTACGCGGTGCGCCAGTGCTCGGCCAGCTCGCGTACCCGGGCCAGCGGGATGCCGTAGTCCCACCCGGCGCCTGGTAGCTCGTCGGGCCAGCGGGTGCGGGCCAGGCGGTCGGCCAGGTCGTCGAGGTCGGCCTGCGGGACGTGGACTCGGAACGGTTCGATCATGACCGCCACCTTTCGTTGGTGCCACAAACGTTAGGGGGACCAACGATAGCGCAGATCGTTGGTGGCGCCAACGTTTCCGGATAGGCTGGGCACGTGGAGAACCCGGAGCCGGACCTCGTACCGACCCGCCTGGCCGGCCTGCCGAGCTGGCTGATCACCCAGACCGCCGTACGCGCCGGCCGGCTGGTGAGTGACGGGCTGGCGGCGGCCGACGCGCGCGGTTACCACTTCCGGCTGCTCGCCACGCTCGACGAGTTCGGCCCGGCCAGCCAGGCGGCGCTCGGCCGGCGCAGCGGCATCCACGTCAGCGACGTGGTGGCCGCCCTCAACGAACTCGCCGAGCGGGAGTTCGTGGTCCGCGCCCCGGACCCGGCCGACCGGCGGCGCAACGTCGTCACCATCACGGCGGCTGGGCGGCGGCAGCTCCGGCGGCTGGAGAAGTGCCTCGCCGCCGTCCAGGACGACCTGCTCGCGCCCCTGTCGGCCGACGAGCGCGCGGACCTGACCCGGCTGCTGGCGCGGGTGCTTGCTCACCACACCCGTCCGTCCGTCTGACCGTCCGGCCTTCACGCCCGGTTGCTCCACGCCCTACTGCTATCACTATCGATAGTGATAGTGTTCGGCCATGGCGATGTCGATGGAGCGGTGGGCGGAGGTGGCGCTGCACCCGGTGCGGCTCCGCGTCCTGCGTGCCGTGGCGGGCACCCGGGTGACCACTCACGACCTGGTCGAGCTGCTGCCCGACGTCCCGCACGCCACGCTCTACCGGCACCTGGCGACGCTCGTGAAGACCGGGATGCTCGACGTGGTGGAGGAGCGCAAGGTGCGCGGCGCCGTCGAGCGGGTGTACGCGCTGCCCGCGCACGGCGCGGCGCTGGACCCGGCGGCCCTGGCGACGGCGACGCCGGAGGACCACGCGCGCTACTTCACCGCGTTCGTGTCGAGCCTGCTGTCCGAGTTCTCCCGCTACCTCGCCCGGGAGTCCGTCGACTTCGTCGCCGACGGGGTCGGATACCAGCAGCTCGTCCTGCACCTGACCGACGCCGAGCTGCACGAGTTCGCAGCCGGGCTCAACGCGCTGGTCGGCCCGTTGCTCGCCAAAGGGCCCGGCGACGGTCGGACCCCCCGGCTGCTGGCGACCATCCTGATGCCCGCCGATCGCCAGGCGACCCCCGGCGACACGCACACGTCAGCGCACGACTCCGACACGACGAAGGGCGACGACTGATGGCCTCCGTAATTCTCGACGGCGACGTGATCGACATCCGGTTCACCGGATGGGAACGGATGTGGGTCGGGCGGGAGCGGTTCGCGCTGCGCCTGGCCGCCGTGCGGCACGCCGCCCCGGTGGACGAGCCGATCCGGCTGGCCCGCGGCGCCCGGCGCGGGTACGCCGTGTCCGGCTTCGCCAAGATCGGCGTCTGGGGTCTGTTCGGCGGTCCCCGGCAGCTCGTAGCGGCCCGGCGGGGGCAGCCCGGCCTGCACCTGGTGCTGGACCGCGCGGCGGCCGGCGGGGAGTTCGACGAGGTGGTGGTCTCCGACCCGGCCGCGCCGGGCCTCGCCGAGACGATCGGGCGTGCGACGCGGGGCCGGCCGTGACCGGCGACCACCTGGCGATCGAGGCGTCGGGCCTGACCAAACGCTACGGCGACGTGACCGCCGTACGCGATCTGACCTTCACCGTGCGACCCGGCGCCGTCACCGGCTTCCTCGGCCCGAACGGCGCCGGCAAGACCACCACGATGCGCATGCTGACCGGACTGGTGACGCCGACCAGCGGCACCGCCACCATCGGCGGGCAGCCCTACGGCCGGCTGGCCCAGCCGGCACGGACCGTCGGCGCGGTGTTCGACGGCAACGCGTTCCACCCCGGCCACACCGCCCGTGACCACCTGGGCGTCTACGCCGCGATGGCCGGCTGCCCGGGCGGCAGGGTCGCGGAACTGCTGGACCTGCTCGGCCTCGCCCACGCCGCCGACCGTCGTACCCGAGGGTTCTCCACCGGCATGCGGCAACGGCTCAGCCTCGCCACGGCGATGCTCGGCGACCCGCGTGTCCTCCTGCTCGACGAACCGGCGAACGGCCTGGACCCGGAAGGCATGTCGTGGCTGCGCGGGCTGCTGCGCCGCCTCGCCGACGAGGGCCGCACCGTGCTGATCTCCAGCCACGTCCTGCACGAGGTCCAGCAGGTGGTGGACGACGTGGTGGTCATCCGGCGCGGGGAACTCGTCGCCGCCGGGCCGTGGTCCCGGCTCACCGGCCCGCCGACGGTGCTCGTCACCTCGCCGGACGCGACAGCTCTGGCCGCCGCGCTGGCGGCCGCCGCCGGGTCCGTCGAGGCCGCCGGGCCCGGCCGGCTGCGGGTACGCGGACTGGACGCGCCGGGCGTCGCCGACCTCGCCGCGGCCCATCGCGTGCGGGTCCACGAGCTGGTCACCGAGACCACAAGCCTCGAACAGCTCTTCCTCGACCTGACCACCGACAAGGCGGAGGCCCGATGAACCTGCTCAGAGCGGAACTGCGCCGGGTGCTGGCGACCCGGATGTGGGGTGCGCTGCTGCTCGCGTCCGTCGCGCTGGGCGGCGGCCTGGTCGGGATGATGGCGCTGGTCGGGCCGGAGAACTTCGACCCGCCGATGCCCGGCCTGCACACCGAGGAGGGCCTGCGGTCGATCCTCGGCATCCTCGGCTTCACCGCCTTCGTGCCGGCCGCCGCCGGTGCCCTCGCGGCCACCTCCGAGTACCGGCACGGCACCGCCGCCGTCACGTTCGTGTTCGCGCCGCGCCGTGGGCGGGTGCTCGCCGCCAAACTCGTCACCCACGCGGTCGTCGGCCTCGCCTACGGACTCGCGCTCGCCGTCGCCGCCTCGGCAGCCCTGTTCACGGTCGCCGCCGCGCGCGGCGTGCCGCTGGGCCTGCCCGCCCCCACTGTGCTGGCGCTGCTCGCCCGCATCGGCGTCGCGATGGCTGTCTACCTGCTCGTCGGCGTCGGCGTGGGCGCCCTGCTCCGTAACCAGGTCGCGGCGGTCTGCGTGGTGGTCGGCTACCTGTACCTGGCCGAGCCGGTCCTGATGATGATCCCCGGCGTCAACGCGCTCTACCCGCTCCTGCCCGGCGGGGCCACCGCCGCGCTCACCGACTTCACCTACGTCGCCGACGCGATGTCCGCGCAGCTCGGCAGCGACGCCGTGGCGCTCCTGCCGCCGGCTGCCGGCGCCCTGCTGCTGACCGCGTACGCGCTGACCGCAGCCGCGCTCGCCGTGGTCGTCCCGATGCGCCGCGACATCACCTGAGTGTCGCCGCGGCGCCCCCGCACGATCGGGACCTCGCTCTCGCTGACCCACCACCCGCGCAGCCCGCTCACCGTCGAGGAGGTGCTGGACCGCGCTCGCGGCGGTCAGGGGCGCAGCACGTAGCGTCCGCGTACTCCGCCCTTGGCCGCCTCCCGGTGGGCGTCCGCCACCCGGTCGAGCGGCACCACCGCGTGCACCCGCGCGGGCAGCTCACCGGCGGCGGTGCGGGCGAGCAGGTCGGCCAGGCGTACCCCGTCGGCGTGCACCTCGACCGCGCGCACCGTGACGTCGCGCTCGGCGGCCGGGTGGGCGTTCGGCCGTACCCCGACGAACACGCCGCCGTCACCCACCAGCACGAGCCCGCGGTCCTGGAGCACCGCGGCGTCGGCGACCGCGTCCCAGCCCGGTTCGGCGGCGGTGGTGAAGTCGGCGCCGAGCCCGCGCACGAACTCCTCGTCCTCGGCCCGCGCCAGGCCGGTCACCCGCCACCCCCGGTCTCGGGCGAGCGGCACGACGTAGCCGCCCACCGCGCCGGCCGCGCCGGTGACCAGCAGCCGGCCGCCGGCGGGCGGCTCGCCGAGCAGGTCGACGATCTGCGCCGCGGTCAGGCCGTTGAGCGGCACCGTCGCCGCCGCCACCAGATCCAGATCATCGGGTACGACCGCCAGGTCGGCCACGGGTACGACGAGCTGCTCGGCGTACGTGCCGAAGTCGCGGTCGAACCCGCCGACGAGCCCGGCGACCCGGGTGCCCACGGCGAGGTCGACGCCCGGCCCGGCGGCGGCGACGACACCGGCGAAGTCCCAGCCCAGGCCGGTGTGGTGCGGCTGGCGGATGAGCCCCAGCGAGTGGAAGAAGCCGCCGACGACGCCGAGGTCGGCCGGGTTGACCGGAGCCGCCGCGACGTCCACCCGGACCTCACCGGGCCCCGGCTCGCGCTCCGGGACGTCGATGATCTCGATGGCGTCGGGTCCGCCCGGGGTGCGGACGACGGCAGTGCGGAAGGTACGCGTACCCATGGTGTGTCTCCTTTTGTTTCGTGGGGATTCCCTGCTCCACGATGGAGGGGTAACTTCCCATCGGGAAGTACGCACTTCGGAGTGCGTTGGGTACCCCCGAGTAGGAGGCGGACGATGCCGACGCAGACGGCGGCGGAGAAGCGGGCGCAGGCGCGGGAGGCGTACGACGCGTTCCTCGCCGGCTGCCCGAGCCGGCAGCTCCTGGACCGGATCTCCGACAAGTGGGTGGCGCTGATCCTGGCCGCGCTCGGCCGCGACGGCCCGGACCGCAACGCGGATCCGCAGGTCATGCGCTACTCCGAGTTGTCCCGCCGGCTGGCCGGGGTCAGCCAGAAGATGCTCACCCAGACGTTGCGCTCACTGGAACGCGACGGCCTGGTCACCCGCACCGTGACGCCGAGCGTGCCGGTGACCGTCACGTACGAGCTGACCGACCTCGGCCAGTCGCTGCACCGGCTGATGTACGGCATGAAGCTGTGGGCCGAGGCGCACATGGACGAGGTGCACGCCAACCGCGAGCGGTACGACGCGGCCGCCCAGCACTGACCGGCCACGCCGGATTCTCCGAAACTTTCGGTCCGCGTCGCGCCTCTCGTCGCGCTTCGCTCTCATGGTCATGTATGGGCTCCCGCGCTGATCAGCCGGTTGAGTCCATGTTCGATTCGACATCGACATTGACCGATCGTGCCGTCGCGGATATCTTCCCAGGGAAGTTACCGGTACATCTTCGAAAAGTTTCAGGGCAGTGACGCGGGGGTGTGCGCACCGCCGCTCCCACCCGCGTCCAGCCGGGCATCGCCAGCGCATCATCGTCCGATATGCAGAGGAGTGTCATGAAACATCTACCGAGGCGCAGCCACCGCGTGGTGCTGGCCGCCGTCAGCAGCGCGCTGGCCCTGGCCGGTGCTGCGCTCGTGGTGCCCAGCCTGGCCCAGGCAGCGGAGAGCACGCTCGGTGCCGCCGCCGCGCAGTCGGGCCGCTACTTCGGCACGGCCATCGCGGCGAACCGGCTGAACGACTCCACGTACAGCACCATCGCGGCGCGTGAGTTCAACATGATCACCGCCGAGAACGAGATGAAGCCGGAAGCGCTCCAGCCCAACCGGGGCCAGTTCAACTTCTCCTCCGGTGACCAGATCTACAACTGGGCCACCCAGCGGGGCCTGAAGGTCCGTGGTCACACGCTGGCGTGGCACGCGCAGCAGCCGGGTTGGATGCAGAGCCTGAACGGCAGCAACCTGCGTCAGGCGATGATCGACCACATCAACGGCGTGATGGCCCACTACCGGGGCAAGCTGGCCGCGTGGGACGTGGTGAACGAGGCGTTCAACGAGGACGGCAGCCGCCGCAGCTCGAACCTGCAGGGCACCGGTAACGACTGGATCGAGGTGGCGTTCCGCACCGCGCGGGCGGCCGACCCGTCGACGAAGCTCTGCTACAACGACTACAACATCGAGAACTGGTCGTACGGCAAGACGCAGGGTGTGTACAACATGATCCGGGACTTCAAGTCCCGTGGCGTGCCGATCGACTGCGTGGGTCTGCAGACCCACTTCACCGGCGGCAGCTCGCTGCCCGGCAACTTCCAGACCACGCTGCAGAACTTCGCCGCGCTCGGCGTCGACGTGGCGCTGACCGAGGTCGACGTCACGAACTCCTCGACCAGCCAGTACGCGGGTCTGACCCAGGCGTGCATCAACGTGCCGCGCTGCATCGGCATCACCGTCTGGGGCGTGCGTGACAGCGACTCGTGGCGCTCCAACGAGAGCCCGCTGCTGTTCGACGGCGGCGGCAACAAGAAGGCCGCGTACAACTCGGTCCTCAACGTCCTCAACTCCGCGTCGCCCAACCCCACGCCGACCACTACCGTGTCGCCGACCGCCGGGCCGACCACGCCGCCGCCGACCACCGGCGCGAGCCGCATCGTCGGTAGCCAGTCCGGCCGGTGCATCGACGTACCGAACTCCTCGCAGAGCAACGGCACCCGGGTGCAGCTCTACGACTGCCACGGCCAGACCAACCAGCGGTGGACCTACACCTCCAGCCGGCAGCTGACCGTGTACGGCTCGATGTGCCTGGACGCCGCCGGCTCCGGCAACGGCTCGGCAGTCCAGATCTACAGCTGCAACGGGCAGACGAACCAGCAGTGGAACGTCAACTCCAACGGCACCATCACCGGAGTCCAGTCCGGCCGCTGCCTCGACGTCTGGGGCACCGGCAACGGCCAGCAGGTGCAGCTCTACGCCTGCAACGGCCAGGCCAACCAGCGGTTCCAGCTCGTCGCGACGAGCTGATCCTCTCGTACGGAAAACGGCTCACCGTCGTGGTCTCGGCCACGACGGTGAGCCGTCCGCGTTGTGCTCGTGCTGCCGGTGTCAGCCGATCAGCAACTCGGTGCGGTAGTCGGGGGCCAGCGCCGCCGCCCGGTTCCGGCGCTCGGCCTGCTCCTCCTCGGTGAGGGCCGGCGGCGGTGAGGTGGGACCGTCCACCCGGTCGCCCACCCGCAGGAAGTACTCGTCCTGCCCCGCCGGGGTGCACATGCAGAGCAGCCGAGCGGGCTGGTCGAACGAGTTGCGGAAGAAGTGCGGCGCGTTCGCCGGAATGTTGATCGTCTCCCCGGCCCGCGCGACTGTCTGCTCGCCCCGGAACGTGAACTCCACCGCCCCGTCGAGCACCGTGAACATCTCCTCGAAGTCGTGCCGGTGTGGAGGCGGCCCACCACCCGGCGGAACCCGCATGTCGATCAGGCAGTATCGGCCGGCCGTCTGCTCGCCGGTGACCAGGATCGTGTAGGTGCCGCCCGCGATGGCGAGGTGCGCCAGGGCGGGGTCGTCGGGACGGGCGTGGACGAGGGTACGGGTCGGATCGTCGGACGGGATCGCACCGCTGGACATCGGCTCTCTCCTCGATCGTCGGTCTGCGGATCGATCCCCCTCATAGCCATCAGGAAAGCCGCTAAACCTGGCGCTCTCGGCTGCGGTCGTCAGGATCCGCCACGGCGTGCGACTCGGTCAGGTTCCGCTCGGCGGCATCGCCCTTCTCAAGCTCTGCCATCGATCGGCGCATTGCGGCGGCGTTGCTCGGGTCGCGAAGGAGGTACTCGGTTTCCCTCGACCCGCCTTCCGCCGGCGGCACGATCATCACAGGCTCCTGGCCGGATCGAGTCATCGTTTCCTCCGCGTCATCGGTGACGCGGACGAGTCAGTGTTCCGTACTCCTGGCGTCGGTAGAGCCGTTTCCCGCGTCCAGCCGAGAAAGCGGCGGTGCAGCACGCCGGCCGGCGTCCAGGGCATGTCCTCGGTGGCTTGGACGAGGTAGGAGCCGAGGTAGAGAGCCAGCGACACCGGAGCGTCGGCGTACTCCGCGCGCAGTTCCCGCTTGCGCGTGGGGCAGGGCCAGGGCAGGTCGCAGCCGCCACAGCTCCAGACCGGCATGACCGGGCCGTGGGTGGTCACCGCACACCCTCCAGAAACCGGGCGGTGATCGTCCGTGCCTGCCGGCTGGTCGCCCATTCCACCTGCCAGCAGGGGTACGGAGTCAGCCGTGACCACCAGGCGCGGCAGCCGGTGCACATGCCGTCGAAGCCTCGAACATGCACGGCCAGGATCGCCTGCTCCTGGTCGTCTCTCACGGCGAGTCCTCTCCGGGCCAGTGGCCACGATTGATGGGGATTCGGTGCCGGGCGCGACAGGGCAGATCGCCTCCGCAGCGGCAGGTCCGTCGCCATTTCCGCCAGCACCAGACCGGCCGATGCCGCCGGGCGAGAGTGAGGGCCGTGGCGACCAGATAGTCCTCGTACGAGACGTGCCGCCTGGTCGGAGGCATTCGGCCGAGCCCGCCGGCGGCCATCCGGCTCACCGCTGCTTCGTCGGCACGTCCGGTGCCGGCCCTCGGTCGCCCTGGGATCGCCTCAGCTGTGCTGCGTGGTCGAGCAACCGCTGGCGGGCTGCCACGTACTCGGCGTCCTGGTACTGCTGCCCTCTCCGGGGCGGTGGTAGGGACTCGTGCTGCCGGAGCAGCCACCGGAAGAACTGGTCCAGGTAGCCACGCATCGTCACGAGCCTGCCCGCTCAGATCCGGAGACGGTGTCCAACTCGGGCAGGCCATTCGGGTCATCGGCATCGAGGTCCATGCCGGATACGGTTCCGCCGACTGAGCTGCGGCGACCATGTCGCGAGGTCATGTCACGGTGACATGAGCACACTCGACCTGCCGGTACGCCGGCCGTAGGCTCCGGACCGAGCACCTTGGGTAGTCGCCCGACAACGCTGGGAGCCGTTGTGCTGGTAGGGAATCTCCGGGTACCTGACGACCTCTGGTCGCGAGAGGACGTGCACACCGCCCTGACGGGCCGCGACATAGGCGCACTGTTCCGGCTGCTCGCCCGGCACACGGGTGCGAGCCAAACCCGCATCGGTGCGGCTGTCGGGCTTGAGCAGGGCTACGTCAGCAGGATCATCGCCGGCCGACGGGTGACCTCGATCGACGTGTTGGAACGGATCGCCACCGGTTGTGGCATGCCCGACGACGCCCGGATGACGCTGGGCCTCGCGCCCCGCCAGGGGTCATATCGCCCGACCATGGCGGACCAATCCCGCGGTCGGCACAGTGACGTGCCGGCCAACCGGTCCTGGCGCGAGGACGTCCAGGCCGCCGCGCAGCTATGGGAAGGCGATGTGAACCGTCGAGACATGCTTCGCCAGACAGTGTTCAGCTCCACGGCATACACCCTGCCCGCCCTACGCTGGTTCACCGCCACCACAGCGCAGCCCGTCGAGCAGGAGGGGCGCCGGACGGTCGGTCAACCCGACATCGACACCATCCGCCAGATGACCGCCACCTATCGGCGACTCGACAATCAGTACGGCGGCGGGCACGCGCGCGACAACGTCACCCGCTTCCTGCACCACGAGGTCACACCCCTCGTGGTCGAGGGCCGGTACGACACGGCGACCGGCCGCAGACTGCTCACCGCCGTTGCCGAACTGACCCAACTCGCCGGTTGGCAGGCGTACGACATGGCCGAGCACGGCCTCGCCCAGCGCTACCTCACTCAGGCCCTGGACCTGGCCAGAACGGCCGGCGACGCCGGGTTGGGCGCTGAGATCCTCGCCGCGATGAGCCACCAAGCCACCTACCTCGGGCACGCCGCCACCGGCGTTGACCTCGCCCGTGCCGCCCGGCAGACAGCACAGCGCGCCGGCCTCAGGGTGCTTACTGCCGAAGCAATGGTCATGGAAGCTCACGCCCACGCTGTCGCCCTCCACGAACGGGACTGTGCCGCCGCGCTTCACCAAGCAGAGCAAGCCCTCGACCGCGCCGACCGCAGCAGCGACCCGCAATGGCTCGGCTACTTCGACGAGGCGTACCTGTCAGCCAAGTTCGGCCACTGCTTCCACGCGCTCGGTCAACACCGTCGAGCCGAACGCTTCGCCGCTCGCTCACTGAAGATGGACGAGCGCTACGTACGCGGCAAAGCCTTCAACCTCGCCCTGCTGGCCAGCGTCCACGCTAGCCACGGCGAGCCGGAACGCGCCAGCGCCATCGGCACTGACGCCCTCACCCTGACCACGCAGCTACGGTCGGCCCGTGCCGTCCGCTACGTGCGCGACCTGCAAACCGGCCTGACAGCCCACCGTCGCACGCCGGCAGTACGGCAGTTCATCACCCGGGTCGACGCGGCGCTCGGCCAACGGCGCTGACTACAGCTCACCCCGGGCCTTCCGCGCCACCAACTCCAGCACCGCGATCACCGTGCCCGCACCAACGATTTCACCCTCGGACACGAGTCGCCGCGCCTCTTCCAGCGGAATCCAGGCCACCCGCTCGGTCTCGTTGACGTCCACCGGGGCGCCGATATGCTCCGCCTCGCGGGCAAGGAACAGCAAGTTCTCCGCGTCCGCGGTCGCCACCCACGGCTGAAACGACAGCAATGGCTCTACTGCCTCGGGGCGCCACCCGGTCTCCTCCTCGACCTCCCGGACTGCGCACTTCGCCGGATCCTCGCCCTCGTCGACGTAGCCGCCCGGCAGCTCCCACACCCACCGGTCGAAGACGAACCGGTGCCGTCGCATCAGAAGCAGGCGCTCCTGGCCGTCGAGCACGGCAACCATGGCCGACCGGGGCGCCCGAATCACGTACTGCTCGAAGCGGACCCCGTCCGGAAGCTCCACGTCTGCGATGCTCAACCGGGAGCGCCGGCTCCCGTCGACAACCCGCTCACCATGAATCGTCCACCGTGTCGACCTGCTAGCCGGTTCCTCCGTCACTCGGCCAGTATCCGACCGGTGGCGCCGAAACGCTGTCGAGCGGTTCCCCGACGACTCGACTCAGTCCCGCAAGGGGTTGCCCCGGTTGCCAAGGAGCATCCGGCTTCTTCATCGAGTAGTAGGGCGCAAGCGGCACGACCAGTACGGGCTAACGGATGGGTCGGTCACCGCCCCTCCCTACGCGCTGGGTGTACGGAACCCTGTACAACGGCCTCCCGAGGCGGACAGAGTGCAGTCAACCTAGGACCAGCCCTGCAGACCAACCCGTCCATCGCGCAAGGCGTTCTGCTGAAACACGACAGTCGGCGACAGGTATCTCCGTAAGGGGCTATGTACTCTCCGTCCCTGCCTCTGTAGCCTGCGATCATGGCCGGAGAGATCCAGCAGCTTGCGGGGTTTGATGGGCTACGCCGAGCCAAGGAATGGCTTGATGCATCGACACGCGTGGCGCATGCATGGACGATCGAAGACGAGCCACTGCGGGAACTGCTTGAGTTCGAGTGGCCACATGGCGGAAAAGGCTTTTCCTTCGATCTTGGCGGCAAGATGCGTGGCGGCGCCTTCCAAGACAATTCCTTTGTCGCAGAGGTCAAGAACTATCGGCGCGAATCTGACCTACCAGATCATTTCAAGAGCTTCCTGGCGAAGTGTTACGTCGCCTACAAAGCGAAGCCGGCCAGGTGTAATCACATGATGTGGATATCCTGGGCACCATTCCAGGCGCGGAAGTGGGATCAGCACACCTCGCCGGATAATGTCCGTGAAGCGGTAATCCATTACCGAGAGGTGATCTTCGGTGTCAGCGACGAAGATGAGGCCAGGAAGGCTATAGACGAGTCGATCGTGTTTGAAGCGGCTCAGCGATTGTGGTTGATCACTCTGTGCGAGAAGCAGGAGCGGCTGGTTGTTTCCAACGAACATCTCGACGAGCTTGTGAAGTTTATGCGAGCTGCTGAGAGGGTGGCCTGACATGCCCGATCGCCACTCCGCCTCGCTTGATCGTCTGCTTGATTATCCCAACCCGGACGATCGTGTCAGGGTGATCAAGACGATGGTTGGGGACCGCCTGACCGAAGCGGATCCAGCGTCCGAGGTCCGCTTCACCGAGTATTTCAACCACACCTTTGCGCCAGATATGGTTCTCTCGTGGCCGAAGGAGAACCGGGAGCGTCTAGTATTTGTTCGCCCGAGTAGCAATCCGCAATGGATATCGGATGAGTTGCGGTGGATTTCTGCCAACAAGCCGATTGTGATGTCCCTCCGCTCGGCGTTCGGTCGCGATGCTGATGCTGAACAGGGCTTGGCTCGGGAAGCACAGAGGTCGGATGTTCTGGTGACCGACCCGGACGCGGTGCAAGAAATTAGTCAATCCGATCAGCCTATGGTTGACCTACTAGGTCACGCGATTCTGCGAGGCGGGCGAGGCTTACTTGATGAGGATGGATCACGGTCCGTGATCCGGCGCACAGCTGCGGGCTTCGTGGGAGCGGGGCAATTGCACGCAGACCAGACTGGCGCGGCGGTCGAGCTGTTCGCCCAAATTCTCGATCCCGAGCAGGCCGGACGAATGACGCGAGTAGTGCAGGCGGTTTGGGAAGGCCATGGAGGGACTGCATCTTCCTTCCCCCGTAGCAGCCTCGGGATCACGGGACCACTGACAGGTGAAGATGTTTCCCTCTTACTGGAGGTGGTTGAGACTCAGGCCATCGACTTCTGGCACCGCGTTGGCCGCAACATCTCCTTGGAACAACTCGGCGAGATGAACGTTGCGGATTTTTCTCCGGGCCTGCAAAGCATCGTGGCTGCGAATGCGGAACGATTAATGGCGCGAGGCCTACGGGTAATCGAGCGTCCGAAGTACCTGGGTGAGCCTGAAGTCGTACCTCGATGGCTCGTCGAAGGTAACTGTCTGGTTCTGCGCGGTTGGGGGTGGAGCGTCTACTTTGCAGCTTCGAAGAACCAGCTTCCACCCGACCAAGATCTTCGCCCGCCAACTGTGCGGGAGGTCAGGCGGAGGGCCAGAGACGCGGGATTGGTGATAAAAAATGTGCGAGTCGGAACTCCTGACCTCACCATTACTTTCGAATCGACAGTCGAAAAAAACGTCATGGAGCGCAGGGAGGTGGCGCAGCACGCCAATAGTTCAGACGCGGTTGTCACAACCGCAACTGTGAGTGCTCGGGCTGCCAGAGGGCTCATCTGTGATCTCCGGACGGGAAGCGCCAGTGGCCACACGAACGCGAGCTTTGAACTCCGGGACTTCATTCGTTATGCACTTCCAATTCTGCTCAGCCTGACGAAGGAGGAGCGCCAGAGCATCATGGCCCTCCTGCCGCCAGAGGCTGGCGCCGGTGGTTACGTCCAAGGCCAACTCCCAATTTGATCGCGGCACCTGCCGGAGCGGCGCCTTCTCCCGGATGCTGTCGGTGCCGCCGAACGGCTCGGCTAGGCCCTCCGGATATGGAGGAGGCATTCAGGCTGGCAGGCGCGGCCAAGATTGCGGCCACGCTTCCAGGCGCATGACTATTCGCAGGAGGCTTGCCTCAAACGCGACCTCGTCAAGCTCGCTTTCCCGACGGCGGGACCACAAGTCGCTCAGGTCATCTTCGATGGCACCAAGTTCGACGAGTCGATCGGCGCAGGCGAGGCTTCGCCGACGCGCCTCGGCCGGACTGCCGGAGTTGGTCGCCATCTTGTCTGCGGCCACGGCCCAGCGTGCAGCGCGCCTCTGCCGTGATGCCACGGCCGGCGGTCTCGACTGCCCGCAGGGTCCCTTCTGGCCCTCGAACGATCTCGACGAACAGGCCGAGCAGCCGTGAATTGCGCACGAGCGGTTGGTCCGGCATCGCCCACCTCTATCTGTTCGGTCCGCTGCCGCTTAGGAGAGCACCCCCGACACGGAGGTCGGGCTGGCGGTTGGTTCACTGCTGCACTTCGCTGATGCATCTCGCCGCTGTACCGGCCTGGAGCACAACAAAAGCGGCCCCGTGGAGGGCCGCTGAGCTGGAACGAAGTGGGCCGCCAGGGACTCGAACCCTGAACCTATGGATTAAAAGTCCACAGCTCTGCCATTGAGCTAGCGGCCCGCACGGCACAGGTTACCCGAACCCGATCAGCCCGGCGTGCGTCGCGCACCGACCCTCCGAGCACGCCCCAACCACCGACACGACGCCGCTTCGGGGCCCTCCGCTGCGTCCCCGGGCCGCTACGCTTCGGCAATGTCGAGCTGGCGCCGGCACGGCCTCAAAGCGGAAGCCGCAGTGGTGCCTGCCGTCGCCTTGGTGACCCTGCTCGGCCTGGTGGTGCAGGCGGAGGGCATCGACACCACCGCCGAGTTCGTGGCGCTGCTTGTCGTCCTGGCGTCCTCCGCCGCGCTCTACCTGCGCCGGCGACAACCGGTGGGCGTGGGCCTGGTGGCGCTGGCCGCGGTCGCCGCGTACGGGGCTCTGCTGCACCGGCCCGGGCCGATCATGCTGGTGTTCGTCGTGGCGCTGTACACGGTCGTCGACGAGGGATACCTCGCGGTCGCGGTGGGGCTCGGCCTGGCCTCGGTCGTCTCCTTCGCCGTCGCCGACAGCTACACCCGGACCGGCGCCGGCGGGAACGGGGCGACGCTGCTGCACGCCGGCTGGCTGGTCGCGGTCATCGTCGGTGTGACCCGTAACCGGCGGGCCTATCTCGCCGAGGTGCAGGCCCGGGTGCTCGCAGCGGAGCAGCGTAAGGAGGAGGAGGCCCGCCACCGGGCCACCGAGGAGCGGCTGCGGATCGCCCGCGAGCTGCACGACCTGCTCGGCCACCACCTCTCGCTGATCAGCGTGCAGGCGAGCGCCGCGCTGCACCGGCCCGATCCGGATCGCTCGGCGGAGGCGCTCGCGGTGATCAAGCAGACCAGCCGGGAGACGCTGCGCGAGCTGCGGGCGGCGCTCGGCGTGCTCCGGCAGGAGGGTACGTCCCCGAGCCGTCCCGCACCCGGCCTCGAACGCCTCGACGAGCTGGTCACGGCGGCCGGGCGATGCGGGCTGACGGTGCGTACCGAGGTGACGGAGACCGGGCCGTTCCCGCCGGAGGTGGATCTGTCCGCGTACCGGATCGTCCAGGAGGCGCTCACCAACGTGAGCCGTCACGCGGGCGCGCGCACGGCGGTGGTCCGGGTCGTGCCGGACGGCGACGAGGTGCTCGTGGAGGTGGCGGACGACGGCGCCGGTCCCACGGGTCCGCCCGGGAACGGGATCCTCGGCATGGAGGAGCGGGCCCGGGCGCTGGGCGGCTCGCTCACCACCGGGCCCGGCCCGGACGGCGGGTTCCTGGTGCGGGCCCGCCTTCCGCTGCGGCCCGCCCCGCTGCCGGTTCCGGCGCCACGCACGGCACAGGGGGAGACCAAATGATCCGGTTGCTGCTCGCCGACGACCAGACTTTGGTACGCGCCGGCTTCCGCTCCATCCTCGACGGCGAGGACGGCATCGAGGTGGTCGGCGAGGCAGCCGACGGCACCACTGCGGTACGGCTGACGCGGGAACTGCGGCCGGACGTCGTCCTCATGGACATCCGGATGCCGCTGCTGGACGGGCTTGCCGCCACCCGGGAGATCGTCGCCGGCACCGACGCCCGGGTGATCATCCTGACCACCTTCGACCTGGACGACTACGTCTACGGCGCGTTGCGGGCCGGCGCGAGCGGGTTCCTGGTCAAGGACACCGAGCCGGCGGAGCTGATCCACGGCGTACGGGTGGTGGCGCGGGGCGACGCGTTGATCGCCCCGGCCGTCACCCGCCGGCTGATCGCCGAGTTCGCCGCCCGGACCCGGCACCCGGACCCGTGCCCCCGACTGAACGCGCTGACCGAGCGGGAGCGGGAGGTGCTCGCCCTGGTTGCCGCCGGCCTGTCCAACGACGAGATCGCGGCCCGGTTGGTGCTGAGCCCGGCCACCGCGAAGACGCACGTCAGCCGGATCATGACCAAGACGCGGGTACGGGACCGGGCCCAGCTGGTGGTGCTCGCGTACGAGTCGGGGCTCACCGTGCCCGGCTGGCTCACCGCGTCCTGACCGAGAGGCCGGGATGGACCGAGCTGCCGGGACGGACCGAGCGGCCGGTCAGGCGGTACGCCGGGAACGGGCCAGCACCAGCCCGCCCAGCACCGCCCCGATCAGCCCGAACGCCACACCCGCGACCGCGCCGGCCCGGCCCTGACCGCTGCCGAGACCCTCGGTGGTCAGCGCCAGGTGCCACGCGCTGAGGACCAGGCCGACCACTCCCGCCGCGGCAGCCACCAGGGCCTGGACGCGCCCCTCTCCCGCCCCGCGGCGGGAGCGGCTGAGCGCCAGCCCGCCGACGACCACGCTGGCCAGGGCCACCACGGCGAAGGCAGTGGCGCCGGCCCGGCCGGAGCCGCCGATGCCCCCTTCGGCCAGCGAGGTGTGCGCGGCCGGGGCGAACTCCCCGACGACAGTGGTGGCGAGCAGGTGACGGATGGACATCTGGGACTCCCTCGGGTCGCGACAAGTGGTGACGGCCGCAGCGTATGGACGGGCATCGCCGCCGGTCGTCGTCCCGGAGTCGTCGAGCGGGCTACCACCACGGGAGTACGCGCTCCGCCCGCGTACCCCAGGGGTTGTGCCCGTCAGGCGTGAACGGCGGCGGCCGGGGAACCTGGGCGACCATGCGAGTCACGAGCACCGCCGCCGTGGCGGCGTCCCGCGAGGTGCCGGGCGACGACGGCGTACGCCGGCCCGGCGGTGAGGTGCACGCCTGGCTGCCGGGGCAGAACCAGACGCTGTGCGGGCTGCCGCTGAGCCGGACCCGGCTGCGCCGCTTCCCGCACGTGCCGTTCGACTACTCCGGCACCGACGTGCTCACCGAGGCCGACCCGGAGGGCTGGCTCTGCCCGCGCTGCCTCGCCGCCACCGCCGGTCGCCGCGACCGGGAGAAGGGCTGGGTGCGGACGAACCCCCGTCCGTGAGCGGTTGCTGCCCGGTTCAGCGGGTACGGCACGACCATGCGCATCGTGATCGTGGGGGCGACCGGCAACGTGGGGACGGCGGTGCTGCGCCGGCTGCGGCGGGAGGCGGGCACCGAACTGGTCGGCGTGGCCCGGCGGCTGCCCGGACCGGACGCCGGTGAACCGTACGACGACGTGGAGTGGCACTCCTGCGACATCGGCGCACCGGGCGCCGCCGACCAGCTCGTGCGGATCTTCGCCGGGGCGCGGGCAGTCGTACACCTGGCCTGGCAGATCCAGCCCAGCCACGACCGGCGCACGCTCTACCGGACCAACGTCGGCGGCAGCCGCGCGGTGATCGAGGCCGCCGTCCGCGTCGGCGTTCCGGCCCTGGTGTACGCCTCGTCGGTCGGCACCTACGCGCCCGGCCCGAAGAACCACCCGGTCAGCGAGAACTGGCCGGCGACCGGGGTGGAGACGTCGTCGTACAGCCGGGACAAGGCGGAGGTGGAGGCACTGCTCGACGGCGTGCAGCGGGAGCACCCGAATCTGCGGGTGGTACGCCTGCGGCCGGGACTGATCTTCCAGCGGGAGGCCGGTACGGAGATCAGCCGCTACTTCCTCGGCCCGCTGGTGCCGGTGCGCCTGCTCCGGTACGGCCGGATTCCGCTGGTGCCGTCGAACCGGCGACTCCGGATGCAGGCGGTGCACGCCGACGACGTCGCGGACGCGTACGCCCGGGCGGTCGTCGGGGATGCGAGCGGCGCCTTCAACGTGGCGGCCGACCCGGTGCTGACGCCGGAGCTGGTGGCCCGGCACTTCCACGGCTGGACGCTGCCGGTGGCGGTGCCGGTGCTGCGCGCCGCGGCGGCGGTGACCTGGCGGGCGCGGCTGCAGCCGGTCGACACCGGCTGGGTCGACCTGGCGCTGAACGTGCCGCTGATGTCCAGCCACCGTGCCGAGACCGAACTCGGCTGGAGCCCGAGCATCGACACGGTGACCGCCCTGAAGGAGCTGTTCGCCGGCATGGCTGCTCGGGCCGGCACCGACTCCCCGCCGCTGTCCCCGGATCCGACGCTGCCCGGCCGTCCCGCCGCCCTGACCAGAGGCGACCTCCCCGGCCACCCCAACCCCTACTGACCCCGCCCGTCGCCGCTGCGCGCTGCCCTGTCCCGTCCGGCGTCGGCCCGGCCCGGCTCTGGCCCCCTCGCCTCGCCCGCTGCGACCCCGCCTCGCCCTGCCTCGCCCTGTTGATCAAGGAGTTTGTGTTACGCACAGAGATCAACTAGGACACAAACCCCTTGATCACCGAGCCGGGGGGGCGGGCGCGAGGGAGCGCGGGCGGAGTTGCCGCTCTCCGGCCGGGGATTGCTCGGCGATCATGAAGTTGGCGGGGCGACACGCCGATGACGGAACCGTCAACTTCATGATCGGCAGGGCGGGATGGGTGGGGCGGGGCAATGAGGGCGGCGATCATGAGGTTGACGGCGCGACACGCCGACGGGGGGACCGCCAACTTCATGATCGACGGGGCACGGCGGGCAGGGCACGGCAGGGCGCGGCAGGGCAGGGCGGGACGGGTCAGGAGATTTGGGCGCCCAGGAAGAAGATGCCGGGGTGGCCCTTTGTCTCGAAGCCGCGGCTGGGGTTACGAGACAGGGTGCTGCTGTCGATCTTCAGGGTGCCGGTGCGGTTGTTGCTGACGAAGAAGATCGCGCCACCGCCCTCGTTCGCGCTGTTGCCCTCGATCACCGTGCCGGCGATCCGCACCGCGAACTCGTTGCCGTCGCAGTAGATCGCGCCGCCGCTGCCGCCACCCGGCGTGCCGCCCCGGGCCGGGTTCGCGCCCGTACCGACCGCGCGGTTGTCGCGGAAGACGCTGTTCAGCACGGTCCAGGAGACGCCGATGCTGCTCAGCGCCCCGCCGTTCGCGCACACACCGCCGGTGAAGGTGCTGCTCACCACGTACACCGGTTTGTTCTCGAACTGGCTGAGCACGCGCAGCGCGGCGCCCCCGAGGTCCGGGCCGGTACGGTCGCAGCGGTTGTCGACGAACCGCGAGTTGATCACGGCGAACCGCCCACCGCGTACGAAGATCGCGCCGCCTCCGCCGCCCTCGGTCCGGTCGCCGGTGGAGTCGCCGTCGGCGAACGTCAGGTTCTGCACGGTGAGCCGCGGGTGGTCCTGGTTCTGGCAGTGCGAGGTGGTCCAGCCCTGCGCCTCGTCGCAGGTGTTCATGTAGAGGATCCGGCGTTTGCCGCCGCCGCTCAGCGTGACAGTGCCGCCGCCGTCCAGCACGACGCGCGGGCCGTGCGAGTTCACCACCTTCGCGGTGGCCTTCATGGTGATGGTGACCGGCGCGGGCCCGCAGTCGAAGGTGATGACACCGCCGGCCGCGACGGCCTTCACCACCGCCTCCGAGGTGCAGCTCGCCGGGGTGCCGCTGCCGACGGTACGGGTCGGGCGCGAGGTGTCCACCGCCCGCGCCTCGGCCGGTACGGCGGCCCGGCCGTCCGGGTTGCCGGCGCGGAACGTGACGGTGGCCGCGCCGGGGCTCGGCCGGGCGCTGCCGAGACCGGCCCGTCCGCTCGGGGAGGCCGCCGGGGCAGCGCCGGAGGCGGCCGGTGCGGCGGCGGCCGGGGCGGAAGCGGGGGCCGGATCGTCGCCGCCGCAGGCGGGGAGCGTCGCCGTCGTCAGGGCGAGGGCGAGCAGGGTGACAGCGGACTTCACGCGCACCGCCCGATGCTAGGAGGACCGGCTGCCCCGGCACGACTCCACAGGCGATCCTTAACCCACCGCTAAGCCGAAGCCGGCAGCGCAGGCGCAACGCGGCGACCGCGCGCCGGTCAGGCGTGCGACAGCGCGAACGCCACCAGGAAGCCGAGTACGGTGATCAGCCCGACCAGCAGGTGCGCGTCTGCGAACGCCTCCGGGACCATGGTGTCGGTGATCATCGCCAGGATCGCACCGGCGGCGAGCGCGGTGATCGTCGCCAGCACCTCGGGCGGCGCGCCGCCGAGCAGCGTGTACCCGGCCAGCGACGCCGCGCCGGAGACCAACGCGATGGCCGTCCACAGCCCGAACACGTAGCGCCGGGTCCGGCCGGCCTGCCGCATGCCGGCCGCGCTGGAGAGCCCTTCCGGCACGTTGCTGAGGAACACCGCGATGACGGTGACCAGGCTGACCGGGCCGCCGGCGAGCAGGCTCGCGCCGATCACCACCGATTCGGGTACGCCGTCGAGCAGCGCCCCGACCGCGATCGCCGTACCCGAGCCGGGCTGTTCCCGCTCGGAGGGCTGCTCGTCGCCGGAACGCTTGCGGTGCCGCGCGCCGTGCCGGGCCAGGAGCACGTTCGCCCCGGTGTACAGCAGCGCGCCCGCCGCCGCGCCGATCGCCACCGGCAGCAGGCCGCCCTGCTCGTGCGCCTCGTCGATCAGCTCGAACGAGACGGCGGACAGCAGCACGCCCGCCCCGAACGCCATCACCGAGGCGGTCACCCGGCGCGGTACGCGCGCGAAGAACCCGACGGCCGCCCCGATCAGCAGGGCCGACCCGGCGAGCAGGCCCCAGAATCCCGCTTCCAGCCACTCCGGCACGCGCTGGACCCTACCCCCGGCGCCGCGCCGTCAACCGGGTCAGAAGTCGGCGAACAGGTGCGGCAGCTCGCGCGGGAAGAGGCGGCGCAGCTCACCGGCCGCGTCCACCGGCACCTCGCCCAGTCCGCGTACGACCACCTCGGCCGGGTCGAGCACCCCGTACGCCAGGGCGGACAGCCCGGCGGCGGTGAGCCGCGCGGTCGGCACGGTGCCCTCGGCGGCGGTCTGCGCGGGCAGCACCGCGAGCTTGCCGGTGGTGCCGTCGAGCAGGTGGCGGCCGGCGAGCCACCGGTCACCGACCAGCTCGACCAGCACCCGGCCGACCCCGACGGGCTGGTCGGCGAGCGCGTCCAGGCTGAGCAGCCGGGCCATCGGCGCGGTCGGGTCGGGCCGGGCGATCCGCGCCTCCACCTGCACGTCGAGGTCGGTGAGCCACAGCTCGGGCAGCTCGTCGGGGGTCACCTGGACGCTGATCCGGGCCACCTGGTCGACGTGCCGGGCGAAGAACTGGAGCACCGACGCGCGGGCGTACGCGTCGTCGACCAGCAGGTCGTCGGCGAACAGCGTGCCGGCGTGGTCGTCGATGCGGTAGGTCACAGCGCCGACCGTCTCGCCGCCGCGCACCACGCTGAGCAGCCAGCGGTCGTCGCGGTCGCGCAGCCCGACCGCCCGGAAGTCCGGGAAGACCGCGAAGCCGTGGCGTTCGCGCAGGCACCGCTCGGTGTACGCGCGCCACCGCGCATACCCCGCGCCGATCCGCTCCCAGACCAGCTCGTCGGGCAGTTCGGCGCGCAGCAGCGGCGCCAGGTCCGCCGGGTTGAAGATCGCGGTACGCCGCCGGGGCAACCCGATGTAGCCGAAGCGCTCGTAGAACGAGGCGCGGAACGGGTGCAGCGCGGTGAGCTGGTGGCCCTCGTCGCGTACGCCGTCGAGGAGCTGCTGCATGAGCGCGCGGACGTGGCCGCGCCGACGGGCCAGCGGATGGGTGGCCACGCCCGCGACACCGGCCATCGGCAGCACCGCGCCGCGCAGGTTCTGCCGCATCGGTATCGCCGACACGGCCGCCGCGGTCACCCCGTCCTCCTCGGCCACCAGCGTCGTGTTCCCGGCGTTGTACGGCAGGTACGCGCGGAACTGGTCGGTCCGGGAGGCGACCATCGGCGAGGCCTCGAACGCGTACGCCTGGAGCGGGAAGCTGGTGGTCAGTCGTTCATCGGCGGCCAGCCGGCGGATGTGCATCCGTTCATCCCAACCGCACCGGGCGCGGTCCGCAACCGGAAAGGGCGCTCGCTCACGCCTCGGTGACGTCCGAGATGACCACCGTCACGTTGTCCGGCGCGCCGGCCTGGTGGGCCAGTTTCACCAGTTGTTCGCCGCACTGCTGGCGGTCCCCGTAGGTGGCGAGCGCGGCGGCGATGGCGGCGTCCTCCACGTAGTCGGAGAGGCCGTCGCTGCACAGCAGCAGCCGGTCGCCGGGGAAGACGGTGAGCGCCCCGACCGCGGGCGGGGCGTCGGAGCCCTGCACCGCGCGGGTGACGAGGGAGCGCTGCGGGTGGTGCCGGGCCTGGTCGCGGGAGAGCGCGCCCTGGTCGACGAGCGCCTGGACGAACGTGTCGTCGCGGGTGAGCTGGGTCAGCTCGTGGTCGCGCAGCAGGTAGCAGCGGGAGTCGCCGACCTGGGCCAGGACCAGGGTGTCCCCGGCGAGCAGGCCGGCGGTGAGCGTCGTACCCATGCCGTCGCGGGCCGGGTCGACGGTGATGGCGGCGCGGATGCGCTGGTTCGCGGTGCTGACGACGGCGCGCAGCGCGTCGGCCGCCTCGTCGGCGCCGGTGGGCGGCGTCAGCTCGTCCAGGATCCGGATGACGATCTCGCTGGCCACCTCGCCGGCGGGGAGCCCGCCCATGCCGTCGGCCACCGCCACGAGGCGGTCACCGGCGAGGGCGGAGTCCTCGTTGTTGGTCCGGACGAGGCCGACGTCGTTGAGGATGGCCGAGCGGAGGATGAGCGTCATGACGACAAGCTTGCCAAGAAGAACGGCTCCGCGTCTGCACGCGCTCGCGGGTCTGCTGAAAGAAATGTCATCCGCTTGCATCCTGGGTATGCGTCAACTGTCCGGTGTGGACGGACGAGGATAACGCAACAGAAGGCTCGCGTGGACCTCCTCCCCGCCCACCGCCGCGTAGGTGTGCGGCACGTCCGAGGTCCACCGCAGGTAGCCACCGGGGCCGGCGGTCAGCGGGGCGTCGGCCGGGCCGGCGCGGAGCACGCCGGAGAAGACCGTCACGTGTTCGGTCACGCCGGTGGAGTGGGCGGGGGAGAGCTGCGCCGGCCCCGGCGCGACCCGCATCCGGTACAGCTCGTAGGTCGCCTCCCGGTCGTCGAACACCTCCAGCAGCGTGGCGCCGACCGCTGCCCCGCGTACGGTCGGCGCCTCGCCGGGCGCGGAGAGCACGGCGGTCAGCGGTACGCCGAGCTGCGCGGTGATCGCGTACAGGGTTTCCAGCCGGGGGTTGCGCACGCCGTTCTCCAGGCCGGAGAGCGTGGCCTTGCCGACGCCCGCGAGGCGGGCCAGCTCGGACAGGGAGATCCCCCGCTCGGTACGGAGTGAGCGGATGCGCCGGCCCACCTCCTGGGCAGCCCGGTCGTCGGCTGGTGCGGCGGCTGTCATGGGGGTTATCGTGCTACACCATGCCGTTCCGTAAACGGAACGGTTGGAGGAGGAGAGCAATGGGGGGTCGGCTCCAACCCGTCCTGGCCGGCGTGGTGACCGCCCTGGTCGGCTTCGCCAGCTCGTTCACCGTCGTCCTGGCCGGGCTGCGCGCGGTCGGCGCCAACCCCGACCAGGCCGCCTCCGGCCTGCTCGCGCTCTGCGTCGCCAGCGGCGCCTGCGCGGTATGGCTCGGCCTGCGGCACCGGCTGCCGCTCGCCATCGCCTGGTCCACGCCGGGCGCGGCGCTGCTCGTGGCCACCGGGCCGGTCCCCGGCGGCTGGCCCGCCGCGGTCGGCGCCTTCCTGATCGCCGGGCTGCTGATCATCGCGGCCGGGCTGATCCCCGCGCTCGGCCGCGCGGTCGCCGCGATCCCCGCCCCGATCGCCTCCGCCATGCTCGCCGGGGTGCTGCTGCCGCTGTGCACGGCTCCGGTACGCGCCCTCGTCGAGGTCCCCCGGCTCGCCGGGCCGGTGGTGCTGGTCTGGCTGCTGCTGCACCGGTTCGCCCGCCGCTGGGCGGTACCCGGCGCGCTCGCCGTGGCGGTCGTCGCGATCGCGCTCACCGCCACCGGCCCGGCCCGGCTGGACGCCGCACCGGTCGTCGCGCTCACCGCCCCGGCCTGGACGCTGCCCGCCGTCGTCGGGCTCGCGCTGCCGCTGTTCCTGGTCACCATGGCCGCCCAGAACGTGCCCGGCACCGCGGTGCTCGCCGGGTACGGCTACCGCGCTCCGCTGGGCTCGGCGCTGCGGGTGACCGGCCTCGCCACCGCGCTCGGCGCCCCGGCGGGCGGGCACGCGGTGAACCTTGCCGCGATCACCGCCGCGCTGGCCGCCGGCCCGGACGCCCACCCGGACCCGGAGCGGCGCTGGATCGCCTCGGTCACCGCCGGGATCGGCCTGGCCCTGCTCGGCCTGGGCGCCGGCGTGGCCACCGCCCTGGTGCTGCTCTCCCCGCCGGTGCTGGTCGAGGCCGTCGCCGGGCTCGCCCTGCTCGGCGCGCTCGCCGGAGCGGTCACCGCGGCGGTCGCCCAGCCGGACGCGCGGGAGGCGGCGGTGGTGACGTTCGTGGTCACCGCCTCCGGGGTGAGCCTGCTCGGGGTGGGCGGCGCGTTCTGGGGACTGGTAGCGGGCTGGCTGATGCTGCTGCTGTTCCGCCGCCGGGCCGCGCCCCCGCCGGTCGAGCCGCCCCGGACCGAATCCGCCCCGTCGCTTTCCGGCCGGACCGGGTGACCCGTCACTCCTCGGCGGGCAGCTCCGCGGCCGGGACGGTGAGGCGTACCGCGCCGTCGTTCACCGCGCCGATCCGGTCGGCGGGCACGTAGACCGCGCCGGTGCGGACCAGTTCGGTGGAGACCTTGAGGTAGCCGTCGCGCAGCAGCCGGGCGGCCAGGTCGGCCGGTACGTCCGGCTCCTCGGCCGCCGCCGACTCGATCAGCTCGTCGAGGCTGCTGCCCGGGTCGACAGGGGCGGGCGCCTGCACGGTCACCGCGGCCGGGTCGCCGCGCTGCACGAGATCGACGGTGCCCACCTCGACGCCTGCGGAGTCGACCACCCGCATGCCGGTGGTGACCCGGGAGACGGTGTCCTGCTGCTGGCTCATGCAGAAGCGGTTCCCGGGGCGTGCGGGCGCTAAACGGAGGGCGCCCAGCCGCCCGGTGGGCGGGGGGACAACTCGCGCCAGGTGTCGGTGCCGTCCAGCAGCGCCCGGACCGTCTCCTCGGCCTCCTCGACGCTGGCGTGCTCGTAGAACCGGGAGACCCCCTCGGCGCCGCCGGCCCGCTGCTCCACGTGCCAGCGGTCGCCGTCCACCCGGAGGAAGACGTCACGCCGGGCGAGCCGTCCCCATTTCCCGTTCCACCAGTGCCTGCGCTGCTCCATGCCCGGACTCTATCGAACATGTGTTCGATACACGTCGGCCCCCGCGGGATTCCCGCGAGGGCCGATCGGCTATGCGTCAGCGCGGCGCGGGCGGCTCCTGCCGGCGGCCGAGCACGTCGTCCAGGGCGCTGCGCTGGCCGGGCGTGCCGTGGTTGCCGGCGAGCAGAGCGTCGCGGATCTCGGTGAGCAGCTTGACCTCCTCGCTCGGGGCCGACGGCGGCGGCTCCTCGCCGCGCTTGCGGCGCTCGGCGAGCTTGTTCATCGGGTAGACGACCAGGAAGTACAGCGCCGCCGCGGTGAGCACGAACGTGATCGCCGCGTTGACGAAGGCCACCCAGTCGAACGGGATGCCCCGGAACTTCGGGGTGGAGCCGCTGAGGCCGTCCTTGCTGCCGGTGATCAGCGCGATGAACACGCGTACCAGCGGTTCCAGGAACGACTTGGTGAGCTGGGTCACCACGCCGGTGAAAGCCGCGCCGATGACGACACCGACCGCCAGGTCGACGACGTTGCCGCGCATGATGAAGTCTTTGAAGCCCTTGAGCATCCGTACTCCCGTGCCCTGATGAGTCTGCGTCGGGGACAACCTATGCCCCGGCGGGCCCTTCGAGAAAAGCACCGGCCTCGATCGCCGCCCGCTGCGGGTCGCCGGCCCGGATCGCCTCCACCAGCCGGCCGTGATCCACGTACCGCTCCGGGGTCAGCGCCTCGCCCATCGCCTGGGCCACGGTGCTGCGCAGCGCGGCGCCGACCGAGGCGTACAGCTCAGCGAGCATGGCGTTGTGCGCGGCGGCCACCACGGCCGTGTGCAGCGCGGCGTCCGCCTCGACGAACTCGTCCACCCGGCCGCCGCGCCACGCGGCCTCGCGGGCCGCGAGCGCGCCGTCGAGCGCCGCCAGGTCCTCGGGGGTACGCCTCAGCGCGGCGAGCCGGGCGGCCTCCACCTCGAACGCGCGCCGGACCTCGATCACCTCGGTCATCCGGTCGTCGGTGAGCCGGCGGGCCACCACCGGCGCCAACTCGTCGGTCGACACCACGTAGGTGCCGGACCCCTGCCGGCACTCCAGCACCCCGGCGTGCGCGAGCGCCCGGACCGCCTCGCGGACCGTGTTGCGCCCCACGCCGAGCGCGGCGACCAGTTGGGGCTCGGTGGGGATGCGCCCGCCCACCGGCCACTCGCCGCCGAGGATCCGTTCCCGGAGCTGCTCGATCGTCTGCCGGACCCGGTGACCGCGCGGAGGCGCGGCGACGGAATCCCGGGCGGGTGTCACCGGTTACACCTCGTGCCGAAATTCATCCCATGATTGTAGGTTCGAGGTCATGACTCCGCCACCTGCGCCCGCCGCGACAGTGCCCGCACCGGGCGTCACCCCCGCAGCGGGTCCCGCCCCTGCCGTCGGCCCGGTCCGGGGCGGTCTGCTGGTGCTCGCCGGGATGCTGCTCGTCGCGCTGAACCTGCGGGCCGCGGTGACCAGCCTCGGCGCGCTGCTCGACGAGATCCGGGTCGGGCTGGGGCTCTCCGGCGCGATGGCCGGTCTGGTCACCACGCTGCCCACCATCGCGTTCGCCGGGTTGGGCGCGCTCACCCCGTGGCTCGTCCGCCGCTGGGCCGCGCCCCGGGTGCTGGTGCTGGCGATGCTGGCGCTCACCGTCGGGCAGGTGCTGCGCGCGCTCACCAGCTCGGCCGCGATCTTCGTGCTCACCAGCGCGCTCGCGCTCGCCGGCATCGCGGTGGCGAACATCCTGCTGCCGATGCTCGTCAAGCAGCACTTCGCGCACCGCACCGGACTCGTCACCGGGGCGTACACGATGGCCCTGACGGTGGGCACGACGGTGGCCGCTGCGGCCGCCGTGCCGGTGGCGCACGCGTTCGGCTCCTGGCGGGCCGGACTCGGCATCTGGGCCGGGCTGGCCGCGCTGGCCGTACTCCCGTGGGTGCCGCTGGCGCTGCGGGCCCGCGCCGCGCGACGGAACGCGCCCCCGGTGGTGGCCGTCGCCGCCCCGGCCCGGGTGCAGCCGGCCCGGACCCGGCTCGGCTGGGCCATGGCGGTGTACTTCGGGGCGCAGTCGCTCAGCGGGTACGCGATCATGGGCTGGCTGGCCCAGCTCTTCCGGGACGCCGGCTACCGGCCGGAGGCGGCCGGGCTGCTGCTCGCCGGCGTGACCGCGCTGGGCGTGCCGGTGGCGCTGATGATGCCGACGCTGGCCGGCCGGCTGGCCACGCTCCGGCCACTGGTGCTGTCGCTGACCGTCTTCTCCGCCGCCGCGTACACCGGTCTGGCGCTGGCCCCGCACGGCCTGGCGCCGCTGTGGGTGCTGCTGCTGGCGCTCGGCCAGGGCGCGTTCCCGCTCATCCTGACCACGATCGGGCTGCGGGCCCGGACCGCCGAGGGCACCGTGGCGCTGTCCGCGTTCGCGCAGAGCACGGGCTACGTGATCGCCGCACTCGGACCGCTGCTGGTGGGCATCCTCTACGAGGCGACCGGTGGCTGGACCGCCCCGATCGGTTTCCTGCTGGTGGCGCTCGCCGTGCAGACGGCGGCGGGCATGGTGATCGCTCGTCCCCGCTACATCGAGGACGAGCGTTGAGCGGGACCGGTCAGGAGGAGGCCGGGGTGGGGTCGCCCGCGACGGCCTGCTCGACCGTCGGGTACGTGTGCAGCACCTCGACCAGGCCGCTGACCTCGAGGATGCGCAGCACGCCGCGCTGCGGGGCGGCCAGCCGGACCACGCCGCCGGCCTCGTCACAGTTGTTCTTCGCCCGGACGAACACCGACAGGCCGGTGGAGTCGCAGAACGACACCTCGGCCAGGTCGAAGACCAGGCGGCTGCGCCCCTTGTCCAGCAGATCCGTGATCTGGTCCTGCAGCTGCGGTGCCGTGGCCATGTCCAGCTCGCCCGCGACCGACACGACGACCACGTCGCCGCGCTGTTCCGTGTGCACCGTCAAGGACATTCGTCGACCTCCTGTGTTCGGTGGAAACGGTATCCCACGACGGGCGCGCCGCGCAGAACGGGAGCGGTCACGGATGCGGTCGATCATTCTTTGCTCCGCGACAAGTACCGCGTCAGGCCCCGGTGATAGAGTCCGCCCGTCCAAATCAGGGAGGTCAGCATGGCGTTGAGTGCCGAACAGGGTGGCCGGCTCGCTCACCTGCTCAGTCAGCACGCGGACCGGTTGACCAACCGCTGGACGGAGATCGTCGCGAGTTCGCTGCGCGGTCGCCTGAGCCGTGCCGAGCTGGCCCGGCAGGTCCAGGAACTGCACCGCGCGCTTGTCGACGCCGGCAGTCAGGGCGTCGCCGATCTGGCCGACGAGCACGGCGGTGAGCTGCGGGCGGTGCTGTCCGAGCTGTCCACCAACCGGGCCCGCCAGGGATTCTCCGCCACCGAGACCGCGATCAGCGTGTTCGCGTTCAAGGACGCGCTGCTGGAGCTGATGGAGGAGGAGAAGGGTGACGACACCCTGCGCGACTTCGTCGCCTTCTCCGCGCTCGTCGACCAGATGGGTCTGTTCACCTTCGAGACATTCGTCCGGGCCCGGGAGAGTCTGATCGCCGACCAGGCGGAGCAGCTGCTGGAGCTGTCCACCCCGGTGGTCAAGCTCTGGGAGGGCGTGGTCGCCGTCCCGCTGGTCGGGACGCTGGACTCGGCCCGCGCCCAGGTGGTGATGGAGCGGCTGCTGCAGACGCTCGTCGACACCGGTTCGCCGTACGCGATCATCGACATCACCGGCGTACCGGCGGTGGACACGCAGGTCGCGCAGCACATCCTCAAGACCGTGGTGGCCGCCCGGCTGATGGGCGCCGACTGCATCATCTCCGGCATCCGCCCGCAGATCGCCCAGACGATCGTCGCCCTCGGCATCGAGTTCGGTGACATCGCCACCAAGGCGAGCCTCGCCGACGCGCTGCGCCACGTGCTGCGCCTGACCGGGGTCGAGACCACCGCTCGCCGCCCGCGGCGGGAGTCCTGATGGAACGCGTGCCGATCCTCAAGATCGGCGACATCCTGCTGGTCTCCATCCAGGTCGACATGTCCGACCAGACGGCCGTCCAGCTGCAGGAGGACCTGGCCGAGCGGATCGTCGCCACCGGCTGCCACGGCGTGATCATCGACATCACGGCGCTGGACATCGTCGACTCCTTCGTCGGCCGGATGCTGTCCACCATCGCGTCCATCTCGAAGGTGCTGGACGCCGAGACGGTGGTGGTCGGCATGCGTCCGGCCGTCGCCATCACCCTGGTCGAGCTGGGACTGTCGCTCAACGGCATCCGTACCGCGCTGAACGTCGAGCGCGGCATGGAGCTGATCGCGGCCAGCCGCGCCGACGACTGGGACGAGGCGGCCGACGACGAGGACACCGAGACGACGGCGACGGCATGACCACGGGCGTCGACCTGGGTGTGCCGGCGACCCAGGCGATCCGCAGCGACGAGGACGTGGTGCGGGTCCGGCAGTTGGTGCGTACCACAGCCGTCGCGGTCCGGCTCTCCCTCGTCGACCAGACGAAGCTCGTCACCGCCGCCAGCGAGCTGGCCCGCAACACGCTGATCTACGGCGGCGGGGGCAGCGCCGAGGTGAGCACCGTGTCCGACGGCCGCCGGCGTGGCGTGCGGATCGTCTTCGCCGACGAGGGCCCGGGCATCCCCGACCTCGACCTGGCGCTCACCGACGGGTACACCACCGGCGGCGGGCTGGGCCTGGGACTGAGCGGCGCCCGCCGGCTCGTCGACGACTTCGACATCCGCACGGCTGTCGGCGAGGGGACGCGGATCACCGTCACCAAGTGGTCCCGATGACCGCCGACGTGGTACCCGACCACGGCATCTGGTTCCGGGTCGACACCGGCGCGACAGCCGGCAGCGTACGCCGGGCGGCCGAGCGCCTCGGCCGTCAGCTCGAACTGAGCGCGCCGCGCGTCGCGGACCTGGCCATCGTCACCGCCGAGCTCACCAGCAACCTGGTCAAGCACGCCCGCGAGGGCACGCTGCTGATGCGTCCGGCGCGCCGGGGCGAGTACGCCGGGGTGGAGCTGGTGGCGATCGACTCCGGCCCCGGCATGGCGGACCTGACGCTCTCCTCGGTCGACGGCCACTCCACCGCCGGCACGCTCGGCATCGGGCTCGGCGCGATCACCCGGCAGTCGAGCCGGTTCGACGGCTACTCGTCGCCGGGCCGGGGCACGGTCCTGGTCGTCCAGGTCTGGGACACCACGCCGCCGGAGCCGGAATGGGCGGCCGGGCTGGCCCGGCCGATCACCGGCGAGCAGAGCAGCGGCGACGGGTACGCGGTCCGCGAAGTCGACGGACGGCGGCAGGTGCTCGTCTCCGACGGGCTGGGCCACGGGCCGCTCGCCGCCGCCGCCACCGGCGCCGCCGTGTCCGCGTTCCGCTCGGCGCCGGACGGGCCGCCGGACGTCGTGGTGCGGCACCTGCACGCCGCCATCTCGCACACCCGGGGCGCCGCACTCGCGGTGGCCGAACCGGATCCCGCAGCCGGGGTGCTCCGCTACGCCGGGCTGGGCAACATCGCCGCGATGATCGTGGCGCCGGGCGAGCGGCGGCGCGGGCTGGTCTCGCTGCCGGGCATCGCCGGGCACCAGCGTCCGGCGATCCGCGGGTACGACTACCCCTTCTCGCGCGACGCCACCCTGGTCATGCACAGTGACGGGGTGGTGGATCGCTGGGACCTGGACGACTATCCCGGGCTCGCCGGCCGCACCCCCCTGCTGGCCGCCGCGACCCTGCTGCGTGACGCGGGTGTCCGCCGCGACGACGCCTGCGTCCTGGTGGCCCGGGGGGCGGCATGACCGAACCCCTCCTGCATCTCGCACTCCGGGTGGAGCAGGACATCTTCCTGGTCCGGCAGCGCGGCCGGGAGGTGGCCGCGGCGGTCGGGCTGGAACACCAGGACCAGGTACGCATCGCCACCGCGCTGAGCGAGGTGGCGCGGGAGCTGCTGCACGGGGTCGACGGCGCGGACGTGACGTTCGCCCTCGACCGCGACGGCGTGGGCCGCCGGGTTCTGCAGGTGGACCTGTCGCCGCTGCGTCCGCTGCCCGGTGGACGGTACGAGCCGCAGTCCGGTGCCGTCGCGCGTCTGGTGGACACGTTGCGGGTCGTGGCCGTCGAGGGCGATACGGTCGTCAGGATGTCCCGACGAGTGCCCGACCATGCCGGGGAGCTGACGGCGGAGCGCGCCGCCGAGCTTCGTGCCGAGCTGGCCGAGCGCGCCCCGGGTTCGGCCCTGGACGAGCTGGCCGCCCAGAACGCGCAGCTCATCGGCGCCCTCGACGAGGTACGCAGTCAGCGCGACGAGCTGGCGGTGCTCAACGCCGAACTCCAGGAGACCAACCGGGGCGTGATGGCGCTCTACAACCAGCTCACCGAGGAGCTGGAGGAGACCAACCGCGGCGTGGTGGCGCTCTACGCCGAGCTGGACGAGAAGTCGGCCCAGCTGCGGGCCGCGAGCGAGTCGAAGAGCCGGTTCCTGGCGAACGTCAGCCACGAGCTGCGCGCCCCGGTCACCGCGATCATCGGCCTGGCCCGGCTGCTGGCCGACTCCGCCTCCGACCCGCTCACCGGTGAGCAGGCCCGCCAGGTGGGGCTGATCCGCTCCTCGGCGGGCGACCTGCTGGGGCTGGTCAACGAGCTGCTCGACCTGGCCAAGGCGGAGTCGGGCCGGATCGAGCCGGACTGGTCCGAGGTCGACCTGCGCGCCGTCTTCGGGCAGTTGCGCGGCACGCTGCGGGCCCTCGCCTCCCGTCCGGAGGTGGAGTTGGTGGTCGAGGAACCGCCGTCGCCGGCCACCGTGCGCTCGGACGAGGTACTGCTCGCCCAGGTGCTGCGCAACCTGCTGCACAACGGGTTGAAGTTCACCGAGCGAGGCGAGGTGCGCCTGCGCGCCGAGTACCGGGGCGAGCAGTGGACGCTGTCGGTCACCGACACCGGCGTGGGCATCCCGCCGGAGCTGCACGAACGGGTCTTCGAGGAGTTCTACCAGGTGCCCGGCACGACCCGGGTCGGTGGCACCGGGCTCGGCCTGCCGTACGCGCGCCGGCTGATCACGCTGCTCGGCGGGACGCTGGAGCTGACCAGCGAACCCGGCCGGGGCAGCACGTTCACAGTGGTCCTCCCCGCGGGCGGAGCGTGACGGTGGACAGCGGGCCGGTGACCGTGCTTGTGGTCGACGACAGCGGCCCCAAGCGATACCTGCTGGTCAACTGGCTGACCCGGGCCGGCTTCATCACCGTCGAGGCCGAGAACGGCACGTCGGCGCTGGAGCGGGTGGCCCGGGAACACATCGACCTCGTGGTGCTCGACGTACGGCTGCCCGACATGAGCGGCTTCGAGGTGTGCGAGCGGATCAAGGCGGAGAACCAGTCGATCCCGGTCATCCACGTCTCCGCGCACGCCGTCGACGTGGTGGACCGGGCGCAGGGCCTCACCCGGGGCGCGGACGCCTACCTGGCCGAGCCGATCGAGCCGGAGGAACTGGTCGCCACCGCCCACGCGGTGCTGCGCTACTACCAGGCCCGGCGGCGGGCCGAGCAGCTCGCCGAACGGCTAGCCGCACTCGCCGACGCCACTGTGGAGATGCACGCGACGCCGAACTTCGTCCGGCTGCTGGAGGCCGCCGCGAGCGGCGCGGCGCGGATCTTCAAGGCGCCCGCGGCGGTGGTCGCCGAGACGTTCGACGGGGACTGCCTTGCCGGGGTGGCGGTCGACCCGCACACGCCGGCCACCATCGTGCCGTGGGTGGTGGACGACACCGGAGTGCCGATCGGCACCCGGGTACGCGTCGACGAACCGGCCAACTGGGCGCTGACCGGCTGGCCGGACGGCGACACCGTCACGGTGGCCGCCTCCCGGCTGCGCGAGGACCGGGCCCCGCTCTACGTTGTGGTGCCGACCGCCACCCAGACCGTTCGTACTCCGGTGCTGGTGCAACTCGCCCAGGCGGTCGCCTCGGCGGTGGAGGCGCAGCGGTCCTTCGACGAGGAGCACCGGATCGCGGTGACGTTGCAGCGCAGCCTGCTGCCGCAGCGGCTCCCCGACGTGAACGGCCTGGACCTGGCCGTCCGGTACGAGCCGGCGAGCGCGCAGACCGAGGTGGGCGGCGACTTCTACGAGCTGGTGATGCTCGACGGCCACCTGCTGGTGGCGATCGGCGACGTGGCCGGGCACTCGTTGCACGCCGCCACCGTGATGGCCGAGCTGCGGCACGCGGTGCGGGCGTACGCGGTCGAGGGGCACCAGCCGGGCGTGATCCTGGACCGCGTCAACGAACTGATGCGCAACCTGCTGCCGACCGAGCTGGCCACCATCTGCGTGCTGCTGCTCCACCCGCCGACCGGGCTGGTCCGGCTGGCCAGCGCCGGGCACCTGCCGGCACTGCTGAGCCGGGACGGGCGGGTCGAGTTCGTGACGCAGTCCGCGCCGCTGCTCGGCGTACGCGCGCCGCGCCCGCCCGACCTGGAGTTCGTGCTGCCCGCCGGGGCCACGCTCGTGCTCTACACCGACGGGCTGATCGAACGGCGGGACGCCACGATCGACGACGGCATGGCAGCGCTCGGCGTGGCCGCCACCAGGGTGGACGACGACCTGGACGAGTTCTGCCGGCGGCTGCTCGTCGAGCTGGCGCCGCCGGAGATCCAGGACGACGTGGCGGTGGTGGCGGTCCGCCGCCGCTGACGCGCGCTCCCGTCACGTACCGTAGCTGAGGTTCCTGTCACGCTGCGTCACCGCTGCCGCCGGGCGAGTGAGCGGGCTTGCCGCCGCCTTTGCTCTGCAGCCATCGGCGCAGCAGGCGGCTGAGCAGGCACTTCCCGTTGCCCATGGTCGACGGCGTCGCGCAGCTACCATCACCGTGCGTGTGTGCTGCGTCAGTGGGTGCAGAGCAAAGGCGGCGCGAGGCGAGGCCCGCCGCCCGGGCTGGCTGTCACCGTGCGTCACTGCGGAGTCAGGTTGGCCCGCGCTCGGCAGGGCCGGACCCGCGTCACTGTCCCAGGGCCGCCAGCGAGCGGGCGTACGCCGCGGGCGAGACCCCGGCGACGGCGGTGAACTCACGGACCAGGTGGGCCTGGTCGGCGTACCCCAGATCGGCCGCGACCCGCGACCAGTCGAGCGGCCCGGCGGCGGCCTGTTCGATCGCCTCCTGGAGCCGGTATCGGCGGATCACCCACTTCGGACCGACGCCGACGTGGTCCAGGAACAGGCGCTGGAGCCGGCGGGTGGAGACGGCGTGCCGCCGGGCGAAGTCGGCCACCCGCAGCACGGTCCGGTCGGCGCGGATCTCCTCGACCAGCGCGGTGGCCTCCGCGGCGAGCGGATCAGCGACCGGCGACCACGAGGTCAGCAGGTCGTCCAGCCGCGCGCAGCGCTCGTCGTCGGTGCCCGGGCAGACCGGCCCGTCGGGGATCGGTACGTGCCGTCCGGTCAGCTCCGCGACCGGGCGCCGCCAGAACGGCCGGAAACCGCCCGGGCGGAACTGGACACCGGAGACCCGGCCGACGCCGTGCAGCGTGACGGCGAACAGGCCGGTGTCGACGCCGGCGATCTCACCGTGCTCGGCCGCGCCGTCCTGCGCCTGGAACACCACGTTCACGGTCGGGTGCGGCACCACCCGTTGCTCGAACGGCTCGTCCAGATCCCAGTCGATCAACCAGTAGTGCTCGACCCACTGACGCAGCGCCGGGGCGGCCATCCGGCGCCGGAACCGCACCTGCCGGCGCAATCGGCCCGGGTCGAGGATGCCGCGGTTGTCGCCCCGCGGTTCGTGTCGCATTTCTTCAATACCACCCTCCTACGCTGCCCCTATGAGCACGAAGACTAGTGAGCTGCTCGCCGTCGCGGCGCCGCGTACGGCCGCGGTGGTGCGGGGAATTTCGGACGACCAACTCGGCCTGCCCACGCCCTGTCCCGACTACACGGTGCGTGACCTGCTCGGTCACCTGTTCGACGTGGTGGTCAACTTTCAGGCGATGGCCCGACGGGAGGAGGTCGACTGGTCCGGCAAGACCGACCACCTGACCGACGGCTGGCGCGACCGGTTCGCGACCGAGACGGCCCGGCTGACCGAGGCGTGGTCCGACCCGGCCGCGCTGGAGGGCGTGTCGCCTGGCATGGGGCTACCACAGGAGACGGTCGGGTCGATGGCGCTGATCGACCTCACGGTGCACGGGTGGGACCTGGCCCGGGCCACCGGTCAGGAGCTGAGCGTGGACCCGGCCGTGGTGGCGGCGGGGCACGAGTTCATGGACCGGATGGGCGACATGGGCCAGAAGATGGGCGCGTTCGGCCCGCCGGTGCCCACCGAGGCGGCGCCGACCAGCATGGACGCGCTGCTCGGCCGGGCCGGTCGCGATCCGGCCTGGACCCGCTGATCGAACGGCCCGCGTTGTCCCGCGCGGGCCGTTCTTGACAGCACTATTCATTCAGCGAATAGTGAGGGAGTGTCCACTCAGCACGTCCTGCTCGGGCTGCTCGCCGCCGGGCCACGCCACGGCTACGAGCTGAAGCGTGCGCACGACGAGCGACTGCCCAGGGCCCGGCCGCTCGCCTTCGGTCAGGTCTACGCGACGCTGGCCCGCCTGCAGCGGGACGGCCTGGTCGTGCCGGCCGGTCAGGAGCGGGACGGCGGCCCGGACCGGACCGCCTACGCGCTCACCGACGACGGGCGGGCGGCGCTCGACCACTGGCTGGGCACCGTCGAACCACCGATGCCGTACGTGGCGAGCACGCTGTTCGCCAAGGTGGTCGTCGCGCTCCTGGTGGCCGACGCCGGGCAGGCGCGCGACTACCTGATCGCCCAGCGCCGGGCGCACACGCAGCGGCTGCGTGAGCTGACAGCGCTCAAGACCGCCCCCGGTGCCCGCCTCGACGAGGTGATCGCCGCCGATTTCGCCATCGTCCATCTCGACGCCGATCTCCGGTGGCTGCACACCACCCTGGACCGGGTCGTCGACTGGCACCGGGAGGTGCACTCGTGACGTTCCTGCAAGCGCGTGGCGTGGTCCGCGCGTACGGCCACACGCCCGCGCTGCGTGGCGTGACGCTCGACGTGGCCGAAGGCGAGATCCTCGCGGTCACCGGTCCGAGCGGATGCGGCAAGTCCACGTTGCTGCACTGCCTGGCAGGCATCCTGCGTCCCGACGCCGGTCAGGTCACCTGGCGCGGTGAACGGATCGACACGTGGCCGGAGGCGGCCCGCTCCCGGCTGCGCCGTACCGAATTCGGGGTGTTGTTCCAGTTCGGCCAGCTCGTCGCCGAGCTGACCGCGGCGGAGAACGTCGCCCTTCCGTTGTTGCTCGCCGGCACGGGGCGGCGAGCGGCACGGACGGCGGCGCTCTCCTGGCTGGACCGGCTCGGTGTGGCCGACGTCGCCGACGTCCGGCCCGGCGAGATGTCCGGCGGGCAGCAGCAACGGTGCGCGCTGTCCCGGGCCCTGGTCACCGAACCGCGGGTGATCTTCGCCGACGAGCCGACCGGCGCGCTCGACACGCTGGCCGGCGAGCAGGTGCTCACCCAACTCGTCCGGCTGGCCCGCGAGCAGCGCACCACAGTCGTGCTGGTGACGCACGAGCCGCGCATCGCCGCGTACGCGGACCGGGAGGTGAGCCTGCGCGACGGCATGGTCGACCACACCGGGCTCGGGCTCGACCCGGCGCTGCCGGGCGGATCACGGTGAGGCCGGGCACGCTGCTGCGGCTCGCGCTGGCCGGCACCCGCACCGACGTCGCCCGGGTGGTGCTCACCGCGCTGAGTGCCGCGCTGGCGACGCTGGCCGGGCTGGCCGCGCTGACAGTGCTGTCGGTGGTGAAACCGTCCGGCCACGCCTGGACGCAGTCCGACCAGTACACGAACGCGCTGCTGCGGGAACCCGGCCTGCGCCCGGGCGTGGCGTTCGCGTTGCTGCTGCTCTGCGTACCCGTGCTGGGGCTGGCCGGGCAGTGCGCCCGCCTCGGCGCGCCGGGCCGGGACCGGCGGCTCGCCGCGCTCCGGCTGGCCGGTGCCACCCCCGGGCAGGTCACCCGGCTCGCTGTCGCCGAGACCGGCGTGGCGAGCCTGCTCGGCACCCTCGTCGGCCTGGCCGTCTTCCTGGCCGGGTGCCGGCTGCTGCACCGGCCCGACGCCGACGGGCGGCTGCCGCTGCCCACCGACGTGCGTCCGGCGCCGGTCGCCGTGGCCGCCGTGGTGCTCGGCCTGCCGTTGGTGGCCGCACTGGTCAGCGCGCTGCTGCTGCGGCGGGTCACCACCACCCCGTTCGGCGTCGTGCGCCGGGTCCGCACCCGGGCGCCCTGGCCGTGGCCGGGCGTGCTCATCCTCGCCGCGCTGGCGATCTTCGCCGCGATCCGCCCGCTCCTGCTCTGGTACGAGCGGCGTGGCGCCGTGGCCCCCGACTGGCTGGTGCCGACACTGCTCGTCGTCGGCGGGCTGACCGCGATGATCGGCGTCGTGTCGGGCACCGGCTGGATCTCGTACCACACCGGCCGGCTGCTGCACCGGCACGGGCGCGGCCCGGCCGCCCTGCTCGCCGCCCGCCGGCTCGCCGCCGACCCGTGGGCCGGCAGCCGAACCTTCGCCGCGTTGCTGGCCGCGCTGATCTTCGGCGCCGGTGCCGCGGGGCTACGTGCCGAGTTCCGGGCCGAGGCCGAGCTGACCCGGCGCACCGGATCCGGAATGGCCGACCCGGGCTTCTACCTCGGCGCGATGGACCTGGTCGACCTCGCGGTCGTGGTGGCGATGGCGATCGCCGGCGGTGGGCTGCTCGTGGCGGTGGTCGAGGGGATCACGAGCCGGCGACGGGCGTACGCGGCGCAGGTGGCCACCGGCGTGCCACGGGCCACCATCGGCCGGTCGCTGCTCTGGGCCGCGCTCGCACCCGCCGTACCCGCGATCGGGCTCGCGCTGACGGTCGGCTATCTGCTGGTCCGTGGCGTCATGCCGGCACCGAGCAGCGGCGGCTTCACGCGGACGATCTGCGACGCCGGTACGGAGCTGTGCGGCGACCCGGCCACCGCGGCGCGGTACACCCGTACCGAATGGGTGCCGAAGACGACGATCCCGCCGGACGTACCGTGGGATCAGCTGGCCTGGCTCGCGGCCGGCGGGTTGGCGGCGGTGCTGTGCACGGTCGTGGCCGGCCTGCTGTTCCTGCGCACCGCGACCTCGATGGAGGAACTGCGCGCGGGCTGAACGGTCAGCGGCCGAGCAGCCCTGCGCAGCCTTCCTTACACGGCCAGACCGACGCGGTCGAGGATCCAGGCGTTGACGAACGCCTCCTCGCGCCACGAGTCGTACCGGCCGCTGGGACCGCCGTGGCCCGCGCCCATCTCGGTCTTGAGCAGGTAGTCGCCGGCCGGCGCCAGCGATCGCAGCCGGGCGATCCACTTGGCCGGCTCGTGGTAGAGCACGCGGGTGTCGTTGAGGCTGGTCACCGCCAGGATCGCCGGGTACTCGACGGTGGTCACGTTCTCGTACGGCGTGTACGACTTCATGTACGCGTAGACCTCGGGGTCGTCGAGCGGGTTGCCCCACTCCTCCCACTCGGTCACGGTCAGCGGCAGCGACGGGTCGAGGATCGAGGTGAGCGCGTCCACGAAGGGCACCTGCGCGACGATCCCGGTGAACGCGTCCGGGGCGAGGTTCGCCACCGCGCCCATGAGCAGGCCACCGGCCGAGGCGCCCCGGGCGACCAGCCGGTCGCTCGCCGTCCAGCCCGCCTTCACGAGGTGCCGGGCGCACGCCACGAAGTCGGTGAACGTGTTCTTCTTGGCCAGCATCTTGCCCTCGTCGTACCAGCGCCGGCCCAGCTCACCGCCGCCCCGGATGTGCGCCACCGCGAAGATCACGCCGCGGTCGAGCAGGCTCAGCCGGGCGATCGAGAACCACGGGTCCATGCTCGCCTCGTACGACCCGTAGCCGTAGATGACGGCGGGCGCCGAGCCGTCGCGCGGCGTGCCGCGGCGGCAGACGAGCGAGATCGGTACGCGGGTTCCGTCGTCGGCCAGCGCCCAGTCCCGGTGCTGTTCGTAGTCGGCCGGGTCGTACGCCCGCCCGTCCGGCCCGGGACGGACCGGCTTCTGCCGGCGCAACGTCAGCTCGCGGGTCACCAGGTCGTAGTCGTATACCGAGTCCGGGGTGACGAGCGAGGTGTAGCGCAGCCGCACCTCGTTCGTCCGGTACTCCGGGTTGGCGTCCAGCCCGACGCTGTAGATCGGCTCGGGGAAGTCGATGTCCCAGCTGTCGTCGCTGCCCACCGCCAGCACCCGCAGGCCGGTGAGGCCGTTGGTGCGCAGCGACACCACGAGGTGGTTCTCGAACGCGTCGACCGCCTCCAGCCGGGTGCCCGGCGTGTGCGGGATCAGCGGCACCCAGTCGCCCGGCGTGTCCGCCGAGGTGTACGCCAGCGCGAAGTCCTCCGCGCCGTCGTTGTGCAGGATCAGGAAGCGGTGGCCGTGGTGCTCCACCGCGTACTCGATGCCCTGACGCCGCGGGGCCACGACGGCGGGCTCGCCGGTCGGGTTGGCGGCCGGGATCACCCGGACCTCGCTGGTGATCTTGCTGTGGATGTCGATGACCACGAAGCGCTCGGAGCGGGTCAGCTCGACGCCGACCCAGAACCGCTCGTCGTCCTCCTGGTACACCACAACGTCCTCGGTGGACGCGGTGCCGACGGTGTGCCGCCAGACCCGGTTCGGCCGCCACGCCTCGTCCACTGTGACGTAGAACAGCGTGGACGCGTCGCTGGACCACGCCGTGCCGTAGAACGTGTCCGGCACCTCGTCCGGCAGCGACTCGCCGGTGGTCAGATCCTTGATCCGCAGCGTGTAGCGCTCGTCGCCGGAGAAGTCGGTGGAGTAGGCCAGCCAGCGCCCGTCCGGGCTGACGTCGAACGCGCCGAGGGAGAAGAAGTCGTGCCCCTCGGCGAGCTGGTTGCCGTCGAGCAGCACCTCCTCGCCGTCGAGCGGGGCGCCGTCCGCGCTGACCGGGGGCGCCGTCTCGCCCGGCCGGACCGCGCGCCGGCAGTGCACGCCGTACTGCTGACCCTCGACCGTGCGGGTGTAGTACCAGTAGCCGTCCTTGCGGGTCGGCACCGACAGGTCGGTCTCCTGGGTGCGCCGGCGCGTCTCCTCGAACAGCTCCGCGCGCAGCCCGGCCAGGTGGGCGGTGCGCGCCTCGGTGTACGCGTTCTCGGCGTCCAGGTACGCGATCGTGTCCGGGTCGTCCTTGGCGGCGAGCCAGGCGTACTCGTCGAGGACAGTGTCACCGTGATGGACGCGCTCGGTCGGGACGCGCTTGGCGACGGGCGGTGGGGTTTCGGTCACGGCGCCACGTTACCGGTCGGCGGGCCGCCGCCGGGCGCGCCCGCCGCCCGAATCCCGCGACTCGCCGCCAGGTCTTTCGAACATGTGTACGATAACCGCCATGGCGGATGCGGCACGTTCCACCGACCGACTCGGAGCCCTCGACATCACCCGGAAGCTGGCCGCGATCTGCGGCGAACCGTTCGCCCGCTTCGCCGGTCCGGCCGACGAGGTGGCCGGTCGTACCGCCCGCTGGGTGGCGGTGCCGGGCGGCCCGCACGCCGCGGCGGAGGTGTTGCGGCTGGCCGCGGCGTACGACCTGACAGTGGTGCCCCGCGGCGCCGGCACGAAAATCGACTGGGGTGCCGCTCCGGCACAGGTGGACATCATGCTCGACACGGGCCGCCTCGCCGGGGTCTGGCACGAGCCGCGCGACGCGGCGGTGGCCGAGATCGGCGCCGGTACGCCACTGCGCGCGGTCCAGGCCACGCTGGCGCGTACCAACCGGCGGCTGCCTGTCGACGCGCCGTCGCCGGGCGCGACCCTCGGCGGGGTGCTCGCCGCCGACGAGTCCGGTCCGCTGCGCCATCGGCACGGCAGCCCGTGCGCCCAGCTCGTCGGGGTGCGCTACCTCGACGCCGACGGTGAGCTGGTGAGCGTCGGCGAGTCCGGCACGGAGGCGCTCGGCCGGGCCGCCCCGGGCAGCGGCGATGGCCAGGCGAGCGGGCGCGGTCCGGCGGGCGATGGTGGCAGTGCTGCCGGGCGGGGTGCCGGCGGCTTTGGGCCTGGTGGCGGCTTTGGACCCGGTGGTCCGACGGACGGTCCGGCGGGCGGCGTGGGCTGGGGTGCCGGTGGTGCGTTCGGCGACGCTCCGGGTGGCGGGGATGCGATCCTCGGTCGCGGCGACCTGCCCGGGCTGGACGTGGCCCGGCTGCTCTGCGGCTCGCAGGGCGGGCTCGGGGTGCTGGTCTCGGCCACCATGCGGGTGCACGCCATCCCGGCCGGCCGGCTCTGGGTGTCCCGCCCGGTGTGGACACCACTGGAGGTGCACGACCTGGTCCGGGCCGTCCTGGCCGCGGGCGTCGATCCGGCCGCCGTCGAACTGGACCTGCCGGTGCCGGTACCGCTGCCCCGGCGCCGCATTCCGCCGACCCACCCGTCGGTGATCAATCGCCCCGATCATCCGGCCGTGACCGGGCGACCCGCTGCTGGCAGCCTGGTGGTGCTGCTGGAGGGCGGCCCGGCCGACGTGACCGAGCGGGCCGAGCGGCTCAGCGCCGTCCTCGGTGCCGAGGCGATGGTCAGTCACCACGCGCCGGAATGGTGGGGGCGCTACCCGTTCGCGCCCGGCGACACGGCGCTACGTATCGAGGTGCCGATAGGCGACCTGCACGCGGCCGTCTACGCGTTGCGCGACGCGACCGGCGGCCCGGTGCCGGTACGCGGCTCGGCCGGCTCGGGCACCGTCCACGCCGCACTGTCCGGCGCGCTGCCGCCGGAGCGGGTCGCCTCGATCCTCACCGCGGTCCGCAGCGTGCTGATCGCCCGGCGGGGCCGGTGCGTGGTGGTCGCCGCGCCCGCGGCGGTACGCCGTGCCGTGGACCTCTGGGGCGAGCTGCCCGCGTTGCCGCGCCTGCGCAGCGCCAAGGCCCACCTGGACCCGCACCACCGGCTGGCCCCCGGCCGTCTCCCCGGCGGCCTCTGACCAGCCCGCGCTGGCCCGGCGCCAGCCTGCCAACGCCCGGCCGCATCCGTTCCGGTGCCCTGCTCGACGGCGGTGCCCGCCGGGCCGGGCGCCCTCGTCAGTCTGCGCACCCGGCCCGCAAGCCCTGGTGCCGCCCCGCGTCCCACCCCGCGTCCCGCGCGCGTCCGACCCCGCGTCCCGCGCGCGTCCCGCCCCACGCCCCGCCCGCGCGCGTCCCGCCCCACGCCCCGCCCGCGCGCGTCCCGCCCCACGCCCCGCCCCGTCCCGCGCGCCCTGCCTCGCCCCGGTGATCAAGGACTTTGCGTCAGATTTCGCGCCCCCAGAGAGCACAAACTCCTTGATCACCGCCGATGGGCGGGCTGGAGTGCGACGAGGGCGGACTGGAGCGCGACTGCGGGCGGGCTGAGGTGTCCGTGGCGTGCCGGAGTGGGTTGATCATGAAGTTGGCGGGGAGGAATCGGGCGAATTGGGCGGCCAACTTCATGATCAACCGAGATCGGGCGCCCGGGGGCCGGGCCGGGCGCCGGGAGCGGGCGGGAGGGCTAGGGGGTGTCGTTTCGGAGGACCAGGATGGCAATGTCGTCGCGTGGGGGCTCGACCGAGAAGGCGATGGTGGCGGCGCGCAGCCGTGCGGCCACCACGTCGGCCGAGTACCCGGCCAGCGGCGCCGCCGACTCGCGCAGCCGCTCGGTGCCGAACAGCTCCCGTCCGCGCCGCCGCTCGGTGACCCCGTCGGTGTAGAAGATCAGCGCGTCGCCGGGCTTGAGCGTCAGCTCGGCGGTCGGTGTGGTGATCGTGTCGAGCAGGCCCAGCGCCGTACCGCCCGCCCCGACGAACGTCGCCCCGCCACCGCCGTGCAGCAGCACCGGGCGGTCGTGGCCGGCCAGGTGCAGCGAGACGTCGAGCTGGTCGCCGTCGCCGGGTGCGACAGCCGCCAGCGCCAGCGTGCAGTAACGTCCGCCGCCGCGTTCGACGAGCGTCTCGTTGAGCCGGCCGAGCACCTCGGGCAGCGGTTTGCCGTCGCCGACGAGCACCCGGATCACGTCCCGGACCAGCCCGGTCACGGCGGCGGCCTGCACGCCCTTGCCGGAGACGTCGCCGACCACCACGAGCCAGCGGCCGTCCGGCAGCGGGAGCACGTCGTAGAAGTCGCCGCCGACCTCCGCGTCGTCGCCGGTCGGGACGTACTCGGCGGCGAAGCCGATGCCCTCGACCACCGGGAGCACCGGCGGCAGCAGGGACTGCTGGAGCGTCTGGGCGACCCGGCGGCGCTCGGCGTGGATGCGGGCGTTCTCGATGGCGAGGGCGGCGCGGCGGGCCACGTCCTCCAGCACCGAGACCTCGTCCGGGTCGTGCCGGTGCCGCTGGTGCCGGCCCACGGCGAGGGTGCCGAGCCGTTGGCCACGGGCGATCAACGGTACGGCGAAGCCCTCCATCGGCCCGCCGAGCGGCACCTGGGCGGCGTTGCGGGACGCCTCGCGCAGCCGCGACTGGATCGAGTCCGGGCCGGTCTCCTGGAGGATCCGGTGCAGCTGCGGCAGCATCGCCTCGTCGGCGTGACTCGACGCGGCGAGGCGCAGGCGGCCCCACTCGTCTGTGGTGTGCACGGCGCACCACTGGCCGAGCCGGGGCACCACGAGCTGCGGGACGAGCGCCATGGTCAGTTCGACGTCCAGCGACTGGGCGAGCAGTTCGCTGGCCTCGGCGAGGAACGTCAGCCAGGTGGACCGGCGTACGTCGGCGCGGCGCAGCCGGTCGTTCTCCAGGTGCAGCGACAGCCGCTCGGCGGCCAGTACGGCCAGCGGCCGGGCGTACGCCGAGGGCGCCGCGTCCAGCTCCAGCTCACCGGCGTACGGCCGGTGCACGGCGAGCGGGACGCGCAGCAGCTCGTTGCCCTCGCGTGGCGGCCGGCCGTACCGGGCGAAGACCTGGGTGCCGAGTCCGTCGCCCCGGTCGAGCCGGACGGTGCCACCGGCGGCGCCCACCATCTCGGCGACCCGGGTCAGCAGCCCGACCGCGAACTCGGGCAGCGGCTCGTCGGCGTACGCGTCCGGGGTGAGCTGCATCAGGTCGCTCATGGCCGCGGCGCTCGGCGTACCGTCGCCGGCCCGTTCCGGTTCGACGACCCGCAGCGGGCCGGCCGACGGCCGGGCGGACCCACCCGGACCGGGCCGGTCGAGCCGGAACCAGACGCCCTTGCCGGTGGGCAGGTATGTGGTGCCCCACCGGCTGGAGAAGTGGTCGACGAGCAGCAGCCCGCGCCCCCGGGCGGCGACCTCGGTGATGTCGGACGTGGTGTTGCGCACGCCCACGATCAGCTCGTCCACCGGGCCGGAGGCGAAGTCGGTGACGGTCACGGTGAGGCCGTCGCGGTCGGTGTCGACCTCGATGTCCAGTTCGGTGCGCGCGTGCTCGACGGCGTTCGTGGTCAGCTCGGTGGTGAGCAGCAGCGCCTCGTTCAGCAGTTCGGGCAGCCGCGCTTCGAGGAGCATGGTGCGGACCAGCGCGCGGGCCGCCGCGGGGGTGCGGCGGTCGGCGGGGAGGCGGACCCGGCGGACGCGCTCGTCCGCGCCGCCGCTGGCCGGCCCTGCCTCCGCTGACACCTTCGTATCCTCCACCGCGCCTGCCCCGGGTGCCAAGCGTCCCGGGGAACCCACCACCCGGGTCGATACCGCACGTGACGCGCGATCACACGCGGTGACCTCGACGGATCGCGCGGCACAATGATGGGATGGCCCGTGTGACCGCACGAGCCCGAGCGGAGCGAGGAACGATGGCCACGGTGAATCAGTCGGTGACCGCTGACCCGTCCGCGTCCGACCACGAGGTGCTCCTCGGCGAACTGGTCGAGGCGTTGCGCCGGGTGGGGCGCGGCGATCTGCGGGTGCGCCTGCCCCGGCGGGCGGGTCTGCCCGGTGAGGTCGCCGACGCCTTCAACGACGTGGTGTCGTTGCAGGAACGGCAGCACCTCGACCTGCGGCGGATCAGCCGGATCGTCGGCCGCGACGGCCGGCTCACCGAGCGCCTGGACGACGAGGGCCTGGACGGCTCGTGGGCGGAGGGGCAGCGGGCGGTCAACTCGCTCATCGACGACCTGGGCCGGCCGACCACCGAGATCGCCCGGGTCATCGTGGCGGTGGCCGACGGCGACCTGTCCCAGCACATGGCGCTGGAGATCGACGGGCGTCCGTTGCGCGGTGAGTACCTGCGCATCGGCCGGACCGTGAACACGATGGTGGACCAGCTGTCGTCGTTCGCCGACGAGGTGACCCGGGTGGCCCGCGAGGTGGGCACCGAGGGCAAGCTGGGCGGGCAGGCCGACGTACGCGGGGTGGCCGGCACCTGGAAGGACCTCACCGACTCGGTGAACACCATGGCGTCGAACCTCACCGGGCAGGTGCGGTCGATCTCCCAGGTGGCGACAGCCGTCGCGAAGGGCGACCTGTCGCAGAAGATCACGGTCGGGGCGCGCGGCGAGGTGGCCGAGCTGGCCGACACGATGAACTCGCTCACCGACACGCTGCGGCTGTTCGCCGAGCAGGTCACCCGGGTGGCCCGCGAGGTGGGCACCGAGGGCAAGCTGGGCGGGCAGGCCGAGGTGCCGGGCGTGGCCGGCACCTGGAAGGACCTGACCGACAACGTGAACTCGATGGCGTCGAACCTGACCGCGCAGGTGCGCAACATCGCCCAGGTGTCGACGGCGGTCGCGAAGGGCGACCTGTCGCAGAAGATCACGGTGGCGGCCCAGGGCGAGATCCTGGAGCTGAAGGACACCGTGAACACGATGGTGGACCAGCTGTCGTCGTTCGCCGACGAGGTCACCCGGGTGGCCCGTGAGGTGGGCATCGAGGGCAAGCTGGGCGGCCAGGCGCAGGTACGCGGCGTCTCCGGCACGTGGCGTGACCTCACCGAGAACGTCAACCAGCTCGCCGGCAACCTGACCAGCCAGGTCCGCAACATCTCCCAGGTCTCCACGGCGGTGGCGAAGGGCGACCTGTCGCAGAAGATCACCGTGGACGCGCAGGGCGAGATCCTCGAGCTGAAGAACACCGTGAACACGATGGTGGACCAGCTGTCGTCGTTCGCCGACGAGGTCACGCGGGTGGCGCGTGAGGTGGGTACCGAGGGCAAGCTGGGTGGTCAGGCCCAGGTCAAGGGCGTCTCGGGTACGTGGCGTGACCTGACCGACAACGTGAACTCGATGGCGTCGAACCTGACCAGCCAGGTGCGGAACATCGCGTCGGTCACCACGGCGGTGGCGAAGGGCGACCTCGGTCAGAAGATCACCGTGGACGCCCGGGGCGAGATCCTGGAGCTGAAGTCCACTGTCAACACGATGGTGGACCAGCTGTCGTCGTTCGCCGACGAGGTCACGCGCGTGGCGCGCGAGGTGGGCACCGAGGGCAAGCTCGGCGGCCAGGCCCAGGTACGCGGCGTCGCCGGCACCTGGCGGGATCTGACCGACAACGTGAACTCGATGGCGTCGAACCTGACCGCGCAGGTGCGCAACATCGCCCAGGTGTCGACAGCTGTCGCCAAGGGCGACCTGTCGCAGAAGATCACCGTGGACGCGCAGGGCGAGATCCTGGAGCTGAAGTCCACTGTCAACACGATGGTGGACCAGCTGTCGTCGTTCGCCGACGAGGTGACGCGGGTGGCGCGCGAGGTGGGTACCGAGGGCAAGCTGGGTGGTCAGGCCCAGGTCAAGGGCGTCTCGGGTACGTGGCGGGATCTGACCGACAACGTGAACTCGATGGCGTCGAACCTGACCAGCCAGGTGCGGAACATCGCCTCGGTCACCACCGCCGTGGCGAACGGCGACCTCGGTCAGAAGATCACAGTGGACGCGCAGGGCGAGATCCTCGAGCTGAAGAACACCGTGAACACGATGGTGGACCAGCTGTCGTCGTTCGCCGACGAGGTGACGCGCGTGGCGCGCGAGGTGGGTACCGAGGGCAAGCTGGGTGGTCAGGCCCAGGTCAAGGGCGTCTCCGGTACGTGGCGTGACCTCACCGAGAACGTCAACCAGCTCGCCTCGACCCTCACCACGCAGTTGCGCGCGATCGCGCAGGTCTCCACGTCGGTGACCCGCGGCGACCTGACCCAGCGGATCAACGTGAAGGCGCAGGGCGAGGTCGCCGAGCTGAAGGACAACATCAACCAGATGATCGTCACCCTCCGGGAGACGACGAAGAAGAACGCCGAGCAGGGCTGGCTCGACTCGAACCTGGCCCGGATCGGTGGTCTACTGCAGGGCCAGCGCGACCTGGGCGAGGTCTGCCGCATGATCATGCAGGAGGTGACGCCGCTGGTGGACGCGCAGCTCGGCGCGTTCTTCCTGGCGGACAGCTCCGAGGGCAGCATGCGGCTGCGGCTCACCGCCTCCTACGGTTACGTGGCACGCGGCCACGACGTCACGTTCGGCCCGGGTGAGGGGCTGGTCGGGCAGGCCGCCCTGTCGCGCCGGACGATCCGGGTCAAGGCGCAGCCGGACGGGCGCCTCGTCGTCCGGTCCGGGCTGGCCGACACGCCCCCGGCCGATCTGGTGGTGCTGCCGGTCCAGTTCGAGGGCGAGCTGCTCGGCGTGATCGAGTTCGCCGGTGTGGCCACCTTCTCCGAGCTGCACCTGGCGTTCCTGGAGCGGCTGGTGCTCACCATTGGCGTGGCGGTGAACACCATCCAGGCCAACCGGCGTACGGAGGAGCTGCTGGCGCAGTCGCAGCGGCTGGCGCACGAGATGCAGGACCAGTCGGCCGAGTTGCAGCGCACCAACGCCGAGCTGGAGGACAAGGCGAAGCTCCTGTCCGAGCAGAAGGCCAACATCGAGACGCAGAACCGGGAGATCGAGCTGGCCCGCCTCGGCCTGGAGGAGAAGGCGCAGCAGCTCACCCGGGCGTCGGCGTACAAGTCGGAGTTCCTGGCGAACATGAGCCACGAGCTGCGGACGCCGCTGAACTCGCTGCTCCTGCTGGCCCGGCTGCTCGCCGAGAACCCGGAGCGCAACCTCAGCGCGAAGCAGATCGAGTTCGCCCGGACCATCCACGGCGCCGGGTCGGACCTGCTGTCGCTGATCGACGACATCCTCGACCTGTCGAAGATCGAGGCGGGCCGGATGGACGTGGAGCCCACGGAGATCCAGTTCGCCGAGATCCGGAGCTACGTCGAGCAGGCGTTCGCGCCGCAGGCCGAGGAGAAGGGCCTGGACTTCCAGGTACGGGTGAGCCAGGACCTGCCGCCCGCGCTGGTCACCGACGCCCAGCGGTTGCAGCAGATCCTGCGCAACCTGCTGTCCAACGCGGTGAAGTTCACCGACAACGGCGCGGTGACGCTGCGGATCGGTCCGGCTGCCGAGAACGCCGTCTTCGACGTGCCGGCGCTGACGAACGCGCAGCGGGTGATCGCGTTCACCGTGATAGACACCGGCATCGGGATCTCCGACGACAAGCTGTCGCTGATCTTCGAGGCGTTCCAGCAGGCGGACGGCACCACCAGCCGGCGTTACGGCGGCACCGGTCTCGGGCTGTCCATCAGCCGTGACCTGGCCCGCCTGCTCGGTGGCACGATCACCGTCTCGTCCGCGCCCGGTCAGGGTTCGACGTTCACTCTGTTCGTACCCGACGTGCTGGCGCCGGACGCGGTGGTGGCACCGGCGCCACCGTCGCCGAGCCGCGCGGGCCTGCCGTCGTCGCTGCTCATGCCCATGGAGCTGCCGCAGCCGCAGGAGACGCCCGCCACCCGACGCCTGGACGGCGTGACCGTGTTGATCATCGACGACGACGTGCGGAACGTGTTCGCGCTGACGTCCGCGTTGGAACTGCACGGGATGACCGTGTTGTACTCGGACAACGGGGCGGACGGCGTCCGCCAGCTCGCCGAGCACCCGGAGGTGGACATCGTCCTGATGGACGCCATGATGCCGGACCAGGACGGGTACGAGACGACAGCGCAGATCCGCCGCAACCACCGGTTCGCGGACCTGCCGATCGTCTTCCTGACCGCCAAGGCGATGCCCGGCGACCGGGAGTCGGCGCTCGGCGCCGGCGGCAGCGACTACATCACCAAGCCGGTGGACCTGGACGAGCTGATCGAACTGATGGCGTCCTGGATCGGCCGGAGCCGAGGCGAGGAGAACGCGTGACGCAGACGGCCAAGGCCCTGCTGGTGGACGACCGGCGGGAGAACCTGATGGCCCTGGAGGCGATCCTCCAGGGCCTCCCGGTGCAGTCGGTCGCGGTGGAGAGCGGCGAGGCGGCGCTCAAGCAGCTCCTGGTGGACGACTTCGCGGTGATCCTGCTGGACGCCCAGATGCCGGACATGGACGGGTTCGAGACCGCCACCCACATCAAGCGGCGCGAGCGGACCCGGCACGTACCGATCATCTTCCTGACCGCCGCGGACAAGGACGCCCAGCTCGCGCTGCGCGGCTACGCGGCCGGCGCGGTCGACTACCTCACCAAGCCGTTCGACCCGTGGGTGCTGCGGGCCAAGGTGACGGTCTTCGTCGACCTGTGGGTGAAGACGCGGCAGCTCGCCGCCCAGTCGGACCTGGTGCGGGAGCGGGACCTGCAGTGGCGGCACCTGACCGACGCGGTGGACGAGGCGACAGCGATGCTGCGCGCCGACGACGACCCGTCCACCCGGGACCGCGCGGTGGAGTTGCTGGAGCAGGCGCGCTGGGGCAACACCCGCTGACGGTTCAGCCGCCGGCCGGGCCGCCGTGCCCGGTCGCGGCCCGCCGGGCACGCCAGCGGTCGCCGAGCGACTCCAGTTCCTCCTGTACGAAGAGGAAGAAGTCGCGCATCTCGGCCACCCGTTCACCGGCCGGGGTGCTGCGGCCGTGCAGCGCGTCGACCCCGCCGGCGGCGATGTCGATGAAGTTCTTGTAGAGCGTGGTCTTGGTGATCGTCGCCTCGTACCAGGGGTTGTCCGGCATCCGGTAGCGGTCGCGCCGGGAGCCCTTGACCGGCTCGCGGACCAGCATGGCGAACTGGGTCAGGTAGCGCACCGCGCCGCTGACCGCCGCCGCGCTGACGCCGAGCCGCTCGGCGATCTCGCCGGCGGTGAGCGGGTCGTCGGCGCTCATCACCGTGAACAGGACCCGGGCGGCCATCCGGGGGAAGCCCACGTCGGCGAAGGCCATCGCCATCCGCTCGATGAAGAGGTGGACCTCCTCCTCGTCGTGACGGGACGGCACGTTCATGGTCGGCTCCTCGACACTCACGCCGTGACCTTACAGTCTTCACAACTTTGTGAAACGAGCGTAACTTCTGAAGTATGGAAACGGCAATCGATGTGTCCGGCCTGGTGAAGACCTTCGGCCGCACCCGGGCCCTCGACGGGCTCGACCTGACCGTCCGCACCGGGGAGGTGCACGGCTTCCTGGGCCCGAACGGCTCCGGCAAGTCGACCACCATCCGGGTGCTGCTCGGCCTGCTGCGGGCGGACGCGGGGGCCGCCCGACTGCTGGGCGGCGACCCCTGGCGGGACGCGGTGGCGCTGCACCGCCGCCTCGCGTACGTGCCCGGCGACGTCACGCTCTGGCCCGGCCTCAGCGGCGGCGAGGTGATCGACCTGCTCGGCCGGCTGCGCGGCGGGCTCGACCCGAAACGCCGCGCCGAGCTGCTGGAGTCGTTCGAGCTGGACCCGCGCAAGAAGGGCCGCACCTACTCCAAGGGCAACCGGCAGAAGGTCGGCCTGGTCGCCGCGCTGGCCTCCGACGTCGACCTGCTCATCCTCGACGAGCCGACCTCCGGGCTCGACCCGTTGATGGAGGAGGTCTTCCAGCACTGGGTCCGCCGGGCCGTCCAGGACGGGCGCACGGTGCTGCTGTCCAGCCACATCCTGGCCGAGGTGGAGGCGCTCTGCGACCGGGTGACGATCATCCGGGCCGGCCGGACGGTGGAGTCCGGCACGCTCGGCGACCTGCGCCACCTGCACCGCACCGCGATCGACGCCGAGGTCACCGCGCCACTCGACGGCCTGGCCGACCTGCCCGGCGTGCACGACCTGCGGGTGGACGGGCAGCGGGTCCGGTTCGACGTCGACACCGCGTCGCTCGACGCCGCGCTGCGCCGGCTCACCGAACTCGGCGTCCGCAGCCTGGTCAGCACGCCGCCGACGCTCGAGGAGCTGTTCCTGCGGCACTACGAGACGGCGTCCTCCTCCGACGCGACGCCCTCCTCCGACGCGACGCCCTCCTCCGGCGTGGCGCGCCCCGAGACGGCGGACCGGTCATGAGCACGCTCACCGGCACGCGTCACCTGGTCCGGCTGATCCTGCGCCGGGACCGCCTCCTGCTGCCGCTGTGGGTGCTGATCCTCGCGGTGCTGCCGACGACGTACGCGGCCAGCTACTTCGAGCTGTTCCCGACCGCCGCCGATCGGGCCGCGTACCTGGAGGGCACCGCCCGCAACCCGTCCATCGTCGCGCTGCTCGGCCCGGCGTACGGCGACAGCATCGGCGGGCTGACCGCCCAGCGCAGCGGCTTCCTGCTGCTCATCGTCGCGCTGGCGAGCCTGCTCACGGTCATCCGGCACACCCGCACCGAGGAAGAAGCAGGGCGGCGGGAACTGCTCGGCGGCAGCGTTCTCGGGCGGCACGCCGGGCTGACCGCCGCGCTGCTCGTCACGTACGCCGCAGACCTGGTGCTCGGGCTGCTCACCGCCGCCGGGCTGATCTCGACCGGGCTGCCGGTCGGTGGCTCGCTCGCGTACGGGCTGGTCACCGTGCTGACCGGCGTGGTCTTCGCCACGCTCGGCGGGCTGGCCGCCCAGCTCACCGAGACCGCGGGTGGGGCGCGGGGCATCGGCCTCGCCGGTCTCGGCGCCGCGTTCGGGCTGCGCCTGGCCGGGGACACCGCCGGCAACGACTGGCCGAGCTGGCTGTCCCCGCTGGGCTGGGCCGCGCGCGTCCGGCCGTACGAGGGGGAGCGGTGGTGGGTGCTGCTGCTGCCGCTGGCCGCGACGGTGCTGCTCGCCGTGCTCGCGTACCCGATCTCGGTCCGCCGCGACCTGGGCGCGGGCGTGCTGCCGCCCCGGCTCGGCCCGGCCGGCGCGGGCGGCGCGTTGTCCGGTCCGTTCGGGCTGGCCTGGCGGCTGCACCGGGGGCAGATCCTCTGGTGGTCGGTCGGGTTCGGCCTGCTCGGGCTGATCCTCGGGGGCGCCGCCGAGGCGGCCGGCCGGTCGGTCGAGGGGAGCCCGCGGATGGAGGAGATCGTGGCCCGGCTCGGCGGGGCGTCCGGCATGGCCGACGCGTACCTGGGGGTCACGTTGAGCCTGGCCGGGCTCGCCGCCGCCGGGTACGGCATCCAGGCGGCGCTGCGGATGCGCGCGGAGGAGTCCGCCGGGCACGCGGAGCCGGTGCTCGCCACCGGTACGCGGCGCTCGACCTGGCTGCTCTCCCACGTGACGTTCGCGCTGCTCGGCCCGGTGGTGGTGCTCGCGGTGACCGGGTTGGCGACCGGCCTCACGTACGGCGTGAGCACCGGCGACGTGCCCCGCCAGCTGGGCCGGATGCTCGCCGCCGGGCTGGCTCAGGTGCCGGCGGCATGGGTGCTGGCCGGGCTCGCCGTGCTGCTCTACGGCCTGCTGCCCCGGCTCGCGTCGGCCGCGTGGGTGGTGCTGGCGGTCTGCGTGCTGCTCGGGCAGCTCGGCGCCGTGCTGGAGCTGGACCAGTGGCTGCTGGACGTGTCCCCGTTCACGCACACCCCCCAGGTGCTGCGTGATTCCTGGACCGCCACCCCGCTCTACGTCCTCACGGCCCTGGCGGTGACCCTGGCCACAGCGGGCCTGCTGACGTTCCGCCGCCGCGACATCCCCGTCCTCTGAACGCGTTGATCTTGCACTTGTGGCCCCGGCGAAAGGGGTGAATCACCCTCGCCGAGGGCCGCAAGTGCAAGATCGCGGGGGAGGGCCGGGGCGGAGCTACGGGGTGGCCTCGTTGCGGATCATCAGGGCGCTGCGGAGGCCGGTGATGTCCAGGACGCGGATCAGGAAGTCACCGACGTTGGTGAGCATCAGCAGGCACTGGGTGTGACTGGCCTTGCGGCTGAGCACCACCAGCGTGCCGAGGCCCTGCGAGTCACAGAACGTGACCCCGGCCAGGTCGAGCACGATGCGCGGGGGCGGATCCGCCAGCACCTCGTTGACCACCGTCGAGAGCTGGGCGGCCGTGAGCATGTCGATCTCACCGGCCAGGCGAAGCACGGCTTCGTCACCCGTCCGGTGTACGGTGATGGACAGTTCGGCACGATCCACCCGGTCAGCCTATCGCGATCTCGACCAGCGGGCCTGTCGAGCGGATCGCCGTCGGCCCGTCGCGCCGCTCAGGCGGGTGAGCCTGGTAACCCCCGCCGCGGGGTGCCTGCCAGGCAGCACTCCGGCGCTGACACAATGGCCTCATCGTGACCGAGACGCATTCCGCCGGATCCGGCCGCTACCCGGCCGACGCCCCGGCCTCCGAGGCCCTGTTCGACCGCGCCAAGGCCGTCGTGCCCGGCGGGGTCAACTCTCCCGTGCGCGCGTTCCGTGCCGTCGGCGGCACGCCGCGCTTCATGGTCCGGGGGGAGGGTCCGTGGCTCTTCGACGCCGACGGTCGTCGCTACGTCGACCTGGTCTGCTCCTGGGGCCCGCTGATCCTCGGCCACGCGCACCCGGCGGTGGTGGAGGCGCTGCGCGAGGCGGCGGCGCTCGGCACCAGCTTCGGCACGCCGACGCCGGGTGAGGTCGACCTGGCCGAGGAGATCATCGCGCGGACGCCGGTGGAGCAGGTGCGCCTGGTCAACTCCGGCACCGAGGCGACCATGTCGGCGATCCGGCTGGCCCGCGGCTTCACCGGCCGCGCCAAGATCATCAAGTTCTCCGGCTGCTACCACGGCCACTCGGACGCGCTGCTCGCCGCCGCCGGTTCCGGCGTGGCCACCTTCGGCCTCCCCGACTCGCCCGGCGTGACCGGCGCGGCAGCGGGCGACACCATCGTGCTGCCGTACAACGACCTGCGCGCGGTCGAGGAGGCGTTCGCCGCCGAGGGGCAGCACATCGCGGCGATCATCACCGAGGCAGCCGCTGGCAACATGGGTGTGATCGCGCCCCGCGACGGCTTCAACGCCGAGCTGGCCCGGATCGCCCACGCCAACGGCGCGCTGCTCATCGTCGACGAGGTGATGACCGGGTTCCGGGTGTCCCGCGCCGGATGGCACGGCCTCGACCCGTCGGACGCGGATCTGTGGACGTACGGGAAGGTCATGGGTGGTGGCCTGCCCGCGGCGGCGTTCGGCGGGCGCGCGGAGATCATGGCGAGACTCGCCCCGGCCGGCCCGGTCTACCAGGCCGGCACGCTCTCCGGTAACCCGCTGGCCTGCGCGGCCGGGCTGGCCACGCTGCGGCTGGCCGACGACGCGCTCTACCGGCGGCTCGACGAGACCGCCGCCGCGCTCGGCAAGCTCACCACCGAGGCGCTGTCCGCGGCGGGAGTGCCGCACCGGCTCTCCACCGCGGGCAACATGTTCTCGGTCTTCTTCACCGACGCGGACGTGCACGACTACGACAGCGCCCGCACCCAGGTGGTGCCGGCGTTCAAGGCGTTCTTCCACGCGATGCTCGCCGCCGGCGTCTACCTGCCGCCGAGCGCGTTCGAGTCGTGGTTCGTCTCGACCGCGATCGACGACGCGGCGTGGGAGCAGATCGCCGCCGCCCTGCCGGTGGCGGCGCGGGCGGCGGCAGCGGCGGGAAGCGGGGGATAACTCATGGCGGAGACAGTGGTGCACGTGCTGCGGCACGGTGAGGTGCACAACCCGGACGGCATCCTCTACGGCCGCCTGCCCGGGTTCCGCCTCTCCGAGCTGGGCGTGCAGATGGCCAAGGCGGCGGCACAGGCGCTCGCCGACCGGACCGTCGTGCACGTGGTGGCCAGCCCGCTGGAGCGCGCCCAGCAGACCGCCGAGCCGATCGCGGCGCAGTTCGGCCTCTCCATCGGCGTCGACGAGCGCCTGATCGAGAGCGCGAACTGGTTCGAGGGCAAGAAGGTCTCGCCCGGTGACGGCTCGTTCCGCGACCCGCGCAACTGGTGGGTGCTGCGCGACCCGGTGACCCCGTCCTGGGGCGAGGCGTACCGGGTCATCGCCGAGCGCATGTTCGCCGCGCTGCACGCCGCCCGCGTCGCCGCCGAGGGGCGCGAGGCGGTGCTCGTGTCGCACCAGCTCCCGATCTGGACGCTGCGCCGGCACGTCGAGCGCAAGCGGCTCTGGCACGACCCGCGCCGCCGCCAGTGCGGCCTGGCCAGCCTCACCTCGTTCCACTTCGACGGCGCCAAGATCGTCGGTATCGGGTACTCCGAGCCGGCGGCCCACCTCGTCTCGATCTCGCCGACCGCCCGGACGGCCAAGGGGGCCTGATGCTCACCCGGAGGCTCGCCGCCGCCCTGCTCGCCGCCGTCGCCGCCGGTACGGCGCTGGTCGGCTGCTCCTCCGACAGCCAGGAGAGCCGGTGCGCCGCCGACGGCTCCACCGTCACCTGCGCCCCGGACCAGCGCTCCAAGACGCCGAAGGTGAGCGGTGACCTGCTCACCGGCGGCAGCTACGACATCTCCCGGGACCGCGGCCAGGTCGTCGTGGTCAACTTCTGGGGCTCCTGGTGCGCGCCCTGCCGCGCCGAGGCCGACGACCTGGAGGCCACCTACCAGGCCACCAAGGGCTCCGGCGTGACGTTCCTCGGCATCAACGTGCAGGACAGCAAGGACAAGGCGATCGCCTTCGAGGAGGGCCGGGTCACGTACCCGAGCATCTTCGACCCGGCCAGCCGGCAGGCGCTGAACTTCGACATCCCGCCGAACACCACCCCGGCCACCCTTGTGCTCGACCGCGAGGGCCGGATCGCCGTGGTGATCCGGCGGGCCGTCACCCAGGCCGAGCTGCGGCCGATCGTCGAGGACATCGCCGCCGAGTCGCCACCGCCGAACGGCGCCCGCTGATGGGCGAGACGTTCCGGCAGCTCGCCGAGTCCGGCCCGCTGCTGCTCGCGGTCGGTGCGGCCGCACTGGCCGGACTGGTCAGCTTCCTGTCCCCGTGTGTGCTCCCGCTGATGCCCGGTTACCTGTCGTACGTGACGGGCTTGGCCGGCTCCGACCTGGAGGGCGGTGCAAGGAAGGGCCCCTTGTTAACGCCTCCGGTAGAGGAAGGGCCCCTTCTTAACACCGGCACCGGCGGCGTGAGCGTCGCCGAGCGGGCGGCGCCGGAGCGCACCACCGCCGCCGTCAAGGGCCGCGTGCTCGCCGGCACGCTGCTGTTCATCGCCGGCTTCACAGTCGTGTTCGTCGCCACCGCGATCCTCTTCTCCGGCGTCGGCAAGCTCTTCTTCCGGTACGAGCGCACGCTGGAGATCGTCATCGGTGCGCTGGTGGTGGTGCTCGGCCTCGGCTACCTCGGTGTGATCCCCGGCATGCAGCGCGAGTTCCGCATCCGCTGGCTGCCCGCCGCCGGCCTGCTCGGCGCGCCGGTGCTCGGCGCGGTCTTCGCGCTCAGCTGGCTGCCCTGCACCGGCCCGACGCTCGGCGCGGTGCTCGGCATGGCGGCCACCGAGGGCGGCACCGATCGCGCGGTGCTGCTCGCCGTGGCGTACTGCCTCGGGCTGGGGATACCGTTCGTCGTCTTCGGGCTGGGCTTCCAGCGCCTGCTCGGGGTGTTCCGCGCCGTCCGGCGCAACAGCCGCTGGGTCACCCGGATCGGCGGCGCGCTGCTGATCGCGATCGGCCTCGCGCTGATCACCGGCGGCTGGGTGAACGTGGTGATCTGGCTGCAGACGAACGTGGGCGTGGGCGAGGTGAGCATCTGATGACGACCGTGGACGACCGGCCGTCGACCCCACCCGCGCAGGCGCCCCGGCGGCGGGTCAACCCGGTGCTGGCCCTGCTGCGCAACTCGTGGCGGCAGCTCACCAGCATGCGTACGGCGCTGATCCTGCTGTTCCTGCTCGCAATCGCGGCCATCCCCGGCTCGGTGCTGCCCCAGCGCGGCGTCAACCCGGAACGCGTCAACCAGTGGTTCCTCGACCACCCCGACCTCGCGCCCCGGCTGGACCAGATCGGCGCGTTCGAGGTCTTCGGCTCGGTCTGGTTCTCCGCGATCTACCTGCTGCTGTTCACCTCGCTGATCGGCTGCATCCTGCCCCGCGCCCGGGACCACGTCCGCGCGCTGCGGATGAGGCCGCCGGCCGCGCCGAGGCGGTTCGACCGGCTGCCGCAGCACGCGGTGCTGGAGGCCCCGGCCGCCGCCGATCCCGAGGCGATCGCGGCGGTGCTGCGCCGTCGCCGGTGGCGGGTCACCGTGCGCGGCAACGAGGTCTCCGCCGAGAAGGGCTACCTCAAGGAGACCGGCAACCTGCTCTTCCACGTGTCGCTGGTCGCCGTCCTGCTCGGGGTCGCGCTCGGTTCCTGGTACGGATGGCACGGCAACCGCATCCTGGTCGCCGGCGAGGACAACGCGTTCTGCAACACCCGCCAGCAGTACGCCGAGGCGTCGCTCGGCCCGCGCGTGGACAGCTCCGACCTGCCTCCGTTCTGCCTGACGCTGGAGAAGTTCGAGGCCGACTACCTGCTGTCCGGGCAGGCGTCCCGCTACTGGGCCACCGTCACCGTGGACGAGCCGGGTGGCGCGGAGCGGACCGCCGGATTCTCGGTCAACTCGCCGCTGCGGCTCGGCTCGGCGAACGTCTACCTGCTCGGCAACGGCTACGCGCCGCTGCTGAAGTACACCGACAAGTACGGCCGCAGCCAGACCAGCGAGGCGCCGTTCCTGCGTACCGGCGACTCGAACGCGACCGAGGAGGGCGTGGCGATCTTCCCGGATGCCAACGTCGACCCGAAGACCGGCGCGCGCGCCCCGGACCAGCAGATCGCCTTCGACGGGCTCTACCTGCCCACCGCGCCGGAGAGCGCGCCGTACGTGGCGTCGCAGTACCCGGCCGAGCGCAACCCGATGGTGAACCTGACCGCGTACCGGGGCAATCTCGGGCTGGACGCGGGCATCCCCGGCTCGGTCTACGCGCTGGACCGGAGCCAGATCGACGACGGCAAGCTCAAGGAGATCGGCACCAAGCTGCTGCGGCCGGGGGAGAAGTGGACCCTGGACGACGGCAGCACGCTGGAGTTCGTCGGCACCAAGCCGTACGTCACGCTCGCGGTCCGGCACGCGCCTGGGCAGACGTTGCTGCTGGTGGCGAGCGGCACGCTGCTGCTCGGCCTGATGGGCTCGCTGTTCGCCCGGCGGCGCCGGGTGTGGTTCCGGGTTTCGCCCCCCGAGGGCGGATCTCCGACGGGCGGTAGTAGTTTGGTGGAGGCCGGTGGGCTGCCGCGCACCGAGCACCCAGGGTTCGCCGACGAGTTCGCGCAGCTCGTCGCCGCGGTGAGCGGTGACGCGCCGGACGCGCGGCGGGCGCGAGAAGGAGACGAGTGATGTCCGCACTCTCCGACCAGTTGGTCGCGTTCGCGATCCTGGCGTACCTGATCGCGATGATCAGCCACGCCGTGGAGTTCGCGCTGGGCAACGCGCGGAGGGTGCCCGCGGCCGCGCCGGCGCGTGAGCTGGTGGGCGCGGGCGTCGGCGGCGCCGGTGGCACCGTCGACGAGCCGGCCGTCGCGGCTACGCCGCCGAGGCCGGACCGCACCGGCGCCCGGGCAGTGCTGGCCGGCCGGATCGCCGCCTGGCTCACCGTGCTGGCCGCCGCCGTGCACTTGGGCGCCGTGGTCACCCGGGGCCTCGCCGCCGACCGGATGCCCTGGGGCAACATGTACGAGTTCGTGCTGACCGGCACCTGGATCGGCATGGCGGCCTGGCTCGTGGTGCTCTGGAAGCAGCCGTGGCTGCGCCGGCTCGGGCTGTTCCTGACGCTGGTCATGGTGCTGCTGCTGGCGTTCGCCGAGCTGAAGCTCTACGTGCCGATCGAGCCGCTGATGCCGGCGCTGCAGTCGTGGTGGTTCATCATCCACGTCTCGACGATCATCTTCGCCTCGGGCATCTTCCTGCTGGGCGTGGTGCCCGCCGCCGCGTACCTGATGCGGGCCGGCTGGGAGCAGGGGCGGCGCAGCTTCCCGTACACCCTGGCCCGCCGCCTCCCGGAGGCGGCCGGGCTGGAGCGGCTGACCTTCATGCTGCACGCCTTCTCGTTCCCGATCTTCACCTTCGCGGTGATCGCGGGGGCGATCTGGGCCGAGGCGGCCTGGGGTCGCGCCTGGGGCTGGGACCCGAAGGAGACCTGGGCGTTCATCTCCTGGGTGGTGTACGCGGGTTACCTGCACGCCCGGGCCACGCCGAGCGTGAAGCGCAACGTGGCCACCTGGATCGCCATCGTGGGCTTCCTGACCGTGATGATGAACCTGTTCGGGGTCAACTTCTTCTTCACCGGTCTGCACTCGTACGCCGGGGTGGAGTGACCGGGCGCGCGCTCAGCACCTCGTCCACCCGGCGCGTGATCTGGTAGGCCACCTCCGGCAGGTCGGCCAGTTCGAGGCGGTCCGCCCGCAGCGCGAACTGGGCGTGCAGCTCGCGGGCCACCGCGTCGCGGATCTCTGACTGGAGCGGGCTGAGGCCGTCCGGGTCACCCACCACGTATGCGTCGTCCATCCGTCGATGATGAACCGCCGCCGGCGTGGCTGTCAGTGACGAATTCATCCGCCGAACCAGCCGGGGACGTCGAGGCGGAACACGTCGGCGGGGACCACCTGGCGCAGGTCGTCCTCGATGGCGGCGACGCGGTCCGCGCCGAGCGTGGACGCCCAGCGGTCGCGTAGCTCGTCGAAGACCACCGCCGACCGGTGCAGTCCGTCGCGGCCCTTCGCGGTCATCCGGACCAGCTTGCGGCGGGCGTCGGCGGGGTCGTCCACGCGTTCCAGGTAGCCGAGCGCGACCAGCCGGTCCACCGTCTTGCCGGCGGCCTGCTTCGAGACGCCGAGCCGTTGCCCGAGGTCGGAGGCGGTGGTGCCGTCCGGGCCGACGGCCTGCAGGACGAACCCGTGGGCCGGGCGCAGGTCGGGGTGCCCCTGGCGGGCCAGTTCGGCGTGCAGGTCGTCGACGAGCGTACGGAAACCGGCGAGCAGGAGCAGCGGCAGCGCGAAGCCGGGGCGGTCAGGCGTTGCCATGTTCGACAACCACGTTTACTATTTTGTCAACCACGTTGACTACCTTACGAGAGGGGCGCAGTAATGTCTCGCTTCACCGCGTACGAGCCGGACACCGCACCCGCCGCCGCCCGCCCGGTCATGGCCGGAGTACGCCGCACGCTGGGCCACCTGCCCGCCGCCGTGAGCCTGATGGCCGGCTCGCCCGAACTGCTCAAGGGCTTCCTCGCCGCCAACGCCGCGTTCGAGGCCACCGACCTGGATCCGGTCGCCCGGGAGGCGGTCGTGCTCACCGTCGCCACCCGCAACGGCTGCCACCTCTGCGTGGCCATGCACACCGCGACGTCGGTCCGGCACGGAGCCGCGCCGGAGCTGATCGAGGCGCTGCGGACCGGTGCTGCGCTGCCCGATCCCCGGCTGGAGGCGCTGCGCCGGTTCACCGTCGCCGTCCTCGACCACCGGGGCGCGGTCCCCGACGCCGACCTGGACGCGCTGCTGGCCGCCGGATGGCAGCGCCGGCACGCGCTGGACGTGGTGCTCGGCGTCGGCACGTACACGATCTCCACGTTCGCCAACCGGCTCACCGAGGCCCCGCTCGACGAGCCCCTGGCCGCGTACGCCTGGATGCCCGCCGCCTGAGCTGCGGGTGTTAAGAAGGGGCCCCTCCTCTACCGGAGGCGTTAAGAGGGGGCCCGTCCTTACCTCCGCAGGAGGGTACGGGAGGATGGCGGTATGGCGGCTCGCTTCCCGTACACCGATCTGAAGGACTTCCTCGCGGCGCTGGAGCGTGCGGGCGAGCTGCGGCGGGTGAGCGCGCCGGTCGACCCCACGCTGGAGATCAGCGAGATCGTCACCCGCACCGTACGGGCCGGCGGGCCCGCGCTGCTGTTCGAGCGCCCCACCCGGGGTGAGATGCCGGTGGCGATCAACCTGTTCGGCACCGAGAAGCGGATGGCGATGGCGCTCGGGGTGGAGAACCTCGACGAGATCGGCGAGCGGATCGGCGACATGCTCAAGCCGGAACTGCCGCAGGGCTTCTCCGGGATGATGGGCGGCCTGGGCAAGGTCATGCAGCTCAAGTCGATGCCGCCGAAGAAGGTGAAGACCGCCCCCTGCCAGCAGGTGGTCTACCGGGGCGACGACGTCGACCTGAACCGGCTGCCCGGGTTGCAGGTGTGGCCCGGTGACGGCGGGATCTTCCACAACTTCGGGCTGACCCACACCAAGCACCCGGAGACCGGCAAGCGCAACCTCGGGCTCTACCGGCTCCAGCAGCACAGCCACAACACCATCGGCATGCACTGGCAGATCCACAAGAACTCGACCGCGCACCACGCGGTCGCCGAGCGGCTCGGCCAGCGGCTGCCGGTGGCGATCGCGATCGGCGCGGACCCGGTGGTGGCGTACTCGGCCAGCGCACCGCTGCCCGCCGACATCGACGAGTACCTGTTCGCCGGGTTCCTCGCCGGTGAGCGGGTCGAGATGGTCGACTGCCTGACCGTCCCGCTGCAGGTGCCGGCGCACGCGCAGATCGTGCTGGAGGGCTACATCGAGCCGGGCGAGCGACTGCCCGAGGGGCCCTTCGGCGACCACACCGGCTTCTACACGCCGGTCGAGCCGTTCCCGGTCATGCACATCGAGTGCATGACCATGCAGCGCGACCCGGTCTACCACTCGATCGTCACGTCCCAGCCGCCGCAGGAGGACCACGGACTCGGCAAGGCCACCGAGCGGATCTTCGCGCCGCTGCTGCGTTTCCTGATCCCGGACATCGTCGACTACGACCTGCCCGCCGCCGGTGTCTTCCACAACTGCGCGATCGTGTCGATCCGCAAGCGCTACCCGAAGCACGCGCAGAAGGTCATGAACGCGATCTGGGGCGCGCACATGATGTCGCTGACCAAGCTGATCGTGATCGTCGACGAGGACTGCGACGTGCACGACTACAACGAGGTAGCGTTCCGCGCCTTCGGCAACGTCGACTACGCCCGCGACCTGCTGCTCACCGAGGGCCCGGTGGACCACCTCGACCACGCCTCGTACCAGCAGTTCTGGGGTGGCAAGGCGGGCATCGACGCGACCCGCAAGCTGCCCGAGGAGGGCTACACCCGGGGCTGGCCGGAGGAGATGCGTATGTCGCTCGAGGTGGTCTCGCTCGTCGACAAGCGCTGGAAGGAATACGGAATCTGATGACGGCGGTGCAGGAACGTCCCGGCCGGGTCTCGTCCTTCCTCAAGCTCGTCGCCATCGAGCACTCGGTCTTCGCGCTGCCGTTCGCGTACCTGTCGGCGCTGACCGCGATGCAGCTCAACGGCGGCCGGGTGCGCTGGCTGGACCTGCTGCTGATCACCGTGGCGATGGTCGGCGCGCGGACGTTCGCCATGGCCGCGAACCGGATCCTGGACCGGCGGATCGACGCGCGGAACCCGCGTACCGCGAACCGGGAACTGGTCACCGGCGCGGTGAGCGTGCGGACGGCCTGGACCGGCGCGGCGGTCGCGCTCGTGGTGTTCCTGGCCGCCGCCGCCCTGCTCAACCCGCTCTGCCTGGTGCTCGCGCCGCTCGCCGTGGTGCCGCTGGTGGTCTACCCGTACGGCAAGCGGTTCACCAACTGGCCGCACGCCATCCTCGCGGTGGCCCAGGCGGTCGGCCCGGTCGGCGCCTGGCTGGCGGTCACCGGCACGCTCGACGGCTCCGGCCCGGCCTGGCTGCTCGGTGCCGCCGTCGGCCTGTGGATCGGCGGCTTCGACCTGATCTACGCCTGCCAGGACTCGGAGATCGACCGGGAGATCGGGGTGCACAGCGTCCCCGCCCGGTACGGCCGGCGCTTCGCGCTGCACGCCTCCACCGTCGCGCACGTGGTGACGTTCGCGCTGTTCATCTGGTTCGGCGCCTGGGTCGGCTTCGGCTGGCTGTGGTGGATCGGGCTGGCGCTCACCGCCGTCGCCTTCGCCTATCAGCACATGGTGGTCAGCCCCACCGACCTGAGCAAGGTCAACCGGGCGTTCTTCACCGCGAACGGCTTCGTCGGCATCGCGTTGTTCGTCCTCGCACTGCTCGACCTGGTGGTCCGGCTCGGCCTGCGGCCCTGAGCAGGGACGCCGGGGCGCCGGTGACGGTCAGGACGCCGGGCCGCACCCCGGTCAGGACGCCGCGGCGACCGGGTAGCGGGCGCTCTCCAGCGTCCAGTCGACGGTGCCGCGCACGGCGGCGGCCAGCCCGTCGAGGTGGATGGCGACGGCGTCGTCGAGTGTGGGCCCGAACGACGGCGCCGCCGCCCGGAGCGCCGCGAACCGGTCCATCTCGGCACGCCAGTGCGCGGCCACCAGGTCGACCGCCGCCGGCACCGGCACGCCCCGCTCGGCGGCCGTCGCGAGCACCAGGTTGTGCCCGCCGCCGGTGGCCCGGTCGCGCTCCAGCGAGGCGATGTCGTTGAACCAGGAGAGCAGGTCGTTGGCGAGGCCGGCGAGCCGCCGCAGCGCCGGATGGTGGTAGACCGCGTCGGGCAGCGGACGCCCGGACGCGAACTCGATCAGCGGGTACGACACGTAGGCCGCCGACGTGGCCCGGCGCAGCCGCACGTACTCGGCGACGCCCGGTGGACGGCCGGACCCGGTGGCGGTGGCCTCCCGGTGGACGCCGTCGAGGTGGTCGGCGACCGCGTCGGCGAAGCGCAGCCGCCAGCGGGCCGGCATCCGGCGGCGCGGCTCCCGCCACGCCTGCACGAGGAGGCGGCGCAGCGGGCCGGAGAAGCCCGGGTGGCGGGCGCGCGGGCCCTCGCGCAGCAGGGCGAGCGCGCCGTCGCGCAACGCGCGGATCTGCGGCGGCGTCAGCCCGTCCCGCCCGTCGCAGGCGTCGTCGACGAGGAAGAACCAGGTGAACAGCGCGGTCAGCACCCGCAGGTCGGGCTCGGTGGCGTCCGGGTAGAGGCGGCCCGCGTACCGGGCGAAACCGGCCGCCGCCAGCCGTCGCCGGGTGGCCGGGTCAGCCGGCAGGCCGAGCCGGTCGATGTGTTCCACCAGCCAGCCCTGCACGTCGTCGGCGTACGGGGAGAGGCGGGGCGGAATGGGGCAGCCGGAGCGGAGCGCCCGCAGCACCGCCGCCGTCATCACCGGCCCCTCCGTGAAAGTGGGATCGCCGATCGAAGAATTTCATGCCGCGGGACGTTCCGTGAACCGTCTGGACATCCCGGGCGGGCCGACCGAACGGGGGTCGTCGCCCGCCGCCCGCGCCGACCAGGCACGCTGGAGGGCATGCGCGAACCATGGGTGGTGGGTGTCTCCGGCGCGTCCGGGACGCCGTACGCGGCGGCTGTCGTCCGGGGCCTGCTCGACGCCGGCCAGGCGGTGGACCTGATCGTCTCCCGGGCGGCCCGGCTCACCGTGCTGGACGAGACCGGCCGGCCGTTCCGGGACGCGCACTGGGCCGAGGACCTGGCCGCCTGGCTCGACCGCGACCTCACCGGCGCGGACATCCGGCACTGGCCGGCCGGTGACCTGGCCGCCGGCCCGAGCAGCGGCTCCTACCCGGTACGCGGCATGGCGGTGGTGCCGGCGAGCACCGCCGCGTGCGCGGGCATCGCCATCGGGCTGTCGAAGGACCTGCTCCAGCGCGCCGCCGAGGTGAACCTCAAGGAGCGCCGGCCGGTCGTCGTGGTGCCCCGGGAGACGCCGGTGACCCGCAGTCACCTGGAACATCTCATCGCGCTGCACGACGCCGGTGCGGTGGTGCTGCCGGCCAGTCCGGGCTTCTACGGCGCCGGCGCGTCGGCGTCCGCCGGGCAGCTCGTGGACTTCGTGGCCGGAAAGGTGCTCGACGCGCTGGGCGTCGAGCACACGCTGTTCCGGCGATGGTCCGGTGAGCTGGCGGCCGGTCGCCGGGAGGCGGATCCGGCCTGACGGACCCGTGGCCGACGTGCGGGGGCGCGGCCCTCGACCGGACCGCGCCCCGCACGTTCAGTACATGCCGGCGTTCGCCGGTCCGGGGCCGGTGGAAGCGGTCGGGCCCATGTTGCGGGCCTTGCCCATGTCCTCCGCCTCGTCCAGCATGCCCTCCCCCTCGAGCAGGGCCCGCACCTCGGATTCCCGAAACCGGCGGTGCCCTCCTGGAGTCCGGATACTGCCGATCCGGCCGGCCGCTGCCCATCTGGTCACGGTCTTCGGGTCAACCCGAAACAGCGCAGCGACCTCACCCGGTGTCAGCAGGCGATCTCCAGTGTCCACAGCCCCCTCCTCGCGTCGACGAAGCCCCCGGCTGAACACACTGCCCCCGGCCGGTGCGAGCCCAGAGCCGTCATGAGGGACGTATGGCAATTACAGCACCGGCTACCGGACGTGTCCGCCAAACGCGAAAAACGCACACACTGGGAAGGATAGGAAATGGTACCGGCGGAGAACCCCCGTGATCGTACGTTTGTGAAGGGCCGGTCCACGGGTACCGACCGTATTCCGTGGTCGCCGAACGGATAGGGTCACTCTCCGTGGACACGATCGACCTGAGCCTCGTGGAGCTGTTGCGGGGCAACGCCCGTCTGTCGTACGCCGAGCTGGCCCGTCAGGTCGGCCTCTCCGCCCCGGCCGTGCACGAGCGGGTCGGCAAGCTGGAGTCCAGCGGCGTGATCCGGGCGTACCGGGCCGAGGTCGAGCCGGAGTCGATCGGGCTCGGGGTCACCGCACTCATCGGCATCATCGAGGACTCCGACGCGGACACCGACGACGTGCTGGAGTCGTTCCGCCGCATCCCCGAGATCGAGTCCTGCTACTTCATGGCCGGCGTCGAGTCCTTCCTGCTCAAGGCGCGGGTCGGCACGATCGCCGAGCTGGAGCAGTTGATCGTCCGGCTGAACCGGACGGCGGGCGTGGCGTCCACCCGTACCAGCATCGCCCTGTCGACCAAGTGGGAGAACCGCCCGCAGCCGCTGGAACCGCCCACCGCCTGACGCCTCTGGCCCCGCGGCGGCATTGCGGTTACCGTGCGCCGATGACGACCTCGGGACGCGGCGCCGCAGTGGTCACCGGAGCGGCCGGCGGGCTGGGCCGGGCCATCGCCGCCGCGCTGCACGCCGACGGCTGGAACGTGCTGCTCACCGACGTCGACGCCGGGGCCGCGTCGGCCGCCGCCGCGCCGCTGGGTGGCTGGTCCCGCCCGCTCGACGTACGCGACGAAGCCGCCTGCGCGGACGTCGCCGCCGAGGCGGCGGCCGCACCCGGCGGCCTCGGGCTCTGGGTGAACAACGCGGGCATCCTGGCCACCGGCCCGGCCTGGGCGCACGACGCCCGGACCCGCCGCACGGTGGTCGAGGTGAACGCGCTCGGCGCGATGAACGGCACGCTCGCCGCCGTCGCGGTGATGCGCGAGCAGGGCCGCGGCCACGTGCTCAACGTCGTCTCGCTGGCCGGGCTGATCGCCGCGCCCGGCGAGACGGTGTACGCGGCCAGCAAGCACGCCCTGCTCGCGTTCAGCCTCGGCACCCTGAGTGACCTGCGGATGGCCGGCGTTCGGGGCGTACACGTGTCGTGCCTGTGCCCGGACGGGATCTGGACGCCGATGCTGCACGACAAGCTGGACGACCCGGGCGCGCTGGCGTCCTTCACCGGCGCGCTGCTCACGCCGGAGCTGGTGGCCGCGCGGGCCGTCCGGCTGGCCCGGCGGCCCCGGCCGGTGGTCAGCCTGCCGCGCTGGCGCGGCGCCCAGGTACGGCTCCTGGACGCATTCCCCCGGCTCGCCCTGGCCCTCACGCCGGTGATCCGGGCCACCGGGCGGGCCGGTCAGCGGCGGCAGGCCCGCCGGGTCCGGGGAAACCCGAGCTGACCTCGCTTGTAACGTTGCCGACGTGACTCACTTCGACAGGTGCGACGAGGCCAGCCGGCGCTGGGTGACCGAGGCGATCGCCACTGTCGAGGCCGACGCCAACCGTTCCGCCGACACCCACCTGCTGCCGTTCCCGCTGCCCCGCGAGTGGGGGATCGACCTCTACCTCAAGGACGAGTCGGTGCACCCCACCGGCTCGCTGAAGCACCGGCTCGCCCGGTCGCTGTTCCTCTACGGCCTCTGCAACGGCTGGATCGGCCCGGACACCACGATCGTCGAGGCGTCGTCCGGCTCGACGGCGGTCTCCGAGGCGTACTTCGCCCGGATGCTCGGGCTGCCGTTCATCGCGGTCATGCCCGCCTCCACGTCGCCGGAAAAGATCGCCCAGATCGAGTTCCAGGGCGGGCGCTGCCACCTGGTGGACGACCCGTCCAAGGTCGTGGTGGAGGCGCGCTGGCTCGCCGAGGACAGCGGCGGCCGGTTCATGGACCAGTTCACCTACGCCGAGCGGGCCACCGACTGGCGGGGCAACAACAACATCGCCGAGTCGATCTACGCCCAGCTCGCGCTGGAACGGCACCCGGTGCCCGCCTGGATCGTGGTCGGCGCCGGCACCGGCGGCACCAGCGCCACCATCGGCCGCTACGCCCGGTATCGCCGGCTGCCCACCAAGCTCTGCGTGGTGGACCCGGAGAACTCCGCGTTCTACCCCGCCTGGCAGGCCGGTGACTGGTCGGTACGCACCGACCGCGGCTCCCGGATCGAGGGCATCGGGCGGCCCACCGTCGAGGCGTCCTTCCTGCCCAGCGTGGTGGACCGGATGGTGCAGGTGCCGGACGCCGCGTCGCTGGCCGCGATGCGGGCCGGCTCGGCGGTGCTCGGCCGCCGCGTGGGCGGCTCCACCGGCACCAACCTGTGGGGCGCGTTCGGGCTGATCGCGCAGATGCGCGCGGCCGGGCGTACCGGCTCGGTGGTCACGCTGATCTGCGACCCGGGCGACCGGTACGCCGACACCTACTACTCGGACGAGTGGGTGGCCGCGCAGGGCCTCGACCTCGCCCCGCACCTCGCCACCATCGACCGCTTCCTGACCGACGGCACCTGGCCGGCGGCCTGAACCGGGCGGTCAGCGCGGATCGACCCGCTCAGCCAGCCCCGGGTAACGCACCACGAAGCCGTCCGGGTCGACCTCCAGGTCAGCGGTGAACGTGCCGCTCGCGTACCGGACCCGGCCCGGACCCAGCGAGGTGTAGACCTGCTCGGCGGGCACCACGGCCAGGCCGGGCAGCAGCACCCAGGCCACGTTCACGGCCGTCGCCAGGTCGGCGGGCAGCCGCCCCAGCCCGATCCGGCGGATCGGCAGCGTGTTGGTCAGCGGCGAGCCGCCCAGGTCCACGTCGAGCGCCTCGGCCAGCCGGCCCGGGTCGTCGGTACCAGGCAGGCCCGCCGGTGGGTGGCCCGCCGCGCTCAGCGCCGCGTCCAGGTCGCCCTCCTCACCGGTACGCACGCGCCACCCGTCCCGGCCCCGCTCCAGGCGTACGCTCCGCGACCAGCCCGCGCCCTCGGACTCGACCTCAAGCCGGTTCGTCGACCAGTCAGGCCCGACCTCCAGCCGGTACCGGCACGTGTACGGGATCGGATCCACGGCGAGCGCCGCACCCTGCGCGGTCAGCCCCGGACCGTCGCCGAGCACGACGTGCTCGGAGCCGGCGGTGTCGGTCCGGGCCCAGAAGAGCGACTTCGGCATGGTCCGGACGTTACGCGACCCGGCCGTCGACGGCAGCGGATGCGCGAACGCCGCCGCCGCCCGGATGGCCACTGACTACCCCTGCTCGTCGCCCTCCGTGGGGCGCGGCGGCCGGTTGTGGCGGGCCCACTCGTCGACCTCATCAGCGTCCCAGACGTTCATGCCGATCAGTCGGGCGAGCGGCTCGGGGAACCCGGGGCGGCGGGTGATCTGGAGGACCCGCTGACGCGAAACGCCGAACAGGGCGGCCAGCTCGCCGGGCCCGTACAGGCGTGGCGGCCGGGGCTCTCGCTTGAGGGTGGCCACAGAGGCCTCGTCGGGCTACTCGTCGTCGTCCGCCAGCCGGGGCGGCCGGTGCTCCCGGATGTACCGCTCCACGTCCCGCTTCAGCCAGACCGCGCCGACGGACAGCTCTTGATACGGCGCGGGGAATGCGGGATGCCGCCGGATCTCGCGGAATCTCGATCTGCCCACGCCGAGCATCTTCAAGATCTCACCGGCCGCGACGAGTTCACCCGGTCCCGTCTCCTTGGTCACGACTTCGAAGGTAGGAGCGGGCTTGCCCGCCTACGACGACGCGAACAAATAATCGCACCTACGTGGACCCGTCAATGTTGACAGGGGGGCAAGTGAGCGATCTGATGGATCAGGCCCCCCGCCCGGTGGCGATTCGCGGCGGACGGGGGTGCCACCTTGACGCTTGAACCCGTTGCAGGAGGCCCGAGTGACCCAGCGCCACGCTCCGCTGAAACCCCTTTGGGTCTGTACGGCAGACCTGCTCAACTGGCCGTGCGAGAACGCCAAGGTCGAGTTGGTCGCTGACTACGAGCACGACCGGCGTCACCTCGCCGTCGATCTGGCCGCCCTGATGCGGCAGGCAACCCATGACCTGACCCGGCTTTACTCCGAGCCGCCGGATCCCGCCGAGATGCACATCCGGTTCCTGGGCTGGCTGCGGTCGGTGCGCAATGTCTGACCCGATCGGCACCGGCCTGCTGCTGGCCGCCGTCATCGCCCAGGCGTTCGGCTGCTGGGTCGCCTGGTCGTGGGGCCGATCCGCTCGCCGCAGCCTGCGGCAGACCATCGACAAGACCATCCCGACGCCGCCGCCCGACTGGCAGCCTCGTCATCGCCTGTCGCTGTGGAATGAGCCGACCCGGCGGTATCCCGTCCTCACACCGCGCAGCTAGACCGGGAGCCGACATCACCCCAGACGCACCGCCGCCGCCGAGCGGATGCTCGGCGGCGGCGGTGGGTGCGCTCAGATCAGTGGGTACGTGCCGGCGGGCGCCCGCCGAAGCCACGCCTGTCGTCCCGGCCTCGCCCCTCGGCCCGGAAACCGCCGCTCCGGCGCTCGGCCGGTCGTGCGTCGCCCCGGTCACCGAAACGCCGCTCGGCCTGCGGGCGGTCGTCCTGGCGCCGGTCACCGAAGCCGCGCGAGCCGCCCGGCCGGTCGTCGTACCGCCGCTCGTCGCGGTCGTACCCGCGTCCGGCCGCCGGCCGCTGCCGGTCGCCGTACGGCCGGTCGGCCCGGTCGCCGAAGCGCCGGTCGTCGCCGCGCTGGCCGCCGAAGCGCTGGCCGCGGTCGTCGGACCGCTGCTCGCCGAAGCGCCGGTCGTCGGGCCGCCGGTCGCCGTAGCTCCGGTCACCGTAGCTCCGGTCACCGTAGCTCCGGTCGTCGCGACGCTCGGGCCGGTCGAAGCGGCGCTCGCCGCCGGACCGCTCGCCCGAGTAGCGCTCGCCGGCCGGCCGGTCGCCGAATCGGCGGTCACCGCCGCGGTCCGCGAACCGGTCCCCGGACCGCTCGCCCGCAGGCCGGTCGCCGAAGCGGCGCTCGCCCGTGGGCCGGTCACCGAAGCGGCGCTCGCCACGACCGTCACGGTCGCCGAACCGGCGCTCGCCACGGTCGGAGAAGTCGCGTCCGCCCCGGTCGGAGAAGCCGCGCCCGCCACGGTCGAAGCCCCGGCCGTCGCGGTCGCCGAAGCGGCGCGAGCCGCCACCACGTCGCGGCTCCGGCTCGTCCCGCACCGGTACGCCGCTGGGCTCACGCGCGCCGGTCAGCTCGGCCAGCGCCTCGTCGCCCGCCCGGACCCGGGTCTCGGCCGGCTCGACGCCCGCCTTCTCCATCATGGCCAGCGTGGTGCGGCGCTGCTTGGGCAGCACGAGTGTCGCCACCGCGCCCGACTCGCCGGCGCGGGCCGTACGGCCGGCCCGGTGCAGGTAGTCCTTCGGGTCCTTCGGCGGGTCCACGTGCAGCACCAGCGAGACGCCGTCGACGTGGATGCCGCGGGCCGCCACGTCGGTCGCGACCAGCACGGGCGTGCGGCCCTCGCGGAACTCGGCGAGCGTCTTGGTACGCATGCGCTGCGTCTTGCCGCCGTGCAGCCCACCGGCGCGTACGCCGACGGCCGCGAGCTGCTCGACGAGCCGGTCCACGCCGAGCTGCGTACGGGCGAACAGCATGGTGCGGCCCTCACGGGCGGCGATGGACGCGGCGACAGCGAACTTATCGTGCGGCGGGATCAGCAGCATGTGGTGATCCATGGTGGACACGGCGGCGGTGGCCGGTGCGGTCGAGTGGGTGACCGGGTCGGTCATGAACCGCTTGACGAGCGTGTCGACGTCGTTGTCCAGAGTGGCCGAGAACAGCAGCCGCTGCGCGTCCGCCGGGGTCTTCGACAGCAGCTGGGTGACCTCGGGCAGGAAGCCCATGTCGGCCATCTGGTCGGCCTCGTCCAGCACGGTGATCTCGACGTCGTCGAGGCGGCACACGCCGCGCTCGATCAGGTCGCCCAGCCGCCCGGGGGTGGCCACGACGATCTCCACGCCGCGCCGCAGCGCGTCGATCTGCCTGTCGTACGGCACGCCGCCGACGGCGGTCTTCAGGAACACGCCCGCCGCCTTGCCGAGCGGCACGAGCGCGTCGTTGACCTGCATGGCCAGTTCCCGGGTGGGGACCAGGACCAGGGCGCGCGGGTGCAGCGGCCGGGCCCGGTTGCGGTCGGCGAGCCGGGCGATCACCGGCAGGCCGAAGGCGAGCGTCTTGCCCGAGCCGGTCTGGCCCCGGCCGAGCACGTCGCGGCCCGCGAGCGAGTCGGGCAGGGTGGCCCGCTGGATTTCGAACGGGGTGGTGATGCCCTGCCGGGCGAGCGCCTCGACGAGCTGCCGGGGCAGGCCGAGCGAGGCGAAGTCGACGGTCTCGGGCGTCGGGTCGACGGACGGGGACATGCTGGATTCAGCGAAGGTGGTCAAGAAATACCTCTCGAGCGGGGCGCATCTTCGCGATGGCCCGCCGCGGCCTGTCACGCCGCCGAATCGCCCGCAAGATCGCCCATGGGCGCGCGCATCGGGCGCGCCAGGTCAGTGATCAGAGACAAGTGTACGGCGCAAAGCCCGCTCCGCCACGGCGACGCGAGATCGTAGTGGGCGGGCTCACCCCGTCACTCGGTCGGCATCGCCCCGGTCAGCCCGCTCAACGCATCGTTGGCCAGGAAGACCACGAGCAGACTGATCGCGATCAACATGGTCAGCGCGACGGCCAGCACGATGATCACCTTGGTGTTGCCACCCCGGGCCGCCGGGCTCTCCTCGGACCAGCCCTGGGCCAGGATGTGCCCGGTCAGCGATCCGGAGTTCTCCAGCGGGTTGCCCTGCGGGAACGACACGGTGGCGAAACCGGGCCCGTCGGTTCCGCCGTACGCGGCGGTGGCGAGATCCGGGCCGGCGGGCTGCGGACGTACCGGACGGGTCGTGTCGGCGTCGCGGGCGGGCGTGGCCGACGGCGGCCAGGTCGGCAGCGCCGGGGCCGGCACCACCGGCGGAGGCGGGTCCGACACGGGCGCGGCAGCCCACGACGGCGGCGTGGCGCCGACCGGCGGTGCGACGAGCGGGGCCGGCGGCGGTGCGACGAGCGGGGCCGGCGGCGGTGGCGCGGCCGGCGGGCTCGGGACGGCGGCCCGCGCGGGCGGGAACGCCGGGGCGGCCGACGGGGCCGGGAACAGCGGCGCGGGCAGCGGGTCCGCCCCGCCGGTCATCGCCGGTGGCGGCGGGAACGGCGGCGCGGGCATCGGGCCCGGCGGGGGCGGCGGCGGGGGTACGGGCGGACCCGGCGGCGGGACGGGTGGGCCGGGGATCGGCGGCACCGGTCCGGGCGTCGGCGTCGGCGGCGCGGGCAGCGGTGGCGTGGGCCGCAGCGGAGGCTCCGGTTCGGGTACCGGCGGCGCGGGCGACGGCGGCGTCGGACCGGGCACCGGCGTGGGTGCCGGCTCGGGCTCCGGGCCGTTCGGCGCCGGAGGCTGCGCCGGCTCCGGCGGCTGGACCGGCTCCGGCGGTTCCGGGTTCACCGGCCCGGCCCGGTAGACGGTGGCGGCGGCGGGCGGAGCGGCCACCACGGAGGCGGCGACCTCCTCGGCCGAGACGCGGCTCAGGCCGGGCACCGACGCGCTGGCCCGGGCGGATGCCGCTCCGGTACCGCCGGTGAGCGCGGCGGGGCGGTCGGTGGTGGAGACCGGTGCCGCTTCCGGCGGGGAGTCGGCAGGCTCGCGCGGAAGCGAATCGGCGGTCCCGGCCGGGGAGTCGTCGTCCGGCTCCGAGGCCGTCCCGTCGGCCGCGTCCGCCTGCCGGGCCGGTGCGGTGTCGCGGTCCGGGGCGGTGACGGCCGGTGCGGCGGCGTCCACGACCGCCGCGTCCGGGGCGGCGGGCGGAGCGGATGCGGGCACGCGTGCGGAACCGGAGACGCGGGGTGCCGGGATGGCCGCCGGAGCGCTGCCGGGCGTACCCGGGAAGGCGTCGCCGTCCGGCTTCACCTCGGCGGCGGGCGTGGCTGCCGTGCCGGCCGAGGCGGGCGGCGCGGTGGCGGGCTGGGGCGGCGCCTGGCGTTCGGCCACCGCGAAGGCGGACCAACTGGACGGTGGCACGGTGGCGCCGGGGAGGCGCCGATCCAGCGGCGGTGGGGTGTCCGCCGGGGTGGCCGCCCGGTACGTCGTGGGGCCGGCCTGCGGAAGCGGCTGCTCGTCACCGGAGGGCGGCGGCACGGCCGCGCCGGCGACCGACACGCGTGCCCGCGCCACGGCTACCGCCGGGGCCGAACCGCGGTCGTCGTCGCCGGCCGGGTCGGCGGGGTCGGGCGTCGGTCCCGGGTGGACCTTCTCCGCCGGAACGTCCTGCTCGCCCATCTCGCCCCTCCGCACCCACGCTCGCCTCCGGCCGTGGCGTCGACCGGAAGTGCCTGGATCTCACCGTGCCATATTCCGGCCCGGGAGCACAGCCGGAGTGGCGGTTGGGTCAGTCGGCGCTGCTGCTCGGGCTGGCGGAGCCGCTGCCGGACGTGCTGTTCGACGGGGCGGCGCTGCTGGTGCTCGGGGCGACGCTGCTGCTGCTCGGCGCGGCGCTGCTGGTGTCCGGCTCGGCGCTCGCGCTCTGGCTCGGCTCCGGCTCCGCCGACTCGCTGGGCGGCGGCGAGCTGGGCGCCGGGCTGGACGTCGTCGGATCCGGCGTCGGCGTGGTGGGCTTCGGCGTAGTCGGTGTCGGCTTGGGCGTGGTCGACGGCTTCGGCGTGGTGGGCGTCGGCTTGGGGGTGGTCGACGGCTTCGGCGTGGCCGGCACCGTGGGCGGCGGGGCGGGAGTGGCCGGGGCGGGTACCGCACCGATCACCCGGGTCGCCGCGTAGAGCCGCGACCAGCGGACCACCGAGATCTTGACGACGTCACCGGTCCGCGGTGCCTCGACCATCTTGCCGTTGCCGATGTACATGGCGACGTGGTGGACGCTGGTCCAGCTGCTGCCCGAGGCGAAGAACAGCAGGTCACCGGGGAGCAGGGCGTTCGGCGAGACGGTGCGGGAACGGGTGGCGAAGTACTGGTCCTTGGCGACGCGGGGCAGGCCCCGGTAGCCGGCCGCCTGGTAGGAGGCGAGCATCAGGCCGGAGCAGTCGAACCGGTCCGGGCCCTCCGCGGCCCACAGGTAGGGGTCGCCGAGCTGGGCGAGGGCGTAGCGCACGGCGGCGAGCGCCTTCGGGTCCGCCACCAGGCCGTCGATGCTCTGGTCGACGTACGAGGTGCCGAGCTGCTGCTCGGCGGCGTCCGCCAGCCGCTCGATCTCCAGCAGCTTCGCCGCGTTCTCCTTGCGCAGCGCGACGAGCGCGGTCTCCTGCTTGCGCAGGTCGGCCTCGGCGCGGGTGTACTCCGCGCCCTTCTCGGTGGCCCGGCGCCGGGCCGACTCGTGTGCCTCCCGGGCGACCTGTTCGGCGCTGGTGGCGCGGAGGAGTTCGCCGGTGACCGACGTGGTGGCGCCCTCGGCCTTGTCGCCGCGGGTGATTCGCTGGAGGTTGGCGAAATCACGCAGGCTGGCGCCGAACTCGCCCGGCGGCAGCGCCGCGTCGGCCTTGACCGCGTCGGCGGCGGCGCTCTTGGCGTTGTCCTGGGCGCGGGCGAGCGCGTCCTGGGCCTCCTTGAGGCGGGCGGCGGACTGGGTCAGCTCGGTCTGTGCGGCGTCCCGCTCGGTCTTGATCCGGAGCAGCGCCTCGCCGAGCTGGGTGACCCGGACGTCGAGCTGGTTGATCTGCGCGATCAGCGGGCCGTCGGCCGGGTTGGTCACGCCGGTGGTGGCACCCGCGCCGGGCAGACCCGGGACGGTGACACCGGGCAGACCGGGGACGGTGCCGGGCAGGCCGGGGACGGTGCCCGGTACGCCGGGAACGGTGCCGGGTGCGCCGCGACCGGAGCCGGACGCGCCGGGGAGCTGCAGGGGGCCGGTTACCTGGGGCCGGGAGCCGGTGTCGGGCACCACGTCGGGCAGCGGGTCGGCCCAGGCGGGTGTGGCGAGCGCCGCGGCCGCGACCGCCCCCAGCAGGGCGGACCAGAGCGCCGGGCGCAGGATCGGTGAGATCACCGGCTGCCGTCCTCGTCGCCGTCGGGCCTTGGTGCTGTGAGCCATACCGCTCCCCGTCCGGTCTGGGGTCCGTCACGCGTGGTTGGGGCGTGTCGGGACAGGACGGCCCTGGTGTGTGTTCCGCCCCACCCTGTCTTACCTCACGGTTGCGACGATGTCGATGTGCGGAGCGTGACGACGGGTGAACCGCCGTGACCACGTCGGCGGCCGGTCGGACCCGCGACGTACGCTCGATCGGGAACCCAGGTGGAAGGACGTGGCTTTCGGATGGACGCCGGACTCAAGCGCGAACTCGAGGCGAAGGTGTACGCGGGGGAGCGGCTGACCCGCGAGGACGGCATCGCCCTCTACGACAGCGACGACCTGACCTGGCTGGGCCGGCTGGCCCACCACAGGCGTACGGAGCTCAACGGTGACCGGGTGATGTTCAACGTCAACCGTCACCTGAACCTGACGAACGTCTGCTCGGCGTCGTGCGCGTACTGCTCGTTCCAGCGCAAGCCGGGCGAGAAGGACGCCTACACGATGCGCATCGACGAGGCGGTCCGCAAGGCCAAGGAGATGGAGGACGAGCAGCTCACCGAGCTGCACATCGTCAACGGCCTGCACCCCACGCTGCCCTGGCGCTACTACCCGAAGGTGCTGCGCGAGCTGAAGGCCGCGCTGCCGAACGTCAACCTCAAGGCGTTCACCGCGACCGAGGTGCAGTGGTTCGAGAAGATCAGCGGGCTCAGCGCCGACGCGATCCTCGACGAGCTGATGGACGCCGGCCTGGAGTCGCTCACCGGCGGCGGCGCGGAGATCTTCGACTGGGAGATCCGGCAGCACATCGTCGACCACAACTGCCACTGGGAGGACTGGTCGCGCATCCACCGGCTGGCCCACTCGAAGGGCATGAAGACGCCGTCGACGATGCTCTACGGCCACATCGAGGAGCCCCGGCACCGCGTCGACCACGTGCTGCGGCTGCGTGAGCTGCAGGACGAGACCGGCGGCTTCCAGGTCTTCATCCCGCTGCGCTACCAGCACGACTTCGTCGACTCGGCGGACGGCAAGATCCGTAACCGGATCCAGGCCCGGACCACGATGGCCTCGCCGGCCGAGTCGCTCAAGACGTTCGCGGTCTCCCGGCTGCTGTTCGACAACGTGCCGCACGTCAAGTGCTTCTGGGTCATGCACGGCCTGTCGGTCGCGCAGCTCTCGCTGAACTTCGGCGTCGACGACCTGGACGGCTCGGTCGTGGAATACAAGATCACCCACGACGCCGACTCGTACGGCACGCCGAACACCATGCACCGCGACGACCTGCTGCACATGATCTGGGACGCCGGCTTCCGTCCGGTCGAGCGGAACACCCGCTACGAGATCGTCCGCGAGTACGACGGGCCGCCGTCGCTGGCGGAGCGCCGGTCCGAGCCGCAGCAGGTCTGGGCCTGACCTGGCGATGAGCGACGAGGAACAGCAGCGCGGCTTTCCCCGGCGCGACGCCGAGGGGCGCATCCTGACCCTCGGTGACCTGCTCGGCGTGACCCTGGCCGGTCTGGTCATCGGGGTGCTGGCGCTGCTGGTCTTCGAGTTCGCGTTCGCCACGGTGGGCGACAGCGGATTCGGGGGCACGAACGGCTGGCTCGCGGTGATCCTGCCGCTCTGGCTGTTCTGGGACGAGTTCCGGGCCTGGGAGTTCGGCGCCGCCCGGGTGGTGGCCGCGCTGGCGGGTCTCGGGCTCGGGATCGTCGCCGGTCTGTTGGCCGCGGGCCTGGCCTCCGGGCTGCCCGCGTTGGTCACCGGCGCGTTGGCCGCGGCGGTGTTCACCGTTGTCTACGCCGTCATCTGGTTTCATGGCGTGCACTGGCTGGCCCGGCGTACGGGCTGAGGCACGAAGAGAGTGGGAATGCGGGAATGAGCGCGGCGCTCAAGTACACGCTGGGCCGGATCGGGCTGTTCGTCGCCGTGCTGGCGGCCCTCTGGTTCGTCGACATGAACATGTTCCTGCGGCTGATGCTGGCGCTGATCTTCTCCGCCACGCTGTCGTTCTTCCTGCTCAAGGGCCTGCGGGACCAGATGGCCGGGGAGATGGCGGAGGCGGCGGAGCGGCGTCGCGTGGAGAAGGACCGGCTGCGCTCCGCGCTGGCCGGTGAGGACCAGGCCGAGCCGGACGCCGAACGCCGCGACGGCTGAGCGGACGAACGAGGGGCCCGGCGCCGCAGATGGCGCCGGGCCCTCGTCGTTCATCGGCCGGTCGAGCCGTTCACCGGTTGACGGGGCCGTTCACCAGTTGGTCGAGCCGGGAACGACCGGCCACGGCCGGTCGGCCGGCTTGATCAGGTAGGCGATGCCGCCGGAGCCGGAGGCCACCGTGCCGTTGGCCCGGTAGCGCTTGGTGCGCAGCCAGATCTGCTCGAACTGCTCCCGCTTGTAGACGTTGCGGACCGCGTCGTTGGACGAGGACGCCGGGTCGTTGACGATCACGTCGCCCTCGGCCGTGAAGCCGACGATCACGAACAGGTGCCCGGAGGTGCCGTAGTTGGCGCCGTCCAGCTCGCTGGCCAGGAACGACTGCGAGGTCACCACCGGGATGCCCGCCTTGATGAACCGCTCCGCCTCGTCCAGCGAGTGCAGCCGCGTGACCCGCGCCTCCAGGCCGGGGAAGCTCGCCGCGTACGCGGTGTTGAACGGCCAGTTGCCGGCGCCTTCGTACTCGTAGTCGTAGGTCATCCGGGCGGCGTGGTCGACGGTCGGGTCGGGGTAGGAGGGGTCGACCCAGGAGGTGTCCTCGGCCGAGGGCTTGCGGCCCCAGTACTCGACCACCATCTCCGTCGAGGTGGGTGAGCACCACGCCTCGCCGCCGCCGTCGTACTCGGGGTACTCGCCGATGTGGACGTTCTGCGAGTAGCGCGGCACGGCCAGCTCGGTGCCCCAGGCGATGCCGCCGCGGCTCGGCGTGACGGTGAACCGGTCCGGCACGTTCGACGCCATCGCGCCGAGCATCCGGACCTGCGGCGCGGCGGCCTGGCCGGGCGCGCGGTAGAGCGTCAGCCGCAACTGGTACGAGCGCAGCAGCACCCCGGCGTCGGCGTCGTCGATCGAGAACGTGTCGGTCCAGATGCTCGACCACGGGTCGCCCTGGCCGTCCAGCGTGGACCGCTTGATGTCCTGGTCGCCGGAGGCCCAGCGGCCCATGACGTACCACGGGGTCTGCGCCCCGGTGTTGTACGTGCCGTGCAGCTCGACCTGGATCCAGGTGCCGGCCGGGGTGGCGGCGTTCCACGACGCGACCATCTCGGTGGCGTCGAAGCCGATCCGCCGCTCCGGCGAGGTCCAGGTGGCGTACTCCCAGGTGCGTGTCGTGCCGGTGTGTTCGTCGGTGAACTCGGTGGTGCCCGCCGGCCGGTCGATGGTCAGCGCCGGGTGGCGGCCCGGTACGGCGCGGGTGCCCTGGTGGGTGCCGGTACGCCAGTCGGGGAAGCGGGAGAACTCCTGGAAGGTGATCTGTTCGTCGTGCGTGACGCCCGGTCGCGGGGCTTGTGCCTGGACCGGTGCGCTGGTGCCGAGGAGGGTGAGCGCGGTGAGGCCGGCGAGGGCGGCCGCGCGCATAGGTCTTCCGAACATGGCAGCTCCACAGGGAGACGGCATCGTTGCCGTTCACTGTCGCGCTTGGCGGGAAGTTTCGCCAGATGTTCGAGCCAAGAAAATCATTGCCGAAGTGACGATCAGGTCGGGATGGCTAAAGAGAAAGACAGATATTGATATGACCATGTGTCTCCTGGTGGAGTGTGCGGACAACGGGAGCTCTCCCGTACCCCCAGGAGGTTGTCCATGGCCTTCCGCACCTCTCCGCTCCGCCGCCGGCTGGCGCTCGCCGCCGCCGTCGGCCTCACCATCGCCGCCGCGGCCGCCGCGCCGGCGGTCGCGCGACCCGCACCGGAAGGCTCCGGCGAGCCGTCCACCGTCGCCTACCGGGTGCTCGGACCGCGTACGGCGGCCGACCGCACCGCCGTCGCCTCCACCGGCGCGGCGATCGACTACTCCGAGCACGGTGTGCTGCACGTCACGGCGACAAAGGCCGAGGCCAACGCGATCACCCGGCTCGGATTCCGGCTCGAGAAGGACGTCGTGCCGGAGCACAACCACGCCGACGGGGGCATGACCGCCAACGCGTTCCCGCCCGCCGACTCGAACTACCACGACTACGCCGAGCTGACCGCCGTGGTGAACAAGGTGGTCGCCGACCACCCGACCATCGCCCGGAAACTGAGCATCGGCACGTCGTACCAGGGCCGGGACCTGATGGCGGTGAAGATCTCCGACAACGTCGCCACCGACGAGGCCGAGCCGGAGATCCTGTTCAACGCGCAGCAGCACGCCCGGGAGCACCTGACCGTCGAGATGGCGATCTACCTGCTCAACCTCTTCACCGACAACTACGGCAGCGACTCCCGGATCACAAGCATCGTCAACACCCGGGAGATCTGGATCGTCCCCACCGTCAACCCGGACGGCAGCGAGTACGACATCGCCACCGGCTCGTACCGCTCCTGGCGCAAGAACCGGCAGCCCAACAGCGGTTCCACAGCCATCGGCACCGACCTGAACCGCAACTGGAGCTACCAGTGGGGCTGCTGCGGCGGCTCGTCCGGCACCAAGTCGTCGGACACCTACCGGGGCCCGTCCGCCTTCTCCGCCCCGGAGACCGCGGCGCTGCGCAACTTCGTCAACAGCCGCGTCGTCGGCGGGGTGCAGCAGATCAAGGCGAACATCGACTTCCACACGTACTCGCAGCTGGTGCTCTGGCCGTACGGGTACACGTACAACAACACCGCGACCGGGATGAACACCGACCAGTACAACACCTTCGCCACCATCGGACGGCAGATGGCGGCGACGAACAACTACACCCCGGAACAGTCGAGTGACCTCTACATCGCCGACGGCACCAGCATCGACTGGATGTGGGGCACCCACAAGATCTGGGCGTACACCTTCGAGATGTACCCCGGCTCGGCCTCCGGTGGCGGCTTCTACCCGCCGGACGAGGTGATCCCGGCGCAGACCTCACGCAACCGGGAGGCCGTGCTGATCCTGTCCGAGTACGCCGACTGCCCGTACCGGGCGATCGGCAAGCAGAGCCAGTACTGCTGACCTCACCACGTGGTGGGAACCCCGGTTCCACCCCCGCCGGGGTTCCCACCCACCCCCACCGTCCGGACGATCTCCGCTGGTCGTGCGCTACCGTGGCACCGACCGTGCCACAGCGAAGCCGGTGCGAAACCGGCGCTGTCCCGCAACTGTGATGCCCCGTACGCGCGGCGTCGGCCTTCCGCCGGCGCCGACGGACGTGGGACGAGCCAGGTCGCCTGCGGCCCGGTCGCGACACGCGCTCTCGAGGAAGGGCGCCTCGCGGGCGGGCCTTTTCTCCTGTCGGCGAAGCACCACACTCCTCGACCGACAGGAGGCTTCATGTCCAGACGTACCCCCCGGCTCTTCGCCACCGCACTCGCGGCCGGCGTGCTGCTCCTCGGCGGCTGCGCCGAGAAGACCTCGACCGACACCCCCGCCGCCGGTGCCTCCGGCGGCGCGTTCCCGGCCACCGTCGGCAAGCTGACGCTGGAGAAGCGGCCCGAGAAGATCGTCTCGCTCTCGCCGACCTCCACCGAGATGCTCTTCGCCATCGGCGCCGGCAAGCAGGTCACCGCCGTCGACGACCAGTCGAACTACCCGGCCGAGGCGCCCCGCACCGATCTTTCCGGCTACCAGCCGAACGCCGAGGCCGTCGCCTCTCGCAACCCCGACCTCGTGGTGATCTCGGACAACCTCAACAAGATCGCCGATCAGCTCGTCGCGCTGAAGATCCCGGTCCTGCAGATCCCCGCCGCGGCCACGCTCGACGACACGTACCGGCAGCTCACCGACCTGGGCACGCTCACCGGCCACCGGTCCGAGGCCGACGCCGTGGTGCAGAAGATGAAGGACGACATCACCGCGTTGACCAAGGACCTGCCCAAGCGCACCGAGAAGCTGACCTACTTCCACGAGCTGGGCCCGGAGCTGTACACCGCGACCAGCAAGACGTTCATCGGCACCATCTACGCGCTCGCCGGGCTGGAGAACATCGCCGACCCGTCCGACGCCGACGGGAAGAACGGCGGCTACCCGCAGCTCTCCCAGGAGGTCATCGTCAAGGCGAACCCCGACTTCGTCTTTCTCTCCGACACCAAGTGCTGCAAGCAGAGCGCCGACACGGTGAAGGCGCGCAGCGGATGGGCCGGCATCAACGCCGTGAAGAACAACCAGATCGTGGAACTGGACGACGACATCGCCTCGCGCTGGGGCCCACGCGTGGTCGACCTGCTGAAGGTCATCGTCGACGCCACCGCCAAGGTCCCGGCCTGACCGTGGCCCTTCGACAGGCGGACTCCGCCCCGAACCCGGCCGGAACGCCTCGGGCGTCCCGGCCGGGCATCCGGCCGCTGTCCCGTCCCGGGCGGCGCGGGGCGCCCGGCGCGGGCGGCGCCCCGATCCGGCCCGCCGGGCTGCGCAAGCGTTGGCTGCTCGCCGGAGTCGTGGCGGTGCTCGTCGCGCTGGTGGCCGGCGTCTCGCTCGGCCCGGTCAGCCTGCCGCCCGGCAGCGTCGCGGCCGAACTGCTCAACCTGCTACCCGGGGTGCACCTCGACAGCGGGCTCACCGAGCGGGAAGTCGCCATCATCACCGAGCTGCGGCTGCCCCGGGTCGTGCTCGGGCTGCTCGTCGGCGCGCTCCTCGCCCTGGCCGGCGGCTGCTACCAGGGCGTCTTCCGCAACCCGCTGGCCGACCCGTACCTGCTCGGCGTGGCGGCCGGCGCCGGCTTCGCCGTCACCACGGCGATCGTGCTCGGCGCCGGAGCCGGCGGGGCGCTGACCGGGCTGCCGATCACCATCCCGCTCGCCGCGTTCGTCGGCTCGCTCGGCGCGGTCGTGCTGACGTACCTGCTCGGCGCGGCCGGCGGGCGGGACCGGTCACCGGCCACGCTGATCCTGGCCGGGGTGGCGGTCTCGGCGTTCTTCGGCGCCGGGCAGACGTACCTGCTGCAACAGCACTCCGACAACATCCAGCAGGTCTACTCCTGGCTGCTCGGGCGGCTGGCCACCGCCGGATGGCACGACGTGTGGCTGGTCCTGCCGTACTTCGTGCTCACCGCCGTGGTGGTGCTGCTGCACCGGCGTGAGCTGGACGTGCTCTCCGTCGGCGACGACGAGGCCACCGGTCTCGGCCTGCACCCGCAGCGTTCCCGCTACCTGCTGATCGCCGCCGCGTCGCTCGGTACCGCCGCCGCCGTCTCCGCGTCCGGGCTGATCGGCTTCGTCGGCATCATCGTGCCGCACACCATGCGGCTGCTCTTCGGCTCCAGCCACCGGATCATCCTGCCGCTGTCGATGCTGTTCGGCGGCGCGTTCCTCGCGCTCACCGACGTGGTCGCCCGTACCGCCGCCGCCCCCGCCGAGATCCCGATCGGCGTGGTCACCGCGCTGCTCGGCGGCCCGTTCTTCGTCCTCGTCCTGCGTACCGCCCGCCGGGTGGCGATGTGAACGCCCCCGCCGTGCGCGTCCACGACCTGCGGGTCGACCTCGGCGGCAACCCGATCCTGACCGGCGTCGACCTGACCGTCGCCGCGGGCGAGTGGGTCACCGTGATCGGCCCCAACGGCGCCGGCAAGTCGACCCTGTTGCGCGCCGTCGGCGGCCTGCTGACCGGCCCGGGCGAGGTCGCACTCTTCGGTACGCCGATCGCCGCGCTCCGGCGCCGCGAACGAGCCCGGGTGGTGGCCACCGTGGCCCAGTCCCCGGTGGTGCCGGCCGGCATGTCGGTCTTCGACTACGCGCTGCTCGGGCGCACCCCGTACATCCCGGCGCTGGGCCGCGAGTCGGCCGCCGACCTGGCCGCCGTGCACGAGGTGCTGGACCGGCTCGACCTCGGCCCGTTCGCGCACCGGGAGCTGGCCACGCTCTCCGGCGGCGAACGGCAGCGCGTCTTCCTGGCCCGCGCGCTGGCCCAGGGCGCCACCCTGCTGCTGCTGGACGAGCCGACGAGCGCGCTCGACATCGGGCACCAGCAGGAGGTGCTGGAACTCGTCGACCAGCTCCGCCGCGCGCACGGCCTGACCGTGCTCGCCACCATGCACGACCTCTCCATCGCCGGCGAGTACGCCGACCGCCTGGTCCTGCTCGCCGACGGCCGGGTGGCAGCCGCCGGCCCGCCCGAGGACGTGCTCACCGAGGAGCTGCTGGCCCGCCACTACCGAGCCCACATCCGGGTGATCCCCGGCGACCACGGCCCCTTGGTGGTCCCCGTCCGCCCCACCTGACCCCCGCCCTCGCCCTCTCGCACCGTCGATCTTGCACTTCCGGCCCCGGCAAAAGGTGCGAATGTCACGCCACGAGGGCCACAACCGCAAGATCGACGGGGTGGGTGTTCCTGCCCACCCCACGGCGTTCGCCGTCTCGATCCCCGGGTCGGCGTTGCGCCTTGCGGGAGGGCGGATAGATCTTGGTACGAATCGGCCCTCGTGGGGGCCGTCCCGTACCAAGATCTCCGAGGCTCCCGTTTCTCCCCTCGATCTTGCAGATTCGGCCCCGGCGAAAGGTGCGTATGTGACGTCGCGCGGGCCGTAAGTGCAAGATCGGCGGGGCGGGGCGGGGAGGGGCGAGGGTGGGGTGGGGTGGGGTGGGGTCAGCGGAGGGTGGAGATGGAGAAGAGGGCGCCGGACGGGTCTCGCAGGGCGGCGCTGCGGCCGGCCGGGTTGTCGCGAGGCGGGACGAGGATGGTGCCGCCCAGCTCGGCGGCCCGGGCCGCGGCGGCGTCGGCGTCCTCCACCGCGAAGTAGACCGCCCAGTACGCGGGCAGGTCCTCCGGCAGCGGCTCGGCCCGGGGCAACATGCCCGCGACGATGCGGGCGCCGCAGCGCCACCCGGTGTACGCGACCGGCCCGACCGGGCGCTCCTCCGGGTGCCACCCGAAGACCAGCGCGTAGAACTCCTTCGCGCCGTCCGGGTCGGGGGTGACCAGCTCGTTCCAGCACATCGCGCCCGGCGCGTTGTAGAGCTCCGCCCCGCGCATCGCCATCGGCTGCCAGACGCTGAACACCGCGCCGGCCGGGTCGGCGAGCACCGCCATGCGGCCCTGCCGGGCGACGTCGAACGGGGAGACGACCACCTGCCCGCCGGCTGCCTCAACCCGGGTCGCGACCAGGTCGGCGTCGTCGGTCGCCACGTACGTGGACCAGACCGGCACCTGGTCCGGCGTACCGGGTGGCCCGGCCCCGGCGACCGCCTTGCCGCCCTTGCGGAACACGGTGTAGCCGCCCGCGTCCGGCTCGGGGGAGATATCCCCGGTCCAGCCGAACAGCTCGGGGTAGAACCGTCGTGCGTCGTCCAGACCGGGCGTGGCCAGGTCGGTCCAGCAGGGTGTGCCGGGCTCGACGCCGTTCACGGTGACCCCTCTCGCCGGGGGCGGCTCCGCTCGCCCGCCCTGTCGGCATCGTGGCACCGCCCGGTCGGCCGCCGGGCCGGAACCGGACAAAAGGTCAGCTGAAGCGGCGTCCCTCGTCCCGCCGGTACGCCCAGCCGGCCGCCGCGGCGAGCACCAGCACCCAGACGACGAGCATCACCAGCGCCCGGGTGTCCGGCGTGAAGTCGGTGACCGCCGCCCAGAGCAGTTCCACGGCGCCCCGGGTCGGCAGGTAGGGGGCGATGGCCTTGATGAAGCCGGGCGCGTCGTCCGGCCCGGAGAGCAGGCCACCGCCGAACGCGAGCGGGAAGAAGATCACCTGTGCCACCACGATCGCCGCCTTGCTCGGCAGCGAGTAGCCGATCGTCAGGCCGAGCAGCGTGAACGGCACCGAGATCACGGCCACCGCGCCGAGCCCGAGCAGGAACTGGACCGCGCCGACCCGGGCCTCGGTGGCGACCGCCGCGATCACCACCACCGGGATCATCGACACGTACGTCAGCACCAGCCCGGCCAGGATCCGCCCGGCCAGCCGCGGCGCCGGTCCGGCCGGCAGGGTCCGGGTGTACGGGTTCCAGGGCTGGTCGCGGTCCTCGGCGACGCCCACTCCGTACTGGAAGATGTTGGCGCTCATCACCGCGAACGTCACCATGGCGGCGGTGGCGTAGGTGGCGCCGGTCGGATCGTCGCCGGCGAACGGCACCACGAAGAAGAGCATCGCGGCGGCGGGGAAGAACGCGCTGCCGACCACCGCCACCGGGATCCGGATGACCTCCAGGAGCTGGTAGCGGGCGTGGACGAGGGCGAGCGGCACGGCGGTCTCCTAGGCGGCTGTGGGCGCGGGCCGGTCTTCGGCCGTGATGGCGAGGAACGCCTCCTCCAGCGAGGTGGGCCGGACCTCCAGGTCGCGGAAGGCCACCCCGGCGGTGACCAGGTCGCGGACGAGCTGGTCGGCGTCGGTGGTGAGCAGGTGCACCCGCCCGTCGGTGCGTTCGGTGGCGACCACGCCCGGCAGCGCCGGCAGGTCGTCGGCGACCAGGCTGACCCGGCGTACGCCGACGATCCCGCGGATCGCGGCCACCGAGTCGTCGGCCAGCACCCGCCCGTGACCGATCACCACCACCCGCTGCGCGAGCGCCTCCACCTCCTCCAGGTAATGGCTGCTCAGCAGCACGGTGCCGCCGTCGGCGTGGAAGCCGCGGATCGCGTCCCAGAGGGCGTGCCGCGCCTCCACGTCGAGGCCGGTGGTCGGCTCGTCGAGCACCACCAGCCGGGGACGGCCGACGAACGCCAGCGCCACGGCCAGCCGGCGGCGCTGGCCGCCGGAGAGACCACCGGTCTGCCGGCGTACCTGGTCGGCGAGGCCGAACCGGTCGAGCAGCTCGCCCCGGGGCACCGGGTCGGGGAAGTGCGCGGAGACGAAGTCGACCACCTCGCCGACCCGCAGCGTGCCGGGCAGGCCGGTCTCCTGCGGGGTGACACCGAGCTGCCGCCGGCTCGCCGGGTCGCGCGGGTCGCCGCCGCACAGCTCGACCCGGCCGGTGGTCGGGCGGCGCAGCCCGACCAGCAGGTTGATCAGCGTGCTCTTGCCGGCGCCGTTCGGCCCGAGCAGGCCGACCAGCTCGCCGGCCCGGACGGTGAGGTCGACCCGGTCCAGCGCCAGCACCTCGCCGTAGCGGCGGCTGACCTGTTCGGCGCGGGCCAGGATCATCGGTGTTCTCCTCGGGCGGAGGGGCTGTGCCTTCCCTGTCTACCGTGCCCGTGCCAGTCGCGGTGTCCCCTGCCCGGCTGCGCGCATCCCCTAGTCTGGTGGCGCCGTCGACGACGGTGGAAGTTCCAACCGGACACTGGGGAGGGTCCGTGACCAGTCCGAGCAGGAATCTCGACGTCCAGCCGGAGGCGCTGAGGGCGTTCGCCCTCGCCTCCCGGGACCGGTCCTCCCGGTTCCGTGAGCTGGAGCGGACTTTCCGCGACGGCCACGTGGCCCGGCACTCCTTCGGCGTGATGCCCGCGTCGTTCAGCCTTGCCGCCGCGTACGAGCAGCAGTTCGAGGCGTGCCTGGAGGGGCTGGCGGACGGCGCCGAGACCATGCTGACCATCGCCGCCGGTCTGATGGAGACCGCCGCCGCGTACGACGACACGGACTCGGCGAACGACACCATGTTCACCGCGGGCGGCTGAGGGAGCGGGGATGAGCACCGAGGCGCTCCAGCGCAACAAGACCTACTTCGAGCAGATCGTGTCGGGCACGCCCGACCCGTTCAAGCCGCTGTCGAACGCGGTGCTGTGGCCGTTCGAGCAGCTCCTGGAACTGGTCGCCGGTGAGCCGGACGACCTGATGCGGGCGGCCCAGCTCGCGCTGACCACCGGGGAGGCGGTCCGGCAGATCGCCGGTGACCAGATCGCCGACCGGGCGCGGCTGCGCGGCGCCTGGGACGGCGACGCGGCGGAGAAGTTCCACGCCTCGATGCAGTCCATCGAGGAGGCGATGGACGATCTGGCCAAGGGGCTGGACGGCACCAAGGAGGTGCTCGTCGACTCCGCGAACGCGTCGGTGGACGCGTTCAACCTGCTGGTCGAGCTGATCCTGGAGTTCCTGCTCTGGTTCCTGACCGAGGTCATCATCGCCGCGGTGGCGGCGGCGCTGAGCGCCGGCGTGAGCCTGGCCGCCACAGTGGTGCGGGTGCTGGCCCGGCTCGCCACCACCGTCGGCCGCATGGTCAAGATCGTGGCGCGGTTCGCGGAGATCCTCACGAAGCTCGCCACCAAGCTCCAGAAGGTCGCCGAGCTGCTCATGCGCTACCGCCAGGTGGTGCTGGAGCTCCGCAAAGCCAAGAAGGCGTACGGCGCGTTCAGCAAGGCCGGCTACACCAGGGAGGCGATGGTGTTCAAGGCCAAGCGCGCCGCCATCCTGTTCCCGGGCAAGTTCGTCATCAACCAGGCGTCCCCGGTGAACATCCCCGGCATCGGCGGCGCCCTGCTCGACACCGGAATGGGCCTGCACGACGTCTCCGACGGGCGCAAGGACCGCAACTACCTGACGGACGGCACGTACCGCGACGACCTCGGCCCGTACACCAAGGGCGTGCAGAACGTGTTCGACTCGATCGTGAACTGAGAGGCAGCAATGACGTTTCCGGCCCTGGACCGGATCGAGGCGCTCGCCCGCAACCTGGACGGGTGGCAGCGCGAACTCGGCGCGCGGATGGCCGAGCTGGAGCAGAGCAGCGCCGAGGGGGTGAGCGACTCCGGCCTGGTCACCGTCGTGGCCGCCGCCGACGGCAAGATCCTCTCCACCGACATCAACGCGCGGGCCATGCGCTTCGACTCGTACACGCTCGCCGAGGAGATCACCTCGGCGGCGAACCGGGCGCAGGAGGCCGCCGCGGCCCGGGTACGCGAGATCGTCGGCGAGGTGATGGGCAACGCCCCCGCCGCGGAGCGCCCCGCCGACGACGGCTACGGCCACGACCGATACTGAGCCGATGGACGAGACCAGATACCGCGACCGGATCGGCCTGCTCGTCGAGCCGGGCGAGCGCGTCCTGGCCCACGCCAAGGCCGACGTCGGCCAGGGACTAGCTCCGGCGCCACCGCCCGAGCCGGAGTCCACCACCGACCCGGGCCGGCGGACCGTCGGCTCGGTGCTGCTCAACGTGCTGCTGCCACTGGCCACCTGGGACCGTGGGGACCGCCTCGTCGACGCGATCGGCTGGGGGATCGCCGGGCGCGGTGCCCCAGGCTCGGCCGCCTCGCGCCTGCACCGCGCGCTCCGTCCGCCCCGGCCCGACCTGCAGGTCCGGGAGACGCTGCTCGCGGTCACCGACCGGCGGCTGGTCGTCTGCCGTACCGGCGGGGTGAAGCTGCTGGCCGGGCGCGAGGCCGAGGAACGTGCGTTGGCCGAGACCGCAGTGGCCTGGTCGGCCGCGCGCGCGGAGATCGCCTCCGCGCGGGTGGGGTGGCACCGGCTCAACCCGAAGCGGCTGCGGATCGACTTCACCGACGGCTCCTGGCTGTCGTTCACCGTGCCGATCGCCGAGTCCGGCCGCCCGCTGCGCGACGTCGCCACCGCACTGTCCGCCTGACCGGGCCGCCGGTGTCACCGGTGGCCGGTCCGCTCCCGTCAGGCGGCCAGCGGCGCGGGCAGCGGCTCGCGGTGCAGCACGGCCAGGCGGGAGACCGCCCGGGTCAGCACCACGTAGAGGCGGTGCAGCCCGCGCGGCTCGGCGGCCACGATCGCGGCCGGCTCGACGACCACCACGTGGTCGTACTCCAGGCCCTTCACCAGCGTCGCCGGGACCACCGTGACGCGCGCCGCGGCCTCGACGTCGTCGGCGGTCGCGGTCTCGACACCCGCGTCGGCGAGCGCCGCGCGGAGCCGGTCCACCGCGTCGTCGGCGGCGATCACACCGACCGAGCCGTCGTGGGCAAGCGCCGCCCGCACCTCGGCCACCGTCGCGGCCGTCAGGTCCTTGGCGGTACGCACATCCAGCGCGCCGTCGTGGCGAAGCGAGCGGGCCGGGGGTACGTCGACGGCGAGCGCCGGCAGCAGCCGGTTCGCGAACGCCACCACGGCGGCCGGAACCCGGAAGCCCACACTCAGCGGCACCACGGCGGCGTCCGGCTTGCCCAGGTGGGCCAGGGACTCCCGCCAGTCGGTGGCCGCCCACGGCGCGGTGCCCTGCGCCAGGTCGCCGAGCAGCGTGATCGAGCCGTGCTCACTGCGCCGGGCGATGGCCCGGCACTGCATCGGGGACAGGTCCTGCGCCTCGTCGACCACCACGTGCCCGAAGCCGGCGGGCCGTTCCAGCAGCCCGGCCACCTCGTCGATGAGCACCGCGTCGGCGGCGGTCCACCGGGTCGCCTTCGCGGTGCGCGCGACCTTGCCGGACCGGAACAGCTCCTGCTCCTCGGGCGTGAGTAGGCCGTCCGCGGCGGCGGCGAGCGCGTCGGCGTCGGTGCGCAGCCGGTGCAGCAGCCCGTCCGCGGTGAGCGCCGGCCAGACCGCGTCGAGCAGGTCGGTGACCGGCTTGATCCGGCTCATCCGGCGCAGCCAGGCGTCGCTCGGTGACTCCGCCCGGCGGGCCTCGGCCTGGCGTTGCAGCAGCCCCACCACCCGCGCCCGGACCCGTTCCCGGCCGGTGGCGTAGGGCAGACCTTCCCGGCGGGTCTCGGTGACCAGCCGGTGCAGCGGGTCGAGCCCGATCCGCCACCGGTACGAGCCGTCCGACACCATGATCGGCTCGGTGGGCGTACCGATGTGGGCGTCGACCGCCCGGCGCAGCACCTCGGCCATCCGGACGTCGTGCTTGAGCGCGGCGGCGGCCGGGTCGTCGACCGCGCGGACCGGTACCCGCGCGACCAGGTCCTCCACCGTGGCCTGCTCGACCTCGACCTCACCGAGCGCCGGCAGCACCGCCGCGATGTACGACAGGAACGCCCGGTTCGGCCCGACGATCAGCACACCCGAGCGGCGCAGCCGTTCCCGGTGCAGATAGAGCAGGTACGCGGCGCGGTGCAGCCCGACCGCCGTCTTCCCGGTGCCGGGAGCGCCCTGGACGCAGATCGAGTCGGCCAGGTCGGCCCGGACCAGCTCGTCCTGCTCGGGCTGGATGGTGGCGACGATGTCCCGCATCGGGCCGACACGGGGGCGCTCGATCTCGGCGGTGAGGATGCGGCTGGCGGTGCCGAGTTCCTCACCCCGGTCCAGGTGCTCGTCCTCGAAGCTGGTCAGCGTCCCGGCGCTGAACCCGAACCGGCGCCGTACCGCGACACCCTGCGGGTCCCGCGCGCTGGCCCGGTAGAACGACCGGGAGACCGGGGCCCGCCAGTCCAGCACCAGCGGCTCGCCCAGCTCGTCGGTGACGTGCCGCCGCCCGACGTGGTACTCCCGGCCGGCGTGGTCCGGGTCTGCCTCCCCGAAGTCCAGGCGGCCGAAGAACAGCGGGGTGGTCGGATCGTCGGCCAGCTCCTTGACCCGCCGGGCCATGTGCCGGCCGAGCTGCTCGGCGGTGTACGAGTCGCCGGCCACCTTGTCGCCGGTGGCGAAGAGCGACTCGGCGCGTTCCCGCATCCGGGTCAGCGCGGCGCGGGAGGCGGTGAGGTGGGCACGCTCGGCGGCGAGTTCGGCGTCGAGGCCGGGTGTGGCGTCAAGGTCGGTTGCGGGCACTGTGAACTCCGATGGCTCAACTGAGGCTCGCTCGCGTATCCGGGGCGGTTGGCCTGCTCCCGGCGCGGGGACGTCCGCTGCGGTGCATGCTCACCGCGGCCGTCGGGCGGCCCTCCACGCTACGGGAGCGCCGGCCGGTCGCGCCAACCAATTTCCTGGTGGCTGCCGTTTCGCTCGACCCGCCTCCGCCTTAAGAATATTATTAAGTCCGGAGGTGCGGGGGATGGAGTGGGAGATCCTGATGACCGGGCAGGTGGAGGAATTCCTCGACCAGCTCTACGTTCGCGACCGCGAATCCCACCGCCTCGTCAACCAGGCCATCCTGGTGCTCGAACGCAACGGGCCGGCCGAAGGGCGGCCTCTCGTCGACAGCATCACCGCATCGCGTCTGAGCAATCTCAAGGAGCTGCGGCCCCCGTCGGCGGGGCGGACCGAGATCAGGGTTCTGTTCGTCTTCGATCCATGGCGCTCGGCGGTGCTGCTGGTCGCCGGTGACAAGTCCGGGCAGTGGGCACGGTGGTATCGCGAAGCCATTCCGGAGGCGGAGCAGCTGTACGACACGTACCTCAAGGAACGGCAGGAGGAGAACCGATGAGCGGGGTCAAGCGCTGGCGTGACACCACCAACCTGGACCGGGCTATCGACACGGCCGGCGGCCCGCGTGCGTTCGAGGCCGAGGTCGGGGCGATGCTCGATCACGCCCGCGGGTGGCGGCTCGCTGAATTGCGCAAGCGGCGGGAGATGACCCAGGAGCAGGTGGCATCGAGAATGGGTGTCTCGGTCGCCCGGGTGTCGCAGATCGAGTCGGGCAACGTGGCGACCCAGGAGGTGCTCGCGCGCTACATCGGCGCGCTCGGCGGCACCCTCAAGCTGATCGCCGACTTCGGCGACGAGCAGCTCAAGGTTGCCTGAATCCGATGGGTTCACCACTGGATCCCGGCGTCTGTGGACGCGGGATCATTGAGGCATGACCGAGGCGCTTCCCGGCAGGAGCCGGGTGACGATCAGCGACCCGCAGGTGATGCGGGCGCTCGCTCACCCGGCGCGCATGGCGATCATGGAACATCTCGGCACGCTGGAGGGCGGTGCGACGGCGACCGAGTGCGCCGAGATCGCCGGGCTGTCGCCGAGCGCGACCAGCTACCACCTGCGCGAGCTGGCGAAGTTCGGGCTGGTCCGGCAGGCGCCCGGCCGGGGTGACGCCCGGGAGCGGGTCTGGCAGGCGGTGAATCCGTCGTACCACGTCGAGGTGGGACCGGACGCCGACCCGGAGGCGCATGCCGCCGAGGCGGCCCTGGTCGAGGCGCACATGGTCCGCGACGCCCAGCGGGTCCGGGAGTGGCTGCGCCGCGCGCCGGACGAGCCGCCGGAGTGGTACGCGGCGACCTGGTTCAGCGACAGCGTGCTGCTCATGACCGCCGAGGAGTTGACGGAGCTGAACCAGGCGATCCAGGCGCTGATGGAGCCGTACCGGCGACGGACCCGGACCGATCCGCCGGCCGGAGCCCGGCCGGTGGCGACGCAGTATCGGGCGATGCCGCTCGATTGACGGGGTTGCGCACGGCAGTTGTGAAGGATTACTTTCGAAGTATGTCCTTCACAACTGCCGCGTCGCGCTGGCCGGACGTCTGGCTCGCGGCCACCGCGCGCGGCGTCTCCAGTTGCGGGAACTTCCTGGTCACCAGCGCCCTTACGCTTGCGCTCCAGTCCGCCGGGGCCGGTGGGCTCGCGGTCTCCGGGCTGCTGCTCGCCGCGACACTGCCGCTCGTGGCGCTCGCCCCGCTGACCGGCCGCCTCGCCGACCGGGTGGACAGCCGGGTGCTGCTGATCGCCGCCGGGGCCGGCCAGGGCGCGACATGCGTGGCGCTCGCGTACGCCACGGATCCGGTGCTGGTGATCGCACTTGTGGCGCTGCTCGCGACCGGGCTCGCGGTCACCCAGCCGGTGATCGCCGCGCTGGTGCCGGCCATGGTGCTGCCCGAGGACCTGCCCCGTGCCGGTGCGCTGAACCAGACCGCCGGCACGCTGGGCGCACTCGCCGGCCCGGCACTGGCCGGGCTGCTCGTCGGCCAGTTCGGCACCCGCGTACCGCTGCTCCTCGGCGCCCTCAGCTATCTCTCGCTGGTGGCGGCCGGGCTGCTCGTCCGTACCCGCAGGGGAGGCCGCCGGGCGACGGCCGGGACCGCCGCCGTGGTCGCACCCCCGTGGCGGCTGCGCCGCGACCCGCTGCTGACGGTGATGGTCGGCAGCGTGGCCGCGGTGATCGGCGCGGTCGGCGCGGTGAACGTGATCGAGGTCTTCTTCATCCGGGAGACGCTCGGCAGCAGCGCGACCGTGTACGGCCTGGTCACCGGCTCCTGGACGCTCGGCATCGTGCTCGGCGCGTGGCTGTTCGCCCGCGTCGCCCGCCGGCTCGCCGACGACGGCGCGCTGCTCGGCGCCGGGCTGCTGCTCCTCGGCGGCTGCGGTCTGGCGGTGCTGGTCTCGGCGGCGGTGCCCTCGGCCTGGCTGCTCGCGCCCATCTGGCTGCTGGGCGGCGTGGGCAACGGCGGCGACAACGTCTTCAACAACCTGCTGCTGGCACGCCGGGTGCCGGAGGCGGCCCGGGGCCGCGCGTTCGCCGCCTTCGGGGCGGCCGCCCAGGGCGCCGCGATGGGCGGATACCTGGTCGGTGGCCTGCTGCTGGAGGTTGCCGGCCCGCGCACGCTCGTCGCCGGATGCGGCGTGGCCGGCCTGCTCGTGGTGGTGGCGCTGGCCTGGCCGGTCCGCCGCGCGGTACGCGCCGAGCGCGCCGCCGCCCGTACGGCCACGCCTGCCGCCGTGGCGCCGGAGCCGGTCTGATCGCCGGTGTTCTGATCGCCGGTGTTAATAAGGGCCCCTTCCTCTACCGGAGGCGTTAACAAGGGGCCCTTCCTTCCCGGCGGGAGCGGGGTTCGCCACTTCATCGGCTCCCCCGGCGGCGCGGCGGAAGCCACGGCGATACGGTCGGGTCATGGCCGATCGCATCGCCCGCCCCCGGGTGGGGCACATCCAGTTCCTGAACTGCCTGCCCATCTACTGGGGGCTGATGCGGTCCGGCGCGCTCATCGACGTCGACCTGCACAAGGACTCGCCGGACCGGCTGAGCGCCGATCTGGTCGCCGGTGACCTGGACATTGGCCCGATCACGCTCGTGGAGTTCCTCAAGCACGCCGACGACCTGCTGCTCCTGCCCGACCTGGCAGTAGGCAGCGACGGGCCGGTCCTCTCGGTGAACGTGGTGTCCACCCGCCCGCTGGGCGAGCTGGACGGCGCCCGGGTGGCGCTCGGCTCCACGTCGCGTACCGGGGTGCTGCTGGCCCAGCTGCTGCTCGCCGAGCGGCACGGGGTGCGCCCGGAGTACTTCCGCTGCCCGCCGGACCTGACTCAGATGCTGCTGGAGGCCGACGCCGGAGTGCTCATCGGCGACGTGGCGCTGCGCGCGCTCTACGAGGCGCCGGCCAAGGGTCTCGAGGTGACCGACCTGGGGCAGGCGTGGCACGACTGGACCGGCCTGCCGATGGTGTTCGCCGTCTGGGCGGTACGCCGCGAGTTCGCGGCTGCCCACCCGGGGCTGGTCAAGGAGGTGCACGAGGCGTTCCTGCGCTCGCGCGACCTGTGCCTGGCCGAGCTGGACCAGGTGGCGGAGGCGGCGGCCCGCTGGGAGACGTTCGACGCGGCGACGCTCGCCACGTACTTCCGGGCGCTGGACTTCTCGCTGGGGGAGCGGCAGGTGGCCGGGCTGCGCGAGTTCGCCCGCCGGGCGGCCGCGTACGGGGAGGTGCCGGCGCTGCCGGCCGGCGGACCGGAGTTCTTCCAGGGCTGACCGCGCGGGCGAGCGAGGGCTGACCGCGCGGGCCGCGCGGAGTCAGGCCGGGCGTGCCCGGGTCAGGTCGCCGGGCGCAGCAGCGCCTTGGTGATCCGTTCGCAGGCGTCCATGCCGTACTCCCAGCCGCCCTCGACGCCGAACGGGGTGCGCAGCATCACGCCCATCGTCCAGGTGTCGCCGATGGCCAGGCAGTTGACGTGGTACTCCTCTTCCTTGTCCCGGTCGATCCACCCGTTCTTGATGGCGATCTTCTTCTGCTGGGCCGCCGGGAACGCCTTGCGGATGCCGAAGTCGCCGGGAGCGCGGACCTGGCGCATTTCGTTGAGCAGCCACTTGGTCCACTTCGGCCCGGCGGCCCGCCCGTCGTCGATGCAGAGCCCGAGGCGGGCGGTGTCCCGAGGGGACAGCTCGGTGCGGCTCCAGCCGCCGTCATCGGCGACCTCGCTGTCGGTCAGCTTGCAGATCGAGATCAGCCGCTCGATCGAGTCCGAGCCGCCGACGTTCTTGTAGAACTCCTGGGCCCGGGTGTTGTCGCTGTCCCGGATGATCTTCGTGGCGTCGGCCAGCTTCGCGTCGCTCGGCGTCTTGCCGTCCGCGGCGCTCAGGCGCAGGTAGTCGGCGACCACCCAGGACTTGATCAGGGACGCGGTGGTGCTCGTCTCGCCCATGTTCGCCGAGCCGATGATCTTTCCGGTGCGCTTGTCCAGCACGGACCAGGCGTACCAGCCCTTGATCTTCAGGCTGTCCAGGTTCTTCGCCTGGAACGGCAGCGGGGCGATCGACGGTGAGGGGGCGACGCGGGTCGCGTTGCGGTCGACGGGCTGCCGGGCGGACCGCTCGCTCGTCGGCTCGGGACGCGAGTTCGCGGTCGCCTCCAGCGGCGAACCGGGGATCACGCGCAGGGAGAGGCCGAGAAGGCCGACGAGGACCGCAGCCAGGACGCTGAACGCCAGCGGCCGCCGATAGCTGCCGGGCCGACGCCGGGCACCGGCCATCAGAGCTTCCCGACCGGCTGCTGCGGCACCTTGAGCGCGGCGCCGGGCTGCGGCGTCACGAGCTGGGTGGCGACTGTGGCGCACATCTTCGCACCGTACGGCAGGCCGGCGCGGCCCGGGTACCGCATCATCACGGCGAGACTCCACTTGTCGGTGAACGCCAGGCAGCTGACGTGCCAGTTGCCGTCGTAGGCGAGCTGGGTCCAGCCGTTCTTCATGTGCACCGGGCCCTGCGACTTGATCGTCGCCGGAAGGCCGTCGATGATGCCCCACCGGCCGCCGCCGGACCGGGTGCCCTGCTTGCTGACGCTGCCGGCCACCTTGGTCATCTCGCTGAGCAGCCACTTGGTCCACTTGGGGCCGGCGGCGCGACCGTCGGCGATGCAGTCGCCGAGGCGGACCGCGTCCCGGGGGGACATCTCGGTGAAGCTCCACCAGCCCTTGTAGTCGGGCACGTTGCCGGGCCTGGTGTCGGTCAGACCGCAGATCTGGATGGCCCGCGCGATGACCGGGTCGGGCCGCCCGCCCGGCTGCGGCCGGTAGGAACCTCCCGCCGCCCGGTAGACCGCGTTCGCGCCGTCGTCGTCGCTGTCCCGGATCGCGAGGATCGCCGCCTTCTTCAGACCGGCGCTCGGCTGCCTGTCGCCGAGCTGGCGGAGGTAGTCCGCGACGATCCAGGCCTTGAGCATCGACTCCGTGGAGCTGGTCTGGTTCATGTTCTCGGCGCCGGTGACGGTGCCGGTCTCGCGGTCCATCAGGGCCCAGGAGAAGAACTCGCCCTTGAAGTTCACCGACACCGGGGCGTCGGCGAGCGTCGGGGCCGCCGGCGCGGTCGGTGCCGGCGCCGGGACCTGCTCGCCGCCGCCGAAACCGCCGACGCCGTCTCCGGTGGAGAACTTCGCGTACGCGGCCGGCACCAGCATGACGCCGCCGATGAGGACCGCCACGATGGCGAGCACCATGGTCACGCGAGGTCGCATGAGTGGTGAGCTCCAGATGTCTGGCCGGGGGGACCGGCGCTTCCGCATGGGTTCGGCCCGGTCGCCACTAGGCCGGGGGACGATGGCCTGAACGGTGACGATCATGAAGCCGAACGGTTTGCCGGTCGGAAGTCTACTTCCGGACAGCCTCGATGCCAGGTCTCGACACCCGTGAGTTTGCCGGGTGAGCGGGATATTGAGCCGCTTTGCCATCCTTGGGGGATTTCACCCACTGTGAGTGATCGACATCACAGCTACCAGGGCCGATGTCGGCATGCACATGCCCGGTGACGCGAGGTGTCCCTCGAAACCTGTTACACCCTCTGGTGTCATTCGTGGCGAGCTGTAACACTGGCTGCATGTATGGCAACGACTTCGCCCCGCCGGAGGACGCTCCGGGCGGCGGCCTGCTCGGCGAGGTGGAGGCGGCGGAAGCGGCGCTGCGCGAGGCGGCGGCGCGGGCCCGGCGCGGCGGTGCGGCCCCGGACGAGGACGTCGAGGCGTACTTCGCCGACGTCATCAGCGCGGACCAGAAGATCGAACCCCGCGACTGGATGCCCGAGGCGTACCGCAGGACGCTGATCCGGCAGATCGCGCAGCACGCCCACTCCGAGATCATCGGCATGCAGCCGGAGGGCAACTGGATCAGCCGGGCGCCGTCGCTCAAGCGCAAGGCGATCCTGCTCGCCAAGGTGCAGGACGAGGCCGGTCACGGCCTCTACCTCTACGCGGCCGCCGAGACGCTCGGCATCAGCCGCGACGAGCTGGTGGAGCTGCTGCTCGAGGGGCGGCAGAAGTACAGCTCGATCTTCAACTATCCGACGCTGACCTGGGCCGACGTGGGCGCGATCGGCTGGCTCGTGGACGGCGCGGCGATCGTCAACCAGGTGCCGCTGTGCCGCTGCTCCTACGGCCCGTACGCCCGGGCCATGATCCGGGTCTGCAAGGAGGAATCGTTCCACCAGCGGCAGGGCTACGAGATCCTGCACACGCTGGCGCACGGCACCGAAGCGCAGAAGGCGATGGCCCAGGACGCGGTGGACCGCTGGTGGTATCCGTCACTGGCCATGTTCGGCCCGCCGGACGGCGACTCGACGCACAGCGCCCAGTCCATGGCCTGGAAGATCAAGCGCTTCTCCAACGACGAGCTGCGTCAGCGCTTCGTCGACATGTGCGTCGGCCAGGCGGAGGTGCTCGGCCTGACCCTTCCCGACCCCGACCTGCGCTGGAACGACGAGCGGCAGGCGTACGACTACACCCAGCCCGACTACGACGAGCTGATGCGGGTGATCAAGGGCGACGGGCCGTGCAACAGGGAGCGCATGGCGCACCGGCGTAAGGCGCACGCCGACGGCGCGTGGGTACGGGAGGCCGCCGCGGCGTACGCCGCGAAGCGGGCAGAGCGAAAGGAGCCGGTGCCGGCATGAGCGAACGCACCGAGCGAAGCGAGGGCCGTGAGGGCATGCCCAGCCAGCACGGCATGAGCGAACGCACCGAGCGGAGCGAGGGCCGTGAGGGCATGCCCGGTCAATCCGGCATGAGCGGCTCGTCCTCTCCCCTGTGGGAGGTCTTCGTGCGGGCCCGCCGTGGCCTGTCGCACACCCACGTCGGCAGCCTGCACGCCCCCGACGCCGAGCTGGCCCTGCGCAACGCCCGGGATCTCTACACCCGCCGCCAGGAGGGCGTCTCCATCTGGGTGGTGCCGGCGAGCGCGATCACCGCGTCCAGCCCGGACGAGAAGGACGCGTTCTTCGATCCGGCCGCCGACAAGGTCTACCGGCACCCCACCTTCTACGAGGTCCCCGAAGGGGCTGCGCATCTATGAGCTTGTTCGACTTCACGCTCGCCATCGGCGACGACGCGCTGATCGCGGCGCAGCGCCTCGGTGAGTGGACCTCCCGCGCTCCCGAGATGGAGGAGGACATCGCGCTCGCCAACATCGCCCTCGACCAGCTCGGCGCGGCGCGCCTGCTGCTCACGTACGCGGGCGAGCTGGAGGGCGCGGGCCGCGACGAGGACGACCTGGCCTACCTGCGCGACGACCGCGAGTTCCGCAACTGCCTGCTGGTCGAGCTGCCCAACGGTGACTTCGGCGTGACCATGGCGAAGCTGTTCTTCCTGGCCGCGTACCAGGTGCCGCTCTACACGGCGCTGGCCGGCTGCGGTGACGAACGGCTGGCGGCGGTCGGCGCGAAGGCGCGCAAGGAGTCGGCGTACCACCTGGACCACGCCGCGCTGTGGGTGAAGCGGCTCGGCGACGGCACCGAGGAGTCGCACCGGCGCATGCAGGACGCGGTCGACGAGGTGTGGCCGTACGTCCACGAGCTGTTCACCCCGGACCCGGCGGCGCCGGTCGACCCGTCCACCCTTTGGGCCGACTTCGACGCCACCGTGTCCGTGGTGCTGGACGAGGCGACGCTGACCCGCCCGGAGACGGGCTGGACGCCCGGTGGCGGCCGGGACGGCCTGCACACCGAGCACCTCTCCTATCTGCTCGCCGAGATGCAGGTGCTGCACCGCGCCCACCCCGGAGCGCGCTGGTGACAAGCGCGAGGGACGCCGCGGCGGCGGTGGTGGACCCGGAGATCCGGGTCATCACCATCGACGAGTTGGGCATCCTGCGCGCGGTCGACGAGGAACCGGACACCGGCCGGGTCGTCGTCACCATCACCCCCACCTACACCGGCTGCCCGGCCATGGACGTGATCCGGGAGGACATCCGCCGGGCGCTGGCCGCCGCCGGGCATCCGGACGCCGAGGTCCGTACCGTCTACCACCCGGCGTGGAGCACCGACTGGATCTCCGACACCGGCCGGGCCAAGCTCGCCGCCGCCGGCATCGCCCCGCCCGCGCCGCGCGGCGACGACACGGTGGTGCCGTTGACGCTGGCCGTCCGCTGCCCGCGCTGCGGGTCGCCGGAGACCACGCAGATCAGCCGTTTCGGCTCGACCGCGTGCAAGGCGCTGTGGCGCTGCCGCTCCTGTTCCGAACCCTTCGACCACCTGAAGGCGCTGTGACTGTCACCATCACGCGGCCGGTTCGCCGCCGGCCGGTCTTCCACCCGCTGCCCGTCGCCGCCGTGGACCGGCTCACCGACGACTCGGTGTCGATCACGTTCGCGGTACCGGAGGAGCTGCGCGACACATTCGCGTTCTCCGCCGGGCAGCACCTCACCGTCCGCCGCCCGGCCGGCGGCGACGGCGAGGAGGTCCGGCGGTCGTACTCGATCTGCTCCACCCCCGACGAGCTGGCCCGGCACGGCCGGCTGCGGGTCGGGGTGCGTGAGGTTCCGGGCGGGGCGTTCTCCGCGTACGCCTGCGGTGCGCTGCGTGGCGGCGACACCGTCGAGGTGCTGCCGCCGCTGGGCCACTTCACCTCCGCGTTCACCCCGGACCGGGCCCGCCGGTACGGCGCGGTGGTCGCCGGTTCCGGCATCACCCCGGTCCTCGGGCTGGCCGCGACCGCGCTGGCGACCGAGCCGCACAGCACGTTCACGCTCGTGTACGGCAACCGCACGGCGAACTCGGTGATGTTCGCCGAGGAGCTGGCCGACCTGAAGGACCGCTACCCGACCCGGCTGCACCTGGTGCACGTGCTGTCCCGCGAGATGGGGGAGTCGGCGCTGCTGTCCGGGCGGATCGACGCCGACCGGCTGACCCGGCTGCTCGACACCGTCGTGCCCGGTGACGAGATCGAGGAGTGGTTCCTCTGCGGCCCGTACGGCATGGTGGTGGACGCCAAGGCGGTGCTCGCGGGTCGTGGCGTGCCGGACGCGGCGGTGCACACCGAGCTGTTCCACGTCGACGCCCCGCCGGAGCCGGTCCGGCGGGAGACCGACCGGCCCGAGGCGGGCACCGAGGTGACGATCCTGCTGGACGGCCGTTCGTCGAGCTTCACGATGGGCCGGGACGAGCGGGTGCTGGACGCGGCCCTGCGGGTGCGCGGCGAGTTGCCGTACGCGTGCAAGGGCGGCGTGTGCTCGACCTGCCGGGCCAAGGTGACGGTCGGCGAGGTGACGATGGCGCGCAACTATGCGCTGGAGCCGGACGAGGTGGCCGCCGGTTACGTGCTGACCTGCCAGTCCAGCCCGGTCACCGGCGAGCTGACAGTCGACTACGACGCGTGAGGTGGCCGGTGCCCGTCGGTCAGAACGGCAGCGGCAGCGGCGCCGACGCTTCACGCCCCCGGGCCCGGCGGACGTGGCCGCGCCATCCGGCCAGGAGCGCGAACAGCGTCCAGCCGGCCGCGCCGAGCACGAGCATGCTCCGCTTGCCGGCGACGTCGACCTTCTCGGCGTCGGCCAGCTCCACCTGCCCCTGCGGGTCGGCGAGCACGGTCAGCCGCTGGCCGACCCGGTAGCCGGGAGCGCTGCCCGAGTAGACGAGTGGCTCGTCGAGCGGACCGGAGTCGCCGCGGAGCGCGAACTCGTGCCGCTTGCCGGCCGTCTGCACGTCGGTGATGGTGACCTGCTGGGCGACGCCCCGATCCCGCAGCACCGCCTCGGGGGCGAGCTGCACGCTTCCCACCAGCACGAAGAGGGAAGGCACCACCGACAGGACGGCCAGCCACCAGGCCCGGTGCAGCAGGCGCAGGGCGACGGTGAAGGCGAAGCAACCCACCAGGCCGAGGCAGATCGGCACGGCCTGGGACAGCCCTACCGTCAGGTAGCCGACGAGCGTGTTCACCGCGATCACGGCGAGGCCGAAGCCGACAAGGACGGCGGTCATGGTGAGGGACCAGAGGGCGGAGCGGGCACCGGCCACGCGTACGGGAGTGGATACGACTGACACGCCGAGAGCGTAGGTGGGCGACGCCAGCGCTCCGCTTTCCGGAGTGGCGTTTCGGGTCGACCACCATCCGTGACACGTAGAACGTTGCGTCCTACACTTGGCTCATGGAGCAGATCGCCGTCCGGGAGCTGAACCAGCACACCAGCCGGGTGCTGGCGCGGGTGCGCGCCGGTGAGACGGTCGAGGTGACCGATCGGGGTGAGCCGATCGCCCGTCTCGTCCCGGTGCTGGCCGGCGACGCGCTTCTCGGCCGGTTGGTGGCCGAGGGCCGGGCTACGGCCCCGACCACGATCGGCCCGGTCCCGATGCCGCCGGTGCTCGGGGATCCCACGGTGGACGCCGCAGCCGCGCTGGTAGAGGCGCGCGACGAGGAGCGCTGGTGATCTACCTCGACTCGGCGGCGGTCATCAAGATGCTGCGGCGGGAGGCGGAGACACCGGATCTGCTCGGCTGGCTGAACGAGCGCGCCGGCACCGCCCTGGTGTCGTCGGCTCTCGTCGAGGTGGAGGTGCCACGGGCGTTGCGTCGTGCCGCTCCACAGGCGCTGGTGGGTGTCCCCTCGGTGCTGGGACGTCTCTACCGGGTCGAGATCGACGCCACGGTCCGGGCGACAGCGGGCGCGTATCCGGAGCCGATGCTGCGCAGCCTGGACGCCGTCCATCTCGCGACCGCCGAGGTGCTGGCCCGGCAGGCGGCGGCCGAGTTCGTCGCGTTCGTCACGTACGACAAGCGGCTGCTGGAGGCGGCCAGGGCGATCGGGCTGCCGGTGGCCAGCCCGGGCATGCCCTGACCGGGTGGGTCTCTCGTCACCAGGTGAGGAGTGGCGTTTCCCGCCGTCGGGCCCGCGACGTACGCTCGGGGATGTGACGGCGAACCGGGAGATCGACGACATCCTGCAACGCGGCGCGGACGGCGGGCGGATCACGCCCGAGGAGGCGCTGCTGCTCTACACCGACGCGCCCTTCCACGCGCTGGGCGAGGCGGCCGACGCGGTACGGCGGCGCCGCTACCCGGACAACATCGTCACGTACCTGATCGACCGCAACATCAACTACACGAACGTCTGCGTGACGGCGTGCAAGTTCTGCGCGTTCTACCGGGCCCCCAAGCACAAGGAGGGCTGGACCCACCCGACCGAGGAGATCCTGCGCCGCTGCGGCGAGGCGGTCGAGCTGGGCGCCACCCAGGTCATGCTCCAGGGCGGGCACCACCCGGACTACGGCGTCGAGTACTACGAGGAGCTGTTCTCCTCGGTCAAGAAGGCGTACCCGCAGCTCGCGATCCACTCGATCGGCCCGAGCGAGATCCTGCACATGGCGAAGGTCTCCGGCGTGAGCCTGGACGAGGCCATCGCCCGGATCAAGGCCGCCGGCCTGGACTCGATCGCGGGTGCCGGGGCCGAGATGCTGCCGGACCGGCCGCGCAAGGCGATCGCGCCGCTGAAGGAGTCGGGCGCCCGCTGGCTGGAGGTCATGGAGCTGGCGCACCGGCAGGGCCTGGAGTCGACGGCCACCATGATGATGGGCACCGGCGAGACGAACGCCGAGCGCATCGAGCACCTGCGGATGATTCGTGACGTGCAGGACCGCACCGGCGGTTTCCGGGCCTTCATCCCGTGGACGTACCAGCCGGAGAACAACCACCTGAAGGGCCGCACCCAGGCGACCACGCTGGAATACCTACGCCTGGTCGCGGTGGCCCGTCTGTTCTTCGAGACGGTGCCGCACCTGCAGGCGTCCTGGCTGACGACCGGCAAGGACGTCGGGCAGCTCGCGTTGCACATGGGCGTGGACGACCTCGGCTCGATCATGCTGGAGGAGAACGTCATCTCCTCGGCCGGCGCCCGGCACCGCTCCAACCTGCACGAGCTGATCGGCATGATCCGGTCGGCCGACCGGATCCCGGCCCAGCGGGACACGCTCTACAACCGGCTCGCGGTGCACCACACGCCCGCCGACGACCCGAGCGACGACCGGGTGGTCTCGCACTTCTCGTCGATCGCCCTGCCCGGCGGCGGGGCCGGTAAGTCGCTGCCGCTGGTCGAGGTCAACTGAGCGGGTTCGGCCGTTCGGCCGGTCACCGTCCGTCGTGCGGCCGGAGGTCCGCCCGTTTCCGGTGAAGCTTCGGTCAGGGGTCTTCACCTGCGTGATCACCGGCGGCTAGCCTGCCCGCGCGACACCACCGATCCGGGCCGCGAGCAGGCAGGTAACAGGTCGGCGGCGACCCGGTCGAGCACGGCCCGGTGAGCCGACGACGCCATTACGCTGGCGGCGTCCGTCGGGGACCGTCGTCCTCCATCGGCCCATGAGGGCCGTTCACATAACGCACCGCGGCAAGGGCGGGATGGGTGACCATCCCGCCCTTGCCGTCTGTCGGTACCGACGGGAATTCCCACCGTCGGACGCTGGCGTGGCGACGCGTCGCTCCGGTACCGTCCCTTCGTTCCGTGCATTGATCGGCACGTCCCTACCCCCGGGGGAACAATGACCTTCCGCTACCGGTCCACGCTGGCCAGCGCCGGCGTCGTGGCCCTGCTCTCCACCGCCGGTCTCGGCGCGCTCGCCGGCCCGGCGCAGGCGGCCGACAAGGCCGACCTCCAGCTCATCCCGCTCAGCTACCAGCTCGCCAACGGCGTCAGCAAGGCCAAGGCCAAGCCGTTCAAGTTCCAGGTGAACAACACCGTCGGGACGGTGGACGCGAAGGACGTCCGGGTCACGGTCGAGACGAAGGGCCTCGTGAGGGCCAAGGTCGGTGTGCTGGTCCCGGCCGGCTGCGACATCCGCGGCACCGCCTTCTCCTGCCTGCTGGGCGACCTGCCCGCCGGGACCACTGAGGACTTCGGCATCCCGCTGTTCTCCACCGGCGGCACTGGCGCGGCCGGCACGCTCACGGTCTCGATCAGCGCGGCGAACGGCACCGGCGTGCTGGACACGGTCGACCACGACATCACCGTCACCGACCCCGGTTACGACCTCACCACGTGGGTCCAGGACGTGTACGCCGACGTGGTGGTCGACGGCGACGACGCCGGTGAGTCGGGCCTGCGCCCGGTCCGGCCGGGCCAGACCGCGCCGCTGGACTGGGCCGTGTTCAACGACGGCAGCGAGAACGCCACCGGCGTCAGTTACGGCATCACGCTGCCGGCCGGCGTCACCTTCGCCGAGCTGCCCGAGGGCTGCGTCGAGCAGAACCTGGGCGGGTTCGCCAACGCGTACTGCGAGGACCTGGGCGCGGTGCTCAAGCCCGGCCAGTACTACACCGCGGGCGTGCGGGTGACTGTCGGCGCGGACGTGACCGAGAAGGTGCTCCGCCCGGGCTTCGTCTGGGCCGCCGGGCTGGAGGCGGCCTCCGGCACGCCGGAGGAGCGGCCGAAGGCCGCCACCTCGGCGCAGCGCCGCGCGTTCTCCGAGGCCGACGACGGTGACAACACCGCCCAGTTCGACGTCTTCGTCGACCAGAGCCCGCAGTCGACGCCGAGCCCGACGCCGACCGCCGGCCCGACCTCGACGCCGACCGCCGAGCCGACCCCGACCGGCAGCGTGACGGCGGTGCCGACCCCGACCGCCGGTGGCGGTACGGGAGGCGGCACCGGCGACGGCGGCCTGCCGGTGACCGGTATGCAGGTCGGCCTGATCGGCGGAATCGGCGCGGCCGTCCTCGCGGCCGGCGCGGCGCTGATGATGCTGTCCCGCCGCCGCAAGGTGGTGCTCGTCACGCCGGGCGAGGAGCGCGCCGAGGACTGACCGGCGAACCGTTACGCGATCAGGGCGGGGTGGGTGACCACCCCGCCCTCTCGCGTACCCGGGGCGGGACGGGAGCGGCGCGGCTGGCAGAGTGGAGGGGTGAGCCGTACCCCGCAGGGCCAGCGCGCCAGCCTGGACAAGCAGCCGCACGAGGTAGCCGCGATGTTCGACGGTGTCGCGGCCCGCTACGACCTGACCAACACCGTGCTTTCCTTCGGGCAGGACCGGTCCTGGCGGCGGGCCACCCGGGCGGCGCTCGGGCTGCGGCCCGGCGAGCGGGTGCTCGACGTGGGCGCCGGCACCGGCGTCTCGACCGAGGAACTGGCCCACTCCGGGGCGTACGCGGTCGGCGCCGACCTGTCGCTGGGCATGCTGTACGCGGGCAAGCGCACCCGCCCGTCGGTGCCGCTGCTGGCCGGGGACGCGCTGCGGTTGCCGTTCGCCGACGCCAGCTTCGACGCGGTGACCATCTCCTTCGCGCTGCGCAACGTGAACGACACCGACGCCGCGCTGGCCGAGCTGGCCCGGGTGACCCGGCCGGGCGGGCGGCTGGTGGTCTGCGAGTTCAGCACGCCGGTGAACCCGGCGTTCCGCACCGTCTACCTGTCGTACCTGATGCGGTCGTTGCCGGCCGTCGCCCGCGCGGTGTCGAGCAACCCGGACGCCTACGTCTACCTGGCGGAGTCGATCCGGGCCTGGCCGGACCAGGCGGCGCTGGCCGCCCGGATCGGCGCGGCCGGCTGGGGCCGGGTGGCGTGGCGCAACCTGACCGGCGGCGTCGTGGCGCTGCACCGGGCCGTCCGAAACTGACCCTCCAGCCAGCAAGCGCTGGTCATTTCGTGAATATCCGATTCTGGTCTACTTTGTCCCGTAGGCTCGCCCCCATGACGGGACCAGACCAGGCCGCCACCGACGACGACGCCGCCGAGCTGATCGCGCAGCTTCGCGAACTGGCCGGCGCGGATCCCGCCGACGTACGGCAGGTCGTCGCCGAGGTGTTGGCGGCGCTGGACCGGGCGGCCGGTGGCGCGCTGCGCGACCACCTGCCCGAGGCGATCCGCCTCGACGCCGGCCTGGGACCGGCCTCGCCGGCCCGTCCGTGACCGGTTTCGGCGCTCCTACCGGCCCGTTTCCGCGAAGTTAGGCCCCCCTCACCGCGTACTGGTGTAACGGCGGTCATAGACTCCAACCGGATCGGCTTGTGAAGCATTTCACGAGCATGCGGGAGGAGGCGCGGATGACCGCGGTGGAGAACGACGCCGACGTCATCGTCGTGGGCGCCGGTCCCGGAGGATCGGCCACGGCGTACCACCTGGCGCGGCACGGCGTACGCGTGCTGCTGCTGGAGAAGACGGAGTTTCCCCGGGAGAAGGTCTGCGGTGACGGGCTCACGCCCCGGGCCGTACGGCAGCTCATCCGGATGGGCGTGGACACCTCGCCCGAGGCGGGCTGGCTGCACAACAAGGGCCTGCGGGTGATCGGCGGCGGAGTACGCCTGGAGCTGGACTGGCCCGACCTGGCCAGCTTCCCCAACTACGGCCTGGTGCGCACCCGGCTCGACTTCGACGACCTGCTCGCCCAGCGCGCGGTCGCCGCCGGGGCGAAGCTCCAGACCAGCGTCAACGTCCTCGGGCCGGTGCTCGGCGCCGACGACCGGGTGATCGGCGTGCAGGCCGAGGTCGGCCCGGACAAGGAACCCGCGACGTTCCACGCGCCGCTCGTGGTCGCCGCCGACGGCGTCTCCGGCCGATTCCCGCTCGCCCTCGGGCTGGCCAAGCGGGAGGACCGCCCGATCGGTGTGGCCGTCCGCCGCTACTACCGCTCGCCCGCCAAGCACGACGACGACTACCTGGAGTCCTGGCTGGAGCTGCGGGCCAAGGGCAGCGACGCGCTGCTGCCCGGCTACGGCTGGATCTTCGGCCTCGGCGACGGCCGGGTGAACGTCGGCCTGGGCGTCCTCAACTCCTCCTCGGCGTTCGGCAAGACGAACTACCGCAAGCTGCTCACCGACTGGCTCGCGAACACCCCCGAGGACTGGGGGATGACCGACGAGGCCAACGCGGAGGGCCCGATTCTCGGCGCCGCACTGCCGATGGGCTTCAACCGGGTTCCGCACTACACCCGCGGTGTGCTGCTGGTCGGCGACTCCGGTGGCATGGTCAACCCGTTCAACGGCGAGGGCATCGCGTACGCGATGGAGTCGGGCGAGATGGCTGCGGAGGTCCTGGTGCAGGCCCTGGCCCGCCCGGCCGGCGCGGAGCGGGAGCGGGCACTGATGGCGTACCCGCAGGAGCTGAAGGCCCGCTTCGGCGGCTACTACCGGCTCGGCGGCGTCTTCGTGAAGCTCATCGGCCGCCCCGAGATCATGCGGATGGCGACCAAACACGGCATGCCGCACCCGATGCTCATGCGCTTCGTGCTCAAGCTGCTGGCCAACCTGACCGACCCGCGCGGCGGGGACGCGATGGACCGGGTCATCAACGCGATGACGAAGGCGGCCCCGGCCGTGTAGGAGACGACCGACCACGAGCCGGACAGAGATCGACCCCCCGACGACCGAGGTCTCAGGGACGTGAATAGTGTGATTTTGGCCAACCACCGAGGTCAGGGAAGGACGAGCAGGGGACAACGATGACGCTCTCTCCTTACGCACCCATCATCGGGCTGTTCGCCCTCGCTGCGGCGTTCGCGCTGTTCTCCGTGGCCGCTGCCCGACTCGCCGGCCCGCGGCGTCTGAACAAGGCCAAGCTCGAGGCGTACGAGTGTGGCATCGAGCCGAGCCCGCAGCCGGTCGGCGGCGGCCGGTTCCCGATCAAGTTCTACCTGACGGCGATGCTCTTCATCGTCTTCGACATCGAGATCATCTTCCTCTACCCCTGGGCGGTCTCCTTCGACGCCCTGCCGATCTTCGGCTTCGTGGAGATGGTCCTGTTCATCGTCGCGGTCTTCGTCGCGTACGCCTACGTGTGGCGTCGCGGCGGCCTGGACTGGGACTGAGGAGGTAGCAGATGGGCATCGAGGAGAAGCTCCCCTCCGGCGTCCTGCTCACCAGCGTCGAGAAGCTGGTCAACTGGACGCGGAAGACCTCGGTCTGGGGCGCCACGTTCGGTCTGGCCTGCTGCGCCATCGAGATGATGGCGGCGGGCGGCCCGCACTACGACATGGGCCGCTGGGGCATGGAGGTCTTCCGCGCCTCGCCCCGCCAGGCGGACCTGATGATCGTGGCCGGCCGGGTGAGCCAGAAGATGGCACCGGTCCTGCGCCAGATCTACGACCAGATGGCCGAGCCCCGCTGGGTCATCTCGATGGGCGTCTGCGCCAGCAGCGGCGGCATGTTCAACAACTACGCCATCGTGCAGGGCGTCGACCACGTCGTCCCGGTCGACATGTACCTCCCCGGCTGCCCGCCCCGGCCGGAGATGCTCATCGACGCGGTGCTCAAGCTGCGCGAGAAGATCATGCACGAGCCGCTGGGCCCGAACGGCCGCAAGATGCTGGAGGCCCGCCAGGCGCGCGGTGACGTGCCGGTGGTGCCGTACGGCTCGATGCCCTCGTCGTACCGCAGCGACAAGGCCCGCCGTGCCGAGTGGACGAAGGCGGTCCGCGAGGGGCGCGAGGAGCAGCTCCGGATCGAGAACTGGATGAAGGCGCAGAACCACCTTCAGGCGTCGCATAGGGGCCCGAAATGACCGCACCGAACGACAAGAACAACGACGGCGGGGTGCCGGTACCCACCACCCCGGCCGGTGCCAGCTCCACCGCCCCGGCGGAGTACCCGCCGGCCAGCCCCGCCGGTAGGGGCATGTTCGGCAACCAGGGCACCGGTGACGTCTCCGGCTACGGCGGCCTGGTCCGCCAGCGCAAGCCGATCGAGGAGGCGACCCGGCCGTACGGGAGCTACTTCGACGAGGTGCGGGACGCGCTGGAGGAGGCGTACCCGGACTTCGGCGACGCGATCGAGAAGGTCGTGGTCGACCGGGGCGAGCTGACCCTGCACGTCCGCCCGGAGCGGATCGCCGAGGTCTGCCAGGTGATGCGCGACGACCTCGCGCTGCGCTTCGAACTGCTCTCGTCGGTGTCCGGTGTGGACTACCTGGGCGCGGAGCGCCGGCTGCACGTGGTCTACCAGCTCACCTCGATGACCTACCGGCGCACGGTCCGGCTGGAGGTGGCGGTCTCCGTCGAGGAGCCGCACGTCCCGAGCGTCACCGCCGTCTACCCGACCGCCGACTGGCAGGAGCGGGAGGCGTACGACATGTTCGGCGTCATCTTCGACGGCCACCCCGCCCTGACCCGGATCCTCATGCCGGACGACTGGGAGGGGCACCCGCAGCGCAAGGACTACCCGCTCGGCGGCGTACCGGTTGAGTACAAGGGTGCGGAGATCCCCCCGCCGGACAAGCGGCGGTCGTACCAGTGAGCGCGAGGAGTGCAGCGAAGCGGAGCCCCGCAGCCGCGATCGGAGGGTTGGCACTGTGAGCACGTCGAACTACGCGACCGAGCGCGAGACGACCGAGGGCAAGGTCTTCACCGTCACCGGCGGGGACTGGGACGAGGTCGTCTCCGGCACGGACCCGATCAACGACGAGCGGATCGTCGTCAACATGGGTCCGCAGCACCCGTCCACCCACGGCGTGCTCCGGCTGGTCCTGGAGCTGGAGGGCGAGACGGTCCGCGAGGCCCGCTCGGTCGTCGGCTACCTGCACACCGGCATCGAGAAGAACCTGGAGTACCGCAACTGGGTCCAGGGTTCGACGTTCGTGACCCGGATGGACTACCTCTCGCCGCTGTTCAACGAGACGGCGTACGCGCTCGCGGTGGAGAAGCTGCTCGGCATCACCGACGACATCACCGAGCGGGCGACCACCATCCGCGTGCTGATGATGGAGCTCAACCGCGTCTCGTCGCACCTGGTCTGGCTGGCGACCACCGCCATGGAGCTGGGCGCGATCAACATGATGCTGTACGGCTTCCGCGAGCGGGAGTACGTCCTCGACATCTTCGAGACCATCACCGGCCTGCGGATGAACCACGCGTACGTGCGGCCGGGCGGTGTGGCGCAGGACGTGCCGGACGACGCGATCCGCAAGATCCGCGACTTCCTCCAGCTGATGCCGAAGCGGCTCAAGGAGTACGAGAACCTGCTGTCCGGCCAGCCGATCTGGCTGGAGCGTACGCAGCACGTGGCGGTGCTCGACGTGACCGCCTGCATGGCGCTCGGCGTCACCGGCCCGGTGCTGCGGTCCGCGGGCCTCGCCTGGGACCTGCGCAAGACGATGCCGTACTGCGGTTACGAGACGTACGAGTTCGACGTGCCGACCCACACCGACGGTGACGTGTGGGGCCGCTACCTGGTCCGGGTCGCGGAGATCCGCGAGTCGCTGAAGCTGATCGAGCAGGCGCTGGACCGCCTGAAGCCCGGCCCGGTGATGGTCTCCGACAAGAAGATCGCCTGGCCGGCGCAGCTCGCCATCGGCGTGGACGGCATGGGCAACTCGCTCGAGCACGTCGCGAAGATCATGGGTCAGTCGATGGAGTCGCTGATCCACCACTTCAAGCTCGTCACCGAGGGCTTCCGGGTTCCGCCGGGCCAGGTGTACGTCGGCATCGAGTCGCCCCGCGGCGAGCTGGGCGTACACGCGGTGTCCGACGGCGGCACCCGGCCCTACCGGGTGCACTACCGGGAGCCGAGCTTCGTCAACCTCCAGGCCCTCCCGGCGATGGCCGAGGGCGGCCTGATCGCCGACGTGATCGCCGGCGGCGCCTCGCTGGACCCCGTGATGGGTGGTTGTGACCGATGAGTTTTTCCGAAACGACTCGCGCCCGGGCGCGGGAGATCATCGCCCGGTACCCGGCGGACCGGTCCCGCTCGGCGCTGCTGCCGCTGCTGCACCTGGTGCAGTCCGAGGAGGGCTACGTCTCCCCGGCCGGTGTCGAGTTCTGCGCCGAGGTGCTCGGGCTCAACAAGGCCCAGGTCGGCGCCGTCGCCACCTTCTACACCATGTACAAGCGCAAGCCGACCGGTGACTACCTGGTGAGCGTCTGCACCAACACGATGTGCGACGTGCTCGGCGGACAGAAGGTCTACGACACCCTGGCCGAGCACCTCGGCGTCGGGCACGAGGAGACCACCGCCGACGGGAAGATCACCCTGGAGCACGCCGAGTGCCTGGCGGCGTGCGACTACGGCCCGGTGATGACCGTCAACTACGACTTCTTCGACAACGTGGAGCCGCAGGCCGCGCTCGACGTGGTCGAGGAGCTGCGTGCCGGCGGCCGGCCGATGCCGACCCGTGGGGCGCGGCTCTGCACGCTCAAGGAGATGGCGGTCCAGCTCGCCGGTTTCGCCGACGAGCGCGACGGCGCGGTGGCCGACGGCGGGCCGGGCGAGCCGAGCCTGCGCGGCCTGCGCCTGGCCGAGCAGCACGGCGTCTCGGTGCCGGGCTTCGACCCGAAGACCCCGATCCGCAGCAAGGCCGAGGCCGACCGGGCCGCCGCCGAGGCGAAGGCGAAGGCCGAGGCCGCGAAACCGGCCCCCGCGCCCGAGCCGGCCGAGCCGAAGGCGGCCTCCGGCAGCACCGCGCCGGACGTGAAGGCACCGGACGCCAAGTCGCCGCAGGTGCGTACCGCCGAGACCCGGCAGCCGGACGCGAGCACCCCGGTGCCGGACGCCCCCGGCACCAAGGTCCCGGTGGACGGACCGGCCCCGGCGCCGCGCGACGCGCGGGCGGCGGAGGCGGCCGGCGCGGCGGCGAACCCGCCGGCCGGCGACGGCAAGCCCGCCGGCGACGACGCCGGCGCGCAGGAGCGCAACCTCAAGGAAGCGGAGTCCGGTACGGGCGCGGACGGCGCCGACCCGGCGGACGCCAACGGATCGGGGGTCCGGAAGTGACCACTCCTCGGCCGGAGACGCTGGCCAAGCTCACGCCGGTGCTCACCAAGCGCTGGCTCTCGCCGGACGCGTGGCGGCTCGGCACCTACGAGAAGCTGGACGGCTACGCCGCCCTGCGCAAGGCGCTCAAGGCGCACCCGGACGACCTGATCCAGCTGATCAAGGACTCCGGACTGCGCGGCCGGGGCGGCGCGGGCTTCCCGACCGGTCTCAAGTGGGGGTTCATCCCGCAGGGCGACGGCAAGCCGCACTACCTGGTGGTGAACGCCGACGAGGGCGAGCCGGGCACCTGCAAGGACCTGCCGCTGATGACCTACGACCCGCACTCGCTGGTCGAGGGCGTCATCATCGCCTCGTACGCGATCCGGGCCAACCGGGCGTACATCTACATCCGCGGTGAGGCGGTGCACGCCGCCCGCCGGCTGCGCAGCGCTGTCGACGAGGCGTACGCCAAGGGTTATCTCGGCCGCAACGTCCTCGGTTCGGGCTTCGACCTGGACCTGGTGGTGCACTCCGGCGCCGGGGCGTACATCTGCGGTGAGGAGACCGCGCTGCTGGACTCGCTGGAGGGCTTCCGCGGCCAGCCCCGGCTGCGCCCGCCGTTCCCGGCGACCCACGGCCTGTACGCCAGCCCGACCGTGGTGAACAACGTCGGCACCATCGCCAGCGTGCCGTACATCGTGCTCGGTGGCGCGGACTGGTGGAAGACGATGGGCACGGAGAAGTCGTCCGGCCCGATGATCTACTCGCTGTCCGGCCGGATCGCCAACCCGGGCCAGTACGAGTGCTCGATGGGCATCACGCTGCGCGAGCTGATCGAGCTGGCCGGCGGGATGAAGCCCGGGCACAACCTGAAGTTCTGGACCCCGGGTGGCTCGTCGACGCCGCTGCTGACCGCCGAGCACCTGGACGTGCCGCTGGACTTCGAGGGGGTGGCGGGGGCCGGCTCGATCCTGGGCACCACCGCTACGCAGATCTTCTCCGACCAGGACTGCCCGGTGTACGCGACCTACCGGTGGCTGGAGTTCTACCACCACGAGTCGTGCGGCAAGTGCACCCCGTGCCGGGAGGGCAACTACTGGATGGTCCGGGTCTACCGGCGCATCCTGGCCGGCCAGGGCACCCACGAGGACCTGGACACCCTGCTCGACACCTGCGACAACATCCTCGGCCGCTCGTTCTGCGGTCTGGGTGACGGCGCGACCAGCTCGGTGACCTCGTCGCTGAAGTACTTCAAGCAGGACTACCTCGACTACATCGAGGGACGTACCGCTCCGAAGCTGTCGGAGAAGACCCTGGTAGGGGCGCACTGATGACCGACGTAGCCAAGCAGACCGAGACCGTCACGCTGACCATCGACGGCGTCGAGGTCACCGCGCCCAAGGGCGCGCTGCTGATCCGCGTCGCCGAGCAGCTCGGCACCGAGATCCCGCGCTTCTGCGACCACCCGCTGCTGGCCCCGGCCGGCGCCTGCCGGCAGTGCCTGGTGGAGGTGGAGGGCCAGCGCAAGCCGGTCGCCTCCTGCACCCAGACCGTCGCCGACGGCATGGTGGTGCGGACGCAGCTCACCTCCCCGGTCGCCAAGAAGGCCCAGGAGGGGGTGATGGAGCTGCTGCTCCTCAACCACCCCCTGGACTGCCCGATGTGCGACAAGGGCGGCGAGTGCCCGCTGCAGAACCAGGCGATGTCCACCGGCCGGACGGACTCGCGGTTCCACGAGCACAAGCGGGAGTACCCGAAGCCGCTGCCGATCAGCACCCAGGTGCTGCTCGACCGCGAGCGCTGCGTGCTCTGCCAGCGGTGCACCCGGTTCTCCGAGGAGATCGCCGGGGACAAGTTCATCGACCTGATGGGACGCTCCTCGCACGAGGAGATCAACATCTACCGGGACGAGGAGTACGGCGAGGACGGCGACGCCGGTGACGTCCCGTTCAACTCGTACTTCTCCGGCAACACCGTGCAGATCTGCCCGGTGGGCGCGCTCACCGGCGCGCAGTACCGGTTCCGGGCCCGCCCGTTCGACCTGGTCTCCACGCCCAGCGTCTGCGAGCACTGCTCGGCCGGCTGCGCCCAGCGCACCGACTGGCGGCGCGGCAAGGTGCTGCGCCGGCTGGCCGGCGACGACCCGGCGGTGAACGAGGAGTGGAACTGCGACAAGGGCCGCTGGGGCTTCCAGTACACCCGCGCGTTCGACCGGATCAGCACCCCGATGGTGCGCGACGAGAAGACCGGTGAGCTGCGCGAGGCGTCCTGGAGCGAGGCGCTGACCCGGGCCGCCGAGGGGCTGCGTGCGGCCCGCGACGGCGCGACCGGCACGGCGGTGCTGACCGGCGGCCGGCTCACCGTCGAGGACGCCTACGCGTACGCGAAGTTCGCCCGCATCGCGCTGCACACGAACGACATCGACTTCCGGGCCCGCCCGGTCTCCCGCGAGGAGGCCGACTTCCTGGCCAGCAGCGTCGCCGGGGTCACCGACGTGACCTACACGGACGTGGAGAACGCGCCCGCCGTGGTGCTGGTCGGCCTCGAGCCGGAGGAGGAGTGCCCGATCCTCTTCCTGCGGCTGCGCAAGGCGTACCTGAAGAAGAAGCTCACCGTGTACGCGCTCGCGCCGTTCGCGACCCGCGGCCTGGAGAAGCTCGGGGCGAAGCTCGCCCGGGTGGTGCCCGGCGAGGAGGCCGGCGTGCTGGCCGAGCACGCCACGGTGGCCGAGGCGCTGGGGCAGCCCGGCGCGATCCTGATCGTCGGCGAGCGCTTGGCCGAGGTGCCGGGCGGGCTGTCGGCGGCGGCGGACGTCGCCCGGCGTACCGGTGCCCGGCTGGTCTGGGTGCCGCGGCGCGCGGGTGACCGCGGCGCTGTCGACGCGGGCTGCCTGCCGAACCTGCTCCCCGGCGGCCGTGTGGTCACCGAGCCGGCCGCGCGCGCGGAACTGGGCGAGGCGTGGGACATCCCGGCCGGGGTGATCCCCAGCCAGGCTGGCCGCGACACCGACGGCATCCTCAGCGCCGCCGCGAACGGTCAGCTCGGCGCCCTGGTGGTGGCTGGCGTCGACCCGGCCGACCTGGCCGACCCGCGTCTGGCCGAGACGGCCCTGGACGCGGTGCCGTTCCTGGTCAGCCTGGAACTGCGGATGAGCGCGGTGTCCCGCCGCGCCGACGTGGTTCTGCCGGTCGCGCCGGTGGTTGAGAAGGCCGGCAGCTTCCTGGACTGGGAGGGCCGGCTGCGCACGTTCGAGAAGGTGCTGGACACCGGCGCGATGACCGACGCCCGCATCCTGGACGCGCTCGCCGCGCAGCTCGACGTGCGGCTGGGCACGGGCGACGTGCCGAGCATCCGGCGCGAGCTGGGCGCGCTGCCGCGTACCCGGGTCGAGCGCCCGTCGGCGCCCTCGGTCGAGGCGGCCGCCGTGCGGCAGCCCGGACCGGGCGAGGCAGTGCTCGCCACCTGGCACCAGCTGATCGACCTGGGCAGCCTCACCGACGGCGACGAGCACCTCGCCGGCACCGCCCGCCCGCCGGTGGTCCGGCTCGGCAAGGGCACCGCCGAGGCGCTGGGCGTCGCCGACGGTGACCCGGTCACGGTGGGCACCGACCGCGGCGCTATCACGCTGCCGGCGGCGATCACCGAGATGCCCGACGGCGTCGTCTGGCTGCCGACCAACTCACCCGGCTCCACCGTGCGGCGTGGCCTCGGCGCGACGTCCGGCGACGTGGTGAGCGTCTCCGCAGTCGGGAACGAAAGGTGGGTGCAGTGAACCCCGTCATCCTCGCGGCGCAGGACCCGACGCTTGCCGACTTCGGCAAGGACCCGTGGTGGCTGGTCCTCGGCAAGATCCTGTTCGCGTTCGTCGTCGCCGTGGCGGCCACGCTGCTCGGCGTCTGGTTCGAGCGCCGTGTCGTCGGCCGCATGGCGGTCCGGCCCGGCCCCAACCAGGCCGGCCCGTTCGGTCTGCTCCAGACGCTCGCGGACGGCGTGAAGCTGGCCTTCAAGGAGGACATCCTCCCGCGCAAGGCCGACAAGGTCGTCTACTTCTTCGCCCCGGTGATCTCGGTGGTCTGCGCGGTCACCGCGCTGTCGGTGATCCCGTTCGGGCCGATGGTGAGCATCTTCGGGCACCGGACGCCGCTGCAGGTCACCGACGTGTCGGTGGCGGTGCTGGTGGTGCTGGCCTTCTCCTCGCTCGCCGTGTACGGCATCGTGCTCGGCGGCTGGGCCAGCGGCTCGACCTACCCGCTGCTCGGCGGCCTGCGCTCGGCGGCCCAGCTGGTCTCGTACGAGGTCACCATGGGCCTGAGCGTGGTCGCGGTCTTCATGACCGCCGGCACCATGTCGACGAGCGGGATCGTCGCCGCGCAGGGCGACGGCACCCGGCTGAGCATCGGCGGCTTCGACCTCGCCGCGCCCGGCTGGTACGCGATCCTGCTGCTGCCCAGCTTCATCATGTTCTTCATCGCCATCGTCGGTGAGACGAACCGGGCGCCGTTCGACCTGCCCGAGGCGGAGTCGGAGCTGGTGGCCGGCTTCCAGACCGAGTACAGCTCGCTGAAGTTCGCGCTGTTCATGCTCAGCGAGTACGTCGCGATGGTGACCATGTCGGCGTTCACCGTGACGCTGTTCCTCGGCGGCTGGCACGCGCCGTGGCCGATCACCATCTGGTCGGGCGCCAACGAGGGCTGGTGGCCGATGCTGTGGTTCTTCGGCAAGGTCATCCTGCTGGTGTTCGTCTTCGTCTGGCTGCGCGGCACGCTGCCCCGGCTCCGGTACGACCAGTTCATGCGCTTCGGCTGGAAGGTGCTGCTGCCGCTGAACCTGGTCTGGATCATGGTGCTCGCCGGGCTGCGCTCGATCGAGGACTGGCAGGCCCGGGACCGGCTGCTCGTCACCGCCGTCGGCGCGGGCGTGCTGCTGCTGATCACGCTCTTCTGGCCGTCGCGGAAGAAGGAGCTGAAGCCGTCGCTCCAGGAGCAGGCGGACACCCGGCCGTACGGCAGCTTCCCGCTGCCGCCGATGGATCTTCAGGTTCCGCCGAGCCCGCGTACCAAGCGCGTGCTCGCCGAGCGGGAGCCGGCCAACGTCGTCGCCGGCCCGGACTCCAGGGAGGTGTGACGTGGGCGCGATCACCGGAACGTTCAAGGGCTTCGGTGTCACCTTCTCGCACATGTTCAAGAAGGTCGTCACCACCGACTACCCGTTCAAGCCGCCGGTCTCGGCGCCGCGCTACCACGGGCGGCACATCCTCAACCGGCACCCGGACGGGCTGGAGAAGTGCATCGGCTGCGAGCTGTGCGCCTGGGCCTGCCCGGCCGACGCGATCTACGTTGAGGGTGGCGACAACACCGAGGAGCAGCGCTTCTCCCCGGGTGAGCGGTACGCCAGCACCTACCAGATCAACTACGCCCGGTGCATCTTCTGCGGGCTCTGCATCGAGGCCTGCCCGACCCGTTCGCTCACCATGAGCAACGAGTACGAGCTGGCCCGGGACAACCGGCAGGACCTGATCTTCACCAAGGAGCAGCTGCTCGCGCCGCTGCTCGAAGGCATGGAGCAGCCGCCGCACCCGATGCGGCTGGGCGACAGCGAGAAGGACTACTACGTCGGCGCGCTCACCAACCCGGGCACCTCGGCCGGCGCCGAGCGCTCGCCGATGGGCCCCGGCCGGTACCAGGTGGAGGAGCACCCCGGTGTGACCTTCCCCGGCGCCGAGCAGGCCGAGCAGCGGTCCGCCGCCGCGGCGGGCAAGGGAGGCAAGGCATGACCTCGGCTACGGTGCTCGCCGCCGCCGGCCAGGTGTCCGGGGGTGAGGAGGTCACCTTCTGGATCCTCGCGCCGCTGGCCCTGCTCGGGGCGATCGGAATGGTGTGGGCCCGCAACGCGGTCCACTCCGCGCTCTGGCTGGTGCTGACCATGCTCTGCCTGGGCGTGTTCTACGTGCTCCAGGCCGGGCCGTTCATCGGCATGGTGCAGATCATCGTCTACACCGGCGCGATCATGATGCTGTTCCTGTTCGTGCTGATGCTCGTCGGCCGGGACGCGTCCGACTCGCTCATCGAGACGCTGCGCGGCCAGCGGGTCGCGGCAGTGGTCCTCGGGCTCGGCTTCGCCGGTCTGGTGGGCACCGGCCTCTACCGGGCGCTCGACGGCGTCCAGGCGGTCGGGCTCGACGAGGCCAACGGTGAGGGCAACGTGCAGGGCATCGCCCGGCTGCTGTTCACCAAGTACGTCTTCGCCTTCGAGCTGACCTCGGCGCTGCTGATCACCGCCGCCGTCGGCGCGATGGTGCTGGCGCACGTGGAGCGGCGCAAGGCGGACCGGATGGACCAGATCGCCACCATGAAGGCGCGGTTCCGTCCCGGCAACTACCCCGGACCGAAGCCCGGCCCGGGTGTCTACGCCACGTCCTCCTCGGTGGCCACCCCGGCCCGTCTGCCCGACGGCCGGCTGACCGACCGCAGCATCCCGGAGATCATGCCGGTGCGTGAGCTGACGGCCGAGGAGACCGCACCGAAGGGGACTGACAAATGACCCCGGACTACTACCTCATCCTCGCGGCGGTGCTGTTCACCATCGGCGCCGTGGGCGTGCTGGTCCGGCGCAACGCGATCGTGCTGTTCATGTGCATCGAGCTGATGCTCAACGCGGCCAACCTGACCCTGGTCACGTTCAGCCGGATCAACGGCGACCTGAACGGCCAGATCATGGCGTTCTTCGTGATGGTGGTGGCGGCGGCCGAGGTCGTGGTCGGGCTCGCGATCATCATGGCGATCTTCCGGACCCGGCGCTCGGCCAGCGTCGACGACGCCAACCTGCTGAAGTACTGAGGGGCTCGTGGTGGAACAGATTCTGACGATCGCCCAGTCTGAGCCAGCCGAAGCCGTCACCTTCGCCACGGCGGACGGGATGCTGGGCAGTGTCTGGCTGCTGGTGGCGATCCCGCTGGTCAGCGCGGCGATCCTGCTGCTGCTCGGCAAGCGGGCCGACCGCTGGGGCCACTGGCTGGGTGTGGGCGCCATCGGCGCCGCCTTCGTGCTCGGGCTCACCTACTTCTTCCAGCTCCGCGGCCTGGAGAACAAGCAGGTCGAGCTGAGCCTCTGGGACTTCATGGCGGTCGGCAACCTGCGGGTGGACTTCGGTCTGCTCTTCGACCCGCTGGCCGCGGTCTTCGTCCTGCTGATCACCGGGGTGGGCTTCCTGATCCACCTCTACGCCGTGGAGTACATGGCGCACGACGCGGGCCGGCGGCTGTTCTTCGCGTACTTCAACCTGTTCGTCGCCGCCATGCTGCTGCTGGTGCTCGGCAACAACTACGTGATGCTCTACTTCGGCTGGGAGGGCGTCGGTCTGGCGTCGTACCTGCTGATCTCCTTCTGGTACGGCCGGCCCAGCGCGGCCACCGCCGGCAAGAAGGCGTTCCTGATGAACCGGGTCGGCGACGCCGGCCTGGCCATCGGCATCTTCATCATGTTCGCGATGCTCGGCACCACCCAGTACGACGAGGTGTTCAACGGGGTCGGCTCGATGACCTCGACCACCGTGCTGGTGCTCGGGCTGCTGCTCCTGCTCGGCGCGGCCGGCAAGTCCGGCCAGTTCCCGCTGCAGGCGTGGTTGCCGGACGCGATGGAGGGCCCGACCCCGGTGTCCGCGCTCATCCACGCGGCCACCATGGTCACCGCCGGCGTCTACCTGATCGCCCGCTCCAACGCGATCTTCTCGGCCAACGAGACGCTCCAGCTCGTGGTGGTCAGCGTCGGCGCGCTCACGCTGCTGATGGGCTGCATCATCGGCGCGGCCAAGGACGACATCAAGCGCGTGCTGGCCTGGTCGACGGTGAGCCAGATCGGCTACATGTTCCTCGGCGTCGGTCTCGGCGGCGCGGCGTACGCGCTGGCCATCGTGCACCTGCTGGCGCACGGCTTCTTCAAGGCCAACATGTTCCTCGGCGCCGGCTCGGTCATGCACGGCATGAACGACCAGGTGGACATCCGCCGCTTCGGCGGGCTGTCCAAGTACATGAAGGTCACCTGGCTGACGTTCATGATGGGCTGGCTCGCCATCATCGGCATGTTCCCGTTCTCCGGCTACTTCTCCAAGGAGCCGATCATCGTGGCCGCGTTCGAGCGGGAGGGCTGGACGGCCTGGCTGTTCGGCATGGCCGCGCTGCTCGGCGCCGGGCTCACCGCGTTCTACATGACGCGGCTGTTCGTGCTCACCTTCCACGGGCCGAAGCGCTGGACCGAGGACATCGAGCACCCGCACGAGTCGCCGAAGCTGATGACCATCCCGCTGATCCTGCTGGCGATCGGCTCGGTGGGCGCGGGCTTCCTGCTCGCCACCTCCGTGCCGGACTGGCTCACCGCCACCAACGGGCTCGGCGGCGAGAGCGGGGAGCACGCGCCGGTGCTGGCGCACTGGCTGCTCACCGCGCTGTCGCTGCTGGTCACCGTGCTTGGCGCCGGGCTGGCCTGGTTCCTGTTCCGCTCCGGTACGGCCACCGAGCCGCAGCCGGCCGGCGTGGTGGTCACCGCCGCCCGCCGGAACCTCTACACGGACGCCTTCAACGAGGCGGTCTTCGAGAAGCCGGGCATCTTCCTCACCCGGGCGCTGGTGTTCCTCGACAACCGGGGCGTGGACGGGCTGGTCAACGGCCTGGCCGCCGCCGTGGGCGGGGGCTCGGGCCGGCTCCGGCGGCTCCAGACCGGCTTCGTGCGGTCGTACGCGACCTCGATCCTGACCGGCGCGCTGCTCGTGGTGGCGGCGTTCCTCGCGGTGCAGGCGGGGTGGTTGGCGTGATCGACCTCAACGCGGCCGCCCCCGCCGGCGGGCCACGCAGTCACGACGGAGGTAAGGCCGAATAATGTCCAACTTCCCGTTCCTCTCGGTGCTGACCGTGGCGCCGCTGGTCGGCGCCCTGGTGGTGGCACTGCTGCCCCGCAGCCGTCCGGACCTGGCCAAGCTGGTGGCGTTCGGCTGGTCGCTGCTGGTGCTGGTGCTCTCGGTGGTGATGTGGTTCGCCTTCTCCGCCGGTGGTGACCGGTTCCAGTTCCGCGAGTCGTACCCGTGGATCCCGAACTGGGGCGTGAGCTTCACCTTCGAGGTGGACGGCATCGCGTTGGTCATGCTGATGCTGATCGCGATCCTGGTGCCGCTGGTGATCCTGGCGTCCTGGCACGACGCCGAGGCGTCGAAGCGCTCGGTGCCCGCGTACTTCGCGCTGCTGCTCGTCCTCGAGTGCACGATGATCGGCGTCTTCGCCGCCGCCGACGTCTTCCTGTTCTACGTGTTCTTCGAGGTCATGCTGGTGCCGATGTACTTCCTGATCGGCAGCTACGGCGGCCACCAGCGGCAGTACGCGGCGGTGAAGTTCTTCCTCTACTCGCTGGTCGGCGGTCTGTTCATGCTGGCCGCGGTGATCGGCCTCTGGGTGGTCGGCGGGAAGACCTTCGACTGGCAGGCGCTGAGCCAGGCGGAGTTCGCCACCGACACGGCCCGCTGGCTGTTCCTCGGCTTCTTCGTCGCCTTCGCGATCAAGGCGCCGTTCTTCCCGTTCCACACCTGGCTGCCGGACGCCGGTGGGGCGGCCCCGGCCGGTGCCGCCGCGCTGCTGGTCGGCGTGCTGGACAAGGTCGGCACGTTCGGCATCCTGCGCTACTGCCTTCCGCTGTTCCCGGAGGCGTCGCGCTGGTTCGCGCCGTGGGCGCTGGCGCTCGGCGTCATCGGCATCATCTACGCCGCGCTGCTGGCGGTCGGCCAGAACGACCTGAAGCGCCTGGTGTCGTACACCTCGATCGCGCACTTCGGGTTCATCGGCGTCGGCATCTTCGCGTTCACCACCCAGGCCGGCACCGGCGCGGTGCTCTACATGCTCAACCACGGCCTGGCCACCGGCCTGCTGTTCCTGGTGGTCGGCATGCTGATCGCCCGGCGCGGCTCGGCGCTGATCAGCGACTTCGGCGGCGCGGGCAAGCTCGTGCCGGTGCTGGCCGGTGTGCTCTTCTTCGCCGGTCTCGCCTCGCTGGCGCTACCCGGCACCGCGCCGTTCGTCTCCGAGTTCCTGGTGCTGATCGGCACGTTCACCGTCAACAAGCCGGTCGCGGTGATCGCCACGCTGGGCATCATCCTGGCGGCGGCGTACGTGCTGTGGATGGTGCAGCGCACCACGCAGGGCACGCTGAACCCGGCGCTGACCGAGGTCGAGGGCATGCGCCGCGACCTCACCCTGCGCGAGAAGGTGGTCGTCGCGCCGCTGATCGCGCTGATCGTGCTGCTCGGCTTCTATCCGAAGCCGGTCACCGACGTCATCAACCCCGCCGTCCAGGCGACCATGCAGGACGTCGGCAAGTCCGACCCCGCCCCTGAGGTCGGCAGCGTCCAGGAGGCCGCAAAATGACCGAGCTCAAGCTGCCGTCGATCGACTACGCGGCGCTCGCTCCGATCCTGATCATGCTGGGCGCGGCGCTCCTCGGGGTCCTGGTCGAGGCGTTCGTGCCGCGCCGCCTGCGTAACGCGGTGCAACTCGGGCTCGCCCTGGTGGCGATGCTCGCCGCGATCGTCATGGTGATCCTGAACTCCGACGACCGGCTGATCACCATCGGCGGCGCCATCGCGATCGACGGACCCACCCTGTTCCTGCAGGGCGCCATCCTGGTGCTCGCGGTGATGGCGCTGCTGCTCGTCGGCGAGCGCACCGTGGAGCGGGGCGGCGCCTTCGTGGCGCACGCCGCGGTCACCGCCGAGTCGGCGGAGGACCGCCGGCAGGCCGAGGGCGTCGGTGGCGCCACCGAGGTCTACCCGCTGATGTCGTTCGCGATCGGCGGCATGCTGATCTTCGTGGCGGCGAACGACCTGCTGACCATGTTCGTCGCGCTGGAGGTCTTCTCGCTGCCGCTCTACCTGCTCTGCGCGCTGGCCCGCCGCCGGCGTCTGCTGAGCCAAGAGGCGGCGCTGAAGTACTTCATGCTCGGCGCGTACGCCTCGGCGTTCTTCCTGTTCGGTGTCGCCCTGATCTACGGCTTCACCTCCGGGATCCCGGGTCGCACGGCCGGCGTAGACTTCGCCACCGTGCACGCCGCGGTCACCGAGTCGCCGGCCAGCCCGGTGCTGCTGTTCGCCGGCATGGCGCTGCTCGCCATCGGCCTGCTGTTCAAGGCTGCCGCCGCGCCGTTCCACGTCTGGACGCCGGACGTCTACCAGGGCGCGCCGACCCCGGTGACCGGCTTCATGGCGGCCTGCACCAAGGTCGCCGCGTTCGGCGCGCTGCTGCGCGTCTTCCACGTCGCGTTCGCCGGGGCCTCGTGGGACTTCACCCCGGTGCTCGGCGCGATCGCGGTGCTGACCATGCTGGTCGGCGCGGTGCTGGCGGTCACCCAGACCGACATCAAGCGCCTGCTGGCGTACTCGTCGATCGCGAACGCCGGTTACCTGCTCGTCGGTGTGCTGTCCCCGAGCCGTGAAGGGCTCTCCGGCACCATGTTCTACCTGGCCGCGTACGGCTTCTCGGTACTCGCCGCGTTCGCCGTGGTGACGCTGGTGCGCGACGCCGACGGGGAGGCCACCCACCTGTCCCGCTGGGCCGGGCTGGGCCGCCGCTCGCCGTTCTTCGCGGCGATCTTCACGTTCATCCTGCTGGCCTTCGCCGGTATCCCGCTGACCAGCGGCTTCACCAGCAAGTTCGCGGTCTTCGGCCCGGCCTTGGAGGCGAACCAGGCGTGGCTGGTGATCGCGGGCGTGCTGACCAGCATGGTGCTGGCCTTCCCGTACCTGCGGGTCGTGGTGATGATGTGGCTCTCCGAGCCGGGCGAGTCCACCCCGACGGTGACCGTGCCGGGGGCGCTCACCTCGGCCGCGCTGGTCATCGGCGTGCTCGCCACGCTGGTCCTCGGCGTGGTGCCCGGTCCGCTGCTCGACCTGACGACCGGTGCCGCCGAATTCGTCAGATGACAGAGGTGATCCCACCGGGGGCCGGTACGCCGTGGCGTGCCGGCCCCCGGCGTATCCCCCTCGACGAGCAGGTCGAACGGGTGTGGCATGGTTGAGGACGTGGCGAACCCGGCTGGCGAGCGTTCAGGTCAGTTCGGCGCGCTCGGCCTGCACCTCGCCGATCCGCGCGTCGAAGCCTCCGTGCTGGGCGTGCTCGACCGGGTCGAGGTGAGCCTGCGGGCGAGCGTGGCCAGCGCCGACCCGCTGGTGACCGAGGCGTCCCGGCACCTGGTCGAGGCCGGCGGTAAGCGGTTCCGTCCGCTGCTGGTGGCGCTGGGCGCCCAGTTCGGTGACCCGGACGCCGACCAGGTCGTCCCCGCCGCCGTGGTGATGGAACTCACCCACCTGGCGACGCTGTACCACGACGACGTGATGGACGAGGCCGCCGTGCGGCGTGGCGCGCCGAGCGCCAACTCCCGCTGGACCAACTCCGTCGCCATCCTGGTCGGCGACTACCTCTTCGCCCGCGCCGCCGACATCGCCGCCGACCTGGGCCCCGAGGCCGTACGCCTGCAGGCGCGCACGTTCGCCCGGCTGGTGCACGGCCAGATCGCCGAGACGGTCGGCCCGCGTGACACCGACCCGGTCGCGCACTACCTGCACGTCGTCGCCGAGAAGACCGGCTCGCTCATCGCGACCTCGGCCCGCTTCGGCGGCATGTTCAGCGGCGCGGCGCCCGCGCACGTCGAGGCCCTGGCCGAGTACGGCGAGATCATCGGTGTCGCGTTCCAGCTCTCCGACGACCTGCTGGACATCGCCAGCGAGTCGGAACAGTCCGGCAAGACGCCCGGCACCGACCTGCGCGAGGGTGTGCCGACCCTGCCGGTGCTCTACGCGATGGCCTCGGACGACGCGGACGCGGCGAGCGTACGGCTGCGCGAGATCCTGGCCACCGGCCCGCTGGTGGACGACGCGCTGCACGCCGAGGCGCTCGGCCTGCTGCGGGAGTCCCCGGCGCTCAAGCGAGCCCGGGAGACGGTGCGCAGCTACGCCGAGGACGCCCGGGCCCGGCTGGCCCCGCTTCCCGAGGGCCCGGCGCGTCGCGCGCTGGAGTCGCTCTGCGACTACATCGCCGACCGCACCAGCTGACCGGCCCAACCCTCCCCGCACCCCACCTGCCGCCCTGGCGCTCCGTCGATCATGAAGTTGACGGGCTCCGGGACGGCGTGTCGCGCCGCCAACTTCATGATCGACGCAGCTGGGTCGGGCCGGGCGGGGTGGGGCGGAGGAGGCGGGCGCCCAGCAGCATCAGGAGGGCGGCCAGGAGCATCGCTGCGGCCGCCGTCAGCCACATCGCCGGGTAACCGGACGCGTCGGCCAGCGCGCCCAGGCCGAGCGGCCCCAGGCAGCCGCCCGCGTACACGCCGGTCTGGGTGATCGAGGTGGCGGCGGCCGGGGCCTGCGGGTGGAGCCGGACCACGGCGAAGTTCATCAGCCCCGGCCAGGCCCAGCCGAGACCGAAGCCGAACACCACGCCCGCGATCAGCGGCACCGAGCCGGTCACCGCGAGCAGGATCAGGCCCACCGAGCCGGTCAGCAGCATCCCGGCGATCAGCCCGACGTGCCCGCCGGTGCGCCGGTCGGCCAGCCAGCCGAGGCCCACCCGGGCGAGCACGCACACCACGCTGCCCAGCGTCAGCGTCAGGCCGGCCAGGCCGGGGGAGAGCCCTCGCGCCGCCGACGAGTCGACCAGGAACGTACCGAGGGCGTTGGCCGCCGCAGCGGCGAGCGTCGCGGCCAGTCCGATCACCACGAGCGGGCCGGTGCCGCCGTTGCGGCGGCCGGAGGCGGTCCGGGCCCGCCGGTCCCGTCCGGCCCTCGGTACGGCCGGCAGCGCGGCCAGCGCGGCTGCGGCGGCCGCCACGAAGGCCCAGCGCCAGCCGGCGGTGAGCGCGACCGTGGGGACGGCCAGACCGGCCAGCAGCGTGGCGGCCGGTACGGCGGCCTGCTTCACGCCGAACGAGAGGCCCTGCCGGTGGGCGGGTACGTGCTCGGCGAGCGCGGCGTTGCTGGCGAGCTGCCCGAGGGCGTTGGCGGCGGCGCTGAGGGCCAGCAGCGCCACCAGGACCGGGTACGACCGGGCGAGCCCGGCCACGGCGAGCAACGAGGCGGCGGAGAGCAGGATGGCGGCCCGGGCGACCGGTGCCGGGCCGAAGCGCTCGACCAGGGCGCCGGAGGGCACCGAGGCGAGCGCGCTCACGCCGAAGTAGATCGAGACGGCCAGGCCCAGCCCGGCCGGGCTGAAGCTGAGTTCGTCCGCGAGTTGCACGGCGAGACCGCCGACCAGGAAGACGGGCAGGACGCACACGATCGTGGTGAGGGTGGCGCCGGCGCCCACGGAGACGGCGTGTCGGGCCGTCGGCGCGTCGGTTCGCGAAACAGTTTCGGTCATCGCGAGCACACCTTACGCCGGAACGTTTTGGCTGCTCATCGTGTCCGTCGGCACACTGTGTGTGTCCGGTCTTCTGGCATCCTCCATCCGAACAGGCATTTCGCACTCGGCCGGTTTTTCATATGGTGTAAGTCCCCGGCGGCGGAGGTGGTTGTGCGCGACCCCCTGGCGGAACCTTCGGACCTGATCCGAAGCGTGTCCCGCGCGCTTCGAGTGCTCGAGTCGGTCGGCCGTGCGCCGAGAGGGCTCACCGTGAAGCAGATCGCCCGGCGCTGCGAGTTGACAGTGGCCACCACGTACCACCTCGTGCGCACGCTCGCGTACGAGGGCTACGTGATACGGCGCGAGGACGGGACGTACATCGTGGGGCTGGAGGTGGCCGACCGCTACCGCGAGCTGGTCACCGCGTTCCGGGGGCCGCCGGCGGTGGGCGAGGCGCTGCGCCGCGCGGCGTCGGACACCGGCTGGAGCCACTACCTCGGCCGTTTCGTCGGCGGACAGGTGGCGGTGACCGCGTCCGCCGAAGGGCCGCGCTCGCCCTACCTGGAAGACCTGGTGCCGGGCTTCGACGAGGGCGCGCACGCCACCGCGCTGGGCAAGAGCCTGCTCGCCACGCTCACCACCGAACAGCGCTTCCGCTACCTGCGCGAGTACGGCATGCGCCCGTTCACCACCGCCACCCTCACCACCGTCGAGGCGTTCGAGGCGGACCTCGCCGCCGGTGACCGGCGCGGGATGCAGCTGGAACTCGGGCAGTTCCGGCAGGGCGTGGCGTGCGCGGCGGTGCTCGTCGCCCCGGACAAGGACATGGAGCGCCGGGTGGTGCTGGCGTGCGCGCTGCCGGCCGGCGAGATGATGACCTCGGCCCGGGTGGTCCGCGCGAAACTGCTCACCGCCGCGCGGGCCATCGCCGACGGGATCGCCTCCGAGAACTGACTCGCCGCGCGGGCCGATCGCCTGCGGATCGTCTCCCACAACCGACGAGGGGTCGCCGACCTGGTGGGTCGGCGGCCCCTCGCGGGGCGGTCCAGCGCCGGACCGCCCCCGGGGTGGGTCAGCTGCCGACCGGGCCGCCGTCGAGGCGCCAGGTGACCACCACGCCGGGCTTGGCGAAGTCGCCGTCCGGCCAGGTGGAGGCGGGGTTCTCCACCGACGCGCCGGTGACCTCGCCCGGGTGCTGCACCGCGACGAACACCGAGCGGTTGTCGCCGGTGATGAACGGGCCGCAGGTCTCCGCGCCGAGCGGCACGGTGAGGAACTGCTTCAGGTGGCCCCGCTCCGGACCCTCGACGGCAGTGGCGAACAGGCCGTCGTTGCTGCCCAGCGCGTTGCCGTCGGTCGAGATCCACAGGTTGCCGGTGGCGTCGAAGGCGACGTTGTCCGGGCAGGAGATCGGCGAGACCTTGGTCTTGTCGTACCCGGCGAAGTAGGTCGAGGCGTCAGCCGGGTCGCCGCAGACGATCGGCAGCGACCAGGCGAAGGTCTCCGCGGTGTTGTCGCCGCGGTCCTCGACCAGCTCCAGGATCTGCCCGTGCCGGTTGCTGTTGCGCGGGTTCGCCTCGTCGGCGGGCGCCTTGCCGGCCTTGCCGCGGTCGCTGTTGTTCGTCAGCGCCACGTAGACCTTGCCGGTGAGCAGGCTCGGCTCGACGTCCTCGGGACGGTCCATCTTGGTCGCACCGACCTTGTCACCGGCGAGCCGGGTGAAGGTGAGCACGTCGGCGGCGGTCATGCCGTCGACGTACGAGCGGTTGCCGCTGACCAGCTTGATCCAGCGGCCCCGGCCGCCGAACCCGCCGTCGGCCGGAAGCGTGCCGGAACCGTCGATCTCGGCGGCCGGGCTGTCGCCCTCGATCTTCGCGACGTAGAGCGTGCCCGACTCCAGCAGCGTCAGGTTGTGCCGCCGGGCCACCGAGGACTTCCCCGGCATGAACTTCTTGTCCGAGACGAACTTGTAGAGGTAGTCGAAACGCTCGTCGTCGCCCATGTACGCGACCACGCGGCCGTTGCGCGCCACGATCACGTTCGCGCCCTCGTGCTTGAACCGGCCCAGCGCGGTGTGCTTGCGCGGCTTGGCCTGCGGGTCGAACGGGTCGATCTCGACGATCCAGCCGAACCGGTTCGCCTCGTTGGGGTGCCGGGCCAGGTCGAAACGCTCGTCCGCCCGCTCCCACTTGCGGCTGCCGCTCGGGTGACGCACGTCGGTCGGGATTCCGTACCGGGCCAGCTTCGGCTTCTGCTCCTCCGGCACGCCGTCGCCGCCGACGAAGTACTGGTTGAAGTTCTCCTCGCCGGAGAGCACCGTGCCCCACGGGGTCACGCCACCGGCGCAGTTGTTCAGCGTGCCGATCACCGTCCGGCCCTTCGGGTCGGCGGCGGTACGCAGCCAGGCCGAGCCGGCCGCCGGGCCGGTCAGCTCGAACTTCGTGGCCAGCGCCGTGACCCGCCGGTTGTACTCGCGCCGGCCACGCCGTACCGGCCGCCACTGCCCGGTGTTCTCCACCCGCTCCAGCTCGACCACGGACATGCCGTGCGCGGCCATCGCCACCCGCACCTGCTCGACGGTCAGCGCGTCCTGGCCGGTGAAGCCGGGGAACATCAGATCCTCGTTCGTGTACTCGTGGTTCACCACGAGCAGCGCGCGCCGACGGTCGATCGGCAGCACCCCGACGAAGTCGTTGTTGTAGCCGAACTGCTGGGACTGGGCGGCGGCGGTCTGCCGGCCCAGGCTGAACGCGGGCGCACCGGGCACGACCTCGTCGCCCCAGCGGATCACCACGGAGTGGTCGTACCCGTTCGGGACGACGAGGGTGTCGAGCTTGTTCGGCGGGATCGGCTTGAACGTCAGCTTGCCGTTGCCCGGATCGGCGGGAGGCACCCGGCCGCCGCCGGGCGCGGGCGGTGCGGCGGGCGCCGCGACGGCCGGTGCCGCGCCGGCGAGCGCGCCCGCGGCGGCGCCGCCGAAGCCGAGCACCAGCGCGCCGACCGCGCCGGCCCGGACCACGCCGCGCCGGGAGATCTCGGTGCCGACCACGTCCCCGAAGTACGGGTTGTCGGTCGGGTTCGGCACCGGGTGGTCACACGCGTTGCCGCACCGGTACAGACAGGTCATCGCGTCGCGGCTGCCGTGGCGGGTGCCGCCCAGCAGCGGAAGCAGGCGAGGCCGGTCGCTCATGGGGTGGAGCCTCCTGATCGGACGTGGGGGAATGCGCACGGACGAGGAGGCCCGCGCGCTCACCCGCCGGACGCTGCCAGGGCACGGTGAGCGGCGATCGGCCCGGATCTGAACCGGACGTGAACAGCTCCGCGCTGACCTGCGGATGAACCGTTCGGCGTCACGGCACGTATGGAAGGGCGAACGCATCGCCGGTTTCCCCGCCGCCGGAAGCGAGGTACCGCCATCAGTGACCACGACGCCCAGCTGCTGCGCGCGCTGCACGACGAGCATGCCGACGCGCTGTACGCGCACGCCCTGCGGCTCGTCAACGGCGATCGGCCCCGGGCCGAGGACCTGGTGCAGGAGACGCTGCTGCGCGCCTGGCGGCACCCCGAGTCGCTGGACCCGCGACGCGGCTCGGTACGCGCCTGGCTGTTCACCACCGCACGGAACCTCGCCATCGACGCCTGGCGGCGGCGCTCGGCCCGGGTCGGCGAGGTGTACACCGACGAGCTGCCCGAGACCGCCGAGACGGTCGACGAGACCGAGCGCGCGGTGGAGGCGTGGACCGTCGCCGAGGCGCTGAACCGGCTCAGCCCGACCCATCGGGAAGTGCTCGTCGAGTGCTTCTACCAGGGGCGTTCGGTGGCGGAGGCGGCGGCGCGGCTGGGCGTACCACCGGGAACGGTGAAGTCGCGTACCCACTACGCGCTTCGCTCACTACGGTTGGCGCTGGCCGAGATGGGGGTGACCGGGTGACAGGCTGCGAGTTCGCGCACGACGACGGGGCGTACGTGCTCGGTGCCCTCGCCCCGGCGGACCGGGTCGCCTACGAGCGGCACCTGGCCGGGTGCGCGCAGTGCCGGGAGGCGGTGGCCGAGATCGCCGTGCTGCCCGGCCTCCTGGGCCGGCTCGACCCGGCCGGGCTGGAGCAGTTCCTGGAGGTCGGGCCGGAGACGTCGCGGGTGCCCGCGCTGCTCGACGCCGCGCGCGAGCGCAAGCGCCGCGACCGGTCCCGCTCCCGCCGACGGTACGCGCTGACCGCGCTCGCCGCCGCCGCGCTCGCGGTGATCGCCGGTGTCGGCGTGGGGCTCGTGCAGCCGCCCGCCGAACCGTCCAAGCCGCCGGTGGCGCTGGCCTCGATGCGGCCGGTGGCCGGGACGGTGCCGGTGCACGCCGAGGTGGGGCTGACCGAGACGCCCTGGGGCACCGAGGTCACCATGCACTGCGGGTACGACAGGCGGGCCGGGCATCGGGAGGCGTACACGTTCCGGCTGGTGGCGCACGGCCCGGACGGCGCGACGGAGCAGATCGGCTCCTGGCTCGCCGCCCCCGGCGACGACCTGCGCTTCTCCGGCGTCACCCGCTTCACCAAGGGGGAACTGGTCCGCCTGGAGCTGCTCCGAGGAACAAACTCCCCCGTCCTGGCCTACGACCTCCGCTGAGCCCTCTCCCCGCCCCCTACCTCCCCGTTGACGGGGCGGGGGTCGGGGTGGCTGAGGTGCGGGCGGCTACGCGGGTGCGGTGGGAGTGGCGCAGGGCGTCGGCGGTGAAGACCACCAGCGCGAGCCAGACCAGGGCGAAGCCGGCCAGCCGGGCCGGCGGCATCGGCTCGTGGAAGATCAGCACGCCGCAGCCGAGCTGGAGGATCGGCGCGAGGTACTGCAACATGCCGACAGTGGACAGCGGCAGCCGGTTCGCCGCACCGGCGAACAGCAGCAGCGGGATCGCGGTGGCAGCACCCGCCAGCACCAGCAGCGCGGTGTGCCCGGCCGAGACATGCCCGAACGTCGAGTCGCCGCGCGTCGACAGCCACCCCAGGTACGCCAGCGCGGGCAGCGCCAGCACCGCCGACTCGACGAACAGCCCCTCCGTGGCGGGCAGTGCGAGCTGCTTCTTGACCAGCCCGTACCCGGCGAAGCTGAACGCCAGCGTGAGCGCCAGCCAGGGCAGGCGGCCGTAGTCGACGGTGAGTACGGCGACCGCGAGCGCGCCGACGCCGAGCGCCGCCCACTGGGCCCGGCGCAGCCGTTCCCGCAGCACCAGTACGCCGAACAGCACCGACACCAGCGGGTTGATGAAGTAGCCGAGTGCCGTCTCGACCACCCGGTCGGAGTTGACGCCGTAGATGTACGTACCCCAGTTGACGGCGATCAGCGCGGCGGCGAGCCCGATGCCGGCGAGCGCCCGGGGCCGCCGGGCCAGCTTGCGCAGGAAGCCGGCGTGCCGCGTGGCGGCCAGCAGCAACGCCACGAACGCCACCGACCAGAGGATCCGGTGCGCGAGGATCTCCACCGGCCCGGCCGGGCGCAGCAGCTTCAAATAGATCGGGAAGAAACCCCAGATCAGGTACGCGCCGACGCCGTACAGGTAGCCGAGCCGGAGCTGGTTCACCGCTCCACCGTAAGTGGTGGATCGCTGTCCTGATCCTTATCGGTGACCGGCGTCACCCGCTGGTCCAGCTCCATCCACCGATCCGCCGCGACCGGGCGGAAGCCGATCTTCGCGTAGACCCCGTGCGCGTCGAGCGTGGCGAGCAGAATCCGGCGTACGCCCAGCTCGGCGAGGTGGTCGCGAACCGCCCCGGCCAGCCAGGTGCCCAGCCCGCGACCCCGCTCGGCCGGGTCCACGTACACGTCGCAGAGCCAGGCGAACGTGGCCCCGTCGGTGACCACCCGGGCGACAGCCACCTGCCGCCCGTCATCCGGCCGGTAGACGCCGAAGCCGACCGAGCCGGCGAACGCGCGCGCCACCGTCTCCCGCTCCCGCCCCAGCGCCCAGTACGCGTCGGTGGAGAGCCAGGCGTGGACCCGGTCCAGGTCGATCCGGTCCGGGTCGGTGCTGATCTCGTAGCCGTCCGCGCGGGTCAGGATGAACACCAGGCCGAGGCTAGTACCGCCGCCCGGCCCTCCCGCCAGCCAATTCCCTCCTGGTGGCCCGGCCGGTCGCCGTCGCGCCCGGCCGGGACCGTGGCGTCAGTCGCGGTCGAGGACGGCGCCGAGGATCCAGGTGACGATGCCGACGAACAGCGCGCCCAGCACCGCCTCCGGCCAGAACCCGTCCACGTGGAACGGCAGTCCGGCCTCACCGGCGATCCAGCTGGTGAGCAGGAACAGCAGGCCGTTCACCACGAGCGCGATCAGGCCGAGGGTGAGCAGGTAGAAGCCGCACCCCACGGTCTTGATGATCGGCTGGAGCACCGCGTTCACCACGCCGAAGATGACCGCGACGAGCACCAGCGTGATCACCGTCTCGGTGGCCGAGTCGGAGTCGAGCGAGATGCCGGGGATGAGCAGGGTGGCGAGCCAGAACGCCACCGCCGTCGAGCCCACGCGAATCAGAAGACCCTTCAGGAAATCCATGGCCGGGATCGTGCCACGGCCGTACCACCAGCGGAAGGCTCGACCTGGTACGCGGCGGTGCGGCTCGTCAGTGGCGGGCCGGGCGACCGACCAGTTGCGACTCGACAGGTGTGGGCGAGAGCAGCGCCCAGCGCAGGGCTCGCCGGTTGACCACCGCCACCATGTCGTCGCGGATCCGGGTCAGCCACTCCGCGGAGCCGCCCAGGCCCAGCGCCGCGCCCGCCAGCGCGGCCTCGTCCGGGTCGAGCGGCTGGAGGATCGCCAGGTCGGCGCGGGCCAGCGCCTGCGTGTCGGCCGGGGTCAGCTCGTCGCGTACGACCAGCACCGACTGCCAGGCGGCGGCCGGTCCGGCCTCCGGCGGCACCGGGCCGGCGTCCACCACCACCAGCAGCGGGCACAGCGGCGAGCCGGGCGCGCCACCGATCGGACGGCCCGGCGGGATCAGCGGTACGCCGCCGCCGACCGTCCCGACACCCCGCACGAACGGCTCCCAGAACCGGGGACGGCCGGTCTGCACCACCACGCGCGCGCCGAGCGCCAGCGCCCGCAGCACGAGCAGTTGCGCCGCGGGCACGCCGCCGACCAGCAGCACCCGGGTCGTGGCCGGCCGGAACAGCCGGACGGTGAGCGCCGCGCCGTGCCGGTTCGCGCCCACCATAAGGCCGGCGGCGGCCGAGGGCAGATCCAGCACGGGCGGGGGCGACCCGACGGGGGACGCGGCGCCGCCGGTCACCGCCAGCGGCAGCGTGGCGGCCAGCCCGGCCAGGTGCTCACCGTCGAGCCGGCGCAGCTCGCCGCCGACGTCACCGGCGACCCGGCGCAGCGTGCGTTCCGCGGTCGACAGCTCGGCCGCGCTGCCCGCCGCGACCCGTACCGCCAGCTCGGCCGGAACCGGTGCCGGGCCGATGCGCGGACCGACAGTCAGCGCGACGGTGGTGGCGGTGGCCGGGAGGGCGAGCAGCCGTCCCAGCAGCCCTCGGGCGGCCTCGCCGCGCGGATCGGGCCACCGGCGCAGTCGCCAGGTGGCCTGCGCCAGTCCACCCACTGTGAGCAACGGCCAGGTCTCCCGCACCGGGGCACCCGGCTCGTGATGGGCCAGCTCGGCGATCACCCGCGGTGCCGCGTCGCCGCCCAGCGGCCGGGCGGTGAGCGGGTCGAGCCGGCGGACGAGCCGCCGCAGAGTGCCGGACAGGGCCCGCAACAGGTCCTCGTCCGGCCAGCCGTCGGCGCGCAGCACCTGGACGGCCAGCACCACGCGGGTCCGCCCGGCGACCCGGCCGTCGGTGAGCTGGCGGTACGACGTACCGGCCGGGCCGCCCGCGACCGACGGCGCGGGTGCGGGCGACGACGAGAACACCAGCTGCAACCGGATCGCGGGGGCGTCCGGGGCGGCCGGGGGAAGCAGGTCGAACGGCGCGGGCAGCTCGGGCGCGTGGTCGCCGAGCAGGTCGTCCGGGTCACCCAGTTCCAGCAGCGCGGTCAGGCCGGCGGCGTCGTGCAGCACGGCCGCACCGCCGGACGCCTCCGTCGCGCCGACCACCGAGCCCGGCCGGAGCAGCTCCAGCAGCGCCGCCGGATCGGCCGCCGCCGGCAGGGCGCGCCGCCTGGTCAGGTACGCCGCGGCGACGACGAGCCACTCGTGCAGCCACCGGCCGTGCACCCGGACCCACGCGGCCGGCAGCAGCAGGGCCGCCGACAGCAGCGCGACGGCTGTCGGTACGACCCCCCGCCCGGCGGTCGCGATCAGCACAGCGACCGCGACCTGGGTCGCCACGATCTGGCCGGCGCGCAGCCGCGCGGCCGGGCGGGTCGTCCACTGTGGTGTGCGGACCGGAACGGACGCGGGCCGCTCGGACGTGCTCGCGGTCACCGCACCTCCTCGCCGGGCCTTCGCGTGACGTAGTCGTGGCTCATCGTAGTGGGCGAGTTGTCCACAGGGGAGCCCGAAGGGGTAGCAGAACCGGAGTCGGACGGCTACCGTCAGCGACGAAATCGTCGAGTCGCGTGTCCGCCGCCGCCAGGCTTCCCCTCCACCGGCCCCGGGCACCCCCCGACGAGTCCACGGTGGTCACTCGGTGGCCAGCCACGACCGAGGAGACGAGGTGACGTCCGGGATGTCCCAGACCCAGGCAGAAGCCGCGGTGATGCAGCAGACCGCCGCGAAGTTCGAGCAGGTCGACCAGTCGCTCCAGACCATGCTCAGCGGCCTGATGGCCGAGCTGGAGGTGTTGCAGCAGGCCTGGCGCGGCGCCGGTGGGCGCTCGTTCGCGCAGGTCAAGCAGCAGTGGGCACAGGACCAGGCCGCCCTGCAACGAGCGTTGCGCGAGACCGCCACCGCGATCCGCACGGCCGGCCGCCAGTACGACGCCTCCGACACCGAGGCCGCCGGCCGGGTGGCGGGCACCAACCGCGGCATCCAGCTGCCGCTCTGACAACCGGAAGGATCGAACCCATGGAGCACGGTGTGCTGGTCGTCAACTTCGCCGCCCTGCAACAGGCGGGCGCCGACATCCAACGGGCGCTGTCCACCCTGGAGAGCCAGCTCGGTCAGCTCGAACGCGACGCCGCCCCGCTGGTGGCGGGCTGGAACGGCGAGGCCCGCGAGGCGTACGAGGTGCGGCAGTCCCGGTGGCGGGCCGCCTCGCAGGACCTCCAGGCGATGCTGCGCGACATCAAGCTCGCGGTGGAGGACTCCGCGACCGACTACCTGGACACCGAGAAGCGCAACGCCAACCTGTTCCAGTGAAGCGGCATCGCACGGCCCGGGCAGCTGACCCGGGCCGTGCGATGGCGTGCCCGGCCGCCGGTCATCTCGGAGCGTCCGTCGCGGCCGCCTGCCACCGCCGGCGTGCTCCGCGCGGCAGCACCAGGGCGAGTGCCGCCACGAGCGCCACCGCACCGCCCGCCACGGCCGCCGCCAGCAGCGCCCGGTCCCGAGCCGTCTGCCGGCGGGACTGCCGGGCCAGCGCGGCCGGATCCGGCCGGTCGGCGGGAAGTACCGCACCCGGTCGGGTACGGGCATCCGCCGCACCGGCCGACTCGGTCACCGCCCGGTACGGGTTCAGCACCCCCGCGCCGTAGCCCGCGTCCCGCCCCGGTGCCGGGTCGGCGGCGGCCACGATCCGCGCGGTCACCTCGTCCGCGCTCAGCCGGGGCCGGTACTGACGCAGCAACGCCGCGGTGCCGGCCACGAACGGGGTGGCGTAGCTGGTCCCCTCGGCACGCTGGTGTCCCGCCCGGGGCGCCGCCATCAGCACCTCGCTGCCGGGGGCGACCACGTCCACGTAGGCGCCGGTCTGGGAGAACGCCGAGCGCGTCCCGTCCCGCCCGATCGCCCCGACGCCGAGCACCCCGTCGTACGCCGCCGGGTAGGGCCGGGGATCACCGTTGTCGTGCAGGTTCCCGGCTGCGGCCACGACCACCACGTCCCGGCGCACCGCGTAGGCGACGGCGGCGCGTACCGCCGGGTCGTCCGCGTACAGCACGACCGAGAGGTTGAGCACGTCGGCGTCGTGGTCCACGGCCCAGCGGATGGCGCGGGCGAATCCGGCGGCGTCGACCGTACGCCCCGACTCCCGCCCCTCGACCACCTGCTGTTCGCTCACCCGTACCGGCAGGATGCGCGCGTCCGGCGCGAGGCCGCGGAACGCGACGCCGGGCTGCGGGGCGGCGGCGATGATGCTCGCCACCCCGGTGCCGTGCCCGGCGCAGTCCCGGGTGCCGTCCCCGCCCCGGTCGAGGAAGTCGGCGCCGTCGAGTACGCGGCCCGCGAGCTGCGGATGGGATCTGTCCACTCCGGAGTCGACCACCGCGACCACCACTCCGGCGCCGGTCGCGAGCGGGGTGAGCCGGTCCGGTGCGTACCGCTGCTGCGGCCACGGCTGGTCCGCCACCGTCCGGGCCGGCGCGGGCGGGTTGGCGCAGCCGGCCGGCGCGCGGGCCGCCGCCGGTGCGGCCGGCGATGCGGTGACGAGGAGCGTCGCCAGGGCGGCCACGGCGGGGTACGCGACTGGCCGAGGCATCGACGACCTCCGTAACGTGTCGGCTCCGGAACGGGATGTTAGCGCCTCGCTCGGTCCGGGGCCGCCCGTCGATGGCCAGAAGTCCTGATCTTGCTGCCACCTTGTAGGTTGTAGGCGATGCCTGTGGCCTGTTCGCGGAAGGAGAGGTGGCCGTGACCGGATGGGAGCCGGCCACCGAGGCCGAGGTGGCGATGCGGGACGCGCTGCGAGCGCAGGACCAGCAGCAGTACTTCCGCGTGCTGACGCGCGTCGATCTCCTGCTTCCGGTCGCGAGCGGGCCGTCCGCCGGGTGGGGCACCTGGACCGCCGGGGGCCGGACCCACGTGCTGGCCTTCACCTCGGCCGCCGCGCTGCGCGCGAGCCTGGGGGAGAACGCGGGGCCGACCCGTCGCGTCCCCTACCCGGACCTGGCGGCCGGATGGCCCAACCCCGAATGGTGGCTGGCGGTCAACCCCGGCCTGCCGATCGAGGGCTACCTGCCCGCCTGGTACGTGGCCCAGCTCTCCCGGGGCGACATCCGGCTTCCCGGCCGCACCATGGGCGCCCGCGCACGGCTGGAACGGGTCGAGAACGCCACCCGGGGGGCGCGCAACGCGGTGCCCGAGCCCGCACCCCGCCCGCCGGCCGTTCCCGTCCCGCCGGCCGCCGCGCCTGCTCCGGTGCCTTCTGCCGTCGTTCCGCCGGCCGCGGTGCCGCCGCCCGCGGTGCCGCCTCCGGCCGTGCCCCCGGCCGCGGTGCCACCGCCCGTGGTGCCGCCTCCCGCCGTGCCGCCGCCCGCGGTGCCGTCCCCGGCCGTGCCGCCGGCTGCGGGTGTGCCGGGCCGTGACGAGCGGCTGATGGGCGGCGAGGAGCCGTCCACGGTTCCGATGCGGGCCGCCTCGGTCCTGGGACGGCGGCTGCCCACCGTGCCGCCCCGCCGCCGGGCACCGGACAACGACGTCCCGAGCCGGACCGCCCCCGGTGCCGAGCCCGAGACGGACGCCCTCGACGGCTGGCTCACCGACCTGCGCCGCCGCCCGGACGAGCCGGACCCCTTCGCCGCCGCCCCGGCGGCGCCGCCCGACGAGTCACCGGCGACCTCCGTGCCGCCACCGTCCCGCTCCTTCTTCGAGCCCTCGTCCGGTGGCCGATCGGCGCGGCGCCCGTCGTCGCTGGACCCGTCGCGCCGGGCCGGTGACCGGGCCACCCCGCCGACCCGGTTCGCCGGCGGGCAGCCGTTCCCACGGCGGCGGCCGTTGAACGAGCCGGTACGCGAGGGCCCGACCCACGCGTTCCCGGCGCAACCGGACGAGCCGCCGCCGACGTCCCGGTCGGAGGAGGCTACCCAGGCGTTCCGGCCGACCCGTCCGGCCGAGGACGCGACCGAGACGCTGCCCCGGCGGCCCGCCGGCCCGGCCGCGCACGCGGGACCGGGCACCGTGACGCACGCCGGACCGGCTACGACCGCGAACGCCGGACCGGCCGCCGCCGACGGGCGGGGTGCCGCACCGGACGGCACCGAGGGCGAGACCGTGCGGTGGGAAACGCTCGCCGAGCCGGTGGAGGAACTGCCCCCGTCGATCGCCGAGCCGGTCTCCGCGCCGCCCGCGCCGCGCCGCGACTTCACACCCATCGTCATCGAGGGCACCGTGATCGAGGCCCGCGACCTGACCGAGCCCGCGCCGTTCTGGTCCGCGCAGCAGGCCGGCCCGATACGTCCGGAGCCGGCCGAGGACGCGACCACGCCGTGGGCCGGCACCACCGACCCGACGATGCCGCTCTCCGCGGCGCCGGTCGCCGACGACACGGTGAACCTCGCCGAGCCGGCGCCGACTCGTCTCGACGCCACCGGTACGCCCGACCGGAGCACGCCGCCCGCCGAGCCGACGGTGTCGTCCGCGCCGGCGGCCGAACCCACCACGTCACTGTTCGAGTCGCCGGCCCCGGCGGGCGAGGTCACCGCGCCGCTGTTCACGCCGTCGGCGTCGGCCGAGCCGACGGTGTCGCTGTTCGATCCGGCACCGGCTGCGCCGTTGTCCGCCCCGGCGGAGGCCGAACCGACAGTGTCGCTGTTCGATTCGGCGGAGGCCGAACCGACCGTGTCGCTGTTCGACCCGGTCTCGGCCGAGCCGACGACAGCGTTCTCCGTGCCGGACGACCTCACCGCCCCGCTGACCGGTCCGGTCTCGGCCGAGCCGACCGTGTCGTTGTCCGGACACGTGCCGGCGGACCAGCCGACCGTGTCCCTCTTCGAGCCGGCGACCGCCGACGAACCGGTCACCACGTCGCTGTTCGCCTCCGACGACCCGACCGAAGCGCCGCTGTCCACACCGGAGCCCGCGGCTCCGGACGTCCCGCCGTCCGACGACGGACCGGCCGCCGATTTCGTACCGGCGAACGACGTCGAGGAAGACCTGCTGGCCGCCGCGGGCAGCGGCAGCACCGACGGATTCCTCACCACGCTGCTGCTGGCCCGCGTGCTGCTGCCGGTCGCGCCCGACTCGGCCGCCGGCAGCCGGCCGGGAGACCCCGGCTTCGTCTGGCACGCCGACCGGGTCGACGGCGAGCGGTGCGTCTCGGTCTACACCTCGCCGGAACGCCTGGCCGAGCACACCGAGGGCCAGGTCGAGACGGTACGGGTCAAGTTCGTCCAGCTCATCCGCAGGTGGCCGGACGTGGCGTGGTCGTTCCGGGTCAACCCGGGCAGCCCGGTCGGTGCGACGTACCCGGGGGAGCAGGTCCTCGCGCTCGCCAACTGGGCGGCCGAGGTGGGCCTCGGCGACGATCCGGAGCCGGCCGCCGCGCCGCAGCCGGCGGAACGGCAGCGCCCGGAGGCGCCCACGATCGCCGCGAACCGGCCGGTGACCATGCAGAAGGCGATTGCGGCGAGCCAGCTCGCGTACTACCTGGAGCGTGGCTACGACCGGGTCTCCGGCTTCGTGCACCGGGCCGGGGAGCTGGCGCACCTGCGTACCCCGGCGGAGCTGTACCGGGCGCTCGGGCTCGGCCACCCGGGTTCGCCGTTCTCCCCGGACGACGAGGAGATCTACCTGTTGCGCTGGCCCGCCTACCGGCCGAGCCTCTACCGGATCCCGTACGGCGGTCCGACCGAGACGGCGATGCGGGCGATGGAGGGCTGGGTGATCGAGCGGCCCCCGTTCCGTGGCAACGGCTTCGCGCCGGGGGAGAGCAGCGACGTGATCGCCGAGTTCAAGGTGGACAGTGCCCGGCTCCCGCACGGCGCCGAGCTGTGGCGGGTCGGCGCGGACGGCGACAGCAAGCTCGTCGCGGTGCTGGACACCGACGAGCTGCTGTGGCGGAAGGCGGCCGAGGCGTGACCCGCGACGGCTACGTGGCCCGCTGGCAGGGCCGGGAGTACCAGGCCAGCCCCGACGGCGACAACATCCGCCTGTACCAGCCCGGCCCGGACGAGGGCTTCACCGAGGTACGCCCCGGCCGGTACGTCCGGGTGGTGCCGGCCGCCGAGGTCGACGATCTGGCGTACGTGCGGACCACCTGCACCTGGCAGGGGCAGCCGTTCATCGTGCTGGCCGAGCACGACGGCTGGCTGCGGCTGGAGTACACCGGTGGGCGCTGGCCGGTGGCCGAGGCGATGGGGCTGGAGGCGTTCGACTTCGGCGTCTACCAGGGCTGGGCACCGGCGGCCGAGGTGGCCGACCTGGGCGAGCAGCGGGTCTGAGTCAGGACTTCGCCCAGCGCAGGATCTCGCCGAGCACCAGGTCTCGCGCCTCGACGTGCGGGAAGTGCCCCACGTCGTCGAGCAGCCGCCACTCGTACGGGGCGGTGACGTAGCGGCCGGAGCCCTGGGCGGTACGAGGGAGCGAGGCACGGTCGAGGGCGCCGTGCAGTTGCAGGGTCGGCGTGACCAGCGGCTTCTGCATCAGCTTCACGAAGCGGTAGCCGTGCAGCCGCAGCACCGAGCGGAACGCCCAGCGGTAGCCCTCCATCGCGCAGAACGCGGCCTGCGGGATCTGCATCGCCACCCGGCAGCAGTGCGCGTAGTCGGCGAAGTCGGGGCCGGACACCCAGCGCGGCCCGCCCCACCGGCGCAGGATCTCCTCCACCTCGGCGGCGTCGTCCCGGGTCAGCACGTGCTCGTAGCGGGGGAGCTGGAACTTCAGGGTCGCGGTGGCCGAGGTGAACTGGCCGCGCGGGTCGGCGAAGATGGCCGCCCGCAGCCGCAGCGGGTGCGGCGCGCCGAGCACCACGAGCCGGCGCACAAGGGTCGGGTGGAAGGAGGCGGCGGTCCAGCCGATGAGCCCGCCCGCGCCGGTGCCGACCACGGTGGCGGACCGTTCGCCGAGCGCCCGGATCAGGCCGGCGACGTCGGCGGCGAGCGTGTAGCCGTCGTACCCCCGGGGTGGCTTGTCGCTCGCGCCGTAACCGCGCAGGTCGACCGCGACCGCGCGGAAGCCCGCGTCGGCGACCGCGGGCAGCATCTCGTGCCAGGCGTACCAGTACTCGGGGAAGCCGTGCAGGAAGAGCACCATCGGGCCGGTGCCCGCCTCGACGACGTGGAACCGGCTGCCGTTGGCGCCGACGAACCGGTGCGTCCACGGCCCTTCGGGCAGGACGCAGGACTCGTCGACGGGTCCGCCGCGCTGGTCGGTCATGGGGCACAGCCTAGGGCTGCCGGTCACCCACCGGCCCCGCAGGTGACGAGGATCAGGGATTTCTCCGGGCGGTCACCCGGAACCGCGAACCCCGATGCTTCGGAGGCGTGTGAACGCGCCGCTACCGGCTGTCAATCCTCGATGATCCGCATCGGGATGCCGGGTCCGCAGTCGACGGAGCGGTCCCGTGCGGTGAGCCGCAGCGTGACGAGGTCGCCCTTGCGCAGCTCGCCGGCGTTGGGGCCGTACACCGCGTACTCCGTGCCGTTCTCGTCCATCAGCCCGTAGCACGGCCCGGACCCACCCCTGGTGATCCAGCCGGCGACGACGCCCGTCGGCCGGTTGTCGGTCGGCTTCTTCGGCGGGCCGGCGGGCCGGCGAAGCGTCGGCAGGTCGCCGGCGGAGCGCGGCGTGGGGCGACCGGCGGGCGAGGCCGCGTCGCCGGTGGCGGGCTGGTGGTCGTTGGACACGGATCCTCCGTCTCGGCTGCGAGCGCCGGCGGGCAAGGCCGTCGCGAACGCGGCCGGCAGCGTGGTGCGGGGCGTCACCGGGATGGGACGCCGGTGCGGTGTGCCGGGTTCCCGAAAAGGGCGATGCCCGGGCGGTTCCCCGCCCGGGCATCGCGTGGTGCGTCGATCAGTGGATCAGGAGAAGCGGACCTTCAGCGAGGTGCCGTTCTGCTCCAGAACCTTGATCTTGGTGCCGGTGGCCGGGAGCTTGACGCCGTGGTTCGGCAGCTCCGGGTACCAGTACTGCTTGGTGTCGTCGAACAGCGGCTGCGCCGCCTGGCCGCGGATGTACTGCGGCTGGCTGTTGAGGTGCAGCGTGAACGAGTCGGCCTTCTTCAGGCTGAACGGCGCGTCGTAGACCTGGACACGGGCCCGCCAGGGCTGGCCGGTCAGGTTGTAGATCGGCCGCGGGTGCGCGTCGATGATCATGTTCCGACCCTCACCCGGGTGCGCGAACGTGTCGTTGTCCGCGAACCGCAGGTTCCAGTAGGAGATCAGCAGACCCTCCTGGTACGCGTAGTGGTCCACGTAGTCCGGGCGGGTGTTCGCGTAGCCGAAGAAGTACGGGCCGGTCTTGAGGTACTTGTCGTACGAGACGTACGACCGGTTGCCGGCGATGTAGTAGTTGTCGAACTTACGGGTGTAGGTCTCCTCGACGATGCTGAAGCCGCTGAGGGTCCAGCCGTTGGCACCGGCCTCGGCGCCGTCGGTGAGGAGGGTCTGACCGTCGGCGGTCACGGTGATCGCGTCACCGTAGAAGCCGCCCTCGGAGACACCGCCGTCCGTCTGGTAGCGGAGCCGGAACTGCACGACCTTGCCGGCGACCGCGTCCATCGGGATGTTGACGTCGACCCACTGGTTGTTGCTGGAGCCGTCCAGGGCGTAGCGCCCGGGGGAGATCTCCTTCAGCGGGGTGCCGTTGGCCGTACCGGGCAGCGAGGCCCAGGTCTGGCCACCGTCGGTGGACGCCTCGAAGAACAGGTAGTCGTAGTCCGCCTCGATGCTGTAGCGACCCTTCATCGACAGCGCGGCGCTGGTCTTCCCGGTGAGGTCGACAGTGCGCGTCATCGTGTTGTTCAGGTCGTCGTCGTTGCCCGAGAAGAACTGCTTCGTACCCTCGAACGGCTTGCCGTTCTGGAACGTGTACTCCCGCTGCGGCAGCACCACCACGGCAGCCTGGGCCTTGGGGGAGTTGTACTCCTGCGGGCCCAGCTCCAGGGTGCGCTTCTGGCCGGCCACGATCACCTCGTAGTCGAGCCAGCCGAGCTGGAGCTTGTTCCAGGCGCCGAGGTCGCCACCGCGCTCGCCGATGCCGCCGTCGTTCTTGGCGCCGAGCCGGCTCTGGGCCATCAGGGTCCAGTGCTCGTTGTTGTTGTCCCCACCACTGACCACGTTGTAGTCGTCCGGCAGACCGAGGTCGTGGCCGTACTCGTGGTAGAAGACGCTCCGGCCACCGTTCTCCGGCTGGATCGTGTAGTCACCGATCCAGACGCCGGTGTTGCCGATCTGGGTGCCGCCGGCCGGGAAGTTCTCCGGGCCGGTGTTGCCCTGGTCGCTGGCGAAGGCGTACCACCGGTGGCTCCAGATGGCGTCCTCACCCTGGTACGGGTCACCGTCGGCCTGGTCGCCGCCGGCGTGGACGATCTGGAAGTGGTCGATGTAGCCGTCCGGCTCGTTGAAGTTGCCGTCGCCGTCGAAGTCGTACCGGTCCCACTCGTCCATCGCCTTGACGTCCGCGGCGATCTCCGCGTCGGAGCGGCCCTGCGCCTTCTGGTCGGCGACCCACTGGTTGGCGGCGTCGCGGACCAGCGCCCACGTGTTGGTGCAGACGTTCGAGGCGCACGGGTAGCCGTCGGAACGGCCGTAGCGAGCCTCGTTGTACTGCACCTTCACCCAGTTGGTGACCTCGCCGTCGACGCTGTACCGACCCGAGGACTGGGCCTCGTAGTACTGCTTCAGCGACTCGTCGCCCGGGTTGGTGCCGAAGTACAGCTGCCGGTAGTGGTCGGCGCTGTAGTCGGCCTGCCAGACCGTGGAGTTGTCCACCGCACGGTTGGGCTGGGGGATCTGGTTGCGGAGCGGACCGTCGAACCGGGTCGGGCCCGGGGTGTCCGGGTCGGTGTCCTGGTCCGGGTAGTTCGGGTGCCGCTCGTCGCCGAACTCCGCGAGGATGACGAAGATCTTGTCGGTCCGCTCGCGGGAGAGTTCGACGTACTGGTCCTCGGTCGGACCCTTGCCGGCCTTGGTGCTCTTGGCGGACCTGCCCGCCGCGGAACCGGCGGCAGCCTTCTCGCCGACCTTGACGACGGTGCTGCCGTTGATCTTCTGGGCCTTCGCCCTGCCGGACAGGACCTCGCTGAGGCCTTCCTGGCGCAGCGCGCGCCGCTTCTCCTCGAGCGGGTTGGGCAGGTCGTGCTCAGCCTGCGCAGGCTCGGCCACCGACGGAGCGGCGGCCGGCAGCTTCGGCGTCGGCGCGGCGCTGGCGGACGTGCCCGCCACCAGCCCCGTCGCGGTCAGCGAAAGCCCGAGCAGACCCACTGCGACTTTGCGCACGTGGTACCTCCGGTGTGAGGGAACCGGCCCAACTGGGGGTACGGGCCGGTGGAACGTCCCACTAGTGGGACCAATGGTGAACATAGACACTGCTGCGACTGGTGGGAAGATGTGTGCGTCGATTTGTAGCAACTTTTTGTTGGGAATGCTTTCCACCGTCACACGCCGGCCCGTCGCCGAGCCGTTGACCAGCAACGATGTCTCGATCATGGAGTGCAGTGACAATCATGGATTAACCGGCTGCGCGGAAGGGTCGGGAGCGCGAGCGCTCCCGACCCTTCCCCCATCGAGCATCTTCAGCTCATTTTCCGGTCATTCCGGTTCCGGTTTGAACGTACGGCTCAGCTCCGCGGCGGAACCACGTACACCTGGGCGTACGAGTTGTCCTTCGCGGCCCGCTTGATGATGATCGAGACGCCGTACTGGACGCCCGCGTCACCCGGGTTGCCGGTGCCGAGCACGATCGCCCCGCCACCCAGCGTCGAACCGTAGTAGTCCGTCGCCGGCGTGCCGTCCGGGTTCACCACCCGGGTCGTGTACTGCTGGTTGCCCCGCGACGGGATGACCACCGAGGCGTCGTTGTCCCGCGCGTACGCGGCGCCGTCGCGGATCTCGATGCCCGGGTACCAGCCCTTGGCGTCGGTGAAGCCACGCACCGGAGCCTGCGGGCCGAACTTCGTGCAGTACTCGCTGTACGGCTCGTCCGCCGCCTCCAGGCACTCCTTGAACGGGTACGTGGGCTTCAGGCCGAACGCGGCGTTGGAGGACTGCGGCCGGCTGGGCAGGTTCTTCAGCACCGACGGGTCCTTCTCGGCCGCGACGCCCTTGCGGCGCAGCGGGTCGTTGTGCGAGTCGACGATCAGCAGACCGCCCTTCGCGCCGTAGCTGGGCAGGGCGGTCATCTGCGCGGTGACGTGGTTGACGTCGCCGAGCTGGGTGTCCCGGTACCAGACCAGCATGCCCGGCGCGTTGTACGCGATCCGGTCGACCTTCCACGCCTCGTGCGAGTAGACGGTGTCGTAGGTGTACTTCAGGCCCTTGTCGAAGCCGTCGAAGTTACGCCACTCGGCGAGGTAGTAGTGCGACTTCACCTGCGTGCCCGAGTCGATGTACCAACCCGCGCCGCTGGTGTCGGTGAAGGTGCCGCCGGTCTGGGTCCAGCCCGCCGCGCCGCTCTCCACGTCGTCGCTCCACGTGGTCGCGCCACCGCCGGTCACCGAGAAGTCGTCGGCGAACCAGCCGCGCTCCACGAACGCCTCGTCGGTCGCGTACCGCAGCCGCACCTGCACGGTCTGCCCGGCGAACGACGACAGGTCGACGTAGTCGTGCCGCCAGCCGCCGGTGCTGCCGGTCAGGCCGTACTTCTTGTTGCCGAAGTCGACCATGCGGCCGTTCGGGTCGGCGTAGCCGTCGTTCGTGGAGACCAGCGCGCCGCCCTCGGCGTACACCTTCTGCTCGTTCCAGGTGGCGCCGCCGTCGGTGGAGACCTCGACGAAGCCGAAGTCCCAGTCCGCCTCGATGACGTAGTTGTTCCACATCCAGAACTTCGCGTCAGCGGCGTTCGGGACGGTCACCGTGCGGCTGAGCTTGACGTCGGCCCAGTTCTGGTCGGCGCCGGAGTACCACATGTTCCCGCCGCTGTGCGGCGTGGCCAGCGAGATCACCTTGTCCGGCAGGTCGATCTTGATGCCGTCCTCGGTGCCGACCGGCGTACGCGACGTCTGCCCGAGCTTGACCAGCTTGGCCCGGTCACCCGGCCCGAACGTCTTCGGCTCGGCCCAGCCCAGCACCCACTTGTCCCAGAGACCCATGTGGGTGGGCAGCGCCTGGAAGATCTCGCCGGAGTGCGAGCCGGACGCCATCAGGTCCCAGAAGTCCACGTCGGAGTCGGCGTTGCCGGAGGTGTCGTAGAGGTCCGGCAGGCCCAGGTCGTGCCCGAACTCGTGGGCGAAGACGCCGACGCCGGCGTCCTCCGGCTGCACGATGTAGTTCGACACCTTCAGGTTGGTGCCCGGGATCGTGTAGCCGCCGGTCACGGTCGAGGAGTGCGCCCAGACCGAGTAGATCCCGACGTCGCCGCCGCCACGGGACTTGCCCTGGTTGGCGTGCACCAGCACCAGGTGGTCGATCACGCCGTCCGGCTCGTGGTAGTTGCCGTCGCCGTCGCGGTCGCTCTGGTCCTCGATGTCGTAGTCGGCCCACGGGAAGTTCGGGTCGGCGGCGGCCAGCGCGTCGATCGCGTCGGTGGCGAGCCGGCCCGCGCCCTGCGGGTTGTCCGGGTGGCCGTTCATCGACTGCTCACGTCCGGCGACCCAGTTGCCGTTCTCGTCCTGGAAGCAGCGTGAGGCGGCGTACCAGCCCTCCGAGTGCGGCACCGTGATCCACGGGCTGGCCTGCCCGTCCACGGTGTACGCGCCCTTGGACATCTCCAGGTACATGTTGTGCATGGTCCGCCCGGCGAGGCTGATGCCCGGCTTGCCGTCCGGCCCCTTCAGGTCCTTGCGGACCCGCTCGGTGATGCCCTTCTTGCTGTACAGCATCTTGTCGTAGTGGGCCGGGGAGAAGTCCGGCACCCACATCGAGTTGTTGTCCTTGTGCGGCAGCGTGGCCGGGTTCGGGATCGTGTTGTGCCGCGGCCCGTTCTGCACGGTGCCGGGAACGCAGGTGCGGTCCTCGAACACCGTCTTCGGGACCATCACGTTCGTGAAGTCGTCGTTGGCCTTGTCGTTGAACTCGACGAGCAGCGTCAGCAGCTTGGCGGTCTGCGTGCTCTTGGCCTTCTTGATCTTCCGCGGGCTATGACCGGTCCGGATGGACTTGGCCTCCAGCTTGGCCAGCTCGCGGGCGGCGACCGGGTTGCCCCCGGCGTACTTGCGGTCGTAGGCGCGGGCCTCGTCGGCGGGCGAGGAGAAGACGCCGTCGCGGCCCTTGACCTCCTTGCCGCCGGTGTCCGGCTGGACCTCGGGCTCGGCGTAGTTGATGTAGTGCTCGTCCGCCCCGATCGTGACCGGTGCGGATCGGGCCGGCTGAGCCGCCGCGCTGCCCGTCACGGTCAGCGACGTGGCCGCGAGCGCGATGGCGGGCAGCGCGACGAGTAAGCGTCGCCGTGCCCTGTGCTGCGACATGGGGAGCATGCCACTCCGTTCGTAGGGAATGGTGGGGAACCGGCCGTCTCACTGACGCTCGTCGAAATCCGCCGGTGCGGCTGAACGTAACCGACAAGCAGCGACATCGACAGTGGTGGAAAAGTGCTCTGGCCGATCAGGTCAGCTCGGGTCCACCGATCGACCAGCGCGGATCCCGGATACGACGAAGGGGCGGACCGCAGTGCGGTCCGCCCCCTGGTCGGGCTGTGGTCAGTCCTCGTCGGACTTGCCGCCGCTCATCCCCGACGAGATCAGATCCATCACCGAGGAGTCCTGGAGCGTGGTCACGTCGCCGAGCGACCGGTTCTCCGCCACGTCCCGCAGCAGCCGGCGCATGATCTTGCCGGAGCGGGTCTTCGGCAACTCCGGCACCAGCATGATCTGCCGCGGCTTGGCGATCGGGCCGAGCGTCTTCGCCACGTGGTTGCGCAGCTCGGCGATGAGCTGCTCGCCCGCGTCACCCGAGATCTCCGTGCTGCCGCGCGGGATGGCGAACGCGACGATCGCCTGGCCGGTGGTCGGGTCGGTCGCGCCGACCACCGCCGCCTCCGCCACCGACGGGTGGCTCACCAGCGCCGACTCCACCTCCGTCGTGGAGATGTTGTGACCGGACACCAGCATCACGTCGTCCACCCGGCCGAGCAGCCAGATGTGCCCGTCGTCGTCCTTCTTGGCGCCGTCACCGGCGAAGTAGACCCACTCGTCGCCGGTGTTCGCGCCCGCGCCGAACCGGGACCAGTAGGTCTCCAGGAACCGGTTGTCGTCGCCCCAGATCGTCCGCAGCATCGACGGCCACGGCTCCTTCAGCACCAGGTACCCGCCGCCGCCGTTCGGCACCGACTGGCCCTGGTCGTCGACCACGTCGGCGACGATGCCGGGCAGCGGGCTCATCGCCGAGCCGGGCTTCGCCTCGGTCACACCGGGCAGTGGCGAGATCATGATGGCGCCGGTCTCGGTCTGCCACCAGGTGTCCACCACCGGCAGCTCGCCGCGCCCGACGTGCTGCCGGTACCAGATCCACGCCTCCGGGTTGATCGGCTCACCGACGCTGCCGAGCAGGCGCAGCGACGACAGGTCGTACCCGGCCGGGATGTCCTCGCCCCACTTCATCATGGTGCGGATCAGCGTCGGCGCGGTGTACAGGATGGTCACCTTGTACTTGTCGACGACCTCCCAGAACCGGCCCTTGTGCGGGGTGTCCGGCGTGCCCTCGTACATGACCTGGGTGGCGCCGTTGGAGAGCGGGCCGTACACGATGTAGGAGTGCCCGGTCACCCAGCCGATGTCGGCGGTGCACCAGTACACGTCCGTCTCCGGCTTCAGGTCGAACACCGCGTGGGTGGTGTACGACGCCTGGGTCAGGTAGCCGCCGGTGGTGTGCAGGATGCCCTTCGGCCGGGCCGTCGTGCCGCTGGTGTAGAGGATGAACAGCGGGTGCTCGGCGTCGAACGCCTGCGCCTCGTGCTCCGGCGACGCCGTCTCCACCGTCTCGTGCCACCAGTGGTCCTTGGCCGACCAGGCGACCTCCTCACCGGTGCGCCGGACCACCAGCACGTGCTCCACCGACGGGCAGTTCGCCACCGCCTCGTCCACCGTCGGCTTGAGCGCCGACGGCTTGCCCCGGCGGAAACCGCCGTCCGCGGTGATCACCACCTTGGCGCTGGCGTCCTGGATCCGGTTGGTGAGCGCGTCGGCGGAGAAGCCGCCGAACACCACGCTGTGCGTGGCGCCGACCCGGGCGCAGGCGAGCATCGCCACCGCCGCCTCCGGGATCATCGGCAGGTAGATCGCCACCCGGTCACCGGCGGTCACGCCCAGCTCGGTCAGCGCGTTCGCCGCCTGGCAGGTGAGCCGGTGCAGGTCGGCGTAGGTGACGGTACGGGTGTCGCCGGGCTCGCCCTCCCAGTGGATCGCCACCTTGTCGCCGAGACCCGCCTCGACGTGCCGGTCCAGGCAGTTGTACGCCACGTTGAGCTTGCCGCCGGTGAACCACTTCGCGAACGGGGCGTTCGACCAGTCGAGCACCTGCTCCCACTGCTGGGCCCAGGCCAGCCGGCCGGCCTGGCGCTCCCAGAAGGCCAGCCGGTCACCGGCCGCCTCCTCGTACGCCTCGGCGGTCACGTTGGCGTTCGCGGCGAGTTCAGCCGGCGGCGGGAACTGGCGCGTCTCGTTCAGCAAGTTGGCCAATGCCTCGCTCATGCGGTGACTCCTTCGTCGCGTGACCTGCGTCTCCTGATGCGGGGAAGGTTAGTCCCGGCGTACCCCGGCCGCGACCGCCCCGCCCCGCACCGCGCGCCCAGCGGCCTCCTCCCCGCGCCGAGGTGTAAGGAAGGGCCCCTTGTTAACGCCTCCGGTAGAGGAAGGGCCCCTTATTAACAACCCCGGGCTCGGGAGGAGTCCGGTGGTCGCTAGCGTGACGGGGTGACCACCGATCCGCTCGCCCCGCTGCTCGCGCTCGCCGACGTCGCCACCGCCGTCGACCAGGCCCGCGAGCGGGTCGACCAGGCCCACCGGCACCGCGCGCTGCGCCGCCAGGGCGGCCAGGTCGCCGCCGAGGTCAGCCTCCGCTCCGCCGTGGCCAGCGCCGCGCTGGAGGGCCGCGTCCACGACCGCGAAGAGGTACGCGCCGGCACCGTCACCGACCCCGTGCTCCAGGGCGCGCTGCGGGTCGCCGGGGCGCTGCCCGGGCTGAGTGACCTTTGGCCCAAGGCGCCCCGGCAGGTGATGGCCCGGCTGCACGTACTCGCCGCCCGCGACGTGGTGACCGAGGAGGAACTGGGCCGCCCGGTCGCCGACCCGGTGGTCGCGGCCCGCCTCGACGGCCTGGCCGCCCTGGTGGCCGGCGGCACCAAGGTGCCACCGCTGGTGCTGGCCGCCGTCGTCCACGGCGAGCTGCTGAACCTGCGCCCGTTCCCGGGCCCGTCCGGGGTGGTGGCCCGCGCCGCCGCCCGGCTGGTGCTGATCTCCACCGGGTTCGATCCCCGCGGGCTGGTCGCGGTGGACGTCGGTCACCGCGAGCGCGAACCGGAGTACGTGGGCGCGGCCGGCGCGTTCGCCACCGGCACGCCCGACGGCCTGCGCTCCTGGCTGCGGCACTACATGACGGCGGTGGAGGTCGGCGCCGACCAGATCACGCTGATCGGCGACGAGATCCTCGCCGCGTCCTGACGGGCGCGCGGGGTGTCAGGCGGTCGGTGCGGCGGCGCGGGTGCGCCGGTGTCGGCCGTACCAGGCGATGCCGATGGCCACGCCGACGCCCACACCGAGTGCCGCCGCCGCGACCGGCACCGCCGGCCGCTCGCGCAGCCGCCGGCCCAGCGGGATCGGGTGCCGGAACTCCAGCACCGGCCACGCGTTCTCCACCGCCAGCTTGCGCAACGCGCGGTCCGGGTTGACCACCGTCGGATGCCCCACGCACTCCAGCAGCGGCCGATCCGAGTACGAGTCGGAGTACGCGTACGAGTCGGCCAGGTCGTAGTCGCGCTCCAGAGCCAGTTCGCTGACCGCCTCGACCTTGCTCGGGCCGGCCGCGTAGAACTCGACCTCGCCGCTGTAGCGGCCGTCCACCACACCCATCCGGGTGGCGATCACGTCGGTGATCCCGAGCAGCTCACCGATCGGCCGGACCATCTCGTCGCCGGAGGCGGAGACCAGTACGACGTCCCGCCCGGCGGCCTGGTGCTCCTCGATCAGGGCGGCTGCCTCGGCGTACACATAGGGGTTGATCAGTTCGTGGAGTGTCTCCGCGACGATCTGGCGGACCTGTTCCACCGGCCAGCCCTTGCAGAGCGTGGCGAGGTAGTCCCGGGTGCGGGCCATGGTCTGCTCGTCGGTGCCGCCCAGCCGGAACATCAACTGCGCGTACGCCGACTTGACCACGTCACGCCGAGTGATCAGCCCGTCCCGGTAGAACGGCCGACCGAACGCCAGGGCGCTCGACTTGGCGATGACGGTCTTGTCGAGATCGAAGAAAGCGGCGCTACGGCCCACGGCGCGAAAGTCTAGCCCGACCGGAGACGCGGAGGCGTCCGCGCGGGTCGGGAAAGCCGATGAGCACCCGGTGGAGTGACGGCGGTCACAGGCAGCTATCGATGAATTTAGCTTTGCGTGGAGTGAACAACACTCGACGTATAAGGGTCGACTGCGGCATGCTTGTCCTCGCGACGGGAGTTCGCATACCCGGCGTCGATAGGCCTCGGCGGTTGCACCCCCCGTAACCGCTGAGTCGGTTCGGCTCGACCCCCCCGGAGCCGAACCACAAGACGACCCCCGTCTCCCCCCGACGGGGGTCGTCCCTTTGCGCGGTCCGCGTTCCGCCCCGAGATCAGGGCCGGTAACCGGGGTCGGCCACCGCCTCGGCGATGCGGGTGAGCCAGTGCAGATCATTGGCCCGCGACTCCGCACTGGCCTCCGGATCGAGGATGCTGCCCAGAATCGCCGCGACGTCGTCGAGGTGCCGCTCACTGCGGTAGTAACTCAGCAGGATCGGGTCCGGCTCCAGCGCCCCGTAGCCTTCGCGGAAGAGTTCGGCCCGGCGCCCGTTGATCGGGTGGTCGCCGAAGTCGGTGCTGTAGACGAACATGAGGTCCCGCTCGCGCGGCGCGAGGATCGGCGCGTCCCAGTCCACGACGTGCAGGGGACCGTCGCCGTCGGCGATCAGGTTGCCGGGATGGATGTCGGCGTGGCAGATGACGTGCTGCCCCGGCGTCACGCGCGACGCCAGGTCGTCGACGGTCTCCGCCAGCCGGTGCAGCGCGTCACCGTACCGCTTCCAGAAGGCGCCGAGGACCTCGCTCGTCGCGGCCTGCCCGCCGAGGGTGCGCAACCGCTCGCCCGCGCTCGACCGGTACGTCTCGGCCGGCAGGACGGCGGCGACCTCCGCGCTCGGCGTGACCCGGTGCAGCCGGCCCAGGAACTCGCCGTACTCGATCCACTGGCGGTCGGTGAGGCCGCGCCCCCACAGGCTGCCGCCGTCGTGGAACGGGTAGAGCAGTAGCCGATAGTCCCCGAATCGACGTGCGACCCCGCCATGGAGGCGAAGGTTCAGCGGCGCGACCACCTGCCGAAGGCCCTGCGCCCGGAGTAAGCCGGGCAGCAGGACGGCGGCCGGCGTGAAGTCACCCCGCCGCACCTTCAGGAAGTAGCGCCCGCCGTCGGACGTCTCCACCCGGTACGCCCACGCCTGCCCGTCGAGTCCGACCGGCATGAACGCCAGGTGGGTGACATCCACCGACCAGGCGGCGGCGACCTCCGCCGCCAGCATCCGCTCGTCGATGTCAGGCTTGTCGATCACTCGACGGAGCGTGGCAGCCGCCGGCGGGGCCCGGCAAGGGAGTTACCGGATCACCGCGCGCAGCGTCTGCCGGGCCGGCTCGAAGCACACCAGCCCTCGGCCCCGCTCGTCGGCCACGACCCACGGATGACCGACGTACGTCTGCTGCCGGTACGACTGCCCGGGCCGCAGCACCGCGTACTGCTGTCGGCGGCCGTCGTAGTTGATCCAGTGGACCACGACTGTCGACTCCCGGGTGTTGACGAAGTCGATGAACGTCGACGGACCACCGCCGTGCGAGCGCAGCCGCGACTCGCGCGAGGCCGGTAGCGGAGCAAGGTCCCCGGGCCTGACCACCGGCGGCTTCGGCCGGGGACGCGTGGGCGCCGGAGAGGCCGCCCGGCTGCTCGGGGCGGCGCGGCGAGTGGGTGCGGTGGTGCGGGTCGGCGCCACGGCGCGGCTGGAGAACGACACCGACGGCGGCGCGTAGGACTTCTCCGGCGTCTCCGTCACCGACTCCGCCCGGGTCGGGGAGGCCAGGATCGCCTGACCTTCGAGCGGCGGCGGGAGGTCGGGGCGACGCGGTGCGGCGAAGACGCTGACGATGCTCGCCAGCACCACGAGCCCGAGGGCGATCGCGGCGAGCAGCATCGGCGACGGATCGCGTAGCCACACCTGGCCACCGGCCGTCGGGGCGGACCGCGAGTGGGGTCGAACCGAGGGGGTCGCGAGGGGGCGCGGTGAATCGGTCATGGCCTCGATTCCGCAAGCGGGTGCCGTCCATTGAGCGGCGAGGGGCCCCGATTATCCGTTACTGATCATCCCTGCCGTCAATGCCCGGTGGGCGAATCGTTTCTCCCGTCTCCGGCACATAGCAGATCAACCGGCTCGCCGAGGTCTGTCCACAACCCCTTTGCTTGTCCACAGGGCACAGACCTCGCCTCCTCCGGCCGGGCAGGCTGCATCCCGGCACGTCCGAGTTCGACAGTTGGAGGCCGCCATGCCGCCCCGTACTCCGCTCCCGCCGTACCGTCGCCTGCCCCTGCTCGTCACGTCCGACGGCGACCTTCTCGACGAGCTGCTGCGACTCGCGGCCGCCGGCGGCACCGAGGTCGAGCTGGCGGCGGATCCGGCCGCCGCCCGGGCCCGCTGGGCCCCGGCGCCGCTGGTCCTCATCGGCGCCGACCAGGCGGCGGCCTGCCTGCGGGCACGCCTTCCCCGCCGCGCCCGCACGGTCCTGGTCGGTCGCTCCGGAGAGCTCGATCCGGGTACGGAGTTGGCCGAACTCGTCGGCGCGGAGCACGTCGCGACGCTGCCGGCGGCCGAGCCCTGGCTGGTCGACCGGTTCGCCGAGTGCGTGGCCGGCCCGGTCGGCCCGGGCTCGGGCCGGGTGGTGGCGGTGCTCGGCGGCCGGGGCGGCGCCGGAGCCAGCGTGCTGGCGGGTGGGCTCGCCGTCAGCGCGGCCCGGTCCCGGCTGCGGACGCTGCTCGTCGACGCCGACCCGCTCGGTGGCGGTCTCGACCTGGTGCTCGGGTGGGAGCAGCTCGACGGGTTGCGCTGGCCCGAACTGGCCGGCACGGACGGGCGGGTCGACCCGCCGTCGCTGATCCGCGCGTTGCCCAGCCGAGGCGACCTGGTGGTGCTCTCCTGGGACCGGGGCGACCTGCGGCACCTGCCGGCCGAGGCGATGGCTGCCACCGTCGACGCGGGCCGGCGCGGGCGGGACGTGGTCGTGCTCGACCTGCCCCGGCACCTGGACGACGCGGCGGTGGTCGCGCTCCAGGCCGCCGATCGCGCGCTGCTCGTCGTACCGGCCGAGCTGCGGGCAGCGGCCGCGGCAGCCCGGGTCGCCGCCGTCGCCGCGCCGCACTGCGTCGATCTGTCTGTAGTCGTGCGCGGCCCGGCGCCCGGTCGGCTGCGCGCGGCAGAGGTGGCCCGGGCGCTGGGACTGCCGCTCGCCGGCACGCTGCGACCCGAGCCGGGACTGTGCCGCGGGCTCGAGCGGGGCGAGGCGCCGGGCGCGAGCGGGAAGGGGCCGCTCGCCGCGCTGTGCCAGCGGCTCGTGGACGAACTGGTCGGGTCGTCCGCAGCGGGTGCGGCATGACCGTGCCGGCCGACCCGGGGGAGCTGGCGGCCCGGGTCCGGCACCGGTTCGCCGCCGAGGCCACCCCTGTCACACCCGCCGCGATCGTCTCCGCGGTACGCGCCGAACCGGCGACAGCGGTACTCGGTGACACCACGCTGCTACGGATCGCCGACCGGGTGCACGACAATCTGGTCGGCGCCGGGCCACTGGCGCCGCTGCTCGCCGACCCGCAGGTCACCGACGTGCTGGTGAACGGGGTGCGGGTCTGGGTCGACAGGGGCCGGGGACTGCAACAGGTCGCCGTGCCGCTGGGCACGCTCGACGACGTACGCCGGTTGGCGCAGCGCCTCACCTCGGCCGCCGGCCGGCGGCTCGACGACGCCTCGCCGTACGCCGACGCGCGGTTGCCCGACGGCACCCGGCTGCACGCGGTGCTGCCTCCCGTGGCGACCGACGGACCGTACCTGTCGCTGCGTACCTTCCGGCAGCGGCCGTTCACACTGGACGAACTCGTCGAGCGGGGCACCGTGCCCCGGCCGGTCGCGCCACTGCTCGCCGCAGTCGTGGCGGCCCGCCTCGCGTACCTGGTCAGCGGCGGTACCGGCTCCGGCAAGACGACGCTGCTCAACACGTTGCTCGGGCTGGTGCCCGGCACCGAGCGGATCGTGCTGGTGGAGGACGCCGCCGAGCTGCGCCCGGTGCACCCGCACGTGATCGGCCTGCAGGCGCGTACGGCCAACGTCGAGGGTGCCGGTGCCGTCGGTCTCGGTGATCTGGTGCGGCAGGCGCTGCGGATGCGGCCGGACCGGCTGGTCGTGGGCGAGTGCCGGGGCGCCGAGGTGGTCGATCTGCTGGCCGCACTGAACACCGGCCACGACGGCGGGGCGGGAACGTTGCACGCCAACGCCCCGGCCGACGTCCCGGCCCGGCTGGAGGCGCTGGGGATGCTCGGTGGCCTGCCCCGGCTCGCGCTGCACGCCCAGGTCGCCGCCGCGTTGCAGGTCGTCCTCCAGCTCCGCCGTACCGGCGAGGGGCGCGTGCTGGACTCCATCGGCCTGCTGCTGCCCGACGGGCCCGACCGGGTGGTGACAGTGGTCCCGGCCTGGACTCGCGGCCGAGGTCCTGCCCCGGCGGCCCGGCTGCTCGCCGGCCTGCTGCGGGAGCGGGGAGCGCCGGTGCCGCCGATCCTCCAGGCGGCGTGGCCCACCCCGGCGGAACCGTCGTGACCGGCCACCTCTGGCCGGCGGTCCTGCTCCTGGCCGCAGCGGCGGTCGCCGTCGCCTGGCCGGTACGGGCCGGTCGCGCCCGGCGCCTGGCGATCCTTGGCGATGCCGGCACCCCGGCTGAGCGGGCGAGGGGTGCGGGTCCGGCATCGCCGGCCCGGCCGCCACGACGTCCGCTCGACTCCGGGCCGAAGGCGTCTGCCCGGCCACCCGGCCGCGGCCGGGAACGGCGTCGCCCCGGAGCCGAGCACCAAGCACGACGGTGGCCGGACCTCGAACCGGCTGCGGCTTCCGGGTGGCCGGCATCGGCTTCGGGGATGGCGCAGCGGGTCCGGCGATGGGCCCGCCTCGGCGCGAACTCGCATCGATCGGCCGACCACTCGCCTGCCGCTCCGGCGCTCTCCGCCGGACGCGTGCTGCCGGTGGCGGCGCTGGGCGGCGCCGTGACCGGGGCGCTGCTCGGTGGTCCGGTGGCCGCCCTGGTGCTCGCCACCTACGGCGTGCTCGCGGCCCGGGCGGTGCTGCGTCGGCGTACCCATCGGACGGCGGCGCTCGCGCACCGCCGCGAACTCGACCGGCTTGGCGCTGTCGCCGCCGACCTGCGGGCCGGACTACCCGCCGACGGCGGCATCGACGACGGCCCGGGACGCGTGGCGCGGCTGGCCCTGGCCGCCGGGAGGCTGGCCGACCGGACGGGCGCGCCGCTGGCCGATCTCCTGGAACGGATCGAGGCCGACGCCCGCGCCGCCGACCGGGGCCTTGCCGCTGCCGCCGCCCAGGCTGCCGGGGCGCGGGCGACCGCCTGGCTGCTCGCCGCACTGCCGCTCGGCGGGATCGGTCTCGGCTACGGCATCGGGGTGGACCCGGTGGCGGTGCTCCTGCACACGCCGGTGGGCGGTGGCAGCGCGGTGGCGGCAGTCGTATTGCAGGTCGGTGGGTTGCTCTGGGCCGAGCGGCTCGGCGTCACGCCCGGGCAGGCCGCCTGATGTCGCGGCAGGTGCTGGCCGCCGTGTGCCTCGGCGGCGCCGCGTCGCTCCTGGTCGTCGCCGGTCCGGTCGTCCGCCCGGCGCGGCGGCTGCGCCGGCTCGCCCCGGCGCCGCCGCCGACTCGCCCAGCATGGTGGCCGGATCGGGTACGCCTCGGCGCAGCGCTGGCCGGGGTCGCCGTGGCGGTGGTCGTCGGCGGTGCGACGGGCCTGGTCCTCGGGCTGCTGGCCGGTGTCGCCGCCGACCGTCTGCTGCGCCGGATCGAGCCACGCGCCGCTCGGGAACGGCGACTGCGGGAGACCGCCGACCTGCCGCTGGCCGCGGACCTGCTGGCCGCCGCGCTGCGGGCCGGCGCGCCGGTCGACCGCTCGGTGCTCGCCGTCGCGGAGGCGCTCGGCGGCCCACTCGCGGAGCGACTCGGCCGGGTCGGCCGGACTCTGCAGCTCGGTGGCAGCCCTGGCGAAGCCTGGTCGCACCTGGACGGCGTGACCGGGGCCGAGCCCGTGGTCGCGGCAGCGGTGCGCTCGTCGAACAGCGGCGCCGCCCTGGCTCGCGCGCTGACCCGGCTGGCCGACGACCTGCGTGCCGAACGCTCGACCGCGGCCGAGGCGGCGGCCCGCCGCGCGGGAGTGCTCATCGTGCTGCCGCTCGGGCTGTGCTTCCTGCCCGCCTTCATTCTCGCCGGTCTGGTGCCGGTGATCGTCGCCGTTCTCGGCGACGTGCTGTGAACCATCGAGAAGGGACGTACGACATGCGTAAGCTCTTCACCCGCCTGCGGGGTGACGCCGGCATGAACACCGCCGAGTACGCCGTGGGCACCCTCGCCGCGGTCGCCTTCGCCGGGATCCTGCTGAAGGTGCTCACCTCCGGCAACGTGCAGTCCGCGCTGACCGCCGTCATCGACCGGGCCCTGAAGTGATCGGGCGCCGGCGGGCCGGCCGTGGTGGCCGGCGGCTCCACTTGCTCGACGTGTCGACCGATTCCGTCCAGGACACCGTCGGTCGCCGGGCCGGGACGGTGTGGCGCCGGTGGCGCTCGTGGGTCGCGTGCGAGCGGGGTTCGTTCACCGCCGAGCTGGCGGCCGGCCTGCCGGCGCTCATGCTGCTCCTCGTCGCCGGTCTGACCGCGGTGAACGCGGTGGGCGTGCGGGTCTCGTGTGTCGACGCGGCCCGGGAGGCGGCTCTCGCCGCGGCCCGGGGCGAGACCGGCACTGCCGCTGGAAGCCGGTACGCCCCGGAGGGAGCCGAGGTGACCGTGACGGTGACAGGCGATCGGGTCACGGCGACGGTCCGGGCGCCGGTCCGGACGCTCGGTGCGCGGCTGCCTCGCCTGGTCGTGTCGGGGGAGGCGGTGGCCGCCGTGGAACCCGGTGCGCCGGGGCCGGTGCCGTGAGCACCGGCGGTGCCCGGGCTGACCCGTCCTTGCGCCGGCTGATGGCGGAAGGACTGCCGGTCACGATCGAGCCGGACCGATCATGCACCGCAGCAAGCGGGCCCGGAACAACCAGGCGCGGGAAACGGCGGGAGTCCGACCGGGGCGGCGCGACCGTGTGCCTGCTCGCGATCGGGCTGGTGTTCGTGCTGGTCGGGACGTTCGGCGCCGCGCTCGGGGCAGCCCGTTGCGCGCGGCATCAGGCCCGCAACGCGGCGGACTTCGGTGCGCTGGCGGGTGCCGGGCAGGTGCTCGACGGCGCCGATGCCGCCTGCGCTCGCGCCGCCGACCTGGTCACTGCCAACGGCGGCCGGATGACAGGATGCCGGGCCGACGGACTGGACCTGATCGTCACGGCGCGGGTCCGTGTCGCGCCGCTGCCGGGGCTGACCCGGGACGCCACCGCGACGTCCCGGGCCGGCCCCGCCCGGGCCTGACGGGCGGGGTGCCGCGCCTGAACCGAGGGCCCGAGGGCCGCACCGGAACCGAGAGCCGGGCCAGGCCCGGAGCCCGCGCCGAGATCTGAAGCCGAGCCGGGACCGGGAGCGGGGCCGAGTGAGGCCGAGGACCAAGCCCGGCTCGGCGGATGCGGACCGTCGGGCCAGGTCAGCGGGACTGGAGCGCGTCCAGTCCGACCGCCATGGCGATCACCAGACGGCGGTCGATCTGCGGGTGCTGGATCTCCACGGAGTACCGGTCCCGCAGGCCCCACTTCCGGTCGACCGAGAACACCGGCTGGCCGCCGGCCATGAAGTCGAAGTGGTACGGCAGCCAGGACAGCGAGTCGACGAACCGGCGCAGCAGCGCCACCGGCAGGCTGCGCTCCTGCCCGGTGGCAGGCGGCAGACCGGGCTGCTCGACGTGCCACGTCGAGCGCAGCAGCGACTGGGCGAAGTCCTTGCGGAACAGCCCGATGGGGTTACCCGCGTGATCGGTCACGTCGTAGGTGGCGCCGAGGTCGAGCCGCTGACGGGCCTTGAAGCCGAGAAGGGGGTACTGCTTGGAGTCGTCGGTGTAGATGGTCACCTGCTCCTTGAAGGCGAGCCGCTTCTGCTGCGCGAACGCGAGCAGCCCGCCTTCGGAGCCGTCGGGTGCCACCGAGTGCACCTCGTACTGGTTGACCATCATCCGGAGCCGCTGACGGATGATGAAGCGGTGCTGGGCCTGCAGGTTGTCGGGCGACATGGGATCTCCTTCGAGGGTCGCCGGAGTCTTGCACAGCAGGGCGACCACCGCTCGCCCGGTCGCACCCACCCAGCAGCCGCTGCCGGAGGTGCGTCGAGCGCCGCCCCTGGCGCGGGCCGGCCGACCGCGGCACCGGCACGCCGGGCGGAACGCAAGGGTCAGCGACCGCCGTCGACAGTGGCCTTCATCGCCCAGGTGTTCAGCACCTGATGGATGCCGCGCAGACGCTCGTTGATCTGCTCCAGCCGTTCCGCCTGGGCGAGCGTGGCCATCGCGGTGCCCAGCGCTATCTGCTGGTCGGGGGTGAGGTTTTCCTGATCGATCGTGTAGAGCAGCTCGACGGTCTCGGCGATCGTGTCGGCCACGGCGGCACCTCCGGCGGGACGGGTCTCGGGTCACCTGCGCTACCGGAAATGATGCATGGAAGCGCTCCCATACATCAATGCCCCGACCGCCCCGCGCTCATGCCTTCGTCCCACCAACCAGACACCCCGGCCTCCGGAAGGCCGCCCGAGCCAGCTTGATCGACACCAGCTCGGGGAAGTGGCGGGGTCCAACACCCGCCGATACCGCAACCTCCCCGAACTGGCGGACGGGCAGGCCACCCACCCGGCCTGGTCACGCGGATGGGTCACCGGCTGGCTGGGCCGGGCGGGCCACCCGGTCGCCCTGCCGGGGCAACATCTCGCCTCCCCCCGGGCCGGCGCCCGCCTTCGGGCCGACGCCCGCCTTCGGGCCGACGCCCGCCTTCGGGCCGACGCCCGCCTCCGGGGCGGTGACCGTGGCGAGGTTGGCCAGCACCACGTCGAGGACCTTCACCGCCTCCGCCTTGGCCAGCGGGTTGTTGCCGTTGCCGCACTTCGGGGACTGGACGCAGGACGGGCACCCGGTCTCGCAGCCGCACTCGGCGATCGCGTCCCGGGTGGCGCGCAGCCAGGCGGCGGCGGTGCCGTACGCCCGCTCGGCGAAACCCGCCCCGCCGGGGTAACCGTCGTAGACGAAGACTGTGGGCGCCTCGGTGTCCGGGTGCAGGGCGGTGGACAGCCCGCCGATGTCCCACCTGTCGCACGTCGCCATCAGCGGCAGCAGGCCGATGGCGGCGTGCTCGGCGGCGTGCAGCGCGCCCGGCACGTCCGGAGCCTCGACACCAGCGGCGGCAAGCGACTCGGGGGAGAGCGTGAACCAGACCGCCACGGTGCGCAGCTCCCGGGCCGGCAGGTCCAGCGGGCGGGTGTCGATCACCTCGCCGGTGGCGATGCGCCGCCGCTGGTACGACACCACCTGGCTGGTCACGTCCACCTCGCCGAGGAACAGCCCGACCGGTCCGGCGTCCACGTACGAGCGCACGGACACCACCGACAGCGAGGTCACGTCGCGGGCGTGGGTGGACCAGTCCGGCTCCTCGGCGTGCACGAGCGCGCACCCGTCGGCCAGGTCGAGCGAGTCGACCACGTACGAGACGCCCTGGTGCAGGTAGACCGCCCCGGTGTGCAGCAGGAAGTGCGCCGACCCGCCGTCGACGGTGCCGAGCAGGCGGCCGGTGGACTCCTCCACCACGCACACCGGTGCGCCGCCCTCGCCGCGCAGGTCGACCTCGGGGCGTTCCCGGTGCCGCCAGTACCAGCCGGTGGGCCGCTGCCGCAGCGCCCCCGCCTCGACCAGCGAGTCCACCGCCTCCTTCGCGCCCTCGCCGAACAGGTCCAGGTCGGCGGGGGTGAGCGGGGACTCGTGGGCGGCGCAGGCGAGCTGCGGCGCGAGCACGTACGGATTGGCCGGGTCGAGCACCGTCGCCTCGACGGGCCGCCCGAACAGCGCCTCCGGGTGGTGCACCAGGTAGGTGTCGAGCGGGTCGTCGCGGGCCACCAGCACGGCGAGCGCCTCGTCGCCGGAGCGCCCGGCCCGCCCGGCCTGCTGCCACAGCGACGCGCGGGTGCCGGGCCAGCCGCAGATCAGCACCGCGTCCAGCCCGACCAGGTCGACGCCGAGTTCGAGCGCGTTGGTGGAGGCGAGCCCGAGCAGGTCGCCGTGCAGCAGCGCCCGTTCCAGCTCGCGGCGCTCCTCACGCAGGTAGCCGGCCCGGTAGGCGGCCACCCGGTCGCCCAGCCCGGGTACCGCCTCGTCGAGCGCCCGCCGGGCGTTCGCGGCCACCACCTCGGCGCCCCGGCGGGACCGCACGAACGCGAGCGTGCGTACCCCCTCGACGACGCTGTCGGCGAGCAGGTCGGCGGTCTCCCGCAGCGCCGAGCGCCGGACCTGGACGAGGTCGGCGTCGACGGAGGAGTCGGTGGGCGGCAGCAGTGGCGGCTCCCAGAGCGCGAACGTGACGCCGCCACGCGGCGACGTGTCCTCGGTGACGGCGGTGACGGGCAGGCCGGTGAGCCGCCCGGCCGCCGTCGCCGGGTCACCCGAGGTGGCCGATGCCAGGAGGAAGGTCGGGGTGCCGCGCGAGCCTGCGAGCGCCTGACCGGGGGTACGCCCGAAGCGCGCGCACTGCCGCCGCAACCGCCGCAGCACGTGCGCGACGTGTGAGCCGAAGACGCCCCGGTAGGTGTGGCACTCGTCGACCACCACGTACGCGAGGCGGCGCAGGAACCCGGACCAGTGGGCGTGCCCGGGCAGGATGCCGTGGTGCAGCATGTCCGGGTTGGTCAGCACGAACCGGGAGTGCCGGCGGATCCACTCCCGCTCGGCGCGCGGAGTGTCCCCGTCGTAGGTGGCGGGGCGTACCCCGTCGAGTTCGAGACCGGCGACGGCGCGGAGCTGGTCGGCGGCGAGCGCCTTGGTCGGCGCCAGGTAGAGCACCGTGGCGCGCGGGTCGGCGAGCAGCGTGCTCAGTGCCGGGAGCTGGTACGCCAGGGACTTGCCGGACGCCGTGCCGGTGGCCACGACCACGTGCCGGCCCGCGTACGCCAGCTCGGCGGCCTCGGCCTGGTGCCGCCACGGGGCGACGACGCCGCGCCGCGCGAACGCCGCCCGCAGTTCCTCCGGCGCCCAGCCGGGCCACCCGACCGGCTCACCGGCGCGGGCCGGGACGCGTTCGACGTGGGTGACCGGGTCGGTGGGGTGACGCAGCCGCAGCCGGCGCAGCAGCTCGCCCGGAGCACGCCGCGGGCCGGGGCTGTGGTCGGTCACGTCCTGCACTCTCGCACTGGTGTTCGGAATTGGGAACCGCAGGGTGGGGGTATGGGGAGGGCGTGGCCGGTGACCCGAGAGGGTCGCGCGGGGGGATGGTTAGATGCCCAGGAGAGTTTACCGAGGAGGGACCGATGGAGCTGTCGCTGGCGACCCGCGCCGTGGGGGAGCACACGGTGCTCGAGGTCGGTGGTGAGGTGGATGTCTACACCGCCCCCCGCCTGCGGGAACGGCTCCTGGAGTTGATCGACGGCGGGGCCCGCCACGTGGTGGTCGACCTCGGCCGGGTGGACTTCCTCGACTCGACCGGGCTCGGTGTGCTCGTCGGCGCGCTCAAGCGGCTGCGCACGGCCGGTGGCTCCTTCGCGCTGGTGTGCGACAAGGAGCCGCTGCTCAAGATCTTCCGGATCACCGCCCTGGACCAGGTCTTCCCGCTGCATCCGACGGTCGACGCGGCCATCGCCGCCGACTCCACCGGCGCGTGATGGCGACCGTCAAGCTGTCCTTCTCTCCGGCCCCGGTGCACGTGCGCACCGCCCGCCTGGTCGGCGTCGCGGTGGCCCGGCGGGCCGGCGTACGCGAGGACCTGCTGGACGAGGTGCGCCTGGCCATCGGCGAGGCGTGCACCCGGGCGGTCGCGCTGCACCGGCAGTACGGTCTGGCCGACCCGGTGTACGTGGAGATGTCCGACGGCGGCGGCTACACGGTCCGGGTGGTGGACCGGGCTCCGATCGAGGCGGGCCTCGGCCTGGCCGCGCTCGGCCCGGACGAGCTGGCCAAGGAGTCGCTGAGCGAGGACGCGCTCACCACCGGTGTGGGCTTCGCGCTGCTCGCCGGTTTCGTGGAGGACCTCCAGGTCCGCCCGGTGGACGACGGCGTCGGCACCGAGGTGCGGATGTCCTGGCCGGCCGGCCGCGCCTGACCCGAATCGCACACGCAGGCCGCGTTCCCGCAGAGGGGGCGCGGCCTCGTCGTATTGGCCGCGCCATATATCAGATTTCCTCATCTAGCACAGTTACGAAGATCATCGAGACACGGTGCCCCCTCGGTGTGACCTCCGCCACGCCGGAGGGCTACAGTACCCGGGTTGTCAGCAAGTGATCCCGTCCCGTAGCCAGCGGGAACGGTCCGCCGGGGTGAGTTGGCGCGCGCTTGCGAGTCCGCATTCAGGCGTCGGCCCGTGCGTCTCCACGGGTCGGCGCGAGTTGTTCGGTACAGGAGGACATAGATGTCCGGGACCTTGGCCGCCGACGGCGGCGCACTGTCCCTTACCGGAGCCAACGTGACGTACGTCGTCATCGCCGCGGTCATCGCGCTGGTGGCGCTCGTCTTCGCGGCCGCCCTCACCAGGGCGGTCCTGGCGGCCGGTAAGGGAACCACCAACATGCAGGAGATCTCCGGCGCGGTGCAGGAGGGCGCGTCGGCGTACCTGCTGCGGCAGTTCCGCACGCTGGCGATCTTCGTGGTGATCGCCGTCGTGCTGCTCTTCCTGCTGCCGGTGCACGACACCGACGGCAACGAAACGCTGGTGAAGGTCGGCCGCTCGGCGTTCTTCGTGGTGGGTGCGCTGTTCAGCGCGTTCATCGGCGGCGCCGGCATGTGGCTGGCCACCCGCGCCAACCTGCGGGTGGCGGCGGCCGCGCGGGAGCGAGAAGGCGGCCGTGAGGGCGCCATGAAGATCGCCTTCCGCACCGGCGGCGTGGTCGGCTTCCTCACCGTCGGCCTCGGCCTGTTCGGTGCGGCGCTGGTCGTGCTGATCTTCCGGGGCGACGCCCCGACCGTGCTGGAGGGCTTCGGCTTCGGCGCCGCGCTGCTCGCCATGTTCATGCGGGTCGGCGGCGGCATCTTCACCAAGGCCGCCGACGTCGGCGCCGACCTGGTCGGCAAGGTCGAGCAGGGCATCCCGGAGGACGACCCGCGCAACGCCGCCACCATCGCCGACAACGTGGGCGACAACGTCGGCGACTGCGCCGGCATGGCCGCCGACCTGTTCGAGTCGTACGCGGTCACGCTCGTCGCGGCGCTGATCCTCGGCCGGGCCGCGTTCGGCGAGACCGGTCTGGTCTTCCCGCTGATCATCTCCACCATCGGCGTGCTGGTCGCGATCGTCGGCGTCTTCATCACCCGGCTGCGCGCGAGCGACCGCAACGGCCTGACCGCCATCAACCGGGCCTTCTACCTGTCCGCGCTGATCGCCGCCGTGCTCGTCGCGATCGCCGCCTTCGCGTACCTTCCGGCCACGTTCGCCGAGCTGGAGGGCGGGCTCACCGACGTCGACCGCAACCCGCGGCTGGTGGCCATCGGCGCGGTCGTGATCGGTATCGTGCTGGCCGCCGCGATCCAGGCGCTCACCGGCTACTTCACCGAGACCAACAGGCGCCCGGTGCAGGACATCGGCAAGAGCTCGCAGACCGGCGCGGCCACCGTCGTCCTCGCCGGCATCAGCGTCGGCCTGGAGTCGGCTGTCTACTCGGCGCTGCTGATCGCCGCGGGCGTGTTCGGCGCGTTCCTGCTCGGTGGCAGTTCGATCACGCTGTCGCTGTTCGCGGTCGCACTGGCCGGCACCGGCCTGCTGACCACCGTCGGCGTCATCGTCGCGATGGACACGTTCGGCCCGATCTCGGACAACGCCCAGGGCGTGGCCGAGATGTCCGGCGATATCGACGAGCACGGCGCGCGGACGCTCACCGAGCTGGACGCCGTCGGCAACACCACCAAGGCGATCACCAAGGGCATCGCGATCGCCACGGCGGTGCTGGCCGCCACGGCGCTGTTCGGGTCGTACACCGACACGCTGCGCTCCGCCTACGAGGATGCGGGCGTGGGCGACGTCGGGAGCGAGATCCTGAACTCGCTCAACGTGTCCAACCCGCGCAACCTGGTCGGCCTGATCATCGGCGCCGCGGTGGTCTTCCTCTTCTCCGGCCTGGCCATCAACGCGGTCTCCCGCTCGGCCGGGGCCGTGGTGATGGAGGTACGCCGCCAGTTCCGCGAGCTGCCCGGCATCATGGACCGCACCCAGCGGCCCGAGTACGGCAAGGTCGTGGACATCTGCACCCGGGACGCGCAGCGCGAGCTGATGACCCCCGGCCTGCTGGCCATCCTGGCCCCGATCGCTGTCGGCTTCGGCCTCGGCCCGGGCGCGCTGGCCGCGTACCTGGCCGGTGCGATCGGCGCGGGCACGCTGATGGCGGTGTTCCTGGCCAACTCCGGTGGCGCCTGGGACAACGGCAAGAAGCTGGTGGAGGACGGCGCGTACGGCGGCAAGGGCTCCGACGCGCACGCCGCCACGGTCATCGGCGACACCGTCGGCGACCCGTTCAAGGACACCGCCGGCCCGGCGATCAACCCGCTGCTCAAGGTGATGAACCTGGTCTCGCTGCTGATCGCCCCGGCCGTGGTGGCCTGGAGCGTGGGCGACGACAAGAACAACCCGCTGCGCATCACGATCGCCGTGGTCGCCGCGCTGATCATCGCGGCGGCGGTGGTGTTCAGCAAGCGCAAGGGCGTGGCGATGTCCGACTCGGACAGCGACGCCGGCACCCCGGACCAGCGTCCGGAGACGGTGAACGCCTGATCGCACGCGACGGTTCCCGGCCGGCCCCGGCCGGCCGGGAACCCCGGGTCCGGCAAACCTGACCGGTGGCGGTTCCGCCCGGAGGTCGTACGCTGCAACGCATGCGTACGCGCCGGGCGGCAACCGCCGGAAAGCTCACGGTGGTCCTGGCCACGCTGGTCCTCGTGGTCACCGGATGCGGCGGCGGTCCCAACCCCCGGGTCTGGGCCGCGTCGGTGTGCCAGGCGCTCACCCCGTGGCGCGCGGAGATCTCCAAGCTGACCAGCAGCACGCAGCAGCAGATGACCGCGCAGACCACTCCGGCGCAGGCCAAGGAGAACCTGGTCCGGCTCTTCGCCGGCGCCGAACAGGCCAGCGAGACGGCCCGGCGCAAGGTCGAGGAGGCGGGCGTGCCCGAGGCCGAGCGCGGCGCCGAGGTGTCCGCCGGGTTCCTGGGGTCGCTGAGCAAGATGCGTGACGCGTACGGCCGGGCCCGGGACACCGTCGACCGGCTCGACACCGCCCAGGCCGGTCCGTTCTACGACGGCGTGCGCGCCGCCGTGGACACGCTCAACAAGGAGTACGACGCGAGCGCGCTGGACACCAGCAAGCTCAACTCGACCGAGCTGAAAGAGGCCTTCGACGAGGTCCCGGAGTGTCGCTGACCCCTCCCACCCCGAAACCGGCCCGCCAGCCCTCGCTGTTCTCCACCGAGGCGGCCGATCCCGCGCTGGCGGATCTCGCCGGCCTGCTCGCCGGGCCGGGTGAGGTGGGGCGGATGGGCGGCACGGCCCGCATCTCCGTCGTGGTGGACGCCGCCTGGCGGGTGCACGTGCTGGTGGCCGAGCTGGCCGCCCGGGGCGTGCCGGCGAGCTGGGAGCCGACCGAGGACGGGCGACACCGGGTGCGCACCGCGTACACGAGCATGCTGGCGCCGCTCGCGCGGGCCTGGCTGCGCGGCGCGGCGAAGCGGCCACCGGCCCGCTTCCACCTGGACGGACGCCGGCTGCGGCTCTGGGCGGCGGCGGCCGGCACGGCCGAACCGGCCGGGTTCCGGCTGCGGCTCGGACCGGCCGACGAGCAGTCCTGGCCGGTGGTCCGCGCCGCCCTGGCGGCGGTGGGCCTGCCGGCCGCGTTCGTGGAACCGGACGAGGGCGGGCCCGCGTTCCGGATCGGCGGGCGGCGCATGTCGCGACTCGCCGAGCTGGTGGGCGAACGGCCGGCCACGGCTCCGGCGACGGAGTGGCCCGGGTCGCACGGCTGACCGTCCGGTGTCCGAACCCGGACACCCGGGAACGACTCCGCCGGGTGTACGCGATCGTCACAGTGACACGCCTGCCGCCCTACCCACGGTGTACCGTGACGCCGTCCGGCAGGGTGCGGCCGGCGGTCGCCGGGAGGGCGGCCCGTTTGCCGCCCACGAAACCCGGAACGCGGACGGCGCGTTACGTTGGACATCCGGACCGCCTGTGGTCCGGGTGGCGCAACACGGCCCGAAGCGGGCATGGCGTAGGAGTGAGGTCGGGGAGAGACGTGCCGAGCAACGCTGGAACCACCCGTCTGGTCATCGTCGAGTCTCCGGCGAAGGCCAAGACGATCTCGGGCTACCTCGGCCCGGGGTACGTCGTGGAGGCCAGCTTCGGCCACGTCCGGGACCTGCCCCGCAACGCCGCCGACGTCCCGGCGAAGTACAAGGGTGAGCCGTGGGCGCGCCTCGGCGTCGACGTCGACAACGGCTTCCACGCGCTCTACGTGGTCTCGCCCGACCGTAAGCAGCAGATCAGCAAGCTGGTGAAGCTGGCCAAGGAGGTCGACGAGATCTTCCTGGCGACGGATGAGGACCGCGAGGGCGAGGCCATCGCCTGGCACCTGGTGGAGACGCTCAAGCCCAAGGTGCCGGTCAAGCGGATGGTCTTCCACGAGATCACCAAGCCGGCCATCCAGGCCGCGGTGGCGAACCCCCGGGAGATCGACCGCGACCTGGTCGACGCCCAGGAGGCGCGGCGCATCCTCGACCGCCTCTACGGGTACGAGGTCTCGCCGGTGCTGTGGAAGAAGGTCATGCCGAAGCTCTCGGCGGGCCGGGTGCAGTCCGTGGCGACGCGGATCGTGGTCGAGCGGGAGCGCCAGCGGATGGCGTTCCGCACCGCCGAATACTGGGACATCCTGGCCACGCTCGCGGTGGCGAAGCCGGGCGAGGGTCCGCGCACGTTCAACGCCACGCTCGTCGCGCTGAACGGCGACCGGATCGCCACCGGCAAGGACTTCGAACCGACCACGGGTCGCGTTCGCGCCGGCGCGGGTGTCGTGCACCTCGACGAGGGCGGGGCCCGAGGGCTCGCCGCCCGACTGGCCGACCAGCCGTTCACGGTCACCCGGGTCGAGGAGAAGCCCTACCGCCGCCGCCCGTACGCGCCGTTCATCACCTCCACGCTCCAGCAGGAGGCGGCCCGCAAGCTGCGGTTCTCGTCGCAGCAGACGATGCGCACCGCGCAGCGCCTGTACGAGAACGGCTACATCACCTACATGCGTACCGACTCGGTGAACCTGTCCGAGACGGCCATCGCAGCCGCCCGCCGGCAGATCGTCGAGCTGTACGGCGAGCGCAGCGTGCCGCCGGAGCCGCGCCGCTACACCGGCAAGGTGAAGAACGCCCAGGAGGCGCACGAGGCGATCCGCCCCGCGGGCGACAACTTCCGCACTCCCGGCGAGGTGGCCAAGGAGCTGTCCGCCGAGGAGTACAAGCTCTACGAGCTGATCTGGCGGCGCACCATCGCCTCGCAGATGACCGACGCGGTCGGCTCCAGCGTGTCGGTGCGCATCCGTGCCGTCTCCTCCGCCCAGGAGGAGGCCGACTTCGGCGCGACCGGCAAGACCATCACCGACCCGGGCTTCCTGCGCGCGTACGTCGAGTCCAGCGACGACGAGAACGCCGAGGCGGAGGACGCCGAGCGGCGGCTGCCCACGCTGGTCAAGGACCAGCCGCTCACCGCCGACGAGCTGGCCGCGCAGGGCCACCACACCCAGCCGCCCGCCCGCTACACCGAGGCGTCGCTGGTCAAGGCGCTGGAGGAGCTGGGCATCGGCCGGCCCTCCACGTACGCGTCGATCATGCAGACGATCCAGGACCGCGGATACGTGGTGAAGCGCGGCCAGGCCATGATCCCGTCGTTCCTGGCGTTCGCGGTGATCGGGCTGATGGAGCGGCACTACCCGCGCCTGATCGACTACGACTTCACCGCCAGCATGGAGAACGAGCTGGACGAGATCGCCGGTGGTGACCACGCCGCCGTCGACTTCCTCACCTCCTTCTACTTCGGCAGCACCAACGGCACCGGTGACCAGGCCATCGCGCACGCCGGTGGGCTGAAGAAGCTGGTGACCGAGAACCTCAGCGAGATCGACGCGCGCAGCGTCAACTCCATCCCGCTGTTCACCGACGACGAGGGCCGCGAGGTCGTCGTCCGGGTCGGCCGGTACGGGCCGTACCTGCAGCGGGCGCTGCCCGGCTCGGTTTCGGGCCCGGGTTCGGCCTCGGCCTCGGCCTCGGCCTCGGGTGAGAGTGAGGGCGAGGAGGGCGGCTCGCAGGGCGACCGGGCGCCGATCCCGGAGGGCCTCGCGCCGGACGAGCTGACCCCGGAGAAGGTGCACGAGCTGTTCCTCGGCGGTGGCGGTGAGCGCAAGCTCGGCGACGACCCGTCGACCGGCGAGCCGATCCTGCTCAAGTCCGGCCGGTTCGGCCCGTACGTGGCCAGCGGCGAGCGCAAGTCCTCGCTGCTGCGCTCGCAGTCGCCGGACAGCCTCACCCTGGAGCAGGCGTTGCAGCTGCTCCGCCTGCCCCGGCTGATCGGCGTGGCCCCGGACGGCACCGAGGTGTTCGCCAACAACGGCCGCTACGGCCCGTACGTCAAGCGCGGTGACGAGTTCCGCTCGCTGGACTCGGAAGACAAGATGTTCACCGTCACGCTGGACGAGGCGCTGGCGTTGCTGGCCGCCCCGAAGACGCGTCAGCGCCGGGCCGCCGCACCGCCGCTGCGGGAGATGGGCAACGACCCGCTCACCGAGAAGCCGCTGGTGATCAAGGACGGGCGCTTCGGGCCGTACGTGACGGACGGCGAGTTCAACGCGTCGCTGCGGCGCGGGCAGACGCCGGAGGAGCTGACGCTGGAGCAGGCGTCGGAGATGCTGGCCGAGAAGCGCGCGAAGGGCCCGGCGCCGAAGAAGAAGGCCGCTCCGGCGAAGAAGACCACAGCGGCCAAGAAGACGGCGGCGAAGAAGACGACGGCCGCGGCGAAGAAGACCACGGCCGCCAAGGCCACGACGGCTGCCAAGGCCACGGCGGCGAAGAAGGCCCCCGCGAAGAAGGCCGCCCCCAAGAAGGCGACCTCAACCCCGAAGGAGTGACCTTGGTACGGAGCCGCCCCTGGAAGGGCGTGTCCGTACCAAGATCTCAGCCGGGCCAGCCTGCGGATCGCAGGGCGGCTCGTAACTGGGTCACGACTCGGGTGGGGTTGGTGCGGACGGCCCAGGCCGGGAAGCGGAGCACCCGGTCACCGGCGGCCCACATGTCGTTCTGCCGCTGCATGTCCGCCCAGGCGGCCCTCGGATCGAGGTGCTGCCCGCCGTCGATCTCGACGTGCACCCGCCACCGCTCGAACCAGACGTCCAGGTAACGCCGCCGCCCGTTGGCGTCCCGGCGGACGACCTGAAGGGACGGCTCGGGCAGCCCGGCCCGGCGGACGAGGTCGAGGAAGTCGAGTTCGGCGAGGGAGTGGGCGCCGCCCGCCGCGTCCGTGGCGGTCGCCAGGATCAGCCGACGCCGCCGTGCGCGGGGGAGTCGTTCCAGCACCCGGTGTAGGTCGTCACCCCAGACCAGGCGTTGCTGGAATCCTGCGGCGATGACAGCCCGTGCCTCCTCGTCGGTCGCCGCCCACTGTGCCGCGTCGACGAGCGAGCGGGCCGGCATGGTCCGGCGGGGTTGGCCGACGGTGAGTACATCCTCCGGCGGCAGGACTGTGGTGCGGTGGATCCGTACCCCAGGTGGCAGCACCCGGGTCTGGTGCCGAGCAGGCAGCAGCAGATGGATCAGGCGGCTCTCGTAGCGCCTGAGTCCCCAGCACTGTGCCGCGGTCAGCCCGCCCAACGTCGCGGCCGGGCCCGCCGCCAGCACCGCGACCCAGCGTTGCTCCTCCGGGCCGACGGGACCGTCATGGGTGACGTAGACCCGGGGGTGCACCTGCTGCCACCGTCCGCTGGCGACTCGGTGCCGGATCGCCTTCTCGGACAGGAACCGTCGAGCCTGCGCCGCTCCCAGCACCCGTCGCTGACGAAACAGCAACCAGCTCAGCTCGTCCGCGAAATCCCCCGGCATCTCCACACCGGCAACCCCACCCGAACAGCACCCGTCTTGGCTGTCCCTGTGGACAGCCGCCGAGATCTTGGTACGGAAACGCCCTTCCACGGGCGCCCTCGTACCAAGATCCTTAGGAGCCCAGGACCTGGGACAGGTAGGGGTTCTTGAAAAGGTTGTGGGGGTCGAGGCGGGAGCGGACGGACTGGAAGTCGGCGAATCTCGGGTAGGCCGTCGCCAGGGACTCGGCGGTGCGCCAGTGGAGCTTGCCCCAGTGCGGGCGGCCGCCCAACTCCGTCGCCACCTCCTCGAACGCGCGGAAGTACGGCTCGTACGGCATACCCACGTACTGGTGCACGGCGATGTACGCCGAGTCCCGCCCGTACGAGTGGGACAGCCAGATGTCGTCGGCGGCGGTGAACCGCACCTCGACCGGGAACAGCACCTTGAACGGCAGCCGGTCGACGATCCGGCGCAACTCGGCCAGCGCGGTCGGAAGCGCCTCGCGCGGCAGGCCGTACTCCATCTCCACGAAGCGGACCCGGCGCGGCGTGCAGAACACACGGTCGGAGCGGCCGGTGTAGGTGCGTTCGGTGAGCGCGCGGGCGGAGACGGCGCTGATCGTGGGTGCGAGGGCGGGTACGGCGCGGCCGAGGCGGCAGGCGCCGGCGAAGACGGTGTTGGAGAGGAACTCGTCGTCCAGCCAGCCGCGCCAGCCGGGCAGCGGCCGGTCGTCGGCGGGTACCCGGTCGTTGGTCTTGACCTGCACCCGGTCGGTGTAGGGGAACCAGTAGAACTCGGCGTGGTCGTGCGCGTCGTAGAGGCCGGGCAGGTCGTCGAGCACCTCGGCGAGCGGGGCCGGGCGTTCGTGCGCGCGCAGCACGAAGGCGTCCACGCAGCGCAGCGTGACCTCGACCAGCACGCCGACCGCGCCGAGCCCGACCCGGGCGGCGTCGAAGACGTCGCGGTTCTCCTCGGCCGAGCAGCGCAGCACCTCGCCGGTGCCGGTGACCAGTGTCAGCCCGGCCACGAAGGTGGACAGGCAGCCCAGTTTCGCCCCGGTGCCGTGGGTGCCTGTGGAGAGCGCACCGGCGATGGTCTGGGCGTCGATGTCGCCCAGGTTCGGCATCGCGAGGCCGTGCCCGGCGAGCAGTTCGTTGAGCGTGTGCAACGTCATCCCGGCCGGTACGGTGACCAGGCGGCGCGCCACATCGACTGTGACGTCCGTCTCCAGCGCGGCGAGGTCGATGCGGTGCCCGTCGGCGACGGCGGTGGCGGTGAAGGAGTGGCCGCTGCCGGTGGCCCGGATGGTCCGGCCCGCCGCGGCGGCCTGGCGAACCGCCTCGACGACGTCGGAGACGCTACGCGGGCGCACGGTGAGGAGCGCGGTGCTGTGCTGGTTGCCGGCCCAGTTGGACCAGGTGGCGGTGGTACCGGACATGGCTGCCACTCCTCGACATGAATATGAACTGAATTCATATCAGGAACGTTGTGCCTGGTAAATACCGCAATCGAGCCCGGCTCGTTGTACCGGTAGTCACAGACTCGTGACGTGCAGATATGTTCATCCGTCGAAGGGGGGTGGCGCCGAGTGTCCACACCAGCCGCCACGACCGGGCCGCTGCGTCGGGTACCGGTGCAGGGTCGAAGTGTCGCGCGGGTCCAGCGGATGCTGGACGCCTGCGCCGAGCTCGTCGACGAGGTGGGGTACGAAGGGCTGACCACGACCCTGCTCGCCGAGCGCGCCGAGGTGGCGATCGGGTCGGTCTACCAGTTCTTTCCGGACAAACGGGCGATCGTGCAGGCACTGACCCTGCGCACCATGGAGTCCTACCTCCAGCGGCTCGACGAGCGGTTCTCCTCGGACGACCTGACCCACTGGTGGGACGGGGTCGACGCGGCGATCGACGAGTACATCTCGATGCACCGCACCGTGCCCGGCTTCCGTACCTTGCACTTCGGCGACGTGGTCGACCTGCACCTGCTGGACGACCAGCGGGACAACAACGGGGTGATCGCGGAGCAGCTCGCCCGCGTACTCACCGAGCGTTTCGGCCTGGCCGGGGTGCCCGACCTGCGGTTCCACCTGGAGGTCGCGGTGGAGGCCGCCGACGCCCTGATCAAGCTGGCCTTCCGCCGCCGCACCGACGGCGACGAGCGGGTGCTGGCCGAGGCCAAGGCGCTCATCCGGGAGTACCTGCACCGGCAGGTGAACGCCCCCACGGAGGCCGTCCACCAGGGCTGAGCGGCACGCCGAGCGGCGGGTTCCCGAGAGTGCGCCGGGACCCGCCGTCGTCACGCGGTAGGGCGGAGCCCCGGGGTGGCTCAGAGGAAGGCGTGCCCCTCGCCCCGGTAGGTCGGCGCGGTGGCGACCACCGCGTCCCCCTCGATCAGGTGCACCTCGTTGACGTGCTCGCACAGCTCGCCGGCCTTGGCGTGACGGAACCACACCCGGTCTCCGACGCGCAGGTCGTCGGCGGTCTTTCCGGCCAGCGGGGTCTGCACCTCGCCGGCGCCCTCCGCGCCGAGCAGCTTCAGCCCGGCCGGCAGCCACGGCTGCGGCAGCCGACTGTCCGCCGCCGGACCGGAGGCGATCCAGCCGCCGCCGAGCACCGTGGCCAGCCCGGGTGCCGGGCGGCGGACCACCGCGCAGGCGAAGAACGCCGCCGGGGCCGGCTGCCAGGCACGGTACGCGTCGAACAGCGTCGGCCCGTACAGGCCGGAGCCCGCGGTGACCTCGGTGACCGCGGGGTCCGCGCTGGTGGCGGCCACGCTGCCGGTGCCGCCGCCGTTGACGAACTCCAGGTCGGCGTGTTCGCGTACCGCGCTGACCGCGGCCGATCGGCGTGCGAGCAGTTCCCGGTACGACCCGCGCTGCGCGACCCGGATCGCCGAGCCGAGCATCGCCTGTCCGGGCGGCGCGTCGCCGAGGCCGGCGATCTGTGCCTCGTACGACATCAGGCCGACCAGCCGGAAGCCCGGCCGCCCGGCGACGGCGGCGGCGAGCGCGCCGGCCGCCGTGGCGCTGTGCACCGGGGAGCGGCGCACGCCGACGTGCACCCGGCCGCCCAGCGGGCGCCAGGAGGCGTCCAGGTCGAGGCAGATCCGCAGTGCGGGGCGGCGCGCGGGCGGGCACACCTGGTCGATCAGGTCGAGCTGTGCGGTGTCGTCGACCATCAGCGTGACGGCGTCGGCGAGCGCCGGGTCGGCGGCCAGGTCGGCGAGGCCGCCCCGGTGGGCCGTCGGATACGCCACGAGCACGTCGTCGCTGACCCCGGAGCGGACTAGCCACAGCGCCTCGGGCAGCGTGAAGGCCATCACGCCGTGCCACCCGGGCCGCTTGAGCGCCCGGGTCAGCAGCTCGCGGACCCGTACCGACTTGCTCGCCACGCGCAGCGGCTTGCCGCCCGACCGCCCGGCGAGCGCCTCGGCGTTGGCGTCGAACGCGGTGAGGTCGACAACGGCGTACGGCGGGTCGAGATGAGCGGTCGCCCGGTCGAGACGATCGCGAGTTTTGTCACGGTCGATGGCCACGTCTGCACGCTAACTGTCTGGACGGCAATGCGAAATACCCTCGCGTCTGTCCGGGCTGCGGGCGGTGGTCCCGGCGGCCTAGGCTCGGCGAGCAGGCGAATGTCGCGGGGGACGACCCCTCCTGCGCGACTAGAGTGTTCCACCGGGGATGCCCAGACCTGGGCCGGCACGTGGAGGTACGGCCATCGAAAGCCAGAACAACGGCGAGTCGCCCGGCGTGTCGTCCGGGACAGCCGCCGACCACTCCGGCGTCGCCGCCATCCGGTCGGTGCTGCGCATCCGGCCGTTCCGCAGGCTGTGGATCGTGCTCAGCGCCGCCTCCTTCGGCGACTGGCTCGGCCTGCTGGCCACCGCGCTGTTCGCCGCCTCCCAGGTTTCCGGCAGCACCGCCCAGGGCGCCGCGTTCGGTGGCGTGACCGCGATCCGGCTGCTCCCGGCGCTGGTGCTCGGCCCGGTGGCCGGTGTGTTCGCCGACCGGTTCGACCGCCGGTGGACCATGGTCATCTGCGACCTGCTGCGCTTCGTGCTGTTCGCCTCGATCCCGCTGTACGCGCTCACCGGCGCCGCGGGCGGGCTGGTGGTCGGCTGGGCGCTGATCGCCACCTTCCTGATCGAGTCGATCACGTTGATGTGGATCCCGGCCAAGGAGGCGGCGGTCCCCAACCTCATCCCGCGTACCCGGCTGGAGGCGGCCAACCAGCTCACGCTGATCACCACGTACGGCCTGACACCGGTGGCCGCGGCCATCGCGCTGGCCGTGCTGGACCGCGGCGTCCGGGGTGCGGTCGGCGGCGACCTGCCCGACTGGGCCGAACCGGCCCAGCTCGCGCTCTGGTTCAACGCCTTCTCCCGGCTGGCCACCGCGCTCGTGGTGGCGTTCGGGATCAAGGAGATCAGCCACGCCCAGCGCGCCGAGGCGGAGCGCTCCGAGCAGAGCATGTTCCGGCAGTTCTCCGAGGGCTGGAAATACATCGGCCAGACCCCGCTCGTGCGCGGCCTGGTGCTGGGCATCTTCGGCGCGTTCGCCGGCGGCGGCATCGTGGTCGGCACCGCCAAGTTCTTCGCCAACTCGCTCGGCGCCGGTGACGCCGCGTTCTCGCTGCTCTTCGGCGCGATCTTCGTCGGCCTGGCGCTCGGCATCGGGCTCGGGCCGATGATCGTGCGGGACATGTCCCGCCGCCGCTGGTTCGGCATGAGCATCGTGCTCGCCAGCGCCTCCGTGCTGGTGCTCGCCTTCGCCATCCACCTGTCGATGGCCATCCTCGGCGCGATCCTGGTCGGCGCGGGCGCCGGCATGGCGTTCCTGGCCGGCACCACGCTGCTCGGCGGCGAGGTGGCCGACGAGGTGCGCGGCCGGGTCTTCGCGGTGGTGCAGATCGGCACCCGGCTGGTGCTGATCCTGGCCATCGCGCTGAGCAGCCTCCTGGTCGGCGTCGGCGGCTCCCGCCAGCTCACCATCGCCGACCTGGGCATCTCCATCTCCTCGACCCGGCTGCTGCTGCTCGCCGCCGGCGCGGCCGGCATCATCGCCGGCATCAGCGCGTTCGGCCAGATGGACGACAAGAAGGGCGTACCGGTCCTCGCCGACCTGTGGGGCTCGATCCGGGGCCGCCCGCTGATGCCGGCCGAGCCGTTCGTCTCCAGCGGCCTGTTCGTGGTCTTCGAGGGCGGCGAGGGCGCCGGCAAGTCCACCCAGCTCGCCGAACTCGCCGAGCGGCTGCGCGCGCAGGGCCGCGACGTGGTGGTCACCCGCGAGCCGGGCGCCACGCCGGTCGGCGAGCGGATCCGCTCCCTGGTGCTCGGCACCACTCCCGGCGAGGCGCCGTCGCCGCGCGCCGAGGCGCTGCTCTACGCCGCCGACCGGGCGCACCACGTCGCCACCGTCGTCCGTCCGGCGCTCGTGCGCGGCGCGGTGGTGATCAGCGACCGGTACGTCGACTCGTCGCTCGCCTACCAGGGCGCCGGCCGGACGCTTCCGGTGGACGAGGTCTCCTGGCTCTCGTCCTGGGCCACCGGCGGCCTCAAGCCCGACCTGGTGGTGCTGCTCGACGTCGAGCCGCGTACCGGCCTGAGCCGGGTCGAGGACCGCAACGAGGGCACCGACCGGCTGGAGGCCGAGTCGCTGACGTTCCACGAGCGGGTCCGGTACGCCTTCCTCGACCTCGCCGCCGGCGACCCGAAGCGATACCTGGTGCTCGACGCGTCCCGCCCGATCGACGAGACCGCCGACGCGGTCGCCCGCCGGGTGGGCGAGCTGCTCACCGACCCGGCCGGCATCGTGCACCCCCGTCCGGCGCAGGGCCCGGACACCTCGGTCCAGCCCGAGTTATCCGACGCGGAGCTGGTGACGATGGAGCAACCCCGACGATGACCGGCGTCTTCGGCGATCTGGTCGGGCAGGACGAGGCGGTGGCCATGCTGCGGCGGGCCGCCGCCTCGGCCGCCGCCCTGCTGCGCGCGCCGGTGACGGTGCCCGCGGGCGGGTACGACGACCTCGACGCGCTCGCCGAGGAGCACGACGGCGACCCGGGCCCGGCCGCGCCGGCCGACCCGGGCGCCGGGATGACCCACGCCTGGATCTTCACCGGCCCGCCCGGATCGGGCCGCTCGGTGGCCGCCCGCGCGTTTGCCGCCGCCCTGGAGTGCGTGCACGGCACCGGGTGCGGGAGCTGCCCCGGCTGCCACACCACGCTCACCGGCACCCACGCGGACGTGCGCCTCGTGGTGCCCGAGGGCCTGTCCATCGGCGTCAACGAGATGCGCGCGCTGGTGCTGCGGGCGGCCAGCGCGCCCTCCGGCGGCCGGTGGCAGATCGTGATCATCGAGGACGCCGACCGGCTCACCGAGGCCGCCGGCAACGCGCTGCTCAAGGCGATCGAGGAGCCGCCGCCGCGTACCGTCTTCCTGCTCTGCGCCCCGTCCACCCACCCGGACGACGTCTCCGTGACCATCCGGTCGCGCTGCCGCGTCGTACCGCTGCGGCAGCCGCCGCCGGCCGCGGTGGCCGAGGTGCTGGTCCGCCGCGACGGCATCGCGCCGGACGTGGCCGAGTGGGCCGCCGCGGCGGCGCAGGGGCACGTGGGCCGGGCCCGGCGGCTGGCCCGCGACCCGGAGGCCCGGCAGCGGCGGGACGCGGTGCTGGCCGTACCGCGTCGGCTGACCGGCGTGGGCGCGGCGTTCGACGCGGCCTCGGCGCTGATCGAGGCCGCCGAGGCGGAGGCCGCCGCCTCGGTCGCCGAGATCGACGAGGCGGAGCGTACGGCGTTGCAGACCGCGCTCGGCGCGGGCGGCACCGGCCGGGGCGCGGCCGGCGCGATGCGCGGCGCGGCCGGCCAGCTCAAGGACCTGGAGAAGCGGCAGAAGTCGCGGGCCACCCGGGCCCAGCGGGACGCGCTCGATCGCGCCCTGGTCGACCTGGCCGGGTTCTACCGGGACGCGATCGTCATGGCGCTGCGGGCGCCGGTCGCCCCGGTGCACACCGACACCGCGTCGCTCGCCGGGGCGGGCGCGCAGAAGTGGGACGCCGAGGGCTCGCTGCGCCGCCTGGAGGCGGTGCTGGAGTGCCGCGCGGCCATCGAGGCCAACGTCAAGCCGCGGATCGCGGTGGAGGCGATGATGCTGGCCCTCTGGCGCGGCTGAACCGGCCCCTTCCGCACTGTCCACAGGGCATCGACACGCGCGATTGGCGTGCGGTACGGTCCGGTGATGCCGCGGTGACCGAGGCGGCACGCTCAGTGAAGGCCGGACCGGCCGGGAGGAGTCCGCCGATGCCGCGGGGCGAGATCGACGAGGCCTGGATCGAGGAGGCGGTGCGGCGCTACCGCCGGATCGAGAACCTGCAGGCCGAGTTCGACCAGGCGGTCGCGACGGTCGAGGTCACCGTCCGCTCACCCGACGGGCTCGTCGAGGTGGTGGTCACCGCCGGCGGGCGGATCACCGACGTGCGTTTCCTCGGGGCGCTGCACCACCGCAGCCCGCGCGACGTGGCCGGTTCGGTGCAGGCCGCGGTGACGGCTGCCGCCGACGCGGCGCAGTGGGCGCGGGAGAAGCTGCACAACGAGACGTTCGCGGCCTACCGGCCGCTGGCGGGGGCCTGACATGGAGACGCTGCGTGCGCTGGCCGCCCGTCTCGACGAGGCCGGCGCGACCCTCGCCACCCTCTCGCGCACGGTGACCGCCACCGACCCGCCGCACCCCGCGTTCGGCGCGGACGCCACCGGCCGCCCCGGCGAGGTGGGCCGCGCGCTGCACCGTCAGTGGACCCTGGCCACGGCCGACCGGGCACGCGAGGCGCAGGCCGCCGCCGTCCGGCTGGCCGCCGCCGCGGCGGCACTGCGCAGTGCCGCCGACCGCTACGCCGCGGCCGACGACGCGGTCGCCCGGCGGATGGCCCGGGAGGCCTGATGGACGCGCTCGACCGCCTCGCCGAGCCGGGGCTCGACCTGCTCGCCCGCGTCGACACGCTGCTGGCCGCCGGCGCACCCGAGGGGCACCGGCTCTGGCCGCTGCTGCGCCGCATGCAGGTGCTCCCCGGCGCGGCCGTGCGCGAGTTCCTCGACCTGCATCCCGCGCCGCTGACCGGCGCCGGCCACGCCGTGCGCCGGCTCGTCCGGGGGTACGACGACACCTGCGCCGTGCTGGCCGACCAGGTCGCCTGGTCCGGTGCCGCCGCGTCGGCGTACGACGAAGCGCGTGCCGCCCTGCTGCGGCACCTGGACGAAGGCCCGGACAGCTTGGTCGGGCGGCTGGAGTCGACGGCGGGCTACGCCGACGCGCTGGCCGGCTGGGTGGAGGGCAGCCGGGCCGCGCTTGCCCGGGCGCTGGCCGAGGTGCTGGGCTCGGCGGAGGCGGTGGCGGTGCACGCGGCGACACGGCCCGGTGCCGGGGCCGGACGGGCCGGGGCGTCGGCCGCGGCCGAGATCGCCACCCGGATCCTGGGTGTGCTGGGGGTGGCCTACGACGGCGCGGAGACGCTGCTGCGCCAGTGGGGGCCGAGCCTGGCCGAGACACAGTGGCGGGACCGCGCCATCACCGGCCCGCGCTACGGCGGCACCACCCGCATCGGCTACTGACGGTCCACGGCGTCGCGCGCCGATCCGGCCGTGGCCGGGTGACGGCGGCGACGCCGTGGCCTTCCCCTGCACCCCCCGCAGGTATGCCTTCACTCAACGCGCCCGGGCGGTGTTTGTCAGGGGCCCGTCGGAGATTCAGCCGTCCGGGCGAGGCGAAGGGGCCGGTTCGGCCGGGTCAACGACGATGATCGCTGCGGTGGGTGACCGGGCGGCGACTGGTGCGCCGTGCGGCGGGCGTCGATCCGCGTAGGGTGGGGCGTATGGGCATGCTCTGCGCGGTCAGCTTCAACCGGTACGGGCGCCTCTACTACCTCGACCCGGGTGAGCTGCGCCCGCAGGTGGGCGACCGGGTGCTGGTGCCCACCGACGACGGGCCCGAGGTGGCCGAGTGCGTGTGGGCCGCGCAGTGGGTCAGCGAGGACACCGACGGCTTCCCGAAGCTGGCCGGGATCGCCGGCGACGACGACCTGCGCCGCGACGAGATGCTGCGCCGGCGCAAGGCCGAGGCGAAGGTCGCCGCCAAGCGGCTGATCCGCGAACACGGCCTGCCGATGAAGGTGGTCGCCGTCGACCACGTCCTGGCCACGCCGGAGAACGGCAGTGACCGCACCACGATCTACTTCACCGCGCCGCACCGCGTCGACTTCCGCTCGCTGGTCCGCGACCTGGGCGCCACGCTGCACTGCCGGGTCGAACTGCGGCAGCTCTCCGCCCGCGACTCCGCCCGGGTGCAGGGCGGCATCGGCTCCTGCGGTCGTGACCTGTGCTGCGCCACGTTCCTGACCGACTTCGAGCCGGTGACCATCCGGATGGCGAAGGACCAGGACCTGCCGCTCAACCCGCTGCGCATCTCGGGGGCGTGCGGGCGGCTGATGTGCTGCCTGAAGTACGAGCACCCGCTGTATCAGAAATTCCAGGAGACGGCCCCGGCGGTGGGCAGCCGGGTGTCCACGCCACAGGGCGAGGGCAAGGTGGTCGGCCACAGCGTCCCGCGCGACGCGGTGACGGTCCGGCTGGACGCGGACGGCTCCCGCTCGATGTGCTCCCGCGCGTCGGTGTGCGGCCCCAGGCAGGCCCACGACCAGCACTACCCCCAGCCCTGACCCGCTGCCTCTCCTCCCACCCTGTCTTTCTCCGTCGATCATGAAGTTGGCGGTCGAAATGGTGATCGACTTTGCCGCCAACTTCATGATCAACGGGGTGAGTCGGCCGGGTGGGGTCATGTAAGGAACTCCGGTGCTTGATCAGCGCGGGGGTCCTGGGATTGCATGAGCATCCCGGTTGGTCCGGTGGGTGGCGTCGAGTTGGGGTCTGAGGGAGAGCCTCGTACCGCTGATTGCCACCGCTGGTCTGGCCACGGATGCCCCGGATGAGGGAAGTGGGTCGGCCCTGTTGAGGTCGGGCCCGGTTGCAGCACATGAGTGGGAGCCGTCGTCGGATTGCTCTGCCTCCTTGGGACCGTGGCTGTTGTGCGGTGTTCCCGCGCGGATCGCCGGAGTAGGTGGTTGGTCGGTGCGCGGGAGGCGGCAAGTGCAGCGCAGGTTGGTCGGTATCGATCTGGGGATCGCGTCGGCGCACACGGTGCGGGTGCGTGACGAGGCCGGGCAGGAGGTGTGCAGGCGGCGGTGCGAGCCGACGCTGCAGAGTCTGACCGCGATTGAGACGGCGGCGCTGGCAGGCGCCGAGGCCGGGACTCGGTTGGAGGTGGTGATGGAGCCGACCGGGCCAGCGTGGTTGCCGATCGCGGTGTTCTTTACCGCCCGCGGGCATCTGGTGTTCCGGGTGTCGAGTGCGAAGGCCGCGGATCTGCGTCGATTCCTGTCGCGGCATGCGAAGTCCAACGGCATCGACGCGGACACCCTGGCCCGGCTGCCGTTGATCGATCCGGACGGGTTGCGGCCCCTGGAACTGCCGGATGCGGCCGCGGCGGCACTGGACCGGCGGGTGCGGGCGTGTGATCGGCTGACGATGGCCGCGTCCGAGCACAAGGTGCGGATCAAGGACCTGGTCCGGCAGGTGATGCCGTGCACGCCGCTGACCGGTGATCTGGGCAAGGCCGATCTGGCGGTGCTGGAACGCTACGCCGACCCGCGTGCGCTGCTACGGCTCGGGCGGGCCCGGCTGACCGCGCTGATTGTCAAAGCGTCGAACAACCACCAGGGTCAGGCGCGGGCCGAGTTGTGGCTGGTCGCCGCCCGGGCCGCGGTCGACCTCTACGGTGAGCATCCGGCGGTCGCGTTCAGCGACCTGGCCGCGGAGATCGCGACCGAGGTGCGGCTGCTACGCGCCATCGACGCCGAACTGGCCTCGCACGCGGCCGAGCGGGAATCCTGTTACCGGTGGGTGGACCCGATGCAGCTGGCCCGCAGCCTGCCCGGCCTGGCCGAGGTCGGCGGACCGGCAATGACCGCGGTGATCGGTGACGCCGCCCGGTTCCCGACGGCGGCGCACTTCAAGTCCTACCTCGGACTCGCGCCGCGGGCGTCGGAGACCGGTGACACCAACCGCAAGGGCCAGCCGATGTCCAAGGCCGGCTCCCGGCTCGCCAGGGCCACCCTGATCCGGGCCGCGGACTGGGCCCGCAAGCAGGATCCCCAGCTCGCGCGGGTCTACCACCAGCAGATGGTCGAACGCGGCGCCGAGCACCTCAAGGCCAGCTGCGTCGTCGCGGCCCGGCTCGCCGAACGGCTCTGGGCCGTGATGCGCCGCCGCATGCCTTACGTGATCTGCGACCTCGACGGCACCCCGGTCACCCCACAGCAGGCGAAACAGCTCATCACCGAACAGTGGACCGTCCCCGCCAGCGTCCGCGCCCGCCGGCGCAGCACCAAAACCACCGACACGAAGGCGGGGAAGGCCCCTCAACGAGTCCTCGCGGGACATGTCAGGTCAGACGCGCAAAGCGCCGACAAACGAGGCGACCTTCCCCGCCAACGATCGTCCAACCAGCCGACCTACAAGGTCAAGCCGGCCACCACCTTGACAGCCGATCCCCGATAGGGAATCAGCGGATGACGATGGGGGGTTCGGCGAGGCGGGGGGTCAGCGGGGTCTTCGGGGTCAGCCAGGAGGCGGTGGGGGACTGGTCGGGGTTCAGCTGCCAGTCGTGGGACACCTTGTCGACGGCGATCGGGTAGATCGTCAGCGTGCCGTCCCTGTCGATCCGGAGGCGCAGGAACGCCTTCGAGTCCTCGATGCCCTGCCCCGCGAACAGCTCGTTCAGGTTCACCCCGAAGGCGCCCGCCACCAACAGGTAGAGCGCGACGACCTGGCTGGCGACCAGCCCGCTCACCGGGCCGTACAGCACCACGGCGGCGACCGCCGGCAGCGGCCACGGCCAGTCGTAGAACGGCAACTGCAACCAGACCCACGTGCCGCCGGCGGCGAGGGCGATCTGGGCCAGCCCGTGCGCCACCCCGAGGATCCAGTGCCGGGCGTGCCGTTTCCCGCCCGCCGTGGGCGGCTTGGCGAAGAACACCGCGCCCATCATTGCCACCACCAGCATGATCGCCAGCGGCACGCTGAACAGCCGCTGCTCGGTGGTGCCCACCCGCTGCACCGCCACCCCGGCCATCGCCAGCATCAGCAGCGTGTGCAGGGTTCCGAGCAGCGTGGTGAAGCCCGGGTTACGGAACGGCAGCCGGGCGAAGATCCCCCAGCCGTACCGGCGGGAGCGCGCCTTGTCCGGGTAGCGCGCCGCCAGGTCGTACTCCTGGGTGTTGCTGGCCCGGCGGGTCAGCGTGTCACGCGGCGGGACCTCCAGCTTCTCCGGCAGCCGGTGCGTGGGGTAGAGGTAGGCGCCGCCACCGCCGCACGTGATGAGCTGCCGGTCCGTCCCGGCGTAGCGGGCGTAGTGGTGCAGGTCGCCGGAGATCAGCACCCGCACCTGCGCGCCGGTGGGCGCGACGAGGGTACGGATGAAGTAGTCGATCGAGTCGTACGCGTTGGGGTGGTCGACGGCCTTGACCCACGTCGGCGCCGGCACCGCCAGGATCACCTTGGACTCCGGGGTGAGCTTGCGGGCCACCTCGTCGAAGTAGGTGAGCTGCGGGTCGTCCAGGTAAGAGCCGGACTGGTCGTCGAGGCCGAGCAGCCACCAGCCGGCCGGCAGCTCGACGGCGAAATACGAGCGGGACTGGCCGGTGCCCCAGCCGCCGAAGTGCCGGTCCCGGGTACGCACGAACAGGCGCAGGAACGCGGTCAGCCCGTCGTACCAGTCGTGGTTGCCCGGCACCGCGAACAGCGTCGGCTGCTCCGGCGGGGCGACAGGCAGCGCAGACTGGTACGGGCCCTTGCAGCGGTCCTCGTACGCCTCGTAGCCCGCCGCCGGGTAGACCTGATCGCCGCCCATCACCAGCGTCTGCGCGCGAGGAAGGCGATGCCCGTCCACCGTCAGTTCCGGTTGGGCGAGCAGGTACGCCACCGAGTACGTGGCGTCGAAGCCGTCACCCAGGTCGGCCACGTAGTCCAGCCAGAGCCCACCGTCCGGCCCGACCTGCCGGAACGTGCCGTCGCCGAACGCGTTCTGCAACTCGCGCTTGTCCAGGTACGCCCCGAACAGCATCGCCAGCAACGTCCGCAGGCCGGTGCTGATCAGCAGCAGTGGCGCGAGCCAGGGCACCGGCCGGCGCGGGGTGAAACCCAGCTCCCGGGGGTCGATGCTGCGGGGGCGGCGGGTCGCCCGCTCGCCGGGATGCGCCTCGGGAGCCGGTGGTCGCGGCGGTTCGTCGGTCACCCGCCGCAGGGTAGTCCGGACCGGGCGCGAAGTCTCTCCCGTGGCGGGGTGGATGTGGTCCGATGTCCGGGTTCGGGGGCGGGGGGATCCGGTTCGGCTTCCGGCGGGGCGTGCCGTACACTTGACGATCGTTGCCGCCTTAGCTCAGTCGGCTAGAGCGACGCACTCGTAATGCGTAGGTCGACGGTTCGATTCCGTCAGGCGGCTCGGTACAGAAGCCCAGGTCATCGGCCTGGGCTTCGCCGTTTGCCGAGGCCGATCACCCCGCCGCCGACGGGGTGCCGCTCCGCGAACGCGGCCGGCCGGACAAGACACCGGCAGCCGCCCAGGCCAGCAGTACGCCCATGGTCAGGCCGGGCGGCAGGTACCAGAACGTGAGGAAGCCGGCCGGTGGCGTCAACGGCAGTGCCGCGACGAGCGCCCACGCGACGCGGCGTGGCAGCACACCGCGACGCAGCCCTTGCAGGCCACACCAGACGGTGCCCACCAGCGCCGTCAGCAGAGCCACGAGGTCGAAAATCCACCCGTACCCGGGGCTGTTGTATTCCAGGCCGATCGCGATGGCGGCAGCGAGGAGCCCGTACCGCGTGAGGCGCCGGGGCGTCGCGGTGGCGTGGCCGGTCACCGTCCAGACGAGCGGCAGCGTCAGCAGCACCGACACGAAGAAGGGCCCACGCCAGATCCACGCCGGCTCCCCACCGTCGAACAACGGCAGGTTCTCGGCCATCCATCGCGCGGGAGCGGGGAGAGAGCCGACGGCTCGGCCGCCGCCGACCTCCCACTGCGTGGCCATCGCGGCGCCGAGCACCGCGGCGACCAGCGGCGCGAGAATCGCCAGGGCGCGCCGCCAGCGGGCGACCGCCCATCTGCCCGGGTCGGCGCGATCGGGTACGTGCCGCGGATGCTCCTGTCGCATCGGATGATCGTCCTCGCGCCGCTGGGAAATCCCATCAGGAGAACAGTCGGGATCACCAGTAGCGTTTCGGCTGTAATCGCGGTTACGAGGCCGCCCGTGCTCTTCTGCCCGGAGCGGGCAGGTCGGCGGCGACCGTGCCCAGCAGCGCCAGCGCCTGCGCCGAACGGCTGCCGGCCTCCGCCTGGTAGACGACCATCTGCTGGCCGGTCGCGCCCGCGACGGTGAGCGAGTCGTACGTGAGGGTCAGCTCGCCGACGTCGTGATGGTGGAACAGCTTCGCCTCGTGCGTCTTTCCCCGTACGTCGTGACGGGCCCACAGCCGGCGGAACTCCGGGCTCTTCAGCGAGAGTTCCCCGACCAGTTCGGTGAGCCGCGCGTCGTCGAGCATGTCGGCTGCGGCGGCCCGCAGCGCGCCCAGGCTGGACCGCGCGACCCGGTCCCAGTGGGGATAGAAGGAGCGGGCCGCCGGGTCGAGGAAGACGAACCGGACGAGGTTGGGCTCGTCGGCCTCGAACAGCGCGGCGAACAGGGCGCGTCCGAGCCGGTTGGCGGCAAGCACGTCCATCCTGCGGTCGATGATCAGCGCGGGTGTGTGCAACCAGCCGTCCATCAGGCGCAGCAGGCTCGGCCGGACGGTCTCCCGCGTACCCCGGCGGACAGGCTTGCGGCCGATCCTGGCCAGCAGGTGCAGATGCGCCGCCTCCTCGGCGTCGAGTCCGAGGGTGCGGGCCAGCGCGTTCAGCATCTGTTCCGACGGGTGCTGTTCCCGCCCCTGCTCCAGGCGGGCGTAGTAGTCGGTGCTGACCCCGGACAGCTGGGCGACCTCCTCGCGCCGCAGACCCGGCGTCCGGCGTTGGCCGGAGGAGACGATGCCGGCCTCCGCCGGGCTGGTTGTCTCCCGCCGGGCGCGCAGGAACTCGCCGAGCGGATTGATGCCGTCCACCACCCCAACATAACCGCGATCGACCGGCCGCCAGGCGGCTCAGCCGGGGTGTGACGCACCCTGGTTGCGGCCGGCCGTACTCCGCACCGTGGACTCATGGAATCCACACCGAAGGTCGTTCTGGTCACCGGCGCGAGCAGCGGCATCGGCGAGGCGACCGCACTACGCCTGGCCGCCGAGGGGCACGCTGTGGTCGCGGGCGCGCGGCGCCGCGAGCGGCTCGCCGCGCTCGCCGAACGGCACGACAACATCAGGGTACGGCGGCTCGACGTGACCGACCGCGACGACGTCACCGCGTTCGTCGACAGTGCGGTGGCCGAGTTCGGACGGGTCGACGTGCTCGTCAACAACGCGGGTCTGATGCCGTTGTCCCGGCTCGACGCCCTGCTGGTGGACGAGTGGGACCGGATGATCGACGTCAACGTCCGGGGCCTGCTGCACGGCGTCGCGTCCGTCCTGCCGGTCTTCCAGCGGCAGGGCAGCGGCCACCTGGTCACCGTCGCCTCGGTCGGCGCGCACGAGGTGGTGCCGACCTCCGCGGTGTACTCGGCGACGAAGTTCGCGGCGTGGGCGATCACCGAGGGTCTGCGACTGGAGGCCGATCCGAGCCTGCGGGTCACCACGATCACGCCCGGCGTCGTCGAGTCGGAACTGGCCGAGTCGATCACCGACCCGGTGGCCCGGGAGGCGATGCGGGAATACCGCCGGAACTCGATCTCACCGGATGCCATCGCGCGGGCCATCTCGTACGCCGTCGGCCAGCCGGCGGACGTGGACGTCAACGAGATCATCATCCGTCCGACCCGGCAGCGAGGCTGACATGTCCGGCATCGATCCCCGCAAGGCCGCCACCGTCTTCCTGGCGGCGGCGCTCACCGGCTGCGGCACGGAGACACCGCCCGGACCGCAGGCCACTCCGTCCGCGACGCAGGCGCGGTTCCCGGTCTCCGGGACCGTTCATCCGTACGTCGGGATGTGGGTCACCGCCGACGGCCACATCCGGCAGGAGTTGCTGCCCGACGGCCGGTACGACGAGGCGCGCGGCGACCGGAGGAGCGCCTACACCGGCCGGTACGAGGTGACCGGCGAGCACATCGACTACTGGGACGACAGCGGGTTCACCGCCGACGGCCGGTTCGATGGCGACGTCCTGCACCACGGCGGCTACCTGTTCTACCGGGAGGGCAGTGCGGCCCACCGAAACGCCGTCGCGGACCGGGCGTCGAATCGCCCGTCCGGATAGGCCGGACAGGGGAGCGCCGGGCGCCCGCTACCGGCGCCCGGCGCGTTGCCGGGCGGCCTCGTACAGCGCCACCGTCCCGGCCGCCGCCGCGTTCAGCGAACTCGCCGCTCCCACGATCGGGATGCGCACCATCCGGTCACTGGCCTCCTGCCAGCCCTTGCTGAGCCCGTGCGTCTCGTTGCCGATCAGCAGGAGAGTGGGACCGGTCAGGTCGTGCTCAGCGACGTCCACGTCCCCGTGCTCGTCCGTACCGATGATCTGGATCTGCGGACGTCCGTCGGCGCGCACCGCGGCGACCCAGTCCAGGACGTCGCGGTGGCCGGCGACGCGCACCACCGGTACGGCGAACAGCGAGCCGGTGCTGGCCCGGACCGCCTTCGGGTCGTACGGGTCGGCGGCGTGGCCCGTGATGATCACGCCGGAGGCGCCGAAGGCGTCGGCGGAGCGGATGAGCGTGCCGATGTTGCCCGGGGTCTTGGGGCGGTCGAAGACCACCACGAGCATGGCCGGCCCGACCGGGATCCGGGCGAGGTCGTCGGCGGGCTGCGCCACCACGGCGAGCACCTCGGGGGACTCCTCGTCCTTGCCGCTCAGCTCCCGCATCAGGTCGGGCGCGAGCGCGACCCGCCGGGCGTCGGCGCGGTCGAGCAGGTCGCGGCACCAGCGGGAGAGGGGTTGCCGGTCCGGGTACAGGAGGGCGCGGATCTGCCAGCCCTGCTCGAGGGCCACGGTGATCGGGCGTACCCCCTGGACCAGGAACTCCCCCGTACGCTGCCGCTTGGTGCGGTTGGTCAGCAGCGCCTGCCACTGCTGGAAGCTCGCGTTGCGGGTGGTGATCGTCAGGGTCTTCGCCACGCAGCCGATTCAACCGCATCAGGTTTCGACGCCACGCGCCGGTGAGGTGGTGACGCGGCGCGATTGTCCCGCCGAGTGACCAGCCGCTATCGTTCCCTCGCCCCCAGCCGCAGAGTTTGAGGATCGCGATGACTTCCCCGCCGTTGACGAAGGTTGCCGATCGGGAAGGTTCACCCTCCGAGGAGCCGGGCGGTACGGCGACCGCACGCGAGCCGGGCAAGGAGGCGACGCCGAGCCGGTTCCGGGCCGACGTCGCCGGGCTCCGGGCCGTCGCCGTGGGGCTGGTGCTGCTCTACCACGCCGGGCTGCCGTTCATCCCCGGTGGTTTCGTCGGCGTCGACGTCTTCTTCGTGATCTCCGGCTTCCTCATCACCGGGCAGCTCATCTCCGAGATCGAGCGCAGCGGCCGGGTCTCGCTGATCGGCTTCTACGCGCGCCGGGCCAAGCGCATCCTGCCCGCCGCAACCGTGGTGCTGGCGGCCACCGCCGTCGCGGTCCGGCTGTTCGTACCCCGGGGTGAGTGGCAGGTCGTCGGCGGTGACATCGCCGCCGCGGCCACGTACATCGTGAACTGGCGCTTCGCCGACCGCGCGGTCGACTACCTGGCCGAGGACGTCGCGCCGTCGCCGGTCCAGCACTTCTGGTCGCTCGCCGTGGAGGAGCAGTTCTACCTGCTCTGGCCGCTGTTGATCGTGCTGGCCATCCTCGCCGCGCGCAAGCTCCGGCGGGCCAACGTACGGCCGGTCCTGTGGGTCGGTCTCGCGGTGCTGGCGGTGCCGTCGTTCGTCTGGTCGATCATCGAGACGGCCAACTCGCCGCAGCGGGCGTTCTTCGTCTCCACCACGCGGCTGTGGGAACTCGGGGTCGGCGCCGCCATCGCGCTGCTGGCGGTCCGCGCCGCGCGGATGCCCCGGTCCGTGGCGGTCGTCCTCGGGTGGCTCGGTCTCGCCGCGATCGTCGCGGCGGCGCTGCTGGTCAGCGGGAAGACCGCATGGCCGGGGTACGCGGCGGCGCTGCCCACGCTCGGCGCGGCGGCGGTGATCGCGGCCGGCGCGGCGGCGGGCCCCCGCGGGCCGGTGATGGTGCTCGGCACGCGTCCGTTCCAGTGGATCGGTGACCTGTCGTACTCGCTCTACCTGTGGCACTGGCCGATGCTCGTGGTGGCCGCCGCGCACTTCGGTGACCTGTCGCTGACCGAGGGCCTGCTGGTGGCGCTCGCCTCGGTGATCCCGGCCTGGATCACGTTCCGGCTGGTGGAGAACCCGCTGCGCTACTCGCGGAAGATCTCCACGTCGCCGCGTCTGGCGTTGAGCCTGGGCGGCAACTTCACGCTCGCCGGCATCTGCGCCGGCATGGTCCTGGTGCTGATGGGCGCGTGGGCCGCCGCCGCGACCACCACCAAGGGCCAGTACGCCCCGGGGGCCGCGTTGCTGTCGACGGCGCCCGGCACCGCCCCGATCGGCCCGGTCCCGGAGCGGTTCGACGTGATCAAACCGGATCCGCTGCAGATCCGGCAGGGCTTCATGGACGTGCCCGACACGAATCGGGACAAGTGCTTCCAGCAGGTCGACGGCGCCGAGGTGCTGTCCTGCACGTACGGCAACCCGAACGCCGCCACCACCGTCGCGCTCGTCGGCGACTCGAAGATGGACCAGTGGCTGCCGGCGTTCCAGGTGCTGGCCGAGCAGAACGACTGGAAGATCCTGATCGCCGCGAAGGCGTCGTGCCCGTTCACCAGCGCGCCCGCGGTCCGGGCGGACGACCCGAGCAAGCTCTACACCGACTGCATCGACTGGAACCGGTCGCTGATGCGCAAACTGGTCGAGGAGCGACCCGACTACCTGGTCACCTCGCAGGGCGCGGCGCGCGCCTTCGACAGCGGCGCGAAGGAGCCGACGGTCGAGGCGATGGTCGCCGGGGTCCGGTCGGCGTGGAAGAAGCTCGACGCCGTGGGCACGCAGGTCGTCGTGCTCGCCAACAACCCCGGCCCCGGGCCGGCGGTGACGTGCGCCGACAAGAACCGCAAGCGCCTGTCCCGGTGCGCGTTCGACAGGGAACGGCACGACCAGGACCCGGCGTACCGGATGCAGCGGCAGGCGGTGTCCGGCGCGCCGAAGGTCAAGATGATCGACCTGTTCGACGCCGTCTGCCCGACCGACAGGTGCCCTGTGGTGTTCGGCAACGTGCTCATCTACCGGGGTGGCTCGCACATCGGCGCGGCGTACGTGAAGACCACCGCACCGCACCTCGCCCGTGCCCTGTCCGACGTGGGCGTGCCGGCGCGCTTCAGCCCGGCCCAGTAGCTCGCCTCGGGTTGCGGCGTCCGGCCACGATGGCGTCGTGACCATCCGCCGGCCGTCACCGCTCGGCATCGCGTACGTGCTGCTGGCGGTCGCCGGTGGGGTCCTGCTCTGGCTGCCGTTCCACACGCAGTCGGCGCTCGACGACTGGGGGGTGACGCTGCGCGAGCGGGGTACGCCCGCACAGGCGCTCGTCGTCGACCAGGTGACGAAGAGTGGCGGCAACCGGAGTTCCTCGTCGCGCACCATGTACTTCCGTTACGTGGTCGACGGCCGCACGCACTCGCAGGAGGTGCCCTGCTTCGAGGTGTGCCGGGCGGCGGGCACCGAGGTGCCGATCTGGGTCAACCCGGCGGACGCGGGCGACTTCGTCACCGACTTCGGGCAGCTCAGCGGGCACCGCGGGCGCGTGCAGGGCGTACTCGGTGCGGTCGGGCTGGTCGCCCTGGGCACCGGGGTGACGCTCATGCTGTCCCGCATCCAGCGCCGGCGCGCCGCCCGCCCCCGTCGGCCGCGCCCGGTGGCACCGGCAACAGACGGCCGCGGCTATGTCGGCCGGGGCAAACGCAAGCGCAACGTCCGGCGCTGACCGTCCGCGACCGGGTCAGCGGTAGAGCGTCTCCAGGTAGGCCGGGCCGTAGTGGCGTTCCAGGTCGGCCAGGCTCTCCGCCGGGGCCTCCACCTCCTTGATCAGCCGGGCCCGGGTCGGCAGCACGTCCGGCTGCCAGGTCTCCGGCTGCCACAGCTCGGAGCGCAGGAACGCCTTCGCGCAGTGGTAGAAGATCTGTTCGATCGCGACCTCGACGGCGAGCACCGGCCGGTGGCCCTTGACCTCCATGTCGGCGAACCACGGCGCGTCGGCGATCAGCCGGGCGCGCCCGTTGATCCGCAGCGTGTCGGTACGGCCGGGGATCAGGAAGATCAACCCGACGTGCGGGTTGGCCAGGATGTTGCGGTAGCCGTCGGCCCGCCGATTGCCGGGCCGCTCCGGAATCGCGATCGTGGTGTCGTCGAGCACCAGCGCGAAACCGCGCGGGTCGCCCTTGGGGGAGACGTCGCAGGTGCCGTCCGCGCCGGCGGTGGCGATCAGGCAGAACGGCGAGGCGGCGAGCCACTCCCGGTCGCGTTCGTGCAGCGTACGGCGGTCCTTGGCGGCCGCCCTCGGCATCGGTGTGCCGATCAGTTCGCGTAGCTCGGCCTCGTTGGTGATCTCCCGGGTCGTCACGTCTTCCTCCCCCGTCCGTTGATCGTCACGACGGTTCCGGCCCGCGACGGCCTGGTTTCCGCCACTGTCAGCCTAGGAGACGCGTCGAGTGCCGGTTTGCCCCCGGAGCCGGCGGGTAGGGACCGGTTCGCAGCGTGCGTCCGGACGTGACGGATGGAGGCCGAGATGGAGAGCCGGCTCAAGGTGCTCGGCCATCCCGTGCACCCGATGCTCGTGATGTTCCCGGTGGCGCTCTTCGTGACCGCGGTGATCTTCGACGTGGTGGACACAGTGGGCGGGCCCGGCTTCCTCGCCGAGGTCGCGTACTGGAACATCACCGTCGGCCTGATCGGCGGCCTGCTGGCCGCGGCAGCGGGGGCGTTCGACCTGCTCGCCCTGCCGGCCGGCACCCGCGCCAAGCGGGTCGGGCTCACCCACGCCGCCGCCAACGTGGCGGTCATCCTGCTGTTCGCCGCGGTCTGGGCGGTACGGCTCAACGCCGACTCCCGCGCGGCCGGTGGCGCGCTGATCGCTATCGAGGTGGTCGCGCTGGCGATCCTCGGCGTCAGTGCCTGGCTCGGTGGCGAACTGGTGGACCGGCTCGGTGTCGGCGTCGACCCGGAGCACGATCTCAACGCGCCCAGCTCGCTGCGACCCCACTCGGCGACACAGCGGATCGGAGACGCGCGATGACCGAACAGAGCGGCGGGCGGGGCTGGCGGGGCCGTCAGCAGGGCTGGGATCCGATGGGCGAACTCCAGTCGCTGCGCTCCGAGCTGAGCCGGCTGGTCGGCGGGCGCTCCGGCAGCCAGGACGTGGACCTGGCCGAGACGGCCGACGGCTGGGAGGTGGTCGTCCGGCTGCCCGGTGTGGCGCCGGAGGAGGTCGCCGTCGAGCTGGACGACCGGGAGCTGTGCGTCCGCGCCCGGTCCGAGGCCGAGGTCAACGCCGACCACGGCATACCGGGCGGGTTCACCACCCGGGGCTTCGAGTACCGCGTGGACCTGCCGTCCCGCGTGGACCCGGACCGGATCGACGCGGTGATGGACCACGGCCTGCTCCGGGTGCGCCTGCCCCGGGCGACCCGGCCCGCGCCGCGCACCATCACCGTCGGCCGGACCGGCCCGCGGCCGGGCGCCGACCGTACGCCGATGCCCGCCGACCCGGCCGCCGACCGGGAGCTGCACCACCCGGACACCGCGCTCGACGAGATCGACAGGCCGTAGGGCCGCGTGACCAGCCCGCCCGCCAGCTCGCCGCGCCGCGACCCGGAGGTGCTCGGCCCGGTCGGCGAGCGCGTCCCTGACGTCGAGCGGATCGCCGTGCTGCGTGCCAACGCACTCGGCGACTTCATCTTCGTGCTGCCGGCGCTCGACGCGCTGCGGTCCGCGTACCCGTCGGCGGAGATCGTGCTGCTCGGCGCGCCGTGGCACGCGGCGCTCTGGCGCGACCGGCCCGGCCCGGTGGACCGGGTGCTGGTGGTGCCGGCGGCGCCCGGCATCCGCGACCCGGGGCCCGGCGAGTCGCCGGGTGACGTCCCGGCGTTCCTCGCCGCCGCCCGCGCCGAACGGTTCGACCTGGCGTTGCAGGTACACGGCGGCGGTGCCAACTCGAACCCGTTCGTGGCCGGGCTGGGCGCGCGGGTGACCGCCGGCCTGCGCGCCGAGGGCGCGCCGCCGCTGGACCGGTGGCTGCGCTACGTCTACTACCAGCACGAGGTGATCCGCTACCTGGAGGTCGCGGCCCTGGTCGGGGCGCCCGCCACCACGATCACCCCGGCGCTCGCGGTCACCGCCGCCGACCGGGCGGAGGCCGCCGCCGTGCTCGGCGAACCCACCCGCCCTCGGGTCGCGCTGCACCCGGGCGCCACCGACACGCGGCGGCGCTGGCCGCCGGAACGCTTCGCCGAGGTCGCCCGCGAGCTGACCGGAGACGGGTACGAGGTGCTGGTCACCGGCACCCCCGCCGAGCAGGAGACGGTCGACGCGGTGGTGGCGGCGGCCGGGGTGCCGGTACGTCCCCAGGTCGGGACGCTCAGCCTGGGCGCGCTCGCGGCCGCGTACGCGGACTGCGCGCTCGTGGTCTCCAACGACACCGGACCGCTGCACCTGGCCGCCGCCGTGGGCGCGCCGACAGTGGGCGTCTTCTGGGTCGGCAACCTGATCAACGGGGCGTCGCCGCTGCGCGGGCGGCACCGCCCGATCGCCGCCTGGACCACCCACTGCCCGGTCTGCGGCGTCGACTGCACACCCGGGATCTACCCGCACCGGCCGGGCGACGGCGAGTGCCCGCACCGCGTCTCGTTCGTGGCCGACGTGCCCGCCGCCGAGGTGCTCGAGGCGGCCCGGGAGCTGCTCACACCTCCGCGGGCGACTCGCTGAGCACCACTTCCCACGCCTCCACGTCGCGTTCGGTGACTGTGGTCGGCGACTCCAGGTGGTAGGCCCCGCTGGGCAGGACCCCGGCGCCGCCGTGGCGCTCCAGCACGGCGAGCTGCGCGGCGACGTCCTCGCCCTGGTGCCGCTCGGGCAGCCGCTCCCAGAAGTCGAAGCCGCCGGCCTCGACGAGCTTGGCTCGGTCGTAGAGAACGCAGCCGCCGATCCAGGAGATCTTGTACGCCCGCCACTCGCCCGCCGCCAGGTCCAGCTTCTCGGTGACGTGCAACAGGTTCGCCGCCGGGTGGATGGACGCCCGGTGCCACTCCGGCGTCCCGGGCATGATCCGTTCCGGTACCGGCGGCCCGGTCCACTCCTCGTAGTGCTCGTGCGTCTCCGGGCGGACGTCGTCGGCGTAGGAGAGGCCGTGCACCGCGTTGCCGACGAACCCGCAGCCCAGCTCGCCGAGCGCGGTGACCAGCCGGGCCAGCGCGCCCGGCTCCAGCCACACGTCGTCGTCGAGGCAGAGCACCGCGTCGGCCGCCGACTGGGCCAGCAGGTAGGACCGGTGCTCGGCCAGGCCACGCCGGGGCAGTCGCCGGGTCAGCAGCACCGGGTGCCCCCGGTGCCGCAACGCGCGGACCATGGTGGCGGCGGCCGGGTGCGCGTACGCGGGCTCGCCGTCGGACTGGTCGCTGACCACCACGCCGAACCCGGGTACGCCCTCCTGGGCGGCCAGCCCGGACAGCGTGACCGCCAGCTCGGCGGGCCGGTTGCGGGTGGGGATCAGCACGTCGAGGCGGCGGTGCTGCCGGAACCGTTCGGGCGTGCCCGGGTCGAGCGGTCGGGTCACGCCGGCCTGCCCTCGCCGACCGTGTCGGTGACAGATTGGGCGCGGATCCGGTCGATGATCGCCGAGGTGGAGCGGTCCGGCACGTAGCCGAGCGTGCGTACCTGCCCGCCCAGCCGCCGTACCAGCGGCGCCTCCGGCACCATCTCCGGCGGGTAGTCGCCGCCCTTGACGTAGACGTCGGGTCGGACCGCCTCGATCAGCCGGGCCGGGGAGTCCTCCTCGAAGACCACCACGTGGTCCACGCAGGCCAGCGCCGCCAGCAGGGCGATCCGGTCCTCGACCGGGTTGACCGGCCGGTCCGGGCCCTTGAGCCGCCGTACGCTGCCGTCCGAGTTGACCGCCACGATCAGCAGGTCGCCGAGCGCGCGGGCCTGGGTCAGGTAGCGGACGTGCCCCGGGTGCAGCACATCGAAGCAGCCGTTGGTGAACACCACGGACCGCCCGGCCTGCCGGTGTTCGTCCACCAGCGCGGCCAGCTCGTCCGCGCCGACCAGGGCCGGGTGCCCACCCTCGTCCGCGCCGGTACCGAGCGCGGCCAGCAGGTCCTGCCGGCGGCACACGCAGGTGCCGGTGTCGGCCACCGTGATGGTGGCGGCGAGCTGGGCGAGCTGGGCGGCGGTGGGCAGGCCCGCGTCGGCGGCCAGCGCCAGCGTCATGGCCGCCAGGTACGCGTCCCCGGCGCCCACCGCGTGGCTGGCCGGGACCGGGGTGCTGTGGCTGCGCCGGGGCTCGCCCTCGGCGCCACCGACCACCGCGCCCTCGGTGTCCAGGGTCACCGCCACCACGTCGGCGCCGGTGTGCGCGCGCAGCTCGGACAGGCGCGACTCGGCCAGCACGGCCCGGTCCACGCCGGTGCCGGCCGCCGCGCTCACCGTCACGCCGGTCCCGGTGACGCTCAGCCCGTCGCCGGTCAGCGCCACCCGCTCCTCGCCCGGCATCGGCTCGCCGGTCGGCCCGGCGGGGGCCTCGGCGGCGGGCGTGCCGGAGGTCGGGTGCGGGCTGCCGGGTGCGCGCTCGCCGGACCCGCCGGGCGCGGCGCCCACCATCAGCTCGGACGGGCCGTCGGCCTCGGCCGGGTGGTCCAGATGCACGTCGCCGCTGGGGACGGCACCCCGCTCGGCGTGCGCGAACCCCGCGGCGGCGCGGGCCAGCAGCCGGGTCGCCTCGGCGAAGCTCGGCGTCACCACAGTCGGGTTCAGTCCGCGCCAGTCGGCCAGGTCGTGCGCGTCGAGCGCCACGGTGCCGTACCGGTCGCGGTTGGCGACCAGCCAGGCGCGTACCGCCGAGGGCAGCGCGCCCAAGCCGTAGTCGCAGACCACGAGCGTGAGCGGCTGACCGGCGGCCACCGCGCGCAGCTCCTCGGTGGCGCAGTGCAACGCGGTCAGCAGGCGGGCCACCCCGTCGGCGTCCAAGCCGTCCTCCGGGCCGCCGGAGTCCTCCCGCAGCAGGATCTGGTTGCCGGCGAGCATCCGCCGCTTGACCGGCGTGGGCCGGCCCGGCTGGCTCACCGTACGGTCCCAGACCGCCGCGCGGTCCAGGCAGTCGTGCAGTTCGTCGCCCGCCACGTCGGCACCGACCGGGGCGACCAGCGCGGCCCGGCCGCCCAGCGCTGCGACGTTCACCGCGGTGTTGGCGGCGCCCCCGGCCGCGGAGATCCGCCGCCGCAGGGTGAGGACCGGCGCGGGCGCCTCCCGGCAGAGCCGCTCCGACTCGGCGAACCGCCACTCGTCCAGCATGGCGTCCCCGACGACCAGCACGGGACGCTGCTGCCAGCTGGCCACCACGGTGGCGAGCCGGCGCTCTTCCGCTGCTGCTCCTGCCATGCCTCTGCGGATCCCCCCGGGCCGTCGGGCCAAACGCGACGTGGGCCACCCGATGCGTCCGGTTTCGCGGCATCGGCCCAGGGAACCGTGCAGACGTACCCCGGAGAGGAGAAGCAGCATGGCAGCGACACTTCAGGGCAAGCGCATCGCCTTCCTGGCCGCCGACGGCGTCGAGGAGGTCGAGTACACCAAGCCCCGGGAGGCGGTGGAGAACGCCGGCGCCCAGGTCGAGCTGGTCTCCATCGAGTCCGGCACGATCCAGGCCTTCAACCACCTCGACCACGGCAAGCAGTACCAGGTCGACGTCACCACCAAGGAGGCGGACGCCGGGGCGTACGACGGCCTGGTCCTGCCCGGTGGCGTGGCGAACCCCGACTTCCTGCGGACGGACCCGGAGGCGGTCCGGTTCGTCAAGGCGTTCTTCGACGCCGGCAAGCCGGTCGGGGTGATCTGCCACGGCCCGTGGACGCTCGTCGAGGCGGACGTGGTGCGGGGCCGCACCATCACCTCCTGGCCGAGCCTGCGCACCGACCTCACAAACGCCGGCGCGAACTGGGTCGACCAGGAGGTCGTCACCGACAACGGGCTGGTCAGCAGCCGCAAGCCGGACGACCTGCCGGCGTTCTGCGCGAAGATCGTCGAGGAGTTCGCCGAGGGCCGGCACGCCGCCTGAGGAAAGTCACAGGCCCACCGGGGGCATGATCCGCCCCCGGTGGGATAGGAAGCGGGATGACCGCCCAGGCCGCCCCGCCCGCATTGCCCGCCCGCCAGATCCGCCTGCTGATGTTCGGTCTGATGACCGGCATGCTGCTGGCGGCGCTGGACCAGACGATCGTCGGCACCGCGTTGCCGACGATCGTCGGCGAACTGGGCGGCATCAACCACTACTCGTGGGTGGTCACCGCGTACCTGCTGGCGTCGACCGCCTCGACGCCGCTGTACGGCAAGATGGCCGACCTGTACGGACGCCGGCCGGTCTTCCTGTTCTCGATCGGCATGTTCCTGCTCGGCTCGTTGCTGGCCGGGCTGTCGCAGAACATGACCCAGCTGATCGTCACGCGCGGCGTGCAGGGCCTGGGCGCGGGTGGCCTGATGACGCTGGCGTTCACCATCATCTCGGACGTGGTCTCGCCCCGGGAGCGTGGTCGCTACCAGGGGTTGTTCGGCGCGGTGTTCGGCGTCTCCTCGGTGGCCGGGCCGCTCGTCGGCGGTTACTTCGCGGAGACCAACTGGCGGTGGATCTTCTACATCAACGTGCCGCTGGCGATCCTCGCCATCGTGGTCTGCTGGCACGTGATGCGGCTGGTGCCGTTCGAGCGCCGGGAGCACACAGTCGACTGGATCGGCGCGGCGCTGCTCGTCGCCGGCGTGAGCTGCCTGCTGCTGGCGTTGAGCTGGGGCGGCGCCGAGTACGCCTGGGGTTCCGGCGTGATCGTCGGGCTGTTCGCCGCGGGCGTGGTGCTGGGCGTGCTGTTCGTCGTCCAGGAGGCCCGGACCAAGGAGCCGATCCTTCCGCTGCGGTTGTTCCGCAGCGCCACGTTCGCGCTCGCCAACGGCGCGGGGTTCGTGCTCGGTCTGGTGATGTTCGGGTCGATCATCTTCATCCCGCTCTACCTCCAGATCGTCAAGGGCGCCTCACCGACCCGCAGCGGTCTGCTGATGCTGCCGATGATGGCCGGCGTCATCATCACCTCGATCATCACCGGCCGGGCGATGAGCCGGATCGGCAGGTACAAGTGGTTCCCGGTGGCGGGCGCTGCCGTGCTGGTGGTCGGCATGCTGCTGTTCCAGCAGCTCCAGGTGGCCACCACGCTCTGGGCCGCGTTCGGCTACATGGTGGTGATCGGCGTGGGGCTGGGCCTGTGCATGCAGTCGCTGATCCTGGCCGTGCAGAACGCGGTGAGCGTCCGCGACCTGGGTGCGGGTACCTCGTCGGCCACGTTCTTCCGGTCGCTCGGCGGCTCGTTCGGCGTGGCCATCCTCGGTGCGGTGCTGTCGTCCCGGCTCACCGCCGAGCTGTCCACGCGGCTGCCTGGTGCGCTGGCGCAGCTCCCGCCGGAGCAGCGGGCCGCGGTGTCGGCCGGTGGGAACTTCTCGATCAACGACCCGGCGGCCATCCTCGCCCTGCCCGCCCCGGTACGCGCGGCCGTCCAGGCCTCGTTCGTCGAGTCGCTGCACCTGGTCTTCCTGACCACCGGGCTGATCGCGATCGTCGCGGTGCTGGTCACGCTGGCCATGCCGAACCTTCAGTTGCGGGGCACCGGCCCGCAGGGCGCCACCGGCGGCGCCGACCCGATCGGCGGCAAGGCCCCCGCGCCCGGCGGCAAGCCGCTGACCAAGGAGTCGAAGGAGGAGGCGGCCGCCGACATGGAGGCCAAGTCGCAGACGATGCTGTGACCGGCGGCTACTTGAGGATCAACCGGTTGGTCTGCTCGAACACGTCGAGGTCGGCGAGCGTCTCGTGCACGCTCGACGACAGCGGGTGCGGGAAGTCCGCCGGGCGGAAGAACCCGGAGTCGGTGGTCTCGTCGGTGAACCGGGCCAGCTCGCCGTCCCACTCGTCGACCCGGAACGCCGTGGTGAAGACCTGGTACGTGTGCCCGTACATGTTGGTGTGGGTGCGGTCGGGTCCGGTGTAGAGCGCGAACGCGCTCACCCGCAGCGCCCGCAGCCCGGTCTCCTCCCGCACCTCCCGGACGGCGCAGTCGGCGATGGACTCGCCGAGTTCCATGGCACCGGCCGGCAGGGCCCACTGGCCGTTGTCGGACCGCTGGATCAGCAGCACCCGGGAGGCGTTGTCGCGCACCACGGCGCGTGCGCCGACGAACATCAGGGTGCGGTCACCGGCCAGGGCGCGGAGCTGCCCGACGTACGAGTCGGCCCACGAGATGCTCACCCGGACAATCTACGCATCATCCGTGATCACCTCGGCGATTCCGGGGGGTTCCGCAGATGTGACCGACGCCACTACGTTGTTACCCATGCGTAGCACGATGATGGATGCCCCTCTCCAGGTCGCCCGGATCCTCGAACACGGCGCCACCGTGCACGGCGCGGCGGAGGTGGTCACCTGGACCGGCGCGGAACCCCGCCGGATGACGTACGCGGAGGTCGGCCGCACCGCCGCCCGGCTGGCCCATGCGCTGCGCGAGGAGTGCGGGGTGACCGGCGACGAGCGGGTCGGCACGTTCATGTGGAACAACAACGAGCACCTGGTGGCGTACTTCGCCGTGCCGAGCATGGGCGCGGTGCTGCACACGCTCAACATCCGGCTCTTCCCCGACCAGGTCGCCTACATCGCCAACCACGCGCAGGACCGGGTGGTCCTCGTCGACACCACGCTCATTCCACTGCTCGCCCGGGTGATCGGCGACATGACCACCGTTGCGCACGTGGTGGTGGTCGGCGGCGGTGACCCGGCCCCGCTGCTGTCCGCGGCCGGTGACCGGATCACCGTGCACCACTGGGACGCGCTGCTGGCCGGCCGCCCGGACCACTACGACTGGCCGGAGGTGGACGAGCGCGACGCCGCCGCGCTCTGCTACACCTCCGGGACCACCGGCAACCCCAAGGGCGTCGCCTACTCGCACCGCTCGATCTACCTGCACTCGCTCCAGGTCTGCATGCCGGAGGGCTTCGGGCTCGGCCCGAACGATCGTGAGCTGGCGATCGTGCCGATGTTCCACGCCATGTCGTGGGGCCTGCCGTACGCGGCGTTCCTCTCCGGCGCCTCGCTGATCATGCCGGACCGGTTCCTCCAGGCGGAGCCGATCGCTGCGATGATCGCCGCCGAGCGGCCCACCCTCGCCGGCGCGGTGCCGACCATCTGGACCGACCTGCTCGCCTACCTGGACGCGCACGAGGTGGATCTCTCCTCGCTGAAGGAGGTGATCGTCGGCGGGTCGGCCTGCCCGCCCGCGCTCATGCACGCGTTCCACGACCGCTACGGCATCGACGTCATCCACGCCTGGGGCATGACCGAGATGTCGCCGCTGGGCTCGGTCTCCCGGGCACCGGCCGGCGCGACCGGCGACGACGCCTGGCGCTACCGCTACACGCAGGGCCGCGTCCCGGCGGGCGTGACGGCGCGGATCGTCGGCCCGGCCGGCGAGCCGCTGCCCGCCGACGGGACGTCCGTGGGCGAGCTGGAGGTACGCGGCCCGTGGGTGACCGCCCGGTACATCGGCGACGACGCCCCGGAGGAGGAGAAGTTCCGGGACGGCTGGCTGCGGACCGGTGACGTCGGCACGCTCTCGCCGGACGGCTACATCACCCTCACCGACCGCGCCAAGGACGTGATCAAGTCGGGCGGGGAGTGGATCTCCTCGGTCGAGCTGGAGAACGCCCTGATGGCGCACCCGGCGGTGCTGGAGGCGTGCGTGGTGGGCGTACCGGACGAGCGCTGGGACGAGCGGCCGCTGGCCACTGTGGTGGTCCGCGAGGGCGCGTCGGTGACCGCCGAGGAGCTGCGGGACTTCCTGGCCGCCTCGGTGGCCCGCTGGCAGTTGCCGGAGCGGTGGGCGTTCATCGACGCGGTCCCGAAGACCAGCGTCGGCAAGTTCGACAAGAAGGTGGTGCGCTCGCGGTACGCCGACGGCGGGCTCGACGTGCGGGAACTGACCGCGTCGTAACGTTTCGCGGCGTACCGTCGCCTACACGGGTAGGAAGGCGTTCCCAACGGACATTCCTCCCAGAGGGCGGCCCCGGCGTTCGCACCGCGCCGGGGCCGCCCGTCCGTTACGGGGTGACCCGCACCGTCATTGTTGCGAAACTTGTTCGCGTCTGTCCGGCTGTCGGGGAAATCCGGTCGCCTACTCGTCGGCGGTGCTCACCAGCACCTTGCCCACCACGCCGTCCTGCACCGCCTGCTGCGCGGCAGCGGCCTCCACCAGCGGATACCGGTGCAGCGGCAGGCCGGCCTCCTCGCCGACCCGGATCGCGCCCTGCGCCACCGCCGCCGCGATGTCGGTGACCGCCTGCGCCTTCGCCACCTTCGGCGCGGTGTAGATCAGCACGAACTGCCAGCGCGCGTTCGGGGCCATCAGCGGCCGGATCGGCAACGTCACCTCGTCGCCGCCGTCGTCGGCGTACACGCAGACCGCCCCGCCGGTGCGCAGCATCCGTACGTCGGCGGCGGCGTTGCGGGCGGCGGAGACCTCGACGATCGTGTGCACCCCGTCGGGCGCGACCTTGCGGACCTCCTCGACCACGTCCTGCTCGCGATAGTTGATCACGAAGCTGGCCCCTGCCGCCGCCGCGAGCTGCGCCTTCTCCGGGCTGCTCACCGTGGTGATCACGCAGGCGTCGGCCCATCGGGCGAGCTGGATCGCCGCGTTGCCCACCGCGCCCGCACCACCCTGCACCAGCACCACGTGGTCGCTCAGCGCACCCGCGTGCAGCTTGTCCGGCATGAACTCACCGGCGGTCAGGCAGCGGTGCGCGGTCATGAACGGGATCCCGAGCGCCGCACCCAGGTCGAACGAGGCAGGACCGAGCGGCACCGCGTGCCGGACCGGGACCAGCGTGTACTCGGCGGCAGTGCCCCACGGCCGCTGCCACGCCGCCTCCCACACCCAGACCCGCTCACCGATGAGCGTCTGGTCCACGCCCTCGCCGACCGCCTCGACCACCCCGGCGCCGTCCTGGTGCGGGATCTGCCAGCCGGCCGGCAGCGGCCACGCCTGGCGGGCCTTCCAGTCGGTCGGGTTCACCCCCGACACGGCCATCCGCACCAGCACCTCGCCCGGCCCGGGTTCCGGCACCGGCCGGTCCACCACCTGGAGCACCGAGGCGTCCCCGCTGCGCTCGTACACGATCGCCTTCATCCGCCCTCCGATCATTCAAGGAAGGGCCCCCTGTTAACGCCTCAGGTAGAGGAAGGGCCCCTTGTCAACACCCCTCGACCACAGCGGGAGTGAGCGCGCCGATCGAGGGGAGCAGCACCGCCGCGAGCGCCTCCGCGTCCGGATCGAGCGGATACGACCCGTGCGGCACCGCCACCACCCGGCACCCGGCGGCGGCCGCCGAGCGGACCCCGTTCGACGAGTCCTCCACCGCCACGCACCGGGCCGGGTCGACGCCGAGCCGCCCGGCCACCGCGAGCCACACGTCGGGCGCGGGCTTGCCCCGGGCGGTCTCCTCCGTCGACAGCGTCGCGCCGAACGAACCGGCCAGGCGCGTCGCGTCGAGCGCCGCCGCGATCAGGCGGGTCGGTGAGGAACTGGCCAGCCCGAGCGGCCACCGCGCGGCGATGCGGCGCACGACCTCGTCGGCGTCGTCGATCAGCGGTACGTGTTGCGCGTACCGGCGGGCCATCTCGGTCACCACCTCGGTGGCGACCTGCTCGGGCGACCTGTCGACGCCCAGCTCACCGCTCAGGTACTCGGCCCACTCGCCGGTGCTCATCCCCATCAGCCGGCGCTGGGTGTCCGGCTGCCAGACGCCGCCGTGCTGCGCCACGTACGCCCGCCGGACCTCCTCCCAGACCGGCTCGGAGTCCACGATCACGCCGTCCAGGTCGAAGAGCACCGCGTCCACCACGTGACCATCCTGCCGGACGGGCCGCACTCCCGTCAGGAACGGCCGCCCCTTCCCGGATCCGGGTGACGGTCACGCCGAGGGTTGTGCCGGATCGGCGGCGTGCCGCTCAGCGTGCCCGCGCCGCCGCGTCCGTGCCGGCGCCGCGCTGCGCCGGAAGACCGATCGGCGCCTTGGCCGGGATGATCGTGCGGCAGCGCGTCGCGATCGGTTCCAGCAGCTCCGCCAACCGGGCGGTACGCTCCGCGCCCAGTGCCCGCCACGGTCCCGACGCGGCCCGGTCGGTGGCCTCCTCGACCGCGCGGAACGTCTCCGTGGCGTACGGCGTGGGGGCGAGGTCGGCGGTCAGCCAGCCCTTGTCCACCAGGCGCTGCTCGGCGGCGGTCCACTGCTCGTCGGTCCAGCCCCGGGCCGGCTGGTGGAACTCACGGGACTGGTCGACCCGGCACCGCCAGGCCACCACCTCGACCGGTTCCAGCCCGGTCGTGACCAGCGCCGCCACGTGGCCGTCGCCGCGGTGCTCGCGCAGCGTCGCGGCGGCCTGCCAGAGGCGGGCCAGCGGGTACTCGCCCCGGGGCAGGGCGGCGTTCACCGCGCCGAGCACCCGCCCGGCCGTGTCCACCAGCCCGGCCGCCTCCTCCAGCAGGTCGGCGGCCTCGACCAGGTGCGACTCGGGCAGCTCGTAGGTGAACTCGGCGAGCGCCTGCACACCACCGGTGAGCCGGGCCCGCAGCGCCTCCTCCGGGGTGGCCAGGCGCCACACCGACGGCAGCGCGCGGGCCACCATGGCCGGCGCGAAGCTGAAGAAGGCCGCGGTCACCGCCGGCGCGTCGACCGGCCCGAGCGGCGCGGCCCGTCCGGCGAAGTAGCCGCGCCAGTAGCCCCGCAGCCCGACCGCCTCGAACGCGGCCCGGGCACGGGGGTGGAAATAGGTCACCGCGTGGACCGGCTCGTAGAGCGTCCACATCTGCCGGGTCACCCCGGCCTCGTCCAGCGCCGCCACGTGCACCTCCGCGTCGGTGGGCAGATCACCACGGACGGATGTGCCGCCCGTGGTGACCATGAACCTACTGCCGCTGGGTGACCGGACGGAAGCCCGGAGTGATCTACTGCGCAGCCAGCACGTCGACGACGAAGCGCAGCGGCCCGGCCGGACGACCGCCCGCGGCGTCGTTGCCGTACGCCAGCTCGGCCGGGAGGTCCAGCTGGACCCGGCTGCCCACCGGCACGCCGACCAGGCCCTGGTCCCAGCCCTTGATGACCTGGCCCACGCCGATTTGGAAGGTGGCCGGCTGGCCACTGTCCCAGGACGCGTCGAACTGCTTGCCGTCCTTGTAGAAGACACCCACGTAGTTCGTGGTGATGTTCTGACCCGCCTTCACCGCCGGCCCGGTGCCCTTCACGAGGGTGGTGACGGTGAGCTTCTTCAGCTCGCCGGTGCCGGCCTGCACGGTCGGCTTGGTCTTCAGCGCCGGGTCGATGTCGGCGGGCAGCTCCTGGGCGGGCGCGCTGGGCTCGGCCGGCGCGGTCGGGCTGGCCGAGGAACCGGCGGTGGACGCCTTGTCGTCGTCCCCGCTGTTCAGCCACACCAGGCCGCCGACCAGGGCCACCACCGCGAGCACGCCGACCGCCGCGCCGAGGATCGACTGCCGGCGACGACGCGCCTCGGCTGCCTTCTTCTCGGCCAGCTGGGCGGCCAGCCGCCGCTGTGCCTTGGTGGCCGGGGCCTGGCCCGCCGACCGGTTCTCCACACGCTCGCTCACGTCGACTCCCTGCAGGGTGGGTGGGTGCGCCCCCGGCGGGCCGCCGCCGAGGCCAGCGCACACGGTACCCGCCCGGAGGCCCAGCGTGCCCATACGGCCACCACGATCCGGACACGAAGCCCGATACAAGGGCACCGCGCGGGGTAGGTTCCGGCCATGGCGATCCTCAGCGAAGAAGACCTGGCCCTGCTCGGCGAGCCGCAGCTCGCGCACGTGGCGACGATCGAGGCCGACGGCACCCCGCACGTCACCCCGGTCTGGGTCGACACCGACGGCGAGCACGTCGTGTTCAACACGGCCAAGGGCCGGCAGAAGTACCTGAACATGTCCCGCAACCCGGTGGTCGCGGTGTCGGTGGCGGACAAGGCCGACGACTACCGCACCCTGTGGATCAAGGGCACCGTCGAGTTCGTCACCGAGGGCGCCGACGAGCACATCGACCGGATGGCGAAGAAGTACCTCGGCCAGGACACCTACCCCTGGCGCCGACCGGGCGAGGAACGCGTCATCGTCCGTGTCACCCCGACCGAGAAGCTCGGCCGCGGCTGAGCGGCGCGGGCCCCGCCGTCCGTCGAGGGCGGGGCCTTCGCCGTACGCGTCAGGCGCTCTTCTTCTTCGCGGGCGTCTTCTTGGCGGCGGTCTTCTTCGCCGGTTCGGCCTTCTTCGCCGCCGTCTTCTTCGCGGGCGTCTTCTTGGCCGCCGTCTTCTTCGCCGGTTCGGCCTTCTTCGCCGGCGCCTTCTTCGCGGCCTTCTTGGCGGAGCGGGCCGACGAGATCGGGGTCGGCTCGGCTCCACCGCCGGACGGCGCCTCGCCCCGGGCCGCCCGGGCCCGCTCGACCGACGCCTTCAGCGCGGCCATCAGGTCCACAGCGGCGGCGGGGGCGGCCTCTTCCTCCTCGGGCTGCACCACCTCGCGGCCCTCGACCTTCGCGTCGATGACCTCCTGCAACGCCGCCCGGTAGTCGTCGGTGAACGCGTCCGGCTCGAATTCCCCGGCCATCGAGTCGATGAGTGAGCTGGCCATGGCCAGCTCGGGCGGGCGTACCTTCAGGTCCTCGTCCAGGAAGCTGAAGTCGGGCCGGCGGATCTCGTCCGGCCACAGCATGGTGTTGAGCAGCAGGACGCCCTCGCGGACCCGCAGCGTGGCCAGCTGCTCCCGCTGGCGCAGCGCCACCTTGACGATCGCCACCCGCTCCGAGTCGGACAGCGCGTCGCGGAGCAGCACGTACGGCTTCGTCGCCGAGCCCTCCGGCTCCAGGAAGTACGCCTTGTTGTAGAGGATCGGGTCGACCTGCTCGGCCGGTACGAACTCCAGCACGTCGATCGCGTGCGAGGTGCTCAACGGCAGATCGGCGAAGTCCTCGTCGGTGAGGATGACCATCTCGCCGCCGCCGATGTCGTACCCCTTGGCGATGTCGTCGTAGGTGACCTCCTCGCCGCAGACCGAGCAGGTGCGCTTGTAGCGGATGCGGCCGCCGTCCTCACGGTGCACCTGGTGGAAACGGATGTCCTTCTCCTCGGTGGCCGAGTAGACCTTCACCCCGATCGACACCAGGCCGAACGACACCGCTCCTTTCCAGATCGCCCGCATACCCGCGCTCCTCTCCCCGGTTGACCACCAGAATCGCAAACGATCGAACGGGACGCACGCGCTTCGCTACGCAACTACAGTCAGGAGGTGCCCGGCGCGCCGTTGAAGCCGATGCTCGCGACGACCGGGCAGCTCCCGGCCGGCGCCGCCTGGGCGTACGAGTTCAAGTGGGACGGCGTCCGCGCGCTCGCCGACATCTCCCGCGGCGACAGGCACTTCTACGCCCGCTCCGGCGTCGAGATCACCACCGCCTACCCGGAACTGCTGAACCTGGCCGAGCAGGTCGACGACGCGTTGCTCGACGGCGAGGTCGTCCTCTTCACCGACGGGCAGCCGTCGTTCACCGCGCTCGCCGAGCGGATGCACGTGCGTAACCCGGCCAAGGCGGCGCGGCTGGCGGCGACCGTACCCGTCACGTACATGATCTTCGACCTGTTGCGGCTCGACGGCGAGGACCTGACCGCCCGGCCGTGGCGGGAGCGGCGGGCGGCGCTGGAGTCGCTCGGGCTCGGCGCCGCCCGGTGGGCGGTGCCGCCGGTCTTCGGCGACGGCCCGGCCACCTACGCGGCGGCCGGTGAGCACGGGCTGGAGGGGGTGATGGCCAAGCGGGTCGACTCGCTCTACCGGCCCGGCGTGCGCTCGCCGGACTGGGTGAAGGTCAAACTGGAGGTCACCGGCGACTTCGTGGTCGGCGGCTGGCGACCGGGCGCGCGGCGCATCGGCGGTCTGCTGGTCGGCGTGCCCGGCCCGGACGGGCGGCTGATCTACCGGGGGCGGGTCGGCGGCGGCATCGGGGCGGCGATCGAACGGGAACTGCTGCGCGAACTGGAACCTCTGCGGTCCCCGGCGACGCCGTTCGCCGCCGGTGTGCCGCGCGAGGATGCCCGGGGCGCGATCTGGGTAACTCCCCGAGTCGTGGTGGAGGTCAAGTACGGCCAGCGCACGCCGGACGGCCGGCTGCGCTTCCCGCGCATCCTGCGCCTGCGCCCGGACAAGCCGCCCGAGGAGGTCGACGATGCCGGCTGACCGGCTCAAGGTCGAGGTCGAGGGGCGCTCGCTGGAGCTGTCCAACCTGGACAAGGTGCTGTTCCCGAAGGCCGGCTTCACCAAGGGCGAGGTGATCGACTACTACACCCGGATCGCCCCGGTGCTGCTGCCGCACCTGCGCGACCGCGCGCTCACCCGGATCCGGTTCCCCAACGGCGTCGACGGCGGCTCGTTCTTCGAGAAGAACGCACCCGCCGCGACCCCCGGTTGGGTACGCACCGAGAACCTGCCCGCCCCCGGGTCGACGAAGGGGCGGGAGACGATCGACTACGTGGTCTGCGACGAATTGCCGACGCTCGTGTGGCTGGCCAACCTGGCCGCGTTGGAACTGCACACTCCTCAGTGGAAGATCGGCACACACCCGGACATGATGGTCGTCGACCTGGACCCGGGTGCCCCGGCCGCTCTCAAGCAGTGTTGCCAGGTGGCGTTGCTGATGCGCGACCGGCTGGCTTCCGACGGGATTTCTTCGCTCCCGAAGACGTCCGGGAAGAAGGGCATGCAGCTCTGCTGCCCGATCGCCGGCACGCAGGACGCCGAGATCGTCTCCGACTACGCCAAGCGGATCGCGCAGGAGCTGGAGCAGGCACACCCGAAGCTGATCGTGTCGAAGATGGCGAAGAACCTGCGCCCCGGCAAGGTCTTCATCGACTGGAGTCAGAACAACGCGGCGAAGACGACAGTGGCGCCGTACTCGCTGCGGGCCCAGCCGGTGCCCTCGGTGTCGACGCCGCTGACCTGGGACGAGGTGGAGGCCGGAGCGGCGGGGAAGCGGCCGTCGACGCGGCCGTACACGGCGGGCGAGGTGCTCAAGCGGGTGGAGAAGGAGGGCGACCTGCTGGCGCCGCTGCTCGACGGCGGTCCCGAGCTGCCCGCCCGCTGACCCGCCACCACGCGCCGCCCACGAGCAGCAACACGATCACGCTGATCGCCACGTCACCCACCAGCGCCGCCGACGGGCTCGCCGGGGCATAGGTCGGCACCGTGTACGCGAGCGCGGCCGCGACGACCAGGCCGGCCGAGCCGGTGGCGAGTACGTGCCGCTGCCCCCAGCCGGGCCGACGGGACCAGCGCGTGAGCAGGGCGGCGGCGACCGCGGCGAGCGCGAGGGCGAGTACGACTCCCGGCCGGCCCGGGGCTATCCCGGAACCCAGGTACGCCCCCACCACGACCAGGGCAGGCCAGACCGGCCGGGGCGGGCCGGCTTCGGTGCGGGATCGGCCGGCGTGCATTGGTTCGGTGGACGCCGGCACGGGCGTTGGTTCGGTGGACGTCGGTGCGGGCGTTGGTCGGGCGGGCGTCGGTGCGTGCGTTGGCGCGGCGGGTGGGGGCCCGGCGTGCCGACGGCGGAGCAGGGCGGCGGCGATCAGGGCCAGCGCCACGCCGGTGGCGAACGCCAACTGGGCCGGCGAGGCCAGGAAGTTCTTGCGGCCACCGTCGTCGGCGAACACCAGCAGGCTGCCGCCGAGCCAGAGCAGCGCCGCCGCGACCAGCCCTGGTCGGCCCAGCCAGGGCCGCGCCCGGCGGCCCGCACCGAGGTACGACTCGACGAGCGCGATCGGCGCGCAGATGGTCAGCACCACGTGGTTGCCCACGTAGTCGACCGCCTGCCGGGCGCTGAACCCGAGGCCGGGCACCAGCGTGGCCTCCGCAGCGGCCCGGGTGCCGGCGAACTCGGTGTCGTCCAGGAACCCGGGGTTGAACAGCGACTGGTCGACCAGGCCGGCCTGGATCACGCCGAACGCGGCGGCGAGCAGCGCGATCCCCGGCCAGCCGAGCCCGAGCCGCCGGGCCGTCTCGCGGATCAGCAGCGCCGCTCCGCCGTACATCGGGGCGAGCACCAGCACGACGAACGGCATGCCGGTGAGGGTGAAGCCGCCCCAGGAGCACTCGGCGGTCCACGGGGCGAGCAGCAGCAACGCGATCGGCGGCACCAGCCGCCCACGCCGAGGTTCGGTCGTCATGCCCGCACGGTCCCGCAGCCATCCAGCCCTTCGATACGGCCGTCGGGCGACCGGGCCCGCGACCAAAGTCGACCGCTGCGGACCGGTGGGTCCGGTCAGAGCGCGAACAGCAGGGCGGCGCTGACGAGGACGACCACGGCGGTGGCGAAGTGGACGCCGAAGGCAACCGCCCGGGAACCACCGTGCCGCAGCACGATGACGGTGTCGCCCAGCGGCGCCAGCGCGACGACGAGCATGAACCAGGCGACGGCGTCGGCGCTGGTGAAGGCGATCAGGGCGAGGCCGACCAGGCCGTAGGTGAGGTCACGCACCCCCTTGACCGTGAGGTACGCCGGATCTCCTGTCCCCTCCGCGGCCGGGACGCCGTAGCCGGCGGCGGCTCGGGGAGCCAGGAGGAAGCGTGCGCCGATCAGGACGATGAACAGGCTGAGGACGACGGCGAGCCCGTAGGCGATGGGGGTGAGCATGTCGGTTCCGATTTCTAGCAGTGCTAGGTGTGAGAGCGAAGCTAGCAGAGCGTCGATAGATTGGCTAGCGATGCTAGAGTTCTGGTCATGTCGATTCGGGCGCGCCGGGAGCGGGAGCGGGCGGAAAGGGAACGGGCGATCGTCACCGCCGCCCGCGACCTGGCCGAGTCGGAGGGCTGGGACGCGGTCACCACCCGTCGGCTGGCCGCCGAGATCGAGTACAGCCAGCCCGTCCTCTACAGCCACTTCCGGGGCAAGGACGCCATCATGGCGGCCGTCGCCGTGGAGGGCTGCGCCGAGTTGGCCGTCGAACTCGCCGCCGCCCGGGCCGCCGCGACCGACCCGCGGGCCGCGGTGGCCGGCATCGCCACGGCGTACGCCGCGTTCGCCGAACGCCGGCCCGCTCTCTACGACGCGATCTTCACCCTCCCTGTCGCTCTCTCCTTCGCCAGCCAGGACACCCCGGTCGAGCTGGCCCGGGCCTTCGCCGAGCTGGCCGAGACGCTGCGTCCATTCGCCGGTGACGACGACCTCGAGACGTTCACCGAGACGTTCTGGAGCGGGCTGCACGGCCAGGTCACGCTGATGCGCGACGGCCGGCTGCGGCGGGCGGAACACGCGCGGCGGCTGGCCCTCCTGGTCGACCGCTTCACCCGGCTAGGGTGAGCTGACCGCCAGGGAGGAGCACACCCGATGGCCACCCGCGCACCCGCCGCCGTCGCGACCGACGAGCCGCTGCTGACCTACCTCGACGACGCCACCGGCGAGCACACCGAGCTGACCGGGCCGCAACTGGGCGAGTGGACGGCCCGCAGCGCCGGACTCCTGCGCGACGGGTGCGGGCTGCGCCCCGGTGACCGCGTGGCGGTGCTGCTGCCGCCGCACTGGCGTACCGCGGCGGTGCTGCTCGGCGCCTGGTCAGTCGGGTTGACGGTGTCGTTCCGTCCCCGCGCTCTGGCCGGGTTGCCGGTGCTCGAGCCGGGCGCGGACCGGCCGTACGACGCGGTGTTCGTGACCCCGGAACGCCTTGACGACTGGCTGGAGGACGTACCCGAGGGGACACACCGCTACCTGGTGGGCACCGGGCCGGGGTCGCTCGGCGAGGTGCCGCCCGGCTGGCTGGACTGGTCGGCCGAGGTGCTGCGGCACCCCACCGACCCGCCGGACTACACCGCCGTCGACCCGTCCGGCCCGGCCACGGCGGACGGCACCAGCTTCGGCGCGTGGCGACGCCTGGCCGCCGAGATCGCCACCCAGATGGACCTGCATCCCGGTGACCGCCTCGTGGTCGACCCGACCGAGGACGAGCAGCCCTTGAAGTGGCTGCTGGCCCCTCTGTCCGCCCGAGCCACAGTCCTGATCCACGTCACCTCCGCCTCTTCGCCTCGCTGATCTTGCAGTTGCGGCCCCTCAGGTGCCGGTTTTGTGGCTCTTACCGAGGCCGTAACTGCAAGATCAACTGCGTTCCTGGCGTCTCGCGTCGACCCACGACACCCTCGTCTCTCGCTGCGGGCGGCGAGGTGGCCGCGCGGCTCTCGCCCGGGCTGCCCACGTACTCGCGCCGATCTTGGAGTTGTGGCACCTCGCGTAAGTCGCGAAGCGGGCATCTGAGGCGCCATAACTCCAAGATCGGCGCAGGTTGGGCGGGCGGCGGGGTGGGCGGCGAGCGGGGTGGGTGGGCGGGTGGGGAATCTGGTTGACCGTGGGGGGCCGGGTGGGGCCTACTGCGTCGGAGTGCTGGACCGTCGGGTCGGGCGGAGTGGCGGGAGTGGGCGTGGGTGGGACGGATGCGCTTCTGTGGCGGGAGTTCGGCGACGACGACCTGCCCGCGCTGACCGGTCTGGCGCAGGCGTGCCTCGCCACTGACGGCGGGTTGCCGCTGTTCGGGCGTACCCCGTTGGTGCGGGCGCGGCTGCTCCAGACGCGTACCCACGGGGCGTGGTCCGGCGGCGACCTGGTCGCGGCCGTCGGGGTCGGCGACGGGCGGACGCCGGCCACCGCCACCGGCCTGGTGCACCCCGCGTGGCGCGGTCGCGGGCTCGGCGGCGCGCTGCTCGACTGGGCCGAGAAGCACGCCGGCGACGCTGGGCTGCTGGTCACCACGGAGACGTGGAACGCGGGCGCGGAGGAGTTGTTCGCCGCACGCGACTACACGCGGACGTTCCTGGAGTGGGTGCTGCGGCACGGCCTCGACGCGTTGCCCGAGGTCGCCGCGCCGGACGGGGTGACGGTGGAGCCTGCCGCGCTGGGGCCGGAGCTGTTCGCCACCTACCGCGCGTCGTTCGCCGACCGGCCCGGATTCGTCGAGCCGGAGGCCGACGAGTGGCTGGGTGACCTGCGCGACGACGAGGACTTCCGGCCGGAGCTGACGCTGCTCGCGCGCGGCCCGGACGGCGCGGCGGCCGGCTTCGTCACGGTGCTCGACAACTGGATCGACCAGGTCGGCGTGGTGCCCGGGTGGCGCGGGCGGCGAGTCGGCGCGTACCTGGTGGCGCGTGTGCTGCGCGGCCTCGCCGACGCGGGCGCGGACGCCGCGTGGCTCTGCGTCAACGACGACAACCCGGCGGCCGGGCTGTACCGGCGGCTCGGCTTCCGCGACTTCGGCCGCCGCGCCCGCTACCTCCATGACTGACCAGACGCGGGAGGCCGTCCTGCGTGGGCTGGCGGCACTGCGGGCGCAGGGCTGCCCGATCGTCGCCGATCCCCAGTGGGACGAACGGGTTGCCGACGTCGGCGTGCGCCGCTGGCGCAGCGTCGCGCGCCGGCACCGAGGGCGGCGGCTCAGCCGGGACCAGCGCATCCAAGATCTGGTACGCGGACTGGTCGCCGCGTTCGAGCCGGACCGTGCGCTGGTCGGGCCGCTGGTACGCGACTACGAGTGCGTGGCGCGGGTGATCGCCGACGCGATGACACCGATGGACCCCTAGTGGTACTACTGGCGGTACCATGGTCTGGTGCCGTCCATAGCCAGGCTCGTTGAAGCGATGCGCAAGAGCCAGCAGAACGTCGCGTACAACGATCTCTATCGGGTCTGCGAACACTACTTCGGCAAGCCGCGGCAGGCCGGCACGTCCCACGCCGTGTTCAAGATGCCGTGGGCGGGAGACCCGCGCGTCAACATCCAGGACGACAAGGGCAAGGCCAAGGCCTATCAGGTACGGCAGGTGCTCAAGGCGATCGACAAGAAGGAGGCCATGTGATGTCCGAGTCCCGTCCCGAGATCTCGCACTACACGTACCGCGTCACCTGGTCCCTCGAAGACCTGGAGTTCGTGGCCACCTGCGCCGAGTTCCCGTCTCTATCCTGGCTCGCCAGCACCCAGATCGAGGCGCTCCAAGGGCTCCAGGAGATGCTGCGCGAGGTGATCGCGGACATGGCGGAAGAGGGCGAGCAGATCCCCGAGCCGCTGTCCGAGCGCAGGTACTCGGGCAAGTTCAACCTGCGGGTCGGGGAGAGCCTGCACCGCGAGTTGGCCATCCACGCCGCCGAAGAAGGCATGAGCCTGAACCAGTACTTGCTGAGGAAGCTCAGCGCCGCCTGACCCGCCCCAGGACGGGCCTCCCCGCCGGGGACTGTTGCCGAGGCCCATTGACGTGGTCTTATGGCGGGACGACGACGTCATCGACCCGCAGCTTTGACAACCCCGCGTCGGTACTCCTTTCATGCCTTCCGAAAGGTGCAACGATGCACAGGAAACCGACGATCCACCTGGCAGTGCTCGTCGCTGCCGCCGCCACCTTCCTGACCGCCGGGGGAGCCTCCGCCACGCCCGCACCCGTGGCCGCCTCGCCCGCCGCCGCCGAGTGCGAGCCCGGCGCCGACAACCACAGCGCCGCCCGGGTACGCGAGGGCGCCACCGCCAAGGAGCCCGCGCTCTACTCGACGAACGAGGCCAAGGCGTACGGCGTCATCAAGGACTCGCCGCGCATCGCAAACGGCAGCGTCACCGTGCCGACGATCTTCCACATGATCTCCGACCACGAGCTGAGCGCGGCCGAGAAGGCTCGCTGGAACACGCTCATCTCGGCGCAGATGACGGTGCTCAACGACTCGTTCGCGGGTCGTACGGCGGCCGACGCCTCGGACACGCCGTTCCGCTTCTCGCTGGTCGACACCACGTGGACCGTGAACAACGCCTGGTACACGGTGGTGCCGGGCAAGAACGAGCGGGACATGAAGAAGGCGCTCTACACCGGCGACTCGCGCACCCTGAACGTCTACGCGGCGAACATCGGGGACGGGCTGCTCGGCTGGGCGTACTTCCCGAAGGGCTACAACAACGGCCGCGACTACATCGACGGCGTGGTGATGCTCGACGAGTCGATGCCGGGCGGCACGGCCGGCAAGTACGCGCTCGGCGACACGCTGACGCACGAGGTCGGGCACTGGCTGATGCTGGAGCACACGTTCGCGCACGGCTGTTCCGCGTCCGGCGACTTCGTGGCCGACACGCCGCGTGAGGCGGCGCCGCAGTTCAACTGCCCGATCGGGGCGGACACCTGCACCGCGCCGGGGCTGGACCCGATCCACAACTTCATGGACTACACGCAGGACTCCTGCATGAACATGTTCACCCCGGGCCAGGCCGACCGGATGAGCGACGCCTGGGTCGCGTTCCGCGCCAGCGGCAAGGGCTGACCGCGGGACCGGGCGGGCCGCGCCACAGCGGCCCGCCCGGCACGCCGGTCAGTCGACAGTGGGCAGCGGCGGTCCGAGCACGTCGTCGGCGTCCACGATGGTGTACGCGTACCCCTGCTCGGCCAGGAACCGCTGCCGGTGCGCGGCGTACTCGGTGTCGATGGTGTCCCGGGAGACCACCGTGTAGAAGTGCGCCTGCCGGCCGTCGGCCTTCGGCCGCAGCACCCGGCCGAGCCGTTGCGCCTCCTCCTGCCGGGAGCCGAACGTGCCGGACACCTGGATCGCCACCGCCGCCTCCGGCAGGTCGATGGAGAAGTTCCCGACCTTCGAGAGCACCAGCGTCCGCAACGAGCCGGAGCGGAACGCGTCGAACAGCCGCTCGCGTTCCTTGTTCGTGGTGGAGCCCTGCACGATCGGCGCGTCCAGGTATTCGCCGAGCTGGTGCAGCTGGTCGAGGAACCCACCGATGACGAGGACCTGCTCGTCCGGGTGCCGGTCCACCAGCGCGCGCACCACAGGCAGCTTCGTGCGGGCGGTGGCCGCCATCCGGTAGCGCTCCTCGGCCTCCGCCGTCGCGTACGCGAGTCGTTCGGCGTCGGTGAGCGTCACCCGTACCTCGGTGCACTCCGCCGGGGCGATCCAGCCCTGCTGCTCGATGTCCTTCCACGGCGCGTCGTACCGCTTCGGGCCGATCAGGCTGAACACGTCGCCCTCGCGGCCGTCCTCGCGTACCAGAGTCGCGGTGAGGCCGAGCCGACGGCGGGCCTGGAGGTCCGCCGTGAAGCGGAAGATCGGCGCGGGCAGCAGGTGCACCTCGTCGTAGACGACCAGGCCCCAGTCGCGGGCGCCGAACAGGTCCAGGTGGGTGAACGCGCCGCCGCGCCGCGAGGTGAGCACCTGGTACGTGGCGATGGTGACCGGGCGGATCTCCTTGCGCTCGCCCGAGTACTCGCCGATCTCCTCCTCGGTCAGCGACGTGCGGGCGATCAGCTCCCGCTTCCACTGCCGTCCGGCCACCGTGTTGGTGACCAGGATCAGCGTGGTCGCCTTCGCCTCGGCCATCGCCGCCGCGCCGACGAGTGTCTTGCCGGCCCCGCAGGGCAGCACCACCACGCCGGAGCCGCCGGCCCAGAACGCCTCGACGGCTTCCCGCTGGTACGACCGCAGCGTCCACGGCTTGCCGCCGTCCTTACCGGACTCGGCCAGCTCGATCGGGTGCGCCTCGCCGTCCACGTACCCGGCCAGGTCTTCCGCCGGCCAGCCCAGCTTGAGCAGCGCCTGCTTGAGCCGGCCCCGCTCGGACGGGTGCACCGCGATCGTGTCGTCGTCGATCTTGGTGCCGAGCATGCCGGCGAGCTTCTTGCTCTTGGCCACCTCGATCAGCACCACCCGGTCCAGCGCGCGCAGCACCAGGCCGTGCACCGGGTCGTTGGCGAGCTGGAGCCGGCCGTACCGGTCCATCGTCTCGGCGACGTCGACGAGCAGCCCGTGCGGCACCGGGTAGCGGGAGTACTTGATCAGCGAGTCGACCACGCCCTCGGCGTCGTGGCCGGCAGCCCGCGCGTTCCACAGGCCCAGGGGCGTGAGCCGGTACGTGTGCACGTGCTCGGGGGAGCGTTCCAGCTCGGCGAAGGGCGCGATCGCCATCCGGCACGCCTGCGCGTCGGGGTGATCCACCTCCAGCAGCAGCGTCTTGTCCGACTGCACGATCAGTGGTCCACCGCTCACGCCAGCGTCCTCTCGCATCGCCCGGAACCCCCGCCCAGACCCCGGCTGACCTGCCGCAGGCCGACCATCCAGTGTTGCACGCCGGAGGGCGCCGCAAAAAAGTCTCGCTGGACAGGCAACGTCATACTCGTCCCACACGTCTAGCAATCGGGACGACTGTCCAGGGAGGGCCCATGCAGCGTGTCCGGTTTCTCGCACGGGCCACCGCCCTGGCGGTGGTCGTGCTGGTCGGTGTCGGCGCCTGCGCGCTCGATCCGCAGGCGGACGGCGCCGGGGGGAGCACCCCCGGCCCGGTCGGGCTGACGGAGGGCGCATCGGGGGCGAGCGCGTCGCCCACGCCGGAACAGCCGGTCACGTCCCCGTCGGCGCAGCCGAGCCGGACGGCCTCGCCGAAACCCTCCCGGTCGCCGGAGGCGACGAAGACGACGAAGCCCAAGCCGAAGCCGAGCGCGTCCGCCGGGTGCCCGCAGGGGGAGCACCAGCGGGCCGTGGAGACGTACCTGACCCGGCTGGGCGGCTTCGGGACGCTGACCGTGGACGGCGAGCAGTCCGCCGCCGACTGCGCGGCGATCAAGAAGTTCCAGGTCCGGTACGGGATCAGCCCGTCCTCCGGTCGCGCCGGTCCCACCACGTACGACGTGGCGAAGCGGCTCGCCGCCACCGACACCGCGCGGTGCAAGGCCGGTTCCCGGCTCACCTTCTGCGTCGACCTGACCCGGCAGACGGTCTGGGCGATGCGCGGCGGGAAGGTGGTGATGGGGCCGACCGTCACCCGCACCGGCATGTCGGGCTACGCCACCCCGGCCGGTACGTACTCGGTGGGCCGGAAGAACCCGCGCGAGTGGTCCAACCCGTACGAGGTGTGGCTGCCGTACTGGCAGCAGTTCAACGGCGGGATCGGCTTCCACGAGACCACCACCTACCTGCACAACGGCGCGATCGGCTCGCACGGCTGCGTGAACCTGCTGCACCGCGACGCGGTACGCCTCTGGGAGCTGGGTTCGGTCGGCACCCGCGTGGTCGTGATCGGCCGCCGCCCCGGCACCTGAGCACGCCGGAACCCGTCCCACCCGTGACCGGACCGCCCGGATCAGGGTTTTAACCCCTGTCCGCGCGCTCCGGTTGGTGTAACCCTGGAAGCCGGGTCCATGCCGGGACGGGGAGGGACTGCCATGACCGTTGACCAGGACGTGCTTCCCGAGGACGAACGGGCGCGGCAGCAGGAGGTGCCCACGGCGGTGGTGCTCGCCTACGCGGCTGCCGCCGCGGGGGTGTTCGGCTGGTTCCTGTTCGGGCTGCTCGTGCAGCAGCAGGGCTTCGTCGACTCGGTGGGTGAGGCGGCCGGTACCGCGTTCGCGTTGCTGCTGGCCGTGTCGGTGATCGGCACGCTGCGCCGCAACGGGGAGTAGCTCACTCCTCCAGCACCGCCGCCGTGATCCGGTGCAGGGCGAACGTGTGCAGCATCTCCGTCCGGTCGTCCTCGGCGCGCAGGTAGCCGGCACCGATCGACACCGGCCGGACCAGCCGGGACGCGGTCGCCCCGTGCGCGTCGACGTAGCCCACCCAGACCAGCGCCTTGTCCCGTACCGCCTGCTGGAGCACCGCCAGCGCGTCGCCGTGCCCGGACACGGGCGCCGGACTGGCCGCCGCCGGGCCGCCGCGAACCACCGCCGGGGCGCGCCGGGCCGCCCGGGCCGCCGCCTCGCGCAGCCGGATCTGCTCCACCACGCCGAGCAGGCGGGGCATCGGCAGCTTCGGCGTGGCGAGCGGGTCGACCGCACGACCGATCGCGGTACGGGCCGGCGCCCGCCGGGTCTTCGGCCGCGTCAGCACTGTCGCGCCACTGGCGTCCTCGGGCACCGGGGCGTACCCGGCGTCGCGCAACGCGGTGAGCATCCGGTTGACCTGGTACGGGGTGACCAGCACCGTCGGCGCGAGCCGGCGGAACGCCAGCGGCTCCAGTCGCCGGTCCGCCTGCACCTCGCTGAGCAGCGCCTCGTCGTCGCTGCGCACGTACGCGCCGGACGCGCCGACGCGCAGCCCGCCGTGCTTGCGGGCCACGTCGTCGACCAGGTAGGTCAGGCCCTGCGGCACCGGGGTACGCGACCGGCGGCGGAACAGCGCGTGCAGGTCGTCGGCGGTGTAGCCGGCGTCCAGCGCCCGCCTGATGCTCGCCGTGGTGACCCGGTGCACGCTGGCTCCGCCGGCCGACTCGTGCTCGGCCACCACGTCCAGTTCGGCGGCGAGCGCCGGGTCGGGCGGGCCGGGCACCACCACCGTCAGGTCGGCCTGCACCAGCACGTGGTCGACCGGGGCGGGCAGCAGCCCGTCCAGCGCCCGTACCGTCGTCGAGGCGTCGCCCGACTCGGCGTCGGAGCGCAACCCGAGGGGGTCGTCGCCGCGCTCGTCGGCCTCGGTCAGCTCGGCGAGCAGCAGCCGCCCGTACGTGGTGAGCGCGCCGAGCCCGGTCACGCCCAGCGTGGCGGCCTCGGCGAGCACCTCCCGGTGCGCCGTCTCCCGGCCCCGGGCCCGCCGTGGCGCACGCCAGTCCAGCAGTTCCAGCACTTCGTCGGTGGTCGGCGCGGTGCCGGCCGGCAGGTCGGCCAGCACGGCGAGCACCGCACGACGGGCGGCCGGCGCACCGGCTCGTTCCGCCTCGGCGGAGAGCACCGAGATGGGCCGGTCCCGGTCGTCGCGCTGCCCGATCAGGCCGGCCTGGCGGGGCATCGACATCCAGGCGCGGGCGAGCTGCTCCCAGCGCTGGGCCAGCGACACCGCGCGCCACACCTCGTACCCGCCGGTGGGCAGGATCTGCTGGTCGCCGCCGTACCGGGTGGTGGCCGCGCCGGTCAGCTCCATCTCCCCGGTCAGCCCGGCCGCGTACGCCACCTCGAACAGCAGCGCGGTGGTCGTCTCGTCCAGCCCGAGGCCACGGGCGAGCCGCCGCAGGTCGCGAACGCCGACGCCGCCGGAACGCAGCACCGGGGCCGGTTCGGCCGTCAGCGCCTCCAGCATCGCCTCGGTGTGCCGGACCACCTCCATGGTCTGCCCGGCACCGGCCGAGTCGACGGACTTGACCTCGCGCGGCGGGCCGGACACCACCGGCGGGCTGGTGCGCAGCGGGCCGAGCGGACCGGAGTCGCGGCGCAGCACCAGCCCCACCTCGCGGGGCAGCTCGACGGTGCCGTTGCGGCCGCCGGACATCCGGACCAGGAGCCGATGCTCGACCAGCCAGCGGATCGGGGAGCCGGTCGGCGCGCCGCCGTTCACCAGGTCGGGCGGGAGCACGTCCTCGGCGCCGGTGGCGGGGGCCTCCAGCGCCCCGGGCGCCACGGTCCCGACCGGCGGCCCGGCGGCGAGCCGGTCCAGGACCGCCCGGGCCGAGGGCGGCGCGGACAGCAGCGTCCGCCGCAGCTTCGCCGGGTCCGCGCAGAGGGCCGCCGCGCGCGGGTCCAGCTCCGCCGCCGGTCGGCCGAGCCCCGCCGGGTACGGGGACACCTCGTCGATGCCACCGGCCACGCACAGGGCGTGCTCGGGGCCGTACAGCAGGAACCGGGCCCGGAGGCGGTCGACGGCGGCGCGGACCGCTGTGGGTGCGGGCGGGTGCGGCCCGGCGGTGGCCATGGCCAGGATCTGGTCGGTGGAGGTGGTGCCCTCGGGGCCACGGGTGAGCCGGGCGGCGTCGAGGATTCCGAGGGTGAACTGGTCCAGCCCGTCGAGCACCCGGGCCACGGAGACCCGGGACTGGGCGCGCAGGGCGAGGGCGGACACGTCGGCCGGCACCGGCACGACGAGGTCCGGCCGCAGCTGGAGCAGGGCGGCAAGCGACTCGTCGGGGAGGGCCCGCAGGTGGTCGGCGAGTGAGGTGGTCATCGTCGTACCACGCTAGCCCGCTGGGTAGGTTCTCGGCATGCCTCCGCTGATGGTCGGCTTCGACCTCGACATGACACTGGTCGACTCCCGCCCGGGGATCGCCGCCGCGTTCCGGGCGCTCACCGCCCGCACGGGGGTGCACGTGGACGGGGAACTGGCCGTGTCGCGGCTGGGCCCGCCGCTGCGGACCGAGCTGGCGCACTGGTTCCCGCCGGAGCGCGTCGAGGAGGCGGTGACGCTCTACCGGGAGCTGTATCCGGCGTACGCGATCACCCCGACGGTGCCGATGCCGGGTGCGGAGGCCGCGCTGCGCGCGGTGCAGGCGCGCGGCGGCCGGACGATGGTGGTGACCGCGAAGATGGGCCGGCTGGCGAAGCTGCACCTGGACCACCTCGGGCTGCCCGTGGACGAGCTGGCCGGGGACGTGTTCGCGGAGCAGAAGGCGGTCGCGTTGCGCGAGCACGGCGCGACGCTCTACGTGGGCGATCACGTGGCCGACATGGCCGCCGCGCGAGCTGCGGGAATCCCAGGCGTGGCAGTGGCGACCGGCCCGTGCTCGGCCGACGAACTGACCGAGGCCGGGGCGTACCTGGTGCTTGATGATCTCGTCGAATTCCCGAGGGCGCTGGACCGGATCATCGGGCTAGCCTTGGAGGGGTAGACGGTTCGAGTGGAGCGGGGTTCAACAGGTGCCGACGGGTCGAGTGAAGTGGTACGACGCCGCCAAGGGGTACGGGTTCGTCACCAGTGACGAGGGTGGCGACGTGTTCCTGCCGAAGGGCGCGCTACCGGCGGGTGTCGCCGACCTGAAGGGTGGCCAGCGGGTCGATTTCAGCGTGGTCGACAGCCGGCGGGGCGCCCAGGCGATGGGGGTCAAGCTGCTGGAGGCGCCGCCGTCGGTGGCGGAGCTGCGCCGCCGGCCGGCCGAGGAACTCCACGGCCTGGTGGAAGACATGATCAAGGTGCTGGAGGCGAAGGTCCAGCCGGACCTGCGCCGGGGTCGCTTCCCGGATCGGAAGACCTCCCAGAAGATCGCTCAGCTGGTCCACGCGGTGGCGCGCGAGCTGGAGGTCTGAGGGACGAGCCCGGCGTCGGCGGCCCGGCCCAGCAGCGCCTCCACGGCGGCGAAGCCGGCCTCTCCCAGGTCGGCGGTGAACTCGTTGACGTAGAGGCCGATGTGCCGGTCCACCACGTCGGGCTCCATCTCCTGCGCGTGGGCGAGGACGTACTCGCGGCTCGCAGCCGGGTCGGCCCACGCCTGGCGTACCGACTCGCGGATCCAGGCGGCGGCCTCGACCGGGTCGACAGCGCCCCGGCGGGCCAGGATCGCGCCCAGCGGGATCGGCAGCCCGGTGTCGCCCTCCCACCACTCGCCCAGGTCGACCAGCGCGGTCAGCCCGTGTCGCGGGTAGGTGAAGCGCGCCTCGTGGATGACCAGGCCCGCGTCGTACCGGCCGGCGGCCACGCCCGGCATGATCTCGTGGAACGGCACCACCTCGATGCGTGCCGGGGCCTGGTCGGCCGCCCAGAGGCGGAACAGCAGGTACGCGGTGGTCCGCTCGCCGGGCACCGCCACTGTCGCGCCGGACAGGTCGGTCCGGTCGCCGCGGGTCAGCACCAGCGGGCCGCAGCCCCGGCCCAGCGCGCCGCCGCAGGGCAGCAGGTGGTAGTCGTCGAGCAGCCACGGCAGCGCGGCGTAGCTGACCTTCACCAGGTCGAACGCGCCCCGCTCGGCGGCCGTGTTGGTGACGTCCACGTCCGCGTACGTCACCTCGACCGGCGGCGCGCCCGGCACCCGGCCGTGCACCAGGGCGTCGAAGACGAACGTGTCGTTGGGGCAGGGGGAGATCGCCAGGGAGAGCGCCACGGTCCCACCGTAACCCCGGCACCCGGGCCGCCCGTCACAGCGTCCGGTGTGACGTCCAGCCGTTCCGGTGCAGCCGCTCGATGCCGTCGAGCAGCAGGTCCAGGGCGAACTCGAACTCGAACTGGTCGTCGCAGCCCGGCCCGACGACCGAGTCGTCGTCGTGGGACGCCGCGGTGGCGATGGCCGCGAGGTTCGGGAACCGGGCGGCCATCTCCGGCGGCAGATCGGCCGGTGCCTCGGGCACGGGCGCGCCGGACCGGCCGGCCTGCCGGGAGGTGTCGAACAGTTCCTGGCTGAAGCCCAGCACCCGGCTGCCCAGCGCGTGCATGACGTGGTGGGCCAGGTCGGTGGAGAACCCGCCCGCCCGCAGCGCGCCCACAGTCGAGTCGAGGTAGGCCAGGACGGCCGGCGTGGGCGCGGTGCGGGACTCGATCGCCAGCGGCGCCCAGGGGTGACGGAGCAGCATCCGCCGCGCCGACAGGATGCGCCGGCGGACCGCCTGCTTCCAGTCGCCGGGCGCCGGCGGGTCGATCTCCGCGACGACCATGTCGATCATGCCGTCGAGCAGTTCGTCCTTGTTCGCCACGTGCTTGTAGAGGGCCATCGGCACGACGCCCAGCTCCTGCGCGAGGTTGCGCATGCTCAGCGACTCGATCCCGGTCCGGTCGGCGAGCGCGACGGCGGTACGCAGGACGCGATCCCTGGTCAGCGGCGTCCGGCGCACCGTCTCCACCTGCTCAGCCATGTCGTCCCCAGTCCCTCCCGGTGGCCGTTGACACAGTAACCGTCTTGACGGGTGTACGGCGTACACCTAGGCTGGTCCCATCACGGTGTACGCCGTACACCTGGGAGGGAGCAGGGACATGAAGGCGATCGTCCAGGACCGGTACGGCCCCCCGGAGACACTCGCGCTGGCCGATGTCGAGACGCCCGAACCCGGCCCCGGCGACGTCCTCGTGCGGGTCGAGGCCGCCGCCGTGAACGCGTACGACTGGCACGTCATGCGCGGCGACCCCCGGCTGTCGCGGCTGGCGCTCGGCCTCGGGCGGCCCCGCGCCCGCATCCGTGGCCGCGACGTCGCCGGCCGGGTCGAGGCCGTCGGCGCCCAGGTGCGGCACGTACGCCCCGGCGACGCCGTCTTCGGCGACCTCGGCGAGGCCGACGGCGCGTTCGCCGAGTACGTCCGCGTGCCCGAGCACCTGGTCGCGCCGCGGCCGGCGAACCTGACGCCGGCGCAGGCAGCGGCCCTGCCGCTCGCCGGCGTCACCGCGCTCCAGGGTCTGCGCGACGCCGGGCAGGTCCGGCCCGGCCACCGCGTCCTGATCAACGGGGCCTCCGGCGGCGTCGGCACGCTCGCCGTCCAGTTGGCCAAGGCGCTCGGCGCGACGGTGACCGGCGTGTGCCGCACCCGCAATGTCGCGCTGGTCCGCTCGCTCGGCGCCGACCACGTGGTCGACTACACCCGCGACGACTTCACGCGCGACGGGCGCCGCCACGACGTGGTGTTCGACCTGGTCGGCAACCGTTCCCTGACCGCGTTGCGGCGGGCGCTGACGCCGGGTGGGACGCTCGTGCTCTCCGGTGGCGGCGTCTACCGCGGCGGCAGCCTGCTCGGCCCGATCGGGCTGCTGGCGCGGGGACGGTTGCTGGCACCGGTTGTCCGGCAGCGCGTCGTCGTCCTCGCCACGTCACCCGGCCGGGCGCACCTCGACGTGCTGCGCGAGCACGCCGAGGCGGGCCGGCTCACGCCCGTGATCGACCGGACGTACCCGCTGTGCGAGGTGCCCGAGGCCATCCGCTACCTGGAAAGCGAGCACGCGCGAGCCAAGGTCGTCATCACGGTCTGACCCGTCGTCCCCAGCCCGGCGACTTCTCCACAGGGTTGTCCACAGGTGGACGCGTCAGTGGAAGGCGACCGCCGCGGCGGTGAGCGCGGCGAACGCCTCCCGCATCCGCCACGCGCTGCGGTCGCGCGGCCCGATCGGGTTGGAGACCGTCCGCAGCTCGGCGAAGGGCACGCCGGCCTGCGCGGCGGCGACCGCCACGCCGTACCCCTCCATGGCCTCGGCCACCGCGTCCGGGTGCCGTTGCGCGAGGGCCGCCGTGCTCGCGGCGGTGCCGGTCACCGTGCTGACGGTGAGGACCGTGCCGACCGTGGCCCCCGGCAGGGCGGCGCGCAGACGGGCCAGCAGGCCCGGATCGGCGGGCACGATCCGGCCGCCGCCAAGCAGTTCGGGGGGCATGCCCAGGTCCTCGACCGGGATGAAGCCGGCCGGCGACTCGGCGCCCAGGTCGGCGGCGACGCTGCGGTCGGCGAGCACCGTGCCGCCGATCGCGACCCGTCCGACGAACCCGCCGGCGATGCCGGCGCTGACCACCGCCCGGTACGGCCGCCCGGCTGCCTCCGCCAGGGCCAGCAGCCGTGCCGTGGCGGCACCGGCGACGGCCGGGCCGACCCCGACCGGCAGCACCGTCACGTCCGGCGGTGCTGTCACGTCCTGCGGTGCCGTCCCGTCCGGCGGTGTCTGTGCGGTTGACGCGGTGAGGCCGGCGCGGATCGCCTCGGCCTCGGCGGGCACCGCCGTGACCACGAGCAGACCGGTCACGCCACCGGCCCCCGGGGGTCGCGCCGCTCGGTGTCCTCGACGCCGCCGGGGCCGCCCACCGAGGACGACGGCCGGTAGATGTGGAAGCCGGGCGGGGCCAGCCCGTCGTCGTCCGGCGGGCCGGAGCGCTGGGGTGCCGGTGACGTGGGCGTCACGTCGTCCGACGAGGTGTCGGCCGTTTCCCTCGCCCGGGTGGCCTGCTCCGCCGCCAGTTCCTCGTCACCGAGCGGGCGGCCGGCCAGGTGCTCACCGCGCAGCTTGCCGGCGACCAGCACACCGCGTACGGCCACCAGCGCCGCCACCGCGGCGGCGACAGTCACGCCGATCAGGCCGGTGAACGGCACCAGCCCGAGCCCGCCCCCGGCTACGAACGCGAGCATCAGCGCGGTCTCCGAGTGCGCGAACGAGCTGGCGCGCAGCCGCTCCGGGATGCGTTCCTGGATCGAGGCGTCCACCGCGAGCTTGGCGATGCCGCTCATCATCGCGGCGACCAGGCAGAGCAGCGCCACCATCGGCAGCGAGAACTTCAGCGCGGCGAGCACCGCCACACCGGCCACCACAATCGTGCCGCTGGACTGGAGCGCTGTCGGCCGGTGGATGCGCAGCCGGGTGCCGATCGCGGTGGCCAGGAACGTGCCGACCGCCAGCGCGCCGCCGACCAGGCCCAGCGCGCCCTGGGCGCCGAGGTCGCGGCCGAAGAAATCGGTGGTCAGGTCACCGGCCTTGATCGCGAAGGCCAGGAACAGCAGCAGGAAGCCGTACAGCCCGCGGAGCGCCGCCGCCCCGATCAGCGTGGCGATCACCAGCCGGCCGCTGGGGCGGCCCCGGCCCAGCGGGCGCTCCCCGTCGCGGCGGCGCATCGCGCGCAACGGGTGCGGCATCCGCTCCGGTGGCTCGGAGTCGGCCTTCGGCGGCAGCCGCAGCGAGATCACCATGCCGATCAGGAAGATCACCGAGGCGACCCGCAGCGGCCACTGCGGCCCGAACCAGAACGCGGCCAGCCCGATCGGTGCGACGAGCGCGCCGGCCACCGTGCCGTAGACGCTCGCGCGCGCCCCGACCTGGGACAGCCCGAGCCCTTCGGGGAGCAGCCGGGGGACCGCCGCCGAGCGGGCCACCCCGTACGCCCGGGAGAGCGCGAGCACCCCGAACGCCGCCGGGTAGAGCCCGAAGCCGCCGATGTAGTCGGAGATCAACCAGGCCAGGAACGCCCGGCCGAGCATGGTGGTGGCCAGCGCGTACCGCCGGCCGTGCCGGAAGTGGTCGAGCAGCGGGCCGACCACCGGGGCGAGCATGGCGAACGGGACCATGGTCACCAGCAGGTAGAGCGCCACCTTGTTGCGCGCCTCGCCCAGCGGCACGTCGAAGAAGATCGTCCCGGCCAGGCCGATGGCGATGAGCGTGTCACCGGCGCAGGAGAGGGCGTGCAGGTCGAACAGGCGGACCATGCCGACCTCGTTGCCGGCGCTGCGGGCCCGGGCGGTGCCGGCCCGCCGGGTCATCCAGCGCCCGCCGTGCAGCGAGCCCCGCAGCAGCAGCCGGGTGGCGCGGATGCCGGTGCCGACGGTCCGCCCGAGGAAGGAGCGGCCGGAGCGGGAGGACAGCGCCATGCGTCCCATCCTCGCCCATCCCTTCCACGTGCGCCGCATCACCCGGAGAGAATGACTCCGGGGAGTGCCTGTCGCCCGTGGACGGGCATGGGGAACAATGGTCCGGTGACCAGGCCCGCCTCCGCCCGCGCTCCCCGGCTCGACCAGGTCTGCGCCGCCGCCGTCGAGGTGGCCCGCGACGCGATCACCGAGGTGGAGCCCACCGACATCGGCGATCATCTCCAGGCGGTCGCCGAGGGCGATCGGGTCGTCACCCACTACTTCGAATGCCGGATGGCGGGTTACCGCGGCTGGCGCTGGGCCGTCACGGTGACCCGGGTGCCGCGCAGCCGGCACGTCACCATCTGCGAGACGGTGCTGCTGCCCGGCCCGGACGCGCTGCTCGCGCCGGGCTGGCTGCCCTGGCAGGAGCGGCTCAAGCCGGGCGACCTGGGTCCGGGTGACCTGCTGCCCACCCCTGCCGACGACGAGCGGCTCGCCCCCGGCTACCTGCTCTCCGACGACCCGGCGGTGGAGGAGACCGCGTGGGAACTCGGCCTGGGCCGGCCCCGGGTGCTGTCCCGGGAGGGCCGTGCCGAGGCCGCCCAGCGCTGGTACGACGGCGAGCACGGCCCGGACGCCGCGATCTCGGTCGCCGCGCCGGCCGCCGCCCGCTGCGGCACCTGCGGCTTCTACCTGCCGCTCGCCGGTTCGCTGCGCCTGGCGTTCGGCGCCTGCGGCAACTTCTACGCCCCTGACGACGGCCGGGTGGTGAGCGCCGACCACGGGTGCGGCGCGCACTCGGAGACGCTTGTGGAGACGCCGGAGACGCCCGTCGACGAACTGCCGACCGTCTACGACGACAGCGCGGTCGAGGCCATGACGGTCAGCCGGGCCCCGGGTTCGGTGGAGGCGGCCGAGCCGGCGGAGCCGTACGGCCACCCCTGACCGGTCAGCGCTGTCGCTGCGCGGCGGCCGCGCGCCGTCGACGCCGGTTGGCGTCGTGGCGCATCATCACCGCCAAGCCGGGAAAGCCCCACAGGAAACCGGCCAGGCAGGTCCAGAGCCAGTTCTGACGCCCGGATTCGGTGAGCCAGTCCCGGAAGAAGATCAGTAGCACCAGGCCGGCCACCGCCCAGGCGATCAGCCCGGCGACGGCGAACGGCACCATCGGCGGGTCGAGCGGCTCCGGCCGCGGCTGTTGCTCCTGTGACACCGGCCCAGCGTACGTGATCGTTCTTCCCTGTCTGCCAGGTGATCTGGGACGATGCGCGCGACAAAATCCGGCCGATGACCTAGATGAGGACCCGATGTCAATTGCTCCGCCGCCGGATCACGGCACGCCGCCCGATCCCGCGCATCCACGAAACGCCTTCGACCGCTTCTTCCTGATCTCGGCGCGCGGGTCGACGCTGAGCCGGGAGCTGCGAGGCGGCTTCGCCACGTTCTTCACGATGGCGTACATCGTGGTGTTGAACCCGCTGATCCTGGGCAGCGGGAAGGACGGCGACGGCCGTTCGCTGGCCATCCCGGCGCTCGCCGCGGCGACCGCGCTCGTCGCCGGCCTGATGACCATCCTGATGGGCGTGGTGGCCCGGTTCCCGATCGCGCTCGCGGCCGGCCTGGGTGTGAACGCGCTCGTCGCGTACGAGATCGCGCCGCAGATGACCTGGGCGGACGCGATGGGTCTGGTGGTCATCGAGGGTGTGCTGATCGGCATCCTGGTGCTCACCGGGCTGCGTACCGCGGTGTTCCGGTCGGTGCCGACGCAGCTCAAGACCGCGATCGGCGTCGGCATCGGTCTGTTCCTGACCATCATCGGCCTGGTCGACGCCGGCTTCGTGCGGCGCGTGCCGGACGCCGCGAACTCCACGGTGCCGGTCGGGCTGGGCATCAACGGCAAGATCGTCAGCTGGCCGATGCTCGTCTTCGTGGTCGGTCTGCTGATCACCCTGGTTCTGGTGGTACGCCGGGTCCGCGGCGCGATCCTGATCGGCATCCTGGCCTCCACCGTGCTGGCCATCGTGGTCGAGGCGATCGCCAACGTCGGCCCGTCCTTCGTCGACGGCAAGCCGAACCCGAAGGGCTGGGCGCTGAACGTGCCCGAGCTGCCCAAACAGATCGTGGACCTGCCCGACCTGTCGTTGCTGGGCCAGTTCAACGTGCTGAACTCGTGGAGCCGGGTCGGCTGGCTGGTGCCGCTGATGTTCATCTTCACGCTGCTCATCACGGACTTCTTCGACACCATGGGCACGATGGTCGCGATCGGCCAGGAAGGGGACATGCTCGACGAGACGGGCACCCCGCCGAAGGCCAAGGAGATCCTGCTGGTCGACTCGATCGCCGCCGCCGCGGGTGGCGCCGCCTCGGTGTCCAGCAACACGTCGTACATCGAGAGCGCCGCAGGTGTCGCGGAGGGTGCCCGGACCGGCGTGGCCAACCTGGTCACCGGCGCGTTGTTCCTGCTCGCGATGTTCCTGGCGCCGCTGTCGCTGATCGTGCCGTTCGAGGCCGCCTCGACGGCGCTGGTGGTGGTCGGCTTCCTGATGATGACGGCGGTCCGCACGATCGACTGGACCGACTACGAGATCGCCATCCCGGCGTTCCTCACCATCGCGCTGATGCCGTTCACCTATTCGATCTCCAACGGCATCGGGGCCGGCGTGATCAGCTTCGTGCTGCTGAAGGTCGCGAAGGGTAAGGCCCGGGAGGTCCACCCGCTCCTGTACGGGGTCGCCGTGCTGTTCATCGTGTACTTCCTGCGCGGGCCGGTCGAGTCCGTGTTGCTCTGACGCTGGTGAGCCTGGTCATAACGCATGTCGTTAGCCAGGCTCATTAGTTAAGCTAACTAGTGTGACGGAGCGGACGGTGACGGCGAGACGCGTGCCACCGGCGCAGCTGGCTCCTCAGCTGCGAGATGCGATCACCCGGCTCAACCGGCGGGTCCGACAGGCCCGGCCGGTCGGCGACCTCACGGTCACCCAGCTGTCGGCGCTCACCAGCCTCAATCTGGCGGGCGCCCTCACGCCACGGGAACTGGCTGATGTCGAACGGGTGCAGCCGCCCACGATGACGAAGATCGTCGCGAAGTTGGAGGAGCGCGGCCTCGTGCAGCGCACCCCCCATCCGACCGACGGACGGCAGGTCATCCTGGCGGCGACCGAAGGGGGACGGGCCGTACTCGACCAGTTCGAGCGGGCCCGCAACGAGTGGCTGGCCACCCGGCTGGCCGCGCTGACCGAGGACGAACGCGAAACGCTACGGCGTGCCGCGGAGATCCTCCAGGGCATCGCTCGCGCCTGACACCGCCGCCCGCGGTTCGCTTCGTCAGCTGTGGATGAAGCGTACCGACGCAAGGAGGCGCACCTAGAGTGCAGGCCAAGCTGAGCACGATGTTCCAGTCCCTACGAGTCCGTAACTACCGGCTCTTCGCCACCGGACAGCTGATCAAACTGATCGGCGTCTGGATGATGTTCATCGCCCAGGACTGGCTCGTCCTCGAGCTCAGCGACAACTCCGCGACCGCGCTCGGCGTGGTCACCGCGTTGCAGTTCACGCCCGTACTCCTGCTCACGCTGCTGTCCGGCCGGCTCGCCGACCGCTACGACAAGCGGATGCTGCTCTTCGTCGCCAACGCGTTCTGGACCGTGCTCGCGCTGGCCATGAGCATCCTGGTCCTCACCGGCCTGGTGCAGCTCTGGCACGTCTTCACGTTCGCCGCCCTGCTCGGCGTCTCCAACGCGGTCGAGACGCCGGTCCGCCAGGCGTTCGTCTCCGAACTGGTCGGCATGCCGCTGCTGCCGAACGCGCTCTCGCTCAACGCGGCCGTGTTCAACTCCGCCCGGATCGTCGGTCCCGCCGTCGCCGGTCTGGCCATCGCCGTCGTCGACGTCGGCCCGGTCTTCCTGGTCACCGCGCTCAGCTCGATCGCCCCGCTGGTGAACGTGGTCCGGATGCGTACCGAGGAGCTGCACCGCAACGACCTGCCGCCGGTCGGTGAGCGGGACCAGGCCCGGGTGGTCGACGGCCTCCGGTACGTGGCACGCCGCCCCGACATCCTGCTGCCGATGGTCCTCATGTCGGTGATCGGGATGAGCCTGTTCAACTTCCAGCTCACCCTCGCCGCGCTCGCGAAGACCGTGTTCAACACCGGCGCCGCCTCGTTCGGCCTGTTCAGCACCGCCCTCGCGGCCGGCGCGCTGGTCGGGGCGCTGGCCGGCACCGGACGGCGCAGCCGACCCTCGGTCTGGCTCGTGCTCGGCGCCGCGATCGGCTGCGCGGTATTCGGCACGCTGGTCGGGCTCGCCCCGGCCTACTGGGCGGTGGTGGCGCTGCTGCTGCCCGCCGGGTTCTTCATGATCTACTTCGCCCAGGCCGCCAACCAGCGCGTGCAGCTCGGCGTCGACGCCTCCTTCCGGGGACGGGTGATGGCGCTGTGGGTGCTGGTGTTCCTGGGCACCAACCCGGTCGGCGCGCCGCTGATCGGCTGGGTCGCCGAGAAGTACGGCGCGGGCGCGAGCATCTGGGCCGGCGGTCTGATCTCGCTGACCGCCGCGCTGCTCGCGCTCACCTGGCAGCTGCGCCGCTCCGGCGCCCGGCTGCGCATGCGGGTGCTGCCCATGCCCCGCTTCTACGTGGTGTCGCCCGGGGCGAAGTAGCCCTCGATGGCCGGTCGTACCGGCCCGATTACCCAAACGGGTGGCGGGCCGGTGCGGCAGGGCTTAGCGTCGATGTGTGGAAGTGGGGCAGGGACTGCTGCTGGCGCTGGCGATCCTCGCCGTCTGCTGCCTGCCTGCCCTGTTCGCGCTGCTGTTCTGCGCCGACGAGATCATCGATCGGGTCGCCTGCGGATGGGCCGAGTGGCGGGAGCAGCGACGGGAACGCCGTACCATCGCGCGGCTCGACCGGGCCATCGAGGCCGAGGCGCTGACCCGCGACATCGACCTCACCGAGTTCGACCGGGACGGCCGCCGTCCGCTGGAACAGCTCGCCACCGACCTGCGCCGGCTCGGCGGCCACCGGCTCGCCGCCGCCGACCGCAGCGTGGTGTGGCACGGCGCGGTCATCGAGGCGTACGACGAACGGCTGCGCGCCGCCTGCCACGCGCTCGGCATCGCCGAGCACCTGACCGAGCTGGACGGCGTCGACCGGGAGATCGAACGGGTACGCGTCGAAGGGCTGCTGCACGCCGCCGGGCTGACCCTGCCGGCCGCCCGCGCCGCGCACCACCAGCGGCACCGCTGACCGGGTGCGTCTCTTCGCGGCGATCTACCCGCCCGCGGTGGCGGTCGCGGACCTGACCGCCCGCATCAAGGGCCTGCGGGTCGCGTCCGCTCGCCACGCCCGGCTCGCCGACCCGGCCGACCTGCATCTCACGCTCGCGTTCCTCGGCGAGGTGCCGGACGACCGGCTGACCGATGTGGAGTACGCGCTCGCCTCGGCCGCCCGGACGGCACGCTCGCCACTGCTGCGCCTCGCGGGCGGAGGCTGCTTCGGCCAGGGCCGATCCACTGTGCTCTGGGTCGACGTACGCGGCGAGGTCGAGGCGCTCGACGCGCTCGCCCTGTCGATCCGCGACGGGCTGGGCGAGGCCGGGCTGCCCTGCGACGACAAGCCGTTCCGGGCACACCTGACCATCGCTCGCCCCGGCGACCGGGTGCCCGAGGCCGACATCCGCTCGGACCTGCACACGCTGCACGACTACGCCGGGCCGCAGTGGTCCGCCACCGAGCTGCGCCTGATCCGCAGCCACCTGGGCCGAACCCCGCGCCACACCCGCGTCGCCGCCTGGCCGCTTGCGGGGGGTGGGCGGCGCGGCGTTAAGAAGGGGCCCCTCCTCTACCGGAGGCGTTAAGAAGGGGCCCCTCCTTTCACCAGGCCCAGGCCTCCGGGCCCGGACCGCCGTTGCCGACCGGCGGGAACAGCTCGTCGAGGCGCGTGAGCGTGGCCTCGTCCAACTGGACGTCGAGGGCGCCCAGGTTGCGGTCGAGCTGGTCCATGGTGCGCGGACCGACGATCGGCGCGGTCACCCCCGGCCGGGACAGCAGCCACGCCAGCGCCACATCCGCCGGGTCGTGGCCCAGGTCCGCGCAGAGCTTCTCGTACGCCTCGATGGTGTTCCGGTGCTCGGCCAGCGCGTCCGCCGAGCGGCCGGTGGTGCCGCGCGCCGCGCTGCCGTCGGCCATCTTGCGGATGATGCCGGAGAGCAGCCCGCCGTGCAGCGGCGACCAGGGGATGATGCCCAGCCCGTAGTGCTGCGCGGCCGGTACGACCTCCAGCTCGACGTACCGGGTCAGCAGGTTGTAGATGCACTGCTCGGAGACGAGGCCGAGGAAGTTGCGCTTACCGGCCGCGGCCTGCGCCTGCGCGATGTGCCAGCCGGCGAAGTTGGACGAGCCGACGTAGATCACCTTGCCCTGCGCGACGAGCGTCTCCATCGCCTGCCAGATCTCCTCCCACGGCGTGCTCCGGGAGATGTGGTGCATCTGGTAGAGGTCGATCGTGTCGGTCTGGAGGCGGCGCAGCGAGTCCTCACAGGCCCGGATGATGTGCCGGGCGCTCAGGCCCTGTTCGTTGGGCCACTCGCCCATCTTGCCGTACACCTTGGTGGCGAGGACGACCTTGTCGCGGCGCCCGCCGCCCTGCGCGAACCAGCGGCCGACGATGTGCTCGGTGACGCCCTCACCGAGCTTCCAGCCGTAGACGTTCGCGGTGTCGAAGAAGTTGATCCCGTGTTCGAGCGCCCGGTCCATGATGGCGAAGCTGTCCGGCTCGTCGGTCTGCGGACCGAAGTTCATCGTGCCGAGGCAGAGTCGGCTCACGGACAGACCGGTGCGTCCCAGGTTCGTGTACTCCATGACTCCACCCTGGCACGCCGGCACTTCGAGTGCCCTCTCAACGGGCCAGGGTGGAGCTTGCGATCAGGAGGATTCGCGGGCCGCCGGGCCGGTGCCGAACAGCACGTCGTCCCAGCTCGGCAGCCGCTTGCGCGGCTTGCCGGCGGCGTCGGTGGACTCGGCGGCCGCACCGCCGGTCGCCGCCGCCGGGCCGGTGCGGCGGGGCCGCAGCACGGCAAGCGAGGGTACGGCCGGGATCTCCTTCGGCGCGTCCGAGTCGTCGTCGAAGGCCGAACCCTGCCCACCACCGAGCAGCGCGGCGGCACCACCGGCGACGGCCCGCTGACGAGGCGCATCCGACCCGGCCAGCGCGGCCGGGGAGCGGGTGTCGAGACCACGCCCGGACGTGCCGCCGAGCGGCCGGTCCAGCGAGGCGAGCAGCGCGTCCCGGCCGGCGCGGATCGGGTCACGCCCCGGACGGGCGTGGTCGGAGGCGGCCGGCAGGCCGTGCCCACCCCGGCTCGGCTCGCCACGCGACGGACCGGGCAGCGCGTGACCGCCCCGCTCCGGCGCCGGCTCCTGGCCGAGGATCGGCGTGGGCCGCTCGGCGCACAGGTATTGCGCCATGTCGTCGTGCGGGGCGACGTGCTGCCGGGTCTTGTCGAGGTCCCACACGGCCTGCGCGGTGGCCTTGCCGGACGGCCAGGTCGCGATGATCCGCCAGGTGCCGTCGTCGCGGCGGTAGGCGTCCCACGAGATCTTCTCGGTGTCGATGCCGTGCTGGGCCAGCCGGCCGTTCACGACCTCGGCCAGCGGGGTCGGCTTCTCCGCGCCCTTGAGCCGGGTGCGGCGGGCGTGCTGGGCGAGCATGGCCCGCTCCTGGAGCACCGGGCCGGCGTAGCGCAGCACCCGGTCGACCGGCACGCCGGCGATGCGGGCGACGTCCTCCGCGGACTCGCCGGATCGGATCCGGGCCTGGATGTCCCGTGGGGACAGCGACGGCGTCGGGTCGGTGGCGCTCGGCACCACCGCGAGCGGCGGGGCGCCCGGCTCGGCGTGCAGCGCCGACGCGATCCGCTCGTCGATGGGCAGCGCCAGCAGGCGCCCCACCTCGTCGGCGAGCACCAGGGCCTGGCCGTCCTCGGAGAGGGCGACGAAGCGTACTGGGCGCATGGGCTTGCCTCCGTCCCGCTTCGCTGGCCGTCACGCCACGGGAGCCGGCCACCCGGGCGTCTCGCACCACCGTACGCTCATCTACCCGCCGATGGGGACTGCGACACCCCGGCATGTCGTGACTGAGCTGCGGTAACGATCACGGTGGGTGGCCGCCGGAGCCCCGACGGCCACGCACCGTTACCAAGTGATCAGAGTCGCTCGACCACGTAGTCGATGGACGCGGTCAGCGCCTCGACGTCGGCCGGCTCGACGGCCGGGAACAGCGCCACCCGCAGCTGGTTGCGGCCCAGCTTGCGGTACGGCTCGGTGTCGACGATGCCGTTGGCGCGCAGCGCCTTGGCGATCGCCGTGGCGTCCACCCCGTCGGCGAAGTCGATGGTGGCGACCACGTTGGACCGCAGCGCCGGGTCCGACACGAACGGCGTGGCGAACGAGGAGCGCTCGGCCCAGCCGTACACGATGCCGGCGCTCTCGGCGGTGCGCTTGGCCGCCCAGGCCAGCCCGCCCTGGGAGTTCATCCAGTCGGTCTGCTCGGCGGCCAGGAAGATGGTCGCCAGCGCCGGGGTGTTGTACGTCTGCTCCAGCCGCGAGTTGTCGATCGCGGTGACCAGGTCGAGGAAGGCCGGGATGTAGCGGCCCGACTCCTTGACCTCGGTGGCCCGGGCCAGCGCGGCCGGCGACATCAGGGCCAGCCAGAGCCCGCCGTCGGAGCCGAAGCACTTCTGCGGGGCGAAGTAGTAGACGTCGGTCTGGGCGACGTCCACGTCCAGCCCGCCCGCGCCGGAGGTGGCGTCGACGAGCAGCAGCGAGCCCTCGTCGGCGCCCGCGACCCGGCTGATCGGCACCGCGACGCCGGTGGAGGTCTCGTTGTGCGGGGTGGCGTAGACGTCCACGCCGGCCTCGGCCACCAGCGCCGGGGCGCTGCCCGCGTCGGACTTGCGTACCGTCGGCTCACCGAGGAACGGCGCGTCGGAGACGGACTTGGCGAACTTGGCGCCGAACTCGCCGAAGCTGGCGAACTGGGCCCGGTCGCGGATCAGGCCGAACGTGGCGACCTCCCAGAACGCGGTGGTGCCGCCGTTGCCGAGCACCACCTCGTAGCCCTCGGGCAGGGAGAAGAACTCGGCCAGGCCGCGGCGCAGCCGCGCCACCTCGTCGCGGACCGTCTTCTGCCGGTGCGACGTGCCCAGGTAGCTGGTGGCGACGTCGGCGAGGGCGGAGACCGCGGCCGGACGGACCTTGGACGGGCCGCAGCCGAATCGTCCGTCGGCGGGCCTGATCTCGTCGGGAATCCGGATGGTCGGTGCGTCAGCCACGGTCTTGAAGATCCTTCCGCATGGGCGAGAGGTGAGCTGGCAGGGCGCGGACGATGTGCTGCCGCGTGGCGGCGGGCGTCCGAGCCCGTTCCGGCGACACTGCCACGGCCATCCTCGCACCTGTCCGGGCACGTCCGGCGGGCTGTCCCACCCCGGTCGGTGAGGCGTCCGCCACACGGGCGGCGACGGCGGGTTGACCGCGTCCGCGATCATGAGTTGCGGAGGTGACGGATGAGCCGAAGACACCGCCGCCCGTTCGGGGAGTGGCTGGCGCTGGCGTTCGGCGCCGTGGCCGCGGTGGTCTTCCTGGCGCTCGCCATCGACAAGACGGACCAGGAGGCGCGCCTGCTCCGGGCGGAGCACACCGCCACCGGCGTCGTGCAAGGGTTCAGGGGCGACTCGGCGCGGGTGGCCTTCGTCGCCGCCGACGGCCGAAAGGTGGTCGCCGTGATCGACGTCTACTCCGGCACCCGGGTCGGCGACGAGGTGCCGTTGCGGTACCACTCGGACGACCCGTCCCGGTACGCCATGGACACCCGCACGCACCTTCTGCCGTTGCTCCTCCCGGCCATCGCGCTGACCGGGGCGGTGGTCATGGGCGTCATGACCTTGGGCCTGTGGCGGCGCTGACCGAGGCGCCCCGGACGTGCCGGAGCCCCGCTCCACCGGCAGGGGAACGGGGCTCCGGGCGAGACGTCAGACGCCGTGCGGGATGGCGTCCCAGCCCTCGACCTGCTGCGGCTTGCGCGAGCCGTGGCCCACGTACGTGGCCGACGGCCGGACCAGCCGCTGGAGCTTCTTCTGCTCCAGGATGTGCGCCGACCAGCCACCCATCCGGGCGCAGGTGAACATCGAGGTGAACATGTGCGCCGGCACCTCGGCGAAGTCCAGCACCACCGCCGACCAGAACTCGACGTTCGTGGCGAGAACGCGGTCCGGGCGGCGGGCCTGCAGTTCGGCCAGCGCGGCCTTCTCCAGCGCCTCGGCGACCTCGAAGCGGGGCGCGCCCAGCTCCTTGGCGGTACGCCGCAGCACGCGGGCGCGCGGGTCCTCGGCCCGGTAGACCCGGTGGCCGAAGCCCATCAGGCGCTCGCCCCGGTCGAGCACGCCCTTGACGTACCCGTCGGCGTCGCCGCTGCGCTCGACCGCCTCCAGCATGCTGAGCACCCGGGACGGGGCGCCGCCGTGCAGCGGGCCGGAGAGCGCGCCGATGCCGGAGGAGATGCAGGCCGCGGCGTCCGCGCCGGTGGAGGCGACGATCCGGGCGGTGAAGGTGGAGGCGTTCAGGCCGTGCTCGGCGGCCGAGATGAAGTACGCGTCGACGGCCTTGACGTGCCGCGGGTCGGGCTCACCCCGCCAGCGCTTCATGAACCGCTCGACGATGGTCTCCGCCTTGTCGATCTCCTTCTGCGGGACGGCCGGCAGGCCCAGGCCGCGCGCCGACTGGGCGACGAAGGACAGCGCGGTGACCGACACCCGGGCCAGGTCCTCGCGGGCCTGCTCGTCGGAGATGTCGAGAAGCTGGTTGAGCCCCCAGTACGGCGCGAGCATGGCGACCGCGGACTGCACGTCGACGCGGATGTCACCGGAGTGCACCGGCACCGGGAACGGCTCGGCCGGCGGCAGGCCGGGGCCGAAGCGGCCGTCCACCAGCAGCGCCCAGACGTTGCCGAACGAGACCTGGCCGATCAGGTCCTCGATGTCCACGCCCCGGTAGCGCAGTGATCCCCCCGCGCGGTCGGGTTCGGCGATCTCGGTCTCGAAGGCTACGACGCCCTCCAGGCCCGGTTTGAAATCGGACATGTCGTCTCCTGGCTTCGGCTCGGCGCGCCCGGGCGGGCTGATCGAGCCCCGCAGCTCAGGCGACCCTTCAGGGTGTGGTTCGGAACATCTTGCCCGGTGGGTAACCAGCTGCGCGACCCACAGCCACTGTGCGCCACGCGACATCCCCGCCGCTGGACGTCCGTTCGGGAAGGAGAAGACTGGGTACCGGGGCCTGGCCAGCGTCGGGGGACGCCGGTACGCCCGGGAGAGGGACTGCCACAGTGACAGGCGACACACCCGCCCCGGCCGGTATGCGTAACGAGTACGCCGCCGACCTGGGCCTGACCGAGACCGACCTGGCGCCGGACTGGCACACCCAGTTCGCCGGCTGGTTCGCCGACGCGGTGGCCCATCCGCTGCCGGAGCCGAACGCGATGGTGCTCGGCACCGCCGACGCGCAGGGCCGGCCCAGCGGGCGCACCGTGCTGCTCAAGGGGTACGACCCGGAGGGCTTCGTCTTCTACACCAACCACGGCTCGCGCAAGGGCGCCGAGGTGACCGGGAACCCGTGGGCCAGCCTGGTGTTCCCCTGGTTCCGGATGCAGCGGCAGGTGACAGTGACCGGCCGGGTCGAGCAGGTGGACCGGGCCGAGACGCAGGCGTACTTCGCAAGCCGGCCGCGCGGCTCGCAGCTGGGCGCCTGGGCCAGCGCCCAGTCGACCGTGGTGCCGGACCGGGCCGCGATCGACGAGGCGTACCGGGCGGCGGCCGAGCGGTTCGCCGCCGTGGACCCGATTCCCGCGCCGCCGCACTGGGGCGGTTTCCGGGTCCGGCCGGAGACCGTCGAGTTCTGGCAGGGCCGGGCCAGCCGGCTGCACGACCGGCTGCGCTTCCGGCGTACCGGGAACGGGGTATTCGTCGTCGAGCGGCTCGCGCCGTGACCGATGTCACAACACCACGGCGGCGGGGAGCGCGCCGCTGGGCGATCGACCTGCGTCCGTTGCGGGTGCCCGCGTACCGGCGGGTGTGGACCGGCAACGCGATCGCCATGTTCGGCTTCCAGTTCACCGCCGTGGCGGTGCCGGTGGAGATGTTCGACCTGACCGGCGGCTCGCTCTGGGTGGGCCTGCTGGGCATCGCCGGCTTCGTGCCGCTGCTGGTCTTCGGGCTCTGGGGCGGCGCGGTCGCAGACGCCCGGGACCGCCGCCGCGTGCTCCTCGTCGGCGGCTGCGTGCTCTGGGCCTCCACGCTCGGGCTGCTGGTGCAGTCGCTGGCCGGTGTGCGCAGCCCGTTGCTGCTCCTGCTGCTGGTCGCCCTCCAGTCCACGGCCTTCGCGATCACCTCGCCGGCCCGCAGCGCGATCCTGCCCCGGCTCGTGCCGGCCGAGCTGGTTCCGGCGGCCACCACGCTGAACTTCACCACGTTCACCGCCGCCGCCGTCTTCGGCCCGCTCGCCGCCGGCCTGATCTTCGCCGCCTGGCAGGTCGAGGTGGCGCTGCCCATCGCGTACGCGGCGGACGCGCTGCTGTACACGGCGGCGCTCTGGGCCACGCTGCGGCTGCCCGCGATGCCGCCCACGCCGGACCCGGACGGCGGCGTCCGCAAGGCCGGGTTCGCCAGCATCGTCGACGGCTTCCGCTACCTGGCCACCACGCGGGTGCTGCTGCTCTCCTTCGCCATCGACCTGATCGCGATGATCCTGGCCATGCCGCGGGCGCTGTTCCCGGAGCTGGCGCAGGAACGCTTCGGCGGCGCCTCGGCGGTCGGCTGGCTCTACAGCTCCATCGCCATCGGCGCGATGCTGGGCGGCCTGACCTCGGGATGGATCGGCCGGGTCCGCCGCCAGGGCCTCGCGCTCACCGTGGCGGTGGTCGGCTGGGGTGTGGCGATCGCGCTCGCCGGGCTGGCCGGTCAGCTGTGGGTCGCCGTGGTGCTGCTGGGCGTCGCCGGTGCCGCCGACCTGGTCAGCGCCACGCTGCGCCAGTCGATGCTGCTCGTCTACGCGCCGGACCGGATGCGCGGCCGTCTCCAGGGCGTGAACACGGTGGTGGTGGCCGGCGGCCCGCGCCTGGGCGACCTGCGGGCCGGTGCGATGGCTGCCGGTTTTGGCACCGGATTCGCCATGGTCGGCGGCGGCCTGGCCGCCGCCGTCCTCGCGGTGGCGCTGGTGGTGGCGTTCCCGGCGCTGCTGCGCTATCGCTCGACCACCCCCGCCGAGGAGGACCGCTGACGGTAGGGTCGCCGACATGGGGATCGACGTGCAGCCACCTTCCGGTACACAGTGGACCATCGCGGCCGACGGCCACGAGGCCGTCGTGGTCGAGGTGGGCGGCGGGCTGCGGGCCTACCGCTACGACGGCGTGGACCACCTCGACGGGTACGCCGAGGACGAGGTCTGCCCCGGCTCGGCCGGCCAGGTGCTGGCGCCCTGGCCGAACCGCATCCGGGACGGCATCTACACGGTCGGGGAGCGGTCGCTGCAGCTCGACCTGACCGAGCCGGAGCGGCACAACGCCCTGCACGGCCTGGTCAACTGGGTGCGGTGGCAGCCGATCGAGCAGTCCGCGGACAGCGTGACCATCGGCTACGACCTGCCGCCGAGCCCCGGCTACCCGTGGGCGCTGCGGCTGCGGGCCCGGTGGAGCGTCGGCCCGGACGGCCTGCGGGCCGAGCACGAGGCGACGAACCTCGCCGACGAGCCCGCGCCGTTCGGCTTCTCCGTGCACCCCTACCTGCAACTGCCGAAGGTCGGCGTGGACGAGCTGCGGCTGCACCTGCCGGCCCGGCGGCGGGTGCTGGTGGACAGCCGCCTGCTGCCGGTCGCCGCCGCCGAGGTGGCCGGCTCCGAATACGACTTCACCAGCCCGCGCCCGATCGGCGACCTGGTGCTCGACACCGCGTTCGGTGACGTCGAGCGGGACGCCGACGGCGGCTCGGCGGCGGTGCTGAGCGCGCCGGACGGCTCGTCCGGCCTGCGGATCTGGGCGGACCGCGAGTTCGGCTGGTGGCAGGTCTTCACCGGCGACACCCTCGGCGGGGAACGGCACCGCCGGTCGGTGGCGGTGGAGCCGATGACCTGCCCGCCCGACGCGTTCCGCTCCGGCAAGGACCTGATCATGCTGGAGCCGGGGCAGACCTGGCGGGGCGCCTGGGGCGTCCGCCCGGAGGCCTGAGCGTGGAGTTCGCCGAGGTCGTCCGGCGCCGCCGGATGGTGCGCAACTACGACCCCGACCGGCCGGTTCCGCCGGAGGTCGTCGACCGGCTGCTGGACCACGCCGTCCGGGCCCCGTCGGCCGGTTTCTCCCAGGGCTGGGGCTTCCTCGTGCTGGAGGAACCCGAGGACCGGGAACGGTTCTGGGCCGCCACCACTCCCGGTGGCGGCGGCCGGGAGCGCTGGCTCGCCGGGATGCGCCGGGCGCCGCTGATCGTGGTGCCGCACGCCAACCGCGACGCCTACCTGGACCGCTACGCCGAGGCGGACAAGGGCTGGGCGGACCGCGACGAGGACCGCTGGCCGGTGCCCTACTGGTACGTGGACACCGGTTTCGCGGCGCTGCTGATGCTGCTCACCGCCGTCGACGAAGGGCTGGGCGCCTGCTTCTTCGGCATCCCGCCGCAGCGCATCGGGGCGTACCGGGAGGCGTTCGGGGTACCGCCGGAACTGCACCCGATCGGCGCCATCACTGTCGGTTATCGAGCCGTCGACCACCGGTCACCGTCGCTGCGCCGAGGGCGGCGTCCGGTGCAGGATGTGGTGCGGCGGGGACGGTGGACCTGAGCGGTTAGGCTGACATCCACATTGTCAGCCTGGCCTGGGGAGGAGAGCACGCCGTGATCTTCAGGGCGGTCCGGGACGGGCGTCCCTACCCGGAGCACAACCTCACGCTGAAGCAGTGGGCCGAGATTCCGCCGCGCCCGCTGCGGCTTGACCAGCTCATCACCACCAAGCGCGAACTTGCGCTGGACAAGCTTCTCGCGGAGGACTCCACCTTCTACGGCGACCTCTTCCCGCACGTCGTCCAGTGGAACGGCGGCCTCTACCTGGAGGACGGCCTGCACCGGGCGCTGCGTGCGGCGCTCCAGCAGCGCAACCAGATCCACGCGCGGGTGCTCGTGCTCGGTGACCAGGGCGAGTGACGCCTTTCTGAGTCATGGTTAAGGTGACGCCATGACTCCTCTCGACCTGCTCGACATCGATGGGTCGCTCAGCGACGAGGAGCGGCAGATCCGCGCCGTCGTACGCCGGCTCGTGACCGACCGGGTACGCCCGCACGTCGCCGGATGGTACTCCGACGGCCAGGTGCCGGCCCGCGAACTGGCCCGCGAGTTCGGCAAGCTCGGCCTGCTCGGCATGCACCTGACCGGGTACGGCTGCGCCGGCTCCTCCGCCGTCGCGTACGGGCTGGCCTGCCTGGAACTGGAGGCCGGCGACTCCGGCGTCCGGTCCCTGGTCTCGGTGCAGGGATCGCTGGCCATGTACGCCATCTGGCGCTACGGCAGCGAGGAGCAGAAGCAGCGCTGGCTGCCCGCCATGGCGGCCGGCGAGGCGATCGGCTGCTTCGGGCTCACCGAACCCGACCACGGCTCCGACCCCGCCTCGATGGCGACCCGGGCCCACCGCGACGGCGACGACTGGATCCTCAACGGCAGCAAGCTGTGGATCACCAACGCGCCGATCGCCGACGTGGGCGTGATCTGGGCGCGTACCGACGACGGGGTGCGCGGCTTCGCCGTACCCATGGACGCGCCGGGGGTGACGGCGCGCGAGATCCGGCAGAAGATGTCGCTGCGCGCGTCAGTGACCGGCGAGATCGCGCTAGACGACGTCCGGCTGCCGGCCGACGCGCGACTGCCCGAGGCGATCGGGCTCAAGGCGCCGCTGGGGTGCCTGACCGAGGCCCGGCACGGCATCGTCTGGGGCGCGCTCGGCGCGGCCCGCGACTGCCTGGAGACGGCCCTGGAGTACGCGACCACGCGCACCCAGTTCGGCCGCCCGCTCGCCGGTTTCCAGCTCACCCAGGCCAAGCTCGCCGACATGGCGGTGGAGTGGAACAAGGGCATGCTGCTCGCGCTGCACCTGGGCCGCCTCGCCGACGCCGGCTCGCTGCAGCCCCACCAGGTGAGCGTGGGCAAGCTGAACAACGTCCGCGAGGCGCTCGCCATCGCCCGGCAGTGCCGCACGATCCTCGGCGCCAACGGCGTGTCGGGGGAGTACCCGGTGATGCGGCACGCCAACAACCTGGAGAGCGTGCTCACCTACGAGGGCACCTCCGAGATCCACCAGCTCGTCATCGGCCAGCGGCTGACGGGCGTGTCCGCGTTCGCCTGACCTGCGGTTTCACCCGATCGGGTCGCTCGGCGCGCGACTGTCGCACGGTGGCCGTACCGTCATTGTCAGTCGATGTGTCGGACGAGGACATGAGTCGGACTAGGACGGTGAGGGCGATGGCCCGCGACGGTGACATCAACGAGCCCACCCGGGAGTTCCCGGACTACCCCACCAGCGAGTCCCTTCGCGACCGGGCGGAGGGCTCGCCCGATCCGGACCTTGGTCCGGGCACCCCGGCGTCGGGCGGCGGTGCGGCGCGCGGCCTGCTCTGGGTGCTCGGCGCGGCGGCGCTCGCGGTGGTGGTGCTGCTCGGCGTGCAGGCCACCGGTCTGCTGCCCGACTTCCGCAACCCGTTCGCCAAGGAGCAGACCGACCGCAGCCAGCCGCCGCTACTCAAGTCGATCCGTGACCTGAGCCGTTACGTCGCCGCCGAGGGCAACTTCCAGGTGGTGGTGGACGTGCAGAACGACAGGCGCAACGTGCCCGACTTCCTGCTCAACGAGCGCACCCTGTTCGTCGGGGCGGGCCGGGTCGAGGCGTACGTCGACTTCTCGAAGATCGCCGACGGGGCCGTGGTGGTCTCCGAGGACGGCAAGTCCGCCGAGATCAAGCTGCCCGCGCCGCAGCTCGGCGAGACCGACCTGGACATGGACAAGAGCTACGTGTTCGCCGAGCAGCGGGGCCTGATCAACCGGCTCAACGACCTGGTCGCCGGCGATCCCAACCGGCAGCAGCAGATCTACAAGCTCGCCGAGGACCGGATCACCGCCGCCGCCCGGGACAGCGGGCTCACCGCCCGGGCCGAGGAGAACACCCGCAAGATGCTCGAAGGGCTGCTGCGCTCCCTCGGGTACGAGAAGGTGACAGTCACCTACACCGCGCCCTGACCTTCGTGCCCTGACGCCGCGCGCCCGCCCCGATCGTCCGGGGCGGGCGCGTTCGCGTGCCGGCGTCCCGGCTCGTGTCGCGTCAGCGGGTGGCGAGGTAGCGGTCCTCGTTCGGCATCAGGATCCACAGGATCAGGTAGATGATCACCTGCGTGCCGGGCAGCAGCAGCGACAGCAGGAACAGCAGCCGGACCATCCCGGCCGACATGCCGAACCGCTGCCCCAGGCCGGCGCAGACACCGGCGATCATGCGCCCCTGGCGGGGCCGGACCAGTTTGCGACTCATCGTCGTCTCCCACTTCTGCGGCGATCCGCCGCGCTGATTCCACGGTAGAAAGGGGTACGCGCCGCGCCCTCAGCCCCGAGGAGGATCGGCGACCCGGGCACCCGTAGGTGCTTACCCCGGACCATCCCCACCGACGCACCCACCTGGTTGTCCGCAGAGGCTCCCCAGCCCACCCAGCCCACCCAACCCGCAGCCCCCCGCCCGGTCGCCCCAGCCCGCCGAACTCGCCCGGTCGCTCAGGTCGCCCTCCACGATCGCCCGTCGAGCGCCACCGCGCCGCTTCCCGCCCCGCTTGCGCGCCCTTCCCGCCCGCTCCGACCCCCGATCCGCCCGCGCCCAGCCCCGCCGCGGGCGGCTCCCGGCTTCCCGGCTCCCCGCCCCGCACCGCCCCCGCCCCCGCCCCCGCCCCCGCGATCTTGCACTTGGGGCCCTCGTGGTGCCCGATTCGCACCATTGTTGAGGGCCGTAAATGCAAGATCTGTGAAGGTGTTTGTCAAGCGTTGGTTTCGAGGGTGCGCCAGATTTGGCGGGCTATGTAGCGTTTGAGGCTGCGGGTGATTTCGGCTGGGGTGCGGCCTTCGGTGGTGCGGCGTTCGACGTAGTCCTTGGTGGGTTGGTGGCATCGTTGGCGGGTTTTCGCGATGGTGTGTAGGGCGGCGTTGAGGGTGCGGTCGCCGCCTCGGTTGAGGCGGTGGCGGATGGTGCGTCCGGAGTTGGCGGGGACGGGGCTGGCGCCGGCGAGTGAGGCGAAGGCGGCTTCGTTGCGGAACCGGCCGGGGTGTGACCAGGCGGTCAGTGCGATCGCGGCGGTGACGGGGCCGATCCCGGGTTGGTCGAGCAGGGTGGGGCAGAGCTTGTCGACCAGGGTGCGGATCTCGGCGAGGTTGGCTTTCAGGAGCTTCTCGAGGGTCAGGATCTGCTCGGCCAGGGCTGCCAGTTGAGTGCGGCGCAGTCGGTCAAGTCCGCTGCCGCTGCCGCTGCCGCTGCCGCTGCCGCTGCCGCTGCCGGTGCCGCTGCCGGTGCCGCTGCCGGTGCCGGTGGTGAGGGTGGTGGCGTGTTGGACCTGCCGCAGGGTGTTCAGTCCGCGCATCTGTGTGCGTAGATCGTCGTCGGCGGTGAGGATCAGCGATTTGAACAGGTTGATGGTGGCGGTGCGGGTGTCGCTGTAGTGGCGGCGGCAGACGTGCAGCAGGCGCAGGGCTTCCCGGTCGCCGTCGGCGCGGGGCGTGGCGACGTGGTCGGCGGCCAGCACCGCGCGAGCGGCGTGCACGGCGTCCAACGCGTCGGACTTGCCGCCTCGCCGACGGCGTCCGGCAGCGGGTTTGGGTGCTTCCAGGACGTCCTCACCCGCGGCGCGCAGGACACGCAGCAGGCCGACCCCGTGACACCGGGCGCCGTCCAGGGCCCAGGCCCGCCGGCCCGTTCCCAGCCCGGTCGTCTGCCGCCCGGCCCAGGCCAGCAGAACAGCGGCGCCGTCGGCGGTGGCCGGCACGGTGATCTCGGCCAGCACTGTCCCGACCGGGGTGGTCACCGCGGCGGTGTGCGTATCGGTATGGGTATCCACACCGATGACCGCGTCAACACGGCCGGCCAGACGATCTGCCAGGATGGAAGGCACGGACGGTTCTCCCTTGCACGGGACGACGTTCGGACGGCGTCGGCCCGGGAGACGATCACCCGGCGGCACATCTGTGATGAGTCACGCGACACCAATCGCGGACAGGCTTCTGATCAGGCCAGCAAGGTGGGCCGGGCCGACGCCGGCAACCCACGAGGACAGGTCGCGCTTCACGGCACACCCTTCTGCGGTGGCCAGATCTTGCATGAGTCACTCGTCGATCACCGACGTCGAACCCTACCGATACCAACCCCTCCCGGAACCGGCCCACCTATAGAAGCGTCGCGGGAGTTGTGGGGTGGGCTGGGCGAGGGCTCCTCGTTCGGCTGCCTGCTGCGTCGAGCGCCTTCCGTCTTATGAGACAAGCGTTCCGCGAAGTGGGATTGGTGGAGATCTTGGTAGGAAAGTGCCCCTATGGGGGCCGTTTTGTACCAAGATCTCGCCGGGAGCCGGGAGCCGGGAGCCGGGAGCCGGGAGCCGGGAGCCGGGAGCCGGGAGCCGGGAGCCGGGAGCCGGGAGCCGGGAGCCGGGAGCCGGGAGCCGGGAGCCGGCAGGGCTGGGAGCGGCGATCTTGGAGTTGTGGCAGTTCGTGTATGCCGCAAAGACGTCGATTCCGGGTGCCACAACTCCAAGATCGACGGGGAGAGTGGGGGCGATCTTGAGGTGGCCGCCCCGGAAGCCGGCCCGGACGGAGCGGTGGAGGGTGGGGCGGACCGCGCGCAACAAGGGCGGGCATGGCGTGGAGTGGGGGCGGGTATTCACGGGGGCGAGGTAGGCTCGCCGGTTGGGCGCCCCCACCCCGGGCGCCGGCCGTCCACCCGCCCGGCGGGCGCGGCACCCACGCACCGGCTCGGCTCCGCACAACGGGGACGACGGCGAGGAAGCAGCACATGATCAGTGTTTTCGATCTTTTCAGCGTCGGTATCGGGCCGTCCAGCTCGCACACCGTCGGGCCGATGCGGGCCGCCCGTACGTTCGTGGCGGGCCTGAAGGCCGACGGACAGCTCGCCGACGTGGCGCGGGTACGGGCGGAGCTGTTCGGCTCGCTCGGCGCGACCGGCCACGGGCACGGCAGTGACCGGGCGGTGCTGCTGGGGCTGGAGGGCGAGGTCCCGGAGACCGTCGATACCGACTCGGTGGGGCCGCGCGTCGAGCGGATCCGCACGCAGCGGCGGCTCGACCTGTTCGGCAGCCAGGGGATCGACTTCGACCCGGACGCCGATCTGGTGCTGCACCGTCGGCGCTCGCTGCCGTACCACCCGAACGGGATGACGTTCGCGGCGTACGACGCGGCCGGGAACGAGGTGCGGACGCGCACGTACTACTCGGTCGGCGGCGGGTTCGTGGTGGACGAGGCGGCCGCCGGGGCGGACCGGATCAAGGCCGACACCACCCGCGTACGGCACCCGTTCCTCACCGGCGCGAAACTGCTGACCGTCACCTCCGGGACCGGCCTGTCGATCAGCGAGGTGATGCTCGCCAACGAGCTGTCGTGGCGCAGCGAGGCGGACGTCCGCGCGGGGCTGCTGGAGATCTGGCGCGTGATGCGCGAGTGCGTGGAGAGCGGCTGCACCCGCGACGGCGTACTCCCGGGCGGGTTGAAGGTCCGGCGGCGCGCGGCGGAGATGCGGCGCAGCCTGGAGGCGGAGACCGGCAGCCAGGACCCGCTGCGGGCGATGGACTGGGTGACGTTGTTCGCGCTCGCGGTCAACGAGGAGAACGCGGCCGGCGGGCGGGTGGTCACCGCGCCGACGAACGGCGCCGCCGGGATCATCCCGGCCGTGCTGCACTACTACACGCGGTTCGTACCCGGCGCCTCCGAGGAGGGCGCGGTCCGGTTCCTGCTGGCGGCGGGCGCGATCGGCGTGCTGTTCAAGGAGAACGCGTCGATCTCCGGCGCCGAGGTGGGCTGCCAGGGCGAGGTCGGTTCGGCGTGCTCGATGGCGGCGGCCGGGCTGGCCGAGGCGCTCGGCGGTACGCCGGAGCAGGTGGAGAACGCCGCCGAGATCGGCATGGAGCACAACCTGGGGCTGACCTGCGACCCGGTGGGCGGCCTGGTGCAGATCCCGTGCATCGAGCGCAACGCGGTGGCGAGCATCAAGGCGATCACGGCGGCCCGGCTGGCGTTGCGCGGCGACGGGGTGCACCACGTGTCGCTGGACAAGGTCATCAAGACCATGCGGGAGACCGGCGCGGACATGAAGGTCAAGTACAAGGAGACCGCGCGCGGCGGCCTCGCCGTCAACGTGATCGAGTGCTGACCTCGTTGGGGTGATCCCGGCCCGCACCCGGCCCGGGAGCGCGACTGACAAAGCGACCATCATGCGGTGACGTCAGGCGTCGCGGCGCTCTGGTCCGCCCGCACCTCGCTGCGCATCCTGGTCCGGCGGGATCTCGCGGTGAAGTACCAGCAGTCGGTGCTGGGCTACTTCTGGTCGCTGATCGAGCCGCTCGGCATGGGCCTGATCTACTGGTTCGTCTTCGGCGTGCTCTATTCCGGCGCCACCCGGCGGCACCTTGGCGAGGCGGCCGGGTCGTACCCGCTGTTTCTGATCACCGGGATCTTCGCCTGGATGTGGGCGAGTTCGGCGCTGACCGAGGCGGCGAACGCGCTCACCGGGCAGTCCCGGCTGATCACCACGATGAACCTGCCCCGGCCGATCTTCCCGATCGGGCGGGTCGCCGGCCGGTTTGCCGAGTACCTGGCCGGGTTGCCGATCCTGGCCGCCGTCGCGGCGCTCTACGCGAGCCAGGGGAAGATCCGCCCCGGCTGGAGCCTGCTCGCCCTGCCGCTGGCGGTGGCGGTGCAGTTCGTGCTGCTGGTGGGCCTGGCGCTGCTGCTGTCGGCGGGCAATGTGCTGATGCGCGACATCGAGCGCACCATGCGGCTGGTCATCCGGCTGCTGTTCTACGCGACGCCGATCATCTATCCGCTCGACCTGGTCCGGGAGTCGGGCATGCCGGGCTGGCTCAAGATCGGGTACGAGCTGAACCCGCTGGTCGGGATCTTCCAGCTGCACCACGCGGTCTGGTATCCGGACGAGTTCCCGGACGCCCGGCTGCTCACGATCACGGTGTCCGGCAGCGTGCTGGTGCTGGCGCTGGGCTGGTGGGCGTTCCACCGCCTCGAACCGGCAGTGCTGAAGGAACTCTGAATGGCCCCGATCATCGAGGCGGACGGGCTCGGCATCCGGTTCGTCCGCAACCGGCGCCGCCAGCTGCGGCTGCGGGAGCTGATCGTGCACCGGGGCGCCCGCGACCCGGACGCGGGCCGGTTCTGGCCGTTGCGCGACCTGTCGTTCCGGGTCGAGCCGGGCGAGACGGTGGGCGTGGTGGGCCGCAACGGCACCGGTAAGAGCACGCTGTTGCGGCTGATCGCCGGTGTGCTCATCCCGGACGAGGGCTCGATCCGGGTGCACGGCCGGGTGGCGCCGCTGCTCGAACTGTCCGCCGGGTTCTCCGGCGACCTGACCGGCCGGGAGAACCTCTACCTGGTGGGCGGGCTGCACGGGCTGTCGTCGGCGTACCTGCGGGAACACTTCGACGAGATCGTCTCGTTCGCCGGTGAGCAGGTGGAACGCGCCATCGACACGTCGGTGCGGCACTACTCGTCGGGGATGAAGGTGCGGCTGGGCTTCGCGGTGATCGCGCACCTGCCGCACCCCGTACTGCTTGTGGACGAAGTGACAGCGGTCGGGGACGCGGAGTTCCGCGCGAAGTGCTATGCGACCATCGAGCGACTTCTCGCGGAAGGGCGCACGCTGGTGCTGGTGTCACACAACGACAAGGACCTCACCCGGTTCTGCCGTCGGGGGCTCTACCTCGATGCCGGACGGCTGATCGTCGACGGGACGATCGACGAGGCGCTGGCCGCCTACGCCGACGCGGCGAAGCGGTGACGCTCGCGATCGTGCTCGCCGCCGACCCGGCGGCGGGCCGCTCCACCGAGCCGTCGAGCCGCCCGACCGAGCCGGGCCGCCCGATCGAACCGCTCGCCGAACGGCTGGCGGCGCAGTGGCGCCGGGCCGGGGCGGACGACGTGCGCGTCGCCGCCGACCTGACCGAGCTGGCCGACCTGGTGGCCGCCGCGACCGGCCCGGTGCTGGTCAGTGGCGCCGACCTGGTGGCGCACACGGCCGTACTCAAGCACCTCGCGACCAGCCCGGTGGGGCCGACGGTGGCGCTGGTGCTCACCGATCCGCCCGCGCCCGGGCAGGCCACGGTGCGCGAGGAGCGCGGCCAGGTGGTCGAGGTCGACGCCGCCGACGCGAGCGGCGTGTTCGGCGGCGCGCTGCGGGTGGGCGCGGCCGACCTGCCGGCGCTCGCCGAGGCCGCCCGCCGAGCCGCGGACGGCGGGCCGCGGAACGCGGTGGACCGGCTCGTGGCCGACCTCGCCGCCCGCGGCACGCTGATCTTCGCCCAGAGGGTACGTCTGCTCGTGGCGCACCGGGTCGGCGACGAGGCGCAGCGGGTGGCGGCCGAGGCTGCGGTGGCCGCTGTGGACGAGGACCGCGCCGAGTTGAGACTGTCGGTGAAGGAGCGGGACGACTTCTTCACCACGTACTTCGTCAGCACCTGGTCCCCGTTCGTCACGAAGGCGGCGGCCCGGATCGGGATCGGGCCGACCGGGGTCACCATGGTCTCGGTGGCGTTCGCGGTGGCCGCGGCGGTGCTGTTCGGCGCCGGGGGACGGCCCGCGCTGGTGGCCGGCGCGGTCCTGCTCTACCTCGGGTTCGTGCTCGACTGCGTGGACGGGCAGCTGGCCCGCTACACCCGGCACTTCAGCGCCTGGGGCGGCTGGCTGGACACGATGGCCGACCGCTTCAAGGAGTACGTGGTCTACGCCGGTCTCGGCTACGGCGCCACGCACGCCGGGTTCCGGTACGGCTGGGCGCTGGCGCTGGCCGCGATGACGTTGCAGACCGTGCGGCACATGACCGACACCTGGTACGGCGCGCTGCACGACGAGGCGGCCCGGCGGCCCAAGGTGGTCAGCGCCGACGCGGGCGGCATCGGCGGCAAGCTGAACGCCGCGTCGACGCGGGTGCAGGCGGACACCGGCTCGGTGTCGTACTGGCTGAAGCGCACAGTGGTGTTCCCGATCGGTGAGCGGTGGGCACTGATCGCGATCGCCGCCGCGCTGTTCGGGCCGCTGGTGGCGCTGGTCGCGGTGCTGGTCTGGGGGACGCTGGCGTTCGCGTACACCGGGGGGTTGCGGACCTTGCGGGCGCGGTGGATGCGGGTGCCGGTGATGGCCACCGTGGACGCGGCTCTGCACCGGGACGACGGCCTGCTGGCCCGGACGCTGCCGGTCGCACGACGGCCGCTGCTGCTGGCGGTGTTCGGCGCGCTCGGCGCGGCCGGGACGCTGGTGTGGGCGCTGCTCGCGGTGCACGGCGGCGGGGATCTGCCGGTCTGGGTGCCGGTGCTCGCGCTGGTGCTGCTGCTCGGTGCGGCGCAGGGCTCGCGGGCGTCGCACGACGGGTCGCTGGACTGGCTGGTGCCGGCCGCGTTGCGGGCCGCCGAGTACCTGTTCGCGATCGCGATCGGGGTGGCGGGCCGGGCGCCCGCGTGGCTGATCTTCGGGTACGTGCTGGTGCTGACGCTGCACCACTACGACCTGACCGCCCGGCTGGAGAAGCGGCAGTCGGCGCCGCCGCTGCACGCCGCCACGCTGGGCTGGCCGGCACGTTCGGTGTTACTGGCAATCGGGCTGATCGCCGGATATGCGAGTATCGCTCTGGCTACACTCGCTGCGTACCTTCTCGTGGTTTTTGTCGCGAGCGTGGTCCTCGCCTGGGTGGTCCTGCCGGCCCGCGCCCGTGGGGGTGTGCGCTCGCCGGGCTGACGGAGGGCGGGCCGGGGTGACCTTGATCAGCTTCGTCGTGCCGGCCTTCAAGGTGCAGGGCTACCTGCGGGAATGCCTCGACTCGATCCTCGACCAGCCGTTCGGCGACATCGAGGTGATCGGTGTCGACGACGCCTCCCCCGACGACAGCGGCGAGATCCTGGCCGAGTACGCGCTGCGCGACCCCCGGGTCCGCCCGGTGCGGCTCGCCGAGAACGTCGGGCTCGGTCCGGCCCGCAACATCGGGCTGGACCGGGCCGTCGGCGAGTACGTGTGGTTCGTCGACGGGGACGACTGGCTGGTGCCCGGCTGCCTGCCGCACGTCGCGGACCGGCTCCGCGACACCGCGCCCGACGTGCTGATCGTCGACCACGTCCGGGCGCACTGGAACAACGTCGGCACCCGCAGCGCGATGCGCGACGTGTTCCCGGTGCCGCCGGGCGCGACGACATTCGCGCTGCGGGACCGGCCGGAGACGCTGAAACTGCTGCACACCGCGTGGAACCGGGTGGTACGCCGGGAGTTCCTGCTCGAACGCGGGCTGCGCTTCGAGCCGGGCTGGTACGAGGACGTCTCGTTCAGCTATCCGGCGCTGATGGCGGCCGAGCGGATCGGCGTACTCGACCGGATCTGCCTGAACTACCGGCAGCGCCGCACCGGCGCGATCACGAAGACCCGGGGGGACCGGCACTTCGAGGTCTTCGCCCAGTGGCACCGGGTGTTCGGGCTGATGGACCGCTGGAAGGTGACCGGGCTGCGGCCGGCGGTCTTCGAGCGGATGATCTGGCACTACCTCACGGTGCTCGGCAACGGCGACCGGATCGCGCCCGAGCTGCGGGCGCCGTTCTTCGCCCAGATGCACGCCGACTACGTGCGGTTCCTGCCGCCCGAGGGCTATCCGGTCCCGCCCGGCGCGGAAGGGCTCAAGCATCGGCTGGTGGCGGCCGGCCGCTGGCGGACGTTCAGCGCGTTGCGGGAGGCGCACCAGGCGGGGGAGACGGCCCGGCGGACCGCGCGGCGGGCCCGGCGACGGGTCACGCCGGTGGTGCGGCGTACCGCCCGGCGGGCGCGTGACCTGGCGCTGGGCGAGTACTACCGGGCGGAGCTGCACCGGCCGGTCGACCCGACGCTCGCCGTCTACGCGGCCTACTGGTACCGGGGCTACTCGTGCAATCCGGCGGCGATCTACGAGGCGGCCCGCCGGCTGGCGCCGCAGGTGCGTGGCGTGTGGATCGTCCGCCGGGACCGGGTGGCCGCGTTGCCGCCGGGCGTCGAGTACGTGGTGGCCGGCAGCCGCGAGTACCACCGCGTCCTGGCCCGTGCCCGCTGGCTCGTCAACAACGTCAACTTCCCGGACTTCGTGCGCAAGCGGCCGGGCTCGGTGCACGTGCAGACCCACCACGGCACGCCGGTGAAGGTGATGGGGCTGGATCAGCAGCGCTACCCGGTGGGCGCGATGGGGATGAACTTCGCCGGGCTGCTGCGCCGGGTCGACCGGTGGGACTACAGCATCACCTCGAACAGCTTCTCCACGCAGATGTGGGAGCGGGCGTACCCGGCGGACTACACCACGCTGGAGGTCGGCTACCCGCGCAACGACCGGCTGGCGCTGGCCACCGCCGAGGACCGCGGCCAGGTCCGCGCCGCGCTGGGCATCGCACCCGACGAGTACGTGGTCCTCTACGCGCCGACGCACCGCGAGCACCTGCCCGGGTGGCGGCCGCCGTTCGACCCGGACCGGATGCTCGACGTGCTCGGGCCCCGGGGCCGGCTGCTGATGCGCAGCCACTACTTCCACGACCGGGAGCGGCATCCCCGGGGACCGGCTGCGGACGGGGTGCTGGACGTGAGCGCGTACGACCGGGTGGAGGACCTCTACCTGGCGGCGGACGTACTGATCACCGACTATTCCTCGGCGATGTTCGACTACGCGGTGCTGGACCGGCCGATCGTGGTCTACGCGCCGGACTGGGATGCCTACCGGGTGGCTCGTGGCGTCTACTTCGACCTGCTTGCCGAGCCGCCCGGCGCGGTCGCGCTGGACTTCCCCGGTCTGCTCGACCTGTTCCGTTGCGGTGCTGTCGACGACGAGGCGGCCGAGCGGGCCCGGACGGCGTTCCGGTCGCGGTTCTGCGCCCTGGACGACGGGCACGCCGCCGAGCGCGTGGTGCGCCGGGTGTTCCTCGGCGAAACGCCGTAAAAGCGGCTACTCGCTGGTCACTTAATCGTGGAGCCCGGCGAATACCGCTTAATAGGACTGTCACGAGCCGAACATGGCACGTTTACCCGATGTGCGGATCAGATGATCCTGGTCACAGTCATTCCCGGGTTTGGGAGAGAAAACTGGGGAGGTGGCGGTGGCTACCGTCGCGCTCAAGGATGTCACCAAGGTGTTCCCGGACGGAACGGTCGCGGTCGACACCATCAATCTGGACGTCAACGACGGCGAGTTCATGGTGCTGCTCGGCCCGTCGGGCTGCGGGAAGTCGACGGTACTGCGCATGATCGCGGGGCTGGAGGATCCGTCCACCGGCGCCATCATGCTCGGCGGTGAGCTGGCGAACGACCTGCCGCCACGCGACCGGAAGATCGCCATGGTCTTCCAGGATTTCGCGCTCTATCCGCACATGACAGTCGGCGACAACATCGGCTTCCCGCTGCGCCTGAGCGGCGTCGAGCCGGGCCCGCGCGGCGAGCGGATCCAGGACGTGGCGAGCGCGCTCGGCATCGGCGACGTGCTCGCGCGCAAGCCCAGCCAGCTCTCCGGCGGCCAGCGGCAGCGGGTCGCCATGGGCCGGGCGATAGTGCGCCGGCCCGGCCTGTTCCTGATGGACGAGCCGCTGTCCAACCTGGACAGCGGGCTGCGCGCCGAGCTGCGGGCGGAGATCTCCGGCCTCACCCGCGAACTGGGCGTCACCACCATCTACGTGACCCACGACCAGGCCGAGGCGCTGACCATGGCCGACCGGGTCGCCATCATGCGCAAGGGTGTCCTCCAGGACGTGGGCACCCCCACCCAGGTGTACGGCCGGCCGGCGACGCTCTACGTCGCCGCGTTCCTGGGCAGTCCCCGGATGAACCTGCTGGAGGCGTCGGTCTACGTCCACCTCGACCGGTACGTCGCGCTGAACCTCGGTGAGCAGTCGCTCTACCTGCCCTGGGACGACATCCGCAGCCGGGCGGTGGCGCACTACCACGGTGAGCGGATCGTGGTCGGCATGCGTGCCGAGGCGCTCACCCCGGTCGCGCCGGACACCGCCGGGGACGTGCTGCACGGGCGGATCCGCTACCTGGAGCACCACGGGCACGAGTCGCTGGCGTTCCTCGACATCGGCGCCACCGCGATCGTCGTGGACGAGATGGGCACCCCGGTCGAGCAGGCCGCACCGGGCCAGCGCGGCCTGCGCCGGTTCAACCAGGTGATGCAGCGGCTCACCGGGCGCGCGACGGAGTCCTCCGCGCCCGCCCTGGAACCGGGCGGGGGTGGCGGCAACCGGACGAGCGTGCTGCCCGACCCGGGCCGCCACCACCGTCGTCCGGCGGAACTGGCGGTACGGCTGGCGCCGTACCCGCAGGTGTCGCCCGGGCACCCGCTCGCAGTGCAGGTGCGGATGGACGCGCTGCACTTCTTCGACGAGCGGGGCGACCGCATCGACGTCGGCTGGCGGTGAAAGGAAGGGCACCCTGTTAACGCCTCCGGTAGAGGAAGGGCCCCTTATTAACAACCACCGCCCGGTGGGAGCGGACGACTCCGGCTACGACCTCGGCCCTCCCCCACGGCGCATCGCCGTCGACGTGGAGCAGGTGCGCCGCCTCGTGGCCGGCCAGTTCCCGCACCTGGCCGGCCTCCCGATCGAGCCGGTCGCCAAGGGCGGCTGGGACAACTGGACCTTCCACCTCGGCCCCGAGCTGCTGGTGCGTCTGCCCAGCGCTGCCGCGTACGCCCTGGCGGTCGACAAGGAACACCTGTGGCTCCCGGTCCTCGCGGCTCGGCTGCCGTTGCCCGTCCCCGCCCCGGTGGCGAAGGGCGAGCCGGGTGCGGGCTACCCGTACCCGTGGTCGATCTACCGATGGCTCGACGGCGAGCCCGCCCGGCCGGACCGCATCGCCGACCCGGTGCGCTTCGCGCTCGACCTGGCCGAATTCCTCGCGGCCCTGCGGGACGTGGACGCCGCGGACGGCCCGCAGCCGGGTGTCCACAACTGGTTCCGGGGCGGCACGCTGCGCACGTACGACAAGAAAGTCGAGGATGCGCTCGTGGCGCTGGACGGCCACGTCGACGCCGCGCTGGTACGCGAGATCTGGGCGCGGGCGGTCGGCGCCCGCTGGGACGGGGTGGACCGCTGGTTCCACGGCGACATCGCCCCGGGGAACCTGCTGCTCACGCACGGCCGGCTGGCGGCCGTCATCGACTTCGGCACCTGCGGCGTCGGTGACCCGGCCTGCGACCTGGCGATCGCCTGGACGTTGTTGACCGCCGAGGGCCGGGCGGCGTTCCGCGAGCGCCTGTCGGTGGACGACGCGACGTGGGCGCGCGGACGCGGCTGGGCCCTCTGGAAGACCCTTTCCACCTGGTCCCGCACCTTCGACGACCCCGAGGACGCGGAGGAGGCAGCCGACGCGCACCGCGTTCTCGGGGTGATCCTCACGGATCAGGCGGCCGGCCTCAACCGGTAGCCCCCTTGTCCGGCGCGAAGGGCCACTCCTCGAACGACGCGCACCGGCCGTCCTCGGCGAAGCGTATGATCCAGAGATCGCGCCACTCCTGGTGGACCGGGTCGCCGTACCGGACCTGGATCCGTGCCACGGCGGTGTCGCCGTCGACCGCGACGACCTCCGCGGTCATGTCGAAGACCTCGTCGGGCCCGTCGCGTTCGCTGTCCCACATGCGGGTGATGGCGGGCAGGCCAACGACCGGATCCCGGTACGGCCCCTGCCGGTAGCTCGCGTCGGTCGTGAACATCGTGCCGAGCGCCGCCGTTCCCGGCGTGCGCCACGCCTGCTCGTACGCCGCGATCCAGGCGGTCACCCGCTTCCTGTCCATGGTTGCAGCCTGCCATCCAAGGCCGTCCGGGTCTCCCACATCGGCTGTCCGGGGTCGTCGTTGTGCACGACGACGTCGGCGTGCTCGACCGGGCGGGCAGTGGCGAAGTAGAGCCGCTGGGCGGGCAGGTAACGCTCGCGCCAGCGCCGTTCGACGTCGGCCCGGGACGACACCGGGCTCTCCCGGACCACCGCACGATCGACGGTACGGTCCAGCGCTGTCGACACGAAGACGCGCAGCTCCCACCGGTCGACCAGTTCCGGGCGCAGGAGGAAGACGCCGTCGAACACCAGCACGGCGTCGGCGGGGGCGGTGGTGGGCAGCGGGGACAGCACCGCGTCGGTGGTGTGGTCGTAGATCGTGCGCCGGAAGCGTCGATCGCCGTCGGGGCCGAGCGGGTCGAGCAGCACCCGGTTCAGCGACTGGTGGTCGTGGGTGTCGACGTAGCAGCCCTCGGCCGAGAACTCGCCGCGCCGGTAGCGCCGCGCCCGGGGGAAGAGGAAGTCGTCGACGGTCGCCCGGATGACGTACCGGCCCCGGGCCCGCAGGACGGCGGCCAGCTCGTCGGCGAGCGTGGTCTTGCCGGCGGCGGGCGGCCCGTCGACGGCGACCCGGGTCGGGTGTGCCACGGTGACGGACCCGACCGCGTCGGCTAGGAGGTCGATCAGCTGATCGCGGCGGGGATAATGAGGTTGCCCCCGCGCCGGGCCGGAAGTTTGACTGCCGTCCATGCCGTCTCCCTCACCGGTCTTCGTCGCGGGCACGGGCCGCTCGGGCACGTCGCGGATCGCCGACGTCATCGGCCAGCATCCGCTGATCCACCGGATCCCCATGGAGACCAAGTTCATTGTCGAGCCCGGTGGCCTGCGGGACCTGGCCGACGCGCTCACCGACCGGTACGACCCCATCGTCGGCGAGGACGCCCTGCACCGGCTGAGCGACTTCCTCACCGTACGCGTGCCCGGGCGGCGTGACGACCGGGGCAAGACCGTGCCCGAGCTGGTCGGCGTGGGTCGTTACCGGGAGGCCCTACACCGGCTCTGGCCGCAGGTCATCGCGTACGCGTACGACGAACCCGCACCCCCGGAGGGCTTCGGGGACGGCGACCGGCCCGCCGGACCGTTCGTGGCGGCGAGCCGACGGCGGGTCGTCCCGAGGTACTTCGGTGAGCGGGGCGAACTGATCGGCGTCCTGCGCGGCCTGGTCGACACCCTGTTCGCCGGGGCGGCGGCCGACGCGGGCAAGCCGACCTGGTGCGAGAAGACGCCGTTCAACCTCTTCGCCATGGATTTCCTCTGGGAGCTGGTGCCCGAGGCGACGATCGTGCACATCAAGCGTCATCCGGTCGCGGTGCTCGCCTCCCACCTGGCCCAGCCGTGGGCGCCGTCCACCGTCGAGGGGGCGTTGGCCTATCTGGTGCCGGTCTACCAGCGATGGTTGGCCTGGAAGAAGGCGGCCGACCTGACGAGCCGGCGGTACGTCGAGGTGAGGGCGGAGGACTTGGCGGCCGACTGGCCCGGGCAGCGGCGGGCCCTGTTCGAGCGGCTCGGCGTCGAGGACGCCGTCACCCCGTCGACGTTCCAGGCGGGCAAGCTCGCGCACCGCGACGACCAATTCGACGCCGGCACCCGCGCGTACGTCGAGCGCGAAATGGGCGAAATCATCCCCGCGATGGGATACGAGTGACTGCCGATCGGCCTCAGCAGGAGCCGGCGCGATCGATCGGGATCAGCAGGCCGGCACTCACGGCGATTCCCAGTACGGCGACCGACAGCCACGGCCAGGGGTTCCGGACGCGGGGCCGGATGCCTACCCGGGCCACGACGACGGAGAGGACCGCCGTCGCCGTCATCGCCAGGACCAGCAGGGCGTACGCGTCCCTCGCCGCCTGCGCCGAAGCGTAGGTGTCACCGTCGCACGGCGCCGACGGCGCCAGAAGCGGGATGCAACTGAGACAGCTCGCGACGACGAGCAGCGTGCCCAGCACGGTCACCAGAGTCGCTGCCGCCTTCGCCGCACGGGATCGCATCGACTGGACGGTAGGGCCCGAAGATCTCGGCGGTGACACGACCGGGCAACAGCAGGATCAGGTCACGCCCTGTGGCGCAGTTCGCGGAGAACGCCGTGCCGGCGGAGCGCCCACCCCAGGCGCCGCGCGCTCGGGTGCCGCACGAACAGCACCGCCGCCCGGCGGACCAGCCCGAACCGGTTGTCGCTCACCTGGTCGTCGACCGCCCGCCAGATCAGCTCGCGGACGCCCGCGCTGTCCAGCATCGCCCGTACCTCGTGGCGTACCCGGGGATCCTCGGCCGCGGAGGTGACGGCGGTGACCAGGCCGGGCCGGTCGGCGAGCGGCTCGACCGCCGCGGCGACGAGCGGCCGGCGTACGGTGTCCCGCTCCAGCAGCAGCAACACCGCCTCCCGGACCTCGGTGCTGTCGAGCCCGGACCGCAGCAGGCCCAGCGCGCTCCGCTCCACCTCGCGGTCGCGGTCCGGAAGGGACAGTGCGGCCAGCAGCACTGTCACCTCGTCGAGGTCGACGAGGTGACGTAGCCCGTCGCGGAACTCCGGCAGTGCCCACGCCACCGTCAGCCCGCGCGCGAGATCGCGGTTCATGGGCCACTCGCTACCCGAAGTCGACAGCCGCCGAAACGCCGCTGAGCTGATCCATCGGGCCGGACAGCGCCGTGACATGGACCGTGGTTACAACCGCTCACCCGAGCCGGTCGAATTGGCAGCCTCGGTCGCGAGAACGACCGGCATGGCCGGGTAGGGATCCCTGATCGGCTTGCGCCGCGCATGGACCCGTTCCCGTACCACGACCAGCGTGGGGCCGGCGACGTAATGCCTTCCCCGCCGCTCACCTCGTGCTTCCAGCAGGCCCTGCTCGACCAGGTTGGCCAGATCACGAGATGCGGTCCGATCCTCGACATCGGCGAGTTTGACGTACCCGGAGCGACGGATGCGGTAGCCCAGGACTGCCTCGTAGAGCAGATCGGTCACCCGCTCAGGGAGTCTTTTCTCGGCAACGATCGCGTCCAACTCCGACCAGATGCCGGACGCCTCATCGAAGCGGCGAGCGACGGTCTGTGCCTGCATGTGATGGGCGCGCAGGTTGAACGACACCCAGAGGCGCGCCGAACCTTCGGGGTTCCAGCGGCCACGCCCGGTAACCGCCAGCACGCGGTAGTAGTCCTCGGTGTTGCTGCCCAGCCACTCCTCGATGCTGGAGAAGGCCGGCTCGACGATCGCACGGCGGGAGAGCACCAGCGTCTGAAGGGCGCGTGCCATCCGTCCGTTGCCGTCACGGAACGGATGGATCATCACCAGGTTCAGATGCGCCATGGCTGCTTTGACGAGCGGGGAGGCGGTGACATCCGACCGTAGATCTTCGGTTAGCTCCTCCATGAGGTGAGGCACGTGGTCGGCGTCCGCGCCCTCGTACACCCGCTCATCGGTCCGCTCATCGTGTACGTAGATCGGGCCCTTGCGATATTGCCCCGGGCTCTTGCCCAGATCGTGCGAGAGCATCATGTAGTGCATGCTGCGGATCACCGACGTCTCGAAGCGGAAATGCGGATCCCCGGCGGTCTGCAGCACGTATCCCAGAGCCTGTCGATAGCCCCGAATCTCGGCGAAGGTTCGGTCGTCGGCGCTCAGCGGCTCCTCGCCGTCCAGCGCGGCAGCGGCGTCGTCCTCGGCGACCACGTAGCCCTCGATGCTGTTGGAGCCGAGAATCGCGCGGGCCAACATCGTGCGCCGGAGGCCACCGGTCCACCGGCGAGGAGTGCGCAGGACATCGGCGAGCACGCGACGCATGTCGTGCACCTCGGCCAGCACGGTCTCGTCGTGATCGCTGAGTTCAGGGGTGGAGAAGATCATCTCATGTCCCAATGTCTCTTAATAAGAGACAACGCTAGCTCCATGCGGTGCGGATGTCACTTACTTGGTGACATTTGGCCAGCGTGTTCCGGCATCTTGCCGGGGTTGTTACCGGCGAGTAGCGTTCGGGCATGAGCATCGACTCTCGCCAGGTGGCGGCCGGAATCCTCGACGCCGTGCCGTTCGCCCGCACGCTCGGGATCGAGTTCGTCGAGGTGGCGCCCGAGGCCGAAGGCGGGGTCCGGGTCGTGGCCCGGCTCCCCGACATCGCGGCGCACCACAACCACCTCGGCGGGCCGCACGCCGGCGCCATGTTCACGCTCGGGGAGAGTGCCTCGGGCGCGGTCGTCCTGGCCGCCTTCGGGCACGTCCTCGACCGGGCCGTACCCCTGCCGGTGACCGCCTCCGTCCACTTCCGCAAGATCGCGATGGGGTCGGTGCTGGCTACCGCACGGCTCGGTGGCGTACCCGCCGAGGTGCTGGCCGAGCTGGACGCCGGGCAGCGGCCGGAGTTCCCGGTCGAGGTGGAGGTCCGCACCGAGGACGGCACGCTCACCTCCTCGCTCACCGTGATCTGGACGCTCCGCCCGAACCGCTGAGCCCTGAATGGTGTTTGCCCGGCGCGGGCTCTGGTTAGATTCAAGCGATGCTGGGCCTCCCCGCGCACGTGCGCGCTTGTCTCTTCGATCTGGACGGTGTGCTGACGCAGACCGCCAAGGTGCACAACGCCGCCTGGGCGGAGACGTTCGACGCGTATCTGCGGCGACGGTCCGCGGAAACCGGCGAGCCGTTCCACCCGTTCGACAGCGGACCGGACTACAACCGGTACGTGGACGGCAGACCGCGCGCCGACGGGGTGCGCACATTCCTGGCCTCGCGCGGCATCACGCTGCCCGAGGGATCGCCGGACGACCCGCCCGAGGCGGACACCGTCAACGGCCTCGGCAACCGTAAGAACGTCGTGCTGCTCCAGCGGATCGAGCACAACGGCGTCGAGGTGTACGAGGGATCGGTGCGCTACCTGGAAGCGGCCACCTCGGCCGGGCTGCGCCGCGCCGTCGTCTCGGCCAGCGCCAACTGCGCCGCCGTGGTGCACGCCGCCGGGCTGGAACGCTGGCTGGAGGCAAGGGTGGACGGCGTGGTCGCCCGCGCGAGCGGGCTGCGCGGCAAGCCGCACCCGGACACGTTCCTGGAGGGCGCGCGACTGCTCGGCGTCGAACCGGCGCACGCGGCCGTCTTCGAGGACGCCCTCGCCGGTGTGGCCGCCGGGCGGGCCGGCGGATTCGGGTACGTGGTGGGCGTCGACCGGGTCGGCCAGGCCGACGAGCTGCTGGCGAACGGCGCCGACGTGGTGGTCACCGACCTCGCCGACCTGCTCGCCCCGGAGCCGGCCGCGTGATCCGGGAACGGGCGTACCCGGTCGAGCCCTGGCACGTCCGGGAGATGCAGCTCGACATGGACGTGCTGGCCCAGTCCGAGTCGGTGTTCGCGCTGTCGAACGGGCACATCGGGTTGCGCGGCAACCTCGACGAGGGCGAGCCGCACGGGCTGCCCGGCACCTACCTGAACTCGTTCTACGAGCTGCGCCCGCTGCCGTACGCGGAGGCCGGCTTCGGTTTCCCCGAGTCCGGGCAGACCATCGTCAACGTCACGAACGGCAAGCTGATCCGGCTGCTCGTCGACGACGAGCCGCTCGACGTGCGCTACGGCGAACTGCTCGCCCACGAGCGGGTCCTCGACATGCGCGCCGGCACCCTCCAGCGGGATCTGCACTGGCGTTCCCCGGCCGGTCGCGAGGTCAAGGTCCGTACCACCCGCCTGGTGTCGTTCACCCAGCGCTCGGTGGCCGCCATCCACTACGAGGTGGAGCCGGTCGACGGGCCGCTGCGCCTGATCCTCCAGTCCGAGCTGGTCGCCAACGAGTCGCTGCCGCCGCAGAGCCGCGACCCCCGGGTCGCCGCCGTACTCGAGTCGCCGTTGCAGGCCGAGGAGGAGCTGACCACCGACGACGGCGGGCAGCTCATCCACCGGACCAAGGTCAGCGGCCTGCGGGTCGCCGCCGCCATGGGCCACGACGTGGACGGGCCCGAACGCACCACGATCGAGAGCGAGGGGTACGAGGACTGGGTCCGCACCACCATCGGCTGCGTGCTCAAGCCCGGCCAGACGCTCCGCGTGGTCAAGTACCTCACGTACGGCTGGTCCAGCCGCCGGTCGCTCCCGGCGCTGCGCGACCAGGTCGGCGCGGCGCTCGCAGCGGCCCGGCTCGACGGCTGGGACGGCCTGCGCCGGGCCCAGCGCGAATACCTGGACGCGTTCTGGGACGCCGCCGACGTGCGCGTCGAGGGCGACCCCGAGGTGCAGCAGGCCGTCCGGTTCGGCCTGTTCCACGTCCTCCAGGCCGGCGCCCGCGCGGAACGCCGGCCGATCTCGGCCAAGGGCCTCACCGGCCCGGGGTACGACGGCCACGCGTTCTGGGACACCGAGATGTTCGTACTGCCGGTGCTCACCTACACGCAGCCGACCGCGGTGCGTGACGCGTTGCAGTGGCGGTACGACACGCTGGCCCAGGCGCAGGAACGCGCCCGCACGCTGAACCTCGCCGGCGCGGCCTTCCCGTGGCGCACCATCGAAGGGCCGGAGTCGTCGGCGTACTGGCCGGCCGGGACCGCCGCGTTCCACATCGCCGCCGACGTCGCCGACGCGTTGCGCCGCTACGTACTGGTCACCGGCGACGAGGCGCTGGAACGGGAGATCGGTCTGGAACTGCTTGTCGAGACCGCCCGGCTGTGGCGCTCGCTCGGCCACCACGACCGCGCCGGACGGTTCCACATCGACGGCGTGACCGGCCCGGACGAGTACACGGCGGTCAAGAACGACAACGTCTACACCAACCTCATGGCCCAGCGGAACCTGCGTACCGCCGCGGACTGCGCGATGCGCTACCGCGACCAGGCGCTCGACCTCGGCGTGACCGAGGAGGAGGCCGCCGCCTGGCGGGACGCCGCGAACGACATGCACGTCCCGTACGACGCGGAGACCGACGTGCACGAGCAGGTGGAGGGGTTCACCCGCTTCCAGGAGTGGGACTTCGAGCACACGCCGCCGGAGAAGTACCCGCTGCTGCTGCACTACCCGTACTTCGACCTCTACCGCAAGCAGGTCGTCAAGCAGGCCGACCTGGTGCTGGCCATGCACTGGCGGGGCGACGCGTTCAGCGCCGCCGAGAAGCTGCGCAACTTCGTCTACTACGAGCGGCGCACCGTACGCGACTCGTCGCTGAGCGCCTGCACCCAGGCGGTGCTGGCGGCCGAGGTCGGCTACCTCGAACTGGCCCACCGCTACCTGCGCGAGGCCGCGCTGATGGACCTGCACGACCTCAACGAGAACACCCGCGACGGTGTGCACATGGCATCACTGGCCGGCGCCTGGATCGCGCTCGTGGCCGGGTTCGGCGGGCTGCGCGACCACGACGGGACGCTCTCCTTCGCGCCCCGGCTCTCCAGCCGCCTCAGCCGCCTGGAGTTCTCGCTCCAGTGGCGCGGGATGCGGCTGCGGGTCGACGTCCGGCCGCACCAGACGACGTACTCGCTGCGCAACGGCGGGCCGGACACCGTCGTCGAGCTGCGGCACCACGGCGAGCCGGTGCGGGTCACCTCCGCGCAGCCGGTGACCGTGGCGGTGCCGCCGGCACACCCGAGCGGGTCGCAGCCGGAGCAGCCGCAGGGCCGCGCGCCGCTGATGCACCTGCCGGAACGCACGAACTGAGCGGCCCGCCACGACGGGCGGGGCCGCTCGGTACGCGTACCTCAGAACTGGCGGCCGTTGGACGGACGCCCGCCGGCGTCGCGCGGCGCCGTGGCCCGCGGATCGTCGGACGTGCGCGCCGTCGAGGCGCGGTCGGCCCAGTCCGGTGAGCCCTTCAGTTCCTGCTTACGGCGTTCCTGGTCGGTGAGTTCCTGTTCCCGGGACCTGTCCTGTTTCGCCATGACGATCCTCGCGATCGGTCGGGGTCCGTGGTCACCCGGCGCGTTCCCGCCCGGCGGCGGCTCAACCGTCCGCGTGCTGGGCGAAGCTGCGCCGCAGGTGGTCCTTCGGGCGGGAGCCGACGATCGAGCCGACCACCTCGCCGCCCCGGAACACCAGCATGGTCGGCGCGGACATGATCCGGTGGGCGCGGGTGGTGGCCGGGTTCTCGTCGGTGTTGAGGGTGACGAAGCGCAGTGCGTCGCCGAACTCCTCGGCCAGCTCGGCCAGGTGCTTCGACACCACCCGGCACGGCGGGCACCACTCGGCCCAGAAATCCACCACCACCGGCCGGTCGGCGGCCAGCACGGCGGCCGCGAAGGTGTCGTCGGTGACCGGGGTCAGCCGGCCGGTCCCCGTGTCCTGAGGCATGTTTCCTCCCGTTGGGCGATCGCGTGGGCGAGCTGGTCGTGCAGCCGGCGGCGGACGTCGCCGAGCCGGTCGAGGTAGTCGTCCACCTCGGCGAGCTTGCGCCGCAGCACCGCCACCGAATCGGGGCAGACGTCACCGGAGTCGTTTCCGGCGCGCAGGCAGGCGACGAACGGGCGGATGTCGTCCAGGCCGAAGCCGATCGCCAGCAGGGCCCGGATCTCGCGGACGACGCGCAGTTCCGCCTCGTCGTAGACCCGGTATCCGTTTGCGGACCGGTTCGGCCGGACCAGCCCGTGTGCCTCGTAGTAGCGCAGGGTGCGGGTGCTCGTACCGGCCCGCTGCGCCAGTTCCCCGATCCGCATCCGCCGCCCCCGTCCGTCTCCGTGAATCGACGCTAAACCTTGCCGCCGACGTCAACGCAACCCCGCACGCGTCGGCCTCCCCGCGCGGGGTTCCCCGCGGGCGTTCCCCGTGGTCTTGCCCGGATGGCGTGATCATGAAGTTGGCGGGGTGGGGAAGCGCTTTCTGGGCCGTCAACTTCATGATCGTTCGGCTGGCGGGTATCGGGTGGGTGGGGGTGGAGGGATATGCGTGAGGTTTCGGTGCCTGTGGTGGACGGAGGGCTCGTCGGGGATGTCAGCGTGCCCGGCAACGCCGGTGGGGTGGTGCTGTTCGCGCACGGCAGCGGCAGTTCGCGGCACAGCCCGCGCAACATGGCCGTCGGGCGTGCGCTCAACGAGCGCGGGCTGGCCACGATGCTCGTCGACCTGCTGACCGCCGACGAGGAGGCCCGGGACGAGGTCACCGCCGAGCTGCGCTTCGACATCGGCATGTTGGCCGAGCGCCTGGCCGGGATCGTCGACTGGATGGGCGCCGACCCGGAGCTGGGGCGGCTCCCGATCGGGCTGTTCGGCGCCAGCACCGGCGCCGCCGCCGCGCTGGTCGCCGCCGCGGCCCGGCCGGACCGGGTGGGCGCGGTGGTCTCCCGGGGCGGCCGGCCGGATCTGGCAGGCAGCTCACTGACGGCGGTACGCGCACCGACGCTGCTGCTCGTCGGCGGCCTGGACGAGCAGGTGATCGTGCTCAACGAGCAGGCCCGGGACGCGCTCGGCGAAGTGGCGGAGCTGCGGATCGTGCCCGGCGCCACGCACCTGTTCGAGGAGCCCGGCACGCTGGAGCAGGTGGCCGACCAGGCAGGTACGTGGTTCATCACGCACCTGCGCCAGCCGCACCCCGCCTGAACGGCCGCGCCGGTCGTCAGCCCGCTGCTTCGGCGGCGCGGCCCGGGTCGGCGGTCGGCGCGGGTACGCCGGTGCCGCTGCGCTCGGTACCGCTCCGCTCGGCGGCGCGGTGGCGCTGCACGGTGTCGAGCACCCGCCAGAGCACCGCCGCGATCGGCACCGACACGAATGCCCCGGCCACCCCGGCGACCAGCGTGCCGGCGGTGACCACGACCAGGATGACCGCCGGGTGCAGCTGCACCTGCCGCCGCATCACCAGTGGTTCCAGCAGGTTGCCCTCGATCTGCTGGACGGCGATCACGGCGGCCAGGGTCAGCAACGCGGTGGTGGGACCGTTCGCGGCGAGCGCGACGAGCACCGCCACCGCACCGGCCACTGTGGCGCCGATGATCGGTACGAACCCGCCGAGGAACGTGATCAGGGCGAGCGGCAGGGCCAGCGGGACGCGCAACACGACAAGCGCCAGCCCGATGCCGATGGCGTCGATCGCGGCAATGATCATCGTGCCCCGGCTGTACGCGCCGAGCGTCCGCCAGCCCGCCCGTCCCGCCTCGGCGGTCAGCTCCCGGCGTGGTCCGGTCAGCCGCCGCAGCACCCAGTGCCACATCGAACGGCCGTCCTTGAGCAGGAAGAACAGCAGCACCAAGGCGAGCAGCACCGCGCCCGCGACCTCGGCGACCTTGCGCGCCCCGGCGACCGGATCGGGCGCGCCGCTGCTCAGGCCCTTCCGGATCTGCTCCACGAGCCGGTCGAGCTGCTGGTCGGTGACCGGCAGGCTGGAGGTGACGAAGTCCCGGGTGCGCTGCAACCCCTCGTCGAGCTGCTGGCTCAGCTCGCTGAACTGGCTCGCGGTGAGGTTCCAGACCAGGACGCCGGCGCCGCCCAGGATGCCGAGCAGCAGCAGGATGCTCAGGAGGGCGGCGAGCCCGGCCGGCACCCGGAGCCGGCGCAGGCGTACCAGGACCGGGTCGAGCAGCGCGGCGAGGAAGAGCGTGCCGGCCAGCGCCACCGCCAGCGGCGCCAGTAGTACGGCGATCTGCCCGAGCAGCCACAGCCCTGCGGTGACCACCAGGAGACAGGCGCTCCAGGTGACCGCCGTTCGTACCGGCCAGGGCAGTCCCGCCCAGGTCTGCCGCGGTCCGGCGGTCGGTGCCCGGCCAGGTATTCCAGCGTCGTCGTCCACGTCGCCCTCCTCGATCCGGGCCGTTGGTACCCGACGCGGGCCGATCCGACACCAGGGCCGTAACCGCCCACCCCGTGTTTGTGCCCTCGGCCTCAGGGAAGGCATTCACCGTATCGAAGGGAGATCGGGGATGAGCGACTTCATGGACAAGGCGAAGGACTTCGCGGACAAGCATGACAAGCAGGTCGACCAGGGCATCGAGAAGGCGGGTGACGCGGCCGACAAGCGCAGCGGCGGCAAGTACGACGCGCAGATCGACAAGGGCGTCGACATGGCGCAGCAGCGCACCGGCGAGGGCGACACCGGCCGCTGACGTACCCCGGCGTCGGGCCGGCCCCCCAGAAGGGGACCGGCCCGTGCGGGTCAGGAGCTGTAGCCGCGGCCGGCGATCCAGTTGGCCAGCTCGGTCACGTCCATCCAGTACGTCGGCTCGTCCGGCCGGGCCGGGTCGGCGATCAGCACCCGGTCGCCGTCGCCCTCGTACCGAACGACTGTCACGTAGTGGCCGGGGTAGCTGTGCTCCACCCCGTCGATGTCCCGGGCGCCGCCCAGGATGTTCGCCACCACCGGCCGGTCGTCGTCCACGGCGGTACGGATGTCCGCACGCAGGCGGTCGACCTGCTCCCGGGTGGCCACGTCGTCGCGGATCTCGGTGGTCCGGTACTTGCCGCCGGTGTACTCGTTCAGGACCCGGGTGATGTCGATGGCCGAGTCGGTGCCGTTCTCGGTGGTGCCGAGCTTGGCCGCCAGCTCGTCCTGGCTCACGTCCTTGCCCTCGGCCGACAGCGCGATCCGGGTCGAGGCGGGACCGCAGTAGAAGTAGTTCGGCTGGGCCTGGTACTCGTAGTCGGCGGCACGGTCACCCTTGCTCTTGACCGGGGCGGCGTGGGCGGCGGCCGGGCCGGCCACGGCACCGCCGGCCGCGGCCAGGCCGGCGACGGACAGCACACACTTACGGATGATCGGGTTCATGGTCGAGGCTCCATTCGGGGGTCGACGGCTCCGTGCGGGGAGACGCGGCACCAGGAGTGGCGCTCGGCGTACGGAGAGTTCAACCGCCCTGCCGCGGCAGCCCATTTCCGGGCGTGACCGGGGCCACCGCGGAACCGGACAGACGCCTCAGCCGGGGAGGCTTCCCAGGAGCCGGGTCACCGCGATCTCGATGACCACCCGCTCCGGATTCGGGCGCGGCGTGCGATAACGCTCGGCGTACCGCCGCTCGGCCTCCGCCACCGACTCCGGGTCGCGGCGCAGCACCGCCCGGCCCTCCACGGTCAGCCACCAGCGGCCGTCGACCTGGCACACGGCGACCGGCACGCCGTCCGGCCCGGCCGCCGCGACGTGCCGGGCCTTGGCCGACCCGGCCGAGGTGATCACCCGGGCCAGCCCGGCCGCCGGGTCGAAGGTCACCCCCACGGGTACGACGTGCGGGGTGCCGTCGGCACGCGGTGTGGTGAGGGTGGCGAGGTGCCGGTCCGCGAAGAACCGGGCGACCCGCTCGTCGTGCGGGTCCAACCGGTGACGCCCAGCCATGCTGTCTCCTCGTCAGGGACGATCCGACGGACGCGGCGGCGCTACGGCCAGCGGCATCGCCTGGGCGGACTGGGCGGCCCGCTGCTCGGCACGGTGCTTCGTGACCAGCCGGCCCAGGTAGAACAGCGCGCCGGCCAGCACGCCCATGTCGTCCAGGTAGATCGGGTCGGGCAGCAGGTCCACCGGCAGGATGGTGTAGATCAGCGCGCCGTAGAACGCGACCTTGCCGCCGGCGCCGAGCGCGCCGAGCATACGGCGGGTGCGGACCACCCGGATGGCGAGCAGCACCGCCCCGGCCAGCATGGCCACCGCGAGGACGGCGGCGAGTGCGACAAGCACCCAGGATTCACGGGACACGGCATCACGCTAGCCGAGCCGGGCCCAGGCCGCCCGCGGGCGCGGTCCATCCCCCCGCCCCGCTCGGGAAAGCGTCGGCTACTCGCCGTAGCCACCGCCGAGAGATGACTCCCGGAAACGCATATGACTGAGAGGCATAAATATGCCCCTCAGTCATATCGCTCGGAAGGAATGCAGCGCGGAGCCGGCTCAGGTCGCCACGGCCGCGCGGCCGCGAGCCACCGGCGGCAGCTCCCGGGTGACGTCGGCGACCGTGCCGGCCGGCAGTTCCCGGGTGGTCTCCGGCCCGGCGAAGCCCACGATGGAGAGCGCGGTCTGCGGCTCGGCGACCGGATGCAGCGCCGCGAACGCCTCGTCGCGCAGGCTCTGCGCCGCCGCGGCGGCCAGCTCGGCTGCCTGCCAGGCGGCCTGCTCCCGCTGCGTGGCGGCCCGGTGCCGGGCCGCCATGTTGTCCCGGACCAGCCGGCGCAGCAGCAGTTCCTGCTCGACCGGGTGCCGGCTCGGGTCCCAGCCGTTGCCGCCGAGGATGTCGCTGAGCTGCCGCACCGTGATCTCGTTGCGCCACTGGGCGTCCATCGCGGCGCGGTGCAGCCAGCGCTCCCGGTCCGCGTACTCGGCCGGGGTCTTGGCGGTACGGGGCAGCGGCAGCGCCGCGGCGGCGGTGAGGCGCCGGACGTCCTCCTCAGCCGCCTGGTACGCCTGCCAGGCGGCCTCGGACTCCTCCTGGGCGGTCAGCCACTCGGCCCGGCTCCGCTCCGCGGTGGCCGTCGCGCGGGAGGCGGCCACCGCCACCTCGTCGGCGTAGCGGGTCCGCTCCTGGTCCCGTACGCGGGCTCGCTCGGCACGTTCGATGCTGCTCGGCCGGGCCGCGTCACTGATCCGGTCGACCAGCTCCGAGCGGAACCGCGACGGGCGGACGATCAGCGCGGCGACCACTGTCGCGGCCACGGCGAGCAGGACCAGCCAGATCACGGCGGCCGCGGGCATGTCGGGCAGGACGGCGGAGAAGACGGTCTGCATCACCAGCACCTCAGGGTGGAACGAAAGACGATGAACGGTCGTGGCCCGGAGATCCGGGCGGGTGCGCGTCGTGACTCGGACGCGACGGGACGCGCGGCAGGGCGCGCGGCGTGCGGCGGGTGGGGCCGCGCCGGGGCGTACCGGAAGGGTGCCCGGTCAGGCGCGCGGCGGACCGCGACGGGCGATGTCCGCCCGGCCGGGGTCGGCGGCGGCGACGACCTCGACGCCGGGAACGCCCGCGGCGGAGTCGGTCGACGGGGCCTCGGTGACGGCCGGGCCGCTGCCGGGGCCGGTGGCGCGCAGGGCGGCGGTCGTGGCGTCGCCCGTCATGAGTTCGGCGGGACGCGCGGCATCGGCGGTGACCGCCTGCCGCGTCGCGGCGTGCTCGATCGCCACGACGTTCTCGATCGCCAGGACGTGCTCGGTGGCGACGGCGTGCGAGGCGACGGTGGCGTGCGGGGCCGCGGCGGCGTGGGCGGGTGTGGCGGCGATGCCCTGGAGGCCGGCGATCAGCACCAGGCTGGCCACGGCCGTGCGGGCGATCCGGCGCAGCGTCGCCGTCCAGGTGGACGGGGCGAACGCTACGGGCAGCACCTGTTCAACCTATCCGTCGGCGGACGATCTCGCAGCTCAAGGATCTTGCGGGTTACGTGAGCCACCCCACGGGTCGCTGTGGACGGACACCGACGCAGGCCGGACGCGGAACGGCGCGGCGCCCCTGCCGGGGTGCCGCGCCGTGCCGTGGATGCCGGACTCAGTTGCCGCCGAGCACCGGCGGCGGGGCGGCGTCGCCGTCGCCCCAGACCATCTCGTCCTCGGTGAGCCAGGTCAGCCGGCCGTCGGACTCGTCGTCGCCGTGGCCGCCGCGCCCGCCCAGCACGCCGCTGCGGCCGGCCATCGCGGGCCGCCCGGTGGCGCCGCCGGTGCGCTCGGCGGACTTGCTCCCGGCGTCGACCACGAGGCCACGACCGGAGGTGAGCCGGCCCGTGCCGGCGGCGGAGCGGTTGTCGGCGCCGGGCATGCCGCCGAGGCGGGCCGCCGACGCCGAGTTGGCGCCCGTGCCGGCCAGCGAGCCGGTGCTCAGCACGCCGGGGGCGCCGTAGAGCGCACCACCCGGTCCGCCCGCGGTCATCGTCGTCGAGCCGGCGCCGCCGGGGCCGAAGCCCGGGCCGCCGCCGACAGTCGGACCACCGACGGTGCTGGTCAGCGGAGTGGCACCGGCCAGCGAGGTGCCGCCCGGCTCGACGGTGCCGCTGGTCGGCACCGAACCCGGAGCGCCGGCGCCGGGCTGGCCGCCCGGAGTGCCCGCACCGGGCGTGCCCTCGCCCGGCGTGCCACCGGTCGGAGCCGTGTGGTGCACGCCCGAGGTGGTCGCGGTGGCGCCGGCGCCCGGGCCGAAGCTGCCCAGGCTCGGGCCGGACGTCGGGGTCTTCACCGACGGGCCGTTCTGCAGCGTCGGGTCGCCGTTGCTGGTGTGGCCCGGCAGTTCGGTCTCCGGCGGGTCCGGCACGACGATGCGGCCGTACGCGGAGAAGTCGTAGCCCTCGGCGAGCTTCGCCACGACCTGCACCATCCGCTGGTGCGCCTTCTCCTGCTCGGCCTTGTCCTGCTGGTGGCCGACGATCCCGCCGATCACCGCGCCCGGGGCGCCGCCGAGCAGGAAGCCCTTGCCGGCGCCGGCGAGCAGCTTGTCGTTGTCGTCGGTCTTCTCCGGGGTCTCCGCCTTGGACTGCGCGGCCCGCAGCTCGCTGGACATCATGTCGAGGCCCTGCCGGATGCCGGTCATGCCCTCGGCGAGGTTGCCGGAGTAGCGCACGACCATGTCCAGCCGCCTGGTGAACTCGCGCGCGGCGTCGCCGGTCCAGCTCTTGGACAGCGCCTCCAGGTCGGCGGTCAGGTCGCGGCCGAGGTCGTCGAGCGTGCTCTTCAGGGAGGTCCACTGGGCGCTGAGCGCCTCGATCTGCTTCGGGTCGCCGGCGTTGACGCCCTGGTAGAGCTCCTCGTGGCTGACGTGCTCGTAGCGCCGGGTGTACTCAGACACGCGGGTCCTCCTTCGGCTGCTTCATCGCCTCGTTCAGCCCGGAGAGGGCGGCGGCGATGTCGGCCGCGGCGGCGGCGTTGCGGGCCTCGGCGGTCTTGTAGTTCGTCATGATCTTGTGGGTCGCCTCGCGGGCGGCCAGGATCGCCCGGCGCAACCGGTCGACGTGGTTGACGTAGCTCTGGTGCGTCTCGGAGTAGCGACGCGCGTTGTCGGTCGCGTCGGTGAACGTGCCGAGCGCCGGCGGGCGGCACTGCATCTGGGTGTTGAGCTTGCGCAACACCGACTCCGCCTCCTGCAGGCGCCGCTCGAGCCGCTGGTGGAAGTCCTCCAAGGACAGTACGTCTACCGTCGTGCGCCCCGTCATGGCTGCATCCCCGTAGTCATCGTCGATAACCTTCGCCGCACTCAGGTTAGTCGAAGCGAGCCAACCCGGGCGACCCGTGACGGACTTCCTCCACTTCGGATCCGGTGGCGGCCGGTCAACCGCCCTGGACCTGCGCCGCCGCACCGCCGGCCGAAGGTGTCGGGGTGGCCCCCGGAGGCGCTGACGCATCGAAGTAGTTCATCGCGTCCTCGCGGGACAGCGTCGGGCCGGTCGGCACCAGCGCCAGCAGCGAGGCCGGTACGGCGATCGGCGTCACGTCGCCGTACCCGAGCGCGCTCTTCGCGTCGCCCCCGGTGGTGCCGAGCGGATAGCGGATGCCCTGCGCGGTGATCAGGTAGACGGTCGAACCGGCCGCCGCCTTGCCGGTCTCCCCGGCCGTGGCCTGCACCAGCACGCCCTTGCCGCCGGGCAGCAGCACGTTCTCGGCGGTGCGTACCGCGTCCCGGCCGCCCTGCCGGGCCGGCATCGCGGTCGCCGAGGTCAGCTCGGCCGGCGGGGAGTCGAACACCTCGAGCGTGGTGGTGGGCGGCTGACCGGCGGGCCCGGGCCGGTAGGTGGCGCAGAGCACCGTGCGGCCCGGCCGGACCTCGTGCAGCGTCGGCAGCCGGGCCGGCAGACCGTCCGCGTCCAGCCGCTGATCGGTGAGGAGCCGTCCGGCCTCGTCGGGAGTGATCTGCGTCACTTCGCCGCCGCTGCCGAGCAGCAGCAGCGCGGTGACCTCACGGACGGTCGCCAGGCCCTGCCGGGTGAGCACGTAGTACTGGCCGGCGGCCTGGTACACCTGGCCGATCCGGGCCGGCCGATCGGCCACTGTGAGCCCGCTCGCGCCGCCGTCCCCGGCGATCGACGGCTTGCGCAGCACGGGCCCGACCGGCACCGCGTTCAGCAGCTGCTGCCCGACGGTCAGGTTCGTCGCACCGGCCATCTTCAACGCCACCAGCGCCTGCTCGTCGCCCGCCACCCGCAGCCGGGAGCCGCCGGTGAGCAGGTAACGGGCGTCGCTGGTCCGCACCACCACGGCCCGGTCGGTCAGCGCCGTCCCGCCGGGCAGCGCGCGGTCGATCACCAGGTGCGTGGTCGAGCGCCGCGGGTCGTTCGGATCCGGTACGTCGCACACCGACCAGGGGAGCCCGACCAGGGACTTGCGATCGGGCAGGTCGTCCGGGGCGCCCACGATGCCGACCAGCCGCCCGCGCGGACGGTCCTTGATCGACGCCTGCGACATGGTGCGCGGCGTCGCACCGGCGTCGTTGACGATCAGCCGCGCCGAGGCGTAGTTGAGCGTCGGGCGCAGCACCTTGTCCTCGCCGAAGTAGTACGTCGCGCCGGTCTCCCGCTCGATCACCACCGTGTTCGGCTCCAACGGCGCGGAGTTGCTGGTGAGCTGCCCGTACGCGCCGACGGCGCCGAGCACCACCGCGGCCGCGATGACGCTGCCGAACACCGCCATGCCGAGGCGGCGCATCGGCAGGTCGTTCGTCTCCGGATCACCGGCGAGCAGCGCCGAGACGATGCGGCGGGTGACGAAGCGGTACGCCTGCACCTGATCGCGGCGGGTCCGCATGACTAACCTCCGGCGGGGGTGGGTCCACGGCGACAGGTCCGAACAGCGCCGCGGGCTTCCCTACGATAAGGGGCCGTCGGGGGTGCGCCGGACCCCGTCCGCCGCCCGAACGACCGCACCCGCCCGGCGGATGCCCAGGATGTCCAGAAGGGACGCACACCGATGACGCAGCTCCAGGCGCCACCCGGTCGTACCGCCACCGCTGCCGCCGTACCGGGGGACCGGCCGGTCGCCCCGGCGGACAAGCGCCGCCGGGGACGGCTCGGCCCGGTCGTGGTCGGGCAGTTGGTGGTGGTGGAGTGCGCGGCGCTCGCCGTCTGGTTCGCCACCGCCGGCCCGACGTGGCTGCTCGCGGTGGTCGCCGTCCTGGCGCTGCTGGCGGTGGTCGCGGCGTTCGCGCGCCGGGGCGGCCGCTGGTGGTACGAGGATCTGATGCTCCGCCGCCGGCTGCGCCGGCGCCGCGACCGGGCCCGGGGCGCGGTGCCCGGCGGTGACCCGCGGCTGGCGGCGCTCGCCCCGGAACTGTCGGTGGTGGAACTGACCGAGCGCGGCACCCGGCTCGGCATCGGGCAGGACGACCGGGGCTGGTTCGCCGCGCTGGCGCTGACCGGCCGTCCCGGCGCGCCCGCCGGCACGATCGAGGCGGCGGCGGTGGACCGCGCACTCGCGGTGCTCGCCGACTTCTCCGGCCCGGTCACCCAGACCCAGGTCGTCTCGCACACCCTGGTCTGGTACCCGGCACCCGGCGCGCCGCCGTCCGCGTACCGGACCGTGTGGGTGGCGCTGCGCCTGTCGGTGTCCGACGCGCGCGCCGAGACGGTGAGCCGGGGCGGCGGCCTGCGCGGCGTGCACCGCACGGTGGCGGCCGGGGTCGGCCGGCTCGGCAAGGCGCTCAACGCCGCCGGCCTCGGTCACCGGGTGCTCGACCGCAACGAGCTGCACGCGGCGGTGGTGTCCGGTGCCGGGCTCGACCTGGCGCCGGAGTCCCCGGTGGAGACGTGGACCAGCCTGCGCGGGGGCGGCTGGACGCAGCGCTGCCTGGCCCTGCGGGTACGCCCCAACGGCTCACTCGGCGCGCTCGTGGACGCGGTCACCGCCACCTCCGCGCCCTCGCACACCGTCGCCGCGGTGGTGCTCCCGGGCGGCCGGCGGGTGCCGCCGCTGCTGCGGGTGGCCGCCATGGACGGGCACGCCGAGGCGCTGGTGAAGGCGGTCCGGGAGATGGCCCGGCGTGCGGGCGTGCCGGCCCGCCCACTGGACGGCCAGCACGGACCCGGCGTCTACGCCACCGCACCGGTCGGCACCGCGATGGGCACCGTCACGGTCGAAGGTTGACGATCCAGCCGTACGCGCCGCAGACCCAGACGGCCAGCGGCACCAGCGCGATGATCAGCAGGATCTCGATGATGTCCAGGGTCCGGCCCCAGACCGGGGAGATCCGCTTGCCGGCCACGGTCAGGCCGTAGACCAGGCTGATCACGGCCACCACGGCCAGGCCGCCGAGGATCAGCCCGAGCCGTACCGCCAGCGAGCCGGCGGCGAACGTGGCGGCGGCGACCAGTCCCAGGCCGACGGTGCCGGACAGCAGCACCGGCGTGCGCTGGGCGCGGCTGAGGAACGGGCGCGCCCGCAGCAGCGACAGCAGCGCCAGCACCAGGCAGAGCAGGACCGCCGGGAGCCGGCCGTCCTCGGCCAGCACCACCTCGCCGCCGAGCACAAGCAGCGAGACGGTCCAGAGCAGACCGGTGAGGAACGCGTCCGCGCGCTCGCTGTTGCGCAGCACCGACGGCCCGTCCACCGACTCGGTGTCGGTCTTGAGGTCGTCCGGGCCGGTGGGGATGGACGGCACCGGCAGCCGGGCCAGGCGGTAGGCGAGCATCGGCAGCGCGGGCAGCGCGCCGAACGCGACTGTCGCCACCACCGCCGCCGAGGCCGCCGCCCCGATGCCGAAGGACAGGCTGAGCACCGCGCCGAGACCGACCGCGGCACCCACGCCCACCGCGCCGAGGAACAGCGGCAGCCGGTCGCCGACGGCGAGGGCGGCGATCGCGCCGAAGACCACCACGGCGGTCCCGGCGATCAGGACGTGCGGCGCGGCCAGTTCGCCGAGCGTCCGGTCCCCGGCGAGCACCAGCAGGCCGCCGACGCCCGCGTAACCGATCCCGACCAGGGCCAGCACCGCGCCGGTGCGGCTGTCACCGGCGGCGCGGGACAGCACGGCGGCGCCCACCAGCAGCGCCACCGCGGCCACGAACGCGGCCGCCGCGCCGGGCAGCTGCGGCGGACCGGTGAGCAGCGCCGCCACCGCGCCCCCGGCGAGCGCCGAGGCGGCCAGCAGGACCGCGAACACCCGCGTCGTGCCCACCTGCCAGGCGCCCGCCCGCTGGGTGGTGGAGGTGGCGACCGCGTCCACCACGTCGTCGAAGACGATCTCGGGGGCGGTCGCGGCACGCGGGTTGAAGTAGAGCACCTCACCGTCGCGGACACCGAGTTGCGCGGCGGTACGGCCACCGTCGAGCGGCTGCCCGCCGAGCCGGGACAGGGCCCAGCCGCCGTGCCGTACGCCCTCGTCGGCCAGGTCCTCGCCCGCGTACCGCAGCAGCGTGGGAAGCAGGTCGGCGAGCGGCACGTCGGACGGCAGCGCCAGATCCATCCTGGTACGCGGCGCCACGATGGTGATCCGGCTCAGCCCGCCGGTCGCCGTCTTCGTCGCCACAGTGGCCTCCTCGTGCTCGCATACGATCCGCTGGGCCGTCGGCGTCGCCCCCACGGGTCCACGACGCCTGACGGAGATTACCTACGATGGCGGTCGCACAGGTTGCCCACCCGACGCTCACCGGCGGTGGCAGACCACGATCAGGGCCGCTTCTGGGGAGGGGAGAGCCGTGAGTACGGTGGTGTTCCGCCGACTTCCGCGTCAACCGGGGCCTGCGCTGCCGCGCGGCGAGGTGCTGCTGGAATCCCCGCCCGAGCTGCCGGAGCCGCAGGCCAAGGGCATGGGCCAGGTGCTGATGATCCTGCCGATGCTCTGTGGCGTCGGCGCGATGGCGTTCCTCTACGCCGGCCGGGGCGGCGGCATGATGACGTATGTCGCGGGTGGCCTGTTCGGTGTGTCCATGTTGGGCATGGCGATCGGCACGCTCGGCAACGGCGGCAAGGACAAGGCCGAGCTGAACGCGCAGCGGCGCGACTACATGCGCTACCTCGCGCAGATGCGCAAGCGCACCCGGCGGGCGGCCGAGCAGCAGCGCGCCGCGATGACCTGGCGGCACCCGGAGCCGGACGCGCTCTGGTCGATCGCCGCCTCGCGCCGGCTCTGGGAGCGGCGGATCACCGAGGACGACTTCGGTGAGGTGCGGATCGCGCTCGGCCCGCAGCGGCTCGCCGTGGAGATCGTGCCGCCGGAGACCAAGCCGGTGGAGGACCTGGAGCCGATGAGCGCCATCGCGCTGCGCCGGTTCGTCCGGGCCCACTCCAGCGTGCCGGACCTGCCGACCGCGCTGTCGCTGCGCGCGTTCAGCCGGATCGCCCTGCGCGGCGACCGGGAGCCGGTGCTGGACCTGGCCCGGGCCGCGCTGGGCCAGCTGGTCACGTTCCACGCCCCGGAGGATCTCCTGGTGGTCGTGGTGGCCGCGCCGGACCGGCAGCCGGCCTGGGACTGGGTGAAGTGGCTGCCGCACGCCCAGCACCCGGGGCGTACGGACGCGGCGGGCGCGCGCCGGATGGTGTTCGCCGCGCTGGACGAGGCGGAGACCGCGCTGGCGCAGGACCTGGGCGGGCGGCCCCGGTTCGCGCCGGAGGCGAAGCCGCTGACGACCGCGCCGCACGTGGTGGTGGTGCTGGACGGCGGCGAGGTCTCGGCGACCTGCGCGCTGACCGGGCCGGGTCTGCTCGGCACGACCGTGTTCGACCTGTCCGGCGCGGTCCCGCGCGACGCCGGGCGCTGGCTGCTCTGCCTGGACGCCGGGGACGGCACCGGGCTCGACCTGGTCCGCGGCACCGCCACCTCGCGGCTCGGCCGCCCGGACCGGCTGTCCCTGAGCGCGGCCGAGGGGCTGGCCCGTCAGATCGCCCCGTTCCGGCTCTCCCAGCAGCAGGGCGCCAGCACCGAGGAGCCGCTGTCCCGCAGCATGGAGCTGCCCGACCTGCTCGGTGTCGGCGACGCGGCCACCGTGGACGTCCGGCAGACCTGGCGTCCGCGCAGCAACCGCGACCGGCTGCGCATCCCGCTCGGCCTGGGCCCGGACGGCAACGTGGTGGAGCTGGACTTCAAGGAGTCCGCGCACGAGGGCATGGGCCCGCACGGCCTGGTGATCGGCGCGACCGGTTCCGGCAAGAGCGAACTGCTGCGTACGGTCGTCGCGGCGCTCGCGGTGACGCACTCCTCGGAGGAGCTGAACTTCGTCCTCGTCGACTTCAAGGGCGGCGCCACGTTCGCCTCGCTGGACGCGTTGCCGCACACCAGCGCGGTGATCACCAACCTCTCCGACGAGCTGCCGCTGGTCGACCGCATGCGGGACGCGCTGGCCGGTGAGATGAACCGCCGCCAGGAGGTGCTGCGGGCGGCGGGCAACTACGTCTCCCGGTACGACTACGAGAAGGCGCGGGCCGCGGGTGAGCCGCTGGAGCCGATGCCGAGTCTGCTGATCATCTGTGACGAGTTCTCCGAGCTGCTCGCGGCCAAACCGGACTTCATCGACCTGTTCGTGATGATCGGCCGTCTCGGCCGCTCGCTCGGGGTGCACCTGCTGCTCGCCTCGCAGCGGCTGGAGGAGGGCAAGCTGCGCGGCCTGGACACGCACCTGTCGTACCGGATCGGTCTGCGCACGTTCTCGGCGGTGGAGAGCCGGATCGTGCTCGGCGTGCCGGACGCGTACGAGCTGCCCAGCGCGCCCGGTCACGGCTATCTGAAGACGGACACCGCGACCATGCTGCGGTTCCGCGCCGCGTACGTGTCCGGCCCGTACCGGGCGCCGGGGCAGGTGCAGCGCTCCACCCGGGCGCAGGTGCAGCGCCGGATCGTCCCGTACGGCATCGACTACGTGCCGGTGCCCGCCCAGCCGAGCCCCGCCGAGTCCGCCCCGGAGCCGGAGCAGAGCGGCGACGGCAAGGCAGTGGCGATGCTGGACGTGCTGATCGAGCAGCTCAAGGGCCGCGGCAAGCCGGCGCACCAGGTGTGGCTGCCGCCGCTGGCCGAGCCGTCCGGGCTGGCCGAGCTGCTGCCGAAGCTGAGCGTGCACCCGGCGTACGGGCTGACCACCGCCGACTGGCCGGGCCGTGGCCGGCTCGCGGTGCCGGTGGGCATCGTGGACCGGCCGTACGAGCAGCGCCGCGACCCGATGATGGTGGACCTGGCCGGGGCCGGCGGCAACGTGGTGATCGTCGGGGCGTCGCTGAGCGGCAAGAGCACCATGCTGCGCTCGATGCTGGCGTCGCTGGCGCTCACCCACACGCCGCGCGAGGTGCAGTTCTTCTGCCTCGACTTCGGTGGCGGCGCGCTGCGCAGCCTGGACGGACTGCCGCACACCTCGGGCGTGGCGGGGCGGCGGGACACCGAGGCGGTCCGGCGGACGGTGGCCGAGGTGGTCGCCGTGATCGACGAGCGGGAGAACCGGTTCACCCAGCACGGCATCGACTCGGTGGCGAGCTACCGGCGCCGCCGGGCGGCGGGTGAGTTCGCCGACGACCCGTTCGGTGACGTCTTCCTCGTCGTGGACGGCTGGAACACGCTGCGCCAGGAGTACGAGGAGCTGGAGCAGACGATCACGAACCTGGCGAACCGGGGTCTGGGCTTCGGCGTCCACGTGGTGATCACGGCGGTGCGCTGGGCGGAGATCCGGATCAACATGCGGGACCTGCTCGGCACCAAGCTGGAGCTGCGGCTCGGTGACCCGTCGGAGTCGGAGATCGACCGGCGGGCCGCGCAGAACGTGCCGGTGGGCGCGCCGGGTCGCGGCCTGACCCGGGACAAGCTGCACTTCCTGACCGCGATCTCGCGGATCGACGGCAAGCGCGACATCGAGGACCTGACCGAGGCGTCGGTGGCGCTCGCCGGCCACGTCGCGGCGAACTGGCCGGGGCAGCCGGCGCCGAAGGTCCGGCTGCTGCCGCGCAAGCTCGCGGTCACCGAGCTGGCGAAGGTGGTCGACAGGTCGGCGCCGGGCATCCCGATCGGCGTCAACGAGTCGGCGCTCGCCCCGGTCTATCTGGACCTGGCGAGCGAGCCGCACCTGACCGTGTTCGGCGACGCCGAGTGCGGCAAGACCAACCTGCTGCGGCTGATCGCCCGGGGGATCGCCGAGCGCTACACCCCGGCCCAGGCGCGGCTGGTCATCGCCGACTACCGGCGCGGTCTGCTGGGCGCGGTCGAGGGGGACCACCTGCTCGACTACGCGCCGTCGAACCAGGTGTTCAGCCAGGGGCTCGGCTCGATCCGCAGCGCGTTGCAGAACCGGCTGCCCGGCCCGGACGTGACCACCGCCCAGTTGCGCGACCGGAGCTGGTGGAAGGGCCCGGACCTGTACATCCTGGTGGACGACTACGACCTGGTCGCCTCCGGTGGCAGCAACCCGCTCAGCGCGCTGCACGAGCTGCTGCCGCAGGCGCGGGACATCGGCCTGCACCTGATCATCACGCGCCGGGTCGGCGGTGTGGCCCGGGCGCTGTACGAGCCGGTGCTGCAGCGCCTGCGCGAGCTGGACTCGCCGGGCCTGCTGATGTCCGGCAGCCGCGAGGAGGGCGCGGTGTTCGGCAACCTGCGGCCGACTCCGCAGCCGCCGGGCCGGGGCACGCTCGTGCGCCGCCGCGACGGCCAGCAGCTGATCCAGACCGCGTGGACGGAGCCGGCCTGACGGGACGGACGATCGTCGCGGGTTTCCGGTAGCGTCGGCCCGATCGATCGTCGCGATTACGGGGAGGGCCCGGAGTTGAGCAGCCCGTCGGGTATCGGTGGAGCCCTGGAGGGCCTGCTGCGGCAGGCTCAGGAGCAGCAGCGCCGGCTGGCCGAGGTCCAGCGGCAGCGCGCCGAGCTGCGGGTGACCGGGGAGAGCCCGGACGGCCTGGTGCGGGTGACGGTGGACGGCGACATGAAGGTCGGCGACATCGAGCTGAACGCGCGGGCGATGCGGCTGGACAGCTTCTCTCTGGCCGAGGCGATGCAGGCGGCGATCGACGCGGCCTACGCCGCCTTCGAGGAGCGGCAGCGCGAGCTGCTGGGCGAGATGCTCGGCGACTCGGAGATGGTCCGCCGGGCCCAGGATGGCACGCTGACCCCGGAGGACTGGTTCCGCCAGTTCGGGGTGGACCTGTCCGACCCGACCCGCAATCTGCGGCGCTGAGCGAGAGGAAGGCCGAGGATGCCGAACACGGTCGACGTCGACGCAATCCGGAAGGCGGGCCGGCGGCTCGACGCCCCGGACGGCCCGATCCAGTACCTCCGCAACGTCGAGACGTTGCTGGCCGAGGTGAAGCTGCCCGGGTGTGCGCTGAGCTGGTTCGGCACCGGCGCGGTCGAGCGGCACAACGCGGCGGTGGACGGGCACCTGGACAACGTCCGGACCGGCGTGGAGCATCTGCGCCGGGCCGCCGCGCAGCTCGAACAGACCGCGAAGAACTGGGAGAAGTCGGATCAGCCCTGGGTGGTCAAGTGACCGGCCGGGCCCGTCACGGGAGGGGCGCCTGATGCCACCGGAGATCCTCATCGCCAACGCGTCCGGGACGGTGACCGGCTCGGTGTCGGTCGCGCAGACCACGGCGCCGGTCCGGTCGGCGGCGGCCATCGCCAAGGGCAACCTGGTCTGGATCGCCGCCTCGGCGGCACTGATCGGCACGATCCTCTACCTGGAGTCGTTCGACAACCAGGAGGTGAACGAGGCCATCAAGAAGTGGGACGAGGCGGCCCGCCTGCTCGGCGCGGACCAGTTCGGCGCGGCCATGGCGGCGGTCCCGCCGGACGCGGCGGAGTGGGACTTCGACGACCGGGACGCGTTCGACCTGTTCCTGCGCAAGCTCGGCGCGGAGATCAACTCGCTGGCCGAGGCGTTCGCCGCCAACCGGGACACGCTCACCGCCGCCCGGGACGCGTACAACGACGCGGTCTCCGGCCTGGCCCAGGCGCTCATGCCGATCCTGGTCGCGGTGATCGCCTCGATCGCGCTCCAGTTCTTCCCCGCCACCACCGCGCTGGCCCAGGCCATCGGCATCGCCGGCCTGGCCGCCACCGCTGCCATCCTGGTCCTGGTCTTCGGTGAGATCAGCGCGCTGCTGCACGCGTTGCTGGCGGCGTTCCACACCGACAACCGGTTCACCTTCACCGCGGACTCCCGTCCCGGCTGGGCGCCGACCGGCACCGACCCCGACATCAAGGACATCAAGATCGACTGGGTGCGGGACTCCAAGTTCTACGGCTGACGGGGGCGACGCGTGGACACCCTGCTCTTCTCGCTGCTGCTGTACGTCCTGCTGACCATTCCGGTCTTCGTGGTGCTGATGCTGGTCGCCGGGCTGACCCGCTCGGCGCGGCTGCGGCGGGCCGCCGAGGTGGTGTCGCTGAGCACCTGCGCGGCGCTGCTGGTCCTGGCGTTTCAGCGGGCGTTCGAGAAGCCGGTGCTGTGGATCGTGGTGGTGCTGCTGGTCGCGGTGCTGGCCTTCGGCGTGTCGACGGTCGTCAAATCGTCACGCGAACGGTCCTGACCCCCGGTCGCGTCTGTCGACAATGGGGTGTCCGAATGCGAACGACGGGCCGGCAGGGCTGCGCGGGTTGGACATCGTCCGCTACGGTTCGGATGAAGTGTCCGTCGGTGGGGTGTGTCCGCCTTGCCGCGGGGGAGGGGCGCGGCGGAACCGCCGCCACAAGATGACGGAAGGGTGTGAAGCATGGCGTTCGAGGTAACCGCAGCAACTCTGCACACCGCCGCGAGTGACGTGCGGTCCACGCGCAGCGAGGTTGACGGCGAGCTCAAGAAGCTGTGGAACGTGGTCGACGACCTCGCGATGGCCTGGAAGGGCCAGGCGTCCACGGGCTTCCAGGGCCTGATGAACCGCTGGACCGAGGACACGAGCAAGCTGCTGACCGCGATGGACAACATCGCGGACCTGCTCGACAAGTCGGGCACCACGCACCAGGTCAACGACGAAGAGCAGCAGCAGATGCTGGACAAGTTCCACGCTGCTCTCAACCCGTGATCCGCGAAGACAGGCAGAGGAGGAATCGATGAGCATCAAGGTTGATTACGCTGTTCTGGAGAGCAGCAACCAGCAGATGCAGGCCATCTCGCGGGTCATCGACGAGAAGCTGGACACGCTTCGGGCGATGCTGACCAAGCTCGAGTGGGAGGGCCAGGACCGGGCCGCCTACCAGCAGCACCAGGCCCAGTGGGACGCCGCCGTGCGGGACATCAACAAGGTCCTGAACGAGATCGGCGGCGCTGTGGGCATCGCGCGCGAGAACTACATGACCACGGAGATGAGCAACTCCAAGGTCTGGGGCAGCTGACCCCCGACCGGTCTGCACAACGGCTCCGCTCCGGCTCGTGCCGGGCGGAGCCGTCGTGCGTTCTCAGGCGTCCTGCGGGACGTCGCGCCGTCCGGGGCGCCACCCACGCCGCCGTCCGCGTACCACGACGGGCCGTAGCGTCAGCAGGACGCCGGCCAGCAGCGCGCCCACGACGGCGACCCAGATCGCGACGGTGCGCTGCCACGCCAGCGGGTCGGCCGGCGGCGCCGGCGGCGGCATCGCGCCCAGCGGCGGATCGTCCCGGGTGCCCAGCAGGCTGGTGACCGCCCGGTACGGGTTGACCATCCCGAAGCCGACCTCGGCGTTGTGCCCGTCGGGCGGGTTGTCGGCGGTACGGGTCAGCCGGTAGGCGACCTCGTCGGCGCTGAGGTCCGGGTGCGCGGCCCGCACCAGCGCGGCCGCTCCGGAGACGTACGCGGTGGCGAAGCTCGTCCCGCCCTGCGGCTCGGCGCGGTAGCCCGATCCCTGCGGCGCGGGCCCGACGATGTTCAGGCCGGGGCCGGCGATGTCCACATAGTCCCCGCTGACCGAGCTGCCGACATGCCCGCCCTGCTCGTCGATCCCGGCGACGGCGATGACACCCTCGTACGCCGCCGGATAGGCCGGCCGGTCCTCCCGGTTCTCCTGGCGGTTGCCGGCGGAGGCGACGACCACCACGTCCTTGGCGAGCGCGTACTGCACCGCGGACTTCAGCGCCGGGTCGTCGAGCGTGACCAGGGACAGGTTGATCACGTCGGCGTCGTGGTCGACAGCCCAGCGGATCGCCTTGCCGATCTCGGCCGGCACGTCCGGGTCGAAGTTCTCCTTGTTCTCGGCCAGTACCCGCAGCGGCAGGATCTTCGCCTCCGGCGCGATGCCGGTGTACGGCGAGCCGGTGCCCTCCCGGCCGGCGATGATGCCGGCGACCATGGTGCCGTGGCCGACCAGGTCGCACTGCCCCTGGAGGCGGACGAGCTGGTTGAAGTCGTCACCCGGCAGCACCCGTCCGCGCAGCAGGGGATGGGTCGGTGAGACCCCGGAGTCGATCACCGCGACGGTGATCCCGGCGCCCTTGCCGACCCGCCAGGCGGCGGCCGGGTCGAGGCGGCTCAGCGCCCAGGGCACCTCGGTGGGTGCGGGGCCGCCGGTCGGCCCGCACTTCGGGGCGGCCAGCGCGGGCGCGGGCACCGCCAGCGCGCCGCCGAGCAGGGCGGTCACCGCCGCTCCGGAGAGGACGGACCTGATCCGGTGTCCGGCCCGGACGCGTCCCGTGGTCGCGCCCGGCCGCAAGCTGTCGCGCACGCGGTGAGATTACCCGCCGCACCCGTCCGCGCGGGCACACGTGGTGCCCGTCCGGGTCACCTGCCGGCGGTGGCGTCGCCGGCCGGCTCGGCGGCGAACAGGGCCAGCAGCGCGCCGACCTGCTGGTCGGCCTCGGCCGGGTGCCGGAAGCGGCCCTTCGGGTTGATCGTGTACTCGTTGCGCCGTCCCACCCGCGTACGCCGCAGGTAACCCCCGGCCTCGAGGTCGGCGACGATGGCCTGGGCCGCCCGTTCGGTCACGCCCACCTCGTCCGCCACGTCCCGCAGCCGGGCGGTGGGGTTGCGCGCGATCGCCAGCAGCACATGGCCGTGGTTGGTGAGGAAGGTCCAGTTACGGCGGCTCCCGTCCTCAACTGGTGTGGTCGCCATGGTGGTCATGCTATGGCCACCCGCGTCACCGGCCGAATCGGCGCGGGCCGGTGCGTCCGGCGACGGGGAAAGTATGAAATGCGTATCACGAATCTTGACGGGCCCCGAGGTGCGTGTGACCGTGGGTCGCGAGGCCGTTCGGCCTGGTGGTTCCCCAGGTAGACGAGGTGAGGGACATGACGCCGAGCACCCCGGAGCAGGCACTGGACGAGCTGCGTGCCGGTAATCACCGGTTCGTCACCGGCGCCCCGCAGCATCCGAATCAGGACGCCGGGCACCGGACAGCGGTCGCCGACGGTCAGCATCCCTTCGCGGTGATCGTCGGCTGCTCCGACTCGCGGCTCGCCGCCGAGATCATCTTCGACCGCGGCCTGGGTGACCTCTTCGTGGTGCGTACCGCCGGGCACACCGCCGGACCGGAGGTGCTCGGCAGCGTCGAGTACGCGGTCACCGTGCTTGGCACGCCGCTCGTGGTGGTGCTCGGGCACGACTCGTGCGGCGCGGTCCAGGCCGCCCGGGAGGGGGTGCGGACCGGGGCCGCCCCGGTCGGGCACCTGGGCGCGGTGGTGGACGCGGTCTCGCCCAGCCTGCTGCGCGCCGCCCGTCAGGGCGTGGAGGACCTCGACGGCATCATCGACGTGCACATCGCGCAGACCGTGGAGACGCTGCTGGCCCGGTCCGCCGTGCTGGCCGAGCGGGTGGCGGCCGGGCGGTGCACGGTGGTGGGCATGTCGTACCGGCTCGCCGGCGGCGAGGTGCGGACCGTGGCGCAGTCCCCGGCCCCGGTGCCCGCGCCGGCGGCGCCCGCCGACCCGGCGCTGGCGAGCTGACACATTCGGACGCGAAAGGGGCCGCCCGAGGGCGGCCCCTTTTCGTGGTGTCCGGGTCAGAGCAGCGACATGTGTACGTGGTCGGTGTGGTTCGACGGTCCGCTGTAGGAACGCCAGCCGGTGGCCGGGAACCAGATCTGCCGGTTCCAGATGACGTAGTAGATGCCCAGCCGGTCGGCGTTGCGGATGAGGAACGCGGCGACCTCGTTGCCGTACCGGCGGGTGTCGTTGTTGTGCCACGGCGCGAAGCCGCTGTTCTGCAGCGACCAGTCACACGCCTTGCCCTTGGGGTGTTCCCACGGCCCGCCGGACCGGTAGCAGCCCACGAAGCGCTTGAAGCCCGCGCGCCGGACCTCCTTGTACGCGTGCAGCGTGCGCGGGGTGACGCAGCCCGAGGTGGTCGGGTCGTCCTCGCTGCACGACTCGGACTTCCAGCCGCCGTCCGCGGTGCGGCCGGGGGCGATCCTGGCGACCGGTGAGGTGGCGGAGACCAGGCCGCCGGTGAAGCCGAGACCGCCGACGAGCTTCAGCGCGCGCTCGGCCTGCACCTTCTCGCGCTCCATCGCGTTCTTCTGCTTCTCCTGCTCGCGCACCTCGGCGTCGAGCGCGATCTTGGCCTGCTCGGCGCGGGTCTTGACCGCGTTGATGGCGGCCAGGCGCTGCGCGTTGAGGAGGTTCAGCTCGTCCAGGGCGTTGACCCGGCGGACGAACGAGTCGGGCGAGTTGCTCTCCAGCAGCATCGCCATGGCGCCCATCCGGCCGGTCCGGTAGGACTGGGCGGCGAGCTGGTTGACCTGCGGGCTGAGCGCGTCGAGTTCGGCCTGTGCCGTCTTCACCTCGGCCGCCAGCCGCCGTTGGCGGTCCTGGGACTTGGCGAGCTTCGCCTTGGCCTGGAGGTAGTTCCGGTTGGCGGCGTCGATCGCCTCGGTGATGAGCGGCGGTTCGCCGTCCTCCTCGTGGCCCGAGGGGGTGCCGGGGGCCGCCGCGGTGGGTGCCGCGGTCGCCGGGGTCGGCCCGGCCAGCACGGCCAGCGAGGCCATTACGGCCACCACGGGTGTCAGCCAGCGGCGCAGGGGTGCCGTCACAGTGTTCCCTTCCGTCGGCCGCCGACCGGGTTAGCTGACGGGTTCGGGACGGAAGTGGCCCCTACCGCTGTCGCGGATTCACCCCATGTACCTGGTTCCCCGGCTCGCCCGCGGGCGATTGGGCGGCGGCACCGCTGGCGCCGGTGCGCGCCTTCGGCGGTGACCGGCAGCGAGGTTACCTGACAGCACTCCTGAGGATCTACGTCCGGAAGCCGACCAATAGCGAGATTTCGCCGTGGCGCACCGTGACCAGCGTCGCGTTTGAAATCGATGGTCACGCTGCGGAGTGTCACCATGCGGCCTCCGTACTCTTTCCGCCGCCGAGCGCCTCCAGCGCGTCGTCCCGTCCGGCCGGCGGCCGGGGCGCGGGCGGCGCCGGCTCCGCGCCGCGTGAGCGCCGTCCGGCGGTGGTCACGATCGCGGCCAGTCCGGTCGTCAGCGGTACGGCGGCGATCAGGCCGAGCGTGGCCACCGCGCTGCGGACGATCTCCTGGGCGAGGAACTCACTGGTGAGGATTTCGCTGACCGGGCGGGAGTCGGCGACCAGCAGGAGCAGCAGCGGCAGCGAGGCGCCCGCGTACGCCAGCACGATGGTGTTGACGGTGGACGCGATGTGGGCCCGGCCGACCCGGGTCGCGGCCCGGTAGAGCTGCCGCCGGGACAGCCCGGGGTTGGCGTGCGCCAGTTCGGTGACGGTGGCCGCCTGGGTGACCGTCACGTCGTCCAGGACGCCCAGCGAGCCGATGATGATGCCGGCTAGCAGCAGTCCGTGCAGGTCCACGTCGCCCTGGAACATGGACAGCGTGGTGGCGTCCTCGCTGCCGAAGCCGGTCAGGTGGGTGGCGGACGTGGCGAGCAGGCCGAGCACGCCGGTGATCACCAGGCTGCCGAGCGTGCCGAGCACCGCCACCGACGTCTGCGCGGTGATCCCGTGCGTCAGGTAGAGCACCACGAACATGATCAACGCAGCGCCGACGATCGCCACCAGCAGCGGTGGCTGGCCGGCACCGATACCGGGCAGCACGAAGCCGAGCAGGATGGCGAAGCTGGCCACCAGGCCGCCGAGCGCGGCGAGCCCGCGCCAGCGGCCGAACGCCACGATCGCGGCGGCGAACAGCACCATCAGCCAGATCAGCGGCGTACCGCGCTGGTGCTCGGCGATGTTGTAGGACTTCGCCGACGGGTCGGCCGGGTCGGTCAGCTCGACCAGGACGACCTCGTCGCCGACCGCGACCCGGGGCGCGCCCGGCCCGGCCGGGATCGGCGTCTCGACCTGCCGGCCCGCGTCCGGGCCCTGCTCGGCGGTGACCGTCACGGTGCCGCACGGGCCACCGCCGCCCTCCGGGGCCTCCGGGGTGGGCGGGCAGGGCTCGGTGACCACCCGGGTCACCGTGCCGTGGTAGCGGGGGACGTCTGCCCCGCCGACCGGCTCCCGGTCCTGCCGGGGCCAGAGCACCAGCGCCGCGATCACGGTGAGCGCGAACAGCGGCACCACCACGGCGACGAGCAGCCGTCGTACGCCCGGCGGCGCGGCGGGCGCGGGGTGGGTGTGGTCGGCACCCATGAGGTCTCTCCCAACGGTCGCGGCGACGCCTGGTCCGCCGGACCGGTGTGGTCACCCGGCCGGCGCGGACGTGTCGACCACGTCCGGGTCGTCGCCCGGCCATGGTAGGCAGCCCGGTCGGGCGCTCCCGGACGCCGTGGCCGGTGACACGCGAGCCGCGCGGGTCAGGTCAGTCCGGCTCGGCGTCGCCGGTACTCGTCCTCGTCGATCTCGCCGCGGGCGTACCGCTCGTCGAGGATGCGCCGGGCCGTCGTCGGGCCCAGGTACTGCGGGCCGGTCCACCGCACGGCCGCCCAGACGAGCCCCGCCAGCACCGCGAGCACCAGCAGGGACCAGATCCACATCCAGCCCATCATCGGGCTCTGCCACATCATCGGGCCGCCCTCCGTCCGTCGCCGCGGGTCCGCCGGTCCGGCCTGCCCGCCACTTCGACGGTACGACCGGCACGACGCGTCGGCGCGGGTCGATGTGCCCTGCCCCGGGGGTCGGAGGTCCCGCTCAGCCGCGCTTCATCAGGCGGCCGACGGCGGCCATCATCTCGGTCGCCATCTCGTCGGCCCGGCCCTCGGCGGCGCCCTCGTGCATGCAGTGCCGGGCGTGCCCGTCGAGCAGGCCCAGCGCGACCTTGTCCAGCGCCGCCTGGATGGCCGAGATCTGCGTCAGCACGTCGATGCAGTAGCGGTCGTCCTCGACCATCTTCTCGATGCCGCGGACCTGACCCTCGATCCGGCGGAGCCGGGCGAGGAGTTGGTCCTTGCTGGCGGTGTAGCCCCGGGTGGGGCTGGACGGCGCGGTCATGACACCGAGGATAGCGTACCCCTCGGGGGTATGCTAACGTTCCGAACGTACCCCTGGGGGGTATCGGATCGGAGGGCGAGATGGAGACCACCTACCAGGTGAGCGGCATGACCTGCGGGCACTGCGTCAACTCGGTGAGCACCGAGCTGAGCGCGCTTCCGGGCGTCACCGACGTCCAGGTCGACCTGGCCAGTGGCCGGGTCACCATCACCAGTCAGAACCCGCTGGACGCGGACGCGGTCCGCGCGGCGGTCGACGAGGCCGGCTACGACCTCGTCGGTGCGTGACGGGTCCGACGGACCCGCGAGAACCGAGGAGACACCATGAACACGGCGACGAAGCTCAGTGGCTTCGCCCTCGGCCTCGTGGCGGTGTTCGGCGCGGCGTACGGGATCGGCAACCTGGCCGATCCCGTCGCCCCGGCCGCCGAGACCCGCCACGACGACAGCGACAGCGACCACGGGGCCGGCGACGCCGGTCACGGTGACGAGAGCAACGCGGGCGGCGCCTCCGCGCACCTGCCCGGCGGGCTGCTCGTCTCCGAACGCGGCTACACGTTCCAGCCCGCCGCCGCGCCGGCCGGGCAGTTCGCCTTCCGGATCACCGGCCCGGACGGCGCGCCTGTCACCCGCTTCGAGGTGGCCCACGACAAGCGCATGCACCTGATCGTCGCCCGCCGGGACCTGTCCGGGTTCCGGCACGTCCACCCGGAGATGACCGGAGACGGCACCTGGCGGATCGCCTCGCCGCTGGGCGGCCCCGGTGTCTGGCGGGCGTTCGCCGACTTCACCCCCGAAGGCGGGGAGCCGCTGACCCTCGGCCTGGACGTCACGGTCCCCGGCGAGCTGACCGCCCGGCCGCTGCCGGCGCCGGCGACCAGCACCACCGTCGACGGCTACACGGTCACCCTGACCGGCACGCCGGAGCCGGGCCGCACCAGCCGGCTCACGCTCTCCGTCAGCCGCGACGGGCAGCCGGTCACCGACCTGCAGCCCTACCTCGGCGCGTACGGCCACCTGGTGGCGCTGCGGCAGGGCGACCTGGCGTACCTGCACGTGCACCCGGAGGGCAGGCCCGGCGACGGGCGCACGCCGGCCGGTCCGGCGATCACGTTCGCCGCCGAGGTGCCCTCACCCGGGGCGTACCGTCTCTACCTGGACTTCCGGCACGGCGACGCGGTGCACACCGCCGAGTTCACCGTCCTGGCCGGCGACCCGACCGCGCCGCCGCCCGCCGCGCCGGCATCCACCACCGCACCGACCCCGGACGCCGGACACGGCACTCCGGGGCACGGGCACAGTTGAGCGCCGGAGGTGCCGCGATGACTGCCACGGGAAAGGCGCTGCCCACCGCGCCGAACCTGATCGAACTGGCGATCGGCGGGATGACCTGCGCGTCCTGCGCCGCCCGGATCGAGAAGAAGCTCAACCGGATGGACGGCGTCGAGGCGACTGTGAACTACGCCACCGAGAAGGCCACCGTCCGGTACGCCGACGACATCGCGCCGGCCGACCTGATCGCCACCGTCGAGAAGACCGGCTACACCGCAGTGGTGCCGCCGCCGCCCGAGCAGGCGGAGGCCGCGGCGGGCGGCGAGCCGGTGGACGAACTGCGCACCGCGCGTACCCGGCTCTGGGTCTCCGCCGTGCTCACAGTGCCGGTGATCGTGCTCGCCATGGTTCCGGCCTGGCAGTTCGACTACTGGCAGTGGGCCTCGCTCACGCTGGCCGCCCCGGTGGTGGTCTGGGGCGGGCTGCCGTTCCACCGCGCCGCACTGGTCAACCTGCGGCACGGCGCGGCGACCATGGACACGCTCGTCTCGCTCGGCACGCTGGCCGCGTTCGGCTGGTCGCTCTGGGCGCTGTTCCTCGGCACCGCCGGCATGCCCGGGATGAAACACCCGTTCAGCTTCGACATCACCCGCGGCGACGGCGCCGGCAACATCTACCTGGAGGCCGCCGCCGGGGTGACCGTGTTCATCCTGGCCGGGCGGTACTTCGAGGCCCGCTCCAAGCGCACCGCCGGGTCGGCGCTGCGCGCGCTGCTGGAACTCGGGGCCAAGGACGTGGCGGTGCTGCGCGACGGGCAGGAGACCCGGATCCCGGTCGGCCGGCTGGCGGTCGGTGACCGCTTCGTGGTCCGGCCCGGCGAGAAGGTCGCCACCGACGGCGTGGTCGAGGAGGGCACCTCGGCCGTCGACGCCAGCATGCTCACCGGCGAGTCGGTGCCGGTCGAGGTGGGGCCGGGCGACACCGTGGTCGGCGCGACGGTGAACGCCGGCGGCCGGCTGGTCGTCCGGGCCACCCGGGTCGGCGGCGACACCCAGCTCGCCCAGATGGCGCGGCTGGTGGAGCAGGCGCAGACCGGCAAGGCGGCGGTGCAGCGGCTCGCCGACCGGATCTCCGGCGTGTTCGTGCCGATCGTGATCGCGCTGGCCGCGGGCACGCTCGGCTGGTGGCTCGGCACCGGCTCCGGTACGACCGCCGCGTTCACCGCCGCGGTGGCCGTACTGATCATCGCCTGCCCGTGTGCGCTCGGCCTGGCCACGCCGACCGCGCTGCTCGTCGGCACCGGGCGCGGCGCGCAGCTCGGTGTGCTGATCAAGGGGCCGGAGGTGCTGGAGTCCACCCGCCGGGTCGACACCGTGGTGCTGGACAAGACCGGCACCGTCACCACCGGCCGGATGGCGCTGGCCGAGGTACTGCCCGCCGACGGCGAGGACGCCGCCGAGCTGCTCCGGGTGGCCGGCGCGCTGGAGGCCGCCTCCGAGCACCCGATCGCGCGTGCCGTCGCCGAGGCTGCCGCCGACGCCGGGCCGCTGCCGCCGGTCGGCGAGTTCGCCAACGCCGAGGGGCTGGGCGTGACCGGCACCGTCGACGGCCGGACCGTGGTGGTCGGCCGGGCCCGGCTGCTGCGGGAGCGGGGTCTCGACGTACCCGAGGAGGTCCAGCGGGCCGCGACCGGCGCGGAGGCCGCCGGGCGGACGGCGATCCTGGCCGGCTGGGACGGGCGGGCCCGGGGCGTGCTCGCGGTGGCCGACGCGGTGAAGCCGACCAGCCGGGCGGCCGTCGCCCGGCTGCGTGAGCTGGGCCTCAAGCCGGTGCTGCTCACCGGCGACAACACCACGGTGGCGAAGGCGGTGGCGGCCGAGGTCGGCATCGACGAGGTGATCGCGGAGGTGCTGCCCGCCGACAAGGTCGACGTGGTCGAGCGGCTCCAGCGCGAGGGCCGGGTGGTCGCCATGGTCGGCGACGGGGTGAACGACGCCGCCGCGCTGGCCCGGGCCGACCTCGGGCTAGCCATGGGCACCGGCACCGACGCGGCCATCGAGGCCGCCGACCTGACGCTGGTCCGGGGCGACCTGATGGCCGCGGCGGACGCCATCCGGCTCTCCCGGCGGACCCTGGCGATCATCAAGGGCAACCTGTTCTGGGCGTTCGCCTACAACGTCGCGGCGCTGCCGCTGGCGGCGGCCGGGCTGCTCAACCCGATGCTCGCCGGGGCGGCGATGGCGTTCTCGTCGGTCTTCGTGGTGGGCAACAGCCTGCGGCTACGACGCTTTCGCCCGATCGGGTGATGGGATTGAGCGGACGGCCCCCGGGGTAACCAGTTGTCGTCAGGCAACCGCACCAGTGGAGGTCATCATGGGTCTCGACGACAAGATCGACAACACCTCGCAGGACGCCACGGGCAAGGTCAAGGAGGGCATCGGCCGGGCGACCGACAACGAGCGCCTCGAGGCCGAGGGCCGCAACGACCAGGCCGGTGCCAAGCTCAAGCAGGCCGTCGAGAAGGTCAAGGACGCCTTCAAGAGCTGAGCACGCGACGCACACACACCACCGGGTCGGCCCACGGGCCGGCCCGGAGTGCTGTGTACGGACGGTGACCGTCCCCAGTGGCGGATGCCACCGTCCACAGCGATCCGGCGGGACCACCGGGATCGGCTCCGGTGCATAGGATGCGAGGCGACCTCGAACGCGGAGGAGCTTCTCGATGGCCGATGCCGCCGACCCGTCCGGCTTCGGCCGGGTGCTGTCCGAAACCATGGCCGCGCTCCAGCGGCAGACCGACGCGAGCGAACAGGTGGCACCACCGGAAGGTGTCGGCGAGGCCGCCGACGGCCTGATCCGGGTCACCGCCGGCCCACCCGGTCAGGTCACCGGGCTGACGCTCGATCCCCGCGTGATGCGGATGGCCAGCGAGGCCCTCGCCGAGGAGATCGAAGCGGCGGTGAACGCCGCGCTCGCCGACCTGCGGGAGCAGGCCACCACCGCCCCGGGCGAGGTCGACCTGGGTTCGCTCGGTGAGCAGCTGCGCCGCGTCCAGGCCGACGCGGGACGCCAGTTCAGCATGTTCACCGACGCCCTGATGCAGGCGCAGGACCGGCTCGCCCGCCAGGACGGGCGCTGATGCCGGTCGAGATCGATCCGGAGCGGCTGGGCGCCTCCGGGTCCGCGCTGGACGCCGTCGCCACCCGGTTCGGCACGGCGCTCACCGCCTTCCGGGCGGAGCTGTCGGCCTTCGGCCGGCCCTGGGGGACCGACGACATCGGCTCGCTGATCGGTGCCGCCCACGACGAGGTCTCCGCGTTCGCGTTCGAGTGCTTCGACAGCGCGCTCACCGAGATCGCCTCCGCCGGCGCCGACCTCGGCAAGATGGCCGTCCGCTATGCCGAGACGGAAGCGGCCATCACCAGCAACCTCGACGGCCTGCGCCGGATGCTGGGAGGCTGAGCATGGGCATGGAACTCCCCGGCGAGCTGCGCTCGCTGCTCGGCGTCCTCGGCTACACCTGGCCCGAGGCGGACGAGACCAAGCTGTTCGAGATGGGCAATGCCTGGATCCGGTTCTCCGACACCCTCTCCGGCGTGGTGAGCGAGGCGAACACCGGCGCCGCTACGGTCTGGACCCAGCACACCGGCCAGGACATCACCGCGTTCCAGACCTGGTGGAACAAGGAGGACAGCCCGGCCGACAGCCTGCGCGACGGCGTCACCGCCGCCGTACTGACCGGCACCGGCCTGATCATCTGCGGCGCGATCGTGCTCGCCCTGAAGGTCGCCGTCATCGTGCAACTGGTCGTCCTCGCCATCCAGATCGCGCAGGCCATCGCCACCGCGGCGGTCACGTTCGGCGCCTCGCTGCTGGAGATCCCGATCTTCCATGCGCTGGCCCGGACCATCGTCGGCAACCTCGTCCAGGAAGCCCTCTGGAAACTCGTCGACGGGTGAGGTGACATGGGCGGGGGCAAAGCAGGCGGCCGGTTGATGCGGGCCGCGTTGCGCTTTCTCAAGCGCACGAAGACGCGTAACCGGCCCGACCGGATGAACCCGCACTTCACCGAGCACGTGATGGGCGGCCACGTGAAGCCGGGCATGCCCAAGGGGTCGGGCTACCACTACCGGCCCGGCGGTGAGGACTTTCCCGGCCGGCGGCTCCAGCCCGGCAGCGTCGTCAAGGACCCCAAGACCGGCGCCTACACCGCCAAACCCGAGTTCTTCGATCCGACGCTGAACCCTCCGCACGGGGCCTGGAAGCCGAAGAAGGGCAACGGCGGCGAAAGCTCCTTCTTCCCCGACGACTGGACGCCGGCCCAGGTCGACAACGCCATCACCGGTGCCTTCCAGAACGCGAAGCCGGTGCCCGGCACCAGCATGTGGCGCGGCACTCACAAGGGCCTGGTGATCGAGGGTTTCTACAATGGCTCGGGCGGCTTCACCCACGGATGGCCGGTCGTCATCCCATGATCCGGAGGACTTCCGTTGGCGTTCATCAGTTTCTCCGTCGATGAGTTCCGGCTCCCGCTGTTCAACGTGGCCGATCAGCGCTATCGGGCTCTCGGCGCCTGGCTGATCACCGACATCTCCGTCTCCTACTCGGCCTGCCTGGACGCCCTTCAGATGATCGACGACGTGGCGAACGGCCGTCCGCTCGACGAGGCGTGGGACAGCGACAAGTACGAGGTCGGCTTCTCGCCCGACGGGGTCGAGTTCGTCAACGAGTGGGTCGCGGACGAGCGGGGTCGCTACTCGTTGGACGAGACCCGGGAGGCGGTCGAGTCCTACTGGCGGTTCCTGGTCGACCGCCCGGAGAACCGCGAACTGATTCGCGAGTACCGGCCCGACCTGCCGCGGTGGCAGGCGGAGCTGCTCCAGTGGGAGGAGCGGTGGGGGCGGCCGCATCCGTACCGGGGACGGTTGTTCTGACCCGAGCCGATCCGCACGGGACTCACCTGTCGGCCAGGCGCGCCGCGCGCACCTCCAGATAACGCCGCTCCGGCAGGCTCGTGGTGGCCCGCGCGGCGGCCAGGTACGCGACCCGGGCCCCGGCACGATCACCGGCCAGGTCGAGCAGGTGCGCGCGGACGGCGGCGAGCCGGTGGTGGCCCGCGGTCCGGTCGTCGGCGTCGAGCGTGGCCAGCAGCGCCAGCCCCGCGCGTGGGCCGTCCACCATTGCCACCGCGACGGCCTGGTTGAGCGTGACCATCGGGTTCGGCGCGACCCGCGCCAGCACCCGGTAGAGCGCGACGATCTGCCGCCAGTCGGTGTCCTCGGCGGTGGGTGCCTCCGCGTGCACCGCGGCGATCGCCGCCTGCACCTGGTACGGCCCCGGCGCCGACCAGGTGAGCGCTTCGGTCACCAGCGCCGCCCCCTCGGCGATCGCGTCCCGGTCCCAGCGGGTGCGGTCCTGCTCCGCCAACGGCACCAGTTCGCCCACCGGCCCGGTACGGGCGGCCCGGTGGGCGTCGGTGAGCAGCATCAGCGCCAGCAACCCGGCCACCTCGCCGTCGTCCGGGAGCAGCCGGCGCAGCTCCCGGGTCAGCCGGATCGCCTCCCCGGTCAGCTCGGCCCGGTGCAGCGCCTCGCCGCTGGACGCGGTGTAGCCCTCGTTGAAGATCAGGTAGAGCACGCGCAGCACCGCGCTCAGCCGCTCGTCGCGGTCGGCCGGTGACGGAAGCGTGAATCGCGCGCCGGCCGCCTCGATCCGCTGCTTCGCCCGGCGGATCCGCTGGCTCATCGTCGCCTCCGGCACCAGGTACGCGCGGGCGATCTCGGCGGTGCTCAACCCACCCACGGCGCGCAGCGTGAGCGCCACCTGCCCGCTCACCGGCAACACCGGATGGCAGCAGAGGAACAGCAGCTTCAGCGTGTCGTCCCCGCTCGGCGGCTCCTCGTCGGCGGGCGGGGCGACAGTGGCGTACGCGGGTTGCCGCACCGCCACCGCGACCTCGCGTGCCCGGCGGGCGTGCTCGCTGCGCCACTCGTCGGTGAGCCGCCGCGTCGCGACGGTGACCAGCCAGGAGCGGGGGTGGTCGGGCAGGCCCTGTTCCGGCCACTGCACGGCGGCGGCGAGCAGCGCCTCCTGCACGGCGTCCTCGCAGGCGTAGAACTGGCCGTACCGGCGCACGAGCACGCCGAGGACCTGCGGCGCGAGCGTACGCAGCAGGTCCTCGACCACAGGTGCTGTCACATCTCCGTCCCGGCCTGCTCCATCACCGCCCGCACCTCCAGCACCCCGAAACCGTGCCGTACGTCCGGCCAGCGCGCGGCGATCTCGGCGGCCCGCTCCGGGGTCTCGCAGTCGACGGTCAGGTAGCCGGCGAACTGCTCCTTGCTCTCCATGAACGGCCCGTCGGTGACCTCGGTGCCGCCACCGGCCGCCGGGCGGGCCGTGCGGGTCTGCGAGGGGTGGGCCAGCGCCTCGCCGCCGACCAGTTCGCCGGACTCGGTCAGCTCCTTCATGATCTCGTCGACCTCACCGAAGATCGCGGTGCGTTCCGCCTCGGTCAGCTCCTCCACGAAGCCGGGCCGGTTCCAGATCAGCAGCATGTACTTCACGGTGTACTCCTCGGATGCGGGCCACCGGCGGTGGCGCCTCGCAGACGGGTCGGAGCCGGTCCGCCCGATCCGACATCATCACCCGGGAAAGTCAGCGACCACCGCGTACCGGACGGCGTGCCGGGCGGCCCGGGTCGAGCGAGGCGCGGTCGGCCGCGCTGGTCCCGGAGACCCAGCCCTGCTCGTCACGCACCTGGAGGCGGTGCCGGGTGGTGCCGGGAAAGAGCTGGTCGACGCGTTCCCGGACGGCGTCGGAGCGGGCCGCGAGCACCGGCAGCAGCCGGTCGTCGGCCAACTCCTCGGCCGCCGCCGCGCTCGCCTCCCGCAGCCGGTCGCCGATGCGCAGCGCGAACGCGTTGAGGAACGACTCGTCGTAGCCCTTGGTACGCCGCCCGCCGGCCTTGCCGCGCTCGCCCCGGCCGCGCAGCATCGCGGCGGTGGCCTGCACGAGCAGCGAGGTGTGCAGCAGTTCGACCGCCGCCAGGTCGGCCGGGAAGCCGAGCACGGTGGCGAAACCGAGGTCGTCGGACCAGACCGACTCGCACCGGTTGGCCGCCGCCACCTCCTGGATCAGCAGCGCCTTCGCGGCCGCGTACGGGGCGTCGACGCCGATCCGTACCCCACCCGGGCCGCCGGAACGTTCGGCCCCGGCGTCGAGCAGCGCCACGTCGATGCTGTGCCGGGCCATCAGCTCCTGCGCCTTCGCGGTGAACGCCTCGGCCTCGGCCGGGTAGCCGGTCGACTCGGCCTTGGCGAGCAGCGCGCGTACCCGGTCGAGCATCCGGGAACCGCTCGGTGTCGCGGCCGCTAGTGCGGTGCCGGCCGAGCCGGGTGGCGGCCGCAGCGCCGCGATCGGCGGCAGCCCCGCCACCAGGACGACCGCGTCGACCGCGTCCCGCAACGTGGTGATCCGGTCGCCGTCGGCGCGCCGGTCCAGCCAGCCCGCGTCGTCGTCCCAGCGGGCGCCGGTCTCGGTGAGCTGCTCGTCGAACCAGGCCGGGACCGGCGGGGGCAGCGTGCGTCGCTGCGCGGCCATCGCGTCGCGCAGCAGCCGGGCGCCACGCGGCGTGAGCCGCCGGATGGCGAGCCGGTCCAGGTCGGCGGGCTGCCAGCCACGCGGCCAGAGCCGGCCCACGTCCCGCGTGAGCCGGGCGAGCAGCGCCGCGTCCACCGCCGCGCCGTCGGCCACCACGAGCCCGTCGAGGGCCCGCTCGGCAGCGCGTACGTCGGTGCCGCGCGCGGTCGCGACGGCGGCGTCGAGCAGTCGCTCGGCTGGTGACACGGGTGGCTCTCCCTGGACTCCGACAGGCGGCAGGTCGCCCACCCCGGCACCGACGGTACCCGGCCCGCCCGTTCAACCGTCCGTGCCCGGCGTCCGTACTCCTGCCCGGAGCGGGGCGGCGCGACGGACGGAGATCACGTGGGCGGGCATGACGGAGGGCTGCACCGGCGACGGCGGAGGTCGCGATCACCGCGGCTCCTGGCGGTGGTCCTGGTCGGGGCCGCGCTCGCCGCAGGCGGGTACGCCGCCCGGCACCCGGACCTGCTGGACCGCATCGACGTGCGGCGGACCGTGCCGGCGGCGGCACCGAGCGCGCCCGAACCGGACGCCCGACCCACACCGACTGCCGCGCCGGCGCCGGTCCCGGCGGCCGGCCGGGTGGCCCCCGGCATCGGCTACCCGGCACGCGGCGCCGGCACGTTCCGGACCGCCGACACGGTCGGCGCGGTCGCCGGCCGCTCCGGTGAGCTGCTGCGCTACCGGGTCGCGGTCGAGGACGGCATCCGCAACGTGGACGTGGAGCGGTTCGCCCGGGACGTCGCCGCCACCCTCGCCGACCGGCGGGGCTGGACCGGCGACGGCCGGTGGCGGCTGCAACGGGTGGGCCGCGACGACCGGGCCGACTTCACCGTGCTGCTCACCACGCCGGTCACCCGGGGGCGTCTCTGCGGCGACCCGAGCGACCGCTACACGTCCTGCCGCAACGGCGACCAAGTGGTGATCAACGTGGCCCGCTGGGCGTACGGGGTGCCGCACGTCAAAGATCTCGACCTATACCGGCAGTACCTGCTCAACCACGAGGTCGGCCACCGGCTGGGTCGCGGCCACGAGCGCTGCCCCCGGGCCGGCGGCCCGGCACCGGTGATGGTGCAGCAGACGCTCGGCCTGCACGGCTGTACCCCGAACGCGTGGCCGTTGGTGGACGGCGAACCGCTGTCCGGGCCGCCCGGCCAGTACGACGACCCGATCCCGGCCGGGGACCGCTGAGCGGGCCGGTGGCCGGGCCGACCCGTCGGCCCGGCCGGGCCGTCACCGGGAGAACGAGGCCCAGATGTTCTTGGTCTTCTCGGTGGCGTACCAGCCCACGTCGAGCGAGACCGACTGAGCCAGGAACAGGCCCCGCCCGCCCGAGTCCGTCGGGCTGATGTCGGTCAGCTCCGGCACGGTGCTGACGTCGTGGTCGGCCACGTCGAGCAGGAACCGGTCGTCGGTGGCGAGCAGCGTGATGATGGTGGGCGGGCGACCGTGCCGCAGCGCGTTGCTCGCCAGCTCGGTGGCGACCAGCACGACCAGGTGCGGCACCTCGTCCAGGTCCTCACCCTGCACCAGGCCGTGCCGGTTCAGCGCCTCGCGCAGCGACGCGCGCAGGCCGCGCAGATCCTCGGGACTGTCCAGCACCCACCGCTCCAGCTCGGTGGCCTGTGGCGGCGGCGGCGAGGTGCGCAACTGTCCCATGATCTGGCTTTACCCTGCGTAGCCGTTCGTTAAGCAGGTCAGCGCCGCAGCAGCGCGAAGACGCCCCACCCCATGTACTCGCGCTGGAAACGGACGTATCGCAGCGGATCCTCGGTCAGTTCCCGCCGCAGTTCCGGGGCCAGTTCGTCGTCCGGGTTGGCGTCCAGCCATCGGCGCAGGTTCAGCCAGTGCGCGGCGGCGTACCGGTCCCAGCTGTCCTGGTCGGCGAGGACCATCTCGACCAGGTCCCAGCCGCACTCGCCGAACGACGCGACCAGGCCGGGCAGGTCGGTGAACTCGTCGCGGGACCCGGCGTGCGAGCCGGTGACCGCCTCGTCGTCCGGCGGGTCACGCCGCCAGTAGGGCTCGCCGACGAGCGCCATGCCACCCGGCCGCAACGCCCGGTCGAGCAGCTCCAGCGTCCCGGGCACCCCGCCGCCGATCCAGGTCGCGCCGACGCAGGCGGCCACGTCGACCGGCCGCTCCGGGGTGTACGCGGCGGCGTCGCCGTGCACGAACCGTACCCGCTCGGTCACGCCGAGTTCGGCGGCGCGTTCCCGGGCGGCGGCGGTGAAGGCGGTGCTGATGTCGACCCCGGTGCCGGTGATCCCGTGGTCCCGGGCCCAGGTGCAGAGCAGTTCGCCCTTGCCGCTGCACAGGTCGAGCAGCTCGTCGCCGGAGCGCAACCGGATCGCCCGGCCCAGTGTGGCCAGCTTGACGTTGTCGAACGGGTTGAGGATGCGCAGCTCGCCTTCGCGGATGGTGAACTGTCGCGGCAGGTCTGGTGAGGTCATCAGTGGAGCGTGCCGCCGCCCGGTGACGCGGAGCAACGGAATTCCGGTCTGGGCCGGTCCGGGTCTCCTGGGGTACGGTCACCGCATGGTGGTCGAGGAACACTGGTGGAACGGCGTCAGCAACCCTCGCGGACGGCGCGACGTCTACATCCGCACCGACGGAAGCCAGTGGCAGGTCCAGGCGCAGATCGGCGGGGCGAGCGGCCGGTCGAAGATTCAGCAGTGCCCGAGTCGCGGCTCAGCGACGATCCTGGCCGGGGCGTGGCGCGCGAGCGGCTCCGGCTGGCGCGAGATGCCGCGCTGACCTCACGCTCAGTCACGGGGTCCGTGCACCGCGCGATCGACGAGTGACTCGGCGACCTCGCGCAGCTTGCGGTTGGAGTCCTGCGACACCCGGGCCAGGATGGCGAACGCCTCGTCGGCCGAGCAGCGCCGCTGCCCCATGATGATGCCCTTCGCCTGCTCGATCACGGCCCGGCTCTGCATCGCCTCCTGCATCTGCTGCGCCAGCGTCGCCGTGCTCTCGTAGAGGTGGACGTTCGCCAGCGCGATCGCCGCGTACCCGGCCAGCGTCTGCGCGTCCTCGACCTGCTCGTCGAGGACGCCGGGCGACGCGCCGTAGATGTTCAGCGCGCCGACCACGGCCTCCTGGATGGGCAGGCCGATGGACAGCGAGCTGGCGGCACCCGCCTCGTGGGCGCGTGCTGCCCACTCCGGCCAGCGACTCTCCGCCGCCATGTCCGGCACCAGCATGGCGGTGCCGGTGGTGGCCGCGTCCAGGCACGGGCCACGGCCCTGCGCGTACTGCCACTCGTCGAGCGTCAGCGCGAGCTCACCGGTGTACGCGGCGGTGTGCGCCTGCGTGCCCTGGACCAGGGTGACCGAGACCTCGGCGGTACCGGGCAGGGTGTCCTTGGCGACCTGGGCGATGGTCGACAACACCACGTCGAGGTCGACCTCGTCGTACTTGATCCGGCCGAGCCTGATCAAGGCTGCGGCGAGGTCGGGGTGGTCCTGCGGCATGAGCGGTGACGTCCTTGTGCGAAGCGACGCCGCCGGCCCACGAGGGGCGCGACGGCTGGTGGTGGGGATCGGCCCGTGGTGACGGACCGGCGTCCCGATTCCTGACGGAGATCGGGACCGCGCCGCTTCTTGACGCTCGTTCGTGACGCCCCGGACGGGACGTCGACTACCGGTACAACTCTACGACCCGGAACGGGCCGGTACGACGGGACGTGCCGACGCGTGGCCGGCGGCCGGTAGCGCCGGGCGATCGACGACCTCGAACGCGCCGAGCGTGCCGGTGACGGCGAGGACGCGCCGGACCACCGGGGAGGGGCGGTGCAGGATCAGCCGCCGGCCGTGCCGGGTGAGCATCCGATGCGCCAGCACCAGCGCGTTCGTGCCGTACGCGCCGAAGAAGCTGACCTCCGCGAGGTCGATCACCACGAGCGGGGCGGGCGCCGCGACGGCCGTCTCCACGAGTTCGGTGAGCAGATGCGCGTTGCTGAGGTCCACCTCGCCGGCCACCGAGACCTGAGTCACGTCCGTGCCCGCGTGGCAGCTCAGCCACATGATCGGCTGTTCGTCGGACACGGCACCCCCACCTCAACGTCCGAGGAGGCTCCCGGCGGCACTCGCCGGGAGCAGGAGGGCGCATGTCTTGACCCGTATCCGAAGATACGCCGAGCGGGTGGACATCGCAGCGTGGGAGGCGTTCGTACGGGTCCGTCCCGGGTACCGTCATCGGAACGACCACTGCCGATGACCTTCACCAGGACAGGACGAGAGCATGGAAGCCCCCCGCATCGAGCCCGGCGAAGCCCTCGCGGAGCTGAGCCGGATCCGGCTCGACGAGGTGGCGCTCGACGACGTCCTGGCACGCGTCGCCGAACTGGCCAACCGGGCCGTCCCGGGCAGCGTGCACGTGTCCGTCTCCCTGGTGCGGGCCGGGGCGAACCGGGCGATCGCCTACACCAGTGACCTGGCGCGCAGTCTCGACGAGTGGCAGTACGAGCACGACGACGGCCCCTGCCTGGACGCCTCGGTCAGCGCGGTGAGCGTCTCCCTGCCCGACCTGACCGACGAGCCGCGCTGGCCGGGCTGGGCGGCGCGGGCCCGGGCCTCGGGCGTGGAGAGTTCGCTGTCGATCGGCCTGCCGATCCAGGAGGCGGTCACCGGGGCACTCAACGTCTACGGCGGCGTGCCGCACGCGTTCGACAAGGCGTCGATAGAGCTGGCCGAGGAGTTCGCCGCGTACGCGGCGGTGGCGCTCGCCAACACGCACCTCTACGAGAGCACCGCGACGCTGGCCCGGCAGATGCAGGAGGCGATGCGCAGCCGGGCCGTGATCGAGCAGGCCAAGGGGATCATCATGGGGCAGCGGCGCTGCTCGGCCGACGAGGCGTTCACGCTGCTCGCCAAGCTCTCCCAGGACTCCAACCGTAAGCTGCGCGAGGTCGCCGAGGCGCTCGTCTCCCGCGCCGCCGCCCGTTGAGTTCCACCCCTCGTCGCAGGGCGTGAAACCGTCGTGAAACCACGCTGATCCCGCCGGCCGCCACGGTTGCGGGCATGACGACGACGAACTCTCCCGGCGCGATGGTCGAGGTGTCCGGGCTGCGCAAGGCGTACCGGAGACAGGTGGTGCTCGACGGCGTCGACCTGCGCGTACCCGAGGCCACCGTGTTCGCCCTGCTCGGCCCGAACGGCGCCGGCAAGACCACCACCGTGCAGATCCTCTCCACGCTCATCCGCCCCGACGCCGGCACCGTCCGGATCGCCGGCCACGACCTGACCGCCGCACCGGACCGGGTACGCGCCGCGATCGGCGTGACCGGCCAGTTCTCCGCCGTCGACGCGCTGCTCACCGGCGCGGAGAACCTGCGGCTGATGACCGACCTGCGGCACCTGGGCCGGACCGAGGGACGGCGGGTGGTGGACGACCTGCTGGCCCGCTTCGACCTGACCGAGGCGGCGGGCAAGCCGGTGGCGACATACTCGGGCGGGATGAAGCGCCGGCTGGACCTGGCGATGACGCTCGTTGGCCGCCCCCGGCTGATCTTCCTGGACGAGCCGACGACCGGCCTGGACCCGCGCAGCCGCCGGGCCATGTGGCAGATCGTCCGTGAGCTGGTGGCCGAGGGCGCCACCGTCTTCCTCACCACCCAGTACCTGGAGGAGGCCGACCACCTGGCCGATCGGGTCGCGCTGCTCGACGGCGGTCGGCTGGTCGCCGAGGGCAGCCCGGCCGAGCTGAAGCGGATGGTGCCCGGCGGCCACGTACGCCTGCACTTCACCGACGCGGCGCACCTGGCCGCGGCGGCCGGGCTGTTCCCGGCGGCCACCCGGCACGACGACGACCTCACCCTGCGGGTGCCGGGCGACGGGAGCGTCAGCGGAGTGCGGGGGTTCCTCGACCGGCTCGACGCCGCCGGTGTCGCTGTCGATTCGTTGAGCCTGCACACCCCCGACCTGGACGACGTCTTCCTGGCCCTCACCGGCCACCCGACCGAGGAGAAGGTGACCGCATGAGCACGCTCGCCCACACCGTCGGCGACTCGGCGACCATGCTGCGCCGCAACCTGAAGCACGCGGTGCGCTACCCGTCGTTGACCGTCGTGGTGATCGCCCTGCCGGTGATCTTTCTGCTGCTGTTCGTCTACGTCTTCGGCGGCACGCTCGGCAACGGACTCGGCGACGTGGCCGGGGGCCGGTCCGCGTACGCCGACTACGTGACTCCCGGCATCCTGCTGCTCGCCATGGCCGGCGCGGCGCAGGGCACCGCGATCGCGGTGGCCATGGACATGACCGAGGGCATCGTGGCGCGGTTCCGCACCATGTCCATCGCCCGCGCGGCGGTCCTCACCGGCCACGTCGTCGGCGCGGTGACGCAGACGCTGCTCGGCCTGGCGGTGGTGGTCGGTGTGGCGCTGCTGGTCGGATTCCGGCCGGACGCCTCCCCGGCGCAGTGGCTCGCCGCCGTCGGGCTGCTCACCCTGACCGCGTTCGCGATCACCTGGCTGTCGGTGGCGCTGGGCATGGTGTCCAAGAGCGTGGAGAGCGCCAGCAACCTGCCCATGCCGTTGCTGCTGCTGCCGTTCCTGGGCAGCGGGTTCGTGCCGACCGGCTCGATGCCCGGGTGGCTCGGCTGGTTCGCCGAGCACCAGCCGTTCACCCCGATCATGGAGACGTTGCGCGGCCTGCTCCTGGCCGGCCCGGTCGACGGCGGTGACGCGCTCGTGGCGGTGGCGTGGTGCGCCGGGATCAGCCTGCTCGGTTACCTGTGGGCGCGCCGGCTGTACGACCGGGATCCCTCCCGCTGAGTTCCGCCACGGCGGCGAGCCGCAGCTCGTCGTGGTCGAGAGCGGCGTACGACGCGCTGGCCGCGTCGTACGCCGCCGCGTCCGCGTCGCGCGCCGCGCGGAGGGCCGCCGCCGAGGACATGGTGGGCTGGAAGTTGCGCAGGTAGCCGAAGCGTTCGGCGAGCGCGACCAGCCGGGCGCCGGCGGCTCCGTCGCCGGTATCGCCCGACCGGTCCAGTTCGACCAGGGCGAGGGCGAGCAGCAGCGACCCGTGGAGCGGCAGCTGCACGAGAAAACCGGGCGGGTCGGTGATCGGGTCGGCCAGCAGGGTCACGCTCCGGCGGCGCAACGTCTCGGCGAGCCCCGGCACCAGGTCCAGCCGGCCGTACCGGGCGTGCGCGGCCAGGGCAGCCGCCCGGATCTCCAGATGCCACGGCGCGTCGCCGGGCGGGCCGGACCAGACGAGCGGATCCGACGGTTGACGCAGCCCGTCCAGCGCCTCCCGCCAGCCGGCCAGTCCGGCCTCGACATCGCCCCGGGCCAGCGCGAACTCGGCCCGGATGCCGCGCTCGTACGCCCGCATGCCGTACTGGTCGTCCGGCACCGGCACGGCGTCGTACCGACTGTCGCAGGCATCGGTGGTGGCCAGCCGCAGCCAGCGTTCCGCCTCGTCGACCTCGCCCAGCGCCAGGTTGACCAGCACCAGGCTCCAGCGGATCTGGAGGCGGTCCCACCACGGGCCGGAGTCGGCCAGCAGGTCCAGCGCGGCGGTCAGGTTGTCCCGGGCCTCCGCCGAGCGTTCGGCCTGCATGCAGAGTTCGCCGACCCGGGAGTGGGCGAGCACCAGGAGCCACCGCAGCGGCCGGTGCGCCACCGCGTCGAGCATCCGCCGGGCCGCGTCGAGCGCGTCGTCGGGCCGGCCGGCCTGTTCCAGCAGGTAGCTGGCCAGGGCGTTCGCCATCGCGACGACAAGCGGTTCGCGGTGCGCGCGCAGCACGGTGAGCACGGCCGGGTCGGCGCCGATCTCGGGGAGCGCGCCCAGTACCACCGCCATCGCACCGGCGACCGTGTCCGGCGGGGGTGGCGGCAGGCGGCGCAGCACGACCAGCGAGCGGGTCGAGCGACGCCCGGCGATCATGAGGTTGTGCGCCACGCCGAGCACGGCGACGGTACGGACCGGCGCCACGAACTCCGGCGCCGGACGGTAGTGGGACAGCAGGAAGTCGGTGTCGGCGACCAGCGCGAGCATCCGGGTGTAGCTGGTGTCCAGCGTCCACACGGCGGCCAGCGCGGCGGCGACACCCGCCACCGTCGGCGCGTCGGACCGGGCCACTGCCAGGCGCAGCGCGGCGACCAGGTTGTCCTGCTCGGCGCGGACCGTCGCGACCGTGGTGAACGGCTCGGCGCCAAGCAGCGCCTCGTGGTGCCCGAGGCCGAACTCGCGGGCCCAGGCGAGGAACGCCGCCACCACCCGCTCGTCCTCGCCGGCCTCGGCGCGGCGGGCGGCGCCGAACTCCCGCACCGTCTCCAGCATCCGGAACCGGATCGCGTCGGGCGTCTCCTCCACTCGCAGCAGTGACTGGTCGACGAGATGTTCCAGCACCGGCAGCGCGTCCTCGCCGAGCACCCGGTCCGCCGCCTCCGTGCTGAACCCGTCCGGGAACACCGACAGCGCCCGCAACGCCGCCCGCCCTTCCTGCCGCAGCAGGTTCCAGCTCCAGTCGACCACCGCGTGCAGCGTGTGGTGGCGTGGTGGCGCGTCCCGGGGGCCGCCACGCAGCAGCCCGAACCGGTCGTCGAGGCGGCGGGCCAGCTCCGGCACGCTCATCGCCCGCACCCGGGCTGCGGCCAGCTCGATCGCCAGCGGCATCCCGTCCAGATGCCGGCACACCTCGGCCACCTGGTCGGCGGGCAGCACAACGCCCGGCCGGGCGGCGCGGGCCCGCTGCGTGAACAGCTGCACCGCCGTGTCCAGCGGCAGTTCGGGCAGCGCGTGCACCGCCTCCGAGGTCAATCCCAGCGGGGTACGGCTGGTGGTCAGCACCCGCAGCTCCCGGGTCGCCGCCAGCAGCGCCGCCACCAGCTCGGCGACGCCCCGGACCACCTGCTCGCAGTTGTCCAGCACCAGCAGCACCGGCCCCGGTCCGAGCGCCGCCACGATCGCGGCGACCGGGTCGGCGGGCACCGGCAGCGCGCCGACCGGCCCGGCCACCGGCTCGCCCACCCCCAGCGCCGCGGCGACCGCCTCCGACACGTCGCCGTCGACGGCGACCGCGCCGAGCGCCACCAGACGTACGCTGCGCTGCGGTGCGCGCCGGGCCACGGCGTACGCGAGCCGGGTCTTGCCCAGCCCGCCCGGGCCGACGACGGAGACCACCCGGGAACCGGCCAGCAGGGACTCCACCGAGGCCAGGTCGCCCTCGCGGCCCAGCAGCGGGTTCGGCTCGTACGGGATGCCGGGCCGGGCCACCCGGCTCTCCCCGTCGAGCAGTTCCCGGTGCAGCTCGCGCAGCGCCGCTCCCGGCTCGGCGCCCAGCTCGTCGCGGAGCGAGCGGCGGTAGTCCTCGTACCGGTTCAGCGCCGCCGACCGGCTCGTCACCGCTGCCTCGCAGCGGAGCAGCTCGGCCAGCAGTTCCTCGTCGTGCGGACCCCCGGCGGCCAGCGCGGCGAGCCCGGGCAGCGCCTCCGCGGACCGTCCGAGCCGGGACAACGCGAGCGCCCGCGCCCGGGACAGTTCCCGGTGCGTGGCCGCCCTCTCCGCACGCAACGCGGTGAGTGGATCGCCCTCGCCCGGGTCGTCGGCCGGCGGCCCGGACCAGTTCCCCAGGCCCGCCTCCGCCTCGGCGAGGGCTTCCGCGTGCGCACCCGCGCGGGCGTGCCGGGCCGCCGCCGCGGCGTGCCGCAGCACTGCCGCCGCGTCCACCTGCGCGTCGGTGAGCGCCAGCCGGTAACCGGTGGCGGTCCGGACGATCAGGTCGGCGCCCAGCTCGGCGCGGGCCCGGGAGACCAGGATCTGCAACGCCTTGACCGGATGCCGGGGCGGGTCGTCCGGCCAGAGCGCATCGACGAGCGCGCCGGTGCCGCAGCCGGACCCGAGCCGGCCGGCCAGGAGCGCCAGCAGCCCGCGCAGCCGTGCGCCGCCCACCGGCACCCCTCGGCAGACCACGTCCGACAGCAGGGTCAGTTCGGTGGTCACCGGGCCAGCGTAGGCGGCGGACCGGCTCGTGACGGCCCCGCGCCGGACGCTGCGTGAAGGCGGCGTGAAAAGCCCCGGCCCGCCCGTACCGGATCCGTCAAAGCAGTCGACCGTGCGCACCCGGCCCGGCTGGTATGGCCTGCGAAGGACGTACCGACGCGGGAGGCGGAAATGGGACGAGAACGGGCGGACGGGTGCACCGGATTCCGGGTGGCCGCCGGCGCCGCAGTGGTGGTCGGCGCGGCGCTGGTGGCGGCCGGGGCGTTCGCACCAGACGAGCTGCCGGGGCGGGTCCTGGTGATGGCGGGCGTCGTCGGGGCGTACGCCGCTGTGGTGGCCGACCTGCGCGCGGTCGCGGCGGTGGCCGCGTTGGATGCGGCGGTCTTCGTCGGGTTCCTCGCGCACCGCTACGGCGAGCTGACCGGCTCGGGTGACGCCTGGTCCCAGGCGGTGGCGATCGGGTTCGCCGCGGTGCTCGGTGCCGGTTACCGCCACCTCCGGTCGATCGGTGCCGAGGCCCGTCCGGTGACCCGGATCACCGGCCCGGAGAGCGGCGTGAAAAGCGCGTCAAGAAAACGTGGCCGCGCGTGATGGTCGCGTCAAGACCCCTGTCCGTCCGCCGGATACGGCGCTGTGATTGCCCGGCGCGGCCGGGAGGCGGTCGCGAGGACAACTTCCGCTAGGAGAGATCAGCCGTGTCTGACGTGCTGTTCGTGTTGCTGACGGTGGGGCTGTTCGCGGCTCTCGCCCTCGTGGTGAGGGGCGTGGAGAAGCTGTGAACGCCGTCAACGCCGTCGGCCTGGTGCTGGCGATCGGCCTGGGCGTGTTCCTGGTCGCCGCCCTGCTGTTCCCGGAGCGCTTCTGATGAACATGACGACAGCGGGAGTGCTCTTCGTCCTGTCGCTGGTGGCGGTGCTGGTCGCCGTGCACCGGCCGTTCGGCGACCACATGTACCGCGTGGTCGCCGGAACCCGGTCGTCCCGGGTCGAGCGGGGCATCTACCGGCTGGTCGGGGTCAACCCGGCCGCCGAGCAGACCTGGGGCGTGTACGCCCGCTCGGTGCTGGCCTTCTCGGCCGTGTCCCTGCTGTTCCTGTACGCGTTCCAGCGCCTGCAGAACCACCTGTGGCTGTCGCTGGGCTTCGACCCGGTGGTGCCGCACGGCGCCTGGAACACCGCAGTGTCGTTCGTGACCAACACGAACTGGCAGTGGTACTCGGGTGAGTCGACGATGGGCCACCTGGTGCAGATGGCCGGCCTCGCAGTGCAGAACTTCGTCTCGGCGGCGGTGGGCATCGCCGTGGCGGTGGCGCTGGTCCGGGGCTTCGCCCGCAGTCGTACCGGCGAGCTGGGCAACTTCTGGGTCGACCTGACCCGGGTCACGCTGCGGATCCTGCTGCCGATCGCGGTGCTCGGCGCGCTCGTGTTGATGCTCGGCGGCGTGGTGCAGAACCTCTCCGGCGGCACCGACGTGACCACGCTGACCGGCGGCACCCAGACCGTCACCGGCGGGCCGGTGGCGAGCCAGGAGGTCATCAAGGAGCTCGGTACCAACGGCGGCGGCTTCTACAACGCCAACAGCGCCCACCCGTTCGAGAACCCGACCGCCTGGACGAACTGGCTGGAGATCTTCCTGATCCTGGTGATCCCGTTCAGCCTGCCCCGGGTCTTCGGCCGGATGGTGGGGCAGAAGCGGCAGGGCTACGCGATCGTCGCCGTGATGGCGATCCTGGCGTTCGCCAGTGTCGCCTTCACCAACGTCTTCGAGCTGGCCGGCGACGGCACGGTGCCGCAGGCGGTCGGCGCGGCGCTGGAGGGCAAGGAGGTGCGTTTCGACGTGTCGAACTCGGCCACGTTCGCGGCGGCCACCACGCTCACCTCGACCGGCGCCGTCAACTCGTTCCACGACTCGTACACCGCGCTGGGCGGCATGATGACGCTGGGCAACATGATGCTCGGCGAGGTCGTCCCCGGCGGTGTCGGCGCCGGCCTGTACGGGTTGCTGATCCTCGCGGTGATCACGGTGTTCGTGGCCGGCCTGATGGTCGGGCGCACCCCCGAGTACCTGGGCAAGAAGATCGGCTCGCGCGAGATCAAGTTCGCGTCGATGTACTTCCTGATCACCCCGGCGCTGGTGCTCGCCGGCACCGCCGCCGCGTTCGCCACCGGCAACGACTCGACACGCCTCAACGTCGGGCCGCACGGGTTGTCCGAGGTGCTCTACGCGTTCACCTCGGCGAGCAACAACAACGGCTCCGCGTTCGCCGGCATCACCGTGAACACGCCGTGGTGGAACACCGCACTCGGGCTCTGCATGCTGCTCGGCCGGTTTCTGCCGATCATCTTCGTACTCGCCCTGGCCGGCTCACTGGCCCGGCAGCAACCCACACCCGCCGCCGAGGGCACTCTGCCGACCCACCGGCCGCTGTTCGTCGGCATGGTCGTCGGCGTCACGGTGGTCCTCGTCGCCCTCACCTTCCTTCCCGCACTCGCACTCGGCCCGCTGGCCGAAGGGCTGTGACCACCATGAGAGACAAGGACATGACCGCACCTGTTCAGACCGCCGACACACCGTTGGCCGGCACGCCGGGGCGCCGCGACGACCGGGTCGGCGGCGGGCTGCTCGACCCGCGCCAGCTGATCGCGTCGCTGCCGGACGCGCTGCGCAAGCTCGACCCGCGCACGCTGTGGCGCAACCCGGTGATGCTGATCGTGGAGATCGGCGCGCTGTTCACCACCGCGCTCGCGGTGGCCGACCCGTCGGTCTTCGCGATCGCGATCACCGTCTGGCTCTGGCTCACCGTGATCTTCGCGAACCTGGCCGAGGCGGTCGCCGAGGGGCGCGGCAAGGCGCAGGCCGACACGCTGCGCCGGGCCAAGCAGGACACCGTCGCCACCCGCCTGGTCGGCTGGACGCCCGGCGCCGCCGCGAACGCGTACCGGGACGAGGCGGTGCCCGCGCCGCAGCTGCGGCAGGGCGACGTCGTCCTGGTCGAGGCCGGGCAGGTCATCCCGGGTGACGGCGACGTGGTCGAGGGCATCGCCAGCGTCGACGAGTCGGCGATCACCGGCGAGTCCGCCCCGGTGATCCGGGAGTCCGGCGGCGACCGCAGCGCGGTCACCGGCGGCACCCGGGTTCTCTCCGACCGGATCGTCGTGCGGATCACCCAGAAGCCGGGCGAGAGTTTCATCGACCGGATGATCGCGCTGGTCGAGGGCGCCAACCGGCAGAAGACGCCGAACGAGATCGCACTGAACATCCTGCTGGCCGCGCTGACGATCATCTTCCTGCTCGCCGTCGTCACGCTCCAGCCCATGGCGATCTTCGCCAAGGGATACCAGGCCGCCGCGCCGGACACCGCGGCGATCACCGACTCCGGCGTCACCGGCGTCGTACTCGTGTCGCTTCTGGTCTGTCTCATCCCGACCACCATCGGCGCGCTGCTGTCCGCGATCGGCATCGCCGGCATGGACCGGCTCGTGCAGCGCAACGTGCTGGCGATGAGCGGCCGGGCGGTCGAGGCGGCCGGCGACGTGAACACGCTGCTGCTGGACAAGACCGGCACGATCACGCTCGGCAACCGGCAGGCCGCCGAGTTCCTGCCGGTGACCGGCGTGGACGCGGCCACGCTCGCCGACGCGGCGCAACTGTCCAGCCTGGCCGACGAGACGCCCGAGGGTCGTTCGGTGGTGGTGCTCGCGAAGAACGACTTCGGGCTGCGCGAGCGCGAGCCCGGCCTGATCCCGCACGCCACGTTCGTACCGTTCACCGCCCAGACCCGGATGAGCGGCGTCGACCTCGACGCCGACGGCGGCGTCCGGCACGTCCGCAAGGGCGCTGCCGCCGCGGTGATGAAGTGGGTACGCGACAACGGCGGCCACCCGACCGAGCAGGTCGGTGAACTGGTCGACGCGATCAGCGGCACCGGTGGCACGCCGCTCGTGGTGGCCGAGCACGTGGCCGGGGAACCGGCCCGGGCGCTCGGCGTCATCCACCTCAAGGACGTGGTGAAGGCCGGGATGCGGGAGCGCTTCGACGAGATGCGCCGGATGGGCATCCGGACCGTGATGATCACCGGTGACAACCCGCGTACCGCGAAGGCGATCGCCGACGAGGCCGGCGTGGACGACTTCCTCGCCGAGGCCACGCCGGAGGACAAGCTCGCGCTGATCAAGAAGGAGCAGGAGGGCGGCCGGCTCGTCGCCATGACCGGCGACGGCACCAACGACGCGCCCGCGCTGGCCCAGGCGGACGTCGGCGTCGCCATGAACACCGGCACGTCGGCCGCGAAGGAGGCCGGCAACATGGTCGACCTCGACTCCGACCCGACCAAGCTGATCGAGATCGTGGAGATCGGCAAGCAGTTGCTGATCACCCGGGGTGCGCTGACGACGTTCAGCATCGCCAACGACATCGCGAAGTACTTCGCGATCATCCCGGCCATGTTCGCCGGCATCTACCCGTCGCTGGACCGGCTCAACATCATGCGCCTGGCCAGTCCCGAGTCGGCGATCCTCTCCGCCGTCGTCTTCAACGCGATAGTCATCGTGGCGTTGATCCCGCTGGCCCTGCGCGGCGTGCGCTACCGCCCGGCCGGCGCCTCGACGCTGCTGCGCCGCAACCTGTGGCTCTACGGCCTCGGCGGCATCGTGGTGCCGTTCGTCGGCATCAAGCTCATCGACCTGCTCGTCCAGTTCGTCCCGGGGATCTCGTGATGCGCCTTCCCAGTTGGCTCTCCCAGCACCTGGCCGCCCTGCGCGCGGTGCTCGTCTTCACCGTGCTGCTCGGCCTGGTCTACCCGCTCGCCCTGGTCGCCGTGGGCCGGCTGCCCGGCCTCGACGGCAGGGCGGACGGCTCACTGCTCACCGTCGGCGACCGGACCGTCGGCAGCTCGCTGATCGGCCAGTCGTTCACCGACGCGGACGGCAATCCCGTCCCGCGCTACTTCCAGTCCCGCCCGTCGGCCGCCGGGGACGGCTACGACCCGACCGCCACCGCGGCCGGCAACCTCGGCCCGGAGAGCGTGGTGGACACGCTCACCGGCGACGAGGAGACCTCGGCGCAGAGCCTGCTCACCCAGGTCTGCGCCCGCAGCAGGGCGGTCGGGGAACTCGACGGCGTCGACGGGCGGCGCCCGTACTGCACGCCGGACGGGGTGGGCGCGGTGCTCGCCGTGTTCCGCGCCGACGGCCTCACCGGCCCGATCACCCGCGTGGTCAGCGTCAACCAGGCCGCGCCCGCGACACCGTTCGTCGCCACCTGGCAGGGCGTACCGGTGGAGGCGGCACAGCCCGGCCACGACTACGTGGCCGAGGGCGGCATCGTCACCCCGGTACGCGGGGACGCCCCGGCCCGGCCCGCCGTGCCGGCCGACGCGGTCACCGCCAGTGGCAGCGGCCTCGACCCGCACATCTCCCCGGCGTACGCCCAGATCCAGGTGGCCCGGGTGGCGCGGGAGCGCGGCGCGGACCCGGCGGCGGTACGGCGGCTGGTCGCCGAGCACACCACCGGCCGGGCGCTGGGCTTCATGGGTGAGCCCGCGGTGAACGTGCTGGAACTCAACCTCGCGCTGGACGAGGCGTTCCCGGCGCGCTGACGGAAGTGTTAAGAGGGGCCCCCTCCACCTCGCGAGGCGTTAACAGGGGGCCCTTCCTTCCACTCGGGGAGGATGGGGTGCGTGGGCAGGGGTGAACTGCGGATCTATCTCGGTGCCGCTCCGGGCGTCGGGAAGACGTACGCCATGCTCGAGGAGGCCCAGCGCCGGGCCGAGCGCGGCACCGACGTGGTGATCGGCCTGGTCGAGACGCACGGCCGCCAGCACACCGCCGAGATGATCGGCGACCTGGAGGTGGTGCCGCGCCGGTCGATGACGTACCGGGGCGTCGAGTTCACCGAGATGGACCTGGACGCGGTGCTGGCCCGGCGGCCCGAGGTCGTCGTGGTGGACGAGCTGGCCCACACGAACGTGCCCGGGTCCCGCCACGACAAGCGCTGGCAGGACGTGCGGGAACTGCTCGACGCCGGGATCAGCGTGCTCTCCACCGTCAACGTGCAGCACCTCGAGTCACTGAACGACGTGGTCGCGCAGATCACCGGCACCACCCAGCGGGAAACCGTGCCGGACCAGGTGGTCCGGGCCGCCGAGCAGGTCGAGCTGGTGGACATGACGCCGGAGGCGCTGCGCCGCCGGATGGCGCACGGCAACATCTACCGGCCCGACAAGATCGACGCCGCGCTCGGCAACTACTTCCGGGTCGGCAACCTCACCGCGCTGCGCGAGCTGGCGCTGCTCTGGCTGGCCGACAAGGTCGACGAGCAGCTCGACGCGTACCGGGCCCAGCAGGGCATCTCCGACACCTGGGAGGCGCGGGAACGAGTGGTGGTCGCGCTGACCGGCGGCCCGGAGGGCGAGACGCTGATCCGGCGGGCCGCCCGGATCGCCGCCCGCAGCAAGGGCGCCGACCTGCTCGCCGTGCACGTGGCCCGCAGCGACGGGCTGGCCGGCGCCGACCCGGCCCAGCTGGCCCGGCAGCGGGTGCTGGTGGAGAGCCTCGGCGGCACGTACCACCAGGTGCTCGGCACCGACATCCCGGCGGCGCTGCTGGACTTCGCCCGGGGCGTCAACGCCACCCAGCTCGTGCTCGGCGCGAGCCGCCGGGGCCGGTTCGCGCAGGTGTTCGCCCGGGGCGTCGGGGTGACCACCACCGCGCTGTCCGGCCCGATCGACGTGCACCTGGTCACCCACCCGCAGGCGGGGCGCGGGCGCCGGGGCACGGCGGTGCCCGCCGCGCTGTCCCGGCGGCGTCGGCTGATCGGGTACGCGCTCGCGGTGCTCGGCATGCCGGCGCTCACGCTCCTGCTGCGGACGCTGCCCGACCTCACCCTGACCAACGACATCCTGCTGTTCCTCGCCGGTGTGGTGGGCGTGGCCCTGGTCGGCGGGCTGTGGCCCGCGCTGGTCGCCGCGCTCGGCGGCTCGCTGCTGCTCAACTGGTTCTTCACCCCGCCGTACCGGACGCTCACCATCGCCGAGGCGGACAACCTGCTCGCCCTGGGCGTGTTCGTCGGCGTCGCCATCGCGGTGAGCTGGGTGGTCGACGTGGCGGCCCGGCGTACCCGGGAGGCGGCCCGGGCCTCCGCCGACGCGCAGACCCTGGCCACCGTCGCGGGCAGCGTGCTGCGCGGCGAGCGGCCGTTGCCCGCGCTGCTGGACCGGCTGCGGGAGACGTTCGGGCTGCGCGCGGTGAGCGTGCTGGAGCTGACCGACGAGGCCGGGGGACGCCCGGCCCGGGCCCGGGAGGCGGACGCCTGGCGGGTGGTGGCGAGCGTCGGTGAGCGGCCGCCCGGCAGCCCGAGCGCGGGCGAGACCGTGGTGCCGGTCGACGACCGGCTCAGCGTGGTGCTCGCCGGCCGGCGGCTGGAGGCGGCCGACCGGCGGGTGGTCGAGGCGTTCGCCGCGCAGGCGGCCGTCGCGCTGCGCCAGGAGCGGCTGGCCGAGGAGGCCGCCACCGCCCGTCCGCTCGCCGCCGCCGACCGGATGCGGACCGCGCTGCTCGCGGCGGTCAGCCACGACCTGCGTACGCCGCTGGCGTCGGCCAAGGCAGCGGTGAGCAGCCTGCGCAGCCACGACGTCGAGTTCGACGCGGACGACCGGGAGGAACTGCTCGCCACCGCCGACGAGTCGCTGGACCGGCTGGGCCGGCTGGTGGCGAACCTGCTCGACATGAGCCGGTTGCAGGCCGGCGCGCTGGGCGTGAGCGCCACCGCGATCGGGCTGGAGGACGCCGTACCCCTGGCGCTCGACGAACTGGGCCCGGCGGCGGCCGAGGTGACCACCGACATCCCGGCCGACCTGCCGGCGGCGCTGGCCGACCCGGGCCTGCTGGAGCGGGTGCTGGTCAACATCGTGGCGAACGCGCTGCGGCACAGCCCGCCCGGTAGGCCGCCGACGATCACCGCCAGCGCCCACGCCGGGCAGGTCGAGCTGCGGGTGATCGACACCGGGCCGGGCATCCCGGAGGACCAGTGGGAGCACGTCTTCCTGCCGTTCCAGCGCCTCGGCGACCGGGACAACCAGACCGGGGTGGGGCTGGGGCTCGCGCTGTCCCGTGGGCTCGCCGAGGCGATGGGTGGCAGCATCACCCCGGAGACCACCCCCGGTGGTGGTCTCACCATGGTGCTGCGGCTGCCGGCCGCCAGCCAGCCGGAGGGGCAGCGGGAATGACCCGGATCCTGGTCGTCGACGACGAGCCGCAGATCCTGCGCGCGCTGCGGATCAACCTGCGCGCCCGGGGCTACGACGTCGAGGTGGCAGACAGCGGCGCCGCCGCGCTCAAGGCCGCCGCCGCGCACCCGCCGGATCTGGTGGTGCTCGACCTCGGCCTGCCCGACCTGGACGGCACCGAGGTCATCCGGGGCCTGCGCGGCTGGACCGCCGTGCCGATCATCGTGCTCTCCGGGCGGGCCGGCAGCGAGGACAAGGTGTCCGCGCTCGACGCGGGCGCCGACGACTACGTGACCAAGCCGTTCGGGGTGGACGAGCTGCTCGCCCGGATCCGCGCGGTGACCCGGCGGCTCGCCCCGGCCACGCCCGCCGTGCCCGCGCTGCGGATCGGCCGCAACACCGTCGACCTGGCCGACCGGACCGTCACCCGGGACGACGGCGTCGAGGTCAAGCTCACCCCCACCCAGTGGGCCATGCTGGAGAAGCTGCTGCGCAACCCCGGCAAGCTGGTCAGCCAGCGCCAGCTGCTGCACGACGTGTGGGGGCCGGAGTACCACCACGAGACGAACTACCTGCGGCAGTACATGGCCCAGCTGCGGCGCAAGCTGGAGGACGACCCGGCCCGGCCCCGGCATCTGATCACCGAGCCGGGCATGGGCTACCGCTACCGCCCCTGACGTTTGCGCGAGCGCGGGCGGGGGACTCGGCGACCCGGCCGAGCAGCGGGGGAGGGGCATGGCGGACAACCGGTCCTCGGAGGGGTTCGGCCGGCGCCTGGACGAGCACGCCATCGACGCGGGCGCGGCCGAGCCGGAGCGAACCGACGGACTGGTCGACAGCGGCGTCTACGTCGGCGGCGTACGCCGAGCGTCGCCGGTGAGCCTCGCCGACACGTTCCGCTGCCTGCAACAGCTCGACGACGCGATGGCCTGGATCGGGCTGCGCCGGCCGGGCCGGGAGGAGGTCGCCACGCTCGCGGCCGAGTTCCAGCTCCCCGACCTGGCCGTCGAGGACGCGATCAACGCCCACCAGCGCCCCAAGCTGGAACGCTACGGCGACACCCTGTTCGTGGTGCTGCGCGCCGCCCGCTACCTGGACGAGCGGGACGCGGTCGAGTTCGCCGAGCTGCACCTGTTCCTCGGGCCCGGTTTCGTGATCACCGTGCGGCACGGCGGCACACCCGACCTGGCCGGCGTACGGCGGTGGCTGGAGGCCGAACCCGAGGTGCTCGCGCTCGGCCCGGAAGCCGTGCTCTACGCCGTACTGGACCGGGTGGTCGACGGCTACGCGCCGGTGGTGGCCGGGCTGGAGAACGACATCGACGAGATCGAGACCGAGGTGTTCGGCGGCGACCCGAACGCCAGCCGCCGCATCTACGAGCTGAGCCGCGAGGTGATCCAGTTCCAGCGGGCCGCCCGGCCGCTGCTGAAGGTGGTCGACGCGCTCACGCACGGCTTCGACAGGTACGGCACGGACGAGGAACTGCGCCGCCGGCTGCGCGACGTGGCCGACCACCTCACCCAGGTGGTGGAGCGGGTGGACGGGTTCCGGCACCTGCTCCAGAACATCCTCACCGTCAACGCCACACTGGTGTCGCAGGCGCAGAACGAGGAGATGCGCAGCCTGACCGCCGCCAGCTTCGAGCAGAACGAGGAGATCAAACGGGTCTCCGCGTGGGCGGCGATCCTGTTCGCGCCCACCCTGATCGGCACCGTCTACGGGATGAACTTCACCCACATGCCGGAGCTGGAGTGGCGGTTCGGTTACCTGTTCGCGGTGGCCCTGATGCTCGCCGTCTGCGGCGCGCTCTACCTGCTGTTCAAGCGGCGCGGCTGGCTCTGAGCCGGGCCGGGCGCGCCCTGGCCGGAGCAGTTCGCCGTCGGTGATCCACTAAAGTGTCCGGGTGGCTACCCCCTGTCGTCCGCGCGTCGTCCGGCTCTCGTGTGCCGGAGGGGAACGCTGATCGGGGACACGGTTCCGGCCCCGCGTGGCGGGCGCCGGACCAGCAACGGAAAGCGCGGGCTGGCCGGCCACTGTGCCCGGATCGTCGCGTCCCGGCCGTTCGAGGTGGCCATCGTGGTGCTCATCATGGCCAACGGCGTGGTGCTGGGCATCGAGACGTACCCGAACCTGGGCGCCGCCGGGCCGGTGCTGCGGTGGACGGAGTGGACGTTCCGGGCGATCTTCGTCGTGGAGATCACCATCCGGGTGCTCGCGTACGGTCGCCGTCCGCAGGACTTCTTCCGGCACGGCTGGAACGTCTTCGACCTGCTGGTGACCATTGCCATCTTCATCCCCGGGCTGCACGGCGACTCGGGGGTGCTGCGGTTCATCCGGGTCGCCCGGGTGCTGCGGCTGGTCCGCTTCTCGCCCGGCCTGCGGACCATCGTCACGGCGCTGTGGCGCAGCCTGCCCGGCGTGGCCGGGTTCCTCGCGCTCGCCGCCGTCACGCTCTACGTGTACGGCATGGCCGGCTGGCTGATCTTCGGTACCCGCTACCCCGAGCAGTACGGCGACATCGGCCGATCCCTCGTCACGCTGTTCGTGCTGCTGTCCCTGGAGACGCTGCCGGACCTGCTGGAACAGGGCCTTGAGGTGTCACCGTGGACGCTGCTCTACTACGTCAGCTTCGTGATGATCGCGGTCAACCTGCTGCTGAACATCCTCATCGCCGTCATCGTCAACTCGATGGAGGAGGCGCGCCGGCTGGAGATGACCGAAGGGTTGGCGCCGGACTACGACGAAGACGGCGACGGGATACCGGACGAGGTGGACCGGATCGCGATCAGCCAGCGCCTGGACGACCTGCGCATGGTCATCGCCGAACTGGAGCGGGAACTGCGCATCGACCGGGACGAGCCGCCCGGCGCGCCGCGCCGCCGCCAGCCCTCGGACCACTGATCACTGACGGTCATGACAGTTCCGTGACGAAAGCGGCTCCCAGGTTTGGGTAAGTCGTTGATCGGGGCAACCAGCGAGGCGTCAACACATCTGAGGGAAGGGACGCCTCTCGTGGAGATCACGGGCTTCTTCACCGCGCTCATCATCGGCCTCGTCATCGGTGCGCTCGGGCGCCTGGTGGTGCCGGGCAAGCAGAACATCCCGATCTGGCTGACCCTGCTCATCGGTGTGGTCGCCGCGCTCGTCGGCACGCTGGTGGCCGGCGCGTTCGGCGTCGACGACACCCCCGGCATCGACTGGATCGAGCTGGTGCTCCAGGTCGGCTTCGCCGCCATCGGCGTCGCCGTCTTCGCCGGCCTGTACGGACGTCGCCGCATCTGAGACCGAAGGAAGGGCCCCTTCTTGACGCATTCTGCACAAGAAGGGGCCCTTCCTGACGCGCGCCGGGGCTACTCCCGCCAGCCGGTCAGCTCGACGCCCTTCGCCAGCTCCACCCGGAAGCCCAGCGCGATCTCGCCGCTCTCACCCGGCGCCAGCGACAGCCGCCAGGTCAGCTCGCCCAGCTCCGTACGCTCGGCGGGCGGCGGCGTCAGCGCGGTCTCACGTACCACCACCGCCTCGTCCCGGGACACCGGTAGCTGGTCCCGCACCTCGACGGTGGCCGGCCGGGGCGTGTGGTTCGCCACCGTGATCCGGTACTCCACCTCCCGCCGCCGCGTCGACCCGAGCGTGGCCTTGCTCTCGGTGCGCCGGGACAGCTTCCGCTCGACCCGCAGCCGGTCGTCCACCCCGAGCGCCAGCTCCGTCTCCTCGCCCGGCGCCCACGTCGTCAGCCGCGTCGCCGCCACGAAGTCGGCGCCGTGGAAGACCGACGCCGGGCCGGGCAGCAGCGTGTGGTCCGACGTGTTGCGGACGGTGGCCCGCAGGTGCGCCTCGGCCGCGCGCACCGGCGCGCTCACGTGATCCAGCCGGGCCGGCAGCTCCAGCACCGCGATGGTGACCCGGTGCGCGCTGCCGTCGGCGGGCACCGCCACCGGCCGCGCGGGCCGGTAGGTCGCCGCGGTCACGCCCTGCTCCACCTCGGCGACGCTCTCCCGCACCGCAGGCGCCGCGGACCGCGCCGCGCGGGGACGGCCCGCCGGTGCCGCGCCGGGCGCCTGGGGCGGCACCATGCCGTCGAACGACGCGGCCGAGACACCCATCGGCGGCGCCGGGCGGAGCCGGTCGAGATACCAGGGCGACAATTCCGGTACGCCGCTCGCCGCCGCCGGCCGCGCGGTGGACAGCTGGAGTTCGCACTCCGGCCAGTCCTCCCCGGTGCCCTGGCTGACCAGCCCGAACCAGGTGACAGTCATGGTGTCCTCGACCAGCCGCAGGTCGTAGGAGGGCGTCCAGCGGGCGCCGTCCACCAGGTACGTCAGCTCCAGCTCCACCTCGGTGTCGTCGGCGTCCACCGAGACGGACACCTCGGCGGCCAGCCGGTCCGGTTGCCGCTTGCCGCGCGCCGCGTCCAGCTCCCGGTCCACAGCGGCCAGTTCCTCCGCCAGCTCGGTGCGCCGCCGGGCCAGCCCGCGCCGCCGGGCCCGGGACTCGGCGAGCTGACCGGACACCGAGTCGGTGAAGGCCGCGACGTCGGCCGGGGCCGCGTCGCCGGCGGCCAGTGCCCGGGCGTACGTGCCACCCGCGCGTTCGGCCAGCCGGGTGAGGAACTCGCCGCGCTGGTCCTCGATCGCGTCGGTGTCAGCGACCTCGGCCAGCTCGTCGGCCAGTTCGCGCCGTCGCCGTTCCAGCTCGACGACCTGGGCGTCGGTGCTGCGGGCCTGCCGCCACGCGGCCACGTCCACCCCGAGCACGGTCACCGCGCCCCGGCCACCTACCCGGATCGAGTCCCGGCGCAGGCCCAGCGGGAGCGGGGCGACGCGTACCCGATGGTCGCCGGCGGTCAGCCGGACGCGGCCGCGGCGGGTGACCCGGGCGCGGTCCGGGTAGACGGTCACGCCGACGACAGGCGCATCGATCTCCACAGTGTCCACGGCCGCGAGGGTAGTTCAGGCGCGCCCACCCCCGGGGTTACCGAAGGTTAAGCCCCCGATCAGGTTCGGGACAGTCACGCCAGGTGTGGCTCCCGGGGTTGCTCGAAATCCGGAGAAATTTGCGTCGCCGCCGGTCAGCCGCGGAAGCTGCGCGCGAGCAACCGGAGCCCTTCGGGTACGTCGGCGGTGGCGACGGCGCCGTAGCCGAGCACCAGACCGGCCGGGCCGGGCGGGCCCGCGTGGTAGCCGGCGATCTCGCGTACCGTGACGCCGACCTCGGCCGCCCGGGCGACGACAGCCGGCAGGTCGACGCCGGCCTCCGGGCGCAGCCGCGCGCACAGGTGCAGGCCGGCTGTGGACGGCACCGGGTCGAGCCAGTCGGCGAGGTCGGAGCGCAGCGCGGCGTCGATCAGCTCGCGTCGCTCGGCGTAGACCCGGGTCGCCTTGCGGATGTGCCGGGGCAGCTCGCCGGAGTCGATGAACCGGGCCAGCGCGGCCTGCGTGGTGTGGTCGCCGTGCCAGTCGGTGAGCTGCCGGGCGGCCAGCAGCGCGGGGCGCAGCGACGCCGGGGCGACCAGGAAACCGAGGCGCAGCATGGGCAGCAGGGTCTTGGAGAACGTGCCGACGTACACCACCTTCCCGGCCCGGTCCAGCGTCTGCAGCGGATCCAGCGGGCGCGCCGAGAAGCGGAACTCGGTGTCGTAGTCGTCCTCGACGACCACCGCGTCCCGGGTCGCCGCCCAGTCCAGCAGTGCCGCCCGCCGGGCCGGTGACATCCGGACGCCCAGCGGGAACTGGTGGGACGGGGTGACGTAGACCAGCCGCGCGTCCCCGGGCAGCGCACGTACGTCGATCCCCTCGTCGTCGACGGGCACCGGCACGACCCGCGCGCCGTGGCCGGCGAACAGCCGCCGAGCAGGGGGATAGCCGGGATCCTCCACCGCCACCCGGTCGCCCGGTTCGAGCACGACCCGGGCGATCAGGTCCAGCGCCTGCTGCGCGCCCTGGGTGACGACGACGTCCTCCGGCGCGGCCCGTACCGCGCGGGCGAGCCCCACGTACCGGGCGACGGCGGTACGCAGGCCCTCGTGCCCGGCCGGGTCGGCGTAACCGCCCCGGATCGTCGCGCCACGCAGTTCCCCGGCGACCAGCCGCCGCCAGGTGGCCAGCGGGAACAGCCCGGTGTCCGGGGTGCCGGCCCGGAAGTCGTGACCCGGGCGGGGCGCGGCGGTGGGGGCCGGCTCGGCGGACGCCCAGAACGCGCGGGGGCGTACCCCACCGGCCGGTGCCGGACGCGGCCGGGCGCGGGCGACCAGCTCGTCGGCGACGAACGTGCCCGCGCCGACCCGGGCGGTGAGCAGGCCCTCGGCGGCCAGCCGCTCGTAGGCGACGGCGACCGTGTTGCGGGAGACGTCGAGCCGCCGGGCCAGCTCGCGGGTCGGTGGCAGTCGGTCGCCGGGCCGCAGGCGGCCGTCCAGGACCGCCTCCAGCAACTGCCTGTGGATCCGGGTGGCGCGGTCGCCGGGCCCGGCCAGGCTGACGTGTACGTCCACCGCGACGACACTACATTGGCCCAATCAAACAGCCCGGAATCGGCGCTTCTGTGAGCCAATTCGCAGGTCTTGGATGGAGTGAAGGAGATCGGCGAACGGGGGCGGGCAATGACCGATGTCGACACCGGCCGACGGGTCCGGGTGCTGAGCCTGGCGCAGCTCGCCAACTCGGTGGGCGACGGCGCGTTCTACGCCTGTTCGGCGCTGTTCTTCATCCGGGTGGTCGGGTTGTCCCCGGCGCAGGTCGGGATCGCCCTCACCGTGGGCTGGTCGACGGGCATCCTCGCCGGGGTGCCCGCCGGCCAGTTGGCCGACCGCTACGGCGCACGGCGGATGACGGGCGTCTTCGCGGTCGCGACCGCCGCCGCGCTCGGCGGTTTCCTCGTGATCCGTTCCTTCCCGCTGTTCGTGCTGCTCGCCTGCGGCTACGCCGTCTGCCAGGCCGGGCTCACCGCCAGCCGGCAGGCGCTGCTGGTCGGGCTGATCGAGCCCGCGCGGCGCACGGCGGTACGCGCGCGGTTGCAGTCGGTCTCGAACGCCGGCCTGGCCGCCGGGGCCGGACTGGGCGCGCTCGTGCTCTGGGCGGACTCCAGCCCGGCGTACCTGTCGGCCTTCGCGCTCGACGCGGCGAGCTTCCTGGCCGCCGCCCTGCTGGTGCGTCGGCTGCCCGAGGCGGCGGCGCCGGTCCCGGCCGGACCCGAGCCGGGCCGGCTGGCCGTGCTGCGCGACCGTCCGTACGCGCTGATCACGCTGCTGAACGCGGTGATGTGCCTGAACATGCCGCTGCTCAGCCTGGCGCTGCCACTGTGGATCGCGGAGCGGACCGACGCCCCGGCGTCGATGGGCGCGATCGTGCTCACCGTGAACATGCTGTGCGTGGTGCTGTGGCAGGTCCGGGTGGCCCGCCGGGTGACCGATCCGGGCACGGCGGCCCGGGCCAGCGGGCATGCCGGCTGGGTGCTGCTGGTCGCCTGCGGCGCGTACGCGGTGTCCGGGATGGTCGGCGGCGCGTGGGTGGCCTCGGCGGTGCTGCTCGGCGCGGCCCTGGTGCAGGTGTTCGGCGAGATGGTGCAGGCGGCCAGCGGCTGGGAGGTCGGCTTCACCCTGGCCCGCCCCGACCGGCAGGGGCAGTACCAGGGCTTCTTCGCCATGGCGCCGCAGTTGGCCCGGATGCTCGGCCCGGCGCTGCTGACCTCGCTGCTGCTCGGCTGGGGCACCCCGGGCTGGCTGGTGCTCGGCGGGCTGTTCGTGGTCGCCGGCCTGGCCATGCGGCCGGCGGTACGCCTCGCCGAGCGCCGGGCCGCCGCCGAGCTGCGGATCCCCGCGCCGGTGCGGCGGACCGGCACCGAGACGACGGCGTGACCGGATCGGCACTGAGGTGTCCTCCACCACTTCGCGGCGGGGCCGCTGAGCCGACGCGCAGCCACGGCAGGCGATCAGGGCGGATCTCTGGCACGGTGGACAGGGGTGAGATGTTCTCGGCGGTGCGGTTGAGGGGGAGTGGTGGAGTTCTCGGTGACGACCAGGCAGGGGCGTGTCGGCCCGGTGATCGAGGTCGCCGGCGATCTGGACATGGCCAGCGCACCGACGTTGCGTGACCGGTTGCTCGAGGTGGCGGAGACCGGTGCCCGGACGGTGGTCGTCGACCTGACCCGGGTCGGGTTCGTGGACTCCAGCGGCCTGGGCGCACTGGTGCTCGTCTACAAGAACCTGCGGGAGCGCGACGGCTGGCTCGGTCTGGCCGTCGTCCGCCAGTCGATCCGCAACGTCTTCTCGATCACCTCGGTGGACCGCGTCATCCCGCTCTTCGGCACGGTACGGGAGGCCGAGGACGGCTCACCCAAGGCGGTGCGCTGAGCGTTCCTCGTCCGAGCTGACGCGGGCGGTGTCGGCGCCGGAGGTGCTGCGCCGTGGCCCGTGGCCGTCGTACCAGTCGATGACGAGCAGCGTGGCGTCGTCGTCGAGGACCGGCCCGGCGGCTGCCAGCACCGCGTCGGACAGCGCCCGCACCGCCTCGCGGGGATGCAGGTGGGCGAGGCGCAGCAGTTCCCCGGGCAGGTCCAGGTCGGCGGCGTTGCGTTCGCGCATGCCGTCGGTGACCACCACCAGCCGGTCGCCGGGCAGCAGAGCCAGCTCTCCGCTGCGGTAGCTCTCGCCGGGGAACATGCCGAGCGGGAAGTTGCCGGGCAGTTCCACGGGCAGGACCCGGCCGTCCCGGACCAGCAGCGGTGGGACGTGTCCCGCGTTCAGCAGCTCACAGCGGCCGGTGGTGAGGTCGATGCGGCCCAGCACGGCGGTGACGTACGCGCCGCGTACGTTCGCGTGCTCCGCGACGGCCCGGTTCGCCTCCTCGGCCTGGGCGATCAGGCTGCCGCCGCGCCGGCGGGTGTTGCGCAGGCTGCCCACGCCGAGGGTGGCGGTGAGCGCGCTCGCCACGCCGTGGCCCATCGCGTCGGTGACGCTGAGGTGCAGCAGGTTCCGCGCGAGGCTGTAGTCGAAGGTGTCCCCGCCGACGCTGGCGGCGGGCTCCAGCCAGCCGGAGAGGGTGAAGGCGCCGCCCTCGCAGGTGAACGAGGCGGGCAGCAGACGGCGCTGGATCTCGGCGGAGAGGCTGAACGGGGTGGTCCGCTGCCCCCACTCGAACAGGTCGGTGTGGCGGCGGTTGGCGATGACGACGAACGCCAGCGCGTGCGCCGCGCGGGCGATCCGGGCCACCGCGTCCTCGTCCGGCTCGTCGGGCAGGTCGATCTCCAGCAGGCCGATGGCCTCTCCGCGGTCGGTGACCGGTGCCACGACGGTCCAGGTGCCGTCGCCGGGGACGACCCGGGGAGTCTGCTGACGGAGCGCCTGTTCGTAGGGCCCGCCGTCGAACGGGAGAATCTCGGCGGACTCCTCGCCCTGGCGGCGGCCGGGGCCACCGGCGGCCGGCTGGTGGGTCAGCCGGACCAGCGCACGGCCGCTGAGGTCGGCGATCAGCAGCGAGACGCCGCGCGCGTCCAACGCCGTGGCGATGGCGCCGGTGACGGCCTCGACCGCCTGCACGGGGGCGGCGTCCTCGGCCGCCTGCAACATCCCGGCCAGCACCGCCTGCTCGCTGTCCTCCATGCTCTGAGCATATTCAGCGCGCCGCGCGGCCGCCTTACGAGCGGACGTCGCGCTCGGAGGGCCGCACACCGTCAATGGCCCTCTATTGCATATGCTTGGCAACTACCGAATAGTGGCAGAAGCGGGCGGGCGCTCGGGCACGCGATGATCTGTTCTTCGCCGGAGCGCCCGCCCTGCCGCAGGACGAGTTCGAGGGGTTGCCGGTGGCGATCAAGCCCAAGCCCGTACGCGTGGCCGCGATGCTCGCCGCCGCCCTGCTCGCCGTCGCGGGCTGCTCGTCGCCCACGGCGTCGACCGGCGGAACGAACAACGCCGGGACGCTGGTGGTCGCCACGGCGGGCGAGCCGGACACGCTCAACCCGGTGCTCAACTACGGCGTCGACGGCGCGTCGCTGATCTTCGACGGGCTGGTCGCCCGGGACGCCCGCAACGAACTGGTGCCCGCCCTGGCCCGCGAGCTTCCCACCGTCTCGGCGGACGGGAAGACGGTCACCGCGAAGCTGCGCGAGGGCGTGCTGTTCCACGACGGCAGCCCACTGACCGCCCAGGACGTGGTGTTCACCTACCAGGCGGTGCTCGATCCGGGCGTCGACTCGACGCTGCGCTCCGATCTGGACATGCTCGCCTCTGTCGCCGCGCCCGACCCGGCGACAGTCGTGTTCACCCTGAAGTACGCGTACGCGCCGTTCCTGCAACGGCTGGCGCTGGGGATCGTCCCGGCGAAGGCGTTCGCCGGGCAGGACGTCAACAAGGCCGCGTTCAACCGCGAGCCGGTCGGCACCGGCCCGTACCGGTTCACCTCCTGGACCCCTGGTGACCGGCTCGTGCTCGCGGCGAACGAGACGTACTGGGACGGCAAACCGGCGAACTCCGGCGTGGTGGTGGCGTTCGTCGCCGACGACAACGTGCGGGCCCAGCGGATGCGGGCCGGCGAGTTCGACGCGGCGGAGCTGGCGCCGAAGCTCGCCTCCGGGTTCGACGGCCGGGGCGGCTACCGGGTGCACAAGGTGCCGACCGCCGACTACCGGGGCGTCATGCTGCCGATGGGCCACCCGGTCACCGGCGACCTCGCGATCCGGCGGGCGCTGAACGTCGCCGTGGACCGGCAGGCCATGGTGACGGGGGTGCTCGGCGGTGCGGGCGAGCCCGCGTTCGGGCCGGTGCCGCCCACGTCGGAATACGCGGAGCCGTCGATCGCCGGCCGGCCCGCCGCCGACGTGGCCGCGGCCACCGCCGCGCTGGACGCCGCCGGGTGGAAGCCCGGCCCGGACGGCATCCGCGTCAAGGACGGGCGGCAGGCCGCGTTCGCGCTCATGTACCCGGCCACCGACAGCCTGCGCAAGGAACTCGCGCTGGCCGTCACCGCCGACGCGAAGAAGGTCGGCATCAAGGTCACGCCGGAGGGGCTGACCTGGGACGCGATCACCCCGCGGATGAAGAACGACGCTCTGATCATGGGCTACGGCACCCCGTACGACCCGGACTTCGTCTCCTACAAGCTGTTCAGCTCGGCCTTCGCCGGGCAGGGCTTCTTCAACCCCGGCTCGTACCGGTCCACTGTCACCGATGCCGCGTTGCAGGACGGCCGGGACAGCGCCGACCCGGCCGCCCGCAAGGCCGCGTACGCCACGTTCCAGAAGCAGCTCGCCACCGACGTGCCGTGGGTGTTCCTCACCTACCTCCAGCACACCTACGTGCTGAAGGACGCCGTGACCGGGGTGACGCCGCGGGTCGAGCCGCACGAGCACGACGTCGCCAACAGCATCTGGTGGAACGTGCACACCTGGACGAAAGAATCGTGACCGGCCGGCGGCGACTGGCCGGGGCGGGCGTCGTGATCCGGCGGCGGCTGCTGGTCGCCGTACCGGTGCTGGCGGCCACCAGCATGGGCATGTTCGCCCTCGGTGCCGCCTCCCCGATCGACCCGGCCCAGCAGTACGCGGGCGCGGCGGCGTTCACCACGAGCGAGGAGAACCTCGCGCAGATCCGCGCCAACTGGGGCGTCGACGACCCGCTGCCGGTGCAGTACGCCCGCTGGATCGGCAACCTGCTGCGCGGCGACCTGGGCTGGTCGACGAGCCGGCACGAGCCGGTCACCTCGGTGCTCGCCGCCCGGGCCGGGTGGACGCTGCTGCTCGTCGGCACCGCGCTCGCCCTGGTGCTGGTGGCGAGCGTCCTGCTGGGCACGCTCGCCGCGTACCGCCGTGGTGGCTGGTTCGACAGGGCGCTGCGCGCCGTCGCGTACGCCGTGCAGTCCATGCCGGTGTTCTGGATCGGCCTCGCGGCGATCGCCGTGTTCGCCCTCAGCCTCGGCTGGCTGCCCGCGGGCGGGCTCACCGACATCACCGCCACCGGCACCGACCCGGCCGACGTGGCGCGGCACCTGGTGCTCCCGGTGACGGTGCTGGCGATCTCCCAGGCGCCGTGGTTCGTCCTGTTCGTCCGTGACGCGGTCGCCGAGAGCCTGCGCGACGACCACGTGCTGGCCGCCCGCGCCCGAGGACTTCCCGGCCGGGTCGTCCTGTTCGGACACGCGCTGCGTACCGCGCTGTTGCCGTTCCTCACCCTGGTCGGCACGCACCTGCCCGAACTCGTCGGCGGCGCGGTCCTGGTGGAGACCGTGTTCTCCCTGCCCGGGCTCGGCGCGGTCACCGTCGAGGCCGCGCTGGGCGCCGACTTCCCGCTGCTCGCGGCCACGACCCTGGCCACCACCGTCGTGGTGCTGACCGCGAACCTGCTCACCGACCTCGCCTACGCCGCCGCCGACCCCCGGGTACGCCTCGATGACTGACCTCGCCCTTCCCGCGCGCGTCCGGCGCCTGCGCCGCCCCGGCAATGTGGGCACGACCGTCGCCGTCGTCGTGCTCGCCGGTGTCGTCGCTGCCGCGCTGCTCGCCCCGCTCCTGTGGCCACTTGACCAGAGCGCCGTCGACCTCTCCCGTACCCGCCTCGCGCCCTCGCCGGAGCACCTGGCCGGCACCGACGACCTCGGCCGCGACGTGGCTCTGCGCAGCCTCTACGGCCTGCGCGTCTCGTTGCTCGTCGGCGCGGTCGCCGCGCTCGTCGCGGCGGTCATCGGCGGCCTGGTCGGCGCCGTCGCCGGCAGCGCCGGCGGCTGGGTCGACCGGGCGCTCATGCGCGTCGTGGACACCGTCGCCGCGCTGCCGCACCTGCTGCTGGGCATCTTCATCGTGGCGATGCTGCGGCCCAGCCTCGGCGCGGTGATCGCATCCATCGCGCTGACGCACTGGCTGTCCACCGCCCGGATCGTCCGCTCCGAGCTGCTCAGCCTGCGCAACCGGCCGTTCGTCGACGCCGCGATCTCCGGCGGTGCCGGGCGGGTCCGGGTGCTGACCCGGCACCTGCTGCCGCACGTGCTGCCGCGCCTGGCGCTGGCGACCACGCTGATGGTGCCGCACGCCGTCTGGCACGAGACCGCGCTGTCGTTCCTCGGCCTGGGCCTGCCGCCGCACCTCGCCTCGATCGGCAACATGATCAACGACGGGCAGCGGTCGCTGCTCACCGGCGCCTGGTGGGCCAGCATCGTCCCCGGCCTCCTGCTCGTGGCGGCCACGCTGGCGCTCGCCGTGCTCACCGGCCGGTGGCGTGACCGCCTCGACCCACGCGTACGGGCGGAGCTGCACCTGTGACCGCCCCGGCGCTGCTGACAGTCGACGGGCTGACCGTCCGCTTCCGGCTGCGCGACGCGCTCGTGCACGCCGTCACCGACCTGAGCCTCACGCTGCGGCCCGGCGAGCTGCTGGCGGTGGTCGGCGAGTCCGGGTGCGGCAAGTCCGTCCTCGCGCACGCCCTGCTCGGCCTGCTGCCCCGCAACGCCACGGTCACCGGGCATGCCCGCCTGCACGCGCCGGGCCGCGCCGAGGTCGACCTGATCGGCGCGGGGGAGCGGCACCTCGCCCGGCACGTACGCGGCCGGGGCGTCGGCCTGGTCCCGCAGAGTCCCGCCACCGCGCTCACCCCGGTGCGTACCGGGCGGAAGCTGCTGGAGGAGACGCTGCGCGCGCACGGGCACGCCCGCCGCGACGCGCAGGCCGCCGCCGACCGGATCGCCGCCGACGTCGGTCTCGACCCGGCCGACCTGGACCGGTTCCCGCACGAGCTTTCCGGCGGCATGGCCCAGCGGCTCGCCACCGCGCTGGCTCTCGCACCGGACCCGCCGGTGCTGCTCGCCGACGAACCCACCACCGGCCTGGACCGGCCGCTCGTCGATCACACGCTGGACCTGCTGCGCCGCCGCTGCGACACCGGCGCGGCCGTCCTGCTCATCACGCACGACCTGGCCGCCGCGCGCCGCGTCGCGGACACGGTCGCGGTGATGTACGCCAGCCGCATCGTCGAGCATCGCCCGGCCGAGGCGCTGTTCGACGACCCGGCCCACCCGTACACCGCCGGGCTGCTCGACGCGCTGCCCGACCGCGCGTTCGTGCCGGTGCCGGGCCACCCGCCGGCGCTCACCGACCTGCCCGGCGGCTGCGCCTTCGCCCCGCGTTGCGCCCGCGCCACCGACACCTGCGCGACAGTGCCCCGTCTCGACGCCGAGGGCGCGGGCCGGGTCGCCTGCCACCACCCGCTGCGCGAGGAGGTACCGGCATGACGGTCACGGTTCCCGGCACCACCGGCGCCGCCGCCCCGGGCGACGCGCCGGCCGCCGGGCTCGCCGCGCACCAGGTCTCCGTCGCGTACGGCGGGCAGCGCGTCCTCGACCGGGTCGACCTGCACATCGCCCCCGGTGAGACGGTCGGGCTGCGCGGCCCGTCGGGCAGCGGCAAGTCCACGCTCGCCCGCGTCCTCGCCCTGCTGCACGCCCCGGACAGCGGTCACGTGGCGATCGACGGGCGACCGCTCGGCGGCGTCCGCCACCGCCTGCCGGCGGAACTGCGCACCCGCGTGGCGGTCCTGTTCCAGAGCCCGCGTGCCGCCACCGACCCGCGGCTCAGCCTCGCCGACATCGTCGCCGAGCCGCTACGTGCCACCGGCACACCGCGCGAGCAGGCGGCGGCCCGCGCGGCGGAGCTGGCCGACCTGGTCGGACTGACGCCCGACCTGCTGACCCGCCGCCCGCACGCGGTGAGCGACGGGCAACTGCAACGCGCCTGCCTGGCCCGCGCCCTGGTGCACCGGCCGGACTACCTGCTCTGCGACGAGGCGACAGCGATGCTCGACGCCTCCACCCAGGCGCACGTCGCCGCCGTCGTCACCGACTACCAGCGCCGGCAGGGCGCCGGGGTCCTGGTCATCACCCACGACCCGGCGCTGATGGCCCGCTGGGCCACCCGGGTGGTGGACCTGCCGGCGGCGTGACGTCGCGTCACTCCTCGGCGGGGCGGCGTACGGTGCCCCGCGCCCCGGCGACGACGGCCCCGAATCCGACCGCCATGAGCGGCATCCCCATCTCGAACGGCAGCTCACCGACCCAGTTGATGCTGTCGCGTTCCGGCAGCGCGCCCAGGCTCACCGCGACCACCGCACTGGCGAGGAACATCCCGGCCACCGCCGCGCCGATCGCGAGCTTGGCGCACGCCACGCTCCGCCCGGCCCAGAGGCCGGCCAGGACGGCGATCACCAGGGACACCACGACCAGCCAGGTCCAGCCGCCCTCGGTCTCCAGGTAGGCCCAGCCCGAGTACGACCACTGGTGGCGGCGGCTGGCGCGGAACCACGGGATCAGGTAGCCGAGCAGCGCGGTGGCGCTGCCGACAGTGAGCAGCACGTCGGGGGCCGGGCGGTACCAGCGAGGGGAGTCGTCCATGCGTCCGGAAGGTAGCAGTGCCATGATCCACGCGCACGGTCAGCACCAGCCGTTTATCGGCCCGTTGACCCCGGTGGAGAGGTAGGCGTCGGACACCCAGCTGCCGTCGCTGAGCCGGTCCCACAGCGCGGTGGTGCCGTAGCGGCCGGTGTGCGAGGTGCCGTTGGCGGAGCAGGAGATGGTGACTGTGGCGCCGTCGGCGACCGATCCGAGGGCGCCGTACCCCGTTCCCGGGCCGGAGCGCCGCGTCAGCGTGCCGCCGCCGTTGGCGTCGACGACTCCCTGGTTGAAGCCCAGCGCGCCGTAGTTGTAGACGCCGCCACCGCCGCCGACGTAGGCGGACCCGTGCCGGGCGCCGCCCTGGTACGCCGCCGCGCCGCTGACGAAGTCCCACTTGCCGATGCCGTGCCCGGCGATCGGGACGTACGCCGAGTTCTGCCGCAGCCCGAAGTGCACGTGCCGGCCGGTGGCGGAACCGCCGCAGGTGACGTCGGTGCCGGTGTTGCCCAGGACCGTGCCCTGGGAGACGCCCGCGCCGTTCACGGAGATGCTGCTCCACAGGTGGTAGTAGTCGGTCGAGTAGCCGCGGTCGTGGATGACCCGGATCCAGCCGGTGCACATCGTGTACGCGGTTCCGGCCCGCGCGGCCCGGACCACCTGGTCGCCACCGGCGAGGTCCACCGAACTCCACGGCGCGGCGGCGCCGCCCCAGCCGTGCGGCCCCGAGGTGAGCGTCCACGTCTGCCCCACCGCGAACGGCAGGGCCATGCCGGTGCGGAAGTCTCCGCCCGCGTACATCGGTGTGACGGGCGTGGTGAAGACGGCCTTCTCGGTCGCGCTCACCAGCGGCGACGTGGCGGCCAGGTCGCCGAACGCGGCCTCCCCGTCGAACGCGACGGTCCAGCCCTTGGCGTCGGCCCGGGCGAGGAACACCGAACCGGTGGGGTGCGCGTCCGCGGCCCGGTCCGCCGGCAGCACGGCGGTGCCGAAGGCCCACCGGCCGTTCGCGCGGGTGACGGTGATCCGGGCCTGCTGCGCGTCCGCCGTGCGGGCGGTGGCCGCGTCGGCCGAGCCGAGAAGTTTCGCGGTCACGGCGTCGGCGACGGGTCCGGGTGTCGCGCGAGGTGCCGCAGTGGCGGGTGCCGGCGCCACCGCCCAGGCACCGATGGCCGTTAGGGCGCAGGAGAGCATGAGCCGTCGCATGGAGCCTCCTTATCGACATCTGTCACTGAATGGAGAGGCTATCGACGGTGGTGAAAGTTGTCTACGACTCTCGGCGCGACGGTGAAGGATCTGTGCATCGGGGCGTATCCGGAAGTGGATCTTCCGGCGGTGGTGGGTTGAGTCGCCGCTGGCCGGGTAGCTGAGCGGGATGCGAGTACCGACCCTGGTCAAGACCGCTGCGGCAGTCACCGCGACCGCCGCCGCGGGCGCCGCCGCCACCTCCACCGGCACCTCGTCGCGCTGGTACCGCCGCCTGCGCAAGCCCGCCTGGCAGCCGCCGTCGGCCGCGTTCCCCCTGGTCTGGACCCCGCTGTACGGGCTGATCGCGGTGGCCGGCGCCCGGGCGCTCGACCGCTCCGAAGGGCCCGAGCGCGCCGCCTTCGCCCGCGACTACGCGCTCAACCTGGCGCTCAACGCCGGCTGGAGCGCCCTGTTCTTCGGCGCCCGCAAGCCCGGCGCCGCGCTGGCCGGGATCGCCGCGCTCAACGCGTCCAATCTGGTGCTGCTGCGCCGCGCGGCGCGCACCGACCGCCCCGCCGGGGCAGCGCTCGCCCCGTACGTCGCGTGGACCCTCTTCGCCACCGCCCTCAACGGCGCGATCGTCGGCCTCAACCGGGGACGGTGACCGGATCAGGCCGGGTCGACGCCGGTGGACGCCGGGCGGGTCGCGCGCCACGACGCCAGGAGCCGTAGCCGGTCAGCGTCCGGGCTGCCCGGCTCGGCGGTGAAGACCAGCACGACCGGGCCGGGGTTGCCCGGCAGCGGATAGGTGTCCCAGTCCAGGACGATGTCGCCCAGCCCGGGCACCCGGAACGTCTTGGTGCCGCTGACCGAGGCGCGGACGTCGTGCCGTGCCCACAGCCGCCGGAACTCCGCGCTGCGGATGCTCAGCTCGCCGACGATCGCGGTGGCGCGGGGATGGGTCGGGTCGTCGGCGACGGCGGCGCGCATCATCCCGATGTAGTCCAGCGCCTGCCGCTCCCAGTCCGGGCAGCTCCGTCCCCCGGTCAGCACGTCGTCGAACAGCAGCAGGAGCATGTTGAGCCGGCCGGGCGGGAGGTCCGCCGGGTCACCGAGCAGCGCCTGCGCCATCGGGTTCCAGTCGAGCAGGTCCAGATGCCGGCCGAGGACGACCGCCGGGGTGTCCATCACCCGCAGCAGCCGTCGGGTGCCGTCCGGCACCCGCTCCGGACCGTGGTCGACACGGGCGGGCATCGGCCGCCGGGCGGCCCGGGCCAGCGTGAACAGGTGCCGACGTTCGGTGTCGTCCAGCCCGAGGGCGCCGGCGAGCGCGTCCAGGACGTCGTCGGAGGGGCGTACCTCCCGGCCCTGCTCCATCCGCTGGTAGTAGTCGGTGCTCAGCCCGGCCAGCAGGGCCAGTTCCTCCCGCCGCAGGCCGGTCACCTTGCGCCGCCCGCCCGGCTCCAGGCCGACGTCGCGCGGGCGCAGCCGGCCACGTCGGGCGCGCAGGAAGGCGCCCAGTTCGCGTGCGTACGGATGTGGGCTGCTCATGCCGCCAGTCTGCCGCGACGCCGCACGCCCAGGGTAGGTCCCGCGGACCTAGGCAAACGCGAACGACCGAGACCGCCCGGATCGCTCCTAGCGTCATCGCTGATCGCGAACCGCCGTACCCGAGGAGCAGCAGATGACCGGATGGACCACCGATCGCATCCCCGACCAGCGCGGCCGGGTCGCCGTCGTGACCGGCGCGAACTCGGGCCTCGGCCTGGTCACCGCCACCGAACTGGCCCGCCGCGGCGCCCACGTCGTACTGGCCGTGCGGAACACCGTCGCCGGCCGGGAGGCCGCCCGCCGCATCGGCGGCGACACCGAGGTACGCGAGCTGGACCTGGCCCAGCTCGAATCGGTACGCGCGTTCGCCGCGAAGCTGACCGCCGACCACCCGACGATCGACCTGCTGGTCAACAACGCCGGTGTGGTGCTACTCGGACCGCGCCGTACCTCCGCCGACGGCTTCGAGCTGCAGTTCGCCACCAACATGCTGGGCCCGTATGCGCTGACCGGCCTGCTGCTCGACGCGCTCGCCGAGGCGCGGGCGCCGCGGGTGGTGAGCCTCAGCTCCCTCACCCACCGCAACGCGCGGCTCGACTTCGACGACCTGATGTCCGAGCGCGACTACCGGGCCTCTGCCGCGTACGGCCGGTCGAAGCTCGCCACCACGGTCTTCGGCGTCGAACTGGACCGCCGCCTGCGCGCGGCCGGGTCGCCGGTCGTCAGCGCGCTGGCGCATCCCGGCCTCACCCGCAGCAACCTCACGCCGCGCGCCTGGGAACACCGCGGCCGGCTCGGCCGGATGATCGGGCGGCTCGGATCGCTCGCCACCCAGCCGGTCGAGCGGGGCGTGTTGCCGCAGTTGCGGGCCGCGACCGACCCGGAGGTACGCGGCGGCCAGTTCTTCGGTCCGTCCCGGTTCTTCGAGACGTGGGGTCCGGTCACCGAGGCGCGGCTCAGCCGGCAGGCCGCCGACCCGGCCGTCGGAAAACGCCTCTGGGCTGCGGCGGCGGAGCTGACCGGTGTTCGTTACCTCTGAACCGGTGGCGCGCAACGACGCGGCCGAGTGGGATTTTGCACTCCCAGTGCACTTGTCTGGAGTTCCGCGTCTGCCTAGCGTCAGGCCATGGCTGACTCGTGGACGTTCGCAGTGGCCCGTGACGACCTCGCTCGCACCACACTCGTCGACGGCGCGGTGCCCGACCTCGCCGACGGGGAGGTGCTGCTGCGCGTGGACCGCGTCGGCCTGACCGCCAACAACGTCACGTACGCGGTGCTCGGCGAGGCGATGCGCTACTGGGAGTTCTTCCCGCCGGAGCCCCGAGGGATCGACGGTGGGTGGGGTCTTCCGCCGCTGTGGGGCTTCGCCGAGGTCGTTGCATCCACAGTGTCGGGAGTCGAGCCGGGCCGGCGGGTCTACGGCTACCTGCCGCCCGCCGGTCACCTGGTGGTACGCCCGGACCGGGTGGACGAGTCCGGATTCCGCGACGCCAGCACGCACCGGGCCGGCCTGCCCTCGCCGTACAACGCCTACCGGTCCACCGACGGCGATCCCGCGTACCGGGCGGAGCAGGAGGACCTGCTCATCCTGTTCCGGCCACTGTTCTTCACCTCGTTCATGCTCGCCGACCAGGTGATCGACGAGGACGGCTACGGGGCGCGGTCGCTGGTGCTGTCGTCGGCGTCGAGCAAGACGGCGTACGCCACCGCGTTCGAACTGCACGGCCGCGGCCCGCGCCTGATCGGGCTCACGTCGCGGGGCAACCTCGCCTTCACCCGGTCGCTGGGCTGCTACGACGAGGTCCTCTCCTACGACGACATCGGCACGCTCGACGCGGTTCCGACCGTCTACCTCGACCTGTCCGGCTCACCCACGACCCGCGCCGCCCTGCGCGCGCACCTCGGTGATCTGCTCGTCCGGGACATCGCCGTCGGCCTCACCCAGCAGATGCCCAACGCGGGTGCCGCCGGGGAGGTCTTCTTCGCGCCGGTGCGCATCCGCAAGCGGAGCCAGGACTGGGGCCGGACCGGCCTCGACGAGCGGTTCGCCGACGCCTGGCAGCGGTTCTCCCAGGTGGTGAGCGGATGGCTCGACGTGCGGGTCGGCACCGGCCCGGAGGCGCTGCGGGACGCATGGCTCGACGTGCTCGCGGGCCGTACGCCGCCCCGGGTGGGCCACGTCGTCCAGCTCTGAGGACGTCGCCGATTTCGACCGTGACGCGCCCGCTCGGCCGATGCGCGCTAGGCTGACGACGCGGGGTACCGATGATCGCCACCCCTTTGCTTCTCCCACGGTTTCCCAGCCGCGATGACTGAGTCGAGCGCTGCCGTGCAGATTCCCTTGGAGCACCTCGTGCCCGACGACACGTTCGCCCTGAACCCCTTCCGTGTGGAAGGGCTCGGGGCCACCGACGACGCGCCCAGTCCGGTCGCGGACGTCAGCGCCGAATCCATGACCCGCCTGCGCAGCCCGTTCGACGCCGCGCGTCCCGCTCGCGAGCCGGCCGGCGAGCCCGCCCGACGCTGAACCTTCACCCGGGCGGCGGCCCCGGCCGTGCGCACCGGTGCCCGACGTGACCGCCGGGCGCGGTCACGTCAGCGGTTGAGGTAGGCGGACAGGCCGCCCAGTTCCTCGTTGGCGATGAAGACCGAACGGACGTTGATGATCGCCTCCTCGACGTGCGGCGGGCAGCCCCACGCCGAGTCGCCCCACGAATCGGCGATCTTGATTTCGGCGGGTGCCGTGCAGCCGTCGCCACCGCCGAGCTGACACTGCTCGGGGCGGGGAGTGGCGGCCTGCGCGGCTGCGGCGGCGCGCAGCCGGGCGGTGAGTTCCGCCGCCGCGGCGGCGCGCTGTTCCGCCTCGGCCCGTAGCTCCCGCTCCGCCCGCACCACCCGGGCCAGCTCGTCGTGGGCGGCCCGGGCCCGGGCGTCCGCTTCGGCCTTCGCCTGTTCGATGTGGTGACGTTCGATGGCCAGGGCGGCGGTGCCGGTGAAGACCCGGGCGAGGGCCAGGTCGGCGTCGCGCGGGACACGCGGGGTGCGGTGGTACATGGCGAACGTGCCGAGCAGGCTGCCGTCACGCGCCAGGATCGGCGTGGACCAGCAGGCGGCGAGCCCGGCCCGCTCGGCCAGGTCGCGGAAGTCGGCCCAGAACGGGTCGGTGGCGATGTCGGTGACGACGACCGGTTCCCGCCGGTGCGCGGCGGTGCCGCACGAGCCGACACCCTCACCGGTGGCGATCCCGTCGATGGCCTCGTTGTAGAAGTCGGGCAGGCTCGGCGCGGCGCCGTGGCGCAGGTGCCGGCCGTCCGCGTCGGCGAGCAGGACGGAGACGAGCACCTCCTGCGGCGCGAGGTTCTCGATGCAGCGGGCCATCCCGTCGAGCACCTCGGTCAGGGGTGCCTGCCGGGCGATCTGCTCCAGCATGGCGCGGTGTTCGGCCATCAGCCGTTGCGCGTGCTTGACCTGTGTGGTCTCCACCCCGATCACGCGGATCCCGGTCACCGTGCCGGTGGCGTCGCGGCGTGCCTCGTAGGTGAAGTCGAAGAACGCCTCCCGCGCCTGCGACCCGGTGCCGAGCATGATCCGGGCGTCGTGGCCGGTGTAGGCGTCGCCCGTGCGGTAGACCTCGTCCAGCAGGGCGATGAAGCCCTGGCCGTCCAGTTCCGGCATCAACTCGGCGAGGGCGACCCCGGTACGGGCGCGTTCCTCGCCGATGGCGGCGAAGAACGCCGGGTTCGCCGCCTCCACCACGTGCGTCGGCCCGGCAAGCGCCGCGAACACGGCGATGGACTGCCCGAACAGCGCCCGTAGATCCTCGTCGGCGGGCTGCCCGGCGACCGACGAGCTCGCCTGCTGGCCCGGTAGCGCCGTCATGCCTGGTCTTCCTCCCACGCCTGCCTCGTCGATCGCTGCCACATTACGGGGCAGTGGCAGGCGTTCACATCTTGGCATCGACGCCCGCCTCCGTTACCGTCGTGGGAACGCTCCCATGAACTTAGATACGTCTATGTGATCAGGAGGAAACACGACGTGGCTATCCTCTCGTCCCGCCGCAGTTCAGCGGCCATCAGCGTGGCCGCGGTCGCGGGGCTCGCCGCGGCCGGCGTCGGTCTCGCCGTCGGCGGCGCGTCCGCCGGCACCGTGTCCGGATCGCTCTACCGCGACCCGAGTTCGGCGGTGGTTCGCTGGGTCGCCGCAAACCCCGGCGACTCCCGCGCCGCCGTCATCCGCGACAAGATCGCCAGCCAGCCGCAGGCGCGCTGGTACGCCAACTTCAACCCGTCGACCATCCAGTCCGAGGTCTCCTCGTTCATCGGCGCCGCCAACGCGGCACAGCAGATCCCGGTGCTGTCGGTCTACGAGATCCCCAACCGGGACTGCGGTGGGGCCAGCGCCGGTGGCGCGCCGGACCTCAACCAGTACCAGACCTGGGTGTCCAACTTCGCCAGAGGGCTCGGCAACCAGACGGTCCTGATCATCCTGGAGACCGACTCGCTCGCGCTCCAGACCTGCCTGAGCCCCAGCGAACTCAGCGCGCGCAACCAGGCGCTCACCACGGCGACCCAGACCATCAAGTCGGGCAACCCGAACGCCAAGGTCTACCTCGACGGCGGTCACTCGACCTGGAACAGCGCCAGTGACACGGCCAACCGGCTGCGCGCGGCCGGCGTGCAGTACGCCGACGGGTTCTTCACCAACGTGTCGAACTTCAACCCGACCTCCAGCGAGGCGAACTTCGGCCGGGCGGTCATCTCCGCGCTCAACGGTATGGGCATCTCCGGCAAGCGCCAGGTCATCGACACCAGCCGCAACGGCGGAGCCGCCGGGGACTGGTGCGCAGACGACAACACCGACCGGCGCATCGGGCAGTACCCGACGACGAACACCGGCGACGCCAACATCGACGCGTACCTCTGGGTGAAGCCGCCGGGTGAGGCGGACGGCTGCCGCTACACGGCCGGTTCGTTCCAGCCGGACCTGGCCTTCAGCCTCGCGAACGGCGCGCCCAACCCGCCCACCACGGCGCCGCCGACGACCAACCCGCCGACCACCGCACCGCCCACCACGGCGCCGCCGACGACCGCACCGCCCACCACCGCGCCGCCGACCACGCCGCCGCCCGGCGGTAACGGCTGCTCCGCAGCGGTCGCGATCAACCAGTGGAACGGCGGCTTCACCGCCAGCGTGAACGTCACCGCCGGCTCGGCGGGCATCAACGGCTGGACCGTGACCGTCGCGCTGCCTGGCGGCGCCGCGATCACCGGCACCTGGAACGCCCAGGCCAGCGGCACCAGCGGCACCGTCCGGTTCACGAACGTGGGCTACAACGGGCAGGTCGGCGCCGGCCAGACGACCAACTTCGGTTTCCAGGGCACCGGCACCGGCCAGGGCGCCACCGCCACCTGCGCCGCCTGACCAAACCCGACCGACCCTCATGTCGCGGCCCGGCGTGGAGGAACTCCTCCACGCCGGGCCGCCCTCGTCCATCGGTACGCACCACGCCGGAGTCGCCCGCTACACACGGTCTGCGGACGTCAGCGTCGATTCCACAACCGCCTGCAACGTCCACCGTCCAGGACCCCGACAGTCCGATCCCGACTAGCATCAGCCTCCGAGCGGAGTCAGGCGGCGGCGAACCGCCGCGCCCTCCTCAGGTTGAGCGCCAACTCCTCGCGGTTCTGGTGTGCGTGGCGGATCCACGCCGGCTGGCCCGGGCCGGTACGCCAGGACTCGCTCAGCGGACTGTTGTCCACAGTGTCGAAGCCGAACCGGTCGTAGAGCCGCGTCACCAGCTCGACCGCCTCCGGGTGGTCGCTGGAGACGGAGAGCGCCAGCCGGTCCGGCGCGCCGGCGGGCCGGGCCGAGGTGAGCAGGCGTGGCGCCTGGATGTGGGTGAACGCCTTGGCGACCTTCGACGTGGGGAGCTGCTCCTGGCGCAGCTCGTGGACCGTCTTCTCGCCCGAGTCGAGGACCGGGATGTTCCCGTCCCGCCAGACCATGTAGTTGTTCGTGTCCAGCACGACCTTGCCGGCCAGCTCCTCGACCGGCATGTCGTTCACGACCTTCAGCGGTACGGCGACGATCGCGAAGTCGCCCGCTGCCGCCGCCTCCGGCGCGTACGCCGCCCGCGCCGACGGACCGAGTTCGGCGACCAGGTCCGTCAGCGTGTGCGGCCCTCGCGAGTTGGCGATCACGACCGTGTATCCGGTCGCTACCGCCGCGCGGGCGAGCTGGCTGCCGACCTCACCGGCGCCGATGATGCCGATGGTTGTCATCGTCGGTCGCCGTCAGCGGCGGCGGTGAGCTGCCGGAGCATCTCGGCCGAGTCGTGCAGGGCGGTCATCTGCACGAACCGCCCGTCGCTGACCTTGTAGATGGCGTACTCGACGATCTCGAACGAGGCGCCGGAGGGCGGTACGCCCAGCCACTCCTTCACCGGGGTGCCGTAGTTGATCGCGCGGACGGCGATCCGGTCGCGGTCGAACAGCAGTTCCTTGACCTCCCAGCGGAGGTCCGGAACGGCGTCCACGTCATGCTTCTGCACCGCGATGACGTCGTCCCGGGTGCCCGGCTCGCCGTTCAGCATCACCGTGTCGTTGATGAACTCGTCCATGCCGTCGAACTCGTGGGCGTTGAGCGCGGCGACGTAGCGCAGGTACCAGTCGCGGAGATCGTGCTGAGTCATGTCACTCTTCCTTCGATGTGCGGAGCGCGGTCGGGGTGGACGGCTACCAGCTCAGGAGCCCGGAGTCGTCCTGGAGGGTTCCGGTCGGGCCGTCGGGGGGAAGCGTCGCCAGGCGTACGACGGTCCGGGCGCTCTGCGCCGGAGCCCTGCCGCCGCCGATCGCGGCGGTCAGGTCGGTCGCGGTGTAGCCCGGCTCGACCGCGTTGAACCTGATGCCCGGCTGGGACTTGGCGTACTGGAGGGTGATCATCGTGGCGGCGGACTTCGACGCCGAGTAGAGCGGCGACGTCAGGTCGTACTCCGGCCGGTCGGGGTTGGTGACCGCCCAGAAGGAGCCGGCGCTGCTCGACACCGTGACCACAGTCGGATTCGACGACCGGCGCAGCAGGGGCAGCGCCGCCTCGGTGACGCGGACGATCCCGACCACGTTGGTGTCGAAGACGCGCAGGGCGCTCGGCCCGTCGACGACGCCGTGCTCGGCGATGCCCGCGTTGTTGACGAGGACGTCCAGCCGCCCCTCGTCGGCGTCAATGGTCGCCAGCGCCTTGGTCACCGAGTCGTCGTCGGTGACGTCGAGGGGCACGAACCGCGCTCCGAGGACCGAAGCGGCCTCCTCGCCTCGCCTGGTGTCGCGCGCTCCGACGTAGACGACGTGTCCCAGGTCGAGAAGCTGTCTGGCGGTCGCGAAACCGATGCCCTTGTTCGCGCCGGTGATCAACGTGATGGTCATGCTCTTCCCTCGTGGCGAAGTTTTGTACTGATCGGTTCGTGGATCACCGTAACAGCTTTCTGTACCGATCGGTTGGTGGGTTGGGTCACTTCTGTACCGAGCGGTATAGTCGAGCCATGAGCGCTGAGACTCCGACCCCGGGGCGGCCGCGGGCCTTCGACGAGCAGACGGTCCTCGACCGGGCCGCCGAGGTCTTCTGGCAGCAGGGCTACGAGGGCGCGTCGCTGAGCTCACTCACCAGGGCGATGGGCATCAACCGGCCCAGTCTCTACGCGGCGTTCGGCAGCAAGGAGGAACTGTTCAGGCGGGCCTTCGACCGCTACCGCGAGACCAACCTCGCGAACGCGCGCGCCGCCCTCGAACAGCCGACCGCGTACGCCGCGATCGAAGCCTTCCTGCGCGCCAGTGCCGACAACCTGACCGCGGGCGGCCACCCCGCCGGCTGCCTCTCCATCCAGGGCGGCCTGGCCTGCTCCCCGGAGAACGCCCGCATCTCCGAGATCCTCGCCGCCGGCCGGGCGGCCACCGAGGCGGCGCTCGAAGAACGGCTGTCCCGTGCGGCGAAGGAGGGCGATCTCCCGGACGGCCTGGACAGCCGGGCGCTCGCCCGTTTCGTGATGGCGCTCAGCGAGGGGCATGCCGTCCACGCCGCGGCCGGCGCGAGCCGCGAGGATCTTCAGGCCTCCGTCGACGTCGCCATGCGGGCCGTCGCGGCGCTGCACCCCGGCGCCGGAGGGTAACCGGGCTCGACATCGCAACCGACCACCGCTCATCCCGCGGCTGACAGGCGCCGCTACCCGGCGAGCGCCTGGGTGCCGACGATCGTGAGCAGGGCGAGGCGGTCGGCGTCCTCGGTGCCCGGCTCGGCCGTGTAGATCATGATGCGCAGGTCGCTGCCCGCCACGGTGAGCACGTCGCAGTCCAGGGTCAGCGGTCCCACGTACGGATGATCGATGGTCTTGCGGGCGGCCTCGTGCCGCCCGACGGCGCCGGAATCCCACAGCCCGGCGAAGCGGTCGCTGTTCGCCCGCAGTTCCGCGACCAGCCGCCGGAGCCGCTCGTCGGCCGGATACCTGCCGGCGGCCGCGCGCAGGTCCGCGACGAGCGCGGTCTCGAACGCCCGCAGGGACTCCGACGTGTGCCGGGCCCGGCTGCCCGGGCCGAGGAAGTGCCGCCATGCGGCGTTGCGCTCGTTGCCGCGCCATCCGGACGGATCGCCCATCAGCGCCGCGTACGGCGGATTGGCCACGAGCAGCGTCCAGGACGCGTCGTAGACCGCGACCGGTGTCCCGGTCAGCCGGTCCAGCATCCGCTGGACGCTCGGGGAGATGTAGGCGGGCACCGCCGCCGGGCCCGGCATCGCCAGCCCGGCCAGCCGGAACAGGTGCGCGCGCTCGTCGCCCGACAGCCGCAAGGCCCGAGCCAGTGCCTCGACGACCTGTGCCGACGGGTTCGACGCGCGACCCTGTTCGAGGCGCGTCACGTAGTCGACGGAGATCCCGGCCAGCAAGGCCAGCTCCTCACGGCGCAGCCCGGCCGCGCGCCGGTGCCCGCCCGCGGGCAGCCCGGCATCCTCGGGCGATACCCGGTCACGCCAGCGGCGCACCGCCCGCCCGAACTCGCTCGTCGCCATGCCCCCAGTCTGCTCCGCCGCCCGCGGCCCTGACTGGTATCGGCAGTCCCAGGAAGACCGGGTGACTGGCTGACCGTCCCACCCGGCGAGAACCTGGCTCCATGACGACGACACTGATCACCGGAGCGAACAAGGGCCTCGGCTTCGAGACCGCCCGCCGGCTCGTCGCCGCGGGCCACACCGTCTACGTCGGCAGCCGGAACATCGAACGCGGGCGACGCGCCGCCGAGCAGCTGGGCGCGCGGGCCGTCCAGCTCGACGTCACCGACGACGCCTCGGTGCGGGCCGCCGCGAAGGTCATCGAGGCCGCCGGCGGGCTCGACGTACTGATCAACAACGCGGGCGTCGAGGGACGCGGCCCCGGCAACGTCGTGATCGGCGCCGCGGACGTGACCGCCGACATGATGCGGGAGACGTTCGAGACGAACGTCTTCGGCACGGTACGCGTCACCCACGCCTTCCTGCCGCTGCTCCAGCGCTCGGCCGCCCCGGTCGTGGTCAACCTGAGCAGCGGGCTGGCGTCGCTGACCCGGGTCACCGACGCGGGCACCCCCACGTACGCGTACCCCGGGATCGCCTACCCGGTCTCGAAGGTGGCCGTCAACATGATCACCGTGCAGTACGCGAAGGCGTTCCCGGCCATGCGGATCAACGCGGTCGAGCCCGGCTTCACCAGGACCGACCTGAACGGCAACACCGGCATCCAGACCGTCGAGCAGGGCGCCGAGATCATCGTACGGATGGCGCAGGTGGGTCCGGACGGTCCGACCGGAGGCTACTTCGACGCCGAAGGCCCTCTGCCCTGGTAGTGGTGGGTCTCGCTGTGACCCTGAAGGGGGGCGACCAGAAAATCTAGGCTGGAACGACTAGACATCCTCAACGGTGTGGAATAATCTTCCTCGAGTCGAGAAGAAAGATCCGTCAAGATGCGGACGGGCCGCCCGGGCGTGAGGTCACGACGGACGGCAAGAGCGGAATTCGTTCCGCAGCAGTAGTGGGAGCACGACAGCCCCAAACGCATGATGCGCGAGGGGCACGCAGGTGGGGCCGAAGCTTGCTCAGGGCTCCAGCTGATGTTCGTCGCACGTGCCGGGGCCATGAAGTCGCGTGGGCTCCGGTGCTGGCGGACCGTACGACCAAAGGGAAAGTGGACGCAGAGGAAAGGGAGGGCCGTACACCGTTGGATCGCCCGCCGACAGCCGTCACTCCAGGCTCGGCGGACACCGCAGTTTCCATCGAACGAGAGGTGGTCTCCGGTCACGCATATGCGATCCTCGCACCCGAAGCCTTCAGTGGCTGGTGCGAATACGACAAGCCGACGTAACTGTCGGTAGATGGTGTTCTGACCCGTAACCCTGGGCCCCGGCGCTTGCGCGCCGGGGCCCTCGACGTGGAGGTGAGATGGGGCAAAACCTCGATGACATGTTCGGCGACGAGAACACGCCGGCCTACACGATCGGTCAGGCGGCGGAGATGCTCGGCGTTACGCAGGACTTCCTGCGCCGCCTGGACGAGGCCAGGCTGATCAACCCGCACCGCTCTGCCGGCGGGCACCGCCGCTACTCCCGCTACCAGTTGCGTCTGGCCGCGCGGGCCCGCGAAATGGTGGATCAGGGCACCGCCCTCGAAGCCGCCTGCCGGATCATCATCCTCGAAGACCAGCTCGAGGAGGCCCTGCGGCAGAACGAAAAGCGGTAGCGGGGGCCATGGCCAAGCTGGCCGGCCCGCTCCGGGGCGGTTCAGGCCGCGGCCGACGGAGTTGGCGTCCGGATCACGTGCTATGGTTGCCGCGTTGCAGTTTTGATTTCCGTAGACGTTTTCTGGGCGCCTGATGGGTATCTGAAACCCGTCCAGGCGCCTTTTCGTTTTTCGTGTCGTTTCGATGCGGGTGATCAACGCGGCGGCGTAAGGGTCCGCAGAGTGCGGTCTCTCACAGCCTGCGAAGGAGCAGACATGGCTACAGGTACCGTGAAGTGGTTCAACGCCGACAAGGGCTTCGGCTTCATCAGCCCGGACGGCGGCGGCGCCGACGTCTTCGCCCACTTCTCCGCGATCTCGGCGAGCGGCTTCCGCAGCCTGGACGAGAACCAGAAGGTGGAGTTCGACGTCACCCAGGGCCAGAAGGGCCCGCAGGCGGAGAACATTCGCCCGCTCTGATCCACGCTCTGCAAGCGGCGGCCCGACTGGTTCAGCGGGCCGTCGTTCGGCGTCTCAAGCGTTCGCCACACGGCAAGCGAAGACCGTCTGACCGGCAACACGCCGGGTCGTCTCGGTCGGGAGCCGGCTCGGCCTCGCACCCGATCTCCGGCGCCGGCCTGCCAAGCATCGACCCTTACCCCTAACGAGCCGAATACCGCATCGCCCGGACCCGGGGGTGCACGGCGTCACCTTTTGAAGGGTTGATGACCATGACGACGAACTACTCGGGTCCGGCGAGGCTGATCCTGGTCGACGGCGCCTGCATCTCCGGCATGGCTTCCCTCAGCACCAACCAGCGCGGAGGACTCAACGGCTGGGGCGGCACGTTTCGTCCGGATGAGATCACGGCAGACCTTCGCAACGCAGCCCAAGGGCTGCAGTTGGAGCTGCCCTACGATCGGGTGGGGACTGTCGCCGTCACCGGCATGCGCAAGCTCCTCGCCACGCAGGTGCTGGTGTCGTTGCAAGGCCACGGGCCCGCACCATTCTGATTGTGCGCCGCGCGGCGGAACGTCGTTAGCCTCCGATGAGGTGCGCGGTGTGCGCTCCCCAGTGGATGCCAACCCGGGTGAACCGGTGCCGACGCGGGTCGCCGCGACCGACCGCCGGTCAGAACCTGAGGTTCGTGTGCGCGGGGTGTGCTCCTGGGCTGCGACAACGGCGGCCAGGGGAACGTGGGCCACTCCCTTTTACCCTGGTGAACCCCGAGGTCGCTAGACTAGGCCTTCGCGCCCTCGTAGCTCAGGGGATAGAGCATCGGTTTCCTAAGACGACGCTCTATCTCTACCTATAGGCTGGTGACCTGCGGGTTCCTATTTTGTATTCACTTCAGTGGGTCGCACGCGCGCGTTGCTGTGGTCGCTTGCTGAAGATCAGCAGAGCTGACGTAAGTCCTGCTCAGGCCGTACTTTGGTCGGGCCGACGCGTTCATGCCGGAATCCGGTGAAGTTGCCGCGCCGCGTCAGTCTACGGTGCCGCGAAGGCCGGGGTCAGCAGCGTGACGGGTTTGGCTGCGCGTGCCGGGTGGTGGTGACCGACCCAGAGCTCGTCCGGTGAGATATTGGGCGAAGTCGGGGTGGCCGGTCCGGCTCTGCAGGGCGAGGCCGCTCCGGGCGGTTGTTGTGAAGGGCGGCACGGAGCTGGTCGTACTCGTCGCGTGGTGTGGCGGGGCTCGCTCGCTGGAGGTCAGCAATCGAGGCGGTGCGTGCGATTGGTCGCGCTCCTGCTGCGGGCTTGGTCAAGCCCGCGGGCTCTTGCGGGGGACGCGCAGGCAGTAATGAGTCCGATCAGACTTGGATTGCGACGGGAACGCCGATCTGCTGGGCGACGGGTGTCCAAATGTCGACGTCTTGTTCCGGGGTCTCGATGGATACGGCGAGAGCGTAGCGTGCGCCGGAGTCGCTGCCGTCACGCTTGGGGTTCTCCTTCCACCATCCAGTCACGGGGAAGATGGCTATGGCGCCGCACCCGGCGAGATCCGCCGCTGATCCTTCCCAGATATCGGTATGGAGGGAGCCTGCGGTTCGTTGATTACTCCCGAAGATCCACTGCCTGGCGTCATTGGTGCTACTTGGTCGGCGCTCCTCTTCGGCTAGCGCTCGTTGATTAATGCGCTTGCGGAAAAGATCAGTGGACTCTGTAGGCCGCCGGATGTCGAAGCGAAGGCCGTGGGATGCGTAGCTGTATCTCCGTTGCCAACCGCGGCGTCCGGGGTTGGGCTCGATGAAGTACGACAATGTCACGCGCATCCTGACCTGCGCGGCTCCGAGTCCTGTCAGAACGTCAGTGGGCCATGGCAGGTTGTGAAGGTGCATCTCCCTCATGGTTCCGTCGCGGTAAGGGTGGATTGTGTCCTGAACGATAAGGGTGAGTGCGTCGCTCGCGCTGCGGGTCGCACGATCTAGGCTGGGTAGGCCCATTCCGTATCGTCTGTGGAGCTGATGGACCGCGGCCTTGCCTACCCTGCGGGCTCGGTCGACGCGCTGTTGCATGGCAGTCGTCCACTCCGCAGAATGGACGATCAGGGCACGAACCGTCTCAGGCCAAAGTGTCGGGTAGTCAGCAAGGATCGATGCGGCTAGGTGAGCAGCCTGGGCTGTGGCGGCGCTGGTTGCGCAGGTGGTTGTGAGGAGGCGTGCATCGACGCCCGGGTGTCGGGTGGTCAGCACCTGCAGGGCCTCTGGAGTGTCATAGCTCGTTCCTGCGGGCGAGCAGGCGACGTTGCCGCCTTCGAGCACGATGTCGGGCTTGACCGGCCATCTACGGCTGAACGGGACGGAAGTTCGGCTGTGTGGTGATAGCTCACCGCGGGGGGCAAGCGGTATCCAGCCGTCCCACATTTGCCCTGCGGATGCGAGATTATCCAGGCTTGTGTAGGCCCCCACGGTCAACGCGTTCCACGCTTGTCCGGGGTCCTCGACCGGCTCGACATCGTTTCGGGTCAGGTAGTCCTGCTGGAACTTGGTGCGCTCCACGTTCCCGGCGCTAATGAGGAAGAGGCGACGAGCTGCCTCCTCGGCCTGGTCAAGATAGACCAAGCCGTTGTCGGTGACGTCGATGCTTCTTCCGGCCGCGAGCGCATCGACAGCTGCAGACCACGACGTCGGTTCGCCCGTCACGCGACGGCGGCTGCCGTCCTCTCGGACCGGTCCTCCTTTTGCCGTAACAGCCATCGAGAACACCCGGCGACGCGCAGGGGCTTGAACCTCCACAAGGCTCGCCGCTGTGGCGGTAACTGCACCATGCAGCTCGGGTGGATGCGCCTGAGGAGGCGGCGGTACCAGCTTGACGGACTCTAGGCGGTGCCGAAGCTTTACTGGTCCCGCTGATCGTATAACCTTGCCAAGATCGCCATAGAGAGCGAGGCCGGCCATCTCTGTACCATGGCCACCGTGGTCGTCAAGCCGCCAATTCGGATCGCAAGAGTGGCAGTCAGTTAGGTCGAGTGAGTGTTCCAAGAGCGCATGGTTTTTGTGAACACCGGTATCGAGGATGCATACGGTGGGGGCTTCGGCTGAAGCAGCGCTTGTTCGGTCGACGAGTTGGTCTACCCACTCACGCTGTTCGCTGGCGGGCTCAGAGGCAATTTGTTGCGCGAGTTCATGAGGTTGACGTAGCTCAGCGAGGTCATCGAGCACGTCTAGGGCGGTTGCCAGATCCCGGGCGGTCGCTTCGACCAAGACGACCGTTCTGTCCGAGAAGCCCAGGGTGCGCGGGCCCATCCGGACTCTCGCCCGCTCGGCGAACTGCTGAAGACGGCCGATCTCGTTGCCGTCGCGGCGACGCAGCCACACTTCCCACCAGACGCGCGCATCCGGCTCTGGAAATTGCTCTGGCGGATCGGTCCATAGCGCCTCGACTGAAGCTAGCCTAACCGCTGCGATCCGGTCGACGAGGTTGGCGTTCTTCGGCTTGGCGTCATTAGTGGTCTCAGCGTAGCCCTCGAGCTTGGACAAGAAGTGACCAAGTTTGCCGTCTGGGACGAAGACGGTCGCCTGCTCCACCGGTCCTGTTGGCGTTTCGACTTCATGGACCGAGACCAGTTCTGGTTGGAGACCCCTGCGCTGCGATTCCAGCGATTGGAGTGCTAGGCCGACGCCAGGAAAGCTCTCGAACACTAGATACAGGCCGTCGATTGCTCCTTCGACGGTCGCCTCTCGTTCCGCACGCCTAGCCTGTGCGGCTATGTCGACTTCTCTCAGTTGCTCGGAGAGCCGTTGCGCGTGAGCCTGACGATCCGAGGGTGCCGCCACGGTGCCGTTGTCGCCCCCGCTTCCGGGGCGGCGGTATGGCTCGGCAGTGGCGGCTCGCGTGAGGAGGAGATGGGGGCGGTTTCGAGGGGCCATCTTTACTGCTTCTCGTGGGCCATGTTCTGCCGATCACGCAGGGCTGCCGCCAGGGTGGCAGGAGTGACGTGCTGCTGACCAGACAGGATGGCCTCCTTGGCGGCTAGCTCGCAGGCGACTGTGATCTCGGCGTGACTCAGGCCTGCTGCGGCCTCGTCGATAGCACTCCAAGCCCACTTTTTGGGCCCCATCGTAGCCAACCGATTGCGGATAACAGCCCTGCTGACCTCCGGCGTGGGTAGCGGATACCCGACAACGAGGTCGAACCTCCGGAACAGCGCGCGGTCGAGCAGTTGAGGGTGGTTCGACGCGGCCACCAAGAGGCTGTCCGAGTCCTGCTGGTCCAAGAACTGCAAGAAGGAGTTCAGCACGCGTCGGATCTCACCAACATCGTTGGTCCTGGAGCGCTCTCCCCCAAGAGCGTCGACCTCATCGAACAGGTAGATTCCCCGGGTCTCCGCTAGCGCATCGAACACAAGCCGCAGCTTTGCAGCCGTCTCGCCCATCATCTTGGTGATCAGGGCGTCCAAGCGGATGGTGAAGAGTGGTAGTCGAAGCTCGCCGGCGAGGCTGCGCGCCGTCATCGTCTTTCCGGTCCCGGGCGGGCCGACTAGTAGGAGGCGACGCAGAGGGTCGAAGCCGTGTTCTCGGAGTCTGTCTTGCTGTCGCTGCTCAAGCAAGACACGCTCCAACCGTTGCCGAACTTCCGGCTCCAGCGCGAGGTCTGCCAAACGCGTGGTCGGGTAGGCGACGCTCAGGAGGTCAGCTAGCTCACCTCGTGGTCGAGCGACAGGAACCGGGCGACTAACTGGCCTGTCTGCCCTCTCAGAAGTTGCTCGGAGTCCATCGACTAGATCTCGCAGCTCTTGGGCGAAGTGCGCTTGACCGCTTCGAGCGGCCTTCGCGGCTACCTGCAGGGCTACCGAGTAGAAGCGGGCATCGTCACCCTCGCCATGGCTTCTGACCAGGGCCTTGACTTGATCAGCTGTCGCCACGTACGCCGCACCTCCCCCAGCTGCCGTGCATGAAGCCGCCGCAGACGCTGACCTGACCCTAGCGTCAACGACTGACTTCCCTGTGCGACATGACCAAAAATGATCTTGAGTATCGCGAACTTCGCGATTCCCCCACTTGCCGACCAAGCTTAGAGCCAAGACAGGTGGCAGGGCCGCCGCGGTTCGGTCGCAAGGAGCCTGCGGGGCAGAGACTTCATCCGGCCAGCGCCACCATCATTGCGGTGATGCACCGGATCAGCAAGACCGTCCCCGCCGAACACCGCATAGGCCCACCACTGGTCCGAGTGCTCCGGCTCATTACGAATCACCTGGCGACCCTGGAGCACTACTTCGGCCTCGCACGCGAGTCCGACCTGGCCGACGACAGCGCGGTCCGCTTTCACGACGACCTCAACATCATCGTCCGCCTGCGCAACGGCGCCGAGGTCGGGGCCAGTGTCCGGACCCGACCCGGACAAGAAGGAGACCGGCGACGCCACGCTCCAGTTGCACACCAACCGCCTCGCAAGGGATGTTCTCGGCAGGAGCACGACCGTCTGGGCGCCATTGTCGGACTGAAGGACGCCGCCTTCTTCCAACCTGCCAGGCTCATCGACCCGCAGTCTGGCCTGAAGAGGGCCTTCGTCCGCACCAACCGACGCCTGCAGTGCTGGAGGCAGCCCAGCTGTTCACCGAGCCCAAAGACCTGGCCGAGAACCCCAAACGGAAGAAGCCCGAGCCCTACCTCGGCACCAGGTTTTTGGGGGCCGGCACGATCCTGCGGGCTTCCGCCTCACCGCCCCGAGTGGGACCGTTGCGCAGCCGTCTCGTATAGCGCTGCGGCGGCTTATGGATACTCGGCCCGGATGAGGGTGGCGAGGTGGTTGCCGGCTTCGGTGGTGTCGACAGGTCCGCCGGCCAACTCGGTGGTGAGTGCATCAATCGGGTAGCGGGCAAGTACGTGGTAGCGGGCCAGGTACGCCGCAACCGCGGAGACCTGGTAACCGCTCACGGCAGCGAGCAGTGTGTAGGTAAGGACCTGGTCGATGAGACCCTCGAACTGGTGGGTCTCGGTGAGGTGGCCGGTCTTGACTTCCACGATCGTGGCGCCGGCGAGTAGGTCGGCGACCCTCAGCCCATCGAGTAGGGCGGGACCGGCGGTAAGGGGGCCGTAGCTACGCAGCGCAGCACGGAATCCGCTGAGGTAGCTGGCCCAGAAGGCGGCAAATGCTGGTCGGGCGGCACGGGTCGCGGTCGCGCAGATGGCGATGGTCCGGCGATGCCGCAGCGGACCTTGCAGCGCGGCATGGACCCCGTCCGGCGTGGTGATGGGAAGCTGTCGCAGGGCTTGTTCGAGGATGGTGAGCACGCTGCCCACCGTGAGCAGGCGGGCACCTGGCACTTCAGAGTTGGTCCTGCGCCACGCCGCGTCGCCTCTCCGGTGGTCGGGCCGGTATCCGGCGGTGGTGAGGAGGGTCTGGCGCTCGGTCTTGGGCAGGCTGGCGAACAGGTGTGGGTACGGCGGGGTGTCGCACAGGTCGAGTGCGAAGGTCTTCTCGATAGCGTGGCCGAAGTGTCGCGGATTCGGCGGGCACACGGTGATCGGCGCAGGAGCGCGGCGGATGCGGTGGCGTAGGTCGGCGATCAGCTCCTCGCGGTACGGGAAACGGCGGGCAAGCCACCGTTTCGACGACAACGGCTCGAGGTCGGGGCGGAACACATCCATCGGACACTCCTCGGCAGGAGGGCACGCCAGTGCGGCTTCCAACACGGCCTGGTCAATGACCGGCAGGCAGCCTGCGGCGGGAAGGACAGCAAGAACGACCGGCTCATGCGTGAGCGCGTGGACGAGGCGTGAGGGCTGCCGCTGGCGGGGTCTCAGCCCTTCGGCATCATCGGCCGATGTCGGGCTCCGCTACTGCAGGGCGGCGTGGTTAAGAAGCGTTCGGTCACACGAGCCGAAGCCGCTCAGTAACTCTACGCGACAGCGAAGTTCAGGGATACCCGTGTAGATGCGGGCGGTCACGACCAGTGGTACTCCAGACGCAGACCCTGGCCGACGAAGCGATACCGGCCGCGGCTCGCCGGGTCGAACGGGTTCGGGAGCATACGGATTTGGCGGTTCTCATTCATGACGTTGGTGATCACTAGGAGCCGCCACCGCCGGTTCCGGGCGTTCTCCTGCGCCGCGATGACCTGAGTCTCGCCCAGCTCGATTCGACCGCCCTCGGCGAGGGTGGCCTTGACCTCGTAGTACCAGGTGCCGCGCCGGCCGGGGACTTCAAAGTCCCAGCCCAGGCTGTCGTCACCGGTGCCGGGGAAGACCCGCTCACGGTATCCCGACACCCAGCATTCCGGGCTGAAGTCGGCGCCGTACTGCCGCTCCAGCCATCGATAAGCGAACCACTCGCCAGCGAAACCCACCCCCAGCTTTTGCAGGCTTGACAGCTCGGACGCGAACCCACCGCCGCCGAAGCCGCCACCCGCGATCCGGCCGCCGGGGCCGGACCGAGCGTCGGTTGCCTTGAGGCCGGTGAACCTGCGTTGAGTGGCCAGGAACGCGGGTGTTCGGTCCAGCGAATTGTCGAGAGCCGCGCGTAGCGAGGTGAAGCCGTCGTCCAGGTCGAATGGCTTGTCGTCGATGTTCACGGTCCGCCGCTGCCGTTCCCGTTCGGCGCGTTGCTGCCGCTCCTCGGCTTTCTGGCGGTCGAGGTCGTCGGGGGTGAGACCAAGCGCGTCAACGTCGTCGGTCGCGGGCATGTCCGTCGGCCAGACGCCGAGCGTTTGCAGCCAGCGGAGCACGTCCGGAAGCCTCAGCATGGCGAAGTCAAGCGCGCCGGCCGAGTCGAGCGTTGCGCGCAGCGCCGGGCCTGCCGACGCCTCGTCCGTCCACGGCGCGGGGACCGGGCGGCTGTGCCGTTCGAGCCAGGCGCGCACGAGCTTGGCCAGCCTGCCGGCGGCGGTGTCGACCAACTCGGCGTTGGCCTTGGCGCAGTCGCTGCGGCGCGGCAGAGGGGGGCCGCTTTCTGGCGGCTGTTCGCCCAGCCGCGCCGTGAGTTCCTCCTCGACGCGCGCCGCCATGAGATCGGTCGAGAGGACGTCAACGGTGGTGCCCCACTCCGGGTCCGGGGCGAGCAACTCAACCCGCCGGAGTTGGTGCCAGTCCGGCTGGGGGTCGCAGGCCGCGAAGCGGTCCCACCGGTGCCAGCGCAGCCGGTCAAGCAGGGAGTCGCGATGGTGGCGTACGTAGTCGGCGAAGTCCTCGGAGTGCTGCGTGCCGTAGTCGATGAGCGGATAGCGTCCGCCCATGCCGGACAGGGTGGCGTTGAGTTCGCGTACCGGGATCTTCAGCTGCTGCTGGAGCGCCGCGAGCGTCGGAGCGTCGAGCGCGGCGGCAAACAGCTCGTCCGGCTCGTGGTCGAGTCGGTCGGCCAGCACAGTAAGCCGGTCTCGGGCCTCCTGCTCGCTTTCCACCGACGGTGAGTCGGGGTCGAACGGCGCGGCCGACTCGGCGTTCAGGTAATGCGCGGCGACGGGATAGAGCCTATGTAGTAAGGGTCGCAGGGAAGACTGGATTCGCCGCGCCATCGTCCGGACGTTCTCGGCCGTGACGTCGCATATCTCGGCCACGTCGTCGTTGGCGAGCTGGGCGACGGGGACGCCGACCCGCCGGGTCCGCTCTGCGGCCCACCGGAAGGTGCGGGCGTAGTCCCGCCGGCCGATGAGGTATGCCAGCGGCTCCGCCATCGCCTCCAGCATGTCCCAGTCCAGCTCCGTCTCCGCGCCCTCGACGATCAGGGACGGATGCGCGGCGTGCGGCATCGGCAGCACCCCGTGCAGCCGGTCCGGAAGCCGCCGGGTTTCCTCGCCGAGGCGCACCTCGACCGTGCCAGCGAAGGCGACCCGCACCCGCCGCAACGCGTCGAGCGTGTCGTCGAACGCCCGCTGACCGAGGCGGCTGAACTGGCTGCGCTGGTGTTCGAGCAGCGTCGCCACGAACAGCGGCAGCCACGGCAGGATGCCGACGATCGGTCGGGCGCCGGCGACGGCCGGCGGCCCGAACTCGTGTCCGTCCAGCAGCACGACCGGCGTGACGCCGCTGGCACGTGAAACCCGGTCGCCGAGGCGGCGGCGCAAGATGGCGGTCACCGTCTCGGGATGCGCGTCTACTTCGAGGACCCGCCACCCGAAGTCGGCCATCAGCCGGAGCAGGCTCTGCTCGTCGTCCCGCGACGCGACTACCACGTCGGGCGGCTCCTGGCCGCCACCGGCCGGCTCGAGCGGCAGGGCTGTCGACGAGCCGCCGACGTCGACAACGAGGTAGCCCTGGGTGTCCGGCGGGAACGGCTCCACGTCGGCGCCACGGGCGGCACAGGCCGCCCACGCCGCCCGGTACGTGTTGTGGAACTGCGCCGCGTGCATCTCGGCAACCGCGCCGGTGTGAAAGAGCGCGCCCAGGTGGCGCACCAGGCGCGGGGCATCGGCGTCCCGGCCCCACACGCCCAGACCCAGCTCGGTCAGCCGCCGCAGCGCCACCGGGTCGTCGTCGAGCAGATCCCGCATCGGCTTGGCGAGCAGCGTCGCGAACCGCGGCGGCACGTCGTCACTGCGAACCGGAAACGTCCAGCACTCGGCCGGCGTCGCGAAAGCCCCGCCGCTCTGGCCGGGTCGTTGCGTCGGCAACCAGGCCACCGTACGCAGGAACGCGCCGAGCGGCGTCCATCGCCCTTGCGGGTTCTTGTCGCCGGGCCGGTCGCGTTCCCAGACGGCCGTCAAGGCGTCGGCCGGCCAGGCGCCCTTGAGTCCGCGCAGGATCTGCCGTGCCAGGTGCAAGCGCACCCGGTCGGTCAGCCGTTCCCAGTCGGCCTGTCCCGGCATCCACCAGAGCGGGCTTTTCACCACGTAGGGGGTGGACGGATACCACGCAGCGGACGTCGTCGGCAGGACCTTCGCCCACTGGTCGCGGACCGGATCGGGCAGCCCGGGCACGGCCGAAAGCCGATCGCGGGTCAAGTTGCTGCCGTAGATCCCGCGACCGTCGGATACAGACTTTAGCGGCACCACCTCGCCAACGCCGATGCGCCGCAGGAAGGCAACCCAGTCGGCAACATGGTCGCCGGCTCGCATGACCTGCGCCGGAGGTGCCAGCAACCGGCCTGCGAGCGAGTACAACTCGGCCGACCGGTCCTCTGGAGTGGCCGCGATCGCGGACAGCTCCTTCCCGGTGGTACCCGGCCAATCGGACGAGAACAGACAGCCCTCGGCGGCCATCCAAGCGCCGCTCGCGGTCGGCAGTCGCAGGCCCAAGGCGGCCAGGTCGGTCTTGATGCGGGCACCGCTGCGGCTCAGGTTGAAGACGAACGTCAGCGCGTCCCGGGCGACCCGCTGCGCCCGGCTGTCGGCGAGCACGGCGCGGATGTGTTCGAGGATGCCCCGCGTCTCGAAGCCGCGCACAAGCCGGTTGTCCTGCAGAAACTTGCGCGCCGGGGTCTGTTGCCGGTTGACGTGCCAGGTCAGATCGCCGTGCAGATAGAACAGCCGGTTGGATAGGCTTGCCGGCAGCGACAGGTCGGCGCCGGGGTCGACGTCGTCTTCGTCGGCGATCCGCTGGGTCGTCGGCGGAAAGAAAGGCGCGGCCTCCCGGCTCGCGGGCGTCTCGCCGGTCCGCCGGCCGGCGCACCGCGCGAGCTCGTCCGAGTCGGTCAGCAGAATGCGCCGCGCCCGCAACGCCTCGGGCGCCTTCTCGAAGAGGCGCGCGACGTCCGCGTAGGCCTGGTCCCAGTCGCTGATCGGGCGGCGGTCGCGCTGCATCACCGCCATCATCTGCTCGACCCAGCCGGCCAGACGCTCCGGCTCTGGCGTCACGTCAAGTCCGAGCCGCGACAGCAGGCTCCTCAGCCGCGCCTGCCGGCGCGTCGGCAATTCCCGCAGGAACTCGGCGCCGCTGGCTGCTGTCGCAAACGCTGCGGTCAGCATGCCTGTGTCGGGTACGGGCCAGCGCCATGCCGCGGCTGGTGTGAGCCAGCGGCCGGGCGCCTGTGCGGGCAACAGCGGGCGTTCGCCCAGCGGTCGGCCCTGCTCCTCCGCGCGAGAGGTGAGCAGCCCCAGACGGTCGTCGTCCCAGCACAAAAGATCGAGTACAGCGGTGGGGGCGGCATTGTCCGGCCAGCCGGTGAGCGCCTCGGCCGCGTCGAGGCAGAGTTCCGCCGCCGCGGTGAGCAGCAGCCGGTTCAGCGGATTCGTCTCGTCGATGTCCGTGCGGGACAGGTCGGTGAAGAACGGCGCGTTGAGGTGCCCCGCGAACGGCGACGGCGCCTTACGGCCCATCGGCAGGAAGGTGTAACACCGGCCGACGTGCGCGTCCGCAGCCGCGTACGGCACCGCGACCGAGACTTCGACCGCCGCCGTCGACTCGGCATACCTGGGGTCGAGCTGACGCCGGTCGATCGCTTCCTGCACCGCACGCCGGTAGGCGGCCGGATCGACCCGCCGAGACAGCACCAGATATGTGCCGTCCTCGTCCAACGTGACAAGGTCGCAGGTGAAGTCATCGGCCGCCACCGGCGCGCTGCCGCGTACCCGGGTCAGCACCCGCTCTTCGCTGGCGGAACCGTCCTCTCTCCGGACGGTGACGCTTTCCAGCCGCTTCAGGAACAGCATGAGCGGCACCTCTGACGCTTCGAGCTCGTCGAGGCGCTCGGCCACCGCATCGGCGGCGCCCTCGTCGAGCGGCAACCGCACCACGGTGGCATAGCCGTCGGCCCAGAGCGTGGCCACCCGAGCGGGCGTCCCCTCGGCCGGCAACGTGATGCTGTAGAGCGAAACTTCGTCGATGATCTGCCGAGCGAGCACTGGATCTGCGCCGACGAGCCCTGGCACGTCGTCCTCGGTAGCGAACCGGAAGCAAAACCCCGGGTCTCCGCTGTCGAGGGTGCTGTAGACCTCCGGAGTCGCGCATATCTGGAGGACGCTCTTGAAGCCGACCCCCTTGTTGCCGATGCCCTCGCCGATCGGCTTGTCGCTCAGCCCGAGTGAGCGGATCCGCCGGGCGTTGCTGGCGGTGAATCCGCGCCCCGTGTTGGCGACGTAGAGAGTGCCGTGTGTGCCCTCGCCGCGCGCCAGCACCACCGCGATGCGCCCGCTGCCGGCGTCCGGCGGCTGCGCGTCGTACCCGTTTTGGATCAGCTCGAACAGGAAGCGGCCGCCGTACTCCCGCATCGTCTGGCCGACCATGCTCTTCTGGCTGCGCGCGAAGTCCTGATCCTCCCGGGTCATAAGCTGGGCCCGGACGAGGCGCTCGGCCCGGTCACGCAGCTGCGCGTCGGCCTCGGCACGTGAAGCCGGCTCGGTACCTTTCATCTGCTCTGTCTCCCCGGGGTGGAACTACCGCCTCTTGCGTTCCAGGCTGCTGCGGAGGTTCTTCGCGCCCACCTCCGAGACCCCGGCGTGTGCCAGGGCATACCCCACAGCGGTGTCGACGTCGATCAGCCCGCCGCGCAGCACGGCGTCCAATACCTTGCGGGCGTGCTCACGCTCGTGACTTCCGGTCCAGTTGTTGTGCCCGCCGAAGAACACGGCCCGGTCGAGAGCCTTCTGCGCCTCGGGGTCCAGCACCGGCACCTGCGGATACACCCCGGACAAGTCCTCTGCCCGGGTTCCGGCAGCCCATCCGGCCAGGGGGGTCATCGCGCTCTCCAAGACCACCAGCGCCGATCCGCGCGCCAGGTCAGCCGCTCGTCGCAGGGACCGGGCGTCGGGGTGGTAGGCCACCAAAGCACCACGTGGCCGGTCTGAGTCGAGCGGGTAGCTGAACCGGTAGCGGCTCGCCAGCCGGTGGACCGGGCCAGGGCCCCCGTGCGCCTTCGCCGCGTTGTAGAACACCACCGGGGTCACCCCGTCGACGGCAGCCTGCTCCTCGATCCACTGCACCGCAATCTGCTCGAGTTCCTCCCACCGCTCCAGGTTCTCGTCAACGTCAGGGATCCACGCGGCGACCCGCAGCAGGCTCGGGTGCTGCCGCGAGGGTTCGTCCGGCTGATCGGTCACTCCACGCCTCTTTCGTCAGTCACTCGCGGCCAAGTGAACCAGCAGGGTCCGACATGGAGCCAGCCGTCGAACGGCCTGAGATTCCCCGGTGCGTCGAGGGCGGCCGAACGGGAAGCCGCGGGCGTGTGGGCCCCGAGAGTGTCAGGGGCGGGGTGTCTACTGGAGCCGCCCCTTGCTCGGGAGTACCGGTCGGACTTGACCACCACGGGTCAGTTTCAGGCGGAGCCGACAGTTCGGTTCGTTCTTCGGTCCGGGCTGCCATATACGGCCGTGTTCAGCTCCATCGACTACGTCGTGCCCCTTACTGTCGGGTGGTGCAGCGATGGGATTCGCTCAATGAGCGGCAGCTCGACCTGCTTCGCCGGATCCACGGCGGCAATGACCTCAGCGGCCCGGACGGCGTCGAGTACCGCCGGTCGGCGCGTGCGCTTCAGGACCGGAACCTGGTGACGGTGACACGCAAGGCAGGGGTGTGGAGGGCATGCTCGACCGACGCCGGCCGCTTCTACCTTGAGCATGGCCACCATCCCGATCATCCCGACCACCGTGCTTCCCTCCCGCGGTCCGAGACGCCGGCACCCGGCGGCATCGCCGGCGGCGCTTCGTCGGAGGACCTGCTGCGATCGGCTCGTGAACTGCTCGACCGCCTACAGCACGAGGGCGGCATGGTCCGTATCGAGAGTCCCGACAGTGGGACGCGGGCCCGGTACCGCCGGATCATTCACGCGTTCAAGCAGCAGGGACTTGTGCCATCGGGTCACCATCTGCGTCACACTGGCCGTGACGCCGGGGACATCGTTATCCGCCTGTACGCCGGTGCCGGTGCGGACGAGACTGACTGGAACCGGATCCGGCTCAACACCCGACGTGTTACCACCGACCCGCATCTGGCGTTCAGCGCTCTCGAAGCCGATCCGACTAACCTCGCCGTCAGCTCGGACCTACTGCCCCGGGCGTTGCTGTTGATCCGGCAGCTCGCCGGCGAGGCGGCCCGGCGTGGGCACCGGCTCGGGGTCAACACCAAGGCGAAACACCCGCGGGTGTTCCTCCAGGCCGGGCAGGTTCGACGCACGGTCACCCTGACCGAGGAACGCGACCAGGTCCCGCACGAACCCACCGCCGAGGAGCTGAAGGTGCTGCGCCTGCGGCCGTGGATGAAACCCGCGGAGTTCGACGTCGTCGACTCCGGCAGGCTCCGCTTGGAGATCGCCCGGGCCGGACACGACAACCGGGACACCTGGACCGACACTCCACGCGTACGTCTGGAACAGCGCGTCGCGCAGATCATCCAAGGGTTCGAGGCTGGCGTCACCGCCGACGAACAGCAACGGCGGGCAGCCGAAGCCGCGCGGGAAACAGCCGAGGCCGAGCACCGGCGGCGGCAGGAGGAAGCAGCGGCCGGGCGCAGACGGCAGGAGGAGGCCACCCTCGCCCAATGGCACGCCGCGATGGCCGACGCGCGCGTCCGGGCCGCGGACAACATCCGCGCGGAAACCTTCCGCAACGCCTACCAGGCGTGGACTACCGCAGCTGACATCCGCGCTTTCTGCACCGCCCTCGAACAGGCGGCCGAGGGGCGGACCGGCGCCGGCGGGTACCTCGCCAGATGGGTCGCGTGGGGCAGGGCCGCCGCCGACCGGATCGACCCCATCCGCAATCCCCGCGTGCTGGCTGACATCGACTACAACCCCGAACTCGGACCCGACGACCTGCGCCCGTTCCTCAATGGCTGGAGCCCTCACGGACCACGCAAGGAGCACCGCCCTGATCACGACCGGCAGGCCCACGCCGGCATCCGCCGGCAAGCCGATTCGTGGCACCACGGGCTGCTCGACCGCGGCGCCTGAAGTGCGGTGGCACCTCAACCGCCACCACACTCCGGCCGGATGCGCACGAGCCTGCGCCGGGACCTGCCGCCATCGCGGCGCGAACCGCCAGCACGACCCGGTACCACGCAACAAGTGACGCTTACCCGAAGGACGGCTGGATGAGAATCGACCCCTCCCGCTTCACCGTCGGCGACGAATGGGCGTACCGGCAGTCGGACCACGGACCGTCCGAACGCGTCCGCATCCTGGCCGTCGAGCCGAAGAAGACCAGCGCCCGCCTCGAGATCAGATTTCTCGACGACCCCGACGAGCGGGTGGAGAAGGTCCCCGGGTCGCGGCTGCGGGTGCCGTGGAGCGAGGTCGGGACCTTCGACGCGCTGATGGCGAACTGGCAACGCATCGATGATCTGAGCCTCGATCGCACAGAGGAAGCCTGCGTCGAGGAGATCTTCGGCCTCTTAATCAGCGATGACGTGGCCGAGCTGCTCTGGTCCCCGGTGTCATGCGCCACCGACATCCACGATAGGGCCCGGCTGAGCGAGATCATCGGTGGCCCGGCCGACGACATCCTCGCCTCGGCTGAATGGTTCGACCAAGACGGCCGGACCATCCTGTCACCGGCCGGCACCCTCCAACTGGTCGAGGCCGCGTGCCGTGCCCATCCGACCCAGGTCCTCGAAATCGTCATCGAGCAGGAAGCCCATTCCCGCCAGAAATGCAAGTTCGGCGATGAGCACCGCGTCGGCCGCGACAGCCGGTCGACGACACCGGAATGGGAGTACGACTGGTACCGCCGCCACGACCGGCCCCGTCACGAGCTCCTACGCCAGTGGTGCGGCCACCGGGCAGTCACCCACCACGAACGGTTCCTCGCCGCCGAAGCCGAAACCCACCGCCTCGACATCCTGGTGACAGACCTCCTCAAGGCCCTGGACAATCTTGGCGAACACGAACAGGCCGCCCGGTTCGCCGAGGAACACGAACGCGACCGAATCACACCCCACACGATCCGCCCCGTGGTCGAACGCCCCCTACACCCCTCCGAGATACCCGTACGCGAGATCGAGGTCAGGCGCCGCTGGTGGTGAAAACCCCTGCGCGACATGGACCGCGATGTTGCCCGCGCCGAGCGGGCAGCGACGGTGGCCCGCCCCCCGACCCATGACCTTTGCAAAGTCTTTTCGGCCACACCAGCTCCCTGAATCACCGGGACGGCACCTTCCTCACTCCAGGGACGGCCCGGACGCACCCATCACAAACCCCGTGAATGCACGAGGCTGACCGCAGTCCCCGGAGAAACGGCCCTACATCACGGCGGCACGCGAATAACGCAAGATCAACTGAGGCGCTTGATTCACGTGGGCCGCAGGGCCGAACGTACACGTCCGGGTGATCCCGTTCACGGCAGGCGTGCACGCCGGGCTCACGGGCGCTTTTGCAATCGCCACTCTTCCGGACGGATCGCCGGTGGTATGCCTCGACACCCTGGTGGGGGTGAGATCGGCACCAGGATGAAGGACGTGCACTACGCGGCAACTGTCTGAGAAGCCATCTGCGCGTGAGCGCTACCCTGTGATCTGTCCCGCGACTTGATCCTTAGGGTGATCCATGATCATGAGCGACGCACCAAACTGGCACAAGAGCACCCGTAGCGGCAGCAATGGCGGCGACTGGGTCGAGACCGACGCCAACCTGCCGGGCCGGGTGCTGGTCCGCGACAGCAAGGACCGCACGGGCGGCACCCTCACCTTCGGCCCGACCGCCTGGTCGGCCTTCGTCACCCCGGGCAGCACCCACCGCTGACCACCTCTTGTGCTGGCCACCTCCGGCTCGGCCCTCGTCACCCCGGGCAGATCCGGGGGTGTCGCGCGGGAGTGTCGGTCACACAGGCGACAATGATCGAGACTTGATCGGCTCAGAGGGGTTGGCACAGCGGATGGTTGACGACAGGGACCATGACGTCGCGTCGGGCGACGAACCCAGCACGGCAGCGGTTGCCGGAGCTGGGCCGGAGTCCCTGGCAACAGACGAGACTATCGACTTCATCACCAACAAGCCGGTCCGGCTGCGCGGCAACGAAGAGGTCCGCCAGCGCATCGCCCGAGCTCTGGCCGTGGAGTACGGCATCTCGGTCGACGACATGGCGCGCGACTTCCCGATCCCGGTCGACATCGAGGGGCGACGCCGGCGCATCCGCAAGGCCGATATCGCGGTCTTCACCCCTGGCGCGCAGCAGACCCTGGAGAACCTGCAACGGGTGGTGATCTGCAAGCCGGAGCCGAAGGTCAGCCGGGCCGTCACCAAGATCAGGACACATGAGCAGGCCCGGCAGGATCTGGAGGAGCTTGAGGATCTACTCGGCACGCCGGCTACCCCCAACGCGCAGTACGGCCTGTGGACCAACGGCCTGGACTTCTTCTTCCTGCAGCGGGAAAACACCCGATTCGGCGTCAAATTCCCGGCGCGGGCCGACTGGCCGATCGACGCCGCCAGCAGCTTCGGCGCCGCGAGCGGCTCTGCAGCCCGGCTCCGCCGAGGCGAGGCAGCCATGCTCAAGACCGCCTTCCGGCGCTGCCACAACTACGTGCACGGCAACGAAGGGTTGCCCAAGGATGCCGCTTTCTGGCAGTTCCTCTACCTGATCTTCGCCAAGGTGCACGACGAGCGGATCAGCCGCCGACAGCACCGCGCACCCCGGTTCTACGCCCTGCCGGCCGAACCTTTCACCAACGAAGGCCGAGCCGACATCGCCGGGCGCATTCATGAGCTCTTCGACGAGGTGAAGAAGAACTACCCGCTGTTCACCGACCGCGACCAGATCAGCCTTTCGCCGCGTGCGCTCGCCTTCATCGTCGGCGAGCTCGCCTCCTACGACCTGGCCGGCACCGACATCGACGTCAAGGGCATGGCGTATCAGGAGTTGGTCGGCATCAACCTGCGCGGCGACCGGGGGCAGTACTTCACCCCGAAGGGCGCCGTGGAGTTAATGGTGCAGATGCTCGACCCCAAGGAGCACGAAACCATCCTCGACCCGGCCTGTGGCACCGGTGGTTTCCTCCGGGAGCCCTTGCGCTATCTGCTCGACCAGTGGCGTGCAGCGGCGGGCACCAAGGGTCTGCCCGACACCGAGGCACAGTTGATCGAGCACCAGGAGCGGCTGGCCCAGTACTCGCGGACGCATCTGTTCGGGGCCGACTTCGACCCATTCCTGGTGCGTGCCTCGCAGATGAGCGTCATGCTCTCCACCGGCGAAGAGGGCAACGTCTTCCACTTGGACTCCCTCGCCTTCCCCGGCGGCCACCTGACCGAACGGCACGCCGCAGCCGAGAAGATCCCGCTGGGCAGCATCGACGTCCTGATGACCAACCCCCCGTTCGGCTCGGACATCAAGATCGAAGACGCGGACATCCTCGACGCGTACCGCGACGGGGTGGCCCAGTCCTGGGTCCGCAACCGGCAGACCGGCCAGGTCGAGGCCGGGCCTGGCCGGGTGTCGGCGATGTCGCCGGAGCAGTTGTTCATCCAACGGGCGGTCGAATGGGTCCGGCCCGGCGGGCGGATCGGCATCGTGCTGCCCAATGGCATCCTGTCCAACCCCGGCCCGGTGGACGAAGGGATCCGCCGCTGGGTGCTGGACAACTGCTGGATCCTGGCCAGCGTCGAGCTGCCGGTGGAGACCTTCATCGTCGACGCCCACGTCAACATCCTCACCTCGGTGCTGCTGCTCAAGAAGAAGACCGACCGGGAGAAGCTGGCAGCCGAGCTGGGCGAGCAGCCCGACTATCCGGTCTTCATGGCGGTGGCGGAGAAGGTCGGGGTGGACCGGCGCGGCAACAAGATCTACAAGTGCCGGCCGGACGGCGTGCCGATCCTGCAGGACACTGTGGAGCGGATCCCGGTCTATCGCAACGGCGGCAGCAGCTATCGAGACGTCACCCGCAAGAAGGAGGTCGTCGACAACGACCTGCCGGAGATCGTCCAAGCCTACCGGCGATTTCGCGCGGAGCACCCCGAGCCAGGGGAGCGCACATGATCACCCGGATCGAGGCCTACCACTACCGCTGCTTCGCACAGCTCAGCATCGACCTGGGCGAGTTCCACGTGCTCGCCGGTGCCAACGGTGCCGGCAAGAGCACCCTGCTGGACATCCCGGTGCTGCTCGGTGACCTGCTCGCCCAGCAGCGGGTGGCCGACGCCTTCCTCCGCCCACCGGAGTGGCGCGGCGTGCCCCGGGCGCACACCCTCACCGAGCTGGTGCACCAGGGCCGCGGCGACAGCGTGGCCTTCACCATCGAGGCCGCGTTGCCCGCCGACATCGTCAACACCATGGCCAGCCGCAGCACCGCGGCGATGATGCACCGGATCCCGGATCGTCTGCGGTACGAGCTGCGGCTGCGGATCTTCAACGACGAGTTGCAGGTCGACGAGGAATACCTCTACCTCTTCTCCGCCGCCGACCGGCGGCGCCCGGCGGCGGGCATCGCGATGCAGGGAGCCAACCTGCCCAGGCGCGGCCGGTCCGCCCGCCAAGCCGCCCAGCCGGTCATCCAACGCGGGCCGGGCGAGCCGACCGCGTTCACCGCCGAGACGACCACCCGAGGCCCAAAGGTGCCGGACTTCCGAGTGCCGGCCAGTCAGGTCGCGCTCGCCGCCGTGCCGGCCGATCCGGAGCTGTTCCCGGCGGCGCTCTGGTTCGCCAACCTGCTGCGTGAAGGTGCCGTCTTCTTCGATCCGGACTGGGCACAGCTGCGCCAGGCCGCCGCGCCCGGTGACCCGCTGCGGGTGCTGCCCTCCGGGCGCAACCTGCCCTGGCTGGTGCTGCACCTGCAACAGGAAGATCCGCAAGGGTTCGGCTACTGGATCGATCACCTGCAGACGGCGCTGCCGCAGATCACCGGGGTCACCGCGATTGAGCGTGCCGACGACCACTACGCCTACCTGTCGGTGGAGTACGTCGGCGGCTACCAGGTCACCTCGTCCGGGCTGTCCGAGGGGACCCTGCGGATCCTGTCGCTGTCGCTGCTGCCCTACCTGCCCAGCTCCGCGCGGCCCCGCCTGCTGGTTACCGAGGAGCCGGAGAACGGCATCCACCCACGGGCCATCGAGACCGTGGTGCAGTCACTGGCCGCCCTCACCGACGACCAGGTGTGGATCTCCACCCAGTCGCCGATCGTGCTGGCCAACACCGACCTCGCCAACATCGTGCTCGCCCGGCTCGACGGCGACGGCGCGGTCGAGGTCATCCCCGGCACCGCGCACCCTCGGATGCAGGACTGGCGCGGCAGCGTCGACATCGGCACCCTCTTCGCCTCAGGAGTGCTCTCGTGACCCTCCCACCCCCCGGATGCCCCCACCCATGCGTGACGTGATCTTCCTGGTCGCCGACGGCTCGATGCAGCAGCTGCTGCACGGATTCCTCGGGCGACCCGAGTTCCACCGAAGCGTGGGCTGCCAACGGTTCGCCTTCGATCCGCGCGACGATGTGTTCGTCTCCCCCACCAAGGATCCCGGGGTTTACCGGCAAGGGCCGGAGCTGCTGCGCAGATACCGGCGCAGCCACGACCGTGCGGTGATCATGCTGGACAACGACTGGCAGGGCACCCCCGGGCCGGAAAAGATCTACAACGATCTCAACCAACGGATGCGCGACACCTGGGCGGAGTTCGCGGTGATCGTGATCGAGCCCGAGCTGGAGGCGTGGGTCTGGCAGGACAACCCCCGAGTCGCCCAGGCACTCAACTGCCCAGCCAACTTCCGGCAGATCCTGGCCGACAGCGGCCACTGGCCGCGCGACCGGGCCAAACCGGCGCGACCGAAGGAAGCCCTCGAACATCTGCGCAATCGCTACCGCGACCTGCGCCGCGACGGGTACAAGGTGGACCGCTCACCGGCGCTGTTCAAGCGACTGGCGGCCGGGATCTCCGTCAGGGGCTGCGTCGATCCGGCGTTCCTGAAACTGCGCGACACGCTACGTGACTGGTTCCCCGAGGAGGAGCTGTGAAGCTGGCCAGCCCAGACAATCCCGTCCAGGCGAGCTGGCTGGCCGAGCAGGGGTTCCGCCTCGACCCGGGGCCGTACGTCTCCGACGCCTACGCCGCCCGCAAATACCTGCACCGGATGCCGCACAGCGAGCCGCTGCACTCGGTCACCGCACGGGTCTTCCACGCCGGCCGAGTGACACGCGAGTGGACCACCGACCCGGCGCACGGGGTGCCGTTCCTCGGCAGCGCGGACATCTTCGAGGCCGACCTGGCCAACCTGCCGATGATCACCAAGCGGTCATTCGATAAGAACCCGAAGCTGCCGCTGGAGCCGGGCTGGACCTTGGTCACTCGCTCCGGGATGACCGCCGGCCGGGTCACCTACGCTCGGCTCAGCATGGCCGGTGCGGCGTGCAGCGAGGACGTTCTCCGGGTGGTGCCGGACCTCGTCCGGATCCCGGCGGGCTACCTCTACACCTTCCTGGCCAGCCCATTTGGCATCCCGGTGATCAAGGGCGGCATCTACGGCACCAGCGTAAAGCACATCGAGCCGAGCCACATCGCCGACCTGCCGGTGCCCCGCTTCGGTGGCGGCGTCGAGCAGCGGATTGACGCCCTGATCACCGAGGCGATGCAGTTGCGGCAGCACTACGAAGACGGGGTACGGGAGGCGACCCGCGATCTCTTCGTCAGCGCCGGTATCCCCGAGTTGCTCGACCTGCGCTGGCACGACCGGGAGCGTGACCTAGCCTTCACCATCGAGCGGCCCACCGCTCTGTCCCTGCGGGCCCTTAACTACTCCCCCCGCGCCCGCCGCATCATCGACGCCCTCCGCTCGGTCACCCACCGCCCCCTCGGCGACATCTGCACCGGCGGATCGCTTCGAACCGGAGCACGGTTCAAACGATACGACTCCGATTCGCATCACGGGGTAAGGCTCGTTGGACAACGGCAGGCATTCTGGCTGCGCCCGTCGGGGCGCTGGATCAATCCCAAGCTAGCTCCGGACGATATCCACATGACTGATGAGACTGTCCTGATCGCCGCACACGGCACACTTGGCGAACGTGAGGTATTCGGCCGCTCTCTCCTGGCAACAGGACGCGCCCTGAGTAACGCATACAGTCAGGATTTCGTCCGCGTCGTCTCAGGCCAGGAGGATGCGCCTGGTGCTTACTTGTTCGCATTCTTCCGCACAGATGCGGCTTTCCGCATACTTCGGTCGATGAGCGTTGGCGGCAAGCAACAGGAGTATCACCCGTCCTTGCTTCGTGACCTACCGGTGCCGATGGCGGCGGCGGCGGACCGGGAGCGGATCGCTGGGGTTGTCCGGCAGGCGTATCGTGACCGCGACGACGCGGACCGCAAGGAGGACGAGGCGTTTGCTCTGCTCGACAAGGCGGTGCGAGAGGCGGCTCGCTGATCGTGGCTGAGATCGTTGGTGGGTCCACCCCGGCCAACGACGGGGAACGCCGAGTGATCGCGCACCTGCGGGACAACGCTCCCGGCGACTGGTTCGTGCTGCACAACATCGAGATCCCGGTGCGCGGCACCGCGTACGAAGTGGATCTGGTGGTGGTGACCACCCGGGCCGTACACCTGATCGACGTAAAGGGCACCGCCGGTCGGATCGACGTCGCTGGCGTCCGGTGGTATCCACAGGGCCGCGACTCGTTCGCCTCGCCGGTGCGCAAACTCCGGGGGCACGCCAGGGCCCTGAAAGGCATATTGGAGCGGGCCCGACCCGAGCTTTCCCAGGTCTACGTGGGCCACCTGGTGGTCCTGGCCGGTCGCGACGCCCGGCTGGTCGACCCCAGCGACCGCCCCGACGCCGACGCCATCGACGTCGTCGACCTGCCCAGCCTGATACCGGCCCTCGATGACCCGGCCCGGATCCGGGCCGGCATGATCCGCGACATCCGAGCCCAGCAGGCGACCGTCCTCAACGCCCTGGGCAGCGGTGTCCGCCGTCGCACCGGGCCCCGACACTTCGGCAACTGGCAGGTCTGCGAACGGCTCGGCGGGGACGAGGAGGTCACCGAGTACCGGGCCCGCAACGCCACCATCGTCGCCTCGGAGACCGTGCTGCTGCGGGTCTACCGGGCCGACCCGTTCCTGCCCGCCGATCAGCGGGCGATGCAGCGCCATGCGATCGGCAACGCGTACGAGGTCCTGACGAAGATGCCGCCGAGCCCGCACATCGTGGGTCGACGCGACTTCTTCCCCACCGACGACGAAGGACAGTTCGTCCTCGTCCTCGACGACGTCGACGGCCAACCGCTGACCGTGCACCTGACCGACCCACGGCAGGCGCTCAGCGCCGACGTGCGGCTGCGGATCGTCGCGGACCTGCTGCGTGGGCTCACCCACGCGCACACCCACCGGGTGCTGCACCGGGCGTTGACCCCGGCGTCGGTGCTGGTCACCCGGGACAACCGTGGCGTGCTCACCGGGTTCGACTACGCCCGGCCACAGGGGCCACGAGACCACTCGGTGATCGACCGGCTGGCCGACGTGCTCGACCCGGCCTACGTCGCCCCCGAATGCCAGCGGCGGGCCCAGGCGATGAGCCCAGCGTCCGACGTGTACGCCGCCGGGGTGATCGCGTACCGGCTACTCACCGGCGAGCTGCCATTCGCCACCACCGACGACCAGATCCGCCGGGGCAGCGTACTGCCGCCGGAGGTGATGACCGCTGCCGGACTCAGTCCGGCGCTGGCCGAGCTGCTGCGCCGGATGTGCGCGTTGGCGCCATCGGCGCGGCCCACCACCGCCGAGGCCCTGCGTGACCTGGGGTGGCTGATCCGACCGGGCAACACCAGGCGGGCCGAGGCTGCCTCCACGCCGACGCCGCCGCAGCCCGAATTCCGGGACCTGCCGCCAGGTCACCAGCTGACGCACAAGTTCACCATCCGCCGCCGGCTCGGCAAGCCGGGCTCCTACGGCACCGCCTACCAGGCGTACGACCGTCTTGCCGGCCTCGACCGGGCGGTGAAGATCGTGCACCGCGACCGGGATTCAGTGATCGAACGGCTGCGGGTCGAGTATCAACTGCTGCTGCGGCTGCCGGCACATCCCAGTGTGGTCAAGGTGGAGAGCGCCGACTTCCTCGACGGCGGCGAGATCCCGTACCTGGTCTTCGAATACGTCGACGGTCAGCAGGTAGCCGAGCTGGTCAGTCAGCGGGCGCTGGGGCCGGCGGACACCGTGCGGCTCGGCATCGACGTCGCCGACGGGCTTACCTACCTGCACGACAACGGCATCTACCACTGTGACATCAAGCCCGCGAACCTGCTGCGGACCGACAACGGCTGCAAGATCATCGACTTCAACGTGGCGGTTTCCGACGACTCCAGCCTGTCGCGCACCGGTGGCACCGCCCGCTACGCCCCGCCGGACTTCGCCGTCGGCGGGCCGGTCACCCGCGCCGACCTCATCGACCGGGACGTCTACGCGCTCGGGCTGACCCTCTACGAGGTGCTGACCGGTCAGTGGCCGTTCTCGGATCGCGCCGCCACCATCGGTCGGCGGCCCGACGACCCACGCCAGGTGCCAGGGCTCGGCAACCTCTCCGAACGACTCGTCCACACCCTGTTGACCGCCATCGCCCCACTGCGCAGCGAGCGGTACACCAGCGCCCAGCAGTTGCGCGACGCGCTGCGCGACCTCGGCGACCAGGTGTTCGAGCCGGTGCGACCGGAGCCCGCCGACCCGGTGCTCCCGCCGCCCACGCCGTCGTCGGCCGGCAGCAATTCGTTCGTCGGGCACCTGCAGACGCTCTACAGCCAAAGCGTCCGGAGCAACGCCGGCACCCGCGCCGGCGGCAACCCGGCGTTCGATCTCTACGTGACCACCGCGCTGGACGACAAGCTCACCCCCGACGTGTTGGCCGGCACCTACCGGCTGGTGATCATCACTGGCAACGCTGGCGACGGCAAGACCGCGTTCCTGGAACGGCTGTTGACGGTCGCCACCAAGGACGGGCCGCGCATCCCCGTGCGGCGTGCCAACGGAGCGGACTTCGAGACCCCGACCGGCCTGGTCCTGCGGACCAACCATGACGGCAGCCAGGACGAGTCGGACAAGCACAACGACGATGTCCTGCTGGACTTCTTCGCGCCGTTCGCCGGTGCCGACCTGGCTGGGGTCGCCGGAGAAACCCGGCTGATCGCGATCAACGAAGGTCGGCTGGTCGACTTCCTCGACACCCACAGGTCGACGTTCCCGACCCTGGCCGACCAGGTGCTGACCGGTCTGCACGGCCGGTCCGAAGCGCCGACCGCCGGCGCTGACACGAGTGCCGCTGGTCCAGGTGCCGCTGAGTCAGGCGTCGTGGTCATCAACCTCAACCGCCGCAGCCTGCTGGACGACTCCGACGAGCTCAACGGTGCCGTCTTCGACCGGATGCTGAGCCGGATGACCCACCCCCAACGGTGGGAGGGGTGCGACGGGTGTGTGCTCGTCGACAAGTGCTACGCCCGGCACAACGCCCAGACCTTCGCGCACCCGGCGATCGGGCCGAAGATCACGGCACGGCTGCGGATGCTCTACCGCCTGACCGAGCTGCGCGGCATCGCGCACATCACCGTCCGCGACGTCCAGTCGGCGCTGGCCTTCATGCTCACCTCCGGTCTCGACTGCGCGGACATCCACGAGTTGTACGCCAGCGACCAGCTCACCGAGGTGCTCGACGGCTTCTACTTCAACAGTTGGGCCGGGCCGGTCGACGGCGCCGACCGACTACTGAACCTGTTGACCCAAGTCGATATCGCTGCGGTCGCCGATCCGGGCCTGGACCGCCGGCTCGACTACGTCGGCCCGGACGCCGGCCGCGCCCTGATGACGGTCGACCAGCGCGGTGAATACGACCTGCAGCTGCTGCAACGCCTGGTAGGCGATCTGCCACGTGGCACGGCACTGAGCTCAGCCACCGGCCAGGCGCACCGCCGCTACCTCGCCGCCGCCCGTCGCCGGTTCTACTTCGAGTGCGTCGACGACGAACGGTCACGTCGGATGCTGCCGTACCGCTCGGCATCGGACTTCCTGAGCCTGCTGGCCCGCCCGGACGACCTGCCGTCTCGGCTGCCGGAGCTCATCGGCGCGCTGAACCGCAGCGAAGGACTCGGCGACGCCGCCCGGATCGCCGACGCGTTGGCGTTGCAGGTCCGAGCGGTGCCCGACGGCAGGATCCGCAGCTACCGGCTGTTCCCCGCCGGGCAGCTGTCGTTGCGTGCGGACGGTGCGCCGCAGTCGCCCTACCTGGAGGGTGGTGCCCAGGAGCTGGTGCTGGGCTACCGGAGCGCAGCCGACCAGCACGCCGCGCTGCGGATCCGGCTCGACCTGTTCGAGCTACTCAACCGGCTGCGGGACGGCTACCTGCCCGGCATCGCCGAACGCCAAGGGCTGCATCTCGGCCTGACCATCTTCAAGCACGAGCTGTCCGCCGCCCCGTACCAGGAACTGCTGCTCACCGTGACCGGGCGGGAGCTGTGGCGGGTGCTGCGGGAGCCAACTGGGCAGATCCGGATGGAGCCGGTGGCCCCACGGGAGGAGTCGTAGTGGGGCTACACAAGGACGACAAGGAGTTCCGCCACCCGGCGGTCAGCTACCTCGACTACAAACAGCTCGACATGGACCGGGTGCTCACCGCCTTGCTGCCCCGGCTGCGGTGGAAGGGCTCGCCGAGCGTGCTGGTCGGCTCGGGGGCGGATCTGAGCGTCGACGTCTTCGTCGAAGAGATCACCAAGCATCCTGATCACTTCGTCGGATTCGACCCGGAGGTCACCGCCCGCTGGCTGGAAACCCACCTGCTCGACCTGGTAAACCGGGGCAAACCTGGCCAGGCCATCGCCGGGCTGCGTCCGCTGCACGGCTTCACCTACCGCTTCCGAGTAGCGCGCCGATCCCGGCCATACGGCGCCGACGAACAGCTCTACTGGATGCTCCATCACGGCTCGACAACTCGTGGCACCGTGCTGGAGCAGCTGAAACGTTTCTTCTTCGCGGGGGTCGACCAACGGATCGGTGGCGTCGGTGACGCCACCGAGATCGACGTCGAGACCCAGACCCTGATCAACCTCTGCGAGGCGGCCAAGACCAAGGTCACCGACCGGGAGGACCGCAGCCGGGTCCGCAAGATCTACCCACCGCTGGACACCGCCGCCGCCGAGCTACTCACCCAGGACGTCACCCGGCTGCTGTACCACCGGGGAGTCGTACCCCGATCGGTGCTGGTCGACCACCTGAAGATCCTGTTCGCCTTCCACCTGGCACGGTACCACTTCCGGATCATGAAGACGTTGCCGATCTGGACAACCGGCGACCGCGTCGGATTCGGTGGCGGATTCTTCCTCGACGTCGCGGGAGTGCCCGGCACACCCGCCGCCCGGCTGGCCGAAACGAGCGCCCAGGTCTGGTACGACCGGATCCCGGCGTTCGTGCAGGCGACCTTCACCGTGAAGAAGCTCGACGACTTCGGCTGGCACCTGGTGAAGATCGGCAAGTTACGCAAGCCGGCCGATGGCATGTTCCTCATCGAGCAACTGTTGTCGCTGCTGGGCCCGGCGCACAAGGCCGACCGGGGCCGGTTCGCCGAAGCCCGGTTGGCCCGGGTCGTGGAGGCGGCATCCGGCGAGGACAACGGCCTCGATCCGCAGATCGCCGACCTGCTGCAGCTGAAGCTCGACCCGTTCGCCACCTACATCGAGATCATCACCGCCTACCGGATCAAGTTCCACCGTGGCTACCTGACCGATTGCCTCGACAGCCTGCTGCTCAAACACCGTCCTGGCGCGATGCTCACCCAGCCGCGTCGCGGACAGCGCCGCTTCGTGCTCGACAGCCGACTACTCGAAGTGCTCCTCCAGTTGGCCCTGCTGCGGCCCGACGGCGCCGGGGCGCTGCGGACCGCTGCGATCCGAGTCGACGAATTCCTCGCGGTGCTACGCGACCGGTATGGGCTATACATCGACGAGCTTCCGCCAGGGGACGGCTTTGGCCAGCCCAGCATCATCGACCACCGGGCGCTTCGGGAGAACCGGGCCGCGTTCGTCGCCCGGTTGCGGGAGATCGGCTTCTACACCGACCTCTCCGACGCCTACCTCACCCAGACCATCACCCCGCGTTATCGCCTCGAGCCCGACGGAGCGCCACGATGAGCACCGGACTGCGCGAAGTCACCGACACCGACCTCGACGAAGCCCTCGAACGGGTCCTGGTGCCCCGGTTCGCCGCGCTGCTCGCCGCCCGCGCACCGGGGCACTGTGTCCGGGTGACCGACCTCGGCGCGCCGCTGGCCGCCCAGCTGTGTCGCCGGCTACGCGGCGCGGCCGGTGCCGCCGCCCAGGTCCACGTCCTCGGACAGCCACCCCAGGTGCCCGACGATGTGGCGATCAGCGGCACCAAGCTTGTCGAGCTGCGCAACCCCGACGCCGATGACCGCCAGCGCCCACCGCTGCTCGTGTTCATTCCACCCGGCACACACGCCAGCGCCGAAGACTCCTTTGGGGTCGCCACCTTCGAGCAAAGTGAACCCGGCGACGTTTACCAGGAGCTCGCCACCCGCCTGCAGACCGCCCTACCCGACGGGCTGCGCACGGCGATCAGCGAACTGTTCGGCGTGCTCGACGAGCAGGCAACCGAGGCGTACGGGGTCGTCGCCGGCCCGCTACAGCGGGCCCGGTTCCTGCTCACCGTCGAACACAATGACCGGGACCGGCAGGCCGTCGGGGGCGCGCTGTTCGAGCTCGGGCTCATCCCCGACTTCGAGCTGTTCGCCGACCCCGCCCAGGTGCGCACCCGGGCGACCCGCAACGCCCGGACCATCCAGGCGCTGAACCGCGCCGACCGCTCGGTCCGGCAACGCGTCGTTGACCTGCGGCTCACCGACGCCGCGTTCCGCGCCAAGGTGGCCGAATTCCTGGCCGACGTCGGCCAGGACACCTCCCCGGAGTGGACCCGCCGGATCGTCGTCGACCGCGCCAACTGGGGGCTGTCGTTCCACCGCTGGCCGCTGCCGGAGGACCGGGTCGCATCGGCCGTACGCATCACCATCGATGAGCTGCCCCTGCCGCGGGCCGGCGGGCGAGCTGAGCACCGCGACCACCCGGTCCTGGGCAGCATCTCCGGCCAGGCTTACCTGCCAGGCGGCGCATCCGGCCACAACCAGCTGTCGGTGGTCTTCGGGGTGACCCCGGACGCCCGACAGGTCCGTGGCCTGACCAGTTTCTCCGTCCAGCTGATGTCCGAGGAGTCCGGCCCGACCGGGATACACACCACCGTCAAGGTCGGCACCAACCGACGGGAGGCGTACAAGGCGGTGCTGAAGCGGCTGCGCTCTGCCCGGCTCGACCACGGCTGGCACTACATCCGGGTCACGCCGATGGACAACACGGGCGTGCCGCTGCCGGTCGAGACCTCCCAGCCGGCAAGCCGCCGCGACCAGCCGGAATCCGAGCTTCCGCCCAGCCACCCTGACAACGAGAGTCACCGGTTCTACGTGGTCGCGGAAAACGACCTCGACGAGCCGCCCAGCCAACCCAACAACCGCCGGACCGCCGGAGTGACCCAGGAGCTGCTCCGGCTGGCGTTCGAGGCGTCGGCGGACGGGCGGGACTGGCAGGAGGTCAGCTGCCAGCAGACGTCATGGAAGGATCCGGCCCGCACCATCGTCGAGGCCGATTTCGGCGGGCATGGCACCGCGCAGGTGGCGCTCGCTCCGATCCTCGCCGAGCTGGAACGGCAGATCCTGGCCGAGCCCACCCGGCTCGCCGGCCGTCAGTTGAGCACAGCGGCCGGGCAATCGCCGCGCCTTGTCGAGGTCGAGCATCAGCACCCACCGTTGGCTGCCTCGGAACGGCTCGACACGTTCCTCGCCACCCGGGTCGCCGTCCTGACCGCGATCAGTGGTGACGATGGCATGGTCGTTGCCGGCCGTGATCTGAGCCGGATCGACACCGCCGTACTCGCCTACGCGGAGGCATACACCGAGCTGCTCAACGGATCGCTGCACAGCACCGGGCGGATCGCTGACACCGAGCTGACGCGGCAACTGACGACGTTGTTGCAGATCGACACCGTCGTGGTGGAGCACCAGGACATCCGGGGCAACCTGCACCAGCTCACCCTGGTCGCCCCCACCCACCCACTGCGTCTGCTGTGGATGGTCACCTGGGCCCGGCTTGGGCGACACTGGCTCGCGGAAGCCTCGTCCGTCGCCCCGCTCGTTCACGCGGGTGACAAGGACCGGGTACGGGCGGCGGCCGAGCGGTTGTTCGCCCTGGCACCGACCGGTTTCCCGCTGACCGCCGTCGGCACCGACCGCCGGCTCAGCGCCGCTACCGTCGATTTCGCCACCCACTGGGGGGTCTACCTGCCGGCGGAAACGGGCGACCCGCGGACCCTGTTGGCCGACGTGGCATCGGCGCTCGGCGTGCCGGACAGTCCGAGCGCGGCCCTGACGGTCACCGCCCGACAACTCGCTGACCGGATCGAGCGCTACGTCCGGATGCACCCCTACGTCGCCACCCTGGTCCTGTGCGTGGTCAACCCGGGGCGCGCGGAGCAGCTGGCGGACACCCTCATCGAGCTGGAACGCCGCAAGAACCTTCGGCATCTCTCGTACGACCTGCGACTGTTCGCGGCAGACCCGCAGCAGACCGGCATCGGTGTGGCGCTCGCTCAACTGCTCAGCGGCGAGTGGAGCACCACCGCCGAGGCGGAGACGTTCTGCACACCGACAAGCGCCGGGTTGGCGCCCAAACTCGCCGTCGCGGTGCTGCCGCTCGACGACTTCCGCTCGGCGACAAGCCGGCACACGGCACACCTCACGTTGCTTTTCGACGCCTTCAGCGGCGAAGATCTCGGTGTCGGTCCGGCCCGCCCCGACTCGACAGCACCCCTGCACGGGCTGGTCCAGGAGTTGACCGTCGACTACGTCGACACCACCGACGGCATCGTGGCCTGGCACAAGCAGCCCCGGCACGGCCCTGGCCGGGACATTCCAGGGTCCGAGGAATACTCCGACCTGCTCACCGCACTTCCCCAGACGATCTCGGTCGCCACAGCGACGGTGGCCACCGGCGAAGCAGGAACCGGGCTGGTGCCACGGATAACGCTGAACCTGACCGCCGCCGACGCCAGCCTGCTACATCAGGCACACCGCTGCAGCGACTGGGTCATCACCGTGGACCGGACCTTGGGCGTCGAGTACTTCGACAGCCCAGGAAGTTCCCGCCGAACCGACTACATCATCGACTTCGCCAGCACCGGACCAGACGGCCTCGGCCACCAACTGGTGGTCAGCTCCAGGTCGGTCGACGAGCTGCGCTCCTTGCTGCGTCCAATGCTGGATCAGCACGGATTCCAGGTCGACCGCAGACACGCTGGGACCTTCTTCGACCAGCTTCGGCTACTGTCCGGCAGGCTGGCCTTCAAGATCGCGTCCACCGCACCGAACCAGCGGACCGAAGTCCTGGGCTTGGCGCTCGCCCGGCTCTACCTGTCGCACCAGGGAGTCCTGGGCGACCAGATCCTCGTCCCCCTCGACTCCCACCTGGAGCTATACCGCGACGCTCGCCGCAGAGCCGACGAAGTCGCCGAAAGCGTCGGACTTCGACGCACCGACCTTGCCCTCTTCAGTCTCGACGCGCAGCGACGCGCCATCACCTGCCGGCTCGTCGAAGTGAAGTGTCACAGCACGCTGACCAGCATCGCGGACCTGCAAAAGGTCCGAAACGAGATCACCGAGCAGCTCAGCCGCAGCAGAGACGTGCTCGCCGAGGGCTTCGACCCCGCGTACTACCAGCCCGATCGTCCCGATCGGGCGAGCCGCAACGCGGAGCTCGCCGCGTTGTTGCGCTTCTATCTCGGCCGGGCGGTCCGCCACGGCATCATCGATGGTGCCAGTGAGATCACGGAAGAAGCTCACTGGATGTTGGACCACCTCGACTGGGGATATCAGCTGAGCTTCACCCAGACCGGACTCATCTTCGACCTGCGGGGCAGCGGAACTGACCAAGACGACGAGGGCGAGGTCGAGTTTCACCGCGTCGGCCGCGACGTCATCAGCGAACTACTCGGCGGCATCGCCACCGATCCGGTTCTTGCGGCGGCTTCGCCGACCGACACCCACTCCGAGGGGACCTTCGGAACACGTCAGTCCACCGTCGCACATCTGCCACAGGCCGCGTTCCGGGCACCTGCCCGCGACCATGTCGTGCCGCAGGGTCGGCCACCGAGCGACCGCGCCCCCGAGACCCCAAACGACCGAGACGATGCGATCACCGATGCAACGCCAACTGGGCCGGAGCCGGTGGAATCCACCGGACCAGCGGAACTGCTGGAGTCGACAGACCGGTCAGAACAGCCTGTGCCCGACCCACCGGCTCCATCGGTTCAGCCTGACATCTACATCGGCGCAGCCGGTCCGTCCCCCCAGTACGGCATCATCGGCGAGTACGGCGGGCGGCATATTGCTCTCGACCTAAACGAGACCCACACCATCAGCCTGTTCGGCGTGCAGGGCGCTGGGAAGAGCTACACGCTGGGCACCATCGTCGAAGCTGCTTCCCTCGCCACGCCACCGGTCAACCGGCTGCCGCAGCCGCTGGCCACCATCATCTTCCACTACAGTCCGATCCTGAGCTACGTACCTGAGTTCACCAGCCTGGTCGCCCCCAACTCCGACGCGACGCAGGTCCAACGTCTGCGGGACCGCTACGGCGTAGCGCCGGCCGGGCTCGACGATGTGCTTATGCTGGTCCCCGAAGACCAACTGGAGCAACGTCGGAACGAATATCCCGGCATCGAGCTGCGGGCACTCAAATTCAGCTCGACGGAGCTACGGGCCGCACACTGGCGTTTTCTGATGGGAGCGGTCGGCAACCAGTCCACCTACATCCGCCAACTCGGCCGGATCATGAAGGCGCACCGCAACAACCTGTCCATCGACGCTCTGCGCGCCGGGGTCGACCAATCGTCGTTGTCGGATCCCATCAAACAGCTGGCCCACCAGCGTCTGGACCTCGCCGCCGACTACATCGACGACACGGCCCGCATTCAGGACCTGGTCCGCCCCGGTCGGGTAATCATTGTGGATCTTCGAGACGAACTGATTGAGAAGGACGAGGCTCTCGGCCTGTTCGTCGTACTCATGGAGCTGTTCTCGGAAGCCACCAGCGCCGGGCGTCGGTTCAACAAACTCGTCGTCTTCGACGAGGCACACAAGTTCATCGACAGCCCGGATCTCGCCGCCGGGCTGATCGAGAGCGTGCGAGAGATGCGACACAAGGGGATGAGCATCCTGGTGGCGAGCCAGGAACCAGCATCAGTGCCGATAGCCCTCATCGAGCTCTCCAACCAACTCATCTTGCACCGGTTCACCTCTCCAGCCTGGTTAAAGCATCTGCAGAAGGCCAACGCCGCTCTCGCCGATCTAACGCCGGCCAAGATGGCAGCGCTGGGACGAGGAGAGGTTTACATCTGGTCAGGCAAGGCGACCGATCCAGCCTTCAGCCGCAGCGCCGTTAAGGCACACATTCGGCCGCGGATCACCGAACACGGCGGCAGTACCAAGACCGCAGTCGCCGCCGACTGATTCCCTATGGGGCTGTCTCGCTAACGGCTCTGTCTCACATTCGGTGGTGACGGAAGGTGGCCGATGTCGTTGAGATCATGTATGCGAGATCGGTGATCTTACGAAGATGGTGTTCTCGGGGCTGTTTCCGCTGGTGATCGACGACGTGACGGACGAGGGCGAGCGGATTCTGGTGCGGGCTCGGACTCCCGGGGGTCCGGTGGCCTGTCCGGGCTGCGCGGCCGTGACGGGCCGGGTGCACGGGTAGCACCAGCGGACCGTGGCGGACGTGCCGGTCGATGCCCGGCCGGTGGTACTTCGGGTGCGTGTACGTCGTCTGGTGTGCCCGACCCGGGCTGCCCCTCGGACGTTCCGGGAACAATTGCCCGGGGTTTTGAACCACTACCAGCGCCGCACCTTTCGGCTGATCTCCCAGGTCGGTGCGGTGGTGCGGCAGTTGGCTGGCCGCACCCGGGCGCTGGCGCTGGCGCTGGCGGTGGTCGTGTCCCGGCACACGGCCCTGCGGGCGCTGCTGCGTCTGCCGTTGCCCGAGCGGCGGGTGCCCCGGGTGCTCGGGGTGGACGACTTCGCGCTGTGCCGGCGTCGCCGTTACGCCACCGTCCTGATCGGCGCGGTCACCCGCCAGCGGATCGATGTGTTGCCCGACCGCAAGGCCGCAACGTTGCAGACGTGGCTGCGTGAGCATCCTGGTGTCGAGGTGGTGTGCCGGGACTCCTCCGGCGCCTACGCCGAAGCGGTCCGCCGCGCCCTACCTGGCGCGGTGCAGGTCGCGGACCGCTGGCACCTGTGGCACAACCTCGCCGAGGCCGTGCGCAAGGAGGTCACCGCACACAGCTCCTGCTGGGCCACCGCCGGCCCGCCGCAGGACGGCATTCGGGCCGTGACCACCCGGTAGCGGTGGCAGCAGGTCCACGACCTGCTCGACAAGGGCGTCGGCCTACTGGAATGCGCCCGCCGGCTCAACCTCGGCCCGCCCAGCCATCTCGCCCAGGCGCCTGACCCGCTACCTCCTCACCGCCCCCGACCAGCTCAAAGAACACCAGCGGACCCTCGTCGACGCTCTCACCGGCGCGTGCCCACAGATGACCGCGCTGGCCGGCTTCATCGGCTCGTTCGCCGCGCTCCTCACACCCGCAGGCGGCAACGGCGACCGCCTCACCACGTGGATCGCCGACGTCAAGGCCACGGCCCTGCCCCACCTGCACACGTTCACCCGCGGCCTCGCTCTTGACCGCGACGCCGTCAACGCCGCCCTGACTTCCCCCTTCCACAACGGCGGCACCGAAGGCGTCAACACCAAAACCAAACTGATCAAGCGACAGATGTACGGACGCGCGGGCTTCGCTCTCCTACGACACCGCATCCTGCTCGGCTAACCAGCACCCTCCGTCACCACCGAATGTGAGACAGAGCCGTTAGATCCACACTCTCCGTCCGGCGGAAGCCCGGACAGCGAGCCGGTCAACAAGTCGGTGAAGGCCACCAGGGGCAGCAGAGGTTCACCGTGCGCCAGGTGCGCCAGCGCGACCCGTCCGTGCAGTTCGGCCACCTGCCGCCAGCGCTCGCCGGGCGGTCCCGGCGACATCCAGACACTGGCGGCCTGCGTCACCGTGGTCACGACTGCGTCCCGGCCGAACCTGGTCAGATCCGCCGTCATGCGTCCCCTTCCTCCCCGGCCGCTCATCCTGGGCGACCCGCAACGCCGCACCGGACACCGGGCGCGGCCCGCTCGACGTCCGCCAAGATCGCGCACCGCAGATCACGCCACACAGAAGGCGGCGTGATCTGCGGCAACACGCTCAGCGCCATCAAAGTGGCGTGATCGCGCTCAAAACTAAAGCACAAATGCTAGTCTTCTGCACGCAGGTAAAGCAGAGGGGAGAACCGTGTCGAAGAAGATCCGGCCGGCAGCGTGGGCGGCATCGCTGTTCGGCCGCGACGTGGCATCCACGCTGACGGAGGCCATCCCGGCGGCCATTCAGGCCGCCGTCGGACGGCAGATGGACGGCCACCACGCGGTCCGCCTGACGTCGCGCCACGCCTTCGGCGGAGGCTGGCCGGCGCGGTACGAGGAACTGGTCAACCACCTCGGTGAGGTCCCCGGCGCCCAGACAGTGCGCCCACTGGGCAAGAGCTACCGCATCGTCGTCATCAACAACGTCGCTGTGCTGCCGGTGGAGTACGCGAAGGACCTCGCGACCGCCTACGACAGCCCTCGCGCCCTGAAGAAGATCAACAAGACGACGCTGGAGCTGGCGCGGCTCTTCGGCCCCAAACCCGATCATGAGCAGCCGGCTTTCGAAGGGATGGAATCCGAGTCGGACACCCATGCCGCCGACGTTCTGCGAGGGCTGGAACCAGACGGTATCGTGATCATCTACTACGCGGCGCACGAGCGGCACGGGCTGCTCAACATCGGATGGGGCCAGATCAGCGTGAGCCAGACCGGCACAGCGAGCTGGGTATCCGCACAACCCCTCCTCGTCCCGTCCGCAGACCCGATCCCTGGGCTACGCCTGATGACTCAGCCGTCGGCCTCGACCGTGTCGCCGCGATTCGACCAGGCGGAGCTGGCCAGCCCGACGCTGCGCGCCCGTACCGCCGCTGAGCAGGCCACCGTTAGCCCCGTAGCCGAACGTAGCGACCACCAACAGCGAAGCGATGCCCAGAACTGACGAGCCCGATGACCTGTTCTCTGCCGGCGGCCTTCCCGTGGAGCCGCCCTCGGGGTCAGCGAGTGCTGTCGCCAGGCAGTTCGACTCGGCACGCCTGACACAAGCTCGCCAGCTCGCCGGGCTGACCAAGAAGGAACTCTCCGACCGGGTCGGGGTCAGCGCCGCGGCCATCGGCCAGTACGAATCGGGGGCGCGGCCACGACCCGAGATTCTGATCGCCCTCGCCGAACACCTCGGCTACCCCGTTGGCTTCTTCCAGGTCGGGCGTCCCTACGCCCGCCTCGACTCCTCCGCAGCGCACTTCCGCCATCTCCGCGAGACACGCTCCTACCAGCGCGCCAAGGCCGTCTCCTTTACCGAGCAGGTCTGGGAACTCATCTACGCCCTCGAACGGCGCGTCTTCCTGCCCCACGTAGACCTTCCCGGGTTCGCCGGCGGCGAGATTCATCCCGGCGCGAGCCTTCCCACCGAGCCAGTCCAGGCCGCCCAAGCTCTTCGTCAGCACTGGAATCTCGGCGCCGCGCCCATTCCGCACCTCGTGCGCACTCTCGAGGTCCACGGCATCGTCGTCGTCCATGCGCCAGCCGATGGCGACTTCCGTACCGTGGATGCTTTCTCGACCTCACGGCTACCGCGGCCATTCATCGTCATCAGTCGCGACCGATCCCAGGATGTATACCGGCAGCGCTTCACCGCCGCGCACGAACTCGCCCACCTCGTACTCCACGCCGACGCCCTTCCCGGTGACTCCAGGCATGAACGGGACGCCGACGCCTTCGCCGCGGAATTCCTCACTCCGCGCGACAGCATCAGCCCCCTCCTGCCCGCGAGGGTGAACTTTGCGGCGTTCGCTGAGCTCCAGCGCACGTGGGGTACGTCGATCCAGAGCCTCATCTACCGCTGCCGAGAAGTAGGCGTCTACACGGACACTACTGCGGCACGCGCCTACCAACGCCTCAACCAATCCAAACTAGCCCTGGAACCTATCGACGGCTTCCCCGGCGAACAGCCGACACTCCTAAGAAGAGCCTTCGAACTGGCTGCCGATCATGGGCTCACCATATCCGCGCTGGCGCAAGAACTGCGCTGGCCGGTGGAGCGGATCCGGCAACTACTTGGTGCTGTCACCGACCGCCCAACACTCAATCTCATAGCCGGCGGTAAAGCGGCGGAGCAGCCATCGCCAATGACTGATCGCATTCGTCATTTACGGGCAGTTGCTACGGACATGGCCTAACGACCTCCGCTGGGACACGTGGGGCTCTAACAACCCCGAGTAGCCGTCCAGCCTGAGCGGCAGAGCCGCATTGATGTGCCTGCCTCGCTCAGTGTCAGGATCGTATTGCTGGCCCTCACGCGAGAGGAACAGGCCGGCCAGTCTCGACATGCCGGCCTGCTGCGCGAACCCGAGGCAAGAGCATCGTCAGCGGCGACGTTCATCGTAGGCGATGACCAGGTGCGCGGGAGGCATCGCGCGGAGGCCCGGTAGAAACCGGTGGAGGGCATCGCTGGCCTTGCCCGAGGTGCCGATCCAGCAGTCGCGGACCAGCCGGGAGAAGGTTTCAGGGTCGATGCTGCGCTCTGGTGGGAAGCGCAGCATCTTGCCGCCGTCGCGCCCTTGATCCGGTTCCGCATACATGAGCTGGACCAGCTCTGCGGGAAGATAATGCCCGTCGATCAGCTGGTGGTCGGTATGCAGCTTGGTCATTGGATGGGCGAACTTGACGAACGCGCTGGTGCCGGCCAGCCGGAAGTCAGCGACCTTCGCGGGCGGGACGCCGTCCGGCCGGGTGCAGGCCAGCATCGCCTCGAGTTGGCCGAGTAGGCGGTCGTTGCCATTGATCCGGTGGATCAGTCCTTCACGGTCACGGTCAAGCACCTTGTACTGCACGATGACGAAGGCGTCCGGCTCGCTGCGCCAGTAGACCAGGTCCGCGCCGGTCTGCGTTTCAGCCCGCTTGAAGTTGATGTTTTTCACCAGCAGTCGGCGCCCCTCGGACTGAAACTCCACCCAGCCGCCCTGCGACCGATGCTGCTCCCAGCCCTCGAAGGGAATGATGTCGTCCTGGATTAGGTCGTTCTCGTCCGGCCTCAGTTCTGCGACGAAAGCCGCTGCCTCGGCTGGCGGCTCGTCGGATAGCGGGACCGGCTCGAGGTCACGCCAGTCCGGGGAGAACAGGCGAGCCGCGGTCATGTTGGCGTCCCGGGCTTCCTGCAGGGCGGGCCGCCCTGCGACGGCGGCGCCACCGGCCGGGGCGGGTGGGAGCAGCACGGTCCGGACTATCTCGTCGAAGCCGGTGATCCGTTGCCGCAGTTGGCGAAGAGTCGCCTCGTTGGTGCTGGGCGGGATGGGCCTCGCCGACGCGTGCAGATTCCGCCGCCACCAGTGGGCCTCGTTGACCGGCAGCCCGCTGATGATGGCATCCACCGGGATTGGTGTGGCCAGCACGGTCCAATTCCGGATCTCCAGATTGCGTACGCCGGTCGTCCCGCTGCCGAGCCTGCCGAGGGCGTGCGCCCGGGCCAGCGCCACCACCGCCCATCCGGAGCCCTGTGAGCCGGGCAGGTCGACGTTGCCGATCAGCAGGGCCAGCTCGATCGTTTGGTGCTTCCAGTATTCGGCGGCGACCTTGCGGTCTAGGGAGTCAATGCGCCGGCGAGGCTCAGCTGCTTTCCGGGCCGGTGCGCGACGAGCGCGCCGGGTTCCTTCCCGTGCCGACTCGAACGACTTGACCGCTGCCATCGGCATCGGCTGGAAGGTGGCATCGGACAGGACACCATACCGGACGAGTTCGACCTGCTCGGCCGTCAGCTGAATTAGCGTCGACAACGTGTCAACCGCCCCTCGCGAGTGTGCGCCGTCTTGGTAGGCACCCTACGGCTGCGATGATGCGGATCATTCTCGCCTTGCGGCTGCTGCGGCAGATATGTGACTCGGCGCGGTTATGCGCCCGTCTTGATCAAACCATTGAGCCAACTGGATGTCGTGGTAACCGCAGCCGCCGAGACAGACCGAAGTCGAGAGTGAGCCGGGAGCGGCGGGATTCAACGAGGGCGATGAGCTTGTTGGCGCGGGATGGCGGCGGCGCGGAAGCAGGCGTAGCAGTATCAGCCAGGCGCTGGTCGTTGAGGGGCGGCCTGTGGGGTGTCGGTGCTATGCGGCGTGTCGCAGTGATGTGATGGGTCTCCGTGGCGATCCAGAATCAGGCAGTTCGGTAGTGGTGGCCGGCTTCGGTGTCGTGAACCAGCCGATGAAATTCACGCTGCGTGGCGCGGGTGGTCTTGGTGCCGCTTCGCGGGGTGCGGGGTTGGCGGGGCGTGTGGCTGTTCGGGCGACTGTGAGCGCTCGGCGGGCGTGGGATGCCGCGGCGCAGATGCCGGTTTGTCCGGCGCACTGCAGGTTGCGGCAGTTGCCGTCGTGTCCGGGTTGGTGGGCGGCGAGGACGTCGATGGCGAGGCGCCACAGCAGGGGATCGGTGATGTCGTCGGGTACTGCGGCGAGGCGTCCGGGTCGTTCGCGGTGAGGCTGTGGCATCGGTAGACCTTTCGTCGAGGGCCACGCTTATGGGCGGGCCGCCTGATTCGCGCTGGTCGTGGTGTCGCCGCGCGTCGGCTTTGGCGGGAGCCATTCACGCTCATCTCTTGCTCAAGGTCAAGTCGCCGGCAGATCATCGCCGGCGTGGTCAGGCCGGTGGCTTGTAGGTGGTGGGCGTGGTGGAGATGGCAGTGGCGAGGTCGGCGAGGGGGAGTGGGCCGGGCTGGCCGTGGAGTTGCCAGAGCGGTCCGGCGGGGCTGTGGCCGGTATGGGTGGCATGGTCGCGGCTGGCGGTGGCCACGGGAACCGTGACGGGGGTGGCGGCGAGGTGTTGGTGGAGGTGGTGGGCGCGGGTAGCGGAGTGGAGCCAGAACAGCACCGGCCAGCGGGGGCCGCCGGCGGCGGCGAGTTGTGTGTAGCCGATGAGTTTGCGCATGAGTTCGGTCAGGGGTTCGGTGCCGGTGTCGTACTCGAGGAAGAACGGCACGTGGGCGTTGGGTGTGGTCCAGATGCCGTGGCCATCGGGGTGGATCGGCGCGGTCAGGGCGTGCAGGGCCACGGGGTCGCCTGGTCGGGCGAACGCGCCGGTTTGTGCGCAGCGGGATTCGGGCCACCAGCGGGTGAGGGCGTGGGCGGGGTGGGTGCGGGCGTGGCCGGCGAGGTCGGTGAAGAAGCTGTTGACGCCGAGCCGATGTCCGAGGGTGCGGGCGGCGGTCCATCGCCGCCGGTTGGTTTTGGCGTGGCCGGGGCGGGGTGGGGGTTGGTCGCGTTGGGCGGCGACGACTTCCGCGCCGAGTTGGTCGATGACGTAGTGGAACGGGAACGAGCCGCCGTCGGGGCGGAAGGGCCGGAACCGGTCCACGACCCGTAGGGCGGTGAGTCGGGCGAGTCGGTGTTGGGCGAAGTCCAGGGATGGAAACAGGGCGTGGGCGAGCTGCGGTGTGGTGAACACGCCGTGGTCGGTGAGCCATTCGAGGAGGAGATGGTCGCGGGCGGTGAGTACGGACTGCACGCGGAGGACGTGGTCAGGCACGAGGGTTTCCTTTCGGATTCGTGGTAGGGCAGAGATGACACCGGTGGTGTCTCTGAGCAGCGGGCCGGGACTGTCACACCGGCCCGGTGCTGCGCTGACAGACGCCGGTGCGGGTCCGTGTCACCGTCCACCTGAAGCTGGACCCCGAACTGCTGGGCGGCGCGGACCGGAACACGGACAGCAACCCGAACCGAGCCGAACACGGCGCTGATGTCCCGTGCAGGCAACGCCTCGGCTGCTCTCCACCCGGAGCGCGGAGGGGTGGCGGACGATCAGACTGCAGCCGCGGCGGGCGCGGCGACCCGGGCGATGCGGTGAGGCGTGGACAGCGTGGTGGTCAGGGCACGGGACCGCGCCCACGGTAGGGGGATATGGGTGGCTGCACCTACCGCCCCCGGCTGACGCCGGGGCGATCGTCGAACGGTGGTCGGGGAGCCGGTCGCCGGGCTCGGGAGACACCTGTCGGACAGGGGAGCGCGGCGAACCTCGGCAGGAGCTCGTCCCCCCGCTCGGGTTGGCGGCGATCGATGAGGTGTCACCGCATCAACCTGGCGCGGCACCCCAGGCGCCCGGTCCCGTGTCGGCCAGATGTCCCGGCCCGGCGGCGGGCGCAACCAGGCCCCGGGTGACGCCGTGGTGGCGCCGGAGGAGTTCCGCACCCTCAAACCGGCGTTTGTGAGCCGTGGCGAACACCTGCCGGCCCCACACCGTTCCGACACAACCTCACCCATGTCTGACAGCGCTGGTCAGCGACCGGCCTGACGCTCATGTCGCTCCGGGGCGGACCGCTGTGGGCGTCGGCGCGGAAGCCTCACAGCCGCCGAACGTCGTCCCGCGGGCGTCGCTGTCAGCTCGGTGAGGTCTCCGGCGGGCGATCCGACAGTGAGCGCGATGACGTTTCCCGCACCTGCGGTGAGGTCACCTCGGTGAGGAGCCCGGCGGCGAGCGCCGCGGTGACGCGGACGTCGATGCGCTCGACGCGCCGCCGCAGCGTGTCGACCTCCACGTCGAGCCGGACGGCGATGGGCTCGATTGGCCCGGTGACCCAGCCGCAGGTCGATGTAGGGCTGCTCATCGCACTCGTCGACGATGCCCAGCTCGACGGCGCGGCGTACGAGGAGGTCCGGATGCCCGTAGGGCCGCTTCGGGATACGGGGCCGGTAACGTGTTCGAGGTCGTCCACCGGTAGCCGTCACGCTGCCGCAGTTCGTGGCCGGCCCGCCGCGCGGCCACGCAGCGCCGCGTTTGGTGCCGGGCGGGCCAGGTCGACCTGGTCGCGTAGAGCGGTCAGGAAGCCGGTGAGGATTTCGGCGTCCAGGTCGTGGGCGTCGCCGGCCCAGCCGGCCGGCGTAGCGGCGCAGCGCGGGCATCGCCAAGGCGACCGCGGCGATGACCCAAGCGGGCCCGTCGAGACGGGCGCGGCGGATCAGCCACACCACGTCCCGCACCGTGTAGGCGCGCGGATGCTCCAGCAACCACTGCCGCAACGCCGGCAACGCGCTGACACCACCGAGCAGACCGGTGTCATCGCCGAGCTGCCCGGCCAGCGGACCGAGGTCCACAACGGGTCGGGGCCGCAGGTCAGATCGGCGAAGGCGGAGTCCACGGCATCCAGAGGCGAGCCAGGCCAGCCGGTGGCGGAGGGTGTCATGTCACAAACTCCCATGCCAGCGACGAGTGTCGATGACGGTCGGAGCGCTGCGGCGGGCGCGCCTGACCGGCATTGCGCCGTCCCGGTCTCACGGACTCCTGACAGTGCAGGCTGCGTAGGCATGGACACCGGGTCGACGATGTCAGCCGCCCCACGTGCACCGCTCACTGACGATCGACTTCGACGTGCGTCATCGTTTCGACAAAGCCACGCTGACCTGCCCGTTGACACGATCTCACAGCGCCATAAGGCGCAGCGGTGTCAGACCGCGACCGGCTTCACCGCCGCCTATCGGCATCCCCTCAGGCGCCGCGCGTCGGCGTGCCCGGCCGGCAGCGTCCGCCCGGCGGGCCGTGACGGTCTGACGAGCCGCCGTCCGAATGGCAGGCCCGGAGCCGGTGTCCTCGGTGACGCCGCTGCCGCCCTGGGGGACCCGGACAGTGGTCTGACAACGCCGGTTAGCACTCCTATGTCATCGGCGTACGTCGCTGTCGTGGCCGACGTGGTCGTAACCCCGGGTGTCTGACAGAGCTGGGTTGATGGTGGGCTCTGACAGTCTCCTGACGCTGATCGACCGTCGTGGCGCCGGCGTCTGCAAGGGTGTCCCCCGGGGCTGTCAGGACAGCCATGCGGACGGAAATCCGCTGTCAGACATCTGCGAGATCCCCGTGAGGGGGGCAGGTGTTCGCCACGGCTGACAAACACCGGTTTGAGGGTGTCAGCGCACCACGGCGCGGCGCGGAGCCGACACCACATGACCGACCACACGCCGCAGCACCACAACCCGCATCCCGATCCCACCGCCGACACCGGCCCGCCGGCCGGGGTCGATCCGACATCGACCGACCTGGTCGCCGGCGACCCGCCGGTACCGCTCATGCGATCAGCACGACGAACCCGCAGGCCCGCCCCCGCCGCCAACCCACGGAGCGACGCCGCAGCTTGCACGTGGACCACGGAGCGCATCCTGGCGCTCGGGGCGACCACGGACCTCGCCACCGCCGCCGCCATCCTCGGCATCTCCCGCTCGGCGGCCTACAAGCTGGCCGCCCGCGACGCGTTCCCGGTGCCACTGTTCCGGGCCGGCGCGCACTACCGCGTCCCGACGGCCCCGATCCTGCGGAAACTGCACCTCGAGTCCCCACCGGTACCGACATCTGGTGACACCGGCGGGGCGGGTGCCGACGGGGACGGCGGGCATTCGGGCGCGGACAGGGACACCACGGGCTGCAGGCCCCCGCCGTAACCCCGCCCGGGTAGTACGCATTGTTCGCCGGCACGGCTTCGTACGCCGTGCCGGTGCAGTCGCCCTGGCTACTGCTCGACGACGCGGGAGAGAAGCCGGACCAGAGCGCGGCGCAACACCCGCTCGATGTCATCCACGACCGCTGACAGGCGATCTGCCGGCTGCCCGGTGAGGGTGTGCAGTTCCTGCCTGCTCGGGTCGTCGCCGTGCATCTCGTCGTTGCGGAGCCGGTATCCCAGACGCAGGAGGGCCTCGAGTCGCTCGGGCGGCGCCTGCAGGACAGGGTCGTCCGCCAAGAGCGCGTTCGCTCCGTCAACGATCTTGTCCTGCTTCCAACGATCCGCTGGCAGGCCTGGCAGTTTGATGAACAGCACTTCGGCGCAGACGATCAGGTCGATGAGCCGGTCGGTCGGTACCCGGTCGGCCCCGGCCAGGACCAGCCGGCGCAGCGCGGTTTGCAGACCCCGATTCTCCCGTGCTGCGGGATGCGCGAGGAGGTCGTATGCCTCGCGCACCGCCTCGACCTGCTCTTGCCCAAGGATCGTTGGTCGCTTCTCGTCGAAGGCGGGTAGCGCCGACAGTGACGCCGTCGGCCCCAGCCCCTGGGGAAAGTCGTCGTCCGGTGGGCAGCGGATCGCCCGAGTCGCGGTGACGGACCTACCGCACACCAGCCGCAGCGCGGTCACGAGACGGCTGGCTGGCTCGACCAGCGCGCCAGACTCCGGCGCCGTCGGTTGGGCGGGTACGTCCATGGCCGAGCACACCGGGTACGAGGTGCAGCGGGTCAGGGCCCACTGGTGGAACCGCGACACGGTCACCGAGGTCGGGCCGCCCGCGAAGGCGATCGGCACCGCGAGGTAGCCGATCGCGGCGCTCATCTGCCGGTCGCTCATCGCTTGCAGTACCAGGCCGTCGGGCAACGTGACCGCCTCGATGCCCGCGGTGGGGGTGAAGGCGTTGAGCGGGACCACCTCGACCAGCCGCGCCCGCGTGGCCAGCAGACCGTCCTCCAACCTGCTGTACGCGGCGTCGAAGGCCTCCTGGTCGAACCGGTAACCCCCGACGGCGGCAACCATGGGTTCGAGGACGTGCTTAACCAGCGTCGGCCCCAGTTGCCGGAGCGTGAGGGCGAACTCCACCCCGACGAGGCAGTCCACCCGCTCACGCAGCACCTCGTCGGCGGCCACGACCGCCCGCACCGCCCCGATCTCGGCGAAGGTGTCCAAGAATCGGTAGTCGGTGACCCGGGCCGGCATCTGCCAGGCGCCGCGGCGGATCGCGACGAACGACTCCTGCCCGTGGCGGTGCCACTCGCCGAAGTCGGGAACGGTCGCGAACACCGGCACGCCGTCGCGAGCGGCCAAGTCGCCGAGCACCGCCGCCATCAGCTGGCCCACTGCCGCGTGCAGCTGTGGGCGTCGCGCCCGGCCCCTCGCCACGTCATCTGCCGCCACCATTGGCCGTCCTCCATGCCCGATCTCACGCGAACCAGACAGGATCCCAGACTCCGCAGCAGGGTGCATCTGACGTTCGCCGGTCACCGGCCCCAGCGCATGGACCACCCACCGGACCTGGCACCGCGGTGACTTGATTGTGGCCGCCGGTCACGCGTGGATGTCGATCGACCAAACCGATGCCCCACCACCGAGGATGAACGGGAGCACCACCTCTGATGCCAGACGGAAGCATCTTCAAGCGTTGCGGCTGCCGCCACCCCGACACGGGCAAGCCGCTGGGAAACGACTGCCCGAAACTACGCCGCGCGAACCGCGCCTGGAGCTCCGACCACGGCCACTGGGCCTACCAACTTGAACTGCCACCCACCACCGATGGCGGGCGCCGGCAGTTACGCCGCTCCAGCTTTCCCACCCGGCGTGCCGCCGCCGACGAACTCGACCAGGCCCGCGACCTGCTCGCCCTCGCCGACGGTGACCGGCGCCGCCGTACCGAGATCGCCGACCTGCTGCAAACCGCCGTACGCGCCAAACGTCCCCTGCCCGAGGTCGACCGCATCCGCCAGCGGCTGCGCGGCGACGGTGCGCTCGCCGACATGCCCACCGTCGCCGAGTACCTCACCGGCTGGCTGACCCACCTCACGATCGACGCGAACACGCAGCGCGGCTACGAATCGATCGCTCGGGTCCACTTGATCCCACACCTGGGCGACATCCCGCTGGACAAGCTGCGCACCACCCACATCCGCGCCATGTTCGCCGCCATCGAGCGCCGCAACGACGAGATCGCCGCCGCGAAGGCGAGCAGCGACCCAGCGATCCGCGCGTCGGTCACCGGCGTGCGACCCACTGGTGCCAGCACACGCCAGCGCATCCGCGCCTGCCTGCGCAAAGCGATCAACGACGCCCTCGCCGACGAACTCCTCGTCGGCGCCAACCCCGCCGCCCTGATCAAGGTCCCCGCCGACCGGCCCCTACCAATCGTGTGGGAGGACGAACGCGTACAGCGGTGGAAGACCACCGGCGAAGTCCCCGGACCGGTGATGGTCTGGACCGACGCCCAGGTCGTGCAGTTCCTCGACTACGCAGCCGCACACGCCCCCGACCTGCACCCCATGTGGCACTACATGGCCTACCGCGGACCCCGCCGCGGCGAGGCGTGCGGCCTGCGGGACAGCGAGGTGCGGCTGCACCGCCGCGAGACCACCATCAACAACCAGATCGCCACCCACGGCTACACCGCCGTGCAGAAACCACCGAAGAGCAGGGCCGGAAACCGCGACGTCGCCCTCGACACCGACACGACCAAAGTCCTCACCGCATACAAGGCCCGCCGCGCCGCCTGGCAACTCGCCGCCGGCGACACATGGCCCGACACCGGCCTGTTCTTCGTCCGCCCCGACGGCAAGCCGTGGCACCCCAACGCCGTCACCCAACGGTTCCGCAAACTCGTCCGCAAAGCCGGGCTACCCCCGATCCGGCTGCACGACCTGCGCCACAGCGCCGCCACCATCGCCCTCGACGCCGGCATCGACATCAAGGTCATCTCCGAGCAACTCGGCCACTCCACCACAACCCTGACCCGCGACACCTACCAGAGCGTCACCAAACGGATGCACCAGGACGCCGCCGATGCCGTCGCCAAGAAGATCAACCGGAAGCGCCGCAAGGCGGGGTGAGACCCACCTCCATCGAAGCGGCAGCGGACGACCGCGTGCGGCCACGCCCGACCCGGTCACCTGAGCGAATACGCTCGCGACGTGAGCGGTGACGACCAGCGGCTGAGCCGGCGGGGCAGCTTCGACGAGGACCCGGACAACTACCAAACGGCCCGGCCGGGACACCCGCCGCGGGTGTACGAGGTGCTTGCCGAGCGCGGGCTGCGAACGGGTGCGCGCGTCCTGGAGATCGGACCTGGAACCGGGCAGATGACCCGTCCCCTCGTGGACGCCTGCACGTCGGTGCTGGCGGTGGAACTCGGTGGCCGGCTGGTGGCCCGGCTGCGAACGAACCTGACCGGCCAGGACGTGACCGTCGTCGAGGGCGACTTCACCACCGTGCCGTTACCCGACGACACCTTCGACCTGGCGGTCTGCGCCACCGCCTTCCCGAGGGACGGTAGCTGTGGTGTGCATGCGGTATAGGACGGCTGTCATGCGCGCGATGGCGGGGTGGCGGGGATGGACACGGCGGTGATCGGCGATGGTCCGGGCGAGGAGTTGCTGCGCCGGTTCCTGGCGGCCGTGTTCGTACAGGACGACGGCGAGGGTGGCTTGGGTGGCGAGGGTCGGTAGTGCGTAGGGTCCGTCGGCCTGGGTGTGGTGGCGGATGAGGTCGCTGTAGCAGTCGGCGGCGGCGGTGAGGTTCCCGGCGGCGCGGTGGGTGGCGGCCAGGACGCGCAGGGCGGCGCGGACTTCCGGGTTGGTGGGGTCTCGGAGGAGGTGGCGCAGGCTGCGGTGTCCCCACTGGGCCCAGGGGAGCGCGGCGGCTGAATCGCCGTTGGTGAGGGTGAGGGCGGCCAGAAGCGCGGCGGCGCGGGCGGTCGCGGTGTCCAGGGCGAGCCGGCTGTTGGTGGGGTCGATGTGCAGGAGCCCGCTGCGCAGGACGTCGATGGCACGCTCGGGCTTGTTGTCGGCGGCGTGGCGCTGGGCTAGGTGTAGACGCTGGGCCATGGCCATCATCGGGCCGGTGACCTGTAGGGAGACGGCTCTCCAGGTGATGTGCAGGTCTGTGCCGGTCGCGCCGACGGTGACGCGTTGGATAGGGCCGAGCGCGTAGGAGGCGGCCTGGGTCGTCTTGCCGGGTGGGACGAGGTGTGGGGTGCGGTGCAGGATCACCGCAGCGACGGCGTCGCGGATCTCGTCGGCCGGCACCGGTGTGCGCCCGCAGGACGGCGCGCACAGGTATGCCCTGCCGCTGCCGGGCAGCTGGATGAGGATCATGGATCGCGCGCAGGTGTGGCAGGCCAGGAGGCCGGGTGGGACGGGCGCGGCCTGCACGGCGCGGGCCCGCGAGACCCATTCCTCAACCGTCGCGGGCGACAGGTGGTGGCTGCGGGCAACGTCCCGGGGCGCTTGGTGCAGGCCGTGGACGGCGGCTTGTTCGATGGTCGCGGCGACGACCTCGGCGACGAAGGCGGGTGTCCACGCGGGGATGGCTGTCGTCCGCGTCGGCATCGGCGTTCCTTCCTTGGGGTTCATGGTTGCGTTCAGACGGTGGGAGCGGCGCCGGGTTTGTGAATTTCGTAATGATCCGCAGACGGTGCATGTGAGCGGAGGGTGTGGCCGGCGACGACAGTGGGGGGCTGTCGTCGCCGGCCACGTCGGTCGCCGCTGCCCTCCCTCTACGGGCGGGCGACCGGCTTGGACGCACCGATGTGGGCCCGACGCAGAGGGTGGGCGACGACGCGGGGCGGCGACAGAGAGGGGCGGTGCTAGCCGGTAGCCGGACCTGGCTACCGAAACCCAGGGCCTAGCGTTGGGCGTCGGACTGGGCGCGGGCCGCGGCGGTGACGGGTGCCGGCCTGGCGGTGTTCAGAGGCCAGGAGCTGCGGTTCGGGTGAGGGTTGCGGCGCATCGGGGCGAGGACCGGCCCGTCGGGCAGGGTGAGCGCGGGTCTCGGGAGGTAGCCGTGCCCGCGGTACAGGTCCTGGCTGTCGGGCGCGATTTCGGTCCACGAGGGCATGTCGATGCGGTCGACGCGGCTTTCATGGTGGGTGAGCACCGCCGCGCCGATACCGCGCCGCTGGGCGGCGGGAAGAACGGCGAGAACTGCCAGGTGGTAGTGAGGTTCGGTGGGTCGGACCTTGGTGAGTAGTTGGTCGAGGAGTTCGAACTGCCGCGCGTGCGGGCCGGCGGCGTAAGTCAGTCGGCTGTGGTAGTTCGACGGTGGCGGGATGCTGCGGTAGCGGTGAAACCCCATCGCCGCGGCGCTCAGGTCGTCGGTGATCTGGATGTCGCCGAAGAACATGGCGTGTTCCACCCAGATGACCGCCACGTCGGTGAGGATCCGCCGCCGGCAGGTCGGGTCGGGTACCAGCCACTGGGCGAGCGGGCCGGAATGCAGGGCGTCGGCGATCAGCGCGGCGACCGGTTCCTTGTCCGCCCACCGGGCGGCACGGATACGCGGAATGACGTCCATGGGATGCCTCCAAGGGCAGCGGGTGGGTGGGGCGGGCTTACCGGTAGGTGGCGGTGGCGAGGTCACCGACGGCGGCGTCGACGGCGGCGGTGATGTCGCGTACCTGCCGGTGGTGCTGCGCGGCGATGGTGCGCAGTTGCACGGTGAGGGCGGCGGTGTCGTCGGCGAGGTACAGGTGGTTGGTCAGGCCGAGGGTCGCGACGAGGCCGCCGAGGGCGGCGGTGTGGTTGTCGGGCTGGTCACGGCCGGCGGCGATGTAGTGCAGCCGGGCGCGGGCGACGACCGGCCACTTGAGGTCCGTGGGCAGGTAGCGGTCGGTGCGGGCGAGCCCGCCGAGGCGGCGGCGCACGTCGTGGCGCAGGATCCCGCCGGCGTGCAGGCCGGCGCGGGTGCGGTCGTACAGGTCGGCGGCGAACCCGCGCAGCCACCCCCGCAGCGGCGGGGCCGGATGGGCGTAGCGGATCGATGCCAGGGCGGTGTCGGCGATCAGATCACCGACCGGGCGGTCCAGGTGCAGCCACAGCCGCTGCTCCCCGCCCGGCCCGGTGTCATCGGTGGTGTCGAGGGCGATCCGCCCGGCGAGGAACAGGTCGATGAGAACCGCACCAGCCAGGCCGAGGGCGAGGGCTTGGCGGTGGATGTGCGGCTGGCCGGTGTCGTCGTCGTGGCCCAGCAGGAACAACTCGTCCCGCAAAGGCAACTGCGGGATGGACGAGGTCATCTCGATTCCGTCCCCTACCGCGGCCCGCTGGCGTGCTGCCGCAGGCGGGCGTGCACCCCGGCGTAGGCGGCCTGCGGCTGCGGAAGCAGCAGCTTGTCGACGGCGGCGAGGATCGTGTAGTTCGGGTCGCAGACGTTGCCGATCGGCGCCCGTCCCGCCTGCGACACCAGCTGGTAGGCGTCGAGCTGCTCCAGGCCGGTGAGGTCACCCACCCAGCCGACCAGGTCGCGGTGCGCGATCCGGTAGGCGTCCTCCAGCGGGCGGGCACAGCCGACCGACATGATCGACGTGTCGGTCTCGAGGCGGGGCCACACCGTCGGGACGCCTTTGATGACCTCGATGATCAGGGTGGTGGTTGTGGCGATCTCCACCCCGACGCCGCAGGCCTCACCTTCGCCCTGGCGGGCGTGGCCGTCGCCGAGGGCGAGCATCGCCCCGTGCACATTCACGCCCAGGTACAGGGTGGTGCCGGCGCGCAGCTCCGGTGTGTCGAGGTTCCCGCCATGGCTGTCGGGCACGATGGTCGAACGCGCCTCGAAACCGCCCGGGGCCACCCCGATAGTGCCGATCATCGGGTCCAATGGCAGGTCAACCGTGTGATCGCTGTCGGTGGCGTGGAAGCGGACCGTGCCGGCCTGCTGGTCGATGTCGTACACCCACACCCGCTCCTCGAGAGGCGGCTGCAGGGTCGCCGTGTGCGAGGTGGAGGTCAGTGCCCCGAAGTGCGGGAACGTCGAGGAGACTCCCCAGTCGCGGGCCGGAACGATCGAGGCGAGGTGAACGGCGAGGGTGTCACCTGGCTCGGCGTCCTCGACGAAGAATGGCCCGCACACGGGGTTCAGGTACGGCATGCGGCACACCTGCGACGGCAGGTCCGCCGGGCCGCGGACGAGCCCGCCGAAGCAGTCCTCGGTGTGCACCTGAAGCACGTCGCCGGAGCGGACGTGGGCCACCGGCATCCGGCCACCGAAGGTGTAGGCCAGCTCGTCGCGGGCGGGCCGGTAGGTGATCGTGTCCATGGTCGCTACACCCGCCCGACGTGGCGGGCCTGCGGCTGCGCGGGCGCAAGGCCCGACAGGGCGGGCCGGCGGCCGGACAGGTACAGGCCGGCGAGTACGACCATGCCGAGGGCGAGCCAGGCCAGGCCGAGGCGCTGCGCGGCGATGTTCGCGTTGACCACCACGTAGGTGAGGATCGCGAAGCCGATACCGGGCATGACGAGGTGTGCCCACCAGTTGCGGCTGCGCTGGCGGATGAGGTGGTGCACGACGACGGAGACGTGCAGGACCAGGAACGCGACCATCGCCCCGAAGTTGATCAGCGACGACAGCAGCGTGATCCCGTCGACGCGGGTCGCCATGAACAGGCCCAGCGCGAGGGACACGGCGCCGGTGAGCAGGGTGGCGTTGATCGGCACGTTCCGGCGGATCGACACCTTCGCCAGGAAGCCGGGCAGTTGCCGGTCGCGGGCCATCGCGTACAGCAGCCGGGACGTGGCGACCTGCGCGACCATCGAGTTCGGCAGGCCCCACGCGATGGCTGTCGCGACCGCGCACAACGTTGCCAGCCAGCCTCCGCCAGCCACCTGCGCCGCGTCGTAGAAGGCGGTGCCGATTGGATCACCGTCACTGAGCAGCGAGGCTGGCTCGGCGACGAGCATCGCGGCCAGCCAGGTCTGGGCGATGAACAGCACGCCGGCCAAGACGAGGACGGCGGCCATCGCCCGGCCGATCTGCCGGGAACCGCCCTTGGTCTCCTCGGCCAGCATGCTGATCCCGTCGAAGCCGAGGAAGGACAGCACCGCGATCGACACCGCCCCCGCGACGAGCGACCACGTGAAGGTGTCGGCGTTGTAGAACGCATCCCAACTGAACCGGCCCCTGCCCGAGGCGAGGGCCCAACCGGCGACGGCGAGGAAGATCGCCAGGACGATCAGCTCGCCGACGAGCATCACCCGGGTCACCATCGCGGTCATCCGGATCCCCACCGAGTTGACGACCGTGTTGACCGCGACGAACCCGAGCAACCACAGCCACACCGGCACCGCGGGCACGGTGGAGTGCATCGCCACCGACGCCACCAGGTACAGCAGGCCCGGTACGAGGACGTAGTCGAGCAGGATCACCCAGCCAGCCAGGAACCCGACCGGCGCGCTGATACCTCGGCCCGCGTAGTTGTAGACACTGCCGGACATGGGGAACGCCTTGACCATCTGCGCGTACGAGAACGCGGTGAACACCAGCGCGACCACACCGACCGCGTACGCCAGGGCCACCATCCCGCCGGAACCGGCGTACACGCTGCCGAAGATCGCCATCGGCGCGATCGGCACCATGTACACCAGGCCGTAGGCCAAGAGGTCCCGGAAGCGCAACCTCCGAGCCAACTCCTGGCGATAGCCGTAACGGGCCAAGTCGTTCTGTTCAAACATTCGATGCCCTCCTCCTGCATCGGCACTGGATGAGGGCGCATGCGGAGGATTGCCTCTCGTAACTCACGCGCCCTACGTGTGCCTGCGCCCCGGTGATCCGTTCTGCACCCCTGGCAGCGCAGGACGAATGAACGATTACGTGATCACGGCAGGTGGGACAGCCCACGGTGAGGGGCCACCGTGGGACCCCACCGTGAGGTGTCCCGGTCAACACCCTCAACGCCAGAGTTGACATCGGTATCCGTCGAATCGATGTCGGCGGCCGAGCGTGGGGAGGTGGGACCGGTGCGTGTGTCAGCGATGACGTCGGACCCGGCGCCGTGGGAGTGGGAGTTCGACTGGCACCTGACGAACCGCTGCAACTTCTTCTGCGAGTACTGCCATCCGCAGATTCGTCACGTGTTGAACAAGAAGCACCTGAACGAGCCTGACGCCGACCTGGTGGTGCGGCGCTTCGAGGATCTCGACCGCACGAGTCTCGTGCACATGTCGGGCGGAGAGCCGTTCCTGTTTCCCGGGTTCGTCGAACTTTGCGCCGGGCTGACCCGCCGCAACTGGATCAGCATCAACACCAACCTGGCGTCGCCCGAGCTGGTCACCCGCTTCGCCAACGAGGTGGACCCGACGCGGGTGGCGAAGATCGTGGCGGCCCTGCACGTACCGGAGCGGGAACGCCTCGGGTTGCCGATGACGGAGTACGCCGAGTCGTTCCGGATCCTGCGCGGGGCCGGCTTCGACGTGGTGGCACTCTACGTGCTCTTCCCGCCGCTGCTCCCGCGACTACGCGACGACTTGGCGTCGCTGGCGGCTCTCGGGGTGGATCCGCTGCGGGCCAAGGTGTTCAAGGGCGTCTACGACGGTCGCCGGTACCCCGAGGCGTACACCGACGCGGAGCGTGAGCTGATCCTGGAGAAGTCCGGCGAGTACACCTTCAACCGGCCGTACCTCGACGGGATGCTCGCCTTCCGCGGCCAGCCCTGCACGGCGGGGATGACCTCCTTCAAGGTGACCGTGACCGGTGAGGTCCGGCGGTGTGCTTCTGTGCCGACCAGCTACGGGAACCTCTACGACGGGACCTTCCGGCCCGCCTCCGCACCGGAGCCGTGCCCGGCGAAGCGTGTCCTGGTCCTGTCGCAGTGCATGGCGTACCTCGTCGATCCGCCACAGCCCGCGTCCGCCGCCGCTGCCCCGTCGCGTTCGTGAGGAGAGGAGAAAGCGCCATGCAGGTCATCACCAGCCTCGGAGCGGTACACCCCGACCAGTCACCGTTCGATGTCGCGGAGCGCAAGGGCATCGGCCACCCTGACAGCCTCGCGGACCTGGTCGCCGACAGCTTCTCCCGCCGCTACTCCGCAACCTGCCGGGAGCGCTTCGGTGCGGTGCCGAACCACTGGGTGGACAAGGTGACGCTGGTGGGCGCGGCCGCCGACGTTCGCTTCGGTGGGTACGACATCCGCAAGCCGGTCGACTGCTACCTCTTCGGCAAGGTCACGGAGCGGATCGACGGCAACGATGTATCCGTCGCCAAACTGTTCGACGACACGGTCCGCGCTGTTCTCACCAGTACGTTGGACGACCCGGCAATCCTTGGGCACCTGCGCATTCACGTGAACAACACCGCCGGCACCGGGGTCGATCACGACAGGGAGTTCTACCAGCCTCGGACGGCTGCCGGGATCACGAAGGTACTCGCCAGTGAGGCCGTCGCCAACGACACCGTCGTGTGCGCCGGGACGAGCCTTCGTGGCATCGCGGCGCGGACGGCGGTCCGACTGGAGACGCTGCTGACCGGCGCCACCTTCCGAACCCGCTACCAGACCGGCACCGACGTCAAAGTCATGGTGGTCCGCGACCGTGGCCAACTGGACGTGACCGCGGCAGTGCCCTTCCATCCCGCCAGCGTTCACGGCTGGTCGGAGTATCGGACGGCGCTGGACGCCATCCGCGACGAGATCGAGGGTGAGCTCAAGCGGGTGCTCGACGAGACACCGACGGCAACTGGGGCACGGCTGTCGCTGAACACCAAGGACGTGCCCGGTCGTGGCTACCTCGCACCCTTCGGCACCTCACTGGGCAAGGGAGACTGTGGCGCTGTCGGACGGGGCAACCGGTACAACGGGGCGATCGAGCCCCTTCGTCCGGCGAGCGGCGAGGCGCCCGCAGGCAAGAACCCGCTTCACCACGTCGGGAAGATCTACACGGCCGTAGCCGACGAACTGGCACGACGCATCATGGCCGAGCTCGGGACGTACGCCGAGGTGCTCATCGCGGCACGCAACGGCGGCCAGTTGGACGATCCGGCGTACGTGCTCATCCGGTCCGAGGCGCCCATCGGGGCCGCTGGCGAGGCACTCGCTCGGGCAGCGATGCGGACGGCGCCTGGATACATCCAGCGGTTCCTGGAGACCGACCCGGTGAGTCGCTTCCGCGTGCAGGAGCCGTGCTGATGCCGCCGGCGTTGGACGAGGTTCATCTCCGTCATCTCCGCGAGCTGTGCGCCCGCCCGGCCATGATCGATGACGAAGGCCTCCGCCTCGGAGGCACGTACGTGATGTTCTTCGCCGAGTCCGCCCTGATGGCTGAGCACGCCGCCGCGCTACTCGGAGACCAACACGGAGCCCACGTGCTGGAAATCGGCCTTGGCCTGGGCGTCTTCGCCCAGCAGATCGCGCCGCTGCGACCCGCCAGTTACACCGCCGTCGAACCCCATCCGGCGGTCGTGGACCTGGTCGCGCCGAGAGTCCACGAGTACCTGTCATGTCCCGTCACGGTTGTCGTAGAACCATGGCAGGTGCTCGATCTTGAGCCGGAGAGCATCGACGCGATCATGTACGACACCTGGCCGCCCGACGGGCACGCCGACGCCGATTTCGCCAGTTTCGTGGAACGGGTAGCGATCCCTGTCCTGCGGCCCGGAGGCCGCTTCAGCTTCTTCCACAGCGGCACCGAGTTGCCCGAAGCGCGCGCCGAAGTGCTGGACCACTTCCTCCCGGGCTGGAGCGCAACGAAGGTAACCATCCCTGCGAATCAACTGCCGAGCGGCTGGACGAAGCCGACGGGTGACTTCCTCGTGCCGTGCGCCCGGAAAGGGGTCCAATGATGCGAGTGACCGGCGACGACCTCCGGCACCGCTTCCGCCAGGACGGCTACCTCGCCATCGAGGGATTCCTGGAGCGCGAGACGTTGTCCCAGCTGCGCGCCGCCGCCGACCTGGCATTCGAGCAGATCATCAGCCAGACCGAGTCGCTGCGGACGGCGCATCCTCGTCTCACCTGGTGGCGCCTGCCGGACGGCCGACCGTACGTCTTCAAGATCAAACCTGTCGTCGATCTCGCACCGGCCTTCGCGGGTATGGCGGCGAGCGAAGATATCGGATTCCTCGCCTCGTCGATGCTCTCCGCCAAGGCGACGCTGATGGAGGACAAGGTCACTTACAAGGCGGCACTCGCCGACCCCGCCGGTTGGGCCGACCTGCCGGTTCTCGGCGAGGACGTCCGCAAACACTCCGACGCCTCGTACTTCGCGGCGCGCGGCTACGACCGGGTGATCACGGTGGCGCTGTGTCTCGACGACTGCGCCGCAGCCGCAGGGGCGCTGCAGGTCTGGCCCGGCAGTCACCGACGCCCTGTGCGACACGAGCCGACACCGAACCAGGGGCCGGTCGTCCCGGACGATGACGCGCCCGACGATCAGGCGGTGACGCTGGAGGCATCAGCGGGATCACTGCTGGCCTGGGATGCCGCGCTCGTGCACGCCAGCGGGCCGAACAGCACCGACAGACCGCGGCGACTGCTGGTTCTCGGTTACTCGGCGAGCGGCTCATGACCGCCGCACCGAATCCGCCGGACCGAGCGACCATCAGCGCCTTCGACCCGCCGTACACCCAACCGCACCCGTACTTCGGTCAGTGGGGCGAGGACCGCTGGCTCGTCGAACACCTGGCCGTTCCGGCGCGTGGCGTCTTCGTCGATGTCGGGGCAGGCGACGGGGTTCGGGGTAGCAACACCCTCTACTTCGAGAGGCGAGGATGGACGGGGTTGTGCGTCGATCCTGATCCGCGGAACCGCGCGTCCCTGACGAGACGCCACTGCGTGGTACGCCACTGCGCCATCTCTAACACCGCCGGCGAGCAGACCTTCAGCCAGTACGACGCCAAGCCCTCCTGGTCCGGCCTGGGTGACCGGGGCCAGGGCTACACCGTGGGCACCGCTCCCTGCCTCCGGCTCGGAGACCTGCTCCACGACCTCGGAATCGAGCGGGTCGACCTCCTGAACATCGATGTCGAAGGCACAGAGCTGGACGTCTGGTCGTCCTTCGACCCGGCCGAGCACTGCCCGGGGATCGTCATCATCGAGTACGACTCCCGAGACCCTGACCGCAGTGAGGAGCGGATCATCCGCGCTCTCGGGGCTGATCGCTTCGAGCTCATACATCGAACTCCAGCCAACCTCGTCCTGCGAGGGCTGGATCCGGTGAGCCAGCGACGGTGGCGCCATGCGAGATGAGGATCTCCTCGAAGCGCTCGCCACCGCGATCCGGCCAAAGGTGACCGGTGAGAGTGCGGTGGTCTTCTGCTCCCACAGCGCGGACGAGCCGCACTGGCGAAATCTGCTGGCGGCTGCGGGCGCGGCCGACGTCCTGGTCCTGGCCTTCGACGGCAATCTCCTCGCCTCCTTGCCCAGCCCGCCCGGCACCCGCAGCGCAGCCCAACTGCTCGCGGACCGGCACGCTCTCCTCGCCACCCTCGCGACGGACTCACCGCTGAGCGCACTCGTGGATCGTTTCGATCCCGACAGGCGAGCAGCACTTTTCGTCACCGACCCTCTGAACCCGCCGGTGACAGGCAGCCGGCCGCGCATCGGCATCAAGCACCCGAGCTGGAGCCTCTTCGAACACAAGAGCGTGGTGGATGTGCTGTGGGACTCGATCGGCCTGCCGCGCGCCGAATCAGTGGTGTACGACGAGCCAGGATCGCTGTGGCAGCCTGTCCTCCCGCCGGGGACCGAAATCGTCTCCGCGGGGCAGACGTGCAGGGCCGAGCCCTCGGCCGGCGGTGGAGACATCCGATGGTCGAGCGCGGGCACATCCAGCCCGCGGGCGGAGTCGGCAGGGCGACGGCGGATCCGCGTCATGCCGATGCTCCCCGGCGTGCCCTGCCGCCTGCACGGATTGGTGCTCGTCGAGTCGACTGTCGCGTTCACCCCACTGGAGCTTCTCGTACCGCGGCGGCCCGCCGACGGGACCTTCCTCTGCGCGGGCACCGCACCCATGCCCGTGGCCCGACAGCGAGGCCTGATCGAGCTGACCCGGTGGACGGGCGAGGCCCTGCGCCGCCGGCTGGGCTACCGCGGCGGTTTCTCCGTCGACGGAATCCTCACCCGGAGCGGGTTCCGCCCCACCGACCTCAACACCAGGGTGACCTCGGCCTTCGAGGCCGCACCGCCACCTCTGCGGGTCCGCGTCCACGCGAGCGCGCTCCTCGCCAGGGAGGGCCTGCGCGGCGTCGACGCGGCCGGACCCGGGCTGACGGAGAGCGTGCATCGCGCCCTGAACGACACCACCGACCTCAACCTGCTCGCGATGATCGGGCAACCGGTCCCGTTGGCGAGGCGACACGTTCGCTGGCGCGATCGCGGGCTTGAAGCGTGCCGGCCCGACGAGGCGCACGGCTCGATCGAGGTCATCAACGGACCGCGGGGGACCGCTCTTCGGGCTCAACTCGCGCGGAAGCACCTGCCCGTGGGCATCTCGCAGCAGGAGAGCGTCGTGGTAGCTCTCCGAATGGCTGACGAACTCCTCGGCACCGGAATCGGCGACCTGCAACCGCCACCCGTAGGGAGCGGCGCCGCCCCCACTCAGAGAAGCGGCACCACCTAGACCCTACGAGAGCCGGTCGATCGCACTCCTGATCCTCGCGGCAGTACGGCTCCGACCGAGCACCTCCAACGACTCGAACAGGGGCAGCCCGACGGTACGGCCGGTCACGGCAACCCGGACCGGCGCCTGCGCCTTACCCAGCTTCAGCCCGCGAACTGCCCCCAACTTCTCGACCGTGCGCTTGAGCGACTCGGCATCCCACTCCACCTCTTCGAAAGCGGTAGCCACCTCGGTGAGTAGCGCCAGAGCCTCCCCGGTCATGGCCTTCTTCCAAGCCGCCTCGTCGATCGACGGGATCGGCAGGAACAGGAAATCGACCATGGCGACGATCTCGCTGAGCACCGCGACCCGGGTCTGCGCCAAGGGTGCGACAGCGGCGAAGGCGACGTCATCGTAGTCCTCAGCCCGCCACGGGGCGTACTCACCGCGCAGCCACGGCTGACAAGCCGAGATGAACTGCTCTGTGCTCAACGCGCGGATGTAGTCGCCGTTGAAGGCCCGCAGCTTCTTGACGTCGAAGAACGCCGGCGACGGATTGACGTCGGCCATCCGGAACTCCGTCACGATGTCGTCCCAGGGGACGATCTCCCGGTCACCGGAGGGGGCCCAGCCGAGCAGCATCAGGTAGTTGCGCATCGCATCGGGCAGGTACCCCTCGGCGCGGAAGTCCTCCAGCGCGACCCGATCCCGGCGCTTGGACAGTTTCTGCCGCTTCTCGTTGACCAGGATCGGCGCGTGGGCCCACACCGGCGGTTCGTGCCCGAGCGCCACCCACAACAACTGCTGCTTGGGCGTGTTCGGCAGGTGCTCCTCGGCGCGAATGACATGGGTAATGCCCATGACCATGTCGTCGACGACATTCGCGAGGAGGAACACCGGGGAGCCGTCACCACGTGCGATGACGAAATCCTCGATCGTGGCGTTGTCGAACGTGGGCTCGCCGCGCACCAGATCCCGCACGACTGTCTGACCTTCGTCCGGCGTCCGGAACCGCACCGCGCTGCCAGGGGTCGCGGCCAGCCCGCGGTCGCGGCAGTAACCGTCGTACCCCTTGTGTTCGCTGCCGGTTCGCTCCACGACCTGCGTACGCACGCAGTCGCAGTAGTAGGCCTGACCTGCCGCGAGCAGCTTCGCGATGGCGTCGCGATGGTGCTGGACATAGGCGGACTGGAACAGGGGGCCCTCGTACTCATCGGGGCCGGCGCCGAGCCACGCCATGGCGTCGATGATGCCCTGCACCCACTCCGGCTTACTGCGTTCGGCGTCCGTGTCCTCGATCCGCAGCACCATCGTGCCGCCGGACTGCTTGGCCAGCACCCAGTTGTAAAGCAGCGAGCGGGCATTACCCACGTGGAACATGCCTGTCGGCGATGGGGCAAATCGAACGCGGACCGGGGAGTTTGGCGATGCCATGCACGCAGCGTACCGATTCGAGGCGGTCGCTTAACCGCATATCCCGGGCCGAATTTCCGCGTCCGGGCGCGCCAGGGTGGAGCGCCGTCTGTCTTCCGGTCAGAGAATCTGCCAGCGACGCAGCTCGGTGCCATTCTCGTTGCGAAGGCCGTCAAGCCGGCGATGCACCTCGGAGGCTGCCGACGTGCCGGGCCGGGACTTGCGCGCGTTGGTGGCAATCATCTGGAGTTCACGCAATCGGCAGAGCTCTTCGAAGCCCGACCAGGTGGTGGCGTCCCAGCCGTAGCTGGCGGTGAAGTCCGCGAAGGCCTGCCGGCCGCCACCGAATCGCCGACAGTGAACCGCGACGGTGGCGATGTCCCACTCTCGCGGCCCGATCGCGATACCGTCCCAGTCAGCCAGCACCGGGGTACCGTCGAACCGTCGTAGAGCGTTGCGGGTCTGGGGGTCGGACTGGATCAGGCTGTCTCCCAGCGGGAACGCCATCGACGACCAGGCCGCTTTGAGATCCTCGAGCCGGTTCAGCAACAGGTCGCGGTCCAGATCGTCGATGAGGTGGGCGTTGTCCACGGATCTGCGGACGCTCTCGGCTGGTTGAAGCCTTGGCAGCTCCACCGGCGGCATCGGAAAGCCGTGCAGTTCCCGCAGGAGTTGCCCGAGCTCTGCAGTGGTGACGGGGTTGTCGTCCGCCGGGTCCAAACGCTGCCACACCGTGACGGCGTGCCCGTCGACCACGAGCGGTTGAGCCGGCACCTGGGAGCACAGACCCACGGTCGGGAAGCCTTTGGCCGACAGCCAGTCAACGACCGCCACCACCGTCCGTGAGCGGTCGAGTCCGAACTCCAGCGGAGCGATCTTGACTACTACGTCGCCCACGGCGTACACAGCGTTCGTGTGATGCCGGAGCAACTGCGCGTCGGCAGCAGAGCAGCCCAATCCCCGACACACCTCGGCGAGCATCGGACGCGTTCGTGCCTCGACGAACATGTGGCCCCTAGGGTTCGCGCACAGCAGTTCCGGCTGCCAGCGTACGGCTCCGCTCGCGGCACGCCCGCACGTACTCCGCCAGCTCCACCACCTCCCTGCCCTGTGCGGGTTGCGGAATCGCTGATACGACCTCAGCCGCCTTGGACAGGACGATCTCCGTGCGCTGCAGCTCGGGCAGCCCGGAGACGGCGGCGCAGGCGGCCACTGCCGCCTCCGCGAATCGAAGGTCGCGCACGAGGCAGAGGGCACGGTCCAGGGCGATAAGGGCAGGATCAATCGGCACCCTCGGCCTGGGACCGTACAAGCTCAGAGCTTCGTCCTGGATCCGGTACGCCTCTTTCGTATCGCCAAGCCATGTCCTTGCCCCGGACAGGTAGAACAGCAGCCGCTTCGCGGGAAAGCGGAACGCTGCGTCGCTGTCGTCGTCCCCTGCCTCGTCGAACATGCGGTGCGCCTGCTCGATCCCCGCTCTCGCCTGGTCAGCCGCCCCGAGGCGGGCCAACGCCCTTGCACGTCCGGCGGCTGCCAGTGCGCCGGACGGCGACGCCGAAGTCGTGATGGCGAGCGCTTGATCCGCCATCGCCACCGTCTGGTGCGGGTCACCGAAGTAGTAGGGCAGCATCGCCGCCTGGGCGCGCGCCAACACCTGGAGCCGCGGGTCCGCGCTGTCGTCCGCGGCGTGGATCGCCGTCCGGTACCACAACCGCGCTTCACTGGCGTTACCCAGTCGCATGAGCGCGTCGGCACACATCGTCGCCAGTAGAGCTGCGGCGCCCGACAGGCGGGCCTGAACCGTCGCGGGTTGCCGCCGGCGCGACAGGACCTGCACCTCGGCACACTCACCCGCGAGTCTCGACAGCATGACGGTCGGGGCCGCAGAGGGATAGACCCGCATGTGCTCGCTCGTCGACTCTTCAACCAACTCAAGGTGCCGAGGCGACACGGTGGAGGACGAGAGTGCCTCGTCCAGCTCCGCGCGCAGGCGAGCGAGACCGCCCACGTCAGCGGATGGACGCTCACCCATCAGCTGGGGTGAATGCGGGACGCCCTTGGGTACCTGCGCGCGTAATGACCGAACCTCTCGAACGGCTGGCACGTCCTGCTCACGGCCGAGACCCATGGCAGCCCGCGGGATGTTCAGACCGAGGGCGATCCGCTCCAACACCTCGTAGGCCGTAACCTGCCGCGCCCCCTTGGCGATTTCGGCGGCGCGGTTGGCGGAGACATCGACCAGAGCGGCGATCGCCCCGTAGGACACACCGCGAGCGTGCAGGAACCTGAAGATCACCGCGACATCGCGCTTCCCCAGGAACTGCCTGATCGGCCGCCCCTCCCAGGTGCCCGACGTCCACCAAGCCGGGTCGATCCGGGCGACCATAATCACCTCCAGCGTCTGATGCGCTGCCGACAAGCACCCCGCCGTGATGAGGCGTCCGCACAGCTTGCGGTGCGACCAAGCTACCTGTTGTCTCGCTAAGACTCCATAGCGTTAACCCGCCCCTCTCCCTCTCGTAGCGGCGCCCTTGTGCGCCGGGTGCGCGATCATCTGCTTTCTCAACGTGAGGAGGGGTGAGTAGCCGATGTGGATAGTCTCGGACGAACGCTGGGCCGAGATCGCACCGCTGCTACCACCCCGTCCGCCCGGCGGCATCGGTTCCCGGGCCGCAAGCCCTTGGATGACCGCGGGGTGTTGCGCGGGATCCTGTTCGTGCTCTACACCGGCTCCGGCCCCGGCACCCGACAGGTCATCGAGCAGACCATCGCCCTGCTGCACTGGTTCCGCCGCCTGCGCACCCGCTGGGAGATCCGCGACGACATCCACCAAGCGTTCCTCACCCTCGCCGGTGCCATCGTTTGCTGGCGCCGACTCCAACGCTCAAAGAGCTAGGAGTTCTCAGTCGTGTCAGTCAGTAAAGGTGCAAATTTGTCGTCGGTCCCTAGGGCTCGCAGCAGCCGCGCTAGGAGTTGACCGGTTACCTGTCCGGGCGTAGCCAGCAGTTGTGCGTGTGAGACGACGGCGGCCTTCCGGTAGGTGTCCTCGCCGAATCGCGGACCGTCCGTCGCACTCCAGCCATTGCGATACTCGTACGAGCGGCGACCGCGGAGATTGGTTGCGCCGACCGCGAGTGCCCAGTTGCCGACGTAGCCCGCCTGGTCGGCGGCCGCGAGCACCAGTGCGATTAAATGTCGCGTGTACATGACCGCTCCGGCGTCGAAGACGACCTGCTCATCTGGGTTGGTCATCTGGTCGCTGAGCCGGCTCATGAAGATGCGGAGACCGCCGTCCTCGTGGATTTCGAGCTCGACGGCGTCCTCGTCGTACGAGTCTTCGCGCAGCCTTCGGTCCGCAGTGAGTTCATAGCTCGTTAGCGCCGCACCGGCGGCCCGGCGCGCATGGGCGGTCGCGGAGAGTAGTTCGGGCGCGAATTTGAGGTTGCTCGTCGGCTGGTTCAGGATCGCGCCGCGGGTGAACAGCAGCATGCGTTGTGGCCATTCACGGCCGGAGACGAGGCTCAGCAGCATCTCTGGGCGGCCATTGGCCGGCTCGGCCAGCAAGAACAGGTGCGACTGCGACCGGCGTTCCACCGGAACCGGGTCACGGTCGAACTCGGCGTCTAGGAGAGTGAGCGTGTCGGTTTCAGTGAGCCGGCGCAGGTCGTGAAGGCGGCGCACTTCTGCGTCGGCGAGGTGGTGTTTCGTCTTGTCGCCTCGACCGAAGTAGCGATGGTCGACCATATGCGGTGCCGTCGGACTCGGCGGCACGTGCACGAAGAGGTAGCCGACGTCCGGATTGGCATCCGAGGGGATAATCTCCGTGTATACGGGCAGCGGAGGATCCGGGATCGTTAGGGCGACCTGCTCTACTCGCTCGGCCAAGCCTTGGAGCGGTCCGGGACACAAGCCGAACGAGCCGTCCCGATTCTCCTCGACGCCTACGATGAGGGTCCCGCCGTCGATGCCGAAGGACGCCAGGTCGCGTGCCAGTTCTCTGTTGGCGCTTCTTCCGGCGCTCAGCCCCCGCTTGAAGTCCGTGTAGTGCGACTCACTTAGCAGGCCCTGGTCGAGCGCGGACTGGAGGTCGGACTCCGTGCGCGGAGTCCAGCGCGGGGTGTCCGCGCTGAGGTAGATCGAGCGCATTTGCTTACTGTGCCCGAAGACATCGCCGGCACGCACCTGACATTCACCGTGTCGGCGATTGGCCTGACCCGAGCTACGGCTGCTCCCACCGGTACCGGTTCGAGGCGCGTAGTTAGGGCTGACAGCGCGTCGGTCATCGCCGCCGGTGCCCGATCTACGGCCAGCGGGTCCCGGGCCGGGAAGCTGCACTCGTGACCTTCGATGATGTGCGCGGTGTGTGCTCCCTAGCGGATGCCACCCTGGGTGAACCGGTGCCAACGCGGGTCGCCGCAGCCGACCGCCGGTCGCAAACCGGGGTTTGTGTGCTCCAGGTGTGCTCCTGGGCTGCGAGAACGGCGGTCCGGGGAACGTGGGTGAACGGGGGCCACTCCCTGCCACCCCAGGTGAACCCCCAGGTCGCTAGACTGGGCCCTCGCGCCCTCGTAGCTCAGGGGATAGAGCATCGGTTTCCTAAACCGTGTGTCGCAGGTTCGAATCCTGCCGGGGGCACCACATTCCGCCTACGGGCTGACCGTTCCCGACAGGTTGCTGACCCGGCCCATCGCGTCGAAGTCGACACGCAGGACCGAGCCGCCACGGTCCTGCGCCGTCACCGACATGGGCGCCCGATCCAGCCGCCATCCCTGCTGGTGCAGGAACGACTCGACGGCGACGCGGTGCTCCACCGGGAAGGACTGCAGGACCTGCGTCAGGACGGTCAGCACCCGTTCCGGCCGGACCGGCGCGGTGATCTGCGGCGGGGCGTCGTCGAGGTGGAAGAAGACGGCGCCGCCGTCGTACGGCCCGCGGTAGTAGCAGCGGCCGGTCAGGCCGGACGCCAGCAGGGCGAGGCGGTGACCGTCTGCGCGCTGGAGCGGGAACGTGGGCTCGGTGAGTTCGGCGACCCCTTGGCGGTGCCCGTACTCGCGGACCCAGCCGGCGAGATGGAGCAGCGACGGGGGAGGTTGCTGGCCTCGTTGGCCCAGGCCCACAGCCAGGTGCCGTCGTCGTGGCTCTCGGTGCCGAGGAGTTGGACGCGGTACCGCAGGTCGGTCCCGAACGTCACGGTGCCGTCGGGCACGTCGAGTTGCCAGTCACGTTCGCCGAGCAGGTCCGCCAGCGCCAACTGGCGGGCCAGACCGGTGCCGACATGTTCGGCGAAGAGTCGATCAAACGTCGGCATCGCCGCAGTGTGCCAGACCTTCGGGTACGGGACGGCCCCGCGTCCGGCCGGAGCCGGAGCGCGGGGCCGGCGGGTCAGCGGACCAGCGCCGCCACCAGCGTCCCGATACAGGCGACGACGGCGGCGATGATCGGACTGAGCGTCTTGATGTACGCCAGGATGAGCCGGTGCCGGTCGGTCGGCTCGGCAACGGTTTCGTCCTCGTCCTCTGGTGTCTCGAAGTCTGACCCGTGAGGGATTACAGTCAACGTGACTCCTTCCGTTGCAGCGGTGGAGTCGAATGCGGCGTCCGGTGGCAGCCGGGCGCCGCCCTCTGTGCGAGGCGACGCAGTGCCGTTCGACGGTTCGAGCATCCTCCCGACGGACAGCTAGCACAAGAGTGCGTAATTCACTGTCGGGTACCTGACAAGCAGATGCATCGCATCGAGAAAATTTCGGTGCCATCTCTTGCCAAATGCAATTTTCCGTGAACGAGTTCTACCGAAAGTGACCAGCTCGAAGCTTACGGTGAGCAGGCGTGTGGTCAGGCGCGGCGGAGTTGGAGCACCGCCACGCGGGCGTCGTGGCCGTCCACGTGCATGGGCACCGTCTTGCGGTTGCGCAGCTGGATCTGGACCCCGTTCGACCCCTGGAGCCAGCCGATCTGGTCGATGCCGGCGTCGAAGGCGCGCGTCTCCTTCGCGGGGAACAGCTTCGGCATCGGGTTGCGGTTGGTGTCGCCGGTCCAGATCACCGGGTAGCCACGGTCCTGCCAACTGGAGATCCGCTCCCGGAGGACATCGAAGTGGAGCGCCCACTTGCTCCGGCGCCACGCCTCGTGCGGATCTTCCTGGCCGTTGAACGCGCCGGCCACGAAGTGCGTGTTGAGGAACGCGAACTGAAGCGCCGCATCGTCGTTCGCGGCCAGCAGGACCTCGGAGATGACGCGGTTCACCGAGACACCCGCCAGACCGTCGTGTACGGGTGTGACGCGCTTGTCGAGCACGTCGTACACCCTGGGCGCGGAGATCGGAACGTAGTGCCCGCCGTCGTTGAGGTGCACGTTGCGGTAGTGCTCGCCGAACAGATCGTTGATCCAGCCCTTCTCCTTCGTGTCGCCGTCACCCCCGCCGATCTCCTGCCAGCCGACGAGCGGACGGTCCTCGGGGCCGGTCATGCCGAGGGCGTTGCGGACCGCGGTGATCGCGGCCTTGCGCTTTTCGAGGTTCGCGCGTCCGATGTTGGCGGTGACGACGCCGAGGTTCCGCCAGGCGGTCGCCGCACCGGCGGGTGCGGGGAGGCCGAGCGTGCCGGCGAGCGCGACGCCGCCCGCGAGGCCGAGTGCCTGTCGTCTGCTGACGCGTTCCATGCGACTCCTTACTGGTTCGGCTACGAGGTGGAGGGGCACGGCTACGAGACGAGGAAGCCGGTGGAGGGGCGGGTCAGGACGCCGGTCATCGGGAAGCGGGTGGAGCCGTTCCACCAGTGCCACACCACGCGCTCGCTGCCGTCGGCGGCGGCGAAGACGTCCATCCCGCCGGGGCCCTGGTGGTTGCCGGGCAGGTCGCGGATCGGGTTGAGGCCGGCGCTTCCGGTGAAGCCGAAGAAGGGCCGGGACACGCCCTCGCGGATGGGGGTGCAGCGGGAGCCGGGCAGGGGACTGGCCCCGCAGCGGGCGATGCCGGTGGAGTAACGCGCGCTGTCCCAGTTGTTGCCGGAGTACATGAGGTACCAGTCGCCGTCGGCGGCCTTCCACATCGACGGGTTCTCGACCACGTGCGTACCGCCGCTGGTCTTGGCGGTGTCCCAGGTGATGTCGGTGCTCTTGAGCATGTCCCGGCGGGTGTCCCAGATCGCGCGGCCCTCGCCGTCGGTGCGGACGGTGGAGATGCCGGTCTCGGCGCCGGAGGCGATGGCGTCGTCCCGGTAGGTGACGTACAGGTTCCCGCCGGCCACGAAGGGGTTGGCGTCGAGTGCCCAGCGGCCGGCGTCCGGGCAGGCCCACTCGCCCTGGTTCTGGAACGGGCCGCGGGCGCTGTCGGAGACGGCCCGGCCGATGCACTTCTGCCCGGAGCCCTTGCGGGAGGCGGTGTAGAACATGAAGAACCGGCCGTCGAAGCGGGCGACGCCCGGTGCCCAGATCGCGCCGCCGGGCTCCGCCCAGGCGCCGGGGCCGGACGGCAGCGCGTCGTGCGAGGCGCAGTCGGCCATGCCGACGCTGTTGCCGGAGCCGTGGACGAGGACCGGTACGTACAACCTGCCGGTCGCGCCGCAGCGCGCGCCGGTCCCGGCGCCGACTGTGGTGCCGTAGGTGACGTACGAGCCGTCCTTCGCCAGCAGGGTGTCCGGGTCGGCCAGCGGGAAGGTGGACGAGCTCGCCAGCGTGGACAGGTCGTCGGCGGATGCGGCGGCGGGCGCAACCGCCGCCGGGGTGACTACCAGGGCGGCCGCGGCGAGGGCGACGAGCCCTCCGCGCGATCGAAAGAATTTCACCGGCACTCCTTGATTGATGAAGGTAATTATCAGAGGAACGGTATCGACGGTCAGCGATGCCGTCAACGGCGGAGTGCTGGAGCCGGGAGCGGGAAGCGGGGCCGCCCGGAGGCCTGCCGCGTTACGCTCCGTCGAGGGGACGTGTCACCCGCCGGGCCCTCAGGCCGGTGCCAGGACCCGTCGGTACCCTGGCAGGTCCTGGCCTGTCCGCGACGACATGAGGTATTCGTGAACGATCTTCGAGTGGTGGCGTTCGATCTCGACGACACCCTGGCGATTTCCAAGTCCCAGATCGATCGTCGGATGGCGGAGTTGCTCGGCCACCTGCTCACCGAGGTGGACGTACTGGTCATCTCCGGTGGCCGGTTCGAGCAGTTCCAGTCGCAGGTGCTCGCCCACCTCGACCTCACCGAGGAGCAGCGCGACCGGCTGCACCTGATGCCGACCTGCGGCACCCGCTACTACCGCTGGTCCGACGGGGACTGGCGGCAGGTCTACGCGGAGGATCTCACCGAGGCCGACAAGGCCCGCGTCGTCACGGCGCTGACCGAGTCGGCGCAGGCGCTGGGCCTGTGGGAGGCGAAGACCTGGGGCGACATCATCGAGGACCGGGGCAGCCAGATCACCTTCTCGGCGCTGGGGCAGTCCGCCCCGCCGGCCGAGAAGTACGGCTGGGACCCGGACGGCGACAAGAAGCGGCGGCTGCGGGACGCGGTCGCGGCGAAGCTGCCCGACCTCGAGGTCCGTGGTGGTGGTTCGACCTCGATCGACGTCACCCGCAAGGGTGTGGACAAGGCGTACGGCATGCGGAAGCTGCTGGAACACCTGGATCTGAAGATCGACAACGTGCTCTTCGTGGGTGACCGGCTGGACGTCGGTGGCAACGACTACCCGGTCAAGGCGATGGGCATCCGCTGCGTCGCGGTCACCCGTTGGGAGGAGACCGCCGACTACGTCGAGAAGCTCGTCGACGACCTGGTGAAGCAGCGCGCCGAGCGCGCCTGAGCACAGCCCGCAGCAGAGCCCGCCGGTTCCGGAACCGGCGGGCTCTGGCGGTATCGACGGTGATGCGGTAGGAACAGCCGAGAGAGCGCTCTCCCGTCCCATCACCGAACAGGCAGGCAGATGCGATCATCCGACCCCTCCCGCCGCCGTTTCCTCACGCTCACCGCCTCCGCGGCCTCACTCACCGCCCTCGGCCTCCCGGCCGGTGCCGCCGCCGCGTCCCCGGCCGCGTCGCCGGCCGCGCGACCCGCCCGCGAGCCCGACTTCGGCCCGAACGTCTTCGTGTACGACCCGAGCACGCCGGTCGAGGAGATCCAGTCCACGCTGGACCGGCTGTTCACCGCCCAGGAACGCAACGAGATGGGCCTCGACAGGTACGCCGTGCTGTTCAAGCCCGGCCGCTACGAGGTGGACGCCCGGCTCGGCTACTACACGACTGTCGCCGGTCTCGGCGCGCACCCGGACGACGTGGAGATCCACGGCGCGGTCCGGGTGATCGGGCAGCCCGACCCGAACTCGCCCGCCGGCATCTCCGCGCTCACCAACTTCTGGCGTTCGGCGGAGAACCTCGCTGTCACCCCGACCGACTGGTCGAACCAATGGGCCGTCTCGCAGGCGTCACCGATGCGCCGGGTGCACGTCAAGGGCGTGCTGTGGCTGGAACCCGGCAACGGCGGCTACTCCAGCGGCGGCTACATCGCGGACTCCAAGGTGGACGGCATCACCATCAACGGTTCCCAGCAGCAGTGGCTCACCCGCGACAGCGAGCTCGGCGGCGAGTGGACCAACGGTGTGTGGAACCAGGTCTTCTCCGGCGTGATCGGCGCGCCCGCGCAGGGCTTCCCCGACCCGCCCTACACCACGCTGCCGACCAGCCCGGTGACCCGGGAGAAGCCGTACCTGTTCGTCGACGCCCGGGGTGCCTGGCGGGTCGCCGTACCGCGCCTGCGCCGGAACACCGCCGGCACCACCTGGGCCACCGGCGGCGCGCCGGTGCCGTCGCTGCCGCTGTCCGCGTTCTTCCTGGCCCGGCCCACCGACTCGGCGAAGCGGATCAACGCCGAGCTGGCCCGGGGCCGGCACCTGCTGCTCACCCCCGGCGTCTACCACCTGGACCGGGCCCTGCGGGTACGCCGCCCGGACACCGTGGTGCTCGGCCTCGGCATGCCGAGCCTGGTGCCGGACCGCGGGGACGCGGCGCTGCGCATCGAGGACGTGGACGGCGTCCGCATCGCCGGGGTGCTCGTGGACGCCGGGCCGGTCGAGTCGCCGGTGCTGGTCGAGGTCGGTACGCGGCACTGCCACCGGTCGCACGCCACGAACCCGATCTCGCTGCAGGACGTCTTCTTCCGCATCGGCGGCCCGTACGCCGGACGCGCGGTGACCAGCCTGGTGGTACACAGCCGGCACACGCTGATCGACAACATCTGGGCCTGGCGTGGCGACCACGGCCGGGCCGGCACCATCGGCTGGACCGTGAACACCGCTGCCACCGGCGTGATCGTCAACGGCGACGACGTGACCGCGTACGGGCTGTTCGTCGAGCACTACCAGCGCTGGCAGACGATCTGGAACGGCGAGCGCGGCCGGACCGTGTTCTACCAGAGCGAGCTGCCCTACGACCCGCCGAGCCAGGCGGCCTGGCGCAGTCCGACCGGCAACGGCTGGGCCTCGTACAAGGTGGCCGACCACGTCCGCACGCACGAGGCGTGGGGACTGGGCGTGTACTCGTACTTCAACCAGGGCGTGGACATCCGCTGCGACAGGGGGATCGAGGCGCCGCGCCGGGCCGGGGTGCGGTTCCACGACGCGATCACCGTGTTCCTGGACGGCAGCGGCGGCATCGAGCGCACCATCAACGAGATCGGCACGCCCGTCGTCGGCTCGTACGGCACCAGCACGGTGATCAGCTACCCCTGACCGCGAGGGCGGCCCGGCCGGTGCGGGACCGGCCGGGCCGCACCCGCTCACGCCGCGAGCTGGTCGACGCGGGTGAGCACCTGGTCGACGAGGCCGTACTCCCGGGCCTGCTCGGCGGTGAACCAGCGGTCGCGATCCCAGTCGCGCTGGATCTCCTCCAGCGTCCGCCCGCTGTGCTGCGCGATCAGCTCCTGCATGGTGCGCTTCACGTGCAGCATGTTCTCGGCCTGGATGGTGATGTCCGCGGCGGTGCCGCCCATCCCGCCGGAGGGCTGGTGCATCATGATCCGCGAGTGCGGCAGCGCGAACCGCTTGCCCGCCGCCCCGGCGCAGAGCAGGAACTGCCCCATCGACCCGGCCATCCCCAGCGCCAGCGTCGCCACGTCGTTCTTGACGTACCGCATGGTGTCGTAGACGGCCATCCCGGCGCTGACCGAGCCGCCGGGCGAGTTGATGTAAAGGAAGATGTCGCGCTCCGCGTCCTCGGCCGCGAGGAGCAGGATCTGCGCGCAGATCTGGTTGGCCGACGCGTCGGTGACCTCGGTGCCGAGGAAGATGATCCGCTCCCTCAGCAGTCGCTCGAAGACCCGGTCGCCGAACGCCGGCTGGCCCTCGTCGAGCATCCAGATGCCACTCATCGCCGCCCACCTCCGTGCCGCCGGTGGGCGGGGGACCGCCCGGGAACCCGGCGGTCTCCAGCGTCCGCCGGGCGCACCCACGCGGCCCAGGCTTTCTGCCCCGGGCAGATTCGCCCTCGGCAGAAGCTACGCGGCGACCGGCCGCCGCCGGCCCGCGCGGGCTCGCCGCCGCGCCAGCGTGACGGAGGTACGCGGACGGGGGCGGACGGCCGGGGCGGAGGGAGCCGGCCAGATCCGGATGCCGCCACCGAACCCGATCGGCGTGGCGGCGCCGAGGGGCGCGCCGAGCGGCGTCGGCACCAGGCCGAAGGGCCGCAGCCCGCCGCCCAGCAGCGGCGTGGGGGTGACCGGCCGGCGGGCGACGTGCGGCCGGAGCGAGACGGCAGGCCGGCGGGACACGGGCAGCCGGGACGACACGGCCGGACGGCGCGTGACGGACAGCCGGGGCGCGCCGACCCGCAGCTGCGGACCGGTGCGGGCGGTCGGCACCCGGTCGAAGCGGGCCGCCGAGATCCCGGGGCCGACCGGAGCCGGACGCTCGCGGCGCAGCTCGTCGCGGGCCTCTTCGAGCAGGTCGGCGAGGTGGATGCCGAGCGCGCGGCAGATCGCGGCGAGCACCTCGGAGGAGGCCTCCTTGCGTCCGCGCTCGACCTCGGAGAGATAGGGCAGGGAGACGCCGGCGGCCTGGGCCACCTCGCGCAGCGTGCGGCCCTGGCGCAGGCGGATGCGCCGGAGCACGCCGCCGATCACGCGTCGCAGCAACGACATGCCGGCCTCCTCGCGGTCGCCGTCCCGACGTCCCCATCATGCCCTGTCCGCGTCGCCGGCAGCGGCCCCGCCGGGTACCGATCGTCACCCGGCGGGCCGGATCCCGGCGTACCCGTTATCTTGTGGGCGTGCAGGTGGCGGAGCAGGACCGACGGTGATCCATTTTCCCGCGCAACGGCGGGGGCCGCTGAGCGCGCTGAGCCTGCGCCTGCTCGCCGCCCTGGGCCTGGTCTTCGCCACGGTGTTCGTGGTGTGGCTCGACCGCGACGGCTACCGCGACGTGGACGACACCGGCCTGACCCTGCTCGACTGCTTCTACTACGTGGTGGTCTCGCTCTCCACCACCGGATACGGCGACATCACGCCGGTCAGTTCGTCGGCGCGACTGGCGAACGTCCTGTTCATCACTCCCGCCCGGGTGCTGTTCCTGATCATCCTGGTCGGCACCACCCTGGAAGTCCTGACCGAGCAGTACCGCACCGGCCGTCGCCTGTCGCGGTGGAGGAGAACCGTGAAGGACCACGTCATCATCTGCGGCTACGGCACCAAGGGCCGCAGCGCGGTCTCCGCCCTGCTGGAGAACGGTACCGACAAGTCCAAGATCGTGGTGGTCGAGCGGAGCGGGCCGGCGCTGCGGCAGGCCACCTCGAACGGGCTGGTGACGATCGAGGGCTCGGCGACCCGCTCGTCAGTGCTGGAGCAGGCGCACGTGCGTACCGCGAAGTCGGTCATCATCGCGACCGACAGCGACGACGCCTCGGTGCTGGTGGCGCTCACGGTCCGGCAGCTCACCGCCGGCCAGGTGCGGATCATCGCGGCGGTACGCGAGGCGGAGAACGCGCCGCTGCTCAAGCAGAGCGGGGCGCACCACGTGATCGTCTCGTCGGCCACGGCCGGCCGGCTGCTCGGCCTGTCGACCTCGGCCCCGCCCCTGATCGACGTGGTGGAGGACCTGCTCACCCCGGGTCAGGGCATGGCGCTGGCCATGCGCTCGGCCGAGCGCAGCGAGGTGGGCCGCTCGCCGCGCGAGCTGGAGGCGCTGGTCATCGCGCTGGTCCGCCGGGGCAAGGTGGTCACGCTCAACGACCGGGCCGCCTCGGTGATCGAGACCGGCGACATGCTCGTTCACGTCCGGGACGACCGGCCGCAGGCCACCACCGCGATCTGACCGGGGCCCGCTGAGCACCTGCGGTCAGCAGGCGCCCGGGCCGCCCTCGGCCAGCACTTCACCGCAGGTCGACGACCGGCCCTGGGTGGCCCGTCGCAGCAGTTCGTAGAGCAGGTCCCGCTCGCCGGGAGCGAGCGCGCCGAGAACCTCCTCCTCGGCTCCGGCGAGCGCACACTCGGCCTCGCGTAGTCGCTTCGTGCCCGCCTCGGTGAGGCGTACCTCGTGCCGGCGGCGGTCCTCCGGGGAGCGGCGGCGCTCGGCCAGGCCGTCCGCCTCCAGGTCGTTGAGCAGCCCGACCACGTTCGTGCTGTCGAGTTGGAGCGTGCCGGCGAGCGCCTGCTGGCTGATGCCGCCGGAGTCGCGCAGCACGGTGAGCGCCACCAGGTGGCGGGGGCGCAGACCCAGCGGGGCCAGCACCGACTCCGAGCGCAGCCGCATCCGCCGGGCCAGGTGATCGAGCAGGGGCCCGGAGCGGCGCTCGGACTCCTCGACCGGTGCGGCGGACATGTGACCCAGTTTACGCGAGCCGAGGAACATCGACCTGCTATAAATAGTTGGTCCTACACGAACGATCGTCGGAGGAGGAATCACCAATGGCACACCTACTGCACATCGACTCCAGCATCACCGGGGAGCGGTCCATCAGCCGGCGGCTCACCGCCCGCGCCGCCGCCGCCTGGCGCGCCGCCCACCCGGACGGCACGGTCACCTACCGCGACCTGGGTCAGAACCCGCTGCCGCACCTGAACACCGCAAGCGGCCTCGCGCGCATGGTGCCCCCGGATCAGCACACCGCCGAGCAGCGGGCTTCCTGGCAGCTGACCGAGGAGGTGGTGGCCGAGGTGAGGCAGGCCGACACCGTCCTGCTCGGGCTGCCGCTCTACAACTACGGCGCGCCCAGCAGCGTGAAGTCCTGGGTCGACCACCTGATCGCCCCCGGCATCGCGTACGACCCGGTGACGAACGCCGGGCTGCTCGGCGACCGCCAGTTCGTCGTCCTGGTCAGCCGCGGCGGCGGGTACGGCCCGGGCACCCCGCGGGAGGGCTGGGACCACGCCGAGCCGTGGCTTCCGCACGGCCTCTCCCTGACCGGGCTGGAGCCGCGGTTCATCTGCGCCGAGCTGACCCTGGCCCCGGTCAACCCGGCGATGGCCGAGCTGATCCCGCTGTTCGAGCAGAGCCTCGCCGCGGCCGAGCGGGCCGTCGACGAGCTGTGGGTGCCCGCCTCGGCGGCCGCCTGACCGGGCTGTCACACACCGCGAAGGGCGGGCCGTTCCCCCCGCGGAACGGCCCGCCCTTCGTCCGTGACGGGTCAGCGGCGGATCAGAGGATCGTCCAGGTGTCGCCGCTGCCGAGCAGCGCGCCGAGCTGCTGCTCCGGGGTCTGGTCGACGGTGGCCCTGGCGGCCGCGACCTGCTCCTGCACCACGCTGTCGTAGGAGGGGCGGTCGACCGACCGGAACACCCCGATCGGGGTGTTGCTCAGGTCCAGGCCCGGCAGGCGGGACAGCGCGAAGGCGTACGCCGGGTCGGCCACGCCCGCGTCGTGCACGACGATCTGGTCGGCCGGCGTGTTCGCGGTCTCCCGGACCTCCAGCCCGAAGCCACCCGGCGGGTGGACGACGCAGAACTGCCCGTCCTTGCCGAACGTGATCGGCTGCCCGTGCTCCAGCCGGATCAGGAAGTCGTCCCGGGTGGCCGGCTCCTTCAGCGGGTCGAACGCGCCGTCGTTGAAGATGTTGCAGTTCTGGTAGATCTCCACGAACGCCGAACCCTCGTGCTGGGCGGCGGCCCGCAGCACCGACTGGAGGTGCTTGCGGTCCGAGTCGATCGTCCGGGCCACGAACGTGGCCTCGGCGCCAAGCGCCAGCGACAGCGGGTTGAACGGGGCGTCCGCCGAGCCCACCGGCGTCGACTTGGTGATCTTGCCGACCTCGGAGGTGGGCGAGTACTGACCCTTGGTGAGGCCGTAGATCCGGTTGTTGAACAGCAGGATCTTGAGGTTCACGTTGCGCCGCAGCGCGTGGATCAGGTGGTTGCCGCCGATGGAGAGCGCGTCGCCGTCACCGGTGACCACCCACACCGACAGGTCTGGCCGGGACACCGACAGGCCGGTGGCGATCGCCGGGGCGCGGCCGTGGATCGAGTGCATGCCGTACGTGTTCATGTAGTACGGGAAACGCGACGAGCAGCCGATGCCCGAGACGAAGACGATGTTCTCCCGGGGGATGTTCAGCTCCGGCATGAAGCCCTGCACGGCCGCCAGGATGGCGTAGTCGCCGCAACCGGGGCACCAGCGCACCTCCTGGTCGGACTTGAAGTCCTTGGCGGTGAGCTTGAGGGCGACGGGCTCAGACATTCTTCAGGACCTCTTCCAGCATCGTCTCCAGCTCGGCGGCGGTGAACGGCAGGCCGCGGACCTGGTTGTAGCCGATCGCGTCGACCAGGTACTTCGCCCGGATCACGTGGGCGAGCTGGCCGAGGTTCATCTCCGGCACGACCACCTTGTCGTAGCGGCCCAGCACCTCGCCGAGGTTGGCCGGCATCGGAGCCAGATGCCGCAGGTGCGCCTGCGCCACCGAGAGCCCGCGCTGACGCAGGCCACGGCAGGCCGCACCGATCGGCCCGTACGTCGAGCCCCAGCCCAGCACCAGCACCCGGGCGTCGCCGTCCGGATCCTCCACCTCGACGTCCGGCACCGGGATCGTCTCGATCCGGGCCGCCCGGGTCCGCACCATGAAGTCGTGGTTGGCCGGGTCGTACGAGATGTCGCCGGTCTTGTCGGCCTTCTCCAGACCGCCGATCCGGTGCTCCAGACCGGCCGTGCCGGGCACCGCCCACGGGCGAGCCAGCGTCTGCGGGTCCCGCAGGTAAGGAAGGAACGTGGTGCCGTCCTCGCCGTTGGGCTTCGTGGCGAACTCGACCCGCAGGTCGGGCAGCGACTCGACGTCGGGCAGGAGCCACGGCTCGGAGCCGTTGGCGACGTAGTTGTCCGACAGCAGGATCACCGGGGTGCGGTAGGTGAGCGCGATCCGGGCCGCCTCCAGCGCGGCGTGGAAGCAGTCCGACGGCGACTTCGGCGCGATCACCGCGACCGGCGCCTCGCCGTGCCGGCCGTACAGGGCCATGTTCAGGTCGGCCTGCTCGGTCTTGGTGGGCATGCCGGTGGACGGCCCGGCCCGCTGCACGTCGACGATGACCAGAGGCAGCTCCAGCGCCACCGCCAGGGAGATCGTCTCGCTCTTGAGCGCCACGCCCGGGCCGCTCGTGGTGGTGACACCGAGCGAGCCGCCGTACGACGCGCCGAGCGCCGCACCGACCGCGGCGATCTCGTCCTCGGCCTGCATGGTGACCACGCCGAACTTCTTGTGCTTGCTCAGCTCGTGCAGGATGTCCGAGGCCGGCGTGATCGGGTACGCGCCGAGGAACACCGGCAGCCCGGAGCGCACCCCGGCGGCCACCAGGCCCAGCGACAACGCCGCGTTGCCGGTGATGTTCCGGTAGGTGCCGGGCAGCATCTTGGCCGGCTTGACCTCGTACCGGACGGAGAAGTCCTCGGTGGTCTCGCCGAAGTTCCAGCCGGCCCGGAAGGCGGCCACGTTCGCCGCGACCAGCTCGGGGCGGGCCGCGAACTTGCGCTCCAGGAAGCGCAGCGTGGACTCGTACGGGCGGGAGTACATCCAGCTCAACAGCCCGAGCGCGAACATGTTCTTGGCCCGCTCGGCGTCCTTCTTGGACACGTCGTGCTCGGCCAGCGCCCCGATCGTCATCGAGGTGAGCGCCACCGGGTGCACCGCGTACCCGTCGAGCGAGTTGTCGTCGAGCGGGCTGGTCGCGTAGCCCACCTTGGCCAGGTTGCGCCGGGTGAACTCGTCGGTGTTGACGATGATGTCGGCCCCGCGCGGCAGGTCGGCCAGGTTGGCCTTGAGCGCGGCCGGGTTCATCGCCACCAGCACGTTCGGCGCGTCGCCCGGGGTCAGGATGTCGTAGTCGGCGAAGTGCACCTGGAAGCTCGACACGCCGGGCAGGGTCCCGGCGGGAGCGCGGATCTCGGCGGGGAAGTTGGGCAACGTGGAGATGTCGTTGCCCAGCTGCGCCGTCTCCGAGGTGAACCGGTCGCCGGTGAGCTGCATGCCGTCGCCGGAGTCACCGGCGAACCGGATGACCACCCGGTCCAGTTGACGGATCTGCTTGGTCACACCCGCACCTCGCTTAACTGAGCGCCGTCGCCCTCGCCGGCCCGGCCCGCTCCGATTCTCACGTCAGAGCCTACGTCGCCACGTTAGGGCCACCTTGGTCGAGGTCCGACGTATGGGACTGGATCGGGCCGCTGTATGCCCTGCTTTGCAGCGTTTAGTACCTGGGCCCGTAACCCAGATCACCATATATTCATGATCACCGGTCGGTGACCGGACGCTCCGGCACGGTGATGTCGCTGCGGCGGCGCAGCGAACGGGTCGCCAGCGTCAGCGCGAGCACGACCAGGAGACCGGACACCGCGATCAACGCGACGGCGGCCCACCGGGTCGAGGTGTCACCGCCGTCCCGTTCGCCGGCGGCGACGAGCACACCCTGCGAGCCGGTCGGGGCGGGCGCGCCGACCGGCGGGGAGGCGTCCGCCGCCGCGGCGCTGATCCGGAAGCTCATCTGCACCTGCCGGTCCCGCCCGCTGCGTGGGTCCAGCCGGCCGATCACCGCGCCGGACAGGGGCGCCCGCCGCTGGGCCTCCGCCGAGGCGGCGAGCGTCAGCCGTACGGTCGCGGTCCGCCCGGCCGCCAGGGAGCCCAGCTCGCAGCGGGTCCGGTCGGCCGAGACCGGGGCACAGCCGCTCTCGGCGCCGGCCACGCTCACCCCTTCGGGAAGGAGCACCTCGACCCGGCCTGCGGCGTCGACCTTGCCGGTGTTGCCGAGCCGGACGGTGAGCGCGCTGGGCGCGCCGCTGATGTCGAACAGCACCTCGTCGGCGCGCAGCGAGATGCCGGGTACCGGCGGCCCGGGCGGGAACAGCACTGCGAAGCCCTCGTCGTCGTACGCCGCGCCCGTCACCCCGGGTGCGACGGCGGTGACCTGGACCGATCCGGCCAGCGGCATGGTCCGCCAGGCGTCGCCGTCGACCCGGACCCGGATGGTCGCGCTGAACCGGGCGCCCGGCTCGGCGTCCCACCCGACGCAGCGGTGGTCGGCGCCACCTGCCGGCTCGCAGCCCGGGGTGCCCGCGTCGGTCAGCCCCGGTGGGAGCGTGTAGCCCAGGCTGATCCGCTCCGCCCGCCCGCCGGTGTTCGTCACCGTCACCCGCAACGTGGCCACCGTGGCGTCGGCGTTCCAGTAGGCCGGCGGGAGGACCACGTCTTCGGTGGTCACGCGTACCCCCAGGGGCCCGCCGGCCGGCTGCGCCGGCGGGGGCGGCGGGGTCTTGACCGGCGGCACGACCGGCGGGGGCGCGGGTGCCGTGGTGGCCGGGGCGGCCGTGGTCGGTGCCGGTTCGGCGGGCGCGCTCGTCGGCGGCGGCGGGGGCGGTGCGGTGGTGATCGGCGCCGGCGGTTCGGTCGCCGGAGGCGGCGGCTCGGTGGGCGGCGGGGCCGTCGCCGTGGTCGTCGGCTCGCCGGTGGGCGCGGGCTCGGTCGGCTCGCCGCCGGGGTCGCCGCCCGGCTCCACCGGCTCGACGATCCGGAGCGCGGCGGCCGGCCCCGGGTGGGCGACGGCTCCGGCCGGTCCCACCGCCACCAGCGCCGCGACGAGCGCGGGCGTCAGCAGCGCGAGGGTACGGCGGAGCGCGACCCACCGATCGGGTGCAACGCGGGGGCGGGCCATCTGTCCTCCGGGACGATCAACGGGATCCCATTATTCGGTGATACTTGCCATCAAGCACTAGTCCTGCGAGGAAACGAATTCGTAACGTGTCCGGGACATCTGGAGGGGACCGGTACGCTCCGGTCGTGACCGGATATCTCGGCTCGTACGCCACGCTCGGTCTGCTGCTCCTCGCGGCCGTGCTCTTCTTCGTGACGGCGTTCTCGGCGAACCGGGTGTTACGTCCGAGCCGGCCGGCCGAGCCGTGGGGCAAGCGGGCCAGCTACGAGTGCGGTCTCGACCCGGTCGGCGGCGACTGGGCGCAGATGCAGATCCGCTACTACGTCTACGCGTACCTCTACGTGCTCTTCGCGGTCGAGGCGGTCTTCCTGTTCCCCTGGGCGCTGGTCTTCGACCGGCCCGGCTTCGGCGCCACCACCGTGGTGGAGATGGGCGTCTTCGTGGCGATCGTCGCGCTCGGCATCCTCTACGCGTGGCGGCGCGGCGTCCTGCGCTGGACCTGACGCACCGCGCCCGGCTAGGCCAGCCCGCGCCGGGTCACCGCCGGCGGCCGGTCGCCCCGGATGGACGCCACCATGTCCAGCACCCGGCGCGTCTCGCGGACCTGGTGGGCGCGGAACACCCGGGCGCCGAGCCAGGCCGAGACCGCGGTGGCGGCGAGCGTCCCCTCCAGTCGCTCGGGCACCGGCAGGTCGAGCGTCTCGCCGATGAAGTCCTTGTTCGACAGCGCCACCAGCAGCGGCCAGCCGGTGTCGGTCAGCTCCGCCAGCCGCCGGGTGATCTCCAGCGAGTGCCAGGTGTTCTTGCCGAAGTCGTGCGCCGGGTCGATCAGGATGCCGTCCCGGCGCACACCCAGCCCGACCGCGCGTTCGGCCAGCCCGGTGACGGTGCCGACCACGTCGGCCACCACGTCGTCGAAGGCGGCCCGGTGCGGCCGGGTACGCGGGGCCAGCCCGCCGGCGTGCGAGCAGACCAGCCCGGCGCCGGTCGCCGCGGCGACCCGGGCCAGCGCCGGGTCCGCCCCCGACCAGGTGTCGTTGAGCAGGTCCGCGCCGGCCGCCACCGCTTCCACGGCCACCTCGGCACGCCAGGTGTCGATGGAGACGACCACGTCGGGGAAGGCGGACCGGACCGCCGCGATGGTGTCCACCGTCCGGCGGATCTCCTCGGCCACGTCCACCTCGTCGCCCGGCCCGGCCTTCACCCCGCCGATGTCGATGATCTCGGCGCCCTCGTCCACCGCGCGCTCCACCGCCCGCAGCGCGCTGTCCTGGGCGAAGGTGGCACCCCGGTCGAAGAACGAGTCCGGCGTGCGGTTGACGATCGCCATCACCACCAGCTCACCGGGGCCGAACGTCCGTCCGCCCAGCCGTAACGCCCCGGTCATGCCCGCCTCCTCGTCGCCGGACCGCACCGGCCGGTCCGACGCTATCCGGTCCCGGCCGCGCCGCCCGTGCCGGTCCCGTGCGCCGGACGCATTTGGCGACCGGACGTCTCGGAGGGCTCGCCCGATCCCGCCCCGCATGCCACGATCTGTGCATGGGTGAGGTTCTGCTCCTCTTGGTCGTCGCGCTGACCGTCGCGGCTGTGGTGTTCGGGGTGACGGTGCTGGTCTCCGGCAAGGATCCGGGTCTCACGCCGGCCGAGCCGGACGGGCGGGCCGTGCCCCTGCCCGGCAGCCGTCCACTCGACGAGTCGGACGTGTCCGACGTCCGCTTCGACACGGCGCTGCGCGGCTACCGGATGAACCAGGTCGACGCGGCGCTGCGCCGGGCGGCGTACGACATCGGCTACAAGACCGAGCTGATCGGCGTTTTGGAGGCGGAGAACGCGGCGCTGCGGGAGGGGCGTACCGAGGACGCCGAAGCGCTGCGCCGGGCCCGTGAGGAGGCCGCCGCGACCCGCCCCGAGGCCGAGTCGGCACCCGACCCGTCCACCGAGCCGGTCGTGATCGACCTGTCCGAGCCGGAGTCGCCGGCCCGTGCCGGGGCCGACGGGCAGCCGGCCCGCGCCGACGCCGACGGGCAGCCGGGCCGGGCCGACGCCGACGGCCGGCCGGGACGCGCCCCGGCCGAGGCGGGCGTGGCCGAGGCCCCCGCCGCCGCGGCGACCGAGGACACCGTCTCCCCGGCGAACGGGATCGCGGCCGGGCCGGCCGATGACGACGCCGACCGGGAGCGCGGTTCGGTGGTCCGCTCGGAGTCGGCGTGACCGGCGCCGGCCCGTCGGCCGACGACTTCACCGAGGCGTCCCGCCGGGGCGCCGCCGAGGTCACCGCCACGGTGATCGTCGAGGCCCCGGCCGACCGGGTCTTCGCCGCGCTCACCGCGTGGGAGCGGCAGTCGGACTGGATCCCGCTGACCCGGGTCCGGGTGGTCGAGGGCGACGGTGGCGAGGGCAGCCTGGTCGAGGCGGTCACCGCGCTCGGTCCGGCAGTGCTCCGCGACGAGATGCGTGTGGTGCGGGTCGACGCGCCGTACGAGGTCGGGGTGGTGCACTGCGGCAAGCTGCTGCGCGGGCCCGGCGTGCTGCGCTGCACCCCGATGGACCGCGACCGCACGCAGGTGGTCTGGCACGAGTGGTTCCACCTGCCGGGCGGGCGGGCCGGCCGGGTGGCCTGGCCGGTGCTCTGGCCCGGCTCGAAGTTCAGCCTGACCCAGGCGCTCAAGAAGTTCGCCCGGCTGGTCGAGCAGGGCCGCCTGCCCTGACGGGCGGTCGTCGGCGCGGCGGGACTGTCGGTGGCCCGGCCTATCGTGGACGCCGTGACTGACCTGGTGACCGGCGCCGACGGGCTGCCGCGCTGCGCGTGGGGAGCGAGCACCCCCGACTACGCCGTCTACCACGACGAGGAGTGGGGCCGGCCGCTGCGCGGCGACGACGCGCTCTACGAGCGGCTGACGCTGGAGGCGTTCCAGTCCGGCCTGTCCTGGCTGACCATCCTGCGCAAACGGCAGGCGTTCCGGGACGCCTTCGCCGGGTTCCGGATCGAGTCGGTGGCCCGTTACGGCGAGGCCGACGTGACCCGGCTGATGGCCGACGCCGGGATCGTCCGCAACCGCGCCAAGATCGAGGCGGCGATCGCCAACGCCCGGGCCGCGTCGGAGCTGCCCGAGGGCCTGTCCGCGCTGCTCTGGTCGTTCGCGCCCCCGCCCCGGGCGGCGCGTCCCCGGTCCTTCGCCGAGGTGCCGGCCACCAGCCCGGAGTCAGTCGCGATGGCCAAGGCGCTCAAGAAGCGGGGCTTCCGGTTCGTCGGCCCCACGACCGCCTACGCGCTGATGCAGGCCACCGGCATGGTCGACGACCACCTGGCCGACTGCCACGTGAGCGGTGACCGGGCCGGGGTGTGACGGAGCGCGCCACCGCCGACGTGATGGGATTGGGGCATGACCGACACCGAGCCGCGTACGAGCGGGACGACAGACGGTGCGACCACGACCGGAGCCTGGGCGGTGCTGCTGCCCACCGAGCGCTTCGAGGCCGAGCGGCTGGTGCACCACGACCTGCTGGAGCTGACCGGTCTGTCCGAGGCGGCCCGCCCCCGGCCCGGTGACCGGGTCGCGGTGCTCGTCGACGAGCCGTTGCGCCTGGTCGCGCTCGGCCGGGTCGCACCCGCGTCGTCCGAGACCGCGGAGGACCCGGACGACCCGCAGTCCGACGCGGCGGCCGGGCCGCTCGTGGTCACGTACACCCGGCGGGTGCTCGACGAGCCGGTGCCCGTCGACGGCCCGGCGCCGGACGGCCCGGTCGTGGCGATCGACCCGGCCCGCTGGCGGTCGCTGGCCGACCGGCTCGGTCCGCCGCCCGCCCGCAGCACCTGGCTGGTCAGCCTGGACCTGCCGATCGAGGCCGCGTCGCGCGCCGAGGCGGTGCGGATCTTCTGGTCCTACGTGCAGGAGCTGGGCCCGCGGGAGCTGCCGGCGTTCGTCTCGCCCTACGGCGACGAGCTGGCCATGCAGGCGTTCGTGCTCGGCGTCGAGGCCAACCAGGATCCGGAAGAGGACGACTGACCCCACCGTGCCCGCAGGGGCGCTCAGCGCCCCTCGAAGACCGGCTTCTGCTTGTCGACGAACGCCTTCGTGGCGGCCCGGTGGTCGGCGGTGGCACCGCAGATCGCCTGTGCCTGCGCCTCGGCGGCCAGCGCGTCGGCGAGCGTGCCCGCGTCGGCGATGGAGAGCTGGCGCTTGATCGCCCCGTACGCGATCGTGGGGCCGGCGGCGAGCCGGGCGGCCAGTTCCTGCGCGCTGGGGAGCACCTGCTCGTCGTCGTCCACCAGCTTGGTCAGCAGGCCCAGCCGGCAGGCGTCCTCGGCGCCGACCGGTTCGGCGAGCATCAGCAGCTCGACGGCCTTGGCGTGGCCGACCAGCCGGGGCAGCGTCCAGGAGGCGCCGGTGTCGGCGGCGAGCCCCACCCCGGCGAACGCCATCAGGAACCGGGTTTTCGGGCCGCCGATGCGGAAGTCGGCGAGGAACGCCAGCGAGGCGCCGGCCCCGGCGGCCATCCCGCGCACCGCGGCGACCACCGGCTTGGGCAGGTTGGCCAGCCGGGCGGCGATCGGGTTGTAGTGCGCCCGCACCGTGCCCAGCGGGTCGGCGTCCGAGGTCTCCAGCGTCCGCACGTGCTCGCGCAGGTCCTGCCCGGCGCTGAACGAGCCGCCGGCACCCGCGAGCACGACCGCCCGGCAGGACCTGTCGGTCTCCAGCTCCGCCAGGGTGTCCCGGAGCGCCTCCTTGAGCGCCACGTCGAGCGAGTTCATCGCCGTCGGGCGGTTCAGCGTCAGGGTGACGACGGCGTCGGTGCGGTCGACGAGGAGCGGCTCGGTCACGTTCTAACGACCCTTCTGTCGGGCGAGGCGGTTGCCGGCGTCGAGGCACTGCTCGACGTACCGGTCGGCGGCCGGCCGGAGCCGGGCCGCGTGCCGGTCGAAGAAACTGGCCGCGCTGGTGCCCGGCCAGCGCTCGGGCAGCAGTGCCGGGGGCAGTTGCGGGTCCCGGAACAGGAACGTACGCCACGCGTGCACGAGCCGGAACCGGGCCGCGTACGCGTCCTCGTCGCTGCTGCGCACCGTGACGCCGGAGAGCAGCGGCTTCTGCTCGGCGACGAAGCGCTCGTAGGCCCGGCCGATCTCGGCCAGGTCCCAGGCGCGGCGGACCACGCCCATCGCACCCGGTGTGCCGGCCGCGTGCGCGGCGGTGAAGCGCTCGTAGCGTACGCCCGCCTCGTCGAGCAGCAGGTCGACGTCCTCACCCGGGCGGGTGGCCACCCAGGTGCAGTCGTCGAGCGTGCCGTAGCCGAGGAAGGCGAGGTTGGCGGCGAGCCGCTGCCGGTCCCGGCGGGAGGAGGGCGCGGTGAGCACCAGGAGATCGAACCGCCCGTCCCAGCTGTGCCGTCCGGTCCGGTAGATCCGGGACGCCGCCTCGTCGAGTCGACGAGCCGCCTTCGGGGTGATCGAATATCCCGGTCCGGACGCGAGCCGGAGCGGTTCCAGCCAGCCCTGGCGGACCATCCGGGACACCGCGGTGCGTACCGCCGGTGGGGCGATCCCCAGCGGGGCGAGCAGCTTGACCAGGGCGGCGACCGGTGCGCGGCCGCCCCGGGCCCGGAGGTGGTCGCCGTACAGGTCGAAGAGTGCCGACCGTGCCTGCATGACCGCACATTGTGACAGGCCTATCCAAGATAAGCTAGATGCTGTTACATCAATGCTGCTTCGGTTTGGGTCCGGCGGTGTTCATCAGGGAAAATCGTTGGTCGAGCCTTCCGCGAGGGTTGCGGAAGGCGATGGCGAAGTGGCTGTGGGGCAACTCACCGACCCTGGTGTAGGTCTGAGGGGAGACAACATGGCGGCGATGAAGCCGCGGACGGGCGACGGTCCGCTGGAAGTCACCAAGGAGGGCCGGGGCATCGTCATGCGAGTCCCGCTGGAGGGTGGTGGCCGGCTCGTCGTCGAGATGACTCCCGACGAGGCCACCGCGCTCGGTGACGCGCTGAAGGCGGCCGCGGGCTGATTCGAGGAGTGTCCCGCGTGGCGTCCGCCGCGCGGGCGGTTCGTCCTACCCTGAGCCACCGGGATCCCCGGTGGCTCAGGGTCTTTCCTCGACGGGCGCGTGGCAGAACGTGCCCGTTCCACCCATTTCGGAGGTACGGTCCAGCGTGCTGGTCATTCGTCTGGTGAGTGGGCCCGCCGGGCCCGACGCTCTCGTCCTGCCCGTCCGTCCCGGAGGGCCGGACTCGCCGGACTCGCCGGCCGCCCCGGCCTCCTCGGCCCAGCTGGTCCCGACCGCCGTGCCGCCCGGTGACGACGTCCGGGACGAGGCCGCCGCCGTACTGCCCGCCGCCCGGCTCACCGGTTCGGCCGGCGAGGTGCGCCAGCACCTGCGTCCCGGCGGATCTCCGTCGCGGCTGTGGCTGCTGGGCGTCGGCGACGGCGACGAGCGCGACTGGCGTACCGCCGGCGCCGCGCTGGCCCGCGCGGCGAAGGATGAGACGCAGATCACCATCGCGCTTCCGGCGGAGGCGACCACCGCCCTTCGCGGCCTGGCCGAAGGGCTGCTGCTCGGCTCGTACCGCTTCCGCCTCACCGAGGCCGGCGGGCGACCCGCCCTGGCCGAGGTCGAGGTGCTCGTCGACGACCCGGACGCACTCGCCGGCACGCTCGCCGCCGCCCGGGCCACCGCCGAGACGACCCGGCTCGCCCGGGACCTGACGAACATGCCCTCGTCGACCAAGAACCCGGAGTGGTTCGCCGCCCAGGTGGCCGAGGCCGCGTCCGGGCGGCCCGACCTGCACCTGCGGGTACGCGGCCCGGAGGAACTGGCGGCCGAGGGCTTCGGCGGCATCCTGGCCGTCGGCGGCGGCTCCGCCAGCGGCCCGCGCCTGGTGGAGCTGGACTGGCGGCCGGAGGGCGCGCGTACCCACGTGGTGCTCGTCGGCAAGGGCATCACGTTCGACACCGGCGGCATCTCGATCAAGCCGGTGCCCGCCATGAAGCTCATGCGCAAGGACATGGCCGGCGCCGCCGCCGTGATCGCCGCGACGCTCGGCGCCGCCGAGCTGCGCCTGCCGGTACGGGTGACCACGCTCGCCCCGCTCGCCGAGAACATGGTCAGCGGCTCGGCGTTCCGCCCCGGCGACGTGATCCGGCACTACGGGGGGCTCACGAGCGAGAGCACCAACTCCGACGCCGAGGGCCGGCTGGTGCTCGCCGACGCGCTGGCGTACGCGGTCCGCGAGCTGAAGCCCGACCTGCTTGTCGACCTGGCGACGCTCACCGGCGCGAACGCCGTCGCCCTGGGCAAGCGGCACGCCGCGCTCTACAGCGAGAACGACGCGCTCGCGGCGGGCCTGCTCGACGCGATCACCGCGGCCGGCGAGCGGGCCTGGCGGATGCCGCTCGCCGACGACTACGTGGAATACCTGGCCAGCGACGTCGCCGACCTGCACAGCTCGCCGGCCCAGGGCGCCGGTTCGGTGGTCGCCGCGCTGTACCTGCGGGAGTTCACCGGCGACCTGCGGGACCGGTGGGTACACCTGGACATGTCCGCGCCGTCGTGGTCCGACGACACGCACGGCGAGCTGGTCAAGGGCGCCACCGGCTGGGGTGTGCGCGGGCTGCTGCGCTGGCTGGCGACGCTGGGCTGACGTTCCGGTGCGCCGGGCCTGCTGTCAGGCCTTCACGGCGGCGAGCAGGCCGTGGCCGACCGGCAGCAGCGCGGGCACCCAGTGCTCCGACTCGCGGATCGCCTTGATCGTCTCCCGCACGGTGACCGTCTCGACGTCCCGGGCGGCCGGATCGCCGATCCGGCCGGCCGCCAGCGCGCCGTTGAGCGCGAGCACCCCGCCGGGGCGCAGCAGCCGCAGCGCCGCGTCCACGTACGCGGCGAAGCCGGTCGACACCGCGTCCACGAAGACCAGGTCGTAGGCACCATCCGCGAGCCGGGGCAGCACGTCGAGGGCGCGGCCGGTGATGATCCGGGTACGCCCCGACGGGAAGCCCGCCTCCTGGAACAGCCGCCGGGCGATGCGCTGGTATTCGACCTCGACGTCGATCGTGGTGAGCACGCCGTCGGGCCGCATGCCGCGCAGCAGCCACACGCCGCTCACCCCGGTGCCGGTGCCGATCTCCACCACCGCCCGGGCGTTCCCGGCGGCGGCGAGCAGCCGCAGCGCGGCACCCGACCCGGGCGTGACCGCCTCCACCCCCACCTCGTGGGCGAGGGCGCGGGCCGTGCGCAGCACGAGATCCTCGGTGACGAAAGACTCGGCGAAGTGGAGCGCCTGGGCCGTCGAACTGCCGTGACCGGCGACCGTGGCGATGGGACACCTCCGAGGGGCGGACTGGTGCGAGGGGCGGTATGCACTGTGAGCGTAGAGGCGGGGCGGTACCGGCGCAGCCGCGAGTCCGCCGTCGGACGATCACGGACGGCAACCCCTGACTCCATTCGCGCCATCCGTGTAATCCTGGATGTGTCCCGCGCGTCACTGTCGTCCGGCTCCGCCGGTCGCCGGCGCGGGGCCAGCGGGACGGAGTGGGAGGCACCGACGTGACCGACGGCTGGGACTGGCGGCGGCCCGGCGGATCGCCGGCACCGGGTGGGCCGGCGTCCGGACGACCGCCGCGCAACGCCCCGGATCAGGCGACGTCGCCGTGGTGGTCCGACGCGCTGGCCGACCCCTGGCGGGACCCGTACGCACCCGCCGCCGTGGTGGTTCCGGCGGCGCCGACGCCGGGGGCGGGGGAGCCGGAGCCGGTCACCGACCCGGACCTGCCGGCCCGGCCCGGGCTGCGCCAGGTCGTGCTCATCTCCCTGGTCACCGCGTTGCTGGCCGGTTCCCTGGGCAGCGCCCTGACGTACGCCTTCCTGCGCGGCGGTGACGTGCCGACGATCGGTGCGCAGAGCGGCCAGGCCCCCGCGCTGGCCCAGCGCAAGCCCGAGTCACTGGCCGGGGTGGCCGAGCGGGTCCTGCCGAGCGTGGTCACCATCCGGGTGGTCAGTCTCGGCGGCACCAGCGAGGGCTCCGGCTTCGTGGTGACGAACGAGGGCCACATCATCACCAACGACCACGTGGTCGCCGACGGCCCCGGCAAGGCCACCGTCGTGTTCAACGACGGCAGCACCGCCGCCGGCACCGTGGTCGGCCAGGACCCGGAGTCGGACCTCGCAGTGATCAAGGTCTCGCGCAGCGGGCTGACCCCGGTGCAGTTCGGCGACTCCGACGCGCTCGCCGTCGGTGACCCGGTGCTCGCCATCGGGTCGCCGTTGTCGCTCGCCAACACCGTCACGGCCGGCATCGTGAGCGCGCTGGACCGGACCATGCAGGCCGGCGAGCCGGGCGGGCCGACGCGCTACTACGCGGCGATCCAGACCGACGCCGCGGTCAACCACGGCAACTCCGGCGGCCCGCTGGTGGACGGCGCCGGGCGGGTGGTCGGTGTCAACTCGACGATCAAGTCGCTGGTGGCCGACGGGCAGGAGGCGGGCAACATCGGCCTCGCCTTCGCCATCCCGATCAACCAGGCGAAGCGGATCACCGAGGACATCATCGGCACCGGCAAGGCCCGGCGTACGGTCATCGGCGCCCAGGTGGGCGGCACCGGCGCCACCGGCGGCGGGGTACGCCTCAACGCGGTCGAGCCGGCCGGCCCGGCGGCGGCGGCCGGTCTGCGTACCGGGGACGTGGTGCTCCGGCTGGACGGCCACCCGATGACCGACCCGACCGATCTGGTGGCCCTGGTACGCAAGTACGCGCCCGGTTCGGTGGTGACGGTCGAGTACCGGCGCGGGTCGTCGCGGCAGAACGCGTCGGTGACGCTCGCCGCGGATGCGAAGTGAGGACCCGTCACCCCCTCCCCGATGGTCACCTGACGTGCGTAGTCTTGCCCTGACACGGACGAGGAGGCCGCGGTGTTCGAGAACCTGAACTGGTGGGAGATCGGCGTCCTGCTGCTCCTGGCGCTGTTGATCTTCGGGGACCGGCTGCCCAACGTGATCAACGACGGTCTCCGGATGGTCCGCAACCTGCGCAACATGGCGCGCAACGCCACCGGCGACCTGAGCCGCGAGCTGGGCACGGACATTCAGCTGGAGGATCTGCACCCCAAGGCGTTCATCCGCAAGCACCTGCTCAGCGAGGAAGACGAGCAGGCGATCCGCAAGCCGCTGCAGAGCATGTACGACAACCTGCGCTCGGACGTCACAGGCGTGCACGACGAGCTGAAGGACGTGGCGAAGGCCGCCGACCTGCGTACCCCGAGCGTCGCGACCAGCGCCCCCACCCCCACCCCCGCGCCGCCGGCCCCCCGCCCGTCCTACGACGACGCCACCTGAGGCCCCCGCTTTCGCCGTCGATCATGAGGTTGACGGCGCGACACGCCGGTCCGGCGACCGCCAACCTCATGATCGACGCCGGAAACGGGACCGCCCCCTCCCGCGTGCGGCGGGAAGGGGCGGTGAGGAGCGCGGGTGGGGGGGGGGGGGGGGGGGGGGGGGGGGGGGTCAGCGGCCGGCCGGCTTGAGGCCCAGGGGCTTGCCGAGCAGGGACTCGCGGCGCACCGCGAGGCGGTCGGCGACCTGGAACAGGGCCTTCGCGGCCGGGGCGTCCGGCTGCGCCAGCACGATCGGCTGGCCGGCGTCGCCACCCTCGCGGACCCGGGTGTCCAGCGGGATCTGCCCCAGCACCGGCACCTGCGCGCCGATCGTGCGGGTCAGCGACTCGGCCACCGCCGCGCCGCCACCGGACCCGAAGACCTCCATCCGGGAGCCGTCCGGCATCTCCAGCCAGGACATGTTCTCGATCACGCCGACCACCCGCTGGTGGGTCTGCAGCGAGATCGCACCGGCTCGCTCGGCCACCTCGGCGGCGGCCGCCTGCGGGGTGGTGACGACCAGGATCTCCGCGTTCGGCAGCAACTGGGCCACCGAGATCGCGATGTCGCCGGTGCCCGGCGGCAGGTCGAGCAGGAGGACGTCCAGGTCACCCCAGTAGACGTCGGCGAGGAACTGCTGAAGCGCCCGGTGCAGCATCGGGCCGCGCCAGACCACGGCGGCGTTGCCGGGCGTGAACATGCCGATCGAGATGACCTTCACGCCGTGCGACTGCGGCGGCATGATCATGTCCTCGACGCGGGTCGGCGCGCCGTCCGCGCCGAGCATCCGGGGCACCGAGTGGCCGTAGATGTCCGCGTCCACCACACCCACCGACAGGCCCCGGGACGCCAGCGCGGCGGCCAGGTTGACGGTGACGCTGGACTTGCCGACACCGCCCTTGCCGCTGGCGACCGCGTAGACGCGGGTCCGCGAGCCCGGCTGGGCGAACGGGATCACCGGCTCGGCGGTGGCGCCGCCACCGCGCAGCTTCGACTGCAGTTCCTGGCGCTGCTCCGGGCTCATCACACCGAAGATGATCTCGACGCCGCTCACGCCCGGTACCGCGCCGACGGCGGCGGTGATGTCACTGCGCAGCTTGTCCTTCAGCGGGCAGCCGGCCACGGTGAGCAGCAGCTCCACCCGGACCACGCCGTCCTCGCCGCGCTCGGCGGACTGGACCATGCCGAGTTCGGTGATCGGCCGGCGGATCTCCGGGTCGTTGACGGTGGCCAGGGCGGCCTGGATCGCGTCGGAGACGGTGCTGACGGGTGCTGACATGCCCGCAATGCTACGTCGCGGGTCATCGGCCACCGCCGCTGGCGGGGGCGGTGTGAGCGATTCGATGGCCGCTCAGCCGTCGCGCCGGCCGTCCCGCACGTAGTCGCCGTCCAGCTCGTCCCGGGGCTCGTCCAGCGGTTCGCCGCCGCCCGTACGGCGGCCCTCGCGCTCCTGCTGCCGCCGCTCCAGCTTCCGCCGCCGCTCGGCCGCCTCGTCCAGCTCCTCACCCAGCCGGGTCAGCTCGGAGCGCAGGAAGTCCCGGGTCGCCACGTCACCCATCGCGATACGCAGCGCGGCGATCTCCCGCGCCAGGTACTCCGTGTCGGCCTTCTGGAGCGTGGCCCGCCGCCGGTCCTCGTCCAGCGCGATCCGGTCCCGGTCCGCCTGCCGGTTCTGCGCGAGCAGGATCAGCGGCGCCGCGTACGACGCCTGCAACGACAAGATCAAGGTCAGGAACGTGAAGGTGTACGGGTCGAAGCGCAGATTCGCCGGCGCCAGCGTGTTCCACAGGAACCAGGCCACCAGGATCAGCGTCATGTAGACGAGGAAGTTCGCCGTACCCATGCCCCGGGCGATGCCCTCGGCCCAGCGGCCGAAGGTCTCCGCGTCGATCCGGCGCAGGCGCAGGTTCCGCGGGGTGCGCGGCTGGTCCAGCCGCTCGCCCCGTCGCTGATCACTCATCGTCGCCGTCCAGGATGCCGTCGTGGGTGGCGGACGAGGGGGATGCCGCGTCCCGGTCCCGCCAGTCCCGCGGCAGGGAGTGGTCGAGTACGTCGTCCACTGTCACCGCGCCGACCAGGCGGTTGTTCCGGTCCACCACCGGCATGCCGACCATGTCGTACGTCGCCATCCGGCGGGTGATCTCGGGCAGCGGCGTCGACGTCCGCAACGGGTCGATGTCGTTGACCACGATGCCGCCGAGCAGATCGGCCGGAGGTTCCCGGAGCAACCGCTGGAAATGCACCATACCCAGGTAGCGGCCGGTGGGCGTGGTCAGTGGGGCGCGGGTCACGAAGACCTGGGCGGCCACCGCGGGCGACAGCTGCGGCTCCCGGATCCGGGCCAGCGCCTCGGCCACCGTGGCGTCCGGCGGCAGGATCACCGGCTCCGAGGTCATCACGCTGCCGGCGGTGCCGGAGGCGTAGCGCAGCAGTTGGCGTACCGGGTCGGCCTCGTCCGGTTCCATCAGGTCCAGCAGCACGTCCTGCTCCGGTGGGGGCAGTTCGTTGAGCAGGTCGGCCGCGTCGTCCGGCTCCATCTCCTCCAGGACGTCGGCGGCGCGTTGCCGGTCCAGCGCGGCGAGGATCTCCACCTGGTCGCGTTCGGGCAGCTCGCTCAGCACGTCGGCGAGGCGTTCGTCGTCGAGCGCGGCGGCCACCTCGTTGCGCCGGGCGTCCGGCAGGTCCTGGAGGGCGTTCGCCAGGTCGGCCGGGCGCATGTCCTCCAGGACGGCGAGCAGGTTCGCCGTACCGCGGTTGTCACCGACCGCGCCCAGGCCGTGGACCCGGTCCCAGTCGACCTGGTGGAGATGGCCGCGGCGGGTGAGCCGGCCGGTCTGCTCGCGGACGGCGACCCGGCTCAGCGCCCACTCGCCGCCGCGGCTGCACTCCATCGCCACGTCCACGACCGAGCCGGCCTGCCCGCTGTCGAGCTGGACCCGGCGGTCGAGCAGTTCCTGCAGCACCAGCAGCTCGTTCGGGCGCTTTTCGAAGCGGCGCAGGTTGAGCGTGCCGCTGCCGAGCACCACTCCGTCCGGATCGATGGAGGTGATCCGGTTGATGGACAGGAAGATGCGGCGCCGCATCGGCATCTCGGCGACCAGTCCGACCACCTCCGGCGGTCGCTGGGTCGCGCGCATCCGGGCCACCGCGTCCCGGACACGGCCGACCTGGTCGCCGTTCGGGTCGAAAACGGCGACTCCGGCGAGTCGAGCGAGGTAGACCCGGTTCGGCGTGCTCACGGCCACCAGCCTAAGGGCCTACCCTCTAACAACATGTCGACCTTGGGCTACGAGATCGTGGACGTCTTCACCGACCGCCCCTTCGCCGGCAACCCGCTGGCCGTGGTGTTCGGCGCGGAAGGGCTCGCCACCGAGCAGATGCAGGCGCTCGCGCTGGAGTTCAACCTGTCCGAGACGGTCTTCGTGCTGCCCCCGACGCAGGTGGGCGCCACCTACCGGGCCCGCATCTTCACCCCCGCCGACGAGCTGCCGTTCGCCGGGCACCCGAGCGTCGGCGCCGCGGTGACCGCGAGCCGGCGCGGCGTCATCGGTGCGGGCCGGGTCACCCAGGAGTGCGGCGCCGGCGTCCTGCCGATCGAGGTGACGGCGACCGGCGCGACGCTCACCGGCGGTACGCCCACGCTCGGCCCGGAACTCGACCCGGAGCCGCTGCTGGAGATGGTCGGCCTGACCGGCCCCGACCACGTCGGACCGCCACCGCGGGTCGCCGGGTGTGGTCTGGAGTTCCCCTACCTTCCGGTACGCCCGGACGCGGTGGGCCGGGCACGGTTGAACACGACGGCGGCGCAGCGGTACGGAGTGGAGCACGTCAGCCTCTTCTCCTGGGACGCCGATTCGCAAACCGCGCACGCCCGGGTCTTCGTGCCGGGGCTCGGCGTACCGGAGGATCCGGCGACCGGCTCGGCCGCCCTGGGGCTGGGCGTGTGGCTGGTCGCCAGCGGCCTGCTGCCCGGCGAGGGGCGTGCGGAGTACACCGTCCGGCAGGGCATAGAGATCAACCGCCCCTCCACGCTTGCCTGCTCGGTGACCGCCTCCGGCGGGCTGGCCCTGGGCGCGACGGTCTCCGGCCAGGTGATGCCGGTGGCCCGAGGCGAGATCACCGTCCCCCCGTTCATCGGCTGACCCCCCTGCCCTCTGCCCCGCCGCCCTCCGCCCGCCGCCCTCCGCCCGGACGCCTTACCTCGGTGATCAAGGAGTTTGTGTCGGCGAACCGGCCCCTGGAGGACACAAACTCCTTGATCAACCGGTCGAGGGCGGGGCGGGTGGGCGGGTGAGGGCGGTAGGGACGGGCCGGGATGGGGGAGGATGGCGGAGTGAGTGACGAGGTGGACGAGCGGGTGACGCCGCCCCTGGTGGACGAGGCGGTGAAGAAGGCCGCTGTCTGCTGGGTGAGCACCGGTGCCGGCCCGGCGTACGCGCTGTGGTGCCTGCCGCTGGAGGGCACCCTGCTCGTGGTCAGCGGTCCGGGTGAGCAGGCCGCACCAGGGCTCGCCGACAGCGACACGGCCGACGTGACGCTGCGCGGCGACCACGGCGGCCGGATCGTCACCTGGCCTGCGCGGGTGACCCGGCTGCGACCCGGCACCGAGGAGTGGGACACCGTCGCGCCGCTGGTCGCGGCGAAGCGGCTCAACGCCTCCGGCTCCGCGACGGAGCTGGTGGAGCGGTGGGCGGCGCAGGGGTGCGCGCTCAACCGGCTCGCGCCGGCCGGCACCGCCGTGTCCGGCGCCGACCTGCCGGACGGCTCGCTGAGCGAGCAGCCCCGCCCGGCCCCTGCGGTACGGGCCGTCCGCAAGCCGTTCCGCCTGCACCGCGTCCGCCGCCGCTGACCGCGAACCACCGGGGTGTCAGGCGGCCGACGCCCGATGCGACCCCGCCGCGTCCGGCGGGCGGGGCCGCGTTCGACAAGCCCGGTCAGGCGACGGGGACCGGGTCGAGCAGGTCGAGCACATCCGTCAGCGAGGTCAACGACGGTCCGTCGAAGCCGTGGTCGGCGTTGAGGACCACGTGGTCGGCGAGGTCCGGGGCAGCAAGCCGGGCCGCGCTCAGCCCGGCCCGCTCCGCGCCGGTCAGTTCCTGGCTGTCGCCGTCACCGACGTAGAGGCAGTCGGCCGGGAGCTGGCCGAGGCGGTAACAGGCGGCCAGGTAGAGCGCCGGGTCCGGTTTGCAGCGGCCGAGGCGTACCGAGAAGACCTGGGCGTCGAGCAGCGGCGCCACGGCGAGCTGTGGCAGGAACGCCGGCAGTTCGTGCGTGCAGTCGCTGACCAGCCCGGTGCGCACGCCCCGGCGGCGCAGCGCGGCCAGCACCGGTACCGCCTCCGTGCGGAGCCGGGTGTCGGCGCGTACGGCCCGGTGCCGGGTGGCGACGGCGGCGCGGACCTCCGCGTCGGACGGGCGCACGCCGAGCCGGTCGCAGACCCAGCGCATGGTGGACTCGGCGTCCCCGAAGGATCCGCTTGCCCGTTCGTGGAAGCTGCTGTCCAGCACCTCCACCAGGGCCTCGGTGGAGCAGCCGAGCAGGTCGGCGGTGGCGCGGTGGGCGGCTCCGCGCCGTACACCATGGGTCAGGGTGCCGAAGAAGTCGAACAGCACCGCCTGGAATCCGGGCATGAGGGAACGCCTCCGGACGTCGAGGGGGGAGATCGCCGGGACGCATGATCGTAACCGAGTGCTGACGTTCCGTGTCCGCCGGGTGTCCGTGTGAGGATTACCGTTCGTGCCGACCGTTCCGCAACGCCCGCCGATCGACGCGCTGACTGTGGGCGCGCTCGCCCTGGCCGTCGCGTCGGTCTCGTCCTCGGCGCCGCTCGTGGCGTTCGCCGCCGCGTCGGCGCTGGCGGTGGCGTTCTGGCGTACCGCGCTGTCGGCGGCGGTCCTGGGCCCGGTCGCGTTGATCCGGCGGCGCGCCGAACTCCGCGCGCTGACCGTCGGGCCGGCCCGGCGCGAGGGGCTCTACTGCGTACTCGCCGGGGTCGCCCTGGCCGCCCACTTCGCCACCTGGATGCCGAGCGCGCAGCTCACCTCGGTGGCGGCCGCGACCGCGCTCGGTGCGACGCAGCCGGTGTGGCAGGGGTTGATCGCCCGTGGGCAGGGACGGCGGCTGCCGGCGGCGGTGTGGGCCGGCATCGGGGTGGCGGTGCTCGGCGCGGTGCTGGCCACCGGCGCCGACTTCGGCGTCTCCGGCCGGGCGTTCGCCGGTGACCTGCTCGCCGTGGTCGGCGGCCTGTTCGCGGCCGTCTACACCGCCTTCGGCGAGCGGGCCCGGGCCAGCATCAGCACCACCACCTACACCACCGTCTGCTACGGCGTCTGCGCGGCGGTCCTGCTCGTGGTGTGCCTGGTCGGCGGGGTACGCCTGCACGGCTTCGACGGCCCCACCTGGCTGGCGATCCTCGCCCTGGTGGCGGGCGCCCAACTACTCGGCCACTCGATGTTCAACTACGCCCTGCACCGGGTCTCCGCGACCACAGTCAGCGTGCTGATCCTGCTGGAGGCGCCCGGCGCGGCGTTGATCGGCTGGGTGTGGCTGGGACAGTTGCCCCGGCCGCTGGCCCTGCCGGGTCTGGCGCTGCTGCTGGCCGGCGTGGCGGTGGTGGTGCTCGGCGGTGCGCGGGCCGGTCGCCGCGTCACGCCGGTCGCCGCACCGGCCGACCCGACGCCGCTCGGCGACGCGGAACAGACGCGGCGACCCGGCACCGCGCCCGACTGAGCCGGTCGGGGCGATCTCGCGCCGTTCCGGCCACCGGGCCGCCCGGTTTGCACGAAAGTGCTCAGGGTGGGGGCGGACCGGGACGACGCGGCGGAGACGGGCACCGTCGTCACGCCCTCGGCCGAGTTCCCGCCGCTCGGCGACGAGGAACGCGCGGCGCTCGGCCGGATCGGCGAGCGCTGGCACGGCCCGCGCCGCGCCGACGACCTGCCGGTCGACCCGACGCTCGGGCGGCACGACCATCACCCGGCGCCGACCCGCTTCGGGCGGCTGGCGCCGATCGACATGTTCACCGTGGCGCAGCCGGACGAACTGGTCGCCACCGGCGCGGCCGACCTGCCCGGCGACCGGACCGGCCGGTCGGTCGCCCGGGTACGCCGGGCGCTGCTCGGGCCGCCGCTGTCCAGCGCGTCGGTGCTGTACGAGCGGATGCGCAAACTGGTCGCGCTGCCGGTGCTCTCCTCCGACCTGCTCAGTTCCGTGGCGTACGGGCCGGAGGCGATGCTCGCGGTGCTGGTGCTGGCCGGGAGCGCCGCGCTCGGTCTGGCCCTGCCGCTCGCCGCCCTGCTGGTGGTGCTGATGGTCGCTGTCGGCCTGTCCTACCGGCAGACCATCCCGGCCTATCCGCACGGCGCCGGCTCGTACATCGTCGCGGGGGACAACCTCGGGCGTACGCCGGGACTGGCCGCCGCAGCCGGGCTGATGCTCGACTACGTGCTGACCGTGTCGGTGTCGATCGCGGCCGGGGTGCACGCGGTCACCTCGGCGCTACCCGGGCTCGACCGGTGGGCGGTGCCGCTCGGCGTGCTGGTGATCGCCATGCTGCTGGCCGGGAACCTGCGCGGCGTACGCACCGCCGGGAACATCTTCGTGCTGCCCACGTACGCGTTCGTGGTGGTGCTGGTTGCGGTGCTGGCGGTGGGGTACGCGAAGGCCGCCTCGCGGGGTTTCGCGCCGCTGCCGCCGCCCTCGGTGCCCGCCGCCGAGGGCCTGGGCCTGCTGCTGGTGCTGCGGGCGTTCTCCTCCGGCGCGGTGTCGATGACCGGCATCGAGGCGGTCTCCAACGCCGTGCCGGCGTTCCGCCCGACCGAGTGGCGCAACGCCCGGACCACGCTCGGCTGGATGGTCGCCATGCTGGTGACGCTGTTCGCCGGCCTGGTCGGGCTGATCCACCTCGACGGCCTGGTGCCCCGGGCGGACGAGACGCTGCTGTCCCAGCTCGGCCGGGTCACGTTCCCGAGCGGGCCCTGGTACGCGATCCTCCAGGCCACCACCGCGCTGATCCTGCTACTCGCCGCGAACACGGCGTTCAACGACTTCCCCCGGCTGCTGTTCTTCATGGCCCGGGACGGGCACGCGCCACGCCGGTTCCTGCACATGGGCGACCGGCTGGCGTTCAGCAACGGACTGGTGGCGCTGGCGCTGACCGCAGCGGTCGTGTTCGTCGCGTTCGGCGGGCACACCGAGCGGCTGATCCCGCTCTACGCGGTCGGTGTGTTCCTCGCGTTCACGCTGTCCCAGACCGGGATGGTGGTGCACTGGCGGCGCCGCCGGGGGCCGGGATGGCGCCGCCGGCTCGCGGTCAACGCGGTCGGCGCGGCGCTGTCCGGGCTGGTGCTGCTGACCGCGGCGGTCGCCAAGTTCACCGAGGGCGCCTGGGTGGTGGTGCTCGCCGTGCCGCTGCTGGTGCTGCTGTTCCGCCGGATCCACAGGCACTACGACCGGCTGCACCGCGCGCTGGCGCTGCACCCGCCGCCGTCCGCGCCGCCCGCCGAGTGCGATGAACTGCCCCAGCAGGTACGCCACCTGGTGGTCGTGCCGGTGGCCCGGCTGAACCGGGCGTCGCTGCGCGCGCTGGCGTACGCGACCTCACTCGGGCGGCCCACGCTCGCCGTGCACCTCGCCCCGGAGGAGGCCGAGGCGGACCGGTTCCGGGAACAGTGGCAGGCCTGGGGCGACCACCTGAAGCTGGAAACGATCGTGTCGCCGTACCGGTCGGTGATCGGGCCGCTGGCGCACTACCTGGAGGCGCTGCACGCCGCGAACCCGGACCTGACGCTCACCGTGATCGTGCCGGAGGTGGTGCTGCGCCGACGTCGGTACCGGCTGCTGCACAGCCGCGCCGAGCAGCGGCTCCGGGCGGCGTTGCGCGCGCTGCCCGGCGTGGTGGTGACGAGCGTCCCGGTGCACGTGTCGTGACCTCAGACGTCGCGTACCTCCAGCACCCGGGTGGCGGGTGCGGCGTCGCCGAGCTTGGCGCGCAGCGCGACACGGTCCGGGTCGACAAGGAACGCGTCCAGCCCGGCGCGCGCGGCGAACCGGATCACGTGCACCTCGGTCACCCCGTCGCCGGTACGCAGCCGCCGTTGCAACTCGCCGCCGTGCCGGCCGAGCAGCGCCAGCACCGCGTCCTCGTACCGCTGTCCGGCGTCCACGTCGGCGCTCAGGTCGACGAGCGCAACCAGCAGGACCTCGTTTCCCGTCGTCATGGCGTCGAGTGTCCCAGCGGACCGGCGGTCGTGGTGACCCGCTCAGGCGTCGACGCCGACGGCCTTCGCGCTGGCCGTCCAGAGCCGGGCGGCCAGCGCCGGGTCGGCCGCCTTGGCCCGGGACCGGTGCGGCTTGCGGTCCGCGTAGTAGCCGCCGTCGGTCAGCCGGGACGGATCCTGGCAGGCCAGCCACACCAGCGTCTCCGCGCCCTTCTCCGGGCTGCGGAACGGCAGCAGCCGCATGCCGAGCGCCACGATCCGGCTCTCGTTGCCGAAGCGGGTCCGCACCACGCCGGGATGGAAGGCGTGCGCCGGCACCTCCGGCCAGCGCCGGGCCGCCTCGGCGGTGAACAGGATGTTCGCCTGCTTGCTGGTGCCGTACGCGCGGAACGGCCGGTACGAGCGCAGCGCGGAGTTGAGGTCGTCCGGGTCGAGCACGCCGCTGCGGTGGGCGTCCGAGGCGGTGACCACCATCCGCCCGATCCGGTCTCGCAGCAGGTTGCTGAGCAGGAACGGGGCGAGGTGGTTGGCCTGCATGCTCAGCTCGAAACCGTCGACCGTGGTGATCGGTTCCAGCACGATCGCGCCCGCGTTGTTGGCGAGCACGTCGATCCGGTCGTACCGCTCGCGCAGCCGCTCGGCGAGCCCGCGCACGTCGTCGAGCACCGCGAAGTCGGCGCGGAACAGCTCCGGCTGCTCGCCGCAGCACTCGCGGACCCGCTCGCCCGCGGCGCGCAGCCGGGCCGGGTCGCGGCCGACCAGCACCACCTGGTCGCCGCGGCGCGCCAGCTCCTCCGCGGCGGCCAGGCCGATGCCGGAGCTCGCCCCGGTCAGCACCACGATCCGACGCTCAGTGAGATCTTCCACAGGTCCATTCACCCCGGTCACGGCACGAGGTTACCGTGGCGTCACCACGCCCTTTGGGATCGTTAAGTTCTCGAAATCCACCGCTGCGCCGGCACCCGCGCCGGACGCTGGAAGGAGCGCATCCATGACCGCTGTCGGTCGTCCCCGCCGATCCTGCCTGGCGGTGCCCGGCTCCAGCGTCAAAATGCTCGGCAAGGCCCAGGGCCTTCCCGCCGACCAGGTCTTCCTGGACCTGGAGGACGCGGTCGCCCCGCTGGCCAAGCCGGACGCGCGCAAGAACATCGTGGCCGCGCTCAACGAGGGCGACTGGACGGGCAAGACCCGCGTGGTCCGGGTGAACGACCTGACCACGCCGTGGACCTACCGGGACGTCATCGAGGTGGTCGAGGGCGCCGGGGCGAACCTGGACTGCATCATGCTGCCGAAGGTGCAGAACGCCGAGCAGGTGCACTGGCTGGACCTGCTGCTCACCCAGATCGAGAAGACGCTCGGCCTGGAGGTGGGCCGGATCGGCATCGAGGCGCAGATCGAGAACGCGGCCGGGCTGGTGAACGTGGACGCCATCGCCGGCGCCTCGCCCCGGGTCGAGACGATCATCTTCGGCCCGGCCGACTTCATGGCCTCGATCAACATGAAGTCGCTGGTGGTCGGCGCGCTGATCCCGGACTACCCGGGTGACCCGTACCACTACATCCTGATGCGCATCCTGATGGCCGCGCGGATGCACGACAAGCAGGCCATCGACGGTCCGTTCCTGCAGATCCGGGACGTGGACGCGTTCCGCGAGGTGGCCAAGCGCTCGGCGGCGCTGGGCTTCGACGGCAAGTGGGTGCTGCACCCCGGCCAGATCGACGCCGCCAACGAGGTCTACTCCCCGGCGCAGGCCGACTACGACCACGCCGAGCTGATCCTCGACGCGTACGACTACTACACCTCGGAGGCGGGCGGAAAGCTCGGCGCGGTGATGCTCGGCGACGAGATGATCGACGAGGCGTCCCGCAAGATGGCGCTGGTGATCGCCGCGAAGGGCCGGGCCGCCGGCATGGCCCGTACGTCCTCGTTCACCCCGCCCTCGGAGTGACCGGCCCGGGCCGCCCCGAGTTCGCGGGGCGGCCCGCCGAGTTCAGTAGTTCGTGCTGCCGTAGCCGGACGAGTCCTGGTTGGCCGCCCAGATGATGAGGATCACGAAGGCGGCGGTGGCCAGCACGGCCAGCGCGGTGGAGATCCAGCCGACGATGATGCCCGCGGTGGCGAATCCCTCGCCGCCCTCGCCGCGTTCCCTGATCTGCTTACGGGACACGTGGCCGAGGATCGCGCCCACCAGGCCGATGTAGCCGCCGAGGCCGTAACCGCAGAGGCCGAGCGCCCCGATGATCGAGACGATCATCGCGCCGATGGCCAGGCCGTTCTGCTTCGGTCCGGGCGCGTACCCGTATCCGGGGTAACCAGCCGGGGACGGGTACCCGCCGGGCTGCGGATAGGCGCCCGGCGGGTAACCGGCCGCCGCGTACGGGTCGGCGGACTTCATGCCGGCGTACGGGTCGGGAGACGCGTACGGGTCCGCCGAGGTGGGCTGGGTCGGGATGGGGTTGCCGGCCATCGGCGTCATCGGGTCGGCCGGCGGGCTCGACTGCTGTCCGGCCGCCAACGGGTCCTGCCAGCCACCGGACGGTGGGGGATAGGTCATCTGATCATCTCCAGGTACGTGGTCGCGCTCAGGGTAGCCACCCGGCGCGCGACACGGACGTCCCCTTTCCGGCCAGCGCGTTGCCCGTGCGCTCGGCACCGGGCAGGATCCTCGGCATGGCACTTGACGCGCGTGGGGGTCGGTCGCGACGGGACATGAGCCGGCCGGGGTCGGTGCGGCGCCCGCGCGGCGGCGAGCCGGTCGGCCCCGCCGACTCCGAACGGCCGGCGCCGCTGCCGGAACCGGCCACCATGCGCCTGGACGGCCGGGTCGCGCTGGTGACCGGCGCGGGCAGCCCGGACGGCATCGGGTACGCGACCGCGCGCCGGCTGTCCGACCTGGGCGCCCGGGTGGCGATCGTGTCCACCACCCGGCGTATCCACGAACGCGCGGGCGAGCTGGGCGTCACCGGTTTCGTCGCCGACCTCACCGACGAGTCGGAGGTGGGCGCGCTCGCCGACGCGGTGGCCGAGCAGCTCGGCGACGTAGAGGTGCTGGTGAACAACGCGGGCCTGGCCAGCCGGGCCAGCCCGGAGGTGCTGCGGCCGGTGGCCCAGCTGACGTACGACGAGTGGCGTGGCGAGATCGACCGCAACCTGACCACCGCGTTCCTGTGCAGCCGGGCGTTCATCGGCGGCATGGCCGAGCGGGGCTGGGGCCGGATCGTCAACCTGGCCGCCACCGCCGGGCCGGTCAACGCGCTGCCCACCGAGGCGGCCTACGCGGCGGCGAAGGCCGGCGTGGTCGGGCTGACCCGGGCGCTGGCGATGGAGATGATCGCCGACGGGGTGACCGTGAACGCGGTGGCGCCCGGCATCATCCACACGGCGGCGTCCACGATGGCGGAGATCAAGCAGGGCCTCGGTACGCCGGTCGGGCGTCCCGGCACGCCGGACGAGGTGGCCGCGGCGATCGCGTTCCTCTGCTCGCCGGCCGCCTCGTACATCACCGGGCAGATGCTCGTGGTCGACGGCGGCAACAGCGTCCGGGAGGCGCAGTTCCGCTGACCGTCAGTAGGTGCTGGTGTCGGAGTTGGCCCAGAACGCCAGCCCGATCCAGCCGCAGCAGACCAGGATGCCGATCACGGTGAAGATGTAGCTGAGGATCAGGCCCCAGTTGGCGAGCTGGTCGCCGTCCTCGCCGGTCTGCCGGATCTGCCGCTTCGCCAGGTGGCCGCAGACGATGCCGGCGGGCGCGAAGACGAACGCGAAGACGAGCGACAGGATGGCGAGCACGTTCGTGCCACGGGGTCCCGGCCCCTGGCCGGGCGGCCCGTACTGGCCGTAGGGCGGCTGCGGCGCGTACGGCGGCTGCTGGCCCCACTGCGGGTGCTGCTGGCCGTACTGCGGCTGCCCGTACGGCTGGCCGTGCGACGGCGGCTCGTACGGCGACGGTGGCTGCTCGTCGGTCACCAGCGCCCCTTCCCCCAGGTCAACGGCCCTCTTACTTGCGGACGCTACCCGCAGCGGTGAACCTTTTCACAGCGGTTGTGTGGACTGGTCACCTTGGCGGGGCCGGTCCCGGGGCCGATACTGACCGAGCGTTCAGTTACCCATGAGTAAGGCGCCGACCCCGGAGGCTGAGATGGCCCGACTCGCCCAGACACCCGGACTGACCGACGTGCAGCGGTCGATCCTGGAAACCGTCCGGGAGTTCGCCGACAAGGAGATCATCCCGCACGCGCAGCGGCTGGAGCACGCCGACGAGTACCCGAGCGACATCCTCGACGGCATGCGCGAGATGGGACTGTTCGGCCTCACCATCGACGAGGAGTACGGCGGCCTGGGCGAGTCCCTGCTGACCTACGCCCTCGTGGTCGAGGAGCTGTCCCGGGGCTGGATGTCGATCTCCGGCATCGTCAACACCCACTTCATCGTGGCGTACCTGATCTCCCAGCACGGCTCGGCCGACCAGAAGGCCCGGCTGCTGCCCCGGATGGCCACCGGTGAGGTGCGCGGCGCGTTCTCGATGTCGGAGCCCGAGTGCGGCTCGGACGTCTCGGCGATCAAGTCGAAGGCCGTCCGCGACGGCGACAACTACGTCCTCAACGGCCAGAAGATGTGGCTGACGAACGGCGCGTACTCGTCGGTGGTGGCCACCCTGGTCAAGACCGACACCGGGGCCGACTCGGTCTACGGCAACATGAGCACCTTCCTGCTTGAGAAGGAGCCCGGCTTCGGCGAGACCGCGCCCGGCCTCACCATCCCCGGCAAGATCGACAAGATGGGCTACAAGGGCGTCGAGACCACCGAGATGGTGCTCGACGGCGTCACGGTGCCCGCCTCCGCCGTGCTCGGCGGCGAGGACAAGGTCGGCCGCGGCTTCTACCAGATGATGGACGGCATCGAGGTCGGCCGGGTCAACGTGGCCGCCCGCGCCTGCGGCATCTCGATCCGGGCGTTCGAGCTGGCCGTCGCGTACGCCCAGCAGCGCCACACCTTCGGCCAGCCGCTCGCCAAGCACCAGGCCGTCGCGTTCAAGCTCGCCGAGATGGGTACGAAGATCGAGGCCGCGCACGCGCTCATGGTCAACGCGGCCCGGCTCAAGGACGCCGGCCAGCGCAACGACGTCGAGGCCGGCATGGCGAAGCTGCTCGCCTCCGAGTACTGCGCCGAGGTGGTCCAGGAGGCGTTCCGGATCCACGGCGGCTACGGCTACTCCAAGGAGTACGAGATCGAGCGCCTGATGCGCGAGGCGCCGTTCCTGCTGATCGGCGAGGGCACCTCGGAGATCCAGAAGACGATCATCTCGCGCGGCCTGCTCAAGCAGTACAAGCAGTAGCGCGAACCGGTCAGGCGCGCCGGGTCAGTCCGGCGGCGGCCCGCTCCACGATGAGGCACCTGTCCTCGACGTAGTCGAGGCCGGCCTCCTCGGCGATCCGGCGCGCCTCGTCCGAGAAGATCCCGAGCTGCAGCCACACCGCCGGGGCGCCGATCGTCACCGCCTGGCGGACCACGTCGACCGCGTCCCGGGCCGGGCGGAACACGTCGACCAGGTCGACCGGGTGCGGGATGTCGGCGAGCGTCGGGTACGCCTTCTCGCCGAACAACTCGTCCACCGTCGGGTTGACCGGGATGATCCGCCAACCGTGCCGCTGCATCTCCAGCGGCACGCGGTGCGCGGCCTTGCCCGGATCACGGGAGGCGCCCACGACGGCGATCACGGCGGAGTCGGCGAGGATCTGCTGAGCGGAACGCATTCCCCGAGACTAGCCTCGCCGGTGCGGGTTCTCCCCGCTAGAGCAGGGAGAGCTGTTCCGCGGCCGGGGCGGGCGGCGGCGTCTCCGGTAGCCGGCGATTGTCGCCGCTCTCGCCCCGGTGCAGCCCGTGCCGGCGTGCCGCCATCCGTACCCGCGCTGTCACCTCCCGCTGGTACGCCTGCGGCGCGTACGAGCCGGCCTGGTAGAGCTGCCGGTAGCGGGGGACCAGGTGGGGGAACTCCCGGGCCAGCCAGCGCGCGTACCACTCACGGGCGCCGGGCCGCAGGTGCAGCGGCAGCGGCGTCACGCTCGCCGCTCCGGAGGCGGCGACGGCCGCGACCGTGGCGTCGATCGACTCCTCGTCGTCGCTGAGACCGGGCAGGATCGGCGCCATCAGCACGCCGACGGAGAATCCGGCGTCGGTGAGCCGGCGGACCGCGTCCAGGCGGCGGCGCGGACTCGGCGTACCCGGCTCGGCCGCACGCCAGAGTGTCTCGTCCACGAACCCCACCGAGTACGACAGCCCGACCCGTGTCACCTCGGCCGCCTGACGCAACAGCGGCAGGTCGCGCAGCAGCAGGGTGCCCTTGGTCAGGATGGAGAACGGGTTCGCGAAGTCGCGCAGCGCCTCGATGATCGGCGGCATCAGGCGGTAGCGGCCCTCGGCCCGCTGGTAACAGTCCACGTTGGTGCCCATGGCGACATGCGCGCCGCGCCAGCGTGGGGCGGCCAGCTCACGGCGGACCAGCTCGCCTGCGTTGACCTTGACGATCACCTTGCGGTCGAAGTCCGCGCCCGGGTCGAGGTCGAGATAGGTGTGTGTATTGCGGGCGAAGCAGTTGTGGCTGACCACGCCGTTGGCGATGAAGTCGCCGGTGCCCGTGGTGATGTCCCACAGCGGAAGGTCGAGGCCGAGATCCTCGACGGCGGTCACCTGGAGTCGCGCCGCGCACTTGAGCGCCATGCCCTCGATCGAGCGCCGGGCCGTGACGGCCGGGTCGGTGAGGTGGAAGAAGCGCAGCCGCTCGGGCAGCCCGCCGGTCAGCCGGAGCTGACGCGCCGCGCCCCGTGCACCCGGCACGTCGAGCGCCCACGTGAAACCGAAACGGTCCAGCGCCCCGGCGGCGCGGGCCTGGCTCTCGTCGTCGGCGACGCCGATCCGGAACACGCCCCGGTGGCACGTCCCGGTGGCGTCGAACATGCCGGCCAGGTAGCCGAGCGCCCAGAGGTCAGTCGTCTCGTCGGGTGGCTCGAACAACCCGGTGACCACCTCGGCCGGGCCGGCTGTGCGTACCACAGTGGTCGTCGCCCGGCGGCCGACCCGGGCGACGGTGGCCCGCTCGACGGTGACCCCCGCGTCGGTCAGGTAGCGCTCGGCCCGGTCCAGCGCCTCGGACTCGGCGGTGGCCAGCCGGAACCGGGCGCCGGCCCGGTCGTCGTCGCGGATCAGGGCGTGCAGGTAACCCATGCGGTAGTCGGCCGAGCGCTTCGGCGCCACCGCGAACCGGCCGGTGCCCAGCAGACGGTTGCGGGTGGTCAGGTGGGGACGGCGCCCGCCGCCGCGCATGGTGCCGGTGACGTGCTTCCAGCCGCGTTCGGTCAGGAACCGGTGGTCGCCGCTGGCGACGAGCGTGGTGCCGTCGGCCAGCGTGACCCGGTGGGCCCGCTTCACAGTGGACCACTTGTCGAGCACGGTGGTGACGACGTAGTGGCGGTAGGCGCCGCGCCGCGCGGTGCCGTAGATGCGGTCGCCGGGCTCCAGCTCGCTGATCGCCTTGGTGCGGCCGTCGGCCATCAGGATCGGGGTGTCGCCGCCCAGGCAGTAGACGCAGGCGTGCGAGCAACCTCGGTAGGGGTTGATCGTCCACTCGAACGGCACCCGTGACTCGCCGGGCACCCGGTTGATGATCGACTTGGCGTGGACCTCGTAGAAGGTCATGCCGGCGAAGTCCGGCGTGTCGAAGGTGCGGGTGACGGCGCCGGGCAGCGCCAGCGGCAGGGGTGGAGCCGCCGGCGCCGCCCGATCGGGAGTCCCCTCGTCCGGGGGAGCGGAGAGGTTGTCCCAGCGCATGGACCTCATTCGAACATGTGTACGAACAAAGCGCAAGTGACGCTCCGGACACCGCGCGCCGCCGCGCCCGGGACGGGTGCAGGATGGTGGCATGAAGACGTCGACCTTCGTCTACGACGGCGACTGCGCCTTCTGCACCAGTTGCGCGCAGTTCATCGAGCGTCGCATCCCGACCGGCGCCCGGGTGGTGCCGTGGCAGTTCGCCGACCTGGCGGCGCTGGGCCTGACGGAGGCCGAGTGCGAGGAGGCGGTCCAGTGGGTGGGCGCCGACGGCTCCCGCGCCGCCGGGCCGGACGCCATCGCCCGGCTGCTCGGCGACAGCGGGCCGCTCTGGCGGTTCGCCGGGGCCGGGCTGCGCCTCCCGCCGGTCCGCGCGGCGGCCTGGCCCGCGTACCGCTGGGTGGCCCGCAACCGGCACCGCATGCCGGGCGGCACCGCCGCCTGCGCGTTGCCCCAGGAGGCCCGGGAACGGCTGTACGGGCCGACCGGCCGTCCGGGGCCGACCGCCTGAGCGGCTGCGTGCCGGTGCTCAGGCGGTTGAGGACGGGGCCGGCGCGGAAGAGAGCGGTGCCGTCGCCGGCGACGTGGGCGCGGCGGGCGGCGGGCGGCCGAGCAGGCGCCTGACGAACACCACCGGGCGGACCTTCTCCAGCGCCAGGAAACTGGTCATCGCCACCAGGTGCGGCGCGAACGAGATGGTGATCGTCGCGATGGTCACCAGGTGGAACGAGTAGAAGAAGCCGACGGTCGTCGTCCGCCACCGCGACGGCAGCACGAACACCAGCGGGCTGAGCAACTCGAACGCGAGGATGCCGAACTGCGCCACGATCAGCAGGTGCGGCACCTGCGCGATCAGGTCGGCGAGGTCGGTGCCGCGCCGGATGATCGCCCGGGCCAGCACCGAGCCGTTCGCCCAGTCCCATCCGCCGAAGCGGAACTTGGCCCAGGCAGCGAGGAAGTACGTGCAGATGACCGAGATCTGGGTGACCCGTAGCGCCCAGCCGCCAGCCTCGGTACGGGTCGGATCGCCGTGCCGGGCGCGGCCGGCGGTGGGCAGCACGGCCAGCGCCACCAGGAGCGCGAACCGGTCGTGGTCGACCTTGCCGTAGCTCATCGCCACGATCATCCACTCGAAGTACAGCGCGAAGACCGTCCAGCCGAGCAGCCGGTGCGCCCGGCCGGTGGCGGCGAGCAGCGCGGTGACCAGCAGCGCCCAGAACACCACGCCGACCAGGGCGGGGGTGGGGGTGGGCAGCGGGAGCAGCCGCCCGACGAGCAGCGGCTGGTAGAGGTCGCCGGGTACGTCGACCCGGGTGCGTACCCAGGGGGTGAAGATCACCAGGTCGGCGGCGACGAAGAGGTAGACCAGGGTGCGGAAGGCGGCGATCCGGCCGCGCGGGACCGCCTCGGTCAGCCAGGCGGTCATCCGCCGGTCTCCCAGCGCACGGCTGTCTCGTCGGTCCACTTGCCGGTCGGGCGGCCGCCCTGGATGTCGAACCAGCGGATGACGATGCGCACCTCGACCAGGTCGGGGGCGCCGGGGTGGCGTTCGGCGTACGCGTCGGCGACGGTCCGCAGCAGGCTCGGGTCGGCGGCGTACCGGCCCTGCTGGCCCTCGATCTCGGCGCGGCGGATGCCGGTGGCCTCCTGGCCGAGCGGGACCACCGCGCCGGTGCGGTCCACGCCCTCGACCCGGGTGTCCGGGGCGGGCGCGTTCGGTGGGTCGGAGGTGGAGTACATCCGGAACGGCCCGAACGGGAAGTCGTCGTCGGTGCCGCGCACGGTGCCCAGGAGCAGCAGCGCCAGGCCGAGCAGGGTGACCCCTACTCGGACCGCGCGCCCGCGGGCGGTCAAGGTCTCCATCGCGTGGTGACGATACGGGAGTGAAGCGGCCGAAAGTGTCCCTCAGTCGGCCATTCCTCACTGTCCGTCCCGCCGGTCCGGCAGGCGCGAGAACGCCGCCGGCCGGTCCCGGGTGGGATCGGCCGGCGGCGTGTGGAACGTCAGTGGTTGTGCTCGGCCAGCTTCTTGCGGACGTCGTCCATGTCCAGCGCCTGGACCTGCTCGATGAGGTTCTCCAGCGCCGACTCCGGCAGCGCGCCCGGCTGGGCGAAGACGATCACGCCGTCACGGATTGCCATGATCGTCGGGATGGAGCTGATGTTGAACTTCACCGCCAGCTCCTGCTGCGCCTCGGTGTCGACCTTGCCGAAGGCGATGTCCGGGTGCTTCTCCGAGGAGCGCTCGTAGACCGGGGCGAAGCGCTTGCACGGGCCGCACCAGTCCGCCCAGAAGTCGAGCAGGACGATCCCGTCGCGCCCGGTCACCTCGTCAAAGTTGGCCGTGGTCAGCTCAACCGTTGCCATTTGCTCTCTCCGATCACCGCGGATTGTCGTACGTCCGGTGGAACCAGGGTCGGTCCGTCCGAATTCCCGCCGTGCGGGTGACGAAACGCTGAGCGCCCGGATGGTGACCCTGGGCACATCGAACACCATCTGTTCCCTCGGCCCGTGCGGAACGCAAATGCACACCGCACTTGCGTGACGGGACGTGATGGGAGCGTTTCCAAGGAGATCACGCTCAGTTGCGGCTACGTATCGGTAACTTTGGCCTTGACGAGCATCTATCCAGCCTGCGGAGATCGCTTACCGACCTCGCGTCGATTACACTGAGTAGTGTTACGAAAAGATAAATGTGACCTCCGTCTCTGTCGGCGGCGGGTGGTCGTACGGCAGAATTCTTCGCATCAGAGCGTGGGCGGCGGGTGCCGGGGAGGGCCCCGCCGCTCATTGCGTCCGGACCTCGGTGGACCCCCGGTGTGACATTTCCGCCGGGCGAACGCCCCGCTCCTCGCCTTAACAAGCGATAAGGCATGCTGTGCCGAACTCCATCGCCGCCCGTGAAGGGGACAAGGATGCAGTTCGGCCGCTACTACGAGGAGTTCGAGGTCGGCGCGGTCTACCGGCACTGGCCGGGCAAGACGGTCACCGAGTACGACGACCACCTCTTCTGCCTGCTCACCATGAACCACCACCCGCTGCACATGGACGCGCACTACGCCGAGTCCGCCTCGCAGTTCAAGCGCAACGTGGTGGTCGGCAACTACATCTACTCGCTGCTGCTGGGCATGTCCGTACCGGACGTCAGCGGCAAGGCGATCGCCAACCTGGAGATCGAGTCGCTGCGCCATGTCGCGCCGACCTTCCACGGCGACACCATCTACGGCGAGACGACGGTGCTGGACAAGCGGGAGTCGGCCTCGAAGCCCGACCGTGGCGTGGTGGCGGTCGAGACCCGCGGCTACAACCAGGACGGCACGCTCGTCTGCGTGTTCCGCCGCAAGGTCATGGTCCCCAAGAAGGAGTACGCGGCCGCCGCCGTACCGGACGGCGTCGACCCGGAGCGTCCCAGCTTCCCCGAGCCGCGCTGACCTCGCGTCTCCCCGGCTCACCGGGCCTCGTTCTCCGTTCGGCGGGGACGGGGCCCGGACCTCGTCCGGGGGCTTATGCTCGGGCTGGAGGTTGCCGATGAGCCACTCCGTAGCCGGAGAGCCGCCTTCCGCCGGCCGCCGCGCCGCGCCGCTCACCACCGCCGCCTACTCCGCGGCGGAGTGGGACCTGCTGACCGACCTGCCGGGCCGCGTCCTCGTCGCCGCCGCCTCAGCCGGTCCCGGTCGTCCGCCGCGCGGCGTCGCCGCCGGCCTGGCCGGGCTGGACGCGGTGGCCGCCGGGCGGGCCTTCGACAGCGATCTCGTCCGCGCGGTGGTGGCCGCGATCTACGCCCGCCACGACGGCGCCGCCGAGCGGGACGAGCGCCTGACCGACCTGGTCGACCTGCTGGCCGCCGCCAGGGCCGCGGTACGGGTGCTGCGCCGCCGCGCCGATCCGGCCGACTCGGCGGCCTACCGGCAGTGGGTGGAGTCGGTCGCCGCCCGGGTGTGCCGGACCGGGGAGACCGTGCCGAGTCCCGCCGACACGCGTTTCCTCGACCGGCTGGGCGGCGCGCTCGACCTGCGCTGACCGATGACGCCGCCGGGCCGTACCCTCTGCAGACCGTGACCGACGACCAGCTCGACGTGGGTGTGGGGCCGTGGCCCGGTGACCCGCCGGACGACCCGCGCTACGACCCGGAGCTGCTCGCGACCGGGGACCGGCGCAACGTGGTGGACCGCTACCGCTACTGGCGGCGCGAGGCGGTGGTGGCCGACCTGGACCGGCGCCGGCACGACTTCCACGTGGCGATCGAGAACTGGCAGCACGATTTCAATATCGGCACCGTGGTCCGCAACGCCAACGCCTTCCTCGCCGCCGAGGTACACATCGTCGGACGGCGGCGGTGGAACCGGCGGGGCGCCATGGTGACCGACCGCTACCAGCACGTCCGGCACCACGCCACGATCGAGGAGTTCGTCGCGTGGGCGCGCGACGAGCGGCTGCCGGTGGTCGGCATCGACAACCTGCCCGGCTCCCGGCCGATGGAGACGGCGGTGCTGCCGCGCCGCTGCGTGCTCCTGTTCGGGCAGGAGGGGCCGGGGCTGTCGCCGGTGGCCCGCTCGGCCTGTGACGCGCTGTTCTCCATCGCCCAGTACGGCTCGACCCGCTCCATCAACGCGGGCGTGGCCAGCGGCATCGCGATGCACGCCTGGATCCGGTCGTACGCCGGCCCGCCGCCCGACTGAACTCGGCGTGGTTCCACCACCGGATGGAAATCCCACGCTCGTCGGCCCGCCCCGCTTGACGCCTCGCCGGTCCGGGGCGACGGTGAGGGTGTGACTGTCGCGGTGAGTTGTCCGAAGTGCGCGGGCCCGGTGCGCGAGCCGGACCTGATGCACGCCGATCACCGGTGCGTGCGGTGCGGGCCGATCGCGCCGCTGCACGTGCCGGAGCACATCAGCGCCGAGATCATGGCCAGCGTGGTCGAGCGGATGGCCGCCGACCCCGACCCGGCCGGTCGGCTCCGGATGCCGCTGTGGTGCCCGTGGCCGCTGCCTCCGGGCTGGACGCTCACCGGTGTGGCCTGGGCGGGCGACGACCGCGGCGGTGTCCGGGCCACCCTGGTCGCGTGTGCCGGACCGGCCCCCCTGGACGGTGGGCCAGCCGATCTGATCTTCGTCGCCGAGGAGCCCGGCGTCGGTCTCGGATCCCGCTTCGCGGGACTGCCCGGACCCGATCCGGGCCCGCAGGTGGAGGAGGCGCTCACCGATCCCGGCCCTGGTCATCCCGAGCGGTTGCCGCACGCGAAGATCCGGGTGGGGGGTCACCCAACTCCACTGTGGCTGGTGCGCTCCGAAACGGATCGAAGCGCGTACGCCGGCGAGGCTCGGGGAATGTGGCTCCATGCGATAGCCTGGCCGGCGAGTGCGGGTCACCTCCTCGCGGAAGAAGTCGTGCTGCACGACCTCACCGAGTGGACACCGCCCGAACTCGTGTACGGCGCACCGTCTCCGTATCTGCACGGGCGGGCCTGACCGGCCCGTCACGGCGAGTCGGGGAGCGGACGCAGATATTCACGGTAAGACACCATGCTGATACTCTGGGTGCCGCTGCGGTAAACGGACCCGGCGCCGCGCGAGAGGATGGCCCGCTATGGTCAAGAAGGTCCTCACCTGGGCCGGCATCGCATTCTTGATCTTCTTTGTTGCGTACCGGCCCAACTCCGCCGCCGACGTCTTCAAGTCTCTCGGTGGCGGCATCATGGACATCGCGCAGGGCTTCGGCGACTTCTTCACCAACCTCGTCGCCTAGCCGCCCATGGGAAGCCCCTCCGGTCCACCCTTCGACCCGGACGACCCCGACCGGGCACGCCGGGAACGCGACACCGAGCCGATCCCCCGGATCGACCCGGACGACCCGGCCGGTTACGGCCCCGGCCCGTACGCGGACGCGGACGACGCCGGCTACGGCAGCGCCTATGCCGGTGAGGGGCGGTCCGGCCGGGCCTGGGCGCGCGATACGGACGGCTTCCCGGACCAGCCGATCTCCGAGGAGGAGCTGGCCGGGCTGCGGTCCGACGCCACCGGCATGGCACCCCGCCGGGTGCTGCCGCTGGAGGACGAGCCCAGCTCACTCGTGGCGCGTTACCTCTTCCCCACCGAGCGCTACCGGGGCGAGTGGAAGCGGCACTGGATCCACCTCACCACCCCGATCATCGTCGGCGTGGCGGCCACGTTCGTGCTCGGCTACCTGTCCGGCTTCCTCGCCGGGCGGGACGTCGGCGCGTTGACCACCGTCGCCGTGCTGCTCTGGTTCGGCGTGATGGGCTGGGTCGCCTGGAAGGTCGCCGACTGGTGGTACGACCGGTTCATCCTGACCAACAAGCGGGTCATGGTGGTCAACGGGATCATCACCCGGCAGGTCGCGATGATGCCGCTCACCCGGGTCACCGACATGAAGTACGAGCAGAGCCCGACCGGCCGTGCCCTCAACTACGGCACGTTCGTGCTGGAGTCGGCCGGCCAGGAACAGGCGCTCCGGGTGATCAAGAACCTGCCCAACCCGAACGAGCTCTACCTGCGTGTGGTCGAGGAGATGTACGAGCCGCAGGCGGTCGAGGCGCGGTTGGGCAAGGAGGCCGACGAGGCCAAGGCCGACGACGGAGCCTGAAACTTTTCGTCCGAACATCGGATGAACTGCACACCTTCCGCCATCGACCCGGGCGGCCCGGCCGTGGCATTCTGCCAGGCAGGACGGGGGGAGAATGGGTGTGGTGGTGAGCAGAGATCCGCTGGAGGAGGAGTTCCGCGAGTTCGTCGCGGCCCGCTCCGGCGCCCTGCTGCGCACCGCCTACCTGCTCGCCGGCGACTGGGCCACCGCCGAGGATCTGCTCCAGACCGCGCTCACGAAGACCTACCTGGCCTGGAAGCGGCTCGGCGGGATCGACGCCATCGAGCCGTACGCCCGCCGGGTCATGGTCAACACGTCCACCAGCTGGTGGCGGCGCCGCTGGCACGGCGAGCGCCCCACCGAGGTGCTGCCGGAGCGGGCCGGTGTCGACGAGATCGAGCAGCAACTCGACCGGGACGCGCTCTGGCGGCACCTCCAGGCGCTGCCGGCCCGGCAGCGGGCCGTGCTGGTGCTGCGCTTCTACGAGGACATGTCCGAGGCGCAGACCGCCGCCCTGCTGGAGATCTCCCCGGGCACTGTGAAGAGCCAGACCTCCCGGGCGCTGAACACGCTGCGCCGCCGGCTCGGCTCCGAGGCGGCGCTGAGCCTGCCCACGCCCGCCGACGCGCCCACGCCCAACCCGGCCGCCCCGACCGCGCCCGCCACGTCCGGCCGGTCCGTCCCGCCGGCCCGGGGCGGCGAGCCGGCCCGTACCCCGGCACGGCGGCCCGCCGCCCGGGTGCCGCGACCGGCCCCGCCCGCGACTCCGGTCCGTCCCGCAGTCCCGATCGCGGCGGAGAGCCGATGAGCGGCACCCGGCAGCACAGTGACAACCGGACGGGCAGCCCGGAGCGTCCATTCCCCGTGAGCGACGACCAGCTGGAGCGGGCGCTGCGGGAGACCCTGTCCCGCCGCGTCGCCACGCCCCGCCCGCTGCCCGTCGACCCGGCCGGGGAGATCCTGCGCCGGGCACGGCGCACGGGCCGGCGGCGTACGCTCACCGGCCTGGCCCTGGCCGGGGTCGCCACCGTGTTCATCACGACCGGAGTGGCCCAGTTCAGCGCGTCGGGCGGCGACGGCGGCACGCCCACTGTGGTGCTCGGCGACCCGCCCGTCCTCTACCCGTCCCCGGACACCGCCGGGCCGTCCTCGATCACCCGGTTCGGGCCGGTCCGCGCCGAACTCGACCTGCTCGTCGGTGACCGGCTGGACACCAGCGGCGGCGAACGGCGGCAGCTGACCGGTGTGAGCGGCGTCGAACGGGCGCAGCGGATCCACGAGCAGGAAGGCTGGCTGCTCACCTCGGCGGCCACCGTCGCCGGCCGTACCCTCTGGTGGGTGCCGGTCAGCGGCGCCACGCCCCAGGTGATGCTCGCCGCCGCGGACGCGGTGGCGGTCTCCGCGGACGGACGCCAGGTCGCCTGGCGGGACGGCACGGACCTGATCGCGGCCGGTGTGGTCGCCGGCCAGCTCATCGCGCCGGTCCGGATCGCCGCGCCGGAGGGCGCCGTGCCGGTCGGATTCGCCGGCGACGCCGTGCTGATCCAGCAGCCGGGCGACGGCGGGATGAGCGTGTGGGACCGCGCGCTGGGCGGGCAGCCGGGCCCGGTGAACCCGGACGTCCGCACCGTCTACGGCACGCGACCCGACGGCCGGGTGGTCGGCCTGGTCGCCGCCGGGCGGGACGAGCAACTCTGCCTGGCCCTGCTGGACCCGGCACGCGACCTCGCCCCGGTGCGTACCGGATGCGGTCTGAAGCTGGCCACCGACGGGCTCGGCGCCGTCTCCTTCGACGGCCGGTGGCTGCTCGCCAACGGCACGTCGCGCACCGCTCTCCTGGTCGACCTGCGCGACCCGGCCAGCCCGGTCACCCACCCGGCCGGCCCGCTGCTGGCCGGCGGCGTGTCCTGGACCCGGGCCGGGGTGGCGTTGCACGTGGACGCGACCGGCGGGCTGGTCCGGGTCAAGCCCGAGCGGGTGCTGGCCGGTGACCGGCCGACGGCCTCGCGCGTCGAAGGGCTGGCGCCGGAGGACCGCCCGGTGGTGGTGGCCGACGTCCCCACGGTGCCGGACGGGGCGTAGCGTCGGGCGGGTGAGCGTCCCGGCCCGCATCGACCTGCACACCCACTCCACCGCAAGCGACGGCACCCTGACCCCCGCCGAGCTGGTCCGGGCCGCCGCCGATGCCGGGCTCGACGTGGTGGCACTCACCGACCACGACACCACCGCGGGCTGGGCGCCCGCCGTCGCCGCCCTGCCGCCCGGGCTCACCCTGATCCGCGGCGCGGAGATCTCCTGCCGGTGGTTCGGCGCCGAGCCGGCCCTCCCGCTGCACCTGCTCGCGTACCTGTTCGACCCGGACGAGCCGGAACTGGCCGCGGAACTGGCCCGGGTACGCCGGGCCCGCGAGGAACGCGGCGAGCGCATCGTGCGGCTGCTCCAGGCCGACGGCATCCCGGTGAGCTGGACGGAGATCCTGGCCGGCGCGGGCGGCGGCACCGTCGGCCGCCCGCACATCGCGCAGGCGCTGATCCGGGCCGGCCTGGTCGCCACCACCACCGAGGCGTTCGGGCCGGACTGGCTCGGCGAGCGGTACCGGCTGCCGAAGGACGACATCGAGGTGTTCCAGGCGGTGGCGCTGGTGCGGGCGGCGGGCGGCGTGCCCGTCTTCGCCCACCCGAAGGCCAGCAGGCGCGGCCGGATCGTGCCGGACGAGCTGGTCGCGGACCTGGCGGCGGCCGGCCTGGCCGGCCTGGAGGCCGACCACGAGGACCACGACCCGGCCGAGCGGGCGCACGTCCGCCGGCTCGCCGCCGACCTGGGACTGCTGGTCACCGGCTCCTCCGACTTCCACGGCACGCACAAGACCGTCCGGCTCGGCGCGCACACCACAGGGCCCGAGGTGTACGAGCGGATCGTCGCGCTGGCCCGCGGGGTGACCCCTGTCGCTTCGAGCTGAAGCGATCCGACGGCACGGCTACCGTGTCCGCGTGGATCTCAAGCTCTTCGGCGAGGTCTTCGTGACCCTGCTGGTGATCGTCGACCCGCCCGGAATGATGCCCATCTTCCTCGCGCTGACCGGGCCGCTGCCCGCGCGTGACCGGAACCGGGCCGCCTGGCAGGCCGTGGGGCTGGCGCTCGGGGTCATCGTGATCTTCGCGGTGGCGGGGCAGACGATCCTGGCGTACCTGCACGTCGACCTGCCCGCCCTCCAAGCGGCGGGCGGGCTGCTGCTGATCCTGGTCGCGCTGGAGCTGCTGACCGGCAAGGCGGACGATCCGAGCCAGCAGGTCACCTCGAACATCGCGCTGGTGCCGCTCGGCACCCCGCTGCTGGCCGGGCCGGGCGCCATCGTGGCCACCATGCTGTTCGTGCAGCAGGCCGGCGGCGCCGTCGACTACCTCGCCATCGGGCTCGCCATCGTCGCCGTGATGGTGACGGTCTGGGTGGTACTGCGCTTCTCCGGCGGCATCGTCAAGGTGCTGCGTCCCGGCGGCATCGAGGTGCTGACCCGGATCGCCGGTCTGCTGCTGGCCGCCATCGCCGTGCAGCTCATCGCCGACGCGATCGCCGCTTTCGTGACCCAGTACCTCAACAACGCCTGAGCGGGTCCGTCCGGTGTCATACCCGGATGGCAGGATTGCCGGGTGCGACGACAGTCAGCAGCCAGTGGCTCCCGGGCTCCCCGACCCCGCACCGAGCAGTCCGAGCAGCTCGGCTTCGAGGGCATGCCGGAGCGTCTGTTCGTCTGCACACCGAGCAAGCTCGGCGCGTACGCGGACTGCCCCCGCCGCTACCGCTACGCCTACGTCGACCGCCCCGCGCCGCCCAAGGGCCCGCCGTGGGCGCACAACTCGCTCGGCGCGAGCGTCCACACCGCGCTGAAGAACTGGTACGCGCTGGCCCCCGACCGCCGCCGCCCCGAGGTGCTCGGCACGCTGCTCAAGGGCACCTGGGTCCGCGAGGGCTACCGCGACGACGAGCAGGAGCGCGACGCCTTCCGGCGGGCCCTGACCTGGCTCGAGAGCTACGTGGCGGGCCTGGACCCGGCCGACGAGCCGGTCGGCGTGGAACGGGTCGTCGCGGTGAAGACCGCGGTGCTCGCCTTCAACGGCCGCACCGACCGGATCGACTCGCGTCCCGGCCCGGACGGGCGGCCCGAGCTGGTCATCGTCGACTACAAGACCGGCCGCACCGGGCTCGACGCCGACGACGCGCGCGGCTCGCAGGCGCTCGCGCTCTACGCGTACGCGGCCGAACGGGTGTTCCGCAAGCCGTGCCGCCGGGTCGAGCTGCACCACCTGCCCACCGGCACCGTCGCCGCCCACGAGCACACTCCGGAGTCCCTGCACCGGCAGCTCACCCGCGCCGAGGACACCGCACGCGACATCATGGCCGCCGAGCGCGCGGTGGCCGACGGCACCGACCCCGACACGGCGTTCCCCACCGAGCCGGGTCCGCGCTGCGGCTGGTGCGACTACCGGCGTACGTGCCCGACCGGCGCGCAGACCCCCGGCAAGGAGCCCTGGTCGGCCGTCGAGCGGTTCACCGACCCGGAGTGAACGCGGGTCGCCGTCAGGCCGCGGCCAGGCGGGCGGCGCGTTCCTTGGCGGCCTGCTGCAGCGGGCCCTCCCGGTAGCGCCGGGGCACCGCGGCCAGCGCCAGTCGCAGCGCCCGCGCGCTCAGGTCCGCCGACAGGGCGGTGGTGGGCAGGCCCAGCCCGCCGTAGAGCCGCAACGCCCAGGGCGGCAGCATCCCCAGCGCGGTGGCGGCGATCCCGAAGTACGCCCAGCGCGGTGGCCCCAGGTTCAGTCCGACCCGCGCCGGCATGCTGAGCTTCCACGGGATCGGCGGCGCGGTCAGGAACACCGCGGTCTCGGCCGCCTCGCGGGTCATCCGCAACTGCGGGCGCACGTCCCGGTAGTAGTCCGCCACCTCGGCGGCGGTGCCCGGTACGTCGTCCGGGTCCAGCCCGACCAGGGCCGCTGACCGGCGCTGCTCGGAGTAGTAGCCGTCCACCTCGTCGTCGGTGAGCGCCAGCCCGGCCCGCCGGGCGGTGCTCACGAACGACTCGACCTCGGTGACGTGCACCCAGCGCAGCAGCTCCGGCTCGTCGATGCGGAACTCCTCACCGGTGACCGGGTCGGTGGCGCGCATCCGGGCATGCCGCGTCCGCAGCCGCCGCCCGGCCGCCTCCGCCTCGGCCCTGGTGCCGTAGATCGTCGTGCCCACGTAGTTCGCCGTGCGGACCAGCCGGCCCCAGGCGTCGGTGCGGTAGTTGCTGTTCTGTGCGACGCCGGCCATCGCGCGGGGATGCAGCGCCTGGAGGTAGAGCGAGCGCAGGCCGGCGACGATCAGGATCGGTTCCTCGTGCACCTTCCACGTGACCGATCCCGGACCGAAGAGGCCGAGATCTTCGGTGTCCACCGATCAAGAGTGCCACGCGCCGTCGCCGGGCGTCCTCGGTGAGGCGATCAGTCGTGGGTGCGGCCGTCCTCGGTGCGGCGGTCAGTCGTCGGCGGAGCGGCGGGACTGACAGGCCGGGCAGAGGCCCCAGAAGGTCACTTCCGCCTCGTCCAGCTCGAAGCCGTGCGCCACGTTCGGGTCCAGGCAGGGGGCGCTGCCGACCGCGCAGTCCACGTCGGCGATCTCGCCGCAGCCCCGGCACACCACGTGGTGGTGGTTGTCGCCGACCCGGGCCTCGTACCGCGCCGGACTGCCGGCCGGTTCGATCCGGCGGGACAGCCCGGCCCGCGACAGGGCGCCGAGCACGTCGTAGACGGCCTGGGTGGAGACCGAGTCGATCCGCTGGCGGACCCGCCGGGTGATCTCGTCGACCTCCAGGTGACCGCCGGCGGAGAGCACGTCCAGCACGGCGAGACGCGGCCGGGTGACCCGTAGGCCCCTCGACCGGAGCAACTCCTCACCCGTGGACATGGATCCATGACAGCACGGGGCAGGCGGGCCGACAAGCGAGCGTTGTTCACCCGTGGCCGGGGCCACAGGTGAACCGGCGCCGCCGCAATCGCGTGTATCGGAGGTAGGCGGCGTCACGCCGTACGCTGAGCGCGCCAAACCACGCACTCGCCGGAGGTGTCGGTGTTCAGGGAAATCAACGGTCTGCCGGTCCATGTGCTCGTCATCCACGCGGTGGTGGTGCTGGTGCCGCTGCTGGCACTGTTCGCCGTCGCGTACGGGGTGCTGCCCCGCTGGCGGCCCCGCCTCGACTGGGCGGTCGCGGCGCTCGCCGTGATCACTCCGATCCTCGCCTGGGTGGCGACCGAGTCCGGTGAGGAACTCGAGGGGGTCCTGCGCGCGAAGGGCTACCCGCCGGACCGGCTCCAGCAGATCCACGAGCACGCGTCGTACGGCGACACGCTGTTCTGGTACGCGCTCGGGCTCGGCGTCGCGGCGCTGCTGCTGGTGCTGTCGACGAGCCGCTTCGTCGCGGGCCGGAACCTGCCCCGCTGGCTCCCGGTGGTGCTCACCGTCGTGGTGGCGGTGCTCGCGGTCTTCGCGCTCGTGTACGTCTACCTGACCGGGGACAGCGGCGCCAAGGTGGTCTGGGACGGCGTGGTCTGACCGCTGCGGGTCAGAACAGCACCCGCGAGCAGAGCAGGCAGGTGAGCAGCACCAGCACCACCGCCACGGCCGCTCCGATGCCGTAGGTGAGCCGCTGGGCGCGCTGCTCCGCCTGGTCCATCGCGGCCATGTCCTGCGGCGGGAGCCGGCGCGGCGGTGACGGCTGCACGTGTACCGGTGGCCGCCAGCCGGGCGGCGGAGGCGTGCTCGGCGGCGGTCCCGCGTAACCCGAGGGCGGCGGGCCACCGCCGGGCGAGCCCGGCCACGCGCCGCCGGCCACCGTCCAGCCGCCTGCCGCCTCCGGACGCGCCCACGGACTCTCGGTGGCCGCTTCGCGTGACCACGGGCTGGCGTTCCCGGCCGCTTCCGGCGTCTCCGCCGCCTCGGCGGCTTCCGGCGTGTCCGCCGCCCCGGCGGCTTCCGGCGTGTCGGCTGCTCCGGTGGCTCCAGCGGCTCCGGTGGCGGCTCCGGCGGTGTCGATCCCGCCGGCGACGGCCCGGTCTGCGGCGGTGGTGCGCGGCTCGGGCTGCCCGGCGGTCACTGTCGGATCGTCGGTGCGGTCCGGATCATGGCCCTCCGGGCGTCGCCAGGTCTCGTCGTCGCGGCTGCCACCGCTCGGCGTCGTCACGCCGTCCGACGCTACCAACGCCCCGGCCGGTCGGCCGCCCGACGCGTCGATCACCGCCGCCCGGCCCGCCACGCTTCCGGGATCGAGCCGGCGGCCGGTTCGGCGGTATCGTTGCTGATCGTGACCGACCCCGTCATCCGGACACCGCGCGGCGACGACGACCGCGTGGTCGACCTCAGCGAAGACTTCGTGGTGCTGCCCGAGCAGACCAGCGACGACACCGATCGCGGCTGGGGCGAGCGCCCCGGCGGCAACGACGACTGGCTGCTCGCCGAGCGCCCGCCGCACTGGAGCTGATCGTCTTCGGCCCGCGCCGGGCTTTCGCGCCGGGCGGCGGCCCTTGACCGCGGCCTCGCGTCAGCCGCGTACCACCACGGCGAAGCGGCTGCCCTCCGGCAACCCGACCGCCCGCCGGGCCTGCTCCGGCGGCAGCGCCAGGTAGAGCGCCGAGGAGCCGTCGACAGCTCCGGTGGCGCCGACCACGTCGAGCACCAGCGCGCGGGGAGCCAGCAGCGTGGGGTCGGGCGTACCGCCGGCGGGCACGACGAGCAGGTCGACCCGGGCACCCGGGCGCAGCACCGCGAGGGCCGCCGGCTCGGCCAGCCGGATCGGGACGCCCACCGCGCCGGCCGGCAGGGCAGGGATGCCGCCGGACGGTGACGCCGCCGCCGAGGCGGCCGGGGACGAGCCGGGCGGCGGGCAGGACGGCGGCGTCTGGAGCACCGCCGCGGCCAACCCCAGCAGCACCGCGACGAGTGTCACCCGCAGCAGCGTCCGGCGCCGCGGCAGGCCGCGCCAGCGGACCGGACGCAACGTCCCCTCGTCATCCGTCACCGCTGCCTCCCGCCGCCGACCTACCGTCCGACCGCAGGCTAGGCCCGGCCTTCCGGCGCGCGCCGCCCCGTCGCCCGCCCCTGTGGATAACCCGCCGCCCTGTGGACAACGTCAGCCTGCCGACCGAAGCCCGGACCCACGCGCCGATCAAGTGGCCGACGGTGAGCCCTCGCGCGGCCTGCTGACGACGGCGGAGAACGGCGGATCCGCCAGGCAAGCGGCGACGAGCGGATCACCCGGCAACAACCACCCGGCCACCTGCGAGTGGCAAACGGCAACCCGCAAAGACGTGGCCGCCCCCGAACGGGGACGGCCACCTGTTGTCGCGTGCGAAAGGGGGGTCAGGACGAGCTGGACGCCGCCGGTGCCTTGCTCGCCGTCGATCCCGAACCGGACGACGAAGACGACGAGGACGAACCGGACGACGAGGACGACGACGAGGAGGAGTCCGACGACGAGGACGACGACTCGGACTTGGCCGGCTTGCTCGTGGTCGAGGCACCGTTGTCGGAGCCGGACGTACGGGAGTCCGTGCGGTAGAAGCCGGAGCCCTTGAACACGATGCCTACCGAGTTGAAGAGCTTGCGCAGCCGCCCCTCACACGCCGGGCACTCGGTCAGCGGCTCGTCCGAGAAGGACTGCACCGCCTCGAGCTGGTGGCCGCACGCGGTGCAGGCGTACTGGTACGTGGGCACGTTCTCCTCCGGATCTTCGGCACGGCCTGTTGGCACTCCTGGTCTTCGAGTGCCAATGGTGCGTCATGACCCCCGGGTTCGTCCAGCGGAAGCGCCCGGGCCCACACCCGGGACCGCCACCAGCCCCTCCGCCGGGGTGATCACGCAGTGCACCGGGCGGTCGTGCGGCAGGGCGGGCACCGCCTCCACCAGCTCGCCGTCGTGCAGCAGCGCCACGGTCGGCACTGTCGCGGGCACCCGGGCCAGCGCGCGGTCGTACGAGCCGCCGCCCCGGCCCAGCCGGATGCCCCGGCGGTCCACCGCCACCGCCGGCACCACGACCAGGCCGGCTCCGGCCACGGCGGAACGCCCCCGGGGCGGGGCGGTCGGCTCGCGCAGCCCTCGGCCGGCGGCGCGCAGCGACTCCGGGCCGGTGTAGGGGGCCCAGTCGAGGTCCAGGTCGTCGCGGAGCACCGGCAGCAGCAACTCGGCGTCGGGCGGCAGCGCGGCGCGCAGCACGTCCGGCAGGTCGTCCCCGCCGGGCTCGGACGCGACCGGGACGTACGCGCTCATCCGGGCCGGTCGCAGCCGTCGTACCAGGGTCACCAGCTCGGCCTGGACGGCGGCCGCCGCGACCGCGCGGTCGGCCGCGGATAGCGACCGGCGCGCGGCGAGTAGCGCGATGCGCATCTCCCGCTTCGCATCGTGCGCTTCATCCGAAAATTCCGGCACGCAACACTCCTGACGCAACGCTTGCCTAATGGTCGCTCTGTGTCAGCATCGCACCAAGGGAGCGGAACTTCCGGGGGGAAGATTGACGCTACGCGGGCGGTTGACGGCGGCTTTCCTCGCGGTGGTCCTCGGCCCCGTCCTGCTCGGCGCGTTCTTCGTCGGGGCCACGCTCAGCGCCGTCGACCACAGCCGCGCCACCGAACGGCTGGGCCTGGCCGCGGCCGGCGTCCGTACCTCGATCGACGCGCTCTGCCAGCAACTCCGCGCGGCGGCCGACGCGGTCGCCCTGGTGGGCGACCCGGCCGTCCGGTCGCGTGCGGCCGACCAGGTGGTCGCCCGGGGCCTGGCCGCCGCCGTGCGGATGGCCGACGCCGCCGGCCGCACCACCTACGCCACGGCCGGCGGGCCGGCCGGGCGCTGGCAGGACTGCGCCGGCACGCCCGCCAGCGGAGTCGGGGCGCTCTCCGCCCAGGTCGGGCTCCGCGACCCGGCCGGCACCGACCTGGGCGCGGTCGCCGCCGCCCAGCCCGTCGACCGGGCCTTCGTGGCGCGGCTCGCCGCCGTGACGGGCGTCGGGGTCACCCTCCTCGACAACCCCGGCGGCATCACCCACACGACCGAGGAGCAGGGGGTACGCGCAGCGGTGCTGGCCGCCGCCGGCAAGGCGGACGGGAACCGGGTGACAGGCACCGGCGACGGCCGGTACGTGCGGCGCGTCGGTCCGTCTCCCGGTCAGCCGCTGCCGCTGGTGCTGTCGGTGCCGGGGGAACGTGCGCCCGGCCTGTACGGGGCACTGATCGCCGCGGTCGCGCTCGCCGCCCTGCTGGCAGTGCTCGCGGCCTGGCGGCTGGCCCGGGTGACCACCCGGCCGCTCGGTGAGCTGGCCGGCGCGGTGGACCGGGTGGCGCGCGGCGACCTGAGCGCCCGGGTGCCGGTGCGCAGCCGCGACGAGATCGGGCGGCTCGCCAGCGCGTTCAACCGGATGACCCGGGAGACCGGCAGCTACGTGTCGGCGCTGACCAGCAGCCGGGACCAGCTCCGCAATCACCTCGCCGTGCTCGGCGACACGCTCGCCAGCACGCACGACCTGCAACGCATCCTGCGGGTGATCCTGGACAGCGCGATCGCCGCCACCGGTGCGCGGGCCGGCGCGGTGCTGCTCGTCGACGGCGACGGCGTCCTCGTCGGCCGGTGCGTGGAAGGCATGGCCGGACGCCGGCCGACCGGTGATCCGGCCGATCCGGCGACGCTGCGGGTGCCGGTCGGCGCCGGGGTGCTCGGCACGGTCGCCGCCACCGGCGAGCCGCGGCGCGGACGGTGGACGCCGCCGGACGTACCGACCGGGGAGCCGTCCTGCGAGACGTACGTGGCGGTGCCGTTCGCCACCCCCGGCGGCACCGAGCCGCGCGGCCCGGACCGGCCCGGCCACCCGCCCGCCGACGGCGACCCGCCCGGCTCGGCCTGCGCGGCGCTCGGCGTGCTGGTCCTCTACGACCGGCTCGGCGGGCACGAGTTCCACGACGACGACGTGGTGACGCTACGGACGTTCGCCGGGCACGCCGCGGTCGCCGTGGAGAACGTCCGGGTGCACGAGGAGGCGCAACGGCTCTCCCTCACCGACCCGCTGACCGGGTTGTGGAACTACCGCTACCTGCGCGAGTCGATCCGCCGGGAGGTGGAACGGGCGAACCGGTTCGGCCGGATGCTCAGCGTGCTCGCGCTCGACCTGGACCGGTTCAAGAACGTCAACGACACCTGGGGGCACGCGGCCGGGGACGCCGTGCTGGTCGAGTTCGCCCGCCGGGTACGCGGCGTGATCCGTGAGGTGGACCTGGCGTTCCGGCAGGGCGGCGAGGAGTTCGTGGTGCTGCTGCCGGAGACCGACGCCCGGGGCGCCACGATCGTCGCCGAGCGGCTCGGCGCGGTGGTACGCGACCAGCCGGTCACGGTGGAGGGGAGCGGCGACGATCCGGTGCGGGTGCCGGTGACCGTCTCCATCGGCATCGCCGTCTACCCGGACCACGCCGCCGACGGCCAGCAGGTGCTCGACGCCGCCGACGACGCGTTGTACGCGGCGAAGGCCGCCGGACGCGACGGCTACCGGCTCGCGCCGGCGCCCGATCCGGTGCCCACCCAGGAGATCCCGGTGGTGGCGGCCGGTCTCAGCCCGCCGGACGGGCTGCCCCGGGCCGGCGCGGCGGACCCGGCGGGCATCGTCCAGGGCGGCGCGTCTTCCGGTCCTCACCCGCCGCGGCAGAGCCGTGGCCGATAGTCTCGCGACATGTCGGAGCACTCAGCGAACCCCTCAGCGGCCCACGGTCGCTCCCGCGCGGTCAAGGCCGTGATCCCGGCCGCCGGCCTGGCCACCCGGTTCCTGCCGGCCACCAAGGCGGTTCCGAAGGAACTGCTGCCGGTCGTCGACCGGCCGGTGCTGCAGTACATCGTCGAGGAGGCCGCCCAGGCCGGCATCGACGACATCCTGCTGATCACCGGTCGCGGCAAGACCTCGATGGTGGACCACTTCGACCGCCGGCCCGACCTGGAGGAACGGCTCGCCAAGAAGCCCGAGCTGCTGGCCGAGGTCAAGCGCACCGAGGAACTGGCAGCGATCTACACGGTCCGCCAGCCGGAACAGCTCGGCCTCGGGCACGCCGTCGGGTACGCCGAGTCGCACGTCGGCGACGCGCCCTTCGCGGTGCTGCTCGGCGACGAGTTCGTCAAGCCGTCCGAGCCGCTGCTGCCGGCCATGCTGGAACTCCAGGCCCGCACCGGCGGCGTGGTGCTCGCGTTCTTCGAGGTCGACCCGGCCGAGACCAGCCGGTACGGCATCGCGTCGGTCGAGCCGGCCGAGTCGGAATACTCCGACATCGCCGAGGTCGTCAAGGTCACCGGCATGGTGGAGAAGCCCAGCCCGGCCGACGCCCCCAGCAACCTCGCCGTCCTCGGCCGGTACGTGCTCCCCGGGAAGATCTTCGACGCGATCCGGCGTACCGAGCCGGGCAGCGGCGGTGAGATCCAGCTGACCGACGCGATGGAGCTGCTGCGTACCGAGGGGGTGCCGGTGCACGCCATCGTCTACCGGGGCACCCGGTACGACACCGGCATGCCGCTCGGCTACCTCCAGACCGTGGTGCAGATCGCCGCCGAGCGGGAGGACCTGGGCGCCGAGTTCCGCAAGTGGCTGGCCGAGTTCGTCAACAAGGGCGACGAGACGGTCACCGCGGCGGTCCTCAACGGCATCCGCGACGCGTCCGGCGGTGCCGATACATGACCGCGACGGCCGACGCCGAGGCGGCCGCGAACGAGTTGACGCCGCTCGCCGACTACCTGGGCAGTGTGCTGCGCAGGTTACGCGCGCTGCCTCCACTCGACCTCGACCTGACCCAGGCGTACGGCAACGTGCTCGCCGAGGACGTGGTCGCCCCGCACTCGTACCCCGCCTTCGACCAGGCGGCGGTGGACGGGTACGCCGCGCGCTGGGAGGACATCTCCGGTGGGAGTCGGGGGCCGGGCTACGTCCCGGCCCCCTCCGGTATGCCCGGTGGCCGCAGCATCCGGCTCAACGTGGTCGGTGACCTGGGCGCTGCCAGCTGGCGGCCGGTGCGGCTCACCCCCGGCTCCTGCTTCTCGGTGGCGGCCGGCGCGCCGCTGCCGATCGGCGCCGACGTGGTCGTCCCGGTGGAGTGGACCGACCAGGGCATGGCCGCCGTCGAGATCTTCCGCGCCCCCAAACGGGGGTACGGCCTGCGCCGCGCCGGGGAGGAACTGGTCGCCGGCACGCTGCTCGCCCGCGCCGGCGCGTACGTCTCCCCGGCCCTGGTAGCGGTATTCGCCGCCACCGGCATCGGGCACGTGGTGGTGCGGCCCAGCCCGCGCGTGGTGATCGTGGCGACCGGCGACGAGCTGGTGGACGTGGGCCGGGGCAGCCAGCCAGGCCAGGTGGTGGACACCAACTCGCACGCGCTGACCGCGGCAGCCGCGGAGGCGGGCGCGCTCGCGTACCGGGTGGGGATCTGCGACGACGACCCGGAGGCGCTGCGCGGCCTGCTGGAGGACCAGACGCTGCGCGCCGACCTGATCATCACCACCGGCGGCACCGGCACCGGCCCCGGTGACATGGTCCGCCGCATCCTGTCGCGGCGCGACGGCGGCCGGGCCGGGCCGGTCACCTTCACCGAGGTGGCCCTCTATCCCGGAACGGCTCTCGGGTTCGGTACGGTCGGCGCCGAGGAGGTGCCGGTGGTGTGTCTTCCCGGTGAGCCCGGCGCGGCGCTGATTGGCTTCGAGGTGCTGGCCCGACCGGCCATCCAGCTGCTGGCCGGCGCCGAACCGGTGTTCCGGCCGAGCGTCCGCGCGCACCTGCTGGAGACGGTCTCGTCCCCGGTCGGGCTGCGCGAGTTCCGGCCCGCGCACGTGGCCGAGCGACGCGGCGGCGGGTACACGGTGCAGCCGCTCGCCGGGGGCCCGTACACGCTGTCCGGCCTGTCCGACGCGAACGGCCTGCTGGTGCTCGGCGAGCGGGTCACCACGGCCGCTGCCGGGTCTACCGTGGATGTGCTCCTGTTGGACCGGCGCCGGTGAGCGCGAGGAGTGAGCTTGCGAGCCCCGCAGTCGCGAGCGAAAGGCAAGCTCGGTGAGCGCGAGGAGTGAGCTTGCGAGCCCCGCAGTCGCGAGCGAAGGGCCGGCTCGGTGAGGTTCCGGCGGGCGCCGGGGTGGCCGGCGGTGCTGGTGGACGGTCCGGTGGTGCTGCGGCCGTACCGGCGTTCGGACGCCGTCGCCTGGTCGGAGATCCGGCGCGCCAACCGGGATTGGCTGGCGCCGTGGGAGTCCCATGTGCCCGGCGGCTGGTACGAGACGAATTCCCCTGCTGCGTTCCGCCTGGTGCACGCCGACCAGCGCAAGTCCGCGCGTACCGGTGAGGGCATGCCGTTCGCGGTCTGCCTGCGCGAGGACGGCCGGGAGCGGCTGGTCGGTCACGTCAACATCGGCAGCATCGTGCGGCGGGCGTTCTGCTCCGGGTACGTGGGCTACTGGGTGGACTCCAGGGTGGCCGGTCGCGGCGTGATCCCGACCGCTGTGGCGCTCGCCGTGGACCACGCGTTCGGGCCGGGCGGCCTGCACCGGATCGAGGTCAACATCCGGCCGGAGAACACGCCGTCCCGGCGGGTGGTGGAGAAACTCGGCTTCCGCGAGGAGGCCTATCACGTGCGCTACATGCACATCGACGGCGCGTGGCGCGACCACATCGGATATGCGATGACGGGCGAGGAAGTCGTCGCCGAGGGCGGCTTGCTGGCGCGGTGGCACCGCGTACGTGACAACCGCCGCTGAGGCGAACGCCCGGCGCGGCGCACTGTGAACCGGGTCGGCGGCCCGTAACCTCAAGTAACTGCAAGCTGCGGCAAGCGCTGCCCGCCCGCACGAAGTGCGCCGTAAACGACGGCCGACGGAAGAAGTTGCGGCGGGCGGCGCTAGCCGGCGAACTTTGGTGACGGGAGGGGTGAGGGTGCCCACGTCGGTGCTCCTCGCCGTCCTCGCCGCCGCCGGTCTGCTCGCCCTCGCTCCGGCGCTGGTCCGCCGGTACGACGCCACCGAGCGGCTGGTGGCGGAGCGGGCGCAGTCGACGGCGCGGGTGCTTCAGCGCCGGCGTCGACGGCGCACCGTGCCCGGGCGGCGACCGCTGCACCCGCCGCGCTCCCTCGTAGTAACCCTCAGTGAAGACTCCGACACGGGTGGTCTCGCCCGGCCGGTCTCCGCGCCACCGCTGCGTCTGCGCTCGGGGCGACTGCGGCCGGTCTCCGCGGTGCCGGCCCAGTCCCGCCGACGGCACCCGCCCCGGCGGCGGCACACCCCGGCGATCTACCGGCGGCGCCGGGTGCTGGCCGCACTGCTGCTGCTCAACCTGGTCGAGTTGGGCGGCGTGGTGCTCGTCGGACCCGGGTTCTGGATCAGCGTCTCGGTCACCGGCGCGCTGCTCGTCGCGTACGTCGTACACCTGCGGCAGCGTGCCCTGGCCGAGCGTCGGCGGCGGCGCGCGGACGCCCGCGAGGCGGCCTGGCTGGCCGCCCGCCAGGCCGAGGTGCGCCGCGAGCAGGCCCGGCGCGCGGCGGCCCGGCGGGAGGCGCAGCGCCGGCTGGCCGCCCAGCGCGAGGCGGTCCGGCGTACGGCGATGGGGCTGGACCGCCCGGCCGACCTGCCGCCGGCGGCGAGCGGCGGCTCGGTGTCCTACCGGCGGGCCGGTGGCCTGCGCGGGCGCCCCTACCAGTCCGGCCGAGGCGCCTGACCCCCTCACCTGCCTCGCGAGCGTGGGCCTGGTGGCGATCTTGGAGGAATTGGGCCCCTCTGGGGGCCACTTGCTTCCAAGATCTACGGGGGCGGTGGGTCGGTTCGCATCGCGGGGCCGCGACCTGTTAGCCTTGTCGCCGGCCCACCCGGTGAAAGCTGGGTGGGACCGACGCCGGTTCGCCGGCGGAGGGGCTGTGGCGCAGACCGGTAGCGCACCTCGTTCGCATCGAGGGGGTCAGGGGTTCAAATCCCCTCAGCTCCACCCAGTTCAAAGGCCGTTTCCGCCAGTCGGAGACGGCCTTTTTCGATCGTGCGGGGCAGCCCACCGAAACCACGTGCACTGCTGGCTTGGCTCTCTTCGGCGCGCAACAGGGGAGCACACATGCCCAACGTGGCCCTCATCTCCGGACCGGTCGTCGACCTGGCCTCCGCTGCGTCGGCTCTGGCAGACGCCCTCGCCCTGCAGGTCGTCAGCGCGGGCAATGTCTTCCGTCAGCACGTGCAGCAGCAGACTCCGCTGGGCGTTGTCAGGGCAACCCTGGACGGGCCGCACGCGCTATCACCTGGGCGCGCGCGGCCCTTGCTCCGCTGACGTTCCGAACCCGGCCGCCCGACACGCCGCCGTCAGTCGAACAGGCCGTCGAGCGCCTTCTGTTCCAGGTCGCGCCAGCGCTCGGCGTCCTTCAGCGCCTTGGCGATCTCCTTCTCGTCGAGGTGGTGGGCGCCCTCCTCGCGGATGCACGCCACACTGAACGGCCCGCCGACCGACGGCGAGGTCCGCTCCAGCGCCTCCAGCACCCGCACCACGCCCACCACGCCGTACTCGACGGTGCGCGTGGTCATCCGGAAGTGGGACAGCAGCGCGCCGGCCTGCTGGGCCATGGGCGCGCCGGAGCCGATGGCGTGGAAGCCCACGTCCTCGTAGCGGCCGATGAGCCCGTTGGGGTTGATCTCCACGATCCACGGCCCGCCCTGGCTGTAGCCGGCCGCGAGCAGGTACGCCGACACCCCGCCGCCGCTGCCCTCGCCGGGCACGTCCGGGATGTAGTTCTCGTAGTGCTTCTTGAAGACGGGCAGGACGCGCTCCTGCAACTCGTCGCCGATGTCCGGTGCTTCGAGGATGGCGGTGGCCGAGTCCTGGAGAAGGGGGCGCAGGTCGTTGAGTACCCCCCGCGCGCCGCTGCCGCCCCAGGCGGCGCAGTCGCCCAGGGGGTGCAGCTTCTGGGCGGGGAAACTCAGACCGCGATCGCTCTCGGTGATCTGGGAGTCCGCGCCGATCACCACCCCGTCTTTGCAGACAACGGCGAGTACGACGGTCATATGGTCCTCCTGGGCAGGGGTGCGGGGTAAGGCGCGAGGTACCCGGCATCCCGTTCGCCTACACCCCGGCAGGTGTCGGCCCGCTCACTGCCCCACGAAGGCGGGTCAGTGTGTCCGAGGTCTCGGGGCGGTCGCTGCCGTGGCCGACGTCCGCCTCAGGTGACGGTGGCCGCGGTGAGGAAGAACGTGACCGCGTAGGTGAACCGGCCCGCGTCGACGGCCTCGTCGAACTGGTCTTCGAACGAGCGAGCTTCGCCGGGTTCGAGTACGCCGCGCTGAGCCGCTGTGGCGGCCCAGCTGCGCAGGCCCAGAACGTTGTCGGCGGCGGCCGGGTCGCGAACCAGCAGCGTTCGGGGTTCGACGGTGACGTCGGTCAGGCCAAGCGTGGCGAGAATGCCGGCATGCTGGTGGGCCAGGGTGCCGTTGCGGAGGAGGACGTCCGCCCGGAACCGCAGCACACGTCGCGCCAGATCCTGGTCGGCGATGTCGAGCACCTGCGTGTCGTAGTCGGGGTCCGCGAGGACGATGCGGCCACCCGGCCGGACGACCCGGACGAGTTCCCCGATCGCGGCACGGGGATCGGCGAGGTGTTGCACGGTGCGGTCGGACCAGGCGCCGTCGAAGGAGTCGTCGAGGAACGGCAGTCGGTGGGCGTCGGCGACGGCGCATTGCGTCAAGCCGCGCGCCTGCATGGCGGCAGCCATGGTCGCGGCGCGGTCCACGGCGACCACGCCGGCGTCGTGTTCGTCTCGGAGGCGGGCCGCGCTCGCCCCGGTGCCCGCACCGACCTCGACGTAGCGCCGGCCGGGCACCGGATGGAGCAGCTCGCGGACCCGATGCTGATATGCCTGGTAGAAGGGCTCGTCGGCGAGGCGGTCGAGCACGCCGACCCACGAGTCCGGGTCTGACTGCCGGTCGACGTCGGTGAATCCGTGCACGATCCGGAGCCTATTGCGCCGCGTCGGCTCTTGCGGCAACGGCGCAGGGTCTGCGCTATCTCGCCTCGGTGAACAGGTCGGCGTAGCGGTTCAGGTACAGCGGCCAGCCCTCGTCGTGGCCGACGCCGTCACGAACCGACTCCCAGCCCGGACCGTGCCGGTCCAGGTTGCGGTGCTCCAACTCGACCCGGGTCCGCTGCGGTGTCTCGGCGACGAACCGGACCTCGACCTCGCTGGCGTTGTCCAGATCCTGTTCGAGCTGCCATGCCGGGCTGATGTCCCAGCTGAAGACGAGCCGGTCCGGCGGCTCGAAGACGAGGATCCGCGCCCAGGCGCACTCACTGCCGTCCTCGGCGCGGTCGTAGATGTGCCCACCGACCTTCGCCTCGAACACCGTCTCCGCGATCGGCGACGACAGCAGGTTGTGCTCCTTCGGCTTGAAGTCGCCGAACCGCTCCGTGAACACCGCGAAGGCGCGCTCGACCGGCGCGTCGACCACGATCTGCCGCCGTACCACCGCATCCGTTCCACTCATGATTCCTCCTCGTCAGGGCGCTCGGCGACGTCCTTGAAGCCGTCCAACGCGCGGCTCCAGTAGGTGTCGAGCTGATCTCGTAGGGCGGCCACGCCGGCGGGATTGAGCCGGTAGACACGCTTCGTGCCCGCGGTGCGGTCCGTCACGAGGCCGGCGTCCTTCAGCACCCGCAGATGCTGCGACACCGCCGGCCGGCTGACCGGCAGCACCGCGGCCAGTTCGCCGACCGCCCGCGGCCGCTCCGCGAGACACGCGATGATCGCCCGCCGTGTCGGGTCGCCCAAGGCGTCCCACCCGTCCTCGGTTCGGTAAGTAGCCACGAACGGTAAGCTACGGCTTACCATTGGCGTTCGTCAAGCCGGAAAAGCGGGTCACTGTTGCCACAGGAACGCCGCCGTCGAGCACGGTCGGCAGCGGAATCCGTACCCGCAGCCACCGCCACCGAAGTTGAAGCCGGTGCGGTGATCGTGGCCCTCCTCCAGCTGGACGACGAACGACATGGGCAGAGCGCAGGCGGGACAGGTGGGCGTCTGGTCGAACTGGAGCCACGCCGGCAGTCCGCCGAGTTGCCCCAGGACGTCTCGCAGCGGTCGGCCGGACTCACTGCGCCAGCGCTCGCGCGCCTCGTCGTAACCGTCGGAGTCCTGCATCGGCGCGTACGTGACGGCGGACGTCTCGGCCACCAGGACGGTGTCGCCGGAGGGCACGGCAGACGGAGCCAACGCCCCCAGGGGGAAGACGAACGCGCGATTGCCGCCGGCTGTCGCATCCCACTCGTCACACAGGCCCGGATCGTTCTGGCACATGAAGACCGACAGGAGTTCGTTTTCGGCCGCGTCGATGTCGTCGAGCCGGACCTGGGCCAGGAACTGCATCGGCCCGTCGCACTCGCCGCACAGTGGCCAGTCGAAGTCCGCGGGCACGAGCGGAACACCACCGGTACGCGTGCCGGGCGCATCCGGCGCCGTGTCACCGCTGTAGATCATCAGAACCGTCACGCGGCGCAGCATAGGGGAGCGCGGAGGCGCCCCCGCCCCGTCCGGCAGCCGGCCCGCGGCCGGCGGCCGACTGGATCGGTCACCCTGGGATGGGACAGCATCCTCGTCCGGGTCGGCTCCACCCTGGTGGTCGTTCAGGAGCAGGGCAACGAGCCCGGTGGCGACGATCACCTCACCCGACTCGCCGAAGCCGCGCTCCGCAGCTACCAGACGACCGAACCCTGAGCGCCCTCGGGCGATCGGTCGCAGCTCACCGCGTCGCGCCGCCGAACCACCGGGCCAGAGCGTCGTCCAGCGTGCGCTGGTCGTCGCCCGTCCACACCACGTGCCCGTCCGGCCGCAGCAACACCGCCGGCACGTCCAGCTCGTCGCCGGTACCGGCGACGAACCCGACCCGGTCGGCCCAGCCGTCCACCGACAGCTTCCCGGTCCCGTCGAGCAACAACCCGCCGCCGGTACGCATCAGCTCGTACAGGCGCCCCTCCCGCAGCGGTACGTCGCGCAGCCGCCGCCCGAGCAGGGCGTGCCCCTCGCCGACGTCGTACCGGACGCCGATCGCCGTGACCTTCTCGATCAGGAATCGGTTGACCTCGTCGAAGTCCATGAGCTGCGTCAGCACCTCACGCACCGCGTGCGGTCCCGGCTCGTTCGTGGTCAGCAGCATCTGCGCGCGGGTGTTCGTCAGCACGTCGGCGGCCACCGGGCGCCGCTCGGACTCGTAGGTGTCCAGCAGGTCGTCCGGCGCCCAGCCGTTCACCGTCGCCGCCAGCTTCCAGCCCAGGTTGAACGCGTCCTGGATGCCCAGGTTGAGCCCCTGCCCGCCGAGCGGCGGGTGGACGTGCGCGGCGTCGCCGGCCAGGAACACCCGCCCGGCCCGGTAGTGCTCGGCCAGGCGGGTCGCGTCACCGAACCTCGACAGCCAGCGGGGCGAGTGCACGCCGAAGTCGGTGCCCGCGTACGCGGTCAGTTGCCGTTTGAAGTCGTCGAGCGTCGGCGGCACCGACGTGACGTCGGTCGCCGGTACGACCACCCGGAACACGCCCGGCCTGCCGGACGGTCCGAGCCCGAACCGCTTCTCGGTGCGGCGTACCTCGGTCATGATCCTGGTGATCTCGTCCGGCGGCGCTGTCACCTCCATCTCGCCGAGCAGCGTGTCGATCGTCGACGGCTCGCCGGGGAATCCGACGCCGAGCAGCTTGCGGACCGTGCTGCGCCCGCCGTCGCAGCCGACCACGAACCGCGCGCGCAGCGGTGGCGCGCCGGCGTCGTCGAGGTGGACCGTCACGCCGTCGTCGTCCTGCTCCAGCCCGGTGACCGCACGGCCGCGCCGGATCTCGGCGCCGACCTCGGCGGCGTGGTCGGCGAGCAGCCGGTCGGTGAGCGTCTGCGGGATGCCGAGGACGTACGGGTGGGCGGTGTCCAGGTCGGCGGGCGCGGGCTTGTCGATGCCGGCGAAGAAGCCCCGGATCGGGTGCGTGCCGCCGTGTTCCAGGAACCGTTCCAGCAGCCCGCGCTGGTCCATCACCTCGATGCTGCGGACGTGCAGCCCGAGCGAGCGCACGTACGGCGGCGGTTCGGCGTCCCGCTCCAGCACGAGGACGCCGACGCCCTGCAGGCGCAGTTCGCTCGCCAGCATCATGCCGGTCGGCCCACCGCCGACCACGATCACGTCGAACACACGATCCCCCGTGCCGAGTGTCAGGCGACCGTCCCGTCGGGCGGCACGAACCGACCATAGCCCTCGGGCCGGAACGCCCGGGCCCCGTAGGGCAGGCAGACGGCAGATTCGTTCAGGCCGCCCGGCGCCCGCCGCGCCCGGCGAGCTTCGACAGCAGGACGAGGGCGCCGCCGCCGATGACGAGACCGACGACGGCGAAGGCGAGCGTCTGGAGCAGCCAGTGGGTGCCGCTCAGCAGCGACATCGCCAGCCACACGCAGAGGAAGGTTGTCGGCACCGACAGGGCCAGGGCCAGGACGATCGCTGTGGTCCGCTGCCCGCTGGTGGCCTCCGGGTAGGTGTTCCACCGGTTCTGCATCGATCGGGTACGTCGATCCATGACGCCTCTGCTACCCGGCGGGACACCGCGGCAACCCGGTCAGCCGCGGCGGAAGGTCCGGCGGTAGGTGTCCGGCGGCACGCCCACTGTGCGCTGGAAGTGCCGGCGCAGTGTCGTCGCCGTACCCATGCCTGATGCCTCCGCGACGGCGTCGATGCTGTCGTCGGTGTTCTCCAGCAGTTCCTGCGCCCGCCGGATGCGCTGCGTGGCCAGCCACTGCGACGGCGTGGCGCCGGTCGCGGCGGTGAAGTGCCGGACCAGGTTGCGGGTGCTCATGCTCGCCCGGCGGGCCAGGTCCGCGACGGTGAGCGGGCGGTCCAGCCGCGCCATCGCCCAGGGGAGCAGCGCGGCGAGCGGGTGGTCCTCGCGGGCCGGGACCGGGGTGGTGACGTACTGGGCCTGACCGCCGGCGCGGTGCGGCGGCACCACCAGGCGGCGGGCGACGGCGTTGGCGACAGTCGAGCCGTGGTCGCGGCGGATGAGGTGCAGGCACAGGTCGATCGCGGCGGCCTTCCCGGCGGAGGCGAGCACGTCGCCGTTGTCCACGTAGAGCACGTCCGGGTCGACCTGCACGCGCGGGTAGCGGGCGGCGAGCGCGTCGGTGTGCGCCCAGTGGGTGGTGGCGCGCAGCCCGTCGAGGACGCCGGCGGCGGCGAGCACGAACGCGCCGGTGCAGAACGAGACCATCCGGGCGCCCGCCCCGTGCGCGGCGCGGACCGCCTCGACCAGGTCGGACGGCGGCTCGGCGTCGGTCTCCTCGATCGCCGGGACGATCACCGTGTGGGCGCGGGCGAGGTGGTCCAGCCCGTGGTCGGGCGTGACCGCGAACCGGCCGACGCCGACCGGGCCGGGAGCGCAGACCACCAGGTCGTACCAGGGGTCGGCGAGGCCGGTCGGGTCGCGGACGAAGATCTCGCAGGCCGCTGCCAGCTCGAAGTGCAGCATCCCGTCGGTGGCGGCGAGCGCGATCAGGGTCATGTCCGAAACTGTACGGGCATTGGCGTTTGCGACACTGGCCCGGCCCTCGGATCCCGGCGAGGATCATTCCAGTCGATCTTCGAGGGGGAGTGTCATGCAGGTGGCGGTGTTCGGGGCGTACGGGCACACCGGACGGTTCGTGGTGGCGGAGCTGCGGGAGCGGGGGTACGAGCCGCTGCCGGTGGGGCGTGACACCGGGAAGCTGGCGGCGGCGTTTCCGGGGACGGAGCAGCGGGTGGCGTCGGTCGACGACCCGGCCACGCTGGACAAGGCGCTGGCCGGGGTGACGGCGGTGGTCAACTGCGCCGGACCGTTCGCCTCGACCGCCGGGCCGCTGATCGAGGCCGCGATGCGGGCCGGGATCCCCTACGTCGACGTGGCGGCCGAGATCGAGGCGAACCGGGACACGTTCGCCGATTACGCCGAGCGCGCCGAGGCCGCCGGAGTCGCTGTGGTGCCCGCCATGGCGTTCTTCGGCGGGCTCGGGGACCTGCTGGTCACCGCCGCGACGGGGGACTGGACGGCGGCCGACGAGGCGCACGTCGCGTACGGGCTGAGCAGCTGGCACCCGACGGCCGGGACGGTCGCCTCCGGCGTCGTCTCGCGCGAGCGCCGCGACGGCCGGCGGGTCCGCTTCACCGGCGGGCGCCTGGTGTACGCCGACGGCGACCTGCCCCGGCGGGACTGGGAGTTCCCGGCGCCGCTGGGCGTGCGGCCGGTGCTCGGGGAGTTCACCATGGCCGACGTGGTGACGGTGCCGAGCCACCTGGACATCCCGGAGGTGTGCACCTACATGACCGCGAACGCGGCGGGGGATCTGGCCGCCGGGGACGCTCCGGCCGCTGTGGACGAGCGCGGCCGGTCGGCGCAGACGTTCACCGTCGACGTGGTGGTGCGGTCGGGTGACGTCCGTCGGCGGGTGGTGGCGCACGGGCAGGACATCTACGCGATCAGCGCGCCGCTGGCGGTCGAGGCGGTCCACCGGATCCTGACCGGGCGGACGCGGGCGACCGGTGTCGCCTCGGCCGGGCGGATCTTCGACGCGCCGGACTTCCTGCGCGCGCTGTCGGCGCACCTCACCGTCGAGACGCCGCCGGCCGCCTGACGGGCCCCGACGGGTTGCCGCATCCACGTCTGCCGATTGACAATGTTTAGATTCCAAACTTACTCTCGCGCTGGGCGGGTGCGCGCCCCGCCTTCCCCGTCCACGCGCCCCCACCCACCACGAAGGAACCACCATGTTCCGCTCTCCCCGTACCGCCCGATTGCGGGTCGGCCTGGTCGCGGCGACCGCCGCCACGCTCGTGACCGGCACCGCCGTGATGGCGACGAACGCCCAGGCGGCGGCCGGCTGCCGCGTCAACTACACGACCGCCAGCCAGTGGCCCGGCGGTTTCACCGCGAACGTCGACGTGACCAACCTCGGTGACCCGATAAACGGCTGGACCCTGCGCTGGACGTTCCCGTCCGGCCAGCGGGTCACCCAGGCGTGGAGCGCCGACGTCACCTCCTCCGGCGCCGACGTCACCGCCACGAACGTCGGCTACAACGGCGCCATCGCCACGAACGGCAGCGTCTCGTTCGGCTTCAACGGCTCCTGGGCCGGCACCAACACCGCGCCCACCGCGTTCTCGCTGAACGGGGTCGCCTGCACCGGCGGTGTCGGCGGGACCACCCCGCCGCCGACCACCACGCCACCGCCCACGACCACCCCGCCGCCCACCACGCCACCGCCCACGACCACCCCGCCGCCCACCACGCCGCCGCCCACCACGCCGCCGCCGGCCGGCAACGCCATGGCCGCTGTCGCCGCCATGCAGCCCGGCTGGAACCTCGGCAACTCCTTCGACGCGGTCGGCGCGGACGAGACCGCGTGGGGCAACCCGCGTGTCACCGAGGCGTTGCTCGACAACGTCCGGGCGCAGGGCTTCAACAGCATCCGCATCCCGGTGACCTGGAGCAACCACCACGGCGCCGCGCCGAACTACACGATCGACGCGGCCTGGCTCAGCCGGGTACGCGAGGTGGTCGGCTGGGCGCTCGCCGACGGCTTCTACGTGGTGCTCAACATCCACCACGACTCGTGGCAGTGGATCAACACGATGCCCACCGACCGGACAGGCGTGCTGAACCGCTACAACGCGCTCTGGACCCAGATCGCCGCCGCGTTCAAGGACTCCTCGCCGAAGCTGACCTTCGAGAGCGTCAACGAGCCGCAGTTCACCGGCAGCTCCGGCGACGCGCAGAACGCCACGCTGCTCAACGAGCTGAACACCTCGTTCCACCGCATCGTCCGCCAGTCCGGCGGGAACAACGCCACCCGGCTGCTGGTGCTGCCGACCCTGCACACCTCCGCCGAGCAGGCCCGGGTGGACGAGCTGGTCAGCACGTTCAACACGCTGAACGACCCGAACCTGATCGCCACCGTGCACTTCTACGGGTACTGGCCGTTCAGCGTGAACGTCGCCGGGGGCACCCGGTTCGACGCCACGGTCCAGCAGGACCTGACCGACCAGTTCGACCGCGTCTACAACGCCTTCGTCACCCGCAACATCCCGGTGATCATCGGCGAGTACGGGCTGCTCGGCTTCGACCGGCACACCGGCACCATCGAGCAGGGCGAGAAGCTGAAGTTCTTCGAGTTCCTCGGCCACTACGCGCGCAGCCGCAAACTGACCACCCAGCTCTGGGACAACGGCCAGCACTTCGACCGGACGTCCTTCGTCTGGAAGGACCCGGAGCTGTTCGCGCAGATCAAGTCGAGCTGGACCACCCGCTCCGGCACCGCGTCCAGCGACCAGGTGTACGTGCCGCGTACCGGCTCGATCACCGCCAAGAGCCTGACGCTCAACCTGAACGGCACCACGTTCCAAGGGTTGCGGCAGGGCACCACCGACCTGGTCAACGGCACCGACTACACGGTCTCCGGCAGCACCCTCACGCTCACCGCGTCGGCGCTGACCCGGCTGGTCGGCTCCCGCGCGTACGGGGTGAACGCCAACCTCCAGGCCCGCTTCTCCGCCGGTGTGCCGTGGCGGATCAGCATCATCACGTACGACCCGCCGGTGCTGTCGAACGCGACCGGCACCACCGCCGCGTTCACGCTCCCGGCGCAGTTCCGCGGCGACCAGCTCGCCACGATGGAGGCGAAGTACGCCGACGGCAGCAACGCCGGACCGCACAACTGGACCTCGTACAAGGAGTTCGACGTGACGTTCGCGCCGAACTACACCGGCAACACGATCGCGCTGAAGCCGGAGTTCTTCGCCGAGGTCAACGACGGGCAGCGGGTCACCCTGACGTTCCACTTCTGGAGCGGCACGAAGCTGACCTACTACGTCACCAGGTCCGGCAGCACCGTCACCGGCACGGTGAGCTGACGGCAACGGCACGGCTCGCGGCGGTGGGCGTCGACACCGCCGCGAGCCGCGCCCGGCACACGTTTCCGCAGGACCGATGAGTTTTCCGGCCGGCGCCGGTCGACACAGGCATGAAGACGCTCACTCTGCAGACGCCCGAGGTCGACCTCGTCTACGACGTCCACGCCCCCACGGCGGCCGAGACCGGGCACCGTCCCCTGTTCATGATCGGCCAGCCCATGTGCGCCGACGGCTTCACCACGCTCGCGTCGTACTTCCCGGACCGCACCGTCGTCACGTACGACCCGCGCGGGCTCGGGCGCAGCGTCCGCAAGGACGGCCGCGGCGACGACGTGCCCGAGGTCCAGGCCCGGGACGTACGCGACATCATCGAGGCCCTCGGCGCGGGACCGGTGGACATGTTCGCCAGCAGCGGCGGCGCGGTCACGGCGCTCGCCCTGGTGGCCGCGTACCCGGACGCGCTGGCCACGCTCGTGGCGCACGAGCCACCGCTGATCCAGGTGCTGCCCGACGCCGAGGCTGCCCGCCGAGCCACGGCCGTCTGCCAGGAGGCGTACCAGAAGAGCGGCTGGGGCGCGGGCATGGCGGCGTTCGTGGCCATGACGTCGTGGCGGGGCGAGTTCACCGACGAGTACTTCGCCCAGCCGCTGCCCGACCCGGCCGCGTTCGGCATGCCGACCGAGGACGACGGCAGCCGGGACGACCCGCTGCTCTCCGACCGTGCGGCGGCGGTCACCCGTTTCCGGCCGGACGTGGACGCGCTGCGCGCGGCGCGTACCCGGGTCGTCGTCGCGGTGGGCGAGGAATCGGCGGACACCCTCACCGGACGCACGTCGGTGGCCACGGCCGAGCTGCTCGGCGGGAAGGCCGCGGTCTTCCCCAGCCACCACGGCGGGTTCCTCGGCGAGGGGATGGGCTACGCCGGGCAGCCGGAGGCGTTCGCGCGCCGGCTGCGGGAGATCCTCGACGCCTGATCGAGTTCAGGCCCGGCGCACCTCGGTGAGCATCGCGGGGTAGGGCCCGGCCGGTGTGCCGGGCCCGGCCTGGTCCGCGGGGACGACGTTCTCCATCCGTAGCCGCAGCAGGGCCGGGTCGGCGGTGTCGAGGACGACCCGCCACTCCCAGCCGTCGCCGTAGCCGGCGCTCAGCTGGACCGCCGCCGCGCCGCCCGCCGTGCCGGTGAGCGTCATCGGCGTCGGCTGCTGGTGCCACGAGTCGCCCCACCAGGCGACGAGCGAGCCCGGCCGGTCGCCGGCGGCGATCACCAGCAGACCGTCCTGCGGGCCGTCGTCCGGATGGGCCCACGAGTACGACACGGTGGTCAGGTGACCGCCGGCGGCGGTGGCGACGGTGAGCGCGGCCGGCGACTCGGCGAGCGGATCGGCGGGCATCAGCCGGAACCCGTTGGTGCCGGCCCAGGCCCCGGTGACGTCGGTGAGAACCATCGCCCCAGGATAGGAACCACCCCCGACACCGCTCCTCCACGCCAGATCGCTGGCGGCACCGGGTCAGGTGGAGAAGTTGTCGTCGGCGTCGCGGGCGTCCGCCTGGATGTGCTCGCCGGGGCGCTTGCCCCGGATCTCGTCCTGTTCGCGTACCCGGTCCGCTTCGGCGTGTTCGTCCTGGTTCAGGTCACCGAGCCGGGCCCGGGCCGGACCGGCCAGGTCTTCCAGGTCGTTCCTCGCGCGCTCGACGCTCATGCCGCCTCCCCGGATCGTCGCGTGGCGGCGCTCGCCGCCTGCCGCCTCGCGTCCCCGCTGACCCGGACGGCAAACCGCCGCCACCGGCCCGGCTGACGTCATGCGGGTGGCAGGCCGGCGATCAGGTCCTCGGCGTGCCGCAGGGTGTCGGCCAGCGCGTCGCGCGCGCCGTCGTCCAGCGGGATCGAACGGGCCTGCCGCACCAGCTCCCGCGCGGACTCCGGCTCGTCGAGTTGCAGTGCCAGCTCCGCCCGGTAGACCAGCGCCTCCACCCGGACGGCCGGGTCGTCGTCGGCCTCCGGGCGGCCCAGCGCGCCGTCGAGGATCCGCGCGGCCTGCGCCGGATTGCCGCGCGAGTCGCCCTGCACCACCGCGTTGTGCAGCGTACGGGCCAGACCGCCCCTGTCGTCGGTCTCCGGCGGGGTGGCCCGGCCGACGAACCGGATCCAGTTGCCGCCGGGGTCGACGATGCTGAACCCGAAGTGGCCCTCCTGGTTGCGGCGGGGCCGGGGCCGGGTCATCCGGGGTACGCCGGAGACGAGCACCTTGCCGTACGTGGCACGCATGCCGTCGGCGAAGGCACTGTGGATGTCGACCAGATCGTCCACCAGGACCAGGCAGGAGCCGTACGAGTCGGCGGGATCGAACTGTGGCACCCCGAAGAAGTGCAGGTGCAGGTCCTCCCGCCGCAGCGTCACGTACGGGTTCGGGCGCTCCTGCCGGTACGTGACCTCGAAGCCGAGGGCCTGGTAGAAGGGCGCCACGTCGTCCACAGAGCGGCAGGGCAGCAGGGGAATTGTCGTCTCGTTCGCCATGCTCCGAGCCTGGCGAACGAGAGCCGTGATGCGCCCATGGAAATGTCCGAACGGCTGTCGGCGCCGTCCGAACGGACACGGGGGGCCGGTCCGCTGCGGACCGGCCCCCCGTGCGGGGTCACGTGTGGGTCAGGGCTTCCAGGAACCGGCGGGACGGAAGAGGTGCCGGTACTCGACGACGCCGTTCTGGTCCTTCACGTCGAAGATGAGCTGCCCGCTGCGCTTGGAACCCGCGGGCAGGTTGGTGCCCGAGGTCATGAGCTTGCCGCAGCCGGAGAAGGCGCCGCCGATGCCGCTCTCCTCGGTGCCGTCCGCGGCGACCCAGGTGAAGTAGAACGGGTTGATCGAGCCGGTGCCCTCGACGATCTCGGCGGTCACGTCGGCGATCAGGAACATGCCGTTCTTCGGCCCGGGCATGACCTCACTGCAGGCGGCGTTCCGGGTCCGGAAGTTGCCGACGGTGATCTCGATGGTGCCCCGGTCGTCGTTGACGGACAGTTTCTCGCCGGCCGGCAGGTTGAACGTCTTGCCGTCGGAGTTGCCCGGCGACGTGGTGGCGGGCGCACCCGTCGGGGCGGCAGTGGTCGGCTGGCCCTCGGTGACGCCCGGGGTGGGCAGCGAGTCGATCGCATCCTGCGTCTTCTGCGCGCCGCTGTAGATGGCGAAGATGCCGCCACCGCAGCACAGCAGCAGCAGGATCACGGCGACGACGCCGATCGTGATCCAGACGTTCTTGTTCGACTTCTTCGCCGGCGGCCCGAACGGCGCTCCCGGCGGCGGCGGGTACGCGCCACCACCCGGCGGCGGGTAACCGCCCGGAGGCGGATAGGCGCCCGGCGGCTGGTACGCCCCACCCGCCTGCGGGTATCCGGACCCCGCCTGCGGGTACGTCCCGCCCGGGGGCTGGTACTCGGAACCCGGCGGCGGGTACGCGCCACCCGGGGGCTGGTACTCGGACCCCGGCGGCGGGTACGTACCGCCCGGGGGCTGGTACTCGCTGCCCGGCGGCGGATAGGGCGCCCCGGACACCGGCGGCTGCGGCGGACCGGAGACGGGCGGTGGCGCGTACGGGCTGTCCGGCGCCGGCGGCATCGGTGTGGTGGGGAACGCCTGCGTCGGCGGTTCCGGCGGCTGCTGGTTCGGGTCCGGTGACCCGGATGGAGGCTGAGGGTGGCTCACCGTACTCCTAGGGGCGCCTTTGGATTTTCAGTCGCAACGACGGTACCGGCAGGGGGCAACCGGCCGGTGGTGCCTCATCGGTGTGGCAGGACGGCAGCGGTGCGGACCAGGTCGTCGTCCACGGCGAACCGCCCCGTCACCGCTGACGGCGGATCCGGCACCGGCGCGGCGGCGAGCCGGGCCGGTGCGATCTCGGCGTGGAACGTGCCCGCCTCCGGGTCAAGCGTGACGCGCGCGTCGGCGAAGCCCAGCCACGTTCCGACGAGCGGGTGCCAGACCTTGTAGACGGTCTCCTTCGCGCTGAACAGCACCGTCGGCCAGGGCGTGCCGGACGGCAGCCGGGCCAGGTCCGCCTCCTCGTCGGGGCGGCACACCTTTCGTCGTACCCCTGGGGAGAGCGGCCGGTGGCGCTCGGCGTCGATGCCGACGGCGCGCACGTCGGCGGCCCGGGCGGCGGCCGCGGCGCAGTAGTCGCGGGTGTGGGTGATCGCGCCGACCACGCCGCGCGGCCAGATCGGGGCCCGGTCGGCGCCGGCGGGTACCGGCGTGGCGGGCAGGCCGAGCGCGGCGAGTGCCCGGCGGGCGCAGACCCGCCCGGCGGTGAAGTCGCGGCGACGGCCGGACACCGCGCGCTCGCCGAGGGCCGCCAGCTCGGCCGGGAGCAGGTCACCGGCCCAGTCGGCCGGCCCGGCCACCGCCACGGCGACCACGGCCGGAAGCAGATCACGCACGAGAGGTGGATGACGGGGACACGCGGTGAACGTACCGTAACGGTGGGGCGTGCCGCGGCGCTGAAGGAACGTTGCGGGGAGGCAACCGGTCCATCACCACCATTCCTGACTCGGAAGGAGCGGCCGATGACGCCTGGCGCGGAGGTTTCGGGGAGTACCGACGGCGAGCACGTGCCGGTGACCCCGGACTGGACCTGCGGCTCGTGCGGTGACGACTGGCCCTGTGCCACGAAACGTCATCACCTGCTGCGCGAGTACCAGGTGGACCGGGCGTCGTTGAGCGTCTATCTCGGATCCTGCCTCGCCGCGGCGACGCAGGATCTGCGCTCCGTGCCGGTCACCGCGCTCCAGGACCGGTTCATCGGCTGGGTGCCGCGCGGTCCGCGTATCGCCGAGGCGTGAGCGCGTCCGGTGGCCGCCGCGTCGGGTTCGCGGCGGCCACCGGCTGCGGTCTCAGGGGCGGCGGTTCTCAGGGGCGGCGGGGCCGCCGGGTGAGCGCGAAGCCGACCACGCCGGCCACGGCGGCGAGCACGCCGCCCACGCTTGTCCACACCCAGCGCGATCCGGCCTCGGGGAGCCATCCGGTCAGGTCGATCTCCTCGTCGGCCACCGGCTCGGGCGTCGGCTCCGCGCCGAGCACGGTGCCGGCCCTGGTGTTCGGCACCAGCGGCGCGGCCAGTTCGCCGTCGTCGCCGGACGCTCCGCCCTCGTCGGTCGCGCCGACGAGCATCTCCACCTCGATCGGCTGACCCAGGTCGGGCTCGGGCAGGTCGGTGACGGAGAGCCGGACGTAGTAGGTGCCGGGCAGCGGGTCACCCGACCAGGGCTCGGCCCACGGCCGTACCCGGCGCAGCGTGCAGCCGAGCGCGACGCTCGTCGCGGTGGCGTCCGCGGTGGGGGTCTGCGCGCCCGCCGTGCACGCCTGCCGGCGGCGCAACCCGTCGAAGACGTCGACGGTCCAGGTGGACGCGCCGCCGCGTGCCTTCGGGAAGGTGACGGTGGCGGTGATCTCGTGCACCTGCCCGGCGTCGGCGCGGAACGACCAGTACAGGTGGTCACCCGTCGACGCGCCCACCTGCACCGGCTGGCCGGCGGTGACGGTCGTGGCGGTGAGGAACGAGGTGCCGGCCTTGGTCACCGGGGTCGCGCCCGGCGACGGGGTGGGCGCGGCCAGGGCCGCCGCCGGGGTGAGGGCGAGTCCCGCGACGGTCGTGGCCGCCGCGGCGCGGATCAGCGTACGCATGCTCAGTTCACCCTCCACGTGTGCACCCACCAGCGGGTGAGCAGCCCGGCGACCAGCCCGGTGAGCAGTCCGGCCAGCGTGAGCAGAAGCAGCAGCACCCAGCCGCGGCCGAGGTCCGGCCCGTCCGGCGCGGGGGAGGCGGGAACCACGTCCACCGTCAGCTCGACCGGCATGCCGGGCCGGGCCCGGGTGCCGGGCTTGGCCGCGAACGAGTTGCTGACCACCAGGCAGACGGTCGTCTGCTCCGCGCCGGCGCTCGGCTCGGGGCTCGGGCCGTCCTCGTCCTCGTCGGCGGCCGACCAGCGCAGCCCGGCGGAGACCACGTCGGTACGCCCGCTGCCGGCGTCGACGCCCCGGACGAGTTCCCGCCCGTCCGGCGCGGTGGCGCGCAGCAGCACGCCGTAGTCCGGGTTGACCGGCCGGTCCAGCGCGACGCTGACCGAGGCGCGCAGCTCCTGCCCGGCACGCACCGGCACCCGGTACCAGCGGTGCTCGGAAAACGCCTCCCGGTCGCTGTAGACGCCGGGGGCGAGCAGCGGGGCGCCCTCGCACGCCGCGCCGCCGCCGACCACCGCCGGGGTGGCGGTGTACGTGTCCCGGGCGCGGTCGACCAGCTGCTTGATCCGGCCGGTCAGCTCGTCGGCGCTCTGCGCGGCGGTGTAGGTGCCTCCGGTCGCGCCGGCGATGCAGAGCAGCTGCTTGCGTACCTTCTCGTCCGGCGCCAAGCCGAGCGTGTCGACCACCAGGCGGGTGCCCTGGGCGGCCAGCTCGCGAGCCACCTCGCACGGGTCGGGCGGGGCGCAGGTGTCCTCACCATCGGTGATCAGCACGATCCGCCGGGTGGTGCTGCCGGTGCCGAGATCCTGCGCGGCGGAGCGCAGCGCCAGCCCGACCGGGGTGAAGCCGGTCGGGCGCAGCCCGGCGACGGCGGCCTTGGCCTGGGTGCGGTCCACCGGGCCGACCGGCACGATCTGCTGGGTGTCCAGGCAGCCCTGCTTCTTGTCCTTGCCCCGGTAGGTGGCGCCGAGCACCCGGATGCCGAGCTGTGTCTCGTCCGGCAGGGCGTCGACCACCTCGTTGAACGCCTGCTGCGCGACGGAGATCCGGCTGCGCCCGTCGATGTCGCGGGCCCGCATCGATCCGCTGACGTCGAGGACCAGCTCGACCTTCGGTGGTTCGGCGACGGGCTCGGTGGTCTCGTCGTCGGCCCCGGCGGGGCTCGGCCCGATCAGCGCGGCCGCCGCCAGCAGTCCGATGAGGACAGCCGTCGATCGTCTCTTGTTGATCACCGGGCGAAGTGTAGTGAGATCCACTTTGGAAGATCATCCGGGTCGGGGTGCCCGCCGAAGCCCGGTTTCCGGCGTCCGCCGGGGCCGTCACGGCCGCGCTCGGCCACCCACCGTTAGCTGCACCATGTAAACCTTTCGGCCGGTGGGGTACTCGTCGGAAATCTGACCGGCCCGCACCCGTTGTGCGGTTGCCGGAGTGTGGTTAAGCTCTGTCTTGCGCGCCCCAATCGCCCGCTTCCCCCGTGGCAGGCGATCGGGGCGCGCTTCTATGTGCCCGGCGCCGTGCAGTGCCCGGCGCCCCGCCTCAGATCCAGCGGCCGTCCAGCCACATCCGGGCCGACCAGTCCGCGTACGGCAGCACCCGGCCCACGAAGATCGGGTAGAAGTAGGCGAAACAGAGCGCCACGAGCAACACGTATGCGCCCGCGATGATCCCGCCCACCAACCGCCGGTCGTGGACCTGTTGCGGGTCCGGTGGCGCGGCCGGGTTCGTCACCGGCGCCGGGGTGGCGATCGCGCCGAGCACGTAGACCACCGCGAGCACCAGGAACGGCACCGCCGGGGCGGCGTAGAAGGAGAACATCGTCCGGCCGTCGAGGGCGAACCAGAACCACGGCAGCAGGCCGGCCGCGACGCTGAGCAGGATCGCGCCCGCCCGCCAGTCGCGCCGGGCCAGGCCGAGCCAGGCGGTCGCGGCGATCGCCGGCAGGAACGACCACCACAGCAGCGGCGTACCCAGCAGCAGCACCTCCGAGGCACAGCTCGGCGCGCCGCAACTGCCGTCCCCGGACCAGTGGAACGCCACCGGGCGGCCGAGCAGCAGCCACTGCCACGGCCAGGACTGGTACTTGTGCGGGTCGTCGAGCTGGGTGTGGAAGCCGTACGCGGCCTTGTGGTACTCCCACAGGTTGATCAGCGCCCCGACGAACGGGGTGTCGCTCAGCTCCGGGTTGTTCGGGTAGCGCTCCGCCAGGCGGTAGTAGCCGTCCTGGCCGAGCAGCCAGCCCGACCAGGTCGCCACGTAGGTCACCAGCATCAGCACGCCGGCGGCGAGCAGCCACGGCAGCTCGTCGAGCACGGCGTCGCGCCACGGCCGGCGTACCCCGGACGAGCGGCGGACACCGACCTCCCAGAGCAGCACCAGCAACGCGAACGCCGGTACGAAGTAGACCGCGCTCCACTTCACCGAGCAGGCGCAGCCGAGCAGCACACCGGCCGCCAGCCGCCACCACGGCCAGTCCCGCCAGCCCGACGACGGCCGTCCGGCCCGGCCCGGCTGTGTCGGGTCGAGCCCGGCCTCCAGCGCCCGTGCCCAGCGCCGCCGCCGGGCGTCCCGGTCGAGCACCAGCGCGCCGAACGCGGCGAGCACGAACAGCAGCAGGAAGATGTCGAGGATGGCCGTGCGGGACAGCACCAGGTGGTAGCCGTCGAGTGCGAGCAGCAGACCGGCCGCGCAGCCGAGCACCGTGGAGCGGAACATCCGCCGCCCGATGCGGACCAGCAGCAGCACCGACAGGGTGCCGGCCACCGCCGCGCCGAAGCGCCAGCCGAACTCCGGTGAGGTGGTGATCAGGTGGCCCGGCACCGAGACGCCGCTGTCGGCGTCCTGGTAGCCGAAGGCCCACTCGCCGATGCCGATCATCCACTTGCCCAGCGGTGGATGCACCACGTACGACGGGCCGTTGTCCTTGTAGTTCCACTCGAAGCCGCGGTCGATCAGCCCGTACGCGTCCTTGGCGTAGTAGGTCTCATCGAAGATCTTCCCGGGCGGGAAACCGAGCCCCACGAAGCGCAGGATCGCCGCGACGGCCACCACCACCGCGGTCGCCAGCCACGCCTGACCTCTGCCGATGCGGTCGTCGACGGTGGCGAGCCGGCGCCGTACGGCGGCGGGAAGCCCGCGCCCGGCGCCGTCGCCCCGGTCGGTGGTGGAAGGGTCCGGGTTCGCGCTCTGTGCTGTCGACGCACTCGTCACCCGGCGATCGTAGGCTGCGAGGGTGCCCGGTGGCGTCTGTCGTCTCCGAAATTGGTACGACCTTCGATGAAGGAGCACACGCCGTGGGGGAAATGTCCGAGGTCGGGCGACTCGTGCTGCTCGGTGCGCCGCTCGGTAATCCGGCCGACGCGTCCGCCCGGTTCCGCGAGGTGCTGGCCGCCGCCGACGTGGTCGCCGCCGAGGACACCCGGCGGCTCACCCGGCTGGCCCGCGACCTGGACGTGACGGTGCCGGGCCGGATCGTCTCGTACTTCGAGGGCAACGAGGAGCGGCGTACCCCCGAACTGGCCGAGGTGCTCGCCGCCGGCTACACGGTCGCGCTGGTCACCGACGGCGGCATGCCGAGCGTCTCCGACCCCGGATACCGGCTGGTGCGGGCCGCGCTGGACGCCGGTGTGCCGGTCACCGCCGCGCCCGGGCCGAGCGCCGTCACCACCGCGCTGGCGCTGTCCGGGCTCCCCTGCGACAGGTTCTGCTTCGAGGGCTTCCTGCCGCGTACCCCCGGGGCCCGCCGTTCCCGGCTGCGCGCGCTCGCCGCCGAGGAGCGCACGCTCGTGTTCTTCGAGGCGCCGCACCGCATCGCCGGTGCGCTCGCCGACCTGGCCGAGACGTTCGGTCCGGACCGGCCCGCCGCGCTCTGCCGCGAGCTGACGAAGACCTACGAGGAGGTCGTCCGCCGGCCGCTGGGTGAGCTGGCCGAGTGGGCCGCCGAGGGGGATCCCCGGGGCGAGATCACGCTCGTCGTGGCGGGCGCACCGGCCACGCCCGCGGTCCGGCCGGACGACGAGACGCTGCGCGCCGCGGTGGCCGAGCGCGAGGCGGGCGGCCTGTCCCGCCGCGACGCGATCACCGAGGTCGCCACCGCGTACGGGCTGCGGCGGCGCGAGGTGTACGCCGTCGTGCACAGCTGAAAGGAAGGGCCCCTTCTTAACGCCTGCGGTAGAGGAAGGGCCCCCTTTTAACACCCCGCCTCACCAGGCGGCCGCCAGGAAACCGACGGTGATCAACGCCGGTCCGGCGAGCGCCAGGCCGACCGCCCAGCGCCGCTGCCGTTCGTCCGCGAGCCGGGTCGCGCCGGTCCACCGGGCGATCCCGGCGGCGCAACCGGCCACCAGGGCCAGCCCCAGCAGCCAGCGCAGGTGCCGTCCGACGCCGGTGTCCGCGTACGCGGTCGACCCGTCCGGCCCGGTCATCCGCGCCCGCAGGGAACTGCCGGTGTCGGTGCGAGCGGCCGGTACGCCGCTGACCCGTACCCCGTGGGCCTGGAACCGGTCGCCGTCGGCCGAGAAGATGCCCCGGCAGCGCTGGGTGAGCCCGCTCCCCGCGCATTCGGTGATCATCACGGTGCCGCCTGTCGAGTGCCCGGCCGCCAGCCAGAAGGGGCCCGCGCTCACCCAGGCGAAGAACGCGGCGAGCAGGCTCAGCGTCAGTAGCACGGCCAGGCCGGCGGGCGGGCTCGGCGGCGCGACCGGGCGGGCGCGTTCCCGCCGCGCCGGGAGCCGGTCGGGACCCGGACGCGGCTCGTCGCGCAGCGGGGTGCCGTCCCAGTGCACCTCCTCGATCGGCGCCCAGCCGCCGGACGGCGCGGCCGCGCGCTGCCAGCGCGGCTGGCGTACCGGCACCCGGCTCGGCACCGCGTCCACCGGCGCCCCGGTGGTCGGCTCCACCTCGACCGGCGGATCCGCCGGGTCGAGCCGTGGCTGCGGCGCGACGGGCGCGCCCGCCGGAGCGGGCCGCGCCCGCCGGGTGGTCGCCGCCGACGGCTCCGGCGCCGCTGGTCTGTTGGTCACGATGTTCATTTCACACCGATACGCCCGGCTTGCGGTGAAGCTCACGCCGCGTGTCGGCGACAAATCGGACGTACGGTCGGAGCCTGCCGCCCATTGGTTCGCGGCGCACCCACGGCAATCACTAGGCTTGCTGCTCATGAGTCACGTTCTCGCCGCGGTCGCCTGGCCCTACGCCAACGGCCCGCGCCACATCGGCCACGTATCCGGATTCGGCGTTCCCTCCGACGTCTTCGCCCGGTACATGCGGATGGCCGGTCACGACGTGCTCATGGTGTCCGGCACCGACGAACACGGCACCCCGATCCAGGTGCAGGCCGACGCCGAGGGCGTCACCCCACGCGAGCTGGCCGACCGCTACAACCGGGTGATCGCCGAGGACCTGCGGGCGCTGGGCCTGTCGTACGACCTGTTCACCCGCACCACCACGCGCAACCACTACGCGGTCGTGCAGGAGCTGTTCACGGGTCTCTACCGCAACGGCTACATCGTCCCGAAGGTCACCACCGGGGCGATCTCCCCGTCCACCGGCCGGACGCTGCCCGACCGCTACATCGAGGGCACCTGCCCGATCTGCGGCTACGACAGCGCGCGCGGCGACCAGTGCGACAACTGCGGCAACCAGCTCGACCCGATCGACCTGATCGACCCCAAGTCGAAGATCAACGGGGAGACGCCGGAGTTCGTCGAGACCGAGCACTTCTTCCTCGACCTGCCCGCCCTGGCCGACGCGCTGCGGCAGTGGCTGGACAACCGCGAGGGCTGGCGCCCGAACGTACTGCGGTTCTCCCGCAACCTGCTCGACGACCTCCAGCCCCGGGCCATCACCCGCGACCTGGAGTGGGGCGTGCCGATCCCGCTCGACGACTGGCGCGACCGCCCGGACAAGCGGATCTACGTCTGGTTCGACGCGGTCATCGGCTACCTGTCGGCCTCCATCGAGTGGGCCCGGCGCACCGGCGCCCCGGAGGCCTGGCGCAAGTGGTGGTCCGCCGACGGGGAGGGGAAGGATGCCCGCTCCTACTACTTCATGGGCAAGGACAACATCGTCTTCCACTCGGTGATCTGGCCGGCGCTGCTCGGCGGCTACTCCGGCGAGGGCGCCCGCGACGGCGAGCCGGGCGAGCTGGGCCGGCTCAACCTGCCCACCGAGGTCGTGTCCAGCGAGTACCTGACCATGGAGGGCCGGAAGTTCTCGTCCTCCCGCAAGGTGGTCATCTACGTCCGGGACTTCCTGGAGCGCTACGACGCCGACGCGCTGCGCTACTTCATCGCGGTGGCCGGCCCGGAGAGCAACGACACCGACTTCACCTGGGCCGAGTTCCTGCGCCGCAACAACGACGAGCTGGTCGCCGGCTGGGGCAACCTGGTCAACCGGTCGGTGTCGATGGCGGCGAAGAACTTCGGCGCGATCCCGCCGGTCGACCCGGCCGGGCTCACCGAGGCCGACCAGGCCCTGCTGGACACCGCGAAGGCCGGCTTCGCCACCGTCGGCGACCTGATCGCCCGGCACCGGCAGAAGCAGGCCATCGGCGAAGCCATGAAGGTCGTCGCCGAAGCCAACAAGTACCTCTCCGAGCAGGCGCCCTGGAAGCTCAAGGGCGAGGACGACAAGCCCCGGATGGGCACCATCCTGCACGTCGCGCTCCAGGTGGTCAGCGACGCCAACACGCTGCTCACCCCGTTCCTGCCGCACTCCGCCCAGAAGATCCACGAGCTGCTCGGCGGCACCGGCACGCACGCCCCGATGCCGGTGATCGAGGAGGTCGACGACCTCGACGGCGGACCGTCGTACCCGGTGCTGACCGGTGACTACACGGTCGGCGCGCGCTGGGAGTCCGTACCCCTGGAAGTGGGCCGGCCGCTCGCGGCGCCGAAGCCGGTGTTCCGCAAGCTCGACCCGTCCATCGTCGAGGAGGAGCTGGCCCGCCTGGCCGGCTGAACACGCGCGCGAACCGCGGCCCCGGGGATCTCCCCGGGGCCGCGGTCGTCCGCCGGGTCAGGCGGTCGCCATGCTCGGCTTGCCGATGAACTCCATGATGGCCTTGTTGACCTCGGTGGGATGGGTCCACGGCGTGCCGTGCGGCGCACCCTTCAGCGTGACCAGCTTGGCGTCGGGCAGCATGTTCACCAGCCGCTGGCCCGTCACCGGGTACGGCAGCACGTTGTCCTTGTCGCCCTGGATGATCAGCACCGGCACGTCGATGTTCGGCAGGTCACCGCGGAAGTCGGTCTGCCAGGCGTCCACCGAGTCGTGGGTGCCCTTGGCCGACGCCTGCGCGCCGATCTGCCAGTGCGCGTGGTACGCCTCGTCGCTGACCAGCTTCCCCCGGTTCTCGCTGGCGTTGAAGAACGCGTCGCAGAACTGGGTCAGGTAGGCGAACCGGTCCTGGATGATCGCCTTCTGGAACCCCTCGAACATGCTCTTGTCGACGCCCTCCGGGTCCTCGGGCGCCTTCAGCAGGTACGGCGCCAACGGGGCCATCATGACGGCCCGGTCCACCCGGTCCGACCCGTACGCGCCCAGGTAGCGGGTCACCTCACCGGTGCCCATGGAATGCCCGACCAGGATCGCGTTGCGCAGGTCCAGCTCGGTCATCAACACGTCCAGGTCGGCGGCGAACGTGTCGTAGTCGTAGCCCATGGCCGGCTGGGCGGAGTTGCCGAACCCCCGCCGGTCGTACGTGATCACCCGGTATCCGGCGTTCAGCAGCGGACCGCTCATCTTCTCCCAGGTCGCCCCGTTGAACGGGAAACCGTGGATCAGCACGATCGGCTGACCGGAACCGTGATCCTCGTAGTACAGGTCGATGGGTGCGGAGTTCTCCGTACCGACGGTGACGAAAGGCATGTCGGGATTCCCCCTCGCGCGGGTTTCTCGGACGCCCCACGCCTTCCCGACGTGCCCCCGTCTATGCGTGCCGGGCCGGATACGGCAGGTCCACCACGCGGTCGTCGGTCAGCTCGGCGCCCGGCGCCCAGACCTCGTACACGCCACGTTCCAGACACTGCGCACCCGTCGCGGCCACCGCGTCCGGATCCGGGCGGCGCAGCCGCAACCGCAACCAGCCGCCCTCCTCCCGCAGCACCAGGCACGGCGCGCCGCGCCACGCCGCCGTGCGCACCCGGCGGGCCGCCGCGTCCACCGGGTACCGGGCCGCCCGGGTCATCGCCAGCACCCGGAACCCGCCCGGCTGGTCGGCCACCGCCTCGTACTCCGAACCCGCGTACGTGCCGACGAGCCGGGTGGAGCGCGGCGCGTCGCCGGTCGGCACGTACTCCTGGTCGGCGGAAAGCCCGGGCACCGCGGCGAGCAGGTGCCGCCACTGCGGACCCGCCAGGCGCAGCCAGCCCCGCTGCTCCGCCTGGTAGGTGTAGAGCACCACCTCCACCCCCTCGGCCGGGTAGGCCAGCAGCGTGGCGTTCGCCGGCATCGGCAGGTCGGCGAACTCCCGGGTGACGAACTCCGGCACGAGCTGCGCGCTGCTCGGCACGAACCCGGTACCGAGCACCGGCGGCCCGAGCCGGTCCCGGGGCGGCAACGCCATCAGCCCCCGGTGCGCCGCGCCCACCGGCACGTCGTAGTCGGCCGGGTCGGCGGCCCGCCAGCGCAGCGCGTACGCCACGTCACCGCCCTCGGAATCGCCCCGCAGCACCGCCATCCCGGCCGGTGTCCGCAGGTGCGCCACGTCGTGCTCCCGGTAGCAGAAGCCGTGCGGCAGCCAGCCCCGCACGTACCCGGCGAACTGCCGGGCCGAGAGCACCTTCACCATCCGGGTACCGGGCCGGATCACCGCCGACGCCCGTACCGCGGCCAGCGTCGGATCGGCCGCCGCACCAGGCTGCTGGCTGAGCCGGTGTACGTACGCCCAGCCCCGGTCCCGGTGCACCGGCATCAGCAGCGGCGCGTCCGTGTCGTCGGCCGGCCCGGCGCCCCCGTGCACCGCGTCCACCTCGGTCGCGTGCACGAACCGGCGCCACGGATAGCCGCCCCCGGGCCGGGGACACCACTCGAACCCGGGTGCCTCGTCGGCGCTGAACAACTCGTACGCCGCGCCCCGGGCGATCTCCTCGGCCGGGTGCACCCGGCCGCCGTACGTCACGCGCAACCCGGCCCGGTCGGAGGCGGGCCCGCCGGCCTGGTCGGTGACTGTCACTCCAAGACGCTAAGCCCGCCAGATGTGGGGCACGTGAACAGGCGGTGGCGGTCCGGGAACGCCGCACCGGGCCGGTGTGTGATGCTGGCCGCGATGACCGAGCAGACCGAGACCCGCAAGCAGCGCGCCGCCCGCCGGGCCGGGGAGTTCCCGCCCGCCCCCGAGCCGCTGCCCGTGCCCGTGCTGGACAGCCACACGCACCTCGACATCACCGTCGGCGAGTTCGGCACGCCGCCGGGCGGCACCCCCGGCGACGACCCGGTGGCCGCCGCGATCGACGTCGCCGCCCGCGTCGGCGTGGACCGGCTCGTGCAGGTCGGGGTGGACGTCGAGTCGTCCCGGTGGAGCGCCGACGTGGCCGACCGGTACGCCCCGGTGCTCGCCACCGTCGCGCTGCACCCGAACGAGGCGCCCCGGCTGGCCGACCTGGACGAGGCGCTGCGCGAGATCGAGACGCTCGCCGGCCGGGACCGGGTCCGCGGCGTCGGCGAGACCGGGATGGACTTCTTCCGTACCGGCGACGAGGGGCGCGCCGCGCAGGAGGAGAGCTTCCGGGCGCACATCGCCATCGCCAAGCGGCACGGCAAGGCACTCGTCATCCACGACCGGGACGCGCACGCCGACGTCCTGCGCATCGTCGACGACGAGGGCGCCCCGGAGACCGTGGTCATGCACTGCTTCTCCGGCGACGCCGACTTCGCCCGCGAGTGCGTCCGGCGCGGGTTCCTGCTCAGCTTCGCCGGCACGGTCACGTTCGGCAGCGCCGCCGCGCTGCGCGAGGCCGCCGCCGTCACCCCGCCGGAGCAGATGCTCGTGGAGACCGACGCGCCCTACCTCACCCCGATGCCGCACCGGGGACGGCCCAACGCGTCGTACCTGATCCCGCTGACGGTCCGCTTCCTCGCCGAGACCACCGGGGCCGACCTGGACACCCTCTGCGCCACCATCTCCACGAACGGTGAGCGCGCGTTCGGGCCGTGGCGTTAAGAAGGGGCCCTTCCATATCGCGAGGCGTTAAGAAGGGGCCCTTCCTTCCCCGCGGCCGGGGGCGCTTACGCTACGGGGCGTGACCGGACTCCTCGGCCCGGCGGAGATCCGGGAACTCGCCGCGCGCCTCGGCGTCACGCCGACCAAGAAGCTCGGCCAGAACTTCGTGCACGACCCCAACACGGTCCGCCGCATCGTCACCACCGCCGGGCTCACCCCCGACGACGTGGCGCTGGAGGTCGGCCCGGGGCTCGGCTCGCTCACGCTCGCCCTGCTCCCCGTCGCCGCGCACGTGCACGCCGTGGAACTCGACCTGGCGCTCGCCGCCGCGCTGCCGGAGACCGCCGCGCGCTTCGCCGGCGAGGCCGCCGGGCGGCTCACCGTCCACCCGGCCGACGCGCTGCGGGTCACCGCCGCCGACCTGGGCGGCCCGGCGCCGACCGCGCTGGTGGCGAACCTGCCCTACAACGTCGCCGTGCCGGTCGTGCTGCACCTGCTCGCCGAGCTGCCCACGCTGCGGCACGGCCTGGTGATGGTGCAGAAGGAGGTCGCCGACCGGCTCGTCGCCGGTCCCGGCTCCAAGGTGTACGGCATCCCGTCGGTCAAACTCGCCTGGTACGCCCGCTCCCGCGCCGCCGGCAAGGTCCCGCCGAACGTGTTCTGGCCGGTGCCGAACGTCGACTCCGGCCTGGTCGCGTTCACCCGGCGCGAGCCGCCCCGGCCGGACGTACCCCGGAAGGCCGTGTTCGCGGTCGTCGACGCCGCGTTCGCGCAGCGCCGCAAGACGCTGCGCGCCGCCCTGGCCGGCTGGGCCGGCGGCGCGGACCGGGCCGCCGCGGCGCTCACCGCCGCCGGCGTGGATCCGGGCGCCCGGGGCGAATCGCTCACCGTCGAGCAGTTCGCCGCCATCGCCGCGTCGGCCCCGGACGCCCACGGCGGCGAGCAGTAGGCTGGCGCCGTTGCCCGACCCCTCGCCGAGGAGCTGACCGTGCCGAAGCCGTTCGACATCCGCCCACGTCCGGTGGAGTCCGCCCGGTGACCGAGGCATGGCGACCGGAGGACGAGGACGGGCAGCGGCGCGGGTCCAGCGGCCCGGTGAAGGTGCGGGTGCCCGCCAAGGTCAACCTGCACCTCGGGGTCGGGCCGCTGCGGCGTGACGGCTACCACGAGCTGAACACCGTCTACCACGCGATCTCCATCTACGACGAGCTGACCGCCCGTCGCGGCGACACGCTCACCCTCACCATGGAGGGCGAGGGCGCCGGCGAACTGGCGCTGGACGACACCAACCTGGTGCTGCGGGCCGCGCACGCGCTCGCCGGCTACGCGGGCGTCGCCCCGCACGCCCGGCTGCACCTGCGCAAGCAGATCCCGCTCGCCGGCGGGCTGGCCGGCGGCAGCGCCGACGCCGCCGCCGCGCTGGTCGCCTGCGACACGCTCTGGGGCACCGGGCTGTCCCGCGACGAACTCGCCGGCATCGCCGCCGACCTCGGCTCCGACGTGCCGTTCCTGATCCACGGCGGCACCGCGCTCGGCACCGGCCGGGGCGAGGCGGTCAGCCCGGTGCTGGCCCGCCCCACCTCCTGGCACTGGGTGGTGGCGATCGCCGACGGCGGCCTGTCCACCCCGGCCGCGTACCGGGAACTGGACCGGCTGCGCGACACCGGAGCCGCCGGCACGCCGCTGGGCAGTACCGACGCGCTGCTCGCCGCGCTGCGTCAGCGCGACCCGCGGGTGCTCGCCGCCACGCTCGGCAACGACCTCCAGGACGCCGCGCTGACCATGCGCCCGTCGCTGGCCGAGACGCTCAAGGCCGGCGAGGCGGCCGGGGCGCTCGCCGGCCTCGTCTCCGGCTCCGGGCCCACCTGTGTCTTCCTGGCCACCGGTGAGTCCGACGCGGTCCGGATCGCCGCCGAGATCACCGCCGCCGGGGTGTGCCGGGAGGCCCGCGTCGCGCACGGTCCGGTCGCCGGCGCCCGCGTGGTCTGACGCCCCGTACCCTTGACTCAGGCGTCCCGGGCCCCCGGGACGCCTGAGTCGTGAGGGGTGGGTCAGTGGCCAACATCGTCAACCTGGACCGGGTGTCCAAGGGGTACGGCGCCGCGGGGCCGCTGCTCACCGACGTCTCGCTCGGCCTCGACGACGCCGACCGGGTCGGTGTGGTCGGCCTCAACGGCGCCGGCAAGTCGACGCTGCTGCGGCTGCTGACCCGCACCGAGGAACCCGACGACGGCCGCGTCACGCACCGCCGCGACCTGCGGGTGGCCTGGCTGCCGCAGCGCCTCGACCTGGCCCCCGAACTGACAGTGCGGGACGTGGTGCTCGGCACCGCCTGGCTCGGCGAGAGCATGGGCGCCGAACACGAGTGGGCCGGCGACGCCGGCGTGCGCGCGATCCTCGACGGCCTCGGCATGCCCCACCTCGGCCTGGACACCCCGGTCGGCCCGATGTCCGGCGGGGAACGCCGCCGGGTCGCGCTCGCCGCGCTGCTCGTCCGCGACGCCGATCTGCTCGTCCTCGACGAGCCCACGAACCACCTCGACGTCGGCGGCGTCGACTGGCTGGCCCGGCACCTCGTCACCCGCAAGGGCGCGCTCGTCGTGGTCACCCACGACCGCTGGTTCCTCGACGCCGTCTGCACCACTACCTGGGAGGTCGCCGACCAGACCGTCCGGGCGTACGAGGGCGGCTTCGCCGCGTGGACGCTCGCCCGCGTCGAGCGGCAGCGCGTCGCCGCCGCCACCGAGGCCCGCCGCCAGAACCTGCTCCGCAAGGAGATCGCCTGGCTGCGCCGCGGGGCGCCGGCCCGCACCTCCAAGCCCAAGTTCCGCATCGACGCGGCGAACGCGCTCATCGCCGACGTGCCGGAACCCCGCGACACCATGTCGCTGCAACGGCTCGCCACCGCCCGGCTCGGCAAGCAGGTGTACGACCTCGAAGGCGTCCGGCTGTACGCCGGTCCGAAGGAGATCCTGCACGACACGACCTGGCAGGTCGGTCCCGGCGACCGGGTCGCGATCCTCGGCCGTAACGGCGCCGGCAAGACCACCCTGCTGCGGCTGCTCGCCGGGGTGACGAGCCCCGACGGTGGGCGCTTCGCCGCCGGGCAGACCGTGCGGCCCGCGTTCCTGTCCCAGGAACTCGCCGAGCTTCCCGGCCACCTGCGCGTGCTGGAAGCCGTCGAGGAGGTGGCCCGGCGCGTGCAGTTCGGCGACCGGGAGATCAGCGCCTCCCAACTCGCCGAGATCTTCGGCTTCGACGACAGGCGGCTCTGGACCCCGGTGAGCGACCTGTCCGGTGGCGAGCGCCGCCGCCTGCAGATGCTGCGGCTGCTCGCCGGGGAACCCAACGTGCTCCTGCTCGACGAGCCGACGAACGACCTGGACACCGACACGCTCGCCGCGCTGGAGGACCTGCTCGACTCGTGGCCCGGCACGATCGTCGTGGCCAGCCACGACCGCTACCTGATCGAGCGGGTCACCGACGTCGCGTACGGCATGTTCGGTGACGGCCGGCTGGTGCACCTGCCCGGCGGCGTCGACGAGTACCTGGCACGCGCCGCCGCGGCCGGCGGCCCGGCGCCCGCCGATCTCACCCCGGCCACGGCGGCGCCGGCGCGCGAGGGCATGTCAGCGGCCGAGGTACGCGTCACGAAGAAGGAACTGAACCGGCTGGAACGGCAGATCGCCAAGCTCGAACAGAAGGAGGCGGGCCTGCACGAGCAGCTCGCCGCGAACGCCACCGACTACGCCCGGGTCGCCGAGCTGGACGCACAGCTCAAGGAGGTACGGGCCGAGCGGGACCGCACCGAGGAGACCTGGCTGGCTCTCGCCGAGGAACTGCCGGGCGGCTGACCTGCCGCCGGGGTGGGGGGTGTGCGGCGTCACTGACCGGCGTACGGGACAATCACCGGTGGAACCCTCGTCCGAACGGTCTTTGGAGACGCAGAGATGGCCCACACCCCCGTCAACCACCCCGCGCGGCCGATCTACCGGGCGATCGGCGGGCTCGTTGGTCTGTACTTCGTCGTCTTCGGCGGCCTCGGCATCATCGCCAGCGCCGGCAACGACTTCCTCGCCCAGGACGACACCAAGGTCCTCGGCCAGGGCACCAACATGGCGTTCTCGCTGCTGTCGGTGCTGTTCGGCGTCGTGATCCTGGTCGGCACCGCGATCGGCCGCAACCTCGACGTGGCGATCAACCAGTGGCTGGCCTACACGCTGATGGTGATCGGCCTGGCCGCGCTGGCGTTCCTGCAGACCGACGCCAACATCTTCAACTTCTCGATCATGACCGACGTCGTGGTCCTGACCCTGTCGCTGGTGCTCCTGATGGTCGGCATGTACGGCAAGGTCGGCTCCGACGACGAGCACGAGGCCTGGCAGAAGGCCCGCCTGGTGCTCTGATCCCGTCTCCCACCGAAGGCCCGGCGCGGCGCGCCGGGCCTTCGGTGTTTTCCGGACGGGAGCGGACAACCCAAGCGACAATTGCCCCGAATCAGTCATACGGCTGGAGGGCATCATGGCGCACTTCCCGGTGAACCACCCCGCGCGGCCGCTGTACCGGGTGCTGTCCGGGCTCATCGGCCTCTACATCCTGGTCTTCGGCGTCTACGGCGTCTTCCTGACCTGGGGCGAGGGACTGTTCGGCCGGGGCAGCAACTGGGCGCTGGGCCTGCGCACCAACCTGGCCTTCTCGCTGGTCTCGGTGGTCTTCGGCGCGGTCCTGCTGGTCGGCGCGTCCCGCCGCAACAACCTCGGCCACTACATGAACCTCACCGCCGGCGTGGTCTTCCTGGTCACCGGCATCCTGATGATGTCGGTGCTCCAGACCTCGGCGAACTTCCTGAACTTCTCGATGTCGACGGTCATCGTGTCGTTGCTGTTCGGGCTGGTCCTGCTCGCCACCGGCCTCTACGACAAGGTCGGCACCGCCGAGCACGCCGAGGAGGAACGGCAGCGCCGCTACCACCCGATCGGCGAGCGCTGAGCGGCTGTCGTCGTGTGCTGAAGCGGCCTCAGCCGCGGGGGATCGGGCCCGGCTTCGACTCCAGGTGCGACAACCCGTTCCACGCCAGGTTCACCAGGTGCGCAGCCACCGTCTCCTTGCGCGGCTTGCGTACCTCCAGCCACCAGCGGCCGGTCAGCGCCACCATGCCCACCAGCGCCTGGGAGTAGAGCTCCGCCAGCTTCGGGTCGTACCCCCGGATGGAGAACTCGCCCGCCAGGATGTGCTCCACCTGGTGCGCCACGTCGTTCATCACGCTGCTGAAGTTGCCCGTCGCCGACATCAGCGGCGACTCCCGGACCAGCACCCGGAAACCGCTGGTTTCCTCCTCGATGTAGGTCAGCAGCGTCAACGCGGCCTGCTCCAGCAGTTCCCGCGGGTTGCCCGCGGTCAACGCCGTGGTGATCCGGTCCAGCAGAGCGCGGACCTCCCGGTCCACCACGACCGCGTAGAGCCCCTCCTTACCGCCGAAGTGCTCGTAGACCACCGGCTTGGAGACCTTGGCGCGCGCCGCCACCTCCTCGATCGAGGTCGCGTCGAAGCCCTTCTCGGCGAAGATCTGCCGGGCGATCGAGATCAGCTGCTCGCGCCGCTGCGTCGCGGACATCCGCACCCGGGAGGGCTTCGTCGCCGGCACGGGCCGCCGACGGGTGCGGTCGCTGCCGGAAACGTCGGTCACCCGTCCATCCTGCCAGGCGCGGCGTCCCCGGTCCGACCGGCCGCTGTCGTACGTACGTTCTACGTTGTGCCGGTGACCGACCCGCTCGCCGCCGAGGCGCGGCGCCTACGCGTGGACGAGCAGCTCTCCGTCGCCGAGATCCGGGCTCGCCTGGGCATCGGCCGCGACCGGGTGTACGCGTTGCTGCGCGGCATCCCGCCGCCGGAGTGGACCCGGCGGCCGCGAGCCCGGGACGATGCCCGTGCCGAGGCCCTGCGGCTGCGCGCGATGGGCCGGTCGGTCAACGAGATCGCGGTGCGGCTAGGGGTGGCGAAGTCGACCGCCTACCAGTGGGTGCGGCACCTGCCGCTGGATCCCGACGACGCGAGTGCGGAGCGGCGCCGTGAGCACTCGAAGGTGATGACGGAGGCGCGCTGGAGCGCGTACCGGGAGTCGCGGGACGCCGCGCAGGCCGCGGAACACGCCCGGGCGGCCGTGATGGTCGGCGGGCTCAGCGAGCGGGATCTGCTGATGCTGGGCGCGGCGATCTACTGGTGCGAGGGCGCCAAGTCGAAGCCCTGGCGGTCCCAGGGCCGGTTGGAGTTCGTCAACAGCGACCCCGGGCTGCTCGCCCTGTTCCTCGCGTTTCTGGCCTGCTGTGGGATCGAACGCGACCTGCCGGCCTATCGGCTCCTGATCCATGAGTCCGCCGATGTCGCGGCGGCGGAGCGCTGGTGGGTGGAGCGACTGGCTCTTCCGCCGGCGCGGTTCGGCCGGGCGACCCTCAAGCGGCACAATCCGGCGACGGTGCGGCGGAACAACGGGGCGGACTACCACGGCTGCCTGGTGATCACCGTTCCGCGCAGCCGGTGGCTCTACTGGCGCATCGAGGGCGTGATGGCCGAAGTCGGGCGCGCGGTGGAACAGGCGCGAGATGAGTGATCGGCCGGATGCCAACGGTGACCGCGGCCGGCGTGCGGAGCTGAAGGTGGCCGCAGATCGGCTGCGCGAGGAGGGCTGCACCGTCGGGGAGATCGCAGACCGGCTCGGCGTCGCCAAGTCGACCGCCTATCGCTGGGTGGGACACATACCGCTCGACGCCTCCTCCGACTCCGCAGCGCAGCGCCGTCGGGCGGCCGGTGCCCGGCGTGCGCTCAGATGGGCGGGGAAGCGGACGCTGCGCGAGGCGGCCGAGTGCGAGGCGCGGAGACGGGCGGCCGACTGGGTCGGAGCGCTCGCGTCGCGGGAACTGCTACTCGTCGGTGCGGTGCTCTACATGTGCGAGGGCACGAAGAGTAAACCGGCCAATCCCCGATACGACCTGACGTTCACCAACAGCGACATCCGCCTGGTGGAACTGTTCGTCCGCTTCGTCGAGACGACCGGGCGAAGCCGCCATGAGCTGAGATACCGCGTGGCCATCCATGAGAACGCGGACGCCGAGGCGGCCGGTCGATGGTGGGCGGCCGAACTGGGCGTGGACGTCGGTGGTTTCCAGCGCCCGACGTTGAAGAGACACCATCCCCGGACCACGCGGACCAATGTCGGGGCGGACTACCGGGGATGTCTCGTCGTGAGAGTGCCGCGGTCGCGCGACCTGTACCTGTGGATGACCGGCGTGGTGGAGGGCATGGCCGCGGCCTCTGCCCCCGATCCGAGACCTCCCGAGGTGGACGACACCCGCTAAGCTGTCTGCGTCCCTTCGGCCGTGGTGTAACTGGCAACACCCAAGATTTTGGTTCTTGTGTTTCAGGTTCGAATCCTGGCGGCCGAGCAATTCCAGGTATAGGTGCCCTTCTTGGGGTACGCGGCAACCTGCGGGCTGCTCTGGTTAGCATGACCGCGAGACTGTCGCCGTCCCGACGGGAGCCACGTCGTGTCCCAGCCCCACCTCCGCACCGTTGTCGTGCTCGCCGCCGGTGAGGGCAAGCGGATGAAGTCGTCCCTGCCCAAGGTGCTGCACCCGCTGCTCGGCCGTACCCTGCTCGGTCACGTCCTGGCCGCGGCCGGGCCGCTGGGCGCGGACCGCACCGTGGTCGTGGTCGGCCACGGCGCCGACCAGGTCCGGGAGCACCTGTCCGACGTCGCCCCCGGTGCCACGCCGGTGCTCCAGGAACGCCAGCTCGGCACCGGCCACGCGGTCCGCATCGCGCTGGACGCGGTGCCGGACGCGGCCGGCACGGTCGTGGTGATCAACGGGGACGTGCCGCTGCTGCGGCCGGAGACGGTCCAGGCGCTCGTCGAGGCGCACGAGGAGGCCGCGGCCGCGGCCACGGTGCTCGCCGCCGAGGTGCCCGACCCGACCGGCCTGGGCCGGATCGTGCGGGACGTGCAGGGGCAGCTGGAGCAGATCGTCGAGGAGCGCGACGCCACCCCCCAGCAGCGCGCGCTGCGGGAGATCAACGCGGGGATCTACGCGTTCGACGCGGCCCGGCTGCGGGAGGCGCTGGGCAAGCTCTCCACCGACAACGACCAGGGCGAGGAGTACCTGACCGACGTCTTCGCGCTGCTGCGCGACGCGGGGGAGCCGGTGGCGGTGCACTGCGCCGCCGACCACGTGGAGACGCTCGGCTGCAACGACCGGGTCGAGTTGGCCGCGCTGCGCCGGCTGCTGCGCGACCGGGTGAACGAGGGCTGGATGCGGACCGGGGTCAGCATCCTCGACCCGCACACCACCTGGATCGACGTGACGGTGACCGTCGAGCGGGACGCGGTGATCGACCAGAACACGCAGCTCCAGGGCGCCACCGTGGTCGGTGAGGGCGCGCTCGTCGGCCCGGACACCACGCTGGTGGACACGGTGGTGGGGGCGGGCGCGAGCATCGTGCGCAGCCACGCGCTCGGCGCCGAGGTGGGCCCGCAGGCGAGCGTCGGCCCGTACGCGTACCTGCGGCCCGAGTCGCGGCTGGGCCGCAAGGCGAAGGTCGGCACGTTCGTGGAGACCAAGAAGGCGTCGATCGGTGACGGTTCGAAGGTGCCGCACCTGTCGTACGTGGGCGACGCGACGATCGGGGACCACAGCAACATCGGCGCGGCGACCGTCTTCGTCAACTACGACGGGGTACGCAAGCACCACACCACCATCGGCAGCCACGCGCGTACCGGAGCGGACAACATGTTCGTGGCGCCGGTGCGGGTGGGCGACGGCGCGTACACCGCTGCGGGTTCGGTGATCACCGGGGACGTGCCGCCGGGTGCGATGGCGGTGGCGCGGGGTCAGCAGCGCAACGTGGAGGGCTGGGTGCTGCGCAAGCGGGCCGGTACGGAGGCCGCGGAGGCGGCGCGGCGGGCCGGTGAGGGTGCGCCCGACACGGGCGGCGCCGCAAGCGAAGGTGACTGACTCCACGGGGATCGCCGGGCCGTGGGTGGATCGCTGAACCGGGGGCATACTGCAACCGAACAGTCCCCGGCCCCACCGCCGCCGGGCACCACCGACATACGGGAGCAGACGGGCCCATGGGCAGCATCGTCGCCGAAAACCGCAAGAGCCTGATGCTCTTCTCCGGGAGGGGTTTTCCGGAGCTGGCCAAGGAGATCGGTGAGGTGCTCGGCGTCGCGCCGACGCCGGCCGACGCGTACGACTTCGCCAACGGCGAGATCTTCGTACGGTACAAGGATTCGGTCCGTGGTTCGGACGCCTTCGTGGTGCAGTCCGTGACGCACGGCGTGAACACCTGGGTCATGGAGACCCTGATCATGGTCGACGCGCTGAAGCGCGGCTCGGCCAAGCGGATCACCGTGGTCCTGCCGTTCTACCCGTACTCGCGGCAGGACAAGAAGCACCGCGGCCGGGAGCCGATCTCGGCGCGGCTGATCGCCGACCTGCTGAAGACCGCCGGTGCGAACCGGATCCTGACCGTCGACCTGCACACCGCGCAGATCCAGGGCTTCTTCGACGGCCCGGTGGACCACCTGTTCGCGATGGACGTGCTGGCCGAGTACGTGGAGCACAAGTACGCGGGCCGGCCGATGACTGTGGTCGCGCCGGACTCGGGCCGGGTACGCGTGGCGGAGCGCTGGACCGACCGGCTGGGCGGCTGCCCGCTGGCGTTCATCCACAAGACCCGCGATCCGCTCAAGCCGAACCAGGTGGTGGCGAACCGGGTGGTCGGTGAGGTCGAGGGCCGGGTGTGCCTGATCGTGGACGACATGATCGACACCGGTGGCACGATCACCAAGGCGGCGGACATCCTCAAGGAGCAGGGCGCGGCGGAGATCGTGGTCGCCTCGACCCACGCGCTGCTGTCCGACCCGGCGACGGAGCGGCTGAAGAACAGCCCGATCAGCGAGGTGGTCGTGACGAACACGCTGCCGCTGCCGTCGGAGAAGCAGCTGGACAAGCTGACCGTACTGTCGATCGCCCCGCTGCTGGCGCGGGCGATCCGGGAGGTCTTCGACGACGGCTCGGTGACCACCCTGTTCGGTGGCCTGAGCTGAGCGCGCCGGTCCGGCCGCCGGTGCTCCGGCGGCCGGGCCGATGCCCTGCGGAACCGGTGGAGCGGTGATATGGGGGACTGCCGGAGAGCCGGGAAATCCCTCGGGTAGACTGGTGCGGTTGCCACGGCGAGGGTGCCCGGCGGGCTGCTGACAAGCACCGCACGGAGGCGCCGTCATCGACGCGGTGCTCCGGGCGGTCGTTCATGACCCTAGCCCCAGCGAGCCCCTCGCCCCAGCACCGCCAGACGACAAGCCGCCGCAGCGAAGCATCAGGAGTTTCCCCGTGTCCGAGGTAAAGATCAGCGCCGAGCCCCGTACCGAGTTCGGCAAGGGTGGTGCCCGTCGTACCCGCCGGGCCGGCAAGGTGCCCGCCGTGCTGTACGGCCACGGCGAGAAGCCCAAGCACATCGCGCTTCCGGCGCGGGAGTTCGCCGCCGCGATCCGCAAGGGCGGCGCGAACCAGCTCTTCGCGATCGAGGTCAGCGACGGCACCCAGGTGCTGGCGCTGCCGAAGGCGATCCAGCGTGACCCGATCAAGGACACCTTCGAGCACGTGGACCTGCTGCTGGTCCGCCGCGGCGAGAAGGTCACCGTCGAGGTCCCGGTCCAGCTGACCGGTGAGGCCGCGAAGGACACGCTGATCGTGCACGACCACGACACGCTGTCGGTGACCGCCGACGCGACCAAGGTGCCGGACCACCTGGAGGCGTCGATCGAGGGCGCCGAGCCGGGCACCACGATCACCGCCGCCGACGTCCAGCTGCCGTCCGGCGTCGAGCTGGCCACCGACGAGGAGACCGCTGTCGCCTCGGTGACCGCCGCTCCGACCGCCGAGCAGCTCGAGGCCACCCTCCCCGAGGTCGAGGAGGCCACCGAGGAGGCCGAGGCCGAGGCCGGCGAGGAGACCGCCGAGGGTGCCGAGGGCGCTCCGGCCGCCGAGGGCGAGGAGGCCCCGGCCGAGGCGAAGACCGAGGCCTGACCGGTCCGCAAGGCTGTGCGACAGGCGTCCCCGGTTCCCGGGGGCGCCTGTCGGCGTATCGGGACGGCTGGTCGGGCGAACGAGCGGGAAGGGGCGTCGGGTGACGGACGAGGCGGGGCCGTGGCTGGTGGTCGGCCTGGGCAACCCCGGCCGGGAGTACGCGAACAACAGGCACAACGTCGGGTTCATGGTGGCCGACCTGCTGGCGGCCCGGGTGGGCGCGAAGTTCGGGCGGCACAAGCGCGCGATGGCCGAGGCCGCCGAGGGGCGGCTGGGGTTCGGCGGCCCGAAGCTGGTGCTGCTCAAACCGTTGACGTACATGAACCTCTCCGGCGGCCCGGTCGCCGGGCTGGCGCAGTTCCACAAGATCCCGCCGGCGCACGTGATCGCGGTGCACGACGAGCTGGACATCCCGTACGGGCAGGTGCGGGTGAAGTGCGGCGGCGGCGAGGGCGGGCACAACGGCCTGCGGTCGATGTCGAAGTCGCTCGGCACCAAGGACTACGTGCGGGTGCGGTTCGGCATCGGCCGGCCGCCGGGCCGGCAGGACCCGGCTGACTACGTACTCTCGGATTTCTCCTCGGCGGAGCGCAAGGAGCTGGAGTTCCTGGTGGACCGCGCGGCGGACGTGGTGGAGTCCGTCGTTCTCAAGGGCGTGGAACCGACGCAGAACCTCTACCACGGGGCTTGAGCGGCGATCGGTAGTCTGCGGCTCTGGTGACGGGAGCGGGCGACGGGAGCAGCATGGGTAGTCCTCCGATGATCGACGGCGGCTTCGCCCGCTGGCTGGCGGCCCGGGCCGGTCAGGCGCTGACGGCCCTGCGCGCGGAGATGGGGTTCGCCGACGCGGGCGCGCTCCGGTCGGCCGGGGACAAGGTCTCGCACGACGTGATCCGGACCGAGCTGGCGAAGTGGCGGCCGGCCGACGCGGTGCTGTCCGAGGAGGACGAGGGGTCGCGGCTGGCCTGGACGGCGGAGGTGACGGACGAGGCGTCGTCGCGGTTGAACGCCGACCGGGTCTGGATCATCGATCCGCTGGACGGCACCCGGGAGTACGCGGAGGAGGGGCGCGCGGACTGGGCGGTGCACGTGGCGCTCTGGTCGCGTAACGCGTCGACGCCGCACGGCCTGGTGGCGGGCGCGGTGGCCCTGCCGGCCCAGCACCGGGTGCTCGGCACGGACCACCCGCCGGCGTACCCGCCGATGACTGTGGAGGCGGCCACCGGGGCCGGCGCGCGGGTCATCCGGTTGGCGGCCAGCCGTAGCCGTCCGCCGGTTTTCCTGACCGACCTGGCGGAGGACGTCGGCGCTCATCTGGTTCCGATGGGCTCGGCGGGCGCGAAGATCGCCGCCGTGGTCACCGGTGAGGTCGACGCGTACATCCACGCGGGCGGTCAGTACGAGTGGGATTCGGCCGCTCCGGTCGCTGTGGCGACGGCCACCGGTCTGCATGCTTCCCGGATCGACGGTTCTGCGCTGAAATACAACGGGGCCGACCCGCGCCTACCGGATCTGCTGGTCTGCCGCAAGGATCTCGCGAGTCGGTTGCTTGCAGCGTTGCAGCGGCATTCCGGGTAACCTGAGCGTTCTTCTTCACGAGTCCGACCTGAAAGGTCTGGAATCCGATGTACGGATCCGTGCGAATCGAGTTCGTGTCATGACGTCCCCCGCCGCGTACCAGGTGTCGCACCTCGACGCGCTCGAGGCGGAGAGCATCTTCGTGATGCGTGAGGTCGTCGCCGAGATGGAACGGCCCGTGCTGCTGTTCTCCGGCGGCAAGGACTCGATCGTGATGCTCCGGTTGGCCCAGAAGGCGTTCGCGCCGGCCAACATCCCCTTCCCGGTGATGCACGTGGACACCGGCCACAACTTCCCCGAGGTGCTCGCCTACCGCGACCAGCGGGTGGCCGAGCTGGGCCTGCAGCTCATCGTGGCGAGCGTGCCGGAGGCGCTGAACAAGGGCCTGGTCCGCGAGTCCGCCGACGGCATGCGCAACCGGATCCAGACGCCGGTGCTGCTGGAGGCGGTGGAGAAGCACCGCTTCGACGCGCTGTTCGGCGGCGCCCGGCGCGACGAGGAGAAGGCGCGGGCCAAGGAGCGGGTGTTCAGCTTCCGCGACGAGTTCGGCCAGTGGGATCCGAAGAACCAGCGTCCCGAGCTGTGGGCGCTCTACAACGGCCGGCACCACCCGGGCGAGTCGATCCGGGTGTTCCCGCTGTCGAACTGGACCGAGCTGGACGTCTGGCACTACATCGCGCGGGAGCGGATCCCGCTGCCGTCGATCTACTACGCGCACGAGCGCGAGGTGATCGAGCGCGACGGCATGCTCTACGCGGTGAACGAGTTCTTCCGGGCCCGCGCCGGTGAGCAGCCGTTCACCGAACAGGTGCGGTACCGGACCGTGGGCGACGCCTCCTGCACCGCGGCGGTCCGCTCGGACGCCGACACGGTGGAGAAGGTGATCGAGGAGGTGGCCGCCACGCGGATCACCGAGCGCGGCGCTACCCGCGGCGACGACCGGGTCAGCGAGGCCGCCATGGAGGACCGCAAGCGAGAGGGCTACTTCTGATGAGCGTCGAGACCCTGGCCCCGGCCGAGAGCGACACCACCCGGCCGATGGACCTGCTGCGGTTCGCCACCGCGGGCAGCGTCGACGACGGCAAGTCGACGCTGATCGGCCGTCTGCTCTACGACACCAAGTCGCTGTTCAGCGACCAGCTCGCCGCGGTCGAGGCGGTCAGCGCCGCGCGGGGTGACGAGTACACCAACCTGGCGCTGCTCACCGACGGCCTGCGCGCCGAGCGGGAGCAGGGCATCACCATCGACGTGGCGTACCGCTACTTCGCCACCCCGCGGCGGAAGTTCATCATCGCCGACACCCCGGGGCACATCCAGTACACCCGGAACATGGTCACCGGCGCCTCCACCGCCGACCTGGCGCTGATCCTGGTGGACGCGCGCAAGGGCCTGGTGGAGCAGTCCCGCCGGCACGCGTTCCTCTGCTCGCTGCTGCGGGTGCCGCACCTGGTCCTGTGCGTGAACAAGATGGACCTGGTGGACTGGTCGCAGGAGGTCTACGAGCGGATCGCGGACGAGTTCACCGCGTTCGCCGCGAAGCTCGACGTGCCGGACCTGACAGTGGTGCCGGTCTCCGCGCTGCAGGGCGACAACATCGTCACCCGCTCGGAGAACATGCCCTGGTACGAGGGCCCGTCGCTGCTGCACCACCTGGAGCGGGTGCACATCGCCTCGGACCGCAACCTGGTCGACGTGCGGTTCCCGGTGCAGTACGTGATCCGGCCGCAGTCCACCACCGTCACCGACTACCGGGGCTACGCCGGCCAGGTGGCCTCGGGCGTGCTCAAGCCGGGCGACGAGGTGATGGTGCTGCCGTCCGGGTTCACCAGCCGGATCGCCGCGGTGGAGACCGCCGACGGCCCGGTCGACGAGGCGTTCCCGCCGATGTCGGTGACGGTCCGGCTGACCGACGAGCTGGACATTTCCCGCGGCGACATGATCTGCCGGCCGAACAACGCCCCGACGCCCGTGCAGGACATCGAGGCGATGGTCTGCTGGATGGACGAGACGCGGCCGTTGCAGGTCGGCGGCAGGTACGCGATCAAGCACACGACCCGCTCGGCGCGGGCGATCGTGCGCGGGCTGCACTACCGGCTGGACATCAACTCGCTGCACCGCGACGAGACGGCCGCTGAGCTGAAGCTCAACGAGATCGGCCGGGTGCGGCTGCGCACCACGGTTCCGCTGCTCGCCGACGAGTACCGGCGCAATCGCACCACCGGCGGCTTCGTGATCATCGACGAGTCGACGAACCGTACGGTCGGTGCCGGCATGATCGTCGAGGCCGGCTGACCCCTGCGTGCAAGGAAGGGCCCCTTGTTGACAGCTGCTGTTAACAAGGGGCCCTTCCTCTACCGCAGGCGTTAAGAAGGGGCCCTTCCTTACAGCCGGGTGACGCCGCCGGCCGGGAGCACCGTGAGCGTGCCGGGGGCGGTTAAGCCGCGCTTCGCGTACGCCTGGGTGACGGCGGCCGCCACCGCGTCGGCGGCGCCCGCGTCGACCAGGGCGAGCACGCAGCCGCCGAAGCCACCGCCGGTCATCCGCGCGCCGTACGCCCCGGCGGCCAGCGCGGCCTCGACCGCGGTGTCGATCTCCGGCACGGTGATCTCGAAGTCGTCGCGCATGGAGGCGTGCGAGGCGGTCAGCAGCGGACCGGTGTCGCGGACCCGCCCGGCGCGCAGCAGCGCGACGGTGTCGAGCACCCGCTGGTTCTCGGTCACCACGTGCCGCACCCGGCGGCGGGTCTCGTCGTCGTCGAGGCGAGTCAGCGCGCTGTCGAGGTCGGCCACGCCGACGTCGCGCAGCGCGGTCACCCCGAGCGTCGCGGCGGCCTGCTCACAGCTACGGCGCCGGGCCGCGTACTCGCCGTCCGCGTGCCGGTGCGGCGCCCGGCTGTCGATCACCAGCACGGCCAGCCCGGCGTCGTCCAGGTCGAACGGGATCTGCTCGATCTCCTCGGTGCGGCAGTCGAGGAACAGGGCGTGCCCGGCCCGGCCGCGGATCACCGCCGACTGGTCCATGATCCCGGTGGGCGCGCCGACGTAGTCGTTCTCGGCCCGCTGGGCGAGCCGCGGCCACCGCCCGGCGGGCAGGTCGAGCCCGCCGAGGTCGACCAGGGCGGCCAGCACCGCCGACTCGATCGCCGCCGACGAGGAGAGCCCGGAGCCGACCGGCACGTCGGAGGCCACGGCGAGCCGCGCGCCCGGCACGTCGTGGCCGTCGGCGCGCAGCGCCCACACCACCCCGGCCACGTAGGCGGCCCACCCGTCGACCCGGCCGGGTTCGTCGGCCTCCGCCGCGCCGAACTCGACCGGCTCGTCGTCCAGCTCCGACCAGACGGTCCAGCGCCCGTCGGGGGCGGGCGCGGCGGCGACCACGGTACGCAGCGGCAGCGCGAAGGGAAGCACGAAGCCGTCGTTGTAGTCGGTGTGCTCGCCGATCAGGTTGACCCGGCCGGGAGCCGCCCAGCGGCCCGCCGGCTCGGCGCCGTACCGCTGCCGGAAGCCGGCGGTGGCGCGGTCGGCGACGCTCATGAGGGCCGGCCCGCCACGTGCTCGCGGTAGAACGCCCAGGCGTCGCCGACCATGTCGTGCAGGGTCGGCTTGGCCGGCGTCCAGCCCAGCTCGTCGCGGGCCAGCGCGGAGGACGCGACCAGCTCGGCCGGGTCGCCCTCGCGGCGCGGGGCCACCTCGACCGGTACCGGATGCCCGGTGACCTCGCGGACCACGTCGACCACCTGCCGGTTGGTGAAGCCGTTGCCGTTGCCCAGGTTGTAGATGCGGTGCCGGCCCGGGGTGGCGGCGTCGAGCGCGAGCAGGTGGGCGCGGGCCAGGTCCTCGACGTGGATGTAGTCGCGGACGCAGGTGCCGTCGACGGTGGGGTAGTCGTCGCCGAACAGCTGGAGCTTCTCCCGCCGGCCGGCGGCCACGTCGAGCGCGATCGGGATGAGGTGCGTCTCCGGGTCGTGCCGCTCGCCGATGGCCTGCCCGTCGCGCAGGTACGCCCCGGCGACGTTGAAGTAGCGCAGCGAGACGGCGGCCAGGTCGTGCGCGATCGCCTCGGAGGTGAGCGCCATGTCGACGGCCAGCTTGGTGGCGCCGTAGGTGCTGGTGGGGGCCTTGACGGCGGTCTCCGGGATGGGCAGCTCGGTGGGGTTGCCGTAGACGGCGGCGGTGGAGGAGAAGACCATCCGCGGCACCCGGGCGGCGCGGACCGCGTCGATGAGCGCGATCGAGCCGACGGTGTTGGTGTGCCAGTACAGCTCGGGGCGGATCATCGACTCGCCGGCGGCGATCAGGGCGGCGAAGTGCAGCACGCCGTCGAACCCGGCGTCGGGGGTGAGCACCTGGGCGGCCTCGTGCACCGGCAGCTCGACGTGGGTGGCGTCGGGGGCGAGGGCTTCCCGGTGACCGGTGCGCAGGTCGTCCAGCACGGTCACCTGGTGGCCGTGGTCGAGCAGCATCCGGGTCACCACGCTGCCGATGTAGCCGGCGCCGCCGGTGACGAGCAGTTTCACGTCGGTCCTCCTGCCTGGGCCGCGTCCCGCGGCGGCCGTCCCGCGCTCACCCTACGGCCGGGGACTGTGTCGCGGCTGTCGAGTCGAGCCCTCCTCTATTCCATCATAATCCTCCACGATTGAACAGATCCGAACATTCGCCCGAGCGTACGGTGGTCGCTGTCTACCATCCTTCTCATGCGGGAGGGTGGTGGTCCCGGGCCCCGGCGGCGACCGTCGGGGCGGCCTCGACGCGAACCCGGCCCGCTGGCCCGCAGCGTGGCCCGTCTCGTGGTGCGCGGCGCCGACGGCGCCACCCGCCTGGTCACCGACCTGCTCGGGGCCAGCCCCACCGCCGGGCGGGAGCGGATCAGCGAGGCCGAGCTGCGGGACCTGGTCGCGGCGAACACCCTGCTCGATCCGGACGAGCGGCGGATCATCGACGAGGTGCTGGTCGCGGGCGCGCGGCTCGTCCGCGAGGTGATGGTGCCCCGCACCGAGGTGGTCTTCCTCAGCGCCGCGCTCCCGCTGGCGCAGGCGCAGCGGCTGGTCCGGGCCGACCCGCACACCCGCTACCCGGTGGTCGACGGCACCCACGACGACGTGGTCGGCCTGGTGCACCTGCGCGACGTGCTGCTGCGTCCGGACGCGGACCGGCCGCTGCTGGTCGGCGAGCTGATCCGGGAGGTGAAACGCCTGCCGGACAGCAAGCGCGTGCTGGCTGCGCTCACCGAGATGCGCCGGGAGGGCCACCACCTGGCCGTGGTCGTCGACGAGTACGGCGGCACGGCCGGCATCGTCACCTGCGAGGACCTGGTCGAGGAACTGGTCGGGGAGATCCGGGACGACGGGCACGGCCCGCTCGAACCGGAACCCGCCGGCCTGCCCGCGGTCGTCGACGGCCGGCTCAACCTGACCGACTTCGCCGAGCGCACCGGGGTGTCGCTGCCCGCCGGGCCGTACGAGACGGTCGGCGGGTACGTGATGGCCGCGCTGGGCCGGCTGCCGGTGGCGGGCGACGAGGTGCCGGTGGCTGTCGACCCGGCCACCGGATCGGTGCCCGCCGATCCGGCGGGCTGGCTGCTGCGGGTGCTCACGCTCGACGGCCGCCGCGTGTCCCGCCTGGCGGTCTCCGCCGCGCGGCTGCCCGAGCCCCGACGTGAGGTGAACGGTCCGCTTCCGCCCGTACCCGCCCGATCCACCGGCCCGTCATGACGGACGCCGGGGCTTGCTGACAGAATTGCCGCCATGTCCGACGTACCCGCCCGCCCGCGCGTCTTCTCCGGCATCCAGCCGACGGCCGACTCGTTCCACCTCGGCAACTACCTGGGCGCGCTGCGGCACTGGGTGGCGTTGCAGGACAGCCACGACGCCTACTACTGCGTCGTCGACCTGCACGCGATCACCGCCGGGCACGACCCCAAGGTGCTCAAGCGTCGCAGCCGGGTGGCCGCCGCGCAGCTGTTCGCGCTCGGCCTGGACCCGGAACGCAGCACGCTGTTCGTGCAGTCGCAGGTGCCCGAGCACTCGCAGCTGGCCTGGGTGCTCGGCTGCATCACCGGCTTCGGCGAGGCCGGCCGGATGACCCAGTTCAAGGACAAGTCGCAGAAGCAGGGCAGCGAGCGGGCCAGCGTCGGCCTGTTCACGTACCCGATCCTCCAGGCCGCGGACATCCTGCTCTACCAGGCGAACGCGGTGCCGGTCGGCGAGGACCAGCGGCAGCACCTGGAGCTCTCCCGCGACCTGGCGCAGCGCTTCAACTCGCTGTTCGGCCGCACCTTCACCGTGCCCGCCCCGCACATCGTGAAGGACACCGCGAAGATCACCGACCTGCAGGACCCGACGGCCAAGATGTCGAAGTCGTCGTCCTCGCCGGCCGGCATCATCGACCTGCTGGAGGACCCGGCCCGCTCGGCCAAGAAGATCCGCTCGGCGGTCACCGACACCGGCCGCGAGATCGTCTTCGACGCCGAGGGCAAGCCGGGCATCACCAACCTGCTCACCATCTACTCCGCGCTCTCCGGCCGGTCCATCGACGACCTGGTCGCCGCGTACGACGGCAAGGGCTACGGCGACCTGAAGAAGGACCTCGCCGAGGTGGTGCGGGAGTTCGTCACGCCGATCCAGGAACGCACGAACGCCTACCTCAACGACCCGGCCCAGCTCGACAAGCTGCTCGTGCGGGGCGCGGAGAAGGCCCGGGCGGTGGCCGCCGGGACGCTGCGGGACGTGTACGAGCGGGTCGGCTTCTTCCCGCCGGTGCGGTTCGAGTAACGGCCCGGACGGGCGGAGACGGGTGACGCAGCCGGTGGCCGGAGGGGTGGCGCGCGACGTGGCGGGCAGTGACACGGCGCCGGGCGGCGCGGACACGATCCAGATCGGGATCGCTGTCGACGTCCCCGAGCCCTGGGGCGGGATGCTCACCCGCCGCCGGGTCGAGGCCGGCGACCCGCTCGCCGTCCCCGCGCACGTCACCCTCCTCGGGCCCACCGAGATCCCGGTACGCGCGCTGCCCGCCGTCGAGGAGCACCTGGCCCGGGTCGCCGCCGCGCACCTGCCGTTCACGCTGCACCTGCGCGGCACCGGCACGTTCCGCCCGGTCACCCAGGTGGTCTTCGTGGCGGTGGCGGCCGGGATCAGCGAGTGCGAACTGCTGGCCGCCGCGATCAACTCCGCTCCCGAGCTGCGCCGCGAGCTGCGTTTCCCGTACCACCCGCACGTCACGGTGGCGCAGGACGTACCGCCCGAGGTGCTCGACAAGGCGTACGAGGATCTGGCGGACTTCTCCGCGTTGTTCCAGGTGGACGCGTTCACGCTGTTCTCGCACAGCGAGGCGACCCGGTGGCAGCCCCGCCGCGACTTCCGGCTCGGCGGCCGGCACTGAACATCCGACCGGCCGGGCCACCTCCGTCACGGGCGGAGATCGGCGAGGATGACGGGGTGAACGTCTTCGGCCGGATCGAGGCGGCGGTGGGGCGCCGCATCGACGCGGCCCGGAGCCGCTCGTCGGTCTTCGACCACGTCTGGCGGGCCGGGACGCTCTACGCCGACCTGCTCGCCGGGCGGCTCGCCGCCGCCATCGCGTACTACGGCTTCTTCGCCGTGTTCGCGCTCGCGCTCGTCGCGTACTGGATCTTCGGTGCGGTACTGCGCGACAACGAGGAGGTCAGCCGCGGCGCGGCGCACTTCCTGGAGGAGAACCTGCCCTTCCTCGACCCGGCGCAGATCGCCGAGAGCAGCGGCACCGTCGGCGTGGTCGGCTTGGTCATCCTGGTCTTCACCGGCATCGGCTGGGTGGAGGCGATCCGCTCCTCGCAGCGGCTGATGTACGGCTTCAACCAGCAGCCCGGCAACCTGGTCGTGCGGCGCCTGGTCGACCTGGGCGTGCTGGTCGCGGTCTTCGTGCTGCTGTTCGTCTCGGTCGCGGCCGTGGACGCGCTGGAGTCGCTGCTGCGCTTCCTGCTGCGCAGCACCGGCTCGGTGGGCCTGACCACGATCAGCGCGGTGCTGAGCGTGCTCGTCAACGCCGTGCTCGCCGCCGCGCTGCTGCTCGCAGTGCCCCGGCTGCGGATGAGCCGGCGCCGGCTGCGTCCGGCGATCCTGACCATCGCCGTCGGGATCACCCTGCTCAACACCGTGGGGCGTTACTACGTGGTACGCACCGAGCGGAACCCCGCGTACACCGTGGTCGCCACCGCCGTGGGCCTGCTGCTCTATCTCTACCTGCTCAACCAGTTGGTGCTGTTCGGCGCCGCGCTCGCCGCCACCAGCCGGTACGGCCGGGTGGTGGACCTGGCCGAGGGCGGGGCCCGGGAGGTGGACGTGGAGGCCGACCTGCTCGACGAGGAAACCGAACCGGGGACGCCGGGAGGAGCGGGATGAGCGCGCGGATCCGGATCGACGCCGATTCGGCGGTGCCGCCGTACGAGCAGGTGCGGGCGCAGTTCGCCGCGCGCATCGGCGACGGGCGGCTGCCGGTGGGCACCCGGCTCCCGGCCGTGCGGCAGCTCGCCGCCGACCTGGGGCTGGCGGTGAACACCGTGGCGCGGGCGTACCGGGAACTGGAGGGCGCCGGGCTGGTCGAGACGCGCGGCCGGCACGGCACGGTGGTGGCCCCCGGCCGGGACGACGCCACCGACCGGCTGCAGCGGGCCGCGGCCGGGTACGCCGACGAGGCACGTCGCCTGGGCGTCCCGCCGGAGCGTGCGGTGGCGCTGGTCCGTGCGGCGCTGGACGCCGGTACGCGTGGCTGAGCGTGGTCCCCGAAGCGGGGAGAGTCCGATGTTTGCGTTCCCCGGGCCGACGCGTGGCGACCATGATGGGCCGGTGGGCGCACTCGTGACACTGGACCTGCCGGACGACTCCCCGATCCGGGGCCTGCCGTGGATCATCACGTTCGGCCCGCTCGGCACCGAGGACGACTGGGAGCCGGTGGTCTGCGGCCCGTACGAGCGACCGCACGCGCTGGCGCTCGCCGAGGCGGTGGTGGCCGACGAGCAGCTGATGGCGGTGGTGGAGCCGCTGCTGCCGGCGCTCACGCCGGAGGAGATCCGCGGCGAGATCGCCGCCGCGCAGATCGCCGCCGAGGACGAGGCGGCCGAGATCGACCAGGCGGACCTCTACGGCGACTTCGAGGACGTCATCGACGAGGAGCTGGAGCTGGCCGCCGAGCGTGAGCCGGAGCCCGAGCCGGCGAAGGCGCCCGACCGGGAGGAGATCCGGGCCGGGTTCGCCCGGATCGCCGCACTGCTCACCGCCAAGGGCGGCTGAGGACGCTCAGCGCGGCGGCCCGTCGAGCACGCAGAACTCGTTGTCCTCCGGGTCGACGAGCACCACGAAGCCTTCCGCGCCGGTCTGGCCGACGTCGGCGCGCCGCGCACCGAGTCCGATCAGCCGGTCGACCTCGGCGGCCTGGCCGCCGTCGGCGACCAGATCCAGGTGGAGCCGGTTCTTGCCCGGTTTCGGCGTGCCGCAGCCCTGCAACCAGACGGTCGGGCCCGCCCGGCCGGGCGGCGGATACAGCTTCGCGTTGCCGTCGCCGCCCTGGGAGACGGTGTAGCCGAGGGCGGCGGACCAGAACCGGGCCATCAGTTCCAGGTCGGTGACGTCGAGGGTGTACTGCGCCACGTGTGCGGTCATCCCCCGGTGGTACCCCGTGCTCCCCGATGGACACCGGCCCCCCGGGAGCGCATCCCGAGGGGCCGGGGCCACCTCACCCCCCACCACAAGGGGTCGGCAGCCCAGCCGCCCGTCGGCGCGGGGCACAACGGACGGCCAGGTCGTTGGCGGGTTACCCGGCTCAGCGCCGTTCGAACCACGCAGCCGCGTCCACCGGCAGGACGTACCCGTCGCCCCGCTCGGTGAGGTCGGCGCTGGCGACGAGCGGGCGGCCGTGGCCGCTCACCGTCACGGCGGCGCCGCTGATGTTCACCACGCACGTCACCTCGGCGTCCCCGGCGGTGCGGCGGAACGCCAGAACGCCGGGCTCGGTCTCCAGCCAGGTGATGCCGTCCAGGCCGGCCAGCGCGGGGTGCTCGTGCCGGATGCGCAGAGCGGCCCGGTACAGCTCCAGCGTCGACCCGGCGGCACCGGTCTGGGCGGCCACCGACAGCGACCGCCAGGTCGCCGGCGCCGGCAGCCAGCTCCGCTCGCTGCCCTCCGGCCCGAAGCCGTACGGGGGCAGCTCGCCGCCCCACGGGATCGGCACGCGGCAGCCGTCCCGGCTCTCCCCGGTACGCCGGAACGCCGGGTCCTGACGCAGCTCGTCGGGGAGGTCCAGCACCTCCGGCAGGCCCAGTTCCTCGCCCTGGTAGACGTACGCGCAGCCGGGCAGCGCGAACATCAGCAGCGCGGCGGCGCGGGCGCGGCGCAGGCCGACCTCGCCGTCGCCGTACCGGGTGACGTGCCGCTGCCGGTCGTGGTTGGAGAGCACCCAGGTGGTCGGCGCGCCCACGATCGTGGACTCCGCCAGCGCCGTGTCGATCACCTTGCGGAACGAGTCGGCCGACCAGGTGGCGTCGAGGAAGTCGAAGCTGAACGCCTGGTGCAGCTCGTCCGGGCCGATGTAGCGGGCCAGCCGCTGCGGCGTCTCGGCCCACGCCTCGGCCACGGCCATCCGGCCGCCCGGGTAGCTGTCCAGGATCGGCCGCCAGGCGCGGTAGATGTCGTGCACCTCGTCCTGGTCGAAGTACGGCAGCCGGCCCTTGCCCAGCAGCTCGGACTGGCGCTGGCCGGTGGTCATCGAGTTGAAGCCGACGTCCGGCAGGCCCTCGGCCTTGATCATGCCGTGCGCCACGTCGATCCGGAAGCCGTCCACGCCCCGGTCCAGCCAGAAGCGCAGCACGTCCTCGAACTCGGCCCGCACCTCCGGGTGTCGCCAGTTCAGGTCGGGCTGGGCCGGGTCGAACAGGTGCAGGTACCACTGGCCGTCGACCACGCGCGTCCACGCCGGGCCGCCGAAGATGCTCTCCCAGTCGTTCGGCGGCAGTTCGCCCTGCTCGCCCCTGCCGTCGGCGAACAGGTAGCGCTCCCGCTCCGGCGAACCGGGTCCGGCGGCGAGCGCCGCGGTGAACCACGGGTGCGCGCTGGAGGTGTGGTTCGGCACCATGTCCACGATGATCCGCAGGCCGAGCGCGTGCGCGTCGGTGATCATCTCGTCGAAGTCGGTCAGGTTGCCGAACAGCGGGTCGACGTCCCGGTAGTCGGCCACGTCGTAGCCGGCGTCGACCTGCGGCGAGGTGTAGAACGGCGTCAGCCAGAGCGCGTCCACGCCGAGATCGCGCAGGTACGGCAGGCGCTGCCGGATGCCCTGGAGGTCACCCACACCGTCGGCGTTCGCGTCGGCGAAGCTGCGGACGTACACCTGGTAGACAACAGCGGACCGCCACCAGTCGTCGTCGGCGGTGCGTGGGGTGGTGCTGGGGGCGGAGGTCATCGCTGTCGATCCCGTTCTGTGGCGGCTTCTGGTGCGGCGCAGGGTGTCTGAGAAGGATGCCGCCACGGCCCTGCAAGAGTCAAGCATTCCTTGCGCAAGAAATGACAGCCATCACCCGCCGTCACCCCAGAGCCCTCTCCCGAATCCCGAGACACCCACACCCGCCACCTCCGGCCGCCTCCGCACTTCGAAGTCGATCATGAAGTTAACCCCGACATTCCGGACCCCAACCCCCGCCAACCTCATGATCGCCATCCCGACCCGGCCGCCTCTTGCCGGACCGACCCGCCGCCGCGGTCGGTGATCAAGGAGTTTGTGTCCCAAGTGGAGATCAACCCCGACACAAACCCCTTGATCAACGGGGAGGGGTGCGCGCGCAGTAGGCGCGGCCGGGGTGGCGTGATCATGAGGTTGGCGGTGATTGGCGTCCGATTTGTCGCCGTCAACTTCATGATCGACGCGTCGAGGGTCGAGCTGGACCGGGGCGGTGATCAAGGGGTTTGTGTCCGGGAGGGAGGTCGACTTGGACGCGAACTCCTTGATCAACCGGGAGGCGGGGAGGGGTGCGGGGAGGGTGCGGAGGAGAGGGGGAAGGGGAGGGGCGCGGGGGTCAGGCGGGGATGGGGAGGGGCGGGGTGGGGGTGGCGGGGCGCTGGCGCTTCGGGGGGTCGGCGGGGCGGGTCACCGCGGTGGAGCCACGCACGACCAGCTCGGGCCGGAACAGGTACTCGGAGTTCGGTGAGGGGTGCCCGTTGATCTCGTCGACCAGGGCCCGCACCGCTGCCACCGCCATGGCGGCGACCGGCTGGCGCACTGTGGTCAGCGGCGGGTCGGTGAACGCCATCAGCGGGGAGTCGTCGTACCCGACCACGGAGATGTCGCCGGGCACCGACAGCCCGCGCTGGCGGGCGGCCCGGATCGCGCCGAGCGCCATCAGGTCCGAGCCGCAGACGAGCCCGGTCACGCCGCGCTCGATCAGCCGGCCGGCGGCGGCCTCGCCGCCCTCGACGCCGAACAGCGACAGCTCGGTCAGCTCGGCCAGCTCGTCGGAGGTGATGTCGGTGAGCCGCCCCATCGCGGCCTTGTAGCCGGCGACCTTGCGCTGCACCGGCACGAACCGGTCCGGGCCGGTGATCAGGCCGATCCGGCGGTGTCCGAGCGCGACGAGGTGGGCGACCGCGAGTTCGGCGGACTCCCTGTCGTCGCAGGAGACGAACGGCGCGGGGATGCCCGGGGCGTACCCGTTGATCATGACGATCGGCAGCGGCCGGGCTAGCAGCGTGCGGTAGCGGTCGTGGTCCGCCGCGGTGTCGGCGTGCAGGCCGGAGACGAAGACGATGCCGGAGACCTGCCGGTCCAGCAGCATCTCCACGTACTCGTCCTCGCGGACGCCGCCCGGGGTCTGCGTGCAGAGCACCGGTGTGTAGCCGGTGGGGGCGAGCGCGGACTCGATGATCTGGGCGAACGCCGGGAAGATCGGGTTGTCCAGCTCCGGCACGACCAAGCCGACCAGTCCGGCGCTGCGCTTGCGCAGCCGGGCGGGACGTTCGTAGCCGAGTACATCGAGGGCGGTGAGAACCGCCTGCCGGGTCTCGGGGGCCACGCCGGGGCGGTCGTTGAGCACCCGCGACACCGTGGCCTCGCTGACTTCAGCCTGTTGGGCGATGTCGGACAGTCGAGCGCGCATGTGCGGCACTTTAGCCCAACGGCAAAGTCTTGCGTACACTTCTGCAAGCCCTTCCATTCTCTGCAACCTCTTGCTAACGTCCCCGCAACATGCGAGAGCAGCGGCGCAGCATCTCGGCGCCGGTCAGCAAGAACTTTCAGAGGTTTCCACTGGCGGGCCGCCCTTCCCCCGGCGGGCCGCCATGACGACAGGAGTACCGATGCGCATCCGTACCGCGGGTGTGGTCGCCGTCCTCGGCCTGGCGCTCGCCGCCTCCGGCTGTGGTGACAGCGGCAGCGACGACAAGCCGGCCGCCGGCGAGTCCAAGGCGACCGGCGGCAAGCTGGTCATCTGGGCCGACGACAAGCGCACGGCCGCCCTCAAGCCGTTCGCCGAGGAGTTCGGCAAGGAGAACGGCGTGACCGTCGAGGTCCAGGCCGTCTCCAAGGACCTGCAGACCAACTTCGTCACCGCCTCGCAGCAGGGCAGCGGCCCGGACGTCGTGGTCGGCGCGCACGACTGGATCGGCAACCTGGTCCAGAACGGCGCCATCGACCCGGTGCAGCTCGCGGCCGAGCAGAAGTCCGGCTTCAACGAGACCGCGATCAAGGCCGTCACGTTCAACGGCCAGCTCTACGGCGTGCCCTACGCCACCGAGAACGTCGCGCTGATCCGCAACACCGAGCTGGCCCCCGAGGCGCCGAAGACGATCGAGGACCTCGTCGCCACCGGCAAGAAGCTCAAGGCGGAGAAGAAGGCCAGCGAGATCCTGTGCCTGCAGTCCGGCCAGAACGGCGACGCGTACCACATCTACCCGCTCTACACCTCGGGCGGCGGCTACCTGTTCGGCACCGCGGCGAACGGCGACTACGACCCGAAGGACCTGGGCGTGGGCAAGCCGGAGTCGATCGCTGCCTTCCAGAAGATCGCCAAGCTGGGTGAGAAGGGCGAGGGTGCGCTGAAGCGCTCCATCACCGGCGAGAACTCCATCGCCACCTTCACCGGCAAGAAGTGCGCGTTCCTGGTCTCCGGCCCGTGGGCCGTGGCCGACGCGAAGAAGGCCAACATCGCGTACGACATCTCCCCGGTCCCCGGCTTCGCCGGCGGCAAGGAGGCCCAGCCGTTCGTGGGCGTCCAGGCGTTCTACGTGGCCTCCAAGGGCAAGAACAAGGCCCTGGCCCAGGAGTTCGTCACCAACTACGTGACCAAGCCCGAGCTGGCCGTCGCGCTGTACAAGGCCGAGCCGCGCCCGCCGGCGCTGACCGCCGCCTTCGACCAGGTCAAGGGCGAGGACCCGGACCTGGCCAAGTTCTCCGAGGCCGGCAAGAACGGCCAGGTGCTCCCGGCGATCCCGGCCATGGCCGCGATCTGGGACCCGTTCGGCAAGGCGGAGGCCGCCATCATCGGCGGCGCCGACCCGGCCAAGACGATCACGGCCGCCGGCAAGACCATCCAGGGTCAGATCAAGTAATGAGCACGCCGCTGTCCGGCCCGGGGTCTGCACCGCAGGCCCCGGGCCGGGAGCCCGTACGCCGTGGGCTCCCGCGCACGTCCCGTACCGCGCGGCAACACGCGCCGATCACCGCGACCGGCCTCGTCGTCAAGGTGGTCCTGCTCGGCCTGGTGGCCGGGATCGCGATCTGGGCGGCCTTCCCGCTCATCGAGGCCGAACACTGGCTCGCGCTGGGCGTCCTGGCGGTCACCACCGCCGCCCTGTTCTACCTCTACCTGAGCCGCCGGCACATCCCGGCCAAGTACCTCGTCCCCGGCACGCTGTTCCTGATCGCGTTCCAGGTCTTCCCGGTGCTCTACACCGCGAGCACCGCGTTCACGAACTTCGGCGACGGCCACCGCGGCAGCAAGGACGAGGCGATCGTCGCCGTGCAGACCTCGTCGGTGAAGCAGGTGCCCGGCTCGACCGAGTACAACCTCACCATCGCCACGAAGGGCGACCCGGCAACCGGCTCGCTGATCTTCCTGCTCAGCGACCCGAAGACCAAGGAGGTCTTCGCCGGCGACGCGGACGGGCTGCGCAAGCTCGACGCCGCCGACGTGGACGTGAGCAGCCTCAGCGGCAAGATCACCGCCGCGGACGGCTACACCCTGCTGAACATCGGGCAGGCCAGCGGTCGCAGCGACGCGATCACCGCGCTGATCGTGCCCACCGACGACGGCGCCATCCGCTCCAACGGCCTGACCCGGGCGTACGAGGGCAAGGCCGTCCGGGCGTACGACGCCGGGTGCGACTGCGTCAAGGACAGCGAGACCGGCAAGACGTGGACCGCCGACGAGAAGTCCGGCTCCTTCGTCGCCGCCGACGGCGAGCGCCTCGCCCAGGGCTGGAAGGTCAACGTCGGGCTGAAGAACTTCAGCACCGTACTCACCGACCCGAACATCTCCGGCCCGTTCTTCGGCACGCTCGCCTGGAACTTCGCGTTCGCGATCGGCTCCACCGGCCTGACGTTCCTGCTCGGCATGGCCATCGCGCTCGCGCTGCACTCACCCCGGATGCGCGGGACGAACTTCTACCGGGTGCTGCTGATCCTGCCGTACGCCATGCCGTCGTTCGCGATGCTGCTGATCTGGCGGGACATGTTCAACACCGACTTCGGCCTGCTCAACAACCTGTTCGGGCTGAACGTCGACTGGTTCGGCGGCAACTGGTCGGCCCGGATCGCGGTGCTGCTGGTGCAGTTGTGGCTCGGCTATCCGTACATGTTCCTGGTGGCCACCGGCGCGTTGCAGGCCATCCCACGGGAGCTGACCGAGGCGACCTCGGTCGACGGCGCGTCGCCCTGGCAGTCGTTCCGGGCGGTCACCCTGCCGCTGCTGCTGGTCGCGCTCTCGCCGCTGCTGATCGCGTCGTTCGCGTTCAACTTCAACAACGTCAACGCGATCCTGTTCACCACAGAGGGCGGACCGTTCGCGCCGGACAACCCGCGTAACGGTGCCACCGACCTGCTGATCACCTACACGTACCGGCTCGCGTTCGGCGCACAGGGCGCCGAGTTCGGCCTGGCCGCCACCGTCTCGATCTTCATCTTCGCGATCGTGGCGACGGTCTCGGCGATCAGCTTCCGGCGGACCCGCAAGCAGGAGGAGGTGTACTCGTGACCACCATCGCGGAGACGCCCGCACCCACTGCCACCCGCGGGCCGGCCCGCCGGTCGCGTGGACGCTGGTTCGCGCAGGTCGGCTGGCGGCACGTGGTCGGAGTGCTGGCGGTGGCGTTCAGCCTCTTCCCGATCCTGTTCGTGATCTCGGCGGCGTTCAACCCGCTCGGCACGCTCTCCTCCACCGAGCTGCTGCCGACCGGGGCGTCGCTGGAGAACTTCACGAACCTGTTCGATCAGACCCCGTTCGCCCACTGGTTCCTCAACTCGCTGCTGCTGGCGGGCGTGGCCAGCTTCGCGTCGATCTTCCTGTCGTCGCTCGCGGCGTACGCGTTCTCGCGGATGCGTTTCGCCGGGCGGCGGGTCGGCCTGCTCGCGCTGCTGCTGATCCAGATGTTCCCGCAGTTCCTGGCGATCGTGGCGATCTTCCTGATCTTCACCACGCTCACCGACCTCTACCCGTCGATCGGGTTCAACACCCCGTGGGGCCTGTTCCTGCTCTACATGGGTGGCGCGCTGGGCGCGAACACCTGGCTGATGAAGGGCTTCTTCGACACGCTGCCGAAGGAGCTGGACGAGTCGGCGACCATGGACGGCGCGTCGCACGTGCAGGTCTTCTTCCGGATCATGCTGCCGCTGGTGGCGCCGATCCTGGCGGTGACCGGCCTGCTCGCGTTCATCGGGTCGATCAACGAGTTCATCATCGCCAACGTGTTCCTCACCGAACCCGAGGCGAAGACGCTCGCGGTCGGCATGTACGGCCTGGTGGCCGGCGAGCGCAACAACAACTTCGGGATGTTCGCGGCGGGCACGCTGCTCACCGCGATCCCGACGGTGCTGGTGTTCCAACTGCTCCAGCGCTACATCGTCTCCGGACTCACCTCCGGAGCGGTAAAGGGCTGAGCCTCCTCGGCTCACGCTGCGGCAAGGGCGTCGTGTCGGCGTACACCGGAGCGGTTCTCGGGCGGACCGCCGCGGTCGGGTGAACCGGCCGCGGCGGGTGCCCGCCCCCTCTCCCTGTCGGTACGACGCGAAAGGCAGCGCCATGTCCCTTCAGCCGCACCACGACGGCTCCGCCACCTACGTCCCGGAGCAGGAGCCCGCGCTCGGCCAGACCGTCCCCGTCTTCGTGCGGGTGCCGGCCGGCTCCGGCGTCTCCCAGGTGCACGTCCGCACCACCGGCGACGGCGAGCCGCGCTTCGCCGAGGCGCGGGTCGACCGCACCGAGAACGGCGACGTGTGGTGGCGGGCCGACGTCGAGGTCCGCAACCCGGTCAGCAACTACCGCTTCCTGCTCGACGGCGAACGCGGCACCCGCTGGCTCAACGCCGCCGGCCTGGCCGGGCACGACGTGCCGGACAACGGCGACTTCAAGCTGGTCAGCTACGCCCCGCCGCCGGCCTGGGCCCGCGACGCGGTGATCTATCAGATCTTCCCGGACCGGTTCGCCCGCTCGGCCGCCGCCGACGGCCGGACCGTGCCGGACTGGGCCATCGGATGCGACTGGGACACCCCGGTCATCGGTCGCGGCCCGGAGACGCCCCGCCAGTTCTACGGCGGCGACCTCGACGGCGTCACCGAACACCTGGACCACCTGGACCGGCTCGGCGTCAACACCGTCTACCTCACGCCGGTCTTCCCGGCCCGCTCCAACCACAGGTACGACGCGTCGAGCTTCGACACCGTCGACCCGCTGCTCGGCGGCGACGCGGCGCTGGCCCGGCTCGCCGACGCGGTGCACGCCCGGGGCTGGCGGCTGCTGGGCGACATCACCAGCAACCACACCGGCGACGCCCACGACTGGTTCACCGCCGCCGTCTCCGACGTGCACGCGCCGGAGCGCGACCTGTACTACTTCGACCTGCCCGGCTCGGACTACGAGTCGTGGAACGGGGTGAAGTCGCTGCCGAAGCTGAACTGGGGCAGCAAGGAACTGCGCCGCCGGTTCGCCACCGCCGAGGACTCGCTGCTGCGCCGCTGGCTGCGCCCGCCGTACGGGCTGGACGGCTGGCGGGTCGACGTGGCGAACATGACCGGGCGGCGGGGTGCGGACGCGTACACCCACGAGGTGGCGCGGCTGCTGCGCGAGGTGGTCGCCGATACCCGGCCGGACGGGCTGCTGCTCGCTGAGCACGGCCACGACCACACCGGTGACCTGGACCGCGACGGCTGGCACGGGACGATGAACTACGTCGGCTTCACCGACCCGGTCTGGTCCTGGCTGCGCCACGGCGACGACCCGGTGCCGAACTTCCTCGGCACCCCGGGCGGGGTACGGCGGCGCGACGCGGGCGCGGTGCTCGCCACCATGAACACGTACCGGTCGCTGGTGTCCTGGCGGTCGTACACGCACTCGTGGCAGCTGCTCGGCTCGCACGACTCGGCCCGGATCCGCACCGTGGTCGGCGACGCGGCCCGGCAGGAGGTCGCGGCCGGACTGCTCGCCACCATGCCCGGTACGCCCGTGGTGTTCGCCGGGGACGAGCTGGGCCTGACCGGTACGAACGGGGAGGGCTCGCGTACCCCGATGCCGTGGCACCGGCCCCAGAGCTGGGACCGGCGCACGTTCGAGGCGTACCGGTCGTTGCTGACGCTGCGCCGCGACGAGCCGGCGCTGCGGCACGGCGGCCTGCGGTGGGTGCACGCCGACGCGGACACGCTCGTCTTCCTGCGCGAGTCGGCCACGTCGACGGTGCTGGTGCTGGCGAGACGCGCCGCAGGCACCCCGGTCCGCCTGACCGGCGTGGGCGCCGCAGACAACGTCTACGGCAACGCCCCCGCCCTCCACCCCGACGCCGAGGGCACGGTGACCCTCCCGGCCGAGGGCCCCACGTTCCAGGTCTGGCGCCTCCGCTGACCCCTGTCCCCACCCCGCGATCTTGCGGTTCCGGCCCGTGTCGCGCGGCTTTCGTCCCGGATGCCGGGGCGGAAACTGCAAGATCGCGGGGGAGGGTGGTCACGGTATGACGGCAGGTCGGCGGGGTGACTACTACGTTGCGTCGTTGATGGGAGAGGATGGGGCGCGTGGAAGCTCTTCGACTGATTCTTCTCTACGTCCATCTGATCGGTTTCGCGCTGCTGCTCGGCGGCGGGATCGCCCAGTACGTCACCGGCAAGCTGCGCATCAACGCGGCCATGCTCTGGGGCGCGATCATCCAGGTGCTCACCGGCATCGGGCTGTCCGCTCCGCTGCGCGACGGGGACGAGCCCGCCCCGGCGAAACTTGTTACCAAGTTGGTGCTCGCGCTGCTCATCTTCGTCATGGTCTTCTTCTCCCGTAAGCGGGAGACCGTCAACCGTGGCCACTTCCTCGCGATCGTCGGGTTGACGCTGGTCAACGCGGCCGTCGCGGTGTTCTGGCGTTAGTTCGCCGCGAGTCGGGGAAGCTCGGGAAAACGGACGTTCGCGACACCACCGCGCACGCCTACCGGCCGGAGAAGTGACGTGCCCCACCCAAGGGTTACGCCGGGGTAACGGACGCTCAACAGTCGTGCACGATTGTCGGCCGGTGGGTGGGCGCGGGCGTACGCTCCCGTCCGTAACGTGGGACGCCGGCGGCACACCGCAGGCCGGCGAAAGGGCTGCACACCGCGCACGACGCGGGGTGCAAGGGGAAGGAGACGTCTTGCGCTCTGTGCGTGGGATGCGGATTGCCTCCGTCATTGCGGCGGGTGGACTCGTGCTGGGCGCTGCCGCTTGTGGTGAGGCTCCGGACGACGACAACAACGCCGGCGGCGACGGCGGCAAGAAGTTCAGCGCCTGCATGGTGACCGACGTCGGCGGCGTCGACGACAAGTCCTTCAACGCCTCGGCCTGGAAGGGCCTGCAGGAGGCGCAGAAGGAGAACGACAAGATCGACATCAAGTACGTCCAGTCGAAGGCCGAGGCGGACTACGAGGTCAACCTGACCGGGTTCGTCAACCAGAAGTGCGACTTCATCCTGGCCGTCGGTGGCCTGATGTCGGACGCCACCAAGGCCGCGGCTGAGAAGAACCCGAACCAGCAGTTCGCGATCGTCGACGCCAACCCGGGTGTGTCGAACGTCTACCCGATGCAGTTCGACACCGCGCAGGCCGGGTTCCAGGCCGGCTACCTGGCCGCCGGGATGAGTAAGTCCGGCAAGGTCGGCACCTACGGCGGCCTGCCGATCCCGCCGGTCACCATCTTCATGGACGGCTTCGCCGACGGCGTGGCGTACTACAACAAGGCCAAGAGCAAGAACGTCCAGGTGCTGGGCTGGGACAAGGCCGCCCAGAAGGGCTCCTTCGCCAACTCGTTCGAGAAGCAGGACGAGGGCAAGAAGGTCTCCGACGCGCTCGTCGCGCAGGGCGCCGACATCGTGATGCCGGTCGCCGGTGGCGCCGGTCTGGGCACCACCTCCGCGGCCAAGGCCTCGGGCGGCAAGTACTCGGTCGTCTGGGTCGACATCGACGGCTGCGAGAGCACCCCGGACTGCGCGGCGATCCTGACCACCGTGGTCAAGAACATCCCGGACGCCGTCAAGGAGGCCACGCTGAAGGCCGCCGGTGGCGAGAAGCTGGCGTCCACCCCGGGCTTCGTGGGCACGCTCGCCAACAACGGCGTCTCGATCGCGCCGTACCACGACTTCGACAGCAAGGTCCCGGCGGACCTGAAGGCCGAGGTCGACAAGATCAAGGCGGACATCGCCGCCGGCACCATCACCGTCACCTCGAAGGCCCAGCCGACCAAGTGACCGTCCGGCCGGTCCCCACAGTGCGATCATCGGCAGCGGGGGCCGGCGGGCACCAGGCATGACGATCCGGCCGTCCCGGCGCAACGGGGTCCGCACCCCAGCGCCGGGGCGGCCGATCACCTTGAATCCCCTCACACCCCCACCCGGCGCGGTGGCGGCGCGGCAGATCGCTACGCTGCACCATCGCTCGCACTCCAGGAGGTTGCGCTGAGACTCGAACTGCGCGGCATCACCAAACGGTTCGGTGATCTGGTCGCCAACGACCACATCGACCTGACGGTGGAGCCTGGAGAGATCCACGCCCTGCTCGGCGAGAACGGCGCCGGCAAGTCGACCCTGATGAACGTGCTCTACGGCCTCTACCAGCCGGACGAGGGCGAGATCCTGGTCGACGGCAAGCCGCTGAAGCTGAAGGGTCCGTCGGACGCGATCGCCGCCGGGATCGGGATGGTGCACCAGCACTTCATGCTGGTGCCGGTCTTCACCGTGGCCGAGAACGTGATGCTCGGCGCCGAGCAGGTCAGGGGGCCGTTCGCCGGCATCCTCGACCGGCGGCGGGCCCGGCGTGAGGTCGCCGAGGTGTCCGAGCGGTACAACCTGCGGGTCGACCCGGACGCGGTGATCGAGGACCTGCCGGTCGGCATCCAGCAGCGGGTGGAGATCGTCAAGGCCCTCACCCGCGACGTCGACCTGCTGATCCTCGACGAGCCCACGGCCGTGCTCACGCCGCAGGAGACCGAGGAACTGCTCACCGTCATGCGGTCGCTCAAGGCCGCCGGCAAGTCGATCGTGTTCATCACCCACAAGCTGGGCGAGGTGAAGGCGATCGCCGACCGGATCACGGTGATCCGGCGCGGGAAGACCGTCGGCACCGCCGAGCCGAGCGCCAGCCGGGACGAACTGGCCGCGCTGATGGTGGGCCGCAGCGTCCGGCTGACAGTGGACAAGAAACCGGCCACCCCCGGCAAGCCGGTCCTGGAGGTCTCCGGCCTGGTCGTGGACGACGACCGGCAGGTACGCGCGGTCGACGGCGTCGACCTCACCGTGCACGCCGGCGAGGTGCTCGGCGTGGCGGGCGTGCAGGGCAACGGCCAGACCGAGCTGATCGAGGCGATCATGGGCCTGCGCCCGGTGCTCGCCGGCACGATCAGCCTCGACGGCGAGCCGACGCACGGCTGGTCGACCAAAAAGGTGCTCCGCGCCGGCGTCGGCTACGTGCCGGAGGACCGCAGCGTGGACGGCCTGGTCAAGGAGTTCTCCGTGGCGGAGAACCTGGTGCTGGACATCTACGACCGGCCGCCGTTCGGCAAGGGCCTGTCGCTGAAGCCCGACGCCATCGCCAAGTCGGCGCGGGAGCGGATCGAGCAGTTCGACGTCCGCACCTCCTCGGCCGACGCGGCGGTCGGCACGCTCTCCGGCGGCAACCAGCAGAAGGTGATCGTGGCCCGGGAGCTGTCCCGGCCGCTGAAGCTCTTCATCGCCGCCCAGCCCACCCGGGGCGTGGACGTCGGCTCGATCGAGTTCATCCACAGCCGGGTCATCCGCGAGCGGGACATCGGCACCGCGGTCATGGTGGTCTCCAGCGAACTGGACGAGGTGATCGGCCTGGCCGACCGGATCGCGGTCATGTACCGCGGCCGGATCATCGGCATCGTCGGCCCGGACACCCCGCGCGAGGAGATCGGCCTGCTGATGGCCGGTATCACCCCGGACGCCGCCACCCCGGACGCCGCCACCGTGACCGAGGACGGCCCTGGCAACGAGGACGAGGCATGACCAACCCGAACCCCGTCTCGGGCTCGCCGGACAAGGAACCGGCGACCGAGGCGCAGGAGTCGCTGAGCGAGGCCCGGGCGACGCCGACGCAGCCGGCCGGTGACACCGAGCAGACGGTGCCCGCCACCGCGACCGCGAAGAGGCCGGAGCCGGCCGGGGAGTCCCGTCCCGGCATGGGCCGGATGTTCCTGGACAACCTCTGGGCGGCCAACACGTTCACCGTGACGGTGCTCGCGGTGCTGCTGGCCATGGTGGTCGGCGCGGTGCTGATCATCGTGTCCGACCCGGAGGTGCTCGCCACCTACAGCTACATCACGGCTCGCCCCTCGGACGCGCTGAACGCCAGCTGGACGGTGGTCAGCGAGGCGTACGCGAACCTGTTCAAGGGCGCGATCTTCGACCCGGAAGCGGTCGGCTTCACCGCCGCCCTGAGCCCGATCTCGGAGACGCTCACCTACGCCGCGCCGCTCGTCTTCACCGGTCTGTCGGTGGCGCTGGCCTTCCGCGGCGGCCTGTTCAACATCGGCGCCCAGGGCCAGGCGACGATCGCCGTCATCCTGGCCGCCGTGGCCGGCTTCGCGCTGCCGCTGCCGCCCGTCGTGCACCTGCTGGTGGCGCTGATCGCCGGTGCGCTCGGCGGCGCGCTCTGGGGCTTCATCCCCGGCATCCTGAAGGCACGGGCGGGCGCGCACGAGGTGATCAACACGATCATGCTCAACTACGTGGCGGTCTACTTCCTGTCCTGGATCATCGTTCAGAACGGGGTGCAGAACCCCAACCGGTCGGACGCGATCAGCAAGCCGGTCGAGTCCACCGCGCAGCTGCCCCGCCTGCTCGGCGACGACCTGCGGGTGCACGCCGGCATCCTGCTCGCGGTGGCGGCCACCTGGTTCATCGCCTGGCTGCTCAACCGCTCCACGCTCGGCTTCGAGCTGCGGGCCGTGGGCGCGAACCCGGACGCGGCCCGGACCGCCGGCATCAGCGTCACCAAGACGTACGTCCTGGTGATGGTGTTCGCCGGCATGCTTGCCGGTCTCGGCGGCTCGACCATGGTGCTCGGCACCACCGCCACCGCGCTGACCCCGCTGGTGATCGCCCAGATCGGCTTCGACGGCATCCTGGTCGCGCTGCTCGGCCGCGTGAAGCCGTGGGGCGTCCTCCTGGCCGCACTGCTGTTCGGCGCGCTCCAGGCCGGCGGCAACCGGATGCAGTCCTACTCCGGCATCTCGCTGGAACTGGTCACCGTGCTCCAGGCGCTCATCGTCATCTTCATCGCCGCGCCTGCCCTGGTGAAGACGATCTTCCAGCTCCGGGCGGCCCGCGCCGCCCGGTTGCAGACGAGCCTCGCGAAGGGCTGGTGAGCATGTCCACCACCGCTGTCCCCGAGGTCGCCGTTACCGCGGTCGACGAGGGTTTCTGGACCCGTAACCGGAAGATCGGCGCGGTCCTGCTGGCGCTCGGTGTGCTCGCGGCGGTGCTGTTCGGCGCGCTCGCGACCGACCAGCACGCGCGGTTCACGCTCAGCGAGACCGAGGGCGGGGCCGCCCTGGAGATCAACGGTACGGTCGGCGCGATCCTGTTCGGGCTGATCACCGCCGCGGCCGGGGGCGCGCTGCTGGCCGGTGTGCCCAAGCGCTGGTTCATGCTGCTGCTCGGCGCCGGGCTGGTCGCCTTCGTGCTGAGCTTCCTGTGCTGGCAGGTCTCCGCCGCGCCCGAGGGGCGCAACTTCATGCCGCTGGTGAACGTCGTCCGCGGCACGTTCATCCTGGCCCTTCCGCTGATCTTCGGTGCGCTCGCCGGTGTGCTCTGCGAGCGTTCCGGCGTGGTGAACGTGGCGATCGAGGGCCAGCTCCTGATGGGCGCGTTCTCCGGTGCGCTGTTCGGCAGCATGTCCGGCAGCGTCTGGGTGGGCCTGGTGGCCGCCGCCATCGGCGGCGCGTTCATCTCGTTCCTGCTGGCCGTGTTCTCCATCCGCTACCTGGTCGACCAGGTGGTCATGGGCATCGTGCTCAACCTGCTCGCGGTCGGCATCACCGGCTTCCTCTACGAGCGGCTGATGCAGACCGACGCGGCGAAGTACAACAGCGCGCCCCGGTTCAGCAACTGGGAGATCCCGCTGCTGTCCGACATCCCGCTGCTCGGTCCGGCGCTGTTCCGAGGCAACATCTTCCTCTACCTCGGTCTGCTGCTGGTGCTGGTCATCCACCTGGCGCTGTTCCGTACCCGGTGGGGCCTGCGGACCCGCTCGGTGGGCGAGCACCCGACCGCGGCGGACACGCTGGGCGTGAAGGTGCTGCGGCTGCGCTACCGCAACGTGATCCTGGCCGGTCTGGTGGCCGGCGTCGGCGGCGCCTCGTACACGCTGGCGCTCTACTCGTTCACCAAGAACATGATCGGCGGTAAGGGCTTCATCGCCCTGGCCGCGCTGATCTTCGGCCGGTGGAGCCCGACCGGTGCGCTGCTCGCGGCGCTGTTCTTCGGCTTCGCCGACCAGCTCGCCACCTACCTGGGTGCGATCGGCAGCAGCATCCCGAGCCAGTTCCTGGCGATGCTGCCGTACCTGGCGACGATCCTGGCCGTGGCCGGGCTGGTCGGCAAGGTCCGGGCGCCGGCCGCCGACGGCAAGCCGTACATCAAGGGCTGACCGCCCACGCGACACAGTGCCCGGCGGGGCGACCCGCCGGGCACCGTCGTCTCCGGCCGCGTCCGCGACCGATCGGCGTTGAATTGGGCAGAATGGGAGTCGTGATGGAGATCGACTGGGAGCGGCTGCGTACCGCCGCCACCGAGGTCATGCGGCACGCCTACGTGCCGTACTCGAAGTTCCCGGTGGGTGCCGCCGCGCTCGTCGACGACGGTCGCGTCGTGGTCGGCTGCAACGTGGAGAACGCCGGCTACGGCGTCACGCTCTGCGCCGAGTGCGGCGTGGTCTCGCAGCTGCACGCGACCGGCGGTGGCCGGATCGTGGCGCTGTCCTGCGTCGACGCCACCGGTGAGCCGCTGATGCCGTGCGGCAGGTGCCGGCAGCTGCTCTGGGAACAGGGCGGGCCGGAGTGCCTGGTCGAGGCGAAGGGCGGGCCGCTGCGGATGGCCGAGCTGCTGCCGCACGCGTTCGACGTGGCCGACATCGAGGCGGTGACCGGCGAGCATCCGGTGCCTGTGGTGCCGGACCGGCTGGCCGCCTGGCGGGGCCGGGGCACCGTGTTCGTGCACCCCGACCTGTCGGCCGGGCAGCAGGTCTGGACGACGTACTGGGAGCGGTCGTCCGGTGAGACCGAGGACGCCGAGACCGGCGTGCTGGAGGAGGGCTCGACCTGGGACGACCCGGCCGAGGCGATCGCGTGGGGGCTGGCGCGGACGCCGCGCGTGGTTGTGGTGGACGCCTCGGGGACGATCTTCTGGGCTGGTGAGGGTGAGCCGCCTACGGAGATTCCGGTTCGCTGGGGTTGAGCTGGGGTTGCGGTTGGGGCCGGGGCCGACCGTGCCCGGCTCCGGGCGGTCAGGCTTGATCCCTCCGCCGGGCACGGTCGGCCCCGGCCGGACCTGGTCACCGTTCGCGGGTCGGTGCGGCCACGCGCGATCAAATTGATTGGATCTTGAGAAGTGAGTGCTTTTACGGCGGTTGACGTCATCCGGGCGAAGCGGGACGGGGGTGTGCTGAGCGACGGGCAGATCGACTGGGTGGTCGACGCGTACACCAAGGGTCTGGTCGCCGACGAGCAGATGTCGGCGCTGGCCATGGCGATCCTGCTGCGCGGCATGACCGCGCCGGAGATCGCCCGGTGGACCGCCGCCATGATCGCCAGCGGCGAGCGGCTCGACCTGTCGCCGGTGTCCCGGCCGACGGTGGACAAGCACTCCACCGGCGGCGTCGGTGACAAGATCACCCTGCCGCTGACCCCGCTCGTGGCCGCGTGCGGCGCGGCGGTGCCGCAGCTGTCCGGCCGGGGCCTCGGCCACACCGGCGGCACGCTGGACAAGCTGGAGTCGATCCCGGGCTGGCGGGCGGCGCTCACCAACGACGAGTTCATCGCCCAGCTCCGCGACGTGGGCGCGGTGATCTGCGCGGCCGGCGACGCGCTCGCCCCGGCCGACCGCAAGCTGTACGCGCTGCGCGACGTCACCGGCACGGTCGAGGCGATCCCGCTGATCGCCAGCTCGATCATGAGCAAGAAGATCGCCGAGGGGACCGGCGCGCTGGTGCTCGACGTGAAGGTCGGCTCCGGCGCGTTCATGAAGAACGTCGACGACGCCCGCGAGCTGGCCCGCACCATGGTCGAGCTGGGCGGCGCGCACGGCGTACGGACCGTCGCCCTGCTCACCGACATGTCCACCCCGCTCGGCCTCGCAGTGGGCAACGCGGTCGAGGTGACCGAGTCGGTGGAGGTGCTCGCCGGTGGCGGCCCGGCCGACGTGGTGGAGCTGACGCTGGCGCTGGCCCGGGAGATGCTCGACGCGGCCGGCCTGCCGGACGCCGACCCGGCCGCCGCGCTGCGCGACGGGCGGGCGATGGACGCCTGGCGCACGATGATCCGGGCGCAGGGCGGTGACCCGGACGCCCCGATGCCCACGGCGAACGAGGTCGAGCTGGTCACCGCGACCGAGGACGGCTGGGTCGCCGAGGTCGACGCGTACGCGATCGGGGTGGCCGCCTGGCGGCTCGGCGCGGGCCGGGCCCGCAAGGAGGACCCGGTGAGCATCCCGTCCGGCGTGGTGCTGCACAAGCGCCGCGGTGACCGGGTACGTGTCGGCGACCCGCTGTTCGAGCTGCGGGCCGAGCACGCCGAGCGGATGCCCGCCGCGCTGGCCGAGGCGCGCCGCGCGGTGCGGATCGCGCCGGACGCGCCGGACGCGACGCCACTGGTCGTCGAGCGGATCGGCTGACCGGGACCGGCCATGGTGCCGGCCCGGCCGGAGCCGCTATCCTCCCAGGCCAGGGGGGATCGGCCGGCGACGAGCCGAGGTGAGCAGACAGGGGCTTGACCGTGCGCGTACCCGCTCCCGATCCCCGGGCCGTCCGGGAGGCGAGCCTGGACGAGTTGTCCCGGCTGGGTCTTCCGCTGCCACCGCCGCAGTTCCCCCTGGTCTGGGAGCCGGGCGACGAGATCGAGCTGCGTCCGACCCCGGAGATCGAGTCGCGGATCGCGGTGCTGCACGTGATCCTGGCCCGCTGCTTCGGGATGCCCGCGCAGGCGGCGATGAGCTGGCTGCTGGAGTCGCACCTGGTCGACTCGGTGACGCCGCCGGAGTGGCAGTTCGTGATGGGCGGCCGGGGCGACCACAGGTCGTTCGTGCTGCACCACGACGCGCTGTTCTCGCTGGCCTGGGTGCTCGGGCTGGCGAAGGAACTGGACCCGACGGTTCCGGTGGACGAGCGGCTGGTCGAGCGGATGCCGAACCTGGTCGCGGGGGAGACGTTCGGTCAGTGGCGGGCCCGGATCCTGGCCGCGCCGCAGCACCCCGGTGACGCCGCGGCGCTGCTCGACCTGCACTACTGCCTGGACTGGGCGTACCTGGAGACCGAGAAGGCCGGGCGCGCGCTGCCGGGGCTGGTGGACGCCAACGCGATCGGGCAGCGCCGGTGGGCGCTGGAGTGGGCGGTGGTGCTGCGGGGGCCGTACCACGACGAGCCGCCGGGCTGGGAAGAGGTCGACCTCTCCACCTGAGCGGAGTCAGCGCGGGCGGTGCACCCCGAGCCGGACCGAGAGCGTGACCGGGACCGGCTCGGGCAGCGCGGCGATGCGCGCGGCGAGCCGTTTCGGGTCGGCGTGCCAGGCGCTCGGCCCCATCCCGACGAGCGTGGTGACCTCGGCGCGGGTCAACGCGAGCCGGGCCCGGTGCGCTGTCGCGGACTCCTCGGCGAAGTGGGCGCCGAGGCTGCCGGCGACCCGGTCGGCCTTGTCCGGGTCCACCCGCAGCAGGTCCAGCGCGTCGACGAGTTCGGTCAGGTGGTCGGCGGCCGGGGTGACCACCAGCAGCGCGCCGCCGGGGTCGAGCACCCGGTGGAACTCCGGGCCGTTGCGCGGCGCGAACACGTTCAGCAGCACGGCGGTGGACCGGTCGGCCAGCGGCAGCCGCTGCCAGGTGTCGGCCAGCGCGGCGGCGGCGCGCGGGTGCGCCCGGGCCGCGCGGCGCAGCGCCGGCTTGGAGACGTCCAGGGCCAGGCCGGCGGCGTCCGGCAACGCCGCCAGCACCGCCGCGAGGTAGTGCCCGGTCCCGGCGCCGGCATCGACCACCAGGGGGTACGGGTCGACGCCCGCGACGCGTACCGCTGTGGTGGAAAGCGCGGCGGCGACGGTGTCGTAGTGGCCGGCGGCGAGGAAGCCGGCGCGGGCGGCGACCATCTCGGCGCTGTCCCCGGTGTGCGGGGCGCGGCCGGTGAGCAGGTTGACGTACCCCTGCCGGGCGATGTCGAAGCTGTGCCCGCGCGGGCAGCGCAGTGCGCGTGCGGTGCCGGCGGTGGTCCCGGTGAGCGGCTCGGCGCAGACCGGGCAGCGCAGCCGGGCGAGGATGCGATCGTCCACGGCTCAGCCCTCCGCTGCCGGGCGGCCGGTGAGGTGGTCGATCACCCGCTGGCTGAGCGTGCCGAGCGCGGCCACCTCGGCCGGGGTGAGCCGGTCGATCAGGTGCCGGCGGACGGCCGCGACGTGCCCGGGCGCGGCGGCCTCGACGGCCCGGCGCCCGGCCGGGGTGAGGACGACGACCGAGCCGCGGCCGTCGGTGGCGCACTCCTCTCGGGTGACCAGGCCGCGTTGCTGCATCCGGGAGATGTGGTGGGACAGGCGGCTGCGGGACCAGAGCATCCGGTCGGCCAGTTCGCTGAGGCGTAGCCGCTGTTCCGGGGTCTCGGACAGGTCGCTCAGGACGTCGTAGTCCGGCTCGGAGAGACCGGCGTCCTGCATCAGCTCCCGGGCCAGTTCCAGGTCGAGCAGGCGGCGCATGCGGCGGTAGCCGCGCCAGGCGCGGTCCTCCTGCTCGTCCAGCCAGCGCGGTTCGTCCATGCGGTGATCGTACCGGTGTTGTTGACATGTCACCAAGTTGCGCCCTAGGTTGATGACATGTCAACCAAACTGCCGTCGCGGCTGGTGCGGCTGGTCGCCGGCCTGGCCCTGTTCGGCGTCAGCGTCGCGCTGATGGTCCGCGCCGACCTCGGGCTCGCGTCCTGGGACGTGCTGCACCAGGGCCTCGCCGACCGCACCGGCCTGCCGATGGGTCTGCTGGTCAACGGCGTGGCGCTGCTGGTGCTGCTGCTGTGGATCCCGCTGCGGCAGCGCCCGGGCATCGGCACCGTCGCGAACGTCGCACTCGTCGGCCTGGCCCTCGACGCGACGCTGGCAGTGCTGCCGCCGGTGGACCCGCTCGCCGGCCGGATCGGCCTGCTGGTCGCGGGCGTCCTGCTCAACGGACTCGCCACCGCGCTCTACCTCGGTGCCCGCCTCGGCCCCGGCCCGCGGGACGGGCTGATGACCGGTCTGGCCGCCCGCGGCCTGCCGCTCGGCCCGGCCCGCACCGGGATCGAGGTGACGGTGCTGGCGGTCGGCTGGCTGCTCGGCGGCGCCGTCGGCCCCGGCACCCTGCTCTACGCGATCGGCATCGGGCCGATCGTCGCCTGGTTCGTTCCCCGGCTCACCGCCCCGGCCCCCGTCCCGACAGGAGTGACCTCACCATGCCCCGCCTGACCGTCATCGTCGCCAGCACCCGCCCCGGCCGGGTCGGCCGCCGCATCGGTGACTGGTTCACCGCCGCCGCCGTCCGCCACGCCGGCTTCGACGAGGTACGCCTCCTCGACCTGGCCGACGTCGGACTGCCCTTCCACGACGAGCCGCACCATCCGTCCGAGCGGGTCTACCTGCACGAGCACACCCGCGCCTGGAGCGCCGAGATCGACGCCGCGGACGCCTTCGTCCTGGTGATGCCGGAGTACAACTACGGCTTCAGCGCGCCCCTGAAGAACGCGATCGACTACCTCTACCACGAGTGGCAGCACAAACCGGTGGGCTTCGTCAGCTACGGCATGACCTCCGGGGGCCTGCGCGCGGTGCAGATGATCAAGCAGGTGGTGACCACGCTGAACATGACCCCGGTCAACGACCAGGTGGTCGTCTTCCTGCGGCAGGCGCTGGACGAGGAGGGCGAGCTGCGACCCGACCCGGGCCGCGAGGAGGCCGCCGCGCTGATGCTCGACCGGCTCGCCCGGCTGGCCACCGCGCTCGCGCCGCTGCGGACCGGAGTGGCGCGGTGAGCGCGGTGAGCGCACGGCTGTGGGAGCTGTTCGGCGAGCGCGGGCGCGGGGTGCTCGCCACGCTGCGCCGGGACGGCCGCCCCCAGCTGTCCAACCTCGACTACCTGGCCGAGCCGGGCCTGATCCGCTGCTCCACCACAGGTGACCGGGCGAAGGTGCGCAACCTGCGCCGCGACCCCCGGGCCAGCTTCCACGTGACCACCGCCGACGGCGGGGCGTACGCGGTCGCCGAGGGCACCGTGACGCTCACCCCGCCGGCCGCCGCCACCGACGACGCCACGGTCGAGGAACTGGTCGAGGTCTACCGCCGGATCCGGGGCGAGCACCCGGACTGGGCCGAGTACCGGGCCGCGATGGTGGCCGACGGACGGGTGGTGCTCCGGCTCGGGGTGGAGCGGGTGTACGGCTGGCGTCCCTGAACCGGCCCGGTCCACCGCCACGCCCGTACCGGGGGTGACTAGGGTCTGAGCATGGTCGCAATCTCGTACGAGGACATCGTCAAGGTCCCGAAGGCGCTGCTGCACGATCACCTCGACGGCGGCCTGCGGCCCGCGACGATCGTCGAGCTGGCCGCCGAGGTCGGTCACGAACTGCCCACCACCGACCCGGCGGCGCTCGGTGTCTGGTTCACCGAGGCGGCGAACTCCGGCTCGCTGGAGCGCTACCTGGAGACGTTCGCGCACACGGTGGCGGTCATGCAGACCCCTGCCGCGTTGCGCCGGGTCGCTCGCGAGTGCGCTCTGGACTTGGCCGCCGACGGCGTGGTCTACGCCGAGGTGCGGTTCGCGCCGGAGCAGCACCTGGAGCAGAACCTGACCCTGGACGAGGTGGTCGACGCGGTGGTCACCGGGTTCCGGGAGGGCAGCGCGCTGGCCGCCGAGGCCGGCACCCCGATCCGGATCGGCACGCTGCTCACCGCGATGCGGCACGCGGCCCGCTCGCAGGAGATCGCCGAGCTGGCCGTGCGGCACCGCGACACCGGGGTGGTCGGCTTCGACATCGCCGGCGCGGAGGCGGGTTTCCCGCCCACCCGGCACCTGGACGCGTTCGAGTACCTCCAGCGGGAGAACTTCCACTTCACCATCCACGCCGGTGAGGCGTTCGGCCTGCCGTCCATCTGGCAGGCGATCCAGTGGTGCGGCGCCGACCGGCTCGGCCACGGCGTCCGCATCGTCGACGACATCACCCCGGGCAACCCGCCGGTGCTGGGCCGGCTGGCCGCGTACGTACGGGACAAGCGCATCCCGCTGGAACTGTGCCCGTCGTCGAACGTGCAGACCGGAGCTGCGGCCTCGATCGCCGACCACCCGATCGGGCTGCTGCGCGACCTGCGGTTCCGGGTGACTGTGAACACCGACAACCGGCTGATGAGCGGCACCTCGATGTCGCGGGAGATGGCGCTGCTGGTGGAGGCCTTCGGCTACGGCTGGAAGGAACTCCAGTGGTTCACCATCAACGCGATGAAGAGCGCGTTCATCCCGTTCGACGAGCGGCTGCGGATCATCGACGAGGTGATCAAGCCGGCGTACGCCGAGATGATCGGCTGATCACGACCGGCGGGGGTGGCCGGAGAGCAGTGCGGCCACCCCGCGCAGCACCTGCCCGGCCCGGGCCGCCTCGGCGCCCAGCCCGGTCTGCCGGCGCAGCACGGCCGGCTCGGCGCGCAGCAGCGCGACTCCGCGCCGGAGCAGCACCCGGGGCGCCTTGCGCTGCTCGGTGAGATCCCGGGCGAGGCGGCGCAGGAACGTCGCGCCGCGCGGGCGGCGCAGCGCGTACGCCCCGGCGAGCAGCCCGAGTCGCCGGCACTCGGCCACGATCTCGGCCGCGAAGATCCCCTCGGCCACGAAGATTGGCGATCCGTCGACATCGAATGGCCGGGTGGCTACCCGACGGTCCGCGCCGATCGCATAAACCGGCACTTCGGCCTTGCCCTCCCGGGCCAGTCGGGCGATTGTTTGCACCGCCATGTCCGCATCCCAGGACAAGGGGGACTCCCAATCCACCTGTCCGTTTCGACGCGGACACGTAGGGTCATCGCCGTCCTTGTAGAAGTCGTCCAGGCAGAGCACCGGAAGTCCGGTTCGCTGGGCTATGTATGACTTTCCCGACCCGGAGGGGCCGGCGAGCAGGACGACGCGGTGCGGGTGTTCCATTACCTTCAGTGACTCCGGCCAGACGGATTGCTATCAAATTGCATCAACATCTCATCACACCTCTGGTGAGGGACAACCTGGTCTTTCTCTTTGCGGAGCGGCGTGATGGAATCTCGGAGGTCCGACCCGCCGGGTCGGTCGCTCGGCGTTGCCCTCAGGGTGGCGCGGGGCGCGGTAATGCGAGGGCGGTGACGTGAGCAAACGGCCAACGACGGCGGGCTCCTTCCTGTCGCGGCTGCGCCGGCCGATGAGTCGGCTGCGCGACATGCCGATCTGGTCCAAGCTCGGTCTGATCATGATCGTGCCGACCATCGCCACGGTCGTGGTGGGCACCAGTGGTCTGGTCGACCACCTGGAGACGCTCAACAATGCCAACCGGGCGGGGGATCTGGCCAACCTGATCGGCTACTCGGGTGACCTGGTCGACACCGTGCAGGACGAGCGGGTCGGCGCCGTGCTCTTCCTCGGCGCGAAGGAGTTCCAGACCCGGGCGCAGTACCAGGAGGGCTACAACCGGGCCAACCAGCGGGTGGACCAGGCGAAGTCGCCCTACCTGCGGCAGCGTGGCGAGATCGACGACCTGCCCCGCAACTTCGTCGGGCTGCTGGACACGATCGACACCCAGCTGAAGGACCTTCCGGCGACCCGGAGCCAGGTGCTGAACGGCAAGCTCAAGATCAATGACGCCGACCAGGCGTACCGGCAGCTGATCGAGGACCTGCTCGCGATCCGCGACTCGGCCACCCAGCTCGCCGGCAACAACGACCTGAGCGACCGGATGCGCGCTTCGGCCGCCGTGGCCCGGCAGAAGGAATACCTGACCCAGCGCCGGGTGGTCGTCCACCAGGCGCTCACCCAGAACCAGTACACCGCCGCGCTGCGCGAGCAGTTCATCGCCAGCGGCACCGGCCAGTCGCAGTCGCTGGCGACGTTCCAGGCGGTCGCCACCGAGCCCGACAAGCTGTTCTACGAGCAGACCGTCTCCGGGCCCGACCTGCGCAAGGCCGACCGCTTCACCAGTTTCGTCTCGGGCAACAACAACGGCTCCATGGAGAACGCCCCGTTCGGGGCGGACCAGTGGGACCAGACCATGGTCGCCAACGCCAAGCTGATCCGTACCGTGGAGTCCCGGCTCGACGGCAACGTGGTCCGGCAGGCCGACGCGCTGCGTTCGGACACCCAGCGCCAGGTGTTCCTGGAGACCGGCCTGCTGCTCACCATGCTGCTGCTGGCCATCCTGTTCGCGTACCTGGTGGCCCGCTCGATGGCCCGCTCGCTGCGCGACCTGCGCCAGGGCGCCCTGGCGGTGGCCCAGTACGGGCTGCCGCAGGCGGTCGCCCGGCTGCGTGACCCGCAGGTGACCGGCCAGCTCTCCCCGGTCCAGCTGGCGAACCAGATCGCCGAACCGCTGCCGGTGCGCAGCAAGGACGAGTTCGGCCAGGTGACCGAGGCGTTCAACGCGGTCCACCTGGAGGCCGTCCGCACCGCCGCCGAGCAGGCTGCCCTGCGGGCGTCGGTCGCGACCATGTTCGTCAACCTGGCCCGCCGCTCGCAGATCCTGGTCGACCGGCTGATCGGCCACCTCGACCGGCTGGAGCGCGGCGAGGAGGACCCGGACCGCCTGGCCGAGCTGTTCCAGCTCGACCACCTGGCCACCCGGATGCGCCGCAACGACGAGAACCTGCTGGTCCTCGCCGGCGCGGACTCCACCCGTGTGCAGCGCGAGCCCGCCGCCCTGATCGACGTGCTCCGCGCCGCCCAGTCCGAGGTCGAGCACTACACCCGGATCGAGTTCGGCGTGATCGACAGGGACATCGAGGTCGCCGCCCACGCGGTGAACGACCTGGTGCACCTCGTCGCCGAGCTGTTCGACAACGCCACCGCCTTCTCCCCGCCGGACTCGCAGGTCATGGTGGAGGCCCGGCGGGTCGGTGACCGCGCCTCCCTGTACGTGGAGGACCGGGGCATCGGCATCAGCCCGGAGCAGCTCCGTGACCTCAACGAGCGGCTGGCCACGCCGCCGCAGGTGGATGTCGCGGTCTCCCGGATGATGGGCCTGGTCGTGGTCGCGCGGCTGGCCGCCCGGCACGGCGTCCGGGTCGAGCTGCGACCCGGAGCCGACCGGGGCACCGTCGCCGACGTGACGCTGCCGACCTCGGTCCTGGTGCCGCGTGCCCTGGCCGGTCGTGGTCCGGGCGCACCGGCGCTGCCGGCCGCCGGCCCGCAGCAGGGTGGTCCGGCGCCCGCGTTCGGCGCCCTCGCCGCCTTCGGCAACAACAACCCGCCGAGCCTGCCGCCGGCGCCGCACCCGGGCTCCTCGGGCAACCAGGTCACGCTCGGCGGACGCGCCTTCGACCCGGCGCCGCGCAACGGCTCGGGCACCCCGGCGAACGCCGGTGGCGGCCGTGCCATGCCGGCCTGGTCCGACCTGACCGGTGCCAACCCGTCCGGTGGGGACGGCGGTTTCGGCGGCCGGCCCTCCAACGGCCAGTCGATGGACTCGCTGCCGCAGCGGCGCAACCCGGGCGAGGGCGACCCGGGCACCAGCGGTCAGCAGCCGGCCATCCCGCGCCAGCTGCCGAGCAGCCCGGAGGCGCGGCCCTACAGCCCGCCGCCGGTCTCCGCGCCGCCGGTCCCGCCGGTGTCGGCGCCGCCGCTGCCCCCGGTCTCCGGCGCGCCGGTCTCCGGCAACCCGCTGCCGTACCGCCCGGTCTCGGCCGCCCCGGTCTCCGGCGACCCGTTCTCGGGCCGCCCGGTCTCCGCGGCGCCGGTCTCCGGCGACCCGCTGCCGTACCGTCCGGTCTCGGCCGCTCCGGTCTCCGGGCACCCCGCGTCGGCCGCACCGGTCTCCGGTCAGCCCACCGCCGGTCACCCGGCCTCCGCGCCGCCGGCGAACCAGCTGCCCGCGCGTCCGGTGCCCGCACCGGGTGTCAGCGCCCCGCCGGTCTGGCCCCCGGTCGCGCCGACCCCGGCGCCGGTGGCGCCGGAACGGCCCACCAGCGGCATGGACATGACCACCGAGCTGCCCCGGGTGCCGCGCACGGAGATGCCGGCCACCCCGCAGCAGGCGACCGGCCGTCCCGCCGCCGCCCCGCCCGCGGACCGGCCGTCCGAGGCCCGGCCCGCCACCCCGGCGGCTCCGGCGTCACGACCGGCCGTGCCGCAGCAGCCGGGCAACCGCCAGCGGTACGCGGACGAGACGATGGAGCTGCCGATCTTCCGGGAGCTGGAGTCGGCGTGGTTCCGCACCCGCCGGCCCGGGCCCAACGAGGAGTCGGCGGCCCCGGCCCCGACGGCGAACGGTGGCGACGCCACCCAGCAGTTCGCCAAGGTGGACACCGCCGGCCGGCCCGTGCCGCAGCCGACACCCGCAACGACAGGTAACACGCCGATGGCACACACTCCGACGGCCGGCGGAGCACCGCGTGACAACGGCGCGGCGAACGGGAACACGCGTCCCGCGTACACCGGCGGGCTGCCCACCCGGCAGCCGGCCGCGCCGCCGCAGCCCTCCTCCCCGTGGCAGACGGCGGCCGACGACGGCTGGCGTGCCGCCTCGGCGGCCACCGAGGTCCCGGTTGCGGAGACCACCCAGAAGGGCCTGCCGAAGCGGAAGCCGATGGCGCAGCTCGTGCCGGGCAGCATCGACAAGCCTTCTGCCTCGGTGCAGCGCCGGACGCCGGAGGGGGTCCGGGGCCTGCTCTCGGCCTACCATCGGGGCGTGCAGCGCGGGCGTAACACCGACAGCAACACGACCGGCCCGGAGGGCACTCCGGGCGGGCAGCAGTCCTCGCAGTCTGGCTCAGGCCCGGTGGCCGGGAGCGGGCAGAAGGAGCAACAAGGATGACTACTACGCAGGATCTCGGATGGCTGCTCGCCAACTTCGCCGACCGGGTGCCCGGTGTGGCGCACGCGGTCGCGGTCTCGGCCGACGGCCTGCTTCTCGCCTCGTCCCGTGACCTTCCGCGGGACCGCGCCGACCAGCTCGCCGCGATCGCGTCCGGTCTGGTCAGCCTCACCCAGGGCGCGGCCCGCTGCTTCGAGGGCGGGGCGGTGTTGCAGACAGTCGTCGAGATGGACAACGGCTTCCTGTTCCTGATGTCCATCTCCGACGGTTCGTCGTTCGCCGTGCTGGCGGCGCGGAGCTGCGACGTGGGCCAGGTCGGGTACGAGATGGCCCTGCTCGTGGACCGGGTGGGCGATGCCCTGACGCCGCAGCCGCGCACGGCTGTGGGGATGATGGGCTGAATGACGCGCTGGCCGGTGGGTCAGGTGCGGGAACAACAACGACAGCGACGAATGTCACCGGGGCGAGCCGGTGCCGGGTGCGAGGGAGGTGAGCGGCGAAATGGCGGATCGTGACGAGCCGACCGGAGCGTTGGTCCGGCCGTACGCCGTTACCCGCGGTCGTACCCGTCCCCGGCTCGACATCGCCCTGGAGGCACTCGTCGAGACGACGGTGCGCGGCCGAGCGGTTGCCACTGGCAATGGTGGCCAAGGTCGTGAACACCAGTACATCGCCGCGTTGTGTGACGGACGTGTGCAGTCGCTCGCCGAAATCGCGGCGCGGATGCAGCTTCCGCTCGGCGTGGCCCGGGTGCTCATCGCCGACATGGCGACGGACGGCCTGGTCGCGGTCCACGAGCCGACCATTTTGGACGACTCCGACGACGCGGTGGGCACTGAACTGCTGGAGAGGGTGCTGAGTGGACTTCGCAGGCTCTGACATGTCGCACCGGCCGCCGGCCCAGAGCGGCCGCGTGACGTCGGCGAAGATCGTTATCGCCGGTGGGTTCGGCGTCGGCAAGACGACGCTGGTCGGTTCGGTCTCGGAGATCACGCCGCTGACCACCGAGGCGATCATGACCTCCGCCGGTGTCGGCGTCGACGACACCCGGCAGGTGCCGGGCAAGACGACGACCACGGTGGCGATGGACTTCGGTCGTATCTCGATCGACCGGGATCTGATCCTGTACCTGTTCGGTACGCCGGGTCAGACGCGGTTCTGGTTCATGTGGGACGAGTTGGTCCGGGGTGCGATCGGCGCTGTGGTGCTGGTCGACACGCGGCGGCTCGCCGACTGCTTCGCCGCCATCGACTTCTTCGAGCACCGGCGGCTGCCGTACCTGGTGGCCATCAACTGCTTCGACGGCATGCAGTACCACGATCCGCAGGACGTCCGGGACGCGCTGGCGATCTCCCGCGACGTGCCGGTGGTGCCGTGCGACGCCCGTAACCGGGAGTCCACGAAGCACGTGCTGATCTCGCTTGTCGAGTACGTGCTCACCATGCGGCGCTCGCGGGCCGTCGCGCCCGCCTGACCGACGCGCGGAAGCGCCCGGCGGCCTCAGGGCCACCGGGCGCTTCCTGCCGTCCGGGGTCGGACACGTTGCGCGATCGTCCGGTGACCCTCCACGTGGGACGGTCACCGGACGGCGCTCGAGGTCAGGCGTACCGGGTCCAGGTGCCCCGGAACACCTGGTAGACGGCGAGCGAGTCGGGCTCCATGCCGCCGTGCCGGTCGGCGCGGAACGCGTACCCGCCGGCGATGCCCTCGACTGTCTGCGCCTGCAGGAGGGCCCGCAGCCGGCCCCGGTCCAGGCTCGTCGCCATCCGCGCCGACGTGGCGAGGTGCTGGAGCGCGTCCGAGGCGTACGGGGCGAAGTCCGGGCTGACGCCGTGCCGCTGCGTGTAGCGGTTGACGAAGTCACGGCGGGCCAGCTGCGCCGTCGTGGTGGCGGTGGCCCCGGAGACGTCCAGACAGGCCGGATGAACCGCGTACGCGCCTTCCACGGCGTCGGCGTTCGCCCCCTGCACGGTGTCGTCGGCGACCGCGCCCGCGTCGAAGAAGATCGGGCCGCGGTGGCCCGCCGCGCGCAACTCCCGCGCCGCGGCACCGGAGTCGGGTGCGGTACCCCAGACCACCACGCCGTCCCGCTCGCCGCCCGCGACCCGCTCGGCGGCGGCACGGAAGCGCCGGCCGGTCGCCGGCAGGCGTACCGTGCGGGCCAGGTCGACGCTGCTCTCGGTGAGCGCCTCCCGCATCGCCCGTACGCCCGAGTCGCCGTGCAGCCCGGTGGCCGCCAGCACGGACACCCGGCGGATCCGCTTCGACTCGAACAGCTCCACGAGGCGACGCGCCATGTCCACGGCGTCGGGGGTGAGCTTGTAGGTGAACGTGCGCTCGTCCAGCGGCGCCACGATGCGGTCACCGTAGCCGAGGGACAGGAAGGGCGTCTTGACCCGCTGGGCGGCAGCGGCGAGGGCCACCGAGGTCTCGCTGAGCACACCGCCGATGAGGGCCTGCGCGCCGGCCCGGGTGAGATCGGCGGCATGGCGGGCGGCGACCTCGGGATTGCTGCCGTTGTCCAGGATCTGGAGCCGGACGGACCGGACCAGGTTCCCGACCGGTACGCCGGTGCGGTTGAGCGAGTCGGCGGTGAGTTCCAGGGCACGTCGCTGGGCGACGCCGAGCAGCGCCCCGGCACCGGTCAGCTCGAGGCTCGCGCCGACGGTCAGGTCCTGGTCGCTCGGCGCGCTGCTGGACGGGCCGTCGTCGGGCCGCTGGCCCTGCGGCGCGCACCCGGCGAGCAGCAGGCTACCGGCAGCGGCAGCGAGGACGCCCCGCCGGGTGAGCACAGTGGAGTCGAACGCCGGTGTCGCCAATGGAATCGCCTTCCCACCCCGGCGAACAGGCGCCGCCGCTGGTCCGCCGGGTATGTTCCCGGCCGGTCCAGCCCAGCGTCAAATCGCCCCGGTGTGGGATGAAACACCCCGTCGAGCCCCGGTCAGGAGCGGTAGCCCGCCGAGCGGTACTCGTACTCCCGGTCGTCGTCGCGGTCGCCGGTGTCGCGGGTGAAGTCCCAGCCGCCGGCCGCCTCGCGGCCCGGGCGGCCACCCACGGCGAAGCCGCCGATCTCCTGGCCGCGCCGCCAGCCGCGGAAGTAGCCGGTGGTGTTCTCGGCGAGGCTCGCCGCGTTCCGGACGATCCGCAGTGGCCGCTCCTCGCGCAGCGGGGAGCCCGGCACCAGGTTGGCCTGCGGCACGCGCTTCGGCAGGCCGGCCTTGGTCTCCGCGCCCACGGACGGGCGGGCCGCCTGCTCGGCCGCCTGCCAGCCGGTGTCGGCGGTGCTCGACCACTCCAGGTCGGCCTCGTCGCCGTGCCCGACGAACCAGGCGGACTTCGCCTGCGCGAAGATCAGCAGGTCGCCGTCACCCTCGTCGGAGACGGGCGGCGGACGGTGCTCCTTCGGGGCGGGCCGCCGCTCGGGTGCGGCGGGAAGCGGGACGCGACCCGGGTCGCCCTGGTCGACCAGGCGCAGCGGGGGCGTCTCCAGGCCGGGGTCGGCCGGTCGGCTCATCTCGTCGCGCAGTGCCCGGTCGGCGAGCGGCGGCGGCTCCACGAGCCGCAGCATCGGCGGCTCCTGCGGCAGGTCGTCGGCGAGCCACGGCGGGGTGACGCGGCCGGGGTCGCTCGGCGCGTCCACGCCCCGCCCGTACGAGTAGGTGGTGCCCTCCCGCTCCCGCGCGCTGTCGTCCTCGTTGTTCACCAGCGGCCAGTTCGCGCGGGAGCCCGGCGGCGCCTCCGGCGCGGGCGGGCGCGGGGCCGGCACCGGGATGCTCAGGTCGGTGGCGCTGAATCCACCGGTGGGCGCTTCCTGGTGCGGGTTCTGGTTGGTCTTCGGGCGGGGCGGGATGACGGTGCGCTGCCGCTCGGCCCGCGCCTTGTTGATCGCCGCGGTGGTGAGCGTCGGGCGGAACGGCTCGCCGGCCTCGGCCGGCGGCACGGCGCCGCGCGGGGACGGGGCGATCGGCGTGATCCCGGGTGGCGGCGGTGGCGGCGCGGAGATCGGCCGGTTGGTGGGGCCGTCCACCCGCGACGGCAGCGGTGCGCCGGTCGGTTCGGGCCGGGCCGGGGGAACCGATCCCGGGCGGCCCAGTGCTGCCGCCGGAGCGGCGGGCGTGACCGGGGCCGGGGCGACCGGCGGCGGCGTGACGGGCGCGGGCGCGACAGGAGGCGGGCCGAGCGGCCGGGGCGTCGTCGTGGCGGCCGGACCGGACACCGGCTCCGGACGGCTGCGTCGTCCACCGGGGACCGGCTCGGGAAGGCCGCGACGGCCGGCCGGCTCGGGTGCGCCGGCTGGTTCGGGTGCGCCGGCCGGTTCGGGACGGCCGCGGTACGGCTCCGGCGGGATCGACCGCACCGGACGCAGGTCGGCCGCGGGCGTCGAGGCCAGCTCGTCGACCTGCTCGCCCCGCCGCGCGGCGGCCCGGCGGCCGGTCGCGGGGGCGGGAGAGGTGCGCTCGGCGAGCGCGCCGACGAGCGCGTCACAGCCGGCGTCACAGGTCCGCACCGAGGCGACGGCCTGCCGGACGGTCTCGGCGACGGCTGCGGTGAGCGTGCGGTTGACGGTGGCCCGCCGGGGCGTCTCGGAGATGGCGACCCGGAGCGCGGTCACCGCGTCGGAGACGGCGTCGGCGTCGGCCACCCCCTCGCCGGACAGCTGCGCGACCACGGCGTCGGCGGCCAGTGCGCCGTCCCGGCCGCCACGGCCCGCGGGACCGGTGAGCATGCCCGGCTCGGGCAGCGCGTCGAGCACCGCCAGGGCGACCCGGTCGGCGGGGTCCGGGTACGCGCGCAGCGCGGCCGGGTAGAGCTCGCGGAGCACCTCGCGCAGCGTCACCGCGGCGGAGTGCCGGCCGCTCGCCAGCGCCGCGTGCGCGGCCAGGACCTGCGTGTATCCGGCGAGTTCACGCGGCGCCGGGAGGGTCACCGCGGAGAGCGCGCCGGCCTGGAGCGCACGGGCCAGCCCGACCGCCCGGCGCTCGGCGGGCGGGGACTGCATCTCCTCCAGGGAGTCGTCGTCGGCGAAGCGCTCGGCGAAGTCGTCGACCGAGTCGTCGTCAGCGATCGCCAGCGGCCGGCCGGCGGCGCTCAGCAGAGAGGTGACGATGTGGTCGTCGCTGTCGGCGGCGATGGCCGCGCCGCTCGGACCGCCGGACCGTTCCACCAGCAGCGCGACCAGCCGGGCGTAACCGGCGGGATCGTCACCGATCTCGCAGACGTGCAGCAGACGGCCTGCGTCGTCGACCACAGCGGACGTCAGCGTCGTTCCGGCCGAAGCCGTTCGGTCGGCCGGATCTGCCGAGGCCAGACCGCAGTACACGCGCACGAGCGCCACGGCGTCGTCCTCCTCCCGGGACACAGGTCTTGCACTGCCAGAGACTGATGCTCCCCGCTCCGGGTCAGTCGCGCCAGTCCACAACCGCAGAGATCTTGCCGACAATGGTGCGCCAACCGAGACTTGCGGTTTGTGCCCCGATTTTCTTCAGGCGGCGACGGCCCAGGAAACCACCGACACCCCCGTTGACGGAAGCCCGCAGCGCCTCGTCCAGGTCGTCCAGGCTGGAGCCGGCCGAGAGCATGTCCAGCACGGCGGGTAGCCGCAGGGCGTACGCCAGGTCACGGGCGATCTCACCGGCTTCGATGAGCAGCTGGTGATCCCACGCGTCGTGGCCGCCACGCAGGTTCTCCACCACCAGGTCGAGCTCGTACGTGTCCTCGTCCAGCGGGGCGATGTCGGCCGGTTCCAGCCGTTCGGACAGTTCGTTCCAACTGTCCAGCTGGGACAGGTCGTTGGGCGCACCGGAACGGATGAAAGTGACCAATGACTCAGGGGTCTTGAACAGCAGGAGCCGGCCCTTGTGGGTGAGGAAGACAGGTACCTCCTCGTCGCCCGCCTCGTCCTCGTCCTCGTCGTCCTCGGCTTCGTCGTCCTCGGCCTTGTCGTCGTCCGAGGCGTCGGCCTTGTCCTTGCGGCGGGACTTGGCGTCCTTCTCCTCGTCCTCGTCGTCCTCCTCGGCGGAGAGGGCGGCGAACTCCTCGTCGAGGATCACCACCTCCTCGTCCTCCTCGGTCTCGACGACCTGGCGGCGGGCCAGGAACGGGTCGTCCTGGTCGCGCTCGGCGACGTCGGTCGGGGTCAGCTCGCGCGCCGACCGGTAGGCCCGCAGCGTGAAGCCGGTGCCGGCGGGCAGGGCGATCTCCACCGGGTCGATCCGCACCTCTTCCCAGAGCGCGCGGTCGGCCGGCGGGCGGTCCTCCTCGACCTCGTCGGCCGCGGCGGCGGCGTCGGTGTCGTCGAGCTCGGGCTCGTCGGCGTCGGGCCGTTGGGGCGACTGGCGGGCCACGCTGACCTCCGTGTGCGTTCGGGTTGCCCACCCGGCGGCGTCGCGCTGCCGAGTGACTCTGCGCACATACCCTAGTGGGCGACCGTTCCGACCGGGAGTCGCACCCCATGGCGTCGCGGCGGCACGACAAGTAGCGTTGCTACCTATGAAGGCGCAGGCGCTGCACGGACACCTGGACGCGCTCCTGCTCGCCGTGCTGGAACGGGGCGCGCTGCACGGCTACGCGATCATCGAGGCGTTGCGTGCCCGCAGCGGCGGCACGCTGGATCTGCCCACCGGCACCATCTATCCGGCGCTGCGCCGGCTGGAGCGGGCCGGGCTGGTGGCGAGCACGTGGAGCACGGTGAACGGCCGGGAGCGCCGGACCTACGAGCTGACCGACGCCGGTGGCCGGGCGCTGGCGGGGGAGCGGGCCGGCTGGCGCGAGTTCAGCGCCACGGTCGGCAGGTTCCTCGGGGCGGACGAACCGCCCACCGCCCCGGCCTGACGGTGCCCGGCCGCTCAGGCGGCCAGCCGCCGCTCGGCGAGCACCCAGCAGCGGGCCGCCCGGGCCAGCGCGAACCAGGCCGCGGAGACCACCACCATGCCGATGATCATCGGAGGCCAGGTGAGGGCGGCGTCCCACAGCCCGATCGACCAGCCGAACAGCGCGCCGCCGGCGACCGCGCCGAGCAGCAGGCTGCCGGTCAGACCGAAACCGATCAGCCGGGCCGAGCGGGCGAGCCGGCGCGACCCCCACCGGGCGGCGAGCGGGCCGACCAGCAGCGCGGCCAGCGCCAGCGTGGCGATCACGGCCCAGATGACGTCCAGCCCGGCGGAGAGCAGCAGGTAGCTCTGCGGCGGCGGGGGACCGCCGCTCCAGCTCGACCCCTGCCAGGTCAGGTCACCGGCGGCGATCAGCGGCACCGAGATCAGGAGCGTGCGCAGCGCCAGCCCGCGCAGCGCCCCGGTGGCCAGCTCGGCCTGGAATTCCGGCACGAGCTGCCGGTCACTGCCGAACTCGGCGACCGCCCGCCGCTCCGCCTCCGCGCGCGGCAGGCCCCCTTCCCGGTACGCCTCGACGGCGTCCTCCAGCGCGTGCCGCGCCTCGGTCAGCAGGTCGGTCTTGAGCCGGTTCGGCCCGTGCAGCCGCGTGGACAACTCGTGCAGCCGCTGGTCGACCACTGCCTCCTCATGCACCCGCATGCGCCCAGCCTGCCACCGGAGGGCGACGGCCGCGTCAGGGAAAACCCCGATCGGCCGGGTGTCAGGGCGTGATCGCCAGGTAGCCGCGCTCGGCCGCCTCCTGGCGCAGCCACTGCTCCCGGTACCAGCCGGGTCGTGCCACCAGCTCGTCGTGCCGGCCGCGCTGCGCGATCCGGCCGTCCTCGAGCACCACGATCTCGTCCAGTCCGGCCAGGCCGCTGAGCCGGTGGCTGATCAGCAGCACCGAGTGCCCGGCCGGGGTGGCGGCGAGCGTGGAGTCCAGCACCGCGTCGGCGGCCGCCGGGTCGAGCCCTTCGGTCGGCTCGTCGAGCACCAGCACCGGCGGGGCGGCCAGCAGCGCCCGGGCCAGCGCGAGCCGCTGCCGTTGCCCGCCGGAGAGCTGCCCGCCCTGCTCGCCGACCACCGTGTCCCAGCCGTCGGGCTGCTCGCGTACCCAGTCGAGCAGGCCGGCCGCCCGGGTCGCGGCGACCAGAGCCGCCTCGGTGGCGTCCGGCCGGCCGAGGAGCAGGTTCTCCTTGACTGTGGCGTGGAAGACGTATGCCTCGGCGAGCAGGCCGCCGACCACCCGGGGCAGATGCTCGGCCGGGATCTCGGACACCGGCACGCCGCCGACGGTGACCTGGCCGGTGTCGGGGCGTACCGCGCCGGTGAGCACGGCGGCGAGGGTGCTCTTGCCGGCGCCGCTCGGCCCGACCACCGCCACCCGGCGGCCGGCCGGCAGGTCGAGGTCGAACCCGGTCAGGGCGGGGGCGGCGCCGGCCCGGTAGCGGACCGTCACGTCGGTGAACCGCACGTCGTGGCCGTCGAGCGCGGGCTCCGGCGCGGTCCGCGGCGTCGCCGTGGCGGGCTCGGTGAGCAGGTCCGCGACCCGGGCCAGCCCGGCCCGCAACTGGGTGCGCTGACGGGCCGCCGCGACCAGCGCGAGGGCCACCTCCACGGCGGCGAGCGAGCCGACCGCGAGGACGCCGACGAGCACGCCGCCGACGTCGGCGCGCAGCGCGACGGCCACGACGGCGGCGGCGGTGAGGCCGGCCACGAGGACGCCGAGCGCGTCCACCGCGAAGCCGGTCGCGGCGAGCCGGCGTTCCAGCCGGGCCAGCCGTCCGGCCCGCTCGTCGGCGGCGGCGAGCGCGGCGCCGGTGGCCCCGAACGCGGCCAGGTCGGCGGCGCCGTGGGTGAGGTCGACAGCGTCCACGGCGAGCGCGCCGCGCAGCGGGGCCACCTCGTCGGCGGCGCGGCGGGTGATCCGGGAGGCGAGCGTGGGCAGCGCCACGCCTGCCACGAGCAGGCCGATCGCGAGCACGCCGGCGGCCGGCGGCGAGATCAGCGCGGCGACGCCGACGGCGAGCACGCTGACCAGTGCCGACGCCGCTCCCGGCACCAGGACGCGCAGGAGCAGGTCCTGGGCCGCCTCCACGTCGGAGACCAGCCGGCTCAGCGCGTCCCCGGTACGGCGGCCGGTCTCGCGCCGGGCGGCGAGCGTGGCGAAGACGCGGGCCCGTACGTCGGTGATCATGCGCAGGACGGCGTCGTGCCCGGCGAGCCGTTCGGTGTACCGGAACACGCCCCGGCTGACGGCCAGCGCCCGGACGGCGACGATGGCCACCGTCAGCCGGTCCAGCGGCGGCCGGCCGGCGGCGCTCATCAGCAGCCAGGTGGCGGTGGCCATCAGCGCCAGGCCGGCGAACTCGGTAGCGGCGGCGAGCAGCCCGGCGCCGAGCAGCCGGTTCAGGTAGGGCCGGGCCAGGCGCAGTACCGCGCGTTCCGCGCCGGGGATCATCGGGGCACCGCCGGGCCGGCGGCGGTCGGGTGCAGTTCGGTGACGCGGCCGTCCTCGACGCGCAGGATCCGGTCGGCGTCGGCGAGCAGCGCGGGCCGGTGCGCGACGAGCAGCGCGGTACGCCCGGCGACCAGCCGCCGCGTCGCATCCAGCACCACTGCCTCGCTGGCGCTGTCCAGCCGCGCGGTCGGCTCGTCGAGCAGCACGATCGGCGCGTCCCGCAGGAACGCGCGAGCCAGCGCGACGCGTTGCCGCTGCCCGCTGGACAGGCCGTTGCCGCGCTCGCCGAGGCGGGTGTCCAGCCCGTCGGGCAGGGCGCCCACCACCTCGTCCAGCGCGGCGCCGGTGACCGCGGCGGCGAGCGTGGCATCCGGGGTGTCCGGTGCGCCGAGGCAGATGTTGTCGGCGAGCGACCCGGCGAACAGGTGCGCCCGCTGCGGAACCCAGGCCAGTTCGCGCCGCCAGGCGTCGGGGTCGACCCCGGCCAGGTCCACCCCGTCGACGGTGATCCGGCCGGATGTCGGGGCGACGAAGCCGAGCAGCAGGTTGAGCAGTGTGCTCTTGCCCGCGCCGCTGGGCCCGATGATCGCCACCCGGTCGCCGGGCCGGACGGTCAGCGTGACGTCGCGCAGCGCCGTGGTCCGGTCGTACGCGACTGTGACGCCCTCGAAGCGGATCTCGCTGCGGCCGCCCGGCGCCGGATGGCGCGGCTCGGTGGTGGCGGGCGCGTCGGCCGCCGACAGCGTGAGCGCCTCGTCCAGCGCGGTTAGGCCTTCCATGCTGGCGTGGAACCGGCTGCCCGCGGCCCGCAGCGGCAGGTACGCCTCCGGGGTGAGCAGCAGCACCAGCAGCGCGGTGGAGAGCGTGATGCCGCCGCCGAGCAGCCGGATGCCGATCGGCACCGCGACCAGCGCGACGGAGAGCGTGGCGACCAGTTCCAGCACCAGCGCGGACAGGAACGCGATCCGCAGCGTCTTCATGGTGGCCTGGCGGTGGCCGTCGGCCATCCGGCGTACCACGTCGACCTGCCCCCGGGACCGACCGAACGCGCGCAGCGTGGGCAGCCCGGCCACCATGTCGAGGAAGTGCCCGCCGAGCAGCGACAGCCGTCGCCACTGCCGCTCGGTGGCGGCCTGCGCCTGCCAGCCGAGCAGCGCGCCGAAGATCGGGATGAGCGGGATGGTCAGCGCGATGATCAGCGCCGAGCTCCAGTCGGCGAACACGATCCGGGCGAGCACCGCCACCGGCACCGTGACGCTGAGCACGAGCTGCGGCAGGTAGCCGGTGAAGTAGGGGTCGAGCGCGTCCAGGCCGCGCCCGGCCAGCGTGGCGAGCTGCCCGGCCCGCTGCCCGGCGACCCAGGTGGGGCCGTGCCGGCCGACCGCGCCGAGCAGGTCGGCGCGCAACGCCGCCTTGACCGTCGCGGCGGCCCGCGCCGCCACGGTGCCCTGCGCCCAGCTCACCAGCGCCCGCCCGGCCACCGCCGCCACGAACCCGGCCAGTGCCGGCCGGTGCAGCCGGCCGTCGAACGCCGTGGCGAGCAGCGTCGCCAGCGCGGTGGCCTGCGCGATCACCAGCAGCGCGGTGAGCCCGCCCAGCACCGCGAGCACGGCGAGGTCGCGCCGGGCCGCGGGGACCCGACGCAGCAGACGCGGGTCGAACGGGCGGCGGTTCACCAGTACACCGGTGCCCTGCCGTCGATCCGTCCCCGGAACACCCACCAGCACATTGCCTGAAAGCCTAGTAGGGCCGGCAGGAGCGGTAGCGCGAGCCATCCCAACAGGGCCAGCGTCGGACGGCTCGCGGCCGCCTCGGCCACCGTCAGCGACGCCGCCGGGTCGGCGGTGGAGACCAGGATCCGGGGCCAGAGCGCGGCCCCGATCAGCGGCGCGGGCAGCGCCAGCGCGGTCGCGGTCGCCACGAAGGCCACCCCGGCCCGGCCCCGCCGCAGCGCCGCGCGGGCCGCCAGCAGCGCCGCCACGAGCGCCAACGGCAGGAGTACGGCCACAGCCGGTCGCGCCACGGCGGCGCGTACCCGATCGGAGAGCAGGCCCAGGACGGTGGCCGAGCCGACCGCGACCAGTGCGGCGGGCACCAGGCCGCTCGCCAGCCGGGCGAGTGCCGGGGCGTCGGCGGCCGGCAGCCGGAGCGTGAGGAACGTCGCACCGTGCACCGCGACCAGCGCGAGCAGGGCCAGCGCGGCGGCGGCGACGAACGGGGTGGCGAGATGGCCGACACCGACCACGTGCCCGTCCGCGCTCAAGGGCACGCCCTGGAGCAGCCCGCCGAGCACCGCGCCCCAGCCCAGCGCGGCGAGCATGCCGCCGGCCACCACCACCCGGTCCCAACCGGCGCGAGCGGTGGCGGAGGCCGGGCGGCTGCGCAACTGCACCCCGGCGGTCACCAGGACCACACCGGCCAGCGCGGCGAGCACCGCCGGGTAGAAGCCGGAGAGCAGTTCGCCCTCCAGCCGGGGGAACGCGCCGAACAGGATGCCGACGGCGGCGACCAGCCAGACCTCGTTGCCGAGGAAGAACGGCCCGAGCGCGGTGAGCGTGGCGCGGCTTCCCGGTCTCGGGCCGCGCCGGGCCAGCAGCAGGCCGACGCCGTAGTCGTAGCCACCGAGCACGAGGTAGGTGGCGAAGAAGAGGCCGAGCAGGGCGTACCAGGCGAGTTCCACGGCGGGCTCCCTCAGACGAGCACGGGCTGGTGGGGGGCGTCGGTGTCGGGCGCGGGCGGGCGGCCGAGGGCGGGGTCGTGCGCGCCGCGTGCGGCGTGCCGGGCCATGAGCGTCCAGTTGGTCACCGCGAGCGCGCCGAGCAGGAGGCTGAACCCGATCAGCGAGGCGAGCATCAGCCCGGGCGAGACCGGCGAGACGGCCTGCGCGGTGGGCAGCAGCCCGTACGCGGCCCAGGGCTGGCGGCCGACCTCGCGGGCGATCCAGCCGAGCAGCATCGCCACGAAGGGCAGCGGCAGGCCGAGCAGGATCAGCCAGAGGGGGACCTTCAGCCGAATGATCCAGTCGCGCCAGAGCAGCGGCAGCAGGAGCCAGAGGGTGCCCAGCGCGAAGCCGATCAGGATCATGAAGCCGAGACCGACGTTGGAGAGCACCGGCGGATCCCAGTCGCCGGGGCCGAACCGTGCGGTCCAGTCGGCGACGAGCGCGTCCCGGTCCGGCCCGCCGCCGAACTTGGTCGGCTGGACCTGCGCGACCGGCCCGAACTGGGCGAAGCCGAAGCCCTGGAGCAGGGTGACCGAGAGCGCCGCGGTGACCAGGCCGAGCCGCAGCGAGGTGCGGAACAGCGCGTAGTCGGGCGTACGCCGCAGCAGGTGCCAGGCGCTCACCGCGGCCATCAGCAGGCCGCCGGTGACCAGGCTCGCCGAGATCACGTGGCCGAACGCCATGCCGAACGTGGGATTGGTGAGCAGCGCGCCGAAGTCGGTGAGGTGGGCGACGCCGTCGCGGACCTCGTACCCGACCGGGTTCTGCAGCCAGGCGTTCGCCACCATGATCCAGAACGCCGAGGCGTACGCGGTGATCGCCACGCCCCAGAGCAGCGCCAGGTGCACGCCGCGCCGCAGCCGGTGCCATCCGAAGATCCACATGCCGAGGAACGTGGACTCCAGGAAGAACGCCACCAGCGTCTCGATGGCCAGCGGCGCGCCGAACACGTTCCCGACGTAGCGCGACAGCCCGCTCCAGTTCAGGCCGAACTGGAACTCCATCACGATGCCGGTGGCGATGCCGAGCACGTAATTGATCACGTAGAGCTGGCCCCAGAACCGGGTCAGCCGCTCGTACACCGGCTTGCCGGTCAGGTAGCCGGCCGTCTGCAGGCCGACCAGGAGCGTGACCAGGCCGAGCGTGACCGCCACGAACAAGAAGTGGATCGAGGTGGTGGTGGCGAACTGGAGGCGGGCGAGGAGCAGCGGGTCCACTGTGTCCCCCATGGGTTGGCTCGCTTGTCGTAGCCAACCTACACGTAGCCTCGCTACCTATACTGGTGCGCGAACCCGGAGAAGTCCCTTAGGGGGCGGCGGATCAGCTCAGGAACAGGGCGAACGGCAGCGAGACGAGCGTGCCGGCGACCGCCAGCGCCATCGCGCTCCGCACCCGCGGCGGGCGGCCCGCGACGAGCAGCCGCTGCACGCGTACGTCGAGATCGCGGTCGCCGAGTCCGAGCGTGCCGGCCGGCTGCACCCGGTGCTCGGCGGCGGCGAACCGGCGCAGCGCACCGGCCAGCGGCGCGTCCGCGTGCAACTCGCGGGCCTTGTCGTCGGCGCGCATCTCGACCAGCAGCGCCACCCGCGCGTGCGCGTCCCGCACCCACCGGAACCAGGGCAGCGCCCGGCACAGCGCGGTGAACGGCAGCAGCACCAGATCGTGCCGCTCCTGGGCGTGCGCCCGCTCGTGGGTGAGCACCGCCGCCAGTTCGGCCGGGTCGAGCAGGTCGAGCGTGCCCGCGCTCACCACCACCCGGGGACGCACCCCGGGCAGGCAGTACGCCGCGGCGCTCGGGTGGTCGAGCACCAGCGCGCCGGGCACCGTCGGGTCCCGCCGGGCCACCAGGTGCAGCAGCTCCCGGTGCCGGCGCTGGGCGCGGACCGCGCCGTGCAGGCTGCGTACCGTCGTGGTGAGCAGCACCGCGCCGATGCCGAGACCGACGCCGACCAGGCTGAGGTGCACCGCGCCCACCCCGGCGGGCAGCGCGCCGTGGGCCAGGTCGTCGGCCAGGGCCAGCAGCGCGTACCCGGTCGCCCGGTCGTACGCGTCGAGCCCCAGCGCCATCGGCAGCCCCATGGCGGACAGGCCGAGCGCCAGCCCGACCGCCTGCCAGCAGATGATCGCCACGCGGGGCGCCCGCCAGGTCCAGCGCGCGGCGGCGAGGACCTGCGCGGTCAGCCAGCAGGCCAGGATGATCGCGGCGAAGTGCAGGGCGTACGCCACGGCAGCCGCCCTACCGGTCCGTCGCCTCGTCGAGCGCCGGCCGCCCGGCCCGCGGGTCCTCGACCCGGCCGGTCGGCCCGTCCTCGACTGTCGCCCCCGCCTCGGCGCCGAGCGCGGCGCGGAGCACGTCCGCCTCCGTGCCGGTCACCGAGCGGGCGAAGCGCACGAGCGCGGCGTCCCGGCTGCCGCCGAGATCGAGGGCTTCGAGCATGAGCTGGGCGATGTGCGCCTCGCGGGTGGCGGCCGGGCGGTAACGCCAGGCGCGGCCCTCCCGCTCGCGCTGCACCATGCCCTTGCCGGCGAGCCGGTCGAGCACGGTCATCACCGTCGTGTACGCGAGTTCCCGGCCGTCCAGGGCGTCGGCGACCTCGCGCACCGTCACGCCGCCCGACGAGGCGGGCGCCGCGTCCCACAGCACGTCCATCACCGCACGCTCAAGGTCCCCCAGCCGAGTCACCCGTCAATCCTACCCCCGGTAGTAGATCCCCTTCGACCCCCGGGGACCGCCCGGGTCAGACGCCCTTCGGGTGCCAGACCGTTTTGGTCTCCAGCAGCGTGGTCATCCGGGTGATGCCGGGATCGGCGTACCAGTCGTGGTCGGCCGGGGCCGGCCGCAGCACCCGCTTGAGGTTCTCCGCCGCCTTGACCTCCAGGTCGGCCGCCAGCTCGGCGTCGGCGACGCCGGTCAGGTCGATCGCGTTGACGTCCATGTGCGCGGCGAGCGTCGGCACGGTCTCGGTCAGCCGGCCGGTGAGGATGTTCACCACCCCGCCGGGCAGGTCGGAGGTGGCGAGCACCTCGGCCAGCGTCACCGCCGCCAGCGGCGCCGCCGGGGACGCGGCCACCACCACCGTGTTGCCGGTGACGATCGCCGGGGCGATCACGCTCACCAGGCCGAGCAGCGCGGGCTCCTCGGGGGCCACGACCGCGACCACGCCCGTGGGCTCCGGCGCGGACAGGTTGAAGTACGGGCCGGCCACCGGGTTCGCGCCGCCGTACACCTGGGCGACCTTGTCGGACCAGCCCGCGTACCAGACCCAGCGGTCGATCGCCGCGTCCACCTCGTCGGCCGGGACGCCCAGGGCGACGAACTGGTCGCGCCGGCCCTCCAGCATCTCGGCGACCCGGTAGAGGATCTGACCCCTGTTGTACGCGGTCGCCCCGGCCCAGCCCTTCACCGCGGCGCGGGCGGCCACGACCGCGTCCCGCGCGTCCTTCCGGGAGGCAAGAGACACGTTCGCCGATTGCACGAGATACGACCGTCCCGACTCGCTGCGCGGAAACTTCCCGCCGATGAAGAGCTTGTACGTCTTGCGTACCGCGACCCGCTCAGACATTGAGGTACCCCTCCAGCCCGTGCCGGCCGCCCTCGCGACCGTAGCCCGACTCCTTGTAGCCGCCGAACGGCGACGTCGGGTCGAACTTGTTGAACGTGTTGGCCCACACCACGCCCGCGCGCAGCCGGTCGGCCAGCCACAGGATCCGGGAACCCTTGTCGGTCCAGATCCCGGCCGACAGCCCGTACGGCGTGTTGTTGGCCTTCTCGACGGCCTCCGCCGGGGTGCGGAACGTCAGCACGGACAGCACCGGGCCGAAGATCTCCTCGCGGGCGATCCGGTGGGCCTGGGTGACGCCGGTGAATATGGTCGGCGCGAACCAGAAGCCGCGCTCGGGCAGCTCGCACGGCGGCGACCAGCGCTCCGCGCCCTCGGCGGACCCGGCGTCGGACAGCTCCCGGATGCGGGCCAGCTGCTCGGCCGAGTTGATCGCGCCGATGTCGGTGTTCTTGTCCAGCGGGTCGCCGACCCGCAGCTGGGCCATCCGGCGCTTCAGCGACTCCAGCACCCGGTCGGCCACCGACTCCTGGACCAGCAGCCGGGAACCGGCGCAGCAGACGTGCCCCTGGTTGAAGAAGATGCCGTTGACGATGCCCTCGACGGCCTGGTCGATCGGGGCGTCGTCGAAGACGATGTTCGCGGCCTTGCCGCCCAGCTCCAGCGTGAGCTTCTTGCGGGTGCCCGCGACCGAGCGGGCGATGGCCCGGCCCACCTCGGTGGAGCCGGTGAACGCGACCTTGTCCACGCCCGGGTGCTCGACCAGCGCCCGGCCGGTGTCGCCGGCGCCGGTGACGATGTTCACCACACCGGCGGGCAGGTCGGCCTGCTGGCAGATCTCGGCGAACAGCAGCGCGGTCAGCGGGGTGGTCTCGGCCGGCTTGAGCACCACCGTGTTGCCGGCGGCCAGCGCCGGGGCGATCTTCCACGCCAGCATGAGCAGCGGGAAGTTCCACGGGATGACCTGCGCCGCCACGCCGAGCGGCTTCGGGTCCGGCCCGAAACCCGCGTGGGGGAGCTTGTCCGCCCAGCCCGCGTAGTAGAAGAAGTGCGCGGCGACCAGCGGCAGGTCGACGTCGCGGGACTCCTTGATCGGCTTGCCGTTGTCCAGCGACTCCAGCACCGCCAGCTCACGCGAGCGCTCCTGGATGATCCGGGCGATCCGGAACAGGTACTTGGCCCGGTCCCGGCCCGGCATCGGACCCCAGACCTTCTCGTACGCGCTGCGGGCGGCTCGGACCGCGCGGTCCACGTCCTCGGCGCCGGCCTCGGCGATCTCGGCGAGCACCTCCTCGGAGGCCGGGTTCACCGACTTGAAGCTGCCGCCGGAGGCCGGGTCGACGAACGCGCCGTCGACGAAGAGCCCGTACGAGGGCTTGATGTCCACCACCGAGCGGGACTCGGGGGCGGGTGCGTATTCGAACATCGCGTTCAGTCCAGGGTGAAGTAGTCGGGGCCGGCGTAGACACCGGTCGTCAGCTTGGTGCGCTGCATGAGCAGGTCGTTGAGCAGGCTCGACGCGCCGAACCGGAACCAGTCCGGGCTCAGCCAGTCGGCGCCGACGGTCTCGTTGACCATGACCAGGTACTTGATCGCGTCCTTGGTGGTCTTGATGCCACCGGCCGGCTTGACGCCGACCTGACGCCCGGTGGCGGCGCGGAAGTCGCGGACCGCCTCCAGCATCACCAGCGTCACCGGCAGGGTCGCCGCGACCGGGACCTTGCCGGTGGAGGTCTTGATGAAGTCGCCGCCCGCGAGCATGGCGAGCCATGACGCCCGGCGCACGTTGTCGTACGTGGCCAGCTCACCGGTCTCCAGGATGACCTTGAGGTGGGCGTCCCCGCAGGCGTCCTTGGTGGCCACGATCTCGTCGTAGACCTCCTGGTAGCGCCCGGCCAGGAACGCGCCCCGGTTGATCACCATGTCGATCTCGTCCGCGCCCGCCTCGACCGCCGCCCGCACGTCGGCGAGCTTGATCTCCAGCGGGGCCTGACCGGACGGGAACGCTGTGGCCACGCTGGCCAGGTGCACGCCGCTGCCGCGCAGCACCTCGGCCACGTACGGAACCATCGACGGGTAGACGCAGACGGCGCCGACGTGCGGGCAGCTCGGGTCGGCCGGGTCGGGACGCAGCGCCTTGGCGGCCAGCGCCCGCACCTTGCCCGGGGTGTCCGCCCCTTCGAGGGTGGTCAGGTCGACCATCCGGATCGCCAGGTCGATCGCCTCGGCCTTCGCGGTGGTCTTGATGGAGCGGGTGCCGAGTTGTGCCGCCCGCTGCTCCGCGCCGACCTGGTCCACGCCGGGCAGGCCGTGCAGGAAGGTCCGCAGAGCGGTCTCGGATCGTCCCAGCTCGGTGAGGTCCGACCGGGCCGACGTCGTTGTCGCCGTCATGCCCCGAATAGTACGCACCCGCGAGTCGAGTGATCTTGCTCACGAACGAGCGGTCGTGAGCGTCATACGTGAGCGGTGTCGCTGGTCGTACCGCACCCGCCCTGTGCCGGGCCGGCAAACGGTAGGTTGAGCGATCGTGGACGTAACAGTCATTGACCATCCGCTCGCCCAGACGCGGCTGACCGCCATGCGGGACGCCCGGACCGACTCCTCGTCGTTCCGGGCGGCGCTGCGCGAACTCACCACCATGCTGGTGTACGAGGCCGCGCGCTCCTTCCCGGTCGAGAAGTACTCGATCCAGACCCCGGTCACCGCCACCGAAGGCAGCCGGCTGGCGAACCCGCCGCTGCTGGTGCCGGTGCTGCGGGCCGGTCTCGGCATGGCCGACGCCGCGCTCGGCCTGCTGCCCGAGTCGTCGATGGGCTTCGTCGGCCTGGCCCGCGACGAGGAGACGTACGAGCCCCGCGCGTACATGGAGTCCCTGCCGCGCGACCTCGCCGGCCTGCCGGTGCTGGTGCTCGACCCGATGCTCGCCACCGGCGGCTCGCTGGAGCACTGCTGCCGGCTGCTCGCCGACCGCGGCTGCACCGACATCACAGTGCTCTGCGTGCTGGCCGCGCCGGTCGGCATCGAGCGGCTGGAGCGCTCCGGCCTGCCGCTGCGCCTGGTCACCGCCTCGATCGACGAGGGACTGAACGACTCGAAGTTCATCGTTCCCGGCCTGGGTGACGCCGGTGACCGCCAGTTCGGCGGCATGCCCCGCTTCTGAGACCGGTCCGGTGCGGAGGGCCGCCCTCCGCACCGTGAACCGGACCCACCCGGCGAGTCGATGCGCGGGGGTGCGGGGAGGCGCTAGCGTTCCGGGCCATGACTGGTGTTGCGCTCGCCGAGGAGTTGCTGCTCCTCGCGTATGACGACGAAACCGGCAAGGCCACCATGCCGCGGATCAGCCTCGACCTGGGCATGGCCGCCGCGGTGCTGGTCGAGCTGGCCCTGGCCGGACGGATCGCGTACGCGGACGGGAACCTGGCGGTGGTCGACCCGGCCCCGACCGGCGAGCCGATCGCGGACGCCGTACTCGCCAAGATCGCCGCAGAGACACCGCACACGCCGTCGTCGTGGGTGCAGCGGCTGCGGCACGGGCTGCGCGACCGGATCCTCACCGACCTCTGCGGCCGGGGCGTGGTCCGGGACGTGGAGGAGACCGAGCTGGGCTTCATCCACGTGCACCGCTACCCCATGGCGGACCCGACTGTCGAGGCGGACATCCGGCAGCGGCTGGCCGAGGCGCTGACCAGCGGGCAGCTCCCGGACGAGCGGACCGCCGCGCTCGCCACGCTCGTCGCGGTGCTGCGGATGGAACCGGCGCTCGGGCTGACCGGCCCGGCTGCCGAGGACGCCGGCCGGCGCCTGGAGGAGATCGCGGCGGGCGCCGGGTTCTCCGGCACGGTGAGCCTGGACGACAGCGTGGTGCGCCCGTCGATCAGCCTGGTCATCGCCGCGCTGGGCCAGGCCGTCGACGCCGCCCTGGGCAAGCGGTAAGGAAGGGCCCCCTTTTAACGCCTCCGGTAGAGGAAGGGCCCCTTGTTAACGCCAGGCGTTAACAAGGGGCCCTTCCTTACATCCGGGACTAGAGGCCGAGGGCGGCGGCGATCTCGTTGCGCAGCTCCGTCACCGCGGCCCGCGCGCGCTGCCGGGCCGCCGGCACGTCGCCGCCGGCCACCGGCTCCACCACCTCCAGGTACGCCTTGAGCTTCGGCTCGGTGCCGGACGGCCGGATCACCACCCGGGCGGCGTCGGTACGCAGGATCACCACGTCCGCGTCGGGGAGCAGGTCGGACGCCTCGGTCACCGGCTGTCCGAGCAGCGTGGTCGGGGTGGCCGCCCGGATCCGGGCCATCGAGTCCGCGATCACCCGCAGGTCCTCGACCCGGACCGAGAGCTGCTCGGTGTGGTGCACGCCGAACTCGGCGGCGAGTTCGTCCAGCCGGTCGAGGAGGGTACGGCCCTCGGCCTTGAGACCGGCGGCCAGCTCGGCGACCGTCAGCGCGGCGGTGATGCCGTCCTTGTCGCGTACGTGACCCGGCGCGACGCAGTAGCCGAGCGCCTCCTCGTAGCCGTACACGAGCGGCTCCCGGCCGCCGCCGGCCCGGACGATCCACTTGAACCCGGTGAGCGTCTCGTCGTAGGGCAGACCCCGGGCCGCCGCCATGGCCCGCAGCAGCGCCGACGACACGATCGTGGTGGCGTACAGGCCGGTCACACCGCGCCGCATCAGGTGGTCCGCGAGCAGGGCGCCCACCTCGTCGCCACGCAGCATCCGCCAGGACCCGGCGTCGCGGACGGCCACCGCGCAGCGGTCCGCATCCGGGTCGTTGGCGATGGCGAGGTCCGCTGCGGTGCGGTCGGCGAGCGCGACGAGCAGGTCCACCGCGCCCGGCTCCTCCGGGTTGGGGAAGCTGACGGTCGGGAACGCCGGGTCCGGTTCGGCCTGCTCGGGCACCACGCCGGGCACGCCGAATCCGGCGCGCGCGAACGCGGCGGTCAGCACGGCGGCGCCCACCCCGTGCAGCGGCGTGTACGCCACCTTCAGGTCGCGGGGTCCGGCCGGGTCCACCACGGCGGCGGCCCGCTCGACGTACGCGGCCACCAGGTCGTCGCCGAGCACCTGCCCGGCCGGGCCGAGCGGGACCGCCGCGAGCGGGCCGACCGCCCGGATGGCCGCCTCGATACCGGCGTCGGCGGGCGGCACGATCTGCGCTCCGGCGCCCAGGTCACCGCCGAGTTGCGCGCCCAGGTAGACCTTGTAGCCGTTGTCCTGCGGCGGGTTGTGGCTGGCGGTGACCATCACGCCGGCGACCGCGCCGAGCTGCCGGACCGCGAACGCCAGCACGGGCGTGGGCAGCGGCCGGGGCAGCAGCAGCGCCGGCCGGCCCGCACCGGTGGCCACCTGTGCGGTGCGCTCGGCGAAGGCCAGCGAGCCGTGCCGGGCGTCGTACCCGATCACCAGGGGGCCCTCGCCGCCCTGGGCGGCGAGCCAGCCGACGAGCCCGGCGGCGGCCTGGGTGACCACGGCGAGGTTCATGCCGTTGGGCCCGGCGCGCAGCGGGCCGCGCAGCCCGGCGGTGCCGAAGGTCAGCGGACCGGCGAACCGGTCGGCCAGGTCGGCCGCCGTGCCGGGCAGCCCGTCGAGGACGGCGCGCAGCTCGGCGCGGCCGGCCGGGTCGGGGTCGTCGGCGAGCCAGCGCTCGGCTCGTACGCGAAGGTCGTCAAGGTCAGTGGTTTCCGCCGCCATTGCCTCATGAAAGCACGGCGGCGGATCACCACCGACCGTTGGCCTCGACTCAGTTGGCCGCCGTGAGCTGGAACGAGTCGACCATCGCGTCGAAGATCGGCTTGCTCTCGGCGAATCGCGCGTCGGTCGTGGAGAGGTAGAACGAGTAGACCTTGCCGTCCTTGACCAGGCCCCGCCAGATGCCGTGCCGCATGGTCTCGCCCTCGCCGCAGGTGTATTCGAGCTGGCCCGCGGTCTGGCCGGCGAGTGGCTGCTCGGAGACGGACAACTCGGTGTAGGGGGCCGGGCAGGTCTTGCTGTTCGCGGTCTTGCTCTTCAGGTTCCGCGAGGCGAACTCGGCCCAGCTGATCGAGGTGCCGCCCCACTTCTCGGCGATGACCCGCACCTTGCGGCCCTCGTCCTCCGGGTCGACGTAGTCGACGTAGAGGCCGCCGGTCTGCTGCTGCCAGCCCTTCGGGACCTGGATGGTGACGCCCTTGACGGTCCGCTCCTGCATCTCCGGCGCGGCCGCCGCCGAGGTGGTGGGCAGCGTGCCCACGATCGGCGGCGGCGCGTCGTCGCCGCCGCTGGTCAGCGCGATCACGCTCACCAGCAGCACCACGGCGAGGCCACCGGCGGCGGCGAGCTGGACCTTGCGCGGCCACGCCTTCACCCGGCCGAGCAGGCCCTTGGCGGTGCCGAGCGTGCCGGCACCACCGGCGGCCGGCGCGGTCGCCGGGGTGGTCCACGCCTGGCCGGTGCCGGGCACCGACCACTGGTTGCCGCCGCCGTACACCGGCTGGGTGGCGTCGACGGTGCGGCCGTAGGTGGCGGGTACCGCCTGGGTCGCGTCCGCACCGGCGCCCGCCCCGAGCCGGACCGTGGCGTCCGGCGAGATGCGCTGGGTGGCCTCCGGCGTGCCCGGCCCGGACATCGCGCCGGTCGGGGTGTGCAGCGGGCCGGCCAGCGCGTCGGCGCTGGTCTCGTCGAGCGCGGCGGCACCCGCCGCGGCCTTCTCGGCCTGGGGCCGCTCGCCGCGGCGCAGGGCCGCGAGGCGGTCGGTGAGCGACTCGTCCGGGCCGATCATCGCCCGGCCGCCGATCTGCCCGCTCGGCTTCGGCTCCGCGGCGATCGCCGGCGGCGTGGTCGGGCGCGGCACCGGCACCACCGCGTACGGGTCGGTGACCGAGTTGACGGCGGTGGCGGTGCTGGTCAGCGGCCCGGCGAGCAGCTCACGCAGGTTGGCCCGGGCACGGTGCACGTCCATCCGGCGGGCCGGGTCCTTCTCCAGCAGCCCCATCAGCACGCCGGTGAGCGGGCCGCTGCGCTGCGGCGTGGCGGGCGGGTCCTCGACCACTGCGTGCATGGTCTCGATCGGGTCGCCCTTGTCGAACGGGGGCCGGCCCTCGACCGCCGTGTAGAGCGTCACGCCGAGCGAGAACAGGTCGCTCGGCGGCCCGAACTCCTGGCCCATGGCCCGCTCGGGGGAGATGAAGTGCGGCGAGCCGAGCACCATCCCGGGCGTGGTGAGCTGCACGTCGGTGGGCATCCGGGCCACGCCGAAGTCGGTGAGCACGCAGCGGCCGTCGGTGCAGATCAGCACGTTCGCCGGCTTGACGTCGCGGTGCAGCACGCCGATCGCGTGCGCCACCTCCAGCGCGCCGAGCAGCGCGATGCCGATCTTGGCGACGGCGCGCGGCGCGACCGGCCCGTCCTCGATCACCATGTCGGCCAGGCTGCGGGCGTCCAGCAGCTCCATCACGATCCACGGACGGCCACCCTCGGTGACCACGTCGTAGACCTGCACCACTGCCGGGTGCTGGATCGCGGCGGCGGCGCGGGCCTCCCGCAGCGTCCGTTCGTAGAGCGCGTCGCGGTCGCTCGGGGCGAGCCCCGGCGGGAGGACGACCTCCTTGACCGCCACATCACGGCGCAGCAACGTGTCTGTGGCCCGCCAGACCGTGCCCATGCCTCCGTTGCCCACCGGGGAGCGCAGCGAGTAGCGACCACCGATGGTGGTGCCGGGCGCCGCGCGTCCAGTGGGGGGACTGGCCGGTCCGCCGCTCCACGTCGGAATCTGAGTCACAGAAAAGCCACCGGGGGATATCGAGGGGGCTGGGACACAACCCCTCTATCTTGCTGGTTCCGACGCCCGATGCGAAACCCGACGCGGCGGGCGTTTACCTACTCGACGGTATGTGGTCGGTTGTTCACCTCCGGTGCGCCGCCACCGGGAGGTGTGCGGTATCCCTCACCCACCAGGCGGTCTGCGCGTCCTACCATCCGGTAATGAGCGATGCGCGGTCAAGCGAGTCGGGTTTCCCGATCCAGGGCGTCTACACGGCGGCAGACCTTCCGGCGGACCTGGACGCCCGGCTGGGTGAGCCGGGCGAGTTCCCGTACACCCGCGGGGTCTACCCGACGATGTACACGTCCCGGCCCTGGACCATGCGACAGTACGCCGGGTTCGGCACCGCGACCGAGAGCAACGCGCGCTACCACCAGCTGCTGCGCGCCGGCACCATGGGCCTGTCGGTCGCCTTCGACCTGCCCACCCAGATGGGGTACGACTCGGACGACCCGATCGCGCACGGCGAGGTGGGCAAGGTCGGCGTGGCCATCGACTCCATCGAGGACATGCGCACGCTGTTCGGCGGCATCCCGCTGGACAAGGTCTCCACGTCGATGACCATCAACGCGCCCGGCTCGGTGCTGTTGCTGCTCTACCAGCTCGTGGCCGAGGAGAACGGCGTGCCGGGGGCGGCGCTCAACGGCACGATCCAGAACGACATCCTCAAGGAGTACATCGCCCGGGGGACGTACATCTTCCCGCCGAAGCCCTCGCTGCGGCTGGTCGCCGACACCTTCGCCTACTGCCGGGCCGAGGTGCCGAAGTGGAACACCATCTCCATCTCCGGCTACCACATGGCCGAGGCCGGCGCGTCGCCCGCGCAGGAGGTCGCGTTCACCCTCGCCAACGGCGTGGAGTACGTCCGCGCGGCGCTCGCCGCCGGGCTGGCCGTCGACGACTTCGCGCCCCGCCTGTCGTTCTTCTTCGTGGCCCGCACCACGCTGCTCGAGGAGGTCGCGAAGTTCCGCGCGGCCCGGCGCATCTGGGCCCGGCTGATGCGCGACGAGTTCGGCGCGAAGAACCCGAAGTCGATGATGCTGCGGTTCCACACCCAGACCGCCGGCGTGCAGCTCACCGCGCAGCAGCCGGAGGTGAACCTGGTCCGGGTGGCGGTGCAGGGCCTCGGCGCCGTGCTCGGCGGCACCCAGTCGCTGCACACGAACAGCTTCGACGAGGCCATCGCGCTGCCCACCGAGAAGGCGGCCCGGCTGGCGCTGCGCACCCAGCAGGTGCTGGCGTACGAGACGGACCTGACCGCCACCGTCGACCCGTTCGCCGGGTCGTACGTGGTGGAGGCGATGACCGCCGAGGTGGAGGCGGCGGCCACCGAGCTGATGGACCGGGTCTTCGACCACGGCTCGGCGGTGGACGCGATCGAGGCCGGTTTCCAGAAGCGGGAGATCGAGCAGTCCGCGTACCGGATCGCCCAGGAGATCGACTCGGGCGAGCGGGTGGTGGTCGGGCTCAACCGGTTCCGGATCGACGAGGAGGAGCCGTACGAGCCGCTGCGGGTCGACCCGGCGATCGAGGCGGCGCAGGGGGAGCGGCTGGCCCGGCTGCGCGCCGAGCGGGACTCGGGAGCGGTCGAGCGGGCCCTGGCCGAGCTGCGTGCCGCCGCCGAGGGGGACGCCAACGTGCTCTACCCGATGAAGGAGGCGCTGCGCGCCCGCGCCACCGTCGGCGAGGTCTGCGGGACGCTGCGCGAGGTGTGGGGGATCTACCGGCCCAGCGACCGGTTCTGAGTCGTCCGGAGGCGGCCCCGCCGCGCACCCTGAGTGCGCGGCGCGGGCCGCTTTCGCGTGTGCGATTCGCCGTTCCGGGTAACCGGATCGGGTGAACGGGACGGACAGCCTGTGCGGTCGGCGGTCGGACGCTCGTGTCACCGTCGGGAGTCTTCCGGCAGCCGACAGTTGTCGTGCAATTGTCGGAGCGGCAGTTAATTGCCGCGACTAATGCGACAATTCGGAACGACGGGTCGTTATTTGTGACCGATGAAACGGTTACGCGTTGTAGGAGGTGGGAGGCGGATGACGGCGTTCGACCGCGATCTACCTGCTGTCCCGCAGATATTCGAGCCCTCCCACCAGGGCATTCGTGACGCTGCGCGGTCCGACCGCTACGCGAAAGATGTTGCGCAGCGTCACCGCCGGAGGTCTAGGCTGTCTGCTGTCCGACCCGAAGATCCATCCACTTCTAGTGATCGAGAATTCGACGTGACGAGTGCGTTGACGCTGCCTTCCGGCGGCCTGCTGGCGTCGTCCCGGTCCGAGACGCCGACCGATTACCAGCCCCTGCCCTTCGAGCTCGACCATCTGCTCGCGCTGCGCGTACCCGGCCTCATCGAAACGCGCCGTCACATCCACTCCCACCCGGAGTTGTCCGGCGAGGAGTTCGAGACGGCCGCCCTGGTGCACCGCGAGCTGTCCCTGGCCGGGCTGAAGCCGCGTCTGCTGCCGAAGGGCAACGGCGTCATCTGCGACATCAACGGGCGCCCGGACGGGCCGGTGATCGCGCTCCGCGCCGACATCGACGCGCTGCCGCTGAGCGACCCGAAGGACGTGTCGTACCGCTCGACAGTCGAGGGCGTCTGCCACGCCTGCGGCCACGACGTGCACACGTCGGTGATGCTCGGCGTCGGCATGCTGCTGGCCCAGCTCGCCGACACCGGCCGGCTCGACGGCCGGGTCCGGCTGATCTTCCAGCCGGCCGAGGAGATCCTGCCCTGCGGCTCGCTCGAGGTCATCGAGGCCGGCGGCCTGGAGGACGTGGTGCAGATCTTCGCGCTGCACTGCGACCCGAACCTGCCGGTGGGCAAGGTCGGCCTGCGGGTCGGCCCGATCACCGCCGCCGCCGACAACGTCACGGTCCGGCTCACCGGGCCGGGCGGGCACACCGCCCGCCCCCACCTGACCGTCGACCTGGTGGACGCGCTCGGCCGGCTGGTGACCGAGGTGCCCACGCTGATCAGCCGCCGGGTGCCGGCCAACAGCGGGCTGCTGCTGGTGTTCGGCCACGCCTCGGCCGGCACCCGTTACAACGTCATCCCGTCCGAGGCGTGCGCGGCCGGCACGCTGCGGGTGATGGACCGCGACACCTGGGACCAGGCCCCCGAGATCGTGGCTCAGGTGGTGCGGGACGTGCTCGCCCCCACCGGCGCCACAGTCGACCTGGAATACCTGCGCGGCCGGCCCCCGGTGACGAACGACGCCGGCGCGATCGGCGTGCTCACCGCGGCCACCGCCGCGGCGCTCGGCCCCGACGGCATCGCCGAGACGCCGCAGAGCATGGGCGGCGAGGACTTCTCCTGGTACCTGGAGCACGTGCCGGGCGCGCTCGCCCGTCTCGGCGTCGGCCGCAGCGGGCCCAACGTGGACCTGCACCGGGCCTCGTTCGACGTGGACGAGCGCGCCATCGAGGTCGGCGTACGCCTCATGGTCCAGACCGCGCTGCGGGCACTGGCGGCGGCGCGCTGACCGGACCGTCGGCCGGCCCGGCCGGGCCCGGCGGCATCGCGCCCGGGCCGGGCGGCGGCGTCCGCCGGGCCCGCACCCGGCGCCGCCACAGGAGCAGCAACCACAGCGGTACGCCGATCACGACCGCGAAGGGCAGCACCGCGCCGAGCACGGTGAGCAGGACCCGTGCCGAGGCCAGGAATGCCGTCCAGCCGCCGCCCAGCCCGGCCAGGAAGCCGAGGTCGGCCTCCTCCTCGGCGGTGCTGGCGTCCTGACCGAGGAACGTCACGGTGATGGTGGAGAGCGCGGTCAGGTCCGCGAGCCGGCGCTTGCGGGCCTCCAGCGCGGCCAGGTCGGCCTGGCGGGTGCCCACCTCGTTCTCCAGCCGCACCAGCTCGTCCACCGACGTGGCGCGGGCGAGCAGCTTGCGCGAACTCTCCACCCGCGCCCGCTGGGTGGCGATCCGGGCGTCCAGGTCGACCACCTGCTCGGTGACGTCCTCGGTGCGGATCTCCCGGCGCTCCTGACGGCCGAGACCGGCGAGCCGGTCGATCACCGCGGAGAACCGGTCCGCCGGCACGCGCAGCGTCAGCGCCGCCCGCGCCTCGGCGGCCCGGCTCGATCGCCGGTCGGCGCCGACGAATCCGCCGGCCGCCGTCACCGCGGTGGTCGCCTCCCGCGCGGCGGCCTCCACATCGTCCACCCGGACCTGCATGGTGCCGGTGTAGATGATGGACCGCTGGTCGACCCGCAGGTCCGCGCCGCCGGTGCCGCCCGGGGCCGCCTGGTCGCTGTCCGCGCCGCCCTCGGCGGCCTGCTCGCGCCCCGCGCCTCCGTCGGCGGCCGGCGCGGCCGAGTCGCTGCCACTGTCACCGCCCGCGCTGCACGCGCCCACACCCAGTGCAACTATCAGACCCACAGCCACCAGGGCCACGCCCCGGAGTCGTCGTCCACCCATGCCCCGTACTCCGATCGTCGGCGGCCCCGCCAGCCGGGACCGATACCTCGGACGTGACGCGTGGTCGCGCCGGTTCCGGCAGACTGCGCTCAGGACATCACGATTCGGTATTCGAGGAGTCACGATGCAGGTGACCAAGTACGCGCACTCCTGCCTCCGGCTGGAGCACGACGGTGCGGTGCTCGTCGTCGACCCCGGTGTCTTCAGCGATCCGGCGGCGCTGGACGGGGCGGACGCGGTGCTGATCACCCACGAACATCCGGACCATGTGGACGTCGCCACGCTGACCCGGGCGCTGGAACGGCGGCCGGTGCCCGTGCACGGCCCCGCCTCGCTGGCCGGCGTGCTCGGCGACGCCGCCGAGGCGCTGGTGACGGTCGAGCCCGGACAGTCGTTCACCGTCGCCGGGGTGCCGGTGCGGGCGTACGGCGGGCAGCACGCGGTCATCCACCCGGACATCCCGGTGATCCAGAACATCGGCTACCTGTTCGCCGACGTGGTCTACCACCCGGGCGACGCGTTGTTCGTGCCCGACGACGTGCAGGTGGACACTCTGTTCGCCCCGATTCACGCGCCCTGGTCGAAGTTCTCCGAGGTGCTCGACTTCATCCGGGCGGTCGCGCCGCGCCGGGCGTACGCGCTGCACGACGGGCTGCTCAACGACAACGGCTTCGGCGTGCTGGACCGGCAGTACACGGCGATGTCCAACACCGACTACCGCCGTCTGGAGCCGGGCACCCGGATCGACGCCTGAGCATGGCCGAGGTGCCCGCGGAGGTGATCCGGCAGCTCTACGCCACGCCGCCGGACCGGTTCGTCGCGGCCCGGGACGCCGCCGTCGCGCAGGCGCGGCAGTCCGGCGACCCGCGTACCGCCCGGGAGATCGGCAGGCTGCGCCGGCCCACGGTGGCGGCCTGGCTGGTCAACCTGCTGGCGATCCGCCGGCCCGAGCTGGTCGCCGACCTCACTCAGCTCGCCGAGTCGCTGCGTGCCGCGCAACGCGACCTGCGCGGCGGCACGCTGCGGGAACTCTCCGCGCAGCGGCGCGCCGTCGTGGGCGCGCTGGTGGCTGAGGTACGCCGGCTCGCCGCCGCCGAACCCGCCGCGCCCCCGGCCGGGAAGCTGCCGCTGGGCGAGGTGGAGGCCACACTCAACGCCGCGCTGTCCGACACCGAGGTGGCCGAACAGGTGCGCGCCGGACGCCTGCTGCGGGCCAGCCACTACGCCGGGTTCGGCGAGGTGCCCCGCCCCCAGCTGCGGCTCGTGACAGGGGGCGAGGAGCCGCCCGTCGTACCGGATCGGGCGGCCGAGCGGGCCGACGCGCGCCGGGCCCGCGACGAGCGGGCGGCGCGGGCCGAACGGGCCGGGCGACGGCGGACCGCGACCCGGGAGCTGACCCGGGCCCGCGCGGACCTGGACCGGGCGGAGAAGGAGCTGGCGACGGCCGACGCGGCCGAGCGGGACGGCGCCGCGACGCTGGACCGGATCGAGACCGAACTGGCCGAGTTGGAGCGCCGCCGGGCCGTGGCCGAGCAGGAACTGAGCCGGGCCCGGCTGGCCCGCCGGGGCGCGGAACGGGCGGTCACCGCCGCCCGGCGCCGGGCCGGTGAGGTCGAGGCCGTGTTGGAGGCGCTCGACGCCGAAGAGGGGGATGCCGACACCGGTGACCACCCGGCAGACTGAGCGTGATGAATGGCTACGGTGGAGTCACGGCGACGGGCGGCCGATGACCCCGGAACAACTCGCCGCCGCCTGCAAACCGCTGGTGCTCGAACTCGGGGAGGCGTTCGCCCGCTGCCCGTCGACGCTGCGCCGGGCGCGGCTGCTGGGCATCTCCGGGTGGGCCTTCTACATCACCGGGCGGGCCGGTGCGCTCGGTGACGTCCGCGCCGAGACGGTCGCCGCCGCGCTCGGCTTCATCGCACCCGAGGCGGTCACGGACGGCTGGGACGCCGCCGCTCGGACCGTCCCGCCGCTGGAGGTGGCCGCCGCCAACCTGGCCGAGTGCTGCCGGTGGGGCACCGCCCGGCTGGGCGACGGCGCCGAGTCGTCCCGGCTCGCCGCGCTGCTGGGCCGCGCTGTCGACGCGGCGGACGGCAGCGGCATGCCGCTGTTCGCCGCCTGGCGGGCCATGCCGGTACCCGATCCCTCGCCCGGTGCGCGGGCGGCTGTCGGCATGCTGCTGCTGCGCGAGCACTTCGCCGGGGCGTACCTGCTGGCGGTGCGCGCCGCCGGGCTGACGCCGCTGGAGGCGGTGCTGGCCGGTCCGGAGGGCGAGGCGGGCGCCGCGGCGTGCGGCTGGGTGCCCCCGTACCCGCCGGTCGGGCCGCTGGTACGGCGCCGGCTGTGGGCCGAGGCGGTGACCGACCGGCTGGCGTCGGCGGCGTTCCGCGCGTTGAGCGCGGCCGAGGGCGCCGAGCTGCTGGGTCTGCTCGGCGCCGCGCGACAGCGCGCCCGCGGCGGATAAATGGGAGGCGATCCGGCCGGTCCGGCTGCCACGATCTGGCCCGTGACGCTCCCCGCCGGCTGGTCGGCCCGCCGCCCGACCCTCGACGACATACCCGCGATCCTGGCGGTGGTGCACGCCTCCGACACGTTCGCCGTGGGCTACCCCGACTTCGACGACGAGGACGTGCGGTCCGCGCTGACCGCGCCGTTCGTCGACCCGGCCCGGGACTCGTGGCTGGTCACCGACCCGGACGGGACGGCGGTGGCGTGGTCGATCCTGGCCAACCCGAGCGGCGTCGGCCGGGAGTGGGTGGACGTCCTCGTCGACCCCGACCGCGGCGCCGACCTGCGTGCGCCGCTGCTGGCGCGGCTGCTGGAACGGGTCGCCGAGCGGGCCGCCGAGCGCGGCCTGCCCGCGCTGACCGCGCGCACCGGGGTGTACGCGCCGGAGACCCGCTGGGCCGGTGAGCTGGCCGAGGCCGGGTTCACCCGGATCAAGCGCTACATCCGGATGAGCCGCACGTTCGCCGACCTGCCCGCCGAGCCGGCGCCCCCGCCCGGGGTGACGGTGCGGCCGCTGCGCGCCGACGACGAGAACGACCTGCGGCTGTTCCACCGGATCTACGACACCGCGTTCCGGGACACCCCCGATCACGACCCGCTCGACTTCGAGCGGTGGCGGGACCTGCTGCCGTCGTACGGCAAGGTCTGGGACGAGTGGCTGCTGGCCGAGGTCGACGGCGAGCCGGCCGGTGCGCTCCAGTCCTCCGACCAGGCGCTCGACCAGGACCTGGGGTGGGTGCGGACGCTGTCGGTGCTGCCCGCGTACCGGCGCCGCGGGGTGGGTGCGGCGCTGCTGCGCCGGGCCTTCGCGATCTACGCGGCGAAGGGCCGGACCGGCGCCGGGCTCGGCGTCGACCTGGCCAACCCGACCGCGCCGGTCACGCTCTACCGCTCCGTCGGGCTGGTGGAGGAGCGCTGGACCGACATGTACGAGCGGAGCGTGCCCGCCTCGCGGGTGTGACCCGGCACCCGCCTACCGGGGTCGCCGAGCGGCCGGAACGCTGTCCGGAGCACACTGTTCGGTGTGGGAGACGCGCTACGCGGACGCGGTGCCGGTGGGGCGGGACCGCAGCTCGGTGACGTAGTCGTCCGGCGCGCCCGCCTTCTCCGCGGCGTTCGCGAGCTCCGAGAGGTACCACGCGGTGGGCAGCCCGCCCTCGTACCCGTCGAACACGTAGACCCACGCGGTCACGTCACCGTCGAGCGTCGAGACGCGGACGGTCAGCTTGCGGTACGTCCCGGCGGTCACGCCCTCGATCTCGTCGAGCTGCGCCGCGTCGTACGGGTGGATGTCGTAGAGCGCCACGAACACCCGGTCACCCGGGGACTCGACCACGGTGCTGACCGAGCCCTCCCAGCCGATGACGTCCTCGCCGGCGAAGGTGAGCCGCCAGCCCTCGAGCCAGCCGGTGCCCACCATCGGCGAATGCGGGCAGTAGGCGCGCATGCGGGCGGGATCCAGGTTCGAGCCGTAAGCAGCGTAGAGACCCACGGCGACGACGATAGCCCGGCGGGCGGGTGGGGGAGAATACGACAGTGCGTGTCGGACGGGACGGGGAGAAGAAAGTCACTGTGAGCACTGTGAGCTTCGACGAAGGGATGGCTCCGTGAGCGCGAGGAGTGCAGCGGAGCGGAGCCCCGCAGTCGCGAACGAAGGGATGGCTCGGTGAGCCAGATCGTGATCATCGGCGGCGGACCGGCCGGGTACGAGGCGGCTCTGGTCGCCGCGCAGTTGGACGCCGAGGTCACCGTCGTCGAGGCGGAGGGGGCCGGTGGCGCCTGCGTGCTCTCCGACTGCGTGCCCTCCAAGACGTTCATCGCCAGCTCCGAGGTGGTCACCGGTTACCGGGACACCGAGGAGTTCGGCGTGCACTCCGACGGCCTGGAGGCGGTCACCGTCGACGCCCGCGCGGTGCACGAGCGGGTCAAGCGGCTCGCGCTGGCCCAGTCCGCCGACATCCACACCAAGCTCGTAAAGGCCGGTGTCGAGTTCGTCGCCGGCACCGCCCGGCTCGGTGAGGACACGCTCGGCCACACGCACCGGGTGATCGTCACCCCGGCCGGCGGCGGCGCCGAATACTCCATCGCCGCCTCGACGGTGCTCGTCGCGACCGGCGCGACCCCCCGCCAGTTGCCCACCGCCGTACCGGACGGCGAGCGCATCCTGACCTGGCGCCAGGTGTACGACCTGCCCGAGCTGCCCGAGCACCTGATCGTGGTCGGCTCCGGCGTGACCGGCGCCGAGTTCGCCAGCGCGTACCTCGCCATGGGCGTCAAGGTCACGCTGGTGTCCAGCCGCGACCGGGTCATGCCGCACGAGGACGCCGACGCCGCGTCGGCGATCGAGCGGGTGTTCCGCAACCGGGGCATGAGCATCCTGAACAACTCCCGCGCCGAGGCGGTCCGCCGCGTCGGCGACGGGGTCGAGGTGGTGCTCTCCGACGGGCGCCAGGTCACCGGCTCGCACGCGCTGATCGCTGTCGGCTCGATCCCGAACACCGCCGACCTGGGCCTGGCCGAGTACGGCGTGGAGCTGGCCCGGGGCGGTTACGTGACTGTCGACCGGGTCTCCCGTACCAACGTGCCGGGCATCTACGCGGCGGGTGACTGCACCGGCGTGCTGCCGCTGGCGAGCGTCGCGGCCATGCAGGGCCGCATCGCGATGTGGCACGCGCTGGGCGAGGCGGTCCGGCCGCTACGGCTGCGTACGGTCGCGGCGAACGTCTTCACCGACCCGGAGCTGGCCACCGTCGGCGTCTCCCAGGACGAGGTGGACGCCGGCAAGACCCCGGCCCGCCAGGTGATGCTGCCGCTGTCCGGCAACGCCCGGGCGAAGATGGACGACCTGGCCGACGGCTTCGTCAAGCTGTTCTGCCGGCCGGCGAGCGGCCAGGTGATCGGTGGCGTGGTGGTGGCGCCGAAGGCCAGCGAGCTGATCCTGCCGATCACGATGGCGGTGGAGAACAACCTCACCGTCAACGAGCTGGCCCACACCATCACCATCTACCCGAGCCTGTCCGGCTCCATCACCGAGGCCGCCCGCCAGCTCATGCTCCACGAGCTGGAGTAGCGCGCGCCACCTTCTGCTCGTCGATCATGGAGTTGCGGTCCCCGATCCGACCGGTATGCCCGGTCTGTGCGGGGTCACAACTGCATGATCGACGACTTTGGTCAGGGTGAGGTGCAGGGCCAGGGTGGCCAGGAGGGCCGTCTCGGTCAGGATCAGCGCGCGTTCGATCAGGCCGAGCAGGGCTCGGTCACCCGGGTAGGCGGACCAGATCATCGTGGCCGCGAGCACCACGCTGGCTGCGGTCAGGCCGCGCAGCCAGGCGGCCGCCCCGGCGACCGGGTGCCGGGCGAGCAGCCAGCCGGCCACCGGCAGCGCCAGGAACGACAGCACCGAGGCGTACCGGTGCACGTACGCGGCGGTGTCCATCGGCGTACCCGGCTCGTTGGTGGGCACCACGGCGGCGGCCAGCAACCCGGCCGACCAGGCGGTCAGCAGCACGAGCGGCACCCGGCCCGCGCCCGCCCGGCGCAGCGCCGGCAGCAGCACGAGACTGGCCGCCGCGAGCACCGCCATCGCCGTGTCGATGACGCCGCCCCGATCGGAGACGGCGAAGTCGCTGACGGTCAGCGACCAGGGATCCAGATCGTCGTTCACCTCAAGATGACCGACCGTCGCGAGCACCGCCGCCAGGACGATCCCGCCGAGTGCCAACAGGCCACTTCTCCGCGTTCCAGGCATACGGCCAGCCTGTCGCCGGAACCGCCCCAGACGGATCCGGGACCACCACCCACTTCGCTACCCGGGTCGTCCCCTACCGGACCCCCGAGAACGCGTCAGGCCACGTCGAGGCGGATGTTCCCGATTCGAGCGACCACATCGAGGTGTCCGCCCAGCCCGGTGACGTAGGCGCGCAGGATGTCCAGGTTGACACTCTCGCCGTTCTCGATCTGGCTGATCCGTGCCTGAGACAAGCCGGCCGCTTCCGCCAGCTGGGCCTGGGTCATGCCCAGCTGCTTGCGGATCTCCGCCAGCTGCGCGCCGCTGACCGAAGCCAGCATCTGCTCTCGCAACTGTCCCCGCCTGGCCACACGCTCGCTGTCGTCCCACGAGGGATCGATACTTCGGGCTTTCGCCTTGACGTCGCGCCAGTTCGCCCCACCACTCATGGCTGTTCTTCCTTCAAGTTCAGCTGCCGGTCGAGTCGGCGGTGGCCTCGGCGCGGGTCTGCCGGGTGCTGCTGATCCAGGTCATCGCCCACCCGGCCAGCGCGAACCCGGCCGCGGCCACCCCGCCGATCAGCAGCAGCCGCCACGCCGAGTGGGTCAGCGCCGTACCGCCCAGATGACCGACCAGCGCCCCGTAGCTGGACCAGGCGAGAGCCGCCGCCGCCTCGTAGGGCAGGAAGAGGCGGTACGGGTAGCGGCTGCGCCCGGCCGAGAAGCAGGCCGCCATCCGGCCGCCGGGCACGAAGCGGCAGAGCAGGATCACCAGCGGCCCCGGTTCGCGCAGCCCGCGAGTGACCCGGGTGACGGCCCGGCGTGCCCGTCCGGGTGTCGTCGCGCGGGCCGGGCGGCGGGTCGGCGTGGTGCGGCCGATCAGATAGCAGGCCAGATCCCCGATGAACACGCCGGCGGCGCCGACCGCGATGGTGAGCGGCAGGCTGAGTCCGCCGTACACGGTCAGCGCCCCGCTGGTGATCATGACGAGCTGGGTCGGCACCACCGGGACGAAGGCGTCGGCGATCAGCAGGATCAGCAGCAGCGCGTACGCCCACATGGGCGACGCGACGTCAGAGATGAGTTCGGCCACGACCGCCACCTCGCCGGAGTTCTCCGTTCGACCGGATCGAGCCTGACGCCGTGTCGGGCGTCACCACCACCGGCCCCGCCTGGCGGTGACAGGCGACACCGACGGGCCATAGGTGTGCAACGAGCCGACCCGGCCGGAGGTGACGGGTGGGCGGGGCCCCGGGGCGGGGCGGCGGATCGACGGATCGCGGCGTACCGTTGGCGGGACGCGGCACCGGAGCCGTCGGGTCCCCCGTTCCCGATGCCCTGGCCGCGGCGGGTCGCCGACAGGTCCCGTGTCGGCGACCCGCACCCTCTCTCCGAAACTCGGATGCGCCGTCGATATCCGCGCGCCTACCGTCGTGGCATGCGCAGCGCGGTAGTGACCACGACGCCGGGTGTTCCCGGCGCGCCGCACTGACGTTTCCGTCGACGAGGCCCCGGGGCGATCCGCTCCCGGGCCTCGCGGCGTACCGGGCCTGCTCGCCTCCGGGTCGTACCCGATCAAGGAGAGCGACATGATCGACCACCGTAGGCTCGGCCGGGACCTGGAGCTGTTCGTCTCCGACCCGCTCGCGGGCGCCGGGCTGCCGATCTGGCTGCCGGCCGGCGCCGCCGCCCGGCACGCCGTCGAGGAGTACGTCCGGGAGCTGGAGCGCCGGGCGGGCTACCAGCACGTCTACTCGCCGCCGCTGGGCAAGCGGGAGCTGTTCGAGCTGTCCGGGCACCTGGGCTACTTCGCCGACGACATGTTCCCGCCGATGCGGCTGAGCGCCGACGACGAGTTCGTGCTGCGCCCGGCGCTCTGCCCGCACCACGCGCTGGTGTTCCGCGCCCGCGGCCGCTCCTACCGGGAGCTGCCGCTGCGGGTCGCCGAGTTGGGCGGCATGTACCGGGCGGAGCGTTCCGGGGTGCTGGGCGGGCTGTCCCGGGTGCGCGCCATCTCGCTCAACGACGCGCACAACTTCTGCGCGCTGGAGCAGGTCGGCGACGAGGTCCGCGAGATCCTGCGGCTGATCGGCGAGGCGCACGCCGCGCTCGGCGTCCGTCCCGCCGGGTTCCGCTTGTCGCTGCGCGGGCAGGACCAGCGGTACGTGGGCGACGACGCCGGCTGGGCACGCGCCGAGGAACTGCTCCGCGCCGCGCTCGACGGGGTGGACGTCGTCGAGGCGCCCGGCGAGGCCGCGTTCTACGGCCCGAAGATCGACATTCAGATCGTGGACGCGGCCGGCCGGGAGTCGACCATCTCCACCGTCCAGCTCGACTTCGACAAGCCGGAGCGGTTCGACCTGTCGTACACCGACTCGGACGGCCGCCGGAAACGGCCGGTGATGGTGCACCGCAGCCTCGTCGGCAGCATGGAGCGGCTGTTCGCGTACCTGATCGAGGTGCACGAGGGCGCGTTCCCCGTCTGGTACGCCCCGGTGCAGTTGCTGCTGCTCCCGGTCGACGCGGCGCAGGCCGAGGCGGCCGTCGGGCTGGCCCGCCGGGCCGAGGCGGCCGGGCTGCGCGTCGAGGTGGACCACGCCGGTTCGCTGGGTGCCCGGATCCGGGACGCGTCCCGCAGCCGCGTCCCGTACACCGGGGTTCTGGGCCCCCGGGAGGCGGCCGACGGTTCGGTCTCGCTGCGCCTGCGCGACGGCCGGGTGCTCGACCCGATGCCCGCCGCGCAGGCGCTGGGCCTGGTCGGCGCGGTAGTCGCGAGCCGGTCGGCGGGGCTGCTTCCGCCGGCCTGACTCCGGTCCGTCCGGGTGCCGGGAGGGCACCCGGACGGGGACCGGCGCCGGGCCGGTGGCCGGGTCCACGTCAGTTCCCGACCGGCGTGCCGGCGCCGGCACGCATTCCCGGCGGGCCGGCCGGGGCGGGTGCCGGCACCTCGTCTTCGATGACCGCGCCGCTGAACTGCGCCCGGTAGAGGCGGGCGTACGCGCCACCGGCGGCGACGAGCTGGTCGTGGGTGCCCTGCTCGACGATCCGGCCCTGCTCCATCATCAGGATCAGGTCGGCGTCGCGGATGGTGGAGAGCCGGTGCGCGATGACGAAGCTCGTCCGGTCCGAGCGCAGCGCCGCCATGGCGCGCTGGAGCAGCACCTCGGTCCGGGTGTCCACCGAGCTGGTCGCCTCGTCCAGGATCAGCAGCGACGGCTCGGCCAGGAACGCCCGCGCGATGGTGATGAGCTGCTTCTCGCCGGCGCTGACGTTGCTGCCCTCCTCGTCGATCACCGTGTCGTAGCCGTCCGGCAGGCTGCGGACGAACCGGTCCACGAACGTCGCCCGGGCGGCGGCGAGGATCTCCTCCTCGGTGGCGTCCGGCCGGCCGTAGGCGATGTTGTCCCGGATGGTGCCGCCGAACAGCCAGGTGTCCTGGAGCACCATGCCGATCCGGCCGCGCAGGTCGTCGCGGCGCATCGTGGAGATGTCCACCCCGTCCAGCGTGATCCGCCCGCCGTCCAGCTCGTAGAACCGCATGACCAGGTTGACCAGCGTGGTCTTGCCGGCGCCGGTGGGACCGACGATGGCGACCGTGTGACCCGGCTCGGCGACCAGCGAGAGGTCGTCGATGAGCGGCTTCTCCGGGTCGTACCGGAAGGAGACGTGCTCGAACTCGACGCGCCCGTGCGGGTCGGCGACCCGGGCCGGCTGGGCCGGGTCGGGGCTCTGCTCGTCGGCGTCGAGCACCGCGAAGACCCGCTCGGCCGAGGCCACCCCGGACTGCAGCAGGTTGGCCATCGACGCGACCTGGGTGAGCGGCTGGGTGAACTGCCGCGAGTACTGGATGAACGCCTGTACGTCACCGAGGCTCATCGAGCCCGACGCCACCCGCAGGCCGCCGACCACGGCGATCGCGACGTAGCTGAGGTTCCCGATGAAGAACATCGCCGGCATGATCAGCCCGGAGACGAACTGCGCGCCGAAACCGGCCCGGAACAGCTCCTCGTTCTTGGCGTGGAAGGCGGCCTCGACCTCCTTCTGCCGGCCGAAGACCTTGACCAGCTCGTGCCCGGTGTACGCCTCCTCGATCTGGCCGTTCAGCTCGCCGGTGTGCTTCCACTGGGCGATGAACTTGCCCTGCGACCGCTTGGCGATCAGGCTGGTGACCACCACCGACATCGGCACCGCGACGAGCGCGACGACCGCCAGCAACGGCGAGATCCAGAACATCATTCCGAGTACGCCGACGACGGTGAGCAGCGACGTGAGCAACTGGCTCAGCGTCTGCTGGAGCGTCTGCGACACGTTGTCGATGTCGTTCGTGACCCGGCTCAGCAGCTCACCGCGGGGCTGCTTGTCGAAGTAGGGCAGCGGCAGCCGGTTGAGCTTGTCCTCCACGTCGGCGCGCAGCGTCAGCACGGTGCGCTGCACCACGCCGTTGAGCACCCAGCCCTGCGCCCACTGGAGCATGCTCGCGCCGACGTAGAGCACGACGGCGAACGCCAGCACCCGGCCCAGCGCGTCGAAGTCGATGCCGGTGCCCGGGATCACGTCCATCCGGGCCAGCATGTCGGCGAAGTTGCCGTTGCCCTGGGCGCGGGCCGCCTCCGCCGCCGCCTCGGTGGTGGTGCCGGGCGGCAGCTGCCGCCCGATCACCCCGCTGAAGATGATGTCGGTGGCGTGGCCGAGCACCTTCGGCCCGATGACGCTGAGCCCGACGCTGGCCAGGGCCAGCGCGAGCACGCCGGTGAGCTGGAGCCGGTACGGCCGCAGCCGCGCCAGCAGCCGCCGTGCCGACGGCCCGAAGTTCATCGCCTTCTCGGCCGGCATGCCCATGCTCATGTGCGGCGGGCCACCGCCGGGCCGGCGTCCGGCCGGGGGTAGTCGCGACGGTTCGTTCTTCTGCTGCGGTACCGACCCGCTCCTCGCGCTCACGCGGCCACCTCCGCCGTCTGCTGCGACGCGACGATCTCGGCGTACGTGGGGCAGCTCTCCAGCAGTTCCTCATGTCGTCCCATCCCGACGACACCCCCGTCCTCGAGCACGATGATCTGGTCGGCGTCGACGATCGTGGAGACCCGCTGGGCCACGATCACCACCGCCGCGTCCGCGGTGACCGGCTTGAGGGCGGCCCGCAGCCGGGCGTCCGTGCCGAGGTCGAGCGCGGAGAAGGAGTCGTCGAAGAGATAGATCTCCGGTTTGCGGACGAGCGCGCGGGCGATGGCCAGGCGTTGCCGCTGGCCGCCGGAGACGTTCGTGCCGCCCTGCGCGATCGGCGCCTCCAGTCCGCCCGGCATCTCCGCGACGAAGTCGCGTGCCTGGGCGATCTCCAGCGCGGCCCACAGGTCGGCGTCGGTGGCGTCCGGGTTGCCGTAACGCAGGTTGCTCGCGACCGTGCCGGTGAACAGGTAGGGCCGCTGGGGCACCAGCCCGATCCGCCGCCACAGCTCGTCCGGGGCCAGGTCCCGTACGTCCACGCCGTCGACCAGGACCGCGCCGGCGGTCGGGTCGACCAGCCGGGGGATGAGCGTCAGCAGCGTGGTCTTGCCGGCGCCGGTGGAACCGATGATCGCCGTGGTCCGGCCCGGCTCGGCCCGGAACGAGATGTCGTGCAGGACCGGTGCGCTCGCGCCCGGGTACTGGAAGCCGGCGCCGCGTAGTTCCAGTTCGCCCCGGCCGGTGACCTCGGTGACCGGGTCGGGCGACGGCACCACCGACGAGTCGGTGTCCAGCACCTCCTCGATGCGCTCGGCGCAGACGGCGGCCCGGGGCACCATCATCAGCATGAAGGTGGCCATCATGACCGCCATCAGGATCTGCATCAGGTACTGGAGGAACGCGGTGAGCGCGCCGACCTGGATCTGACCGGAGTCGACCCGTGCCGCGCCGAACCAGAGCACCGCGACGCTGGAGACGTTCAGGACCAGCATCACGATTGGGAAGATCAGCGCCTGGAGCCGTCCGATCCGCAGCGCGGTGGTGGTCAGGTCGGTGTTCGCGGCCCGGAACCGGTCGGTCTCGTACGGCTCGCGGACGAACGCCCGGACCACCCGGATGCCGGTGATCTGCTCGCGCAGCACCCGGTTGACGGTGTCGATACGGGTCTGCATGAGCCGGAAGCCCGGCACCATCCGGCGGATGATCAGGCCCAGCGCGACGGCGAGCACCGGTACGCAGACCAGCATCAGCCAGGACAGCCCGACGTCCTCGCGCAGCGCCATCACCACGCCGCCGACGCTCATGATCGGCGCGGCCACCAGCATGGTGCAGCTCAGCAGCACCAGCATCTGCACCTGCTGGACGTCGTTGGTGTTACGGGTGATCAGGGACGGCGCCCCGAACCGGGCGACCTCGCGGGCGGAGAAGCTGTTGACCCGCCGGAAGATCGAGCCGCGGACGTCGCGGCCGAACGCCATCGCGGTCTTCGCGCCGAAGTAGACGGCGGCGATCGAACAGGCGATCTGGAGCAGGCTGACCACCAGCATCCACCCGCCCGTACGCAGGATCTGGTCGGTGTCGCCGACGGCGACGCCCCGGTCGATGATGTCGGCGTTCAGGCTCGGCAGGTAGAGCGAGGCGATGGTGCCGACGAACTGGAAGGCCACCACGGCGGCCAGCCATCGTCGGTACGGGCGCAGATGTGAGCGGAGCAGGCGGATCAACACGGATGGCTCCCCGTTGGCGGCTCGGTGTCGGACTCGCTGTCCCGGTTCAACCGACGGAGGTCCCCGTCGGACATGCCGGTGATGATTTCGATCAGGAACTCGCGGATCACCGCCCGGTTGGCCGGGTCGGCGTCGACCGACGTCAACGGCCGGTCGCTGTGGATCATGTCGATGATGGCGCGGGCGTGCTCGCCGCCCTTGTCGGTCAGGGTGAGCCGGACCGTGCGCCGGTCCTCCGGCGCGCGACGGCGGCTGACGAAGCCGTCGCGTTCGAGGGTGTCCACGATGCCGGTGAGTGTGGCGGGCCGGACGAAGCACAGCTCCGCCATTTCCCGGTGGCTCACGTCGCCGGCTCGGAGGAGGATCATCAGGACCCGCATGCCGGCGGACGTGAGCCCGTGGTGTTCGGCGAGGTAACGCCCCCAGTGCTGCTCGACGACGTGCCCGGCGATCGAGATCAGCCGGCCGAGTGGCGCGTGGTGCAAGGCATCGGGGAAGCGGACGAGCGGGCCCATGTTCACGAGCGTCAGATTAGCTCCCGAATCATCAGGGCCCAAACTAATTCTGAGAATCTCCTCAGCCGCGGTCGGCGCGCGCCCGGGACGGCTCGTCCGGGGCGGTGGCGACGTACTCCCGCATCACCTCGGTGACCTCGCGCAGGAACGCGGTGGTGGCCTCGGCCTGCTCGGGCGTGAGCCGGGCGACCGCCCGGTCGACGCCGACGAGCATCGGGCGCAGCGCTTCCAGCACCTCGCCGACGGCGCTCTCGGTCACCTGGAGGCTGAGCCGCCGCCGGTCGTGCGGGTGCGGGGTCCGGGCGACGTGACCGGCCTGCACGAGCCGGTCCACGAGCGTGGTCGCCGAGGCGGACCGGATGCCGAGCCGGTTGCCCAGCTCCACCGGGCCCAGCGGCTCGGGGCTGGAGACCAGATGGTCGATGGCCGCGGCGTCGGTCGCGTTGAGGCCCAGGCGGCGGGCCAGCGCGGCCCGGGTGTCACCGGCGATCCGCAGTACGTCGCGCAGCGCGCGGGACGCCTCGCTGCTCGGTGGTGGACCCGGCGTGGGCTCTGCGGTTGACGGCACCCCCTCCATGGGATAAAGCTAGCATCTCGGGTAGCTAGAAAATCTAGCTAAAGGAGGGCGAGATGCGCGGCGACGGACGCGGACGCTGGTTCGGGCTGCTGGCCCTCAGCCTCGGCGTAGCGATGATCATCGTGGACGCGACGATCGTGAACGTCGCGGTGCCGCAGATCATCCGGGATCTCGACATCACCTCCACCGACGCGCAGTGGGTGCAGGAGGCGTACACCCTGGTCTTCGCCGCGTTGCTGCTGGTCGCCGGCCGCTTCGCCGACCGGTCCGGGCGGCGGCGGATGTTCCTCGTCGGCGTCACCGTGTTCGTGGTCGCCAGCGTGCTCGCGGCGCTCGCCGGCTCCGGCGAGACGCTGATCGCCTCCCGGGTGCTCCAGGGCGTCGGCGGGGCGATGATGCTGCCCACCTCGCTGTCCCTGCTCAACGCCAACTTCACCGGCCGGGAGAAGGGCATCGCGTTCGCCGTCTGGGGCTCCACCATCGGTGGCGCGGCGGCACTCGGCCCGCTGCTCGGCGGCTGGCTCACCACCACGTACTCCTGGCGGTGGGCCTTCGGCATCAACGTCCCGGTCAGCCTGGCCGTGATCGTGGGCACGCTCGTACTCGTGGCGGAGTCCCGCGACGAGCACGCCGAGCGCGGCCTCGACCTGCTCGGCGCGCTGCTCTCGGTGATCGGCATGACCGGCGTGGTCTTCGCGCTGATCGAGGGCCGCACCTACGGCTGGTGGGAGCGGGAGCGGCCGTTCAGCCTGTTCGGGCTGGACTGGACCGCGTCGATCTCGCCGGTGCCGGTGGCCGCGCTGGTCGGCCTCGTCGCGCTCGGGATCTTCCTGGCCCAGCAGGTACGCCGCAACCGGGCCGGCCGTCCGGCCCTGCTCGACCTGTCGCTGTTCGGCATCGGCTCGTTCCGCAACGGCATCCTGGCCGCCGCGATCGTCAGCCTGGGCGAGTTCGGCCTGCTGTTCGCGCTGCCCCTGTGGTTCCAGAACGTGCTCGGCTATAGCGCCTTCCGGACCGGCCTGGCGCTGCTGCCGCTGGCCGTCGGCAGCTTCCTGGCCAGCGGCATCGGCGCGCCGCTGACCCAGCGCTGGGGCGCGGCCCGGGTGGTCCAGCTCGGCGTCGCCGCCGAACTGGTCGGCGTGGCCGGGCTCGGGCTCGTGGTCGCACCGGACACCAGCTGGTGGGCGCCACTGGGCTTCCTGTTCGTGTACGGCGTCGGCGTCGGCCTGGCCACCGCCCAGCTCACCGGCGTCTCCCTGTCGCAGGTGCCGGTACGCCGCAGCGGCCAGGGCTCGGGCCTGCAGAGCACCGCCCGGCAGGTCGGCTCCGCGCTCGGCATCGCGGTGCTCGGCACCGTGCTCTTCGCCGGCCTCGGCGGGATCCTCGGCGACCGGCTGGCCGACCAGCCCGGACTCACCCCCGATCAGCGGGACCAGGTGGTGAGCGCGGTCAAGGAGAGCGCCGGCGCGGCGATCGGCGGGCTGGAGGCGGACCCGCGTACCGCGCCGATCGCCGAGGAGGCGAAGGCGGCGTTCTCCGAGGCCACCCGGTACGCGGCCTTCGCCGGAGCCGGATTCCTGCTGGTCGGCCTGGTCGCCTGCCTGCGCCTGCCGACCGTTCGTCACGAGGAGACCGGGGACTCCCCGCCCGCCGAGACGGAGCCGGCCCGGGCCTGAGCCGCGCCGGGCCACCCCGCCCGGCCCGCCGGGCTCATCCGCCGAGGGCCACCGCCAGCGCCGCGCCCACGAAGACGACCTGCAGCACGGTACGGACACCGAGCGGCGTCACCGGGCGCCCGGCGAGGGTGAGGCGCCGCCGCGCGGCCGACACGTTCGCCGGGAACATGGCGAGCATCAGCAGCACCAGCCCGGCTGCCGCCCAGCGCGCGGTGGCCGGGACCAGCAGGGCGAGCGCGCCGGCGAGTTCCAGCACGCCGGTGACGGTGACCAGCAGGCCGGGCCGGGGCAGCGACGGCGGGACCATGGCGATCAGGTCGGCCCGCCGGGACGCGAAGTGGGCCACGCCGGTCAGCACGAACATCAGCGCCAGCCCGACCCGCAGGGCGGGGTGCCACCCGTCGAGGGCGTCCACGCCGAGCAGGCCGGCGATCCGAGCCAGCGCGGTGCCGGCGAGAAGTGCGATCAGGGGTGCCATGGTCGATCCCTCCGGTTCCAGCTATCTTGTCGATGACAAGATTGCGCCGGCGGATGCCATCTTGTCAATGACAAGTTAGGGTGACGGCATGGCCTCGTACCACCACGGCGACCTTCGTCGCGTCCTGCTGAGCACCGCGGCCGAGGCGATCGCCGAGTCCGGGCCGGCCGCGCTGAGCCTGCGTGAACTGGCCCGCCGGGCCGGGGTCTCGCACGCCGCGCCCGCGCACCACTTCGGCGACAAGGCCGGGCTGCTCACCGCGCTCGCCGTCCAGGGCTTCGACCTGCTGACCGACGCGTTGCGGCAGGCCGGGGACGACCTGCTCGACACCGGCGTGGCCTACGTCGGGTTCGCGGTGCGGCACCGGGCGCACTTCGACGTCATGTTCCGGCCCGAGCTCTACCGGGCCGACGACCCGGAGCTGATCGCCGCCCGCGCCCGGTCCGGGGAGCTGCTGCGCGGAGGCGTGGCCCGGCACACCGGGCGGGAGCCGGACGCCGACGCGCTGGCCGCCTGGTCGATCGTGCACGGCTTCGCCACGCTCTGGCTCTCCGGCGCGCTGCCCGCACGGGTGGGCGACGACCCGGAGGCCGCCGCCCGCACCGTGATCAGGCGGTTGTTCGGCTGAGCCCGGCAGGGCGTCACCAGCTCGTCGGCAGCGGCATCCCCTCGGTGTAGCCGGCGGCGCTCTGCACGCCGACGAGCGCCCGCTCGTGGAACTCCTCCAGGCTGCGCGCCCCCGCGTACGTGAACGCGCTGCGCACGCCCGAGATGATCTCGTCGATCAGGTCCTCGACGCCGGGCCGGTTCGGGTCCAGATACATCCGGGCCGAGGAGATGCCCTCCTCGAAGATCGCCTTCCGGGCCCTGTCGAACGCGCTGTCCTCGGCCGTACGGGCGCTCACCGCGCGCGACGACGCCATCCCGAAGCTCTCCTTGTAGCGCCGCCCGTCGGCGTCGGTGTAGAGGTCGCCGGGCGACTCGTAGGTGCCGGCGAACCAGGAGCCGATCATCACGTTCGACGCGCCCGCGGCCAGCGCCAGCGCCACGTCGCGCGGGTGGCGTACGCCGCCGTCGGCCCAGACGTGCCGCCCCAGCGAACGGGCCGCCGCGGCGCAGTCGAGCACCGCGGAGAACTGCGGACGGCCCACGCCGGTCATCATCCGGGTGGTGCACATCGCACCCGGTCCGACGCCCACCTTCACGATGTCCGCGCCCGCGTCGACCAGGTCGCGTACGCCGTCTGCCGTCACCACGTTCCCGGCCGCCACCGGCACCGGCGGGTCCAGCCGGCGGACCGCCCGCAGCGCCTGGAGCATCCGCTCCTGATGCCCGTGCGCGGTGTCCACGACGAGCGTGTCCACACCGGCCTCCAGCAGCGCGGCGGCCTTGCCGGTGACGTCGCCGTTGATGCCCACGGCGGCCGCGATCCGCAGCCGTCCCCGGTCGTCCACGGCCGGGCTGTAGAGCGTGGCGCGCAGCGCGCCCTGCCGGGTCAGCACCCCGACCAGGCGGCCGTCGCCGTCCACCACCGGCGCGAGCCGGCGGCGGCCCGCCGACAGCCGGTCGAATCCGGTACGCGGGTCCGCGTCCGCCGGCACGGTGTGCAGCTCGGTCGACATCACGTGCCGGAGCTGGGCGAAGCGGTCCACCCCGACGGTGTCCGCCTCGGTCACCACGCCCATCGGGCGGCCGTCCGCGTCGACCACCACCACCGCGCCGTGCGAGCGCTTCGGCAGCAGGTGGATGGCGTCGCCGACGGTGTCGGTCGGCCCGAGCGTGATCGCCGTGTCGTGCACCAGGTGCCGCTGCTTGACCCAGCCGACCACGTCGGCGACGACCTCGATCGGGATGTCCTGCGGGATCACCGCCACCGCGCCGCGCCGCGCCACCGTCTCGGCCATCCGCCGGCCGGCGACGGCTGTCATGTTCGCCACCACCAGCGGGATGGTGGTGCCGGTCCCGTCGGTGGTGGCCAGGTCGACGTCGAGCCGGGAGCCCACCTCGGAACGGTTGGGCGCCATGAAGACGTCGTTGTAGGTCAGGTCGTGCGCGGGGACCGCGCCGTGAAGGAACCGCACCCGGCCATCATTCCCGCCCGGCGGCGCTCCCGCCTTCGGTGGTGGCTCAGACCACCCGGCCCCGCGCTGTTAAGAGGGGGCCCCTTCTCTACCGCACGCGTCAAGAAGGGGCCCTTCCTTACACCTCAGGCGATGGTGCAGATGGCGGCGCCGGACGTGATCACCGCGCCCACCTCCGCGGCGAGCCCGCTGACCTTGCCCGCCTTGTGCGCGTGCAGCGGCTGCTCCATCTTCATCGCCTCCAGCACCACGACCAGGTCGCCCTCGGCCACCTCGTCGCCGTCCGCCACGGCGATCTTGACGATCGTGCCCTGCATCGGGGAGGTGAGCGTGTCACCGCTGACCGCGGCGCCCGCCTTGCCCCCGCCACCCCGGCGGGCCGGCTTCTTCGCGGCGGGCGCGGCTGCCGCCGTACCCGCGCCGAGCCCGGCGGGCAGGACGACCTCCAGCCGCTTGCCGCCCACCTCGACCACGACGGTCTCGCGCTCGGCCGGTTCGTCGGCGGCGCCGGCGGTGGCGGTGAAGGCCGGGACGGTGTTGTCCCACTCGGTCTCGATCCACCGGGTGTGCACGGTGAACGGCTCGGCGGTGAACGCCTCGTCGCGGATCACCAGGCGGTGGAAGGGCAGCGCGGTGGCCATGCCCTCGACCACCATCTCGTCGAGCGCCCGGCGGGCCCGCTCCAGCGCCTCTGCGCGCGTCTCGCCGACGATGATCACCTTGGCGAGCAGCGAGTCGAAGTTGCCGCCGATCACGTCGCCGGCCGAGATGCCGGTGTCCACCCGGACGCCCGGCCCCGAAGGCAGGCGCAGCGTGGTGACGGTGCCCGGGGCGGGCAGGAAGTTGCGGCCCGGGTCCTCGCCGTTGATCCGGAACTCGATGGCGTGCCCGCGCGGCGCCGGGTCCTCGGTGAAGCGCAGCTTCTCCCCGTCGGCGATGCGGAACTGCTCGCGTACCAGGTCGATGCCGGAGGTCTCCTCGGTGACCGGGTGCTCGACCTGGAGCCGGGTGTTCACCTCCAGGAACGAGATCGTGCCGTCCGCGCCGACCAGGTATTCCACGGTGCCGGCACCGTGGTAGCCGGCCTCCCGGCAGATGGCCTTGGCGCTGTCGTGGATCTGGGCGCGCTGGGCGTCGGTGAGGAACGGCGCGGGCGCCTCCTCGACCAGCTTCTGGTGGCGGCGCTGCAGCGAGCAGTCCCGGGTGCCCACCACGATCACGTTGCCGTGCTGGTCGGCCAGCACCTGCGCCTCGACGTGGCGCGGCTTGTCCAGGTAGCGCTCGACGAAGCACTCGCCCCGGCCGAACGCGGCGACCGCCTCGCGGGTGGCCGACTCGAACAGGTGCGGGATCTCCTCCATCGTGCGGGCGACCTTCAGGCCACGCCCGCCACCGCCGAACGCGGCCTTGATGGCGACCGGCAGGCCGTGGTCGACGGCGAACGCCATCACCTCGTCGGCGTTGGCGACCGGGTCCGGGGTGCCGGGCACCAGCGGCGCGCCGGCCCGCTGCGCGATGTGCCGCGCGGTCACCTTGTCGCCGAGGTCGCGGATCGCCTGCGGGGTGGGGCCGATCCAGGTCAGGCCGGCGTCGAGGACGGCCTGGGCGAAGTCGGCGTTCTCGGAGAGGAAGCCGTAGCCGGGGTGCACCGCGTCCGCGCCGGAGCGGGCCGCCACGTCGATCAGCTTGTCGATGCGCAGGTAGCTGTCGGCGGCGGTGTCGCCGCCGAGCGCGTACGCCTCGTCGGCGAGCGTGGCGTGCAGGGCGTCCCGGTCGGAGTCCGCGTAGACGGCGACGCTGGCCAGCCCGGCGTCGCGGCAGGCGCGGATGACGCGGACGGCGATCTCGCCGCGGTTGGCGATGAGAACCTTGCGCACCTTGGGGCTCCTCCCGGGAGGTCGTTGCCGGGAGTTTAGCGGCCGAGCTGCGAGGCCTAACGATCGCTCAGTGTGGGATGCGGCACTGTAGTCAAACTTGGTTATTACGCTTGTCCCGTGTCGGCAACGAGGATGATGATTCTGGGCCTGGTCCGGTGGATGCAGCCGGTGCACGGCTACGACGTGCGCCGCGAGTTGCTCAGCTGGAGCGCGGACAAGTGGGCGAACGTGCAGCCCGGGTCGATCTACCACGCGTTGCGCAAGCTCACCGACGAGGGCCTGCTCCGGACCGTCTCGGTGGAGCAGGTGGGCGCCCGTCCGGCGCGCACCACGTACGAGGTGACGCCGAAGGGGGAGGACGAGTTCGAGACGCTGCTGCGGGCGCAGTGGTGGCAGGTCCAGGAGCCGCCGGACCCGTTCGTGGCGGCGTTCTCGTTCCTGCCGGCGATGCCGCGCGAGGAGGCCGCGGCGGCGTTGCGCAACCGGGCGAACCTGCTCCGGGCCGGTGTCGAGTCGATGCGCGCCTCGCTCGACTCGGACTGGGTGCGCACCCGCAAGCCGGTGCACGTCGGGTGGATGTTCGAGCTGTGGCTGGCCCGCGCCGAGGCGGAGACGGCCTGGTGCGAGCGGATCGCGGAGCGGATCGAGTCGGGAGTGTCGTACCTGCCGGATGGGATGGAACGGGCCGAGGGTTGGTCGGGCTGGACCGACGGCTCCGGTGACACGACATAATCAACGTTGACTACAAGAGCTATATCGCGTTAGCCTCGGCGGGAATCGCGGGGGATTCGTGCGTCCTCGCGGACGATCGGCGGCCGCTCAGGTCCGCCCGGACGACCAGGAGCAGAAATGATCGAGACCAGGGGGTTGCGGAAGTCGTACCGCTCCCGCGCGGGTCGCGAGACGAAGACCGTGGACGCGGTCCGAGGCGTCAACCTCGACGTCGCGGCGGGGGAGATCTTCGGCTTCCTCGGGCCCAACGGCGCCGGCAAGACCACCACACTGCGGATGCTCGCCACGCTCATCGAGCCGGACGGCGGGGAGGCCACGGTGGCCGGGGCCGACCTGCGCAAGAACCCGGCCGAGGTGCGCCGCCGGATCGGGTACGTGGCCCAGGGCGGCAGCACCTGGGACGAGTCGAGCGCCCGCGAGGAGCTGGTGCTCCAGGCCCGCCTCTACGGCATCAGCAAGGCCGAGGCGCACCGCCGCGCCGAGCGCGCCCTCGAAGCCTTCCAGCTCACCGAGTACGCCGACCGCAAGAGCAAGACCTACTCCGGCGGGCAGCGCCGGCGCGTCGAGATCGCGCTCGGCATCATCCACGAGCCGAAGATCGTCTTCCTGGACGAGCCGACCACCGGCCTCGACCCGCAGAGCCGCGCGCACATGTGGGACGAGATCCGCCGGCTTCGTACCGAGGGGATGACCGTCTTCATCACCACGCACTACCTGGACGAGGCGGACGCACTCTGCGACCGCATCGCGATCATGGACCACGGCGAGGTGGTCGCCGAGGGCACACCGGCCGAGCTGAAGCGGGAGATCTCCGGCGAGGTGGTGATCGTCGGCCTGGACGCCGCGACCACCCCGCGCGCGGCCGAGCTGCTCGACACCGAGGCGTACGTGAGCAAGCTGGAGACCGTCGACGAGGGCGGCCTGCGTCTCTACGTCGACGAGGGCGCCACCGCGATCCCGCAGGTGCTGCGCCGCCTCGACCACGCCGGGCTGGACCTGCGCTCGATCGAGCTGCACCGCCCCAGCCTCGACGACGTCTTCCTCACCAAGACCGGCCGCTCGCTGCGCGAGTCCTGACCCCCGGAGTAGCTGTCATGAAACTCGCCCGCGACACCTGGCTGATCTTCCAGCGCCAGACGCAACTACTGCTGCGCAACCCGGTGTGGATCTTCGTCGGCGTCTTCCAGCCGGTGATGTACCTGCTCCTCTTCGCCCCGCTGCTCAAGCCCGCGCTGAACGCGCCCACCCAGGCCGACGCGTACAAGATCTTCGTGCCCGGCCTGCTCGTGCTGCTGGCCATCTTCGGCGGCCTGTTCCAGGGCTTCGGCCTGATCGCCGAGCTGCGCGCCGGCGTCATCGAGCGGTCCCGGGTCACCCCGGTCAGCCGGCTCGCCCTGCTGCTCGGCCGCTCGCTGCGCGACGTGGTCTCGCTGATCGTGCAGGCGGTCATCATCACGCTGCTGGCGCTCGCGTTCGACCTGCGCGTGTTCATCGGGAATCTGCTCCTGGCGTACCTGATGCTCGCCCTCATCGCGCTGATGACCTCGGCCGTCTCCTACGGCATCGCGCTCAAGGTCAAGAGCGAGGACGCGCTCGCCCCGCTGATGAACACCGTCGCGCAACCGGTGCTGCTGCTCTCCGGCATCCTGCTGCCGCTCACCTTCGCCCCCGGCTGGCTGCAGGGCGTGGCCAAGTGGAACCCGTTCTCCTGGGCCGTCGAGGGCACCCGCGCGCTGTTCAACGGCGACCTCGGCAACGACCGGGTCTGGCAGGGCCTCGGCATCATCGCGGTGCTCGCCGCCGCCGGTGTGGTCTGGGCCGCCCGTCAGTTCGCCCGTAGCGTGCGCTGAGCAGGGGGAGAGCTACCTCTCAGCAGGGGCGGGGCACCGGCCGGGCGCGCGTAGCGTAAGGCCAGTGCCTCGCCTCACCCGTGACCGGATCACCTGGCTGACGTACGCACAGCTCGGTCTGTGGGGCTTCTTCCTCTACGGGTTCGGCCCGGTCGTACCGCTGCTCCGCGACGAACAGGGCACCAGCGCCGCCGTCGCCGGTCTGCACAGCACCGGCATCGCGGTGGGCGCGCTCGCCGGTGGCGCGCTCTTCGCCCCGGTCGCCCGCCGATTCGGTCGCGGCGCGGCCATCTGGCTCGGCCTCGCCGGTGTCGCCGCCGGCGTCACCGCGCTCGGCCTGCTCCGCCCGCTACCGGCCACGCTCGCCGCCGTCGCGCTCATCGCCACCTTCGGCATGATGGTCGTCAGCGGCGTCAGCGTGGTGCTCACCGCCCGCCACGGACCCGCCGCCCCGGCCGCGCTCACCGAGGCCAACGCGGCCTGCGCCGGCATGGGCATCCTCGCGCCGCTGACGATCGGCGCGAGCGTCGACGCCGGTCTCGGCTGGCGACCGCTGATGGCCGTCGAGGTCGGGCTGATCACGCTTGTCGCGCTCGCCGCCCTGACGTTCCGGGTACGCGGGCCGCGACGTGCCCCCGCTGTCGCGGCTGCCGGCACACCGGTCCTCGTCGCCGCCTCCACCCGGGTACCCGCCGTCCCCGCTTCGGTGGCGTCCGAGGCCGCCGTGCCCGCCCCCGCTTCGGAGGTGCCCGTCCCCGGGGTGCGGTCGTCGTCGGGGCGGCTGCCGCGCGCGTACTGGATCGCCTGGGTCTTGATGTCCGTCACCGGGTCGATCGAGGTCTGCCTGTCGCTCTGGACCGCCGACGTGCTGCGGACCCACGCCGGGCTGAGCGCGGGCGGGGCCTCGGCGGCGGTCGCCGCGATCGTCTGCGGCATGTTCGCCGGCCGGCTCGCCGGTGGCCGCGCGGCGTTGCGCTGGGCGCCGGTGCCGCTGCTGCTCGGCGCGCTCACCGTCTCCCTGGCCGGGTTCGCGCTGTTCTGGGGGAGCACTGTCGGGTGGCTCGCGGTCACCGGGCTGGTCGTGCTCGGGCTCGGCAACGCGCTGCACTACCCGCTGGCGATCTCGATCGCCCTGGCCGTGGCCGGTCCGGCCGCCGACAAGGCGGCGGGCTGGTCCGCGTACTCGATGGGTGTGGGTTTCGGGATCGCGCCGGTGGCGCTCGGGTGGGTGGCCGACGGCGTCGGCCCGCACCCGGCGTTCCTGCTGCTGCCCGCGTTCATCGCGGTGGCGGTGCTGCTCGCCGTGCGGCTGGGGCGTGCCCTGCCTGCCCCGGTCCGCGCGGCTTGATCGACCCCACTTCGGCATCCCGCGCTCAGGGATACCGCCACCTCGCCGAGGTGGTCTTCGGCCGGCTCAGAGCACGCGGGCGAGCGTGACGCCGTCGGCGATCGGCAGCATGACCGCCTCGACCCGGACATCAGCGATCACCGCGTCGTTGAACGCGGCGATCGCCCGGTCGTCGGCGTTGCGCGGGGCGAGCACCCGGCCGTCGCGCAGCGTGTTGTCGACGGCGATCACCGCGCCGGGACGCATGCGGGGCACCAGCTCGTCCCAGTAGAGCGGGTACCCGACCTTGTCCGCGTCGATGAACGCGAAGTCCAGGTAACGCTCGCGGGGCAGCTCGCGCAGCGTCTCCGCGGCCGGGCCGATACGTAGCTCGATCCGGTCCTGCACGCCGGCGCGCTCCCAGTAGCGCCGGGCCACGCCCGTGTACTCCTCCGAGATGTCGAAGCAGGTCAGCCGGCCGCCCTCGGCCAGTCCTCGGGCGATCGCCAGCGAGGAGAGGCCGGTGAACGTGCCCACCTCCACGGCCTGCCGTACGCCGAGCAGCCGGGTCAGGAACGTCAGGAACGCTGCCTGCTCCGGCGCGACCTGCATGACCGCCTCGGCGGGCAGGGCCGCAAGGGTCTCCTCGGCCAGGTCCCGGACGACCTCGTCCGGGGTGGACCCGTGGGCCACCAGGTAGGCGTGCAGTTCCGGAGTGAGCGGCAACGGCTTCGTGGTCATGTCCGGACGTTAGCCGAGATGCTCGATCTCCTGGCCCCCGGGCGCGATCTTCGTCCACAGGTCGACGATGCTCAGCTCCACCTCGGCGAGCAGCCGGCGCAGCAACGGCAGGGACAGCCCCACCACAGTGCCCGGGTCGCCCTCGATCCCGGTCAGGAACGCCCCGCCCAGCCCGTCGATGGTGAACGCGCCCGCCACCGCCAGCGGCTCGCCCGTCGCCACGTACGCGGCGATCTCGTCGTCGCTGATGTCGGCGAAGTGCACGGTGGTCGAGGCGACCGCCTCGGCGCGGGACTCGTGCGTCACGTCGATCAGGCAGTGGCCGGTGTGCAGGACGCCGCTGCGCCCGCGCATCCGCTGCCACCGGCGGGTGGCGTCCGCCGCGTCATCAGGCTTGCCGAGGATCTCGCCGTCGAAGGCCAGCACCGAGTCGCAGCCGAGCACCAGCGTGCGCTCGTCCGGCGAGGGCCGCAGCCGATCGCGTACCGCCTGCGTCTTCAGCCGGGCCAGCTCCAGGCACAGATCCTCGGCCCGATCGCTGACCACCTGCGACTCGTCCACACCGCTGACCAGCACGTCGGGCTCGATCCCGGCGGCCTGAAGCAACTTGCGGCGGGCGGGAGACTGCGAGGCGAGCACGAGGCGCACCGGTACGGAGGTCGACACCCCGTCGACGCTACCGGCTGACCCGGGGCGGCGGGTCGTCGGCACGTCGGCGCCGCCGCCAGAACAGGTACCCGCCGCCCGCCGCCACCAGGACACCCAGGGTGGCGAACCCGCGTACGGTCGCGGCATTGTCGCCGCCCTGCTCGGGTGCTGCCTCCGCCGATGCCGGTGGAGTCACCTGGGAGGACTCGAAGCCGAGTGGGGGGACGTCGGCGGTGAGCGCGGCGACGAGGTCGATGACGCCGTAGCCGTACTGGTCGTCGCGGCCCGGTGGTCCCTTGTCGACGGCGGTGGCGGTCAGTCGGTGGGCGACTTCCTGGGCGGGGAGGTTGGGGTACTTGGAGCGGATGAGAGCAGCAGCCCCGGCAACGATCGCAGTCGCATCCGACGTGCCGGTGCTCCGGCGGTATCGACCTGCGAGGCTTGTGGAGTAGATGTCGACTGCAGGTGCGAGAATATCCAAATCCGTCCCGGCAACCGAGAATTCTGCCTTGTTGCCCTTCCGGTCAACGCCGCCTACAGCGATCACGCCCGGTTCGGATGCTGGGTAGCTAATCGAGGTTTCACTCGGGATATTTCCAACGGCGGCTACTACGACGATATTCGCTTCAAGTGCCGACTTCACTGCAGTTTGCAGGCGAGGAGTGGGGGTGCTGGCTGCAGAGATGCTTATTACATCCACGTGCTGAGCTACCGCGTACTCAATACTGCCTGCTAAATCCTCAGGCTGACCTAGCCCGTTTGCTGGTGTGTCGAAGATTGGGAGGATCTTGGACCTCGGTGCCACTCCGAGTGCTCCACGAGTCCCTCCCTGGCCATGTGCTGCTATGAGGCCAGCCATACCGGTGCCGTGGCTGTTCGTATCCCGGAGGCCGTCCCCGCTTCCACCCTCAATCACATCTGTTCCCGGAAGCAGATTCCGCACTAAATCCGGATGAGCCTCTACTCCGGTGTCAGGAACTGCTACAACGACCCCTTCGCCCTGACTGACGCCGTGGGCTTCCGTAGCCTTCAAAAAGCGTAGATGCCACTGGTCGCCCCTAACCCGATCCGGCCCGTCCGTGCCGGGCAGCAAGGCGGATGTCGTCAAGCCAGAGCCCAGCAAGACTGCGAGTGACGCAGCCAAGAATCGCGGCATCAGCAGTGCGTGGAGAATCACCGATTGAAGCCTATGGCGGGTCCCGGGTCGATCGGCCCTTCGTCGGGTGGCTCCAATACTGGATCCACGCCGCGTTCGACTTCCCAGGGATTATCCGGATCCCAGCGAAGTTCCGAGTCTCTTCCTGCATCCTTGCTGTTCTGTCTCCCATGGGTAGGCGGCAGGCCGGGAGCGCCGCCCAGGGGCGTCAATCCATGCGCACCGAGGTTGGGACCTCTCCCCGCACTCGGCCGAGACCCTGCAGCTCCTGTCGGCGCAGTTCCGGCCGCACCTCCACCGATAACTCCACCCGGGGGATTGACGCGCCTATAGGGGCCGCCCGTGGGGGGTTGACCGAGGGGAACCCCAGGGATCAACCCGTTTGTCGCGGTTGCGCGCGGCGGAAGCGGCCGGTTGGTGCCCTTTCCAGCAACTGGATCGTTTCCTAGAGGGCTCACACTGGCGCCGCGATTGGGTGCGGAGGGAAGGGGGATGCCGGGAGTGCCAGACGGTGTACCAGGAGTGGCCGAGGATACGACTCCAGGCGGCACGGCTTGGGTCGGCGCTCCTGAGCCCGCGTTTCCTAAGATAGGACCCCCGCCAATAACGCCGCTCGTATGAGGCATGCCTGCTTGAGTAGGCGGGTTCGCTGCGACGTTCGGTCGACGTCCGGTCATTGGCGCGGACGGCGCAATCGGTACTGCGACGATAGGAGGGATTATTGGGGCCGGATCTGAGCCAAGATATGGGTCGGACGAATGTGGGTCGGCCCGTGGTCCCGGCCTGGCTGGTGCTGGTGGGCGCTGCAGCATGACCTGGGCGTGCTGGAGTTCGCCGCTCAATCCCGTCATCAACCCGCGCGCCCGTACGTTCAGCTGCTCCAGGTCGTCGTCCGTCACCGGGGGCCGCTCCGGCAACCGGCTGCCCGCCACCGCCTTCGGGTCGGCGATCGTCGCCTCGTACGCCTGCTTCTGCCGCAGCTTCTTCTCGTACTCCTCGTGCAGCGGTTGCAGCTCGGCCCGCGCGCTGCCGATGGCGCGGGCGGCGGCGGCCAGCGCGTCGTAGTTCGCGGCGGCGGCGTCGTGGGTGCGCTGCACGCGCTCGATGAGCTGGTCGAGTTCGGCGATGTACGCCCGCGCGGCGGCGTTGGTCTCCGGTGGCCACGCGTCGGCGAGGCCGCGCCGGTATTCGCGCAGGCGGCTCAGGTGGGCCAGGGCGAGGTCGCAGACCTTGCGCCAACCGGCGACCTGCTTCCACTGGCCGGCGGTGTCCTGGTCCTGCACGCACGCCCATATGCTGAGGACGTCCATCAGCCGCCAGTCGGTCAGCCCGGAGGTGCGTCCGCTGCCCCGTTCGATCACGGCAGGATCACCCGGCTCTGCTCGGGAGCTGTGGGGTCGGCCAGGGGTGGCATCGGGCGGGCGACGGCGCTGGACGGCCCGGCCAGCGCCCGTTCGACGTCGGCCACGCGTGCGGAGGAGAACGCGTCGGCGTCGCCGTAGCGGGCGGCGATCCGCCCGGCGGCGTCGGCGAGCCGCCCGGTCGCCGGCGCGAGATCCCACACCGCGCTCACCGCCGCGGTCTGGGTGTCGTGGTGGGCCTGGAGGAACTGGACCAACTCGATGAAAGCGTCTGCCGGGTTGGGCACCGGCGCCTTCATGTCGTCGGCGATGTAGGACAGGTGCGGCGAGTAGTTGCGCGTCACCTCGTCCTGGAGGCGGTCGGCGAACTCCCGCATCTGTCGGATGTCGGCCTCGATGCCGCCGTAGCCGCGCAGCCAGCCGGCTGGCTGGTTGTCCTCCGGGATCATCGGAGCCTCCTGCCCGTCACCACACGGTTTCCCTGAGTGAGGCTAATGGCTCAACGTGGATCCCGGCAGCCCCGCCCGGCGCCGCGAGCGGAGGAGGATGTCAGCGGGGCAGGCCGGAGGCCCGCCACGCGCCGGGGCCGGCGACCGGCCCGGCCAGGGCGGGCCGCGCGCTGCGCGCCCACTGCGACACGGGGGCCGGCGCGGCGGCCTGGGCCGGGCGGGTGCGCACCACGATCGCGCCGACCAGAGCGGCCAGCTCCTCGGCGGTGGGCACGCCACGGACGATCCGGAACAGCGGCTCCTCGGCAGACATGACCCCAGGGTACGCGTCGCGAATTCGACCTTCGCCGTACAGTGGCGTGCCGACGGTGTGGGCGTCGCAGCGGCCGGGTACGGTTCTCTGCGATGTCGAACGCGCTCCCCCAACTCGTCGCCGACCGGTACCGGCTTCTCACGCCGCTCGGTCAAGGCGGCATGGGCCGCGTCTGGAAGGCGCGGGACGAGGTGCTGCACCGGGACGTGGCCATCAAGGAACTGGTCCCGCCCCCCGGCCTCACTCCGGAGGAGCGCCGCGAGATGCGCGAGCGCTCGCTGCGTGAGGCGCGGGCGATCGCCCGCCTCAACAACGTCAACGTGGTCCGCATCTTCGACGTGCTGCGCACCGACGGCGACCCGTGGATCGTCATGGAGTACGTGGCGTCGAAGTCGTTGCAGGACACCATCGCCGAGGACGGCCCGGTGTCGGCGGCGAAGGCGGTCGAGATCGGCCTCGGCGTGCTCAACGCGCTGAAGGCCGCGCACAAGGCCGGCATCATGCACCGCGACGTCAAGCCGGGCAACGTGCTGCTCGGCGAGGACGGCCGCGTGGTGCTCACCGACTTCGGCCTGGCCACCATCCCCGGCGACCCGAACGTGACGCGTACCGGCATGGTGCTCGGCTCGCCCGCGTACATCTCGCCGGAGCGCGCCCGCGACGGCACCGCGGGCCCGGAGGCGGATCTCTGGTCGCTCGGCGCCACGCTCTACGCGGCCGTCGAGGGCAAGTCGCCGTACGCGCGCCCGTCGGCGATCGCCACGCTGGCCGCGCTCGCCACCGAGCCGATGCCGCCGCCGCGCAACGCCGGGCCGCTCAAGCCGGTGCTCCAGGGCCTGCTCCGCAAGGACCCGGACGAGCGGATCACCGCCGAGGTGGCCGAGCGCATGCTGCGCAAGGCCGCCGGCCGTCGCGCCAAGAGCATCTCGCTGCTGGACGGCGTACGCCGGCCGGGGCCGAACGGTCCGCGCGTGCCGCGCCCGCCGCTGGTGCCCGCGCCGCGCCCGGCCGACCAGGCCGAGCGATCGGCGGGCGCCGTGTCCGGGGTCGCCGCAACCGGGGGTACGGCGGCAGCCGCCGACCCGACGGCGAAGGTGCCGGCGCCCCCCTCGGACGCCGGGCCCACCGCGAAGGTGACCCCGCCGCCCGCCGACCCGACGGCGAAGCTCGATCCGGCGCCCTCGGCCGACGAGACGCTTGTGGACGACGAGGCGCGGGTGGACGGCGTCGACCCGGCGCTGGACGAGACGCGGCTCGACGGAGAGCCGGTCATCGACACCCCGGCGCCGGTGAGTCCGGCCGTGACCGGCTCCGCGCCGGTCAGCCCGGCTCCCGTGCAGGAGGCGTCGTCGACCGGCCGCGCGACGGTGCTGCCTGTCGAGAAGTCCGCGCCCAACCGGCGCAACCTGCTGATCGGCGCACTGGTTCTGCTGCTGCTCGTCGGCCTGGTGGTGGCCGTGCCGCTGCTGAACAACGGTGACGACGGCGACGGCGGTGAGCCGACTGCAGGCACCTCGGCGTCGGCGGCGGCGCCGCCCGCGCCGAGCGAGAGCGCGTCGCCGAGCGCCCCGGCGGCGAGCGCGTCGGCCAGCCCCACGCCGTCGGCCAGCCCGTCGGCCTCGGGGTTCACGCTGCCGGCCGGGTGGCGTCTCTACACCGGCCCGAACGGCTTCAAGGTGCCGATCCCGGAGAACTTCCAGGCGCGGGTCGGCCGGGACAACGTCGTGCTCTACGAGGTCGGCGGCAGCCGGCGGGTGCTGTTCATCCAGTGGACGCCGTCGCCGAAGCCCGACGCTTACGCCGACTGGAAGGGCCAGGAGCCGTACCGCGCTTCTCGCGTTCGGGATTACAAGCTGGTCGGCATCACCAAGTGTGACCCCTACTTCCGCACCTGCGCCGACTGGGACTGGCTGGAGACGCGCAACGGCGACACCCGCTTCCACGTGCGCAACCGGGGTGTGGCGACCGCCAGCAACCGGGGCTTCGCGCTGCGCTGGGAGGTGCCCGCGAAGGACTGGGACGCCAACCTGGCCAACTGGGAGATCATCACCAAGGGCTTCGTGCCGGATCGCAAGAACTGACCGGGAATCCCGCCGGTCACGAAACTCGCTCGCATGGCTTTCCGTCCTCGGGGGTATGAATCCCTCCGACGACGGAAGGAGGCGCGACATGGGTTACCGACGGAGGTACACCGGCCCGCGGCTGGCACTGTGGATGCTCGTTGCGCTCGGCGACGTCGTACTGCTCCTGATCAGCGCCGGCCTGTCCGCGCCGGTCGCGGTCCTCGGCGTGCTGACGCTCACGGTCGTGGGTGTGACGGCGTGGCGCCTGACGCGCCGCACGCCGGTGCCCGTCCCGGCCGCCGCGCGCCGCAGAGCCTGATTCCGGTACGACGACAGCGGGACCGCCCCGAGACGAGGCGGTCCCGCCGGTGTCGCGTGCCTGTCAGGTGTTGTTCGCCAGCGCGATCAGCCGGCTGCGGTCGCCGTTCCAGTAGTTGCGGTCGACGTTGCCGCTGATCCCGGAGACGGCGCCGGTGCTCGTGTACTGCCAGAAGCTGTAGAACGGAGCGCCGGCCGGCAGGGTGCCGGGCGAGCTGGCCCAGCGGGCGATCCACAGCGGGTGGTTGGCCCACGGGCCGCTCCAGCTGCCGGTGCACTGGTTCCACCAGCTCGTCGTGGTGTAGATGACCGCGTACCGGCCGGTGCGGGAGCGGTAGGTGTTGAGGAAGTCCTGGACCCAGTTGCGCATGCCGGTGGTGCTCAGGCCGTAGCAGTAGCCGCCGCTGTAGGGGTTGCCCTCCAGGTCCAGCGCGGCGGGCAGCGTACGGCTGTCGGCCGACCAGGCGCCGCCGTTGCTGGCCAGGTAGTTGGCCTGGGTGGAGCCGGCGGAGATGTTCGGGCGGGCGAAGTGGTACGCCCCGCGGATCACCCCGGCGTTGTACGCGTTGACGTAGTTCGCGTTGAAGTTCGGGTCCTTGTAGCTCGTGCCCTCGGTGGCCTTGATGAAGGCGAACTGGATGCCCGAGTTGCGCACGCTGGTCCAGTTGATGCTGCCCTGGTAGCGGGAGACGTCGATCCCGGGCGTGGTCGCGGCGGCGGCCGGTCCGGCGGTCGCCACGAGGGCCGCGGCCGCGGTGGCGGCGGCGGCCAGGCCGGCGGCGAGAAGCCGGCGTACGGAGAGTCTGGTGCTGGGCATGGTTGCCTCCAGAGGGACGTCCGTCTATTGACGCCCATCTTTGGAGCTTAGTGCCCTAGATCGCAATAGGGGGAAAGGAAATTTTCATCGACGGCCGTCGTTCGCCCTGATGGCGCGACAGGTGCGGGTCAGCGCAGGTCGCTCGGGTCCATCGCCCAGCGGAACGGCTCGGTGACACTCAGCGTCTCGCCCGCCTTGGCGACTGCATCCTCGACGTAGTGCGCGCCGTCGAGCCGGTGCAGCCGCAGCGAGTGGCTGTCGCCGTCCTGCTCGACGAGCAGGTACCACGGGATTCGGGCGATCGCGTAGAGCTGCATTTTGACCAGCCGATCAGCGGCGGCATTGCCCGGCGAGACGATCTCGCCGACAAGCGCCACGCGCTCGGCGTCGAGGACCACGCCGTCGTCGTCGGCGTCCGTGACGACGAGGTCCGGGATCACGATCCGGTCCACGCCCAGCCGCACGTTGATGGCTTCGTAGACGAACAGGCCGGACGGCTCGGCCGCCAGCTCGACGGAGTTCGCCAGGCGTCGCGCCACCCGCTGGTGCCGTCGGCTCGGGGCAGGGCTCACGATCAGGCTCCCGTCGAGCAGTTCGATGCGGTCGTGGCTGTCGCCCAACGCGAGGTAGTCGGCCTCGGTCCACGGACCGACGTGCGAGCTGTAGGGCTCCAAGGGAGCTGCGCTCACCGACCTCACCTCCGCTCCGGCGCCTCGTCCGATCAGTCTCACACTCTATGAGACTCGGTCGGTCGAGCGACACGGCTCGGGGCGGTAGGCTCCCCGCCCATGCCCCTGATCGACGGTCTCACCACGCTCTGGGACACGCTGATGAGCGCCCAGCCGGACCCGCCGCCGCTGCTCGTGGTGGTCACCGCCGTGGTCGCGCTCGCGGTGGTCGTGGCCCGGCTGCCCTGGCGGATCGCCCGCAACGCGGTGACCATCGCGCACGAGGGCGGCCACGCGCTCGTCGCGCTGCTCACCGGCCGGCGGCTGCACGGCATCCGGCTGCACTCGGACACCTCCGGGCTGACGCTCTCCGCCGGTCGTCCCACCGGGCCCGGCATGATCCTCACGCTGCTCGCCGGGTACGTCGCGCCGTCGCTGCTCGGCCTCGGCGGCGCCTGGCTGCTGGCCGGCAACCGGATCACGCTGCTGCTCTGGCTCGCGGTGGCACTGCTGCTGGCCATGCTGGTGATGATCCGCAACCTGTTCGGCGTGCTGTCACTGCTGGTCACGGGCGGCGTGGTGCTCGCCGTCTCCTGGTACACCTCGCCCGAGGTGCAGGCCGCGTTCGCCTGGACGTCGGTCTGGTTCCTGCTGATCGGCGGCGTACGGCCGGTGTTCGAGCTGCACCGCCAGCGTGCTCGGGGCCGGATGCCGCAGTCCGACGCCGACCAGCTCGCCCGGATCACCCCGTTCCCGGCACTGTTCTGGGTTGGCCTGTTCCTTGTGGTCGCCCTCGGCGCGCTGGCGACCGGCGGGTTGTTGCTCGCCGGCCCGGCCCTGGCCGACGCCGGTATCACTTTCTGATCCGACGCGCAGCCCTGTTTACCTGGGGCGAGGACGAATTCCGTTCCGGCCAAGCGATCCGTACAGGCAGCTTCACCTGGCGATTTGCTACTTCCTGAGTGGTGACTCAGCGTGATTTGTCAACTACCTGACGTTGCTGAATGAAGGAATGCGTCGATAGGTTCGCTTCAGGGGAGCGAGCCATTCGCTCCGTAACCAACATCCTGAAGGAGGATGGATATGCGAGCATCGACACGGGGGGCGCTCGGGGCGGTTGCGCTGACAGCGACCGTACTGGTCGCGCCGATCGTCACTGCGACCTCGGCCTCGGCGCACGCCGCCTGCGGGAAGACGGTCGGCGACAAGGACAGCAGCAACTGGCCGAAGTCGGCGGACGCGGCCCGGCAGCGGAGCGGTTCCAGCACCGGGTGTGGCATCAACGGCATCGCCTACATCTCGCAGCAGATGGACTACCACTGCTACACAGTGGGCAACGACGGCTACACCTGGACCTACCTGCGGAACAACTCCACCGGTGTGCAGGGCTGGGTCCGTGACGACCTGCTGAGCGACGGCGGAAGCTACGTCTACTGCGGCTTCTGACGCCGTCGACGGCGGAAGGATCCTGATCCGGACCGCTGAGCCCGGCTGACGTCCGCGGCGCGACGGGCTCGACGGACGGTGCGCACCCGCACCGATGCCGCACAGGGATCGGCTCGTTCGTCAATGGCCATGGCCGACCCGCAGGAGCGTGGTGCTCACCACGGAGATCTGACAGCGTGAAGACGGCCCGCCGGTTCGCCGGCGGGCCGTCCTGTCGTCGGGGCCGGCATCACTACCCGTTCTGCCGGGCGGCCGGGAGGGTGATGGTCATTGTGGTGCCGACTTCGGGCCGGCTCGCGGCCGTGATGGTGCCAGAGTGGTTGGTGACGATCTGCCGAGCGATGGCGAGCCCGAGACCACTGCCTCCGGACTCCCGCCCTCGGGCGTGGTCCGCCCGCCAGAAACGGTCGAAGAGGTGCGACAGATCCTCCGGGCGGATGCCGGTGCCAGTGTCGGCGACACTGATCGAGGCGGCGTCGTCGGTGGAGCGGACGGCCAGGGTGATCGTCCCGCCCGGCCGGCTCGCCGCCGTCGCGTTGCGAATGAGGTTGCCGAGCACCTGGCGCAGCCGGTCGGGATCGCCCTGCACGTATGCCGGGCGCGGGGCGTCCACACGCAGCGTGACACCGGCCCCCTCGGTGAGGGCGGCGTGACTGACCCGGCAGGTCTCCGCCAGTTCCGCGAGGTCGAGCCGGACCACGTGCAGCGTCATTGCCCCGGCCTCCGCCGTGGCCAGATCCTGGAGGTCGTCGACGATCCGCTGCTGGAGCAACGCCTCCTCGTGCAACGAGGCGAGTACCTCCGGCGTGGCGGGCAGCACACCGTCCTTCAGCGCCTCCAGGTAACCGCGTAGGTTGGCCAGCGGGGTGCGCAACTCGTGGGCCACGTCGGCGACCATCCGCCGTTGGCGCTCTTCGCTCTGTTGCAGCGAGTCAGCCATCTGGTTGAAGGTGCGGCCCAGCTCGGCGAGTTCATCGGAACCGCGAACCCGGACCCGGTCGCCGAGGTCACCAGAGGCCAGCCGGCGGGACGCCCGCGTCAACGCCGCGATGGGACGCAGCACCCGGCGACTGAGCAGCAACGCGACCACCACCGCTGCGGCCGCGACCACCACCGCGGTCAGCGTGATCGAGTCCCCGGCCAGCTTCGGTGGCTCCTCGTCCCGCGCGCCGATGTAGACCTGCACCGGCTGCGGGGCGAAGGCCGTGGTCTGCGCGATGAATACCCGCTGAAGGCACTCGGCCGAGCGTCCGGCGCCGCTGACGCACGGCCGCAGCAGGCCCTCCATCTGTCCGCTCGTCATGGCGGGGCGGAGCTTGGTGGCCTGCTTGCGGCAGGACACCGATGCGGGCTGCTCCGGGTCGGCAGCGACGAGCACGGGCACGCCGAACAGCGGGCGTTCCGCTCGGATCTGCCCGCCGGCGGCGGCCAGGCACGACGCGTCGCGCAGCGCGCGCTGGTACTGCACGATCGCGGTCATCATGTCCTCGGCCAGGCGCGGCACGGAGTCGCCCTCCGGCAACCGGACCACCGGCCGCGGGTCCACCAGCGTCGGCGGCCCCGTGGTGTCCCGGGCCGCCCGGCCGGCCAGCAGGTCCGAGTCGGCCAGCACCGCGCCGGTCTCGGTGACCACCCGGATCCGCTCGCCGGTGCGGCCGGCCAGCTCGCGTACGCGATCCTGCACTCCGTCCCAGGTGCCGAGCCCGCCGTGCCCGGCCAGCGTGGAGGTGATCAGCGCGATGTCGTCCTGACCGGCGGTGACCGAGGCGCTGAACTCGCGCGACGCCTGTCGCAGCGTGAGCCACGCGGTTGCCGACGTGGCGGTGACCGCGATGAGCATGGTCATCAGCAGCACCCGGAACCGGAAACTCACCGCGGTTGCTCCGGGATGCGGTAACCCCGTCCGTAGACGGTCTGCACGTAGACCGGCTCCGCCGGGTCGCGCTCGATCTTGCGACGCAGGTTCATCACGTGCGCGTCCACCGTCCGCTCCACGACGTAGCTGTCGAAGCCGAAGGCCCTGTCAATGATCTGCGCCCTGGTGAACACGCGGCCCGGCTCGGCGGCAAGCGTCCGCAGGATGCCGAACTCCTTGGCGGTCAGCGGCACGACCCGATCCGCGACCCGCGCCTCGAACCGGTCCACGTCGACGACCAAGTCACCGACCCGCAGCACCTCCGCCTCGCTGCCGCCCCGGCCCGACCGGCGCAGCAGCACCCGGACCCGCGCGGCCAACTCCCGTGGACTGTAGGGCTTGGTGACGTAGTCGTCGGCGCCCAGGTCGAGGCCGAGCAGCATGTCGTCCTCGGTGCTGCGCGCGGTGAGCAGCATGATCGGCACGTCCGACTCCGCGCGCAGGATCCGGCAGACGTCCAAGCCGTCCACCAACGGCATCATCACGTCCAGGACGACAAGGTCGGGCGGATTGCTCCGGCACCGGTCCAGGGCTGACTTGCCGTCGGCCACCACGTACACGTGGTGGCCCTCGTGCTCGAGATAGGCCCGGAGCAGCTCCGACTGTTTCCGGTCGTCCTCGGCGACCAGTATGCGCGCGACCAACGGTTCCCCCCGTCCGGCAGCAGCAGAACCCCGCCATCATCACCCGTACGCGATGCCCGCAGGAACCCCGCCGGGCCGACCCGCACGGTGATCCCACAACTTCTTGACGAGTTCTTCACAGGCCCCGTCCTAGCCTGTCGACAGCTCACCCGACCGACCAGAAGGAGATGGCACCGTGCGGGTTCCCACAGCAGTAGGTGCGGCGCTCGGCGCGGCGGCGCTGATGCTCGTCACCGCGGGGTGCGGCGGCGACGCGAAGGAGCCGTCCGTCGCCACCGCGGGAGGTACCCCGTCGGCCGTGGCCAGCGGAGAGGCCGTCACCGCCTATGTCGAGGGTGTCCGCAAGTACGTGGCCTGCCTGCGAGAGGAGGGCGTCAAGGTCTCCGACCCGGACGCCAAGGGCCGGATCGAGTTCGGCGGTGACGCCCGGGCGGTCAAGGCCGACCCCAAGTTCCGCGCCGCGCAGGTCAAGTGCAACGACCTCAACCCGCCGGTCCCACAAGGGTTGGAGGACAAGCCGGCCCTCGCGCCTGAGGAGATCGCGAAGGCCCGCGAGTACGCGCGGTGCATGCAGACCAAGGGTGCGCCCGATTTCCCCGACCCGGGCCCCGACGGCTACCAGCCCGAGTCGGAGGACGGCAAGCCGCTCTGGGACTCCGGCAGCGCCGGCGCCAAGCGGGCTGCGGCGGCCTGCGGCTCGATCGTGGGGGCGCCCGCCACCCCCGGCCCGGGCGTGGGCTGAGCGGGCGAGACCCGGCGGGTGTGGACGAAGGGAACAGGGTGAGCGGGGAGAGCGAGGTGACCGTCGGCGGCCGACGGCGACGCCGACGGATGCGTACCTGGCTGGTGGCGGGGGCCGGCATGGCGCTTCTCGCCGTGGCTGCAGCCGCCACCCTCGGACTGGGTACCCGCGGGGACGACCCGCCCCCGCGGGATCCCCGGGCCGGCCGTACCGTGCAGGTGACCCGGGGTGACCTGGTGGAGTACACGGTTCTCGACGGCACGGTCGGCTACGGCGCGGCCACCCCGGTGCGGTCCGAGGCCACCGGCACGGTCACCTGGCTGGCGGCGGGAGGGACAGTGGTCAAGCGCGGTCGGAGCCTGCTGCGGGTCGACGAGAAACCGGTCGTGCTGATGTACGGTCCGCTGCCGATGTACCGGACGCTCGCGGCCCCGCTGGAGGGCCGTGACGTCGAGCAGTTCGAGCGCAACCTGCGCGCGCTCGGCTACTCCGGCTTCAGCGTGGACCAGACGTTCTCGTCGGCGACCACCAACGCGGTCAAGCGTTGGCAGCGGGACCTGGGCCGGGAGGAGACCGGACGGGTCGAACCGGGGCAGGTTCTCTTCGCGCCGGGCGCGGTACGCATCGCGCGGCACTCGGTGCGCGTCGGCGCGACCGTACCCGCCGAGGTGTTCACCTGGACCGGCACGGACCGGTTGGTCACCGCGGCCGTCGCACAGGCCGACGCCGCGTGGGCCACCCCCGGGGCGAAGGTGAGCGTCACGCTGCCGGACGGGCGGTCGGTGCCCGGCGTGGTGCACACGGTGGGGGACGACGCCGCACCGGCGGCACCCGCCGCGGAACAGCCTGCGCCCGCTGCCGGCGACGGTGAGACCGGTGCACGGGTGCCGGTGACGGTCGAGGTCAACGACCAGAAGGCGTTGCAGGACGGCGACGCGGGCGCGGTCGAGGTGCGCCGTGTCTCCAAGCAACGGCGGGGGGTGCTCACCGTGCCGGTCAGCGCGCTGCTCGCTCTCGCCGAGGGCGGGTACGGGCTGGAGGTCGTCGATGTGACGTCCACCCGGGTGGTGGCCGTCGAGGTCGGCATGTTCGCCGATGGCCGGGTCGAGGTGACCGGAGTGGGGCTGGACGCCGGCATGAACGTACGGATCCCGCAGTGAGCGCACTGGTGGAGTTGCACGGGGTGTCCCGCACGTATCCGGGCGGCGTGACCGCGCTCGCCGGGCTGGACCTGCGGATCGACGTCGGGGAACTGGTCGGCGTCGTCGGCCCCTCCGGGTCCGGCAAGTCGACCATGCTGCACCTCCTGGGCACGCTCGACCGGCCGTCCACCGGGGTGATCCGGATCGACGGGCACGACATTGCGCGGCTCTCCGACCGGGCGCTGTCCGCGCTGCGGGCCACCACCATCGGCTTCGTCTTCCAGCAGTTCCATCTCGCGCCCGGCACCCCGGTGCTGGACAACGTCGCCGACGGCCTGCTCTACGCCGGCGTGCCGATCCGGCAGCGCCGGCGCCGGGCCGGGGAGGCGCTGGCGCGGGTGGGCCTGTCGCACCGTCTGGACCACCTGCCGCACGAACTGTCAGGCGGGGAACGCCAGCGGGTGGCCATCGCCCGGGCGGTCGTCGGGGAACCCGCGCTGCTGCTCGCCGACGAGCCCACCGGCAATCTCGACTCGGTCTCCAGCGACAGCGTGTTGAAGCTGCTCACCGAGCTGCACCAGGCGGGCACCACGGTCGTGGTGATCACCCACGACGAGGCAGTCGCCGGAAGACTGCCCCGCCGGGTGGAACTGCTCGACGGCCGGATCGTGCGCGACGACGTGCCGGTGGTGCAGCGGTGAGCCGAGCGCCCCGGCCGGGGCGGCTGGCGCTCGCCGACATCGCCCGGCTCGGCGCGGTCGGCCTGCGGTCCCGCCCGCTGCGGGTGTTCCTCTCCGCGCTCGGCATCGCCATCGGTATCGGCGCGATGGTCGCGGTGGTCGGCATCTCCACCTCTAGCCGGGCCGAGCTCGACCGGACCCTGGACCGGCTCGGCACCAACCTGCTGACCGTCATGCCCGGTCGTACCGTCTCCGGGGAGGACGCCAAGCTGCCTGTGGAAGCCACCGCCATGGTCGGCCGGATCGGCCCGGTCGAGTCGGTCGCCGCCACCGGCCAGGTCAAGGGGTACGTCTACCGCAACGACCACGTCCCGATCGGGCAGACCGGCAGCATCTCCGTCCTCGCCGCCCACCAGGACCTGCCGGAGACCGTCGGCGCCACCATGTACACCGGCTCGTGGCTGACAACGGCCACCCGCGCCTACCCGGCGGTGGTGCTGGGCTCCCGGGCCGCGACCCGGCTGGACATCGTCACGCCCGGCGTCCGGGTCTGGCTCGCCGGGCGGTGGTTCTCCGTCGTGGGTGTGCTCGACCCGGTGCCGCTCGCGCCGGAAGTGGACAGCGCGGCGCTGATCGGGTGGGAGTCCGCTCAGACGTACGCCGGCTTCGACGGGCATCCCACCACGGTCTACGCGCGGGCCACGGAGAGCCAGGTCGCCGCCGTACGGGCGGTGCTCGGTGCGACCGCGAACCCACGGGCGCCCAACGAGGTGGCCGTCTCCCGGCCCTCCGACGCGCTCGCCGCGAAGCAGGCCACCGACGACGCGTTGACTGCGTTGCTGCTCGGGCTAGGCGCGGTCGCCCTGCTCGTGGGCGGCGTCGGCGTGGCGAACACCATGGTGATCTCGGTGCTGGAGCGGCGGACCGAGATCGGGTTGCGCCGCTCCCTCGGCGCGACCCGGGGGCACATCCGGGTCCAGTTCCTGGCCGAGTCGCTGATCCTCGCCGGGATCGGGGGCGGCGGGGGCATCGTGCTCGGTGTGCTGGCCACCGGCGGGTACGCCTTCACCCAGGGCTGGCCCACCGTCGTGCCCGCCTGGGCGACCGCAGGTGGTCTCGGCGCGACAGTGCTGATCGGTGCGCTCGCCGGGCTCTACCCGGCGCTTCGGGCGAGCCGGATGGCTCCCGCGCACGCGTTGGCCGGTTCCTGACCCGCCACGGCACGCCGTGCCCGGGCGCGCCCGCCACGGCGGGGCAGAATCGGACCCGTGCGATACGTGATCATCGGAGCGGGCGCGGTCGGCGGCACCATCGGCGTACTCCTGGCCGACGCCGGCCGCGACGTGACGCTCGTGGCCCGCGGCGCGCACCTGGACGCACTGCGGGAGCGGGGTCTGACGCTGCGCACGCCGGACCGCGAGGTGACCGGCCGGCTCCCCGCGGTGGCGGGGCCGGACGGGCCGCCGCTGCCGGCCGACGCCGTGCTGGTCCTCACCGTGAAGTCGCAGGACACCGTGGCGGCGCTCGACGCCTGGGCGGACGCCCCGGTCGAGGGCGGCGGGACGGCGGGCGAGCGACTGCCGGTGGTGCTGGCCCAGAACGGCGTGGCGAACGAGCCTGCCGCGCTGCGTCGCTTCGCCCGCGTACACCCGGTGTGCGTGTGGCTGCCCGCCACGCACCTGGAGCCGGGCGTGGTGGTCGCCAACGGCCATCCGCACCCGGGCATGCTGCACATCGGCCGCTACCCGAGCGGCGCCGACGACACCTCCCGGGCGGTCGCCGCCGACCTGACCGCAGCCGGGTTCGTCGCGCCGGTCCGGGACGACGTGATGCGCTGGAAGTACGGCAAGCTGCTCGCCAACCTCGGCAACGGCCTCCAGGCCCTGCTCGGCCGGGACGTGCCGGAAACCCTGTCGAAGCGGGTACGCGCCGAGGGCGAGGCGGCGCTCGCCGCCGCGGGCATCGCCCACACCACTGTCGACGAGGAGGCCGCCGAGCGCGGCGACCGGGTGTCGCACCGGCCGGTGGGCGGGGAGGAACGCTCCGGCGGCTCCACCTGGCAGAGTCTGGCCCGTGGCGCGGGCTCGGCCGAGACCGACCACCTCAACGGCGAGATCGTGCTGCTCGGGCGCCTGCACGGCGTGCCCACCCCGGCGAACGCGGCGGTGCAGGTCGCGGTACGCCGGGCGGTCCGCGACCGGATTCCGGCCGGCGGCTTCCCGCTCGGCGAGTTGGAGAAATTGCTCGGCTGAGCGGGCAACCGGCGCCGCGCCGCCAGGCGTGTCCCCTCACGAAGACGGGGAGGTGGCAGGTGCCCGACAGCGAGGGCTTCGACGAGTTCTACCGGGGCAGCCGGCAGCGGATGCTCGGCTTCGTCTACGTGCTCACCGGTGACCTCGCCGAGGCGCAGGACGCCGTGCAGGAGGCGTACATCAAGGCCTGGCAGCGGTGGTCCACGGTGCGCGGGTACGACGACCCGGAGTCCTGGGTACGGGTGGTGGCGAGCCGGATCGCGGTGAGCCGCTGGCGCAGCCTGCGCAGCCGGGCCCGCGCCTACCTGCGGCACGGCGCGGTGGCGGACGTGCCGGCGCCGAGCACCGAGACGCTGGAGGTGGTCGAGGCGCTGCGCCGGCTGCCCGAGGCCCAGCGCACCGCGATCGCCATGCACTACCTGCTCGGCATGCCGGTCGCCGAGGTGGCGCGGGAGACCGAGGCACCGATCGGCACCGTCAAGGCCCGGCTTTCCCGGGGGCGGACCGCACTCGCCGGGCTGCTCGCCGTGGTGGATCTGGAGGAGGAGGCGGCAGATGCCTGACGACGTCGCACTCGTGGAGTTGCTGCACCAGGATCTGCGCAACGTCACCTGGCCGGAGCCGGAGGTGATCCGGGCCACCGCCCGGCGGCGCAGCCGACGCTCCGCCGCGCTCGCCGCGGCCTCGGTGGTGGTCGTCGCGGCGCTCACCGCGACCCTCGTGGACCGGGCCGGTGCGCCGCCGCCCGCCGCCGGTGCCGTTGACGGACGGGGGGAGATCGCGGCCGAGGCGATGCTGGAACCGGCCGACATCCCCGTTTCGACCGGCGAGCGACTCAGCGAGACCGGCCTCGACGAGCCGGTCCGGGTCGACGACCTCCTCCAGGTCTGCGCCCGGGAACAGGGGCGGCCGGCCGAGGAACCGCGCTCGCGCTACTCGCGGTCGCAGACCCTGCTGGAGCCGCCGACCGAGCCCGCGACCACCATCGGAACGGTCCTCACCCAGGACGTCTACCGGATGGCGCCCGGCGCGGCGGGCCGGTTCGTCGCCGACCTGGAGGGCACCGTCGCCGCCTGCGGCGCGTGGCGGACGACGGGCCAGGTCTACACCGAGCGGGGGATGACCGGCGCCGAGGTCGTGCACCGCTGGTACGTCGCGGCGAGCGGCTTCGCCGGAGACGAGGCGCTGCTGCTGCGGCACGAGGCGAGCGTGGCGCCGGACGAGGCGAACGGCCGGCCGCCCGGCTACGCGCCGCTGTTCGAGGACCGCTTCGTCGTACGGGTGGGTGACCTGGTGACGGTGCTGATCCCGGCCGGCCGGCTGCGGACCGACCTGCCCATGGGCCAGGCGCCCGAGGGCAGGGTGACCGAGGAACAGGTGCGGCAGATGGCCCGGGTCGCGGCCGAGCGGATGTGCGTGGCCGCGAACCCGGGCTGCTGACGCCGGTGCCCCCGCCGCTGAACCGGCGGGGGCACCCGGCGCACTACAGCGGAATGTTGCCGTGCTTCTTCGGCGGCAGCGTCTCGCGCTTGGTGCGCAGCACCCGCAGCGCCCGCACGATCTGGGTACGCGTCTCGTGCGGCGGGATCACCCCGTCCACGTAGCCGCGCTCGGCGGCGATGTACGGGTTGGCCAGCGTGTCCTCGTACTCGGCGATCTTCTCGGCGCGGACCGCGGCCGGGTCCTCGGCGTTCGCCAGCTCCGCGCGGTAGAGGATGTTCACCGCACCCTGCGCGCCCATCACCGCGATCTGCGCGGTCGGCCACGCGAAGTTCAGGTCCGCGCCCAGGTGCTTGGAGCCCATCACGTCGTACGCGCCGCCGTACGCCTTGCGGGTGATGACGGTGACCTTCGGAACGGTGGCCTCGGCGTACGCGTAGATGAGCTTCGCGCCGCGGCGGATGATGCCGTCCCACTCCTGGCCGGTGCCGGGCAGGAAGCCGGGCACGTCCACGAAGGTGAGCACCGGGATGTTGAACGCGTCGCAGGTGCGCACGAACCGGGCCGCCTTCTCCGACGCGGCGATGTCCAGCGTGCCGGCGAACTGCATCGGCTGGTTCGCCACCACGCCCACCGGGCGTCCCTCGACGCGGCCGAAGCCGACCACCATGTTCTGCGCGTACAGCGGCTGCACCTCGAGGAACTCGCCGTCGTCGAGCACGTGCTCGATGACCCGGTGCATGTCGTACGGCTGGTTCGCCGAGTCCGGGATCAGCGTGTCCAGCTCCCGGTCCTCCTCGGTGACGTCGAGGATCGCGGGGGCGTCGAAGACCGGCGGCTCGTCCAGGTTGTTCGACGGCAGGTACGACAGCAGCGCCTTGACGTACTCGATCGCGTCCTCCTCGTCGGTGCCGAGGTAGTGCGCGTTGCCGCTGCGGGTGTTGTGGGTGCGGGCGCCGCCCAGCTCCTCCATGCCCACGTCCTCGCCGGTGACCGTCTTGATCACGTCGGGACCGGTGATGAACATGTGCGAGGTCTGGTCGACCATGACGGTGAAGTCGGTGACCGCCGGGGAGTAGACCGCGCCGCCCGCGCACGGGCCCATGATGAGCGAGATCTGCGGGATCACGCCGCTGGCCCGGACGTTGCGGAAGAAGATCTCGCCGTAGAGCCCGAGGGACGTGACGCCCTCCTGGATCCGCGCGCCGCCGGAGTCGTTGATGCCGACGACCGGGCAGCCGATCTTCATGGCGAGGTCCATCAGCTTGACGATCTTCTCGCCGAAGACCTCGCCGAGGGAGCCGCCGAAGACGGTGAAGTCCTGCGAGAAGACGCAGATCTGCCGGCCGTCCACGGTGCCGTAGCCGGTCACCACGCCGTCCCCGTACGGGCGGGTCTTCTCCAGCCCGAAGTTCGTCGAGCGGTGCCGGGCGAACTCGTCCAGCTCGACGAACGAGCCCTCGTCGAGGAGCATCTCGATCCGCTCGCGGGCGGTCTTCTTGCCCCGCGCGTGCTGCTTCTCGACCGCCCGTGCCGACCCGGCGTGCACCGCCTCGTCGAGCCGTCGCTCCAGGTCCGCCAGCTTGCCGGCGGTGGTGTGGATGTTGAACCCGGTGTCGGTAGTCACCCGTGGAATATAACGATGGTTCAGGTGTCTGAGGCTGTGCAGTGCGCCTCACCCGGGCCGTAGGCTGGCGGGATGCCCGGTTCGCCGTACACCGATCTGGACCGACCGCCGCTGTCGGCGGCCCGGCTGCGGCGCGCGCTGGTCGCGCCGAACGGGCCCTGGCGACGCTTGGAGCTGCTGGCCGAGACCGGCTCGACGAACGCGGACGCGGTGGCCGCGGCGCGGGCCGGCGAGCCGGAGGGCCTGGTGGTGGTCGCCGAGCGGCAGACCTCCGGGCGGGGGCGGCGGGGCCGCGTCTGGCAGTCGCCGCCGCGCGCCGGTCTCGCCACGAGCGTGCTGCTGCGGCCCGGCGAGGCGGACGCCGAGCGTGGCTGGTCGCCGGTGCCGGTCACCGGGTACGGCTGGCTGCCGCTGCTCGCCGGTGTCGCGCTGGTCGAGGCGGTACGCCTGCTGGCCGAGCTGGACGCGCGGCTGAAATGGCCGAACGACCTGCTGGTGGACGGCGCGAAGTGCGCCGGGGTGCTGGCCGAGGCGGTGCCCGGGGAGAACGACAGGCCGCCCGCGATCGTCGTCGGTGTCGGGCTGAACGTGACGCTGCGCGCCGACGAGCTGCCGGAGAACCCGACCGGGCTGCCGGCCACCTCGCTCCAGCTCGCGGGCGCCACCGCCACCGACCGGGATCCGCTGCTGCGGGCGCTGCTGCGCTCGCTCGCCGACTGGTACGAGCGCTGGCGTGACGCCGGAGGGGACGCGGAGGCCAGTGGGCTGCGTGAGGCGTATCTGGCCGGGTGCGCCACCGTCGGCCGCCAGGTGCGGGTGCTGCTGCCCGACGGCAGGGAGGCGCGCGGCACCGCCACCGGCGTGGACGGCGACGGGCAGCTCCTGGTCGAGGCGGGCGCCGAGACGCTGCGGCTGGCGGCAGGAGACGTGCTGCACCTGCGGTGAAAGGAAGGGCCCCTTGTTAACGCCTCCGGTAGAGGAAGGGCCCCCTGTTAACAGACCACGGGCAGCCGTCCGCGCGGCCGATGCCGGGCGGACGCGGCGACCGGTTACGGTCAGCGCGTCCTGTTCTGCGAGGAGGTTCCCCCGTGGCGTTCCCCGAAGACGTGCTCACCGAGGACGAGCACGTCGTGTTGCACCTGCACCCGCACTGGAAGGCCCTGATCCGGCCGGTCCTGGTGCTCGTGCTCGCCGTCGCGGCGGTCGTCGCCGGCTGGCTTCTGCTGCCCGACGGCAGCGGCGGCACGATCGCGCTCTACGCGATCGCCGTGGTCGCCCTGGTGCTGGTGCTGTGGCTGGGCCTGTGGCCGTTTCTGGTCTGGCGCACCACGCACTACCTGTTCACGAATGAGCGCGTCCTGCTCCAGCAGGGGGTGCTGTCGCGCAACCGGCGGGACCTGCCGCTGACCCGGATCAACGACCACGCGATGAACCAGCGCTTCGTGGAGCGGCTGCTCGGCTGCGGCACGCTGACCATCGAGTCGGCGGGTGAGCGCGGCCAGTCGGTGCTGCACGACGTGCCGGGCGTTGACAGGGTGCAGACGAAGCTCTACGAGCTGGTCGAGGCGCACCACGACAAGCACAGCCTGGGTGACGGCGAGATGCGCGAGATCCTGGCCGACATGTCCGAGGGCAAGTCCCTGCGCGACCAGCCCTGACCCGTCCGACAGAGAAGGCCGGCGCCCCGGAGAAGGGGTGCCGGCCTTTCGTCGTTCAGCGGCGGGCGCGGCGGGGCTGGAGTTCCGCGGCGAGTTCGGCGTCCAGGTCGGCACCGAGCGCGCCGAGCCCGGCGTCGGCGGGTGCGGGACGGCCCCGTGGTGGCGGGAAGTCGGCCGCCTGGCCGGCGCCCGGCGGCGGTTCCTCCTCCTCCAGCTCGCTCACCGACTCGGCCAGCTCGGCGACCGGGTCCATCTCGGCGACGTTGTCCCACTCGTCACGCGGCACCGAGTGCCAGGTCTCCTCGGCGTGCTTGGGCACCGGCTGGAAGACGAACGTCCGGTAGGACCAGAAGCGGAACAGCGTGGCCAGCAGGACACCGATGGTCTTGGCGACGTTCAGCGCGAGCAGGCCGTGTACGCCGAGGCCGTACTTGGCCAGGGCCAGGACGCCGAGTTCGATCAGCAGACCAGCACCGTTGAAAACGAAGAACAGGACGTATTCGCGGCGAAGTGCAGATTTCGGTCGATCGCGGTACGTCCAGTGACGATTCATCAGATACGACGTGATCGTGGCGACAATCGTCGCGATCACTGTCGCCTTCAGCTGGCCGTCGCGGAAAACCGTGAGTGCCAGAGCATTGAACACCGCGTAATTGATGACGGTGTTGATGCCACCGACGATGCCGAATTTGAGCGCCTCGTGGATGAACTTCTGCCAGCGCTCGGGCAGCAGACGGACTCCAGGCATGCGGAACACCTTAGGCAGTTGGCTGGGCCGGCGGGGCCCGGCGGGTCGGGATGGGCGGTTCGTCACGCCCCGGACTCTCGGTCGTGGCTCGTTGCCGGAACGGGAGGTGTTCCCGCCTCGACGAAGACGAACCGTCGGTACGACCAGAACCGGAAGAGCGTTCCCAGGCCGGTGCCGACGATGAAGCTGGCGATGTTGTCGGCCAGGGGGGTCTGAAACACCGCGGGCCAGATCGCGCCCAGCCCGTAGTGGCTGATCGCCAGGCAGGCCACTGCGATGCCGAGGCCGACCGCGTTGAAGAAGAAGAACAGTGCGTACTCGCGTGCCGGGTTCGACCGCTGCCGGTGCCGCCAGGTCCAGAACCGGTTGCCGAGGAAGGCGACGGTCGCGGCGATCACCGTGGAGATGGTCTTCGCGGCCAGGGGCGGCATGTCCCGGCCGCTGGACAGGTAGTTGAAGAGGACGAAGTCCACGACGAAGGCGAAGCCGCCGACGGTGGCGAACTTGCTCAACTCGTGGATGAGGTGACCGAAACGGTCGCGCAGTGCTCCGATCGGACCCCGACGGGTCTGCGGAGCGCCCGGTTGGTCTCCGGTCATCGTCGCGGCCACCCGCCGAGAGTACCGGTTGTCCGGTATCCGGGCGGACTCCAACGGCGAGTCGGCCACGACGCGGTCGCCGCGGCCGTCGCCGTCGGGCCACCCGCCTCGGGGAGGCCCCGCCCGTTCTCGATATCCGTGAGCAGAGCGTAACGCGCTGTGCGAATCTGTGGAGCGCATCACGGAATCGTCTTTCACGACATGTTCGTACGCTTCCCCGGGTCGGACGTCTCGGTCACTCCGGGGCCGGACCCGGCCGTCGAAGGTTCACCGCAGGATTTGCGTGAAACTGCGCGCGAAAGCGGGTATCAGATCGTGATGCCGCAGCGTGGCCGTACCTTGTGCAGTTCTTCACAACCAGTCCCACTGACTGACGAGGCAGTCCGGTTTACGCTGAGCCCAATCCCAGGTTTCCACGAGGCGGCGTACCAGCCCGCCGGAACTCGTGCACCCCATAGATCGGTCAGCGTCGACCACAAGGAGAAGTGACATGGTTGCTCCGGCTGCTGTTCGGGGTATCGATCAGGCCCCGACGTCCCACCCCAAGCTGCTGGCCTGGGTACGTGAGGTCGCGGAACTGACCACCCCCGACCGCGTGGTCTGGGTGGACGGGTCTGATGAGGAGTGGCGCCGCCTCACCGACGAACTCGTCGAGAACGGCACCCTGATCCGACTGAATCCCGAGAAGAAGCCCAACTCGTTCTACGCGCGTACCGACCCCACGGACGTCGCCCGGGTGGAGGAGCGCACCTTCATCTGCTCCGTCGACGAGGCGGACGCCGGCCCCACCAACAACTGGATGGCGCCGGCCGAGATGAAGCGGACGATGACGGAGCTGTACCGCGGCAGCATGCGCGGGCGCACCATGTACGTCATCCCGTTCTGCATGGGGCCCATCGAGGCCGAGAACCCCATGTTCGGCGTGGAGATCACCGACAGCCCGTACGTCGTCGCCTCGATGCGGATCATGACCCGGATGGGGTCGTCGATCCTGGAGGCGATGGGCGACGACGCCGACTTCGTGCACGCGCTGCACTCCATCGGCGCGCCGCTCGCGCCGGGTGAGCAGGACGTGGCGTGGCCGTGCAACGAGACCAAGTACATCTCGCACTTCCCGGAGACCCGGGAGATCTGGTCCTTCGGCTCCGGCTACGGCGGCAACTCGCTGCTCGGCAAGAAGTGCTACTCGCTGCGTATCGCCAGCGTGATGGGGCGCGACGAGGGCTGGCTGGCCGAGCACATGCTGATCCTCAAGATCACCTCGCCGGAGGGCAAGGTCTACCACATCGCCGGTGCCTTCCCGTCGGCCTGCGGCAAGACCAACCTCGCCATGCTGGAGCCGACCATCCCGGGCTGGAAGGTCGAGACCATCGGCGACGACATCGCCTGGATGCGGTTCGGCCAGGACGGCCGCCTCTACGCGATCAACCCCGAGTACGGCCTGTTCGGCGTCGCGCCCGGCACCGACTGGAAGACCAACGCGAACGCCATGCGGACGCTGGACCGGGGCAACTCCATCTTCACCAACGTGGCGCTGACCGACGACGGCGACATCTGGTGGGAGGGCATGGGTGAGCCGCCGGCGCACCTGATCGACTGGAAGGGCAACGACTGGACGCCGGAGAGCGAGAACCTCTCCTCGCACGCGAACAGCCGTTTCTGCACCCCGATCACGCAGTGCCCGATCCTGGCCGACGACTACTACGACCCCAACGGCGTGCCGATCGACGCGATCCTGTTCGGTGGCCGTCGCCGGGACACCATCCCGCTGGTCACCGAGGCGCGCGACTGGGTGCACGGCGTCTACATGGGCGCCACGCTCTCCTCGGAGACGACCGCCGCCGCCTCCGGCGCGGTCGGCGTGGTCCGCCGCGACCCGATGGCCATGCTGCCGTTCATCGGCTACAACGCCGGCGACTACTTCCGGCACTGGATCGAGATGGGCAAGGGCGCGGACGGCGACGAGTCCAAGCTGCCCAAGATCTACTACGTGAACTGGTTCCGCAAGGACGCCGAGGGCAACTTCCTCTGGCCGGGCTTCGGCGAGAACTCCCGCGTGCTCAAGTGGGTCATCGAGCGGCTGGAGGGCCGGGCCGAGGCCGTGGAGACGCCGATCGGCATGGTCCCGGCGCAGGACGCGCTCGACGTCGAGGGCCTGGACATGACCCCGGAGGACGTCCGGATCGCGCTGAAGGTCGACGCGGACGAGTGGCGCAACGAGCTGCCGCTGGTCACCGAGTGGTTCGAGAAGTTCGGGGACAAGCTCCCCGGCGTGCTCTGGGCCGAGCTGGACGCGCTGCGCGCCCGCCTCGACGCGGAGCCGCAGAAGTAACAGGTGTGCCGGTTGCCCGAGCCGGGCACCATCGGATGCCATGAGGACGGCCGCTGAACCTGTCGAGGGCCGGCGGCCGTCCGCCGTCCGGGCGCTCACCACGCTGCTCGCCGTGACCGCGGCGGCCACCGTCGTGGTCGAGCTGCTCAACTACTGGTACGCCCCGGAGCAGGAGTTCGGTCTGGCCGTACGCACCGGCTGGGCGATGCTCCGGTCGCTCGGCTTCCTGCTGCTGATCGGCCACGTGAACAAGGGCCGGGTGGGCGCCCGGCCGTTCGGGCTGATCCTGGCGGTGACCACGATCTTCGCGGTCGGGCGGCTGATCGTGCCCCGGCAGGGGGTGCCCGCGCTGCCCGGCCTGGTCGGGTTCGCCGTGCTCACCGCGCTCTGCGTCGCCGTGGTGGTGCTGCTGTACCGCTCCGAGGCGATCCGCGCCCACCTGGTCCGGCACCGCAAGGGCCTGGTCGTCGAGGGCGGGACGATCGCCTGGCGGGAGATGGCGCCGAAGCGCCCGCAGGCGAACGGCTGGCTGCTCACCGCCCGGGTCGCGGCGTTCACCTACAGCCCGCTGATGCTGGTGCCGGCGCTGGTGGCGACCGGTGCCGTGCTGGACGGACGGCTGGCCGCCGTACCAGCAGTGATCTTCTGGTTCGGCGCGGGCATCGCGGTCAGCTACGCCGTGCTGTTCTGCACCGCCTTCCTGCTGCGCGACAAGGCGTGGGCGCGGAAGGCCCTGGTGGTCGTCACCCTCGGCGTCCTCGCGATCGACCTGCCGCTGTGCTGGTGGCTGCTCGGCACCGACGGCCTGATCCGCGACGGCGCCCCCCTGGTCACGGCCGCCGCCCTGACCCTCTGGTCCCTGCACCGAGCCACCCGCACCCCCACCCCACCCCGTTGACCATGAAGTTGGCGGCGATTTCGATCTCCGTTGATGCCGTCAACCTCATGATCGTCGCCCGGGGCTGGGCGCGGCGGGGCAGGATGAGGGGGTGTGGGACGTGGTGGTGGTGGGGGCGGGGCCCGCTGGGGCCGCGGCGGCGCTCGGTGCGCGGCGGGCCGGGGCCGCGCGGGTGCTGCTGCTCGACCGGTCCGGCTTCCCCCGCGACAAGGCGTGCGGGGACGGCATCGCCGCGCACGCGCTGGACGTCCTCGCCGAGCTGGGCGTGACCGGGGCGGTCGACGGCTACGCACCGCTGCCCGCGCTGCGCCTGGTCGGCCCCGGCGGCGGCACCGTCGCGAGGACGCTGCCGCGGCCCGCGTACACGGTGCCCCGCCAGGTGTTCGACGCACGCCTGGTGGCGGCGGCGGTGGCGGCCGGTGCGGAGTTGCGGCGGCACACGGTACGCCGGGTGGAGATCGCCGCCGACCGGGTGCTGCTCGACGGAGAGCTGTCCGCGCGGGCGGTGGTCGGCGCGGACGGCGCCGGATCGGTGGTACGCCGCGCGCTCGGCCACCCGGTCAACCCGGACCGGCACCTGGCCCTCGCCATCCGGGGCTACGCGCCGGCCCCGGCCGGGCCGCCCGAACAGCTCATCGTCACGTCGGCGGCGCGCTGGCCCGCGTACGCCTGGGCCTTTCCGATCGGCGACGGTCGCGCGAACGTCGGGTACGGGGAGGTGCTGCGCGGTGAGCCGCTGACCCGCGCGCACCTGCTGGACCGGATGGCCGTGCTGCTCCCCGACGTCGACCCGGCCACGGTGACCGACCTGCGGGCGCACCACCTGCCGTTGTCCACCCACCGGCCGGCGCCCGGCCGGGGACGGGTGCTGCTGGCCGGGGACGCGCTGTCGCTGATCAACCCGTTCACCGGCGAGGGCATCTTCTACGCGCTGCGCTCGGGCGCGCTCGCCGGCGCGGCGGCGGCCGGCCACCCGGCCGGGGCCGCCCGGGCGTACGCCGCCGCGCTGCGCGTCCGGCTCGGCACCCACCTGCGGCACAGCTCGGTGGCGGCGTGGCTGGCCCGTCGGCGCCGGGTGGTCGACGCGGCGGTCGGCGCGGCCGGGCGGGACGAGCGCGTCTACCGCACGGTGGTGGAGCTGGGACTCGGCGACGGCCGGCTGGATGCGCGCACCCTGATGGCGATCGGCGCGGACCTGCCGCGACCGCGCCGGACCGGCACACCCTCAGGTGATATGCCACCGAGACACTGATCTCTCCCGCGGGTCGCTACCCTGCAAGGTGATGACTCTGCGGAAACTCCTCTACTCCGTGTACGAGCGCCGGCTGACGGCGAAGCTCGCGGGCAAGCCCGTACCCGCACACGTCGGCGTGATGTGCGACGGCAACCGCAGATGGGCCCGGGAGATGGGCTTCGTCGACCCGAACGACGGCCACCGGATGGGCGCCGAACGGATCAAGGAGCTGCTCCGCTGGTGCGACGCGGCCGGCGTCGGGCACGTCACGCTCTGGCTGCTCTCCACCGACAACCTCTCCCGCCCGGCCGCCGAGCTGGACCCGCTGCTTCAGATCATCGAGGACCTCACCACCGAGCTGGCCGAGGAGGGCAACCCCTGGCGGCTGCGGATGGTCGGTGCGCTCGACGTACTGCCGGCGCAGCACGCCGCCGCGCTCAAGGCCGCCGAGGAACGCACCCGCGACCGCGACGGCGGGGCTCAGGTCAACATCGCGGTCGGGTACGGCGGCCGGCGTGAGATCGCCGACGCGGTCCGCTCGCTGCTGGTGGAGCACGCGGCGAGCGGCGGCACGATCGAGGAGCTGGCCACCTCGCTCGACGTCGACCACATCTCCGAGCACCTCTACACGAAGGGGCTGCCGGACCCGGATCTGATCATCCGGACCAGCGGCGAGCAGCGGCTCTCCGGTTTCATGCTCTGGCAGAGCGCGCACTCGGAGTTCTACTTCTGCGAGCTGAACTGGCCCGACTTCCGCAAGGTCGACTTCCTGCGTGCCCTGCGCTCCTACGCCACCCGCCAGCGCCGCTTCGGCACCTGACCCCCTCGCCACGCCCCCTTGCCCCGCCCCGCCCCGCCTCGGCGATCTTGCACTTTCGGCCCCGAGGGCGCGGCTTATGCCCCCTTTTGCCGGGGCGGCAAGTGCAAGATCGCGGAGAGGTCGGGCCTCGGGGGCGGGGCCGGGGGCGTCAGCGGAGGTGGGGGAGGGCGGCGGTGAGGAAGTCGGCCAGGGCCGCGGGGGAGTCCAGCGTCAGGTCGGCGGCGTCGGCCACCTCGTGACCCGTCTCCGGGTTGGCGACCGCGACGCAGACACCGATGAAGTCGGGATCGTCGGCGGCGCGGGCGCGCAGCGCGGCGAACGCCTTGATGTCGGAGACGTCGTCACCGAAGTACCAGGCGCCACCGGCGTCCCGGACCGTCTCGCCGATCACCATGCCCTTGTCCCGGTCGACTGGGGGCTTCAGTTCCAGCACCATCCGGCCCGGCTGGGCGCGCAGGCCCAGCCGCTCGGCCTGCGCCCGGCCCCACTCCTGCACCAGGCCGCCGAGCTGCGGGGCGGTACGCCAGTGCAGCGCGACGGAGAGCCGCTTGTATTCGACCAGTGCGCCGGGCGGCAGTTCAGCACGGGCCTGCTCGGCCAGCTCGGACATGGTCGGCACCCACGGCAGGGCGGCCGGCTCGGTGACCGTCTCACCGCCGGAGTGGCTGTGCTCCAGGCCGTAGAGCCCGTACAGGTCGATGCCGGCGAGGCCGCCGAGGTGGTCGCGGAGGAAGTCCACCGGGCGGGCGGAGACGATGGCGATCCGGCGGACGTGCGGGGCGAGCGCCTCCAGCGCGGTGAGCACGTTGGGCGCGGGCCGTACGGCCGTGGGGTCGTCGTCGACGGGCGCCAAGGTGCCGTCGAAGTCGAAGAAGAGGACGACGTCACCCGCGCGGGCGGCGGTCGCACGCCAGGCGTGCTCCGCGTTCAGCGGGGTCTTCGGCTGCTGGTTGCCCAGATTCAACGGCGGCACGCGCGTCAGCGTACCCCGCGCCGGGCGGCGTATTCGTGGCCGAGATGTGACGTCGGAACGTCGGGGATCAGCGTTCGGCGGCTCCTCGTCCCCGGCGACCGAACGGCACCACGGCCGCCTCCTGCCCGTGGCTGAGCAGGTAGCCCTCCACGAAGCCGGTGTTGCGGTCGCCGGTGTGCGCCTCGATCTCGTTGAGCCGCGCCACCAGGAACTCGGTGAGCGCGCTGACCCGGTCGTTGAGCCGATCGTGCAGCTCGGCGACGACGGCGAGGATGACCGCGGTGCCGGCCGTGGTGAGCGCGAAAAGGTTGACGACCAGGGGAAGCTGCCCGCCGTCCAGTACGCCGACCACCACGTTGCCGGTCACGCACGATGTCAGCGACACCACCGCGACCACGACTGCCAACCATTTCAGGGTCATGGACAGACCCCTCCTTCTGTCCCGCAGGGCTGGGTTCGGCTGTATCCCGTCCCCCCGCCGATGACGAGCCCTCAGCAGTACAAACGTGGACGCTAGCGGGTCCGATCCGTCCCCGAGGCGAAACGATCGGGTCTGACCTTCCGTTCTTTCGCCATCTGAGGAACTACCCGGCCTGTTTACCCCTATTTCGGACACCGCCCGGCAAGGTTGGGCGGTATGCGAGGTAACGAATGGTTTCTCGAATGTGGAACTTCTCCGCGTCGGACACGCTCGGGTCGACCAGCCGGCGCAGCAGCGCCTCCACGTCCGGATCCATCGGGGGCGGTGTCGGCGCGGTACGCGGCCCGGCGGCCCGGTCCCAGCCGAGTGCGGTGAACGCGGCTGCCGGGTCGAGGCCCAGCCCTTCGCAGAAGGCGACCACCCGTTCCGCCTCGGGGTCGCTGGCCCAGTCGCCGCGTACCCATCGGTTGATGGTCTGGCGGGAGACGCCGGTGCGCCGGGAGACCTCGGTGCCGCTCCAGGCCCGCAGCGCGCGGGCGTCGTCGAGCGCGCGCCGGACGAAGGTGGCGAACGCGATCTTCCGTGCGTTGGTCGTCTCGGTCACCCCGTGACGGTACGGCCAGTCGGTCCCGAGAGGCTGGCTCGGCACGCTGCTGTCACGCCGACGTGACGATGGTCCGGAGTTTCCGGTAAACGATTGAGTGCTGCTCCTGAGGGGTGTCACCCGGGCAGAATAGATGGACGCCAGTACGGCGGCAACGGCCTGAAAAGCTGATACTGTCACGCTCATGAGACAACTTACGGTGTGTCACGTGCTTGAGACGACGAGTGCTCACATGCGTCACTCCGCGGGTGCCGAGGGGGTTTCGTGACCGAGCTCGCGACCCGCGCCCAGGCCTTCGGGCTGATCGCGGACGGAGTCTCCGCCGGGCTGAGCGCCCCCTGGCGTCTCTACCTCGCCCGCGGGTGCCGGTACCTCTCGCTCAGCGTCGGCGACCGGGGGGAGTGGGACGCCTGGCGGACCCACCTCGGCTGCCCCGAGCTGAGCGTGCGCGTCTACGACTCCGGCGGGGAGATCCGCCGGTCGTCGGTGGCCGAGGTGATCCTCGACGGCTGCCGGATCAGCGTCGAGCTGGTCGAGGAGGTCAGCACCGACGACCTGGAGCGGCTGCTCGTGGCCGACCCACTCACCGGGACGGACGAGCGATGACCCCCTTTCTCGCCGTGGTGCTCGTCCTGGTGCTCGGGTCGACCTGCTACGCGGCCGGTCGCCTGCACGGCCAGCTCAGCTACCGCATCGGCTACCGGTTCGGCTACCGCCAGGGCTACTTCGACGGCGACCGAGGCGCCTGGAACCGCCGCCGCCGCGACGCCCAGGCGGCGATCGCCTCCGCACTGTCCGGTCCCAGTCCCACGGTGGTGACCTCGGCCGGGCGCTCGGCCGTGCCGTTCGCCGGCACCTCCGTACCCGCGGCGGTCGCGGCCCGGCCCGGCTCCGCCCCGGCCGTGCGGGTCACCGCCACCGCTCAGCTCGGCGCCGTGGGCCGGGTGGGCACCACGTACACCGGATCGTCCTTCGGCGCGGCCGGCGCCGGCCCCCGGGCCGGCACGCTGGTGCGCCGGCAGGGCTGAGGCCCGCGCCGCGACGCGGCGCCGCAGTGGACGACCGGCCGGGGTGCGCGCAGGGGGCATGCATCCCGGCCGGTTCCGGTGCGCCGGTCACTCGAACGGGTGTACGTCCGGCGACGACCGCACGATGATCCACGCGCGCCTCTAGCCGCGCGGCCCCGTGGCGATTAGCGTCTAGGCATGGCACGGGGTTTTCCCGGGCCATCCGGACAGCCCGGACCTGCGTCCTCGCGCACGGGGCCCGCATCCGACCCCGTGTCCTCCGGGCACCGGAAGAGGCGGAACTCGGGTGGCCGGGTGCCCATCCGCGGAGCAGGCCTGTGACCACTCGCCGTACCCCCGCCGGAGCCGAGCAGCCCCCGGCCTCGACCGCCCCGACCCGCCGGACCACCCGCAGCCGCCGTGGCGCCGCCGCGGAGGCCGAGGAGCCTCGACCAGCCGGACCGGCCTTCGTCCTGGACACCTCGGTTCTGCTGTCCGACCCGGCGGCGTTCCACCGCTTCGCCGAGCACGAGGTGGTGTTGCCGCTGGTGGTCATCTCCGAGCTGGAGGGCAAGCGGCACCATCCCGAGCTGGGCTGGTTCGCCCGTCAGTCGCTGCGCATGCTGGACGAGCTGCGCGTGCGCCACGGCCGGCTGGACCGTCCGGTGCCGGCCAACGACCAGGGCGGCACGCTGCGGGTGGAGCTGAACCACACCGACGACGGGGTGCTGCCGCCCGGGTTCCGCAACGAGTCCAACGACGCGCGCATCCTGTCGGTGGCGCTCAACCTGGCCGCCGAGGGGCGCGAGGTGACGCTCGTCAGCAAGGACATGCCGCTGCGGGTGAAGGCGGCCTCGGTGGGCCTGCGCGCCGACGAGTACCGGCACGGCCAGGCCAGCGACCCGACCTGGACCGGAATGGCCGAACTGGACCTGGCCGAGGAGGAGATCGGCCGGCTGTACGCGGGGGAGGCGCTCGACGTCGACGCGGCGGCGGGCCTGCCCTGCCACACCGGCCTGGTGCTGCACTCGGGACGCGGCTCGGCGCTGGGCCGGGTGCTGCCGGACAAGACGATCCGCCTGGTCCGGGGCGACCGGGAGGCGTTCGGTGTGCACGGACGCTCGGCGGAGCAGCGGGTCGCGCTCGACCTGCTGCTGGACGAGTCGATCGGCATCGTGTCGCTGGGTGGACGGGCCGGCACCGGCAAGTCCGCGCTGGCGCTCTGCGCCGGCCTGGAGGCGGTGATGGAGCGGCGCCGGCACAAGAAGGTGATCGTGTTCCGTCCCCTGTACGCGGTGGGTGGTCAGGAACTCGGCTACCTGCCCGGGTCGGAGTCGGAGAAGATGTCGCCCTGGGCGCAGGCCGTCTTCGACACGCTCGGCGCGGTGGTGCACGAGAACGTGCTGGAGGAGGTCACCTCGCGCGGGCTGCTGGAGGTGCTGCCGCTGACCCACATCCGCGGCCGGAGCCTGCACGACGCGTTCGTCATCGTGGACGAGGCGCAGTCGCTGGAGCGGGGCGTCCTGCTGACCGTGCTGTCCCGGATCGGTCAGGGGTCGCGGGTGGTGCTCACCCACGACGTGGCCCAGCGGGACAATCTGCGAGTCGGCCGGCACGACGGGGTGACGGCGGTGATCGAGGCGTTGAAGGGGCATCCCCTCTTCGCGCACGTCACGCTCAGCCGATCGGAGCGTTCTCCGATCGCCGCTATGGTCACCGATCTGCTGGAGGACATCCCCGGCTGACTGCCGCTTCTGCCCTACTTTGTCCGCATTTTTAGGGTGACGCAGATCACTTTTGTGCCCGGCCATTTCCCACCGGCCTCACTGTGCGCAATGGTGTCCATCGAGCGTCACCTACCACTCGGGAGCCGGACACGGCCCGGAGTCACACCGGTACCGGTGCGCTCACGGCGCCGGCGTGACCCGAACCCGGTCATGCGCGTGCCGTGTCCCTGCCCCCGACGAAGGGAAACTTCGTGAGTCGGCTCTGGAGCCGGTTCGGCGCCCGTACGGCCGCTGTCGCGCTGCTCTCCGTGGGCGTCGCCGGCGGCTTCTATCTGGGTGAGGATCGACAGACCCAGCAGCAGGGCCTGACCGCGCAGGTCGGCCTGGAGGTCGACCAGGCGGAGTACGCGTACCAGCGTGACCGGCTGTCCGACCACCGCGTGGACTCGTCCCGGCAGCGTGCCGCCGAGTACCAGGCGAAGCTGCGTGCCGCAGCGGCGGCGAAGGAGGCCGCCGAGCGGGCCAAGAAGGCCGAGGCGGCCGCCGCCACCCGCAAGAAGGAGCGGGCCGCGGCCGAGGAGGAGGCGGAGGCCAAGGTCAAGCCGTACAACGGCCCGATCCCGTCCTCGTGCGCGGAGTACAGCGGCAACCGGAAGGTCGGTTGCGCCATCATGCTCGACAAGGGCTTCGGCATCGACCAGTTCCCCTGTCTGGACAAGCTCTGGACCAAGGAGAGCGGCTGGAACCCGAAGGCTTCCAACAGCTCCTCCGGGGCGTACGGCATCCCGCAGGCCGTGCCGGGCAGCAAGATGGCCTCGGTGGCCGACGACTGGAAGACCAACCCGGCGACCCAGATCACGTGGGGGCTCGGCTACATCAAGGGCCGGTACGACACCCCCTGCGGCGCCTGGCAGAAGTCGCAGAGTTCGGGCTGGTACTGACATCACGGCGACGGCGGGACACACGGGGAGACCCGGTGTCCCGCCGTCGTCGTATCGGCCCTCGACTGGCGGCCTGCCACTTTTGCTGATAGCTCTTGGTAGGTGACCTGGCCCGACAGCCTCCGCGGCGGCGACCCTCACCGGTTCGGCACCGATGCGTTCTACGCGGCGCTCGGCCGCGCCTTCGTCGCCATGTGCGCGGTCGTGCCGGTGCTGTTCCTCATCGAGGCGCTCGACGTCGGCCTGCGGCTCGGCCTGGACTACACCGCCGGCATCATCCCGCGGCGGATCCAGGGCCTCGACGGCGTCTTCTTCTCACCGTTCCTGCACGCAGGCTGGAACCACCTCTACAGCAACAGCATCCCGCTGATCCTGCTGGGCACGTTCGTGCTCGCCGCGGGCACCCGCCGGTTCCTCTGGTCGACCGGGGTCATCATCCTGGTCAGCGGTCTGGGCGTCTGGTTCACCGGGTCGCCGAACTCGGTGGTGGTCGGCGCCAGCGGCGTGATCTTCGGCTACCTCGGCATCCTGCTCACCCGGGGCGTCGTCGAGCGGAGCTGGTGGAACTTCGCCGTCGGCCTGCTCGTCGGATTGCTCTACGGCTGGCAACTGCTCGGCATCCTCCCCACCGACGAGCGCGTCTCCTGGCAGGGCCACCTGTTCGGGCTGCTCGGCGGCGTCGTGGCGGCGATCCTGTTCCGCCGCCGCAGGGACACCGACGACGCCGACCGCCTCGGCTCACCGAGGATGACGCTGCCCTGACGGCGCGTTGATCAGACCCCGGGACATGCTTGCCCGCGGCCACCCGCCCGCCTACCGTTTCCGCATCAGCGTGGGTTGATCCCGAAGCGGAAAGTGACGGTGAGCCATGCGCGAGGTCGATGTCGCCGTGATCGGGGCCGGTCCTGCCGGGCTCTTCGCCGCCTACTACGCCGGTTTCCGCGGACTCTCCGTGGCCGTGATCGACGCGCTGCCCGAGCCGGGCGGCCAGGTCACCGCGATGTACCCGGAGAAGCTGATCCTCGACGTCGCCGGCTTCCCCGCGATCAAGGGCCGCGAGCTGGTCGCGAACCTGGTCGCCCAGGCGGCGCCGTTCCACCCCGACTACGTGCTCGGCGTACGCGCGGAGAAGCTGTCCTACCTCGACGGCCGGCCGGTGCTGGGCCTTGCGGGCGGCGAGCAGTTCAGCTGCGGCGCGGTGGTGGTCACCGGCGGGCTCGGCAGCTTCACGCCCCGGCCGCTGCCGGTCGCGGAGAGCTTCACCGGCGGCGGCATCGTCTACTTCGTGCCGCAGCCGGCGGAGCTGACCGACCGGCACGTGCTCATCGTCGGCGGCGGCGACTCGGCGTTCGACTGGGCCGCCACGCTCGCCCCGCTGGCCCGGTCGGTGACGCTCGTGCACCGACGCGACCGCTTCCGGGCACACGCCGCCACCATCGAGCGCGTCCGCGCGCTGCCGGTGCGGATCGTCGTCAACGCCGAGGTGAGCCGACTGTACGGCGAGGAGACCGTCACCGGCGCCGAGCTGACCGTACGCGGCGGCGAGGTGGAGACGCTGCCGGTGGACACGGTGGTGGCCGCGCTCGGCTTCACCGCCGACCTCGGCCCGCTCGCCGAGTGGGGGCTGAACATCGACCGGCGGCACATCGTGGTGGACAGCGCGATGGCCACCAACCTGCCCCGTGTGTTCGCCGCCGGCGACATCACCGAATATCCGGGCAAGGTCCGCCTGATCGCCACCGGCTTCGGCGAGGCCGCCACGGCTGTGAACAACGCGGCTGTCGTCATCGACCCGACCGCGCACCTGTTCCCCGGTCACTCCTCCGACGGCACCTGACGCCGACGGCGTCAGGGCAGGCCGATGAGGTCCGCCATCAGGCCGATCTGGTGGTCGAAGTACTCGTCGCGGTGCGGCAGCGCCCGGTTGATCCGGCCGAACAGCTCGAAGCTGATCAGCCCGAACAGCTGGGTCCAGCCGGCCATGCCGCGGGCCAGCAGCGCGGGTGGCACGTCCATGCCGATCTGCTCGACCAGTTCGGTCACGTCGCCGCGTAGCGGCTCGGGCAGTTCCTCGCCGGGCGGGGCGAGCCGGCCGGCGGCCAGTCCGTCGCGCAGGATGCCGATCAGGGTCACCGGTGGGCGCTGGGCCGGCGCGACCGTCTCGTCGGGGGCGGCGTACCCGGGCACCGGGCTGCCGTAGAGCAGCGCGTACTCGGCGGGGTGGGCCAGCGCCCAGGCGCGGGCGGCCCGGCAGACGGCGAGCCAGCGTCCGCGCAGGTCGGCCGGGTCGGCGCCGGCGTCGGCCGCCTCCACCGCGTCGCCGAGCGCGTCGTACGCCTCGAGGATCAGCGCGGTGAGCAGGTCGTCGCGGCTGGGGAAGTAGCGGTAGATCGCCGAGGAGACCATGCCGAGGTCGCGGGCCACCGCGCGCAGGGAGAGGTTCGCGCCGTCGGTGTCCAGGTGTCGGCGGGCCACCGTCTTGATCTCTTCGATCATCCCGGCGCGGACCCGGGCGCGGAGCGAGGGAGCGACCATGCCCTCACTCTGCCACGGATGAGAGCAGCAATCAAAAGAGAGAGCACTGCTCTTGACGGTACCGCCCGCATGAGTCATGCTCTGTTTCGAGAGCGGTGCTCTCGCTTCGGACAACTGCTTCAGCAAAGGTGGAACCTGTCATGGCACTGCACGTGATCGTCGGCGCCGGTCCCGTCGGCACCGCCACCGCCCGCCTCCTCGCCGAGCGCGGCGAGCGCGTGCGCATGATGACCCGGCGCGGCACCGGCCCCGAGCACCCGGCGATCGAGCGGGTGGCCGCTGACGCCGCCGACGCGGACCGGCTCGCCGCGCTCACCGAGGGCGCAGACGCGCTCTACAACTGCGCCAACCCGGAGTACCACACGTGGCAGACGGACTGGCCGCCGCTCGCAGCCGCCCTGCTCACCGCCGCCGAGCGCAGCGGCGCCGTGCTCGCCACAGTCGGCAACCTCTACGGGTACGGCCGGGTCGACGCACCGATGACCGAGGCCACCCCGCTCGCCGCCACCGGCGTCAAGGGCCGGGTCCGCAACCGGATGTGGGCCGACGCCCTGGACGCCCACCGCGCCGGCCGGGCCCGGATCACCGAGGTACGCGGATCCGACTACATCGGCCTCGGCGGCAAGTCGCTGCCCATGATGGTGCTGCCCAAGGTGCTCGCCGGGCGGCGGGTGTTCCTGCCGGTCGCCTGGGACGCGCCGCACACCTGGACGTACGTGGGAGACGTCGCCCGTACCCTCGTGGCCGCCGCCACCGACCCGCGGGCCTGGGGACGGGCCTGGCACGTGCCGAGCGCGCCCCCGATGTCCATGCGGGCGCTCGCCGACCGGGCGGCGGAGCGGGCCGGGGCGCCGGCACCCCGGCTGACCCGGATGCCCCACCCGGTGCTCTGGCTCGGTGGCCTGGCCGACCCGTTCGCCCGGGAGATGCGGGAGACCGCGCACCAGTTCGCCCGGCCGTTCGTGATGGACTCCACCGCCGCCAGCGAGACGTTCGGGATCGAGGGAACGCCGCTGGACCGGGTCGTCGACGAGATGGTCACCGGCCTGCGCGCCGCCGCGCCCGCCGCCGCCCGTTAGGGGCGGCGGGCCGGGCCGAAGGCGGCGACGAGCACGGCGACCATGGTCAGCGCCGCGCCGAGCAGCGTGTCCAGCCCGGGGTGCGAGGCGGCGGTCGGCAGCACCAGGTCCAGCAGCACGGCGCCGACGATCTGCCCGGCGATCGTGGCCAGGCCGAGCAGCAGCACCCCGGTGAACCGGACGAGGGCGGCGGCCAGCGCGATGAACACGATGCCGAGCGGGCCGCCGAGGTAGAGCCACGGCTCGTCCGGGAACGCGCCGGCCGGTCGGCCGCGTACCGCCAGGTCCACCGCGAAGGTCACGAGCAGTGCCGCCGTGCCGACTGTGAAGTTCACGAGCGTGGCGGTCATGGCGCTGCCCGCGGCCGCCCGGACCCGCCCGTTCACCGCCTGCTGCCAGGCGATGCCCACCCCGGCCGCCAGCGGCAGCAGGGCCAGCGCCAGCGCCTGCGGGTCACCGAGGCGGTCGCCCACCGCCAGCAGGACGGCGAGCACGGTGAGCACCGCACCGATCAGCCGGTTCGGGGTGACCGGCTGACGGCCGGCCGGGCCGATGCCGGCCCGGTCGACGAGCAGGCTGCTGCCGGACTGCCCGGCCACCACCGCGACGGTGAAGACCGCCACGCCGAGCGCGCCGATGGTCAGCCCCTGCGTCGCCACCAGGAACGCGCCGCACACGCCGCCCAGGCACTGCCACGGGCGCAGCGAGCCGGCGCGCAACGCACCCCGCAGGGCGGCCAGTCCCCGCCGTCCACCGGGGGTGGCGGGGACCAGCACCAGCAGGATCAGCAGACCCACACCGAACGAGACCACCGCGGCGGCGATCCCGTCGGCCAGGCGTACGCCCAGCTCGCCGTTGATCCGGGACTGGACGGCGACCATCACGCCCGAGGCGGTGGCCAACCCGACACCGGCGACACGTCGCCCGGTCGACAGCGTCGGCGGTGCCGGTGGTGCCGCCGTCCCGGCTCGGCTCACTCCTGCTCGGCCAGCGGGCGGCCGTCGAAGTCGACGGCCGAGTAGAGGGCGAGCTTCTCCAGACGGTGGTACGAGTCGATCACCCGGATCGTGCCGCTCTTGGAACGCATCACGATCGACTGCGTGTACGCCCCGCCCGAGCGGTAGCGCACGCCGCGCAGCAGGTCGCCGGAGGTGACGCCGGTGGCCACGAAGAAGCAGTTGTCGCCGGTGACCAGGTCGTCGGTGAACAGTACCCGGTCCAGGTCGTGCCCGGCGTCCAGCGCCTTGCGGCGCTCGTCGTCGTCCTTCGGCCAGAGCTTGGCCTGCATCATGCCGCCCATGCACTTGAGCGCGCAGGCGGCGGTGATGCCCTCCGGGGTCCCGCCGATGCCCATCAGCACGTCCACGTCCGACTCGCCGCGGGCCGCCGCGATGGCACCGGCGATGTCGCCGTCGGAGATGAACCGGATCCCCGCGCCGGTACGCCGGATCTGCTTGACCAGGTCGTCGTGACGTGACCGGTCCAGCACGCACACGGTCACCTCGGCGGCGTCGGTGCCCTTGACCTTGGCGATCCGGTTGATGTTCTCGGCCACGCCGGCGTTGATGTCCACCACGTCGGCGTACATCGGGCCGACCGCCAGCTTCTCCATGTAGAAGACCGCGCTCGGGTCGAACATCGCGCCGCGCTCGGCCACCGCGAGCACCGCCAGCGCGTTCGGCATGCCCTTGCTCATCAGCGTGGTGCCGTCGATCGGGTCGACCGCCACGTCCACCTCGGGGCCGGTCCCGTCGCCGACCTCCTCGCCGTTGAACAGCATCGGGGCGTTGTCCTTCTCGCCCTCGCCGATCACCACGACGCCGCGCATCGGAATCGAGTTGATCAGCTTGCGCATGGCGTCGACCGCTGCGCCGTCGCCGCCCTCCTTGTCGCCCCGGCCGACCCAGCGGCCGGCGGCCATCGCCGCGGCCTCGGTCACCCGGACCAGATCGAGGGCGAGGTTGCGGTCGAGATCCTGGGGCGTCCGCGTACTGGTGGTTGTCATGGCGGCCTCCTCGCGACGTTGCGGGGTGGGACCGGCGGCCACCGCCGCCGGTTTTGTCGCTGATCCTCACACGATCTCAGGTTCGCCGTCCCGGCGGGGCGGAGGAGGCCAGGATCACGTCCCCCGGTGGGCTGCGACAATGGCCGGGTGGAAGCCGCGCAGCCTGCCGACCGCACACCGACCGACGCCACCCCGCCGGAGGGACAGCCGCCGGTCCGACCGGACGGCGGCCCGACCCCGCCCGAGGGGCAGCCCGCGCTCGTCGCGGACCGGGGCGAGCCGGCCGCCGTGGCGGACACCCCCGCGCCGCCCGCCGGCAAGGAGAAGGCCCGGTCCGAGCGGTCGCCGAAGGACATGGCGCTGTCCCTGCTGATCCTGCTGGTCCCGATCGCGCTGCTGCTCGCCTTCTACCGGGGCTTCCTCGGCGGTGACTCGCCGGTGACCGTCGACCCGGCGCCCGCGCTGGAGCAGGCCCGCTCCGCGAACGTGTTCCCGGTCAGCGAACCGACCGGGCTGGGTGACGACTGGCGTACGGTGAACGCCCGCTTCCGCACCGAGGCGGACGGTTCGACGCTGCGGATCGGGTACGTGACCCCGGAGGGCCGGGGCGCGCAGCTCGTGGAGAGCAACGTCCCGGCGGAGAAGCTGCTGTCCGCGGAGCTGACCGAGGGGCAGCCGCAGGGCGCGGCCGACCTGCCCGACGGGCTGAGCTGGCAGCGCTACACGGCGCGCGGCAACGAGCAGGCACTCGTCCTGCTGGAGCCGGACCGCACCGTGATCGTGGTCGGTGACGCGGGCGAGACGGAGCTGCGCAAGCTCGCCGCGTCGCTGCGCTGACGTCCTCCCTCCGGGTGAGGCGGGATTGCGGAACCCCGCTTCCGGGAACAGAAGGGACATCGAGCCCGGACGACCCACCTGGAGAGGTTGACGTGAAGATACGACGCTTCAGCGCCACCGCGTTCGCCGCGGCGCTGCTCATTCCCGGCCTGGCGGCCTGCAACGGCGACGCGACGACCTCCGGCGCCTCCGCGACCCCGAGTGCCTCCGGCAGCGTCGCACCGAGCGCCACGGCGTCCAGCAGCGCGGCCAAGCAGGCTCTGCTCGACTCCACGAACGCGATCCGCGAGGGCAACTTCAAGTTCACCATGACCGGCGCGGGCTCCACCGCCGAAGGGCAGGTGCACGAGCCGAGCCAGAGCGCCGACATGCGGATGACCATCGGCGACCCGGCGTCGGACCTGATGATGAAGCTGGACCTCATCCACGCCAAGCCGGACAGCTGGGTCAAGCTGGAACTCGGCGGCTCGGCGGCCGCGCAGATCCCCGGCGTGAAGAACCTGAACACCGGCAAGTACCACCACCTCGACCAGAACCGGATCAAGGGCAACCGGTCGCTGGGCTTCGACTTCGAGAAGCTCGACCCGGCCGGCAGCGCCGTCCTCACCCAGGGCATCACCGAGGTACGGCAGACCGGCGAGGGCGCGTACGAGGGCACCGTCGACGTGTCGAAGGCCGCCGAGGCGGGTTCGCTCGACCCGGCCGTGATCACCGCGCTCGGGGCGCAGGCCCAGTCGGTGCCGTTCACCGCCAAGGTCGACACGCAGGGCCGGCTCAGCGAGATGGTGCTCAAGATCCCGGCCGCCGGCCAGAACGCCGCGCAGGATCTGAAGATCACCTACACCGACTACGGCAACGCGGCCCCGGCCCAGAAGCCCTCGGCGGACCAGGTCGTGGAGGCCCCCGCCGAGCTGTACAACCTGTTCAACTGACCTCTGCGGTGGGGTTCGGCGCGATCGCCGAACCCCACCGTCAGTCCTCGGTACGCTGCCGCGCGGCGTCGATGCGGGCGCGGGCGCCGTCCAGCCAGCGCTGGCACACCCCGGCGAGCTGCTCGCCGCGCTCCCAGAGGGCCAGCGACTCCTCCAGCGAGGTGCCGCCCGCCTCCAGCTTCTCCACCACCGAGGCCAGCTCGGCGCGGGCCTGCTCGTAGCTGAGCTGTTCGTCCTGCTTCGTCCCGGTCATGTCCCTCATCCCTCAGCCGTCGACGGTGGCGGTCAGCTCGCCCTCTGCGAGGCGTACCCGCAGTGGATCGCCCTTGGCGACCTCGGCGGCCGCGCGGACGACGTGGCCGTCGGCGCGCTGCACGATCGCGTAGCCACGCTCCAGCGTGGCCGCCGGCGACAGCGCGCGCAGCCGGGCCAGCGTGTGCCGCAGGTCGTCGGTGGCGCCCCGCAGCCGGTGCTCCAGCGACCGGCCGGCGCGGTCGCGGAGCGCGGACACGTCCACCGCCCGCTGCTCGACCATCACCTGCGGCCGGGCCAGCACCGGGCGGGAGCGCAGCAGGTCGATCCGGTGCTGCTCCCGGTCGACCAGGTGACGAACGGCCCGTTCCAGTCGGGACCGGGCCTGGCCGATCAGGCGGACCTCCTCGGTCAGGTCCGGCACGATGCGCTTCGCCGCGTCGGTCGGGGTGGAGGCGCGCACGTCGGCCACGTAGTCGAGCAGCGGCGCGTCCGTCTCGTGGCCGATCGCGCTGACCACCGGGGTGCGGCAGGCGAAGACCGCCCGGCACAGCGCCTCGTCGGAGAAGGGCAGCAGATCCTCGATGCCGCCGCCGCCCCGGGCGATGACGATCACGTCGACGGCCGGGTCGGCGTCGAGCACCTTCAGCGCCCCCACGATGTCGGGCACCGCGCTCGGCCCCTGCACCGCCACGTTGATCGTGCGGAAGTCGACGGCGGGCCAGCGGCGGCGGGCGTTCGTCAGCACGTCGCGCTCGGCCGCGGAGGCGCGGCCGGTGATCAGGCCGACCCGGCCCGGCAGGAACGGCAGCCGCCGCTTGCGGGCCCGGTCGAACAGGCCCTCGGCCGCGAGCAGCTTCTTGAGCTTCTCCAGCCGGGCCAGCAGCTCACCGAGACCGACCTGGCGGATCTCGTCGGCGCGCAGGCTGAGCGTGCCCCGTGCGGCGTAGAACTCGGGCTTGGCGTGCAGCACCACCCGGGCGCCCTCGCGCAGCTCCGGAGCGCCCGCGTCGAGCACGTCCCGGTTGGTGGTGACGGTCAGGCTGAGATCGGCCGACGGGTCACGCAGCGTGAGGAAGACGGTGCTCGCGCCGGGCCGCCGGCTGATCTGCGCGACCTGGCCGTCGACCCACACCCAGCCGAGGCGGGCGATCCAGGCGCCGACCTTCTGGCTGACCACCCGGACCGGCCACGGCTCCTCGGCCGTGCTCCGTCCGTCCGGTGCCCCCCGGCCGTCCTCTCCCGCGCTCACCCGCCCACCCTACGGCCCGGGACCGACAGCGCCCGCGTGCGCCTCGCGGCCGCTGCCGCGCGGGAGAGCGGCACGTACGATGGGCGGGTGACTGACGCTGAGACGACTCCCCGGACCGGCAAGCGCGTGCTCCTGGCCAACCCGCGCGGCTACTGCGCGGGCGTGGACCGGGCGGTGCAGACCGTCGAGGAGGCGCTGAAGCTCTACGGCGCGCCGATCTACGTGCGCAAGCAGATCGTGCACAACAAGCACGTGGTGCGCACGCTGGAGGCCCAGGGCGCGATCTTCGTGGAGGAGAACGAGGAGGTGCCCGAGGGCGCCACCGTCATCTTCTCCGCCCACGGCGTCGCCCCCGAGGTCTACGAGCAGGCCAAGCAGCGCTCGCTGCGGGCGATCGACGCCACCTGCCCGCTCGTCACGAAGGTGCACCACGAGGCCCGCCGGTTCGCCGCACAGGACTACGACATTCTTCTCATCGGCCACGAGGGGCACGAGGAGGTCATCGGCACCGCCGGTGAGGCGCCCGCCCACATCCAGCTCGTGGACGGCCCGGACGGGGTCGACAAGGTCACCGTGCGCGACCCGGAGAAGGTGGTCTGGCTCTCCCAGACCACGCTGTCGGTGGACGAGACGCTGGAGACGGTGGCCCGGCTCAAGAAGCGGCTGCCGCTGCTCCAGTCGCCGCCCAGCGACGACATCTGCTACGCGACCTCCAACCGCCAGCACGTGGTCAAGGAGATCGCCCCCGAGTGCGACGTGGTGATCGTGGTCGGCTCGCGCAACTCCTCGAACTCGGTCCGCCTGGTCGAGGTGGCGCTGGACGCCGGGGCCCGTGCCGGGCACCTGGTCGACTTCGCGCACGAGATCGAGGACGCCTGGCTCACCGGCGCCCGGACCGTGGGTGTGACCTCCGGCGCGAGCGTGCCCGACGAGCTGGTCCAGCAGGTGCTCGCGTACCTGGCCGAGCGCGGCTTCGGCGACGTCGAGGAGATCACCACCGCCGACGAGCGGCTGACGTTCTCGCTGCCGCAGGAACTCAAGCGCGACATGAAGGCCGCCGCCGCGGCCCGCGGCTGACCGGGAACGGATCGGCCGGCCGCCGCGTCCAACCGACCATGAAGACTCCTCGTACGGTGCTCGTCGCACTGCTCGCCGGCCTCGCGCTGACCGCCTGCGCCGCACCCGGCGACGGGTCCGCCGATCCCAGCCCGAGCCCGAGTACGACGGGAGCCGCCCCCGTGACCAGCCAGCCCGACCCCGGCACGAGCCCGAAGCGTCCCGGCCCCTCCTGGAAGGGCGGCCCGTCGACCCCGCCGGGTGTCGGCGGCACCGTCATCAGCGGCACCGTGCAGGCCGGCGTCGAGCCGAACTGCCTGCTGCTCGACGGCCACCTGCTCGTCGGCGGGCCGCGTGACGTGCTCAAGGCCGGCGCCAAGGTCGAGGTCACCGGCCGTCCCGAACCGGGCATGATGACCACCTGCCAGCAGGGCACCCCGTTCGTGGTCGAGTCCGCCCGCCCCGCCTGACGACGACGCGAAGGAGCCCCGCCCCCTGCGAGAGGGGACGGGGCTCCGTCGTGTCAGCGGCTCAGTTGACCGCGAGGATCTCCACCGAACCGCGGCCGACGACAGCGCCCTCGGTGGTGGTTACGGCCATGTCGCCGTACAGCTCCCGGCCCTCGGCCGGGGTGGACAGGGCGGTCACCGCGCCGGTGAGGGTGGCGGTGGCGCCGTTGGCCAGGGACAGCGGCGTGGACGGCGCGGAGAGCGTGCCCAGCGCCGGGGACGCGAACGAGTCCCGGTAGTCGTACGCGGTGCTCGGGTCGCTCATCGAGTAACCGTCCACCACGACCCGGTAGGTGCCGGGAGTCGGGTTGGTCAGCGTGACCGCCTCCTCCGAGTCACCGTCGGCCGACTGCCCCACCTGGGTGGTGCCGCGGAAGACCGTCAGGTCCAGGTCGGCACTCAGGTCGGACGGGTTGCCGATCCGGGCGGTGAACGAGGTGGCGCCCGCGGGCACCTCCACCACGTACTCCTGGGTCGCGCCCTCGGTGATGCTGGGCCGCTCGGCCCGGACGCTCGCCAGCGGGCCGCCGACGCCGGTCACCTGGACCGGGCCGAAGGTGTTGGTCAGCTTCCAGCTCACCGGCGCCGGGGTGCCGGCGGTGACCGACGGGAGCTGGACCACGGCCGGCTCCACCGTGACGCCCTGCACGCGGGCCTGGAGCCGGAACGGGTTGTCCAGCGCCGGCGAGGTGCGACGCGCCTCCACCTCGATCTCCCACACGCCCGGCAGCGGGTTCTGGTAGTCCCGCTCCTGCGGCTTGCAGACCGCCGCGTCGGAGAAGTTGGTGTAGCAGGCGGTGCTGGCGGTGCTCTCGACCGGCACGCCGTACGGGTTGATGGCGATGAACCGGGTCTGCGAGCCGGTCGCGATGCCGGACAGGTTGACCTGGAGCGCGCCCGCACCCGGCGGGACGGTCACGAAGTACGACCGGAAGTTGTTCCGCTCGACCGAGCCCTCGGCCGAGAAGGAGTACGCCGGCGCGGACACCGGGTTCGAGGCGATCACGACGGTGGCGACCTCGAAGTCGACCACGTTGGTGGCCGGGTCGTCGACGGTCATGATGGCGCCGTGCGCGCCGGCGGTCATCGGCTTGGCCTTCACCTTGACCGTGACGGTCTTGTTCAGCGGCAGCCAGACCACCTTGGGGGCGCTGTAGGTGCCGTCGTTGCCCCGGAAGGCGACTTCGTGCTTGATGCCCTTGTTCGGGCCGCTGGTGCGGGTCAGCTTCACCTCGTAGTGGCGGCTCTCCTTGACCTTCTGGCCACCACGGTCGGCGGCGCAGCGGTTGTAGAGGCCGGTGCCGACGTTCGGGTTCGGCACGAACGTGCCGGAGGCCCGGTCGTAGCGGGTCAGGTTCGGCGACAGCTCGGTGCAGACCGGCGCCTCGGAGGTGTAGGTGCGGGTCTGCACGCCCTTGGCGAGCAGGCTCCACGCGCCCGGCACGTTGAACATGCCGTAGCCCTGCGCGTACGTCGGGACGCCGGTGATCGGCTGGGCCGACGTGTAGACGGCCCGGCGCAGCGCGGCCGGGGTGACGCCCTTGCCGGTCGCCTTGGCGGCCGACAGCAGCAGCGCGGCGGCGCCGGTGGCCTGCGGTGCGGCCATCGAGGTGCCGTTGAGCATCTGGTAGCCCGGGGGCAGCGGGTAGCCCGCCTCCGGCACCGGGTTGCCCGGCTGCCAGGTCGGCGCGGTGGAGATGGCCGAACCTGGGGCGGCGATGTTCGGCTTGAAGCCGCCGTCCTCACGAGGGCCGCGCGACGAGAAGTTGAACAGGGCGTTGTCCTTGCGGACCACCGAGCCGTAGTTGGCCAGCCAGGTGTCCTTGCTGACGCTCGCCGCCACGCTGACCACGTCGGTGGCGACCGACGGGTCACCGACGGTGTTCACGCCCGGACCGGAGTTGCCGGCCGAGATGAACAGCTGCACGCCGTAGGTGTTGATCAGGTCGTTGTAGAGGACCGCGCGGGCGTTCGAACCGTCGTTGAGCGCCGGCAGACCGCCGATCGACATGTTCACCACGTCGACCTTGCGGTTGATCACCAGGTCGGCCATGCCGGTGGTGAGCGCCGCGGCGGTGCAGCCGCCACCCCAGGAGCAGGCGCGGGCGGAGACCAGCTTGGCACCCGGCGCGGCGCCGTCGAAGGCGCTGTTGCCAAGCATGTCGTTGGCCGCGGTGATGCCGGCGACGTGGGTGCCGTGGGTGCTCTCGATGATGCCGATGTTGACGTAGTCGACCAGGCCGGGGCCGCCGACCGGGGCGGTGTTCACGTTGCGCCGGTACTCGACCACGAACGGGATCTGCTCGCGGACCGCGGTGGCCGGGTTGTCCGTGCCGAAGTGGCCGACCTGGAACTTCTCCTTGTACGGCCGCATCACCTCGTCGTCGGTGAAGTCGTTGTTCTGGTTCGCGTCGACACGGACGTCACCGGTGGTGGGGTTGTAGAGCACGCCCCAGAAGTCGGTGGTGTCGCCGTCGCGGTTGAGGTCACCCCGCGCGTCGCTGTTCGCGGTGATGTTCTCGCGGAAGACGTTGAACCGGTAGTTGCCGGCCGGCGCGGTCCAGGTGCCCAGCGAGGTGGTGAACGACGGGCCGCTGACCTCGGTCAGCATGGGGCGCCAGGAGGCGTCCTCCAGCGGGTCGGTGGCGGTGACCCAGTCGACGATCTTGCGCTCGCCGGTGGTGGTCGTCTGGAGCGCCGGCTGGTCGAGGTCCACACCGGAGTCCATGATGCCGATGGTGACGCCGCGGCCGTCCCACTGCGGGTTCGCGGCCTTGAAGGCCTCCGCGCCGGTCTCGTTCGTCGGCATGTACGGGTTCACCGCGCCGGTGTCACCGCCGGGCCCGGCGAGCGTCTGGGCGCCGGTGGCGGTCTTCGCGCCCTTCGGAGCAGCCTCGGGCGCCGGGTCGGGGAGCTTGATGGTCTCGTCCAGGTCGACGGCGGCGACACCGGGCAGCGTGGCGGCCTTGAGCGCCTTCGCGGTCGGGACCTTCGCCAGCACGTAGCCGATCTGGTCGTACCGCTGGCTGACGGTGGCACCGAGGCCGGTCAGGCCGTCGACGACCTTCTTGGCCGAGCCCTTCTTCGCCGCGATGATCATCGTGACGGTCGGCGCGTTCTTCGCCTCGGCCTCGTCGAGCAACTTGGCGTCGTGTGCGCCCAGTGCCTTCGCGGCGGTCGGCTGCGAGGGTTGCGGGGCGGCGGGGGCGGCGCTCGCGGTGCCGGTGCCACCTCCGACGGTCAGGGCACCGGCCGCGAGGACCGAGGCCAGGAGCGCGGCGGACGGACGCCGGCTGCGCGTGGGGGGTTTACTCAACGTTCTCTTCCTCCAGAGAACAGGGCCCTCGAGGGGCAGGGCACGTGTGACGGTGATCCTGCGTGTCAGGACGACACGTGTCACTACCCGGCCTGGGTTTGTGATCAGTCCGTGACACGAATCGGTCTACGTCATCACGTGCGACGTGTTAGGCGTCGACGTCTGTCGACCTCTCGGCCGATGTGGACGGCGCGCCCAACAGCTCCGGCGCCTGCGGCTGTCTCGGCGCCAGCTCCACCTGCGCCGGCGCGGCCAGCTCGTCGTCGGAGACGCCCAGCTCGGCCAGCTTGCGGGCGCTGACCAGCACCCGCGCCTCCAGTGAGCCCACCGCGCGGTTGTACGCCGTCACCGCCCCGCTCAACGAACTGCCGAGCTTGCCCACGTGGTCACCCAGAGTGGACAGCCGCCCGTACAGCTCGCGGGCCAGCGAGTGGACCGTCGCGGCGTTACGGGCCAGCGCCTCCTGCCGCCACGAATAGGCCACCGTGCGCAGCAGCGCCACCAGCGTTGCCGGTGTGGCGAGCACCACGTTACGGGCGAACGCGTGCTCCAACAGGGACGGGTCGCGTTGCAGCGCCACGTCGAGGAACGGATCCGCCGGCACGAACAGCACCACGAACTCGGGCGTCTGGTCGAACGCCGACCAGTAGGACTTGGCGGCCAGGCCGTCCACGTGCGCACGCAGGTGGCGGGCGTGCGCGTCCAGGTGGGTGTCGCGCCCGCGCTCGTCGCGCGCCTCCATCGCGGTCAGGTACGCGTCGAACGGCGCCTTCGCGTCCACCACCACCGTCCGGCCGCCGTGCAGCCGTACCACGAGGTCGGGGCGTACCCCCTGGTGGTCGGTCGCGGCGGTGACCTGCTCGCTGAAGTCGCAGTGCTCCAGCATGCCGGCGGCCTCGACGATCCGGCGGAGCTGGTGCTCGCCCCAGCGGCCCCGCACCTGCGGCGCGCGCAGCGCGGCGACCAGCTGCTTGGTCTCGGTGCGCAGCTCGCCCGAGACGGCGCTCATGGACCGCACCTGCTCGCGCAGCTCGGCGTACGCGTCCACCCGGTCCCGCTCCAGCTCCGCCACCCGCTGCTCGTAGCGGCGCAGCGTGTCGTGCAGCGGCGCCACCGCGCGGGCGACCGCCTCCTGGGACTGCGCCGTCGCCTCGTAGCTCAGCGCCCGCATGGACTGCTCCAGCCGCCCCTCACCGGCCCGGGTGGCGGCGAGCGTCGCCTCCAGGCGGGCGATGTCGGCCGCCGCGCGCGCCCGCGCGGCCAGCCAGCCCACCGCGCCGCCCGCGGCGAGGCAGAGCACCACCACGGCCAGCGTCGCAAAGCTCATGGCCAAGAGCTTGCCAAACGGGTACGACGAGCGCCCGGTGGGTACGTTCGAGTCATGGAGTTCGCGTTGTGGCTGGTCCTGATCCTGCTGCTCGGAGGTGCGTTCGTGTTCTGGCGGAGGGGGAGCAGATCGCGTCGGTCGAACGAACTGGCCGACGCCCGCGCCGAGGCGCAGCGGTGGTACGAGCGGCTCGGCGGCCAGCTGATGAACCTGCACGGCGACGCCCCGGCGGTCCGGCAGGCGCTCGCCGACGCCGGTGAGCGCTACAACGCCGCCGGTTCGCAGCTGGAGCAGGCGACCACGCCGCGCCAGTTCGGGCTGGCCCGGGAGACCGCGCTGGAAGGGCTGGCGTACATCCGGGCGGCGCGTACCGCGATGGGCATCGACCCGGGCCCGGAGCTGCCGCCGCTCGCCGCCGCCCAGGGTGCCGGCGCGCTCACCAAGGAGCGCCAGGTCGACGTGCAGGGGCAGACGTTCCGCGCCGGCCCGCAGCCGGGGAACGCGACGCCCTACTACTACCCGGGTGGCCGGTTCCAGGGGCGGCCGGTGCCGGCCGGCTGGTACTCCACGCCGTGGTGGAAGACCGCGCTCGGCGCGGGCGTCGGCGTGGTCGGCGGTCTCCTGATCGCGGACGCGCTGTTCTCGCCCGCGTTCGCCGACCCGGGGTACGACGCCGGTTACCAGGAGGGCTTCGGCGACGGCCAGGACTTCGGAGACCAGGGCGGCGACATGGGCGGCGACCAGGGTGGCGGTGACTACGCCGGTGGCGACTTCGGCGGCGGGGACTTCGGCGGCGGCGACTTCGGTGGCTTCGGCGGCGGGGACTTCGGTGGTGACTTCGGCGGCGGCGACTTCTAGCCGACACCGCCGCGCGGGCGCCGTTGCGTCGGACGCCGCTCGGCGCTCGGCGCACGCGGGCGTTAAAAAGGGCCCCCTCTTATGCACTAGGCGTTAAGAGGGGGCCCTTCCTTACACCTCAGCCGGTGTTGCGCATGCCGGCGGCGATGCCGTTGACGGTGGTCAGCAGCGCCCGCTCCAGCGCCGTACCGTCGTTCGGGGCACGCCGTCCGCCCGGCGCGGTCACCACCGCCCGCCCGGCGGCGCCCGATTCGCGGTACTGCCGCAGCAGCGCCACCTGCAGGTGGTGCAGCGGCTCCAGGTAGGTGTCCCGCACGGCGAGCGTGCGCTGGAGCACCGGCGAGTTCTCCAGCAGCGCCGGTGACGCGGTGACCGCCAGCACCTCCTGCTTGGTCAGCTCGTACTCCTGCTGGATCTTGTCGAAGATCGGGTGCAGCTTCTTCGGCACCAGCGTCTCGACGTAGCGCCGGGCGATGTCCAGGTCGGTCTTGGTCAGCATCATCTCGACGTTCGACAGGAACGTGCGGAAGAAGTGCCAGTTCCGGTTCATCTCGGCGAGCACGTCGGCCAGCCCGGCGGCGCGCGCGGCGGCCAGCCCGGAGCCCACGCCGAACCAGCCCGGCACGATCTGCCGGGTCTGCGTCCAGCCGAACACCCACGGAATGGCCCGCAGGCCGGACAGGCCGGCACCGGTGTTCGGGCGCTTCGCCGGCCGGGAGCCGATGTTCAGCGCGCCGAGCAGTTCGGTCGGGGTGGAGGCCCAGAAGTACGCGGGCAGGTCCGGGTCCTCGACCAGCGACCGGTACGACCGGAACGCCGACTCCGACACCACGTCCATCGCCGCGTCCCAGCGCTCCAGCATCTCGGCCGGCTGCCGGGGCGCGGTGTGCAGCAGCGTGGCCTGGAGCACCGCCGCCACTGTCAGTTCCAGGTTCTCCCGGGCGAGCGCCGGCAGCGTGTACTTGTCGGAGATGACCTCACCCTGCTCGGTCACCTTGATCGCGCCGTCCAGCGTGCCGTACGGCTGGGCCAGGATCGCGTCGTGCGTGGGGCCACCACCGCGGCCGACGGTGCCGCCCCGGCCGTGGAACAACCGCAGGTGTACGCCGTGCCGCGCGGCCACGTCCCGCAGCGCACGCTGCGCCCGGTGGATGGACCACTGGCTGGTGGTGATGCCCGCCTCCTTGTTGGAGTCGGAGTAGCCGAGCATCACCTCCTGCACGTCGCCCCGGGCCGCCACGAGCGCCCGGTACGCGGGCAGCGACAGCAGTTCGTCCAGCAGCTCACCACCGGCGTTCAGCTCGGCCGGGGTCTCCAGCAGCGGCACGATGCCGATGCGGGCGCGCCCGGAGTGCACGTCCACCAGGCCGGCCTCGCGGGCCAGCACCACGGCGGCGAGCACGTCGTCCACGCCGAGCGTCATCGAGATGATGTACGACTCGATGACCTCGGGGCCGAACCGGTCCTGCGCCTCACGGATGGCCGCGAACACGTCGAACGTCTTGCGGGCCGACTCGGTGAGCGGGCTGTCCTGGGTGGAGAGCGGCCGGCGGCCGGTCAGCTCGTCGGCGAGCAGCTTGGTGCGCTCCAGCCGGGACAGCGCCGGGTAGTCGGACACCTCGCCGACCGCCTCGTAGAGCTGGGCCAGCACCTCGTGGTGCTTCTCCGCGTGCTCCCGGATGTCCATGGTGGCCAGGTGCAGGCCGAACGCGGACACCGTACGGATGGCCGAGGCCAGCCGCCCGACGGCGGTGAGCTGGCCGGAGTTGCGGGCCAGCGACGCGCGCAGCAGTTCCAGGTCGGCGATCAGCTCGGCCGAGCCCCGGTAGTCGCGCCCCGGCACGTGCGGGGTGTCGGCGCGCAGCCGCTCCCGGGTGTTGGCGAGCTTCGCCTTCACGCACCGCGCCTTGAGCCGGTACGGCTCCTCCGCGTTGACCCGGCGGAACCGGGGTGCCACCTCGGGCAGCGCGTCCAGGTCCTTGGCCAGGCTGGCGGACAGGTCGAGCGACACCGCGCGCAGGCGCCGGGAGACGCTGACCTCGGTGATCAGGTCGTCCATCGCCTTCTCGGTGGCGGCGATGCCGTGCTCGTGCTGGATGCGCAGCACCTCGCGGGTGACCACGGGCGTGACGAACGGGTTGCCGTCGCGGTCGCCGCCGATCCAGGTGCCGAAGCTCAGCGGGCGGGACGTCGGCGACGTCTCCACGCCGAGCGTGCGCAGCGTGTCGGCGAGGTCGTCGAGGACCTGCGGCGCGGCCTCGGCGTACAGGTCGCGCAGGTAGTAGATCGCGTTGCGCGCCTCGTCGGTCGGGTCCGGCCGGTCCAGCCGCAGCTCGTCGGTCTGCCACATCAGGTCGAGCAGTTCGGCGAGGCGGCGGTTGGCCGGGCCCTCGTCGCTGGCGCCGTAGAGGATCGCGTTCGCGGTCTCGGTGTCCAGCTCGTCGGCGACCGCACGCAGCTTGGACAGGATGGACCGGCGGGCCGCCTCGGTGGGGTGCGCGGTGAAGACCGGGCGTACGGCCAGCCGGCGGGCCGCGGCGGCGATCTCCTCGGCCGGTACGCCCCGCTCGGCGATCATTTTGGCCGCCTGGTCCAGCCAGCCGCCGTGGGTCGCGCGGCGACGGCGCAGGTCCCGGGCGCGGTGCACCTGCTCGGTGATGTTCGCCAGGTGGAAGTAGGTGGAGAAGGCGCGGGCCAGCTTCGTGCCGGTGGTGACGTCGAGCCCGGCGAGGCGCTGGGCGGCGGCCGGCGCGTCGGAGCGGACCTGGGCGCGGATCTCCTCGACCAGGTCGAGCAGCGGCCGGCCCTCCTGACGGGCGAGCGTCTGCCCGAGCAGCGTGCCGAGGCGGCGGATGTCGGCCCGGAGAGCGGCGTCGGGGCCGTCGTGGTCATGCTGGTCGGTCACGGTTGCGCTCCTTACGCGAGGACGAAGGACAGCGCTGTCCGACTCCTCTGGATGGTATCCGCGTGGGCCCGGGGGACAGGAGGGGGACACCGTGATGATCTGCACTCTGGGACGGTTCGCCGGTCAGCCCTGATCGGCGGCGTGCCGCCCCGGCGCGGGTCGCCGGCGGGCGCGGAACATGGTCGCGGTGAGCAGACCGACCAGGCCGACGACCACCCAGACCAGCAGCCCGGTCAGCGCCCAGCCGCCGCCACGCCAGTCGAAGTAGATCGCCGACTTGAACAGGTCGGTGGCCAGGCCGGGCACGTTCCAGCGGTGCATCCCGCGTAGGAACGGCGGCAGGAACTCAGGCGCGTAGATGCCGCCGGAGCCGGGGTTGCCGAGCACCACGAGCAGCAGGATCACGATGCCGGTGCCGAGCAGCCCGAGCCAGCCCTGCACGGCGGCGGCGACCATCCCGGCCGCGAACGCGGCGAGCGCGCCGACCACCGCCACCGTCGCCACGTGACCGGCGAACACGCCGAGCACGGGCCCGACGAGGATCGCGCCGATGACGCCGAGCAGGACCGCGTGCACCGCGAGCGTGGCGATCCGCAGCCCGGCGCGGCGCAGGTCGCGCGGGCTGGTGCCGAGCGAGATGCCGAGCGCCGTGGACGCCAGGTAGCCGCCGAGCACCACGCCGACGGCCAGGTAGAACGGGACCAGACCGCGCGGGTCGTCGGCGGAGACCGGCACGTCGTCGGTGACCTCGAGCGGCACCCCGGCCTGCCGGGCCGCCTCGGTGAACACGTCGGTGACGAGTTCGGTGGCGGCGGGCGCGCCGGCGCTGGCGGTGGCGAGCGTCAGGCCGCCGTCCGGGGCGGAGCTGAGGACCGCGTACACCGACCGGTCGGTGAGGCCGTCGGAGGCGGCGCCGCGGCTGTCGTACCCGATCGGTTTGATCGTGTCGGTGCGGGCGCGGACGGCGGACATCACGGCCTGGGCCTGCTGGTCGCTCGTGACGACGGCGACCGGCACGTCGCGCGGGTCCGGCTTGTGCAGCGCGCCGACGTAGGCGGCGATGAACGCGCTCGCCAGCGCCAGGGTGCCGAGGATCAGCGCCGCCGTGCGGGGCAGCCAGTCCCGGGTACGCAGCTCCGGCTCGTCGTTCACGGCCTCAGCCTATTGCGGGCATATGCCCGGCTCATGGGGTTTCGTCGGCCGAAAACCGCTGGTCCGCGCCGTTAACGTCGGATCATGCAGGTGCCCGCCTACCCCGCCAAACCGCAGCCGGGCGACCGCGTCGCGGTCGTCTCACCCTCCGCCGGCCTGCCGGGTCTCTTCCCTCACGTGTACGAGCTGGGGCTGCGCCGGCTCCGCGACGAACTGTGGCTGGAACCGGTGGAGTATCCGACCACCCGGGTCATGGACGCCGACCCGCGCGACCGGGCGCGGGACCTGACCGCCGCGTTCGCCGACCCGACGATCACCGCCGTGCTGGCGACGGTCGGCGGGGACGACCTGATCACCGTCACCCCGTACCTGGACGACGACGTGCTGCGGGCCAACCCGAAGCCGTACTTCGGCTACTCGGACAACACCAACGTGCTCAACCACCTGTACCGGCTGGGCGTCGTCGGCTATCACGGCGGCTCGGTGCTGGTGCACCTCGGGCGCTCCGGCAAGCCGCACCCGCTCACGCTCGACTCGCTGCGCGCCGCGCTGTTCACCACCGGCTGGTACGAGCTGACCGCCGCGCCCGAGTGGGGTGACGAGCCGTGCGACTGGCGTGATCCCGCCGCGCTGGCCGAGGAGCCGCCGATGTACCCGTCCGAGGGCTGGCGCTGGCACGGCCCGGCCCGGGTGGTGCGGGGCCGGACGTGGGGCGGCTGCCTGGAGATCGTGCACTGGCTGATGGCGACCGACCGCGTTCCCTCTGCCGCCGAACTGGCCGGGTCGGTGCTGGTGCTGGAGACGTCGAACGAGCTGCCGCCCGCGCAGGAGGTCTTCCGGATCGTGCGGAACATGGGCGAGCGAGGGCTGCTCGCCGGCTTCCCGGCGATCGTGGTGGGCCGCCCCAAGGCGTGGGACTTCGACCGGCCGCACTCGGTCGCGGAGCGGCTGGCCTGGGCCGCCGACCAGCGGGAGGCGATCCTGTCGGCGCTCGCCCCCTACGCCGACGACCCGGTGGTGGTCTTCGACGTCGACCTGGGCCACACCGACCCGCAGGTGATCATCCCGTACGGCGGCGAGATCCGGGTGGACGCGGTCGAGCGCCGCATCGCCGTCCGCTACTGACCCACCCCCCACCCCCCACCCCCCACCCCTCACCCCGCCGCCCGCCGCCCGTTCGGTGGAACGCCATGGGTGTCTACGTCCCCGTTTGACACCCATGCCGTTCCACTCACGCGTCGAAGTGCCGGTCAGTGGAACGCTATGGGTGTCTCAGCGCCCTTTTGACACCCATGGCGTTCCAGCCGGCGCTTGGCGGTTGGTGGCGGGCGGCGGCGCGGGTCAGGCGTCGACGACGGCGAAGGCGCGGACCGGGAACGTGCCCATGCCGGCCACCCGTGGCGGGGCGGCGGTGAACCGGAAACCCGTCGGCGGCAACTCGGAAAGGCCGGTCAGGTGCTCCACGATCGGGATGCCGGCGGCCAGCAGACCGGTGTGCGCCGGGCGCTGACCCGCTGCCGCCGCCGTCATGTCGTCGATGTTGATCGAGTCGATGCCGACCAGCGCCGCGCCCGACTCGGCCAGGAACTGCGCGCCGTCACCGGTCAGGTAGGGCGCTTCCGGTGCGGCGTACCCGTCGGTGCCGAAGTGCGCGTCCCAGCCGGTGTGCAGCAGCACCGCGCACCCGGCCACGTCGTACGGGGCGAGCAGCAGCCGGTCCACCGCGCGCGTACCGGCCGGCACGCGTACCACCAGGCCGGGCAGGTCGGCGAGGCGGTCCAGCGGCATCCCGGTCAGGTCCGGGCCGTCGGCGAAGCGGTGCGACGGCGTGTCCACGTACGTGCCGGTGTTGGCGATCATGTTGATCCGCGCGACGTGGAACTCGACACCCGGTGCGTACCGCTTCCGGGACTCCTCCCGGGTCAGCCAGTCGGTGATCGACGGCCCGGGCCAGCCGGGCAGCGTGACCATGCCCTCGGTGATCACGTGACTCAGCTCGACGAGCTTCCGCCCGCCGCCGGCGGCCGGGGCGGCCACCCCCCGCCCGCCCTTGTGCGGCTCCTCGACGACGGTCCGGTTGGTGATCCGTACCTCGCCGACCATGAGCAGCCCGAGGTGCCGGACCAGCAGCGCGGCCACCTCGTCGTCGGTGACGTCCGGGTGCGGCACGTCCAGCCGGAACCCGTCGGTGCGCAGACCACCGCCGTTGGAGAAATCCACCTCGGCGTCGAAGACCGTCCGATACTCGACCATCCACCCACCGCACCACGCCCGGTCGCGGCTGGTCAAGATCCAACATCGGGCGGCCCCGGATCGTCGGTGGAGGGGGATAGGCTCGAACGGTGCACCCCCCGTCCGGCTGGACGCGGGGTCGTCGTCGTGTGTCGATCCGCTGGAAGTGATCACTGATGCTCACCGGACTCTTCTCCGCCGCCCTGGCCGACCCGGGGCTGGCCCGGGCGCGTGACCTGGCGCGCTCCGGTGCCGCCCAGGTCGACGGGCTCGACCTCACCGCCCCGGCCGCGCTGCGCCCGTTCGCTGTCGCCGCGGTCGCCGCCGACGAGCCGGCCGGTGGCGCGGGGCGCCCGGTGCTCGCGGTCACCGCCACCACCCGCGAGGCCGACGACCTGGCCTCCGCACTGGGCAGTCTGCTGCCGCCGGAGCAGGTGGCGGTCTTCCCGTCCTGGGAGACGCTGCCGCACGAGCGCCTGTCGCCCCGCTCCGACACGGTCGGGCGGCGCCTCGCCGTGCTGCGCCGCCTGGCCCACCCGGACGCCGCCGACGCGCACGGCCGCACCGGGCCGCTGCGTGTCGTCGTGGCACCGGTCCGGTCGCTGCTCCAGCCGCAGCTCAAAGGCCTCGGCGACCTGGAGCCGGTGCAGCTCGCCGCCGGGGACGAGGCCGACCTGGAGGAGGTCGCCCGCCGGCTCACCGACATGGCGTACGCCCGCGTCGACCTGGTCACCAAGCGCGGTGAGTTCGCGGTCCGCGGCGGCATCCTGGACGTCTTCCCGCCCACCGACGAACACCCGTCCCGGGTCGAGTTCTGGGGCGACGAGGTGGAGGAGATCCGCACCTTCGCGGTCGCCGACCAGCGCACCATCGAGGGCGTCGCGCAGCTCTGGGCGCCGCCCTGCCGGGAACTGCTGCTGACCCCGGCGGTGCGGGAGCGGGCCGCCGCGCTGGCCGCCGAGCATCCGGAGCTGGCCGAGATCCTGGACAAGCTGGCCGAGGGCATCCCGGTCGAGGGCATGGAGTCCCTCGCCCCCGCGCTGATCGGCGCCGACGCGCTGGAACTGCTCGTCGACTGCATGCCGGCCGGCACCCACGTACTCCTCTGCGACCCCGAGCGCATCCGCACCCGCGCGCACGACCTGGTCCGTACCTCGGAGGAGTTCCTCCAGGCCAGCTGGGCCGCGGCCGCCGTCGGCGGCCAGGCCCCGGTCGACCTCGGCGCCGCCGCCTTCAAGACCCTGGCCGAGGTACGCACGGCAGCCCGCGCCCTGCGCCAGCCCTGGTGGACGCTCGCGCCGTTCGGCCTGGTCGAGGCGGACGCGGCACCGGCCCGGCAGCCCTGGGAGGACGAGCCCGCCGAGGTCGACGTCACCCCCGACGACGCCATCGCGGTGAGCCTGGCCGCCCAGCCGGCGCCGCTGTACCACGGCGAGACCGCCCGGGTGGTCGACGACCTCAAGCGCTGGGCCGGCGAGGGCTGGTCGATCGCGCTCGTCTTCGAGGGGCACGGCCCCGCCCAGCGGGCCGTCGAGGTGCTCCGCGACGCCGGCCTCGGCGCCCGGCTCACCGAGGAGGTGCCCGCCGCGCCCGCACCGGGCGAGCTGCTCGTGTCCTGCGGCTGCCTGACCGCCGGGTTCGTCGACGAGGCGTCGAAGTTCGTGCTGCTCACCGGCAACGACGTCACCGGCGGCCGGGGCACCTCCACCCGCGACATGCGCAAGATGCCCAGCCGGCGGCGCAACACCATCGACCCGCTGGAGCTGAAGGCCGGCGACTTCGTCGTGCACGAGCAGCACGGCATCGGCCGGTACGTCGAGCTGGTGCAGCGCACCGTCAACGGCGCCAGCCGCGAATACCTGGTCATCGAGTACGCGCCGAGCAAGCGCGGCCAGCCCGGCGACCGCCTGTTCGTCCCCACCGACCAGCTCGACCAGCTGTCCCGCTACGTCGGCGGTGAGCAGCCCACGCTGCACAAGATGGGCGGCTCGGACTGGCAGAAGTCCAAGGCGCGGGCGCGTAAGGCGGTCCGGGAGATCGCCGCCCAGCTCATCCAGCTGTACGCCGCGCGCAAGGCGTCCAAGGGGCACAACTTCGGCCCCGACACCCCGTGGCAGCGGGAACTGGAGGACGCGTTCCCCTGGCAGGAGACGCCCGACCAGCTGGCCGCCATCGAGGAGGTCAAGCGGGACATGGAACAGACCGTCCCGATGGACCGGCTGATCTGCGGGGACGTCGGCTACGGCAAGACCGAGATCGCGGTACGGGCGGCGTTCAAGGCGGTGCAGGACGGCAAGCAGGTGGCGGTGCTGGTGCCGACCACGCTGCTGGTGCAGCAGCACTACAACACGTTCGCCGAGCGGATGAGCCAGTTCCCGGTGTCGATCCGGCAGCTGTCCCGGTTCCAGACGCCGAAGGAGACCGAGCAGACGCTGGAGATGGTCGCCGCCGGCACCGTCGACATCGTCATCGGCACCCACCGGCTGCTCCAGGCGTCCACCCGGTTCAAGCAGCTGGGCCTCGTGATCATCGACGAGGAGCAGCGGTTCGGCGTCGAGCACAAGGAGCACCTGAAGACGCTGCGCGCCTCGGTCGACGTGCTCGCCATGTCGGCCACCCCGATCCCGCGGACGCTGGAGATGGCGATCACCGGCATCCGGGAGATGTCCACCATCGCCACCCCGCCGGAGGAGCGGCACCCGGTCCTCACGTTCGTCGGGGCGTACGACGACCGGCAGGTGGCCGCGTCCATCCACCGTGAGCTGCTGCGCGACGGTCAGGTCTTCTACCTGCACAACCGGGTCGAGTCGATCGAGAAGACCGCCCGCAAGCTGCGGGAGCTGGTGCCGGAGGCCCGGGTCGCGGTGGCGCACGGCCAGATGGGCGAGGAGGCGCTGGAGAAGGTGATGGTCGGCTTCTGGGAGAAGGAGTTCGACGTCCTGGTCTGCACCACCATCGTCGAGTCCGGCATCGACATCCCGAACGCCAACACCCTCATCGTGGAGCGGGCCGACCTGCTCGGCCTGGCCCAGCTGCACCAGATCCGCGGCCGGGTCGGCCGGGGCCGGGAGCGGGCGTACGCGTACTTCCTCTACCCGCCGGAGAAGCCGCTCACCGAGAACGCGCACGAGCGGCTGGCCACCATCGCCCAGCACACCGAACTCGGCGCGGGCATGTACGTGGCGATGAAGGACCTGGAGATCCGCGGCGCCGGAAACCTGCTCGGCGGCGAGCAGTCCGGCCACATCGAGGGCGTCGGCTTCGACCTGTACGTCCGGATGGTCGGCGAGGCGGTCTCCGCCTTCAAGGGCGAGAGCACGGAGGAGGAGGCCGAGGTCAAGGTCGACCTGCCGATCGACGCGCACCTGCCGCACGACTACGTCGCGGTGGAGCGGCTGCGCCTGGAGATGTACCGCAAGCTCGCCGAGGCCCGCGACGAAGAACGCCTGCGCGAGGTGGTCGCCGAGATGACCGACCGGTACGGCGAGCCGCCCGCGCCGGTGCAGAACCTGGTCGCGGTGGCGCGGTTCCGGCTGCTGGCCCGCCGCTACGGGCTGACCGACGTGTCGATGCAGGGCAAGCACATCCGGTTCGGCCCGCTGCCGCTGCCCGACTCGAAGCAGATGCGACTCAAGCGGTACCACCCGGACTCGGTCTACAAGCAGGCGCTCGACCAGGTGAGCGTGCCCCGGCCGAGCACCCGGCGGATCGGCGGCGAGCCGTTGCGCGACCAGGCGTTGCTGGAGTGGTGCGGGCAGCTCCTGGCCGACGTCCTGGGCAAGCCCGAGGAGCTGGCCGGTGTTGCCAGCCCCGCAGTGGCGAGCGGACGATGACCCAGCAAGCCCGAGGAGCTGGCCGGTGCGGTCCCGGCGGGTGCGCGATGAGGTGGGCGGAGTCACAGGTTCGTACTCGCCGTGAGAGAGTGGCCCTCATGCGTGCTCGCCGTTCCCTCGTCGCCGTCAGCGTCGCGGCCCTCGCCGCGCTCTCTCTCGCCGCCTGCGGCCGCTCCGCCCCGGACGTCGCCGCGTACGTCGGCGACACCCGCTACTCCGTCGACCGGGTCGACGCGATCTACGAGGACGCGCAGCGGCAGTACGCGGACGCCGTCCGTAGCCAGTCCCCGCAGACGCCGTCGCCGGCGGAGCTGCGGTCCTCGGTGACCCGGCAGGACGTGCTGAACCTGCTGGTCGCGATCGACCTGGGCAAGCGCGTGGCGGCCGACAAGGGTCTCCAGGTCACCGATCAGATCTCCCCGGAGCAGATCCAGCAGGCGCTCCGGATGCCGGCAACCACCGAGTACACGAAGCTGTGGGGCGAGTGGGTCGACCTCTCCGGCACGCTCCAGCAGAGCCTGCCCCCGGCCGACCTCAGCGACGAATCCCTGATGGCCGTCTACCGCGCCCTCGAGAAGACCGGGGCGATTCAGCCGGGCCTGAGCGTCGACCAGGTCCGGCAGGCGTTCGGCGAGGCCGGGTTCGTCCGCACCGCCACCGCGCTCAGCAGCGCGCTGCAGGAGCAGGCCGAGAAGTCGGACGTCCGCGTCAACCCCCGGTTCGGCGTGACGGGCGTGCCGTCGCTCGTCAACACCGGCCAGTCGTTCGTCTTCTACTCCCTGCCGTACGTCGACCAGGACGGCCCGGTCACCGACATCTCCACGCCGGAGGCGCCGGCCTCCGGTTCGCCAGCTCCCGGAGCCGCATGACCGCCCGCATCGTCCTGCTCGTCACCTCGCCCCGGCTGCCCGCCGGCCTGCTGACCTCGGCCGCCTGGGACGCCGTACGCTCCGCGCCTGTGCTCGCCGGTGCGGAGAGCGAGCTGACCCGGGCGGTCCGGACGGCCGGCGCCGAGGTGAGCGTGGTGACCGAGGGCGCGACCCAGGCGCTGCTCGACGCCGCGGCCGCGCACGGCGGCGCGGTGTGGCTGGCCGGCCCGGCCGGCGACGAGTCGCTGGCCCGCGAGCTGGGGCTGCGGCTGGCCCGCGAGCCCGGCCTGGCCGAACTGGAGCTGATGTACGGCTCGTGGGATCCGCCCGGCGCCCGGCTGCTCGACGCGGTCGAGGTGATGGACCGGCTGGCCTCCCCGGGCGGCGACCCGTGGAAACGGGCGCAGACCCACCGCACCCTGGCCGGTTTCCTGCTCGAGGAGTGCTACGAGGCGTACGACGCGATCAGCGCCGACGACACCGACGCGCTCCGCGAGGAACTGGGCGACGTGCTGCTCCAGGTGCTGCTGCACGCCCGGCTGGCGGAGAACCTGCCGGAGGGCAAGAGCTGGACCGTCGACGACGTCGCGGGCACCCTGGTCGACAAGATGGTGCGGCGCAACCCACATGTGTTCTCGGGTGAGCCGGCCGGCTCGATCGAGGAGATCGAGGCGAACTGGGAACGGATCAAGCGGGCCGAGAAGACCCGCGAGTCGGTGCTGGACGGCATCGCGCTGAGCCAGCCCGCGCTGTCGCTGGCCGCGAAGATCCTGGACCGGGCCGGGCGGGTCGGCCTGGCCGTACCGCCCCCGCTGGCCGAGTCGCAGGTGGACCCGGAGGCCCGGCTCGGCGCGAGCCTGCTGGCCACAGTGGCCGCCGCCCGACAGGCCGGCATCGACCCGGAGGCCGCGCTCCGGCGAGCCACCTTGGCGTACGCCGAGGCAGTCCGAGCCGCCGAACGCACCCCTCCCGCCTGACCCCCCGCGCGTCCCCGCCCCCCTTCCCCCGCGATCTTGCACTTCCGGCCCGTGTGGTGTCGCAAATGCCCCACTCGCCCGGGCAGCAACCGCAAGATCGCCGGGTGCACCTGCCCGACCCGCCCTCGCCTGCCGAGCACCTCACGGCTGCCTGAGAGCGTTGATCAAGGGGTTTGTGTGGCGATGGAGGTGTGAGGGGGACACAAACTCCTTGATCAACGCTAGAACGGGCGGGACGGGCGCGGCGAGAGGGCGAGGCGGGGAGGGGAACGGACGGGTGGTGAGGGCGGGGAGTGGGCGGGGTGATCGGTAGGGTCGGGGGATGGAGTCGTTCGTGCCGCTGGCGGAGCGGATCGTGGAGGCGTTGCTGGAGAGCCGGCCCGGGCTGGCCACCTCCGTCGGAGACCACCGCTACGACGATCGGCTGCCCGACCTCTCCGCCGACGCCCTCGCCGCCGACCAGGCGATGCTCAAGGACGCGGCCGACGCGCTCGCGGAGATCGACCCGGACGCGCTCGACCCCGCGGAGAGCGTCGACCACGCGCTGCTCACCAGCCTCGTCGACCGGGGACTGTTCGAGGCCACCGAGATCCGCGGCCACGAGTGGGATCCGCTGCGCCACAATCCGGGACCGCTGCTGCACGCCCTACTGGCCCGTCCGTTCGCCCCGGCGGAGGAGCGCCTGACCAGTCTCGCGGGGCGCCTGTCGGCCGTACCCGATGCGCTGTCGACGGCGCGCGCGACGCTGCGGGACATGCCGCGGGTCCACGCGGAGACGGCGGTCGGGCAGTTCACCGGTACGGCGGCGCTGATCCGCGACGAGGTGCCCGGCCTGCTGGCCGAGGCGCCGGCGCTGCGGGACCGGGTCGGACCGGCGGCCACCGACGCGATCGCCGCGCTCGAGGAGTTCGTGGCCTGGCTGCGGCAGGGCTTGGCCGCCGACTCCGGCCCGGGGCGTGACCCGCGGCTGGGCCGGCGGCGGTGGGAGGCGCGGCTGTGGCACACGCTCGACACCGAGCTGAGCGCCGCCGAGGTGCAGCGCCGCGCCTGGGCGAACCTCGACCGGGTCACCGAGGAGATCCGCGCGGCGTCGGTCGAGCTGGTCGGTGGTCCGGCCGACGACGAGACGGTACGCCGGGCGTTGGACCTGCTCGCCGCCGAGCACCCGGACGACGCCACGATTGTCGACCTCGCCTCGGTCACGCTGGACGAGGCGAGTGACTTCGTCCGCCACCACGACCTGGTCAGCATGGTCGGCGACCCGTGCGTCATTCAGGAGATGCCGGAGTTCGCGCGGGGCGTGGCGGTGGCGTACTGCGATTCGCCGGGCCCGCTGGAGACGGCCGACGTGCCCACGTTCTACTGCATCTCGCCCACCCCGGCGGACTGGCCGGCGCAGCGGGTCGAGTCGTTCTACCGCGAGTACAACGACCACATGATCCGCAACCTGACGGTGCACGAGGCGATGCCCGGTCACTTCCTCCAGCTCGCGCACGCCCGGCGGTACGACGGCCCGACCCGGGTACGCGCGCTCACCGAGTCGGGTGTGTTCGTCGAGGGCTGGGCGGTCTACGCGGAGGAGCTGATGGCCGGGCTCGGCTTCGGTGGGCTGCCGGTGCGGTTGCAGCAGCTCAAGATGCAGCTCCGGATGACCATCAACGCGCTGCTGGACCAGCTCGTGCACTGCGACGACCTGCCCGAGGCCGAGGCGATGGCGTTGATGACCGGGCGCGGTTTCCAGGAGGAGGGCGAGGCGGCCGGCAAGTGGCGGCGGGCGCTGCTCACCTCGACGCAGCTGTCCACGTACTTCGTCGGCTACAGCGAGATGGCCGACATCGCGGCCGCCCGGCCGGACGGCGTGCCGCTGCGGGACTGGCACGACGCGATGCTGGCGTACGACTGCCCGCCGCCGCGCCACCTGCGGACGCTGCTGGGGGTGTGAGGCTCACCGCCGGGCGGCGGCCCGGGCCTGCGGTCACCGCCGGGCGGCGACCGCGTTGATCAGCCAGCGGGACAGGGAGTACGCGGGCGGCAGCTCGGCGGGCAGCGCGTCGGCCGGGAACCAGCGCGCCTCGGTCAGCTCGGTGCCGTCGACGACCGGCTCGGCGGCCGGGTCGGTGACCTCGGCGGTGAATCCGGCGAGCAGCGTGCCCGGCCCGGACAGCGCCCACGGCTGGCTGTCCACGTACTCCGGTCGCCGCAGGGTCAGGCCGACCTCCTCGGCGACCTCGCGGTGTACCGCCGCCTCCAGCGACTCGCCCGCCTCGACGAACCCGGCGACGAGCGCCCAGAGCTGCGTCGGCCCCTGCGTGTGCCGGACCAGCAGCAGTTCGGTGCCGCCGGCCGGGCCGGGGCGGGTGATCGCGGTCAGCACCGCGACGGACAGCGGGACGAACACGGTGAGCCCGCAGTCCGGGCAGCGCCGGGCGGTCTCGCCCGGTACGTCGGCCAGTTCGGCCCGGCAGGACCCGCACCACCTGTGGGTACGCCGCCAGGTGACCACGGCCAGGGCCCGCCCGGCCAGGTCGGCGCGGGGTGCGGGCAGCTCGGCGGCGAGGCCGCGCCAGCTGCGCCACCGGCCCGGCAGCGACTCCGGATCGGTCACCTCGGCCGCCCACGCCGGGACGCCGTCGAGCGTGCCGACCGGGGTCCAGGCGAGGTCACCGGACAGCGCTCCGATGCGCAGCGGCTGCTCGTCCGGGCCGGTCAGCAGCTTCCGGCCGGCCACCGGCAGCGCCAGGTCGTCCGGTCGCGGCGGCCGCCCGTGATCCGCCGCGGGCCGGAACCCGGGCGTGGTCACGACGTGGACGGGCGGCGGTCCACCACACCGGCGCCGGCCGGAACCGCGAACGCGGCGGCCTCGACGCTCTCGGTGTAGCGGCTCAGCGTCACCTCGGCGGGCTTGCCGTCGAGCGTGCCGGAGAAGCTGGCCAGCACGCCCTCGTTCGTCACGCAGGCGTTGAAGCGCTCCCCGTCGTGGGTGACGTCGACGCAGGTGGCGTGACGGCCGGCGAGCGTGGTGTCGCTCTGCTCGATGACCGCCTCCGGCGCCAGCGCCGCGTCGGTGAGCAGCCGGATCACCGCGGGCGGCGTGACCAGGCCCTGCTTGCGCGCCTCGTCGTAGACGATCACCGACGGCTTCCCGGCGGTGAGCACCGGTGGCGAGACGGTGCAGGAGGTACGGGCGGCGGTGCTGGCGCACCGGGTCACCGACTCCTGGGTCACGGTGATCTTGCCGCCGGGCCAGGTGTACGTGGACCGCAGCGGCTTCTTGGTCTGCGCGATCGAGGCGGTCCGGCCGCCGTCGAGCTGGTAGTCGGCGGCCCAGGTCTGCTCCAGCGCCCGGTCCATCCGCGCGGCGAGGTCGTTGACCAGGTCGGCGCGACCGAGTGCGACGTTCGCGTCGTCCAGGGCCTGACAGCCGGTGACCGAGAGCGACGCGATGACCGAGGCGGCGAGCACGCGGAGAGTCGTCGAGGCGGCAGGCATGATGCCCAGCCTTGTCGATTGACGCAACGTCTCGCAAACCGGTTGCCGGTTGACGACCGGTAATCCGGGAATGTCCGTCTCAGCAAGCGCCTCGGGGGCCGCCCCGAGCGGGGTACGGCAGGGCGGGGACCGATACGCTGCGTTCAACACCTGCCTCAGCCGCACCGTCGCGGCCCATACGGACCGGAACCACACAAACGAGGAGCGACTCAGTGGCAACCATCGAGGGAATCGTCGCCCGGGAGATCCTGGACTCGCGGGGCAACCCGACGGTCGAGGTCGAGGTCGGGCTCGACGACGGCACGATCGCCCGCGCCGCGGTGCCGTCCGGCGCCTCCACCGGCGCCTTCGAGGCGGTCGAGCTGCGCGACGGTGACAAGGACCGCTACCTGGGCAAGGGTGTCGAGAAGGCCGTCGCCAACATCGAGGACCGGATCGTCGACCAGCTCATCGGCTACGAGGCCAGCGAGCAGCGGCTGATCGACCAGAAGATGATCGACATCGACGGCTCGGACAACAAGGGCGAGCTGGGCGCGAACGCCATCCTCGGCGTCTCCCTGGCCGTGGCGAAGGCCGCCGCCGGCAGCGCCGAGCTGAGCCTGTTCCGCTACCTGGGCGGCCCGAACGCGCACCTGCTCCCGGTGCCGATGATGAACATCCTCAACGGTGGCGCGCACGCCGACTCGAACGTCGACATCCAGGAGTTCATGATCGCGCCGATCGGCGCGCCGACGTTCCGGGACGCGCTGCGCTCGGGCGCCGAGGTCTACCACGCGCTGAAGTCGGTGCTGAGGAAGAAGGACCTGTCGACCGGCCTGGGCGACGAGGGCGGCTTCGCCCCGAACCTGCCCACCAACGCCGCCGCGCTGGACCTCATCGCCGAGGCGGTGGAGAAGGCCGGCTACCGGCTCGGCACCGACATCGTCTTCGCGCTCGACGTGGCCGCCACCGAGTTCTTCGACAACGGCACCTACACGTTCGAGGGCAGCGCCAAGAGCGCCGAGGAGATGAGCAACTACTACACCAAGCTCGCCGGCGACTACCCGATCGTGTCGATCGAGGACCCGCTGGCCGAGGACGACTGGAGCGGCTGGGCCACCCTCACCGCCGCGCTCGGCGACCGCATCCAGATCGTCGGCGACGACCTGTTCGTGACGAACCCGCAGCGCATCGCCCGGGGCATCGCCGAGCAGGCCGCCAACGCGGTGCTGGTGAAGGTCAACCAGATCGGTTCGCTCACCGAGACGCTCGACGCCGTCGACCTGGCCCACCGGGCCGGCTTCAAGTGCATGATGAGCCACCGCTCCGGCGAGACCGAGGACACCACCATCGCCGACCTGGCCGTCGCCACCGGCTGCGGGCAGATCAAGACCGGCGCACCGGCCCGCTCGGACCGGGTGGCCAAGTACAACCAGCTCCTGCGGATCGAGGAGGAGCTGGCCGACGCGGCGCGGTACGCCGGTGCCGGCGCGTTCCCGCGCTACCGTTCGGCCTGAGCGAGAGCTCCGGGGGAGGGGTGTGACGATGCAGCAGCGCCGCACACCGGGTGGCCAGCGGCCCGCCCGTCGGCCGGGTCAGCCCGGCCGGACGGGCGGCGCCCGGGTCCGGTCCACGGCCCGCGACAACGGCGTCCGCGCGGAGGCGCGCGCCGCCGGCCGGTCACCCGGCGCGTCGCGTGCCACCGACGGCGTACGCTCCGCGAGCCGCCCCGCCGCGGCCCGGCGTACCGCCGCCGGTGGCCCGGTCAAGCGGCTCACCGCACCCCAACCCCGGCGCTTCACCGGGCGCGCCACAGTGCTGTTCGCGGTGCTGATCGCGCTCGCCCTGGCGTACACCTATCCGGTCCGGGTCTACCTGGACCAGCAGGCCGACATCGAGCGGATGGAAGCCGCGCAGGCCGCCCAGCGGGCCGAGATCGAGCGGCTCACCGCCGAGGCGGCCAAGTGGAAGGACCCGGAGTACGTCAAGACGCAGGCCCGGGAGCGGTTCTTCATGGGCAAGCCGGGCGAGACGCTGCTCGTGGTGCTCTCCGACCCGGAGGGCGCCGCGAAGGACGCCGGCAAGGACGCGAAGCCGGGGGCGCCGAAGCAGCCCGAGCCCTGGTACGACACCCTGTGGTCGAGCGTTCGGGCGGCCAACGCCGATCGCGGGGACAAGTGAGCTTTGATTCGAGAGGCACTTCCTGTGAGCGCGAGGAGTGAGCCGGGTTTGCGAGCCCCGCAGTCGCGAACGAAGGCGGCGCGGTGAGCGTCGTACCACCGCAGGAGCCGGCGGCGGACTCCGTACCCCCGCCGGAACGCCAACCGGCCACCGAGGCCGACCTGGCCGCGGTGGCCGCGCAGCTCGGACGCCCGCCGCGCGGTACCCGCGCGGTGGCCCACAGGTGTCCCTGCGGCCTGCCCGACGTGGTGGAGACGACGCCCCGGCTGGCCGACGGCACGCCGTTCCCGACGCTGTTCTACCTGACCTGCCCTCGCGCCACGGCGGCGTGCAGCCGGCTGGAGTCGGCCGGGCTGATGAAGGAGATGGCCGAGCGGCTCGCGGAGGATCCGGAGCTGGCGGCGCGGTACCGGGCGGCGCACGAGGACTACCTGACCCGCCGGGAGGCGATCGGCGAGGTGCCGGAGATCGCCGGCATCTCGGCCGGTGGCATGCCGGGGCGGGTCAAGTGCCTGCACGTGCACCTCGGGCACGCGCTCGCCGCCGGGCCGGGGGTCAACCCGTTCGGCGACGAGACGCTGGCGCTGGTGGAGAAGTGGTGGGCGGCCGGCCCCTGCGTGGACGTGCCGCCGGTCCAGTGAGATGAGCGCCGACGAGATCACGGTCCGCCGGGCCCGCACCACCGACGTGCGCGGCATCCGGCGGCTGGTGGACACCTACACCGACGACCGGCGGCTGCTCAGCAAGGCAACGGTGACGTTGTACGAGGACGTGCAGGAGTTCCGGGTCGCGGTGACCTCGGACGGCACGGTGGTCGGGTGCGGCGCGCTGCACGTCATGTGGGAGGACCTGGCCGAGATCCGGACGGTGGCGGTCGACCCGTCCTGCCGGGGCCACCGGATCGGGCACCGGATCGTCGGTGAGCTGATCGACTCGGCGCGCGACCTGGGCATCCGCCGGATCTTCGTGCTCACGTTCGAGACCGGCTTCTTCGGCTCGTTCGGCTTCCGCGAGATCGACGGCGCGCCCGTGCCGCAGCCGGTGTACGAGCAGCTCCTGCGCTCGTACGACGAGGGCGTCGCGGAGTTCCTGGACCTGGAACGGGTCAAGCCCAACACGCTGGGCAACACTCGAATGCTGCTGCGCCTCTGATCGCGCGGGCCTGGGGTCGGGCTGCCGTAGGGTGGGCGCCGTGAGTGCGCGTGTGGCCGCCATCGACTGCGGGACCAACTCGATCCGACTGCTGATCGCCGACCTGCCCGAGGCGTCGGCCGGGGAGGCGGCGCCGCTGCGCGACGTCACCCGGCGGATGGAGATCGTGCGGCTGGGGCAGGGCGTCGACCAGACCGGCAAGCTCGCCCCGGAGGCCATCGAGCGGACCCGGGTGGCGCTCGCCGACTACGCGGCCGAGATCGAGAAGTCCGGCGCCGACCGGGTACGCATGTGCGCCACCTCGGCCTCCCGCGACGCCTCCAACGCCGCCGACTTCCGCGCGATGGTCGAGCGCACGCTCGGCGTACCGCCCGAGGTGGTGACCGGTGACGAGGAAGCGCGCCTGTCGTTCACCGGCGCGGTGCGCGGCCTGCCCGCCGACGCCGAGCCGCCGTACCTGGTGGTCGACATCGGCGGCGGCTCGACCGAGTTCGTCGTCGGCACCCGCGCCGACGGTGTGCGCGGCGCGATCTCGGTGGACATCGGCTGCGTCCGGATGACCGAACGCCACCTGCACGGCGACCCGCCGACCGCGGCGCAGATCACCGCCGCCGAAGCGGACATCGCCGCCGCCGTCGACCGCGCGCTCGCCGCCGTGCCCGGCCGCGAGGCCGCCACGCTGGTCGGGCTCGCCGGTTCGGTCACCACCGTGGTCGCCCTGGCGCAGGGGCTCCAGGAGTACGACCCCAGCCGCATCCACCACGCCCGCATCTCGTACGAGCAGGTGGCCGAGGTGACCGCCGACCTGCTCGGCAAGAGCAGCGAGCAGCGGCTGGCGTACCCGGTGATGCACCCGGGGCGGGCCGACGTGATCGGCGCGGGCGCGCTGGTGCTGCGAGTGATCATGGAACGGGCCGGGATGCCGTCGGTGGTCGCCTCCGAGCACGACATCCTCGACGGCATCGCCTGGAGCCTGGGGGCGATCTCGAGATAGGTGGTTCCCCTGCGTGTGGCCGGTATGATTTCCATATGGTCACCACTGTCAATCTTCCCGACGGACTGCACGAACGGCTCAAGCAGCTTGCCGAGCAGGAGCACCGGTCGATGAACGCCACCATCGTTGTCGCAGTCGAGGAGTACGTCTCGGCGCGCAGTCATCGTGCCCGCGTGCGGGATCTCGCGCGGGAGGTTGCCGAGCGTGACGCCGAGCTGCTGCGGCGGTTGGCGGAGTGATCCACTATCTCGAGGTCGACGACCTCGTGGAGATCGCCTCGATCGTGTTGGGTGGGACGCCGCAGGTCCGTGATTTCGGTCTGCTCTCTTCGGCGGTGGTCCGCCCGGCCACCGTGGCGTTCGGCCAGGAGGCTTATCCCGATCTCTGGACCAAGGCCGCCGCGCTGCTGCACTCGGTCTGCATGAACCACGCGCTGATTGATGGGAACAAGCGTCTCGCCTGGGCGGCGGGGCGGGTGTTTCTGGCCCTCAACGAGGTGCCGATCCAGGATGTCGACGTTGATCAGGCCGAGGCTCTCGTGATGTCGGTGGCGAGCGGCACCCTGACCGAGGTCTCGGACATCGCCCGCGAACTCCGCAAGCTCTACGTCTGAGCCGTCGACGGAAGGTTGCCCTTCCGGCGGTGATCAAGGAGTTTGTGTCCGATCCGGGCGCCTCTGAGGACGCCAACTCCTTGATCACCGGCCCCGGTGGGCGACATGGTGCTGTGTCGTTGACGGTAGTGCGGATTGCGCACTAGTGTGCGGAGCGTGGATACCACGCAGCTCCTCAAGGGCGTGCTCGACCTGGCGGTGCTCGCCGTGCTCAAGGACGAGGACGGGTACGGCTACGACATCCTGCGGCGCCTGCGCGAGGCCGGTCTCGCCGAGGTCGGCGACGCCTCGGTCTACGGCACGCTGCGCCGGCTGTTCGCGGCCGGTCTGCTCACCACGTACGTGGTGCCGAGCGAGTCCGGGCCGCACCGCAAGTACTACTCGCTCAACGCCGCCGGGCGTGACCAGCTCACCCGCTCCGGCAAGACCTGGCGCTCGTTCGCCACCACCATGGACGCACTGCTCGACGATCGGGGGATGGCGGCATGACCGTCACTGGGCAGGAGATCACGGACTACGTCGACCGGGTTCGCGCGGCGCTCGTCGACCTGCCGCCCGGGGTCCGTGACGAGCTGACCGAGGACCTGCCGGAACACCTCGCCGAGGTGGCCGCCGAGGGCGAGGGCGCGCTCGTGGACCGGTTGGGCACGCCCGAGGCGTACGCGGCCGAGCTGCGCGCCGCCGCCGGCGCCGGGGAGGGGCGGCGACCGGCGCGCTTCCACCGGCTGGCCGAGGCGCGGGAGCAGGCGGCCACGCAGCTCCGCCTGCTGGACCGCCAACTCGGCCCGGTGCTCGGGCACGAGACGGTGAGCGACTTCCTGCGTCCGCTGCGCCCGGCCTGGTGGCTGGTGCGCGGCTGGCTGGCCGCGCTGATCGTGGCCTGGATGGTGGACGGCCGGTCCGGCCTGGTGCCCCGGCTGGACGGCAACAGCTCGATGGGGATGCTGCTGCTCATCGGCGCGATCGTCGCGTCCATGTGGTGGGGTCGTCGCTCGGCCGGGATCACCGGGTGGCGGCGACAACTGCACCAGATCGCCACCGCCGCGCTGCTGTTGTTCTCCATCGCCGTGCTGGCCCAGGTGGACGAGCGCGCCGACACCGACGTCTACGGCAGTTACGAGCAGACGTCGGTGGACCACCGGTACGAGCGGATCGAGGACGTCTTCGTCTACGACCAGCAGGGGCGGCTGATCCGCGACGCGCGGCTCTTCGACCAGAACGGCGTGCCGATCACGCTCGGCTGGCCGAGCTGCATGGCCGACACGGGCGCGGTGCCGGAGATGCGTAACACCTACCCGTACTGTCCGGAGCGGGCCCCGTTCGGCCCGCCGGTCTCACCGTCGATCGCCCCGCCCGCATTCGCGCCCACGGACAGCGCCACCCCGACCGCGCCCACCACCAGCGCTTCCCCGGAACCCACGTCAACCCCCTGAGCGCGCTCGACCGCGCGAGATCTTGGAAGGAAACGGCCCTCATAGGGGCCGCAATCTTCCAAGATCTCGCGCGGAGCCGCTGTTAGGCGATGGCGGCGATGTCGCCGTCGTCGAAGTAGATCGCCTGATGGAGTCGGCCACCCAGGGCGGCGGCGAACCGGGCCACCACGTCCTGACCGGAGATCTTTCCCTGCTCGATCTGGGAGATCCGTCCCTTGGTGACGCCCATGCGGTCAGCCACCTGCTGTTGGGTCAACCCCCGCGCTCGGCGCACTTCCGCGAGTCGGTGACCGATGACCTCGGCGAGGAGTTGCTGCTTGCCCGCGTCGACCGCCTCTTCGCCTCCGGCCCGGGCGACGTGGTCGACGCGGATGTCCTGCCATCGGGAGTAGTCGCTCATGCCTTCCCCTCCTCTCGCGTCCGGCACCATGCGACCAGTTTAGCGATCGCTATACCTGTGGGGCGGTTCAACAGGAGGTGAATGCCACTGTTGTTCCGTCTTCCCCGGGCCGCCGACCGCGTGGCACGCTACCGGCACATAACAGCCAACTGTGCGACCAGCCAACGTTGACTGACCGCAAGGAGGACGGGCCCATGGGCGAGATGGTGAGCTTCACCGGCAACGGGGGGACGAGCGAGGGGTATCTCGCGATACCCTCCGGCGGTGCGGCCAGCCCGGCGGTCATCGTCATCCAGGACTGGTGGGGTCTCGTACCCCACGTCCGGGCCGTGGTCGACCGCTTCGCCGAGGCCGGCTTCGTCGCCCTCGCGCCCGACTTCCGGCACGGCGGACCGGCCGTGAAGCCGACCGAGCCGCGGCTGATGCTGAACAGCTCCCAGATGGACGAGGCGGCGAGTGACATCGCCGCCGCCGCCGAATACCTGGCGAGCCGGCCGGAGGTCGCCGGCAAGGTGGGCTGTGCCGGGTTCTGCGCGGGCGCGAGCCTGGCCCTGTGGTCCGGCACGTTCTCCGAGCGCATCGTGGCCACCGCCGGGTTCTACCCGCGTCTGCCGTGGGAGGGCATGGCCACCGACTGGGCCGACTACGCCGGGAAGGCGGCGCTCATCCACTGCTCCGAGGCGGACGGCCTGTCCGCCGCCGACGGGGTGCAGAGCGTACGCCGGTCCATCGAGTCCGCCGGTGGCACCTGCCAGACGTTCGACTACCCGGGCACCGCGCACGCGTTCTTCAACGAGGACCGGCCCGAGCACTACGACCAGCGGGCCGCCGCCACCGCCTGGGCCCGCACGCTGGAACTGTTCCGGGCGAAGCTTGGCTGAGTCGCGTACCCCGCAGGACGTGGTCGCCCGCGCCGCGCGGGCGGCCGACCTGGCCGACCTCGACGGCGCGGTCAGCGACTGCTTCGCCTGCCCGCGTCTGGTGGCGTGGCGGGAGGAGGTCGCCCGGGTCAAGCGGGCCGCGTTCCGCGACCAGGACTACTGGGGACGGCCGGTGCCGGGCCTCGGTCCGCAGGACGCGCGCATCGCGATTCTCGGTCTGGCGCCGGCGGCGCACGGCGGCAACCGCACCGGCCGGATCTTCACCGGGGACCGGTCCGGCGACGTGTTGTTCGCCGCGCTGCACCGGGCCGGGCTGGCCAACCAGCCGACGAGTGTGGCCGCCGACGACGGCCTGACGTTGCGCGACACCCGCATCTTCGCGGCCGTGCGGTGCGCGCCGCCGGACAACAAGCCCACCCCGGCCGAGCGGGACACCTGCGCGCCGTGGCTGCACCGCGAAGTCGAACTGATCCGGCCCACGCTGCGCGTCGTGGTCGCGCTGGGTGCGTTCGCGTGGGCCGCGTGGTGGCCGGTGCTACGCCAGGTGTACGGGCAGCGACCGCCCACTCCGCGACCGGTGTTCGGTCATGGGGCACACTGGTCCGGCGAGTCGGTGCCGGCGTTGCTGGGCTGCTATCACGTCAGCCAGCAGAACACGTTCACCGGCCGGCTCACACCGGCGATGCTGGACGACGTGTTCACCCGGGCGAAGGACCTGGCCGGGGTGGACTGAGAACACCTGAGGCGGTGGGATGGATTTCGGCGTACTGCGCAGGTGGTGGCCGGTCGCCGCGGTGACGGTGCTGCTCGCGCTCGCCGCGTTCGCCGCCGGTCACTCCGCCATCGGGGCCAGCCGGATCCCGCCGGCCGCCGACACCATCCCGTACGTGCCGGAGTACCCGTCGCCCGAGGCGGTGCCGTCGTACCCGGTGGAACCCCGCGACGTGGGTGAGTCCACGTCGGGCGGTGTGCCCGACTGGCTGGCCACCACCGCCGTGGCGTTGCTGTTCGCGGCGGTGCTGGGCGCCATCGGGTACGTCCTGTGGAACGTGCTCCGGGGCGCGCTGCGGCGGACGACCCGGGCGGTGCCGGTGCGGCGCTCCCGGCGTACCGCCGAGGGGACCGCCCGCGAGGTGGTGGCCGCGCTCGACGCCGGACTCGTCGAACTCGACGACCGCTCCACAGACCCGCGAACCGCTGTGATCGCCTGCTGGGTACGCCTGGAGGAGGCCGCCGAGGACGCGGGCGTGCCCCGGCACACCGGCGACACCCCGACCGACCTGGTGGGGCGGCTGCTGCGCGGCGACCCGGCGGCCGGCATCCCGGCGGTCGCCAGCGCCGACGTGCTCGACGGTTTCGCGCACGTCTACCGGGAGGCCCGCTACGCCACGCACCCGGTCGACGAGCGCACCCGGGACCAGGCCCGCGCCGCGCTGCGCCGGTTGCGCGGCGAGTTGACCAGCCTGGCGGGGGAGGCGTCGTGAGCACCAGCATCGACGACCTGATGTCGTTCGGCGAGGAGCCGGCCGGGGAGGCCGAGCGTCCGTCCGGTGGCGGGCGGGCGCGCGCGCTGCTGCGGACCGTGGCGGTCACCGCCGCCGTCGTCGTGGTGATCGTGGTCGGGCTGCGCGCGGTCGGCCTGAAGGTGCCGATCTGGATCATCGTGGCCGGCGTGCTCGCCGTGCTCGCCGTACGCCGGGTCACCACCGCGCTCTCACCTCCGCCGCCGCCCCGGGCGGGCACCCGGGCGCCCGCCGGTGAGGAGCCCGGCACCTGGAACTGGTCCGCCCGGGACGCGCTGCGTACCGCGATCAACGGCTGGGAGCGCCCGCTGGACTGGTCCTCCGACAACCGGGAGCGGTTCACCGAACGCATCCTGCCGCGGCTCGGCGAACTGGCCGACGAACGGCTGCGTCAGCGGCACGGCGTCACCCGTGAGTCCGACCCGGCCCGTGCCCGAGCCCTGCTGGGCGAGCCACTGTGGACGTTCCTCGCCACCCCCGTCCGCCGCCCTCCGTCGCCGCGCGACCTCGCGGCGATCGTCGCCGAACTGGAGAAGATCTGATGAACGACGTGGACCGGAGCATGGCCCCCGCCGAGGTGGGCCGGCTCGCCCGGGCCGTCCTGGAGGCGGTCGGCACCGTCGTGGTCGGCAAGCGGGACGCGCTGGAGCTGGTGCTGGCCGGCATCCTCGCCGGTGGTCACGTGCTGCTGGAGGATCTGCCCGGCCTGGGCAAGACGCTCACCGCGCGCTGCTTCGCGCAGGCCCTCGGGCTGGACTTCCGGCGGCTCCAGTTCACCCCTGACCTGCTGCCCGCCGACGTGACCGGCTCGTTCCTCTACGACCAGAGCAGTGGCGACTTCGCCTTCCGGGCCGGGCCGGTGTTCACCAACCTGCTGCTCGCCGACGAGATCAACCGGACGCCGCCGAAGACGCAGTCGGCGTTGCTGGAGGCGATGCAGGAGAAGCAGGTGTCGGTGGAGGGCGTGACCTACCGCCTCGACGAGCCGTTCCACGTGCTCGCCACCGCCAACCCCATCGAGTACGAGGGCACGTACCCGCTGCCGGAGGCGCAGCTCGACCGGTTCCTGCTGCGGGTGTCGTTCGGCTACCCGAGCCACGACGAGGAGTGGGACGTACTGCGCCGCCGGATCGCCCGCCGCCGCGAGGAGGCGGAGATCAAGCCGGTGGTGGACGCCGCCACGCTGCGCGCCATGCAGGCCGCGCTGGAGGACGTGGTGGTCGAGGACTCGGTCGGGCGGTACATCGTGGCGCTCACCGCTGCCACCCGGGAGCACCCGTCGGTGCTGGTCGGCGCGTCCCCGCGCGGCTCGCTGGCGCTGCTGCTGCTGTCCCGGGTACGGGCGGTGCTCGCCAACCGCGACTACGTGGTGCCGGAGGACGTCAAGGCCGTGGCGGCGCCCGCGCTGGCGCACCGGATCACGCTGCGTCCGGAGATGTGGCTGCGCCGGGTCGACCCGTCGTTCGTCGTCGGCGAGGTCCTGGAGTCGACCCCCGCCCCGGCCAGCGGCGCGCTGCCCAGCTACGCCGCCGGACGCTGATGGACCGGGCCGACGCGGCGAGCGGCTGGGCGCCCACCTGGGCGCTCGGCCGGGCCGTGCTGCTCACCGGCGTGCTGGTCGTCGTCGCCGTCCTGCTCGGCCGCATCGACCTGGTGGTGCTCGCCACACCGTTCGCGCTCGGGACCGCGTATGCGCTGCGCCGCCGCCCCGCCGCGCTGCCCGAGCTGGAACTCGGCGTCGGGGACACCCACCTGGTCGAGGGCTCGCCGCTGGCCGCCACCGTCGCGGTGGCCAACCCCGACCTGATCGGGTACGACCTGGCGGTGGTACGGACCCGGATGTCGCGCTGGCTGCGGGTCGAGCAGGTCGGCTTCGGCGGCGCCGGGCTGGACGTGAGCCGCTCCGGCGGCGCGGACCGCCCGTTCGTCACCTCCGTACCCCGGGGCAGCGCCGTCGACCTGGAGCTGACCGGCACCGCCCTGCGATGGGGGCGGCACCCGATCGGCCCGGCCGGTGTCCGGGTCGCCGCCGCCGACGGCCTGCTGGTCTCCCGTGCGGTGATCACCGAGCCGATCCGGGCCCGGGTCTATCCGCGTACCGAGCCGTTCGACGCGGTCGAGGCGATGCCTCGGGCCGCCGGCCTGGTCGGCGCGCACCGCTCGCGGCGGCCGGGCGAGGGCGGCGAGCTGGCCGGGGTACGCGTGTTCGCACCCGGCGACCGGCTGCGCCGGATCGACTGGCGGGTGTCGCTGCGGGCCCGCCAGCTGCACGTCGCGTCGACGCTCTCGGACCGGGACGCCGAGGTGGTGGTGCTGCTGGACGTGCTGGCCGAGGCGGGCCGCTCCGGTGGCGTGAACGGGCCCGCTTCCGTGCTGGACACCACGGTGCGGGCGGCCGCCGCGATCGCCGAGCACTACCTGCACCGCGGCGACCGGGTGTCGATGCTGGAGTACGGCCCGGCCGCCCGCCGGCTGCGTCCGGCCACCGGGCGGCGGCAGTACCTGACAGTGCTGGAGTGGCTGCTCGACGTGCACGCCGAGTCGTCGCCGCACGAGCCGTACGACCAGGTCTTCGGCCCGCAGGTGCTCTCCTCGGACGCGCTCGTGGTGGTGCTCACCCCGCTGCTCGACGAGCGCTCCGCGCAGATGCTGGCCCGGCTGGCCCGGGGCGGACGGTTCGTGGTGGCGGTGGACACGCTGCCGGCCGAGCTGCCGGTGCCGAAGGAACGCGGCTGGGCCGAGGTGGCGTACCGGCTGTGGCGGCTGGACCGGGACACGATGATCGGCCAGCTCCGCGAGCACGGCGTGCCGGTGGTGCGCTGGGCCGGCGCCGGCAGCCTGGACGAGGTGCTGCGCGACGTGGCCCGGTTGGCGACCGCCCCGAAGGCAGGGTTGCGGTGAGCGCGAGGAACGCAGCGAAGCGGAGTCCCGCAGTCGCGAACGAAAGGCCGGCTCAGTGACGGATGCCCTGGTCGAGCGGGTGCGGGCGCTGCGGTACGCCGCCGCCCGGGTCAGCCCGCTGCCGCTGCTCGTCCGCGGCGGCATCTTCCTCACCGTGCTGGCCGGTTTCCTGCTCGCGTACCCGGTGCAGGCCCTCACCGCGCGCTCGCTGCTGGCCCTGACGGTGGCCGCGGTGCTGCCGGCGGCCGGGCCGCGCCGGATCTGGCCGACGTTCACCGCGCTGGTGACCGTCGGCGGCTGGCTGCTGGCCACGCTCGGCTTCGACCGGCCGCCGGCGCTGTGGCGGCTGCTCGCCGTGGCGACGCTGCTCTACCTGGCGCACTCGCTCTGCGCGCTGGCGGCGCTGCTGCCCTACGACGGCCTGATCGACCCGGACGTGGTGCTGCGGTGGCTGGGCCGGGCGGGCGGCGTGGTGCTCGCCAGTGCCGTGCTCGGCGTGGTGCTGGCGTGGCTCGGGGGACTGGGCGGGACCGACGGCACCCAGGCGGCGACGGTGGCGGGACTGCTGGTGGCGGTGGGGCTGAGCGGGTTGCTGGGCTGGTTGCTCCGGCGCAGGTGACCCAGCGTTCCGGCGACGTTGCGCAGGTCACACCGGTTGTGCTCCGTCACAGAAGGGGGTCTCGCGCGGGATTACCCGAAGCACCCGGGGAAAGATAGATGACGTGAACCCGAAGCGGATCCTTGTCGTGGGTGCCGGTCACGTGGGCCTGTACGCCGCTCTGCGCCTGTCCAAGAAGCTGAGCAGGCGTGAGGCCGAGGTCATCGTCGTCGACCCGCAGCCGCACATGACGTACCAGCCGTTCCTCCCCGAGGCATCGGCGGGCAACATCTCCCCTCGGCACGCCGTCGTGCCGCTGCGGCGGGAGTTGCGCAAGTGCACCGTGGTGGCGGGCACCGTCACCCGGATCGACCACGACCGCATGACCGCCGTGGTGCAGCCGATCAGCGGCCCGGCCCGGGAGATCCGGTACGACCACGTGGTCGTCGCTCCCGGTTCGGTCTCCCGCACCCTGCCGATCCCCGGCCTGCACGAGAACGGCATCGGGTTCAAGACCATCGGCGAGGCCATCTTCCTGCGCAACCACGTGCTGGACCGGCTCGACGTGGCGGCCTCCACCACCGACCCGGCGGTCCGCAGCCGCGCGCTGACGTTCGTCTTCGTGGGCGGTGGCTACGCCGGCATCGAGGCGCTCGCCGAGATGGAGGACATGGCCCGCGACGCGCTGCGTTACTACCCGGAGCTGAAGCCGGAGGACATGCGCTGGGTGCTCGTGGAGGCGACCCAGCGGGTGCTGCCCGAGGTCGACCGGGACATGGGCGCCTACACGGTGCAGCAGCTGATGAAGCGGGACATGGACATCCGCCTGGACACCCGGCTGGAGTCCTGCGTCGACGGTGTGGTGAAGCTCTCCGACGGCGACAGCTTCCCGTCCGACACCATCGTCTGGACCGCCGGTGTGAAGCCGTCGCCGATGCTGGACGCGACGGACTTCCCGCGTGACGAGCGTCGCCGGGTCACCTGCCGGCCGACGCTGCAGATCGTGGACGGCGACCGGGTGGTCGAGGGCGCGTGGAGCGCCGGCGACTGCGCCGCCGTACCGGACCTGACCAAGGAGCCGGGCAACTTCTGCTCCCCGAGCGCCCAGCACGCGGTGCGGCAGGCGGCCCGGATGGCCGACAACATCGCCAACGTGATCCGCGGGCGTGAGCCGGTCGACTACAAGCACAAGCACGCCGGCAGCGTGGCGAGTCTCGGCCTGCACAAGGGCGTGGCGCAGGTCTACGGCATCAAGATGACCGGCTGGCCGGCCTGGTTCATGCACCGGACGTACCACATGTCGCGGATCCCCTCGTTCAACCGCAAGGTGCGCGTGGTGGTCGACTGGACGCTGGCGTTCTTCCTCAAGCGTGAGGTGGTCGCGCTGGGCCAGCTGCACGACCCGCGCGAGGAGTTCGCCGAGGCGTCCGCCCCGCCGGTCGCCGCGCGCGTCTGACGCGTTCCGCGAAAGGGCCCCTCCCGCACGGGAGGGGCCCTTCGTCATGTCCGGGCCCAAACCGCCCTCAGAACCGCCAGGTCCAGGCGTCGGCGAGCCGCGTACCCGGCCGGCCGAACAGCTGCTCCAGGGTCCGGCGCAGCATCTCCGCGTGCGGCGTGCCGTCGGTCACCGCGACACACGAGGCACGCCAGAACTCGATGTCCCGGGCGGCCTGGCGGCGCTGCCTGTCACCCACCACCGGTGCCACGCCGCGACGGGCCACGTCGGCGAGCAACGCCGAGGTGGGACGCGCCCAGGTGCCCATGGTGGCCTCGCCGTCCGGGCCGTACGGGCCGATGAAGAAGCCCTCCGGCATGGCGAAGGCGACCCCGGTGGCGGTGGCCCAGCGCATCGGCCAGGGGTCCTGCGGCGTGGCGGTGGGCACCGGCACCAGCACGCCGCCGGGGCGTACGCACTGCCGCCAGTGGCCGCCGGTGACGAACTCGGGCAGCGGCGGCCGGCCCATCGTGGGCAGCGGCGTGGGGAAGACGCTGAGCAGCGCCGCGCCGACCGCGACCGGGACGAGCCGCCGGGCCCGGCCGGACTCGCCGAGCGCCCGGTGCACGGCGAGGGTGAGCACGGTGCCGACGAGTGGCAGCACCGCCAGCGCGAAACGCATCGGCAGCGCGCCGTCGACCACCGGCAGGCCGGCCAGCAGCGCGTACGGGCCGGGGATCCCGGTCCGCTCGCCACCGGCCACCACCTGCGGGCCGAGCGCGAGCGCGGCCGTCACCAGCGCGGCTGCCACCAGCGCCACCACCACCGGTGCGCGCCGGGCCAGCCAGACCGCGCAGCCCACGGCGACCAGCAGCAGCGGCCAGCCCAGGAACGTGGTGAACTCGGCCGGCCCGGTGGTGAGCCGGACCGCCTCCGGGCTGCCGAACACCGTCAGCGCGGACAGGCGGGTCCAGCCGACCAGGTCGGCGGAGAAGTAGGCGGGCGGGAACAGGCCGTCCGCGACGCCCTGCGGGCCGGCGAACTGCACCCACAGCGGGTACGCCAGCACCAGCAGCGACAGCCCGGCGGCGGCGAGCAGCCCTCCGGCGAAGCCGGAACCGGCCCGGCGCAGCAGGTGCCGGTCGGCCGACCCGTACGCGACGGCGGTCACCGCCAGGGTGAGCGCGGCGAGGAACAGCACCTCCTCGCCGACGAAGACCTGCACGGTGACGACCGCGGCGAGCCCGACCGCCGAGGACGCCATCCGGCGGCGGTCCGGGCCGTCCGGTCGACCGGCCGGGTCGGCGGCGCGCAGCAGCCGGACCACGAGCCAGACCAGCACCGGGACCAGCCACTGCGCGGTCATGTGCAGGTGGCCGTTGCTCTGCGAGACCATGCCCGGTCCGAAGCCGCAGAGCGCAGCCCCGAGTGCGGCAGCGACCGGGCGGGCGCGCAGGAGGCGGGTGAACAGCAGGTACCAGGCCAGCGCCGTACCGGCCATGTTCGCGGCGACGAGCAGGGCGAACGTGACGGGCGCCCCGAACGCCAGCGTGACCGGGGCGAGCAGCACGCCGAGCGCCACGACCGAGGTGTTGGCCATCAGGTTGACCCCGTCCGGCGCGTTCAGCCGGCCGGTGACCAGGCTCAGCTCGCCGCGCAGGGCGCGCGCGTCGAGCGCCAGGAACCACTCGTACAGCGTCTGGTCGGCCGGGTTGAGCGCGAGCACCCGCGTGCCCGGCGCCGGCCACAGACCGTGGGTGAGCCAGCCGGCGAGCGCGACGAACGCCAACCCCGCGAGCAGGTCCGCGCGGTGCCGCCGGAGAGCGGCGGTCACCCGCCGCGTGATCGCCGCCGGACGGGCCGCCCGGTCACGGTCGGGCCCGAGGGCCGTGCGGGCGGCGCTGGTCACGGCCTCGACCATAACGGCCGCACCCGTCGGGGTACGCCGCGTCACGGCCGAGCCGCTACGGTGAGATCTGCACCGCCGCGTGTCGACGCGCCGGTGTCACCCGCCCGGGTGGTGGAACGGCAGACACGGCCGCCTTAAAAGCGGCTGCCGCAAGGCGTGCGGGTTCGACCCCCGCCCCGGGCACGAGAACTCTCAGCTTTCCCACAGCTAGCGGTCACGCGCGCGTTTGCGCCCACGTCTACCCTGGAGTAGCACGTCTACGTGCGATCGACCCCCTGAGGGAGGCCTGAGAAGTGAAGTCCTCGAACCCGGTGCTCGCCCGGCTCGGCCAGGCGGCAGAGCGTGAGCGGGCGGCCGGGTACGCCCAGCCCGGGCCGTACGGTCAGCCCGGATACCCCCAGCAGCAGTACCCCCAGCAGCCCTACGCCCAGCCCTACCCGGGCGGCTACGGCCAGCCGGTGGCTCCGCCCACCGTGACCCCGATGACCCTCGACGACGTGGTCGTCAAGACGGTCCTCATGCTCGCCATCCTCGGCGCCTCGGCCGCGGCGGCCTGGGTGCTCGTGCCGGATTCGCTCGTCGGCGTCGCGTGGATCGGCGCCGCGGTGGTCGGCCTGGTGCTCGGCCTGATCATCTCGTTCTCCCGGATGGCCAACCCGGCGCTCGTGGTGGCGTACTCGATCATCGAGGGCGTCTTCGTCGGCATGGTCAGCAAGGCGTTCGAGTCGCTCTACGACGGCATCGTGCTCCAAGCGGTCGTGGCCACGTTCGGCGTGTTCTTCCTGATGGCGATGATCTACAAGGCGCGGATCATCCGGGCCACGCCGAAGTTCACCCGGATCATGGTGGCGGTCATCGCCGGCCTGTTCGGCGTGATGATGGTCAACCTGGTGCTGGCGCTGTTCGGCGTGAACACCGGTCTGCGGGACGGCAGCCCGCTCGCGATCGGCTTCAGCCTGGTCTGCATCGTGGTGGCGTCGCTGAGCTTCGTGCTCAACTTCGCCGAGATCGAGCAGGGGGTCCGGATGGGCCTCCCGCAGCGTTACTCCTGGACCGCCGCCTTCGGCATCGTGGTCGGCCTGGTCTGGCTCTACATCGAGATCCTGCGGCTGCTCAGCTACTTCCAGGGCGACGACTGACCGCACAGCCCTCCCCGACGACGCCCGCCTGCCGCATCCGCGGCGCGGGCGTCGCCGTTTCCCCGACCCGGCCGGTCCGCCCGGGGCAGAGTGGGATCCGGGTACGGGGGCGGGAGGTGGTCACGGTGCGCAGTGCCAACCCGGTGCTGGACCGGCTGGACGACGTCGGCCGCGCCGAGCGGCAGGTGCTCGGGGTCGGGACCGCCGACACGATGACTGTCGCCGACGTGGTCAGCCGGACCGTGGGGCTGCTGCTGGTCACCGGCGTCACGGCGGCCGTGTCCTGGGTGGTGGTGCCGCAGGCCGCGTGGATCTCCGCCGCGCTCGCCGGGAGCGCGCTGGCCAGCCTAGCGCTGGTGCTCGTCATCTCGCTCAAGCAGATCACCAGCCCGCCGGTCGTCATCGGGTACGCGGTGCTCCAGGGCCTGCTGCTCGGGGTGGCCAGTCGCGCCTTCGAGATGGTCTATCCGGGCATCGTGGTGCAGGCGGTGGTCGGCACGTTCGGCGTCTTCCTCGGCATGGCGGTGCTCTACCGGGCCCGGCTGGTACGCGCCACCCCGCGCCTGGCCCGGCTGGTCATCGGCACGCTCGTCGGGATCGTGGCGATCGGCCTGGTCAACCTGTTCGCGTACCTGTTCACCGGGCGGCAGGGGGTGGTCGTCTACAGCCTCAGTGACCGGGTGGGCTGGCTGCCTTACCTGTTCTCGGTGGTGGCGATCATCGCGGGCGCGCTCAGCTTCATCCTCGACTTCGACCTGGTCGAGCGGTCCGCCGGCCGGCTGCCCCGCCGCTACGCCTGGTACTGCGCGTTCGGTCTGCTGGTCGGGCTGATCTTCCTGTACTGGCAGATCCTCCGCCTGCTCAGCTACGTCCGCCGCTGACGTCGGCTCGGCGCGCCTGTCGCTATCGCCGGTCCGGCGCGCCTGTCGCCCGCTGATGCCGGTTCCGGCGCCTGTCGCCGCGTCGTGGCCTGGGGCGGCCGTAGACTCGGCGGCGATGAGCGCAGCGGAACTGGACCGGGCGGTGACCCTGCTGGTCCGACAGGTCGGGCACTGGCAGCAGCCGCGCTGGTCGGCCAAGGCCGACGGCGGCAACGTGTCCCGGGCCGATCTGGTGCACAAGCTGGTCCAGGAGATCGCCAACCTGGCCGCCGACGCGGCCGGCGAGCCGCGCCGCGACGTGCCCCGCCTCCCCTCCGATCTGGCCCTGCCCGACCAGCTCCGCGTGGTGGCCGCCGACCTGACGCTCGCCGCGCCCCCCGAGCCCGTGCTGGCCGAGGCTGCCGCCGCCGTGACCCGAACCCGCGCCGCACTCTGACCCCCGCCCCCTGGGCCTCGGCCGCGTTGATCATGAAGTTGGCGGCGACAAAACGGACGCGGATCCCGGCCAAGTTCATGATCGACCGAGTGGGGGAGCCGTCAGGGCTTGAGCCAGCGGCGTACCTTGCGGTGCCGTGACCGGTCGCGCGCCCGCAGGACGGCCGGGCGGTCGTGGCCGGCGGCCTCGGCCTGCCTCGCGTGCAGCAGACCGTAGGTGAACGTGTTCTCGCCCTCGGCGTACGCCTGGAGCGCCTGCCGCCGCAGCACCTCCCGGGTGACCACCGAGTCCTGGTGGGTGCCGAGCAGGTCCTGGAGCGCCTTGAACCGCTTCACCAGGCGAGCGGCGTGCCTGCCGGCAGCCGGTTGGCGCACCTCCACCGCGTAGCGGGCCACCTTCAGCTTCTTGCGCGCCTCGTGCAGCGCGGCGTCCCCGTCCGGCCCGGTCGTGGCGAGCGCCCGGTCCAGCCGGGTGTCGGCGCGGCGTGCCGCCTTGCGGACCCTGCGGTCCACCCACCGCCGGCCGACGTCGGCAGGCGGGCCGTCGGCCAGCCGGTCCAGGCGGGCCAGCAGTTCGGGGTAGCGGTCGGCGTCCAGCGCGGACCGCAGCGCGGTGGTCGCCTCGGCCCGGTCGGCAGCGAACCGTTCGCCGATCCGTGCCGCCACCGGACCGAGCACCAGCTCGTCCGGCAGGTCGTGCACCGCGTCGGTGAGCCGGGCGGCCATCACCTGGGTGTCGCGGACCCGGCCCAGCTCCCCGCCGAGGCGGCGCAGCTCGGCCCGGAGCGCCTCGCCCTCCCGGCGGTCCCACAGGCCCCGGAAGGTACGCAGCGTCGCCCGCAACCGGCGGGTCGCCACGCGCATGTCGTGGACCGCGTCCTCGTCCCCCTGGTAGGCGGCCGCGTGGTTGCCGACGATCGCGTCGCGCTGCGCCCTGACGTACGCGAGGACCGGGCCCGCCGGACCGTCCGGTTCCCGGTCGTCGAAGCGCCCGATCCGGCCGGCGACGGCCCGGTGCGACTTGCTGACCGCCACCTCCCGGGCGCCTGCCGCGCGCAGCCGCTCACCGAGGGCGTCGAGCAGCGCCTCGTCGCCGTCGACCAGCTCGATCTCGATCTCGTGCCAGGTCCGCGCGGTGTCGTCCACCAGATCCTCGGACCGGACGTCGTCCTCGGCCACCTCGGCCAGTACCCGGCCGTCCGCGTCCCGCAGCCGGTGTTCCCGGCGACGGTTCACGACCCGGGCCGCCGGGGCGACCGGACGACCGCGCGACGCGCCCCGGATCAGCGCGACCAGCTCGGGCGGCGGGCCGTCGTCGGACGCTCCGGCCGGGAACTGGTGCTCGACCCGGGCGCCACCCGCGCCCACCTTGAGGTGCCAGCCCGCGTCGTGCCCACCGGTACGCCGGCGCAGCGCGTGCCCGCTACGCAGCAGGAGCAGGTCGTCGGTGTCCCAGTAGACGGCGTCCAGATCCGAGACGGTGGCGTCGGACATGGTCACGACGCCACCGCACCCGGTCAGGTCGGGCAGCCGGAAACCCTCGTCGCCGGAGTACTTGCGCTCACGTTCCACGACGGTGGCCATGCGGCCTCCCGTACCCGGCCCGTGCCCCGGCGAACCGGTCTCAACTCAGTCGTTCGAGCACCATCGCCATGCCCTGGCCGCCGCCGACGCACATGGTCTCCAGACCGATGGTCTTGTCGTGCCACTCCAGCGCGTTGAGCAGCGTGCCGGTGATCCGGGCGCCGGTCATGCCGAACGGATGGCCGACAGCGATCGCGCCACCGGCGACGTTCAGCTTCTCCTCCGGAATGCCGAGCTGCCGGTACGAGGGGATCACCTGGGCGGCGAACGCCTCGTTGATCTCGACCAGGTCGACGTCGTCGATGGTCATGCCGGCCCGCTTCAACGCCTGCTTCGACGCCTCGACCGGACCCAGGCCCATGATCTCGGGGGAGAGCCCGGTGACACCGGTGGACACGATCCGGGCCAGCGGGGTGAGCCCCAGCTCGGACGCCCGCTCGGCGCTCATGATCACCACGGCGGCGGCGCCGTCGTTGAGCGGGCAGCAGTTGCCCGCGGTGATCCGGCCGTCCGGGCGGAACACCGGCTTCAGGCCGGCCACCGCCTCCAGCGTCACCCCGGCACGCGGGCCGTCGTCGGTGCTGACCACCGTGCCGTCCGGCGTGGTGACCGGGGTGATCTCGCGGGCCCAGAAGCCGTCGGCGATCGCCTTCTCGGCGAGGTTCTGGCTGCGGACGCCGAACGCGTCCATGTCCTCGCGGGTCACGTCGTACACCTGGGCCAGGTTCTCCGCGGTCTGCCCCATGGCGAGGTAGATGTCGGGCAGCTGCCCGGACTCGCGCGGGTCGGTCCACACCTCGGCGCCGCCCTGGGCGCGGGCCGCGGAACGCTCCCGGGCCTCGGCGAAGCGGGGGTTCTCCCAGCCGCCACCGACGAGGGCCTGCGCCTCCGGCGGCAGCGCGTCCGAGTTGCCCCGGGCGTACCGGGAGACCATCTCCACACCCGCGGAGATGAACACGTCGCCCTCACCGGCCCGGATCGCGTGCATCGCCATCCGGGTGGTCTGGAGCGAGGACGCGCAGTAGCGGGTCAGCGTGGCGCCGGGCAGGCCGTCGAGGCCCATCAGGGTGGCGACCACCCGCGCCATGTTGAAGCCCTGCTCGCCGCCGGGCAGGCCACACCCGAGGTAGAGGTCGTCGATGGTGGTGGGATCGAGCGCCGGAACCTTGTCGAGGGCGGCCTGGACGATGGTGGCAGCGAGGTCGTCCGGGCGGACCTCGCGGAGGGAACCCTTGAACGCGCGGCCGATGGGGGACCGGGCGGTGGCGACGATGACGGCGTCGCGGGGCGACTCAATCGGCATGAGCCAACGTTAACGCGCCAGTAACATGCGCGGGAAGATGTGCGGCGGGCGGGAAATGTCACCCCGTGGGCGGTCGGCGGTGGTGCCGGAACGCCACGGCCGCCGCGGCCTCGACCGCCGGCAGCAGGGCGTGTGCCCAGACCCGATAGCCGTCTGCGGACGGGTGGAAGCCGTCGTGGCAGAGCGTGCCCGCGTCCGCGCGGAACACCGGACCGGTCTCGGTGCCCAGGTCGACCACGGTGCCCCCGGCGTCCAGCACGGCCGCCGTCTGGGCCCGCGCCATCCGCCGCCCGGACCAGCCGAGCACCTGACGCAGCGGTGCGGCGACCGCGCGTACCGCCCCGAGATCGGGACACGTCCCCACCACGACCTCGACGTGTGCCTCCCGCAGCCGGCGTACCGCCGAGCCGAGGTAGGCCGCCGCGTCACCGGGCCGGGCCATCGCCGTGGCGTCGTTCGCCCCGATCAGCACCACCGCCACGTCCGGCCGCTCGCCCAGCAGCGCCCGGGCCACCTGGGTCGCCAGGTCGGTGGCACGCGAGCCGGAGACCCCGACGCTGGACAGCTGCACCCGGCGGCCGGTCGGCCCCTCGGCGAGCAGGTTGGCGAGCTGGCCGCCGATGGTGTCCTCGAACCGGTCCACGCCCACGCCGAGCGCCGACGAGTCACCCAGGAGCACCAGCCGCAGCGGCGGCGCGTCCGCACGGCCGACCGTCGCGCGCAGCACCAGACCCAGCTCGGGCTGGGCGTACTCGCGGGTGCGGGCGGCGATGGCCTGGCCGGCGAGGACAGCCGCGCCACCCACCGTGCCGGCCAGCAGCGACAGGGCCGCGGCCCGGCCCCACCGGGCCACCTCGTTCCGCTCGCTCATGCCGTCACTCCGCTTCGCTCCGTGCCGCCACGAGGCACCTCCGCGCTGAGCTGGCCGATTCGCTCGCTGCGCTCGCTCATGCCGTTCCCTCCAGCGTTGCCGAGTCGGCGGCGCTGCCGGTCGGTGGCACCGCGCCGACGCCGAAGAAGGCCCGCCGGCGAAGCTGCGCCCACCGCCCGCCCGGCCCGCGGTCGCGACCCCGGAGCTGGGCGCCGCTGACCTCCGTGCCGGCGTGCCGGGCCGCCTGGTGGGCGGCCTCCGGGAGCGACCGTACGCCTTCGACGCCGGGCAGGACAGGCCTGCGTTCCGGGACCGCGCCCAGCGCGGACAGCACGGTGGGCAGCAACGCCGCCGCGGCTATCGCGTACCCCTCGGCGGAGGGGTGGAACCGGTCCCAGGCGAACATCCGGGCGGGCTCGGCGGCGAACCGCGGCCCGAGCATGTCGCCGAGCGAGACGGCACGGCCGCCGGCCTCGACCACGCCCACCGTCTGCGCGGCGGCGAGCTGGCGGCTCCAGCGCCGGGCCAGCCAGCGCAGCGGCGGCTGGATCGGCCGGATGGTGCCCAGGTCGGGACAGGTGCCGACGACCACCTCACAGCCGGCCGCCCGCAGCGTGCGGACCGCGTCGGTCAGGTAGCGCACCGCCACCGAGAACGGCGTGCGGTTGGTGACGTCGTTGCCGCCGACCAGGATCACCGCCACGTCCGGCTCGACCTCCAGGGCGGACTCGACCTGCGGCTTCAGCCCGGACGACAGCGCGCCGACCACGGCGAACCGGTGCAGCCGGACCGGCCGGTGCAGGCGGCGGGACAGCCCGGTGGCCAGCAGCGAGCCCGGTGTCTCGCGGCGCCTGTGCACGCCGTAGCCGGCCGCTGAGGAGTCGCCCAGGATCACCATGGTGACCGGTGGGCCGGGAAGTTTCGCGCCGTATACGCCGTTGCAGCGGGGTGGCGGGGCCTGCGCCATCGGGATGGTGCGGCGGGCCTGCCGGGCCTGGCCGAGCAGCACCCCGCCGGTGGCGGCGGTGGCCGCCACCGTGGCGCCCGTGCCGATCGCCGCGAGGCGGGCGATCTGCCGGGCGCGCTGCCGGCGGACCGGCGCGACGGAACCAGCGTCCCCCATGAACCGACAGTATCGCGCCGGTACGACCACTGCTGTCCGTGATCGGATGGCTGGGCGGTGCCCGGATTGGGTACCGATGGGGGCAGCGGGCGCGGGCTTGCCACCGGGCCTCACCATGGTCGAGCGGAGAGGGGCGACATCATGGGGAAGACGTTGAAGCGCAGCGCCGCGTTCGCCGCGCTGGCCCGGGCGCTGGCGGCGGGCACGCGGGGCGGGCCGTCGCTCGGTGCCCGGCTGGCGGCGCTGCCGAGGATGATCCGGGCGACCACCCGGGGCGAGTACGACGGCGGTCTGCGCCTGGCGCTGATGGCCGGGGCGACGGCGTACATCGTCTCCCCGATCGACCTGCTGCCGGAGATCCCGCTGGCGATCTTCGGCTTGGCCGACGACGCGGTCATGGTGACCTGGCTGGCGGGCAGCGTGCTCGCCGAGACCGAGCGTTTCCTGGAGTGGGAGGCACGTCGCAGCTCCGTCATCCCCGGGCATGTGGTGCCCTGACGCCACGTACGCTGGTCGGCGAACTGACGGCTGACCGACCGCCCCACGACGGCGGCGCGACGAAGGGCACAACGAGGTGCAGTACTACGACAACGTCGTCGAGTTGATCGGCAACACCCCGCTGGTCCGCCTGCGCAACGTCACCGAGGGCATCCAGGCCACCGTGCTGGCGAAGGTGGAGTACGTCAACCCGGGCGGCTCGGTCAAGGACCGGATCGCGATGCGCATGGTGGAGGACGCCGAGAAGGCGGGCATCCTGCGGCCGGGCGGCACGATCGTGGAGCCGACCAGCGGCAACACGGGCGTCGGCCTGGCCCTGGTGGCCCAGCTCAAGGGCTACCGATGCGTCTTCGTCTGCCCGGACAAGGTCAGCCAGGACAAGCAGGACGTGCTGCGCGCGTACGGGGCCGAGGTGGTGGTCTGCCCGACCGCCGTCGCGCCGGAGGACCCGCGCTCCTACTACAACGTCTCCGACCGGCTGGCCCGGGAAATCCCCGGCGCGTGGAAGCCCAACCAGTACAGCAACCCGGCCAACCCGCGCTCGCACTACGAGACCACCGGCCCGGAGCTGTGGAAGCAGACCGAGGGCAAGATCACCCACTTCGTGGCGGGCGTCGGCACCGGCGGCACCATCTCCGGCATCGGCCGCTACCTCAAGGAGGCGTCCGAGGGCCGGGTCAAGGTGATCGGCGCGGACCCGGAGGGCTCGGTCTACTCCGGCGGCACCGGCCGGCCGTACCTGGTCGAGGGCGTCGGTGAGGACTTCTGGCCGGAGACGTACGACCAGAAGATCGCCGACGAGATCGTCGAGGTGTCGGACAAGGAGTCCTTCGAGATGACCCGCCGGCTGGCCCGCGAGGAGGGTCTGCTGGTCGGCGGCTCCTGCGGCATGGCCGTGGTGGGTGCGCTGGAGGTGGCCCGCAAGGCCGGCCCGGACGACGTGATCGTGGTGCTGCTGCCGGACGGCGGCCGGGGCTACCTGTCGAAGATCTTCAACGACAAGTGGATGGCCCGGTACGGCTTCCTGGACGACTCGGGCACCGAGCCGACCGTCGCCGACGCGCTCGCCGGCAAGCCCGGTGGCCTGCCCGAGCTGGTGCACGTGCACCCGACCGAGACGGTCCGCGACGCGATCGACTACATGCGCGAGTACGGCGTCTCGCAGCTCCCGGTGCTGAAGGCCGAGCCGCCGGTGGTGACCGGTGAGGTGGCCGGTTCGATCGCGGAGAAGGACCTGCTCGACGCCCTGTTCACCGGCCAGGCCCACCTGCACGACACGATCGAGCGGCACATGGGCGAGCCGCTGCCGATGATCGGCGGCGGCCAGCCGGTGAGCGAGGCGGTCGGTCTGCTGGAGAAGGCCGACGCCGCGCTGGTGCTGGTCGACGGCAAGCCCAAGGGCGTGCTGACCCGGCAGGACCTGCTCGCCCACCTGGGCGCCCGCTGACCCTGCTTGTAAGGAAGGGCCCCTTGTTAACACCGGGTGTTAACAAGGGGCCCTTCCTCTACCGGAGGCGTTAATAAGGGGCCCTTCCTTACACCCGGCGGGCGTAGCGGAGCTGGGGGACGAGCGCCGCACCGATGTGCTCGTCCCGCTGCTCACCGGTCGCGGTCCAGCCGCCGCGCTCGTAGAACCGGCGCGCGTGGGCGTTGTCCCGCAGCACCCATAGCACCGCGCGCGTCCATCCCCGGGCCCGCATCGCGTCCAGCGCGTCCACCATCAGCGCCCGTCCGGTGCCCCGGCCCCGCTCGGACGGCTCCAGGTGGATCGCGTTCAGCAGCCCGGTCGCCGGGTCGCCCTCGTCGTCCGGCCCGAGGTAGCTGAACCCCACCAGCCGCCCGTCCCGCTCGGCCACTGTCATCCGGTGGTCGGCGCCCTCCCAGGTCAGCCGCTCCACCCAGTAGCGGCCCATCGCCTCCGGCGTCGGGTCGGCCAGCGACTCGGGCGGCAGGAACGACGAGTACGCCGCCACCCGGGAACGCTGGTGCAGGGCGCCGACCGCCATCAGGTCGGCCTCGGTCGCGGAACGTAGGGAGATCGTCACCCGGGCGACGGTACCCGCCGGGGCGGCACCGGAACCGTCTGGAGATCCTCGGCGATCACCAGATCACCGGTGAAGTGTTCCCTGGCCTCGTCGTGGAAGCGGCGCGGGTCGGCGTACCGCTGGGAGAAGTGGGTGAGCACGAGCGTGCGTACCCCCGACTCGGCCGCCACCCGCGCGGCCTGGCCGGCGGTGAGGTGCCCGACCTCGGCGGCGAGCGCCGCCTCCGACTCCAGGAACGTCGACTCGATCACCAGCAGGTCGGCGTGCTCGGCCAGCGCGTACACGCCGTCGCAGAGCCCGGTGTCCATCACGAACGCGAACCGCTGCCCCGGCCGGGTCACGCTCACCTCGTCGCGGGTGACGCGGCGTCCGTCGCGGTCCAGGTGGCCGTCGCGCAGCAGCTGCCCCACGTCCGGACCGGCGATGCCGTACGCGGCCAGCCGCTCCGGCAGCATCCGGCAGCCGTCCGGCTCGACCAGGCGGTACCCGTACGTCTCGATCGGGTGCCGCAGCCGGCGGGCCTCAAGCGTGCCGATGCCCAGCGTGATCCGCTGCCCGTCGGTGTCGATCGGTTCGACGGCGAGTTCGGCGGTCTCGTAGAAGCTGGAGGCGTGGCGCAGCCGGGCGAAGTACTCGGCGCCGCCGGCCGGGAAGTGCACCGCCACCGGGCGCGGTACGCGGTCCAGCGAGAGGCGCTGGATCGTGCCGGGCAGGCCGAGGCAGTGATCGCCGTGGAAGTGGGTGACGCAGATCCGGGTCAGGTCGGTGGCGGTGATCCCGGTGTGCAGCATCTGCCGCTGACTGCCCTCGCCCGGGTCGAAGAGGATCACCTCGTCGTCCCAGCGCAGCAGGTAGCCGTTGTGGTTGCGCTGCCGGGTCGGGGCCTGGCTGGCCGTACCGAGCACCACCAGCTCACGCATGGACACCGCACCCTCCCGAGCGCAAAAAGCGACCCCCGGGGCTTCCGCGCTCGCGCGCGGGCCGGCTGGACTGGGCCGGCACCCCGGGGGTCGGGTGGCTGTCGTGGTTTCGCCGCACCGCTGCCACACGGTCTCGACGATCCTGCAGGTGCCCGCCTCGCGGCGGGCGAGTTTTCACTGTCGAGGACAGCGGCTAGCGGACAGCCACCTCACGAGTCCGATTGCTATACAAGTCTGGACCACCTCCTTTCCCGTGTACCGCCACGCTATCCACTACGCGGCGGCCGCGGCAACGGATTTCGATCACAGGCCCCGGTCAGTCCAGGCCGATCGGGCCCTCGCGCGGGCCCTCCTCGTTCGCCGGCTGCACGGCGAGCGACGGGAAGTCGGCCAGGTCGCCCTCCGGCTCGGCGTCCCACTCGGGGAAGACCAGCGGGCTCTGCAGGTAGAGGCAGAGCAGCTGGGTGAGCTGGTGCAGGCCGTCGAGGTGGGTGCGCTCGTGGCCGTGGGTGGCGTCCACGCCGAACCCGAGCAGCGCGACCCGGGCGTGCGCGCCGGCCTCGACCGCGGCGGCCACGTCCGAGCGGTAGTAGTCGAACACGTCCCGGACCAGGTCGACGCCGTGCTCCTTGGCGATCGAGGCGAGGTTGCGGGTCAGGTGGTAGTCGAACGGGCCGACCCCGTCGCCCATCGCGAGTGTCGCAGCGGTCTCCCGGGACTGCTGGCCCGGCGCGACCACCGCCGCGTCCACCGAGACGATCTCCGCGACGTCCGGGTCCAGCCCGTGGCTGGCGCCGTGGCCGATCTCCTCGGTGACGGTGACCAGCAGGTGCGCGGTGACCGCCGGGGTGATCCCGGCGTCGACCATCGCCTTGAACGCGGTCAGCACCGCCGCCACGCCCGCCTTGTCGTCCAGGTGCCGGGACTTGACGTACCCGTTCGGGGTGATCGTGGGGTTGGGCAGGAACGCGACGAAGTCCCCGGCGTCGATGCCGAGCGCCCGCAGCCCGGCCTCGTCGTGCACCGGCTCGTCCACCCGCACCTCGACCAGTTCCCAGCCGACGCCCTGAAGGTCGACTGCCTCGTTGTAGCGGTGGCCGCTCGCCTTCAGCGGCAGCACCTGGCCGGTGACGACCCGCTCCAGGTCGTCGGTGAAGATCCGCACGTGGGCGCCCTCGGCGAAGCGGGCGCTGTGCGTACCGATCGGGTTGACCTCCAGCCGCCCGTTCTCCTTGAGCCGCTTCACCATGCCGCCGATGGTGTCGGTGTGCACCACGATCGCCCGGTCGGCGCCGGTCTCCCGGGGACCGGGCAGGCAGGCGCTCAGCGCCCCGCGACGGGTCAGCGTGGAGCTGATCCCGATCGCGGAGAGCCGCTCGCCGACGTACTGCTGGATGTGGTCGGTGCGCCCCGACGGGCTGGGGATCTCCAGCAGCTCCACCAGCACCTGGCGGAGGTAGTCGAGGTCGAGCTTGAGCGGTTGGGGCTTGCGTGCGGTCATGCCCCAGAGCTTGCCGCACCGGCCGGCGACCAGAGTCGCTGCGGTGCCCGGGTACCCGGGAAGAGCAGGTCGACGAAACGCTCGGCGGTGGGCTGCGGCTCGTGGTTGGCCAGTCCGGGCCGCTCGTTCGCCTCGATGAACACGTGTTCCGGCTGGTCCGGGGCGGGAACCAGCAGGTCCAGCCCGGTGACCGGGATGTCCAGCGCCCGGCTCGCGGTGACGCACGCCTCGGCGATCGCCGGGTGCAGCTCGGCGGTCACGTCGTGGATCGTGCCGCCGGTGTGCAGGTTGGCCGTCCGGCGGACCGCGAGCACCTCGCCCTCCGGGAGCACGTCGTGCATCCGGTACCCGGCCTCCGCCACCACCTCGCGGGTCATGTCGTCGACCGGGATGCGGGACTCACCGCCGGTGGCGGCGGCCCGGCGGCGGCTCTGCCGCTCGATCAGCTCGGTGATGTCGTGCACCCCGTCGCCGGTGATCTGCGCCGGGCGGCGGACCGCGGCGGCGACCACCTCGTGGTCGATCACCACGACCCGCAGGTCCTCGCCCGCGCGCAGTTCCTCGATCAGCACGTCCGGGCAGAACCGGCGGGCCAGCTCGACGGCCGCGGTCAGGGCCTCCGGCGTACGCACGCCGACGGTGATGCCGTTGCCCTGCTCGCCCCGCGCCGGCTTGACCACCACCGGGCCCACGTCGTTCAGGAACGCGACGTCGTCGGGCTCGCCGGTGGCCGTGCGGCCGCGCGGCACCGACAGCCCCGCCTCGGTGAGGATGCGCCGGGTCACCCGCTTGTCGTCGCAGCGGCTCATCGCCACCGCCGAGGTCAGCTCCGACAGCGACTCGCGGGTGTGGATGGTCCGGCCGCCGGTGGTCAGCTTCAGCTCACCCCAGTTCGGGTCGGTCACCTCGACCCGGATGCCGCGGCGCATCGCCTCGTCCGCGACGATCTTCGCGTACGGGTTCAGCTCGTCGTACCCCTCGGGCATGGCGGGCAGGAACAGGCGCTCGTTGATCGGGTTCTTCCGCTTCACGCAGAGCGTGCCGGTGCGGTGGAAGCCGAGGCGCTCGTACAGCCGGATCGCGCCCGCGTTCTCGGCCAGCACGGACAGGTCCACGAACGCCCGTCCACGCCCGTCGAGCCGGTCGGCGAGCGCGGTGAGCAGCGCCTGCCCGGTGCCGGGCGGGGCGGTGTTGAAGTCCACCGTCAGGCACCACAGGCTGGCGCCGTTCTCCGGGTCGCCGAACACCGCGACGTGGTCCACGCCGGTGATGGTGCCGACCACCTCACCGGTGGCGTCCTCGGCCACCAGGTGCAGGAACCGGTCCGTGCCGGCGTTGTCCACCAGCACCTCGACCGGGGCGGTGACCATGCCGTTGCGCGCGTAGATCCGGTTCACCGCCTCGGCGTCGGCGGCGTCGCGCAGCGGCCGGACGGTCAGCCCGGGCACGTCACCGCCCTCGGTGGCGGCGGGCCGCTTCGCGCCCAGCGGCAGCCGGTACGTCAGCGACGGGTCGATGAACAGCTCGTCCGGCAGCCGGGACACCAGCACGTGCGGATCGCGCAGGTAGATGCAGATGTCCCGGGCGCCGACCGCCTCGGAGCGCAGCACGTCTGCGACGTGCACCTGGTCGTCGAACGTCTGCCCGAACACGAGCCGGCCCCAGCCGCAGTCCAGCACCACGCCCGAGGCGTCGGTGGACGCGGTCTCCGGCTGCCGCGGCTCCGGCGTACCCGGTGCGATCGGGTCACCGCCCGGGCCGGTGCGTTCCCGGCGCCGGCCCAGCACCCGTTCCCGGTCGGTACGCGCCGTTCCGGTGGCGAGGGTGTCGGTCACGGTCAGTCGATTCCGTGGCTCTGGAGCCACATTTCCAGGAGTCCCAGTTGCCACAGCTTGTTTCCGTTCAACGGGGTCAGTTCGGCATTCGGGTCGGCGAGCAGCGCGTCGACGTAGTCGGCGCGGAACAGGTCACGTCGGCGCGCCTCCGGGGCGGTGAGCGCGTCGCGTACCCGGTCGAGGAGCTTGCCCTCCAGGTGGGTGAGGCCGGGCACCGGGAAGTAGCCCTTGGGGCGGTCGATGACCTCGTGCGGCAGGACCCGGCGACCGATCTCCTTGAGCACGCCCTTGCCGCCCTGGGCCAGCTTCAGCTCCGGCGGGCAGCTCGCGGCCAGCTCGACGAACTCGTGGTCGAGGAACGGCACCCGGGCCTCCAGCCCGTGCGCCATGGTCATGTTGTCGACCCGCTTCACCGGGTCGTCGGTCAGCATGACCTGGGTGTCGATCCGCAGGCCGGCGTCGACGGCGGTCTGCGCGCCCGCGCGGCCCAGGTGCGCGGCCACGAACTCCCGCGCCGGATCGCCGTCGGCCAGCCACGCCGGGTTGAGCACCCGGGCCAGTCCGGCCGCGTCGCGGTCGAAGAACGCCTTTGCGTACGTCTCGAGCGCCTGCTCCCGGTCCACCCCCGCGAGCGGCGGGTACCAGTGGTAGCCGCCCAGGATCTCGTCCGCGCCCTGGCCCGACTGGACCACCTTGACGTGCTTCGCGACCTCCTGGCTGAGCAGCCAGAACGCGACGCAGTCGTGGCTGACCATGGGCTCGCTCATGGCCGCGACGGCGGCCTCCAGCGGCGGCAGCAGGTCACCGGTGGGCACCCGGATCTGGTGGTGGTCGGTGCCGAACGTCTTCGCCACCAGGTCGGAGTAGACGAACTCGTCGCCCTCCCGGCCGCCGACCGCGTCGAAGCCGATGGAGAACGTGGCCAGGCCGGACCGGGCCTGCCCCTCGCCGGCCAGCAGCGCGACGACCAGGCTGGAGTCGAGGCCGCCGGAGAGCAGCACGCCCACCGGGACGTCGGCCACCATGCGGCGGCGTACGGCGGTGGTCAGCGAGTCGAGCAGCGCGTCCTGCCAGTCCCGCTCGGACCAGCCGGCCCGCTCGGCGGCACGGCCGAAGGTCGGGTCCCAGTACACCCGCTCGTGGGTGGAGCCGTCCGCCTCGTACACCCGGACCGTGGCCGGCGGCAGCTTGGTGACGCCGGCGAGGATGGTGCGCGGCGGCGGCACGATGCTGTGGAAGCTCAGGTAGTGGGCGAGCGCCACCCGGTCGATGGTGGTGTCGATGCCGCCACCGGCGAGCAGCGCCGGCAGGGTGGAGGCGAAACGCACCACGCCGGGGCTCTCGGCCAGGTAGAGCGGCTTGATGCCGAGGCGGTCCCGGGCCAGCACCAGGCGGCCGGTGTCGCGCTCGCTGATCGCGACCGCGAACATGCCGATCAGGTGGTCGACGAAGTCGAGCCCCCACTCGGCGTACGCCTTGACCACTACTTCGCTGTCCCCGGACGAGAAGAAGCGGTGGCCCTTGGCCTGCAGCTCGGCGCGCAGTTCCCGGTAGTTGTAGATGCAGCCGTTGAAGACGCCGGTCAGTCCGGCGGCGGCGTCAACGATGGGTTGGCCGCTCGCCGCGGACAGGTCGATGATCTTCAGGCGCCGGTGTCCCAGCGCTGTCGGGCCCTGCGACCAGACGCCGCTGTCGTCGGGCCCTCGGTCACTCATCGTGGCCGCCATCCGCTCCACGGCCGAGACATCGGCGCGTGAACCGTCACGGCGGAACTCTCCCGCAAGTCCGCACATACGAGCCAATGCTGCCAGAGCATGTTGCAGTTCGCCTGTTGAGACGATGACGAACGTGTGACAGCTTGCTACGATGCGCCGTCACGCAGGGTGGGTGCCTGTCACGCCTGCTGTTCCTGCCGCACTCCACCAGATGTCCGGATTCGGCACCCGCGTGGGTGTGAGGAATGCCGCAGCGTGTTACTTCTGAAGTAGTATTGATGTCATGTCGATGCCCTTGGAATCGGTGCCGTTCTCCGAGTTGCTGCGCCAGCCCACGGAAACCGCGGAACGACTGGCCCGTACCCGGGCACTGCGGCTGCGTCGCCGGGACGCCGCCGACCTGGTGCTGATGTCCGCCGAACGGGCTGAGGCCGAAGGGGCGGTGGTCGATCTGACCGCGCGGCTGCTGGCCGGCCTGGCGCGGCGAGAGCCGGCCCTGGTCCGGGAGACGCTCCCGACCGTGCTGCCCTGGATGCGGTTTCTCCCGCAGGGGGACGCCGAGCAGATGACCGATGAGTTCATCGCCACGGCCGAGGCCGCAGCCGCTGTCGGCAGCACCGCGGCGGTGTCCCAGCTGCTCGCGGAATGGCGGCACACCGCCGAGGTGCACGCCGATCCCGACCTGCATCGGATCCTGTCCGCGCCCAGCGCCGACGACTTCGGGCCGGTCACGCGCCCGACCGGCGAGTGAGCGCGAAGCGCGGCGACCGCGCTGCCCCGCCACCCCGACCCGGTGGGTACACCCTGCGTTTCGCCACCAATGACGCGGCCAAGGGCTGGGAGGAGCTGTGCCGGCAGGCTGCGTCGAACACCCGCGGCGCGTTCGACGCGATCGAGGCGCACCCGTGCCCGTCTCCGCCGACCAGCCGCCAGCACCCCCTCAAGGGCTCCCTCGCCACCGCGGTGCACAACGGTAGGGCTCTGTCGCAGTGGCAGTACGAGGTCACCGCCGGCGGCCGCATCTGGTACCTGGTCGACGACCAGACCCGAACCTGCTGGATCAAGCACGCCGGAACCGGCCATCCCCGAGCCACCGATTGACAGTGGCGCGTTCGGGCCCTCGTCCCTGAGGGACGAGGGCCCGAGTGGGGCAGTGCTCCGTCTGACTACGCGATGCGGGCCACGCCGACTGGGCAGCTCAGCCCGTTCGGTCCGTGGTTGCAGTAGCCGTTCGGGTTCTTCGTCGGGGCCAGGTACTGCTGGTGGTAGTCCTCGGCGAAGTAGTAGTCGCCGAGCGGGGCGATCTCGGTGGTGATCTCACCCTTGCCGGCCCGGGCCACGATCGGCGCGAACGCGTCCCGCGACGCCTTCGCGACGGCGGCCTGCTCGTCGGTGGTGGTGTAGATCGCCGAGCGGTACTGGGTGCCCACGTCGTTGCCCTGGCGCATGCCCTGGGTCGGGTCGTGGTTCTCCCAGAAGACCTTCAGCAGGTCCTCGTAGGCGATCTTCGACGGGTCGTAGACCACCTGGACCACCTCGGCGTGCCCGGTCATACCCGAGCAGACCTCCTCGTACGTCGGGTTGGTGGTGTACCCGCCCGCGTAACCGGCCGACGTGGTGATCACGCCGGGGAGGGTCCAGAACAGCCGCTCGGCACCCCAGAAGCAGCCCATGCCGAAGACGGCGACCTGCGCGCCCTCGGGGAACGGGCCCTTCAACGTCGACGGCAGCACCTCGTGCCGGTCGGCGATCGGCATCGCGATCGGACGGCCCGGCAGGGCCTGGTCAGGAGAGATCATTTCGGCCTTCATGCGGCGGAGGAACACGGTGGGACTCCTCTCTTGGCTTTCCCAGCGTGTGCAACAGCGTCGCCCCCCGGTTCCTTACCCGCCCACGCCGGTGTCAGGCCAGCGCCGCCGAGATCCGCCCGGCGAACTCCGTCGCCTCGGCGTCGTCGGCGTACCGGGTACGCGGCCAGAAGAAGCCGCGCAGGCCGTCGCCCTTGGTCCGGGGCACCACGTGGGTGTGCAGGTGCGCAACCGACTGGGACACCCGGTTGTTCATCGCCACGAACGTCCCGCCGGAGCCCAGACCGGACTCCACGGCCACGGCGATGCGCTGCACCAGCCGGAAGTAGCCGGGCAGCACGTCGGCCGGCAGGTCGGACAGGGTGACCAGATGGGTGCGGGGCACCACCAGCACGTGTCCCTTGAACACCGGCCGGGTGTCGAGGAACGCGACCCCGTCCGGCTCGTCGGTCACCCGGAAGGCCGGCACCTCGCCCGCCACGATCCCGCAGAACACGCACCCGCTCATCCGCCCACCCTAGGCCCGGCCCGCCCACCCCACCTCCGGGCGAGCGTTGATCATGAGGTTGGCTGCGACAAATCGGACCCCAACCACCGTCAACCTCATGATCGACGAGAAGGCCGGCCGTTGGTCAGGCGCGGTCGAGGTAGGCGTCCCAGTCGTCTTCGGGGATGCCGGTCGGGCCGGTCTCGCCGTTGGCGAGGCGAGCCCGGATGTCCGCCTCCCATCGCAGCGCCCATCCGCGCAACTCGTCGACCTGCTGCTCGGTGAGTCCGTACGAACGGAATGTCCGGCTGTCCCGCTCCGTCACACCACCCAGCCGGTCGGCCAGTTCGTCCAACGAGAAGCCGGCGGTGTGCCGGGCGCCGAGGTGCTCCAGCTCCGACCAGGTGAGCCGCTCTGAGGCTGCGCGGACGTCGATGTAGTCCCGGTGCGCGGCACGGTCGTGCAGCGCCCGGACCTTCAGCCCGACCGCATCCTCGAACGCCAGCACCGGGCCCAGCGCCATGCGGGCGGGCGGCGCGAGCGCCTCTTTGAGCAGGTCGACTTCGCACGAGGAGGTGTCGTCCGAGATCAGCAGGCGAGCCATGCGCGGCGTCGACTCGATGATCCGAGCGGAGAACCCGGCCGCGACGTAGGCGGCGGCGAGGCGATCCGTCACGGCGTCGAGCGGCAGCGCGGCGGCCGTGGCGAAGTCGATGTCCTGGGAGGGTCGGTCGACCAGGTCGTGGGCGCACATGGCATAGCCGCCGGCGAGCATCAACCCCAGGTCGTCACCAGCAGCGAAACCGATCTCCAGCAGGCGACGGTGCAGCGCGTCCATCACCCGGCGACGAGATCGGGCAGTTGCCGCTCCCAGAGCCGGATCACCCGGCGTGCGGTCAAGCGCCGGATACGTGGCCAGTCCTGGCGGAGCAGCCCGGCGTCGACGTACCTGATGATGTCGTCCCGCTGGCCGCAGTCCAGCAGGAGGCAGTAGAGGGTCAGCCGCTCACCGGGGTCACCCACGTCGTAGTCGGCGGGGCCCGACCAGGCGAGGCGCACGGGCAAGCTGACCCGCCCCGACCGCGGGCCGCTCAGGAGACCCAGCGAGGCCGGGATCCGGTCGGCGACGCCGTGCAGGCGAGAGGGGAGCGCCCCGGTCGTACTCACCGGACCAGTATGGCCGACCGCCCCGACACCTTCGCGGTTGTGACTCGCGCCGGGTTGCCGGGAGCGGGACCGGGCGGGGGACTAACGTCTGCGGCATGAGGCACGGCTTCGAGACACTCGCCATCCACGCCGGTCAGGACCCGGAGGCCCGCACCGGTGCGGTGATCCCTCCGATCTACCAGACCAGCACGTACGCCCAGGACGCCGTCGGCGCGCCCCGCGAGGGCTACGAGTACAGCCGCTCCGGCAACCCCACCCGCGACGCGCTCCAGGAGTGCCTGGCCGCGCTGGAGGGCGGCCCGGTGGCGCTCGCCTTCGCCAGCGGCCTGGCCGCCGAGGACACGCTGCTGCGGACCGTCTGCAAGCCGGGCGACCACGTGGTGATCCCGGACGACGCGTACGGCGGGACGTACCGGCTGTTCGCCAAGGTGGCCGAGCGCTGGGGCCTGGCGTACACCCCGGCGAAGGTCTCCGACCCGGACGCCGTGCGGGCGGCGATCCGCCCGGGCACCACCAGGATCGTGTGGGTGGAGACGCCGACCAACCCGCTGCTCGGCATCGCCGACATCGCGGCGCTCGCCGCCGTGGCGCACGACGCCGGGGCGCTGCTGGTGGTCGACAACACGTTCGCCTCGCCGTACCTCCAGCAGCCGATCGCGTTCGGCGCGGACGTCGTGGTCCACTCCACCACCAAGTACGTCGGCGGGCACTCCGACGTGGTCGGCGGCGCGCTGGTCGCGGCGGACCGGGCGCTCGGCGAGGAGCTGCGCTACCACCAGAACGCGATGGGCGCGGTCAACGGCCCGTTCGACGCCTGGCTCACCCTGCGCGGCATCAAGACCCTCGGGGTACGGATGGACCGGCACTGCGACAACGCCGAGCGGATCGCGGCCTACCTGGACGGACACGCCAAGGTCGCCCAGGTCATCTACCCGGGCCTGCCGTCGCACCCCGGCCACGAGGTGGCCGCCAAGCAGATGCGCCGGTTCGGCGGCATGATCTCGTTCCGCGCGGCGGGCGGCGAGGAGCACGCGGTCCAGATCTGCAACCGGGCGCGGTTGTTCGTGCTCGCCGAGTCGCTGGGCGGCGTGGAGTCCCTGATCGAGCACCCGGGCCGGATGACACACGCGAGCGCTGCGGGCTCGCCGCTTGAAGTTCCCGGCGATCTCGTGCGACTGTCTGTCGGCATCGAGACGGTCGACGACCTGCTCGCCGATCTGGAGCAGGCCCTGGGCTGACCGCTGGTTGGGGAGGGTGGCAGTGCCGGACATCTTGCCGACGACCTGGGTCGGGACGACCGCGAAACAGATCGCCCGGGCGGTACGCCGTGGCGACGTCTCCGCCACCCAGGTGGTGGCCGACCACCTGGACCACGTCGCCCGGGTCGACGCCGAGCTGGCCGCGTTCCGCACGGTACGCGGCGGCGAGGCGATCACCGAGGCGGAGAAGGTCGACGAGCAGGAGGAACTGGCGAACCTGCCGCTAGCCGGGGTGCCGGTGGCGGTCAAGGAGAACACGCCGGTGGCCGGCCTGCCCACCTGGAACGGGTCGGCCGCGATGCGTACCGAGGTGGCGGAGGCCGACCACGAGGTGGTCCGGCGGCTGCGCGGCGCGGGCGCTGTCATCCTCGGCGTGACCCGGATGCCGGAGCTGGGCCTGTGGGCCCTCACCGACGACGACACCGGGGTGACCCGCAACCCGTGGGACAAGGCGCGTACCCCGGGTGGCTCCTCCGGCGGCGCGGCCGCCGCGGTGGCCGCCGGGCTGGTGCCGATGGCCCACGGCAACGACGGTCTCGGGTCGATCCGCATCCCGGCGGCCTGTTGCGGCCTGGTCGGGCTCAAGCCCGGCCGGGGCGTGGTGCCCTGCCAGCTCGGCGCGGACGACTGGTTCGGCCTCACCGAGCACGGCATGCTCACCAGCACCGTCGCCGACGCGGCGGTCGGCTTCTCGGTGCTGGCCGGGCGCCGGCCGGACAAGCTGGTCCCGCCGGAGCGGCTGCGGGTGGGTGTCTCGCTGCGCTCGCCGGTGCGCGGCGTCTCGCCGGACGCGCCGAACCGGGACGCGGTCGCCGCCGCCGGCCGGCTGCTCGCCGCCGCCGGGCACGACACCGTGCCCGCCGACCCGGTCTACCCGACCCGGCTCGGCCTCCAGGGCATCGCCACGTGGTTCGCGGCCGCCGCCGCCGACGTGCGCGCCGCCGGGGTGGCCCCGCGCCGGCTCCAGCGACGCAGCCGCCGGCACGTCACGCTCGGCGAGTGGGCACAACGCCGGGGGTACGTGCGGGAGGCCGACCGGGCCGCCTGGCGCGAACGGTCGGTGCACTTCTTCGCGGACAACTCGATCGACCTGCTGCTCACCCCGGCGCTGGCCGGGCCGCCGCCGGAGGCCGCCGGGTGGTCCGGCCGCTCCTGGCTGGCGAACATGTCGACCAACATCAGGTACGCCCCGTACGCGGCGCCGTGGAACATCGCCGGGTTGCCGTCGATCGTGGTGCCGGTCGGCCGCCGCCCGGACGGGCTGCCGGTGGGCGTGCAGTTCGTCGGCCCGCCCGGCTCGGAACTGCTGCTGCTCGGTGTGGCCGGCCAGTTCGAGATGCAGGCGCCCTGGGCACGGCACGCCCCCGGCTATCCCCGCGTCGGAACGGGGTCGCCGGCCACCGCGTGATCGTCTAGCGTGGGCGCACTCCTGTCGCGCACACCATCTCGGACGGTCCCCGATGAACTGCCAGACCTGCGGGGACGCCACGTCCCCGGCGCATGAGGAGTGCCTGCGCTGCGGCACCCGCGTCGGTCAGCCCGCCGTGAGCCCCGGCACGCCCACGTACGGCGTACGCGGGCTGGGCACCGCCGGTTGCGTCGCGGTCGGCACGACAGTGCTGTGCTACCTGCTGACGGCGCTGTTCCCGCTGCTCGGCGCCCGGCTGGCCCGCTCGGCCGCGGAGCAGCTCGACCGGGACGTGCTGCTGGGCGCGGTGCTGGCCGAGGTGCTGTTCTCGCTGCCGTACCTGCTCGCCATCCTGACCGCCGGGACGCTCGTGGTGATCTGGACGTGGCGGGCGCGCAAGAACCTGGACGCCTTCCCGGGCGCGGTGCCGAACCTCGGCCCGGCGTGGGCGATCGCCGGGTGGCTGGTGCCGTTCGCCAACCTCGTCGTACCGGCCCGGGTGCTCGGCGACCTGCTCCGCAACAGTGTGTGGCAGCGCCGCCAGTCGTGGCTGGTCGGGGTGTGGTGGGCGAGCTGGCTGGTGTTCCTGATCGGCGACCGGTTCGTCGCGCGGGCCGAGGAGCAGCGGTACGACCGGCTGACCGAGCTGCCCCGCAACGACGCGGAGTTCGGCACGTACGTGCGTTACTACGAGGAGGCGCTCGCGCCCCGGCTGGTGCCGGCGGTGGCCTGCCTGGTCGCCGGGATCGCGTTCGTCGTGCTGGTTCGCCGGATCTCCGCCGCCCAGCAGGACCGGCTCGCCCGCGCCGTGCCGGTGTGGCCCGGCCAGTCCGCCTGGCCCGGCCAGTCCGCCTGGCCCGGTCAACCGGGCCGGCCCGCGCCCGCCGCGCCGATGCCGGTTGCGCCGACGTCGCCGCAGGTTCCGCCCGCCCCGGGTGGCACGATCGGGGCATGACGGAACTGGTCGGTCTCGCCGACGTACAGGCCGCGCGGGAACTGCTCGCCGGTGTCACCCGTACCACCCCGCTGGAGCCGTCCCGGCCGCTCAGCGCCGCGCTCGGCGGGCCGGTCTGGCTCAAGTGCGAGAACCTTCAGCGCGCCGGGTCGTACAAGGTGCGCGGCGCGTACGTGCGGATCTCCCGGCTCTCGGCCGAGGAGCGGTCCCGCGGCGTGGTCGCGGCGAGCGCCGGCAACCACGCCCAGGGCGTGGCGCTGGCCGCCGGGCTGGTCGGCGCGCACGCCACCGTCTTCATGCCGGTGAACGCGCCGCTGCCGAAGGTCGCCGCCACGAAGGGGTACGGCGCGCAGGTCGAGCTGGTCGGCAACACGGTGGACGAGTCGCTGGTCGCGGCGCAGACCTTCGCCGAGCGGACCGGAGCGGTGTTCATCCACCCGTTCGACCACGCGGACGTCATCGCCGGGCAGGGCACCGTGGCGCTGGAGATCCTCGAACAGTGCCCGGACGTGCGCACCATCGTGACCGGGGTGGGCGGCGGCGGGCTGGTCTCGGGCATGGCGGTGGCGGCCAAGGCGCTGCGTCCCGACGTACGCGTGATCGGGGTCCAGGCGGCGAGCGCCGCCGCCTTCCCGCCCTCGCTGCGGGCCGGCGAGCCGCTGCGGCTGCCCTCGTTCGCGACGATCGCGGACGGGATCGCCGTCGGCCGTCCGGGCGAGCTGACCTTCACCCACGTCCGCAAGCTCGTCGACGACGTCGTCACGGTCTCCGAGGAGGACATCTCGCGGGCGCTGCTGACGCTGCTCGAGCGCGGTAAGCAGGTCGTCGAGCCGGCCGGCGCGGTGGGCGTCGCGGCGCTGCTGGCCGGCGCGGTCGAGGTGGACACGCCGGTGGTCGCGGTGCTCTCCGGGGGCAACATCGACCCGCTGCTCATGCTCCGGGTGATCGAGCACGGCCTGGCGGCGGCCGGCCGGTTCCTGCGGATCACCGTGCGCTGCACGGACCGGCCCGGCCAGCTCGCCTCGATGCTCGGCGAGATCGCCGAGCACCGGGCCAACGTGGTGGACGTGGTGCACCAGCGCGCCAACCCGCACCTGCGCCTCGGCGAGGTGGAGGTGGCCCTGTCCGTCGAGACCCGCGGGGTGGAGCACTCGGACACCCTGATCAGCGCGCTGCGGGCCAGCGGCTACCAGGTGGTCTTCACCGGCGAGGGCTGAGCCCCCGGCGGCACGCGACCGTCACAGCGGAACACGAACGCCCCGGCCGGATGATCCGGTCGGGGCGTTCGGGTGTGCGGCTCGGGTCCGAGGAGGGCCTGTCAGCCTCGGTCGGGTTCGGGACCCGAGCCATCCGGCGCGGGTCCGGAGGGGTCAGCCGCTGTACGGCTCGAAGGAGACGATGGTCACCTTGATATCGGCGCCGCTCGGAGCGGTGTAGGTGCAGGTCTGCCCCGCCTTGCCGCCGAGGATGGCCTTGCCGAGCGCGGACTCGGGGCTGTAGACCGTGAGGTCGGTGGTGGAGGCGATCTCCCGGGAGCCGAGCAGGAACGTCTCGCTGTCGTCGGCGTCGTCGTCGAAGTAGATCTTCACGACCATGCCCGGCGAGACCGCGTCGGTGTCCGGAGCCTCACCGACCTTGGCGGTGCGCAGCAGCTCCTTGAGGTAGAGAATGCGGCCCTCGGCCTTGCCCTGCTCCTCGCGGGCGGCGTGGTAGCCACCGTTCTCCCGCAGGTCGCCCTCCTCGCGCCGGGCGTTGATCTCGGCGGCGATGACCGGCCGGTTGGCGATCAGCTCGTCGAGCTCGGCCTGCAGACGGTCGTAGGCGTCCTGGGACAGCCAGGTGGCGGGCGCCTCGTTTCCATTTGTGGACACAGGCGGTCTCCTCGGTTGGTGCGGACTGGCTGACAGGTGAACTTGCAAGGCTACCAGTGCCGTACGCGTCGAGGTGTGATCAATCACCCCGGGTGCCGGCGACGGGACCGGGGTGCGGTTGCCGGCGGCTCGCCGGCGCTCCGGCTCAGCCGGCCGGCCGGCAGCGCACCACCTCACCGATGAACGGCCGGGCGCTCGTGGGCACCTCCTGGCGGGTCCGGATGTGGCGCTGGCCCGGCTCCGCGGTCACCGTGGTCTCGGCGGTGCCCACCTGGGCGCCGTCGTGCGAGCGGGCCCGCAGCAGACAGGTGGCGGAACCGCCCGGCGGCACGGTGACCCGGAAGTCGACTGTCACGCGGGAGTCGGTGATGTCGGAGTAGCTGATCATCTCGCCCTGGTACTCCGGGTCGCCGTACTGGTAGTAGAGCTTCGCCGCGCCCAGCCCGAGGACGGCGAGCAGGACGGTCACCGTCAGGGCGAGCAGGACAGGCCGGCGGCGACCCGGCTCCCGGCGGCGGCCGTAGCGGCCCGGCGGGAAGACCGGCGCCTCCGCGGCGACTGTGGTGTGCGTCTCGCTCACCGGCGGGTATCTCCTGGCGTTGTTGTCGGCGGCATCGGCAAGAATGGCTAGGTCCATCTTCCCAGCCCGGCGCTGAGTCAAGGATGGCAGGTCGGCCTCGACCGGCGGGCGTGGCCCTGGCCACTCCGGTGGCGGGCTCCCCGGCCGGCCGTCACGGGGGCTTTCGCGGGCGCGGGGGGAGATTCCGGCAGGTCAGCCGCCCGGCCCGGGGGTCGGTCGGCGGGCACAGACGAGGAGTGCCGAAGGTGGCAGAACAGCTACGTCTCATGGCGGTGCACGCCCATCCCGACGACGAGTCGAGCAAGGGCGCCGCCACCATGGCGAAATACGTCGCCGAGGGGGTGGACGTCCTGGTCGTCACCGCCACCGGTGGTGAGCGGGGCAGTGTGCTCAACCCCAAGATGGACCGCCCCGACGTCTGGGCGAACATCGGTGACATCCGGCGGGCCGAGATGGACGCCGCCCGGGCCATCCTCGGCGTCGAGCAGGCGTGGCTCGGTTTCGTCGACTCCGGGCTGCCCGAGGGTGACCCGCTCCCGCCGCTGCCGGAGGGCTGTTTCGCCCTCCAGGACGTGGACGCCGCCGCCGCGCCGCTGGTGCGCCTGATGCGGCAGTTCCGCCCGCACGTCGTCACCACGTACGACGAGGAGGGCGGCTACCCGCACCCCGACCACATCATGACCCACAAGGTCACCGTCGCGGCGTTCGACGCGGCCGGTGACCCGGAGCGCCACCCCGAGCTGGGCGAGCCGTGGCAGCCGCTGAAGCTCTACTACGACGTGGGCTTCTCCCGCGCCAAGATCATGAGCCTGCACGAGGCGGTGCTCGCCGCCGGGCTCGAGTCGCCGTACGGCGAGTGGATGAAGCGCTGGGACGAGCGCCCCGACAAGGGCGCCCGGATCACCACCCGGGTCGAGTGCGCCGACTACTTCCCGGTCCGCGACGACGCGCTGCGCGCGCACGCCACCCAGATCGACCCGGACGGCTTCTGGTTCCAGGTGCCGATGGAGCTGCAGAAGCGCGCCTGGCCGACGGAGGACTTCCAACTCGCCCGGTCGCTGGTCGACAGCCCGCTGCCCGAGTCGGACCTGTTCGCGGGCGTACGTGAGGCGTGCCGTGCCCACTGACCCGGCCGGGGTCTACCCTGGTGCTCAGTCGCACATCGGAGGAACACCATGCTGACCACCGTCGAGGTGCTCGCGCAGAACAACTTCGGTGACACCCGTACGGGTGGTCTGGCCGGTCCGATGGGCCTCTTCCTCATCCTCGCGCTGGCCACCGTCACCGTCCTGCTGATCCGCAACATGAACGCCCGGCTGCGCCGGCTGCCCGACCGCTTCCCGCAGCAGGGCACCCCGGGCCGGGCCGATTCCGCAGTCGTCGATCCGACAGACGGGCTCGTCGAGCAGGATTCACCGACGAACGCCCCCAACGGGTCCCAGCAGCACCGGAACAGCTGAACACCGCGTGAATCACGCCGAAGTCGGTCGTCGCCCCCTGTTGCGACCACCGGCTTTGGCTTAGCCTTCCGCCGGGGGGACCGTCAGGCCCCGGACCCTGCGCGGAAGGGGGACGCCGATGTCGACGACAGCACCGGCCCCCGACCATGCCCCGGCCCGACCCGTCGACGGGGCGGCCCCGTGACCACCGAGCCGGCCGACCGTTCCCCCGACCGGATCGGCCTGCGCGGGACACCGGTGGGCGTCGTCGTTCTCACCGTCGCGGTCGCGCTGACCGGTCTGCTGGCCGCCGCGCTCGGCCTCACCGTCCCGTCGCACCTGCCGGCCGACCACCCGCTGCCCGGTCCGGCGCGGTTCGGCATCGCCGTCGCCGCGTTCGCGGTGGCCCAGCTCGCCCGACTGCGCTTCCGTTCGGCCTCGGGCATGGTGAGCATCACCTGGGGCGAGGCGGCGCTGGTGGTCTGCCTCTGGCTGGTGCCGGCCGGCTGGCTCCCGGCCGCCGCCCTGCTCGGTGTGGGCACCGCCTGGACCGTGATGTCAGTGGTCTCCGACCGCCGTCCGGCGCTGGAACTGGTGGGGATCGCCGGTTCGCTCACCGCCGCCACCGCGCTCGCCGCGGCGGTGGCCACCGCGCTGGGCCCACCGCTGCTCGCCGCGCCCACCCCGGAGCTGGCGCTCACGCTCACCGCCGCCGCGGTGGCGTACCTGCTGACGACCGCCTTCCTGGGCGCCGTCACGCTCGCCCTGCGGCACGGCATCGCCATCGGGCCGCCGCTGCTCGCCGCGTTGCGCGGCAAGCTGCTGATGTTCGTCGGCAACGTGGCGGTCGGTCTGGTGGTCGTCGCGCTGCTCGAACTCGACCCGCGCTGGCTGCTGCTCCTGCCGCCACCGCTGTGGTTGCTCCAGCAGACCTACCGCCACCGGCTCCGCGCCGACCAGGAGCGGCGCACCTGGCGGGCGTTCGCCGAGGCCACCGCCGCGCTCAACCAGCTCGACGAGCGCGGCGTGGCGACCGCCGCGGTGACCGGCGCGCTCACCCTGTTCGGCGCGGAACTGGTCGAGGTCGACGTGGCCCGGGGCGAGGGGCGCTGGCGCCGCTACCGGGCCGATCGCGGCGGACAGGTACGCGACCGGGAGGTGGAACCGTCGGCCGGTGCCGGCGCGGGGGAGCACGAACTGGTGCGACGCCTCGCGGTGGGATCGGCCGAGGTCGGCCGGCTGCGGGTGCGGTTCGCCCGGTCCGCGCCGCCGAGCGCGCGGGAACGCGACGGCGTGGCGGCCTTCGGGGACGCCCTGGCCGCCGCCCTGCACGACGCGGCAACGCACCGGGAGCTGCGCCTGGTCACCGCCCGCTCGTCGTACGACGCGGTGCACGACCAGCTCACCGGCCTGCTCAACCGGTCGGCGCTGCTGGCGAAGGGGGACCAGGCGCTGCGGCAGCGCGCGCACGACCACCCGGTGGCGCTGCTGCTGCTCGACGTGAACCAGTTCAAAGAGGTGAACGACACGCTCGGGCACTCGGCGGGCGACCAGCTGCTGCGGCTCACCTCCAACCGGCTCGCCGCGCTGACCCGGCCGGGCGACCTGCTCGGGCGCCTCGGGGGCGACGAGTTCGCCCTGCTGCTGACCTCGGTGCCGCTGATCGAGGACCGGGTGGCCCCGATGGCGTACGCGCTGCGCCAGGCCCGGGAGGTCGCCGAGCGCCTCGCCGCTCCGACCGAGGTGGCCGGGGTGCGGATGTCCGTCGAGGTGGCGGTGGGGGTGGTGGTCGCCGACGCGGGCGCGGCCGATCTGACCGAGCTGCTGCGGCGCGCCGACATCGCCATGTACCAGGCGAAGGAGGGCGGCGGCAGCGTCGCCGCGTACGACAGCTCCCGCGACGCGGCGAGCACCGACCACCTGGCGCTGCTCGCGGAGATGCGGGAGGCGCTGGCCGCCGACGACCAGCTGGTGCTGGCGTTGCAGCCGGCTGTCGATCTGGCCACCGGCGCGCCGACCGGGGTGGAGGCGCTGATCCGGTGGCGGCATCCGCGCCGGGGCTGGCTCGGGCCGGCCGACTTCATCCGGCCGGTGGAGAACAGCGAGCAGCTCGGCAGCTTCACCCGGTACGTGCTGGACAAGGCGCTGGCGGTGGCTGCCGGCTGGGCGCGGGACGGGCTGGACGTGCCGATCTCGGTGAACCTGTCCGCGCGCAGCCTGCTCGACCCGCGGCTGCCCGCCGAGATCGACGAGGCGCTGCGCCGTCATCAGGTGCCGCCGCACCGGCTGGTTCTGGAGATCACCGAGACGGTGGTGATGAGCGAGCTGGAGGTCATCGACGAGGTGCTGGCCACGCTGCGTGCCATGGGCGTGCAGCTCGCCGTGGACGACTTCGGCACCGGGTTCTCGTCACTGACGTTCCTCACCCGGATCGCTGTCGACGAGCTGAAGGTGGACCGCTCGTTCGTGCTCCGGATGGCCGACTCGCCGGAGGCGGCGGCGATCGTCCGGACCACCGTCGGGCTGGCCCACGAGCTGGGGCTGCGGGTGGTGGCGGAGGGCGTGGAGACCGCCGAACAGCGGACCGCGCTGGCCGAGCTGGGCTGCACCGCCGCCCAGGGTTACCACTTCTTCAAGCCGATGCCCGCCGACAAGATCGCCGCGGTGCTGGGGTCGCTGCGCGACTCCGCCCGGGGCAACGTCTTCCCGTTGCGTGCCGACGGCGCCTCCTGACCGGTCCGTCCGTCGTGGACGGGACAGCGGAGGGAGCCCGACCGGTCCTACGCTGCTGGTACGGCGGGCGCGACAGGCGTCCCCGCTGACGTCCACACGGGGAGGACGATGATGAGACGTTCCTGGAGACGGGTCCTGCTCGCCTCGGCCATGGCGCTGACCACCGGCGCCGCCGGCCTGGTCGTGTCCGCGCCGGCGCAGGCCCGGCCGGCGCAGTCCTGGTCGTTCGCCGTCACCGGCGAGCCGGGTGATCCGATCACCGCCGGCAACTCCTACTCGTACAGCTCCGCCGCACCGACGCCCGGCGACGAGATGAGCGCGTGGGGCGGCGAGCAGCGGCGGTTCGGGATGGAGTTCTGGAGCGACACCGACAACATCTGGCGCCTGGGCATCTCCGCCCCGGCCGGTCAGACGCTGAAGGCGGGTGACACCTACCAGAACGTCAGCCAGCCGGTCTACGGGAGCGACGCGGCCAGCCTGCAGCTCTACAACGGCGGTTGGGGACGCTCCTGCGCGCAGAGCACCGGCTCGTTCACGGTCCTGCACGCCGACTGGGGGCCGTTCGACTACGTCGAGCGCTTCGACGCCACCTTCGAGATCCGGTGTGAGGGCGCGGCCGGCGGCCTGCGCGGCGAGATCCACATCGGGAACCCGCCTCCGCTGCCGGCACTCGACGTCACGCTGACCGTCGACCCGGTGGCGACGGTGGACAACAAGGGCGTCGCCACCGTCCGCGGGTCGATCACCTGCACCCGGGCGGACTCCTTCTCCATCGCGGGCGAGTTGGTCCAGGAGCAGAAGAAGGCGGGCATGGTGCGTGGCTCCTTCTCACCCCACATCCCGTGCGTGCCGGGCCAGGTGGTGCCGTGGTCGGCCACCACCTACCCGGCCGACGTCAAGTTCCAGCGCGGCACCGCCCAGTCGGTCAGCGAGATCCTGGTCCGCGACTTCGAGTACTGGAACGAGTTCACCGTGCGGGACACCTCGACGCTCACCCTGACCCGTTGAGGCGCCGGCCGGGCCGGGGCGGCGGTTCCCGGCCCGGCCGCCGCACTCGCGCCGCACCTGCCGCGCGTGCTCGCTAAGGTCGGGTGGTGAACCGACTCGCCAATGCCACGTCGCCCTATCTGCTCCAGCACGCCGACAACCCGGTCGACTGGTGGCCCTGGTGCGACGAGGCGTTCGCCGAGGCGAAGCGGCGCGACGTGCCGGTGCTGATCTCGGTGGGTTACTCGGCGTGTCACTGGTGTCACGTCATGGCACACGAGTCGTTCGAGAACGAGGCAGTGGCCCGGTTGATGAACGACGACTTCGTCTGCGTGAAGGTCGACCGCGAGGAGCGACCCGACGTGGACGCGGTCTACATGACCGCCACCCAGGCCATGACCGGGCAGGGCGGCTGGCCGATGACCGTGTTCGCCACGCCGGACGGCACCCCGTTCTTCTGCGGCACGTACTTCCCGCGGGCCAACTTCATCCGCCTGCTCGGCTCGGTCGCCACCGCCTGGCGCGACCAGCGCGAGGCGGTGCTGCGGCAGGGCACCGCCGTGGTCGAGGCGATCGGCGGCGCGCAGGCCGTCGGCGGCGTCACCGCGCCGCTCACCGCCGACCTGCTCGACGCCGCCGCGAGTCAGCTCGCCCGGGAGTACGACGAGACGAACGGCGGTTTCGGCGGCGCGCCGAAGTTCCCGCCGCACATGAACCTGCTCTTCCTGCTCCGGCACCACCAGCGCACCGGCTCGGCGCGCAGCCTGGAGATCGTCCGGCACACCTGCGAGGCGATGGCCCGCGGCGGTCTCAACGACCAGCTCGCCGGTGGGTTCGCCCGCTACTCGGTGGACGGCCACTGGACCGTGCCGCACTTCGAGAAGATGCTCTACGACAACGCGCTGCTGCTGCGCGTCTACACCCAGCTCTGGCGGCTGACCGGCGACCGGCTGGCCCGCCGGGTGGCCCGGGACACCGCGCGGTTCCTCGCCGACGAGCTGCACCGCGCCGGGGAGGGCTTCGCCTCCGCGCTCGACGCGGACACCGAGGGCGTCGAGGGGCTCACCTACGTCTGGACGCCCGACCAGCTCGTCGAGGTGCTGGGGCCCGACGACGGCCGGTTCGCCGCGGACCTGTTCGGCGTCACCGCCGACGGCACGTTCGAGCACGGCGCCAGCGTGCTGCGGCTGGCGCGGGACGTCGACGACGCCGACCCGGCGGTGCGGGCCCGCTGGCAGGACGTGGTGGGCCGGCTGCTGGCCGCCCGCGACACCCGGCCCCAGCCGGCCCGCGACGACAAGGTGGTGGCCGCCTGGAACGGGCTCGCGATCACCGCCGTCGCGGAGTTCCAGCAGGTCGCCACGCTCCTCGTGTCGCCCGACGACGAGGACGCGAACCTGATGGACGGCGTACTGATCGTCTCCGACGGTGCGATGCGGGAGGCCGCCGAGCATCTGGCCACCGTGCATCTCGTGGACGGCCGGCTGCGGCGGGTCTCCCGGGACAAGGTCGTGGGCGAGCCGGCCGGGGTGCTGGAGGACTACGGCTGCGTCGCCGAGGCGTTCTGCGCGATGCACCAGCTCACCGGCGAGGGGCGGTGGCTGGTACTGGCCGGTGAGCTGCTCGACGTGGCGCTGGCCCGGTTCGCCGGCCCGGACGGCGCGTTCTACGACACCGCCGACGACGCCGAGCGCCTGGTCACCCGGCCCGCCGACCCGACCGACAACGCGACCCCGTCGGGCCGCTCGGCGATCGTCGCGGCGCTGGTGGCGTACGCGGCGCTGACCGGCGAGACCCGGTACCGGGAGGCGGCCGAGAAGACGCTGACGACGGTCGCCCCGATCGTCGACCGGCACGCCCGGTTCACCGGGTACGCGGCCACCGTCGGCGAGGCGCTGCTGTCCGGGCCGTACGAGATCGCGGTGGCGACCGGCGACCCGGAGGGCGACCCGCTGGTGGCCGCCGCCCGGCGGCACGCCCCGCCCGGCGCGGTGGTGGTGGCCGGCGCCCCGGACCAGCCCGGTGTGCCACTGCTGGCCGGGCGGCCGTTCGTCGACGGTAAGCCCGCCGCGTACGTCTGCCGGGGCTTCGTCTGCCAGCGGCCGGTGACCGGCGTCGAGGAGCTGGTCGCGCAGCTCGGCTGAGCGGAACGGGCCGGGCCGCCCTCGCGGTCCGGCCCGCCACCGGCCCTTATAGGCTGGCGGCGCTATGGACTCCCGTACCGGTCTCCCCGTCGTGGGCATGGTGGGTGGCGGCCAGCTCGCCCGGATGACCCACCAGGCCGCAATCGCTCTCGGCCAGTCGCTGCGCGTGCTGGCGCAAGCCCCGGACGACGGCGCGGCGCTGGTCGCCGCCGACGTCCAGTACGGCGACCACACCGACCTGGCCGCGCTGCGGACGTTCGCCAAGGGGTGCGACGTGGTCACCTTCGACCACGAGCACGTGCCGAACGAGCACATCCGTGCCCTGACCGACGAGGGCGTGAAGCTGTTCCCGCCGGCCGAGGCGCTGGTGCACGCGCAGGACAAGCGGGTGATGCGGGAACGGCTCGGCGAGCTGGGCGCGCCGAACCCGGCCTGGCGTCGGGTGGAGTCCCCGGCCGACCTGATCGCCTTCGGCGAGGAGACCGGCTGGCCGGTGGTGCTCAAGGCCGCCCGGGGCGGCTACGACGGCCGCGGGGTCTGGATGGTCGACGACGCCGGCCAGGCCGGTGCGCTGGCCGCCACGCTGCTCGCCGGTGGCACGCCGCTGCTGGTCGAGGAGCGGGTGGCGCTGCGCCGGGAGCTGGCCGTGCAGGTGGCCCGGTCGCCGTTCGGGCAGGTCGCCGCGTACCCGGTGGTGGAGACGGTGCAGCGCGACGGCATCTGCGTCGAGGTGCTGGCGCCCGCGCCCGACCTGCCGGAGGAGCAGGCCGTCGCCGCGCAGCAGCTCGCCATCGACCTGGCGACCGCGCTCGGCGTGGTCGGCCTGCTCGCGGTGGAGCTGTTCGACACGCCGTCCGGGCTGGTCGTGAACGAGCTGGCGATGCGGCCGCACAACTCCGGGCACTGGACCATCGAGGGGGCCCGGACCTCGCAGTTCGAGCAGCACCTGCGGGCGGTGCTCGACTACCCGATGGGGGACACCTCGCTGACCGCGCCGGTCGTGGTGATGGCGAACGTGCTCGGCGGCGAGCCGGGCGGCATCTCCATCGACGAGCGGCTGCACCACCTGTTCGCCGCCGAGCCCGGTGCCAAGGTCCACCTGTACGGCAAGCAGGTCCGCCCGGGCCGCAAGATCGGGCACGTCACGGTGCTCGGCAACGACCTTGACGACGTACGGGCCCGGGCCGCGCGTGCCGCCCGCTGGCTCCAGGAGGGGCAGGCATGAGCACCGTCGGGCTGATCATGGGTAGTGACTCGGACTGGCCGGTCATGCGGGCCGCCGCCGAGGCGTTGGACGAGTTCGGCGTGCCGTACGAGGTGGGCGTCGTCTCGGCGCACCGCACCCCGGTCAAGATGATCGAGTACGGCCGGGCCGCCGCGGACCGCGGCATCCAGGTGATCATCGCGGGCGCGGGCGGGGCGGCCCACCTGCCCGGCATGGTCGCCTCGGTCACCCCGCTGCCGGTGATCGGCGTTCCGGTGCCGTTGAAGTACCTGGACGGCATGGATTCGCTGCTGTCCATCGTGCAGATGCCGGCCGGCGTCCCGGTCGCCACCGTCTCGATCGGCAACGCCCGCAACGCCGGCCTGCTCGCGGTACGCATCCTGGGCGCCGCCGACCCGGCGCTGCGCGACCGGATGGCGGCCTACCAGGCGAGCCTGGAGGACCTGGTCGCGGAGAAGGACGCCGCGCTGCGCGCCTCCCTGATCTGACCACCCGTCACTCTTCGTGTTGGAGCCTGGCTGGTTGCGCTGCGTGACCGATGGCGAGCACGTGTTGATGCCTTCCGCCGCCTTTGCTCTGCAGCCATCGACGCAGCACGGCTCCGACCTGCGGCGCGGCATTTCGACGCCGACAGCTCGGCGACGGCAATCATCACGTAGGGTAACTGCTGCGTCGGTGGGTGCAGAGCAAAGGCGATGGGGGAATAACCCCGCCGCACCCTGCCGACACGGAGTGTGACCGGGTCAAGCGCGGTCGCGCAGGGTGTCGCGGACCCGGGCGCGCGCCGGCCAGGCGAACCAGTCACAGCCAGGCGGGTCGCAGCCCGGACCAGCCGCAGCCCGGGCCGGACGGCTCACCGCATGCCGCGTAGCGCGGTCTGCAGGCGCTCCTGGGCGCGGCGACGCCGCTCGTTGCTCGCGCCCAGCGCCAGCAGGACGATGCCGACCGGGATCAGCACCAGCCACGGGCCCAGGCTGAACAACGCGTGCACGGCCGCGATCGCGGTCACGGTCGCCCCGACGATCACCGGCGCCTGCTGCCGGCTGGTCGAGCCGAAGATCAGCACCGCGACGGCGCCGAGCAGCAGCAGCACCTGCCGCAGCATGCTCGATTCGGTCGCGATCACGATCGCCAGCGTGGGCAGGAACGCGGTGACCAGCGCCGGCCCGTACGCCACCCAGCTCGACAGGTCGGGCCGGTGCCGCAGTTGCAGGACACCGACCAGCAGGGCCAGCGCGGCGAACGGCAGCGTGTACGCCTCCGGCAGCGCCACGTCGGCCACCCGCATCAGGATCCACCAGGCGCTGATCTCGCAGGCCACCACGGCCCAGAACAGCAGGTTGCGCTCCATCGGCCGCCGTCCCGGGCGGCTCGCCGCCACCCCGAGGACCGCGCCCCAGGCGGCCAGCAGCGCGGCGATGTGCCGGGGCGAGTCGTACGCCAGCGCCAGCGCGATGAGCGCCGCGCCGTAGCCGCTCCACTCGACGGTGGCCGCCTCCCGGTACGCCTCCGGGCGGCGCAGCCGGGGCAGCGTGGCGGCGAACACCTGCAACGCCGCACCGACCGCGAGCACCCCGAACGCGGACCAGACCGCCGCCAGCCCGGACTTCAGGCCGATCGTGAGCACGAACAGCTGCGCCATCACCGAGCCGAACAACCAGCCCAGGATGCGCGCCCGCTGGGTGGTGCCGAACAGCGCGGCGACAATGCCCACGCCGACCGCCCCGCCGAGCGTGAACACGGTCAGGTCGCTCGTGGCGAGGCTGCCGGCCAGCCCCGCGCCACCGGCGGTCAGCCCCAGCGCGAAGACCAGCACCCGGGCCACCCGGATCGACCGGCCCGGCTCGGCGATGGCCGGTGGCGGGGTCAGCGCCAGCCCGAGCATCGAGATGGTGAACACCGCCAGCGCGGCCAGCGCGGTCACCGGCCAGCCCCTGCCGAGCGCCACCGGCGTGATCAGCAGCGTGATCGCCGCTCCGGGCAGGATCACCGGCACCGCGCGGGACCGCCGGCCGCCGCTGAACCCGGTGGCGGCGAGCGCCGCTGTCACTGTCAGCAGCAGCGCGGTGAGCACGTGCGTGGGGTTCACCGCCTCCGGCGGCGGGGTCAGCAACTCCGGCGGCGGACCCTGCCACACCCGGCGCAGCACCGCGAACGGCGAGAACAGCGCCACCACGAGCGTCGGCGCCAGGGTGGCCAGCGCCAGCGCGGTGGGCAGCGCGGCGGCGGCGAGCGCACCGGCGGCCGGGCTGACCCGCCAGCGCAGCTCGGGATCGTCCGGGGCGCGGCGCAGCGCACCGTTGAGCAGCACCGTCCAGCGGCGTACCGGCCGGCCCGAACCAGCGGGCGGGACGGTGGCGGCCCGGATCAGCTCGGCGAGCACACCGAGCAGCGCGGCGGCCGCGGCGAACACGCCCGCCGGCAGGCCGACCGCGAGCGCGGCGGCGGCGGTGACGGTGGCCGCGCCGACCACCGCCACGCTGACGTACGGAAGATACTGCGGCACCTGCCGGCGTACCGCGGCGATCGCGGCCAGGCCGATGCTGGCGGCGGCGAGCGCGGCGGTCAGCACCACCTGCGGCGGACGGCCGTACTCGACTGCCAGCGCGGCCACGGCGCCGGGCAGCGCGAGCACCGCGGCTCCGGCACCCGCGCCGCCCACCTGCACCAGGTGCGGCGGCATGCCCTCGGTGCGGACATCGTCGACGAGCGACGGCGCGACCGTACGTGCCACGGCGGCCACCGTGGCGCCGATCAGTGCGATGCTGCCCAGCGCCAGCGCTGTGGTCCACGGCCGCACCAGACCGGCCCCGGCCGCGTGCAACGCCACCACCCCGGCCACAGTGGCCCGGGACAGCGCGGCCCGGGGATCGACAGCGGCCGCGGCCGCCATGCCGTAGACGGTGGCGACCATGCAACCGACCAGCACCGGTGACCACCAGGGCAGGTCGAACGCGGCCGGGGCGCCCACCGTGGCGAGCACGGCGGCCAGACCGGAGACGTCGTGCTTCCACGGTGGCGGCAGCAGGATGGCCGCTGTCACCCCCAGCAGCGCCAGCGCCACCGGAGCCTGCCAGGTCGACCCGCCGGTTGGCGCGGCCGGCCAGCCGGTCAGGTCACCGGCCCAGATCGGCCCGGGGGTGGCGAGCACGCCCAGCCCGCCACGCAGGGCACTCCAGGCGGCGATCAGGCCGATCAGCGTGCCACCGGCGGCGATGCCGAGAATCGGCCCGCGCCGCCACTCCTCCGGGAGCGCCCGGGCGGCCACCGCCACCAGCAGCACCAGCGCGGAGGCCACCACGAGTTGGCCGCCGGGAGCGAGCACCGCGGCGATCCGGGCCAGCGTCGCGACGAGCGCCACGGTGGTGGCGGCGAGCGCCAGGTCGGAACCGTCCAGCGACATGTCGGCACGCCGCCCGGCGTCGATGCGCGGGGCGAGCGCCAGCAGCGCGGCGGCGACCAGGAGCAGACTGCCCACCCACGCGTCGGCCGAGGTCGCGCCCGGCGCGCCGAACGCGGCGGCGGCGACGCCCACCGCGCCGAGCACCGTACCCAGCGCGTGCGGCATGCTCAGATGCCGCTGCGCCACCTGCACCAGCGCGGCGTAGCCGAGCGTGACGCAGACGGCGAGGAAGCTCGCCGCGAGGATCGGCACGGTGATCTCGCGCAGGTTCGCCGGTGTGGCGACAGGCGGCGTCGGCACCGTGGCGGCGACGAACGCGGCGACGGCGCCGGGCAGGGCGAACGCCGCGCCGCCCGCGGCCCAGGCGCAGACCGTGTCCGTCGCGGCCGGGGCGAGCCGGACCCGCGGCGCGAGGGACACCAGCGCCCCGGCCAGGAACAGCACCGTCAGCGCGGCGGCGGTGAGGGCCGGGCGGGCGAGCGCCGCGCCGGCGCCGACCAGGCCGAGCCCGGTCGCTGTCACCGCGTGCGCCACCGCCGCCCGTTCGGTGCGTGCGGTCAGCCCGAGCACGCCGATCGCGACCGCGGTGAGCAGCATCGGCCAGCAGGCCGCCGCCCAGCCCAGACCGAGCGACGCGGGTACGGCGAGCGCGGTGAGCGCCGCGCCGACCACAGCGAACTCGCGCCGGATCTCGGCGGGCAGCGCGATCACGGCGGCGACGGTCAGCAGCAGCGCGCTGGCCGCGAGCTGCCAGCCGGTCGGTCCGACGGCCTGGGCCAGTTCGGCGTGCCATCCGGTCAGGTCCGCCGACCAGGCGGGCAGCGAGGCCCGGACCGGGGCCAGCCCGGCGCGCAGCGCGCCACCGGCGACCACGAGGCCGCAGACCGTGAGCGCCACCGCGGAGGCGATCTGCGGACCACGCCGGGCCGTCTCCGGTACGGCCCGGACGGCGAGCCCGGTCAGCGCGATGACGGCGGAGATGAGCAGCAGGGACCGGCCGGGCAGGGCCACCGAGGCGACCCGGCCGAGCGCGCCGATGACGGCGAGCGTGAGGATGCCGGCGCCGACGTCCGGCAGCGGCGGCCGGCGCAGCACGAGCGTCCCGGCCAGCGCGACGAGGGCGGCGAGCAGCAGCGCCGTGCCCGCGGCGGCGGCCGGCGGCACCGTGGTGGCACGCAGCAGGCCGGTGACCGCGTACGCCAGCGCGACAGCGACCGCCACGGCGTGCAGCAGCCAGGTCAGCTCGGGCAGCCAGGGCACCGGCCGGGCGGTGGCGGCCGGACCCGGTGGCGTCTCGCCGCCCAGCACCTCGGCGGATTCCTCCGGCGCCGACTCGGGCCGGTCCTCGTCGGCGCGCTGCCGGGGCGGAACGGGCGTCGCCGGCTCGGTGGCGGGCAGGTCACGCCGGACCGGCCGCTCGCGTACCACAGCCGATCGGGCGAGCATCAGGTCGAGCACCGCCACCACTGTGAGCACCAGCGCCCAGCCGACCGGCCCGGTGATCCGCTCGTACGCCAGCAGGGGCAGCACCGGCTGCGCGGCCAGCACCGTGGCGAAGCGGGGTGCCCGCAGACCCGTCCCGTACGCGTACCCGAGCGCGACGAGCGTGGTGACCAGGAAGATCGTCCCGGCGAAGGCGGCACCCGAGCCGCTGCCGCCGATCCGGTCGACGGCCCAGAGCGCGTACCCGGCCAACGGCACCAGCAGCAACCCGACCGCGGCGATGGTCTCGGCGGTGGAGGTGAGGCCGCGCCGGGCCAGCACCGGCGGGGCGAGCAGCATCAGCGCCGTCGCCACCAGCAGCACGCCGAGGCGGGCCAGTGCGTCCATCGAACTGGTGGCCACCGCGGCGAAGACCACGGCGGCGACGCCGAGCAGGAGCGCGCCGAGCCCGAGCGGGATGTTCTGCACCTCGCGCGAGGACGCCTCGGGCGGGTGCTCCGGGTCGTCCGCGTCGAGCCAGCGCGGGCGGCCGCGCGGCGGCGACGGGGGCAGGTCCTCCGGGCCGGGCGGCGGGGTGCCCTGGCGGGGCACCCGGGGCGGGGCGCCGGTGGCGGCGGTGGGCGGGCGGCGGCCGGCCCGGCGGCGCAGGACCCGGCGCGGCCGGGTGGCCTGCCGGATCCGTTCCTCACCGGCGTGCGCGAGGATGTCCCGCTGGAAGAGGGCGGCCTGCATCTTGGCCGCGATCTGCCGCTGCTCCCGGGCGATCTCGGCGTCGCGGGCCTTCATCTCGGCGATGGAACGCTCGATGTCGGCCAGGTGCTCGGCCCACTGGGGCTGGTGCGCGCCGCAGTGCGGGCAGACGACGGCGGGCTTGATGTCCTGCCCGCACGAGGCGCACCTGAAGCTCTCCACGACAGTCTCCCGTCCGCCCGTGCCCCCGCACTGTGGACCTCCCAGAGGCAGCATGCCTTGAGTGGGCCGGGATTTCGACAGTTGCCGCCGCGTTCCGGACAACAAAAACGGACCGGCCGCCGGGAGACGTTCCCCAGCGGCCGGTCCGCACGGTCAGCGGATCAGGGGCGGCCCATCCCGCGGTACTCCCAGCCGGCCTGCGTCCACAATGTGGAGTCGAGGCAGTTGCGCCCGTCGACCACCTTGCGACCGTTGGCCAGCTCGCCCAGGGCGACCGGGTCGGCGTTGCGGAACTCGGCCCACTCGGTGAGCACGCAGACCAGGTCGGCGCCGCGGACGGCGTCGTTCATACTCTCCTCGTACGTCAGCTCGGGCACCGCCCGGCGCGCGTTCTCGATGCCCTGCGGGTCGAACACGTGCACGTCGGCGCCGGCCTTGCCGAGCAGCGAGGCGACCGCGAGCGCCGGCGCGTCGCGTACGTCATCGGTGTTGGGTTTGAACGTGGCGCCGAGCACCGCGACCCGGGTGCCGGACAGGTCCGGCCCGGCCGGGCCGGACCGGCGGCCGAGCAGCTCGGCGGCGAGCTGCACGACGCGGCTGCGGCGGCGCTGGTTGATCAGGTCGACCTCGTGCAGGAAGCGCAGCGCCTCACCGGCGCCCAGTTCCTGCGCACGGGCCTGGAAGGCGCGGATGTCCTTGGGCAGGCAGGCGCCGCCGAATCCGAGCCCGGCCTGGAGGAAGCGGTTGCCGATACGCGGGTCGTAGCCGATCGAGCGGGCGAGCTGGGTGACGTCGCCCCCGGCCGCCTCGCAGACCTCGGCCATCGCGTTGATGAAGGAAATCTTGGTGGCGAGGAACGCGTTCGCGGCCACCTTGACCAGCTCGGCGGTCGCGAAGTCGGTGACCACCAGCGGCACCTCGCGGTCCTCGGTGGCGGCCAGGTCGAAGACGCCCTTGTGGGCGGCGAACAGCATGCCGTTGGCCCACTCGCTCTTGACGCCGACCACGATCCGGTTCGGACGCAGCACGTCGTCGACGGCGAAGCCCTCCTGGAGGAACTCGGGGCTCCACGCCACCTCGACGCCGAGGTCGGCCGGGGTGTGCTTGCCGACGAGCTGCTCCACCCACTCGGCGGTGCCCACCGGCACGGTGGACTTGCCGACGATCAGCGCCTTGCGGGTCAGGTGCTGGGCGAGGCTGGTCACCGACGCCTCGACGTACGACAGGTCGGCGCCCATGCCGTCGGCCCGCTGCGGGGTGCCGACGCAGATGAAGTGGACGTCGCCGAAGTCGGCGGTCTCCTGGATGTCGGTGCTGAACCGCAGCCGGCCGGCGGCCAGGTTGCGTCGCAGCAGCTCGTCGAGGCCGGGCTCGTGGATCGGCACCTCGCCGGCGTTCAGCTTCGCGATCTTGTCCGCGTCCACGTCGAAGCCGAGCACCTCGTAGCCCAGCTCCGCGTAGCAGATGGCGTAGGTCGCACCGAGGTAGCCGGTGCCGAGGAAGGTCACCCTCGGGCGGGCGGCGCCGGACGGCGGGGTCACCGCGGCGATGGCCGGCATCGGCTGGGTGTTCGGGTACGGAATCGTCACGCCTGTCTTCTCCGCTCGCACTGGCGGCGCTTCCACGCGTCGCATTCTGCTGGGGCGCCGAGGCCGGGCACCGAGGGAACTGGATGTCTGCTGTGAGGGTAGTGGGCTCGGGCGGGCGAGGCTCGGGCGCGAGCCTACCCGCCGGTAAGGTTCGGCCGGGGCCGGTGGCTATCCTTCAGTTTGCGGCAGTCGTCGGCCCCCGGGCGGCACAGACTGCGCATGATAGCGGTGAAAGGGGAGGGCCGACATGGCCGCAGAACAGTCGTTCGACGTCTACCGGTTGCCGGAGGAGCACGAGGCGATCCGGGAGGCGGTCCGTGAGGTCTGTGCGGCCAAAGTGGCTCCGCACGCCGCCGAGGCGGACGAGACAGGTGAGTTCCCCAAGGCGTCGTACGAGGCCCTGCGGGCGGCCGACTTCCACGCCCCGCACATCCCGGTCGAGTACGGCGGCGCCGGCGCGGATGCGCTGGCCACGGCCATCGTGATCGAGGAGGTGGCCCGGGCCTGCGCGTCCTCCTCGCTGATCCCGGCGGTGAACAAGCTGGGCACCATGCCGCTGCTGCTGGCCGGCTCCGAGGAGCTGAAGCGCAAGTACCTCACGCCGGTCGCGGCCGGCGAGGGCATGTTCTCCTACTGCCTCTCCGAGCCGGAGGCGGGCAGCGACGCCGCCTCGATGACCACCAAGGCGGTACGTGACGGAGACCACTGGGTGCTCAACGGCGTGAAGCGGTGGATCACCAACGCGGGCGTGTCCGAGTACTACACCGTCTTCGCCGTGACCGATCCCACAGCCCGGTCGAAGGGCATCTCCGCGTTCGTGGTGGAGAAGTCCGACCAGGGCGTCAGCTTCGGCGCACCGGAGAAGAAGCTCGGCATCAAGGGCTCACCCACCCGCGAGGTCTACTTCGACAACGTCCGGATCCCGGCCGACCGCATGATCGGCGCCGAGGGCACCGGGTTCGCCACCGCGATGAAGACGTTGGACCACACCCGCGTCACCATCGCCGCCCAGGCGGTCGGCATCGCGCAGGGCGCGCTGGACTACGCCAAGGGCTACGTCCAGGAGCGCAAGCAGTTCGGCAAGCCGGTCGCCGACTTCCAAGGCATCCAGTTCATGCTCGCCGACATGGGCATGAAGCTGGAGGCGGCGCGGCAGCTCACGTACGCGGCCGCCGGCAAGTCCGAGCGTGGCGACGCCGACCTGACCTACTTCGGCGCGGCCGCGAAGTGCTTCGCCTCGGACGCCGCCATGGAGATCACCACCGACGCGGTCCAGTTGCTCGGCGGCTACGGCTACACCCGCGACTACCCGGTCGAGCGGATGATGCGGGACGCCAAGATCACCCAGATCTACGAGGGCACCAACCAGGTGCAGCGCATCGTCATGGCGCGCCAGCTACTCAAGGGCTGACCGGAGGACGTTCGGGCGGGCGGGCCGGTTGCGTACCGGCCCGCCCGCGCTCGTCAACGGCTCTCGGTGCCCTCCGGCCGGCCCGCGCCGCGCGGCGGCGCCGACCACGGCGACTCGCCGCCGGTGCGGCGGGGCAGGGGTTCGGTGGGGGCTTCGGGGTACGCCAACGTGAGCGGAGGCGTGTCCGGGTCCTTCGCCGGCGCCGGGGGCCAGTCGGTGAGCGCCGGCTTGTGCTCCACCGGCGCGACGGCCGGGGTCAGCTCCGCCTCGGTCGTCGGGGGTGTGGCGGGACGCCGCCAGCGGCTCGTGCTGAACACCGCCATCAGCAGCAGTACGCCGATGAGGAACAGCGTGCCGTTGTCCAGCGGGTCGCGCAGCGGCAGCGGGTCACCGAGCAGCTTCAGGTCGTCCGGCACCCGGTCCCGCACGCTGAACGGCGCGACGAACAGCCCGAGGTACGGGACCGCGAGCAATAGGCCGGCCACCAGCGGGCCGAACGGCGAGAAGCGCAACGTGCCGAGCAGGCCGAGCAGGATGCCGGCGACGCCCAGATAGACGGCCGGCTCGATCAGGTTCGGTGTGCTGTACGTCCCGATCTCCACCCAGCGGTCGACGGTCCGCTCAGATCCGTCCTGACCGAGCGTGACGAGCACCCAGGTGACGGGCGCCACCGCCAACCCGGCGAGGAAGCTCCAGAGATGTCGCATCCGCGCACCGTACCGTTTTCGGCATGACAGATCATCCCGCGGTCCCGCCGGGTAAGCCGACCTCGTACTCCCGCGTCACGCTCAGTCGCATCATGACCGCGGTCGATGTCAATCTGTACGGGACCGTGCACGGTGGGGTACTGATGAAATTCGTGGACGACGTTGCCGGAGCGGCGGCGGCACGGCACAGCGGCGGCACCGCGGTGACCGCGTCCATCGACGAGATCGTCTTCTCCGAGCCGGTCCGGGTGGGCGACCTCGTGCACGCGCACGCCCAGATCAACTGGACCGGCCAGACCTCGATGGAGGTCGGGGTGAAGGTGGTCGCCGAGCGCTGGGACTCGGCCGAGGAGGAGCCGGTGCGGGTTGCCACTGCGTACCTGGTCTTCGTCGGCGTCGACGTGGGTGGCTCGCCCCGCCCGGTCCGGCCGGTGCTGCCCGAGTCGCCGGAGGACGAGCGCCGCTTCCGGGAGGCCGAGATCCGGCGCGCGCACCGGCTGGCCCGGCGCCGCGCGATCCAGGCTCACCGCGCCGGCTGAGGTGTAAGGAAGGGCCCGTAACCGGGGGCCCTTCCTTGCACCCGGCCCACATGGGGTGGGGGTGCGGGGTGTGGGTGGGGCACGCCCCGTACGGCGTACCCGGCGCGGACAATGGCGGCACGAGGTAGGGCAAGATGGCGCCACGGCTCCGGCACACCGTCGTGGCGGGCCCAGGGGAGGGTGGATCAGTGGCTGACGTGCTGTGGACGCCGCCGGCGGACGTGCGGGAGCGGTCCCGGATCGGTGACTACCTGCGCTGGCTGGCCGAGCACCGCGGGCTGGAGTTCGCCGACTACGACGCGCTGTGGCAGTGGTCGGTGACCGACCTGGACGCGTTCTGGCGTTCGATCTGGGACTGGTTCGACGTCGTCGCGCACACCCCGCCGACGGCCACCCTCACCGACCGGGCCATGCCGGGCACCCGCTGGTTCCCCGGCGCGACGCTCAACTACGCCGAGAACGTGCTGCGCATGCCGGGGCTGGGCGACGACGACCCGGCGGTGATCGCACACGGTCAGACCCGCGCGCCGGAGACGCTCACCGCTGCCGAACTGCGCGAGCGGGTCCGCCGGGTGGCGGCCGGGCTGCGCCGCCTCGGCGTGGGTTCGGGCGACCGGGTGGCCGCGTACGCGCCGAACATCCCCGAGACGTACGTCCTGCTGCTCGCCACCGCCAGCCTCGGCGCGATCTTCTCCTCCTGCGCACCCGAGTTCGGCACCCGCAGCGTCACCGACCGCTGGCAGCAGATCGAACCCACGGTCCTGGTCGCCGTGGACGGCTACCGGTACGGCGACAAGCCGGTCGACAGGCGCGCCGAGGTGGCCGCGATCCGGGCCGCCCTGCCGTCGCTGCGGCACACCGTCGCCGTCGCGTACCTCGATCCGGACGGCCCGGCCCCCGACGGCGCGCTGCCGTGGGCGGAGCTGGCGGCGGACATCGACGAGCCGTTGACGTTCACCCCTGTCGCCTTCGACCACCCGCTCTACGTGCTCTACTCCTCCGGCACCACCGGCCTGCCCAAGCCGATCGTGCACGGCCACGGCGGCATCCTGCTGGAACACCTCAAGATGCTGGCGCTGCACCACGACCTGGGCCCGTCCGACCGGTTCCTGTGGTTCACCACGACCGGCTGGATGATGTGGAACTTCCTGGTCTCCGGCCCGGCGGTGGGCGCGGCGATCGTGCTGTTCGACGGCAACCCGGGCCACCCCGACCTGGGCGCGCTGTGGCGGCTGGCCGCTGACACCGGCACCACGTACTTCGGCACGTCCGCGCCGTTCCTGCTGGCCTGCCGCAAGGCCGGGCTGGTGCCGCGCGAGGTCGCCGACCTGTCCGCGGTGCGCGGCCTGGGCTCGACCGGCGCGCCGCTGCCGGCCGAGGGCTTCACCTGGGTGTACGAGAACGTGAGCGACCGCCTCCAGCTCCAGTCGCTGTCCGGCGGCACGGACGTGTGCACCGGGTTCGTCGGCGGCGTGCCGCTGCTGCCGGTGTACGCGGGGGAGATCGCCTGCCGGGCGCTGGGCGCCAAGGTGGAGGCCCGCTCCGCCGACGGCAGCGCGGTGATCGGGCAGCTCGGCGAACTGGTGATCACCGAGCCGATGCCGAGCATGCCGGTCGGGTTCTGGAACGACCCGGACGGCGCCCGCTACCGGGAGGCGTACTTCGAGGTCTATCCCGGGGTGTGGCGGCACGGTGACTGGATCACCGTGAACGAGCGCGGCGGGTGCGTGATCACCGGCCGGTCCGACGCCACGCTCAACCGGGGCGGGGTGCGGCTCGGCACCGCCGAGTTCTACTCGGTGGTCGAAGGGCTGGACGAGGTGGTCGACTCGGTGGTCGTGCACCTGGAGGACGACGAGGGCGGCGCGGGTGAGCTGCTGCTGTTCGTGGTGCTCGCCGAGGGCCTGGAACTCGACGACGAGATGCGCCGGAAGATCTGCCGGGAGCTGCGTACGGCCCTGTCGCCCCGGCACGTGCCGGACGAGATCCACCAGGTCCGGGCGGTGCCCCGCACGCTGAGCGCGAAGAAGCTGGAGGTGCCGGTCAAGAAGATCCTGACGGGCACCCCTGTGGACAGCGCGGCGGCCAAGGGCGCCCTGGCCAACCCCGAGTCCCTGACGGCGTTCGCCGCCCTGGCCCAGCGCCGGGCCACCACCGACAGCCCCGCCTCACCTCGCTGATCTTGCACTTTCCGCCCCGGCGAAAGGGGCGAATCACCCACGCCGAGGGCTGAAACTGCAAGATCGACGGGGAGGGGGAGGGCGGCGGCTCAGGGCAGGGTGTGGGTGGTCTTCTCGGTTTCGGCGCGGGCGGCCAGGCGGGTCGGGTCGGGGTGGGCGCAGGCCACCACGCTGGCGCCCGCGATCAGCGGGGTGAGCAGCCACTCGACCGGGTCGGGGTGAGTGGTCACGTCGACCAGGAGGCGGTCGCCCTGAGCCAGGCCCAGCTCGGTGGCGCGAGCCCGGGCGCGGGCCAGCAGTGCCGCGTCGGCCTCGCCGGCGGCCGGGTCCGGCGTGAAGTGGTCGCCGTGTCCGCGTACCGCGGTGACGAAGTCGGTGCAGCCCGCCGGCACCTGCCGCATCGGCAGCGCGAACGGGTCGAGCGCCAGCGCGTACCGCTCGCCGGCCGGCCACCCGGCCGCCTCGTCGACCCGGTCGACTGCGACGAACAGCGCCTCCACCGGGCCTGGCGAGTCGACCACAGTCAGTTTCGCCGACCAGCAGCCGAGCAGTACGGCGGCGGTCTGCCAGTGCGGCGGCAGCAGCACCCCGGCCGCGTCGCCCGGCGCGGCGCCCACCTCGTCGGTGAGCAGGTTGGCGGTCTTCGCCACCCAGTTCGCAAGCGTCGCCCCGGACAGTTCGGTGCGCTCGCCGGTGGCGTCGTCGTACCAGGTCAGCAGCGGTCGGGTGGGGTCGGGCGCGATCGCGTCGGCGAACACCCGGGCAATGTTGTCGGCCATCGGCGCGAACGATACGCGCCCCGCGTGCGTACTCGATGACAACGACAAGTCGGCGTACCGTCGGGTCGCGGTCAGCACCTTGCGCCCGGCCCGGCGTAGGCTTGGCGAGAGTGTTCTTCCCCACAACTGCGCCACCTGAGGAGTCGCCCTGTGACCGCCGGTCGCCCGCCCCGCGTTCTCATCGACGCCACGAGTGTCCCCGCCGACCGTGGCGGCGTCGGTAGATACGTCGACGGACTGCTCGGCGCGCTGGGCCGGGTCTGCGGCACCGGCGTCGACCTGGCCGTGGTGAGTCTCCGCACCGACCTGGAGCGCTACAACCGGATGCTGCCCGGCGCCGAGGTGATCCCCGCCCCGGCGGCGGTGGCGCACCGGCCGGCGCGGCTGGCCTGGGAGCAGACCGGCCTGCCGCTGCTCGCCCAGCAGGTCGGCGCCGAGGTGCTGCACTCGCCGTTCTACACGTGCCCGCTGCGCGCCGGGTGCCCGGTGACGGTCACCGTGCACGACGCGACCTTCTTCACCGAGCCGGAGCACTACGACAAGTCGCGCCGGACGTTCTTCCGCAGCGCGATCAAGACGTCGCTGCGCCGGGCCGGCCGGGTGATCGTGCCGAGCAAGGCGACCCGCGACGAGCTGATCCGGCTGCTGGACGCCGACCCGACCCGGATCGACGTCGCCTACCACGGTGTCGACCAGGACGCGTTCCACGCGCCGGGCGACGAGGAGAAGGCCCGCGTCCGGGCCCGCCTCGGCCTCGGCGACGGCAGCTACATCGCGTTCCTCGGGGCCAAGGAGCCGCGCAAGAACGTACCCAACCTGATCCGCGGCTGGGCCCGGGCGGTGGCCGACCGGCCGAACCCGCCCGCGCTGGTGGTGGCCGGTGGCCAGGGGCACGACGACGACATCGACCGCGCGGTGGCCGAGGTCCCGTCGCACCTGCGGCTGCTGCGCCCGGGCTACCTGCGCTACGCCGACCTGCCCGGCTTCCTCGGCGGCGCGCTGGTGGCCGCCTACCCCTCCTACGGCGAGGGCTTCGGTCTGCCGATCCTGGAGGCGATGGCGTGCGCCGCCCCGGTGCTCACCACGCCGCGCCTGTCCCTGCCCGAGGTGGGCGGCGACGCGGTCGCGTACACCAGCGAGGACCCGGACCAGATCGCCACCGACCTGGCCGCCCTGCTGGACGACGAGCAGCGGCGGCTGTCCCTGGCCAAGGCCGGGTTCGACAGGGCCAAGGAGTTCACCTGGGAGTCCAGCGCGGAGGTCCACATCGCGGCGTGGCGACGGGCGCGCTCCTGAGCGCCGGTTGCCGGTCCCGGGCGACCGACCGTGACGGCTCGCCCGCTTCGGGCATGATGTGCTGATGTTCTACGCCGTCATCCCGGCGGGCGGCAGCGGCACGAGGTTGTGGCCGTTGTCCCGTGCCGGCCACCCCAAGTTCCTCCACCCGCTGACCGGCACCGCCGCCTCGCTGTTGCAGGCCACTGTCGACCGGTTGTCGCCGTTGACCACTCCGGAGCGCACGCTCGTGGTCACCGGGGCCGCGCACGCCGCGGCGGTGGCTCGGCAACTGGCCGGCCTGCCGGAGGAGAACATCCTTGTCGAGCCGTCGCCGCGGGACTCCTGTGCCGCGATCGCGCTGGCCGCGGCGGTGATCGCCGCCCGGACCCCGGACGCGGTGATGGGCTCGTTCGCCGCCGACCACCTGATCGGCGACCCGGCCCGGCTGGCCGAGGTGGTACGCCAGGCGATCCGGGGTGCGGAGCAGGGGCTGCTGATGACGGTGGGCATCACCCCGACGCGCCCGGAGACCGGCTACGGCTACCTGGAGACCGGTGAGCCGGTGGGGGACGGTCCGCTGCGCCCGGTACGCGAGTTCAAGGAGAAGCCGGCCGCGGAGGTGGCCGAGGTGTACGTCCGTTCCGGGCGGCACCTCTGGAACGCCAGCATGTTCGTCTGGCGGGTGGACGTCTTCCTGGCCGAGCTGGCCCGCCAGCAGCCGGAGCTGCACGCCGGGATCACCGCCATCGCGGCGGCCTGGGGGACGCCGGAGCAGGACGACGTGCTCGGCCGGATCTGGCCGACGCTGCCCCGGATCTCGGTCGACTACGCGGTGATGGAGGGCGCGGCGACGGCGGGCCGGGTGGGCACGGTGCCCGGCGACTTCGGCTGGAACGACGTCGGCGACTTCCACACGCTCGGCGAGGTGCTGCCCGCCGACGGCGCCGGCAACGTGGTGCTGGGCGGGGACGCGAAACCGGGCGTGCTGCTGCACGACACCACGGGCACCGTGGTGGTGCCGCACTCGGGCCGGCTCGTCGCCACCGTCGGGGTGCACGACCTGATCGTCGTGGACACCCCGGACGCGCTGCTGGTCTGCCCGCGCGACCGCGCGCAGGACGTGAAGAAGATCGTGGACGAGCTGAAGGAACGCGGCGAGGAGGGCCTGGTCTGATCGGCCGCGCGCCAGGCCGCCGGAGCGGGACACGCCCGGCGGCGCGGCGCGGTGCCCTCGTTCAGCCGCGCGTACGGCGGGCCAGCGCCGCGAGCGCCGGGGGCACGAGCTGCGCCGTGGCGTGGGCGAGCGGCTCGGGCAGCCGGTCCGGCGGGAACCAGCCGAGCGCCTCGGACTCCGCGCTGACCTGCTCGACCGCACCGGCCGGGGCCAGCACGGTGTACCGGACGTCGTAGTGGAACGAGCCGCCCTGACAGGCGACCTGATGGATGTCCACGTCGATCGGCTCCGGCTCGATGGTCAGGCCGCTGATGCCGGACTCCTCGGTGGCCTCGCGCAGCGCGGTGCCCACGAGCGTCCGGTCGCCGGGCTCGCAGTGCCCGCCGAGCTGCATCCACCTGCGGATCTTGCCGTGCAGGCAGAGCAGCACCCGGCCGTCCGGGTCGAGCACCAGCGCGCTCGCGGTGACGTGCCCGGCCCGGTGCGTCCGGCTCATCGCCACCGGCCCGTCGGCCAGCAGCGCCAGGGTCCGGTCCCGGGCGGCGTCGGCGGCGGGGCTGGTCGCCGTCCAGCGGCTCAGCGTCGCGACGGCGTCGGCGTGCAGCTCGGTGTACGAGATGAGATCGGGCACCCGGACACTCTACGAGCGCCGCCTCCGTACCCTGGCGCGGTGACCCTGCGACTCGTCGAGTTCCTGGTGGCCGGCAACGAGGCGAGCGACCTCCTGCCGGTGCGGTCGGCCGCGCTGCTGCGGGCGCACGGCGCGCGTCGCGGCTTCTGGACGGTGCTGGACGAGGGGCCGGTCGAGGAGTGCCTGGCGCTGCTGCTGGAGCGCGACGACGGTCACTGGGAGGCGCACCACGTGGCCGCCGACGCCGGCCCGGAGAACGGCCGCACCGAGGACGGCGAGGCGCTCGCCCACCACGACGGCTGGGTGTACGTCTTCGGCTCGCACTTCGGGTCCAAGGGCGGCCCGCTGCGGCCCCGGCGCGCGTTCGTGGCCCGGTTCCGGGAGGACGACGCCGTGGCCGGGCCGCTGCCGGTGCGGGTGGTGCGCAACCGTTTCCGGCTGCACCGGGCGGTGAACGACGCGCTCGCCACCGCGCCGCTGACGCTGCTGCCACCGGGTGACCGGGTCCGGGAGCGGTTCATCGTGGAGACGCTGGCCCGGGGCACCGCCCGCGCCAAGAGCTGGGTGACCCGGCTCGCCGCCGACGACCTGCCGATCAACGTCGAGGCGGCGGCGTTCACCCCGGACGGTACGGCACTGCTCGGGCTGCGTTTCCCGGTGACCGCCGAGGGGGAGCCGGTCTACGTCGAGCTGGCCGGCGTACCGGAGATGTTCGACGACCCGGAGCGGCCGGGTGACCTGCGTGCGCTCGGGGCGTACGCGCTGACCGGGGTGACGCCGCCCGGTGCGCTCACCGGTTTCCGCGCGATCACCCCGACCGGCGACGGCGGCTACGCGGCGGTGACCGGGTCGATCGACGCGCTCGGCAAGGGTTCGGTGCTGCTGGACGACCACCCGCACGGCGGCGAGGTGACCTCCCGGCACGTGCGGTTCCGGCACGACGCGGGCGGGGACGCCCTGGTGACCGGGGAGGTGGTCGCGGAGCTGGCGCCGTTCCACCACGTGGAGGGGCTGGCCGAGCTGGCGGGACGCTGCTACTACGTCACCGACGAGGACCACCGGGTGGCACTCTGGATCGGATGAGCGAGGGCCGGGCGGCACCCCTGCGACTGATGTCGCAGACCCTCGTGGTGCCACCCGGCCACGCCCGTCAGCCGGCGTCCGGGTCATCGTTGCGCCCCGGCGTCGGCAGGCAACAGAGAGTTTGCCGAACGGGCGTGCCCGGCGTCGAGGTTTTTCACCTGACGCTTAAAGATGGAGATTAGTACCGGCGGGTACAGTGCGAAGTGTGGCGGGCACCCCCGCCGTCCGCACGGGAGCAATCCATGTTGAAGATCATTTTCTCGGGCGAGGACGTCCTGCGGACCCGGGTCGCCCCGGCCGCGGACCCGCTCTGGGAACTGGTCCTCAGCCTGCACCTGCTCCAGGGGCGCAGCCGTGACCCGATGATGACCACGTGGCGACGCACGGTGGCGCACGGCCTGCGGACCGACACCGACGCCGAGCAGTACCGCCTGCTGCTCGCGCTCAACCCGCCGCGTGGCTACTTCCCCGACTTCCTCACCCCGTCCGCCAGCCGGGAGGGCTTCGAGGCCGGGCTGGACGCGGTCCGGGGCACCCCTGTGGACATGTTGCAGCGCGACCTGACGCTCCTCGCCGGGGAGACCACGCTGCCGTCGTCGGCCACCGCGCTCGCCCGTGGCGAACCGGAGACGCTGCACCACCTCACCGACGCCATGGCGCGCTACCAGTCGCTGGCGGTCACGCCGTACTGGTCCCGCGTGCAGGCGGCGGTCGAGGCGGACCGGGCCCGGCGTGCGCGCGCCATGCTCGACGGCGGCGCCGAGGGGCTGCTGGCGAGCCTGCGGCCGAACATGCGCTGGGTCTCGGGCGTGCTGGAGGTGCTCGACTACCCGGACACCCGGGAGCTGCACCTGGACGGCCGCGGGCTGCTGCTCGTGCCGTCGTTCTTCTGCTCGCGTACCCCGGTGGCGCTGGTCGACCCGACGCTGCCCCCGGTGCTGGTCTACCCGGTCGACCGGCTGGCCGGTCTGACGCCCGCGTCCGGCGCCGCCGCGTCACCGCAGGGCGAGGCGCTCGCCGCCCTGCTCGGCCGGACCCGCTCCCGGGTGCTCCAGGCCGCCGACGAGGGCTGCACCACCGGCGAGATGGCACGCCGGCTGCGCATCTCCGCCGCCGCGGCCAGCCAGCACACCACTGTGCTGCGCAACGCGGGGCTGCTGGTCAGCCGGCGCGACCGCAACACCGTCCTGCACACGCTCACCCCGCTGGGCCGGGCCGTCCTCGACGCCTGACCGTCTCAGAGCGCCAGCGTGGCGCTCGCGGTGCTGCCGGACGGGGGCGGGAGCAACATCGAGTCGACGCCTTCGGCGGCCAGCGCGGCGCGCAGACGTTGCAGGTCCGCGCCGAACCGGACCAGATCCGCCGGGTCGACAGGGGCGGGCGCCGCGCCGAGCAGCAGGCCGGTGGCCGAGGTGGGCCAGCCGGGCACCGTGGCGGCGAGTCCGGCGCGTACCTCGTCGTCGGTCACGTGGGTGAAGACCGTGCCGGGGGCGACCACGTCGGCCACCGCGTCGATCGCCCGCCGCACTGCGTCCGGGTCGGCGGGCTCGGGGCCGATCCGGTCCGCGAGCGTCGCCGCCGCCCGCAGACCGGCGGCGCGCGCCTCGGCCGTGCCGAGCGAGAACAGGTCCATCGAGGCGTCGCGGACGAGCGCGCGGGCGCCCTCGTCGTCGTCCCGGGTCGCGGCGAGGTAACCCCGGATCACCGCGACCGGTAGCTGGTCGCACTTGCCCTTGATCAGCTCACCGGCGGCGGCGAGTTCGTCGACCACCGCCATCTGGGTGACGAACAGTTCGTTGCCGTACGGGTCGACCTCGCCCCGGTGGTCCCGGATCGCCGGCATGCCGGCCACCCCGAGCGCCACGTCGGTCAGCCCGTTGCGCCACGGGCGGCCCATGGTGTCGCTGACGATCACCGCCACGTCGAGGCCGTACCTGTCGCGCAGCGCGTCGCGCAGCGCCCGGGCGGACGCGTCCGGGTCGACGGGCAGCAGCACCAGGCGGGTCTTGTCCACGTTCGAGGCGTCGATGCCGGCGGTGGCCATCACGAACCCGTGGTGGGTCTGCACGATCCGGGTCGCGCCCCGCGTCGCCACCACCCGGGCGGTCTCGCCGGCCAGGATGCGGTCCCGCTCGGCGAGCCGTTCCGGGCCGTCGGCCGGCACGTCGACGAGCCGGCCCTCCGCCTTCGACACGATCTTGCTGGTGACCACCAGGACGTCGTGGTCGCGCAGCCAGGGCGCCGCACCGGTGATCAGCGCCGCCAGGTCGTCGCCCTCGGTCACGTCGCCGATGCCCGGCACCGGCAGGATCTCCAGCCTCACATCAACTCCAGCGCGGCGCGCACCATCGCGGCGGTCGCCGCCTCGTCGGTCATCCGCAGCGGCGCCGCGCGGACGGTCACGTCCGGCACCACGGCGTCCTCGTCCTCCGGTGCGACCAGCCAGCCGTCGAGCAGCCCGCCCGCCGACCGGGCGCCGTAGAGGCCGCCCACGCCGGCCGCGCTGCACTCCACGCCGAGCACGGCGAGGCAGCGGTCGGCCATGCCGCGTACCGGCGCGCCGCCGATGATCGGCGACACCCCGATCACCGGGGCCGGCCCGCCGGTCACCGCGTCGCGCAGACCGGGCACCGCCAGCACCGGCGCGATGCTCACCACCGGGTTGCTCGGCGCGATCAGCACCACGTCCGCGGCGGCGATCGCCTCGACCACGCCCGGCGCGGGCTTCGCCGTGTCGGCGCCGACGAAGACGAACCGGTCGGTGGGTACGGCGGCCCGATGGCGCACCCACCACTCCTGGAAGTGGATCGCCCGGCGGCCCTGGTCGTCGGTGACGACGGCGTGCGTCTCCAGGCGGTCGTCAGTGGCGGGCAGCAGCCGTACGCCCGGCTGCCAGCGCGCCGCCAGCGCCTCGGTGACTTGGGACAACGGGTAGCCGGCGTTGATCATCTGGGTGCGCACCAGGTGGGTGGCGACGTCCTTGTCGCCGAGGCCGAACCAGCTCGGCTCCGCGCCGTACGCGGCCAGCTCGTTCTTCACCGTCCAGGTCTCGCCCGCCCGGCCCCAGCCCCGCTCCGGGTCGGCGCCGCCGCCGAGCGTGTAGAGCACGCTGTCCAGGTCGGGGCAGACCTTCAGCCCGTGCAGCAGCAGATCGTCGCCGACGTTGACCACGGCGGTCACCTCGGCGCCCACCTCACGGGCGTACGCCCGCACGCCGAGCAGGAAACGGGCGCCCCCGATGCCGCCGGTCAGTACCACGATGCGCATGGCGTCCATCCTTGCGCACGCGCCGCCGTCGATCGTCCGGTGGCCGGAGAGACTACGCTCACTTCGGCAACTGTCCGCTTTCGTCCCCTGGGGGAGTCCGTGACCAGCCCCGCCGAGCCCGCGTCCGGCGACGCCGCGCAGGCCAGCCAGTTGATCAAGCCGTTGCGCGAACTGGCCGCGCTCGTCCTTCTCGGCGCCAACGCCGTGCTTCTCTTCGTCGGCCTGCTGCGCCTGCTGGTGCCGGTCGACTACAGCACGTTCAGCAGCCGCGCCGGGAGCACGTATTTCGCCTTCATCGGCCTGGAGGCGACGGTCCTGCCGCTGCTCGCCGTCCTGATCGCCACCGTGATCCTCCCGGTCGTGCCGAAGGCCAAGCTGATCACGCAGGTGGCGCTCGTCGAGTACGCCGTCTCCGTCGTGTTCGGCGCGCTGACGTTCCTGATCTGGCTGGTCGGCCGGCTCGCCGACGGTGAGGTGCTGGACGCGTTCCTCGGTCTGCTCACCCGCGTGGCGTGGTTGGCGATCTTCGGGATCGCCGCGTTCGTGGTGTTCAAGATCTGGCGCACGCTCTACTACGTGCCGAAGCCCAAGGCGCAGCCGGGCGTGTACGGCCAGCCCCAGCCCGGCTGGCCGCAGCAGCCGGGTCAGGGCTACCCCGGCGCGGGCGGCTACCCGCAGCAGCCCGGCCAGGGTTACCCGCAGGCCGGCTCGCCCCCGCCCGGCTGGCCGCAGCAGCAGCCCGGTCCGTACGGCCAGCCGCAGTCGGCGCCGCCGTTCAACACCGCGCCGCCACACGGCCCGCAGTCCGGCCCGCCGTCCGCCGACCCGCAGGCCGGCTCGCCGTACGCCGGCCCGCAGCAGGCGCCGCAGTACGGATCGCCGCAGTCCGCGCCGTTCGGCCAGCCGCCGTCGGCCGACCCGACGCAGGCGATCCCGCGCCAGTCCGCCGAGCCGGGCGCGCCGTCGCCCGCCGCCGACGACGAGCGCACCCAGCGGTTCGACCGCGAGGACCCGAACCAGCCCCGCTGAGGTCCGGGCGGCGGGCGACGGAGCATCGTCGCCCGCCGCCACCGGAGCCCGCCGCTGTGCGGGGGATCACCCGGTTCGTCCCGATGCCCGGACCGCGACCGGGGGCGGGCGTCCGGCCGTCCGGCAGCGCTTAGGCTGGGCGGATGGTTGATCGCAGCGACCCCGAACCGACCGAGGCGAGCATCCGGCGGGCGCTGGGGCGGGCCGCCACCGGCCGGGCACTCGACGCCGGCGAGGCGAGTGCGCTGCTCGCCGCTCGCGGGCCGATGCTCGACGACCTGCTCCGGATCGCCTCCGACATCCGCGACGCCGGGCTGCGTGACGCCGGGCGGCCGGGCGTGGTGACGTACTCGAAGAAGGTCTTCATCCCGCTGACCCGGCTCTGCCGGGACCGCTGCCACTACTGCACGTTCGCCACCGTGCCGCACCGGCTGCCCGCCGCCTACCTGGAACGCGACGAGGTGCTGGCGATCGCCCGCGAGGGCGCCGCGCAGGGCTGCAAGGAGGCGCTGTTCACGCTCGGCGACCGGCCCGAGGAGCGGTGGCCGGCGGCCCGCCGGTGGCTGGACGAGCGGGGGTACGACTCGACGCTGGACTACCTGCGCGCCTGCGCGGTGGCGGTGCTGGAGGAGACCGGCCTGCTGCCCCACCTGAACCCGGGCGTGCTCACCTGGTCGGAGCTGCAGCGGCTCAAGCCGGTCGCGCCGAGCATGGGCATGATGCTGGAGACCACCGCCACCCGGCTCTGGTCCGAGCCCGGCGGCCCGCACTACGGCTCGCCGGACAAGGAACCCGCGGTACGCCTGCGGGTGCTCGACGACGCCGGCCGGGTCGGGGTGCCGTTCACCACCGGCATCCTGATCGGCATCGGCGAGAACCGGGCCGAGCGGGTCGACGCGATCTTCGCGATCCGCCGCGCGATGCGGGAGTACGGCCACCTCCAGGAGGTGATCGTGCAGAACTTCCGCGCCAAGCCGGACACCGCGATGCGCGGCATGCCGGACGCGGAGCTGCACGACCTGGCCGCCACCGTGGCGGTGGCCCGGGTGCTGCTCGGCCCGAAGGCCCGCATCCAGGCCCCGCCGAACCTCATCGCGGGCGAGTACGACCTGCTGCTGCGCGCCGGCATCGACGACTGGGGCGGCGTCTCCCCGGTCACGCCCGACCACGTCAACCCGGAGCGGCCCTGGCCGCACCTCGACGAGCTGGCGGCGCGTACCGCGAGTGCCGGGTTCACGCTGCGCGAGCGGCTGACCGTCTACCCGGAGTACGTCCGGGCGGGCGAGCCGTGGCTGGACCCGCGCCTGCTGCCGCACGTCACGGCGCTCGCCGACCCGGCCACCGGGCTCGCAGTCGAGGCGGCCCGCCCGGTGGGACGGCCGTGGCAGGAGCCGGAGTCGGGCTACGGCGGCCGGACCGACCTGCACGTCACGATCGACGTCACCGGCCGTACCGACGACCGGCGGGGCGACTTCGACAGCGTGTACGGCGACTGGGCCGAGGTGGCCGGCAAGGTGGCGCCGGAGGCGCGCGCGGGCGTACCCCTGGGCGCCGGCGCGGACGCCGACCTGCGCGCGGGCCTGCGGCTGGCCGCTGACGACCCGGCCGCGCTGCTGACGCCGGCGCACGAGGCCAAGGCGCTGGCGCTGTTCGGCGCGGACGGCCCGGCGCTGGACGAGCTGTGCCGGCTGGCCGACGACGCGCGCCGGGACGCGGTCGGCGACGACGTGACCTACGTGGTCAACCGCAACATCAATTTCACGAACGTCTGCTACGTGGGCTGCCGGTTCTGTGCGTTCGCCCAGCGGGAGAGCGACGCCGACGCGTTCCGGCTCTCCCTCGAGCAGGTGGCCGACCGGGCCGAGGAGGCGTGGACGGCCGGCGCGACCGAGGTCTGCCTCCAGGGCGGCATCGACCCGAAGCTGCCGGTCACCGGCTACGCCGACATCGTCCGCGCGATCAAGGCGCGGGTGCCCGGCATGCACGTGCACGCGTTCTCCCCGATGGAGATCGCCACCGCGGCCGCGAAGGCCGGCGTACCGGTCCGGGAGTGGCTGCTCCAGCTCCGCGAGGCCGGGCTGGACACCATCCCGGGCACCGCCGCCGAGATCCTCGACGACGACGTGCGCTGGGTGCTCACCAAGGGCAAGCTGCCGGCCGCCGCCTGGGTCGAGGTGGTCAGCACGGCCCACGAGCTGGGCATCCGGTCCAGCTCCACGATGATGTACGGCCACGTGGACCACCCGGGCCAGTGGCTGGCCCACTTCCGGGTGCTGGCCGGTGTGCAGGACCGTACCGGCGGGTTCACCGAGTTCGTGGCGCTGCCGTTCGTGCATACGAACGCCCCGATCTACCTGGCCGGCATCGCCCGCCCGGGCCCGACCTGGCGGGAGAACCGGGCGGTGCACGCGATGGCCCGGCTGCTGCTGCACGGCCGGATCGACAACATCCAGTGCTCCTGGGTGAAGCTCGGCGACGAAGGCACTGTGGAGATGCTGCGCGGCGGCTGCAACGACCTGGGCGGCACGCTGATGGAGGAGACGATCTCCCGGATGGCCGGTTCGGGCAACGGCTCGGCCCGTACCGAGGAGCAGTTGCGGGCCATCGCCACCGCCGCCGGGCGCCCGTTCCGCAAGCGGACGACCGCGTACGGTCACGCCCGCGCCTGAGGTCGAACCTTTCCCCGCCGCGCGCCGTACCTGTCGATGCCGGCGGCGGTTTCGGCGAGGACCGCCGCCGGTGACCCCGAACCGGGGCCCGGCGGTGTCCGGGCGCCGGGGCCCGTTGCGGCGCTGCGGCGCCGGTCCGGAAAGGTTGCCGATGAGCACTGACGAGACCACCGAGGCGCCGAAGAAGCGGCGGACCTGGCCGCGGTTGACCCGCAGGCAGACGCTCACCGCCGCGGCGAGCGCGACGCTGGGCGCCGCCGCCCTCACCGTTCCGGGCCTGTCCGCCGCGCAGAACAACCCCACGGCGAACCGGCGCGACGAGCCGATCGTGGTCCACCTCCGCGACGCCGCCGCCGGCGTCATGGACGTCTTCGTCGGCACGAACCGGGTCGAGGTACGCGACCGCGGCCTGGCCGACCGCCTGGTGCGCGCCGCCGGCCGGCGCTGATCCCACCCTTCACCGGCGTGGGCTCCCGGCGCCGGTTCCGACTTCCGTTCCCCCGACGAAGGTGCGTCCGCCATGTCCTCTCACCGCGAGGCCCCGGAGATCGCCAAGGATCCGGTCGCCGACAGTTCCGACCTGTACGCGTTCGTCACGCCGAACCAGCCCGACACGGTCACGTTGATCGCCAACTACGTGCCGCTGCAGCTTCCCTCCGGCGGCCCGAACTTCTTCGAGTTCGGTGACGACGTCCGGTACGAGATTCACATCGACAACGACGGTGACGGTTATCCGGACGTCACCTATCGTTTCGAATTCACTACCGAGATCACGAACGAGAACAGTTTTCTCTACAACACCGGGCCGATCGAGTCGCTGGAGAGCAAGAACTGGAACCGGCGCCAGTTCTACCGGCTGACCCGCATCGCGGACGGCCGCGCGCGGGTGCTGGCGCACAAACTGCCCTGCCCGCCGTGCAACGTCGGCCCGCTGTCGACGCCGAAATACCAGAACCTGGTCCGGCAGGCGACGTTCAAGCTGTCCACCGGCGAGAAGGTGTTCGCCGGGCAGCGGGCCGACGGGTTCTTCGTCGACCTGGGCGCGGTGTTCGAGCTGGGTACGCTGCGGCCGTTCCAGCAGCTGCACGTCGCCGGCAAGAAGCTGTTCCGGGCCGAGGGCGAGCCGGTGAACGCGCTGGACCGGCTCAACGTGCACAGCCTCGCCGTGCAGGTACCGCTCGCCCAGGTACGCCGCAAGGCCGCCCGCTACAGCCCCGCCGACCGCGCCTCGACCATCGGGGTGTGGACGAGCGCGTCCCGCCAGCAGGTCCGGGTGCTCGGCGACCGGGTCTCCGCGGACACCGCGGCCGGCCCGTTCACGCAGGTGTCGCGGCTCGGTAACCCGTTGTTCAACGAGGTCATCGTGCCGATGTCCAAGAAGGATGTCTGGAACACGCTGCCGCCGTCGGAGGACAAGCGGTTCGCCGGGTTCGTCGAGCGGCCCGAGCTGGCCGCGCTGCTGCCGGCGCTCTACCCGGGTGTGTTCCCCAATCTGGACGCGCTCAACAAGTCCAAGAAGCCGCGCGCCGACCTGGTGGCGATCCTGCTCACCGGCGTCCCGGCCGGACTGATCGACGGCTTCGCCAACACCACGGGCGACGTGCAGGCGGACATGTTGCGGCTGAACACGGCGATCCGGCCCAGCCGCACGCCGGACCGGTTCGGCGTGCTCGGCGGCGACCTGGCCGGTTTCCCCAACGGCCGCCGTCCCGCCGACGACGTGGTGACCATCGCGCTGCGCGCCATCGCCGGGCTGACCGTGCCGCTCGTCGACAAGACGTTCCGCCCGGACGCCGCCGCCGCGGCGGTGACGCCCGGCCTGAGCGCGGCCGACGTCACCGCGCCGTTTCTGGCCGACTTCCCGTTCCTCGGCACGCCGTACGACGGGTTCGGCAACCCGCAGGCGAAGAAGTCCTGACGGGAGGCGGCTGATGTCACACCATCACGATCTCGGCCCGTCGGAGGTCGGAAGCGTCGTGCTCGATCTCGGCGGCGATCGGGGCGCGCTGATCATCCACACCGGGCGGGACCTGCACGGCCGGGAGATCGAGATCAGTCGGGTGGACCTCGACGGTCCGCGGACCCACTCCGCCGTACGTGAGCGGCACGTCCGGGACGGGGTGTTCCACAGTGCCGTCTACCCGGACCTGGAGGCGGGTGTGTATACCGTTTGGTGGGACGACCACACGTCCGCCGGGGCGATCTCGGTCACCGGCGGGTCGGTCGCCGAATTCGTCTGGCCCACCAGCTCACCAGCCCGCTTGGACTGATCCGTCAGTCATCTCGGAACCCGCGCCCCGTCCACCATGTGGACGGGGCGCGCTCGGCGTTGGACGGCTCGACGGGCGGTGTCGCGGGAAGCGGGTTACCCTTTGCCCCACCAATTCTGATCTTGGTACGAGCGGCCGGCGGGGGCGTCCGGCCGGCCTGCCGGCGATGCGCCACGGCAGAAAACTTCCGGCAACTCGCCGGGGAGGGCGTTACTCGTCCGGGGTCTGAATCGATAGGGCAGGTTGCGAGGCTACGGGCGACCGCGGCGGTCGTCCCGGACGTGTCGGGAGGGCGACTCCATTATCAAGTTTGGCTTGACGGCGCACGCATTACACGCGTGTAATTTGAATGGGGTTGTTCGCACGGAACGCAACAAATGGTGACCGTACGGACAGGCACGCCTTTCGCGTGGGGGGTTGCAGCGGCGAATGACGCCGGTGCGCGACAAGGAGGCAATCGATGGACGGCCAGCTCGAGGTGGCCGACCTGCTCGGGAACGCGCCGGAGTGGCAGGAGCGAGCGCTCTGCTCGCAGACCGACCCGGAGGCGTTCTTTCCCGAGAAGGGCGGCTCGACCCGCGAGGCGAAGCGCATCTGCTCGCGGTGCGAAGTGAAGACGGAATGCCTGGAGTACGCGCTCGGTCACGACGAGCGGTTCGGAATCTGGGGTGGCCTCTCCGAGCGGGAGCGGCGCAAGCTCAAGCGGCGGGTCGCCGCCTGATCGACGTACGGGTCCACGGGGCGGTGGGGGCCGCTCCGGACCCGGGTCGCCGTCCGGCCGGAGCATCCGGCCGGGTGGCGGCGCCCACCGGCCGGCCCCGGCGACCGGTCAGGCCAGCTCGTCCGGATCGACCCCGAGCAGATTCGCCACCTGCTCGATGATCACGTCGTGCACCAGGTCGGCGAGATCCTCACGGTCCATCGCGCGGAACTCCAGCGGCCGCCGGTAGAGCACGATGCGCGGCGGCACCTCCTGGCGGCCGGGCCGCCCGGGCAGCAGTCGGGCGAGCGGCACCTCGCCGTCCTCCAGCACGTCCGAGTCGTAGACGTTCAGGTCCGGCGGGACGTCCTCGACCGCGAACTCCACACCGGCCAGCTCCTTGGCGAACCGGCGCTCGAGCGTCTCCACCGTGTCGAGCACCAGATCGTCGAAGACCTCGGCCTTCGTCCGGGCCAGCGGCACGGTGGCCGGCACCAGCCGCCCGCGCAGCCCGCGACCGTGCCGGTCGCGGTGGGTGCGCCGGCCGGAGCCGGGGCGGCGGTTCTGCGGGCTCGTCATGACGGACAGGGTAGCCCGGGGCGACGGTCCACCCGCTGTCGCGCGGCCGTCCGGCGTGCCGGTGCGCCGATCGGAGGAATTGTGATCACCATGACGGGCGTGTCGTAACGCGAAGCGGTGCGCCGGACCCGGTAATGGGGATACCCTGCCGCCGTGAGGTCACCACGGCGCTGCTCCCGTAACGGCTGCCCCCGGCAAGCGGTCGCCACATTGACCTATGTCTACAACGAGTCGACGGCGGTGGTGGGCCCGCTCGCCGCGTTCGCCGAACCGCACACGTACGACCTGTGTGAGCCGCACGCCCGCAACCTGACCGCCCCGCGCGGCTGGGACGTGGTGCGGCACGAGGGCGAGTTCGAGCCGCCGCCGCCCACCACGGACGACCTGGTGGCGCTGGCCGAGGCGGTACGCGAAGCGGCACGCCCGGCCCCGCCCCGTCCTCCCGAGGACGAGCCCACCAGCAAGCCCCAGGCCCCCCACCAGCAGGGCCGCCGAGGCCACCTCCGGGTCATCCCGCCCCACCACTGACCCGCCGTCAGGCTTTTCGGTCGATCATGAGGTTGACGGCGTTTTCGATCTCCCTGAGTGCCGCCAACTTCATGATCAACGGGGTGGGGGGACCGGGCGGGAGGCCGGGTGCGGTCAGTGGCCCAGGAAGCGGTTGAAGGCCTCGGCTCGGCGGGACGGGCGGGACGTGCGGTGCTCTCTCCGGTCGGCTGAGGACATCACCCGCAGGCCGGCGTTCATGGCGAGCCAGCGCAGCGGCTCCGGTTCCCAGCGCGGGGAGCGGTGGCCCACCCAGGGCAGCGCCGTCAGGTCGCTCTCCACGCCCCGGATCAGGTCGGCCAGCGTACGGCCGGCGAGGTTGCTGGTGCCGACGCCGTCGCCGACGTAGCCGCCGGCCCAGGCGAGCCCGGTGCGCCGGTCCAGCCCCACCGACGCGGCCCAGTCCCGGGCCACGCCGAGCGGCCCGCCCCAGGCGTGTGTCACCGGCACCTCCGGCCCGAGGACCGGGAACAGGTCCGCGAGCGCGCGGCGCAGCGCCGTGAACACCCGGGGCTCCCTGTCGAATCCGGGCCGGACCCGGGAGGCGTAGTGGTAGGGCGCGCCCCGCCCGCCGAACGCCAGGCGGCCGTCGGCGGTGCGCTGGCCGTACACGATGACGTGCCGGTAGTCGGAGAACGTCTCCCGCTGCGCCAGCCCGATCCGTGCCCAGGTCTCCTCGGGCAGCGGCGGGGTGGCGACCATCAGCGAGTAGACGGGCGCCACGGTGCGCCGCTGGCCGGACAGCCCTGGCGTGTAGCCCTCCGTCGCGCGGACCACCACCGGTGCCCGGACCGCGCCCGCCGGTGTGACCGCCGCGCCGGGCCGCACCGCGGTGACCGGTGTGCGCTCGTGGATGCGTACGCCCCGGCGCTCCACCGCCCGGGCGAGGCCCCGGACCAGTTTCGCCGGGTGCACCGCCGCGCAGTGCGGGGTGTACGTGCCGCCGCGTACCCCCTCGGCGTTGCAGCGCGCGGCGGCCTCGGCGGCGTCGAGCAGCGTCAGGTCGTCGTCGGTGAGCCCGTGCGTGTGGGCCTGGGCGACCTCGGCGCGGGCCCGGCCGAGCTGGGCCTCGCTGCGGGCCAGCGTCACCGTGCCGCCGGCCTGCCAGTCGCAGTCGATGCCCTCGGCGGCGGCGACCCGCCCCACCTCGGCGACGGTGTCGTGCATGGCCCGCTGCATGGCCAGTGCCCGGTCCCGGCCGTGCCGCCGGGCCAGCGCCGGCAGTGAGGTGGGGAACAGCGCCGAGCACCAGCCGCCGTTGCGCCCGGAGGCGCCGTACCCGGCGATCTCCCGTTCCAGCACGACGACGCGCAACGTGGGATCGGCCCGGGCCAGGTAGTACGCCGTCCACAGCCCGGTGTACCCGGCGCCCACGATCGCCACGTCGGCGTCCGTGTCGCCGGGCAACCCGGGTCGTGGTGTCAGCGGCTCGTCCAGGCTGGACAGCCAGTACGACAGCTGTTGGTAGCCGGTCATCGGGTCAGAGCCGCGACCATGCCTCGGTCAGCACCGCGCGCAGGATCTGCTCGATCTCGTCGAAGTGCTGCTGGTCGGCGATCAGCGGCGGGGCGAGCTGCACCACCGGATCGCCGCGGTCGTCGGCCCGGCAGTAGAGCCCGGCGTCGAACAGCGCGGTGGACAGGAAGCCGCGCAGCAGCCGCTCGGACTCGGCCTCGTCGAACGTCTCCCGGGTCGTCTTGTCCTTGACCAGCTCGATGCCGTAGAAGTAGCCGTCACCGCGGACGTCGCCGACGATCGGCAGGTCGTGCAGCTTCTCCAGGGTGGACCGGAACGCGCCCTCGTTGGCCCGGACGTGCCCGATCAGGTCCTCCCGGGCGAACACCTCCAGGTTGGCCAGCGCGACGGCGCAGGAGACCGGGTGGCCGCCGAACGTGACGCCGTGCGCGAACATGCCGGTCTCGGTGAGGAACGGTTCCATCAGCCGCTCGCTGGCGATCATGGCGCCGAGTGGGGCGTAGCCGGAGGTGATGCCCTTGGCGGTGGTGATGATGTCCGGCTGGTAGCCGTACCGGACGGCGCCGAAGTACTCGCCGAGCCGGCCCCAGGAGCAGATCACCTCGTCGCTGACCAGCAGCACGTCGTACGCGTCGCAGATCTCGCGTACCCGCTCGAAGTAGCCGGGCGGCGGCGGGAAGCAGCCGCCGGAGTTCTGCACCGGCTCCAGGAAGACGGCGGCGACCGTCTCCGGTCCCTCCCGCTCGATCGCCCGGCCGATCTCCTCGGCGGCCCAGCGGCCGAACGCCTCGGCGTCGTCGCCGTGCTCGGGGGCCCGGTAGAAGTTGGTGTTCGGCACCTTGATGCCACCCGGCACCAGCGGCTCGAAGTCGGTCTTGATGCCGGGCAGGCCGGTGATCGACAGAGCGCCCATCGAGGTGCCGTGGTAGGCGATGTAGCGGCTGACCACCTTGTGCTTGGTGGGCTTGCCGGTGCGCTTGAAGTAGGCCCGGGCCAGCTTCCACGCCGCCTCGACGGCCTCCGAGCCGCCGGTGGTGAAGAAGACCCGGTTCAGGTCGCCGGGCGTGAGCGTGGCGATCTTCTCGGCCAGCTCGACGGCCTTCGGGTGGGCGTACGACCAGAGCGGGAAGTAGGCCAGCTCGCCGGCCTGCTTGGCGGCGGCCTCGGCCAGCTCGGTGCGGCCGTGGCCGGCGTTGACGACGAACAGCCCGGCCAGTCCGTCCAGGTAGCGGCGGCCCTGCGCGTCCCAGACGTACGCGCCCTCGCCCCGGACGATTGTCGGAACCTCGCCGGTCGGGTAGCTCGCCATGCGGGTGAAGTGCATCCACAGGTGGTCGGTGGCGTTGGCCATGTCAGCCCCATCGGGTCTCGGGCCGGTCAGGGGTGACACCGGCCGCTCTGCCCACGGTTATCCCACAGGCGATGCCGATAAGGCAAGTGAAAAAGCCTCAGCGCGACGGATTCAGCGCCGCATTACTGCTGTGTCAACGGAATCCGCATCAGGCGGTGCCCCAGCTGTAGGTCTGCTTGCGCAGCTTCAGGTAGACGAACGCCTCGGTGGAGAGCACCCCGGGGACGCCGCGCAGCTTCTGCAGGATCTCCAGCAGGTGCTCGTCGTTGCGGCAGACCACCTCGGCCAGCAGGTCGAACGAGCCGGCGGTGATCACCACGTAGTCGATCTCCTCGAACTCGGCCAGCCGGTCGGCGACGGACTCCAGGTCGCCGTCGGTGCGCAGCCCGATCATGGCCTGGCGGGGGAAGCCGAGCTGGAGCGGATCGGTGACCGCGACGATCTGCATGACGCCCGCGTCGAGCAGCCGCTGCACCCGCTGCCGTACCGCCGCCTCGGAGAGGCCGACCGCCTTGCCGATGCTCGCGTACGGGCGGCGCCCGTCCTCCTGGAGCTGCTCGATGATCTGCTTGGCCACGTCGTCGAGCAGAGCGTGATTGGATCCTTCACGCACGGTGACCCGACGGCCGCCGTTGGAGTTCTCCTGGTGCCGGTTGACCATCGACGCTCCTTGTGTCCGAATCTCCGGATCGATCGTAGTGCCCCGCGCAGTCTGGCGTATTTCGTGGCGAGTGGCTATTCCCGCAACGGAATCCCTTGTGAGAGAGGTTTTCTCATGTCAGGATCAGTCGTCCATCGCCACTGACCCTCCCGCCGGCGCGCCGTCCCCCGTCCCGCCGCCGACGATGCCCCCTCAAGGAGTCGTCACATGCGTAGTCCCCTTCGGACCCTCACCCGGCGTGGTCTGCTCACCGGGACCGTCGGCTCGGCCGCACTGCTCGCCACCGCGGGCACCCTGGCCGGCTGCGGGACCAAGGGCGCCCAGCAGACCGAAGCCGGGTGCAAGAGCGAGGATCTCTCCGCCACCGAGAAGAAGGTCGCCTTCTCGAACTGGCCGCAGTACATGGACACCGACGAGAAGGACGAGTCCAAGCGCCCCACGCTCGACGCCTTCGTCGCCGCCTCGGGCATCCAGGTGACGTACACCGAGGACGTCAACGACAACAACGAGTTCTTCGGCAAGGTGCGCAACCAGCTCGCCGGCTGTCAGAGCACCGGCCGGGACATCATGGTCCTCACCGACTGGATGGCCGCCCGGGTGATCCGCCTCGGCTGGGTGCAGAAGCTCGACAAGTCGAAGATGCCCAACGTCGAGGCGAACCTGCTGCAGTCGCTGCGCGGTCGCTCCTTCGACGCCGAGACCCAGCTCGCCGTCCCGTGGCAGTCCGGCCTGGCCGGGCTCGCGTACAACGCGAACGTCACCAAGGAGATCCGCACCGTCGACGAGCTGCTCACCCGCCCGGACCTCAAGGGCAAGGTGACCGTGCTGTCGGAGATGCGCGACACCATCGGCCTGCTGCTGCAGTCGCTCGGCCACGACCCGGCCAAGTTCACCTCGGCCCAGTTCGACGACGCGCTGAACAAGCTCAAGAAGGCCGTGGACAGCAAGCAGATCCGGCGCTTCACCGGCAACGACTACGCGCCCGACCTGGCCAAGGGCGACATCGCCGCGTGCATCGGCTGGTCCGGCGACGTGGTCCAGCTCGGCTTCGACGACGAGAAGATCAAGTTCGTGGTGCCCGAGTCCGGCGTGATGCTCTGGTCGGACAACATGCTGGTGCCGAACAAGGCCACCCACAAGGCCAACGCCGAGGCGTTGATGAACCACTACTACGACCCGGCGGTGGCGGCGAAGCTGGCCGCGTACGTCAACTACATCTGCCCGGTGCAGGGCGCGCAGGCCGAGATGGAGAAGATCGACCCGGACCTGGCGAGCAACCCGCTGATCTTCCCGGACGACACGATGCTGTCCAAGGCCAAGGTCTTCATGGCGCTCGACGAGGCGCAGGAGAAGGAGTACGAGACCAAGTTCCAGCAGGTGATCGGCGCGTGAAGGGGCAGCAGACTCCGGCCGGCGACCTGCGGCTGGTCGACCTGACCAAGCGGTTCGGCGTCTTCACCGCCGTCGACGACCTCACCCTGACCATCCCGCAGGGTTCGTTCTTCGCCCTGCTCGGCGCGTCCGGCTGCGGCAAGACCACCACGCTGCGGATGATCGCCGGGCTGGAGCAGCCGACGAGCGGAAAGGTGCTGCTCGGCGAGCAGGACATCGCCGGGCTGCGGCCGTACAAGCGGCCGGTCAACACCGTCTTCCAGAGCTACGCCCTCTTCCCGCACCTGGACATCCACGAGAACGTGGCATTCGGGCTGCGCCGTCGCGGCATCCGCAAGGTGGGCGACCAGGTCGAACGGATGCTCGCGCTGGTCCAGCTCGAGGGGTACGGCCGGCGCCGCCCGGCCCAGCTCTCCGGCGGCCAGCAGCAGCGCGTCGCGCTGGCCCGCGCACTCATCAACCACCCGCAGGTGCTGCTGCTCGACGAGCCGCTCGGCGCGCTCGACCTGAAGCTGCGCCGGCAGATGCAGATCGAGCTGAAGCGGATCCAGACCGAGGTCGGCATCACCTTCGTGCACGTCACCCACGACCAGGAGGAGGCCATGACGATGGCCGACACGGTCGCGGTGATGAACGCCGGCCGGATCGAGCAGCTCGGCGCGCCCGCCGACATCTACGAGTACCCGGCCACCGCGTTCGTCGCGAACTTCCTCGGCCAGTCCAACCTGCTCGCCGCCGAAGCCGGCGGCCGCGCCGCCGACGACGTGCTGGTCACGGCGCACGGCTCGCGCTTCTCGGTGCCCGCCGGCCGGGCCCGGCTCACCGACGGGCCGGCCTTCCTCGGCGTACGTCCCGAGAAACTGCACCTGGTCGAGAGCCCGGACCGGGTACCGGCCGGGCACCAGCACGTCGGCGGCGTGGTCAGCGACGCCTCCTACGTCGGGGTGAGCACCCAGTACCTGGTGCGCACCGCGTGGGGCAGCGAGCTGACCGCGTTCGCCGCGAACAGCGGGCTCGGCGGTCAGCTGGCGGTCGGCACGGCGGTGACCGCGCACTGGGACCCGCGGCACGCGTTCCTGCTGCCCCGGGCCGCCGGTGAGGACGACCAGACCGCGCCGCTGCTCGACGAGCCGCCGGTGGGTGCGTCGGCATGAGCGAGCGAATTGGCGGAGTGGCGGCATGAGCGCGCTGGCCCACGTACCGACCTCCGCCGGGAAACCGGCGCCGCCGCCGGTGCGGCGCGGGCGCAACCGGCTCCTGCCGTACCTGTTGCTGCTGCCCGGCGCGGCCTGGCTGCTCGTCTTCTTCGCGCTCCCGCTCGTGCAGCTCGCCTCGGCCAGCCTCTACGACCCGGCCGGGTCGCTCTCCACCGGGTACGCCATGACCTGGGCGTTCAGCAACTACCCGGACGCGTTGCAGGCGTACTGGCCGCAGTTCTCCCGGTCGTTCCTCTACTCGGCCATCGCGCTGGTGCTCGCGCTGCTGATGGGCTACCCGCTGGCGTACGCGATCGCGCAGAAGGCCGGCCGGTGGAAGAACCTGCTGCTGGTCGCCGTGGTCGCGCCGATGTTCACCAGCTTCCTGGTGCGCACGCTGGCCTGGAAGACCATCCTGTCGGACAACGGCGCGCTGGTCGGGCTGCTGCGCGACGTGCACCTGCTCGGACCGGACGGCCGGCTGCTGGCCACCCCGATCGCCGTGGTGCTCGGTCTGACGTACAACTTCCTGCCGTTCCTGGTGCTGCCGCTGTACGCGAGCCTGGAGCGGCTGGATCCCCGGCTGCTGGAAGCGGCGAGCGACCTGTACGCGAGCCCGCTGCGCGCGTTCGCCAAGGTGACGCTGCCGCTGTCGATGCCCGGCCTGATCGCCGGCACGCTGCTGTTCTTCATCCCGGCCACCGGTGACTACATCAACGCCGAGCTGCTCGGTACGCCGAACGAGTACATGATCGGCAACGTCATCGACTCGGCGTTCCTGGTCCGGCTGGACTATCCGCAGGGCGCGGCGCTGTCGTTCCTGCTGATGGCCGCGATCCTGGCGATCGTCTTCGTCTACCTGCGCCGCGCGGGAACGGAGGACGTCCTGTGAGCAAACTGAAGCGCTGGCTCGCCGACCGGTGGGTGATGGGCGTGGCACTGCTCGTCCTCGGCTACCTGACGCTGCCGATCATGGTGGTCGCCGGGCTCTCCTTCAACCGGCCCTCCAGCCGGCTCTCCTACGACTTCAACGAGTTCACGCTCGACAACTGGAAGCAGCCCTGCGCCACCTCGGACATGTGCGACGCCGTGGTGCGCAGCATGCAGATCGGGCTCATCGCCACTCTCGTCTCCACGCTCCTCGGCACGCTGATGGCGTTCGCCCTGGTCCGGCACAGCTTCCGCGGCCGGTCCGGGCTCAACGGCCTGATCTTCCTGCCGATGGCCACCCCGGAACTGGTGATGGGCACCTCGCTGCTCGCCCTCTTCGTCGCGGCCGGGGTGCCGCAGGGCTTCTGGACCATCGTCATCGCGCACGTCATGTTCTGCATGTCGTTCATCGTGGTCACCGTGAAGGCCCGGCTCTCCGGCATGGACCGGCGGCTGGAGGAAGCCGCGATGGACCTGTACGCCAGCGAGTGGCAGACGTTCCGGCGGATCACGCTGCCGCTCGTGCTACCCGGCATCGTGGCCGCCGCGCTGCTGGCGTTCTCGCTCAGCTTCGACGACTTCATCATCACGAACTTCAACGCCGGCACCACTGTCACGTTCCCCATGTACGTCTGGGGCGCCTCCCAGCGGGGCATCCCGCCGCAGGTCAACGTGATCGGCACGGCCATGTTCGTGATCGCGTTGCTGCTGGTGGGGGCCACCTCGCTGCGCGGGCGGCGGGCACGACGGGCCGCCCTCGCGGTGGTCGCCACACCGGCGGGCAAGCCATGACACTCCCGCATACCGGCCGGGCGCTGGCCGACGCCGCGCCCGTGTCGTACTGGCTGGACCGCCCGGAGCGCCCCGACGCGCTGCCGTCGCTGTCCGGTGCGCACGCCGCCGACCTGCTCGTGGTCGGCGGCGGGTACGCCGGGCTGTGGACCGCGCTGCTCGCAAAGGAGGCCGACCCGGACCGTGACGTGCTGCTCGTCGACGCGGGCACCTGCGGCTGGGCGGCGTCCGGGCGCAACGGCGGGTTCTGCGCCGCGTCGCTGACCCACGGGCTCGCCAACGGCGTCGAGCGGTTCCCCGGCGAGATCGGCGAGCTGGAACGGCTGGGCCGGGAGAACCTGGACGCCATCGCCGCCACCGTCGCGAAGTACGACATCGACTGCGACTTCGAACGCACCGGGGAACTGGCGGTGGCGGTCGAGCCGTACCAGCTCGACGGGCTCGCCGACGACGCCGAGATGGCCCGCCGGTACGGCCACGACGTGCGGCTGCTCGACCGCGACGAGGTACGCGCCGAGGTGGCGTCGCCGACGTACCTGGGCGGGATGTGGGACGCCGACCGGGTGGCCCTGCTCGACCCGGCGAAGCTCGCCTGGGGACTGCGCCGCGCCGCGCTCGACCTGGGCGTACGCGTGCACGAGCACACCCGCGTCACCGGCCTGGCCCGCGACGGCGCCGCGCTGCTCGCCCGGACGTCGGGCGGCGCGGACGCGGCGCCCGGCTCGGTCCGGGCGCGGCAGGTCGTCCTCGCCACCAACGCGTTCCCGCCGCTGCTGCGCCGGCTGCGCTCCTGGGTCGTCCCGGTCTACGACTACGCGCTGATGACCGAGCCGCTGACGGCCACGCAGCGCGACGCGATCGGCTGGCGGCACCGGCAGGGGCTCGCCGACACCGGTAACCAGTTCCACTACTACCGGCTCACCGCCGACAACCGGATCCTGTTCGGCGGCTACGACGCGATCTACCACTACGGCAATCGGGTGGCGCCCGCGCTGGAGCAGCGCGAGGCCACCTTCACCACGCTGGCATCGCACTTCTTCACGACCTTCCCGCAACTCGACGGGCTGCGGTTCAGCCACCGCTGGGGTGGCGTCATCGACACCTGCACCCGGTTCTGCGCGTTCTTCGGCACCGCGTACGAAGGACGCCTGGCGTACGCGGCCGGGTTCACCGGGCTCGGCGTCGGCGCGACCCGGTTCGGCGCCCGCGTCACGCTCGACCTGCTGTCCGGCACCCACACCCCGCTGACCCGGCTCGACCTGGTGCGCCGCAAGCCGCTGCCGTTCCCGCCGGAACCGGCCCGGTCCGTGGGCGTCAACCTCACCCGCTGGTCGCTCGCCCGCGCCGACGCGCGTGACGGACGGCGCAACCTCTGGCTCCGTACTCTCGACCGTCTTGGACTGGGGTTCGACTCCTGATGCGTATCCTCCTCGTCGGCGCCGGTGGCGTCGGCTCCGCCGCCGTATCCATCGCCGCCCGCCGTTCCTTCTTCGACCTCATGGTGGTCGCCGACCACGACCCGGCGCGCGCGGCGCGGGCCGTCGCCGGGCACGGCGACCGGTTCGTCGCCGCCACAGTCGACGCCTCCTCCGCCGACGCGGTGGCCGCGCTGTGCCGGGAACACCGCATCACGCACGTGCTCAACGCGGTCGACCCGCGCTTCGTCATGCCGATCTTCGACGGCGCGTTCGCCGCCGGGGCCGACTACCTCGACATGGCCATGTCGCTGTCCCGGCCGCACCCCGAGCACCCCTACGCCCAGACCGGGGTCAAGCTCGGCGACGAGCAGTTCGCCGTCGCGGAGCGGTGGGCCGCCGCCGGGCGGCTCGCGCTGTGCGGCATCGGCGTCGAACCGGGCCTGTCCGACGTCTTCGCCCGCTACGCCGCCGACGAACTCTTCGCCGAGATCGACGAGATCGGGGTACGCGACGGCGCGAACCTGACAGTCGCCGGGTACGACTTCGCGCCCTCGTTCTCCATCTGGACCACCATCGAGGAGTGCCTCAACCCGCCGGTGATCTGGGAGGCCGGGCGCGGCTGGTTCACCACCGAGCCGTTCAGCGAGCCGGAGGTCTTCGACTTCCCGGCCGGGATCGGCCCGGTCGAATGCGTCAACGTCGAGCACGAGGAGGTGCTGCTCATCCCGCGCTGGGTGCCGGCGAAGCGGGTCACCTTCAAGTACGGCCTCGGCGCCGAGTTCATCGAGGTGCTGCGCACGCTGCACAAGCTCGGACTGGACTCGACCCAGCCGGTGCGCGTACGCGGGGTCGAGGTGTCGCCGCGCGACCTGGTGGCCGCCGCGCTGCCCGACCCGGCCACGCTCGGCGACCGGATGAGCGGCAAGACGTGCGCCGGCACGTACGTCACCGGCACCGGCCCGGACGGCCGGCCCCGCCGCGTCTACCTCTACCACGTGGTCGACAACGAGTGGTCGATGGCCGAGTACGGCCACCAGGCGGTGGTCTGGCAGACCGCCGTCAACCCGGTCGTCGCGCTGGAACTGCTCGCCACCGGCGCGTGGACGGGCACGGGCGTGCTCGGCCCGGAGGCGTTCCCGCCGACCCCCTTCCTGGACCTGCTCACCGGCTACGGTTCGCCGTGGGGGATGGAGGAACGATGACCCGGTACGGCCCGATGTACGGCCCCGACATCACGTTCCTCGGCGTGCCGCCGTGCACCGTCGAGGAGCCGGTCACGTACGCCGACGCGGACGTGGTGATCATCGGGGCGCCCTTCGACGGCGGCACCTCGCACCGGCCCGGCACCCGGTTCGGGCCGTCCGCCATCCGGCAGGCCTGCTATCTGCCGCACGACGGCTCCCGCCCGTCGCTGGCGCTGCGCGTGGACGCACTGAAGGACCTGTGCGTCTACGACGCCGGCGACGTGGAGATGTTCGGCGGCGACATCGAACGCTCGCTCGCCGCCCTGGAGACCGCCGTGCACGCGGTCGCCGCCGCCGGGGCGATCCCGGTGGTGCTCGGCGGCGACCACTCCATCGCGCTGCCCGACGCCACCGGCGTGGCCCGGCACCACGGGCTCGGCCGGGTGTCGCTCGTGCACTTCGACGCGCACGCCGACACCGGGGACGTCGAGTTCGGCTCGCTGCACGGCCACGGCCAGCCGATGCGCCGGCTCATCGAGTCCGGCGCGGTACGCGGCGACCGCTTCCTCCAGATCGGGCTGCGCGGCTACTGGCCCGGCCCGGACACGCTGGCCTGGATGGCCGAGCAGCGGATGCGCTCGTACGAGATGACCGAGATCGTGGCGCGCGGCCTGGACACCTGCCTCACCGAGGCGTTCGGCATCGCGACCGACGAGTGCGAGGGCGTGTTCCTCTCCGTCGACGTGGACGTGGTCGACCCCGGCATGGCGCCCGGCACCGGCACACCCGAGCCGGGCGGGTTCACCTCCCGGCAACTGCTCGACGCGGTGCGCCGGGTCTGTTACGAGCTGCCTGTGGTCGGGCTGGACGTGGTCGAGGTCGCGCCGCCGTATGACCACGCCGACATCACCGCGTACCTGGGCAACCGGGTGGTGCTGGAGGCGCTGTCCGCGATAGCCCGCCGCCGCCACGACGCCGAAACCGGAACCCCGTGGAACCCCACCCAGCCGCTCCTGGACAACCGCTGACCCGCCACCTCCGCCCTCTTCCTCCCCGTTGATCTTGCACTTTCGGCCCCGGCATTCCGGTCATATCCCCCGGTGAGAGGGCGCTAACTGCAAGATCTGTGAAGGTGTTTGTCAAGCGTTGGTTTCGAGGGTGCGCCAGATTTGGCGGGCTATGTAGCGTTTGAGGCTGCGGGTGATTTCGGCTGGGGTGCGGCCTTCGGTGGTGCGGCGTTCGACGTAGTCCTTGGTGGGTTGGTGGCATCGTTGGCGGGTTTTCGCGATGGTGTGTAGGGCGGCGTTGAGGGTGCGGTCGCCGCCTCGGTTGAGGCGGTGGCGGATGGTGCGTCCGGAGTTGGCGGGGACGGGGCTGGCGCCGGCGAGTGAGGCGAAGGCGGCTTCGTTGCGGAACCGGCCGGGGTGTGACCAGGCGGTCAGTGCGATCGCGGCGGTGACGGGGCCGATCCCGGGTTGGTCGAGCAGGGTGGGGCAGAGCTTGTCGACCAGGGTGCGGATCTCGGCGAGGTTGGCTTTCAGGAGCTTCTCGAGGGTCAGGATCTGCTCGGCCAGGGCTGCCAGTTGAGTGCGGCGCAGTCGGTCAAGTCCGCTGCCGCTGCCGCTGCCGCTGCCGCTGCCGCTGCCGCTGCCGCTGCCGGTGCCGCTGCCGGTGCCGCTGCCGGTGCCGGTGGTGAGGGTGGTGGCGTGTTGGACCTGCCGCAGGGTGTTCAGTCCGCGCATCTGTGTGCGTAGATCGTCGTCGGCGGTGAGGATCAGCGATTTGAACAGGTTGATGGTGGCGGTGCGGGTGTCGCTGTAGTGGCGGCGGCAGACGTGCAGCAGGCGCAGGGCTTCCCGGTCGCCGTCGGCGCGGGGCGTGGCGACGTGGTCGGCGGCCAGCACCGCGCGAGCGGCGTGCACGGCGTCCAACGCGTCGGACTTGCCGCCTCGCCGACGGCGTCCGGCAGCGGGTTTGGGTGCTTCCAGGACGTCCTCACCCGCGGCGCGCAGGACACGCAGCAGGCCGACCCCGTGACACCGGGCGCCGTCCAGGGCCCAGGCCCGCCGGCCCGTTCCCAGCCCGGTCGTCTGCCGCCCGGCCCAGGCCAGCAGAACAGCGGCGCCGTCGGCGGTGGCCGGCACGGTGATCTCGGCCAGCACTGTCCCGACCGGGGTGGTCACCGCGGCGGTGTGCGTATCGGTATGGGTATCCACACCGATGACCGCGTCAACACGGCCGGCCAGACGATCTGCCAGGATGGAAGGCACGGACGGTTCTCCCTTGCACGGGACGACGTTCGGACGGCGTCGGCCCGGGAGACGATCACCCGGCGGCACATCTGTGATGAGTCACGCGACACCAATCGCGGACAGGCTTCTGATCAGGCCAGCAAGGTGGGCCGGGCCGACGCCGGCAACCCACGAGGACAGGTCGCGCTTCACGGCACACCCTTCTGCGGTGGCCAGATCTTGCATGAGTCACTCGTCGATCACCGACGTCGAACCCTACCGATACCAACCCCTCCCGGAACCGGCCCACCTATAGAAGCGTCGCGCTAGGCGAGGGGAGGGCCTAGCACAAGGGGAAGGGACGGTGGGGGGTGTGCACATGCCTGGGGTTGTCCACAGGTGAGGGAAGTGGCGAGAGGTTCGGGCGCGGGCGGGGCGGCATGGTTCGGGGATGTCGACGCAGCTGTGGCGGACCCGGGAACTGATGCGGGTGCTCACCGTGAAGCGAGTACGCACCCAAGTCAGGCGCGAGGAGCTGGTCCGCGTGCGGCGCGGTGTCTACGCGCCGACACCGTGCGATGACGAGGACGAGCTGCGAGCCCTGCTGCTGTGTCTGCCCGGCGACGCGATGCTGGCGATGCAGAGCGCGGCGCGCCGCCACGGATTTGGCGTCCTTCGGGAATCCGCGGTGCACGTGCAGTTGCCGCCGGACGTCGCCAAGCCCCGCCTACCGGGTCTCGTCGTCCATCACTCCGTCCTGCCGGTCCGGCCAGTGGTCGTCGGTGGCCTGCCGTGCGTGCCCGCCACGCAGTGCGCGATCGACCTTGCCCGAGGCGTACGCCGTATGGATGCCCTCCCCGTGCTCGACGCCGCACTCCGCTCGGGTGCCGTGACGGTCGACGACCTCGCGGCGGAGTTGCCCCTGCACCGGGCCCTGCGCGGCGTCCGGCAGGCGCGCGATCTCGTGCCGCGAGCCGACGGCCGCTCCGAGTGCCGGCAGGAGAGCCAGCTGCGGCTGTTGCTGCTCGACGGCGGGCTCCCGGCACCCGAGCCGCAGATGTGGATTCACGACCGGTACGGCATGCCCCGCTTCCGCGTCGACCTGGGTTACCGGGAACGGCGGGTGGGTGTGGAGTACGACGGTCTGTCCCACCTGGACCCGGAGCGCATGCGGTACGACCGCGACCGGATCAACTGGCTGGACGCCAACGGTTGGCGGATGCGCTACTTCACCGACCGCGACCTCTACCGACGCCCGTCCCACATCGTCGCCACTCTCCGAGCCGCCCTGACCCCCTAACCCGCGCTGCCTCCGCCCCTGCCAACCCCGCCGACCGCGCCAACCCCCGCCGATCTTGCGCTTGCCTACCCCGCAAAAGGGACAGATCTGGCAACCAAGGGGCACCAAGTGCAAGATCGCGGGGGAGAGGGGTAGGGGGGCGGTGGGGGTGGGGTCAGGGGCGGGTGCAGTGGGGGCGCAGGCGCACGCGTTCGGTGGTTTCGGTGATCGAGTTGGGCTCGACCACCAGGCGGGCGATCGTGGTGGCCGGGCCGGGGCGGAAGGTGCCCTGGTCGGCGGGGATCGTCGCGGTCCAGGTGCCGGCGGTGCGCTCGTCGGTGCACGCGCCGATCACGCCGAACCCGAAGCCGGTGACCGTGCCGCGCCGTGCCCGCTGCTCCAGGTGCACCTCGATGTACGCGAGGCCGCGCTCGGCGCCGCAGTCGAACCGGCCGCCGACGGTGGCGGTGTGCGCCCGTACGTCGGCGGCGCCGAACCAGTTGACGGAGACGCGGGGTGAGGCCGCCGGGGCGGCGACGGCGGCGCCCGGCGCGAGCCCGAGCGTGGCGGCGGTGGCCAGGGCGGTGAGGCCGGCGGCGAGCACTGGCTGTCGGACCGGGTTCATGAGCGGTCTCCTGTCGGGCGGTGGCGGAACGCGACCCGGTAGCGACTCGAGCGGTGGTGGGACGCGGACTCCGAAGTGGACGGCGTCAGCATCCCACCGCCGTGATACCCGCGAGCTGCAAGATCTCGGACAGATCAGCGGTTCAGGTGGGACCGGATGAGGAAGCGGACGCCCTCCGGTGCCTCCAGGGAGAAGCCGCTGCCCCGGCCGGGCACCACGTCGACGGTGAGCCGGGTGTGCTGCCACAGCTCCCACTGGGCCTTCGACATCCAGAACTCCACCGGCTCGGGCACGCCGTCGACGGCCAGCGAGGCGAGCAGCACGTCCGAGCCGCCGGTGCGGAACTCCCCGGCCGGATAGCACATCGGGGCGCTGCCGTCGCAGCAGCCGCCGGACTGGTGGAACATCAGTGGGCCGTGCTGCCCCCGCAGCGACCGGATCAGGTCGGCCGCCGCGGGGGTCACTGTCACGGTGTCACCCATCAGAAGAAGCCCAGCTTCTTCGGCGAGTAGCTGACCAGCAGGTTCTTGGTCTGCTGGTAGTGCTCCAGCATCATCTTGTGGTTCTCCCGGCCGATGCCGGACTGCTTGTAGCCGCCGAACGCGGCGTGCGCCGGGTAGGCGTGGTAGCAGTTCGTCCACACCCGGCCGGCCTGGATCGCGCGTCCGGCCCGGTACGCGGTGTTCAGGTCCCGGGTCCACACGCCCGCGCCGAGCCCGTACAGCGTGTCGTTGGCGATCTTCACGGCGTCGTCCAGGTCGGCGAAGGAGGTGACCGACACGACCGGGCCGAAGATCTCCTCCTGGAAGATCCGCATCGAGTTGTCGCCCTCGAAGATGGTCGGCTGGACGTAGTAGCCGCCGGACAGTTCGCCGCCCAGGTCGGCCCGCTCGCCGCCGGTCAGCACCTTGGCGCCCTCCTGCCGCCCGATGTCCAGGTAGGACAGGATCTTCTCCAGCTGGTCGTTCGACGCCTGCGCGCCGACCATCGTGTCCGTGTCCAGCGGATGCCCCTGCTTGACCGCCTTCGTCCGGTCCACGGCGGCGGCCAGGAAGTCGGAGTAGTGGCCCTGCTGGATGAGCGCCCGGGACGGGCAGGTGCACACCTCGCCCTGGTTGAGGGCGAACATGGTGAAGCCTTCGAGGGCCTTGTCCCGGAAGTCGTCGGACGCGGCGCTGACGTCGTCGAAGAAGATGTTCGGGCTCTTGCCGCCCAGTTCCAGCGTGACCGGCTTGATGTTCTCGCTGGCGTACTGCATGATCAGCCGCCCGGTGGTGGTCTCGCCGGTGAACGCCACCTTCGCCACCCGCGACGAGGAGGCCAGCGGCTTGCCCGCCTCGACGCCGAAGCCGTTCACCACGTTGAGCACGCCGGGCGGCAGCAGGTCGCCGATCAGCGAGAGCAGGTAGTGGATCGAGGCGGGCGTCTGCTCGGCCGGCTTGAGCACCACCGCGTTGCCGGCGGCGAGCGCCGGGGCGAGCTTCCACACCGCCATGAGGATCGGGAAGTTCCACGGGATGATCTGACCGACCACGCCCAGCGGCTCGTGGAAGTGGTAGGCGACGGTGTCGTCGTCGAGTTCGCCGAGCGAGCCCTCCTGCGCCCGGATCGCCCCGGCGAAGTAGCGGAAGTGGTCGATCGCGAGCGGGATGTCGGCGGCGAGCGTCTCGCGTACCGGCTTGCCGTTCTCCCACGTCTCGGCGATCGCGAGGGACTCCAGGTTGTCCTGCATGCGGTCGGCGATCCGGTTGAGGATCAGCGAGCGTTCGGCGACCGAGGTGCGGCCCCACGCGTCGGCCGCGCCGTGTGCCGCGTCGAGCGCCTTCTCCACGTCCTCGGCGGTGCCCCGGGCCACCTCGCAGAAGGTCTGGCCGGTCACCGGGGTCGGGTTCTCGAAGTACTTCCCACCGTGCGGCTTCACGTACTCGCCGCCGATGTAGTGGTCGTAGCGGGACTGCCAGTGGGTGGGGGCGTCGTAGCGCGTCATGGGTACCTCCGCCGTCCGTCTGGGGTGGATGGCGGGCAGGCTAGTTTCCGGGACGTTGCAGGAACGTTGCGCGCGGCAGCGCGTACTCCTCGGCGAGCTGGCGGGTCCGTGCGACAGCGAGCGGCCGGCGGGGCGCGCCCGGCGGCAACGCCCGCGCCAGGGCCTGCCAGGCGGCCAGGTCGTCGGCTCCGGCGGGCGTCGCGGTCCAGGCCGCGAGCAGGCCCGGGTCGGCGCCGGCCAGCACCGCGGCGCGCACCTGACCGTCGACCAGGCGGCGCAGTCGCGCGACTCCCGGCGCGTCCGACCCGGGCAGCAGGGGCCCGGGGTACGCGCGCAGCGCCGCCGCCGGATCGCCACGCTCCAGCAGTTCGGTGACGGTACGGAAGTCCGCGCGCACGGCCGGCCGCAGCCGGTACGGGCGGGAGTCGAGCAGTTCCTCGCCGAGCACGCGGCGCAGCCGGGACAGTTCGGCGCGCAGCGTGACCGGGTGCCGCCTGTCGTCGCCGTAGAGGTCGAGGCCGAGCTGTTCCCCGGTGCGGCCCTCGGGATGGTCGACGAGCAGCACCAGCAGCTCGCTGTGCCGCCGGCCGAGCCGGATGCGCCGGCCGCCGACGCGCAGCTCCGCCTCGTCCCGCCCGAGCGCCGACACGTACGCCACGTCCGGCGCGGTGGGCGCGGCCCCGGCCAGGAACGCCTCGGCGGCCCGGGCGGTCGCCCGCACCAGCGCGAGGCTCTGCGGGTTGGCCAGGTGGTCCCCGCCGGTGATGTCGACGGCCCCGAGCAGCGCGCCGCTGACCGGGTCGTGGACCGGCGCGGCGGCGCACGTCCAGCGCTGCACCGGCCGGACGAAGTGCTCGGTGGCGAAGATCTGCACGCCGTGGTCGACGGCGAGGGCGGTGCCGGGGGCGTTCGTGCCGGCGTGCGCCTCGTCCCAGCGGGCGCCCGGTACGAAGTTCATCCGCTCGGCGTGCCGCAGCACCCCCGGGTGGCCCTCCACCCAGAGCAGCCGGCCTGCGGCGTCGCAGACCGCCATCAGGTGCGCGCCGTCCTGCGCGATGCCGCCGAGCAGGTCGCGGAACAGCGGCATCACCCGGGCCAGCGGATGCGCGGCGCGGTAGGTCTCCAGCGCGTCGTCGGTGAGGTCGACCGGCGCGGTGGCCTCCGGGTCGAGCAGCGCGGACCGCTCCCAGGAGCGGGCGACCACCTCCCGGACGCCGCCTGTGGTTCCCGCGGTGAGGAACGCCTCGTGGGCGGCACCGACCTGCGCGATCCGCTCCGCCGGATCCGCGCCGAACTCCAGGGCGAGCCACGGGTCAGCCACCAGCGCCTCCTTCCACCCATCGTGACCCACCTCACGCCTGAGCGCCAATGCGTGATCCGGGTCACTTCAGCAGTGCGCGCGCTGCCCGTGGACCGGACGAACGGCCCAGACGGCTCGACGCCGGTTGTCGCAGCGTGGCCCGCGTGGAGGATGGCTGCTGCGGACGCTTACAGAACCCTTAACTGCGGCCTGCGAAGGTGTGCCGGACGACGAGGAAAGACACGGGGGAGCGCAAGGTGCGGGTGCTGGTGGCGGACGACGAGCGGCTCTTGGCGGACACGGTCGCCGAGGGGCTGCGACGGTTCTCCATGGCCGTCGACGTCTGCTACGACGGCGACGGCGCGCTGGAACGGATCGGGGTCAACCGGTACGACGTGGCGGTGCTGGACCGGGACATGCCCGGCGCCACCGGCGACGAGGTGTGCCGCAGCCTGGCCGGGTCCGACGCCGGCACCCGCGTGCTGCTGCTCACCGCCGCCGCCGGCATCCGGGACCGGGTCGCCGGCCTCGGGCTGGGCGCCGACGACTACCTGACCAAGCCGTTCGCGTTCGCCGAGCTGGTGGCGCGGGTCCAGGCGCTGGGCCGCCGCTCCACCCCGGCCCTGCCGCCGGTGCTGGAGCGGCACGGCGTGGTGCTCGACGTGGCCCGGCACACCGCGACCCGGGACGGCAGCCCGCTCGGGCTCAGCCCGAAGGAGTTCGCCGTCCTGCACGTGCTGATGCGGGCCGGCGGCCGGGTGGTCAGCGCCGAGGAGCTGCTGGAACAGGCGTGGGACGAGTTCGCCGACCCGTTCACCAACGCGGTCCGGGTGACGGTGATGACCCTGCGCAAGAAGCTCGGCCAGCCGTCGGTCATCCACACCGTGCCGAAGGCCGGCTACCGGATCGGCGAGCCGGAGTGAGCCCCCGCCGCCGCATCCTGCTGGTCGGGGTGCTCGCCCTGCTCGCCGGGTTCTTCGTGCCCAACATGGTCAAGTCGCTGCTCGAACTGGTGTGGGGGCAGGCCCAGTGGTTCTGCGGCCTGGCCACCATCGGCGCGGTGTGCGAGCCGGGCCGTCCGTTCGTGCCGCTGCTGCCGCGACTGATCGAGTTGCTGGTGCTGGTGGCCGCCGGGCTCGCGGTGTGGGGCGCTGCCCGCTGGTGCCTGCGCCCGGTGCACGACCTGGTCGCTCCGATCGCGAACCTGGGACCGCAGAACCTCGGCTACCGCATCCGGCGCGGCGGCCGGGACGAGCTGGCCGGGCTCAGCCGCGCGATCGACGACATGCTGGACCGGGTCACCGCCGGGTACGAGGGACAGCGGCGGTTCGCCGCGAACGCCTCGCACGAGCTGCGTACGCCGCTGGCGGTGCAGCGCACCCTGATCGAGGTCGGCATGGCCCAGTCGCTCACCGGCGAGCAACTGGAACTGCTGACCGCCCAGCTGCTCGCCACGAACGAACGCAACGAGCGGCTGATCGAAGGGCTGCTCGCGCTCAGCGAGAGCGACCAGGGCCTGCGGTCCTCCACCCCGCAGCGCCTGGAGCAGATCGTCACCGGCGTGCTGGCCGCGTACGCCGACCGGGCCGCCGAGGCGGGTGTGACGGTGGAGTCCCGGCTGTCGCCCCGGATCGTGACCGGTGAGCGGGTGCTGCTGGAACGCCTGGTCACGAACCTGGTGGAGAACGGCATCAAGTACAACCGCGAGGGCGGCCGGCTCACCGTCACGGTCGGCGGTGACCCCGCGCTGACTGTGACCAACAGCGGGCAGAACGTCCCCGCCGAAGCGGTCGACGGGCTGTTCGAGCCGTTCCGGCGCCTCGCCCGGGACCGGACCAACCAGGGCGGCGGTGCCGGGCTCGGCCTGGCCATCGCCCGCTCCATCACCCAGGCGCACGGCGGCGTCATCGCCGCCCGCCCGGGTGCGGACGGCGGCCTGCGGGTCGACGTCCACCTGCCCCTCGTGGGCTGACCACCCCACACACGACTCCGGGAGCCGCCGTCGCGGCGTCCCGCGATGACACCTGCCCGAGGACGGGACCGGCGCCGCCGCCGCCCTTTCGCAGAAGGCCGGAGAGGAGACCGCAGTGCCGACGCGTACCGAGGGGAGCGCACCACCAGGTGACCGGGTGGTCTGGGCCGACGTGGCCAAGGGCGCCTGCATCGTGCTCGTGGTGCTCTGGCACGTCGTCGTCAAGGACTACCTGCGTATCGACTGGCGGGTCGGTCTGCCGGTGCCGGGCGCGTGGGGCCTGCTCGGCGAGCAGTTGCTGCCGCTGCGGATGCCGTTGTTCTTCGCGATCTCCGGCGTCTTCGCGGCGAACGCGGTGGCCCGCCCGTGGCGGGTGTCCGGGCGGTCCCGGATCGCCCGGAACCTCTACCTGTACGTGATCTGGCTGCTCGTCCACACCGCGCTGCTGGCGCTGGCGCCCGGCTTCCCGACCGACCGGGCCACCGACCCGGGTGAGCTGCTGGCCCAGCTCACCGTGACGCCCTCGAACCTGTGGTACCTGTACGCGCTGGCGCTCTACTTCGTGCTCGCCAAGGCGCTGCGCCGGGTCCACCCGGCGGTCCTGCTGATGGCTGCGGGCGCGCTGTCCGCGGTGGCGGCCACCGGGCTGCTGGACAGCCCCGGCAACCGGGGGCAGGTCTACCAGAACCTGGTGTTCTTCCTGGCCGGTGTGCGCCTGCGGCCGTACCTCACGCGGTGGGCGGACGCCGCGAGCACCCGGCGGCTCGCCGGCACCGGTGCCGCGTACGCGGTCGCGCTGGCCGCCATGGCGCTGGCCGGCGCGCAGAGCTGGCCCGGCGTGTACCTGCTCGTCTCCGTGCTCGCGGTGGCGTTCGGGCTGACCGCCGCCGCCCGGCTGGCCCGGCACCGCCTGGCCGGTCCGGTACTGACCCGGCTCGGCCGCCGCACGCTTGGTGTCTACGTGATCCACATGCCGGTGCTGGCGCTGCTGGACCGGCTCCTCGCCGCACCGGTGGCCGGGCTGGACGGGCCCGCGCGGGCGCTGCTGGTGACCGTCTACCCGGTCGTGCTCACCGCGCTCGTGCTCGCACTGAGTCTCGCCGTGCACCGCTGCCTCACCGCGCTCGGCGCGCACTGGCTGTTCGACCTGCCGCGCCGCCGCGTCCACTCGAATCCCGAAGGAGAGACCATGCCCCGAACCGACGCGCCGGTGCTGCCGGACCGCACACATGTCGAGGAGGCCGCCCGCGCGCTGTCCGGCCGGGTGGTGCGTACCCCGGTGCTGCACAGCCCGGCGATCGACCGCCTGGCCGGCGCCCGCGTCCTGCTCAAGGCGGAGAACCTCCAGGACGGCGGCTCGTACAAGATGCGCGGCGCGATGCTGGCGGTGGGCCGGCTCGCCGCCGCCGGGCACACCGGCGTGGTCGCGCAGAGCACCGGCAACCACGCCGTCGCGGTGGCGCTGGCCGCGCGCCGGCACGGGCTGGCCGCGACGGTCGTGCTGCCGGTGGACGCCGCGCCGGTCAAGGTGGACCGGGCGCGGGCCGCCGGGGCCCGGGTGGTCCGGGCCGGCACCACTGTCGAGGAGCGTCTGGCCGTCGCCCGGCGGATCGCCGACGTGGAGGGCCACCCGCTCGTCGACGCGTACGACCACCCGGACGTGGTGGCCGGACAGGGCAGCGCCAGCCTGGAACTGATCGAGGAGGCGGCGCGGCGCGGCACGCCCCTGGACGCGCTTGTGGTGCCGGTGGGCGGGGGCGGCGGCATCGCCGGTGCCTGCCTGGCCGCGGCCGGAACGCCGATCCGGGTGTACGGCGTCGAGCCGGTCGGCTGCGACTCGCTCGCCCGCAGCCTGGCCGCCGGACGACCCACACCTGTCGCCCCGGCGCCGAGCCTGGCCGACGGGCTGCGGCCCGGGTGCGTCGGCGACCTGCCGTTCGCGGTGGCCCGGACCGCCGTGCGGGGGGTGGTCCGGGTCGACGACGACGCGATCGTCGAGGCGTTCCGGCTGCTCCTGCTGGACCTGAAGGTGCTCGTCGAGCCGTCCGGCGCGGCCGGACTGGCCGGCGCGTTGCGCCTAGGCGAGGTGGCCGGCGCGGGCGGCGTCGCCCGTTCCGGCGGCGGGGCGCCGTGGCCGCCCGAGGGCCGGCGGCAGATGACCGTCGGCGTGGTGCTGACCGGCGGAAACGTGGAAGCGGAAGTGGTGGCCCGGCTGGCGGGCGACCCGATGACTGTGGGAGTGGCGGCATGAGGTCGACAGTGCGGATCGGTGTCCTGTTCGGAGGCCCGTCGGCGGAACACGAGGTCTCCTGCGCCTCGGCGCTCGGCGTGGCCCGGGCCCTGGCGGAGCGGGGGCACCGCGTGGTGGCGCTCGGCATCACGCGTACCGGCGGGATCCGGCTGCTGCCGGAGCCGGTGCTCGCGCGGCACCTCGGCACCGTGGCGGCCGGCCGGGCGATCGACGACCGGCTACCGGTCACCGGGGAGGCGGTGGAACTGCGGCGCGGGGCAGCCGCCGGCACCGTGGCGGTCAGCGCGGCCGACGACCCGGCCACCGTGCACGCCGAGCTGGACGTGGTGTTCCCGGTGCTGCACGGCCCGTACGGCGAAGACGGCGTGGTGCAGGGGCTGCTGGAATCGCTCGGCGTGCCGTACGTCGGGTGCGGCATCCTCGCCTCCGCCGTCGGCATGGACAAGGTGGCGATGAAGCGGGCGCTGCGGGCCGAGGACGTGCCGACCACGCCGTACGTCTGGTTCGACGAACCGACCTGGCGGGCCGCGGCGGACCCGGAGAAGCTGGTGGTGGGGCTGCGCGGACCGCTGTTCGTCAAGCCGGCCCGCATGGGCTCCTCGATCGGCATCTCCCGGGTGGCAGACGGCGACGACCTGGTGGCGGCCGTGGAGGAGGCGTTCCGGCACGACCACGTGGTGCTCGTCGAGCAGGGCGTGACCGGCCGGGAGCTGGAATGTGGCGTGCTCGGCGGCTGGCAGCCGGAGGCGTCGGCGGTCGGCGAGGTCCGGGTCGCGGGCGGCTGGTTCGACTACCGGCAGAAGTACTTCGGCGACGCCGACCCGATGATCGTCCCGGCGCCGCTGCCGGACGAGGTCACCGAGCGGATCCGCGACCTGTCGGTACGGGCGTTCACCGCGATCGGCGGTTGGGGGCTGGCCCGTGTCGACTTCCTCTACGACGAGACCACCGGCGACCTGTTCGTCAACGAGCTGAACACGCTGCCCGGCTTCACCGCGCACTCGATGTACCCGAAGGTGTGGGCCGAGTCGGGTGTCGCGTATCCCGAGGTGGTGGACCGGCTCGTCGCGCTCGCCTTCGCCCGGCACGCGGCCCGGCCGTCGCGCGAACACCCCGGGGGCACGCCGTGATCCTGCTCTCCGACCCCCGGGTCGCCGCGGTGTCCAGCCGGGACGACGGCGAACCCCTGGTGGACCTGCGCGACGTGCCCGGACTGCGGGTGGACGGGCGGGCCGCCGATCCCGCCGGGGCGTACGCCCGGGTGCGGCGCGGTGTCGCGGACCGGTTGCTGGCCGCGCAGCGCGCGCTGCCGGCCGGGCTGCGCCTGCTCGTGGTCGAGGGCTACCGGCCGTACCGGGCGCAGCTGGACATCTTCACCGGCTACCGGGACGAACTGCGCCGGCGTCACCCGGACTGGCCGGCGGACCGGCTGCACCGGGAGACCACCAAGTTCGTCTCGCCGGTCGAGGTGGCCCCGCACAGCACCGGCGGAGCAGTCGACCTCACCCTGTGCGACGCCGACGGTGTGGAGCTGGACATGGGCACCGCGCTCGACGCCACCCCGGAGGAGAGCGCCGACGCCTGCTTCACCGCCGCACGGCACATCCCGGTGAGCGCGTGGCGCAACCGGAATGTGCTGGTGGCGGCGTTGAGCGGCGCGGGGATGGTGAACTACCCGACGGAGTGGTGGCACTGGTCCTACGGCGACAGGTACTGGGCGCTGATGACCGGAGCGCCGCACACCCGTTACGGTCCGTTGTAGTCCATCAGGCCAGGTGAACGTTCCGGCCCTCCCGTCCGTACCACGCGGCGAACGACAGCGACGACGGGAGAGAACGTGAGGGTGCAGCGCAAGCACGTGATGGCGGCAACCGTGGCGGTGACCGCCACGGTGGCGGTCTCGGTGGGCACCGGACTGGGTTTCGCGGACACCGCGCCGGTCGGGCGGTCGGTCTGCGCCGGGTCGGTGACCTTCTCGGCCGAGGGCGGACCACCGGCCGCGACGAGCGACAGATTCCCGGTGGGCACCCGGCTGCGGGTGACGAACCTGGACAACCGCAAGGTGGCCACGGTGACCGTGACCGGGCCGTCGGGGAGCTGCGTGCTGCTGAACGCCGCCGCCATGGACCTGGTACGCGAGCCGGGCAAGAACGTCATCCGCCGCAACGTGGTGGAACGCCTCGACGGCGCCGCCGCCCCGGCACCCGGCGCCCAACCGGGTGAGACCCGTCCGGGCGCCGCGCAGCCGATCGGCGGCAGCGTCTGCTCCGGCGCGCTCACGTTCTTCGCTGAGGGCGGAGCACCGGCCGCCACCAGCGGCCAGTTCCCCCTCGGCACCCGGCTGCGGGTGACGAACCTGGACAACAACAAGGTGGTGACGGTGACCGTCACCGGGCCGTCGGGCAGTTGCGTGCTGCTCAACACCGCTGCCATGGACGCCATCCGGGAACCGGGCAAGAACCTGGTCCGGCGCAACACCGTCGAGCTGCTCCGCTGATCCTCCGGGTGGAACACCATGGGCCGGCCCTGGGGGAGATCGGGCCCATGGTGTTCCACGTCCGGGGTCAGCCGAAGGCGGCCGCCAGGATGTCCAGTCCCCGGCCCAGCTCGTCGTCGGAGATGACCAGTGGGGGCAGGAACCGCAGCACGTTGCCGTAGGTGCCGCAGGTCAGCGTGAGCAGCCCGGCGGCGTGGCAGGCGGCCGAGATCGCCGCCGTGGCGGCCGGGTCCGGGGTCAGCGTGCCGGGCTGCACGATCTCCACGGCGAGCATCGCGCCCCGGCCGCGTACCTCGGCGACGCGCGGGTCACCGGCGGCGATCGCGCGCAGCCGCTCACCCATCACCGCGCCGATCCGGCGCGCGGCGGCGGCCAGGTCCAGCTCCCGCATCGTCTCCATCGACGCGAGCGCGGCGGCACAGGCGATCGGGTTGCCGCCGTACGTGCCGCCCAGGCCGCCGACGTGCACCGCGTCCATCAGCTCCGCCCGGCCGGTCACCGCCGCCAGCGGCAGCCCGCCCGCGATGCCCTTGGCCAGCGTGATCAGGTCCGGCTCGACGCCCTCGTGGGCGCAGGCGAACCAGTCGCCGGTGCGGCAGAAACCGGTCTGGATCTCGTCGGCGACGAACACCACCCCGGCCGCCGTCGCCCATTCGCGCAACGCCGGCAGGAAACCCAGCGCGGGTACGACGAAACCGCCCTCGCCCTGGATCGGCTCGATGAGCAGCGCGGCCACGTTCTCCGCGCCCACCTGCTTCTCGATCATCTCGATCGACCGGGCCGCCGCGGTGGCGCCGTCCAGCCCGCCGTCGCGCAGCGGGTACGACATCGGCACCCGGTAGACCTCACCGGCGAACGGCCCGAACCGGTGCTTGTACGGCATGTTCTTCGCGGTCAGCGCCATGGTCAGGTTGGTCCGGCCGTGGTACGCGTGGTCGAACACCACCACCGCCGGCCGCCCGGTCGCGTGCCGGGCGATCTTCACCGCGTTCTCCACCGCCTCGGCGCCGGAGTTGAACAGCGCCGAGCGCTTCTCGAAACCACCCGGGGTCAGCGCGTTGAGCTGCTCGCAGACCGCCACGTACGACTCGTACGGCGCGACCATGAAGCAGGTGTGGGTGAATCGTTCGACCTGCGCGCGTACCGCCTCGACCACGCGCGGCGCGGAGTTGCCCACGTTGGTGACGGCGATGCCGGCGGCGAAGTCGATCCACTCCCGCCCGTCCACGTCGGTGATCGTGCCGCCGCCCGCCCGGTCCACGTACGCGGGAATCGTGCTGCCCACGCCCCGCGCCACGGCCTCGACCCGGCGCTTGTGCAGCTCCTCGCTGGTGGCCATCGCCGATCAGCCCTCGATGTTGTGCATGACGTGCTTGACCCGGGTGTAGTCCTCCAGGCTGTAGACCGACAGGTCCTTGCCGTGGCCGGAGTGCTTGAAGCCGCCGTGCGGCATCTCCGAGACGAACGGGATGTGGGTGTTCACCCAGACGCAGCCGAAGTCGAGCCGGCGGGTCATCCGCATGGCCCGGCCGTGGTCGCGCGTCCACACCGAGGCGGACAGGCCGTAGTCGACGCCGTTCGCCCAGCGCACCGCCTCGTCCTCGTCGGAGAACCGCTGCACGGTGATGACCGGCCCGAACACCTCGTCCTGGATGATCTCGTCGGCCTGGCGTACGCCGGAGACCACGGTCGGGGCGTAGAAGAAGCCGCGCTCGCCGACCCGGGCACCGCCGGTGGTGACGTTCGCGTGGTCCGGCAGCCGGTCCACGAATCCGCTGACCCGGGCGAGCTGGTTGGCGTTGTTCAGCGGGCCGTAGAGCACGTCGGCGTCGTCCGGCCCGCCGGTGCGGGTGTTGCGGGCCTGCTCGGTGAGCGCGGCCACGAAGTCCTCGTGGATGCCCGGCCCGGTGAGCACGCGGGTCGCCGCCGTGCAGTCCTGCCCGGCGTTGAAGTAGCCGCCCATCGCGATCGCCTCGGCCGCCGCGGCCACGTCCGCGTCGTCGAAGATCACCACCGGGGCCTTGCCGCCCAGCTCCAGGTGCGTCCGCTTGAGGTCCGGCGCCGCCGCGGCGGCGACCTCCATGCCCGCGCGGGTCGACCCGGTGATCGACACGAGCTGCGGGGTCGGGTGGGAGACCAGCGTACGGCCGGTGTCGCGGTCGCCGCAGACCACGTTGAACACGCCCGGGGGCAGGTGTTCGGCGGCGATCTCGGCCAGCAGCAGCGTCGACACCGGCGTGGTGTCCGACGGCTTCAGTACTACCGCGTTACCCGCCGCCAGCGCCGGGGCGATCTTCCAGACCGCCATCATCAGCGGGTAGTTCCACGGGGTCACCTGGGCGCAGACACCGATCGGCTCGCGCCGCACGTACGACGTGTGCCCGGCCATGTACTCACCGGCCGAGCGGCCCTCCAGCAGGCGCGCGGCGCCGGCGAAGAAGCGCAGCTCGTCCACCGCGGGCGGCAGCTCCTCCTCGGTGGTGAGCTGCCGGGGCTTGCCGGTGTTGCGCACCTCCGCGTCGACCAGTTCGGCGGCCCGCGCCTCGACCGCGTCGGCGAACTTCAGCAGCGCCCGCTGCCGCTCGGCCGGCGTGGTGTCCCGCCAGGTCTCGAACGCGGCGGCGGCGGCCTTCATGGCCGCGTCCACGTCCGCCGCGCCGGAGACCGGGGCCTGGGCGAAGACCTCGCCGGTGCACGGGTCGATCAGGTCGGCGTAGCCGCCGTCCACCGGGTCGACGTACTCGCCGTTGACGAAGTTGCGCAGCTGCTGCTGGTCGCTCATCAGAAGTCTCCGAGAAGGTGGCCGGGGGGAGGGTCAGCGGAGGTTATCGCAATCTAACTGCCATCTTGGCTACTAAATCCGAGGCAGACAAGGGTTTGGGCAACTGTTTCCGCGTGAGCGCCTGTGGTCTAGGCTGCCGGTCGTGGAGCCGAGAGCCTTCTACGTCGCCGGTCGCCCCGCCCACGGCGAGGACGAGCTGACCGTCACCCATCCGTACGACGGGCAGCCGGTGGGGCGTACCACGCTCGCCACGGCTGACCAGGTCGAAGCCGCCGTCGCGGGCGCCGCCCGGGTGGCGGCGGAGGCCGCGGCCCTGCCCGCGCACGCCCGCGCGGCCGCCCTGGACCACGTCTCCCGGCGGCTCGCCGAGCGGGCCGACGAGGTGGCCACGCTGATCACCGCCGAGAACGGCAAGCCGGTCAAGTGGGCCAAGGCCGAGGTGGGACGCGCGATCTCCACGTTCCGCTGGGCTGCCGAGGAGGCCCGCCGATTCTCCGGCGAACTGCAACGGCTCGACACCGACCCGGCCGCCACAGGGCGGATCGCCCTGGTCCGGCGGGTGCCGCGCGGGCCGGTGCTCGGCATCACCCCGTTCAACTTCCCGCTCAATCTGGTCGCCCACAAGGTCGCCCCGGCGCTCGCCGTCGGCACCCCGATCGTGGTCAAGCCGGCCCCGGCCACCCCGCTCAGCGCGCTGCTGCTCGGCGAGATCCTGGCCGAGACCGACCTGCCCGAGGGCATGTTCTCGGTGCTGCCGTTGCCGAACGAGCGCGCCGCCGAACTGGTCGCCGACCCGCGGCTGCCGGTGGTGTCGTTCACCGGCTCCGGACCGGTCGGCGCGGCCATCCGCCGGGCCGTGCCGGACAAGCACGTCACGCTGGAACTCGGCGGCAACGCCGCAGTGGTGATCTGCGAGGACTGGGCCGCGGACGAGGACCTGACCTTCGCCGCGCACCGCATCGCCACGTTCTCCAACTACCAGGCCGGGCAGTCGTGCATCGCGGTGCAGCGGGTCTACGTGCACGAATGGCTCTACGACGGTTTCCTGCCCCGGCTCGTCGCGGCGGTGCAGGCGCTGCGCACCGGCGACCCGCGCTCCGAGCTGACCGACGTCGGCCCGTTGGTGTCGGTCGAGGCGGCGCAGCGCGTCGAGACCTGGGTGGACGAGGCGGTCGCCGCCGGCGCCGTCATCGAGACCGGCGGGCGGCGCGACGGCGCCACCTACCCGCCCACCGTGCTCAGCGGCGTGCCGGCCGACGCGAAGGTGTGCGCCGAGGAGGTGTTCGGGCCGGTACTGGTGGTCGCCCCGGTCGCCGACGACCGGGGCGCGTTCGCCGCCGTCAACGACTCCGTGTACGGCCTGCAGGCCGGTGTCTTCACCCGCCGGCTCGACGTGGCGTTCGATGCCGCCCGCACGCTCGAGGTCGGCGGCGTGATCGTCGGGGACGTGCCCTCGTACCGGGCCGACCAGATGCCGTACGGCGGAATGAAGGGCTCCGGCGTCGGACGCGAAGGGCTGCGCAGCGCCATGGACGACTACACCGAGCCGCGCGTCACGGTGCTGACCGGCGTGGCCCTCTGATCACTCGCGGCCTCACCAGGTGCCGTCCTCGCGAACCCGGGCGGGGGCGCGGCCGAGCAGCAGGGTGGTGAGGGCGGCGTCGATGTCGGCGCCGAGGAACCACTCGCCGGCCTGGTCGAGGGCGAAGATCCGGCCGTGCTCGTCGACCGCGAGGATGCTCTCCTGACGTTCGCTGCCGAGCGGGAAGAGGCGTGCACCCAGGACGGTGGTGAAGTCGGCGAGGGAGTCGGCGGTGTGCGCCACCTTCCGCGGTCGCACCTCGAAGCGGGAGATCCAGACCGCCTCACCGGGGCCCTGCCGCGCGCTCACCAGCCCGGGGAAGGCGGTGAGGGTGGCCAGCGCGGCCGGAAAGCTGGCGTGCGCGTGCTGCGCGCCCCGGACTTCGCCGACCTTGCGGACCGAGGCGGCGGCGGACACCTCGTCGCCGAAGTGGGGGCGCCAGCCGGCGATCACGAGCGCGTTCGCCACCTCGGCGGGAAACCGGTCCGGGTCGGGGGGCGTCTGGGGTTCGGACTGCCACTCCTCGGCGTAGGCAAGTTCCGGCCAGGGAAGCACGTTGACGTGCACCAGGAAGCGGATGCACGACTCGCAGCGCAGATCCGCCGGTCCGCCCGCCGGGTCGCCCGCTTCGCGGATGCGGAAGCTCTCGATCCGACTGGTGCCGAGCAGGTCCCGTGCGTCCTCAAGGGACAACGGGGGCAGGCCCTCGGTGGCGCGGCGGTGGTCGTGCTCGTACAGCGCGTCGGAGACGACGATCATCTCGGCGTGCCGCTCCCCACCGCGCACCAGATGCCCCGCGGGTAGCTCGTCCAGGTAGGACTGGACGAGCGGATGGTGGTGCACCTCGACGTCGCCCTTCGCGCCCTGCGCGACGTGCTGCCGGCCGTCGAGCGTGAGGTGCGCCGCCGCGCCGGGCGTGGGCAGGCGGGTCAGCTCACGCAGCAACTGGGCGGCCGGATCGACGGTACGCGGCGCACGCGGCTCGGCCGGTCGCCGTTGCCGGTACATCCGCTCGACCGCCTCGGTCGGCACCCGAGGCCAGGTGGACACCTCGCCGGTCGCCTTGTCGATCACGGTGGTCGGCAGGTCGCCGGGCAGCGCGCGGGCGTCGGTGGACACGGTGGACGTCACCACGTAGCCCAGGTCGAACTCCTCGACCTCGGGCGTGCAGGGAAAACCGAGGCGGTCGGAGTCCCGCCGGGCCCACACCGAGGCGATCTGCTCGGCCTGCTGTCGCTCGATCACCACCTGAAATTACCGGACCCCACGGATTTCGTGGCACCCGGTATGGTCGGCCCTACCCACGGTGACGGAAGGGGAGCGACGGTGGCCGAGAGTGCGGACCGGGATGCGAACCGTGCACTACGCGCGCGCTTCGACGAGGTGTACGGCCAATACCAGCGCTTGCGGTCCGGTCTGGACGAACTCCAGACCAAGCTGGCCGAGCTGCGGGTCACCGAACGCTCCGACGACGGTCAGGTGACCGCCGTGGTCGGTGCACGAGGCGAGCTGATCAGCGTCGAGGTGAGCCCGGCGGCGTTCCACGACCGGGACGCCCGGGCGTTGAGCCGGAAGATCACCGAGACCGTGCTGCGCGCCTCCACCGCGGCGACCACCGCCACCCGCGAACTGGTCTCCGGCTACCTGCCGCCGGGCTCTCCTTCGGTCGAGTTCCTGCGTACCCATGACTTCGGCGCACTGCTCGGCCGGGCCGACTCCGTGCTGGCCCGCGGCGAGTGACAGGTGGCCGGGGGAGAGATCTGGCTGGACCCGGACCGGGCCCGGCGCGGCGGTGCCGACCTGGCGCTGTCGGGGCGGGCGGTGAGCGCGGCCCGGCGGGAGACGGGCGAGCCGATCGCCGCCGCGAGCGCCCAGCGCCCCTGGGGCCGGGACGACATCGGCGCCGCGTTCGACAAGCACTACCAGGGCTACGCCGAGACGCTACTGCGCGCGTGGGAGCTTCTCGGCCGCTCGCTGGAGGTGCTCGGGTCGGACGTCGTCCGCTCGGTCACGGCCACCGTGGAGACGGACCTGAGCAACGCCCGTGACCTCGGGAAGATCCCGCAGCAAGGGCACAACCCCCATCGGCCCCGGCGCTGACCACCGGAGGATCCGCGCGTGAGCATGCTGCCCAGCCCGATCCCGCACCCGCTCGACTTCTGCCCGTGGGATCTGCCCGGCTGGATCTACGAGGCGCTCGACTGGGTGGTCGGCGTCGAATGGCCGGAGGGCAACGAGCGCGCCGTCTGGGACCTGGCCGACCAGTGGTACGGCGTGGCGGGCGTCCTGACCCGTCCGCGTGACGACGCGGTCACCGCCGCCGGTGAGGTGAAGAGCGGCTACGGGGGAGTCGGCCTGGTCGCCGGTGCCTTCGACACGGCCTGGCACAAGCTCGCCGAGGGCCAGGACGCGCCGCTGCACGTCCTGGTCGCGGCCACCGACGAGCTGGCGCGGCTGGTCGACTCCTGTGGATGCGACATCGAGGGCGCGAAGCTGGAGACCTGGATCGAGCTGGGCATCCTGGTTGTCGAGTTGCTCTCCCTGGCGGTCGCCACAGTGCTCACCCTGGGCGCCGCCTCACCGGCGGCCGCCGCCGCGATCACCGCCACGCGGGTCGTGGTGCAGCAGATCTTCAAGCGGCTGGTGGCCCAGCTCGCCCGCAAGGCGGTCAAGCAGGGGCTGAAGGAAGCGGGCGAACGCGCCGCGAAGGAGGTGGCCAAGTCCGGTGCCCGCACGCTCGCTCGTCGGGCCGCGATCGGCGGGCTGCTGGAGGCCGGTCAGGAGGCGGGCACCAGCCTCGGTACGCAGGCGTACCAGAACTCCACCGGTCGGCGGGACGGCCTCGACCTGACCGACGTGAGCACGTCGGCGCTCGGCGGATTCGCCGGCGGCGCGGTCGCGCCGCTGGCCGGGCTGGGTCGGCACGCCAACGGGCGGTTCGCGGAGATCGGCGAGCGGTTCGGGCGGGAGATGGCCGGCGAGACGCTCGCCGAGACCGCAGCCGGTCTGGCGACCGGCCAGGGCCCGTCGCTCGAGGATCTGGCGCGTGCGGCGGCCTCCGGCGCGACCGGGTCCGCCACCAACCAGGCCGACTCGGCACTGCAACGCCGCCTCGACGGGCAGCTGAGCGGGTTGACGGTGTCGCCGGTCGGCCTGGATGTGCCGATCGTCGCCGACCCCGTCGGACTGATCCCGGCCCAGCGGGTCGCCGAGCCGATCGTCCAGAGCGGCGACGCGATGGCGGGCGCCGTTCCCGTGACACCCACACACGTCACGCCCCAAGCCGCCGGCCCGCATCCGCTCGCCGTGGACCTGGCCCGCCCGGCGCCGGATTCCGCAGCGACGCCGCAGATCGATGCCATTCCGCACAGCACGACGCCTCTGACAGCCGCCACGAGTCCCACGCTGTCCTCGGTGGTCACGGACGCGCCCGTCGTCGGTCCGTCCCTGCCCGGGCCCGGAGTCCATGCCGGTGCGGGTCCGGTCGTGGCGCCGATCGACAGTGCCGCGCCGCCGCCGTCGACCCCGGTACAGGCGGGAGCGGCACCAGCCACGTCGTTGCCGCCCACTGCGGATCATTCGCATGCGGCCCCGCCGTTGCCGGAGCGGACCGGAGTCGGTCACACGACACCGCTGGCCGCGCCGTCGCCCCAACCGCAGACGGCGCCTCTGCCGGGACTGCCCGGCCCGGATCCACGCCCGAGCCCTCGCTTCCCTCTCGTGGAGTCCTTGGCGCCGCCCCGGCCGTCTGCCGACTCCCCAGGTCCCGACCTCGGCCGGCCCGAGCCGCCGCCGCCCGACCTGCGAACGATCCGGGAGCGCGCCGCGCGCCTGGTCGCCGATCGCGAGTCGCTCGACCGGCGCCGCTACCGGGGTCACCTGCGGTCCCAGCGGACGTGGTTCGAGCACCGCCGACGTGAGACCAGAGCCGACTGGTTACATGAGCGCGCCACGTATCACGAGGAACGGGCCAGTGACTGGGCCGCGCAGGCCATGGAGCTGCGCCGCGCCGGCCGGACCCTGGCGGCCGAACGATGGCACCGGGAGTCGCACGAGGCCGCCCTGGAGGCGGCCGATCTGCGCGACGAGGCGCGGCACGTCCTCGCCGGAAGACTCGTTCCGGGCGAGGTGATGGTCGAGGACGACCTCGACTTCTACCGCATCAACGACGACGTGGCGGACCTCGCCGTCGGCGCGGTGGAGACGGCCGACCACTCCGCGCTCACCGGTCACGGCCATCCCGAGCCGATCGACAGGTCCCGGCCCTACGGCCGCCGGGGAGGGCTGCGGCCTCCGCTCGCGCTGCACCAGACCGACCTCGAACGGCAGATGCCCCGCAATCCGGACGGCAGCGTGACGCGTACCGCCGATCCCCGGCGCGGTGGCTGGTTCCGCCTCGCGAACGACGGCGGACCGGCGGCCGACGCCACCCGGGGGATCAACTGCCTCGACTGCACGCTGTCGCTGTTCGAGACGTGGGTTCACGGACGGCCGCGCGTCGCGGCGCCCCGGACCTTCGACGGTTACCTGCACGGCGACGTGAACCGGCCGGTGGGCGGCGAGGCGGACGGACCGCTGCGGGTCGAGCAGACGACCGGCGGCCGGTTCCAGAACCTCTGCCCGCCGGATCGGCCCGGAATCACCGGCCGCGACCGGCAACTGCTGGTGGACGGCGGGTACCGGGACCTGTACGCACAGCTCGCGTCGGGCGGCCACGGCAGCTACGCGTTCCTCATCACCAGCTTCGAGGGCGGCGGCTCGCACGCGTGGGTGGCGTTGAACCAGAACGGCACGATCCTTTTCCTCGATCCGCAGACGGGCGAGGTGGCGAACCGGCCGATCTACCACCACAGCGGCCGACCGGCCCGCAGCAACGTGGTCGGCGTCGACGCTCTGGTGCTCGGCCCCGACGGCCGGCCGATGCCACTCACCGGCCGCCCGCCCGGCACCTACAACGTCCTGCCCGAGCCGCTTCCCCGCCCGGAGCCGCCACGACCGCCGGCCCCGCCACCGATCGCCGACGGCCACGTACCGGACTTCAACCACGTCCACCTGCTCGGCGAGTCCACCACCTTCCACCGCCACGCCGACGGACCGATGCCGGGCAGCGCGCCGCCCGTCGAGCCGGAACCGGCCCGGGTACGCGAGGACCACCGGCAGGCGCACGCCGACCGGATCGCCGCCGGGCTCTACGTGCGCGACGCGCTCGCGGAGACCGGGAATCTCGACGCCGCCTTCGCCGCCGGGGTGACACCCGTCGAACTGGCGCAGCACGCCGACGTGCCGACGTTGCGGCGGCTCGTACCCGGGCTCGATCAGAGCGCCGCGGCCGACCTGAGCCGGCTGCTCGCCGACCCGCGCGTCCAGCGGATGCTCGACCAGAGCTGGGAGGCGCCACCGCGACGGGAGGAGTTGCTGGCCGAGACGGTGGTGCGGCAGCTCGCGGAGCGACCCGACCTCGTCCGGATGATCCTGGCGACCCCGGAACTCGCGAACTCACTGACCGCCCGGCCGCTGACCCTGCACCACCTGGCGAGTCACCAGCAGGCCATCGACGTGCTCGGCGAGGTCATCAACGACATAGTCGTACGCGGCGCCGAGGCGGTGATCGCCCCAGAGCCACTGAAGCCCTACCCGACGCCGATCAGCGAAGAGCAGCGGGAACTCGGCGAGCGAGTTGCGAGGCGCGGCCAACGGCGGTTGCAGCTCGGGTTCGACAGAACCCGACGAGATGACGAGGCGTATCGCCTTGCATACGTCGATCAGCTGTACGCGCAGGCGGCGGTAGCTCAACCGGAGCTGAACACGCTCGCTGTTGCCCTGGCTGCCGACCAAGGCACGCCCGATTGGCGAAAGGAACCCAAGAATCGGGACCGCGTTCTCGACAAGCTGGTCGAGTACGAGAACGACGCGTCCAAGCTCAAGGACTTGGCGGGTGCCAGAGTGCAATTCGACACCATCGATGCTGTCTATCAGGCGCTCGGAAGGCTGAGCGCCGACCCGACAGTGGTAATACTCCATGTCAAGGACCGGTTCCTAGATCCGCAGGACAGCGGCTACCGGGACCTCTTGCTCAACCTTCGGATGTCGAACGGCCACATGGCAGAGCTTCGACTGCAGCTCGCGGGGATCGAGGAGGTCTCGGAATGGGAGCATGCGCTGTATGAAGTCCGACGTGACCTGGAAGCGGTTGCCGAGAGTGATGGCAGGCCGTTGACACACACAGAACGCGCCATCCGCGACGGGCTCCTCCGGCGCGCGCAAAGCATCTACTGGAGCAAAGTGCAGGAGAACGTCGGGAAGGTGCCGCCGCAGTGACGCCGGTGAGAGGCTTGGCGCTACCCAAGTTCTTCAACTACTACGACTCTCCCGTAAAGTTGGTCGCCACCCCAGACGGTGGTATGGCTGGCTGGAGGCTGTCCAAGGACACCGGGGGCTGGCGCGAGGCCAACAACCTCATCGACAAGGTGCTGTTCGAGGGCGGGGATGAGATCTATGAGGTCTCCCCTGAAGAGTTTGTTCAGCTCACCGAGCTTGAGAGAAGCCTCTACCTCCGCGGCGACGGGCCGATTTTCGCTCTCTACGAAACCGTCCGGGCGATCGAGGACACGCTCCAAGCTGAACGCCGGTACCCGACGCCGCAGGAGCAGGCGCTGATCCGGGGCGTCCGGCGGCGGACCTTCGTGATGTTCGAGGAGCAGCTCCGACAGGCCGGTGACCCCGCCGCCGACCCCACCATCGCCTCCACCCCCTCCTGACAGCGCACGGGAACCTCATGCCCTCCACCGACGGTTCACCCGTGCCCTATGTGCCGCCCGCCGACGTGGCGGAGGCGAGACGCGTACAGGAGGAGTTGCGGTCCCGGGTGGACCTGACCGGGCCCGGTCCCGCCACGCCCGCGACGGTGGCCGGGCTGGACGTGGCGTACGCGCCCGGCGGTGACTTGCTCGCCGCGGCCGTCACGGTCCTGGACGCGACCACCCTCGACGTGGTCGACGAGGCGGTGTGCGTGGGGCGGCCCGCCTTCCCGTACGTGCCGGGGCTGTTCGCGTTCCGCGAGATGCCGGCGTTGCTGGCCGCGCTGGACCGGCTCACCACCCGTCCCGAGCTGCTGGTCTGCGACGGGCACGGGCTGGCACACCCGCGACGGTTCGGGCTGGCCTGCCACCTGGGCCTGGTGACCGGGCTGCCCACCATCGGGGTGGGCAAGACGCCGCTCGTCGGCTCGTGGACCGGGCCCGGCCCGGAGCGGGGTGACAGCGCCGACCTGTGCGACGGCGGCGAGGTGGTCGGGCGGGTACTGCGGACTCAGGACGGTGTCCGGCCGGTCTTCGTGAGTGTCGGGCACCGGATGGGGTTGGACAACGCGGTGCGGCGGGTACTGGCTCTGACGCCCCGGTACCGGCTGCCGGAGACGACCCGGACGGCCGACCGGCTGTGCCGGCGGGCGCTCGCCGAGGCAGGCGCGTCGGGCGGTGACCTGGGCGGGCGGTGATCGCGTGGCGCGGCACACATGTGGCGTGCTCGATGCCCGGGTGCCTGGAGGGGCCGGTAGTAACCTGACCGGCGGATCCGGTCCGGACGCAACGGTGAGGTGGAGATGTCGGTGAGGCGGCACGCGGCGCGGTGGGCCATGGTCGGCGCGCTGCTGGGTGGCCTGATCGCCGTCCCGGCGTCGCCGGCGTCGGCCCGGGACGACCGGGTGGGACTGCGTTCGGCGAACAGCTTCACCGCCGGTGGCCCGCCGGGCACGGTGGCGGTCGAGGTGCGCAAGCGGACCGACGGCTGCGTGCAGCTGCGTACCGCGATCGGGCTCCGCCTGGAGGGTCTGCGGGCGGACCAGGTCCGGGTGCAGGTGGCGTCCGGTGGCCGATGGGTGCCGGTGCCGGTCTCCGGGGACGGCGCCGTCGCCACCGCCGCAGTCGCGCCGGTCGACCGGCCGCTGTGCAAGGGCAAGGGCGTCAGCGTGCGCTACCGGGTGTCCTTCCTGCCCGGCGCCGTCGGCGGTCGGCTGGAGCTGGCCGGCGAGGCGACCGCCGCGAACGGCGACGTGCTCGGGCGGGCCGGCGGGTCGGCCCGGCTGGTGGGCGCCCCCCGGACGCCGAGCCCCAGCCCGTCCCGCAAGCCCTCGCCGACGCCCAGCGCGAGCGAGACCCCGGCGGCCGAGGTGACCGACACGTCGCCGGTGGCCGCCGCCGTCGCCCCGGCCGCCGCCGCGGCCGACGACTCGTCGTTCGGAGGTTCCCTGATCATGTGGTTCGGCATCGGGCTGGTGCTCGTCGGCGCCGCCCTCATCGTCCTGCTGCTGCGCCGCAACCGCGCCGACCGGGCCGGCGGCGGGAACGCCGCCGACCTTCCGCCGGTCCCGCTGCCGCGCAGCACCACCACCTACCGCTCCGGCACGCCCGGACCGGCCCCCACGGTGTACGGGGGCGCGACGCCGCCCCGCCCGGCCGGCAACGTGTACGGCGCGCCCGCGCCCGGGCCGGCGCCCCCGGCGGGCGCGGAGGCGACGAGTGTCCTGCCCCCGCCCCCGCACACGGCAGGTGCGGGCGGGCCGGGCATCCCGCCCTCGGCCGCTGCGGGCGGGGACGCGACGAGCGTCCTGCCCCGCTTGCCGGACTGAGCCGGAACCCGACCGGCTCCCGGGGTTACCGTGACGGTGGGTGGTCACGCCGTGACCCGGTAGCCGCCACCTGCCCGACCGGAGGACGGACAACCGGGGCTGAACGGGGCCCCGTGCCGGGGCCGCTCGGCCGATAAGATCGCCTGCGCCGACCGGCACCGCCGACCGGTGAGACCGCATACGTGGAAGGAGCCGCGCCGTGGCCCTGGACCCGCAGTTGCTCGACATTCTCGCCTGCCCGGACACGCACCACGCCCCGCTCGACTACGACGCGCAGGCGCAGACGCTCACCTGCACCGAGTGCGGTCGCATCTTCGAGGTCCGGGACGACGTCCCGGTGCTCCTGCTGGACGAGGCGCGCGGTGGACCCGCCGCCGACGAGGCGCGGGGCGGGTCGTCGCGGTGATGGAGGGGACGGCCGGGGTCAGCGGCCACCGGCGCGCCGACGAGGCCCTGCTCGACGACGCGGCGCAGCTCTCCGAGCGCGATCCGGGTGGCATGCTCCGGTTCACCGCGTCCGCGGGCGCCCAGGTACGCGAGTCCGCGGCGCTGGCCGCGGAGGCGAACCTGTCCGTGCTCGCCGACGACGGACGACCGCGCGCGGTGGTCATCGCCGGCATCGGCACCGCCGGGCGTACCGGTGACGTGCTGGCCACCGTCGCCGGGCCGCGCTGCCCGGTGCCGGTCATCCCGCACCGCAGCGCCGGTGTGCCGGGCTGGGTGGGCGCGGCGGACGTGGTGATCGCGGTGAGCGCGTCCGGCCGTAGCCCGGAGGCGCTGGGCGCGGCCGAGGCGGCGCACCGGCGCGGGGCACGGCTGGTGGCGGTCGGTGCGCCCGACTCGCAGCTCCAGTCGGTGGCCGAGCGGGCCCGCGCGCCGTTCATCCCGGTTCCCCGGCGCGCGCCGGCCCGGGCCAGCCTCTGGGCGCTCACCGTGCCGGTTCTGCTGGCCGCCCGTACCCTCGGGCTCGTGAAGGTCAACGAGGCGGATCTGGCCGAGACGGCGGCCCGGCTGGACGCCGACGCCGATCGATGCCGGCCGACCGCCGAGTCCTTCGTCAACCCGGCGAAGTCGCTGGCGCTGGGCCTGTCCGGGTCGATCCCGATCGTGTGGGGTTCGTCCCCGCTGGCCACCGTGGCCGCCCGGCGGTTCGGTGACACGTTGTCCGCGAACGCCCGCTACCCGGTGGTCGCCGGTGCGCTGGGCGAGGCGGGCCGGGGTCGCGTCGGCCTGCTCGACGGCGTGTTCGGCGGCCTGGCCGAGGGCGAGCGGGACATCTTCGCCGACCCGGGCGACGACGAGCCCGACGGCACCCGGCTGCGGCTGGTGCTGCTGCGCGACGGCGGGCTCAACGCCGACGACGACACCGACGAGCCGCTGGCGGTGGAGGAGCGTCGCGCGGACGCGGTGCAGACGCTCGCCGAGCGGCGCGGGGTGCGCTGCGACGTGGTGACCGCCGAGGGTGGCTCCGCGCTGGAGCGGCTCGCGTCGCTGGTGGCGGTCCCCGACTTCGCCTCGATCTACCTCGCCCTGGCCCACGGGCTGGACCCGATGGCGGTACCGGCCATCACGGAGATGAAGGAGCTGGCGAACCAGTGAGCACACGGGGCATCGAGCGAGGCGGGAAATGAGCGCAAACGGGGGCACGAAGGCGATCGTCGCCGCCCTGGCGGCGAACCTCGGCATCGCCGTCACCAAGTTCGTCGCGTTCGCCCTGACCGGCTCGTCGTCGATGCTGGCCGAGTCGATCCACTCGGTGGCCGACTCCGGCAACCAGGGCCTGCTGTTGCTCGGCGGCCGTCGTGCCAAGCGGCGGGCCACGCCCCAGCACCCGTTCGGGTACGGCCGGGAGCGCTACATCTACGCGTTCATCGTGGCGATCGTGCTGTTCAGCATCGGTGGCCTGTTCGCGCTCTACGAGGCGTACCACAAGGCGTCCGATCCGCACCCGATCGAGAGCTGGCACTGGGTGCCGGTGGCGGTGCTGGTCGCGGCGATCGTGATGGAGAGCTTCTCCTTCCGTACCGCGATCAAGGAGTCGAACCTGATCCGGGGCAACCAGAGCTGGGTCCGGTTCATCCGCCGGGCCAAGGCGCCGGAGCTTCCGGTGGTGCTGCTGGAGGACTTCGGCGCGCTCGTGGGTCTGGTCTTCGCGCTGTTCGGCGTCGGTATGACGCTGATCACCGGCAACGGCATGTGGGACGCGGCGGGCACCGCGATGATCGGCGTGCTGCTGGTGGTCATCGCGATCACGCTGGCGATCGAGACCAAGAGCCTGCTGCTCGGCGAGGGCGCCGAGCAGAGCGAGCTCGACAAGATCGAGCAGGCCGTGACGAACGGTCCCGAGGTCGAGCGGATCATCCACATGAAGACGCTCTACCTCGGCCCGGAGGAGCTCATGGTGGCCGCGAAGATCGCGGTGCCGGCCTGGGAGACCGCCCAGGACCTGGCCCGCGACATCAACGCGGTCGAGGCGCGGATCCGCCGCGAGGTGCCCACCGCGCGGGTGATCTACCTGGAGCCGGACATCTACTCGGCCGCCGCCGAGCGGGCCGGCACCGGGCAGGCGGCGGACACCGCCGTCCCGGAGACCCTGACCACTGGTGGGACGCCCACGGCCGACGAGGTGGCCGGGCGGCCCGGGAGCTGACCGATGGAGTTGTTGCAGGGCCGGATCCGTGACTACGCCTGGGGCTCGCGCACCGCGATCGCCGAGTTGCAGGGGCGTCCGGTGCCGAGCAACGGGCCGGAGGCGGAGCTGTGGCTGGGCGCCCACCCGGGCGCACCGGCCACCGTGCAGCGCGACGGCCGGCCGGTCAGCCTCACCGAGCTGCTGGTGGCCGAGCCGGGCCACTGGCTGGGTGAGCGGCTGGTCGGCCGGTTCGGCACCCGGCTGCCGTTCCTGCTGAAGGTGCTGGCCGCCGACGCGCCGCTGAGCCTCCAGGCGCATCCGGACGCCGAGCAGGCCCGCGCGGGGCACGCCGCCGACGTCGGGCGGGTCAACTACGTGGACCCGTACCACAAGCCGGAGCTGTTGGTGGCGCTCTCGGAGTTCGACGCCCTGTGCGGCTTCCGCGACCCGGGGGAGTCGGCGGCGGCGATCGCCGCGTTCGGCGTACCCGCGCTGGAACCTGTGGTGGCGGCGTTGCGCGACGGGCCGGCGGGGCTGCGGGAGGCGGTACGTCTGCTGCTGAGCTGGCCGCAGGCGGAGCGCGCCGGGCTGGTGGCGGCCGTGCTGGCGGCGGCGGACGCGGGTCCGGCCTCGGCGGACGCCGAGCTGGTCCGCGCGCTGGCGTCCGGCTATCCGGCCGACCCGGGTGTGGTGGTGGCGTTGCTGCTGCACCACGTCCGGCTGGCGCCCGGCGAGGGCATCTGGATGCCGGCCGGGAACCTGCACGCCTACCTGCGCGGTACCGGCGTCGAGATCATGGCGGCCAGTGACAACGTGTTGCGCGGCGGGCTGACCCCGAAGCGGGTCGACGTGGACGAGTTGCTGCGGGTGCTCCGGTTCGAGGTGCTGACCGAGCCGGTGCTGCGGCCGGAGCAGGTGGAGCCGGGCGTGCTGACCTGGCCGGTGCCGGTGGAGGACTTCGCGCTGCACCGGGTCGAGGTGACCGCCGGGTCGTCCGGGGTGCGGTTGACGCTGCCCGGGCCGCGGGTGGTGCTCTGCCGGGCCGGGAAGCTGACCGTGGACGACGGTGTGGGCGTGGTGACGCTGGGCGCGGGTCAGGCCGCTGTGGGTACGGCGGCCGGTGGCCCGCTGGCGGTGAGCGGGGCGGGAGAGGCGTTCGTCGCCACGTGCGGCATGCACTGATCCGCGCAAGTCCGACTTTTCCGAAATAGCTTGACGGCCACCCCGCCTGGTGTGACTCTATGGGTACGCAGCGTTGTCGCGACGAAGGTCCGGTGACGTGCGGGGGAACCAAACCGGGGGGATGCACGGGGCGGCCGGGCCGTGAGTGGAAAGTCCGCTCACGACCGACCGCCCCGTGCGCTGTCCGCCGACCGGCCGATTGCGCGGTCGGCCAACCGGGCACGGGTCGAACGGCCCGCGAGCGTAAGGTGGAAGGCTGCGCACCACCATCGTTCGACAGGAGCTTCCATGACCAGCACCCTCCCGGCGGCCTCCAGCGGCGCGTCGTCGCAGGCCCGGCCGAGCACCCTCGCCGAGGGCGACTACAAGGTGGCGGATCTGTCGCTTGCCGAGTTCGGGCGTAAGGAGATCCGGCTCGCCGAGCATGAGATGCCCGGTCTGATGGCGATTCGGCGTGAGTTCGCCGAGGTTCAGCCGTTGGCCGGTGCCCGTATCACTGGTTCGTTGCACATGACGGTGCAGACCGCTGTTCTGATCGAGACTCTGGTCGCGTTGGGCGCGCGGGTCCGGTGGGCGTCGTGCAATATTTTCTCCACCCAGGACCACGCGGCCGCGGCGATCGTGGTCGGCCCGGAGGGCACCCCGGAGGCCCCGGCGGGTGTGCCGGTCTACGCCTGGAAGGGCGAAACGCTGCCCGAATACTGGTGGTGCACCGAGCAGGTGCTCGCCTGGCCCGACGGGCAGGGCCCGAACATGATCCTCGACGACGGCGGCGACGCCACCCTGCTCGTCCATAAGGGCGCCGAGTTCGAGAAGGCGGGTGTCGTGCCGCCGGTGGAGTCGGCTGACTCGGAGGAGTACGCGGTCATCCTCGAGCTGCTGCACCGGTCGCTGGCCGAGGACAACCAGCGGTGGACCCGGATCGCCGCCGGCATCAAGGGCGTCACCGAGGAGACCACCACCGGCGTGCACCGGCTCTACGAGATGCACCGCGCCGGGGCGTTGTTGTTCCCGGCGATCAACGTCAACGACTCGGTGACGAAGAGCAAGTTCGACAACAAGTACGGCTGCCGGCACTCGCTGATCGACGGCATCAACCGGGCCACCGATGTGTTGATCGGCGGGAAGATGGCCGTGGTGATGGGCTACGGCGATGTGGGTAAGGGTTGCGCGGAGTCGCTGCGTGGGCAGGGTGCCCGGGTGGTGGTGACCGAGGTCGACCCGATCTGCGCGTTGCAGGCGGCGATGGACGGCTACCAGGTCGCCACGCTGGATGACGTGGTGGAGCAGGCGGACATCTTCATCACCGCGACGGGCTGCTTCGACGTCATCACCAACGAGCACATGGCGCGGATGAAGCACCAGGCGATCGTGGGTAACATCGGGCACTTCGACAACGAGATCGACATGGCCGGTCTGGCCAAGCGCAGCGATGTGACGCGGGAGAACATCAAGCCGCAGGTCGACGTGTGGCGTTTCGACGACGGCCACGCGATCATCGTGTTGTCCGAGGGTCGTCTGCTGAACCTGGGCAACGCCACCGGTCACCCGAGCTTCGTGATGTCGAACTCGTTCGCCAACCAGACGATCGCCCAGATCGAGCTGTTCACCAAGACCGACGAGTACCCGATCGGTGTCTACGTGCTGCCCAAGCACCTGGACGAGAAGGTCGCCCGCCTGCACCTGGACGCCCTCGGCGCCAAGCTGACCACGCTGACCAAGGAACAGGCCTCCTACCTGGGCGTCTCCCCGGAAGGCCCGTTCAAGCCCGACCACTACCGCTACTGAGTTCCACGCTCCCGAAGGGACCGGGGTCGGCCGCGCGGCCGACCCCGGTCCCTTTTCGCGTACGGGGGAAGGCCGTCAGGTGGCGAACCGGGTGACGTTACCCGGATCAGCTTGACGTTTGCTGTGAACAGGAGCAAGGTATGCCTGCCCTAACTCAGCGACGACGGAGTGCCTGATGTTCGCCACGTACTTGATCGGCCTGCGTGAAGGTCTGGAAGCGACGCTCGTGGTCAGCATCCTCGTCGCCTTCCTGGTCAAGTCGCAGCGCCGGGACCGGCTGCCGCAGGTGTGGGCCGGTGTCGGCCTGGCCGTGGCGCTCTCCGTCGGCTTCGGCTCCCTGATCCAGTACACGTCGACCTCACTGCTGCGCACCTCCGAGTCGCGCGAGCTGTTCGAGGCGGTCACCTCGGTCGCCGCCGTGGTCTTCGTGACCTGGATGATCTTCTGGATGCGCCGGGCCGCCCGCACCATCGCCGGGGAGCTGCGCGGCAAGCTCACCGACGCGCTCGCGGTCGGCTCCCTGGCCGTCGCCGGCATGGCGTTCCTCGCGGTCATCCGTGAGGGCCTGGAAACCGCGCTGATCTTCTACGCCGCCGCCGAGAGCGCAGCCGGCGGCACCGGGCCCGGCTCGCTGCTCGCCCTGGCCGGCGGAATCGCCACCGCCGTCGTGATCGGCTTCCTGCTCTACCGCAGCGCGGTACGGATCAACCTGAGCCGGTTCTTCACCTGGACCGGCGCGCTGCTCATCCTGGTCGCCGCCGGCATCCTCAAGTACGGCGTGCACGACTTCCAGGAGGCGGGCGTGCTGCCCGGCCTGAACGACCTGGCGTTCGACATCTCGGCCACGCTCGACCCGAGTTCCTGGTACGGCGCGCTGCTCGCCGGCATGTTCAACGTCACCGCCGCGCCGACGGTGCTGGAACTGGTCGCCTGGGTCGCGTACGCGGTGCCGGTGCTCGTGCTCTTCCTGCGCAAGCCGGCCAAGCCCGCTCAACCCGCGAAGCCGGCCCGGCCCGCCGAGCCGGTCCCGGCCGCCGCGCCCGCAGCCGACACGTCCGACGCGCCGGCCGACGTCGCCGCCGTTCCGTCCCCCCGCGCCTGACCCGCCCGTTCCCGAGGAGACCCCGCACGATGCGTACCACTCGACTCGTCGCGCCCGCCGCTGCCGGGCTGCTCGCCGTCGCCGGACTGGCCGGCTGCGGAGGCGGTGACGACGCCGACGCCACGAACGGCGGTCCGATCGCCGTCAAGGCCACCGACACCGTCTGCGAGGTCGGCGACACCGAGATCGACGCCGGCCAGGTGACCTTCAAGGTGACGAACACCGGTTCCAAGGTCAACGAGTTCTACGTCTACGCCGCGGGTGACCGGGTGATGGGCGAGGTGGAGAACATCGCCCCCGGGCTCAGCCGGGAGCTGCGCGTCGAGCTGACCGCCGGCACGTACGAGACGGCCTGCAAGCCGGGGATGAGCGGCCGGGGCATCCGGGGCGCGCTGAAGGTCTCCGGCACCGCCGCGACTGTCGCCCCTGACGCGGCGCTGACCCAGGCCGCCGAGAGCTACCAGCGGTACGTGCGCAGCCAGACCGCCGCGCTGCTGACGAAGACCGAGGAGTTCGTGTCGGCGGTCAAGGCGAACGACGTGGCGAAGGCCAAGGCGCTGTACCCGGTGGCCCGCACCTACTGGGAGCGGATCGAGCCGGTGGCGGAGAGCTTCGGCGACCTCGACCCGAAGATCGACGGCCGTGAGGAGGTGGTCGAGGAGGGCATGGAGTTCACCGGCTTCCACCGGATCGAGAAGGACCTCTGGACCACCGGCGACGTCAGTTCCGACGGCCCGATCGCGGACCGGCTCCTTGTCGACGTCAAGGCGATCGTCGCCAAGGCGGACGCCGAGAAGCTCACCCCGCTCCAGCTCGCCAACGGCGCCAAGGCGCTGCTCGACGAGGTCGCCAGCGGCAAGATCACCGGCGAGGAGGAGCGCTACTCGCACACCGACCTGTGGGACTTCAACGCCAACCTGGAGGGCTCCAAGGCGGCCATCGCCGCGCTGCGGCCGGCGCTGGAGCAGCGCGCGCCCGACCTGGTCAAGCAGCTCGACAGCGAGTTCGCGAACGTGGAGGCCACGCTCGGCAAGCACCGCGCCGGCGACGGCTGGAAGCTGCACACCCAGCTCGGCAAGGACGAGCTGAAGGAGCTGTCGGACACGGTGAACGCGCTGGCCGAGCCGGTCAGCAAGGTCGCGGCGGCCGTCGCGCGATGACCGGCCCCGCCGACGGCGACGCGACGAGCGAGCCGAACCGCGAGCGGACCGGCCGTGGCCTGTCCCGGCGCCGGGCGATGACACTCGCAGGCGTCGGCGTGGCGGGCGTCGCCGGGGTGGCGGGCGGCGCGGGCGCGCTGCTCGCCGGCGGGAACGAGGCGTCCGCCACCGGATCCGCCGCCGGGTCGGTGCCGTTCCTCGGCGAGCACCAGGCCGGCATCACCACCCCGGCGCAGGACCGGCTGCACTTCGTCGCGTTCGACGTGGTCACGAAGGACCGGGACCGGCTGGTCGCGATGCTCCAGGAGTGGACCGCCGCCGCGGCCCGGATGACCGCCGGCAAGGACGCCGGGGTGATCGGCGCGGTCGGCGGCATGCCCGAGGCCCCGCCGGACGACACCGGTGAGGCACTCGGACTGCCCCCGTCGCAGCTCACCCTCACCGTGGGCTTCGGGCCGACGCTCTTCCGCGACGCGCAGGGCCGGGACCGCTTCGGCATCGCCGCCCGGCGTCCGGCCGCCCTGGCCGACCTGCCGCACTTCGCCGGGGACGCGCTGCGGCCGGAACTGTCCGGCGGCGACATCTGCGTCCAGGCGTGCGCCAACGACCCGCAGGTCGCGGTGCACGCCATCCGCAACCTCGCCCGGATCGGCATGGGCGTGGTGAGCGTCCGCTGGTCGCAGCTCGGCTTCGGGCGTACCTCGTCGACGTCGCGGGACCAGGCCACACCCCGCAACCTGTTCGGCTTCAAGGACGGCACCGCCAACCTCAAGGCCGAGGACGCCGCCCTGCTCCGCGACCAGCTCTGGGTGCAGCCCGGTGACGGTCCGGACTGGATGACCGGCGGCTCCTACCTGGTCACCCGGAAGATCCGGATGCTGATCGAGACGTGGGACCGCAGCCCGCTGGCCGAACAGGAGATGATCGTCGGCCGGACCAAGGGCAGCGGCGCGCCGCTGGGCCGCCGCGACGAGTTCGACGAGCCGGACTTCGCCGCCAAGGGCGACGACGGGGAGCCGCTCATCGCCGACACCGCGCACGTACGGCTGGCCCACCCGGACGCGAACGACGGCGCCCGCCTGCTGCGTCGCGGCTACAACTTTGTGGACGGCTCGGACGGGCTGGGCCGGCTCGACGCCGGTCTGTTCTTCATCGCCTACCAGCGGGATCCGCGCCGGCAGTTCGTGCCGATCCAGACCCGGCTGGCCCGCAACGACGCCATGAACGAGTACCTGCGGCACGTCTCCAGCGGCCTGTTCGCCTGCCCGCCCGGCGTACGCGACGCGGCCGACTGGTGGGGGCGGGCGCTGTTCGCCTGAGCCCGGCTCAGCGGCGTACCGGATCGGGGCCGGCGTCCGGCACGGCGGACCGCAACCGGCCGTCGACCGGCGCGGCCGGACGCAGGGCGGCAGGCGCGACAGCGTGCGGCGGCACGGCGGCCGACGCCGGGACCAACTCCGGCCAGAGCGCGGCGGTGACCGCACGGGTCCGGCCCATCCGCAGCGCGGCCCGGCGCCCCCGCTCGGCCAGCACGGCGGACAGGTAGACCGAGTCCGGCGCGGCCCACGGCGGAGGCGGCGAGGTGACCGCCGCGACCTCCGCCCACAGCGCCCGGCCCAGTAGGAAACGGTCCGGCTCGGCGAGCTGGGGCAGCCGGTCCAGGTACTGCCGGGCGGCCAGCGCCAGCCCGTCGTCGAACCGGGTCAGGTCGAGCGTGGTCGCCCAGGCCAGCAGCGGCGGCGGTGCCGGCGGCAGCGGACGCCAGTGCGCGGCGCCGCGGCTGTGCACCACGAGCGTGCCGGCGACCAGGTCGCCCAGCCGGCGACCGCGCGGGTCGGTGAGCATCACCGTGACGCCGGCGACCCAGCTCAGCAGCGGCAGCACCAGACCGGGCCACTCCACCGCCACGCCCACGAGCGCCCGGGTCAGCGACTGGCCCACGCCCACCGGGCCGCCGTCGGCCCGCACCACCCGCAACCCCACGGCCAGCTTGCCCACCGTCCGGCCACCGGCGAAGCGCTCCATGGTCACCGGATAGCCCAGCAGGACAAGCACCAGCAGCACGATCTGGAGCGCGCCGGCCAGCGCCGCGTCGAGGACGTCGCCCAGCAGCGCGAGCGCGACCATCGCCAGCACCGCGCCGAGCACCAGGAACAGCACGAGCTGGATCACGGCGTCGATCAGCAGGGCGAGCACCCGGGAACCCAGCCGGGCCACCCGGACGTCCAGCTCTACCGCCTCGCCGCTGACCAGACCGGCGTCGGCCCAACGAGGCGGTGAGGGAGGTTGCGCGCGCACCCCGACAGTGAACACCATGGACGCCGAACGGGGGAGGGTGAGTGGATCTCGACGCGTACGTGGCCGAGCACGGCGCCGAATGGCGACGGCTGGAACACCTGACCGGGCGGCGTCGCCTCGACGCGGCCGAGGTCGACGAGCTGGTGGCGCTCTACCAGCGCACCGCCACGCACCTGTCCGCGTTGCGCGCCCGGGCACCCGAGCCGGCGCTGGTGAACCGCCTCTCCCACCTCGTCCTCGCGGCGCGGGCCCGGGTCACCGGCCGCCCCCGGCCGTCCTGGGCCGCGGTGGGCCGGTTCCTGACGGCCGACCTGCCCGCCGCCCTCTACCGGGCCTGGCCGTGGTGGTGCGGCGTGGCCACGGCGTTCAGCGCGTTGAGCGCCTTCCTCATCTGGTTCGTCGCCTCCAACCCCGACACGGCCGCCGCGTTCGTCGGCGCCGAGGAGGCCAAGCAACTGGTGGACTCCGGTTTCGCCGGCTACTACTCCGAGTTCTCCGCGCCCACGTTCGCGTTCCGCCTCTGGACGCACAACGCCTGGCTGGCCGCCCAGTGCCTGGCCGCCGGCGTGCTCGTGGTGCCGGTGTTCTGGCTGCTGTGGCAGAACGCGCTCAACATCGGCGTGGTCGGCGGCGTAATGATCTCCTACGACCGGGCCGACGTCTTCTTCGGCATGATCACCCCGCACGGGCTGCTGGAACTGACCGGCATCTTCGTCGCCGCCGGGGTCGGCCTGCGGACCGCCTGGGCCTGGATCGCCCCGCCCGCGCACCTCGGACGCGGCCGGGCTCTCGCCGAGGCGGGACGGCTCGCCGCCGTGGTCGCCGCCGGCCTGGTCGGCGTCTTCGCGGTCTCCGCGCTGATCGAGGCGTTCGTCACCCCGGCGCCGGTGCCGATCCCGCTGCGGGTGGCGACGGGCGCCGCGGTGTGGCTGGCCTTCCTGGCGTACGCGCTGGTGCTCGGCCGGCGCGCGGTCAGAGCTGGCCGAGGGACTTGAGCCGCAGATAGGTGTCGGCGACCGCCGGGGCCAGCCGGTGCCCCGGTACGTCCACCACCGTCACGCCGTAGCGCGACAGGACGGCGCGTACCCGCTCCCGCTCGGCCAGCGCTCGCCACGCCGACGCGGCCGCGTACGGGTCGTCCGGGCCGGTCGGGGTGGCGGTGGCGAGCCCGGTCAGCACCGGGTCGCCGGCCGCGGCGAGCACCACCCGGTGCCGGGTCGCCAGCCGGGGCAGCACCGGCAACAGCCCGTCGCCGATCGCGCCCGCCTCCAGCGCGGTGAACAGCACCACCAGGCTGCGCTGCCGCTCCCGGCGCAGCACCTCGGCGGCGATCAGCTCGAAGTCGGTCTCGGCCAGCGCGGGCTGCAACGGCGCCACCGCGTCGACCAGCCGGGCGAGCAACGCCGGACGGCCGCTGCCGGTCACCCGGGCCCGGATCTCGGTGTCCGCCGCCAGCAGGTCCACCCGGTCACCGGCACGGGCGGCGAGCGCGGTGAGCAGCAGCGCCGCGTCGATGGCGGTGTCCAGCCGAGGCTCGTCGCCGAGGCGTACCGCCGACGTGCGGCCGGTGTCCAGGACGCACACCAGGCGTCGGTCCCGCTCCGGCCGCCAGGTGCGTACCAGCACGTCGGCGCGGCGGGCGCTGCCCCGCCAGTCGATCGAGCGGACGTCGTCGCCCACCGCGTACTCGCGCAACGTGTCGAACTCGGTGCCGTGACCGCGCCCCCGGGTCACCTGCACGCCGTCGATGACCCGCAACCGGGCCAGCTTCTCCGGCAGGTGCCGGCGGGAGTCGAAGCGGGGCAGCACCCGCAGCGTCCACCGAGGCGTCGCGGGCCGGCCGGCGCGCTGCCGGGCGCCCAGGCGCATCGGCCCGAGCGACCGTACGGTCAGCGCCACCGCCGGCCGGTCGCCGCGCCGGGTCGGGGTGAGCCGGACCGGCAGCGTGGCGGTGCCACCGGGCGGCACGGTCAGCAGGCGGTCCGGCGGCACGTCCGGACGCGCCCCGGCCGAGGGCACCCAGGCGTCGCGTACCTGGGCGTACAGCGTGCGGTCGGTCGGGTTGGCCAGGTGCAGCGTGACGGTCGCGGTGCCACCGAGGCGGACCGTCCGCTCCCCGGAACGGGTCACGGTGAGCGCGTGCGGCGGCACCGCCAGCGCCCGGTCGAGCAGCACCAGCAGCAGCACCGCCGCGGTCAGCACGGCGACGCCGAGGAACGGCGCCGGCCAGGCCGGCAGGGTCAGCGCGCCCGCGCCGAGCAGCAGACCCGCCCGCCAGGTCATCGCGGCGTCGGCACGGTGGCCAGCACCGAGTCCAGCACGGCGTCCACGGTGATGCCCTCCAGCTCCACCTCCGGACGCGGACGCAGCCGGTGCCGCAGCGTCGGACGGGCGACCGCCTTGACGTCGTCCGGGGTGACGTGGTCGCGACCGGCCAGCCAGGACCACGCCTTGGCGGCGTTCAGCAGCGCGGTGACACCCCGGGGGGAGGCGCCCAGCTCCAGCGCCGGGGCGGCCCGGGTGCCCCGGCACAGGTCCACGATGTAGCCGAGCACCGGCTCGGCCACGTGCACCCTCTGCACCTCCGCCCGGGCGGCGGCCAGGTCCGCGGCGCCGGCAACCGGGCGTACGCCGGCGGCACGCAGGTCGCGCGGGTCGAAGCCGGCGTGGTGCGCGCGCAGCACGCCCAGTTCCTCCTCGCGCTCCGGCAGCGGCACCGTCAGCTTCAGCAGGAAGCGGTCGAGCTGCGCCTCGGGCAGCGGGTAGGTGCCCTCGTACTCGACCGGGTTCTGGGTGGCCACGACGATGAACGGGTCGGGCAGCGGACGGCGCTCGCCGTCGACGGAGACCTGCCGCTCCTCCATCACCTCCAGCAGCGCGGACTGCGTCTTCGGCGGGGTCCGGTTGATCTCGTCGGCGAGCAGCAGGTTGGTGAAGACCGGCCCCTCCCGGAACGTGAACGCGGCGGTGCGCTGGTCGAAGATCAGCGAGCCGGTGACGTCGCCGGGCATCAGGTCCGGGGTGAACTGCACCCGCTTGGCGTCCAGGTCGAGGGCGGCGGCCAGCGTCCGCACCAGCAGCGTCTTGGCCACTCCCGGTACGCCCTCCAGCAGCACGTGCCCCCGGCAGAGCAACGCGATCACCAGGCCGGTGACCACGGCGTCCTGCCCGACGACGGCCTTGGCGACCTCGGCGCGCAGCCGGTGCAGGGCGGCGCGGGCGCCGGACGGGGCGGTGGTCGTGACGGGTCCGGTCACCGGGTGTCTCCTTCGCTCGGATGCGGGGCCAGGGTACGGGTCAGGGCGTCCAGGTCACGGGCCAGCTCCAGCAGCTCGCGGTCCTTCTCCGGGGCGGGACCGTAGAGCAGGTCGGCCACCCGTTCCGGGTCGGTGCCGGCGCGCTCCGCGACCCGGGCGGCCACCTCGTCGTCGGGCGTGTCCGGGGGCAGGTTGAGCCAGGTCACGAGCCGGTCCAGCGCGGCGGCGCGCAGCGTCTCGGCGACGGTGTCCCGGGCGCCGGCCCGGCGGTAGAGCCGGGCCCGGCCGCGTACCGTCTCGGCGGCCCGGACGGTGACCGGCAGCGGCTCCGACACCGGCGGCCCGAGCTGGCGGGCGCGCCACAGCACCACGAGCAGCCCGGCCAGGGCGAGCTGCACCAGCAGGGCCCAGAACCAGGGCGGGAAGGCGCCCCAGAGCGGGTTCTCCCGGGGCGGGTCGGCGCGGTCGGGCGGGTCGGGCCGCTCGGACCGGCCGCTGCCGCCCTGGGTGGGCTCCTCGGTGAACGGCTCCGCCGACCAGCTCGGGCGCGTCGGCGCCGGCACCGGCTCGAGCAGGTCGAGCCAGACCAGCGGGCGGCCGGCGCCGAGCAGGCCGGTGGCGAGAGCCTCGTTGCCCCACTCGTCGATCCGGTCGTTGCGGAACGGGTCGCTGGCGCCGGCCAGCACCACCTCGATCCGGCCGGGGGCGCGCAGCAGCGCGCCGCCGTAGCAGCTGTCGACCTCGGCCGGCCCGGCGTAGCGCTGCAGGTCGATCGCGGCGGCACCGGCCCGGACCGCCTCGGGCAGCCGGCACGGGGTGCCGCCGGCGTCCGGCGGCACCGCCCGGGCGGCCCAGCGCCGGTCGGCCGGCTCGATCGGCGTGTCCAGCTCGGTGAGCACCCGCCGGGACGGCTCGACCAGCACCAGCCGGCTGCCGGGCGGCAGGGTGGTCAGGCCGCCGAGCCGGTCCGGGTGCACCAGCGCGGGGGCGGGCACGAACAGCGTGCTCGGCTCGGCCCCGGCGGTACGCAGCGCCGCCGCCAGGTCCGTCTCCCGGCGCACCGGTACGCCCTGGGCGCGCAGCGCCTCCGCGAGCCTGCTGGCGCCGTCGTCGCCGGTGGCGACCGGGGACAGGAAGCCGGGCTCGTCGGCGTCGGGCCGGTCGATCGCGCGCAGCACGAGCGTGGTGACGATCAGCAGCACGGCGAGGCCGAGCGGGACGAGTAACCGGTACGTGCGCCGGCGCGGCGCCGACAGGGCCGCCGCCGTCGTCGTGGTCTCCGGTACGACGGTGGCGGTCACCGCTGCTCCTCCCCGGTCAGCTCGCGACGCAGGTCGGCGGCGAGTTCCCGCATCCGCCGGTCGTGCGCGGCGGTGGCGGGACGCTGGGCGTACCAGAGGTCGGAGAAGATCGCCCCGGCCGCGTGCAGCGCCGGCCCGACCTGCGGCCGGGTGCGGGCCGCCGCCTCGGTCAGCTCCACGACGGTGAGCCCGGGTCGGGGTTCCACCACCCGCCGGACGACGAGAAGCCGCACCATCTCGCGCAGCCGCTCCCGCACCGCTTCGGCGTACCGGCCCTCGGCCGCGAGCCGGTCGGCCAGTCCCGGTCCGGCCGCCGCCGGTTCCGGCAGCCGGGGTGAGGGCAGCCGCACGGACGGTGGATCGGTGCGCGGCCGGCGGGCACGCCGCCGGAACCGGGACAGCCGCAGCCGGGGCAGCCGCACCCGGGGCAGACGCGGGCGCCGCAGCCGGGGGATCGTGAACCGGGGCAGCCGACGGGGCACCCAGGCCGGGAAGAAATACCAGGCCAGCGCCGCCAGCAACGCGACCGCCAGCAGGATCAGCGCGGCCAGCGGCAGCGGCACCACGTCACCGAGGGCCGCGACCGTCTCGGTCCACCACCGGCTCACCGGTGCGCCGCCAGCAGGACGGGCTCGGGGACGCCGGCCGGGGCGCGGGAGAGCCGGATGTCCAGCCCTTCGGTGCGGATCCGGGTCTCCAGGTGCAGGACCGCGTCCAGGCAGGCGAGCGCCGGGTACGCCAGCGCGTTCACCGCGGCGAACGCGGCGATCGTGATCGGCAGCGCCCAGGCCGAGACGTCGAACAGCCCCAGCATGGCGAGGCCGTTGTAGACGCCCAGCCCGATGCCGAGCCGGATCAGCCACCAGCCCAGGTAGCCCAGCAGCCGGATCGCGGCGGCCCGCGCGCTGACCCGGCCGGCCAGGCGTACCGCCCGCCAGGGCGCCAGGTGCGCGGGCACGCCGTCCAGCACCAGCACCGGCACGACCAGGCCGAGCAGCGCGTACGCCAGGAACCAGCCCGGCCCGGTCAGGCCGGACACGGCGACGGTCAGCCCGACCAGGACGGCGGCCGGCAGTGTCGCGCCGAGCCGGGCGCCGCGCAGCAGCTCGGACGGCCCCGGACGGCGCCCCAGCAGCGCCGCCCCGGCGCCGCGTGCCGCCGGGGCGCCGAGCAGCGCGACGATCGCGGCCTCGGTGCCCGCGCCGGCGGCCAGCAGCAGCCAGTACTCCGGGAGGGTCTCGCCGAACGCCGCCGGCCACCAGTACGGCGGGTCGGTCCCGGCCAGCATCCGCAGCGGGTGGAGCACCGCCTGTTCGGCGAGGGCCAGCAGGAGGGCGAGCGGTACGAGCACCCGGGCCTGGTCGCGCAACAGCAGCACGGCCGCGTCGAGCAGCTCGCCGACGGTCAGCGGACGGCGCGGGAGCACCGCGGTCGGGCCGGCGTCGGGCACGCGTACTCCTGGGCGGGGGCGAGCGGAGGTGGCGGGCGGGGCGACGCCCGGGGGATCATGGTTGCACGGCGGGTCCGCATCCGGTGGACCCGTCCGGCCCGGCGCGCCACGCTGGGCGGCCACGCCGACTTGCGGTGGTGCGCGGGGCCGCTCGGCGCTACCGTGCCGTGGAGACGCCGAACACTCCAGACGAACGGGGATGGAACGATAAACCCCATGAGAGCCCGGGTACTCGTGGTCGACGACGACCCCGCCCTCGCCGAGATGCTCGGCATCGTGCTGCGCAGCGAGGGCTTCGTGCCGTCCTTCGTCGCGGACGGCGAACGGGCGCTGGCCGCCTTCCGTGACAGCCGACCCGACATCGTCCTGCTCGACCTGATGCTGCCGGGGATGAGCGGAATCGACGTGGCCCGCGCCATCCGGGGCGAGTCCGGCGTGCCGATCGTGATGCTGACCGCCAAGAGCGACACCGTCGACGTGGTGCTCGGGCTGGAGTCCGGCGCCGACGACTACGTGGTGAAGCCGTTCAAGCCCAAGGAGCTGGTGGCCCGGATGCGGGCCCGGCTGCGCCGGGGCGAGGACGTGGCGCCGGAGATGCTGACCATCGGCCCGCCCGGCAACCAGATCACCATCGACGTGCCGGCGCACACGGTCAGCCGCGACGGCGAGGAGGTGAAGCTGACGCCGCTGGAGTTCGACCTGCTGGTCGCGCTCGCCCGCAAGCCGCGTCAGGTCTTCACCCGCGAGGTGCTGCTGGAGCAGGTCTGGGGCTATCGCCACGCGGCGGACACCCGCCTGGTCAACGTGCACGTGCAGCGGCTGCGCGCCAAGATCGAGCCGGATCCGGAGCGACCCGAAATCATCCTCACCGTGCGGGGCGTGGGCTACAAGGCGGGTACCGGATAGCCTGGTCAGCATTGTGCTGACCTCGCTGCCCGAGTCGCCGACCCCCGCACCCCGCCGCCTCCACGCCGTGCGGGCGCTCTGGCTCGCCCTGGTCGGCCGGGTCGCCCGGCTGGTGGCCGCGGTGCACCAGGCGTGGCGGCGGTCGCTCCAGGTCCGTGTGGTCACCATCACGCTGGTGGCGTCGAGTCTGCTGGTGGGCGGTTTCGCCTATCTGATCGCTGACAAGATCACGAGCATCCTGCTGGAGAACGCCGAGACGGACGTGCGGCTGCGGCTGAGCAACGGCAGCGAGTACGCGGCCAAGCAGTTCAACCTCTACAGCCAGCCGCAGGAGGCGCAGCTCCAGAACACCATCGACGGCACCGTCAACTACCTGGCCGGTGGCGACCCCACCCAGACCAGCGGCGTGGTGGTGGCGATCACCGCCGACAACTTCGCCGAGTTCATCGAGCCGCGGACCACGCCCGACGTGCCGGTGGGCACGGTGATCGGGGACGAGTTGCGGGCCACCGTCGCCTCCGGCAAGGTCGCGCACCAGATCCGTACCGGCTCGCTCGGCGGCGAGCGCACGAAATACCTCGTCTACGGCTCCCCGGTGCCCACCAAGTTCGGGCAGGTCGAGCTCTACTACCTCGTACCCCTGGCCCGGCAGGACGCGACGGCGGCCGACGCCCGGGCCACGGTGGTGGCTACCGGCGTCGCGCTGGTGCTCCTGCTCGGCCTGCTGGCCGCCCTGGTCACCCGGCTGGTGGTGACGCCGGTACGGGTCGCCGCGCGCACCGCGCAGCGGCTCTCCGCCGGCCTGCTCGACCAGCGCATGGTGGTCTCCGGCGAGGACGACCTCGCCCTGCTGGCCGCCTCGTTCAACCAGATGGCGACGAACCTGCAACGGCAGATCCTCCGGCTGGAGGAGATGTCCCGGCTGCAACGCCGGTTCACCTCGGACGTCTCGCACGAGCTGCGGACGCCGCTGACCACGGTCCGGATGGCCGCCGACCTGATCTTCGCCGAGCGCGACGAGTTCGACCCGGCGGTGGCCCGCAGCGCCGAGCTGCTCCAGGCCGAGCTGGACCGGTTCGAGGAACTGCTCACCGACCTGCTGGAGATCAGCCGGTTCGACGCCGGGTTCGCGGTGCTGGACAGCGAGCCGACCGACCTGGTGCCGGTGGTGCACCGGGTCGCCGAGCGGCTGGCCGGGCTGGCCGAGCGGGTCGGGGTGACCATCGAGCTGGACCTGCCGGACACTCCGGTGATCGCCGAGGTCGACCCGCGCCGCGTCGAGCGGGTGCTGCGCAACCTGGTCGGCAACGCGGTCGAGCACGGCGAGGCCAAGCCGGTACGGATCACCCTGGGCCAGGACCAGAGCGCGGTGGCGATCACCGTTCGGGACCACGGTGTCGGCCTCAAGCCGGGGGAGGAGAAGCTGGTGTTCAACCGCTTCTGGCGGGCCGACCCGTCGCGCGCCCGGCAGACCGGCGGCACCGGGCTGGGCCTGTCGATCAGCCTGGAGGACGCCCGCCTGCACGGCGGCTGGCTGGAGGCGTGGGGCGCGCCCGGGCAGGGCGCGCAGTTCCGCCTCACCCTGCCGGCCCGGGCCGGGGACCGGCTCACCACCAGCCCGCTGCGGCTGGTGCCGGCCGACGCCACGGTGCCGTTCGGCGGTCCGCGCGACGGCGAGCTGCCCGCCATCGCGCCCGGCGGCGGCGTCGCGGCGCTGACCGCCGGTCCGGCCACCGGCGGCGACCACGCGGAGGCACGGCCGTGAGGCGCCGCGTCCTGGCCCTGCTGCTGACCGGCGCGCTGCTGCCGGCCGCGCTCGCCGGCTGCGGCATCCCGGACCAGACCGACGTGCAGGTGGACGGGTCGGCACCGGCCCCCGAGTCCGGGGTGTTCAACGGCAGCCCGGCCCGGCCGCCGGAACCGGCCGACAGCAGCGAGCCGGTGCCGTTCGTCGAGAACTACCTGCGGGCCGCCGCCGCCGGGGAACGCGACCAGGCGTACGCGCGGGCCCGGAAGTTCCTCGCCGCCGAGGCCCGCGACCTGCTGACGGGCAAGCCGCAGGCCAGCGAGATCGAGCTGACTGTGGTGCGGCTGCGGGAGAAGCCGGAGAGCACGCCGCCGAACAACCAGGGCACCAGCACCGTGACGCTCAAGGTGCAGCAGGTGGGCGTGCTGCGCGCCGACGGCACGCTCGGTCCGCCGGTGGCGAGCGAGACGCAGTACGTCTTCGAGCTGCGCCGGGCCGACCCGGCCGGCACCGGCCTGCTGATCACCGAACTGCCGAACCTGCTGCTGGCCAGCGACGCGGCGGTACGCGAGTACTACCGTCCCCGTACCGTCTACTTCTGGAACCCCGACCTGACCCGGCTGGTGCCGGACCAGCGCTACCTGCCCTCGTCGGCGCCGACCGAGCGCCGGATCACCGAGGTGATGAAGTGGCTGGCCGACCGCCCGTCGGACTGGCTGGCCCCCGCCGTGACCGGGCTGCCCGACGGCACCCAGCTGATCAACAATGCGACCGGCGCGGACGGCCACTGGGAGATCAACCTCAACATGCCGGGCGCCAACGAGCAGCGGCTGACCCGGCTCGGCACCCAGCTGGCGTGGTCGCTGTCGGACCTGGACGGCCAGGTCGACCTGAAGATCCAGAACCAGAAGCGGCTCACCGTCGACCTGCGGCGGGAGCGGGTCTCGACAGCCGCCTATCCCCGCGGCGGCGACCCCATGCGGTACGCCGTCTACGACGGCGCCGTCCGTCCCCTGGCCTTCGGCACCGAGTCGCGCGCCTCCGCGCCGCTGCCGCCCGCGGAGAACCGCAACGTGGTCTCCGCGTCGCTCGCCCGCGCCGACGACCAGGTGCTCGCCGCGCTCGTGGTGACCGGGCCGGACAACCGCAGGCGGCTCAAGGTCGGCACCGGCCCGGAACCGGTCGCGTCGTTCAGCGCCGGCGACCGCACGTTCCGGGCGATGAGCCGGCCCACCTGGCTGAGGTCGCTGAACAAGGCCCGCCCGGCCGGTCTGGTGGCGGCCGACGGCCGGCTCTACCGCTTCGACGGTACGGCCCGGATGAGCGAGATCCCGTTGTCGGTGCCCGGGCCGGTGACGGCGGTGGCCGGTTCTCTCGACGGGCACCGGATCGCGCTGGTCTCCGGCGGCTCGGTCTTCGTCGCCGCGGTGAGCGTCGACGGTGGCGTGGTCAGCCTCGGGCAGCCCCGCCGGGTCACCACGCTGCTCACCGGCGTGACCGTGGTGGACTGGGTGGCGGAGAACGAGCTGGCGCTGGCCGGCAACGAGGCGGACCGGCGCTCGGCGATCCACCAGGTCACCGTCGACGGCGCCTGGGAGACCCCGCTGACGGTGGAGATCGGCGCCCCGGTGACCCAGCTCGCCGGGTATCCGGGCGGCGGCGACCGCGGCCTGGCCGCGTTCTCGTTCATGTTCGAGACGGACGGCGCGGCCTGGCGGAACAACCCGTTCGACTACGTCAAGCGGGAGCAGGTGCTCGACGTGCCGGCGGGCAGCCGTGCGACGAACCCGACCGCGCCGTTCTTCCTCTACTGACCGGCCGTGCGTGACCTGGGCGGGCTCTGGTCGGACCTGACCGACCTCGTGCTGCCCGCCGGGTGCGCGGGCTGCGGCGCGGGATCGGTACGGCTGCGGCACGGCTTCTGCGGCGGCTGCGTGCGGGAACTGGAGTCGCTGCGTCCCGCCCCCACCCGGCCCGATCCGGCTCCGCCCGGCCTGCCGCCCTGCGTCGCGCTCGGCCCGTACGGCGGTGCGCTGCGCGAAGGGCTGCTGGCGTACAAGGAACGGGGCCGGCACGGGCTGGCCCGGCCGTTGGGCGCGCTGCTGGCCGAGGTGGTGGCGACGGCGGCCGGGCCGCCCGGCCCGGTGACGCTGGTGGCGGTGCCGGACACCGCCCGCGCCGCCCGGGCCCGCTACGGCGACCACCTGGACCGGCTGGTGCGCCCGGCGGCGGCCCGGTTGCGCGCGGCCGGCTGGCCGGTACGTGTGCTGCGCCCGCTCCGGGCCCTGCCCCGCACCGACTCGGTGGGGCTGGACAGCGCGGGGCGGGCCGCCGCGGCCGAGGCGGCGTTCCGGTTGCGCCGCCCGCCTGCCGCGGACCGCCCGGGGGAGACCGTCGTGCTGCTCGACGACATCGTCACCACCGGCGCCACGCTGGCGGCGGTGAGCCGGATGTTGCACCGCGCGGGAATGACGCCAAAGGCCGCGGCGGTGCTCGCCGCAACGCAAAAGCGGCGCGTTCGGTGACGCTTCGTGTATCCGTTTCACCCCATGGTGTATGAGCTGTTAAATTTCGCGACCGCCTTCGGCAACCAGGGGTGACGGGTGGCCGTACAGGAGTTAGCGTTTCGGTGTCGGGGGTAGTGAGGATCCAACCTTCCCCCGGCACTGGAAGGAGGCGTAGCCGAACAACACCGGTCGACGCCGAGCGGGGCCCTCCCGGGTGCGTCGACCGGATCTGATCCGGACCGAACGACCGTCCGAACAAGGGAGGTCACGTGGACATCGTGGTCAAGGGCCGTAACGTCGAAGTGCCGGACCATTACCGGGTGCACGTAGCCGAGAAGCTCGCGAAAATCGAACGCTACGACCAGAAGCTCATTCGCGTGGACGTCGAGTTGTTCCACGAGCGCAATCCACGCCAGGCGGACACCTGCCAGCGGGTGGAGATCACGTGCGTGACGCGCGGCCCGGTGATCCGGGCCGAGGCCTGCACGAACGACTTCTACAGCGCGCTCGACGCCGCCATCGCCAAGCTGGACACGCGATTCCGGCGCGCGGCGGACCGTCGCCGGGTACACCGCGGGCGGCATGCGCCGATCTCCGTGGCCGCCGCGACCGCCGGCCTGCCCGTGGCCGACCTCGACGGCCCCGGCCTGGCGGCGCTCGACGGCACCGGCACCGCCACAGCGGTCGCCGAACGGCCCGACGAGGGCAGCTACAGCGAACCCGACGACCAGCCGTGGCACATCGCCCGGGCGAAGGTCCACCCCGCCGAACCGATGACCGTCGACGACGCGCTGTTCCAGATGGAACTGGTCGGTCACGACTTCTACCTGTTCCAGGACAAGGAGTCCGGCCGCCCGAGCGTGGTCTACCGGCGGCACGCGTACGACTACGGGATCATCCAGCTCGACGCGTGACCCCTTGACCGGTGAGGACGGGCCCCGCGTGGGGCCCGTCCTCAGTTCTCGTCGGCGGCCAGCCGGCCGTAGACCACCGAGTCGACGCGGACGCCGTCCGGGCCCGGCAGCCGGCCGCGCAACAGCCCTTCCCGCCGGAAGCCGGCCCGTTCCAGCACCCGCTGCGAGGCGATGTTGTCCGGCCGTGTGCCGGCCCAGAGCCGGGCCACCCCGATGCCGAACGCCCACCCGGCGACCAGCCGGACCGTCCGGGCCGCCAGCCCGCGCCCGCGCGCCTCGGGCAGCAGGCTGTAGCCGATCATCGCCTGGCCGGTGGCGGGCTCGTCGTAGAACAACGCGCAGCCGCCCACCACAGCGCCGGTGGCAGCGTCGAGGATCGCCAGGTCGGCGGCCTCGCCGGCCAGCCAGCGGCTCGCCGCCAGCCGGCAGCGGCGCGCGAGCGCCGCCCGCTGCGGCGGCACCGGCGGCACCCGGTTCGCCACCACCTCCGGCAGCGAGTGCAGCCGGTACAGCGCGTCCGTGTCCGCCGGCTCCACCGGGCGCAGCGTCACCACGCCGTCGGTGAGCCGGCCGTCCGGCAGGTCCGGCAGCAGGCGGGCGACCGGCCCGGGCGGGTCGTCGGCCACCCGCACCCAGGCGATCAGATCCTGGCGTACGCCGCCCGCGTCCGTGCCCGCCGCCCGGCGTACGCCCTCGTGCCGGTAGCCGCAGGCCAGGGCAATGCGCTGGCTCGCCACGTTCTCGGTCCGGGTCAGCAGTTCCAGCCGGGCCGCCCCGGCGGCGAACGCCCGCTCGGTCAGCAGCCGGGTGGCGGCCGTGGCCACACCCCGGCCGCGCGCCGCCGGTCCCACCCAGTAGCCGATCTCGTACGTCGCCCGCTCCGCGCTGAGCCGGGTCAGACCGATGCTGCCGAGCAGCCGGTCGCTGTCCGGGTCGGCGATCGTGTACGCGGACCCACCCGCCGCCCACGCGGCCGGCGCGCCCTCGGTGATCCACCAGCGGGCGGCGTCTTCGTCGTAGGGATCGGGCAGCAGGGGCATGAACCGGCGGATCTCCGGGTCGGCGCACCCGGCCACCATGTCCGGTACGTCCGCGAGGTGGCACGGCCGCAGCCGTACGCCGTACCCCTCGATCGTCTCCGGCGTCACGTCAGGTCACCCGGCAGCAGGGCGCCGATCCAGACGTCCTGCCGCTCGCCGCGGTGCTGGACGCCGCCGCGCAGCGTGCCCTCGACGGTGAAACCGGCCTTCTCGGCGGCCCGCCGGGAGGCGGTGTTGCCCACGTTCGCGCGCCACTCGATCCGGGCCAGGCCGAGCGTGGTGAAGCCCCAGGCGCAGACAGCGGTGAGCGCGGCCGGCAGGTAGCCCCGGCCGCGGGCGTGCGGCGCGGTCATGTAGCCCACGTCGGCCACCAGCGGGTCGTTGGGGAGGATGCGCAGGTCGATCGAGGCGACGTAGGTGTCGTCCGGGTCGGCCACGGCGAACGTCGCGGCGGTGCCCCGCGCCCAGGCCGGGCGCACCAGGTCGCGCAGGAAACCCTCCGCGTGCTCCGGCCGGTACGGGTGCGGCACCGTGGTCCAGCGGATCGTCTGCTCGTCCTGGCAGGTACGGGTCACCGCGGCCAGGTCGCGTTCCTCCAGCGCCCGCAGTCGCAGCTCGGTGGCCCCGGCGGTGGCGAACAGGACCGGCTGCGGCCGGCCGAAGACCGCCGCGCGGCGGGCCTGGAGCGTGTCCGGGCCGTAGGGGACCGGGTCGCCCGCAGCGGCGACCTCGCCGGGGAGCAGCGAGCCGATCCAGCCCTCGGGCCGGCCACCCTCGGAGGGGTGGGCCAAACGCAGCTCACCCTCGATCCGGAAGCCGGCGCGCAGCGCGACCAGCCGGGAGGCGTGGTTGCCGATCTCGGCCTGCCAGGTGAGCCGGCGCAGCTTGAGCGCGTCGAACGCCCAGCGGGCGAGCGCGCGGGTGGCGCGGACCGCGACGCCCCGGCCCCGGGCCCACGGCGCGGTCCAGTAGCCCACCTCGGCCGAGTCCCGCGCGCGGTCGACGGAGACCAGGCCGAACGAGGCGAGCAGCTCACCGGTGCCGGCGTCGCAGACCGCGAACAGCGCCCCGGTGCCCTCGGCCCAGGCGGTGGCGCTGATCGTGGTGACGTACTCGGTCGCGTGCTCCGGCAGGTACGGGCGAGGTACGGTGGTCCAGCGCTGGATGTCCGGATCCTGGCAGGCGCGGTACACCGCGTCGGCGTCCTCCGCACGCCACGGGCGCAGCAGCAGGCCGTCCTCGATGATCTCCACAGGCTCCATCCGAGCCATCGTGCCGGATCGTTCGCGCACGGCGTAACCCGATTAGCGGCCGGTGGCGGACGGTCGCGGCGTTATGTCGGGTTCCGGGGCCCGGACCGCCGCCACCAGTGACCATCGTCGCGTCGGAGCGCCTACGATGGTTCGAGACCGTCTAGGGGAGCGTTGATCCGTGTCGATTCTGGAAAAGTTCCTTCGCGCCGGCGAGGGCCGCATGGTGCGTCGGCTGAAGGCCATCGCTGCCGCCGTCAACTCGATCGAGGACGACTACGTCAACCTCAGCGACGACGAGCTGAGCGCCATGACCGAGCAGTTCAAGGAGCGGCTCGAGGATGGCGAGACCCTCGACGACCTGCTGCCCGAGGCGTTCGCGGTGTGCCGCGAGGCCGCCTCGCGGGTGCTCGGCCAGCGCCCCTACGACGTCCAGGTGATGGGTGGCGCGGCGCTGCACTTCGGCAACATCGCCGAGATGAAGACCGGTGAGGGCAAGACGCTCACCTCGGTCATGCCGGTCTACCTGAACGCGCTCGCCGGCAAGGGCGTGCACGTGATCACCGTGAACGACTACCTGGCCGAGCGCGACGCCGCCTGGATGGGCCGCGTCCACGAGTTCCTCGGCCTGCGCGTCGGCGTGGTGCTGCCCAACCGGCCCGCGAGCGAGCACCGCGCGGCCTACGAGTGCGACATCACCTACGGCACGAACAACGAGTTCGGCTTCGACTACCTGCGCGACAACATGGCCTGGTCGAAGGACGAGCTGGTCCAGCGCGGCCACTTCTTCGCCGTGGTCGACGAGGTCGACTCGATCCTGATCGACGAGGCGCGTACCCCGCTGATCATCTCCGGTCCGGCCGAGCACTCCGCCCGGTGGTACCAGGAGTTCGCCACGGTGGTGGCCCGGCTCCAGCCCGGCACCGACGGCGAGGGCGACTACGAGGTCGACTACGCCAAGCGCACCATCGCGATCACCGAGCGCGGCGTGGCCAAGGTGGAGGACCGCCTGGGCATCGACAACCTCTACGAGTCGGTGAACACCCCGCTGGTGGGCTACCTGAACAACGCGATCAAGGCCAAGGAGCTCTACAAGCGCGACAAGGACTACATCGTCAACGACGGTGAGGTCCTGATCGTCGACGAGTTCACCGGCCGCATCCTGCACGGCCGCCGCTACAACGAGGGCATGCACCAGGCGATCGAGGCCAAGGAGGGGGTGGAGATCAAGCAGGAGAACCAGACCCTGGCCACCATCACCCTCCAGAACTACTTCCGCCTCTACGAGAAGCTCTCCGGCATGACCGGTACCGCCCAGACCGAGGCGGGCGAGTTCAACAAGGTCTACAAGGTCGGCGTCGTGACCATCCCGACGCACCGGCCGATGGTCCGGCTCGACCGGCCCGACGTCATCTACAAGACCGAGAAGGCCAAGTTCAACGCCGTCGTCGAGGACATCGCCGAGCGGCACGAGCAGGGCCAGCCGGTGCTGGTCGGCACCGTCTCGGTGGAGAACTCCGAGATCCTGTCGCACATGCTGCGCCGCCGCGGCATCCCGCACTCGGTGCTGAACGCGAAGTTCCACGCCAAGGAAGCGGAGATCGTCGCGCAGGCCGGGCGCAAGGGCGCGGTCACCGTCGCGACCAACATGGCCGGCCGTGGTACGGACATCCTGCTCGGCGGCAACCCCGAGTTCCTCGCCGCGAACGAGCTGCGCCAGCGCGGGCTCGACCCGGTCGAGCAGCCGGAGGAGTACGCCAAGGCTCTGGAGGAGATCCTTCCGACCTGGAAGCAGGCGTGCGACGCCGAGGCGGAGGAGGTGGCCGCCGCCGGTGGGCTCTACGTGCTGGGCACCGAGCGGCACGAGTCCCGCCGGATCGACAACCAGCTGCGCGGTCGCGCCGGCCGGCAGGGTGACCCGGGCGAGTCCCGCTTCTACCTGTCGCTACAGGACGAGCTGATGAAGCGCTTCCGGGCCGGCGCGGTCGAGGCGGTGATGGACCGCTTCAACATCCCGGAGGACGTGCCCATCGAGTCGAAGATGGTCACCCGCCAGATCAGGAGCGCCCAGGCCCAGATCGAGGGCCAGAACGCCGAGATCCGCAAGAACGTCCTCAAGTACGACGAGGTGCTGAACAAGCAGCGCCAGGTGATCTACGCCGAGCGCCTCCGGGTGCTCAACGGTGAGGACCTGTCCGACCAGGTCCGCAACATGATCGACGACGTGGTGACCGCGTACGTGGTCGGCGCGACGAGCGACGGCTACGCCGAGGACTGGGACCTCGAGCAGCTCTGGTCGAGCCTGAAGCAGCTCTACCCGGTCGGGATCACCATCGACGAGCTGGAGGAGGAGGTCGGTTCCCGCTCCGGCATCGACCAGGACTTCCTGCTCGCCCGCCTCAAGGAGGACGCGCACGCCGCGTACGACAAGCGTGAGGAGAACCTCGGCGAGGAGGCGGTACGCCAGCTCGAGCGCATGGTCCTGCTCCAGGTGATCGACCGTAAGTGGCGCGAGCACCTCTACGAGATGGACTACCTCCAGGAGGGCATCAGCCTGCGGGCGTACGCCCAGCGCGACCCGGTCATCGAGTACCAGCGCGAGGGCTTCGACATGTTCGCCTCCATGATGGACGGCATCAAGGAGGAGACGGTCGGCTTCCTCTACAACCTGGAGGTGCAGGTCGAGGAGGCGGAGCCGGAGGCCGAGGAGGTCGCACTGCTGGAGAAGCCGGTGGAGATCCGGGCCAAGGGTCTCAACCGCGCGCCGCAGCAGCAGGGCCTGCAGTACTCCGCACCGTCGGTGGACGGCGAGGCCGGCCGGGGAGCCCCGGTGATCGAGCGGCCCGAGCAGCAGGCGCCGGCGCTCGGCATCGGCCAGCAGTCCTCCGAGCGCCCGGCCGCCTCCACGTCGCGCCGCACGCCGGGTGCGGCGGCCGGGGCGAGCGGCCAGGCGGTCGCCGCGAGCACCGCCCGGCGGGCCGCCCCGGGCCAGGTCGACGGCGGCGAGGGCCCGTCCCGTAACGCGCCCTGCCCGTGTGGCTCGGGCCGCAAGTACAAGCGCTGCCACGGTTCGCCCAACGGCGGCAACTGACCCCCGAACGAGCGCCCCGACGGGCCCCGGCCTCCCGGCCGGGGCCCCTCGCCCGTCCCCGCCCGCCCGGCCTGCCCCGCGATCTTGCAGTTTCGGCCCTCATCGTGCCCGTTTCGTGCCGTTATCGGGGGACCGAAAGTGCAAGATCGCCGCCGGTGGAGGCGCGGGTGTGGGCCGGAGATCCTCGTGCGGCTGGTTGCCGCGACGAGCCTTCCGTCAGGCGAGACTCACGTTCCGCGTGGTGGGATTGGCGAAGATCTTGGTACCAAATGGCCCCTCTGGGGGCCGTTTGGTACCAAGATCTCGCCGGGAGCCGGGAGCCGGGAGCCGGGAGCCGGGAGCCGGGAGCCGGGAGCCGGGAGCCGGGAGCCGGGAGCCGGGAGCCGGGAGCCGGGAGCCGGGAGCCGGGAGCCTGCGCCCGCTCACGGATCGGCTCGGGTGGCCGCGTCACGTCCAGCCAGGTCCGGGGGTGACGACGAGGGCTCAGAGGACGTCGAGGACGAGGCACAGCCAGGTGCCTCGGCGGCGTTCCAGGCGTATCGCGACGGCCCAGCTCGCGCCACCGGCGCCGGCGAACACGGCGGTGGCCTCGACCGCACCCGCTCGGGGTTCGCAGACCCGCAGGCGCCGCAGCAGCAGGGCTGGCCGGGCGGTACGGCGGCGGACCGGGGTCACCCGGCGGGCCGCCCGGGTCAGCTCGGCCGCGACCGGGCCGGCCGACTCGGGCACGCAGAGCGGCCGGAGCTGGCCGGGTGGCCGGAAGCCGTTGACGATCTCCAGGAAGGTGCGGACGAACCGGTGCGCGGCCCGGGCTCCCTCGGGCGTGGCGGACGCGAGGGCTGACGCGGGGGTGCCGGTCCAGCGTGGCCAGGCGACCGCCGGGTCCGGGGCGCGACCGGCGGGGCGTGCGGGGGCACCTCGGCGCGGATCGGTCAGGTCGAGGGTGAGCTGCCCGACGGGACTCCACAGCGGCTCCTCGTCGACGCAGGGCGGGTCGAGCGGCGGGGCGGGCCGGAGACGGACCGGCGGGCGGGTTGCGCGGGGACGGCGGGTGTCGACCATCTCAGATCCTTGCGTTTGCCTTCGTTTGCCTCCGACAACTCTCATCTTCCCGGACGTGTGTGACGGTCGTCAATGGCCCACGGTCAGCGGGGAGTCACTCGTCGTCCCGGTCGCCGAGCGGGTTGCCGCGTACCCACTCGGCGGTCTCGGCGTACTTGCGCTCGATGTATTCCTCCAGCCGGGCGCGCTCGACCCGCCACTGGCCCCGGCCGCCGATCTTGATCGCGGGCAGTTCGCCGCTGCGGACCATGTGGTAGACCTGCGAGTCCGAGACGTTCAGCTCGGCGGCGACGTCGGACAGCAGCAGGAACCTCGACTCCACGGTGACTCCCGGGGTTGATTGCGTTTGCTTAAGTTTGCCATCACCGGGTGACGTCGCCGCATGCCCGTTCGGGAGACACACCGGCGGGAGACTTCACCCGCGCCGGTGCCGGGTGTATGACGGTCTCGGCGTACGGCATGATCGGCGCCCGGAGTCGGCGTCCGCCGACGATCGGCCTGAGTGTGGGAGTGACCGGTGACCGACGAGCTTGTCCGGGTGTACCTGCCGGCGACCGTTCCCATGCTCGCCCGGCTGCGCGAGGAGGGGCTGAGCGCCGAGGCGGCGCACGCCGTGACCCCGGAGCTGCGCGAGTGGTACGCCGAGGGCGACGAGGAGGAACTGGAGTACGTGGCCTTCACCCGGGCCGCCCAGGACGCGCTGCTCCTGCTCCGGCACGACCCCGCCGCGCCCCGACGACGGGTGGTGGTCTCGGCCGACCTGCCGGCCCGTGCGGTCGGGCGGGTCGGCGGCGAGCTGGGGTCGAGCGTGGTCCGGCCGGCCGGGCCGGTGCCGGTGAAGTCGGTCGCCGCGCTGCACGTGGACGGCACGGACGCGGTCGAGGACGTGGCCGCCGCCGTCGACGTGGTGGTGGAGGCCCAGGCCGGCGACCCGGACGCCCAGTTCACCGTCGACGGCGCCGAGGACCACGAACTGGAGTGGTACGACGTGACCGAGCTGGACCTGCTGCTGCGCGAGGCCGGCTGACGTCAGGCCGTGGGCTCGCCCTCGTCGTCGTCCTGCGGGCGCGGGTCGAGCGTGCGTCCGAAGACGATGAGCGTGGTCAGCGCGCCGACGAAGAGCACCCAGATCCCGTTGTCCACCCGCGAGGTGCCGAGCGCGGTCTGCGCCACCTCGTCGGCCTCGCTGAGCGCTGCGGCCAGGTCGAGCAGCCCGCGCCCGCCGATCCGGATGATCACCTCGGTGAGCAGCAGGAGCAGGCCTGCGCCCGCTCCGGCCACCAGGTACGCCGGCCAGCGCAGCGGCGACGCCACGCCGTCGCGGCGCTCCGCCCGGCGCCGGGACCAGGTGAGATAGAGGTACGCGGCCAGGCCGGCGAGGAGTCCGGCGAGCAACGATTCGGTACGCGAGACCCACTTCGCCGCGTCGAGCACGGACTGCTGGGTCTCCCCGGCGCCGAACAGGTCGGAGAGCGGGTCGCGGGCGCGGCTGAACAGCACCACGAAGATCTGCGCGGTGAGGGTCGCGAGGGTGATCGCGCCGACCACCCGGGCCTGGCGCGCGCCGGCCATCGCCCCGCCGATGATCGCGGCTGCCGCAGCGGTGCCGGCGATGGTGTTCGTGGTGGCGTTGTCCGCGTACGTCAGGTTGATCGCCACCGCGGTGACGAGCCCGACCAGGAGGCCGGTGCCGACGGCGGCCAGGAAGCGGAGCGTGGCGCGGCCCAGCCGGTTGGTCGCGAGCAGGGCGACGGTGGCGCCGGTGACGAGCGCCGCGGTGATGACGCCGGGCAGCGCGTACGCGGAGAGACTGATCGCGGTGACGCCGGCAGCCGTGGAGTGGATCGCCTCGCGGGTGGACCAGAGCATGGCGGCGAGCCAGCCGATCGAGACCAGGGCGAGCGCGACGGCACCGGGGGCGAACTCCGGGCGCCCGGTCGAGGCGGCCTCGTCCGTGGTCGCCTCGCCGGCTGACGGCTCGACGGCCTCGGGCTCGTCCGTCTCCGCGGCCGCGGAGCTGCCGGGCTGGTTGCTCATCGTCTCCCCTTCGACGGTCGCCGGATCGCCCCGCGCCGGGCCGGGCAGGTCACCGGTCATCCAGCGTACGCGGCGTGCCGCCGCTGCTCGGGCGGGCGGGGCTCGGGTCGCCCTCGGACGACGCGCGCCGAAGGATCAACGACGTGTTGTCGCGTACTCCGATGTTTCGTCGGTTGTGGGTGGGCTGCGGCCGAAGCTCCGGAGACGGCCGGGCTGTCCGGTGTCTCGGGCAGGCGCGTCCCGCGGGGCCGCCTCGTGACAGAATCGGGCCAGGTCCCGCCGCCGCCCCACCCCGCGGTGTCCGGCGTCCGGCCACCCGGCCGGCGCCCGCGGGTCCGGTTTCGCCGTCGCCGTCGAGATCGCCAGGAGCCTGAGATGGACGCCGTGTTCTCCGTACCCGAGCCGCTCAACGAGCCGGTGCATAACTACGAGCCCGGCAGCGCCGACCGGGAACGGCTCCAGCGGCGGCTGGCTGAACTGGCCGCCGAGCGGATCGAGCTGCCGATGACGATCGCCGGCGAGCGGCGGATGGCCGGCGGCGCGTCGATCGACGTGGTGCAGCCGCACAAGCACGCGCACGTCCTCGGCGTCACCGGGCACGCCACCCACGACGACGCCCGCGCCGCCGTGCAGGCCGCCAAGGACGCCGCCCCGATGTGGCGCGCGCTGCCGTTCGAGGAGCGGGCCGCGATCTTCCTGCGCGCGGCCGACCTGCTGGCCGGCCCCTGGCGGGACACGCTCAACGCGGCCACCATGCTCGGTCAGTCCAAGACCGCCGTCCAGGCCGAGATCGACTCGGCGTGCGAGCTGATCGACTTCCTCCGCTTCAACGTGCACTTCGCCCGGCGGCTCCTGGCCGAGCAGCCGCTGTCCTCGTCCGGGGTCTGGAACCGCCTCGACCACCGGCCGCTGGAGGGCTTCGTCTACGCGATCACCCCGTTCAACTTCACCGCGATCGCCGGCAACCTGCCGTCCGCGCCGGCCATGCTCGGCAACACGGTGGTCTGGAAGCCGTCCCCGACGCAGCAGTTCGCGGCGCACTTCACCATGCGCCTGTTCGAGGCCGCCGGCCTGCCGCCCGGCGTGATCAACATGGTCACCGGGCGCGGCGAGGAGGTCTCCGAGGTGGTCCTCGCCGACCCGGATCTCGCCGGCATCCACTTCACCGGCTCGACGAAGGTGTTCCAGCACCTGTGGAAGACCGTCGGCGACAACATCGCCCGCTACCGGGGCTACCCCCGGCTGGTCGGCGAGACCGGCGGCAAGGACTTCGTGGTGGCGCACACCAGCGCCGACGTGGACGCGCTGCACACCGCGCTGATCCGGGGCGCCTACGAGTACCAGGGGCAGAAGTGCTCGGCCGCCTCGCGGGCGTACGTCCCGCGCTCGATCTGGGAGGCTGGGCTGCGCGACCGGCTCGCCGCCACCGCCGACTCGCTTACCTACGGCGACGTGACCGACTTCAGCAACTTCGGCGGCGCGGTGATCGACGACAAGGCGTTCGGCCGGCACACCGCCGCGCTGGAGCTGATCAAGGGTGACGACTCCTGCCGCATCCTGGCCGGGGGCACCGCCGACGACTCGGTCGGCTGGTTCGTCCGGCCGACGCTGTTCGAGTGCTCCGACGCCGCGCACGAGACGTTCACCACCGAGTACTTCGGGCCGATCCTCGGCGTGCACGTCTTCGACGACGCCCGCTTCGACGAGGTGGTCGCCCAGGCCGAGTCGATCGCGCCGTACGCGCTGACCGGGTCGATCTTCGCGACCGATCGCCGGGTGGTCGACCAGGTGGCGGAGAAGATGCGGTACGCGGCGGGCAACTTCTACATCAACGACAAGCCGACCGGCGCGGTGGTCGGGCAGCAGCCGTTCGGCGGCGCCCGGGCCAGCGGCACCAACGACAAGGCGGGTTCCTGGCACAACCTGGTCCGCTGGATGTCGCCGCGGACGATCAAGGAGACGTTCGTTCCGCCGACCGATCACGGCTACCCGCACATGGGCTGAGGCACTCGCCGGAGGGCCCGTCCCGGCCGGGGCGGGCCCTCTTCCTCATCCGACAGTGCACATCGGACCCGTCATCGGGTGCCGAAATGAGCAAATCCTGGACGCCAGAGCCGACAAAGTGGCAGCTTAGAGGGCATGGCGGAATCCGGAGTCAACCCGACGGCAGCAGCTCTGCTCGGTCTGCTGCACGACGGCCCGATGACTGGCGGCCAGTTGATGGCCGCCGCTGAGCGCCGGCTGGCGCCGTACTGGTCGATGACCCGCAGTCAGGTCTACCGGGAGCTGCCGGTCCTGGCCGAGAAGGGTCTGGTGCGTCTCGGTAAGCCCGGGCCGCGGATGAGCCAGCCGTACGCGCTGACGGCGGCCGGGAAACGGACATTCTCCCGCTGGCTGGCGGAGAATCCCGGCAAGGACACCATCCGTAACCCGATAGCGCTACGGATCGCGTTCGGCAACCTGCACTCGTCGAGCCAGCTCAAGAACCTGTACGCCTCGGCGAACGAGTACCACACCGAGGCCCTGGCGGCGGTGCGGGAGCAGGTCAAGAACGCCAAGAAGGAAGGCGACAGCTACGACGCCAGCGCGCTGGAGTTCGCCGTCGCCTACCACAAGGCGGCGCTGTCCTGGCTGAAGACCGCGCCGGTCGGCTGACCACCTGCAACAGGTTGACGGAACGACGCAGTAGTCTTGTCTGTCGTGACCGCTGCCGATTACGCCGAACAGCTCAAGGAACTCGACGCCACGCTGCGCAACATCGAGGCTGTGCTCGACCTCGACAAGCTGCGCGAGCAGAAGGCCCGGCTGGAGCAGGAGGCCTCCGCGCCCGACCTCTGGGACGACCAGGCCAAGGCGCAGCAGGTGACGTCGCAGCTGTCGTACGTCAACGGCGAGATCACCAAGCTCGGTGACCTGCGCTCCCGGCTCGACGACGCCGGGGTGTTGCTGGAGCTGGCCCAGGCCGAGGACGACCCGGGCGTGCTGACCGAGGTCGAGTCGGAGATCGCCGGGCTGACCAAGGCCATCCAGGAGATGGAGGTCCGCACGCTGCTCTCCGGCGAGTACGACTCGCGGGAGGCGCTCGTCGCGATCCGGGCCGGCGCCGGTGGCGTGGACGCCGCCGACTTCGCCGAGATGCTGCTGCGGATGTACCTGCGCTGGGCCGAGCGGCACGGCTACCCGACCGAGGTCTACGAGACCTCGTACGCCGAGGAGGCGGGCCTGAAGTCGGCCACCTTCACGGTGAAGGTGCCCTACGCCTACGGCACGCTGAGCGTGGAGTCCGGCACGCACCGGCTGGTGCGGATCAGCCCGTTCGACAACCAGGGCCGCCGGCAGACCAGCTTCGCCGGGGTCGAGGTGCTGCCGGTCACCGAGCAGACCGACCACATCGACATCCCGGAGAACGAGGTCCGGGTGGACGTCTACCGGTCCTCCGGGCCGGGTGGGCAGAGCGTCAACACCACCGACTCGGCGGTGCGGCTGACCCACATCCCCACCGGCATCGTGGTGACCTGCCAGAACGAGAAGTCCCAGCTGCAGAACAAGGCCTCCGCGATGCGGGTGCTCCAGGCCCGGCTGCTGGAGCGCAAGCGGCAGGAGGAGGAGGAGAAGCTGGCCGGCCTGAAGACCGGCAGCACCAGCTCGTGGGGCGACCAGATGCGCTCGTACGTCCTGCACCCGTATCAGATGGTGAAGGATCTGCGTACCGAACAGGAGACGGGCAATCCGTCCTCGGTCTTCGACGGTGACCTGGACAGCTTCATCGAGGCGGGAATCCGCTGGCGGAAGCAGCAGCAGCTCAGCGCTGACAGTGCGTGATCACGATTGGACGCAGCGCGTCATCGATCTCGGTCTGACCGGGTAAATCGATGACGCGCACCGCTTCTGCGGGGCGTGGGGCTTGGCTCTGCGGTTACACCGCGTAGACTACCGACCCGTGATTCAGCTTGAGCAAGTGACGAAGACGTACCCGAAGGCGTCCCGGCCTTCGCTCGACAACGTGTCCGTCTCGATCGAGAAGGGCGAGTTCGTCTTCTTCATCGGTCCATCCGGCTCCGGCAAGTCCACCATCATCAAGTTGCTGCTGCACGAGGTCACGCCCAACAAGGGCCGGGTCGTCGTCAACGGCAAGGACGTCACGTCGATGCGTTCCTGGAAGCGACCCCACTTCCGGCGTTCCATCGGCTGCGTCTTCCAGGACTTCCGGTTGCTGCCGAACCGCACGGCGTACGAGAACGTGGCGTTCGCGCTGGAGGTGATCGGTAAGACGAAGGCGGTCGCCCGCCGGGTCGTGCCGGAGGTGCTGGAGCTGGTCGGTCTCGGCGGCAAGGAGCACCGCTACCCGCACGAGCTGTCCGGTGGTGAGCAGCAGCGTGTCGCGGTGGCCCGGGCGTTCGTCAACCGGCCGCTGATCCTGCTGGCCGACGAGCCGACCGGAAACCTGGACCCGGACACCTCGATCGAGATCATGCGCCTGCTGGACCGGATCAACCGCACCGGCACGACCGTCGTGATGGTCACGCACGACTCCAACATCGTGAACCAGATGCGGCGCCGGGTCATCGAGATCGAGAGCGGCCGCATCGTGCGCGACCAGGCCCGGGGCGTCTACGGCTGAGCCGGACGACGTTCCGTAGACCCTGACGACGAAACCTCACGCCGGAGAGCCGGAGGATATCCCGATGCGGATGAAGTACGTCCTGTCCGAAGTACTGGTCGGGCTGTGGCGCAACGTCACCATGACCATCGCCATGATCATCACAATGGCGGTGTCGCTGTTCATGCTGGGCGGCAGCGGCCTTCTCTACCAGAAGGTCGGCGACATGAAGGACCTCTACTACGAGAACGTCGAGGTCTCGATCTTCCTGAAGACCGATGCCACCAAGGAACAGGTCGACGCGCTGGGTCAGCAGCTCGGCCAGGACCCGCTGGTCAAGGACTCGACGTACGTCAACAAGGAGCAGGCGTACGAGCGCTTCCAGCAGATGTACGCCGACGCCCCGGACCTGGTCAGCGCCGTCAAGCCGGACCAGCTTCCCGAGTCGTACCGGGTGAAGCTGAACGACCCGGAGCAGTACAAGGCGATCTACGACAAGTACAAGGCCACCGAGGGCATCGACACGATCGTCGACCAGAGCAAGCTGCTCGACAAGGTCTTCGGCGTGCTGAGCGGCTTCCAGAACGGAGCGCTCGCGATCGCCACCGTGATGGCCATCGCCGCCCTGCTGCTCGTCGCGAACACCATCCAGGTCGCCGCCTACAGCAAGCGGCGTGAGGTGGCGGTCATGAAGCTCGTCGGCGCGTCGAACTGGTTCATCCAGGCGCCGTTCGTGCTGGAGGCGGTGGTGGCCGGTCTGTTCGGCTCCATCCTCGGCCTGCTCGCGTTGATCGGAGTGAAGGTGGTGGCGGCCGGCAGCTCGATGGCCGCCCTGGAGGGCCTGATCACCCCGATCTCCTGGTCCGAGATCTTCCTGACCTTCCCGCTGATGGCCGCCGTCGGTGGCGTGGTCAGCGCGGTCACCGCCTGGGTCACGCTCCGCTTCTACCTGCGGGTCTAGCCACCTCGTACGGCTCACCGAGGGCCCTTCCGCGCCGGAATAAACGGCGCGGGAGGGCCCTTGTGGTTCCGGTAGCATGATCTCCGCTCGCCGGCCGGTGGCCGGCGAGTCGATCAGGAAGGGGGTGGCGCCGATGCCACGGGAAAAGGGTCGCAAGGTGGTCGCCTCCAACAAGAAGGCACGCCACGACTACGCCATCCTCGACACGTACGAGGCGGGCATGGCGCTCACCGGCACCGAGGTCAAGTCGCTGCGGGCCGGGCGGGCGTCGCTCGTGGACGCGTTCGCCCAGGAGCGCGACGGCGAGATCTACCTGCACGCCATGCACATCCCGGAGTACGCGCAGGGCACCTGGACCAACCACGAGCCCCGGCGCACCCGCAAGCTGCTGCTCAACCGGATCGAGATCGACCGGCTGCTGGGCAAGCTCAAGGAGAGCGGCCTGACGCTGGTGCCGTTGCAGGTCTACTTCTCCGACGGCTGGGCGAAGGTGGAGATCGGCCTGGCCCGGGGTAAGAAGTCGTACGACAAGCGCCAGGACCTGGCGAAGCGGGACGCCGCCAAGGAGATCGCCCGGGCGGTGGGCCGGCGCGGCAAGGGCATGGCTGAGTGATTCGTCCGGTTCGTCCGGTAGTCCGCGTCGGGTGGGCCTCGGGATGAAACCGGTTGCGCCAGGCGTTAGGCTTGGTGTGCTGCCGACAGGGGCAGCGCTACGAGGGGGTGACTGGTTTCGACTTCGTACGCAGCGACAGGGGAAGCGAGCCGAGGAAGCCGACGTCGTCTCGAGAATCGGTCGTCGGAAACCAATAAGCGCCAAGAACAATCGCGCTGACTTCGCTCTCGCCGCCTGAGGCGAGTAGCAAGTCTGTCGGCCTGGGAGCGCCTTCGACCCAGTTAGCCGGCATCAGCTAGAAGGCTGGCCAATCGGACCCGGTCGCGGGGTCCGTGCGGCGAGATCAATCAGCGACTGGGCCCGTCACACCAACTTGCTCGCGTGAGCGGTGGGGCCGAGTAGAGGCATAGCGAGCTGCGCTCGGAGAAGCCCTGACAAACCGGCGAAGGACCCGGGTTCGATTCCCGGCACCTCCACCACACAGACTGTGCGCCCCGTCCACCCGGACCGGGGCGCACAGTCGTCTGAGGCTCCTGGGCCCTCTGGGGCCGCTGGGGCCAGAGGGACAGATGAGGCGGCGCCGACCGCTGGACAGCGCCGGAAACCGGGTCCACCATCGCCATACGGGTTCGCACCCAGCAGCGGGAGGTGTCCCATGGTCACCAGTCCGATCCAGCAGCCGACCGCCGTACTCCCGAGCGCCTCCGGTGACCTGCGCGCCCTCGGGCGGGCGCTGGCCATAGCCGGGCCGCGTTGGCGGGAGCGACTTCTCACCGATCTGGACCCCGTCCGGCGGGGGTTCACCGAACACGTCCGCGTCACCGAGGGAGCCGGCGGCCACTACGCCGACCTGGTGCGCGCCGCGCCACGCCTGGACCGGGGCGTACGCCTGCTCGTCGGCGAGCACGCCGCGATCAGCGCGGCGCTCGCCGCGCTCCAGCACGCCGTACGCCTGCCCGGGGTGTCCGCCGCGGAGGTGCGGGCCCGCACCCGCGACCTGCTGCGCGCGCTGGACCGGCACCGGCGGCACGGCGCGGACCTGCTCTGGGAGGCGTACCAGGCCGATCTCGGCGGCGAGGACTGAGCGCGGAACCGTCCGGGACCGGCACGCGTCCAACGGGTATGCGTCGCGTGCTCGCCCTGCTCGGGATCCCGTTGCTGGCCCTCTCCGCCTGCGCCACGCCCGGCGCCGCTCCCGTCCGGACGCCGCCCACCGGCCCGGACCAGCGCCCCGCGTTCACCGAGCGGGCGCAGGAGGTGGCCGCCGGCTGGCGACCCGTGCCGGGCTGGCGCGACGGGTACGTGCCGCTTCAGGAGCCGACGGTGCTCACCGGCGACCCGGGCGCCAGCGACGAGGCGAAGACGGCGTTCAGCGCCGGCTGGTACCGGGACCAGATCCCGATCCCGGCCGCCGTACCGAAGGACGGCACGATCCGGTTCCCCGACGGCACACTGCGGGTGCCGCTGGTGAGCGCCGCCGACGCGTACGCCCAGCTCCGTCAGGGCGACCCACCGCCGTGCGACGGGCGGCCGGCGGCGCCGGACCCGGCACCGACCGGGCGGCCCGGCCCGAACGACCCGGTGTCGACGTCGGCGCCGACGCCGTGCGTCGCGCTCACCGTGACCGGGGTACGGCTGGGCAGCGCGCCGATGTGGACCAGCCGAGGGCGTGCCGAGGTGCCCGCCTGGCTGTTCACAGTGGACGAGCTGGCCGTACCCGTGGCGCGGGTCGCTGTCGCGCCGCGCGTGACCGGCCGGGTTCCCGGCGGCGCGGTGCCCGGCACGCCGCTCCCGGCGGGCCTGGTGTCCGCGCAGCAGCTGCGGGCGGTCGAGGGCAACCGCATCGACTACGTGCTCGGCGTCGGCGCCTGCGACAGTCCGCCCACCCCGCTCGTGCTGGAACGGCCGGACGTGGTGGTGATCGGCGGCGCCGTGGTCTCGCCCACCGGCCCGTGCACCATGCAGCTGGTGATGAAGCCGGTGAGCGTCACGCTCGCCGCGCCGGTGGGCGGGCGCGTGGTGCTCGACGCCGGCAGCGGCGCCCCGCTGATCGTCCAGCCCGGCTGAGGCTCACAGGATCCGTGGCACGTCGGTGCTGATCGGCACCGGCAGCACCGTCGGCCGGTCCGCGGTGAGCGCCGCCTCCAGTGCCGCGCCGAGCCCGTCGAGCGTGGTCACCTCACCGGCGCAGCCGTAGCCGTGCGCCACCGCCGTGACGTCCAGTCCCGGCAGGTCCAGCGCCGGCACACCAGGGGTGTGCTTCAGCTCGGCGAACGCCTTCAGGATCGCGTACTGCTGATTCACCGGGACCACGACGGCGAGCGGCAGCCGCAGCCGCGCCGCCGTCCACAACGCCTGGACCGAGTAGTGGAACGAGCCGTCGCCGACCACCGCGACGACCGGGCGGCCGCGCCCGGTGTCGCGTTCGGCGAGCGCCATGCCGACCGCCGCCGGCAGCCCGAAGCCGAGGCCGCCGCTGGCCATCGTCAGGTACGAGCGCGGCCGCTCGATCGGCAGCCGGCGGCGCAGCGCGGCCAGGTTGGACGGCGACTCCTGCACCAGCACCCCGTCCGCCGGCCACGCGTCCGCCAGCGCGGCGAACAGCGCGTCGGCGCTCGGCGGGTCGGTCGGCTCCGGCGGGGCCGGTTGCGGGCGCGGTGACGGCGCCTGTCGGTCGGTCGGCGGCAGCAGCTCGCACAGCGCGGCCATGGTCAGGCGAGCGTCGCCGAGCAGGCTCTCCCCGACCGGGGCGCGCGCCGCCTCGTCCGGGTCGTCGGTGACGTGCAGCAGCCGCGCGTCGCCGGGCAGGTAGTCGCCCGGCACGTGCGGGTAGTAGCGGAACACCGGCGCGCCCACCACCAGCACCACGTCGTGGCCGCGCAACGCCTCCGACAAGGGCCCGATCGCGTACGGCAGCACGCCGCGGAAGTGCGGATGCCGTTCGGGGAACACGGCTCGCTCCGGCGCCGGGGCGGCCCAGACCGGCGCGGCCAGGCGCTCGGCCAGCGCTACCGCGTCCGGCCAGGCGTCCGACCGGTCCACCGCCGCGCCGAGCACCAGCGCCGGAGCGCGGGCAGCGGCCAGCGCCTCGGCGAAGCCGCGCAGCCGGTCCGGGTCCGGCGCGATCCGGGTGGCGACGGTACGCACCTGCGGCGGCGGATCGGCCGGGCGGTCCCAGTCGTCCATCGGCAGGGAGAGGAACACCGGCCCGGCCGGGGGTTGCACCGCCGAGGCGTACGCCCGCATGAAGGCCGCCGGGATGTCCTGCGCGCGGGCCGGTTCGTGGGCCCACTTGACGTACGGCTGGGCCAGCTCGACCGCCCGGGGGCTGGCCAGACGCGGCTCGATCAGCAGCATCTCGCGGGTCTGCTGACCGGCGCTGACGATCAGCGGGGTCCGGTTGTGCCAGGCGGTGACCAGGTTGCCCATGCCGTTGCCGGTGCCCGGAGCGGTGTGCAGGTTGACGTGCGCGGGCCGGCCGGTGCCCTGGGCGTAGCCGTCGGCCATCGCGACCGCCGACGCCTCCTGGAGCGCGTGCACGTAGTGGAAGTCGGCCGGGAACTCCTGCAGGAACGGCTCCTCGGTCGAGCCGGGGTTGCCGAAGACAGTGGTCAGGCCGAGTGCGCGCAGCAGGTCGTAGGTCGCCTCCCGCACCGTCGCCATCGCCGGCTGCCTCCGTTCCACGCGCGGATGCCGGAGACGGCCCGGTGCCCTGTCCCCCGACCAGCCGAATCTATCGGGCCGAAGCCGGCTTTTCGGGCGCTTCCCGCGCTCAGGGCAGCGGGAACGGCAGCTTGATCCCGTCCAGCGCGTTCCCGCACTCGCACTCCCGCTCGGCCGGCAGCGCCGCGACGGCGTCCAGCAGCAGCCCGCGCAGCCGGTCGGTGTTCTCCGCGAAGACCCGGAACACCTCCTCGTGGGTGACCGACTCGCCCGCCTCGACGCCCGCGTCCAGGTCCGTCACCAGCGCAATGGACGTGTAGCAGAGGGCCAGCTCGCGGGCGAGCACCGCCTCCGGGTGGCCGGTCATGTTGACGATCGTGCCGCCCATCGAGGCGAACCAGCGCGACTCCGCTCGGGTCGAGAAGCGCGGACCCTCGACCACGACCACCGTCCCGCCGTCCACCGCCGGTACGCCCCGCCCGGCCGCCGTGTCCAGCAGCGTGCGCCGCCCGGCCGGGCAGTACGGATCGGCGAACGAGACGTGCACCGCACCCCTGTCGTAGTACGTCTGCGTGCGCCCGCTGGTGCGGTCGATCAACTGATCCGGCACCACGAACGTCCCCGGACCCAGCTCCGGCCGCAGGCCGCCCACCGCGCAGGGTGCCAGCACCTGGCGTACGCCCAGCGACCGCAGCGCCCACAGGTTCGCCCGGTACGGGATCAGGTGCGGCGGGTAGCGGTGATCGCGCCCGTGGCGGGGCAGGAACGCCACCCGCCGACCGCCCACCTCGGCGACGGTGATCGGGCCCGACGGCTCGCCGTACGGGGTGTCCACCACGTGCTCCACCCCGTCGAGCAGGGCGTAGAGTCCCGACCCGCCGATCACTGCCAGTTCGGCCTGCGCCGCCATCCGGCCCTCCCTCGATCCGTCGCGATCACCCGCCGTCAGACCTTAACCAGCGGGCCGGACGCAGGCTATGGTGCGTGACATGGCGTTGACAGGGTGGACGGTCGACAGCCTCGGGCCCGTACGGGCACACGGCTGACGGGTGTCGGAGATGCAGGGTGAGGGGCAGGCGATCGGTGGCCGAGCCATGGAGTCGATGACCGGACGACTGCTGGTCGCGACACCCGGGCTCAAGGATCCGAACTTCGACCGTACGGTCGTGCTGCTCGTCGCCCACGAACCCGGCGGCGCCCTCGGGGTGGTGCTGAACCGGGCCACCGAGGTCTCGGTGGCCGACGTGCTCGGCGACTGGAGCGACCTGGCCGGCGACCCGGCGGTGCTGTTCGAGGGCGGCCCGGTGCAGCCCGACTCGGCCATCTGCCTGGCCCGCATGCGACACCCCGTCCGCCCGGTCAAGGGCTTCCACCGCGTCTCCGGCGCGGTCGGCACCATCGACCTCTCGGTCGACCCGGAGAAGCTGCGCGAGGCCGTCGGCGGGATCCGGGTGTTCGCCGGCTACTCCGGCTGGGGTGCCGGGCAGGTGGAGCGTGAGATCGAGGAGGGCTCCTGGTTCGTGTTCGACGCCCTGCCCGGTGACGCCTTCGTCGACCGGCCGGATGATCTCTGGCCGATGGTGCTGCGCCGGCAGGGCGGCATGATGGCGGCGGTGGCCCACTTCCCGCCGGACGTGGCACTGAACTGAGCCGGGTGCGGGGCACCCCCCGCGAGATGACCATGCCGGTCGGCGTGTGTATAGTTCTCTCCGTGCCCGGGCGACCGGGGACGACCGCAAGGGGCCGTGGCGCAGCTGGTAGCGCACCACACTGGCAGTGTGGGGGTCAGGGGTTCGAGTCCCCTCGGCTCCACCCTTAGCGATCAGGGCGTCTGTCGGAAGCGGCGGGCGCCCTTCGTCGTCTCTGGAACCGGGTGCAGGAAAGCCGGTTCGCCTCGTTCCGTGGCACGTCTTCCTCCCCTCCTTCCTCGCGCCGAGGGCTTGACACTGCCTGTCCGTCGATGGATGCTACGTTCAACGTAATAGGAGGGCGCGATGGTAGGCCTCTCTGACCTTGGACGATTCTCCGAACCGGCTCTTCTTGTCATGATCAGCCTTGCCGCCGGCCCGGCGCACGGCTACGCCATTCAGCGAGATATCGCCGAGCTGACCAGTGAGCGCCCAGGACCTGGGACCCTGTACGGTGCAATCCGCCGTCTCGAGGAACATGGCTATATCGAGGCCCTGCCCGCGCTTGAGCGACGTAAGCCCTATCAGCTGACGACCGCGGGCCGGGAGGCGCTCGGCGTCGAGCTGCGGCGCATGCGGTCAGTGGCAGCACGAGGCCTGACTCGTCTGGGGTTGGCGTGATGCTGGCTGTTCGACGAGCTTCTATGGTGCGCCTGGCGTTGGCGATGTATCCGAAGGCTGTTCGTGAGCGTTACGGCGAGGAGATCGCCGAGTTGTTGACCGAATCGTCCAGGCCGGCGCGCGACCTTGCCGACGTCGCGTGGTGTGCCCTCATCGAGCAGGGGAGCCTTATGTCCGTGCCACAGTCGCGCTCGCGCGTACCCAGGGCGGCCGGTGTGCTGGTTGTTCCACTGGTGCTCGGCGTGGCGCTGCTGATTGCTGCGTCCGTCAGCATCCTTGTCGTGGCCACCATCGACGGGGGTGCCAGTCAGGCGGTCGTTGCCTCGGTGACTGCGCTCGGCGTCGTGCCGGTGATCGCCGCCGCCGCCTGGCTGGGGTGGCGGGTGAGCCGGGAGCCGTCAATGTCGCGCTGGCTGTGGATCGTTCCGGCTCTACTTGCCTCCGGCATCCTCGCCCTGTCGTCGGTTCCCATTGTGGGGGAGGCTCTCGGAGAAGCCAGGCTGGCCGTCGCCGCCGCTACCGTCTCGTGGGGACTGCTGCTGACCGCACTGGTGATGGTCGTGGCGCGACTCACGCCACGACTTCCGTGGTCCTTCGTCCTTCTTGCGATGGTCATCGCAGGAATCGCCGTATTGGATTTGACTTTTGTCGCCTACGCTGCCTTCGACTCGACGGATGGCGCACCGGCGTCCTACTGGTGGTATCCGATGACCCTGGCGGCATACGACTTCGGTTCGCCCGGCGCCGCCGCGGACCTGGCTGAGCAACTCAAGGGCCTTCCCGCTTTGCTTACCACCTGTACCGCATTCACCTTGTCTCTCGCGGGTGCCATTGCTCGTCGTGTTCCGCGTACCACGCCTGTCCCTGCGGTGAGATGATTCGGATTTTTCGGACCATCGAAAAAAATGACTACTGATCGTACGGGCGGGGCAGCGCAGCGAAGCATGCGCATGCGAAAATCTCTCGTGGCGCTCTGAGATCCAGATCGCCGTCACGGGAGGATGCACATGTCTGTTATCAAGTTCCGATCCGCTCCATCGTTGGTGGCGCTGGCCGCTGTCGCCTCGCTGGGGACGGCGGTCCTCGGTGGCCCTGCCTCGGCCGCCCCCTCTGCGCCGCTTCCGGCGTCCTCGGACGACGTTCAGCCGATGGTCGTGGGCGGAGACGTTATCCGGCATGACAGCATCCAGGGCCTGGTCATCGCCAAGGGCCTCAGCTTCAGCCCGAATGGGCAGGGCGGCAACTGCGATGTCTGGAACAAGAACGCTGGCTCGACCTACAACTACCTGGACAGCAACAACAACTGCACAACTGCCAGCATGAACGGCCGTACTTACAGTTGGACCGTCTGGAACGACACCGATGTCTTCACGATGCAGAGCGAGGCGTACTGGGTGCAATCCCGCGACGGCTCCTGGCGTCGAGTGGGCGCTAACGTCTACACCCGGATTCAGGACAACGAGAATGCTCACTGCTACCGCGAATCAGACGGCGTAAATTGCTACGTCTCGCTCGGCTGATCTGAGGGTCGTCGCAGCTGGCCGGCAAAATCGTCGACCAGCTGCGACGCTCACCCGGCGCATTTGCTTATCGCTGATACGCTCCCGGCGGCCTGTCGGAAATGGGCTTGACGGTTGCGGAAATTCAGCACTTGTCCTGTCGATTGCGTCCATGGCCTGACGAAGGGCCGGTCGCTGAACGGCGCGGGCCGGAGTTGGCCGATGATCCCTACTGGCTGCGCCGAGCATGTCGCAATCCTGCCGGAGGGGAGCGGGGGCGACGTTGCGGCGGAGATGCTGGCCAGCGTCGGCCGAATGTCGGATCAGCGGGCATGCCCTGCAGAGGATGATCATGAGGTCCTACGCGAGGGAGAGTACCGTGAACGACGCCATCCGCATCCGACAGGCCGGCCCGGACGACGCGGCCGTGGTGGACGCCCTGGTCCGGGAGATCGCTGCCCACGAGGGCGAGAGCGAGCACGTCGGCACCAGCCCTGACCGGTGGCGTGAGGTGCTCGGCCGTGCCGACGTGACGGTCCTGCTGGCCGAGCGGGACGGCGAGGTGCTCGGCTACGTCTCCGCGCAGCGGCGCCTGCACATGTGGAGCGGTGAGGACATCCTCGCGCTCGACGACCTGTTCGTCCGCGCCGAGGCGCGGGACGGCGGCGTGGGGCGGCACCTCATGGTCGCGCTGGCCGAGCGGGCCGCCGCCGACCGGCTCGTCATCCGCTGGGAGGTGAAGCCGGAGAACGAGGCCGCGCAGCGCTTCTACCGCCGGCTCGGCGGGACGCTCTTCCCGAAGGTGGTCGTCCGCTGGCTGCCGGAGAGCTACCTGCCGCTGACCGAAGACCGGTCGTAGCAGACTGGCCGGAGCCGTTTCCGCCGGCCCGAGCGGCTCAACCGGTCGCCCGGCCCGCGAGCACCAGCGCCCAGCACAACGCGCCGAACCCGGCAGTGCTCGCCAGCGTCCGGACCACGTTCCAGGTGACCCAGGCGGACTCGAAGCGCTCCCGTGCCGCACCGAGATCCGCCGTACCGGCCGCCGCGAGCGCGTCGTTCAACGGCACGTTCACCGCCACCGTGACGACGAACATCACCAGGTACAGGGCCAGCCCGGCGATGATCCACGGCAGCGCCGGCCTGGTCGCCCCGCGCCACGCCGGCACCGCCGCGAGCGCTGCGAGCACCGGCGTACCCAGGAACGCCAGCAGGAACCAGCCGTTGACGATGGTGACGTTGATGCGCTGCATCGCGTCCACGAACGTGCGGTCGTCCGCGCCGCGCAGCGCCGGCATCACGGCGTACGCGAACGCGGCGAACAGGCCCGCCATCAGGCCGGCCCCGACTGTGGCGCCGACCAGCGTCAGTTGTTGTACGAGTCGCATGTCCTCATCGAACCGCCGCGCGGTGAGACGGCCCATGGTCAGGACGCGCGATCCTGTGTTCAATCGTCTCGTGGACGCCGTCTCCGGCCTGCTCGACGGTCCCCGGGCGCGGGGCGCCTTCCTGCTGCGCTCGATCCTCACCCCGCCCTGGTCGATGTTGATCCGGGACGAGGCGCCGCTCACGCTTGTCGCCGTGGTGCGGGGCGACGGCTGGATCGTGCCGGAGGAGGGTGACGCCGCGCGGCTGACCGCCGGTGACGTGGCGATCGTGCGCGGGCCGGCCCCGTACACCGTGGCGGACGATCCGGCCACGGCGCCGCAGGTGGTGGTGCACCCGGGTCAGCGCTGCACCACGCCGGACGGACGCGAGCTGTTCGCGATGACCCGGTGGGGCGTACGCACCTGGGGCAACGGGCCGGACGGCCGGACCGTGCTGCTCACCGGCACGTACCCGGTGCGGGGGACGGTCGGGCGGCGGCTGCTGGACGCGCTGCCGCCGCTCGCGGTGGTGCGGCGCGAGTCCTGGGACACACCGCTGGTGCCGCTGCTGGCCGCGGAGATCGTCAAGGACGACCCCGGTCAGGAGGCGGTGCTGGACCGCCTGCTCGACCTGCTGCTCATCGCCGCGCTGCGGGAGTGGCTCGCCCGGCCGGGCGCCGCCGCGCCCGCCTGGTACCGGGCGTACGCCGATCCGGTGGTCGGCCGCGCGCTGCGGATGCTGCACCACGACCCGGCCCGGCCGTGGACGGTGGCGTCGCTCGCCGTGGAGGTGGGGATGTCCCGGGCGGCGCTGGCCCGGCGCTTCACCGCGCTGCTCGGTGAGCCGCCCATGGCGTACCTGACGGGCTGGCGGCTGGCGCTCGCGGCCGACCTGCTCCGCGAGCCCGGCGCAACCGTCGGCGCGGTCGCCCGCCGAGTCGGCTACGGCTCTTCGTTCGCCCTGAGTGCGGCGTTCAAACGCCGGTACGGCGTGAGCCCGCGCGGCCACGTCGACGCCGCTAGATTGACCGGATGACTGTCGACCTGTTCGCCGGCGTCCCGGTGCGCGACCTCGCGGTGGCGACGGACTGGTACGAGCGCCTGCTCGGCGCGCCGCCGCAGTTCCTGCCGAACGACCACGAGGCGGTGTGGGAGCTGGCCGAGCACCGGTACCTCTACATCGAGGTGCGGCCCGGGCACGCCGGGCATGCCATGCAGACGGTCTTCGTCGACGATCTCGACTCCCGCGTCGCGGCGATCGCCGACCGTGGTCTGACGCCGTCCTCGCGGGAGACCTACGACAACGGCGTCCGCAAGGTGATCTTCCACGACCCGGACGGCAACGAGATCGGCTTCGGCGGCGGCCCGGCCTGACCGGGCCGGCCGGGCCGCGTGGATTCGCGGCCCGGCCGGTGACGTCAGCGGGGACGCCGGGTCTTCGGCAGGTCGAACTGGTCGGCCCGGCGGCAGTCCTTCGGGCCGCCGATCGCCTGCGGGCCGACCTCCTCCAGTGCCTTGCGGGCACGCTGGCGGCCCAGGTTCCAGGCGTACCAGGGGTCGGGTTCGGCGAGGTCGTCGGCGATCCAGCTCAGCGTGCACCGGCGTACCGGGTCGGGGAGCTTGGCGAGCGCCGGGGTGGCGTCGGCGGACAGCGCCCGCAGGTACCAGGCGTCGATCTTGCCGGTCTGCTCGTACCGCAGGGTGTTGCGGCGGGCGACGTAGTTCTCCGGGTTGAGTACGGCCAGACCGAGCAGCATCGCGACAGCCAGCGCGAGCGTGGTGCCGGGAATCCACCGGCCCCGCCATTTGATGCCGGCCGCGAGGATCATCAGGAAGACCGTGCCGAGCAGCATCTCGAACGCCATCACGAAGATCCGTTCGCCGGTGAAGCTGTAGACCTTCTGGTACGTCCACATCCGGGACAGCGCCGACGCCACGATCACCACGCTCAGCGCGCTGATCAGCCCGAGCAGCACGCGCAGCAGGATCCGCTCGACCGGCTGCTCCCGGCGCGCCCAGCGGCTCACCCCGCCGAGCACCGCCACCGTCAGCAGCGTGACGAAGAGCAGCTGCCAGAAGCCGCTGCGCGCGTACTCGGCGTAGCTGAGCCCGGCGACCCGCTGCACGTGCCGCTGCCCGCCGAAGAGCATGGTGAACTGCACCACCACGAACCCGGCGAACAGCAGCGTGAGCGCGCCGATGGCCGGGGCCCACTCCAGCAGGCCGAGGCGACGCTCACCCTCGCGGTCCACGGTGGACAGATCGGGCGGTGCGGCGAGCGTGTAGAGCGCGGCGACAGCGATCAGACCGCCCACCACGGCGAGGAACAGCCAGCCGAACACCGTACCGATGTTGATCTCGGGGACGAGCGAACCGAGCGCCTCGGAGAACGCCGCGTCGGCCGACGCGAGCAGGCTGCCGAAGACCACGAGCACCACGACCGTGGCGACCACCGAGACAGTCACCTTGCGGACCGTCGCCTCCTGTGGCGAGGCGGTGACGTGCCGGCGTACCCAGGGCAGGCCGCGCAACGCCGCGAACGGCGTGGCCACCAGGCCGAACAGGATCGAGCGCACGAGCCGCCCGCCGATGATCGCGAGGGTGGCGCAGCCGAGCGCGCCGAGCACGCAGAACGTCACGAGCCACCAGGCGTTGCGGAACGCCGGAACGGCGATCAGGGCCAGCGCCGCAGTCGCCCACCCGGCCCGGATGAGCTTGTCGGCGCGCGGCAGGTCCGCGGTCTTCGACCGGACTGCCAGCACCACCGCGAGCGTGAGCGTGAGCCACCCCAGGAACCAGCCGACGCCGACGCGGCCGAGCGGCACGAAGACCGCGCTGCCGACCGCGGCGGCCAGCACCGCGAGGGGTACGGCCCGCCCGGTCGCCGCCTTCGGACCGGGCCACTTCGTGCCGAGGAACGAGGTCCGCGGCACCGGCGGTCGCGGCGCCCAGACCGGCGCCTGCGGGTGACCGCTCCACCCCATTCCCGGGTACGGCGGCGCGGGCGCCAGCCCACCGCCGTGCGGAGGCGGGGTGCCCGGAGCGCGCTGAGTACCCGGCGCGGGCTGCGGCCCGGTGGTCGGCTGCGCGCCCGGCGCGGTCCATGCTCCGGAGACAGGCTGCGCACCCGGAGAGGGGACAGGCGTCTGCGCACCGGCGGGAGGCGCCGGCGTGGCGCCGGACGGGCCGGTAGCCGCTGGCGTGCCGGGGGATCCGGCAGGAGTATCCGGGCCGGCATCCGGGGTGGACGATGCGGCGTCGCCGGTGGCCGAGGACGTTGCGCCCGCCTGCTCCCGGCGAGCCGCCGGAACGGCGTCCGGCGGGGCGGCGACAGGCTCTCCGCCCGCCGGACGGTCGGCGACGCGCTTCCCAGCCCCGGCTGCTGCCGGCGCACCGCCGTCGATCGGTGTAGACCCGGCCGAGGCGGTCGGGTCGCTCGCGGCGGCGTAAGGAACCGAGCCCTCTGCCGGTGTGGCCGGGGCAGCGGTGGTGCCGCTCGCGCCGGTGGCCGGGGCGGCGCCCTCCGCCGGGGAGCGCTCGGCGGCGGGAGCCGTCGCCTGGGCGGGCACCGCCGCCGCCGGCTGGCCGGGCGCGGGGACCAGCGGGAGGAACAACGCGTACCCCTGGGTGCCGGGCGGCACGCTGACCGGAATCGCCCAGCCGGGTTGTCCCTCGACGCCGGGCCAGGGCACCGGCGCGGGCGCGCCCTCCATGGTGGGCAGCACCAGCAGGTACGGCTGCGTGGGGGCGGGGACGTCACCCGGCGCGGGCCCGGCCGCCGGGGCGGTACGGGACGGCTCGGGGGACGGGGCCGGTTCGGTCAAGGGACGCTCCTCGATCACAGGTTTCGTCACTCTAGGGCCCACCGGGCGTCCGTCGCCGCCCCGGTTGTCCGTTCGGTCATGTCGCCCCGGCCGATCGGCGCGGATCGAACCTTTCGCGGCTCGTGGCCGTACCAGTGCGCGGGAGGTCGATCACATGGCCGCACGTCGCGCGTTCGCCGCGTCCGCCGCGCTCGCCGCCGTCGCCGCGACGGTGCCGCTGACCGCCGCGCCCGCCGCGGCACACGGTGCGCCGACCAGCCCACTGAGCCGGTCCGCCGCCTGCGGGCCGGAGGGTGGCCGGGCGCGGACGCCCGCCTGCCGGGCCGCGATCGCCGCCGGAGCGGCGGTACGCGAGTGGGACAACATCCGGGTGGCCCGGATCGACGGGCGGGACCGGGAACGCATCCCGGACGGCGAGCTGTGCAGCGGCGGGCTGTCCGCGTACCGGGGACTGGACCTGCCGCGCGCCGACTGGCCGGCCACCACGCTCACGGCCGGGGCCCGGCACACGTTCCGCTACCGCACCACCATCCCGCACCGGGGCACGTTCCGGTACTACGTCACCACCGGCTCGTACTCGCCGAAGCGCGTGCTGACCTGGGCGGATCTGGAGGAGAAGCCGTTCCTCGAGGTCACCGACCCGCCGATCCGCGCGGGCGCCTACGAGATGCGGGGGAAGCTGCCGGCCGACCGTAGTGGCCGGCACATCGTCTACGTCATCTGGCAGAACTCGGACACCCAGGACACGTACTACTCCTGCTCGGACGTGATCTTCCGGGCGGCGCGCGGCGAGCCGGACGCGTCACCGGCAGCGCCGAAGGCGAGCGCGTCGCCTCCGCGTACCCTCGCCGGGGCGGCGACCGACGAGGAGCCGGCGGTGCCGGTCGCGACGGTGACCGACGGCGGACCGCTGTCCCGGCCGCTCGTCCTCGGCGCGGCGGCGTTCGTCGTCGCGCTGCTCGCGGCGGCGGTGGTCGGACTGCGGCGGTCCGGCGGTCCGCCGCCCGGGCGGCCGTGCGGTGTCCGCAACCACCGCGCCGGGCGGCGCCGCATCTGGTGACTCAGCCGAGCAGGCGCTCGATCTCGGCCAGGTCCTCACCGGCGAGGTCGAGGTTGCCCAGCGCGGCCACGTTGCCCTCCAGCTGCGCCACGCTGCTCGCGCCGATGATGAGGCTGGTCATGCGCGGGTCGCGCAGCGCCCAGGCCAGGGCGAGCTGCGCGAGCGTCTGCCCGCGCCGCTCGGCCACCGCGGCGAGCCCTCGCACCGTCGCCATGGTCTGGTCGTCGAGGTCGCTCTCGTTCAGGAAGACGCTCGTGCGCACCCGGGAGTCGGCCGGGATGCCGGTGAGGTAACGGTCGGTGAGCAGGCCCTGGGCGAGCGGGCTGTACGCGATGCAGCCGGCGCCGACGCCCTCCAGCGTGTCCAGCAGCCCGTCGCTCTCCGTCCAGCGGTTCATCATCGAGTACGACGGCTGGTTGATCAGCAGCGGCGTGCCCAGGTCGCGCAGGATCGCCGCGGCCCGCTCGGTCTGCTCCGAGTCGTAGTTGGAGATGCCCACGTAGAGCGCCTTGCCGGAGCGGACGATCGCGTCGAGCGCGCCCATCGTCTCCTCCAGCGGGGTTTCCGGGTCGAACCGGTGCGAGTAGAAGATGTCGACGTAGTCCAGCCCGAGTCGGCGCAGCGACTGGTCCAGCGACGAGATCAGGTACTTGCGCGAGCCCCACTCGCCGTACGGGCCGGGCCACATCAGGTACCCGGCCTTGCTGGAGATCACCAGCTCGTCCCGGTACGGCTTCAGGTCGCCTGTGAGCAGCCGGCCGAAGTTCTCCTCCGCCGAACCGGGCGGCGGACCGTAGTTGTTCGCCAGGTCGAAGTGGGTGATGCCGAGGTCGAAGGCGCGGCGGACGATGTCGCGCTGCCGCTCGAAGGGCCGGTCCGGTCCGAAGTTGTGCCACAGGCCGAGGGAGATGACGGGGAGCTTCAGCCCGCTCCGGCCGCTGCGCCGGTAGATCATCTCGTGGTAACGGTCGTCGCTGGCGAGGTATGTCACCAGGCCATTCTGTCCGCACCGGAGTGCGCGCGCAGCGGCGCGGGTACGTTCGGCCACATGCGTTACGTGCGGCTCGACGCCCCCAAGCCCATTTCCAAGATCGGCCTCGGCACCTGGCAGTTCGGCTCCAAGGAGTGGGGTTACGGCCCCGAGTACGAGCGCCGGGCCGCCGAGATCGTCCGGCGTGCGCTCGACCTGGGCGTCACCCTGTTCGACACCGCCGAGCTGTACGGCTTCGGCCGCAGCGAGCGCATCCTCGGCGCGGCGCTTGGCGACGACCGGGCCAAGGTCGTGGTCGCCAGCAAGATCTTCCCGCTGCTGCCGGTCGCCCCGGTGGTGCAGCAGCGCGCTGTCGCCTCAGCCGCCCGGCTCGGCGTCGACGGCATCGACCTCTACCAGGTGCACCAGGCCAACCCGGTGGTCGCCGACACCACCACCATGCGCGGCATGCGCTCGCTGCAGGACGTCGGACTGGTCGGCGAGGTCGGCGTCAGCAACTACGGCCTGCGCCGGTGGCGGTTCGCCGAGGCCGCGCTGGGCCGCCGGGTGCTGAGCAACCAGGTCCGCTACAGCATGATCGACCGCGGCCCCGAGGAAGACCTCATCCCGTACGCGGAGCAGGCCGGCCGGATCGTCATCGCGTACTCGCCGCTGGCGCAGGGTTTCCTGTCCGGCCGCTACGACGCCACGAACCCGCCGGCCGGTGCGGTACGCCGGGCCAACCCGTACTTTCTGCCGGAGAACCTGGAACGCGGCACCGCGCTGATCGCCACGCTGCGCGAGGTCGCCGACGCGCACGACGCCACGCCCAGCCAGATCGCGCTCGCGTACGTGCTGCGGCACCCCAACGTGGTGGCCATCCCGGGCGCGTCCGGGGTCGAGCAGATGGAACGCAACGCGGCCGCCGCCGAGATCGACCTCGCCGACGACGAGTACGCCGCACTGGTCGCCGCCGCGCACGCGTTCCGCCCGGTCACCGGGCTGGCCGCCGTACCCCGGATGGTCCGCGCCCGCCTCGGGAAGTGAGCGGCGTTCCGGCGGCTTCCCTTGTCGCGACATCGACGACGGAGGCCGCCGGCCGTCGGAGCGCGCTAGCGTGGATCGGGTGACCGCTCCCAACCAGGTTTCCCCGGTCCCGCCCGCCGACCTGCCGAGCACGCTCGGCGAGCTGCGCGCGACCGGCCACCAGTACCGCACGGTCAAACAGGAACTCCGAGACAACCTCCTCGCCCGGATGGGCTCCGGCGAGGACCGCTTCCCCGGCATCGTGGGCTACGAGGACACGGTGCTGCCCGAGGTCGAGCGCGCGCTGCTCGCCGGGCACGACATGGTGCTGCTCGGCGAGCGCGGGCAGGGCAAGACCCGGCTGATCCGCTCGCTCGGCGCGCTGCTGGACGAGTGGACCCCGGTGATCCCCGGCTCGGTGCTCAACGAACACCCGATGCACCCGCTCACCCCGGCCTCCCGGGCGCTTGTCGACTCGGCCGGCGACGACCTGACGATCGGCTGGCTGCACCGCTCGATGCGGTACGGCGAGAAGCTCGCCACGCCGGACACCAGCGTCGGTGACCTGATCGGCGACGTCGACCCGATCCGCCTCGCCCAGGGACGCACGCTCGGCGACCCGGAGACCATCCACTTCGGGCTCGTGCCGCGTACCAACCGGGGCGTCTTCGCCGTCAACGAGCTGCCCGACCTGGCCGAACGCATCCAGGTGGCGCTGCTCAACGTGCTCGAGGAACGCGACATCCAGGTCCGCGGCTACCAGTTGCGGCTGCCGCTGGACCTGCTGCTGGTGGCCAGCGCCAACCCGGAGGACTACACCAACCGGGGCCGGATCATCACGCCGCTGAAGGACCGGTTCGGCGCGGAGATCCGTACCCACTATCCGCTCGACCTCGACCTGGAGCTGGAGCTGATCCGGCAGGAGGCCGACCTGGTCGCCGTCGTACCGGAGCACGTGCTGGAGGTGCTGGCCCGGTTCGCCCGCGACGTGCGGGAGTCCCCGTCGGTGGACCCGCGTTCCGGTGTGTCCGCCCGGTTCGCCATCGCCGCCGCGGAGACGGTGGCCGCCGCCGCGTTGCGCCGTTCGGGTCTGCTCGCCGGTGCTGCTGCCGCTGCCTCGGGTGGCGGTGCCGGGGCGGCAGGCGGTGCCGGGGCGGCTGGTGGCGTCGGGGCGGCGTCCCGGCCGGAGGCGCCGGTGGCCCGGATCGGGGACACCGTGTCGGTGACCTCCACGCTGCGCGGCAAGGTCGAGTTCGAGAGCGGCGAGGAAGGACGCGAGATCGAGGTGCTCGCGCACCTGCTGCGTACCGCCACCGCCGAGACGTTCCGCGCCCGCCTGGCCGGGCTCGACCTGTCCGGCTTCACCGCGCTCGTCGCCGAGGGCGGCGCCGTCGAGACCGGCGAACTGGTCTCCTCGGCCGAGCTGTTGCGCCAGGTCGGCACCGTGCCGGGGCTGGCCAAGGTGCTCGACCGGCTCGGCCTCGGCGACGCGCCCAGCCCCGAGGAGGCGGCGGCCGGCATCGAGTTCGTGCTGGAAGGGCTGCACCTGACCCGCCGGCTCGGCAAGGATGTCACCGACACCGGGCGCACCGTCTACGGGGACCGGGACTGACAGTGGCCGGCGGCAACCGCTTCCGGTACGGGCAGTGGCGCGGCGGCCCCGACCCGCTCGCCCCGCCGTACGACGTGCGCGCCGCGGTGGACGCGGTCGGCTCCGACGTGCTCGCCGGCGGCAGCCTGCGCGAATCCCTGCGCGAGCTGCTGCGGCGCGGCCCACAGGGGCGTGGCGGGCTCGACGACCTGGCCGCCCGGGCCCGCCGCCTGCGCCGGGAGGCGCTGCGCCGCGGCGACCTGGACGGCGCCGTCACCCGGGCCCGGGCGCTGCTCGACCAGGCGCTCGCCGCCGAACGCGACGAGCTGCGCGGCCGCGACAGCGACGACGCCCGGTTCGCCGAGGCCGTGCTCGACAACCTGCCCCGCTCCACCGCCCGTGCGGTGTCGGAGCTTTCCGGGTACGACTGGGCCAGCGCCGAGGCGCGGCAGACGTACCAGCGGATCCTCGACGGGCTGCGCGGCGACGTGCTGGAGCAGCGGTTCGCCGGGCTGCGCGACGCGGCCCGGGCCACCGCCGACCCGGCCGTCCAGCGGCAGCTCGCCGAGATGATGCGCGACCTCAACGACCTGCTCGCCCGGCATGCCCGCTCCGAGGACACCACCGACGCGTTCGCCGAGTTCATGCGCCGCCACGGGGAGTTCTTCCCGGAACGCCCCAAGGACGTCGACGAGCTGATCGACGTGCTGGCCCGGCGGGCCGCCGCCGGTGAGCGGCTCATGCGGTCACTCTCGGACCGGCAGCGCGAGGAACTGGCCGGGCTGATGCGCCAGTCGCTCGGCGACCGGCTGGCCGGCGAACTGTCCCAGCTCGACGCGCACCTGCGGTCGCTGCGGCCGGACCTGAACTGGCAGCGCGGCGAGCGGGTCCGCGGCGACCAGCCGCTCGGCTACGGCGAGGCCACCGGCGCGCTCGACGAGATCGCCGAACTCGACGAGCTGCTGGACTCCCTCGACCAGGACCAGCCCGGCGCCACACTCGACGACGTCGACGTGGAGGCGGTCGCCCGGACGCTGGGCCGCGACGCCGCCGACGACGTACGCCGGTTGCGGGAGCTGGAACGCGAGCTGCGCCGCCAGGGCTGGGTCACCCGCGACGCGGAAGGGCTGACGCTCACCCCCAAGGCGCTGCGCCGGCTCGCCGGAACCGCGCTGCGGCGCGTCTTCGCCGACCTGACCGCCGGGCCGCGCGGCCAGCACGACCTCCGCACCGCGGGCGCCGCCGGCGAGGTGAGCGGAGCGTCACGCCCCTGGGAGTACGGCGACGAGCAGCCGCTGGACGTGGTGCGCACGCTCACCCGGGCGGTACGCCGGGCCGGCCCCGGAGTGCCGGTGCCGCTCGCGGTCGAGGACTTCGAGGTGGTGGAGACCGAGCGGCGGGCGTCGGCGGCTGTGGTCCTCTGCGTCGACCTGTCGTACTCGATGATCTCGCAGGGCCGCTGGGGTCCGATGAAGCAGACCGCGCTGGCCCTGTCGCACCTGATGGCGACCCGGTTCCCGCAGGACGCGTTGCAGATCGTCGGCTTCGGCCGGGAGGCGATGCCGCTCACCCAGCAGGAACTGGCGGCGGTGGAGCCCGACATGCAGCAGGGCACCAACCTGCAGCACGCGCTGCGGATCGCCGGCCGGCACCTGCGCCGCCACCCGGGTGCCGAGCCGGTGGTGCTGGTGGTCACCGACGGCGAGCCGACGGCACACCTGGACCCGGAGGACGGCGAGGCGTACTTCCACTGGCCGCCGCTGCCGGAGACCATTTCGGCGACGATCCGGGAGGTGGACCGGCTGACCCGGTACGGCGCGACGCTCAACCTGTTCATGCTCGGCGACGACCCGGGGCTGCGCCGGTTCGTGGACGCGGTGGCCCGGCGCTCGGGTGGCCGGATGTTTACCCCCGACCTGGACGACCTGGGCGAGTACGTCGTCTCCGACTACCTACGCGCCCGCCACGGCCGCCGCTGAGCCCACCCTTCCCGCCCTGCCACCGCTCCCGCCCTGCCGCCGCTCCCGCTCCCGCGCTCCCGCCCGCTCTCGCCCGTCCTCCTGCCCTCCCGCGCTCCCGCCCGCTCTCGTCGATCTTGGAGTTGTGGTGCCCAAGATGCCCGGTTCGCACCTTCGGTGAGGTGCCACAACTCCAAGATCGACGGCACTTCCGAGATCCTGGCGAGCTCTCGCGAGCCCGCGAACAAGAGGTGTCCACGAGCCCTCGCGTGCCCGCGATCTTGCACTTCGGGCCCCCGCAAACCCCGCGAATGGGACCCATCGAGGGCCCCGAACTGCAAGATCGCGAGGTGGTCGGGGGCCCGGCTGCGTTGATCATGAAGTTGACGGTGCGTGGTGTCCGTTTTGTCGCCGCCAACCTCATGATCAACGCTGTGGGGGGTGCCCGGGAAGGGCTTCTCCGGGGTGATCAAGGGGTTTGTGGGTTCGTGGGCGTCGGAAGGTGCCGAACTCCTTGATCACGGGGTGCAGGGCGAGGTGCTCGGCTGGGCTCGATCCGGGTTGGGCGTGTGTGGGGTGGGGTGTCCGGTTCGGGGGTGGTGGGCGGCACTCTGGTGGCGGAATCGTGGGCGGGCGGATGGCGTTGTAACCGGGTGAACGACCGAGCACCAGCCCGGCCCCGAACGGGCCGCACGGCCTGCGAGAAACAGTCGCGGGCGGCGGGTCGTTGAACACGGTTCCGACGACGTGAACCCCGCGCGCCGCACCCCCCGGTGGTGGCGTGAAGGCCCCGGGAATGATCCTGGCCGGCGGGTCGTTGGACATGCTTCCGGCGCCGCGCAGAGGCCCCCGCCCCGCGAGCAGCCGAGAACTCCCTTGAAGACTTTTGAGCGCCTGACGGTGCCCACGCACCCCCGTCCCCCGGCGGGTGCGTCGACCCCCGAATGGAGCACTTGTGATGAACACGATTCTGCGTAAGAGCATCCTGGGTATTGCTGGTCTGGCTTTCACCGGTGGCGTGTTCGCCGGTCCGGTCGCCGCCCACGCGGCCGACACCACCACGCACGCGGCGAAGCCGGTGAGTGTGAGCGTGCAGGGTGACAAGCTGATCCCGCACGGCGTGCAGGGCACCCAGTCGCGGATCGAGCTGAACGACGAGCAGACCGCGAATGTGAAGGCGATCATCGCCGCGACGAAGAAGGCCGGCATGGACGAGCGCGCCGCGGTCGTCTCCATCGCCACGGCGTTGCAGGAGTCGAAGCTGGAGAACCTGGGCCACCTGGGTGACCGTAACGACCACGACTCGCAGGGCCTGTTCCAGCAGCGTCCGTCGAGCGGGTGGGGCACGGTGGAGCAGATCACCGACCCCGAGTACTCGACCACCGCGTTCCTCAAGGGCCTGAAGCAGGTCGACGGCTGGCAGGACATGCCGCTGACCAAGGCCGCCCAGACCGTCCAGGTGTCCGCCTACCCGGACCACTACGCCCAGTGGGAGCAGCAGGCCGCCGACCTCGTCGCCCAGCACTGGAACAAGTAAGACGAACAACGAAGAACGCAGCGAAAGGCCGGCACCCCGAACCAACGGGGTGCCGGCCTTTTCACGCGTCCGGGTGAACCGGGCCCGGTAGTCGGGGTGATCGCAGCGGCCGCGAGGGTTGGATGCGGGGCATGGACGAGGTGGACGCCCCGGCACTGCGGCAGGCGTACGAGGAGTTGTTCGAGGAGATCGACGCGGGCGGGTTCGGGCCGCCGCCCGAAGGGCAGCTGAGCGCCGAGCAGATCGTCGCGCACCTCGCCGCCAACGACGAGCTGATGAGCGAGGCGACGGAGGCGGTGCTGGCCGGGTCGCCGTTCGCCTACTACGACCTGGACACCATCCACCGTCCCCAGCTCGACGCGCTGGTCTCCGAATGCGGCGGGCTGGACGGACTGGCCGCGCTGTTCCGGGCCACCAGCCAGAAGTTGTGCGCGCTGGCCGAGCGGCTCGGCCCGGCGGCGGAGACACCAGTGGACACGGTGCTACGCGAGGGCTTCGACCTGGACGTGGACGAATCGCTGCCCTGGGGCAGAGCGCTGGACCTGCACATCCGCGTGCACCTGCCGCTGCACCTCACCCAGCTCCGCGCCCTGCGCCGCCAGCCCCACCTGGCCTGACCGCCACGCCGTCAGGCCGCGACGCCGCGGGGGAAGGGTGACGGAACGTGCGGCGGTAGGCGGTGGGCGCCACGCCGACCCGGGTGTGGAAGTGCTGGCGCAGCGCGGCGGTGGTGCCGAAACCCGCGTCCCGGGCGATCCGGTCGACGCTCAGATCAGTCGTCTCCAGCAGCACCCGCGCGTACTCGGTGCGCTGCTGGAGCAGCCACTGCGCCGGACTGAGGCCGGTCTCGGAGCGGAAGTGCCGGGTGAACGTGCGGACGCTCATCCGTGCGTGCGCCGCCATCTCGCGCAGCGCCACCGGTTCGTGCAACCGTTGCCGCGCCCACTCGCGGGTCGCGGCGGTGCCGTTGTCGGTGCCGCGGGGGACCGGCCGCTCGATGTACTGGGCCTGCCCACCCTCGCGCCACGGCGGGACCACGCAGCGCCGGGCCGCCCGGTTGGCCACCGCGCTGCCGTGGTCGGTGCGGACGACATGCAGGCACAGGTCGATACCGGCGGCCACGCCGGCCGAGGTGAGCACGCGACCGTCGTCGACGAACAGGACGTCGGGGTCGAGCCGTACGCCGGGGTGAAGGCGGCGGAAGCGCGGCGCGTACGCCCAGTGCGTGGTGGCCGGGCGGCCGTCGAGCAGGCCGGCGGCGGCGAGCACGAACGCGCCGGTGCAGATGGACATGACGCGCGCACCCCGGGCGTACGCGGCGTGCAGCGCGTCGGTCACCTCGGCGGCCAGCGTGCCGTCGAGCAGCGGCGAACCGGTGTGGATGCCGGGGACGATCACGGTGTCGGCGCTGTCCAGCAGTTCCAGGCCGTGTTCGGGGAGGACCTGGAATCCGGCGCTGCTGCGTACCGGCTGCCCGCCGGGAGTGCAGGTCGCCACCGCGTACAGCGGGGTGCGGTCGTCGGCGCGGGCGGCGCCGAAGACCTGGGCCGGGGTGCCGAGGTCGAGCGCCACCACCCCGTCGAGGGCGAGGACGGCGATCCGGTGCGGTACGGACATGGCCCGATTATTGCGCACGTTGGCTTTCCGGCCACTCGTCCAACGGACCGCCCGGCCCGAGACTCGGCTGGTGAAGCGATCCCGCCTGCATCCGGCCTGGCTCGTCGCCGCCGTCGCCTTCGTGGCGCTCGTCGGCGCGGCCGGCTTCCGCGCCACCCCCGGCGTGCTGCTGCACCCGCTGCACGCCGAGTTCGGCTGGCCGCTGGCGACCATCTCCGCCGCCGTCTCGGTCAACCTGCTGCTGTACGGCCTCACCGCGCCGTTCGCCGCCGCGCTGATGGACCGGTTCGGCATCCGCCGGGTGGTCGCCGGCGCGCTGATGCTGGTGGCCGCCGGCAGTGGCCTGACCGTGGGGATGACCGAGAGCTGGCAGCTCCTGCTGTGCTGGGGCGTCCTCGTCGGGCTGGGCACCGGCTCGATGGCCCTGGCGTTCGTGGCGACGGTGACCGGGCGCTGGTTCGTCAAGCGCCGGGGCCTGGTGACGGGCGTGCTCACCGCCGGCGGCGCGGCCGGGCAGCTCGTCTTCCTCCCGCTGCTGGCGGTGCTGGTGCGCGACCACGGCTGGCGCACGGCGGCACTCGTCGTCGCCGGGGCCGCTCTGGCGGTCGTACCCCTTGTGGTGTGGTTGTTGCGGGAGCATCCGGCGGACCTGGGGCGGCCCGCCTACGGCGCGGCCGAGGTCGTGCCGCCGGCACGGCCGGAGGGCGGCGCGGCGGCGCGGGCGGTCGGCGCGCTCGCCGCCGCCGCGCGGACGCGGCCGTTCTGGCTGCTCGCCGGCGGTTTCGCGATCTGCGGCGCGACCACGAACGGCCTGGTCGGTACGCACTTCGTGCCGGCCGCCCACGACCACGGCATGCCGGAGACCACCGCCGCGGGGCTGCTCGCCGTGGTCGGGATCTTCGACATCGCCGGCTCGATCGCCTCCGGCTGGCTCACCGACCGGGTCGACCCGCGGCTGCTGCTCGGCGCCTACTACGCCTTGCGCGGGGCGTCGCTGGTGGTGCTGCCGAGCCTGTTCACCGGTACGGCCGAGCCGAGCATGCTGGTCTTCATCGTCTTCTACGGGCTGGACTGGGTGGCGACGGTCCCGCCGACGGTGGCGCTGTGCCGGGAGTGGTTCGGCGCGTCCGGGGCGGTGGTGTTCGGCTGGGTGTTCGCCGCGCACCAGTTCGGCGCCGCGCTCGCGGCCACCGGCGCGGGCCTGGTCCGGGATCGGCTCGGCGACTACGCGATGGCCTGGTACGTGGCCGGTGCGCTGTCGATCGGCGCGGCCGGGCTGTCGCTGCTGCTGCGCCGCCGTCCCGCCGACGAGCCCGCGTTCACGCTGCCGGTGGTCGCGAGCCGGCGGGCCTGGAGCTACCGGGGGTGACCGGCCGGCGCTGCCAGGGGTGACCGGCCGGCGCTACCCGGGGTGACCGGTCAGCCGGCCGCCCACTGCTGCTCGGGTGCGCCGCTGCACGGCGCCTGCTCCAGCTCGCGGCCGGGCTCGGTGCCGGCGTCGTCGACCTGCGCGCACTTGCCGCTGTGCACGGCGACCAGCAGCGCCGCGCCGTCACCGGCCTGCTGGAACCGCCACTGCTGGTTGGCCTGCCCGTTGCAGGACCACTGCTGCACGTCCGCGCCGTCGTCGGTCTTCGCCTCGTTGACGTCCAGGCACTTGCTGCTCGCCGCGTTCACGAGCAGATAGGTGTCATTCGTGACCGGCGTGACCACCCACTGCTGCTCCGGCCCGCCGGTGCAGTCGGCGAGCGCGGCCTGCGCGCCCTCGGCCTCGTCGCCGGTCACGCCGAGGCAGCGCCCGGACGGCACGCCGCGCAGCACCTTCGGGGTGGCCACCGGCGCGGCCGGGGTGGTCGGCGCCGCGCTCGGCGACGGCGACGACGAAGGCGTGGGCTCCGCCGTCGGTTCCGCGCTCGGCTCGCTCGCCGCCGCTGTGGGCACCGCAGCCGCCGGCACCACCGGCCGCTCGCCACTGCCGCCGAGCACGCCGGTGGCGAAGAAGGCCCCGAGGAGTACGCCGGTCGCGCCGACGCCCAGCGCGATCCGCATCAGCGGGTCCTGCGGCAGCCGGACGCCCCGGACGCGCCGGGTGCGGCGGGCGCCGCCGTAGACGGTGCCGGACGGGTCGGAGTGCGGGTCGGCCATGGGAGCATGGTGACCCACCGGGGCCGCCGGGTGCCAGTCGAGCCGGCGGCACGGTGACTCAGTCGACGACCCGGACGTCCTTCCAGAACGCCACCCGGTCGCGGACCATCTCCGCCTCCGGTTTCGGGTCGGGGTAGTACCAGACGGCGTCCGGGCTGGTGGCGCCGCCGTGTTCGAGCGTGTAGTACGAGGCCGTGCCCTTCCACGGGCAGACCGTGTGGGTGTCGGAGGGGCGGATCAGGTCGTCGCGCAGCGCGGTACGGGGGAAGTAGTGGTTGCCCTCGACCAGCACGGTGTCGTCGCTCTCGGCGACGACGAGGTCGTTCCAGACGGCTTTCGGCATGCCCTCCACGCTATGCCGGTGGCCGCGTACCGGCCACCGTTCAACGCGTCGGCTCCTCATCGGTCACGTCGGCCACCGTCGCGGCGAGCGCCGCCAGCGCGGTGTCCGCGTCGACAGCGACGGCGAGGCCGTGCTCGCCCGCGCCGAGCGTGATCTCCCGGCCGCGCAGCCGCTCGTCGGCGATCACCGGCCAGGCGGTGGTGGAGCCGAACGGCGTGATGGTGCCGCGCGCGTACCCGGTGGCGGCCTTCGCCGCCTCGGCGTCGGGCATCGACAGGCGGCTCACCCCGAGCAGGGCGCGCAGCTTCGGCCAGGAGATCACCCGGCCGCCGGGAGTGAGCACGAACAGCAGGTCGCCCTCGCCGCGGCGGACCACGATCGTCTTGACCACGTCGGGCACCTCGACGCCGCGCGCCGCGGCCGCCTCGGCGAGGCTCGCGACCGGACCGTGGCGGATCACCCGGTACGGCAGGCCGGAGTGGTCGAGAGCGGTCAGCGCGGGATTCGCCATGGCGGTCACGGTAACGCGCGAGCCGACCGCGAGTCGGCGAGGCCACCGTGGACGTCCCACGAATTGTCGTACCCGCGCGTAAGGTGATCTCATGCACGCTGTCCGTGATCATGAACGGGCGGTGGACACGCTGCGGCGCTCCTACGCCGCGGTGCCCGCCGGGGAACCCGTACGGCTGGCCAAGCAGACCTCGAACCTGTTCCGGCCCCGCTCCGCGCCGCGTACGCCCGGCCTGGACGTCAGCGGCCTGACCGGTGTGCTCGCTGTGGACCCGGCGGCCCGTACCGCCGACGTGCAGGGCATGTGCACCTACGAGGATCTGGTCGACGCGACGCTGCCGCACGGCCTGATGCCGCTTGTCGTGCCGCAGTTGCGCACCATCACCCTGGGCGGGGCGGTGACCGGCCTGGGCATCGAGTCCACCTCCTTCCGCAACGGCCTGCCGCACGAGTCGGTGCGGGAGATGGACGTGCTCACCGGTTCGGGGGAGATCGTCACGACCCGGCCGCAGGGCGAGCACGCCGACCTGCACCGGGCCTTCCCCAACTCGCTGGGCAGCCTCGGCTACGCCACCCGGCTGCGCATCGAGCTGCAACCGGTCCGCCGGTACGTGTCGCTGCGCAACATCCGGTTCACCCGGCTGGAGGAACTGGTCGACGCGATCGGCGAGGTGGTCGCCAAGGGCGCCTGGGGCGGTGAGCCGGTCGACGCGATGGACGGGGTGGTGTTCAGCCCCGGCGAGGCTTACCTCGTGCTCGGCGCGTTCGCCGACGAGGCCGACGACGGCCCGTCCGACTACACCGGCCAGGACATCTACTACCGCTCGCTGCGCCGGCGCACCCGGGACACGCTCACCGCGTACGACTATCTCTGGCGCTGGGACACCGACTGGTTCTGGTGCTCGGCGGCGTTCGGGGTGCAGCACCCGGTGGTGCGGCGGCTGTGGCCGCGGCGCTACCGGCGCAGCGACGTCTACCACCGGATCGTGCGGCTGGAGCACCGGCACCAGGTGGCCGCCCGGGTCGACAGGTGGCGGGGCCGCCCGGCCCGCGAGCGGGTGGTGCAGGACGTGGAGGTCCCGCTGGACCGCACGCCCGAGTTCCTGCGCTGGTTCGCGGCGAACGTGGGCATGACGCCGGTCTGGTTGTGCCCGCTGCGGCTGCGCGATCCCTCCGGTCCCGGGTCGGCGAAGGCGTGGCCGCTATATCCGCTCCGACCGGGCGAAACGTATGTGAACATCGGCTTCTGGGGAAGCGTGCCCATCGCGGCGGGCGCCGCGGACGGCGACGTCAACCGCCAGATCGAGCGCATGGTGTCGGAGGTGGGCGGCCACAAGTCGCTCTACTCCGACGCGTACTACGACCGGGGCGAGTTCGACCGCCTCTACGGCGGCGACACCTGGCGTGCCGTGAAGGACCGCTACGACCCGGACCACCGACTCACCGGACTGTACGAGAAGGCGGTATCCCGAGCATGAGTCTGACCGACCGAACACCGGGGGCGGCGAGCGCCCCGGCCGGCCCGCCGGCGGGCGGGCGGCGTACCGGACCCACAGTCGCGGACGTGGTCCGCGCGGTCACCACCGGCGACCTGCCCGTCCGGGTCACCGGCTACGACGGCAGCGCGGTGGGCCCGGCCGACGCCGGCATCACCCTGGCGATCCACACCGAGCGAGGTCTGTCCTACCTGCTCACCGCGCCGGGTGACCTGGGCATGGCCCGGGCCTACGTCAGCGGCGACCTGGAGCTGCAGGGGGTGCACCCGGGCGACCCGTACGAGGCGCTGCGGGTGATCAAGGACGAGGTGCCGCTGCGCATCCCGCCGGTGAGCGACGCGCTCGCGCTGGTCCGGGGGCTGGGCTGGGAACGGCTGCGCCCGCCGCCGCCCCCGCCGCAGGAGGCGGCGCCGCGCTGGCGGCGGCTGATGACCGGCCTGCGTCACTCGCGTACCCGGGACAGCAGCGCGATCTCCCACCACTACGACGTGTCGAACGCCTTCTACGAGAAGGTGCTCGGGCCGTCCATGACGTACACCTGCGCGGTCTTCCGCAGCCCCGGCGACACCCTGGAGGAGGCGCAGCGGAACAAGTACGACCTGGTCGCCGGCAAGCTGGCGCTCAAGCCGGGGATGCGGCTGCTGGACGTCGGCTGCGGCTGGGGCGGCATGGTCCGGCACGCGGCCCGGGAGTACGGCGTCAAGGCGCTCGGCGTCACCCTGTCGAAGGCGCAGGCCGAGTGGGCGCGCGCCGCGATCGAGCGGGAAGGGCTCAGCGAACTGGCGGAGGTGCGCCACCTCGACTACCGGGACGCGCCGCGCGAGCAGTTCGACGCGATCTCCTCGATCGGGCTGACCGAGCACATCGGGGTGCGCAACTATCCGGCCTACTTCGGTGCCCTGCGCGAGCGGCTCAAGCCCGGCGGTCGGCTGCTCAACCACTGCATCACCCGGGCCGACAACCGCGCGCCGCACCGCTCCGGCGCGTTCATCGACAGGTACGTCTTCCCGGACGGCGAGCTGGCCGGTCCGGGCCGGCTGATCAGCGAGATCCACGATGCCGGGTTCGAGGTGCACCACGAGGAGAACCTGCGCCAGCACTACGCGCTGACGCTCGCCGGCTGGTGCCGCAACCTGGTCGAGCACTGGGACTTCTGCGTCGGCGAGGTCGGGCCGGGCACCGCGAAGGTGTGGGGCCTCTACATGGCGGGCTCCCGGCTGGCGTTCGAGCGCAACGGCATCCAGTTGCACCATGTGCTCGCCACGCACAACGGCCCCGAGGGGGTGAACGGGTACCCGCTGCGTCCGGACTGGACGCCCTGACGCGACGTACCCACGAAAGGCCGCGCGGACCGCGCGGCCTTTCGTCGAAGGCATTGACAAGGAAGTTTTGTACGTACAAACTGATTTTGCCATGAGAGACGTCCTGTACCTGGAACAGCGAGAGCAGGCCGAGATCCTGCTCAAGCCGCAGCGCATCGAGGTGCTGCGGCAACTCGCCGAGCCCCGCACCTGCACCGAGGTCGCGGCCCGGCTGGAGCAGACGCCGCAGCGCGTCTACTACCACGTCAAGCAGCTCGTCGCGGCCGGGCTGGCCGAGCAGGTGGCGCAGCGGCAGGTGCGCGGCATCACCGAGGGCATCTACCAGGCCGCCGCCCGGTCGTACTGGCTCTCGCCCCGCCTCGTCGGCCGCATCGGCGGCGCCCGCCGGGCCCGCGACGAACTGAGCCTGGGCTACCTGCTCGACCTCATGGAGGAGGTCCAGGCCGACATCGCCGCGCTGGACCGCGCCGCACCCGAACTGCCGTCCATCGGTGTCTCCGGCGAGATTCGGGTGCCCGCCGAGCGGCGGCAGGAGTTCCTGCACGACCTGCAGACGACGCTGCAGGACCTGTTCACGCGCTACGGCGGCGCCGAGGGGGACGCCTTCAAGCTCGCCGTGGCCTGCTACCCGAAAGGCGACACCCATGAGTGAGCCGATGACCATCCGCGCCCGCCTCGCCGCACCCGTGGCCACAGTCCGCCGGGCCCTGACCGACCCCGCCGAACTGCGCGTCTGGCTGGCCGAGCACGCCGAGGTCGAGCTGCCCCGGCGGTACGAGTTCTGGGGCCGCTACACGCCCGAAGGCGACGCGCCACACCAGCGGCTGCTGCACGTCGACGACCGGACACTGCGCTTCGCGTGGACGCTCGACGGCGTGGAGACCACCACCGAGTTCGAACTGGAGCCCGATGGCGACGGCACGATACTCACGCTGCGGCAGAGCCACTTCGACTACGAGGAGGCGATGAGCGGCAGCAGCATCCGGGGCGTGCTCCAGACGTACTGGTACCTGGCGATCGCCCATCTCAACGACCACCTGGACGGCCGGCCGCTGCTGCCGCGTACCGACTTCACCTCCGCCGACCTGCGCGGTGAGGTGGTCATCGACGCGCCGATGGACAAGGTGTGGGCGTCGCTCACCGACTCCGAGCAGGTCACCGCCTGGTTCGGCTACCCGGTCGGAGTCGAGCCCTGGGAGGGCGGCCGGTACGCGATGGGCGGCCTCGACGCCGGTGAGGCCGCGAAGGTGTTCGACGTGACGCCGGGGCGGGCGATGTCCATCGACTGGGGACCGGTCGGCGTGACGTCCTGGGAACTGGCGGAGTCCGACGGCAGGACGAAGCTGACGTTCGTGCAGTCCGGCTTCGACGAGGGCAACCCGCCGTACGCGGCCTGGAGCGGCAACGTGGCCGGGTGGGCCGAGCTGCGCCGCTTCCACGAGGTCCCCGACTGGAAGCCCATCTGGCTGTAAGGAAGGGCCCCCTCTTAACGCCTCCGGTAGAGGAGGGGGCCCCTTTTAACACAGGCCCCGGGTGGGTAATGCCGGGCGATGTTCTTCATCTTCGGGCTGCGGACCAAGGTCGTCCGGTCCGGCGTCGTCACCGAGGTCTGCCGCAACTGCGGCAACCAGGCCGCCCAGGTGATCACCCGCCGGGTCACCAAGTTCAGCCTCTTCTTCATCCCGCTGATCCCGCTGCGCACCCGGTACGCGCAGCAGTGCACGTTCTGCGGCGCCGAGTACGACATCTCCCGCGCCGAGGCCCAGCGCCTCCCGGTCGGCTGACAGTGACCCGTTTCCTCTTCTGGCTGATCGGCCGCCAGCCGGACACCCCGGTCGCCGTACCGGTGCACACCGCGGCCCGCCCGCCCTGCACGCCCGGCCTTCGGCACCGCCGCCGGCGTCGTCGCGTCGCGGGCGCGCAGTCCCCGCGCTCGCCCTGGAACCGCTCCGCCGACCGCTGACGCGCCGTGTTAACAAGGGGCCCTTCCTCTACCGGAGGCGTTAACAAGGGGCCCTTCCTTACACTTCATCGGGTGGAAGATCGGCTGGCACGGATCAGGGGTGGTGAGCCGCCCCGGCGGCACAACGCCCGTACCATCGCCGCGCTGACCGGCAACCCCGGCTGCACCCGCCGCGCGGTGCTGGACAGCGCCGGCGCGGATAAGCCGGCGCTCGCCGAGCGGCTCGGCTTCCCGGCCCGGTTCGGCCAGTCCCGTTTCGCGATCACCCGGGGCAACGCCTTCGAGGCCCAGGTCAAGGCCGACGGCGGGAAGGAACTGCTGCGCCTGGTCGCGGAGCGGCTCGGCGTACCGGTCCCGGCGGATGCCACCTGGACCGATCTCGGTGCGGACGCGGACCGGCCGGAGCGGTCCCGGGCGGCGCTGACCGCGAGCGGCGACGGCCCGGCGTTGTTCGACCATCCGCTGCTCGGCCTGGACGTGGCGGGTACCCGGGTGCACCTGGAACCGGACCTGGTCGCGGCGCGGCTGGCCGGCCGGTTCCACGTCGTGGAGATCAAGTCGTTCCCGGTGATCGACGGGCAGGCCGACCCGGGCAAGGTGGCCGCCGCCGCGATCCAGTCCGCCGTCTACGTGCTGGCGCTGCGCGAGCTGCTCGCCGCCGAGGGACGTGACCCGGAGCTGGTGTCGCACGAGGTGGTGCTGGTCTGCCCGCGCGACTTCGCCAACCGGCCGGTGGCCAGCCTGCTGGACGTGCGCCGGCAGCTGCTGGTGCTGCGCCGTCAACTGGCCCGGATGGCCCGGGTCGAGGAGCTGCTCGCCGCCGTACCGGCCGGGTTCACCGTCGACCCGGCGGCCGATCCGGCCACGCTCGCCGCCGCGCTGCACCAGGTGCCCGCGCGCTACGCGCCGGACTGCCTGGCCGCCTGCGAGCTGGCGTACTTCTGCCGGCACGAGGCGCGCGGGCAGACCGGGGCGCTGGGCCGGCCGGTCCGCGAGGCGCTGGGCGGCGTCGAGGAGGTCGCCGACGTGCTGGCGCTCGCCGAGGGCGTGGCCGCGCCCGAACCGGAGCAGGCGGAGGCCGCCGCGCTGCTGCGGGCCGCCGCGCGCCTGCGCGCCGACGCTCTCGCCGGACAGACCGCATGAGTACGCTGCGCGCCGACGCCCTCGCCGGACACCCCGCGTGAGTACGCTTCGCGCGCTCGCCCGGGCGCAGGCGGTCGCCGCCGGGCGGGCCCAGCCGGTGGCCACGGTTCGCCACCTGCACCTGTCGGAGCGGCCGCTGGTGGTGGTGCCGCTCGCGCTCGCAGGTGAGGCGAACGCCCCGCTGGCGGCGATGGTGGGTGCCGCTCCCGACGAGGCCCGGTTGCTCGTGGTGCCGCAGCCGCGCAACCGGGACGAGCGGTTCGCATTCGCCGCCGAGCTGGCCGGGATCGTGCTGCCGTACCTGGACGAGTTCCGCGACCTGACCGAGGCGGTGCCGGTGGACCGCGGTCGCGACGTCCGCCACCGGTACGTGGACGCGCCGCAACTGCTGGTGCCGAACCCGGCCGGGATCACGTTCCTGCGGCTGTTCGGCCGCTCGACCCGGTTCCGCCGCACCGACGGGGACTATCCGGTGCACCCGTCGGTGCCGCTGCTGGGCCGCTGGCTGACGTTCTTCGCCGAGCGCGCCGAGCAGCCCGGCTCGTCGGCGTTGCTGGCGCTGACCGACGCGCTGACGCTGCACTGGGCGACCGGGCAGAGCGTGGTGGAGGATCTGCATCTGCCGGCGGTGCTGGGCTGGCTCGACCCGCCTCCGGGGATGACCGGTGCCGAGGCGGCGGCCCGCGCCGAGGACCCGGAACACTGCCCACCTGCCGGTCCGGCGACCGACCCGGACTTCGACAACCGGCGGCTCGCCCCGGCGATCGAGGCGTACACCCGGGCCGAGGACGACCCGGTCGGGCGCGCGGCCGCGTACGACGAGCTCGCCGGTCTGTTGCGGGACCAGCTCGCGCCCACCTGGGAGCTGATGTGGCGCGGCGTCGGCCTGTTGCGGACGCTGCCGGCCGGCGCGCGGGTGACCGGCCGGTGGGCCGGTGACCGGGACGCGTTCACCGCGCACGCCGAGCACGTCGACGCCGGGGGCGGTCCGCAGCCGAGGCGCGACGGCGCGGTGGCGGCGGCGCTGCGGTTGCAGCGGCTGGAACGCGCGTCGACCGCGTGGGCGGTGCAGCGCGCCTACGACGATCCGCTGGTGATGGCCGAGCACCGGCTGTCCGGGGAGGCGTTCGTGGGCGAGGTGACGCTGGCCGATCCGGCGCGGGTGGACGACTCCGGCAGGCGCCCGGTGCTGCGCCCGCGCATCCAGGTGGTCACCACCGAGCCGGTGCCGATGCCGGCGGGCGCGACGCTGTACTCCCCGGCCCGCCCGGCGCAGAAGGCGACTGTCGTGTTCGTGACGCCCGGGGGCGACGGCAAGACCGAGGTGGTGCTGGAGCTGTCCGGCGGGATGGGCCGGGGGCTGACCGCGCCGCCGGGCAGCGTCCCCGAGGTGGGCGAGCGGATCTGCCTGACCAGCCTGTCCGACGGGTTCCTGCCGGGTGGCGCGTTCCCGGCGCCGGAGGAGACGCCGTGGACGCACGGCGGACCGCCCGGCACGGCCGCCGCGCCGCCGGACCCGGCCCCGGCGGAGGACTGGTCCTGACCCGCGTGGCTCAGCCCAGGGCGGCGAGGGCCGTCCGCGCCTCGGCCGCCGTCGGCCGGTCCGGGTCCGCCGCCAGCAGCGCCTCCAGGCTCCTTCGGTACGCGACGTCGCGCGCCCGGCCGACAGGGGTCGCGACGTCCGGGGCGACGCCGCAGCCCTCCCAGTTGGTGCCGCTCGCCGCGTGCACGGGCCGGGCCACCGGCACCGTCAGTTCCAGGTGCGGGTGCAGCCGGTGCCCGATCCGGGGGTGCGCGCCGCCCCGGGTGGGCTCACCGACCACTGTGGCCCGGCCGAACTGCTGAAGGTCGTACGCCAGTTCCTCGCCACCGGAGAACGTGGCCGGACCGGTGAGCACGTGCACCGGCTTGTCCGGGGCGTACCGGGGGACCGGCAGCCAGGCGGCGCTGAAGAACTGGCGGGTGGCGCCGGAGCGCTCGTGCATGGTGTGCAGGTGCGTCGGCTCGGCGAAGAACCAGCCGCAGATCAGCGCCACCCCGTCCGGGCTGCCGCCCTCGGTGCCGCGCAGGTCGAGCAGGAGCGCGTCGGTGCCGGCGAGCAGCCGCAGCGCGGCGGTCAGCGCGTCGCCGGCCAGGTCGGGCGGGAACACGTACGGCTGGATCTCCAGCAGCCCGACGTTGCCCGGTAGCCGTTGCACCCGGGTCACGCCGCCCATGCCGAGCGCGGCGAGGCGCGCGAAGTGCTCCCCGGTCGGGTCGTCGGCCTTGTCGGACAGGGGCTGTTCGTGGTGCTTGAGCCGCAGGTGCAGGTCGCCGTTGGCCGACTGGAGGTCGGCGGTGACGAGCGCGCCGAGCGTGGCGGGGTCGTCCGCCCCGGCGTACGCCCCGGCGCGCAGGCGCTCGCGCAGGTGGCCGGCGACCCGGTCGGCGACGTCGGGAAGGACGTACTCGTCGGCGACCAGGCCGGCGGCCCGCTCGACGATGCTCGTGATCTCGTCCGGACGCATCGGCTCCCCCGTTCTCGCGATGATGGGCAGTAGAGCAGGCGGTTGACAAAGCGTCAAGAGAGCTAGACGCTTTCACGGTGACCGACGATCCGCTGGAGATCCGCGAACCGGCCCAGTTCAAGGCGCTGGCCCACCCGTTCCGGCACCGGCTGCTGTTCGCGCTCGGAGGCGGACCCGCCACGCTCAGCCAGCTCGCCACCCGCCTCGGCGCGGCGAAGGGCACGGTGGCCCACCACCTCGGGGTGCTGACCGAGGCCGGCATGGTCCGCCCGGCGCACAGCCGCCAGGTCCGGGGCGGCACCGAGCGCTACCACGAGCGCACGTTCCGCCGCCTCGTCGGCGCCGACACCGACGCGGGCGCCACCGCGGCCCTGCTGGGCGCGTACGCCGAGGAACTCGCCGGCGACCCCGACCCGCTCGTACACCTGCGGCACCTGCGGCTCACCCCGGCCCAGGCCCGGCGCCTGCGGTCCACGCTGGACGAACTCGTGGGCGAGGCGGAGGAGGCGCCGCCGGGACAGGCGCGCTACGGCGTCCTGGTCTCCCTCTACCGGCACCCGCCTGCGGTCCGCTGACCGACAGTCGTCGAGTCTGGCGGCAGTCCCCGGCGCTGGCTAGGCTTGCGCCGTCCGTCGTCCGGTCCTCGTCGTCGAGGGTGCACGTCTGGAAGAGAGCCGGAGCGCATCGTTGTATCCCAGCACGACGTGAGCCTCGCCGCCGCGGCGCCGGCCCGTCATCCGCTCGTCGGCCGTGTCGGACTTGTCGCGGCCGCTGTCGTCGTACTCGGTGAGATGGTCTGGCTGGCCGCCCGGCTGCCGGGCGCGGCGCTCGTGAGCGACGTGGGCGCGATGGCGGTGTCGAGTTGGGCGGCGGTTCTCTGCGTCGGCGCGGCGCGACGGCAGCCGGCCACGTTGCGCCGGTTCTGGGAACTGCTGGCCGCCACCATGATGCTCGCCGCGCTCGGCCGTGCGGTGTGGACGGTGGAACGGCTCGGCGGGCTCGGCCTGCCCCACACTCCGCTGGTGGCGGGCCTGTTCGCCGCCGGCATCGTCACCGGCACCGGCGCGCTGCTCTGCTCCCGTACCGGCCCGCGCAGCGTGATCGGCCGGGCCCGCACCGTGCTCGACGGGGTGATCGTCGGGCTGGCTCTCATCCCGATCGGCTGGGTGGTGGTGTTCCACCGGATCACCGACGCCGGGCTGGCCGACCCGATGCGGACGTTCGGGCTGCTCTACCCGATGTTCGACCTGATGCAGCTCACCATCCTGGTGGCGGTCGCCGGCCCGGCCCGGCCGATGTGGCGGGCGCTCACCGTGATCGGGGCGGGGCTGGCGATCCGGTCCGGCGCGGACGCCGTCTACGTCTCCCTGGTGGCACGCGGTGACTACACGCCCGGTCATCCGGTCGACGTCTGCTGGCCGCTGAGCTACCTGCTGGTCGGCCTGGCCACCCGCTATCCGCCCCGGTCCGAGGAGGACGGCGAGGACGACGTGGTCGACTCGCCGCTGCCGCCCTGGTGGCGGGTCGCGTTGCCGTACCTGCCGGTGGGCGGCGCGATCGTCGCGGTCCTGCTGTCCCGGCAGCCCAGCGGGCAGACCCCGCAGGTGGTCTTCGTCGGCATGATGGGCCTGCTCGGCGTGCTGGCACTGCGCCAGGGGCTGGCCGCGAACGAGAACCTGCGACTGGTCGGCCGGCTGCGCCGGCTCGCGTACTCCGACCAGCTCACCGGCCTGCCCAACCGGCTGACGTTCGTCCGGCGGCTGCGGCGGGCGTTGCGCGCCGGCGGCCCCGTCGCCGTGGTGCTGCTCGACCTGGACGGCTTCAAGCAGGTGAACGACAGGTTCGGGCACGCCGCCGGGGACCGCCTGCTGACCGTCACCGCCGAGCGCATGCGGGACGCGGTCGGCCCGGACGGGATGATCGCCCGGCTCGGCGGCGACGAGTTCGCGGTGCTGGTGGCCGGGGAGCGCCAGGTGTCACCGGAGCGGCTCGCGGTCCGGCTGCTGGCCGCTCTGGAACCGCTGCCCGGTGAGGAGGATCTCGGCGTCCACCCGTCGGCGAGCATCGGCATCGCCGAGTACGGGCCGCAGCACACCTCGCACACCGACCTGCTCCGCGACGCCGACATCGCCATGTACGCGGCGAAGGCGGCCGGCAAGGCCGTGTACCGCACGTGCACGCCGGAACTGCGGGAGTCGGCGGTCAGCCGGGCCGAGCTGATCGCCGACCTGCGGCGCGCGGTGGACGAGGGCCAGTTGCTGATGGAGTTCCAGCCCATCGTCGACCTCGACACGGGCACGGTACGCAGCGCCGAGGCTCTGGTGCGCTGGCGGCATCCCCGGCTGGGTGTGCTCACCCCGGCGCGGTTCCTGCCGCTGGCCGAGGAGACCGGGCTGATCGTGGCCATCGACAGGTGGGTCATCCACGAGGCGTGCCGGGCCGCGGCCACCTGGCGCGAGCACGCGCCCGACGTGACAGTCGCGGTGAACATCGCCGCCGCCCACCTGTGCCGGCCGGACCTGATCGCCACCGTCACCGGCGCGGTCGGCGCGGCCGGTCTGCCGCCTCGCGCGCTCACCCTGGAACTCACCGAGTCGGCGCTGATCGAGGGCAGCGACTCGGTGCTCGACCGGCTGTCCCAGCTGCGCGACCTCGGTGTCCGCATCGCCATCGACGACTTCGGCACCGGGTACTCCTCGCTGAGCTACCTGCACCGCATCCCGGCCACCGAGTTGAAGATCGACAGGTCGTTCGTGTCCCGGCTGGACGCCGATGACGCCCGTGCGTACGCCACGGTGGAGATGGTGAACCGGCTGGCCGGCGCGTTCGACCTGGCCGTGGTGGCCGAGGGGGTGGAGACGGTCGCGCAGCACGCGGCGGTCACCGCGATCGGCTGCCGGCAGGGTCAGGGCTGGCGGTACGGCCGCCCGGCCGCCCTGCCGGACCTGCTTCCCGCGCTGTCCGGAGCGGGCGCGCAGCGCTGACCGGCCCGGGTACACGGGGGCCGAAGGTCCCGGACGGGACAGGGGGTTCGACCCTGCTCAGGGGCGATGCGCCGCGGTCATGATATTCCTCGTAAACGGATGAAGACGTCTCCACACGGGAGTTTGATATGAAGCGACGGACGCTCGACCTGCTGTTCAGCATCGGTGGATTTGGCCTGGCGGTCCTGCTGCTCGTCGTCGGCGTCGTCCTGACGACGAACGCCAACTTCGCCAACGACTACGTACGCAGCCAGCTCGGCGAGCAGAACATCACCTTCACCCCGGCGGACAAGCTCTCCGACGAGGAGAAGAAGTCGGACTGCCTGCGCGAGTACGCCGGCCAGAAGATGACCACCGGCAAGCAGGCCGAGTGCTACGCCAACGAGTACATCGGCCTGCACCTGAAGAACATGGCCGGTGGCAAGACCTACGCCGACCTGGGCGAGCCGCAGACCGCGTTGCGCGAGCAGGTGGCCCAGGCCGAGCAGAGCAACGCCGCCAACCTGGCCGACCTGCAGAAGCAGCTCGCCGAGGTAACCGCACAGCGGGAGACCGTGTTCAAGGGTGAGACGCTGCGGGGCCTGCTGCTCACCTCGTACGGCTTCAGCGAGTTCGGCCGCAAGGCCGAGCAGGGCGCCCTGGCCATGTACCTCGGCGCGGGCCTGCTCCTGCTGCTCTCCGCCGCCGGTCTGGTGCACGCCGTCCGCACCCCGCCGAACGCGACCTTCGCCGCCCCGGAGAAGGATAAGGTCAGCGCCTGACCCGGGAGCTGATTTCGGAGGGGCCTTCCGCTATCGCGGGAGGCCCCTCCGGCGTGTCCCCTGAGAAAGGGAACCGATGACCTCCGTTTCGAGCTTCGACTTCGGTCTGACCGGCTTCGTCGGTCGTTTCCACCAGGACTGGCGATATGAGGGCACGCCCTTGGACCTCCTGGGCCGGCTCCTCGGCCCGGAGACGGACCCGCGTGAGGTGCGGGCGCTTCGCAGCGACGCCTTCCTGATGCGTACAGGGCTCAGGCCCGCCGAGGTCGAACTGCTGTGGTACATCGGATCGGACCACACCTTCTCGTTCGGCCCGGACGGCACATGGCCGTCCGGGCCGGACTGGTTCGCCACGATCGTCCGGGAGTGCGACGACTGGCTCTCCCGGCACGGTCCGGGCGGTGCGGAGCCGGAATCGGCGCAGGACCAGAGCCTGGCCGATGCCGTCGCTGGCGAGATCGAGGCGCTGACGGACGGTCTGCCGGACGCGCGGGATCCCGGCGGGGCGCTGCGGGACGCTCTCCTCCGGTGCAACCGGTCCTGTTCGCCAGATCTGGCCCTCCGCTGGTGCCTGCGCATCGCTCGGAACTGCACCTGGCCGATGCGACGCAGCCAGTACGAGCGGCTCGTCGCGCTCGGCGACCGGTTCGGGTACGGCGAGTTCGTCGTCGGCGACGCCGAGTACTTGACGGAGTACGCATCTCCGGCTTGACCCTCACGCAGCGGGAGGCGGGAGTCTTTGTCGCGGAAGGGAGGGAACCATGGCGTACACGGTGGGCCAGGTGGCGCGGGCGGCCCGGGTGACGGTCCGGACGCTGCACCACTACGACGAGATCGGGCTGCTGCGGCCGAGCGGGCGCACGCCGACGGGCTACCGCCGCTACGACGAGGCGGACCTGGACCGGTTGCAGCTCATCCGGTACTACCGCGAGCTGGGGTTCCCGCTGGAGGAGATCGCCGAGATCCTGGACGATCCGGACGCCGACCCGGTGGCGCACCTGCGCCGGCAGCACGAGTTGCTGTCCGGGCGGATCGGGAAGCTCCAGGAGATGGTCGCGGCGATCGAACACGCGATGGAGGCGAGGACGTTGGGGATCCAGTTGACGCCGGAGGAGCGGTTCGAGGTGTTCGGTGACTTCGACCCGGACGAGCACGCCGAGGAGGCGGAGCAGCGCTGGGGCGACACCGAGGCGTACCGGCAGTCGCAGGAGCGCGCGGGCCGCTACTCGAAGGAGGACTGGCTGCGCAACAAGGCGGAGAACGAGGACTGGGGGCGGCGGTTCGCCGCGCTCATGGAATCGGGCGCGCCCGCTGACGGGCCGGAGGCGATGGCGCTCGCCGAGGAGCACCGGCAGCTCATCACGAAGTGGTGGTACGACTGCTCGTACGAGATCCACACCGGCCTGGCGGACATGTACGTGGCGGACCCGCGGTTCACCGCGTACTTCGAGACGCTGCGGCCCGGGATGGCCGCGTACCTGAACGAGGCGATCCACGCCAACGCGATCACCCGGTCCTGACGGGGGTCCGTGGCAGGATGGCCGGCATGCTCATCGTCGCCGGCACCCTCTACGTCGATCCGGCCCGGCGGGACGCCTACCTGGCGTCCTGCGAGGCCGCCGTCCGCGCGGCCCGCGCCGCGCCCGGCTGCGTGGACTTCGCGGTCAGCGCCGACCTGGTCGAGCCGGGCCGGATCAACGTATACGAACGGTGGGAGTCCGACGAGCAGTTGCTGGCGTTCCGGGGCTCCGGCCCGGAGGCCGAGCAGGTGACGGAGATCCTCGGCGCCGAGGTGCACAAGTTCCGCATCTCCGGCGTCGAGGCTCCCTGACCCGCTAGATGAAGACGTCGAGCAGCAGGACGCCGAGGAAACCGACCACCGAGATGATGGTCTCCATCACCGACCAGCTCTTGATGGTCTGCCCGACGGTCAGCCCGAAGTACTCCTTCACCAGCCAGAAGCCGGCGTCGTTGACGTGGGAGAAGAACAGCGACCCGCAGCCGATGGCCAGTGCCAGCAACGCCACCTCGGGGCCGGCGAGCGTGCCGGCCAGCGGCGCCACGATGCCTGCGGCGGTGATGGTGGCGACGGTGGCCGAGCCGGTGGCGACCCGGATGCCGACCGCCACCAGCCAGCCGAGCAGCAGCGGCGAGAGGTTCGCGCCGTCGGCGGCGTTCGCGACCAGGTCGCCCACGCCGGCGTCAACGAGTACCTGCTTGAAGCCACCGCCTGCGGCGACGATCAGCAGGATGCCGGCGATCGGCGGCAGCGAGCCGCCGAGGAAACCGGAGACCTGGGTACGGCTGAAGCCGGACCGGTAGCCCAGGAAGATCATGGCGAAGATGACGCCGGCGAGCAGGGCGATGATCGGGGTGCCGACGATGTCCAGCGCCTTGCGGCCGGCGGTGTCCTCGGCGAGTGTCAGCTCACCGATCGCCCGCAGCAGCATCAGCACCACCGGCAGCAGCACCGTGACCACCGCCGCCCACAGCGCCGGCGCGCGGCGCGAGCGCCGTCCGGCCGGCTCGTCGATCGCGCCGCCGGGCCGTCCGGTGCCCGGGTTGACCAGGTCGTCCTCGGTGACCAGGTCGCCGTCGGCGTCGAGCCGGCCGTCGCCGGGCCGGGTCGGGCTGCGGTCGTCGGCGTCGCGCCGGGTCGGCAGCAGCTCGGCGGGTGCGGTGGCCGGCACGTACCGGGCGATGAAGTTGCCGAAGACCGGACCGGCGATGATCACCGTGGGGATCGCGACCAGCAGGCCCAGCGCCAGCGTCTGACCCAGGTTGGCGCCGAGCGCGTCGATCGCCACCAGCGGGCCGGGGTGCGGCGGCACCAGGCCGTGCAGCACCGACAGGCCGGCGAGCGCGGGAATGCCGATCTTCATCAGCGGGACGTTCACCCGCAGCGAGACGAGCAGCACGATCGGCACCAGCAGCACCACGCCGACCTCGAAGAACAGCGGCAGGCCGATGAGCGCGGCCACGCCGGCCATCGCCCAGGGCAGCGCGGTGCCGGAGACCCGGCCGACCACCCGTTCGACGATGCCGTCCGCGCCGCCGGACTCGGCCAGCAGACCGCCGATCATCGCGCCGAGCGCGATCAGCAGGCCCACGCCACCCACTGTGGAGCCGACCCCGCCGCTGAACGACGTGACGATCTTGTCGACGGGTACGGCGGCGACCACGCCGAGCACCGCGGCGCCGAGGATCAGCGACAGGAACGGGTGCACCTTCCCCCACGCGATGAGCAGCACCACCGCGGCGATGCCCAGCAGGGCCGCGAGGACGAGCTGGGTGTCACCGGCGTTCGTGAGCGGTTCCGCGGGTGCGGCGAGCAGTGTGACCACGGCTATCACGCCCTTCGGTCGATCAGCGGGGTGGTGCGGTGGGTGGTGGTTCCGGCGGCAGGCTCGGCGCCATCCGCCGCAGGGACGCGAACGTGGGTACGAGCGCGTCGTACAGCTCGGAGAAGAGGGGCAGCAGTGCCGCGTACGTGGCGGCGGAGGCGGGATCCGGGCGGACCGTCTCCTCGATCCGGACCAGGTCGGCGGCGACCTCGATCGATTCGATAATGCCGAGCGCCTGCATGCCGAGCAGCGCCGCGCCGAAGCCGGAACCCTCGTGCCCGGCGGGGAACCGCACCGGCATGCCGAGCGCGTCGGCGAGGATCTGCCGCCACAGCGCGCTGCGGGCGAAGCCGCCGCTGGCGCGGACCTCGCGTACCTCGTTGCCGGCCGCCCGGACCGAGGCGAGGACCAGGGCGAGCTGCTGGCAGACGCCCTCCAGCGCGGCCCGGACGAGGTGCGGCCGGCCGTGTCCGTGGGTCAGCCCGACGTACGCGCCGCGGGGCAGCGCGCTCCAGTGCGGCGCCCGCTCGCTCAGCAGGTACGGCAGCATGATCAGCCCGCCGGAGCCGACCGGCGCCGTGGCGGCCAGGTCGAGCAGTTCCTCCTCGGCGTGCTCGCCCAGTTCGGGGGCGAGCGCGTCGTTCGCCCACTGGAGGACGATCCCGCCGTTGTTGATGGCGCCGCCGACCACCCAGCGGTCCTCGGTGAGCGCGTAGCAGAACACGCCGCCGAGCGGGTCCACGCCGGGGCGTTCCACCATCACCCGCATCGCGCCGCTGGTGCCGATCGAGCAGGCCACCACGCCGGGGCGCACCGCGCCGAGGCCCAGGTTGGCCAGCGGACCGTCGCCGGCGCCCACCACCAGCGGGGTGTCCGCCGGCAGCCCGGTCGCGCGCGCCGCCTGGGCGGTGAGCCCCGGCAGCACGTGGGTGGTGGGTACGAGCTGGGGGAGCTGCTCCTCGGTGATGCCGGCGACGCGGAGCGCCTCGGCGTCCCAGGCCAGCCGGTGGATGTCCATCAGGCCGGTGGCGGACGCGACCGAGTGGTCGGTGACGAGCGCGTCCGCGAGCCGCCGCAGCACGAGGTCCTTGATGCCGACCCAGTGCGCGACCCGCTCGTGCAGTTTCGGTTCCTGCTCGGCGAACCACACCAGCTTCGGCAGCGGCGCCATCGGGTGCACCGGGGTGCCGGTACGCCGGTGCAGGGCGAGCCCGGACGGCGCGGCCCGCAGGCGCTCGGCCTGCGCGCTGGCCCGGGAGTCGGCCCAGGTGATCGACGGGGTCAGCGGGGTGCCGTCGGCGTCCAGCCCGATCAGGCTGTGCATCGCGGTGCTGAACGACAGGCCGGCGATCGGCCGGCCCAGCTCGTCGACCACCGCACGGATCACGCCGAGGACGGCCTGGTAGATCAGGTCCGGGTCCTGCTCGGCCCAGCCCGGGTTCGGCTCCTCCAGGGGGTAGCCGATCGAGTGGCTGGCCAGTTGCCGGCCGGTGGTGTCGAACGCGACGGCCTTGGAACTGGTGGTGCCGATGTCCACTCCCACCACCACGGCCGGGTCGCCCACCGGTGCACCTCCTCGCCGCCCGGGGGGCGCGGTCCGGCCCACCGTTGCGGCTGACGTTACCGACGTGGCCACCCGCCCGCATGACGAAGCGGGACCGCCGGGAGCCGGTGGCACGGAACGTGAATCGACGCGGGAGTTTCCGCCGATTGTGTCGGTCAATCAGCCGATCGGTCTAATTGGCGACTTTCGCGTGTCTTGGTACCCCTGCCGCACCGTTGACATGAATGACACCCCGATTGGTGGGCTCGCGCGGCGGAGGAGTCGGCGTGGCGAAGACTGATTCGACGGGTTCCACATGGCGGTACCGGTGGGCGCACCGACAGAACGAGCGGCGGCAGCGGGTCTTCCGTGCGGCCGACGAGGCGTGGCGACGCCGCGACGACGAGCTGCGCCGCCTGCGTACGCTCGCGGTGTCCTTCCACGGCTCGGCCCAGGCGGGTGTCGGCCTGCCGATGGAGCTGGCCCCCGGCGAGGTGGTCTTCTGGGCGCTCCCGGCCGCGCAACTGGTGGAGGTGCGGCACACCGCCGTGCTGCCGGCCCCCGAACTGACGGTCGACCCCGACCCGCCCGTGCTGCGCCCCCGTCGCCCCGAGGGCGTCAAGGTGGTCGACGCCGGGCTCGCCGTGCTCACCAACCGGCGTCTGGTGCTGCTCGGCGGACGCGGCCGGCGCGACTGGGCGTACGGCCGGATGACCGGCCTGTCCCACGACCCCGGCGCGCCGGTCACCCTGATCCAGGTGCTGGACCGGCGGCGTACCTCCGGGTTGCTGCTGCCCACCGGCGCGGCGGCCGACTTCCGGTTCACGCTCACGCTGGCGTTCGCCGACGCGATCGAGCAGCGCGCCGCGGTCGTGGCCGAACTGGACGAGCTGATCGCGGAGCACACCGCGGCGCGGCCCGAACGTCCGGCCGTTCTCACCCCGGCCCAGGCCCGCATCACCGCGCTGGTGCCCGGCGGGCGGCGGACGGTGGCTGTCGGCGCGGCGCTCGCGCTGATCGTGCCGGCGATGCTCGTCGAGTCCAATCCGCCCACCCGGGCCGGCTCCGAGCGCGCCGCCGCCGCGACCCCGGCGGCCACCGGCACCCCCGCGCCGCCGCATGTCGCGCCCGCCGTCCAGGTCCGGCCCACGACCAGTCCCGAGCCGTCCCGCGCCCGTCCCGCGCCGCCGCGCGGCACGCCGCAGCCGCCGGTCGAGCGCCGCTGCGGCGCCCCGGCGAACCCCTTCGGGTACGACTTCTGCGGCGGGCAGCGGATCCGCAGGCCGGCCGCGAAGGTCTGCGACTGGTTCGAGTGCGTACCCGGGTTCTGGTCCGACCGCGGCTGGCTGGTGCAGTGCCGCGACGGCTCGGTCAGCCGCACCGGCGGCCAGCGCGACGTGTGCGCCGGTCACAAGGGGTTCCGCCGTACCGTCTGGCGGTGACGCCGGTCAGGCCACCGGGCGCGGGGTGACGCGCAGCGGCAGCAGCCCGGCCAGCACCAGCGCGGCGCCCACCGGCAGCAGGTCGAGGTTCACCGCGATCGCCAGGAACCCGGCCAGCACCAGCACCGGCGCCCACACCGGCAGCAGCCGGGCCGCCGCCGCCCGGTACAGCAGCACCAGCAGGCCCACCTCGAACAGCAGCGGCCCGCCGAACAACACCAGGCCGGGGGTGCGCACCGCGTCGGCGAAGCTCGGGAACAGGTCACCGAGGATCACCCAGACGAACGCGGCGGCGCCGACCAGGCCGGCCAGCGCTGCCACGTCGTCGAGCGTCCGCAACCGCGACGACCGGGTACGCAGCAGACCGTGCAGCCCGACGATCAGCGCGGCGAAGCCGAGGACGCCGAGCAGGAACAGGGTGTGGCCGGTGTTCCACGCCCAGGCGCCCTTGTCGCTGTGCCCGTCCAGGCGGTCGAGCACGCGCAGCAGGCCGTAGCCGAGCAGCAGCGCCGCCGACGTCGCGGCGACCGGACGTAACCACTGGTACGCGGGACGGGTGCGGGAATCGAGAAGGCTCATCGCCTCAGCGTTCCGGGCACCCGCGCCCCTGACATCGGGGAGCGGTCCCGAACCGGACCCCGATCAATCCGCTCGCCTCCCGTAGGGGTGCCCGGATACCGTCCGGCCGTGTCCCGCACCGTGTCGCTGGTCCTGCTCGACTCCGCCGGCCGCCCGCTCGGCGCGCTGCCGCCGTTCGCCGTGCCGGAGCCGTGGTGGCAGGAGGTCGCTTCGATCGTCGACGCCGTCCGGCAGCGCCACGGTCTGGAGGTCGCCGTGCTGCGGCTGCTCGACGCCGACCGTCCCGCGCCGCCGGGCGGCCACGTCCGCTACCTGGCGCAGGTCGTCGACGCGCCCGGCGTACCCCTGGAACCGGCCGTGAACGCACTTGGCGTACCCCTGGAACCGGCGACAGTGGACCTGGCGCCGCATCCGCTGCGCCAGCCGTGGGCGGAGGCCGGCGGCCCGGCCCGCAGCGTCGCCTGGGCGACCGGCGAGCTGCGCCGGCTCGGCCGCCGAGTGACGGCGGTGGCGCAGCAGCGCACCTGGAACCTCTCCGCCATCTGGCGCCTGGACACCGACCGGGGCCCGGCGTGGCTGAAGCAGCTCCCCCCGTTCGCCCGCCACGAGCCCACGGTCCTGGCCTTCCCTGTTGGCACGAACTCCTTGATCAACGGGCCGGTCGTGCTCGCCGCCGACGGCGAGGGGCGGATGCTGCTGGCGGACGTGCCGGGCGCGGACCGGTACGGGGCCGGGGAAGGCGAGCGGGCCGCCGTCGCGGCCGAGCATCATTCAGTGCAGTGGCGGGCGTGCGGGGTGGTCGGTGAGCTGGTCGCGGCCGGGGTGCCCGACCTGCGCGGGGCGCGGCTGGCGGGCTGGATCCACGAGCGGCTCGCCGGGTACGACGTGTCGGCCGCCGCGGATCTGCTCGACGGGCTCGACCGGCGGTTGCGGCAGGTCGGCGACTGCGGCCTGCCGGACACGCTCGTGCACGGCGACCTGCACCCCGGTAACGTCCGCGGCGACGACGGGCACCGGACGGTGATCGACTGGGCGGACTCGTTCGTCGGCCACCCCGCCTTCGACATCCTGCGTCTCACCGAGGCCGCGGACGCCGCCGACCGGCTCGTCGACGCGTGGGCCCGGCGCTGGCGCGTCGACGTGCCGGGCAGCGACCCGCGCCGGGCGGTCGACCTGCTGCGACCGGTCGCGCCGCTGCGGCTGGCCGCCGTGTACGCGATGTTCCTCGCCGCGATCGAGCCGGGCGAACATCCGTACCACGTGCACGACGTGCCGGCCGCGCTGGCGCGAGCCGCGGCGGTGGCGCGAGCGGCGGCGCGACCCTAGACCCGGCGCACCGGGATCCACAGCTCCGCGTCGGCGGTGCCGCCGTCCGCGGCGACCCGCACCCGCGAGATCTCCGGCCCCGGCCGGGTCTCGTACGGGTTGGACGGGAACCAGGACGTGAACACGGCCCGCCACAGGTGCTGCACCGCCACCGGGAACGCGCCGGAACTGGAGAACACCGCCCAGTCACCGGCCTCGACCGGCAGGCTGCGCAGGTCGTCCGGCACGTCCGCGCCGGTGACCGCCGCGTACCAGTAGTCCAGCTCGGTGCCCTCGTCGCGGGAACCGGTCAGCTCGGCGCTGACGTTGACGATGCCGTGCGGCTCCTGGTCGGACAGTGCCTCGATGCGGCGTACGGTGGCCGGGTCGATGCCCCTGACGAACGCCACGATGTGCGGGTTCATCCCCTCGTGCACGAGCGGCACCCGCGCCGTCAACCCGGCGAGCCGGAAGGCGTCCTTGGTCACGATCCGGTAGTCCATGCTGGTGTTCCCTTCGACGACGAGCCGGAAGGACATCCGGGGCTGGGACCGCAGCACCACACCGGCCTGCCGGGCCTGCGTCGGCCCGACACCGTGCACGGCCCGGAACGCGCGGGCGAACGCCTCGTTCGAGCCGTACCCCCAGCGGACCGCCACGTCGAGCAGCGACTCCCGGCCGGCGAGCACGTCGGCGCCCGCCAGCGTCATCCGGCGACGGCGCACGTACTCCGACAGCGGCAGCCCGGCCAGCGCCGAGAACAGCCGGCCGAAGTGGTGTTCCGACACGCCCGCTACCCGGGCCAGCGCGGCCACGTCGAGCGGCTGGTCGAGCCGCTGTTCGAGGTGGTCCAGCGCGGCGTTGAGCCGATCCAGCACCCGTTGTTCCCTCCTTGGTGACGCCTTCGACGCTAGGTTCCCGGCCCGACGACGACCCGATCACACCGGACCAGGTCCGGTCGCCTCATTCGACACTGGCAGGCGTGTCGCATCATGACGTGGTGATCTTTCGGAAGCGGCACCACAACAAGAAGAAGAGCCGGGACTGGTGCAACTGCGACGTGCCCACCTGTGACGGGCCGGGCTGCTGCGACCTGGGCCTCTTCTCGATGCTGCTCACCCTCGGCTCGGTGACCGCCGGCCTCGTGCGCCGGCCCGCCGTGGACCGGGCCGGCCGGGCCGCCATCCTCGGCTACCGGCGCTGGCTGTCGCACCGCTGGCCGGCGACCTGCCGCTACACGCCGACGTGCAGCGCGTACGGACTCGCCGCCGTCGAGCGGTACGGGCTGGCGGTGGGCGGTCGGATGGCCGCCGACCGGGTACGCCGATGCCGCCCCGACGTGCCGCACGGCACCCACGACCCGCTGCGCTGACCGCGCTCGCCTCGGCGCCGCGCGGACGTGCCGCCGCCACATCGGGGAGGTGGCGGTGTCCCGGTGCGCCGGATGCCGCCACTCCGCCGATCTGGCGTCGATCAGGGTGGCGTCATCGGGCCGACGTGGGGTTGCCGAAGACGACGGGGACGCCGGGGGAGTAGAGCACGCTCACCGGCGGCCCGTCCGGTGCCGGCAGGCCCCCGGCGGTGACCAGTTCGTCGTCCAGGTGCAGCAGTTCGGCACGGTGCAGCGGCCACTGTGGATGCCAGTTCGGCACGTGCAGGGTGCGGCCGTACGCGCGGGTGTGCAGGCCCCAGCGTGCGGTGAGGAAGTGCTCCAGCGGCGTCGGCTCGGGAACGGGCGCCCCGACGCGGACCGTCATCCGGCTCGTCGCGCCCGGCGGACCGGGCCAGCGGCGGCGGCACCGGTAGGTGAGCGTGTCACCGGAACGGTCCAGCCGCATCGCCGACCACTTGTACGGCAGGCGCAGGCTCAGCTGCGCCACCAGCACGGGCACCAGCCGCGACGCGTCGAGCGAGCGGAACACGACAGCGCGCCGCCCCGAGCCGTCGACCGAGTAGAGCCGGACGTTCGTCTCCCAGAAGGTGCCGAAGTAGGGCACGCCCGGACCACGCCCGAGCCCCAGCCCGACCATCTGAAACCCGATCAGCCCGACGTAGGTGAGCCCGTCGAACGTGTCCGGCCGGGTGCCCGCGGGCAGCAGCGGCGCCACCCGTTCCGGCGGGACCGCCCAGTGCAGGAAGGTGAGGTCGTGCCAGCGCTGGCCCAGCCAGGCGAGGCGGATGGCGCGTTCCGGAGCGTGCTCGACCGGTTCGATCTCCACCGGCCCATCCTGCATCGCCGACGCAACCGGACTCACTCCGGACGGTGGCAGACCGCCTCGACGTTGTTGCCGTCCGGGTCGCGGACGAACGCGCCGTAGTAGCCGGCGTGGTATTCCGGCCACTCCTTCGGCGCGTGCAGCACCTCCGCGCCGGCCGCCACCGCCGCGTCGTGGAACGCCCGCACCGTGGGGCGGTCGGCGGCGGTGAACGCGATGTGCACCGGCACCGGCGTGGCAGCGGCCGGGGCGGGCTCCACCCAGAAGTCGGGCTTGTCGACGCCGTAGCCGATCGGGCCGGGCTCCATGAGCCGGCGCCCGCCCAGCGGAGCCAGCACGGCGTCGTAGAAGGCGCCGCTGGCCGCCAGATCGCGCACCGCTACGGAGAAGTGGTCGAGCACGTCGCCTCCCTGCGATCGTCGTTGACCGCCCCAGGCTACGGGCTCTCTACGACACTTCCCCCGGGCACCGGAACCGCAGATCCATCCGCTCCGGTGCTGTCGCATACGCGACAGCGCGCGGGCGGGCGTGAAGGAGCCAATGTCCCTTGTCAATCCCGACCAGGCGGGTTGAAACGGGCGCGCCTCCCCGCTGTGCCTGCAGGACGGACCGAAGCGTCCGTTGACATTTATGTAGTGGTTGGCACTATGGACGTACGGAAGTGCATAAGACCGCAGAGGTGAACTGCACTCGGTGGCCGGTCAGGGCCTCCAGGTGCCGAAAACCGGGGAGCGTGGCCTATGGCATCAGATCTTCCGGAGGTCAGCCGATCCGAGGGATTCGGCATGCTGCCTAAGCGACTTGCCTTCTTGGCGGTGACAGCGCTCCTCCTGCTGTTTCTCTTCATGGCGCTGGTGGAGTTTCCGTGGGCGAACCTGGCTGTGCATATCATTTTCGGAGCCCTGGCGGCGGGCGCCGGCCTGGCGCTGGCGCTGCTGCGGGAAAATCCCAATCTCAAAGCAATGGCACCCGGCGCGCCCGTCGCTGAATCCCCGAGCCGGGAGGAGATACAGGAGGCCGCGAGTTATGTCGCCCGCAACTACGACCCATATGCGATCGCCTGCTTCATCAATCTCTTGCTCGATCCGCCACGCTCGCTGGCGAGGGTCCACGACGAGGTCGAGCCGAGCGGGCGGATGCTCCGTGTCAGGACGACGCTGCAATATCGGATCGACTTGCCGCAGCCGGCCCGTCGACCCAACTACAGCGACGAAACCGGTTCGCCCGAGCACGTCGGCGCCGATCCCCGTTCGACGGCAGCGGAGGGCGGCGAACGAAGTGGACGAGGTTCGACCGGTGTACTGATCCCCCTGGTGACTGCGCGGAAGGGGTTGCTATTCGACCTAGTGAGCGCCACGGACGCGAAAGGGGAGACCATCCCTGTTCTTTCCCAACGGGAAGTTCGCGGCCTCACCGCGCTCGCGATCGAGTCCCTCTTTCTGCTGGCTTGGCAGGAGACGGGTCAACATCTCAGCTCCCCCGCACTCAGGAAATCTGACCGGGACATCATGGCCCGGGTCATCGTGGCGATCTGCCGGCCTGCTGCGGCTCCGGTCGGAGTCGGCGGGACGAGACCGACGGATGCCCCCAAATCAGCATGGGAAGAGGTTCAGGATGCGCTGAAGCAGATCACTGGCCTCAGCGAGGAGATCTCCCCGGTCTGGCGAGACAAAATTCTCGACATCTGTAAGGTGCTCGCCAAGAGTTACGTTGTGGTCGGCGAGGTGCCGGTTCCGGAGACGATGAACGTCCTGGTCACCTACAGCTCCCTCTATTCGCCCGAAAGGATGCATGTCAGCCCGTATGAGAAGCTGAGGGCTCGTTTCGGCTTGGCGCCATTTACGCTCGACGTACCGATGACGCGAGCGCTACAAGCAGACAGCTACCATTTTGAACTGCTTGCCCCGGCGGGTTGCTATGTCTTCAGTCATCATCTCGAGGTGTTGGGTGGGCGAGACATACTTCGTCAACGCCATTTCAAGATCAATGGGTTTCAACAGTATGTCCGGCTCCACCACGAGCAGGCTCGCCCCGTGGCGCATCTGTACGTCCGCCGACACGGGCGCTGGGGTGACCTGAGGTCCATCGCCCCTGGCGAGCGCGTGTCCTGGGACTTCAAATCGATCGTCTACCTGCGAGAGATTCCGCCGGGCGCACTAGGCAACGCAGCGACTCTCGCCACGCTGACCGCTATCGTTCTTCTCTTCTTCACGCTGTCCCGCGCTGGTCTGGACAACGCAGCGGCTGCCGTCGGTCTGCCCGCGCTCGTGCTGGCGCTGCCGGCGTTTGTTGCAGGCGCCTTGGGCCGAGGACTCGACCAGGAGCGGGTCGGCCGCGCTTCGCTCATTGCGTACTTCGGCCTTCAGTCGGTGATGTTACTTTCGTTCGCAGGCGTGCTGCTGTACGTGCTCGACGCCGCGAAACGCCTGCCGACCGAGGTTGCCCTGAGCCTGGCCGGGCTTCCACACAAGATCCATAGCGACGTCCTCTGGTTGGGGCTGTCCTTCCTGGCGTTGGTCCTCGCGACCTTCCTGATTCGGCAGCGCCAGCAAGCCACGAGGTATTACCTGAAGGCACAGGAGCGAGCGGTGGCCAACAAGCACGTTGAGCCTGGCCATTCAACTAACGGCACGGATTGACGGAGGTGCGGCTTGGAGCAGAACGAGGAGTGGGGCGACGGGCGTCTTGTCGTGCGACGGGCAGAAGTGCCAGACAGTGACATCGTGGACATGACCGTGGTGACCACCCGAGCGCAGCACCTTGCGCTCAATGCGATCGTCTACGCACTGGTGGACCGGATCAGAGAGGCGGACGCGGCCAGTATCAGCCATTATTCGCTGCCGAATCCGACGGTGACCGGCGCCGACGGTTGGCAGGGCCTCACCTCGGAAGGCGGCAAGTAGCTCGTCTCCGCCGGGCGGTGTCCGCGACGACCAGCAGGCCGGGCACCGTGCCGAGCAGCCAGATCACGCCCGCCGGCCAGTGGATCATCTCGCCTACCGCGCCCCTGATCTGCGGCACGTCACCCACCACGTAGGACGCCTCCGGGTCGTCCGTGCGGCAGTCGAGCGTCCACGCACCGGGAGTCGGCACCCGCACTGTCGCCACCCAGGAATAGACGGCGGCGTCGCTGCCGTAGCCGCCCGGCGGGACGGAGACCGGCTCGGCCGCCTGGACCCGCGAGCCGCCGCCGGTGAGGCGGCAGTCCGGGTCCACCGGGGAGAAACCCAGCGCGAAGATCGCGTACGCCCCGGCCGCAGGCGCCGTGAACCGGCTCGCAGACGTCGCGTACGGGCCGACGCCGCCGTACTCCCGAGGGGGTTCTCCGATCGTGCTGTCCTCGGCGCCGAGCCGTACCGCGGACTGCGCCAGCAGCGCGCCGAACACGACGGCGAACCCGCCGATCAGATAGCCGCGCCGCGACGCCGGGCCGGCCCGGCGGGGCAGGCGCCCGCCGACGGCGTACCCGATCAGCGCCCCGGCCACCGCGAGCGCCGCGCCGCCGAGCATTGCCCGCCCCCAGAGGGCCTCGCCGGTCAGCGGCACGACCCACCGGAAGAAGGCCAGTGACACCGCAAGAAGCACGGTCGTGACCAGCGTGGACACGCCGACGGCAGCGGCGGCGCGCCGGGGTTGGCGGGCCGCCAGCACGGCGGCGAGCGCCGGCGACGCGAGCACGGGCCACCACAGCGCGGTGGAGACCGGCTGCTCCTCCTCCCACCTGTGGGTCCACTCGTAGACCACGAGTGGGGCCGGGACGGTCGCCGCCAACCAGGCCGTCAGCACTCCGGGACCGGGCAGCCGCACGCTCATCTGTCGATCCTCGACCACCCGGATCATCGACGAAAGTCCGCGAGCCGTCCGAAAGGGATTGCTCACACAGCGTAGGATCGCGTGCGACACAGCCGAACACACGGGGGAAACGATGTTCGAGCGCCTGGGCAGATTCGTCGTGGGCAAGGCCTGGTGGGTGATCGGCGGCTGGGTCGTCGCCGCGATCGCGATCATCGCCGCCAGTCCTTCGCTGAGCGACATCACCTCCGCGGACCAGGAGAGCTTCCTGCCGCGCACCTACGAGTCGGTGCAGGCCACCGAGCTGGCCGCGAAGTCGTTCCCGCAGGCCGCCACCGCCACCGCCACCGTCGTGGTCAAACGCAGCGACGGCAAGCCGCTCACAGCGGCCGACGAGGCGCGCGTGGGTCAGCTCGCCACCGCGCTCAAGGCCCGGAACATCCCGCAGACCTCCGGCTACCTGACCGGCCCGCAGGCCGTCGCGCCGGACAAGTCGGTGCAGGTGGTCACCGTCGGTCTCGACGCCGACAGCCCCGACGACCCACGCCTGCTCGACGCGGTACGCGACCTGCGCGCCGCCCTCGGCCCGGACCTGGCCGGCAGCGGCCTGACCGCCGGGGTGGCAGGCGACGTGGCGAGCTTCGTCGACAACGAGGACACGTTCAACGAGGCGTTCGCGGTCGTCGGTGTCGCCACCATCGTCCTCATCATCGGACTGATCCTGATCATCTTCCGCAGCCCGATCGCCGCGCTGCTGCCGGTGGTGGTGATCAGCGTCGTCATGTCCGTCACCACCGGGCTGGTCGCCGCCGCCGGCAAGGCGTTCGACCTCAACGTCAGCCAGGACCTGCAGACCATCCTGCTGATCGTGCTGTTCGGCATCGGCACCGACTACATCCTGTTCCTGCTGTTCCGCTACCGGGAACGGCTGCGCGCCGGCGACGACAAGCGCACCGCGATGATCGTCTCGGTGCAGCGGGTCGGCGAGGTCATCACCTCCGCAGCCGGTGCGGTGATCGTGGCGTTCCTGGTGCTGCTGCTCGCCTCGCTCGGCTTCTTCGGCTCGCTCGGCCCGGCGCTCGCCATCGCCGTCGGCGTCATGCTCGTCACCTCGCTGACGCTGATCCCGGCGCTCGTATCGCTGCTCGGCCGGTGGGTGTTCTGGCCGTCAAAGGCGTGGCAGCGTCCGCCCAAGGCGACGCTGTCCCGGCGGCTCGGCGCCGTCGTCGGCCGCCGTCCGGCCGTCGTGGCCGCCGCCTCCGGTGTGCTGCTCGTGGCGCTCGCCGCCGGGGTGCTCGGCTACAAGGCCGACTACGACTTCAGCGCCGGATTCCCGCAGGACACCGAGTCGGCGCGGGCCGCCCAGGACCTCCAGCGCGGGTTCGCCGCCGGGGCGCTCGCGCCCACCGAGGTCTACCTGACCACCGGCAACGGCAGCCCGCTCACCGACCAGCAGGTGAACGACTTCGCCGCCGCAGCGGCGCGCGCGCCCGGCGTCGGGCAGGCGCAGCCGCCGGAGCGCAGCCCCACCGACCCGAGCGTCGCCCGGATCAACCTGCTGCTCGACGAGAACCCGATGTCCAACGAGGCGATCACGCTGGTCCGCGACGACCTGCGGGACGCGGTGCACGAGGCGGCTCCGCCCGGCACCAAGGCGCTCGTCGGCGGCGCCACCGCGATCTTCGCGGACATCAACTCGGCGAACAACAGGGACCTGTCGGTGATCCTCCCGGCCGCCGCGCTCCTGATCGCGATCATCCTGGCGCTGCTGCTGCGCAGCCTCGTCGCGCCGGTCTACCTGGTGATCGCGGTGCTGCTCAACTTCGCCGCCACGCTCGGTGCCACCGTCTACGTGTTCCAGGGGCTCCAGGGCAACCCGGGCGTGACGTTCCAGCTGCCGATCATCCTGTACCTGTTCGTGGTGGCGATCGGCACCGACTACAACATTCTGATGATCGCCCGACTACGCGAGGAGGCGCGCGAGGGCCACGAACCGCACGAAGCCGCCGCGATCGGCGTGGAACACGCCGGCCCGACGGTCGCCGCCGCCGGGCTCATCCTGGCCGGTACGTTCGGGGTGCTGATGCTCGCGCCGATCTCGTTCCTCCAGCAGATGGGCTTCGCGGTGGCGATCGGGATCGTGCTGTCCGCGTTCGTCATGTCGATGTTCTTCGTACCGGCGCTGACTGGGCTGATCGGCCACAAGGCGTGGTGGCCGGGGCACGGCGACGAGCGGCGCAACGGCGGTGGTGGCGGCCGGCACGCGGCGCCTGAATCGGCGGACGCGACGCCGGTCTGACTGCGGCCCGCCCCGACGCGGCTCAGCCCTCGCCGGGGCGGATCAGCCCGCTCTCGTACGCGATGACGACGAGCTGTGCCCGGTCGCGGGCGTTCAGCTTCTGCAACAGGCGGCTCACGTAGGTGCGGGCGGTGTCCGGGCTCAGGAACAACGCCTGCCCGATCTCGGTGTTGGACCGTCCGGCGCCCACCTGCGCGAGTACGTCCCGTTCCCGTGCGGTCAGTCCGGCCAGCCGCGCCGGGTCGGCCACCGGTGAGCGGGCCGCCGCGGCGAGCACCCGCCGGGTGACCGCGGGGGAGAGCAGCGCGTCGCCACCGGCCACGGTCCGGACCGCGTCCCGCAGCGCGTCCGGCGGGGTGTCCTTGAGCAGGAAACCCGCCGCCCCGGCGCGGATCGCCTCGAACAGGTACTCGTCGTCGTCGAACGTGGTGAGCATGACGACCTGGACGCCGTCCAGCGTCGGGTCGGTCAGGATCCGCCGGGTCGCCGCCAGCCCGTCCCCGCCGGGCATCCGGACGTCCATCAGCACGATGTCGGGCCGCTGCTCCCGTACCACCGAGAGGCCGCTGCCGCCGTCACCGGCCTCACCCACCACCTCGATGTCCGCCGCCCGGTCGAGCAGCGCGCGCAGGCCGGTACGCACCAGGTGCTGGTCGTCGACGAGGACGACACGGATCGGGTTCACGCGGCGGCTCCCGTCAGCGGCAGGCGGACCGATACGCGGAAGCCGCCGCTCGTGCCGGTTTCGACGGTGCCCCCGAGCAGGGCCACGCGCTCAGCCATGCCGCGCAAGCCTTGGCCCGCCCCGTCCCCGGCGGGCGGGCCGCCGCGGCCGTCGTCCACCACCTCCAGCGCGAGCCGGCCGGGCGTGGCGCGAACCGTCACGGAGACCCGGGTGGCGTCGGCGTGGCGCAGGACGTTCGTCAACGCCTCCTGCACGACCCGGTAGACGGTGCTGCCCACCACCGCGGGCAGCGTGTCCACCGGACCCTCGACCCGCAGGTCGACCGCCAGCCCACCCCGGCGAACGCCGTCCACCAGCGCCGGGAGCCGGTCGAAGCCGGGGACCGGTTCCCGGGGCCCGGGCTCACGGCGCAGCGTGCCGAGCGTCGCCCGCAACTCCGCCATCGCGCTGCCGCTCACCGACCGGATCGCTGCGAGCGCGCTCTCCGCCTGCGCCGGATCGCCGTCGGCGAGCGCCTCCCCGGCGACTGCGGACTGCAACGTGATCACCGACATGGTGTGCCCGAGCGTGTCGTGCACCTCCCGGGCGATGCGCAGCCGTTCCGCCTCGACCTGACGGGTCGCCTCCCGGTGCCGCTCCTCGTCCGCCGCGACCGCCTGCCGGACCAGCGCCGCCCGCAGCGACCGGCGGTTGCGTACCGCGTCACCGAGGGCGAGGACGGCGAGCAGCAGCGCCGCCTCGGAGCCGAGTTCCGTACCCACCACGACCGCGATGTCGTCCCCCTCGGCCAGCCGGGCGGCCACCGAGACGGCCAGCAGGCTCCCGGCCACGACGGCGGCCGGGACGACACGCCCGCGCTCGGACGCCCGGTAGAGGACGGCCGCGGCCGGGGCGGCCACCCCTACGGGCGGCAGGTCCAGCGCGTAGTACCCGAGGATCACGATCGCCGTGGCCAGCAGCGCCGGCAGCGGCCACCGCCTGGCGCACAGCACCAGCCCGCCGAGCACCGCGCCGACCACGACCGCGAGCGCCGCGCTGCCGGGCGAGGGCCGGTCGGCCGCCACGGCCACCACGACCAGGCCGAGCGTGGCCGCCGCGAGCAGCACATCGGCGCGGGTGGGTGAGGTGTCGGGCACGCCTTCGAGCCTAGGTCCGCGCGGACCCTCACCGCTGTCGTCCGCAGGCGTCAGGGACGACCCCGAGGCGTACGCCGAGAAGCGACATCCGGTCGCGCGGCCACGCGGACGACGGCCGAGGACGGCCGACCTAGCGTCGATGGCGTCCCCGAAACGTGAGGATAACCCTCGTGGTACGCACAAGACTGACCTGGTTCGCCCTTATTGTGATGGTCTGGGCGTCGATGATGTCGTTCGGCGGGGTCGCCGCCGAAACCGTGATGCTCTACCCGAACGTCTTCAACGACGCGCCCGCCTCGCTCGACCGGGCCCGCGAGTTCCTCGTCCACGGCGGCCCGCACGACTACTTCCCGCCGCTCGGCGCGTCGGTGATCCTGAGCAGCGTCGCCGCGACGCTGCTCACCTGGCGCGACCGGCGGCTGCGCTGGTGGGTCGCCGGAGCCACAGCCGTCTTCGTCGTCTGCGAGTTCCTGTTCTCCGCTGTCTTCTTCTGGCCGCGCAACGAGATCATGTTCGTGGACCCGGTGGGGACGCACTCGCCGGAGTACCTGCGTCAGGTCGCGGCCGAGTTCGTCGCCGGCCACTGGGTGCGTTTCGCCGGAGGCGCGGTGACGGCCGTGCTGGCGTTCGTCGCGTTGCTGAGATTCGTGCGTTCGACCGCGTCCGTTCCGCAGTCGGCACTCGCTTCGGCACCGGACTCCGGGCCGGCGGAGGTGACCCGATGAGCGCGGGTCGCCGTACCCTCGGGTTCTCCTGGCCGGCGCTCGTCGCGCTGGCCGCGCCGGCCGCCCCGCGCGTGGCACTGCACGACCTGGACGTGGTGCCGGAGGGCACTGTCGTGGCCGCGCTGCTGGCGGTCGGACCGCCGCTGTGCTGGGTGGCCGCCGTGCTGTGGCGACGGCCGCCGCGCCCGTTCCTGACGACAGTGGTGATCGGGGCGCTGTACGGGGTGTTCCTGGCGGTCGGGCACCAGGTGTTCTGGGACTCGTCGCTGGGGATGAACGCGCCGGGGCTGGCCGGGCTGGAGCCGGGGGCGCGGGAAGCGTTGGTGCGGGGTGCGGCGGTCATGTCGAGCCTGGTCACCGGGACGATGGTCGGGGTGCTCGCGGGTGGGATCGCGGTGCTGCTTTCCCGGGTCTGGCCAGCGTCAGCCCGGCCGACAGAGCCCAGTTAACAGGCGATCTTCTAGGCGGCCGCCCGAAACTTCTCGTAGCGTGCCTCAAGCCTTTGACGATGGGGATGAGCAGAGCGCTCCTTAGGCAGTGCAATCTGGCATCCATGCATTTCCTGGATTCCATGACGCAGCATCGGTCCATCGACTTCCTTCAGGATGTCGGGACGCACCTCGACTCGGTGGTCGGGTCGGATTCCAATGATGTTCTGATCGAACGCCGCGTGATGAATCTTGCAGAGGGCTAGGCCGTTGGGCACGATCGGATCGCCCGCCGGTTGGCCGTCAGGGATGATGTGGGCAGCGTCCAGCAGCGACCGGTGGCGCAGCCGGCAGATCGCGCAGGTCGTCCCATAGGCCTGTATCACCCTGGCTCGGAAAACCGGCTGGTGAAGACGCAGCTTCGTCAGACGTTCGACGTACCTTCGCCTGTCCGTATCGAATGCGCTTCCCGGCTGGATCAAGCGCTGTGCCTCGTCAAGCGCAACCGCGAACTGCAGTTGTTCCGGTTCGTCCGCGATCAGCCACACCGGATACCGCGGCAGGTAGAGAGCAGGTGCGATGCCAACGAACCAGATCAGTGGTAGACGCTGTTCGTACGCGCGACGCAACGCGATATTCTCATGGTGGTTGGGGTCGTCTCCACGATACTTGTATCGGAGGAGCCCGTCCGGTCCCTCTCGGTCCTCGTAAGGCGGTGGGTGGCACGGCGGGGTAAACGTTGTGCGGATGGACAGCGCTGCATCAAGAAACGCAGGCTTACGGATACCGCGCTGTGGATCCAGGAGAGCGACTCGTCGGCCTTCGAAGATGAACTGCGCCAGCTCTGCCTTCGTCGCCAGTTCCTGTTGGCGCTGTGCTCGTTCGTTCAGCCAAGCAGCAGCTGCTTTGCGAAGGCGGAGGTCGAGAGCCGCATCTGCCATGATCGACATACTGTCATGCCAACCACGGCCCTCCTTCCACTGAACGGCTAGTGATCGGGAACCACGTAGGCCGGCCCGACCGCGGCGACTTATGGCATGGCGTCACAGGCTGGAAGAGGCACTCCTGCTTGTGTTCTGAAGGCTCTAGGAGCGCAACGTGAGTACCTTCGTGCGGACCTCGAACAGAGGCGCGCCCTCGCGTGTCGGCTGGAGCCACCCGGCCGATCGCCAACCCCAGGAGTCATACGCCTGCTGGGCGGCAGTGTGGTCGGGTCGTACGAGCAGCGTGGCCCTCTCTTCCCGCCGGGTGCTCAGGAGCCGATCGTGGCGCGCCCTCGCGATACCCCGGCGTTGCCACGATCGCCGCACCACCAGTTCGCAGACCGCGTAAGTCCGTTGCCCGTCTTCGTCCATGAAGCCGTCCGGTACCGGTTCGTGGATGCCGTCCCACCAACGCGTATCGGATCCGAGCGGGAAGCCGTAGACGTAGCCGACCAACTCGTCATCGACGTAGGCCGTCACCAGCCCCCAGCTTCCCCGGGGCATGTGTGCGGCGCGCTGCTGTTCGCACCGCTCGGCCGTGTAGCGCGGGCCGTCGTCGGGGTGCGCATCGAGGTACACGTCCACAAGCTGCTCCACCAGACCCTCGGTCTCCGCTGCGGTCTGGTGCTGTGGTCGCAGATTCTCCAGCACAAGCACAGGATCCCACCGGGGCGGCAGTCGCTCGCCGAGAGGCTCTCAGACGAGATCGGCGAATGGCTTCCAACGTAGACCGTGCTCGCCTTGCGAAACTGACTGCAATCGCTTGGCAAATTCGGCCGCGACGCTCGCCGAACTCGCGAGAAGCGGCGTGGCAGCAGCGATCATTTTGAGCTCGCGGGCTTCCCGCAGAAGCGGCCAGTTGCGGTCGGACATCACGTCGTACCCGTACGCCTTGGCGAGCGCCCGATGCGCCCCGGTCTTTCCGAAGCGGGCCCCGCCCACAGCGACCGCTGCCAGGTCCACCTGCCAAGGCCCAAGACAAGTGGCGTCGAAGTCGCAGAGCAGGATGCCGCCCGATGCCTCCCGGAGCAGGTTGCCGACGTGTGCGTCCCCGTGGATGAGCGACTGCTCCGCGCGCCGGTTGAGATCGGCGACCTGCGGCTCCAAGCGGTCGCACCACGTCACCAGGTAGTCGTGGTCCTCTGCGCCCAACCCGTCGGCATCCGCCAGGCGTCGACGCGCATCCCCGATCGGATCCCAGGTGGCCAGTGGGAAGGGTGGGGGTCCGAGCGCATGAAACCGCCGCAGCACCGAGCCGAGGTCATCGACCGTCGGGGTAGGCGCGGCGGGTGCCACGTAAGTCCACACCGAGGCAACCAAGTCACCGACCGCCACTGGCTGCGGCACGCCAGGCGCCAGCCGGATCGTGGGCGCGTCCAGCTCGGCGAACCATCGCGCGAGGTGAACGACCTTCGTCATCCGGTCCCGGAGCCGGTGCGTCCGCGCGATGCGGATGACAAGCCCGGATGCCGGCAGCGCGAACACGGCGTTGTTGGTCAGCCGCAGGAGCCGAGCGTCGTCGGCTGGCACGTCGAGGCCGCCGGCGATCTCCCGCATGGCGCGGGTCATCGCTTCTTCCGAGAACCGTCCGCTCATGCCGTGGCCGCAGCTCGTGCGATGAGCGTCCGTTCGAATTCGGCAACGACGGGAAGGCGGCGGTGCCGTCCGAGATCGCGGCGCAGGTTGATTACTCGATCAACCACTCGACTGGAACTCAGCGCACGCGACTGCTCGACCACGCGCGTGCCGACAGCGACCGCCCGCTCGGGCTCATCGGTGAGGAAGAGCGCGCTGCACAAGCCGACCTCGTTCAGGACCATGCTGCGGACGTTCGCCGGGCCGAAAGCGACGATCGCCTCCTCGACGCTCCGCACCGCCTGTGCGGCGTGCGTTCCGGCCTGCCGGGCCATGTCGCGGTACACGCGGCCGTACTGGGCTAGCAGCTCGCCACGATCGTAGAAGGCCATCCAGGTCGGTTCACGCTCGGGATCCACCCGCTCGAACTGATCACTCGCCTGACCGAGAAGGCTCAGCGCGTGGCGGTGGTCGCCGAGCGCGGCTGTCGAGGCTGCCTCCGCGCCCCGGAGCAGCGCCTTCACGGCCGGGGTTGCCCGGGACCCCAGCTTTGAGTGGGCCAGCCTCAGCGCGGCCAGGGCATCCTGATTGTGTCGAAGGTGCTGTAGCTGCTTGGCCTGCGAGTAGCGGATCAGGGCCGCCAGCGGGGCATCGTCAGCGGAGATCGCGGCCCGCTCGCCGGCGGCGAAATGCCGCTGAGCGTCCGCGTGCCGTCCGGCGTCCAGCGCGGTCCAGCCGGCCAACTGACGCGCCGCCGCAACCGCCGCGACCAGGCGGGGTGTCAGCCCGGGCGCGTGTGACCAGTCGAGCATTCCGTATACCGACTCCGCGAACCGCGCGACCTCCCGATATAGCAGGCCGCCACCGCATTCGTAGTCGACCGACCGGTAGAGCTCCAGGACCGCGTTCAGCCGAGAGACGTCCGCACTGCCGATACGCCGGGGCCGGGGCTGCTCAGCGACCCCGACCAGCCCAGCTCCTGCCGACACCGCAGCGATGCCGGCCAGAAGGGTTCGTCGGCCCCGGTCTGGTGTTGCGCGGATCCCGTCGGCCGGAGCGCTGACCGGGGAGTCTGGACCGACTGAGAACCAGAGAGACCTCGGCGGGATGCGGAGCACGGTCGCCCAATGCGTCAGCCGGTCGAGATGCACCAGTGCGGGACCGTTCTCGATCCGGCTCAACTGTGCCTGCGTGATCCCCAGCCACCCCGCGACCACGCTCTGCGGCAGCGGGCTCCGCCCGTGGTACGGGTGGTGGCGGTACGCCCGGATCACCTGCCCGAGATGCCGCCGGGCCAGCGCCGTCCGTACCGGTTCATGGTCCCAGAACGAGTCGGGCACCCTGGGCGGCGTGCTGAGGCGGTCGCGTTCGGCGGCCTGGCAGGGCGCGCAGCGCCCCGTGCTGTTGTCGCGCGCCAGGCGGCCGCCGCAGCGGGGGCAGTTCGCAGGTGTCACCGGCAACCTCGCCGTTCGCGGAGAACCTGTGTCCGAAGTCGAGCCTAGCCATTCAACCCGCTCCGGAGCGGCCCGGTATACGTGCCGTGCATATGGCTCCACGTTTCGTAAGGGTGACCGAGCGTATGCGGGATGTGCATGGCGGCCACGATCATCAGGGCATGCGCCTCCTGCGGAGAAGGACTGATGGTCAGCGCATGGCCCGGGGCGGGTGCTGGGCTCCGGCGGCACCGCGTCCCCCGATCGCGGCTCCCGCCGTCCCCGCCCGCCCCGGCGCCACTCCACGAGACCCGACCCGGAGGCGCCTGCCGATGTCCGCCGTACTCGCCGACTTTCCCGTCCTCACCCCGGTCACCGACGAGGAACTGCTCGTCGCCGCGCTGGCCGTGCGCGTACACGTGCCCGAGCACTGGCCGCAGGGACCGCTGTGCCGCAGCGAGCGCGTCCCGTACCCCTGCCGGCTGGCCCGGTGGGGGAGGGCGACGCTCGCCGCGGCCGGGCTGCCCGACGAGGCCATGGCGGCCGGGACGGCGGCGTCGTGATCTACGTGACCGGCGAGCGGGTGCAGGCGTACCAGGTGCGCAGCGCCGTCTTCGACACCCGCTGGCGTGGGCTGGACCCGGCGCAGGTGCACGACTACCTGTGCCGGGTCGCCGACGAGATGGACCGCCTGCACCGGGAGCTGACCACGGCGCGGACCGAGTCGGAGCGGATTCGCCAGGCCTTGCGGCAGTGGCAGTCCCGCCACAACGGCTGCCGGCGGCGCGGCCACGATGACTGAGCCGCGCTGGATCGTCCACCTGCCGACCACGCTGGCCGGCCGGGACGCCGCCGTCGAGCTGGCCGCCGCGCTCGCCCGGTCGCTCGGGCACCTGGATGTCGTCGACTTCGGTGAGACGACGCTCAGCGAGGAGGACGCGCAGCACCTGCGGTACCGGGTCTGGTGTGACGTGCGGCTGCCCGGCGGTGGGCGCTGCGGACTACGAGATGGTCACGGCGGGGCGTGTGGGTAACGGAGCTGCGCTGAGGCCCGTGTACGTCGGGCGGAGTGCTGGACACCTGGGGACCTCACCGCCAATCGATACTCGTCGGTGCGGCACCACCAGGTCTGCCGGCTCCTCGACACTCCGGGCGAAGGCAACGACCCGAGACGAAAGAAGCGCTCCTCTGGCGCTGCGTTCCGCTTCAATCGCCAGGTGCCCCCGCTCCTGTCAGGCGCCGGTTCGGGCCGCGCGCAACACGTCGACCACCGCCGCCCAGTGGCTCGGCGTCATCTCGTCCGGTGTCCTCAGCACATCGGCGTCGTGTACCACTACTCCCGCATCGCGCAACCGCCGCAGGTTCGGCCCGTAGGCGGGGTGCGCGGCAAGCGTTGCCTTCACCCGGGGGAAGACATGTATCGGCACGCCGGTGCCGAGCAGCTCGTTGATGATTCCCAGCGCCAGCGTGTCGCTCGCCCCGGTCGCCCACTTGTTCAGCGTATTGAACGTGGCGGGCACGACTGCGGCGCCATCGGCCGGCGGGTGCGGCTCGGGATCGCCGGGTCGACGCCACTGCGCGCGTACCGGATATCCGGTTTGTTCGGCGAGCGCGTCGCAGTCGAGCCAGCTCGCGGCGATCGGGGTGGCGATCACGCAGATCCTCCAGCCGTCGGCCATCAGCAGGTCGGCGAGTTCGCCGATCCGCTGGGCCGGTGGCGCGGCGCAGACGACGAGGTAGAGCACCGGCGCTTCACTCATGCCCCACAGTCTTACCCGGCGCGTTGTCGAGAAGGGCCTGCGCTACTGGCGAATTGGTCAAGAGGGGTCCGTGCCTTGAACCTGGTCCGGGCGGCGGTCAGCGCGCTTCGGCGTGTCGGCCGGTGAACGTCCTGGTGACGGGCTCGTCCGCTGGGAGCGGTCCCAAACGGGGTGACGGTCCACCCTGTACGGTCGCTACACTCCCCGAAACACCCGGAACCGCCCACGGAGTCTGGAGACGCCAGTGACCCGCGACAAGGCCGCACCGCCCGGAATCGACGTCACCGTTCCCAGCGTGGCCCGGGTCTACGACTACTTCCTGGGCGGCAAGGACAACTTCGAGGTCGACCGGAAGGTCGCCGAGCACGCCCTGCGGATCACGCCGGACGGGCCGGCCGCCGGTCAGGCGAACCGGGCCTTCCTGCGCCGGGTGATCCGCTACCTCGTGACCGAGGCGGGCATCGACCAGTTCCTCGACATCGGGTCGGGGCTGCCGACCCAGGGCAACGTGCACGAGGTCGCCATCGAGCACAACCCGGCCGCCCGCGTCGTGTACGTGGACAACGACCCGATCGTTCTGGCACACGGGCGGGCGCTGCTCGCCGCGGAGGGCACCGCGACGGTGATCCAGGCCGACATCCGGGAGCCGGAGGAGATCCTCAACGACCCGGACGTCCGCCGGTTCCTCGACTTCGACCGTCCGATCGGGCTCCTGCTGTTCGCGATCCTGCACCACATCGGCGACGACGAGGACCCGCGATCGGTGGCGGCGGCACTGATCGACGCGCTGCCGTCGGGCAGCTATGTCGCGATCTCGCACTTCCGCGACCCGGGTGAGCGGGATCCGGAGGGCTCCCGCAAGGCCCGCGAGGTCGAGCGGGTGTTCAACGAGTCGCTGGGCACCGGCCGCTGGCGTACCGACGAGGAGATCCTCGCCTTCGCCGACGGGCTGACGGTGCTGGAGCCGGGCCTGGTGCCGCTGGCCGAGTGGCGTCCCGACCCGGACGCGCCCGCCCAGCAGCAGACCGACACCTACCACACCTTCGTCGGGCTACTCGCCCGCAAGCCGTAGGCGTCCGCTCGCGAACGCCGCGAGCCCTTCGGGTACGAAGGGCCCGCGAGCGGGTGCGGGCACGTCAGCCGGGCTCCTCGTCGCCCTCCTCGAACCGTGCCAACGCGGCGGACAGGTCCCGCAGGAACGCGTCGACTTGGGTGCGGTAGTAGCCGTGGGCGACGAGCGGCAACTCGAGCAGGGCCCGCTCGACCTGTACCTTCGTTGCGAGGCGCAGCAGGTGATCCTCCGACCGCAGCGCCTCCCGGCCCTTCTGCACGAGGGCGTCGACGGCATCCCTGTCGTATCCGCGCGCTTCGATCGGGAAGTCGGCTGAGTCGAAACGCTGCCGGACGATCTGGCGGTGGTCGATGAAACGGCTGCCGCCGTACCGGGCGAGGGCGTCGGCTACCTGGTCCGTCTTCTCCCGGACGTCGTGCACTTCGAGCAGGACCACGCAGGGCCTGTCGTCCAACGGGCTGCGGTGTGTCAGTGGAACGTCGAGGGCCGACGTGGCGGCGGGTACGAGCAGCAGCAACGGCGACGGCATCCTCTTCTCGGACAGAACCGGAGGTGGCTGGTACAGGATCAGGTGTTCGATCTCCTCCCAGGGCAGCAGCCGGTTCAGCTCGGCTGTCCGGACGGTCACGCCTTCGAAGCTGATGTGGAACCGGAACGGCCGGACCGCCTCGACGATGCCCGCGACGCCGCCGAGCAGCATGAGCGCGCCGACGACCAACCCCGAGATCAACCGAAAGGTGCTGTCGTCCAAGCCGGACAAGACCGTGCAGAGACCGAACGGCAGCAGGACGAGACCGATGACACAACCGACGCGACTGCGGTGAAGGTCCATCGTTTCACCTGCGATTCCTCCGTCGTTCCTGACCGAGAGTGTGGCAGCCGGGTGCAAGGTGATCGATGGGCGGTGATCTCCCTGCCGGCGGCGCGAGGTCCTGCCCCGGGGCGTGTTAAGAAGGGGCCCCACCGGAGACTTTGACAGGGGGTCTTCCTTGCACGAAGCCGAGCAGGTGATCCAGCGTGTGCTGCGGGATCTGCGCGACGGCACGCACCGCGGTGTCGTCGTGGACTCGCCTCCCGGCGCCGGGAAGTCCACCCTCGTGGTCCGCGCCGCCATCGAAACTGCTGCCACCGGCGACCCGCTGATGATCGTGGCGCAGACCAACGAGCAGGTCGACGACCTCATCGACCGGCTCGGCCGCAAGGCCCCGGAGCTGCGCGTCGGGCGGCTCTCCGCGACCGACTACCGGCCCACCGAGCGGGTCACCGCCCACCCGGCGGTCCGGGTCGCGGCAAAGGTGGCCGACCTGGGCGGCCCGGCGGTCACCATCGGTACGGCGGCCAAGTGGGCCACCGTCACCGAGGGGAGCTGGCCGTGGGCGATCGTGGACGAGGCGTACCAGATGCGCGCCGACGCGCTGCTGCGCGTGGCGGGGCGGTTCGAGCGGGCCCTGTTCGTCGGCGACCCCGGTCAGCTCGATCCGTTCAGCACCGTGGAGACGTTCCGCTGGACCGGGCTGACCTGGGATCCGATGCAGTCGGCGGTGGCCACGCTGCTGCGGCACAACCCGGAGCTGCCGGTGCACCGGCTTCCGGTGTCGTGGCGGCTGCCGGACTCGGCCGCGCCTGTGGTGTCCGCCGCGTTCTACCCGTTCACCGGGTTCCGCGCCGGGACCGGCCCGGCCGATCGTGCGCTGACGTTCACCGAGCCCGGCGCGGGTGACGCCTACGACGCCGCGGTCGAGCTGGCCGCCGCCACCGGCTGGGCGTTGCACGAGCTGCCGGCCCGGCACACCGTGCGTACCGATGCCGACGCCGCCGCGGCCTGCGCGGAACTGGCGCTGCGGGTGCTGGCGCGCGGCGCGGTCGCGGTCAGCGAGGCCGCCCCGGGCGGCGCGCCGGTCACCGCGGACCGGATCGCCGTCGGGGCCGCGCACCGCGACCAGGTCGCGGCCATCCGCTCCCGGCTGGGCGCGGCCGGGGCGGGCATCACCGTGGACACCGCCAACCGGCTCCAGGGCCGGGAGTACGACGTGACGATCGTGCTGCATCCGCTCTCCGGCCGGCGCGACGCGACCGCGTTCCACCTGGAGTCTGGGCGGCTGTGCGTGCTGGCGTCGCGGCACCGGCACGCCTGCGTGGTGGTGGCGCGGGCGGGGATCGGTGAGCTGCTCGATGCTTACCCGTCGACCGAGCGGGTGCACCTGGACGTACCGGTGAAGTTCCCGGACGGCTGGGAGGCCAACCAGACGGTGCTGACCCATCTCGATGCGCATCGGGCGTGACGAGGGGCCGTCGCGGCAGGATCGGCGGACCGTTCGGATCTTCCGGCGGCCACTGCCGGTGGGCACGATGTCCGGATGCATCCTCACGACCCCTACCAGCAGGATCCGTATCAGCAGCAGGCGTACCACCAGCAGCCGTACCACCCGCCGGCGTACGTGGAGCAGCCGAGCGAGGGGATGAGCAGATGGGCGATCGTGCTGTGGGTAACGGTGCCGGCGCTGCTGGTGATCCTGTGCTGTGCCGGATGTGTCATCTCCGGGTTCGCAGGCGGGTTCATGGAGGGTTTCAACGAGGGCTACGAGTCGTCGTAGGTCGCACCGGCCGCCCTCGGCGCGCGGCGCTGGCGGCGGTGCGTTAGACAGAGATCATGACGGTGAGCGTGCTGCCCTGGCTGGGCGGGGGCCTGGTGGCGGTGGCCGCCGGTTTCCTCGCCGCGTTGCTGCCCCGGCGCCGCGCCCGGGCCGAGGGCCGGCGGGTCGCCTGGTCGTCGGCGCGGGCGGCGATCCACGACGCCACCGTCAGCCGGGACGCGTCCCCGGTGACGCTGCCGGAGGCCGAGCGTCTGCTGGCCCGGGCCGAGTCGCTCGCCGCCGGGAGCGGCGGCGCGGACGCGGCCCGCGCGGCGGCCGAGCACGCCCGCCGCGCCGACGAGCTGTGGCGGGCCGGGCGATGACGAGGGCACGCCGGGAGCTGCTGCGCTGGTCGCTGCTGGCCGCCGCGGCGGCCGTGCTCGTGGTGTTCCTGGTGGCGCAGCGGCAGAGCGTCGAGGTCAGCTACGGGCGTTCCCCGTCGACCGCCGCGCTGCCCGAGGGCTCGGCGGGGGAGTTGAGCGACGCGAGCGTGCCTTCGGTCGAGGAGATGACGGCGCTCGTCGCGGCCGAACCGGTGGTCCGGCTGCCGGGGGCTGTCGCGCGCTGGGACGAGCAGCGGGTCCGGGCCGCCATCGGTGACCGGGGCACCCGGATCCTGGTCGCCCCGCCCGGTCTGGACGAGGCCGAACGCCGGCGGGTGAAGGACGTGGAGAACGCCGAGATCCGGATCGTCGGCACCGAGGTCAGCGGCGGGTTCTACGTGGCGTCGCCGGACGACGTGCCGGGCTGGCGGGCCCGGTTCGCCACCCGCGACGTGACCGGCCCGCTGCTCACGCTGCTGGCCACGCTGCACGAGCAGCCCCTCCCGCCGGACCGCGACGACCTGCGCTGGCGGGAACCGGCCGGCCCGGAGCTGGCCCCGGTGGTCGCCGCGCTGCGCACCACCGGCCGGTACGTGGGCTCCGGCGCCACGCTGAACCGGCTGCCGGAGAAGGCCGCGGGCACCGCGTTCCCGGACGGCGCCTGGTTCGTGGTGCTGCCCGCGCAGCCGTACGGGGAGCCGCTGCCCGCGTACGGGCCGGCGCTGCACCGGCTCGCCCCGGACCAGCCGCTTGTGGTGATGTACGGCGACTGGATCGAGTACCACGGTCCGGGCGCGGCGGAATTCGCCGAGGTGGCCACCGCGAGCTTCTACGCCCAGTTCGGCGCGCGGATCGGCCGATACGCCTACCCCCAGCAGAACGTGCTCGGCACGTACCTGGCCCAGGTCACCGACGTGCGGTACGCGGGGCTGTTCGACCGTCCGTTGCCGTACCGGCCGTTCGACCCGCTGCGGGTGGCGTTGCCGGCGCTGCCCTGGATCTTCGCCGCCTGCGTGGCGGGTTTCGTGGTGCTGTCCATCCGTACCGTGCGGGGGTCGGGCCGCCGTCCGGCCGATGTCGGTCCCGGTGGCACGCCGGCCCGGCTGGCCGGGCTCTCCGCGCTGGCGGTGGAGTTGTCGCTGCTCACCGACGCGCGCACGGACCCGGCGCTGGTCCGGGGCGTGGGCCGGTTGCGGGCGGCCCGGGACGCGTTCGACGAGGGGCTGCCCGACCGGCACGTACGCGAACTGCTGGCCGACGCGGCGGCCGAGCTGGACGACGTGGCCCGGGACGTGCGGATGCCCGGCTACCGGCCGGACGTCTACCTGCGGGCGAGGCTGTCGTGAGCCGCGTCGCGAACCGGCCCGAACGGGCGGCGGACCGTCGTGGCGGGACGGCGACCGGCCCGCGCCGGCTGCTCGGCCGCCTGGTCGGCACCGCGTTCGGCCGCGCGGTGCTCGCCTGCCTGGCGCTGGCCGGCTGGGCGCTGTGGACCGGCGGGATCCTGGACGGGCCGATCGCGCGGCAGGTGCGCGTCTCGTCGGTCTACGCGGCGCCGGGAGTGGACCTGGACCGGGCGGCCGCCGAACGGGTGATCGGCAACCGGCGGCTGGTGGTGCTGATCATGGAGCCCGGTGCCGACCTGCGGGAGGCGTGCGCCGACACCGAGCGCGCCGCCCAGGGCACACTGGTGCTGGCGATGAGCCGCGACGGCGAGGACTGGGACACCTACGGATGCTCCCGCCTCGGTGGCGACGGCGCCAAGGACCTCGGCCGGGCGATGGTCGCCGAGACCACCATCGGCCGGGGCGCTGATGCGTTCGTGGACCGGCCGGTCGAGGCGCTGAAGGTGATCGTGCTCAACTACGACCGGCTGGTCCGGGCCGGTCTGGTGCCGGACGGCGCCCGTACCATCAGCCCCTCGTTGCCCCGGTATCTGCTGGCCGGTGGCGCGGTGGCCGGGGTGGTCGCCGGTGCGGTGGTGCTCTGGTTCGGCGGCCGGCGGGCCGGGCGGCTGGCCGACGCGCGGCGGGCCGGGCGGGATGCGCGGGCCGACGAGCGGGCGGCGCTCGGTGCCGCCACCGCTGTTCTCGCCCAGCAGATCATCGACCTGGACGGGCACGCCGGGCCGGTCGCCCCGGCGTACCGGCGGCTGGCCGCCGACTACGTCGGCCTGCTCGACGAGGTGTCCGGGGTGGACGACGACGCCGCGGCGCTGCGCCGGCTCCGGGAGCGGGTCGAGGAGATGAGCCGCCGCGCGGCCGATCTCGCCGACGACGCCGCGCCCGGCCGGCGCGGGACGCGCGGACGGGGCCGGCGGTGACCCGCCGACCCCGTCGTCACGGCGTCGTCAGCGCTGGGCACCCACGGTCGAGGCGGCCGGCCAGCTGCCGGTGAAGACCTGGGCGGGCGTCGCGCTGCGGGCGGCGAAGCCGAACAGCGAGTCGACCCGGGAGGCCTCGGCGGAGCTGGGGTACGGGTTGGTGCAGCTCGTACCGGCGCTGCCGCCGGACATCAGGATGGCGCAGTTGCCGTTGTAGTTGTCCGGCAGGCCGAGGATGTGGCCGATCTCGTGCGTCATGATGCGCAGCGGCGAGTACTGCTGGGCCTGGTAGTAGTCGATCACCACGCGGCCGTTGCCGAGGCTGGTGCGCTGGGCGTACGAGCCGCCGCCGTAGGTGTAGGTGATCCGCAGGTTGGACCCGCACTGGGCCATGTTGATGTTGTTCGTGTAGTTGTTCCAGATCGCCGCCGCCTGCACCGCCGTGTTGGCGAACGGGCCAGCCTGGCTGATGTTGTAGCAGACGTTGCGGACGGCGGCGGAGGCCGGAGCCGGGTTGACGGCTACCGCGCCGAGCGCTGCCAGCGTCGCGGCCGCGAGGGTGGCGAGGATCCGGGACAGCTTGGGCTTACGCATGGTTCACACTCCTTGGATGGGGGGTGAGCGGAACGCCGCCAGCCTATAGATAGGCATCTATCGATATCAAGGGTTGCGGTGAACTGACCGGGCGGCGCGCCCGCGGACGTCGGCGGGCGCTCGACCTGCCGGCGGCGACCGTCGTGCACGCGCAGCGGGCTGTGGCCGGGTTGCTCCGGGCCTGACCGTCCGCCGGTGGGTGGCGCGTGAATCGGGCACAGGAACCGTCGTTCACGCCGCCGGGTATCCCCGGCTTTCCTGTCGACCTCCCGTCACGCAGGGTGTTTTTCTGATCGCTTCCGGTCGATAACGTCGGGCCAATGCCGTCGACGAAGGGCCGACGATGAACCACAACGGACACCCGCTCGACCGTCGGCGACTGCTCGCCGGCGTGGCGGCGGCCTCGGCGGTCACCGTGACCGGCCTGGCCGTCGCCTCCACCACCGGCGTTGCGGCGGCCGCACCGCGCCGCCCCGCGACTCCGCTCGTCATCCGGGACCACATCGCCACCGCCGCACTGCGCGCGCCCGGCGGGGCCGCGCTCCCGATCGCCGTCCAGGCCGACTTCCACGCCCGGCTCACCGCCTGGCTGGCGTTCTGGTCGGCGAACTCGCCGTCGGCCTGGAGCATGCCGGTGCACGTGGTCGCCCGGATCGAGGCGACCGGCGACGCGCTGGTCCTGCACGCGATCCGGCACCGCCACGACGACGAGTTGCGGGCCGGCTTCGCCGCCGACCGGCGGGACGCCACGCACCTGGCCACGCTGGCCAGCCTGCACCACCACTTCCCGAGCGTGCGGGTCCGGCCGGACGGCACGATCCGGGTCGCCGACGGACCCGCCGGGTTCAGCGGCGCACCGGAACAGGTCGCCTTCGCGGTCGCCGCCTGCCGCGAGCTGTGGGGCGACGCGGCGACGACCGCCGACCGCTGGGCGGAGCACGCCGCCCGGGTGCTCGCCCGAGCCGGGCACCGCACCGACGCCGCCTCGCACGCCGGCTGGGCGGCCTTCACCCGCACCAGCCTGCGCCGCGGGCTGGGCACCGAATCGTACGAGTGACCGGAGGAAACACATGGCCCGCAACGAGTTCCGCTTCGTGGTCGACGGCGTCGACCTGAGCCCCGAGCAGCAGTCCCTGATCGGCGCGGAGATCCAGAAGGCCGGCCTGGCCGCCCTGCGTACCGCCGACGCCAAGCTGACCACCCCGCTGACCCTCGGCCACGGCAACATCAAGCTGCGTCCCGAGTGGCACGGGCTCTGGGTCATCGACGGCCCGCTCGCCCAGGAGCTCGGCCAGAGGATCAACGACTTCGGATTCTGGATCCAGCGGTGACTGATGTCGCCCGGCCGGCCGGCACGCCGGAGCGGATGTGCCCGAGCACCCCGGCGTCGAACGCCACGGTGTTCCTCGGCATGATCACTCCGGCGGGCCGGGTGGCCTACGTGACCCCGGCCGTGCCGGCCGAGGTGGCACTCGCCGGGCTCGGTGACTCCGACGAGCCGATCGAGTCGCGTGCCCGGCTCGCCGGCCCGTGCGTCACCTCGTCCTGTGGCTTCTGGACCGGCTCGCACTGCGGACTGGGCGCCCGGATGGCCGCCTCGTACGCCGAGGTCGCCCCGCCCGCCGAGGAGGCGCTGCCGAAGTGTGCCATCAGGCGTACCTGCCGGTGGTTCGCCGAGCAGGGACCGGCGGCGTGCCCGGCGTGCGCCCACGTGGTCACCGACGCGCGGCTCTGAGGGCTCCCGCTTTTGTCGGACCCTTCGACTAGCGTCGTGAGGTCATGGAGCCGCGGTTCGGGCCGGAGCTGATCGGGCGGGAGCATCCCGCTGCCCTGCTGCGCGCCGAGGTGGCCCGGCTGGTCGACAGCCACGGCGGTCTCGTCCTGGTCACCGGCGAGCCGGGCATCGGCAAGACCACGCTGGTCTCGGCCGCCGCCGACGAGGCCCGCCGCAGCGGGGCGCTGGTGCTCGGCGCCGCCTGCTGGGACTCCGACACCGCCCCCGACTACTGGCCCTGGGTGCAGGTGCTGCGCCGGCTGGCCCGATCCGCCGGCGACCCGAGCGGGGTGCGGGAGGCCGCCGCCGCGGGCCTGGCGGCACTGCTGGGCGAGCGCGCGGCAGGCGACGCCACCGAGCCGGGCGACGCCACCGAGCCGGGCGACGCCACCGAGCCGGGCGGCGCGACGGACCAGGGCGACGCGACGGACCAGGGCGACACGTCCGCGCCGGGCGAGGCCGGCCGGGCCGAGTTCAACAGGCACGACGCGGTGACCGCCGCGCTGGTCGCCGTCGCCCAGCACCGGCCGGTCGTGCTGGTCTTCGACGACCTGCACTGGGCCGACCCGGCGTCGCTGCGGCTGCTCCAGTTCGTCACCCAGCACGCCTGGTTCGAACGGCTGCTGCTGATCGGCACCTACCGGGACGCCGAGGTCGAGTCCGGCGAGCACCCGCTGCGCCCGTGGCTGCTGCCGCTCACCGCCAAGGCCACCACCGTCACGCTCGCCGGGCTGGACCGCGCCGAGGTGGCCGCGCTGATGGCCCGCACCGCCGGCCGGGAGCCCGCCGCGGATCTGGTCGCGGAGGTGCACCGGCGCACCGGCGGCAACCCGTTCTTCGTGGAGCAGACCGCCCGGCTCTGGCACACCCACGGTCTCACCGACACCATCGCCCCCGGCGTACGGGAGGTGGTGCGCCGCCGGCTCGACCAACTGCCCGCCGCAGTGGTCGAGGCCCTCACGGTGGCCGCCGTGCTCGGCCGCGAGTTCGACAGACGGACGCTCGCCGCCTGCGTACCCGCTCCGGTCGCGCAGGTCGACCGGCTGCTCGGCCGCGCCGCCGCAGCCCGGCTGGTGCTGCCCCGCGACGGCGGCCGGTTCGTCTTCGTGCACGACCTGGTCCGCGAGACGCTCTACGACGGGCTCGCCGACGACGAACGGCGGGCCCGGCACGCGGCTGTGGTCCGGGCCGTCTACGAATCGGACGCGCTCGCCGGTGCACTCAGCCCGGCCCACCTGGCCCGGCACGCCTGGCTGGCCGGCGCCGAGCTGGACCCGGAACGCGCCGGTGACCTGCTGGTGGCCGCCGCCCGCGACGCCGGGGGCCGGATCGCGGTGGACGAGTCGGTACGGCACTACCGGCGCGCGCTCGAACTGACCGGCGAGCCCGGCCGGCGGGTCCGGGTGCTGCTGGAGCTGGCCGGGCTGCTGCACCACGCCGGCCCGCCGGCCGAGGTGGAGCGGCTGCTGGCCGAGGCCGCCGCGCTGGCGAGGGAGCTGCCCGATCCCGGCGCGCTGACCCGGGTGGCGCTCATCGCGCACCGGCAGCACTCCGCCACCCGCCGCCGGCTCGACGCCGCCGAGCTGGTCCGGGAGGCGTACCGGCGGTTGATCGCGGAGCCGGATCCGGAACGGCCGGTACGCGCGCTGGTCACCGACCTGATCACCGCCACCGAGACGCTCGCCCGGCACGGCCGCGACGACGAGGCGCTCACCTTCAGCCTGTGGGCCCGCCACGACACGACATGGGGTCTCGGCACCGCGCAGGAGCGAGCAGTGGTCACCGCCGAGATCCGGGAGGTGGCCCGCCGCAGCGGCGACCGGGAGACCGAGCTGTGGGCCACGGCGCTGCGCTGGGTCGCGCTGCTGGAGCTGGGCGATCCGGGTTACCGGCAGGAGCTGACCGCGTTCGTGACCGGCGCGCGACGCGACGACGTGGCCCGGCAGCGGGTGGCGGCGATCGCGGACACCGCCATCATCGCCGCCTTCCAGGGCGACCTCGCCGCCGCCGAGGCGGGCTTCGCCGAGGCGGAGAGCTACCGCGAGCCGGGGCACTCCGACCACGCGTTCATGACGCACCACATGCGCTGGTCGATTCTGCTGCTGTACGGCCGCCTCGCCGAGGCCGAGGCGGTGCTCGACCGGGTGGGCGCCGGGCACCCGCAGGTCGAACTGCTCCGGGCGATCACCGCGGCCGAGCGCGGCGACGCGGCCAAGGTGCTGCGGCTCACCGCCGCGATCGAGGCCGCGGGCACCGCGTACCCCCGGTCGGTGTCGCCGTTGTGGCTGCGCCTGCGGGCGCAGGCGGCGGCCGTGGACGGCGACCCGGCGCGGTGCGCGGCGGTACGGGCCGACCTGGCCCCGCACCGCGGGCAGTGGGCGGCGGCGTTGTTCGGCTGCGACATCGGCGGCCCGGTCGACCTGTGGCTGGCCGGTGTGGACGCGGCCGAGGGCCGGTGGGACGACGCGATCGACTGCTACGCGGCGGCCCGGGACGCCGCCGACCGGCTGGGCGCCCGGCCCTGGTCGGTGCTGGCCCGGGCCGGTCTGGTGGGCGCGCTCGCCGGGCGAAACGGGCCGGGCGACGCGGCCGAGGCGCGGCGACTGCGGGCCGAGACGGTGGCCGAGGCGCGGACGCTGGGCATGGTCCAGGTGGTGGACCGGCTGGGTGCGGCGGATCCCGCCCCCGCGGCGGCGTCCGCAGTGGTCGCGCCCCCGGCCGCCCGGCTCGGCGCGGGCGTTCCGGCGCTGGTCGCCGCGTCGTCGCCGGCCGGCCGCCGGACCGCGTCGGGCCTGTCCCGGGCGGGTGTGGTGTACGGGCGGCCGCCCGACCCCGGCGCGGACGTCATCCGGCCCGAGTTCCGTCCGGACGGGCCGGTGTGGCGCCTCGCGTACGACGGCGTCGTGGTGCACCTGCCCGACGCCAAAGGGCTGCACGACCTGCGCCTGCTGCTGAGCCGTCCCGGCACGGACGTGCCCGCCGTCGAACTGCTCGACCCGGCGGCCGGTCCGGAACTCGTCGCCGCGCGCCGCCTCGGTGCCGATCCGGTGCTCGACGACGAGGCGAAGGCCCGCTACCGCCGGCACCTGCGGCGGCTCGACGACGAGATCGATCGGGCGGCGGCCCGGGACGACGGGCGGCGGCTGGCCGAACTGGACGCCGAGCGCGCGGCGCTGCTCGACCAGTTGCGTACTGCCGCCGGGCTGGCCGGGCGCGGCCGGCGACTCGGTGACCAGGCGGAACGGGCGCGCAAGGCGGTGACCGGGCGGATCCGGGACACCCTGCGCCGCATCGACGAGCGGCATCCGGCGCTCGCCGCGCACCTGCGCGAGTCGGTCACCACCGGCGGTGCCTGCCGCTACCGGCCGGCCGAGCCGGTGCCCTGGCGGCTCTGACCACCGACGGTGGCGGGGCCGAGTGGACCCCGCCACCGCCGTCGCGTCAGCGGCGGTTGTAGCGGTACATCGTCAGCGTGCCGAAGACGACCACGAAGAGGGCGCTCCAGAGCAGCATCCACATGGTGCTCGGGCCGTCCATCGAGCCGGCCATCGCCGCGCGGACCGAGGTGACGAGCTGGGTGATCGGGTTGATCTTGACGAACGCCTGCAGCCAACCGGGCATTGTCGACGGGTCGACGAACACGTTGCTCAGGAACGTCAGCGGGAACAGCACCATCATGCTGGTCCCCATCACCGACTTCTCGCTGCGCAGCACCAGGCCGAAGAACGTCCACACCCAGGAGAACGCGAACGAGAAGACCACAAGCAGCCCGATCCCGGCGAGCACCCCGAGCAGCCCGCCGTCGGGACGGAAGCCGAGCACCACGCCCACGGTCAGGATCACCACGGCGGCCAGGACGTAGCGCAGCACGTCGCCGAAGATCATCCCGACGAGCGCCGCCGGCCGCCAGACCGGCAGCGTACGGATCCGGTCGAAGACGCCCTTCTCGATGTCGCTGTTCAGCCCCACCCCGGTGTACATGGTGATCATCACGACGCTCGTGACCATGATGCCGGGCAGGAAGAACTGGAGGTACGCACGCGGGCTGTCGGCGAGCGCGCCACCGAACAGGTACGTGAACATCAGCACCATGATGATCGGGAACGCGGTCACGTCGAACAGCTGCTCCGGCACGTGCTTGATCTTCAGCAGCGCGCGCCAGCCGAACGTCAGCGACGCCGACAGCGCGCTGGGCCGGGCCGGCCGCTCGGCCGGGGCGAGCACGGTGGCCAGCGCCTCGGCGGACGGCATGTAGACGGACGGCGACCGCCCGGTGCTGATCGCGGTGTCGCTCATCGCGCCGCCTCCAGTTCGTCGTCCCGCTCGTCCGCCGGGACGGCCGGGTGGTCGGTCAGGGCCAGGAACACCTCGTCCAGGCTGGGCTGGCCGAGGGAGAAGTCGTCCACCACGATGCCGGCGGCGGCCAGCTCACCGAGCGCCCGGGCCGCCTGCGTGCCGGCCTCCAGGTCGGTGCCGTGCTCGCCGACGCGGGCGGTCAGCGCCGCCGGGTCCGCGGCGAGCTGCACCGGTACGCCGAGCGACGCCCGCAGCACCTGCTCGGCCTGCGGCCGCTGCTCCGGATCGCGCAGCCGGATGTGGACACTGCCCGCGCCGATCGACGACTTCAACTCGCCCGGGGTGCCCTCCGCGATCACCCGGCCGTGGTCGACCACAGCGATCCGGCCGGCGAGCTGGTCCGCCTCGTCGAGGTACTGCGTGGTCAGCAGCACCGTCGTGCCGTACGCCACCACCGCCCGCACGATCGCCCACACCTGGTTGCGGCTGCGCGGGTCCAGCCCGGTGGTCGGTTCGTCGAGGAACAGCAGGTCCGGCGTGTTGAGGATGCTCGCGGCGATGTCGATGCGCCGCCGCATCCCGCCGGAGTACTTCTTCACCTGCCGTCCCGCCGCCTCGGTCAGCCCGAACGCGGCGAGCAACTGCTCGGCCCGGTCCCGGGCGCCGGACCGGCCCAGCCCGAGCAGCCGGCCGAGCAGGACCAGGTTCTCCGCGCCGGTCAGGTCCTCGTCCAGCGAGGCGTACTGGCCGGTCAGGCTCACCCGGGCGCGCACCGCGTCGGCCTCGCGCACCACGTCGTGCCCGAAGACCCGGGCCGTGCCGCCGTCCGGCCGCAACAGCGTCGCCAGCACGCGTACGGCTGTGGTCTTCCCGGCGCCGTTCGGGCCCAGTACGCCGTAGACGGTTCCGGCGGGAACCCGCAGGTCCAGCCCGTCGAGTGCCCGGGTCGAACCGAAGGACCGGACCAGGCCCTCGGCCTCGACGGCCAGGCCGGTGTTCCGGTTGCTCATGAATCGCTACCTCTCTCGTCGGTGTCTCGACAGGCGTACGGGCGTGCCGCCAGACCGATCGCCTGTTTCAACGAGGCCGGGATGCTGTGGTGTTGTGCCGGCCTCACCTCTCAGGCGCCAGACGGCCCGCCAGATCCGATCTGGCGGTGGGTGGATCCCCGGCCGACGGTGGCCGGTACGGGAGGAAGGCGGGTTATGACCGTTCCCGCAGCGGTCCGCCGGATGACCGGTCGCGGACAGCGCCCGATCGATCGTCTGCCATATGCTGCGCCGACATCCGACGCACGGGGGGCGTGTCCTGGTTGTGGTGACGCGGACGCCTCTTGAGCGCATTGAAACCGAGAGGGGTCCACCGTGTCCATCGTCCGAAGAGTGCTCGGCGCACTCACCGTGGCGGCCCTGGCCGTCACCGCCGCACCCGCCGCAGCCGGCGCGGCCGAGGAGCCGACAGGTGTCCTCCACCTGACCGTCATCGCGCCCGACGGCACCCCGAGCCCGGGCAGTGTCGACGTGGTGGCCGCGGACAGCAGCTACCACGTCCAACTGCTCCAGTTGGACGAGTCCGGGCAGCTGCGCGTGGAGGTGCCGGCCGGCGACTACAAGGTCGCCATCAGTCCCGGGTACGTCGACCCCGACCTGCCCGACGACTCGCTGCGGCAGTGGGTGCCGGGCCGGACGGACTGGGCGGGGGCCGGAACGGTCCGGGTGTCCGCGGGGGGCACGACGGACGTCTCCGAGCGCCTGCTCACGCCCAGTCCGTTGACCCTGCGGGCGCGTGACGCGGTCACCGGCGCCCCGATCGACCGCGTCTGCGTGTACGTCGACACCCGCCGCAACCTGTGCGACGACGGTGAGGTGACAGTGCCGCCACTCGTCCCCGGTCCGCAGGAGGTATGGGTCTACACCGACGGTGATTCCCACCTGCCCCGCGACGCTACCGTGACCGTGCTGGCCGACGGCAGCGGCAGCGCGGTGGTCGACCTGACCCCGGCCGCGCACGTGGTGTCCCGGGTGGTCGACGCGGCGACCGGCGCAGCGGTCGCCGGGGCCTGTGTGACGCCGGCGCCCGCCGGGACCGGCGAACTACCCCACAACCCGGGACGGTACTGCTCCGACGCCTCCGGGAACGTCCGCGTCGGCCTGGTGGCGGCCGGTTCCTGGAACCTGTTCGTCCGCCCCGCCGGCGGATCGGCGTACGGCGCGCAGTGGGTCGGCGCGACCGGCGGCACCGGCGACGCGAAGCAGGCCCGGGTGGTCACCCTCCGCGCCGGGCAGACGGTCACCGTGCCCCCGATCCGGCTCGACCGCGCCGGTGTCGTCACCGGCACCGTGACCAGCGCGGCCACCGGCAGGCCGGCGACCTCCGGCACCGTGACGCTCGCGCCCGAGTCGGGCACCTTCCTGCATTGGGGAGTGGAACTGGACGCGCAGGGCCGCTACCGGATCGACTGGCTCGGCCCGTACGCCTGGCCGCTGCTGTTCACCACCGCCGACAACGCCACCCAGTGGTCCGGCGGGTTCGCCCTGCGGGGCAAGGCCGTGCCGGTCACGGTCCGGGCCGGCTCCACCACCGTCTACAACCTTGCCGTACGGCGGGGCGTCCTGGTCACCGGCCGGCTCGTCGACCCGGAGGGCCGCCCGGTGGACGCCGAACTGACGGTGCGCAACGCGCGTACCCGTGAGGTCATCGGATACACGTTGGATCTGAATCCCGACGGTGAGTACGCGCTGCGCGTGCTCGGTCCCCAGCCGGTCACCGTGGCGTGGCTGTGGACGCCGCCCTACGTCAACTACGCCGGCTGGTACGACGGCGCGACCCGCCCGGCCGACGCCACCGAGGTGGCCCTGCCGGGTACCGGCACCCTGCGGCTCGACGTCGAGGTCGACCGGTTCCCGGCCGGTTCAGCGGCGCGGAACAGCTCAGCGGCACCGGCCGGTTCAGCGACGCGAGCCGGTTGAGCGACGCGAGCCGGTTGATCGGCGCGGGCCGGGTGGCGTGTGAGCCACCCGGCCCGGCACCGGTCAGTGCGCCGAGTCCAGCCGGGTCCGCTGCTCGGCGGTCAGCTCCAGGTCGACGGCGGCCAGGCTCTCCTCCAGTTGCGCCACCGAGGAGAAGCCGACGAGCGGAATCGACGGGATGTCCCCACCCGTCAGCCAGGCCAGTACCACCTGGTTGACTGTGGCGCCGGTCTCGGCAGCCACCGCCCGCAGCGCCTCCAGCCGGGCCGGGGTGGCCGGCAGCGCGTACTCCTCGGCGAGCCGTTCCGGCCGGACGTACGCGCCCTTCAACAGCGGCGAGTACGCGACCAGCGTGAGCTGCGGCTCGGTGCGCAGGTAGCTGAGCAGGTCCGGCCCGACCCAGCCGACGTCCCCGTCCCGGTCCAGCTCGCTCGGCACGTCCAGGCGCCGGGGCAGGTAGCTGCGGTGGTACTGGAGCACCTCGTACCCGGGCAAACCGGCCGAGGCGGCGAGCGCGCGGGCCCGCTCCACCCGCCAGGCGCGGTGGTTGCTGGCGCCCAGCAGCCCGACCGTGCCCTCGGCCACCAGCTCGGCGAAGCCCTCCACGGTCTCCTGCAGCGGCACCGTGTGGTCCTCGATGTGGGCGTAGAGCAGGTCGAGCCGCTCGACGCCGAGGCGCTCCCGGCTGCGCTCGGCGGACTCGCGGATCACCTTCGCCGACAGCCCTTCCGGGTTGTCGACGTAGCTGGTGCCGGGGGCGAGCGGACGGGCGCCCAACTTCGTCGCGATGACCACCTCGTCGCCGATCCCGCGGCTGCGCCGCCAGCGGCCGAGCAGCTCCTCGCTCTCGCCACCCTGGCCCCCGTTCTGCCAGAAGGCGTAGTTGTCCGAGGTGTCGATGAAGGTGCCGCCCGCCTCGACGTACCGGTCGAGGATGGCGAACGAGGTGGCCTCGTCGGTGGCGGTGCCGAACAGCATCGCGCCGAGACTGAGCACGCTGACCTCGCGGCGGGTGGCCGGGTCCGTGCCGATGGTGCGGTAGCGCATGTCTTCCTCCCCGTCGGAGCTTTGCCAGCCACCCTGCCCCTTCGAGTGCGCGCGAAGTCAACAGCGGAGGGGCCCCGAGTCTCCCCGGGGCCCCTCCGACGTGTGACTGCTCAGCTCGGGATGTAGTCGAACTCGTCCGGGTTCGGTCCGGTCCGGCCGGCCTCGCCCCGGTCCAGCGAGGTGAGCCGCTCCATCGCGGTGTCGTCGAGCGTGAAGTCGAAGATCGCGAAGTTCTCCTCGATCCGCTTCGGCGTGGTCGACTTCGGGAAGACGATGTCGCCGCGCTGCACGTGCCAGCGCAACACCACCTGGGCCGGGGTCCGGCCGACCTGCTCGGCCACGTCCACGACCGTCGGGTCGTCGAGCACCTTGCCCTGCGCGATCGGCGACCACGCCTCGGTGGCGATGCCGTGCGCCTTGTCGTACGCCCGCACCTCCTCGTTGCCGAGGTAGGGGTGCGCCTCGATCTGGTTGACCGCCGGCACCACGTCCGCCTCGGCGGCCAGCCGCTCCAGGTGCGCGACCTGGAAGTTGGACACGCCGATCGACCGGACCGTGCCCGCGTCACGCAGTTCCTCCAGCACCTTCCAGGTGGAGACGAAGTCGCCGTCGTAGCGGGTGGGCAGCGGCCAGTGGATCAGGAACAGGTCGAGGTAGTCGAACTTCAGCTCCCGCAGCGACTGCTCGAACGCCTTGCGGGCGTCGTCCGGGCGGTGGAAGCCGTTGTTCAGCTTGCTGGTGACGAAGACCTCGCCGCGGTCCAGGCCGGAGGCGCGCAGCGCCTGACCCACCTCGGCCTCGTTGCCGTACATCTGGGCGGTGTCGATGTGCCGGTAGCCGACCTCGAGCGCGGTGCCGACCGCCCGCACGGTGTCCTTCGGCTCGATCTGGAAGACGCCGAAGCCGAGCTGCGGGATGGTGTTGCCGTCGTTGAGTGCGATGTCCGGAATGCCGTTCTGGGCCATGAGAGCCTCATCTCCGATCGTGCGGTGCCCGGGGCGCGTCCGTGCCGACCGCCTCCCGGCCGTGCCAACCGGATGTCTCTACCCGCTCGCCACGCTTCGGAACATCGGGGACGAGCGTCAACTCCAGATCGACCGCGCCCACTCGGGGTGGTCGACGAACGGGTTGCGGTTGCCCTGCCAGCGCTCGTAGATGCGCTGGTTGCGGCGCTTCTCGAAGGCGTCCGGCGGATCCTGGTCGTTCCAGGTCAGCAGCTTCGACAGCCGCCCGAGCCGGGGCGCGGAGCCGTTGGAGACCGAGTCGTTCGGTTCCAGGTCCGGCCAGCCGTCGCCGCCCTCGTACCGGATCGCCATGTAGAGGATCATGCGGGCCACGTCGCCCTTCACCGCGTCGCGCGGCTCGAACGAGTCGGCGTCGGTGTAGCAGCCGGGCGCCTCGGCGACCGTGCCGCCGCCCGCGTCGAAGTCCTTGTTGCCGCGCAACGAGTTGACCGACACGTCCTCCGGGCGAAGGTGGTGCACGTCGGTGCCGGGACCGGTGGCGGTGCCGAAGTCGCCGTGCGACTTGGCCCAGACGTGCTCCCGGTTCCAGTCGTTCGCGCCGCCGCCGTTGCTCGTCTTGCTCTGCGACCGTCCGCTGTAGAGCAGGATCACGTTGGCCGGGTTGGCCGGATCCTGATCGGTGTCCTTCAGCGCGTCCCACACCTGGTCGTAGCTGAGTTTTGCCTGCACCTTGATGATGCCGTGCAGCGCGGTGCGCAGCGCCGGCCCGGTCTTGCCGGACGCAGCCGCGTAGTAGGCGTCCGGCACGGCGGTGCCGGTCGGGCTCGGGGTCGGCGTGGGACTCGGCGTGGCGCCGCCGCCGAGACTCATCGCGGTCGGGTTCTTCAGCCCGCCGTGGCTGAAGTACGCGGTGAGCGCGCCGGTCGCGGTCACCTGCCGCCCCCGCAGCGACGGGTTGGTGAGCAGCCCGAAGGTGCTCCGCCAGGCGGCCGTCACCTGCACGTACAGCATCCGGCTCGTGCCGGTCTCGCCGGCCTGGTCGGCGAGGGCGATCGCGGTGTCCGCGGTGAAGCCGGAGGTGAGCACCGTGGTGGTGGCGGTGGGCTGGCCGATGACGTAGCCGGTGACGGTGGCCGTCCGGCCGTCCTGGACGGCGAGCGCCTGCGCCACGGTCAGGGGCGTCGCGGCCGACGCGGCGCCGGTCACGCCGAGCGGGACCGCAACCGCGACGGCGAGCACGACCGTCGCGATCAGCCGCCCGGGTCGCGAGCGGGTGACGCGCTTCATATCCATGATCAGCGATGCTAGTCGCCGTCGGCCGGTTTGAGGAGAGGGACGTGGCGCCGCTACGTCACGAGGCCGCCAGCCGGGCGTAGACGTCGCCGGAACGACCGGCCGGGCGGTACGTCTCCAGCAGGCGCACCAGCTCGGCCGCGTCCAGCCACCTGTCGCTCGCGAACCGCATGGTCTCCACCGGCGAGTAGTTGTAGCGGTAGCCACCCGCCGACGCGCCCAGCCGTTCCACCAGCTCCAACGCGGCCAGCGCGGAGTCGTGCGCGGGCGGCAGGTACTCGAACGACAGCCCGCGCACCGGGTGACTCAGCCCGGCCAGCACGTCGACCTCGAAACCCTCGACGTCGACCTTGCAGAACGCCGGTACGCCGTGCCGCGCGATCAGGTCGTCGAGCGTCACCACCGGCACCTCGACCGACCGGTCCCAGCGGACCCCGGCGAAGCTCGGATCGGCGGTGACCGACTCGATCCACGACGACGACATGGTGGACACCGTCGGCGTCGCAGACGACAGCTCCAGCCGCGCGCTCCCGGACCGCGCCCCGACCGCCGTCGGTTCGATCGTCACGTCGGCGTCCCGGCCGAAGCCCAGGCGAAGCACCCGCAGACAGTCCGGCTGCGGCTCCACCGCGACGACGCGTGCGCCCAGCCGTCGCCAGGTGCGGACCCGGCCGCCGACGTGGGCGCCGATGTCGAAGCCGAGGTCGCCGGGGGAGAGGAACTGCCCGTAGAGCTGCCGGGCACGCCGGTGCTTGGCCGGCTGACCGTGGTAGACGGCAAGGGAACGGGTGATCCCCCAGGCCCGTGCGAGCATCGTCACGACTTCCCTAACTGTGAGTGGTGGACTTCGGTCCGAACGCGTGCAGGAACCGGTCGCGGAACGACTCCATCGGCCAGACCGGGGCCTGCGGGTCGGGGTTGAGGCCGTCCTGCCAGCCCCACCCGGCGATGCGGTCGAGCACGGCCGGGTCCTTGGCGACGACGGTGATCGGCACGTCCTTGCCGGCACCCTCGCCGGTGACCGCCCGGGCCGGCTGGTGGTCGCCGAGGAACACGAGCACCAGGTTCTCGTCACCGTACCGCTGCACGTAGGAGATCAGCGTGCGCAGCGTGTAGACCACCGCCTGCCGGTACGCCTCCCGGGTGCCCTCCGCCGAGCGGTCGGCGCGCGCCGTCCCCTTGTACACCGAGCCGTCCCCGACGTCGTCCCAGTCGACCAGCGGCGGTACCGGCGTCCACGGGATGTGGCTGGACAGCAGCGGGATCTCGGCCATCACCGGGGCGTGTCCCGGTCCGCGCTCGCTGCGCTGGAACGCCGACAGCGTGTACTGGTCCGGCGGTGAGGAGAAGCTGAACAGCGGCCCCCGGTAGCCGAGCTCCTTCACGCCGTACACCTTGTCCGGGGAGAAGAACTCGGCCTCCGGCCAGGCCCGGGTGAGCGCCGGCATGACGAGCGTGGTCCGCCAGCCGGCGCGCTTGAACGCCCCGTTCAGTGTCATCCGGTCGCTGCGGACCAGGTTGGTATAGCGCAACTGGTTGTCCGCCCGGATGCCGCTCATCAGCGTGGCGTGCGCGAGCCAGCTCCCACCGCCGGTGGTGGACGAGGTGAGGAACGCGCTGCGGCTGCCGTACCCGGCCGCGCGCAACTGCCGGGTCCCCTCGTCCAGGACGGCGTCCACCTCCGGCGCGAGGTCCGGATCCTCCACCGCGACCCGGCCGTAGCTCTCCACGAACGTGAACAGCACGTCCTTGCCGCGCAGCGCGGTGAGCATCTCCTCGCCCGGCATGGTCTGGAACGGGTCACCGGCGAGCTGGGTGTTCAGCGTCTCCTGGTCGTTGAGGCCCGCCCGTACCTGCCGGGCCCGGTCGTAGAGACCGGACGCCACCGTGCCGGCGGCGACCGGGACGCCCGGCACGATCTGCGCGCCGAGCACGACGCAGACCACCCAGGCGGCGGCGAACGCGGTGGTCGCGCGCGCGGTCACCCGCCGGTGACCGACCACGACCCGGGTCAGCCGCCGCACCGACAGCGTCACCAGCAGCGGTACGGCGAGCACGGCGACCACCGCCAGCGCCACCGCACCCACCTCGGCGGCCCGGCCGTACGACTCGGACAGGAACTCCGCGCCCGCGCCGAGGAACGTCCAGTCGGCGATCAGGTCGAAGGGGCGGTCCAGGACCAGCGAGAACCCCAGGTCGGTGACCTTGAGGACGAGGACCAGGCCGAGCAGCGCGCCGAGCAGCGTGGCCGCCACCCGGCGCGGACGCGGCGGCAGGACCAGCAGCAGGGCGACGGCGATCAGCCCTTCCACCGGGATGCGCAGGAACGCGCGGGGGGTGAACTCGTTGATGTCGCTCGGCGCGACGAGTGCCACAAGCACGAGTGCGGCGGCCAGCGCGGTGACCGTGGCGGCGAGCACCCGCCGGGAGCGCCGCCGCCCCGGCGCCGGCGCGTCGTCGGTCGTGGTGCCGGTCTCGTTGTGGTCGGTCGTGGTGGCGGTCTCGCTGTCGTCGGTCGTGGTGGCGTCCGGGGCGTCGTCGCCGTCCGCCCGGCGGGACAGGTCGGTCACCGGTGCCGACCGCCGACCTCGGCGGGCTCGCGGGCGATCCGCACGCCCGGCGTCCACTCGGGCCGGTGGCCCGCCGGTGCGGGGGAGACCGGCGCGGCCGGGAGTGCGCGCGGCACCGGCCGTACGCGGTGCCGCCACAACCAGGCGACGTCACGGCCGAACGACTCGACGAGCATCGCGAGCGCGCCGAGAAGCACCGCGACGGCGAGCAGCCGGGGCAGGACGCCCGCCGCCACCACCGCCAGCGCGATGCCCTGCGTGGCGGCCACCACCTTGCGCCAGTAGCGCGGCGGCAGCGAGCCGCGCATCCACGGCAGGACCCAGCCGGCGGCGACGAAGACGTACCGCATCGCGCCGATCACCAGCACCCAGGCGCCGACCTGGTCGGCGACGTACCCGCAGAGGACCAGGACGAGGAAGGAGTCGACCTCCATGTCGAACCGGGCGCCTAGCGCACTGGCGGTGCCGGTGCGCCGGGCCACCTGCCCGTCGACCCAGTCGAGGGAGAGCGCCACCGCGCTCAGCGTGACCAGCACCGGCACCACGATCGGCTCGCGGAACGAGTCGACAGTCAGCGCGGCCACGCCTCCGGTGAGCGTCGCCCGGGTGAGCGTCACCCAGTCGGCCGGCCCGAGCCGCTCCGCGCCCGAGCGGCGCAGCCCGTATCCGAGCGCCGCGACCGTCACCACCCCGAAGAGCAGACCGGCCAGCCAGCCGTACGCGCTCAGGCCGACCGTGCCGGCCAGGGCCGCGAGTACGCCGACCTGGAGAATTGCCCCCGCGAATGGATCAGTTCGAAGTGCGGACACCATGCCTCCGAGGTAGACGTCACGAACCACACCTGTGTACGGAGAACATGCCCGAACAGTTCGTTCTGATGCCGGAAACGCGCCAGCGGATGTGGCACGTCACGTCTGCGGGCGCGGCGGCGCGCGGTCAGCGGGGCGTGCCGGCGGTGTCCCCGTCGCGCCGGGCCAGCGCCGAACGGCGGTAGCCGTACAGGGCGTAGACGACCGCGCCGAGCAGGAACCAGGCGCCGAACCGCAGCCACGTCACCGGGTCGAGGAACGTGATCAGCCAGATCGAGAAGATCACGCCGATCGCCGGCACCACGGGCATGCCGGGGAGCCGGAACGTCCGCGGCGCGTCCGGGCGGCGGTAGCGCAGCACGATCACCGCCACGCACACCACCACGAACGCGAGCAGGATGCCGATGTTCGTCAGCTCGGCGGCCTGCCGGATCGGCAGGAAACCGGCGATGAGCGCCGAGCCGACCCCGACGATCCAGGTGACCCGGGTCGGCACCCGGCGTACCGGGTGGACCTTGGCGAACCAGCCGGGCAGCAGTCCGTCCCGGCTCATCGAGAACCACACCCGGGTCACGCCGAGCATGAACGTGAACATCACGGTGAGGATGCCGATGATCGCCCCGACCGCGATCACGCTGGCGAGCCCGGACAGCCCGACCGAGGCGAACGCGGAGGAGAAGCCGCTCTCCGGGTCGATGTCCCGGTAGTTCTGCATGCCGGTGAGCACCAGCGTGGCCAGCACGTACAGCACCATCGAGATGACAAGTGACCAGATGATCGCCTTGGGCATGTGCCGGCGGGCGTCGCGCGACTCCTCGGCGGCGGTGCTCATCGCGTCGTACCCGAAGACGGCGAAGAAGACGGTGGCCGCGCCGGTGATCGCGCCGCCGACGCCGAACGGGAAGAACGGCGAGTAGTTGGCGGTCTTCACGTGGAAGAAGCCGACCACAATCACCAGCAGGACGACAGCGACCTTGAGGCCCACCACGAACGTCTCGAACCGCGCGGCGGCCTTGATGCCCCGGGTCAGCAGGAACGCGATGAGCAGGCAGAGCACCACCGCGAACAGGTCGACGCGGTGCCCGTCGCCGGTGCCGGGCGCGCCGAGCATCCAGGCCGGCAGGTCCGCGCCCAGCTCGTTGACCAGGAAGCCGAAGTAGCCGGAGATGCCGATCGCCACCACCGCGACGATGGCCGTGTACTCCAGCAGCAGGTCCCAGCCGATGAACCAGCCGACCGCCTCACCGAGCACCGCGTACCCGTAGGTGTAGGCCGACCCGGCCTTCGGGATCATGCCGGCGAACTCCGCGTACGACAGCGCGGCGGCGGCGCTGGCCAGGCCGGCGATCAGGAACGACACCAGCACGGCCGGGCCGGCGGTCTCGTTCGCCACCGCCCCGGCCAGCGCGAAGATGCCCGCCCCGATGATGCCGCCGACGCCGATCGCAATGAGCTGCCACAACCCCAGTTCGCGGGAGAGGCCCTCGTCGGTCTCGTCGGCGATCTGCTCGACCGGCTTGCGCCGGAAGATGCCCTGTGCCACGGCCATTGCCGGCCCCTCCCCGTCGCCCGCGTCGTACCGCCCCGGGGCCACCGCGTCCGACGAGCCGTGACCCCGCCATGGACGAACGTAAATCCTCGGCGCGAAGATCGCAGCGCGACGGCCGCTCTCACCCCGGCGGCGGGCCGGCGACCAGCCGCCAGTACTGCCGTTTGCCCTCGTCGCGGACCACGACGCCGAGCCGGGCCAGCTCCCCGTGCAGCTCCCGGGTCTCGGCGTCGTGGCCGCCGTCGAGCGCCCGCTGCCGGGCGCGCAGCAGGGCGTCCGCGCCGGGCGGCAGGCCGGGCAGGCCCTCCACCCACCGCCGGTACGCGTCCCGGTGCGGATCCGCGCCGATCCACGGCCAGCCCTGCCGGGTGAACGCCGCGCGCAGCCGCTCGGCGTCCAGGTCGGACTTCTCCCGGGCCAGCTCGCCACCGGCGGTGTCCAGCAGCACCAGCGCCTCGCCGTCGACGAACACCCCTGCCACGTCGGCGCGGGCCACGTCCCGGCCGTGCCCGTCGCGGTGCAGCCGTACCGTGCGGTGCCCGACCGTGACGGTCAACCGGTCCCGCACGGCCACCAACGCCAGGAACAGGCCGCCGAGCACGCCCACCCCGGCCCCGATCGGGTACGACCGCTCGTCCGGCCACCCGTCGAGCAGCTCGAACAGGCCCTGGAACGGAAACCATGGCAGCCCGGCGATCCAGCCGGACAGCGCGGTCAGCCCGGCACCGAGCCCGGCCCCGAGCAGCGGGAAACCGGCCCACATGACCACCAGTTCGGCGCGTCCGCCGTCGACCACGACATCCTCGCCGAGTCCGCGGGCCGCCACGGTCACGACACCTCCCGGCGCATGGTCCGGAACAGCCCGGCAGCCAGCGGCAGGAGCACCCAGACCGCCAGCGAGACGCCGAGCCGGGCCCACTGCCCGCCGGTCACCTCGGCACCGAGCAGCGGCTCCATCGTGTAGGACGTGTCCAGCCAGCGGGCCGGCGCGCGCAGGCCCTCAATCATCGCGGCGAGTAGGCTCCACACGGTGGGCAGCAGGAAGTAGGTGACGATCGCCAGCGGCGTGTTCAGCAGCAGCAGGCCGAAGGCGGCGCCCATCAGCACGCTCGCCACCTGGAACACGGCAGCGTGCGGCAGCAGTTGCCAGTCGAACGTCCAGGTGCCCGCGCCCCCGGTGGCCCGTGCGGCGAGCGTGCCGACGGCGGCGACGGCCAGGCTGACCAGCACCGAGGCGAGGGCGGCGAGCACCACCGCGGCGAGCTTGGCGACGATCACCCGCTCCCGGCGGGGCACCAGTGCGAACGTGGTGAGCGCGGTGCGCTGCGACCACTCGCCGGTGATGGAGAGGATGCCGAGCACCGGCAGCAGCAGGCCGACCGGCAGCAGCGACGGGGTGAAGAAGGCGCTGAACGTCTGGTCCGGCGCGTCGACGACGAACAGCTGCACCACCACGATCGCCGCGGCGATCAACCCGATCGTGATCAGCAACCACCGCCCGGCCCGGGTGTCGGTGAGCTTGCGCAGCTCCACGGCGGTGAGCCGGGCCAGCGAGGGGCCAGCGACGGTGGCCTCGGGTCGCGGCGGTGCGGGGGTGCGGGTGGCGGTGGTCATCGGACGGCCTCCTTGGTCGACGCGCCGGCGGTGAGGGTGAGGAAGAGTTGTTCCAGGCCGCCGCTGCCGGCCGGGCGCAGCTCGGTGAGGACCAGCCCGGCGTCCGCCGCGGCCTGGCCGACCTCGCCGGGCTCGGCCCGGACGACGAAGCCGCCGTCGGTGCCGGCGGACGCGGGCAGCGCGGCTCGCTCCAACGTCAGGCGCAGCGCGTGCGCGTCGCGGGCGCGCACCAGCGTGCCGGCGCCGGCGAGCAGCTCGTCCTTGCCGCCCTGGGCGACCACCCGGCCGCCGCCGATCACCACCAGCCGGTCGGCCACCGCCTCCACCTCGCGCAGCAGGTGCGAGGAGAGCAGCACCGTGCCGCCCCGGTCGGCGAAGTCGCGCAGCAGGCCGCGCATCCAGAAGATCCCCTCCGGGTCGAGGCCGTTGGCCGGCTCGTCCAGGATCAGGACCCGGGGGTCGCCCAGCAGCGCCAGCGCCAGGCCGAGCCGCTGCCGCATGCCCAGGGAGTACGCGCCGACGCGGCGCCGGGCCGCGGTGTCGTTCAGCCCGACCCGGTCGAGCGCCGCCGCCACCCGTCTCCGGTCCACGCCCATGGTGCGGGCGGCGAGCGTGAGCGCCTCCCGTCCGGTGCGCCCGGCGTGCTGCGCCGACGCGTCGAGCAGCACGCCGATCTCCCGCCCCGGGTTGGGCAGGTGCCGGTACGGGCGGCCACCGACAGTCGCGCCACCCGAGGTGGGCGGCGTCATCCCGCAGATCATCCGCATGGTGGTGGACTTCCCGGCGCCGTTCGGCCCGAGGAAACCGGTCACCGAGCCCGGTTCGCACCGGAACGTGACGTCCTCGACGGCGGTGTGCGCGCCATACCGCTTGGTGAGCTGGTCGACTTCGATCATGCCGTCGAGCCTGCCGGGGCCACCCGGTCGCGCGCTGCGGCCGACGGTCGGCGCCGATGTCGACCTCGGTTCACCGCAGGCGTCGACTTTGGTAGCTGGTAGCCGGTCCGGGCGGCTTCCTAGCATGGACGGGTGACCAGCGCCGCCGTACCCGATCATCCCTGGCTCCTGCCGGGGTCCCTGGTGCCCACCCGGGCCGCCCGGCGGACGCCGCGCGACTGGTTCGTGGACGGCGTGCTGTTCGTGGCCTCGCTGCTCTGGGTGTTGATCACGCACGGCGACGTCACCAGCGCCACCCCGCAGTTCGGCCTCAACGCCGGTCCGGCCTGGCTGGAGGAGGCCGACCTGCTCGTCGGCCTGCTCGTCAGCGGCGCGCTCTGGCTGCGCCGCCGCTGGCCGGTCGGGCTGGCGCTGGCCACCGCGCCGCTGGTGTTCTTCTCGGTCACCTCCGGCCTCGCGCTGCTCGTCATCACGTTCACCGTGCTCGTGCACCGGCCGCTGCCGGTGGGCCTGGCCCTGGCGGCGTGGAACGTGCTGAGCCTGCCGGTCTACCTCGCCGTCCGGCCCGACCCGACGATGCCGTTCTGGGGCTCGGTGATCTGGACCGCGTTGTTCATCTGCGTGGTGGTGGCGTGGGCGCTGTTCGTCCGGGCCCGCCGCCAGCTGGTGCTGTCCCTGCGCGACCGCGCCGAGCGGGCCGAGGCCGAGCAGCAGCTCCGGCTCGATCAGGCCCGGCAGCTCGAACGCGGCCGGATCGCCCGGGAGATGCACGACGTACTCGCGCACCGGATCTCCCTGCTCAGCCTGCACGCGGGCGCGCTGGAGTTCCGGCCGGACGCGCCGCCGGAGGAGGTGGCGCGGGCCGCCGGGGTGATCCGGGCCAGCGCGCACGCCGCGCTGCAGGACCTGCGCGAGGTGATCGGCGTGCTGCGGGCCGAGGTCGGCTCCGAGGCGACGCCGGAACGGCCGCAGCCCACGCTGGCCGACGTGCCCGCCCTCGTCGCCGAGAGCCGCGACGCCGGGGTACGGGTCGGCGTGGTCGACGAGGTGAGCCAGCCGGAGGCGGTGCCCGCGGCGATAGGGCGCAGCGCGTACCGGATCGTGCAGGAAGGGCTGACCAACGCCCGCAAGCACGCGCCCGGGGCGGTGGTGACGGTCCGGCTGGCCGGCGGCCCGGGGCACGGGCTGGTGGTGGAGATCAGCAACCCCTGGCCGGTGGGCGGCCCGGCCACCGCGATCCCCGGCACCGGTACCGGCCTGGTCGGCATCGCCGAACGGGTCACGCTCGCCGGTGGCAGCCTGGAACACGGGCGGGACGCCGACGGCACGTTCCGGCTGACCGCCCGGCTGCCGTGGGCGGCGGACCGGTGAGCGCCCCGGTGCGGGTGCTCATCGTCGACGACGACCCGCTGGTCCGCGGCGCGCTGTCGATGATCCTCGGCGGCGTACCCGATCTGACCGTGGTCGGCGAGGCCACCGACGGCGCCGAGGTGCCGGCGGCGGTCGCCGCACACGCCCCGGACGTGGTGCTGATGGACATCCGCATGCCCCGGGTCGACGGGCTGGCCGCCACCGAGACGCTGCGTGCCACGGCCGAGCCGCCCGAGGTGCTGGTGCTCACCACCTTCGACGCCGACGAGCAGGTGCTGCGGGCGCTGCGCGCCGGAGCGAGCGGATTCCTGCTCAAGGACACCCCGCCGGCCGAGATCGTGGCCGCGGTGCGCCGGGTCGCGGCGGGGGAGGCGACGCTGTCCCCGGCGGTGACCCGCAAGCTCATCGCGCACGTGACCGGCACCGCGCCGGCGCCCGGCCCGGACCCGAAGCGGGAGCGGGCGGTACGACTGCTCGACGACCTTTCCGAGCGGGAGCGGGAGGTCGCGTTGCTGCTCGGGCGGGGCCGGACCAACGCCGAGATCTCCGCCGAGCTGTTCATGAGCGTGGCGACGGTGAAGGCGTACGTGTCGCGGCTGCTGACGAAGCTCGACCTGAACAACCGGGTGCAGGTGGCCCTGCTGGTCCAGGACGCCGGCCTCGTCTGACGCTCCGCGTGGCGAGATTGAACTGCTGCCGTCATCCGGCCGTACCAGTGGTCGAGGATGTGGTGCGGCCGTTCCGCCGCACCGCTGCCGAGCTGCGGGAGGCCTGCCGTGCGAGTTGGTGAGCAGTCGACGGACCCCATCGACCAGATCCTGGGCGAGGTGCCGGTACCGGCACCGTTGACCCCCGAGGACGTCCGCCTCGCGGTCCGGGCGGTGGTGGTGCACGCCGCCGAGGAGTGGCCCGCGGGGCCGAAGTGCCGCAACGACGGGTCGTCGTTCCCCTGCCGGTTGCATCGCTGGGGCCGGCGCGTGCTGGAGACACACGGTCTCAACGACCGCCAGATCGACGCGCTGATCCGGCACGGCAACCCGTTCGTGCACGTGCCCTTCCCGTTCGTGCTGACCGGGCCGTCCGGCGCCCGTCCGGCCGGTCAGGTCGCCCGTGCCGCCGGCCAGGCGGCGCGACCGGGCGTACCCGGACAGGTCGCGCGGCCCGGCGTACCCGGTCAGGCCGGACGTCCCGTACCGGGGCAGCCGGCGCGGGCGGTTCCGGGTCAGGTCGCCCGTCCCGCCGCCGCGGCGCAGGCGGCGCGTGGCCCGGTCCCGCGGGTCACCGCGCCGCCGGTGCGGCCCGGCCTGCGGCCCGTCGCCGGGCGGTCGGCTCCCGCCGCCCGGCCCCGCTGGCCGCGGGCGAGCTGACTCCCGCCACCAGTCCCCGGGCGAGCCGGCGCCGAGCCCTCGCCCGGTTCCGGGCACGTCGACCCCGGGCCCGCCCGGCCCGGGGCGAGCTGACCCTCGGGCCCGCCCGGCCCGGGTCGGCGGACGCCCGGCGCCCTGGTTCCGGTCGTGCCGACGCCCCGTCGCGGAGCGGCGTCGGCCGTGCCGGAGCATGCCGACGGCGGCCCGGCCGGGGAGCCCCCACCCCCGCGCCGGGCCGCCGTCACCGCGTTACTTGACCCCGCAGTCCGGGGCGGACCAGTCCCTGGTGTTCGGCACCTTGTCCCGGTTGTTCTCCCGCCGCGAGTCCACGTGCGTGTGGTCGTCGTGGTCCGGGTAGCCGGGGCCGTAGATGCCGCTGAAGCCCTGGTCCCGGGCGGACCGGGCGATGTCGCAGAGGCTGCGGTGCTTGGCGATCAGGTCGGCCGCGTTGCCGTACAGGTGCTGGCTGTCCGAGGCGCCGCCGACCTGCCGGTTGCAGGCGATGCTGCGGAACCCGCTGGTCACGTAGAGCGGCTTGTCGCCGAGGCTGCGCCGCAGCGCCTCCAGCTTCCACATGGTGCGCAGCGCGTTCTCCCGGGTGGCCGCCGAGGAGAGCGGCCCCCCGGCCCAGCCGCCCTTGCCGCAGCCGTTGTCCAGCTCGGCGTAGCTGAAGTGCTTCGGCGTGCAGTCGCTGTCCTTCTGCAGTTCGTAGATCTTGGCGAACGTCTTCGGTCCGGCCACGCCGTCGGCGCGCAGCCCGTACGCGGCCTGGAAGCGCTTGACCGCGGCGGCCGTCTCCGGGCCGTACACGCCGTCGACCCGGACGATGCCGCCGTACGCGGCCCAGCCGGCCACCCGGATCTGGAGCTGCCGGACCTCGGCGCCGGAGCTTCCCTGGGACAGCGTCCGGTTCCAGGTGTAGCAGCCGTCGGCGTGCGCCGGTGGCGCGGCCACGACTGTCGCCACGGCGGCCCCGGGCAGGGCCAGCGCGAACGCGACCGCCGCCCGCTTCAGGGTGTTGACGCGCACAGAGTCCTCCCGATGTCAGAGCGGAACTGGGGTTGGACGGGCACATCGACCGGTACGTCCCGTCTCTCTCACCGTGACAGGTACGAGGATTCTTCGTGGTGATTAGCCAAAATTGTTCTCACATCGGGCGTTTGCTGGATATTGCCTGTGAATAGTGCCTGTTTGCGTACGCGCCGCCGGGTGTCGCCTGTCGGAGGGGACCGGTAACGTCTGCTCCCGGATCCGGGCGGCGACCTCGACGGGCGGGGAGGTGGGCGTTGGCGCGTGGGGGCGTGTTCTGCGTCGAGGGGCAGTGGCACCGCGACCTCAACGAGCGAGGATCCGTCCTGCCCACGCTCGACCTGCTCGAACGGCTCGGCCGCATCCGCTACATCCACAAGGACGCGGCCACCCGCGACGAGCTGTTCTACTTCGTCGACAGGTGGCTGCTCAAGCAGTACGCGGACCACCGGGTCGGCTTCTTCGCCATGCACGGCGAGCCGAGCCGGCTCTGCCTCACCGACTGGGACTCGGTCGAGCTGACGGACGTGGCCGAGCGGATGGCCGGCCGGTGCGAGGGCCGCCGCCTCTACTTCGGCAGCTGCTCGGTGCTGCGCGCCTCCGACGCCACGCTGCGCGAGTTCCTCGACGTCACCGGCGCGGCGCTGATCTGCGGCTTCACGCGCGAGGTCGACTGGGTCGAGTCGGCCGCCTTCGAGACCGTGCTGCTCGACGTGCTCGCCAACGGTCAGCGCCACAACGCCGCCGAGGTGCGGATGCGCTCGGCGCACTGGGCACCGCTCGCCGCGTACCTCGGTTTCCGGGTGATCTACGCCAACGGCCGCGCGTGGCGGCCCTCGGCCCGCCCGCGCGTGCCCGAGCAGGTCACCGCGCAGCGGGCGGCCGGGCGTCCGCGCTGAGAACGACGGGCATGCCTGGTAGAACCGAGGGCATGGCACGCAGCATCGCGAAGAACACCCGGGTCGACCGGGACGCCCTGATCGAGTTCCTCCGCCCCCGCCACCACGTCGTGCTCATGACCACCCGCTCCGACGGCCGCCCGCAGTCCTCCCCGGTGGCCTGCGGCGTGGACGCCGAGGGCCGCCTGGTGATCTCCACCTATCCCGAGCGTGCCAAGGTCGCCAACGTCCGCCGCGACCCGCGCGTCTCCGCGTGCGTGCTCTCCGACGACTGGGACGGCCCGTGGGTGCAGGTCGACGGCGTGGCCGAGGTGCTCGACCTGCCCGAGGCGCTGGAGCCGCTCGTCGAGTACTTCCGCAGCATCTCCGGCGAGCACCCCGACTGGGACGAGTACCGGTCGGCGATGGTCGCGCAGGGCAAGTCGCTGATCCGCGTCACGATCGAGTCATGGGGCCCGATCGCCACCGGCGGCTTCCCGGCCCGGCTGGCCGGCTGAACCGGTACGCGCCGGGTCAGTACGCGACGGTGAACCGGGCGTTGCCGAACCGGGGACTTTCGATCTCGTCGACGATCGCCACGGCCAGGTCTTCGTAGGTGAGCACCGAACGGCCCTGCGCGTCGGTGACCGGGTGGTCGGTGCCGGTGCGGTAGTGCCCGGTCCGCTCACCCGGGTGGAACTCCAGCGGCGGCGGGGACACGTACGTCCAGGTCACCCCGTCGGCGCTGGTGCGGTAGAACTCCAGCGCGTCGGCTTGGCCGTGCGCCGAGTCCCGGTACTCCTCCGGGAAGTCCGGCTCGTCCAGGTAGCGGGTGCCCTTCGGGGTGAGCAGCGTCGAGCCGCCGCCGACGTGGATCACCCGGGGCGGGTCCGGCAACTCACGCAGCGTGTCGACCAGTGTCCGCGCGGCGTCGCGCCACAGGTCCCGCTCGCCGCCGCCGATGGCCACCACCAGCACGTCCGCATCCTCGGCCAGTTCGCGTACGCTCCGCGCCGAGGTGGCGTCGCCGGTCACCGTGCGTACGCCGGGGGGTAGGTAGCCGACTGCCTCCGGACGCCGCACCGCCGCTGTCACCCGGTGGCCCCGCTCGACCGCCTCGGCGGCGATCCGCGAGCCCGCCGTGCCGCCGGCGCCGAACACGACGATGTCGCTCATGCCTCACAGGCTAGGCAGCCCACCGGCGGGCGGCGGGAGTTCCGCCGAACCGGCTCAGTCGACGAGCGACGAGTAGACGAGCTGGCGCAACTGGCCGCGCAGCGGGTACGTGCTCGACGGCATCAACTGGGTGAACAGCAGGGCGGTGACCTCCTCGACCGGGTCGACCCAGAACGCGGTGCTGGCCAGGCCGCCCCAGTAGAACTCGCCGACGCTGCTGGGCACCCGCGACGGCACCGGGTCGAGCACGACGGCGAAGCCCAGCCCGAAGCCGATCCCGTCGAGGATCGTCTCGGCGAAGCCCTCCGGCGAGAACGAGGCCAGATCCCGGTTGCCGGGCAGGTGGTTGCGGGTCATGAAGCGCACCGTGCGGGGGCCGAGCAGGCGCACCCCGTCCAGCTCGCCGCCGCGCAGCAGGAACTGGGTGAACCGGTGGTAGTCGGCCGCCGTGGAGACCAGCCCGCCGCCGCCGGAGTGCCACGTCGGCTCCGCCAGCGCGGCCCGGCCCACCCCGTCGGCGCGTACCGCCTGCCCGGTGGCCGGGTGCGGGGCGTAGAGCGCGGCCAGGCGCTTCGCGCCCGCCGCGTCCACCCACCAGCGGGTGTCCGTCATCCCCAGCGGACGCAGGATCCGCTCGGCGAAGAACGCGTCGAGCGACTGCCCGGACACCACCTCGACCAGGCGGCCCAGCACGTCGGTGGAGACGCCGTAGTTCCAGCTCGTGCCGGGCTGGAACAGCAGAGGCAGCCGGGCCAGCCCGGCCGAGGCCGCCGCCAGGTCCGCGCCCGGTGGCACGCCCAGGTCGAAGCCGGCCGCCCGGTACAGGCCGTCGACCACCGAGACCTGGGCGAAGCCGTACGTGAGGCCGGCGGTGTGGGTGAGCAGGTGCCAGATCCGGATCGGCTCGACCGCCGGCACGGTGTACGGCTTGAGCACCGAACCCCGGTCGTAGACGCGGACGTCGGCGAACTCCGGCAGCCAGCGGCTGACCGGGTCGTTCAGTTCGAACCGGCCCTCCTCCCAGAGCATCATCGCGGCGACCGAGGTGATCGGCTTGGTCATCGAGTAGATGCGCCAGAGCGTGTCCGGCTCGACCGGCGTACCGGCCTCCCGGTCCCGCAGCCCGTACGTCGAGGAGTGGGCGATCTCGCCCCGGCGGCTGACGACGATCTGCCAGCCGGCGAGCCGGCCGTCGTCGACGTACCGGGCGAAGTGCTCGTCGATCCGCGCCAGCCGGGCGGGATCGAAGCCGACACGGCCGGGGTCGGTGCTCACTGCGACACTCACGACGCGAACCTACCCGCAGGTATCGCGACCGGGAAGTGTCACTAGGGTCGGTGGCATGCCCGAGACGGTCGAGGACGTCACCTACCGCCAGGAGGACTGGTACGCCGAGGAGCTGGGCGACCGGCACTTCGTGCGGTGCGAGTTCTTCCACGTCGACCTGACCGAGGCGGTCAGCCGGGGCGCGGTCTTCACCGACTGCGTGTTCGGCAACGTGGCGTTCAACGCCTCCCGGCACACCGACTCGGCGTTCACCAGGTGCTCGTTCACCAAGTGCAACCTCTTCGAAGCCGAGTTCACCGGGTGCAAGCTGGTCGGCAGCACGTTCGACCGCTGCGACCTACGCCCCCTGCGGGTCGACCGGGGCGACTGGTCCTTCGTCACGCTCGCCGGGGCCGACCTGCGCGGGGCGCGGATCACCGACGTACGGATGCGGGAGGTCGACCTGACCGGCGCCGACCTCACCGGCGCGACGCTCACCGGCGTGGACCTCTCCGGCGCCCAGCTGCACGCCGCCAAGCTGATCCGGGCGGATCTGCGCGGCAGTGACCTGTCCGCGCTCGACCCGACGGCGGTGCAGCGTTCCGGCGCGCGGATCGACGCCGAGCAGGCCGTGATGCTGGCTCAGGCGCTCGGTTTCCAGGTCGGCTGAGTCCGCCGGGAAATGTGCCGCGGCTTGTCAGGTTTTCCGGACACACTCGGGCGCATGACATGGTGGTCCGATCTGGTGGCGGCCGAGCCCGAGTTCGCGGCGCGCGTACGCGCCCGCTTCGCGGTCCGCAAACACGGCACGATGGCGACGCTGCGGCGGGACGGCTCGCCGCGGATCAGCGGCACCGAGTTCGACTTCGGCGACGACGGGCAGCTGCGGCTGGGCAGTATGGCCGGCGCGCTCAAGGCGCGTGACCTGCTGCGTGACCCCCGGGTGGCGCTGCACAGCCCGACCGAGGACACGCCGCCGGACGACCCGTCCGCCTGGGACGGGGACGCGAAGATCGCCGGCCGGGCGCACGAGGAGCCGCCCGCCGAGGACGGCTCGCACCGCTTCCGGATCGAGCTGACCGAGGTGGTCCTCACCCGGGTGGGCGACCCACCCGACCACCTGCTGATCGAGAGCTGGCACCCTACGCGGGGCCTCCAGCGCCGAACCCGCCACTGACCCCCCCCGGGGCCCGCCGCCCGCCGCCCGCCCGCGCCCGCTCCCGTCGCCCGCCCGCGCCCGCCGCCCGTCGCCCGCCCCGCGCCTGCTCCCGTCGATCATGAGGTTGACGGCACTCCGCGCCCGAAATGTCCCCGCCAACCTCATGATCAACGGGGTTGGCGAGGCCGGGCGCGTCTGCCAAGCCGGGCCCGGGGGAGATCTTGGTAGGAAATGGCCCCTATGGGGGCCTGATTCTTCCAAGATCTTGTCCGCGGGAAGGGCTGGCGGGGCGTGGTGCGTGGGAATTGCGGGGGTCGATGGCCTTCTCCAAGATCGCGTTCTGTGTCATCCTCCCTACGGCGAGCCACGGGGCCGGGCCGCTCGCCGCCGGTGGCCGAGGAGGGTCGGTGGCTGAGGACGACATCGCGCGGACCGGAATCCGGGTCGGGGGTTGGCTGCCCACGCCGGACGAATCGACGGACGCACCCGAGCGCCCCACCGGTCCACGCCGCCTGCCCGGGGACCCTGACCCCGGCGCATCCCGGCCGGTGATGTCCCCGGACGCCGAGCGCTCACCCTCCGACGCGGACGGGCCGGCACCGCCGCTCGACCTGGATCCGCCCGGTACCGCTGTCTGGCCGCCTCCGCGCGCCGCCGGCCCGTCGGCTCCCGACCTTCCGGCCGCCGGCCCGCTCCCGACCGACATGCCCGCACCCAGCCTGCCCGCGCCGCCTCCGCTCGCCCCGGGCCCGCTTACCTCGGACACGCTCGCTTCGAGTCCGCCCAGCCCGAACACGCTCGCTTCGGGTCCGCCCAGCCCGGGCACGCTCGCGCCGGGGACGCGCGCTTCGGGTCCGATCGCGCCGGGTGTGCAAGCTCCGGGTCTGCTCAGCCCGGGTGTGCAAGCTCCGGGACCGATCGGCCCGGGTTCGATCGGCCCGGGACCACTCGTCTCCGGAGCGGCTGCGCCGGCCGGCCCCGAGTCACGTCCGAATCCGGCCGGCGGCCGGGTTCCGCTGGTCGGGCCGGCACCGATCGGACTGCACCTGTCCGCTCCGTCGCCGATCCGGCCGGGCACCACCACCCACGGTCCGGCCGGCCCGGCAGGAGCCGCCCACGGCCCGGCGAGCCCGGCACCGGCCGTCCCTGGCCCGGCGAGCCCGGCAGGCATCACCGACGACCCGGCAGGCATCAACCACGATCCGGCAGGCATCACCCACGATCCGGCAGGTGCCGCCCACGGCCCGGCCGAGCCGGACCCACCGGCCCAGGTGGAGGCGCGGCCGGGCCGGCACTCCGCCCCGGAGAGTCTGGCGGCGCGCCTCGCCGACCTGACCGGCGGGATCGGCGTCCGGCTGCGCGACGCGGCGCGGACGGCGCGGACCGGGCTGAGCCGGACGCCCGACCCGGCCCGGCCCCCGGTCGATGCCCCGGTCACCCGGGTCGCGGCGGCCCGGGCCCGGCGTCGACGCCGGCGCGCGGTGCTGGCGGCGGTGGCCGTGACCGGGCTGGTGGCGGCGCTGGCGTACGCGGTCCGGTCGCCCGCGTCACCCCCGCGGGAGACCGCGCCGGTGGCGGCACCGACTGAGCAGGCACCCGGCGATCAGGCGCCGGTCGTACCGGTCACCGGCGACCCGGTCTCGCCCGGCGAACCGCTGCTCGACGTGGACCTGGTGCCGCTGCCGGGGACGTTGTCGCTGACCGAGCTCGGTACGCGGGACTGGCGGCACTGGGGTGGCAACGGCGCCGACAGTTTCCATCGCAAGGCGAGCGGCAGCGGCGAGATCCAGGACCGGGGCGGCGAGCGGCTGGAGCACAACGCGGGTGCGTGCGATCTCCACTGGACCGACGGCACGCCGACCGCGCGCCAGGAGGGCACCCGGGCGGGTGTCTTCCAGCGCGGCGCCGAGAAGAGCTTCACGCTGGGCGTGGCCGGGAGCGGGGATCTGCGGACGGTCCGGCTGTTCGTCGGCACGTTCTCGGCCGGCGCGCGGCTCGACCTGTCGCTGTCCAGCGGCGGCGATCCCGTCGTCCGCGAGGTGGCCCTCGCCGCGGGCGACCGCTTCTACCAGTACGTCATCCGCTTCCGGGCCGCCCCGGGGGAGCAGCTGCTGATCAGGTGGCGGGCCCTGACCGTCATCGGCGGGCAGAACGACGGGGTGGCGTTGCAGGCGATCACGGTAAGCTGAGCGGCCCGAGCCGCCGGCCCCGATCACGGCCCCCAGGTAACGGACTGGAAGAACCCGTCACTCGACATATGGCGCAAAGGGTGACACCGTGAAGCCCGTCGCACACCAGTCGTATCCGGCGGTGTCGTGACCGAAGTGGAGGGTGTGGTGGGCCAGGAGGACCGTCCGCGTACCGGCCCCGGCTCGCATCGGCACGGCCTTCCGCGTACCCGGTCCGCGCTGCGCCGGCTGCGACGCCGGCGACGGCTGATGCTGGAAGGGCTGGCCGCGTTGCTCTGCCTGGCGGCGCTGGCGGTCTACCTCGGCGTCGAGCGGCACGACGCGCCGCGCGAGGAGCACGCCGGCCTGCCGGTGGCGCCGCCCGGCCGGGTCGGGCTGCCGAACGAGACCGACGACGCCGTCGTCAACCCGGGGCTGCGTCCCCGCCAGCGGCCACCGTCGCCGAGCCCGTCGCCGTCCACGCCGTCGCCGTCTCCGACGACCGCGCTGCCGCCGACCGTCACCGTGACCCGCGCCGAGGTGCCCGCCACCGTCGACCTCACCGCCGCAGGCCCCACCGACTGGGTCCACTGGGGGCTCACCGGCGCCGACCGGACGGTCCGCAAGCGGGGTGGCTCCGGCGAGATCCGCGACGAGGGCGGCCGCGGGCGGCGGGAGAGCTTCAGCAACAACCCCGAGGCGTACGCCTGGCGGGACGGCAACCCGGTCGCGTCGGCGAGCGGCACCATGTCCGGCGTCTACACCTGCCACCGGGGCAGCGGGTTCAACCTGGCGGTGGCCGCCGACGGGCAGCAGCGCACCGTCCGTCTGTACGCCGGGCTCTGGATGGCCCGTGGCCGCCTCGACGTGCGCGTCTCCGGCGGCGGCCCGGTGACCACGCTGCGGATGGAGGATCCGCACACCGCGCTGACCGCCGAGTTCACCGTGAAGTTCCGCGCGCCGCGCGGCGCGAAGCTGCTCCTGACCTGGACGGTCGAGGAGTCGCTGGGCGACTGCGGCAACGTCAGCCTCCAGGCGATGGCGCTGCGCTGAGCGGGGACAGTTTGTCCGTCGCGTACCGGGCCGGGCGTCGTACGTTTCGGTTGTCCCGTCCGACCATCCTCTGTGGAGGCCCGACCGATGACCGGCCCTGCCCCCGTCGCCCCCGCCCGCCCGCGCACCGAGGGTGACGTGCTGCGCGAGATCCCGATGCCGCCGTACGTGACGGTCGAGGACGTCCAGTTCGCGGTGCGGGCGGTGGTGGTGCACGCGCCGCGGGTCTGGTCGGGCGGGACCATCTGCCGCAACGACGCCAGCCCGCACCCGTGCCGCCTGCACGTGTGGGGCCGCCGGGTGCTCACCCTCCGCGGGCTGCCGTCGGCCGAGATCGACGCGCTCGTCGAGCGCGGCGACCCCGCTGCCGATCCGCGTCCGTACCGCCCCGGCGCCTGAGCACCGGGGCGGCACGGCCGGTCAGCAGAGCGCGGGCTTCACCCAGGAGCACTCCCGCCCCTCCGGTACGCGCGGCGACTCCGGCGCGGCCGGCACGGTGCGCCGGGCGGTCGCCGTCTCCTTCTCGGTGTACGACGCGAGCGCGATCGCGATCTGGTCCTCCAGTCCCTTCACCGACGAGGTGAGGTAGTTGTTCAGCACGATCGAGAAGGCGAGCAGCCGGCCGTCGGCGTCGGTGACGTAGCCGGAGAGCGCCGACGCGCCGGTCAGGCTGCCGGTCTTGGCGTGCACGTTGTTCGCGGCGGCGGTGCCGGCCATCCGGCTGCGTAGCGTCCCGCCCACGAACCGGTCCGGGTTGCCGGCCACCGGCAGGGCGGCGTACCAGGTGTCGAACCACGGTTCGGCGCGAACCGCCGAGAGCAGCGTGACGAACTGGGCCGGCGGGACGAGGTTGCGCCGGGACAGGCCGGACCCGTCGCGCTGGCGCAGAGTTCCGGTGTCCACTCCGGCGTCGCCCACGTACCCGCTGATCGCGGACAGCCCGGCGGCCCAGGTGCCGGACCCGGACAGCTGCCGGCCCAGTTCCTTGGTCAGCACCTCGGCGTGCCCGTTGTTGGAGAGCTTGAGGAACGGGACCATCAGGTCGGCCAGCGGCATCGAGTCGTGCCGGGCGAGCGGCTCGGCCGTGTCCGGGGTGGCGGTGCCGAGTACGGTGCGGCCGAGCACCCGTACGCCGTGCCGCCGCAGCGCGGAGCGGAACACGTCAGCGGCGTACCCGGTCGGTTCCCACACGGTGACCCAGTCGCTCTCGGCGGCCTGGCCGACGGCGATCTGGCCGGTGACCACCACGGTGTTGCCGCCGTGTTCGCGTTTGAACGAGATGGTGGTCTCGCCCTCGGTCACCGTCTCGGCCCGGTTGTCGATGCGCAGCCAGCCGTTGTCCGGCGTCATGGTGATCTTTGGCCGGGCGCCGGCCCGCGTTGCCGGTGCGGCGTGGACGATCACCGTTCCGGCGTCGTAGTCGGTGTCCGGAGCCACCGTCAGCGCGGAGACCTGGGCGGCGTAGTAGTAGGGCTCGTCGTCCCAGGTCCAGTCCGGACCGAGCCGGCCCTTGTCGTACCGGGTGTCGTCGGCGACCAGGTCGCCCGCGACGACGCGTACGCCCGCCGCGGCGACCTGCTGCGCGAGCCGGTCGTAGTCGGCGGCGAGGATGGTGGGGTCGCCCCCGCCGCGCAGGTAGAGGTCGCCGCGGAGCATCCCGGCGCGCCGGGGGCCGTCGGCGCCGACCTCGGTGGTGAAGCGGTGACCGGGGCCGAGCAGCTCCATCGCCGCCGCCGAGGTGAGCAGCTTGGTGTTGGAGGCGGGGATGAGCCGCCGGGTGCCGTTGCGGTCGTAGAGCGTGCGACCGGTGGCGGTGTCGACGACGACCACGCCTGCCTGCGCCCCGTTCAGGCGGCTGTCGGCGAGGACCGCGTCGATGGTGGCGTTCAGCCGGGTCTGCGCGGGGGTGGGCGCTTCGGCGGTGGCGGTGGTGGTGCCGGCGGCGGCCGCGGTGGCGACCAGCACCAGCGCCGCGAGCGCCCGGGGAAATAGGCGTCGATGCATGGACAGATGCTGCCACGGAGATTTCCTGCGGGAAAGGCCCCGGCATGAAAGGTTATTTGCGGGCCCCGGCGCGGGCGCCGCAAAGAAGGGGAGTTCCCGCTCCGGATCGGGGAAAACCCCAGTTCACCGGCGAGCGGCCGATGATCCCGTTCCGTTTGACGGATGGCCCGGCAGCGGGCACGGTGGGGGTGAGGGCGGTGGAACCGCCCTGTCTCCAGCGCGGCGAGACCGTGTCTCGCCCGCTTCCGGGTCGCGAGCCGACCGCGTGGGCCGTGTCGCCCGCAAACCCGACATCCAGCCATGAGGAGTTCTGCCATGCTGACCATGACCGACAACGCCGTTCTGGTGATCCGTGACCTCGCCGCCCAGCAGGACGTCGCCGATGCCGGTGGGCTGCGCATCGCCGCCGACACCGACGCCGGTTCGCTCTCGATCGAGCTGGTGCCGCAGCCGGTGCAGGGCGACCAGGTGGTGGACACCGAGGGGGCGCGCATCTTCCTCGACTCGGACGCGGCCGAACTGCTGAACGACACGTCGGTGGACGCAGTCGTCGACGACGAGGGCGTGGTCCAGTTCGGGTTCACCGAGAAGGAGTGAGCTCAGCCGGCGCGCTGGTCCGGTTCCGGCCGGACCAGCGCGTCCAGCACATGCGCCAGATGATGCGACGTGCTCCACGCGATCCAGTTGGCGGGTGAGCCCGCCCCGGCGCCCCGCCGGGCCCGCCGGACGACCTCGTGGTCGCCCCAGGAGAAACCGGCCCCGGCCGGCGACCAGTGCGGCGCGGTGGTGAGCGTGCGGCACAGGTCGGCGAAGCGCTCGTCGCCCCGCCCGCCCCGCCGCGACCAGCGGTACACCCACCACGCGTCGTCGGCGGTCCAGCGCAGCGTCGGGGTGCGGTCGCCCGGTTCGTCCGCGTCGCGTACCGCGCAGCCGACGCCGTAGTCGCCGTACCCGAGGCCCAGGTCGGCCAGCCGCCGCCAGAGCGACCAGTCGTAGCGGTCCACCCGGACCGGCTCGTCCACCGGCAGCCGGGACAGCGACGGCGGCATCCCGCCCGCCGCCACCGTCACGGAGCGCCAGGCGTGCCGCCGGGCCCACTGCTCCGCACGCCGGATCCGCGGCTCGGCCAGCCGGATGTCGGCCTGGCAGCACACGTCCCCGGCGTCCAGCAGCAGGTCGCACTGCTCGGGCAGCAGGCCCGTCCCCCGCCACGCCCGTTCCGCGGCCGCCGTCGCGGCGTCCGGCCCGGCCCGGTCCGGGCCGACGCGCAACCGCACGACCGCGCGATGCGCCCAGGCCCGCGCCGCCGCGCCGTGCGCGGCGAGCCGCCGCTCGCTGTCCGCGAGGCCGATCACCGGCACCAGCGGTACGCCCCAGCGGACCGGATCGTGGTCCGTGGCGTCGGGCAGCGCCGACACGTCGACGGCGGGCAGCAGCCCGGCGGGCAGCCGGGTCAGAGCGTCCACGATGGACGGGGCGTGCGCCGGAACGTCGAGGACCGGTGCGAGCAACGCGGCGGAGGCGTCGTCGAGGCGGGCCAGTGCCTCCAGTTCGCCGCGACGCGCGGCCAGCACCGGCCGGTAGACCGTCGGTCGACCCCGGAGCGGCTGCACCATACTTCAATGTAGCCAGACGATTGCGCTGCGTCATGGCTTCCGGTCGGCTCCGATGCGACAACCGGGACGGAAACGGCCGGCGGAACCGGCCGCGCATCGCCGATCGGATGGATGTTTTCGCAGGTCAGAGGCGTCCATTGTCAGTGATCGGACAGTTCCCCGGCTGGTTGCCGGGCGGTGCCCCGACATAGCGTCGGAATCATCGAGGGGGACCGCCGACGATCGCCCGGACGCGTACGAACGCCTTCTGCCGGCGTACCGGCGGGAGAGAGGATCACCATGCCCAGCCGCAGAGCAAGGAGGGACACCACCGGCCAGCCGATCCCGAGCATGCGGGAGGCCGCGCGCGTCGACACCGAGATCAACTCGTGTTCGCCGGTCGGGCTGCCGGCCACCGCGCGCATGCTGTTCGCCGTGGTCGACGCCAACGGACGGCTCGTCCGCGGCCTCGGCGCCACCTCGGCCACCCGGCTCGCCGCCGGGATGTACCAGGTCGCGTTCGACCAGGACGTCGCGGGAGCGGCGTACGTCGGGACGGTCGGCCCCGCGACGGCGAACGGGCTGGTCCCGCAGGGCGTCATCACGGTGGCGCCGCGCTCCGGCATCGCCAACGCGGTGTTCGTCGAGACGCACGGCGCGAGCGGGCACGCGGACCGGCCGTTCCACCTGGCCGTGCTGGCCTGACCGGACCCGCAGACGAGCGCACGGCGCCGCACGACCTCCGGTCGTAACGTCGCCGCGCTCCGGCCGTCTCCCACCACCGCAGCCGTACGGCGGTACGCCGGCGGGGACCTGGCTCGACCGGCCAGCTCGCACCGGTCTTGTCGGCAGCACATGCCCCTTCTCCGGGGATCCAAACCGGATCGGCGTGGGGAATTCCACCATCTGCGACTCCCGGCGTGGCGGGCGCGTGATCGGGGTATGAGCGGGCCATGGAGCATTTCACGATCGCGACCGTCGCCGAGAAGAGTCCCGACTTCCGCCGCGTGCTCTGGACCGGGGAGCACACCCAGCTGGTCATCATGACCATTCCGCCGGGCGGCGAGATCGGCGAGGAGGTCCACGAGGGCATCGACCAGATCCTCACGTTCGTCAGCGGCACCGGCGAGGCGCGGGTGGCCGGGGAGAAGAAGGAGGTCGTCTCCGGCGACCTGGTGGTCGTGCCGGCCGGCACGAAGCACAACTTCGTCAACACCGGACCGAACCCGCTGGTGCTCTACACCGTCTACGGCCCGCCGGAGCACGCCGACGGCGCGGTGCACAAGACGAAGGAGGAGGCGGACGCCGCCGAGGAGGCGGGCGAGGACGAGCCGCCGACGTCCTGACGCCCGGTGCGCACGTGTTAAGCGGGGGCCCCTGCTCTACCGGAGACGTTAATAAGGGGCCCCTCCTTGCACCAGGCCCGGATACTTGACGCCGGCGCCCGTGTTGAGCACCACCACGCGCTCACCGGGCCTGATCCAGCCGCCCGCCCGCAGGTGCCGCGCGGCGGTCAGGCAGGCCGCGCCCTCCGGGCAGAGCAGCAGCCCTTCCCGGGCGGCGAAGTCCCGCAGGTCGGCGAGGATCTCCGCGTCGTCAACGGCGACCGCGGTGCCGGCGCTGTCCCGCAGCGCGGACAGGACCAGCTCGTCGCCGAGCGGGGCGGGCACGGTGATGCCGAACGCGACGGTACGCGCGTCCTGCCACGGGGTGGCGCGCTCCTCGCCCGCGGCGAACGCCCGCACGATCGGCGCGCACCCGGTGGACTGCACCGCGACCAGCCGGGGCAGCCGGTCCTCCACCCAGCCCAGCTCGCGCAGCTCGTGCAGCGCCTTGTGGATGCCGATCAGCCCGACGCCCCCGCCGGTGGGATAGACGATCACGTCGGGCACCTGCCAGCCGAGCTGCTCGACGATCTCGTACCCCATGGTCTTCTTGCCCTCGATGCGGTACGGCTCGCGCAGCGTGCCGGCGTCGAAGATCCGTCCGTCCGCCCCGGCGATCAGCGCGGCGATCTCCCGGCCCGCGTCGTTGATCAGGCCGTCGATCAGCCGCAGGTCGGCCCCGGCGGCGAGGCACTCCTCGCGGCAGATCGTCGGCGCGGCCAGCGGCATGGCGATCGTCGCGCCCATCCCGGCCCGCGCCGCGTACGTGGCCCAGGCCGCACCGGCGTTGCCGTTCGTCGGCATGGCGATCCGCTCCACGCCCAGCTCCCGGGCCCGGCTCACGCCCACCGACGCGCCGCGCGCCTTGAACGACCCGGTCGGGGTCAGCCCCTCGTCCTTGACGATCAGGTCCGCGATGCCGATCTCGTGGCCGTACGCCGGCGCACGCCACATCGGCGTCCAGCCCTCGCCCAGCGTGGTGACGAACCGGGGATCGGCCACCGGCAGCAGTTCCCGGTAGCGCCACAGGTCCGCCGGGCGCAGCCCGAACTGCTCCGGGGCGACGGTGGCGGCCACCGCGGCGAGGTCGTAGCGGGCCAGCAGCGGCGAGCCGCAGGCGCACAGGTTCTGCACCACGTCGGCCGGGTGTTCACTGCCGCAGCGCGGGCACTCCAGGTGCGTCAGGTGCACGGTGGTCCTCAGCTCGCGTCGATGCTCAGCCAGTGCCGGCTGCGCCGGCCCGGCTCGTACGGGGAGTCGAGGCGTTTCGCCACCACTCCCGGGAGCCCCTGCTCACGGGCGGCCCGTAGGGCGTCCGCGCCGACTCCCGGGAACCACGGCGGAGTCTGCCAGTGCGGACCGGCGAGCGCCAGACCGTCGAGCAGGTCACGGCGTTGCGCGTACGGCACGTCGAGGCTGGACACGCCCTCCAGCCAGAGCAGGTCGACGGCGAGGAACTGCCCGTCGCGCCGGGTCGGCGGCCGGACCCGCCCGGCCGGGTCGATCCGCACGAGCACACCGTCGATCACCGCCTCGGCCGGGGCCAGCGTCTCGGCCATCGCCCGCGCCCACGGGTAGTCCCCGGTGACCTCCGTGTCGTCGCCGTCGAGCAGCCGCAGCCGGCCGCCCGAGACGTACGCCATCGCCCGTACGCCCGCCCAGCGCAGCTCGTACCCCCAGGCGTCGGCGTCGCGCGGCAGCCGTCCGCCCTCGGTGGCCAGCATCGGGCGGACCAGGTCGGGCATCGGCGTCCAACCCTCCGGCGCCGGGTCGGTGCGCCTGACCATCCAGTCCCGGCCCCGGCCACCAGTGGCGAACAGCACGTACCGGCCCTTCGTGCGCTCGCCGTCGAGCACCACGATCACCTCGTCGTCGCGCCACTTCTCCGCGCGGTAGGTGCCGGTGTCGTGCACGATCATCCGCCCGCCGCCGTACTCGCCGGCCGGGATCTCCCCGTGGAACGTGAGGTATTCCATCGGGTGGTCCTCGGTGTGCACGGCGAGGTGGTTGCGACCCGGGTCGCGGGGCAGGCCGCGCGGCACCGCCCAGGAGGCGAGCACGCCGTCGTGCTCCAGGCGCAGGTCCCAGTGCAGGCTCCGGGCGTGGTGCTGCTGGATGACGAAGCGGGGTGCGCGCCGCGCGGACCGCTTCCGCCCGGAAGCCCGCTCGGGCACCGGTTCCGGGGTACGCGCGGCGTCCCGTTTGCGCCGGTACTCGTCCAGCCGGTCCGCCATCCCCGCATCCTCCCCCAGACGCGCCGTGCGCGCCGGGATGCCGGTGTGTGTGCGACGAACCGGGGTAGAACGGGGGACATGGACAGCGACCAGCCCACCCTTCCGCTCACCGGCGACGTCCGGATCCCGCTGCTCGGCTTCGGCACGTGGCAGGCCACCGGTGAGGCCGGCTATCAGGCCGTGCTCGCCGCGCTCGACGCCGGCTACCGCCACATCGACACCGCCACCATGTACGGCAACGAGAAGGAGGTCGGGCGGGCGGTCAAGGAGAGCGGGCTGCGCCGGGAGGACGTCTTCATCACCACGAAGCTGCCGCCGGACCGGGTGGGCCGGGAGCGGGAGACCATCGAGGCCAGCCTGGCCGCCCTGGACACCGACTACGTCGACCTGTGGCTGGTGCACTGGCCGCCGTCCGCGCCCGGCGACAGCATCCCGGTGTGGCGGGAGATGCTCGCCGCGCGGGACGAGAACATGGCGCGCACGGTCGGGGTGAGCAACTACTCGATCGGGCAGATCGACGAGCTGATCCAGGCCACCGAGGAGACGCCCGCGGTCAACCAGATCCGCTGGAGCCCGTCGCTGTACGACAGGCAGACGCACGTCGCGCACCGGGACCGGGGGGTGGCGCTGGAGGGGTACAGCCCGTTCAAGACAAGTGACCTGTCCGACCCGGTGCTGGTCCGCATCGCCCAGGCGCACGACGTGTCCCCGGCCCAGGTGGTGCTGCGCTGGCACATCGACCACGAGATCGTGGTCATCCCCAAGTCGGTCACGCCGGAACGCATCCGCGCGAACGCCGACGTGTTCGGGTTCTCGCTCACCGCCGAGGAGATGCGCGACATCGACGCCCTCGCCGGCTGAGGCGTACGCACGGAAAGGGCGCGGTCCGCAGCGGACCGCGCCCTTTTCGCGTGTGCGGTGGTCAGCCGCGGGCGCAGGTGGAGCCGTTGAGCGTGAAGCTGCTCGGTGCGGAGTAGCTGCCGTTCAGCGTCGCCTGGTAGCCGAAGCTGGTGGACGCGCCGGGCGCCAGCGTGCCGTTGTAGCCGGCGTTGCGGGCGGTCACCGCGGAGCCGCTCTGGCTGACAGTGGCGTTCCACGCGTTGGTGACGGTCTGCCCGGAGGGCAGGTTGTAGTTGAGCGTCCAGCCGTTGATCGTGCCGGAGCCGGTGTTCTTGACCGTCACGTCGGCGGTGAAGCCGTTGTTCCAGACGTTCGCCGCCTTGTAGGTGACGGTGCAGGATGCGCCGCCCGACGGCGGGGGCGTGGTAGGTCCGGGCGAGGTCGGCGGCGGGTTGGAGCCGGTGTTGACGTTCTGCGAGAACGAGTTGACAGCCAGCCCGACGCCGCCCTGCCACGGCTCGAAGCCGGCCTGGATGCTGGTCAGGTACCAGTCGTTCGTGATCGCGCCCCGGTTACGGGTGTCGTTGATGAACGCCAGCGCGTCGAAGCTGAAGCTGGGGATGGCCGACGGCGACAGGTACGAGATGACGTTGTTGGAGCCGTTGCTGCCGCGCCAGACCTCCCAGGTGCGGCCGGCGATGGTGGCGGTGCCGACCGGCGAGCCGATGGGCTGGATCGAGCCCTGCCGGTTGAGCCAGATCATGATCTCCATCTGGTTCACGCCGTCGCGCTTGGGTGACGGGTCGAGCCAGATGTCGTACGACGCGTTGAAGATCGCGCCGCTGACGTAGTTGTAGCTGATGCTGGACGGCGCGCTGCTGATGTTCTTCACCTGCACCGGCAGGTTCGTGCCGGGCGAGCAGTTGGTGTAGTGGCAGCCCACGAAGATCGACGGGTACGCGACCGGCGCCCCGTTGGTCGGCGCGGAGCCGTCCGCCCGGGTGATGGAGAAGCCGGTCGAGGTGACGTTGATGCACTGCTGGGCACTGGTGCCCCAGCGGTTGTTCTGCACCACGTACTTGCCGCCGATCGTGGTCGAGCCGTACTGCTCGCAGATCTGGGTGTCGGCGGAGGCGGTGCCGCCGAGCGCGACGGCGACGAGGGTGCCGGCGGCGAGCAGTCCGGCCGCCGCGATGGCCCTGAGTGGACGCTTCATGATGCTCCTTGGCTCGGCGCGGGGACGGCGCCGGTTCGGTCGGTGGTACGGGCGGGAGCGCTCCCACGATGCAAGGAACACATTTACATGTCTCGAATCATTGCGCAAATGCGCCGAGCTCGTTAACGCTCCGCGTCCGGCCGGTGGCGCGCGAGGGTGCCGCGGCCGCCCCCTTCCCCCAGATGGATGCGGGATTCCTGCCGGTGGGACGGGGTGCGCCGCCGACCGGCGGCCCGCGCCAGGGCGCACGGGCACTTCCGCCGCCTGGTTGCGGCGAGTAATGTCTTGCCTCCAACGCGTTCCGATCCCCCTCCGGAGGCGTACCCCGTGATGGGTGGTTCCCCCCTGCGCATCCTCGTCGTCGGCGCGGGCATCGCCGGCCTCGCCGTGGCCCGGGCGCTGCGCCTGGCGGGGTTCCGGCCCGACGTCACCGAGCGGCTGCCACCCACCGAGTCGACCGAGAGCGGCCTCTACCTGCCCGGCAACGCCGCCCGGGCGATGCGCCGGCTCGACCTCGACGGGCCGCTGCGCCCGCTCGGCCAGGTGATCCACCGGCAGCGCTTCCTCGACGCCGCCGGAGCGCCGCTGTGCGAGGTCGACCTCGACGCGCTCTGGGCCGGCGTGGGGGAGTGCCGGGCGCTGCCCCGGGCCGAACTGCACCGGGTGCTGCTCACCGGCGCCGGCGGCGCGGTGCGCCACGGCGCCGAGGTGAGCACCGTCGACCCGCTGCCCGGCGGGGTCGCCGTCGGCTTCACCGACGGCACCACAGCGGAGTACGACCTGGTCGTCGGCGCCGACGGACCCCGCTCGGCGGTACGCACGCTCGCCGCGCTCGGCGGACCGCCACGCCCCGCCGGGCAGGTGGTCTACCGCGCCCTGGTGCGCGGCGGCCCCCGCATCGCGGACTGGACCGCCCTGCTCGGCCAGCGGGCCGGGTTCCTGGTGGTGCCGCTCGGCGCCGGGCGGCTCTACTGCTACGCCGACGAGGCCGGCACCGACCTGCCCGCCGATCCGCTGGCCCGCCTGCACGAGTTGTTCGGCTCCTACGGCGGCCCGGTGCCCGAGGTGCTGGCCGCGCTGGAGACCGTGTGCGCCGAGCGCACCGAGGAGGTCGAGCTGGGACGCTGGTTCCACGGCCGGGTGCTGCTCGTCGGTGATGCCGCTCACGCCACCGCGCCGACGCTCTCCCAGGGTGCCGCCATGGCACTGGAGGACGCCGTCGTGCTCGCCGAGTCGCTGCGGGCCGCCGGCAGCGTCGACGCCGCGCTGCTCGCGTACGAGAGTCGCCGCCGCCCGCGTACCCGCTGGGTGCGGGACCGGACCCGGGACCGCAACCGCACCCGCGACGTGCCGCCGGCGCTGCGCGACCCGTTGCTGCGCGGACGCGGCGGAAGGATCTTCCGGGAGCACTACCGGCTCCTGACCGGCCCGCTCTGACGGGCGGGAGATCGTAGCCGCCCACCCCACGCGGCGAGGCCACCTACCGGGGACTATCCTCCTTGCGGATGACGGCTGCGCCGATGACCAGCGCGCCGATGCGGGACAACCAGAACCGGAGGCCACTCGTGACCACCGTCGCACCCAAGCCGGTCGTGACCCGGCCCTGGCCGGTCCGCGAGCCGGTCAAGGGGTCGGCCATCGCGCGGCTGCTGCGCACCACGGACGCGAAGCAGATCGGGATCATGTACATGGTCACCGCGTTCGTGTTCTTCATGATCGGTGGCCTGATGGCCCTGATCATGCGCGCCGAACTCGCGCAACCGGGCCTTCAGTTCCTGTCGCCCGAGCAGTACAACCAGCTCTTCACCATGCACGGCACGATCATGCTGCTGTTCTTCGCGACGCCGATCGTGTTCGCCTTCGCGAACTACGTGGTGCCGCTGCAGATCGGCGCGCCGGACGTGTCGTTCCCCCGGCTCAACGCGTTCGCCTACTGGCTGTACCTGTTCGGCGGCACGCTCGCCACCGCGGGCTTCATCGCCCCGGGTGGCGCGGCCGACTTCGGCTGGACCGCGTACACGCCGCTGAGCACCGCCGACCACGCCCCGGGCGTCGGCGCCAACATGTGGGTCGTCGGCCTGGCCATCTCCGGTCTGGGCACGATCCTCGGCGCGGTCAACCTGATCACCACGATCCTGACGCTGCGCGCACCCGGCATGACCATGTTCCGGATGCCGATCTTCACCTGGAACATGCTGGTCACCAGCCTGCTGGCGATCCTGGTCTTCCCGCTGCTGGCCGCCGCGCTGTTCGCGCTCGCCGCGGACCGCCTGATGGGCGCCCACGTGTACGACCCGGCGACCGGCGGGCCGATGCTCTGGCAGCACCTGTTCTGGTTCTTCGGTCACCCCGAGGTGTACATCATCGCGCTGCCGTTCTTCGGCATCATCAGCGAGATCATCCCGGTGTTCTCCCGGAAGCCGATCTTCGGCTACAAGGGCCTCGTGGCCGCCACCATCGCCATCGCCGCCCTGTCGATGAGCGTCTGGGCGCACCACATGTTCGCCACCGGCCAGGTGCTGCTGCCGTTCTTCAGCTTCCTGAGCTACCTGATCGCCGTGCCCACCGGTATGAAGTTCTTCAACTGGATCGGCACCATGTGGCGGGGCCAGATCACGTTCGAGACGCCGATGCTGTTCTCGATCGGCTTCCTGGTGACCTTCCTCTTCGGTGGTCTCACCGGCGTGCTGCTGGCCAGCCCGCCGCTCGACTTCCACCTGCACGACTCGTACTTCGTGGTGGCGCACTTCCACTACGTGCTCTTCGGCACCATCGTGTTCGCCGTGTTCGCCGGCATCTACTTCTGGTTCCCGAAGATGTTCGGCCGGATGCTCGACGAGCGGCTCGGCAAGATCCACTTCTGGCTGACCATGATCGGCTTCCACACCACGTTCCTGGTGCAGCACTGGCTGGGCAACGAGGGCATGCCGCGCCGGTACGCCGACTACCAGGCCGCCGACGGCTTCACCACGCTGAACACGATCTCCACGATCGGCGCTTTCATCACCGGTATCTCGACGCTGCCGTTCATCTGGAACTGCTGGAAGTCGTACAAGACCGGCCCGGTGGTCGAGGTCGACGACCCGTGGGGTCACGGCAACTCGCTCGAGTGGGCCACCAGCTCCCCGCCGCCGCTGCGCAACTTCGACCGGATGCCGCGCATCCGCTCCGAGCGGCCGGCGTTCGACGCGAAGTTCCCCGAGCTGGCCGCCGGGCAGAGCCTCGCCGGACCGCCCGAGGGTGGTGCCAAGCCGCTGACCAGCGAGGTCAACGGTGGCGCCAGCTACCAGGAGGACACCGCAGGCAACCTCGACAAGCGCTAGCACCACCGCACCGCCACGTCGAGACGGGCGCCGCACCCCTTGCCGGGGCGCGGCGCCCGCCCTTTTCCCACCCGCGCTCCCTCCGCGTGCGCTCCCTCCGCGTGCGCTCCCTCCGCCCGCGCTCCCTCCGCGTGCGTCCCCTCGCGTCGATCATGAAGTTGGCGGCGATCGGCGTCCGTTTTGTCCCCGCTAACTTCATGATCACCGGACCAGGCACCGGGTCGGACCAGCGACCAGGTCAGCCCAGCCCGGGTTGGGCTAGCCCGGGCCGCCTTGGAGCAGACGTGCGGGTCAGGCCGGGTGGGTCCAGCGCCGCGCTGCGCCCCGTGATCAAGGAGTTTGTGGCAATTCAGCGGGCCGGCGCGGACACAAACTCCTTGATCACTCCCGGGGAAGGCCCGCCTGGACGCCGTGCGGGCGGACGGTCATCACGGCGTTTGGGCGGTGCACCGCGCTGGTGAGGGCACGAACTCTCGATCACACCTGGCGTGCCCGCCCGCGCCCTCGTGCTGATGGCGGTGATCAAGGAGTTTGTGGCAGTTGGTCGCGCTGACGGGACACAAACTCCTTGATCACGCCCGGGGGAGGCCCGATGGCGCCCCTGCCGCGTCCGGTGATCAAGGGGTTTGGGGCGGTCTACGCCGCTGGGGAGGACGTGAACTCCTTGGTCAACTTCGGGAGGGCGGGGCGAGGGCGGAGGCCGAGGGCGGGCGCGGAGGCCGGGGGCTACAAGGGCGCGGGGGTCAAGTCGGGCTCGAGGGTAGGGGTGGGGGTGACGGCTGCGGTACGGCGGTGGCGCAGCTCGATCGGGAGCACCGCCAGCGCCACCAGCGCGCCGATCGCACCGGTGACCACGAAGCCCCACACGGGTGCCGTCGCGTCGATGACCGCACCGGCCAGCGGTGCGCCGAGCGCGATGCCCACTGTCACGGCCGAGCCGTGCAGGCCCATGGCCAGGCCCCGTACGGAGGGCGGGGCCAGCCGGCTGACCGCGTCGGAGGTGGATGCGAGGGTGGGGGCGCAGAGCGCTCCGGCCGGGATCAGCGCGAGACAGAGCAGCCACCAGTGCGACCCGCCCAGCCCGACCGGGATGGTGGCGAGGCTCAGCGCCGCCATCAGCGCCAGCGGGGAGAACGAGCGGCGTACCGCGCCGTAGGCGAAGCCGCCCACCAGTGAGGCGACCGCCCAGGCGGCCAGCACGGCGCCGGTCCAGCCGATCTCGCCGCCGGAGCGGAGCACGGCGACCACTGCGACGTCGGTGCCGCCGAGCACCAGCGTGCCGGCGAGGCTGACGGCCAGCACGGCGAGCAGACGCGGGGTGAGCCACTCGCGGCGGTGCACCGGGCGCTGCGGCCCGGCCTGCTCGTCGGCGGCGCGGACCGGCGGGTTGAGCAGCCAGAAACAGATGCCGGAGCCGACGATCCCGGCGCCGACCGCCCAGAGCGTCAGGCGCGGCGTGACGGCGGTGGCCAGGGCGACGGCGAGCGCCGGGCCGACCATGAACGACAGCTCCATCGCGATCGAGTCCAGCGCGTACGCGGGTCGGCGCTTCTCCACCGGCACGAGCGCGGCGATCGACTGGCGGATCATCGAGAAGATCGGCAGGGCGAGCAGCCCGGCGAGGAACGCGGCGGGCAGCAGCACCGGGTACGGCAGCGTGGGCGCGGCGGACCAGAACAGCGCTTCGGCGACGGTCGTGAGCACCAGCACCGGCCGGAGCCCTCGGCGGTCGATGAGCCGCCCGAGCAGCGGGGCGCCGACCGCCGCGCCGATCGTCGACGCGGCGCCGACCAGGCCGGCGGCGCCGTAGCCGCGGCCCAGGTCGAGCACCACGTAGAAGGTGAGCGTCACCCCGGTGGCGGTCAGCGGCACGCGGGCCAGGACCGACACCAGCAGCAACGATCGGAGACCGGGTAGGGCGAGCGCCTCCCGGTAAGGCTTCAGGTTCACGACGGTCCGTACCTCCGGCGCCATCCTGGGGCCGGGGTAGGACACCCGCAAGCGATTATCCGGTCAAGCGGCGGTGATCACAGGCTCGCCCACCATGGTCACCCCGGCGCCGTCCAGCGCCCGCAGTGCGACGTCGAGCGTGCCCGGCGCGACGGCGGCGGTCAGGTCGAGCAGCACAGTGGTGCGGAAGCCCTCCCGGGCGGCGTCCAGGGCGGTCGCGCGCACGCAGTGGTCGGTGGCGATGCCCACCACGTCGACCTGGTCCACGTCGTGCCGCCGCAGCCAGTCGGCCAGGCACTCGCCGTCGGTGGCGTGGCCCTCGAAACCGGAGTACGCGGCCGCGTGCTCGCCCTTGTGGAAGATCGCCTCCACCCGGTCGGTCGCCAGCTCGCTGTGGAACTCGGAACCGGCGGTGCCGACCACGCAGTGCCGGGGCCAGGAGTCGACGTAGTCCGGCGGGTCGCCGAAGTGCGCGCCCGGGTCGATGTGGTAGTCCTTCGTCGCGACCACGTGGTCCCACCGGTCCGGCTCGGCGGCGAGCAGCCGGGAGATGCCCGCTGCCACTCCGGCTCCGCCGCCGACCGCGAGGGAGCCGCCCTCGCAGAAGTCGTTCTGCACGTCCACGATGATCAGGGCGTTCGCCATCTGACGGGTTCCTCCTCAGCTCGCGGGTACGACGGTCACGGGTACGGCCGGATCCCCGGCGGAGAGCTTGAGCCCCTCCCACGGGATGGAGATCAGGCACTGGCGCAGGTGGTCCCGGGACTCCTCCAGCGTGGGCAGCGTCGCGGGCTCGCCCGACACGACGTACGAGTGCTGGAGCAACCGGTCGTTCGGCTGCCGGTCCGGCACGCCCTGCGGCACGATGACCTCCTCGGTGGCGGTGCCGGTCGGCTTGTGCCGGCGGACCGCGACCTTCCGGCCGCCGATGGTGGCCTTGTGCTCGGAGCGCTTGACCACCGGTCGCCCCTCCACCTCGACCAGCTTGTAGACCAGGCCGGCGGTGGGCGCTCCGGAGCCGGTCACCACAGCGGTGCCGGCGCCGTACATGTCGACCGGTTCGGCGGCGAGCGCGGCGATGGCGTACTCGTCGAGGTCGCCCGAGACGATGATCTTCGTCTCGGTGGCGCCGAGCGAGTCGAGCAGTTCCCGGGACTGCTGGGCGATCACGGCGAGGTCGCCGGAGTCGATCCGGACCGCCCGCAGCTCCGGCCCGGCCACCGCGATCGCGTTGCGGATGCCCTGGGCGATGTCGTACGTGTCGACGAGCAGCGTGGTGTCCTTGCCCAGCGTGGCGACCTGGGAGGCGAACGCGGCCCGCTCGTCGTCGTGCAGGAGCGTGAAGGCGTGTGCGGCGGTGCCCGCGGTGGGGATGCCGTAGCGCTGCCCGGCGGCCAGGTTGGAGGTGAACCGGAACCCGGCCAGGTAGGCGGCCCGCGCGGCGGCGACGGCGGCCTCCTCGTGCGCCCGGCGGGAGCCCATCTCGATCAGTGCCCGGCCCCGGGCCGCGGTGACCATCCGGGCCGCCGCGGCGGCGACCGCGCAGTCGTGGTTGAGCACGGAGAGCACGAGCGTCTCCAGCACCACGCACTCGGCGAACGTGCCGGACACGGTGAGGATCGGGGATCCGGGGAAGAACAGCTCGCCCTCGGCGTAGCCGTCGACGTCGCCGGTGAACCGGTAGTCGGCCAGCCACTGTGCCGCCCGGTCGTCCACCACACCGGTACGGCGCAGGAAGTCGATCTCCGCCGGGTCGAACCGGAAGTCGCGGATCATCTCGATCAGCCGGCCGGTTCCGGCGACCACGCCGTACCGGCGCCCGGCCGGCAGCCGCCGGCTGAACACCTCGAAGACGCAGCGTCGGTCGGCCGTGCCGTCACGCAGGGCCGCGCTGACCATGGTCAGCTCGTAGTGGTCGGTCAGCAGCGCGGGGCGAAGGGAGCTCACCGCCCCAGCCTAGAGTTCAGCCCGGGTCCGCGCCGTCGTGCCCCGGCATGGACCGCAGTGCGGCCCGCAACTCGCCGCGCCCGGCGACGCCGAGTTTGCTGTAGACGCGCTGGAGGTGGTTCTCCACCGTGCGCGTGGACAGGAACAGCCGTTCGGCGATGGCGCGGCTGGTCACACCGTCGGCGGCCAGCCGGGCGATCTCCCACTCCCGCTCGCTCAGCGTGGGGCGCAGCAGCCGCAGCGCCGGGGTGGAGATCTCGTCGCAGCGGCGCAGCAGATCGGCCAGGCGGTCCCGGATCGGCCCGGTGGCGCCGGCGCGGACGTGTCGCGTCCGGTGCAGCGCCAGCGCGGTCGCCTCGGCCGCGTACACGGTCAGCTCCCGGTCGGCGAAGCCGTCGGCGACTGCGAGCAGCGCCTCCGGCGAGCCGTCGACGGCGGCCCGGCCGAACCGGGCGACGAGCGGCGGCAGCACGCCGTCGACCTGCTCGGAGAGTTCGGCCAGGCGTTGCGCCACGGTGCGCCGGCCACCGTCGGTGCAGGTCGGGCCGACCGGCGCGGCGGCCTGGTCCAGCCGGACCAGGTCGAGCAGGACGAGCAGCTCGTGCCCGGCCAGGCCGTCCTCACGCAGCCGGTCGGCGAGCGCGCACAGGTGCTTGGTGGCCCCTGGCAGGTCGCCCGTGGCGGCCTGGACCGCGCCCCGGGCCTGCTCCAGCCACGGGTAGAGCACCGCCATGCCCGGCGCGTGCGTCCGGTCCGCCTCGGCCATCGCCTCGGCCGCGTGCGTCGCGTCTCCGCGCAGCGCGGCGGCCTGGGCTCGCTCGGCGTGCGCGAGGCCCGCGTACACCCGGCTGGTGGCGAGCACCGCGCACGCCTCCAGGCTGGTCCGCAGCGCGTCGTCGCCGCGCCCGCGCAGCCGCGCCGCGTACGCCTGCAGGATGGCCAGGTAGCCGGTGCCGAGCCGGAAGTCGCCGGCGCCCGCCAGGTCGGCGAACTCGTCGGCGACGATCGCGTCGATGCCGGGCAGGTCGCCGGAGAGCGTCAGCCGGGTGCCCCGGGCCAGCTCCATGGCGAGCTGGAGGTAGGGCATGTCGGCCCGCCAGCACGCCGCCTCGGCCTGCACCCGGGCGATCGCGGTGGTGCTGAGCTGGTACTGCCCCTGGGCGGCCTGGAGGTGGGCGAGCGTGCAGCGGGCCAGCTCCCGGGCGGCCATCGGGGCGGCCGGCCGGTCCAGCACCTCCTGGGCCAGCCGTACCGCGACGTCGACGTCGAGCCGGTGCAGCCGCATGATGGCCTCGAACGCGCGTACCCGGGCCCGGTCGGCCGGGTCGTCCAGCTCCTCGGCACGCGCGGCGATCTCCTCCACCGTGGACTCGCGGTTGAGCCCCCAGTAGCTGACCATGCCCCGGACGGTCAGCCACCGGCTGCGCCGCCGGTCGTCGTGGATCTCGCCGGCGACCTGGTCGAGCACGCCGATCGCCTCGTCCGGCCGGTCGCCGAACATCAGGATGGTGGCGAGCAGTTCCGCCGCGTCCGTGCCGCCGCCGGCCTCCAGCGCGGCCCGGGCCAGCCGGGTGGCCAGCGGCACGTCGTACCGGCCGAACGCCTGCACCGCCGCTTCGAGCAGCAGGCCCACGTCCTGCGCCGTACCCGAGTCGAGCCGCCACACCGCGACGCGCAGCAGGTCCTCCCGGCGGCGCTTGCCCACCTGCTCCAGCAGCCCGGCCAGGGTGGCCTGGAGCCGGCGGGTGCGGCTGACCGGGCAGCGCCGCCGCATCACCTCGCCGTAGAGCGGGTGCGCCAGGCGGACGTTGAGCCGCCGGTCGTCGTGCACCAGCGTGATGAGCCCGCGTTCCTCGGCCGTCTCCACGTCCGCCGGGTCGACCGCCCGTTCCAGCAGTTGCAGGCCCAGGGGCTCGCCGAAGGCGACCAGCTCGACGACCCCCCGGACGCCGGGGGTGAGCTGGCCGATCCGCGTGTCGATGAGTTCGGTGAGGTTGGGTGCCAGTCCCAGCCGGCCGGTCCAGGTCCAGATCCCGTACCTGCGGTTCAGCGCGTCGTCGGCGGCCAGCACCAGCTCCCGCAGCAGCAGCGGGTTGCCGGCGGAGAGCTGGAACAGCCGGTCCGAGGAACCGGCGTCGACCGGCCCACCGAGGATGGCGGCGAGCAGCCCGGTGGTCTCGCTGCGGCACAGCGGGCCCAGCTCGACCAGGTCGACGAGGTCGTCCGTCCAGAGTGCGCGGATCGGCAGCGGGACCTGTTCGCCGTTGCGCAGCGTCCCGATCACGTAGGCGTTCTCCGACCGGGCGACCAGGTGCACGAGCGCCGCCGACGGCGGATCCAGCAGGTGCGCGTCGTCGATGGCGAGCACGACGGGCCGGCCGGCGGCCTGTTCCTGGAGCACGTCCATGGCCCAGCGCAGGATGCCGGCGGGGGACAGGCCCTGCGGCTGCGAGGCGGGGAGCACCTGGACCAGCCCGCCGAACGGCAGCGCGGCGGTGGTGGCACTGGCCGCGACGGACCAGATCGCGTACCGCTCGGGGGAGAGCGCGGCCACCCCCTCGCGCAGCAGCCGGCTCTTGCCGACCCCGGCGTCGCCGCTGAGGAGCAACCCGCGCCCCTCCGGGCCGCCGACCGCCGACAACAGACGGTTGAGTTCATCCGTACGGCCGACGAACTCCCACCTACTCATCGACGCAGCATATCGACCATGTTCCGTCCGCGTGCGTACCGTCACGCAGCGAAGTTGAGTAATCTGTCCATTACCCGTGAGTACCGGACATGTTGGCTGTCGGATGGCCGACACCCGTACTCTTCCGGCAGCCCCTGCAACCAGGGGAGACCCGCGACCGATACCCCGGTCGCCCGACCGGGAGGCCCACCTGATGACACCAGGTTCGCTCCCTTCGGTCGACGTGCCCGACCCGCACAGTCAGGCCGAGCCCTCCGGATGCGCCCCGCTGCCGACCCGGCTCGGGGTGACCGAACCCCGGCCGGACGAGCCGATGGCGGTGGTCGTCGCCGGTCCGGCCGGCGCGAACCGGCGTGAGCTGATCGTCGGCCTGCTCGGGATCGAGGCCGCGACGCTCGCCGTGCCGCCGGGCAGCAACCTGCTGGTCCAGCACGCCGCCACCGCCACCCGCGCCGCGTACGTCCCGGGCTACCGCCAGCCGCACGCCTACGGCGCCGACCCGCTCGCGGCCGGCCCGGCGCTGGCCCGGCCGCCGCGCCGGGTCGAACTGAGCCTGCCCGATCCGCTGCTGCGGCACTTCGCGGTGGTCGACACGCCGGACACCGGCACGCTCGGTGTGGCCGGCGGCCGGGTGCTGCGCGACGCCGTCGGCCGGGCCGGCGCGCTGCTCTTCGTGATCTCCGCCGACCAGGCGTTCAGCGCGGCCGAGCTGCATCTGCTCGCCGAGGTGGCGCGTGCCCGCGTCGAGGTGTTCTTCGCCGTCACGCCCGGCGTGACCGGCCCGGCGCCGGGCGACGCCGCCCGGATGCCGGACGTGCCGCCGTCCGGCCGGACCGGGCCCACCCGGCGGCTCGACCCGGTGTCGGTCTCCATCGAGGCGCACCGCGCGGCGCTGCTGGCCGCGGTGCCGGCGCTCACCCCGGCCCGGTGGTTCCCGGCCCGCCGCGCCGAGCTGCCGCACCTGCGCCGCGCGCTGGTGAACTGGGCCGCCGACGAGGTGCTGCGCCGCGGCAGCGCCCACCCACCGGTGCCGTCCGGCGCGCACGGCCGGGTGCCGGTGCTCGCCGGCGTCGAGCCGGGCGAACTGGCCGACCGGATCGACCGTCAGGCCCGTGCCTGCGCCCGCCGGATCCGCCAGCACCTCGCCCTGGAACTGGCGAACATCCACCTGCGGGTGGTGCAGGAGATCGTCTTCGGGGTCGGCTGCGCCGGCCTGCCGCAGATGCTCGACCGGGAGCTGGAGGCGCTGTCGCTGCTCGCCACGGCACAGTGCGACGAGGCGGTGCGAGGGCTGGTCGACGAGGCCGCCGCCCGGGTCTTCGGCGCGCCGCTGGCCGAGGGCGTACGCCGGCGCATCACCCACGCGGTGCGCTGGGGCCTGGCCGACCACCCGGACGCCCCCGAGCTGGACCGGGTGCTCCTGGTGACCAGCACGGCCGGGGTCGCCGGGCTCACCGGCGCCGGTGCCCTGGACGCGCTGGCCGGGCTGCCCGGCGCGCAGCGCGACGAGGTGCTCCCGCCGGTCGGCGTCGCCCTCAACGGTGGCTGCTGGCAGCACTGGCGGGCACCCGGCAACAACGACCCGAACGCCGCTCGCTCCTGGGCCCAGCGCGCGCTGCGCGAGGTCGAACTCGAACTGTCCCGCGAGGTGGCCCGCCGCTTCGAGGTGATCCGTCTCTCGCTCGGCTCGGTGCTCGCCGATGCTGTCGACCACGGCATCCTGCTTGCCTGACGACGCCGCCGGCACACGGCGACCCGGGCTCGCGTACGCGGCCCGGGCGGGTGACGACGACCGCCGCGCCGTTCCGGTTCATCGGTTCCCCGGATCCGGTGGCACGATGGGGGGCATGGCGGCTCCACAGGTTGCGCCGGTCGAGACGCCGGACACCGAAGAGGTGCCGGTCTCCGACCGGCCATGGGTGACCATCGTCTGGGACGATCCGGTCAACCTGATGACGTATGTGACCTGGGTGTTCCAGAAGCTCTTCGGGTACAGCCGGGAGAAGGCGGAGCGGCTCATGCTGGACGTGCACCACAAGGGCAAGGCCGTGGTCTCCAGCGGCGCCCGGGAGCGGATGGAGCACGACGCGGCGCAGCTGCACGCGTACGGGCTGTGGGCGACGGTGGACCGCTCATGAGCATGTTCCGCCGCCGCGGCGACCACTACGTGGCCACGTTCGCCGTGGACGAGGTCCGGGTGCTGCGCAAGGTCGCCAACGAGGTGGTCGGCCTGCTGACCGACGGCTTCGACCACAGCGACCCGGTGGTCGGGCGGCTCTTCCCCGACGTCTATCCGGACGACGACGCCGGCACGGCCGAGTTCCGCCGCTACACCGAGGGCGATCTCAAGACCGGCAAGATCGACCAGGCGGGCGCCGTCCTCGCCGCGCTGCCCGACGGGGACGCCGGCGGCGAGGTGCGGCTGGACGCGGAGGCGGCCGAGGCGTGGCTGCGCGCGCTCAACGACGCCCGGCTCGCGATGGGCGTACGCCTGGAGATCAAGGACGGCACCGACCTGGGTGAGGAACTCGACGACGCGGTGGCCGCGGACCCGGGTTCGTCCCGGGTGTTCCAACTGTCGGTCTACGCCTATCTCGGATATCTCCAGGAATCCCTGCTCAACGCGCTCATCGACTGAGTGGTGACGGTTGCCACCTCGCCGTCCGGGACGACCAGGCGCTAGGCTTGGCGGCGTGCTGAGCATCGACCGGTCGATCATCGACGCGATCGTCGCCCACGCGCGTCGGGACCACCCGGACGAGGCGTGCGGCGTGGTCGCCGGCCCCGTCGGCAGTGACACCCCGACCCGGCACATCCCGATGGACAACGCCGCCCGCTCCATGACGTTCTACGAGTTCGACTCGATGGAGCAGTTGCGGGTGTGGCGCGAGATGGACGACCGCGACGAGGAACCGGTCGTCATCTACCACTCGCACACCGCGACGGAGGCCTACCCGTCGCGTACGGACGTCTCCTTCGCCGGCGAGCCGGGCGCGCACTACCTGCTCGTCTCGACCCGCGAGCCCGACACCGAGGAGATCCGCTCCTTCCGGATCGTCGACGGCGTGATCACCGAGGAACCGGTGCAGATCGTGGATGCCGCCGTGGACCCGAACGCCGTCCAGTCCTACATGTTCGGGCAGAGCCCGGCGACGGTCGACTACGAGTGTTCCGACCGCTGACCTTCAGCGCCGGCACCTTCCTTTTCCCGTCACCTGGCACGATCCCGAACGAGGAGCACGAGACATCATGGCTATCGAGGTTCGCATTCCCACCATCCTGCGCAGCTACACCGGCGGCGCGAAGGTCGTCGAGGGCAGCGGCGACACGCTCGCCGACCTGATCGCCGACCTGGACTCCCGGCACGGCGGCCTGAAGGCGCGCCTGGTCACCGACGCGGGCGCGCTGCACCGGTTCGTCAACGTCTACGTCAACGACGAGGACGTCCGCTTCCTCGGCGCGCTCGACGCCAAGCTCAACGACGGCGACAGCGTGACCGTCCTGCCGGCCGTGGCCGGTGGCGCGTTCGGCTTCGCGGCCGCCGCGGCGATCGCCTCGCACGCGGTCTCCACGCGCGCCGCCCGCTGAGGGGGGCCCGCGATGGCGCGGTACGACAGCCTGCTCGACGCGTGTGGCGGCACCCCGCTGGTCGGGCTGCCCCGGCTCTCGCCGACGGTTCCTGCCGGGGCGCCGCCGGTGCGGCTCTGGGCCAAGCTGGAGGACCGGAACCCGACCGGCAGCATCAAGGACCGCGCGGCGCTGTTCATGGTCCGCGCGGCCGAGGAGTCCGGCCGGCTGCGTCCCGGTGACACGATCCTGGAGCCGACGAGCGGCAACACCGGCATCTCGCTGGCCATGGTGGCGAAGCTGCGCGGCTACCGCCTGGTCTGCGTGATGCCGGAGAACGTCTCCACCGAACGGGTGCAGCTGCTCCGGATGTACGGCGCGGAGATCATCTTCTCGCCGGCGGCCGGCGGCTCGAACCAGGCGGTCGCGACCGCGAAGCAGATCTCCGCCGAGCACCCGGACTGGGTGATGCTCTACCAGTACGGCAACGAGGCGAACGCCCGGGCGCACTACGAGACGACCGGGCCGGAGCTGCTCCAGGACCTGCCGGGCATCACCCACTTCGTGGCCGGGCTGGGCACCACCGGCACGCTCATGGGCACCGGGCGCTTCCTGCGGGAGAAGGTCGAAGGCATCCAGATCGTGGCGGCCGAGCCGCGCTACGGCGAGCTCGTCTACGGTCTGCGCAACATCGACGAGGGCTACGTGCCCGAGCTGTACGACGCCGGGGTGCTGTCCCGCCGCTTCTCCGTGGGCACCCGGGACGCGGTGCTGCGTACCCGTCAGCTCGTCGAGGTGGAGGGCATCTTCGCCGGGTTCTCCACCGGCGCCATCCTGCACGCCGCACTCGCGGTGGCCCACGAGGCGGTCCGCGACGGCCGCCGCGCGGACGTGGCGTTCGTGGTCTGTGACGGCGGCTGGAAATACCTTTCGACCGGCGCGTACGGCGGCACCCTCGCCGACGCGGAGGAGGCCCTGGACGGTCAGCTCTGGGCCTGACGGACCGATGGCCGGTCCGGTCGGTGGCGTGCCCGCCGGCCGGACCGCCGGTCTCGTCCGGAGCGGACGTGTATGGGTGTCACGTTGATGACAACTTCCGGCAGATGATTCTTGCTCGACCGGGGCGACGCGTAGGCTGCGCAGCGTGGCGAGCGCGTCGGTAGAGATCATCGGCGGCGCCGCCGCCGGCGCATCGACTACTCATCGTGAGATCGAGGCCACCGGATGAGACTGACCGTCCTCGGCTGCGCGGGCAGCTTCCCGGGGCCCGAATCCCCCTGCTCGGCCTATCTCATGGAAGCCGAGGGCTTCCGGCTTCTGATCGACTTCGGGGTGGGGTCGCTCTCCACGCTCCAGCGCTACGTCGGGCTGCACGCCCCCGACGCCGTCCTCCTCACCCACCTGCACTGCGACCACATGTTCGACGCCGTGTCCTACGTGGTGGTGCGCCGGTACGCGCCGGACGGTCCGTACCCGCCCCTGCCGATGTACGCCCCCTCCGGCGCGCCCGACCGGCTCGCCATGGCGTACGGGCAGGAGGAAGGCTCGGTGGAGGACGTCTACCAGTTCTACGGTCTCCAGCCGGGCACGTTTCCGATCGGCCCGTTCAGCGTCACCGTCGACCGGATGAACCACCCGGTCGAGACGTACGGGGTGCGGCTGGAGCACGGCGGCCGGGTGTTCTGCTACTCCGCCGACACCGCGCCCTGTGAGGCGCTGCTGCGCCTGGCCCAGGACGCCGACGTGTTCCTCTGCGAGGCGAGCTACATGGACGGCGTGGAGAACCCGCCGGACCTGCACCTGACCGGCCGGGAGGCCGGCGAGGCGGCCACCAAGGCGGGCGTGGGCCGGCTCCTGCTCACCCATCTCGTACCGGCCTGGGGCAGCGAGTCGCAGACGGTGGAGGCGGCGGCCGGGGCGTACGCCGGGCCGCTGGACGTGGTGCGGCCCGGCGCCTGCTACGAGATCTGAGCCCGGCGGCGGCCGGTCCTCCTCGGCGGGCACCCGCGGGCGGTGCGATCACCGCACCGCATAGGGTGCAGGCATGGCGCGACCTGACGGGCGGCGGCCCGACCAACTCCGACCGGTGACCCTGACCCGGGGCTGGAGCACCCACCCGGAGGGCTCGGTGCTCGTCGAGTTCGGCGCGACCCGGGTCCTCTGCACGGCGAGCGTCACCGAGGGCGTGCCCCGCTGGCGCAAGGGTTCCGGGCTGGGCTGGGTGACTGCCGAGTACGCGATGCTGCCCCGGGCCACGAACACCCGCTCGGACCGGGAGAGCGTCCGCGGCAAGGTCGGCGGGCGGACCCACGAGATCTCCCGGCTGATCGGCCGCAGCCTGCGCGCCTGCGTCGACCTCAAGGCGCTCGGCGAGAACTCGATCGTGCTGGACTGCGACGTGCTCCAGGCCGACGGCGGTACCCGTACCGCCGCGATCACCGGCGCGTACGTCGCGCTGCACGACGCGGTGACCTGGCTGGCCGAGCGCAAGGCGCTGGCGGGCAAGGTGGAGAAGGTGATGCACCGCTCGGTGGCCGCGGTGAGCGTCGGGGTGATCGGCGGCGAGGCGATGCTCGACCTCTGCTACGCCGAGGACGTCACCGCCGAGGTCGACATGAACGTGGTCTGCACCGGCACCGGCGACTTCGTCGAGGTGCAGGGTACGGGCGAGGCGGGCGTCTTCGCCCGCGACCAGCTCGACGCGCTGCTCGACCTGGGCGTGGCGGGCTGCCTGGAACTGACCGACGCGCAGCGGAAGGCGCTCTCGTCATGAACAAGGTGCTGCTCGCCACCCGAAACCGGAAGAAGCTGGTCGAGCTCCAGCGGATCCTGGACGGCGCGCTCGGCGCGCACCGGATCGCCCTGCTCGGGCTCGACGACGTCGAGGAGTACCCGGAGCTGCCGGAGACCGGCCTCACCTTCGGTGAGAACGCGCTGATCAAGGCGCGGGAGGGCTGCCGGCGCACCGGCCTGCCGACCATCGCCGACGACTCCGGGCTGGCGGTGGACGCGCTCAACGGCATGCCGGGTGTGTTTAGCGCCCGCTGGTCCGGCCGGCACGGCGACGACCACGCCAACCTCCAGCTCGTGCTGGACCAGATCGGCGACGTGCCGGACGAGCACCGGGGCGCCGCGTTCGTCTGCACCGTCGCGCTGGTGCTGCCGGGCGGCAAGGAGCACCTGGTCGACGGCCGCCAGTCCGGCCGGCTGCTGCGCGCGCCGCGTGGCGACGGCGGCTTCGGCTACGACCCGATCTTCCTCGGTGACGGGCAGGAGCGGACCAACGCGGAGCTGACGCCCGAGGAGAAGGACGCGGTCAGTCACCGTGGCAAGGCGCTGCGGGAGCTGGCCAAGCTGGTCGCGAAGGTGCTCCCGCCCGCCTGATCCGCTCCCGCCGGCCGCCCGGCCGCCCGGCCGCAGCGCCGCACGCGCGCGCGGCCGGAGCGCCCCGACCGGCCCGCTCAGCCGAGCGGGCCGATCTCCCGTTCGATCGCCGCGCGCAGCTCCGGACCGCGTACCACGTCCCGCGCCGCCTCCATCAGCGGCGCGAGGAACACGTCCGGTCCCGGCTCGCCGATGGTGCCGCCGAGCACGTCGAGCGCGGCCCGCCCGGCCGGTGACGGCGTGAGCGGCGCGCGGAGCTGGAGCCCGCGTACGGCCGCCAGCAGCTCCACCGCGAGCAGGCTGGTCAGGTTGTCCAGCACCGTGCGCAGCTTCTTGGTGGCCGCCCAGCCCATCGAGACGTGGTCCTCCTGCATGCCGCTGGTGGGCAGCGAGTCGACCGAGGCGGGCGCGGCCAGCCGGCGGTTCTCCGCCACGATCCCGGCGGCGGTGTACTGGGCGATCATCAGCCCGGAGTTCACCCCGGCGTCGGGGGACAGGAACGCGGGCAGCTCCCGGGAGCGGGTGACGTCCAGCAGCCGGTCCACCCGGCGTTCGGCGATCGCGCCCACCTCGGCGGCGGCGATGGCCAGGTAGTCGGCGGCGAAGCCGAGCGGCGCGCCGTGGAAGTTGCCTGTCGACTCGACCCGCCCGTCCGGCAGCACCACCGGGTTGTCCACCACCGACAGCAGTTCCCGGCCCGCGATCACCTCGACGAAGTCGAGTGTGTCCCGGGCCGCGCCGGCCACCTGCGGCGCACACCGCATCGAGTACGCGTCCTGCACCGCGTGCGCCAGGTCGTCGCGGTGCGAGTCCATCACCGCCGAGCCCTGCAACAGCCGGTGGATGTTCGCCGCCGACGCGGCCTGGCCGGGATGCGGGCGGATCGCGTGCAGCTCGGGCAGGAACGGCCGCTCCGAGCCGAGCATCGCCTCGATGGCCAGCGCCGCCGTCACGTCCGCCATGGCGAACAGGTGCCGGGCGTCGGCGACGGCGAGCAGCAGCATGCCGAGCATGCCGTCGGTGCCGTTGATCAGCGCCAGCCCCTCCTTGGCGGCCAGCGACACCGGCTCGAGCCCGACCCGGCGCAGCGCGTCGGCGGCCGGAATGCGGTCACCGGCCGGGCCGAGCACCCAGCCCTCGCCGAGCAGCACCAGCGCGCAGTGCGCCAGCGGCGCCAGATCGCCTGATGCGCCGAGCGAGCCGTGCTCGGGCACCCACGGGGTCACCTCGTGGTTGAGCAGGTCCACGAGCGCCTCGGCGACCAGCGGGCGTACCCCGGAGCGGCCGAGCGCCAGCGAGCGGATCCGCAGCAGCATCATGGCGCGTACCACCTCGCGCGGCATCGGCGCGCCCACCCCGGCGGCGTGCGAGCGGATCAGCGCGTGCTGAAGCTCGGCCCGGCGCTCCGGGGCCACGAACGTGTTCGCCAGCGCGCCGAAGCCGGTGGAGACGCCGTACACCGGCCGCCCGGCCGCCTCGATGCGGTCCACGATGGACCGGGAGGTGGCCATCGCCTCGGTGGCGGCCGGGTCGAGCACGACCTTGGCGGTGCCGCGGGCCACCGCGAGCACGTCGGCGGCGGTGACGCCGGTGGACAGGATGGTCACGGTGGTCATCGCGGTACTCCGTTGTGCAGGACCTGGCGGATCAGTGGCACCCCCGGCCGGTAGGCCAGGTGCAGGTGGGACGGGGCGTCGAGGATGATCAGGTCGGCCCGCGCCCCGGGGGTCAGCCGTCCCACGTCGGTGCGGCGCAGCGCCGCCGCCCCGCCGGCGGTCGCGGCCCACACCGCCTCCGCCGGGGTCATCCCCATCTCGCGTACGGCGAGCGCGACGCAGAACGGCATCGACGACGTGTACGACGAGCCGGGGTTGCAGTCGGTCGCCAGCGCCACCGTCACGCCCGCGTCGAGCAGCCGCCGGGCGTCCGGATAGGGCGACCGGGTGGAGAACTCCGCCCCGGGCAGCAGCGTGGCGACGGTGGCCGTGTGGTTGCCCTCGGCGCACATGCAGTCGATCCGTCGTGAGGCCAGCGCGTCGATGTCGGCGTCGGTCAGGTGGGTGCAGTGGTCGACGCTGGCCGCGCCCATCTCCACGCCGAGCCGCACGCCCGGCCCGGGACCGAGCTGGTTGGCGTGCAGCCGGACGCCCAGACCGGCGGCCTGCCCGCAGGCGAGGATCGCCCGCGCGTGGTCGGCGTCGAACGCGCCCCGCTCGCAGAACACGTCGATCCAGCGGGCGTACGGCGCGGCGGCGGCGAGCATCGGCCCGCACACCAGGCCCACGTAGTCGTCCGGGCGGTCGGCGTACTCGGCGGGGACGACGTGCGCGCCGAGGAACGTGGTGTCGTCTGTGAACTCGGCGGCGATCCGCAGCGAGCGGGCCTCGTCGGCGACGTTCAGGCCGTACCCGCTCTTGATCTCGACGGTGGTGGTGCCCTGCCGCAGCATCTCCGCGCGCAGCCGGCCCACTGTGGCGCGCAGGTCGTCGTCGGAGGCGGCGCGGGTGGCGCCGACTGTGGTGCGGATGCCGCCGCCGGTGTAGCGCTCGCCGGCCATCCGGGCGGCGAACTCGGCGGCCCGGTCCCCGGCGAAGACCAGGTGGGCGTGGCTGTCCACGAAGCCGGGCAGCACCGCCGCGCCACCGGCGTCGATGCGCCGGTCGGCGGCGGGCGCGTGCCGGGCCGGACCGGTCCAGGCCACCTCGCCGTCCTCGATCAACAGAGCGGCGTCGCGCCGGACACCCAGCGGGTCGCCGTCGCGGCCGTCGTTCGTGACCAGCTCACCGATGTGGTCGACGAGCAGGCTGCCGCGCGTCACGAGTCCTCCTTCGCGGTCACCGCTGCGATTGCGTCCCGCAGCTCGGTGGGCACGTCCACGGTGAGGTGCCGGCCGCCGTCCACCACGGGCCGGCCGTCGACCACCACGCTTGTCACGTCGGCGGCGGTGGCCGCGAAGAACGCGCCGACCGGCGGCACCCCGGCGGTGCGGGCGCTGTCCAGCCGTACCGTGACCAGGTCCGCGCGCTGCCCGACGGCGAGCCGGCCGGCGTCGCCCCAGCCCAGCGCGGCGTGGCCGCCGACGGTGGCGGCGCCGACCATCTCGGCCGGCGTGAAGTGCCCCCGCCGCCGGGTACGCAGCCGCTCGTCCAGCTCCAGCGCGCGGGCCTCCTCGAACAGGTCCACCACGGCGTGACTGTCGCTGCCCAGGCTCAGCGGGCTGCCCGCGTCGGCCATCCGCCGCACCGGGCCGACCCCGTCGGCCAGGTCGCGTTCGGTGGTGGGGCAGACGCAGACCCGGGTACGGCTGTCGCCGAGCAGCGCCACGTCGGCGGCGGTCGGGTGGGTGGCGTGCACGGCTGTGGTGTGCGGGCCGAGGACGCCGTGGTCGGCCAGCAGCCGCGTCGGGGTGCAGCCGTGCACCGCGCGGCAGGCGTCGTTCTCGGCCGGCTGCTCGGACAGGTGCACGTGCAGCGGCAGCCCGTTGCGGTCGGCCCAGCCCGCCACCGTGGCGAGCTGCTCGGCCGGGACCGCGCGTACCGAGTGGATGGCCGCGCCGAGCCGGACGTGGTCGTCGGCCGGGCGGAACGCGTCCACCCGCGCCGCCCAGCGCAGCGCGTCGCCGTCACCGAAGCGGCGTTGCGGCCCGGCCAGCGGCGCGCCGTCCACGCCCCCGGCCAGGTACGCGGTGTCCAGCAGCGTGAGCCGGATCCCGGCGTGCGCGGCGGCCTCCACGAGCGCGGCGGACATGGCGTTCGGGTCGTCGTACGGGGTGCCGCCGGGACCGTGGTGCAGGTAGTGGAACTCGCCCACGCAGGTGATTCCGGACAGCGCCATCTCGGCGTACACGGCGCGGGCCAGCGCCAGGTAGGTGTCCGGGTCGAGCCGGATCGCGACGGCGTACATCAGGCTGCGCCAGGACCAGAAGTCGCCGCGCCCGTCGTGGGTGCGTCCGCGCAGCGCCCGGTGGAACGCGTGCGAGTGCGCGTTCGCCAGGCCGGGCAGCGTCAGGCCGGGCAGCCGGACCGCGTCGGCGAGCACCTCGACCCCGGCGGTCGGCGGACCGTCCACGGTCAGCGGGGTGACAGCGGTGAGCCGCCCGTCGGTCGCCTCGATCAGCACGTCCCGGGTGGGCTCGGCGCGGTCGGGCAGCCAGGCGTACTCGGCCAGCCAGCGGGTCAGCGGCATGCCAGCTCCTCCAGCACCCGGGCCAGGGCGGCCACCCCGGCGGCGCAGTCGGCGTCGGTGGCCGCCTCGGCGGGGGAGTGCGACACCCCGGTCGGGTTGCGCACGAACAGCATCGCGGTGGGCAGGTGCGCCGCCAGCACGCCCGCGTCGTGCCCGGCGCCGGTGGGCAGCACCGGCGCGTCGAGCAGCGCGGCCAGCCGGTCGGCCAGCCCGCGGTCGAACGCGACGAGCGGGGTCGCCGACTCCTGCGTGCAGGTCAGCGCCGTGCCGTCGCGGCCGGCCCGGTCGGCGGCCTTGGTGCGTACCGCCTCGACCAGACCGTACAGCGTCTCCGCCTCGGCCGCCCGCGCGTCCAGCCAGCCGGTGACCCGGGACGGGATCGCGTTCGTGGCGTTCGGCTCGACCGACACCCGGCCCACGGTGGCGTGCGCGTCGCGCAGCCGGGCCTCCTTGTTCGCCGCCAGCACGGTGAACGCGTAGGTGAGCATCGGGTCGCGGCGGTCGGCCATCCTTGTCGTACCCGCGTGGTTTCCCTCGCCGGTGAAGTCGAACCGCCACCGGCCGTGCGGCCAGATCGCGGACGCCACAGCGACCGGCGCGTCCAGGTCGACCAGCGCGCGGCCCTGCTCGACGTGCAGTTCCACGAAGGCCGCGAAGCGGCCGAGCAGCGCCGGGTCGGCGCCCGCCGGCCGCTCGCCCAGCGCCTGCGCGAAGGTCGTCCCGGCCTGGTCGCGCAGCCCGGCCGCGCGGTCGACGTCGATCTCGCCGGTGAGCAGCCGAGACCCCAGGCAGGGTACGCCGAACCGCGCGCCCTCCTCCTCCACGAACGCGGCGACCACCACCGGCCGGTCCGGGGTGACGCCCGCGGCCCGCAGCTCGTCCACGGCGAGGAACGCGCTGACGATGCCGAGCGGCCCGTCGTACGCGCCGCCGTGCGGCACCGAGTCGAAGTGGCTGCCGGTGAGCACCGCGTCCCCGGCCCCCGGGTCGCCCCACCAGGCGAACAGGTTGCCGTTGCCGTCCTGCTGAACCGGCATCCCGCGGGCGTCGGCCTGGTTGTGGAACCACTCCCGCAGCCGCAGCTCCGGTTCGGTCAGCGCGTAGCGCAGGTAGCCGCTGCTGCCCTCGTCGCGCCCGATCGGCGCGATCTCGTTCCACAGCTTCTGGAACCGGGCCGCCAGGTCGCTCACAGGTCGCCCTCGGTCATGGGGACGCGGACGCCGGTACGCGCGGCGACCTCGCGCGCGTCGTCGTAGCCGGCGTCGACGTGCCGGATGACGCCCATCGCCGGATCGTTCGTGAGCACCCGCTCGATCTTCTGCCCGGCCAGCTCACTGCCGTCGGCCACGCAGACCTGGCCGGCGTGGATGGACCGGCCGATCCCCACGCCGCCGCCGTGGTGGATGGACACCCAGGACGCGCCGCTGGCGGTGTTCACCAGCGCGTTCAGCAGCGGCCAGTCGGCGATCGCGTCGGAGCCGTCGGCCATCGCCTCGGTCTCCCGGTACGGGCTCGCCACGCTGCCGCAGTCCAGGTGGTCCCGGCCGATCACCACCGGGGCGCTCAGCTCGCCGGAGGCGACCATCTCGTTGAACCGCACCCCGGCCCGGTCGCGCTCGCCGTAGCCGAGCCAGCAGATCCGCGCCGGCAGGCCCTGGAACGCGATCCGCTCGCCGGCCATCCGGATCCACCGCGCCAGGGACTCGTTCTCCGGGAACAGGTCGAGGATGGCCCGGTCGGTGGCGGCGATGTCCTTCGGGTCGCCGGAGAGCGCGGCCCAGCGGAACGGGCCCTTGCCCTCGCAGAACAGCGGCCTGATGTACGCGGGCACGAAACCGGGGAAGTCGAACGCCCGCTCGTAGCCGCCGAGCTTGGCCTCGCCCCGGATCGAGTTGCCGTAGTCGAAGACCTCGGCGCCCGCGTCCAGGAAGCCGACCATGGCCTCCACGTGCTTCGCCATCGACGCCCGGGCCCGGTCGGTGAACTCGGCCGGCTTGGCCGCCGCGTAGTCCCGCGCGTCGGCCAGGTCCACGCCCTCCGGCAGGTACGACAGCGGGTCGTGCGCGCTGGTCTGGTCGGTCACGACGTCGATGGCGACGCCCCGGCGCAGCAGCTCCGGGAAGACGGTGGCGGCGTTGCCGACCACGCCGACGCTGAGCGCCCGCCGGTCCCGCTTCGCCGCGAGCGCCCGCTCGACCGCGTCGTCGAGCGAGTCGGCGATCTCGTCGAGGTAGCGGTCGTGTGCCCGCCGCTCCAGCCGGGACCGGTCCACGTCCACGATCAGGCAGACGCCGCCGTTCATGGTGACCGCGAGCGGCTGCGCCCCGCCCATCCCGCCGCAGCCGGCGGTGAGCGTCAGCGTGCCGGCGAGCGTGCCCTCGAAGCGCTTGGCGGCGACAGCGGCGAACGTCTCGTACGTGCCCTGGAGGATGCCCTGGGTGCCGATGTAGATCCAGGAACCGGCGGTCATCTGCCCGTACATGGTCAGGCCGAGCGACTCCAGCCGGCGGAACTCCGGCCAGGTGGCCCAGTCGCCGACCAGGTTGGAGTTGGCCAGCAGCACACGCGGCGCCCACTCGTGGGTCCGCATCACGCCGACCGGCCGGCCGGACTGCACGAGCATCGTCTCGTCGTCGCGCAGCTCGGTCAGCGTGCGCACCAGCGCGTGGTACGACGCCCAGTCCCGGGCCGCCTTCCCGGTGCCGCCGTAGACCACCAGGTCCTCGGGGCGCTCGGCCACCTCCGGGTCGAGATTGTTCATCAGCATCCGCAGGGCGGCCTCCTGCGGCCACCCCTTCGCGGTGCGTGTGGTGCCGCGAGCGGCGCGGACGGGCTGGTACATCTCGTACTCCTCTCAGCCGAGGAACAACTGGCGGCGGGCGGCGGACGACTCGAACGCCTCGAGCCGGTTCTGGGTCTCGGCCGGTGCGGCGTCGCAGATCGCCTGGAGCACCACCATGGCCAGCGTCATCGGTGCGGTGTGCAGGTCGAAGACCAGGTCGGCGCCGACGGCGGCGGGCAGCACCACCTGGGCGTGCTCGGTGGCCGGGCTCACCGGCGAGTCGGTGATCGCCACGACGGTCAGTCCGGCGTCCCGGGCCTCGCGCAGCGCGTCCAGGGTCTCCCGGGGGTAGCGGGGCAGCACGAACGCCAGCAGCGCCGTCGCGCCGGCCGCCGCCGCCTGGTCCAGGCGGTCGACCAGCATGCTGCCGCCGTCGTCGAGGACCCGCACGTCCGGGTGCACCTTGGCGGCGAAGTACGCGAAGTACGCGGCCAGCGGCGCGGCGGCGCGCAGCCCGAGCACCGGCAGCGGACGACTGGCCGCCAGCAGCTTCCCGACCTCGGCGACCCGGCCGGCGTCGGCGAGCTGCGCGGCGAGCCGGTCGAGATTGTCCCGCTCGGCGTGCACCGCCCGTTGCAGGGCGTTGCCGGCAGCCGGTCCGGCCGACCCGGTGACGGTCAGTTCCCGCAGGCGGCGGCGCAGCGCGGGGTAGCCGTCGTGCCCGAGCGCCATGGCGAACCGGGTCACCGACGGCTGGCTGACGCCGGCCAGCTCGGCCACCTCGGCGGCGGACAGGTACGCCGCCGCGCCCGCGTGCCGCACCAGGCAGTGGGCGATGCGGCGCTGGGTCGGGGTGAGCCGTACGCCGTGGAACAGGTCGAGCAGGCGGTCGGGGGAGGCCGCACCGCTTTCATTCACGCCAGGACTCTATGCATGAAAACTTTCAGCGCGCAAGGGTGGTCCGACCGCAGGGAGATCCGATGAGCGTGCTCTCTGTACTATCCGCACGGCGGGTGAGCAGAGGAGTGGGGCATGCAGCCGGAGGGTCCGTACAGGTTCACCGAGGTGCTGGGCGAGTGCCAGGTCGGCAGGGCCTGGGCCGCGCTCGACGGGCAGGACCGCGCGCTGACCGTGGCGGTCCTGGACGGAGCCGCCGCCGGTGACCAGCGCTGGCGCGAGGCGTTCACCAACGCGGCGAACGTGCTGGCCCAGACGCCCGGCGGCCACCGGTACGTGAACTCCGACTTCGCCGCCGGCCAGCCCTGGGTGGCGTACCCGTCCGATGAGGACGGCGCGGCCGAGCGGCTGTTCCGCAGCCTGGGCATGGACTACCAGCGCATCGCCACCGCCGAGATCCTCCCGCCGCCCCCGCCGGTGTCCGCGCCGCCGCAGCAGGTCTCGTCGCCGCCGCAGTTGCCGTGGAGCCCGCAGCCGTGGGCGATGACGCCGCAGCAGCCGGTCTCCGGGGCACCCGTGTCCGCCGGTGCGCCGGTCTCGTCCGGCGCGCCCGTGTCACCCGGCATGCCGGTGTCGCCGGGCATGCCGGTGCCGGCGATCCCGGCCCAGGCCACCGCCCCGGACCCGCTCGTGCCGACCGGCGGTCCCCGGATCGCTCCGGTCGCCCGCCCGCCCAAGAGCCGTACCGGCCTGTGGATCGGCGGCGTGGTCATGGCGGCGGTGCTCGCCGGTGGCGCGGGCCTGCTGGCCGGGCGGTCGCTCGCCGACGGCGGCGAACCGTCCACTCCGACCGCGAGCGCGTCCCCGGCACTGTACGAGGCCACCCAGCAGTCGCTGAACAAGGCGAAGTTCGACGCCGCGCTCATGCCGATCGCCGAGCCGTGGCTCGACGGCATGGGTGGCTGCGCGATCAACACCGAGAAGAGCGGCCCCGGGCTCGCCGCCGGGGAGAAGCAGCACGTCTTCTGCCGCTACCTGGGTGTGTCGCTGCACTTCGCCGAGTACGAGTCGGCCGAGAAGAAGGAGGCGGCGCGCGCCTTCCGCCAACAGATGGGCATCATCGGCCGGGCGCTCGCGCCGGGCATGAGGGAGGCCGGCCTGGCCACCGGCGGTGTCAGCGGGGCGCAGGGCAGCTACGTCGAGTACGCCGGCAACGGCCAGGACGGCCGCCCGGTCTGCGGCATCTGGTGGGGCCGCGACGACAACACCAGCGCGATCTACATGGAGACGCCCTGCGGGGCCGGGCTGGGCGGCAACTGGGACGCCCTGCGCGACCTCTGGCAGCGCCACAGCTAACGGACAGCCGCTCCGTTGGGCGGCGGCACCAGACAGACGTCGCTGCCCTTGGTGACGCCCGCGGCCAGGTCGAAGCGGACCACGCGCGCCCCGCCGAACTGCCGCTCGGTCACCGCCACACCACTGCCGCCGAGCCGGACGATGACGTCCCGGTTCGCCGCGTCGGCCCAGTCGGTGGCCTGGAACAGCCAGACCCGGGACCGTCCGGGCAGCAGCGTCGAGACGTTCCGCCCCGGGCAGCCGCCCGGTCCGGCGGCGACCACGTAGGCGTCCGCGGCCGGGCCGTACCACGCCTGGGCGTTCCACGAGACGGTGGTGGCCAGCACCAGGTCACCCGGGCGGCGCTTGTCGTCCAGGTGGCGCAGCGCGCCCCGGTAGTCGACAGCGTTCGCGCCGCCGCCCTGGGCGAAGGCCCGCGCCGGATGCACCGTCGCCACCACAGCGGTGGCCAGTTGCGGAACGGCGAGCGCGAGCAGGAGCACCACCGCGACCGCCCACCGGATCCGGGCGGGCAGCCCGGTCCGCGCCGGTGGCGGCGCGACGGCGAGCGCGGCGAGCAGCAGGCACGCCGGCACCGCGTAGAGCGCCAGCCGGCCGTTGAACGGGTAGACCGACACCGCCGCGCCGGCTAGCCCCGCCGCCAGCGGGGTGAGCAGGACCAGCACCCCCACCGTGGACAGCCGGCGCAGCCCGGCGGCCGCCCCCAGCACCAGCAGCGGTACGACGACCCAGGCCGACCAGGCCACGAACGGCACCGTGGCGAGACTTCGGTACGTCGCCGCGAGCCACTCCACGGTGGCGGCCAGGTCGGTCAGCGAGTGCGCCGGATAGATCGACTTCGCCCGCCAGTACGCGGCGAGCTGCGGATCGGCGAGTCCCGGCGCCAGGAACAGCACGTACACCACGAGCGCCACCACGGCCCAGGCCGGTGCCGGGGCGAGGAACCGGCCCAGATCACGCCACCTGGTCGCTCGTGGAAGATCCGGGCGGGCCAGCGCGTACCCGGCCAGCAGCACACCCAGCACGCCGGTGACCGGAATGGACAGGGTGCTGACGAACGCCACGACCGCCGCGGCCGACCAGAACACCGCCGACCCGGCCCACGTCAGGCCGCGCCGGACGAGCAGCAGCGCCAAGCCGACCACGAGCGTGACGCCGAACGCCTCGGCGCTGTACTGCTTCAGCTCGTTGGAGTAGCCGATCAGGAACGGCGCGACGGTGACCAGCAGCAGCGCCGCCAGCGCGGCGAGCGGCGGCAGAAGCTGCCGGCCGAGCCAGGCGACGAGTGGCAGCAGCGCCAGCCCGAACAGCAGCGGCACCAGCCGCAGCGCCCGCTCACCGTCGCCGAACTGCTCCAGCGCGAACCGTTCCAGCCACAGCCAGCCGGGCGGTGCCGACTGGCTGAACGCCAGCGGCTGCAACAGATCCAGGTAGCCGCGCTCCCGGATGTTGTGCGCGATGGAGAGTTCGTCGTTCCAGAAGCTGCGGGCGTACGCCCACTGCCGGATCCGCAGCACGGCGCCGAACGCGACCAGCAGGCCCGCGACGGACCAGTACGGGGACCGGCTCAGCCGCTCCCACGCGACCGCGACGACCGCCGCCGGGGTGCCCGGCCGCGCCGGCACCGGCGTCGTCGGCGCGGGTGCCATCGAGGGGGAGAAGGCCGGGCGTGTCACGGACACGGCGAGACGGTATCAAAGCGTCATTCACGTCAGCGGCCCCGCGACCGGCTCCGATCACTGCCCGTTCAGGTCCGGAGTGGACGCTTCGGGCGGAACCGTCGTGCCGACCAGCCCGGCGGCCCGGCGGTGCCGGCGCGCCGGTCGCGGCAGGCCGACCAGGAACTCCGGGAACATGCCGAAGAACGTGCGGGCGCTGCGCAGTTCCAGCGTGTGCGCCCGGGACCAGCGCACCGAGTTCGTCGCGCGGGCCCAGTGGTGGGTCCACCGCACGTCACCGAGCACCGCCACCGGCATCCCGTGCCGCCAGGCGCGCAGGCCCAGCTCGTGGTCCTCGTAGTAGAGGAAGAACCGCTCGTTCCACCCGCCCAGCGTGGTGACGTCGGCGGTCCGGCCGGCCACCGCCGCGCCCATGACCCAGGCGACGTGGCGGGTCTCGCCGGGCGCGGCCACCAGCCGGTACGAGGCGTGCAGCCGGGACAGCGGCCACACCCTCCGGTTGCCGACCTTCGCCGTCGCGTACGGGAAGCCGCGCCCGTTCGCCTGCGGCGTGCCGTCGGTGCCCAGCAGTTGCGGCGCGACCAGTCCGCCGTGCGTGTCCAGGTGCCGGGCCAGCGCGTCCAGGTCGTCCGGGCGCACCTCCAGGTCCGGGTTGGCGAACAGCACGTACCGGCCGGTCGCCTGGCGCAACGCGACGTTGTTGGCGCGGGCGAAGCCGACGTTCTCCGGCAGCCGGATCACCCGCGCGCCCAGCTCCTCGGCGACCGCCGCGGAGTCGTCGGCGGAGGCGTTGTCGACCACCAGCCACTCGTACGGCTTCGGGCCGCGCCAGCAGCGGCGCAGCGTCTCCGCCGAGTGGTAGGTGACTGTCACCACGGTCCACGGCTGCGCCGTCATCACGCCCTCCGAGCGGTCAGGTAGCCGAGCAGGGACGCGAACCCGAAGCGGGGCCCGGTCCACCGACGGCGGGCTGCCGGTCCCTCGGCCAGCCCGCGTCCGATGCCGCGCAGGAACGGCCGCAGCAGCCCCTGCCGGATCCGCCGGGCGGCCAGCGCGAGGTGCGCGAGCGCCAGTACCGGCACCGCGACGAGCAGCAGCGGCCAGGTGAACGTGCGGGACGCGACCAGCAGCCGGTTGCGGGCCAGCAGGAACGCCCGGAATCCCTGCAACCGGTCGTCGCCGTCCACGCTGTGCCCGCCGGCGTGCGGCAGCACCACGTCCAGACCGTGGGTGCGCAGTCCGGAGGCGTAGAGCCGGAACGCCAGGTCGGCGTCCTCGCCCCAGGCGAACAGGTGCTCGTCGAAGCCGCCGAACCGCTGGTACAGCGCGGTCGGGAAGACCGCCGCGCCACCGGACGGGCCGAGTGGGGCACGGCCGGCGGTGGCCCGCCTGTCGATGAACAGCGACACCGGGTTCAGGTCGATGCCCACGTACTCGCCGCCGCGCATGGCCAGGCCGACCGCGAGCGGGGCGTCCGGGTCGGCGGCGACGGCGGCGCAGATCCGGGCGAGCGCGTCGTCCGGCAGCCACACGTCCGGGTTCAGCAGCAGCAGATGGCTCGTGGTGACCGTCGCGGCGGCCCGGTTGCACCCGGCCGCGAAACCCGGGTTGGTGGCGTCGGGCAGGTACGCGTACCGGTCGGCGGGCAGGTGCCCGGCGATCACCTCGGCGCAGGCGTCGGTGGGCCAGTTGTCCGCGAAGACGAACCGGACCGGCAGGTCACCGGCGCTGCGGACCCAGGTCGGCAACGTCTCGGCGAGCATGCCGGCGGACCGGTAGAGGACGGTGGCCACGGTGAGCCCGTCGAAGGTCATGCCGTGCTCCTGCCCAGCCGGTGCAGCACCCAGAGGCCGGGCACCAGGCTCAGCCAGGTCGGATAGATCAGCGGATACAGCTCGTAGACGCCGAACAGCGCGAAGTAGACGACGAACGCGCGCGCCAGCTGCCCGGCCGGCGCGCGGGAGAACTCGAACCACCGCTCGGTCGCGCCCACCGCCAGCCCCAGCGCGGCCAGGAAGAACACCGCCCCCAGCGGGCCGTAGTCGAGCAGCGGGATGGCCACGAACGTCGCCGTGTTCATCAGGTACGGCTGGCTGAGCTGGGACGTCAGCCCGTACAGGTCCGCCTTGCCGACGATCGGCTCGACCCGGGAGCCGAGGAACGTCAGCGAGTAGGTGCCGTACCGGGGTTCCAGGTGCTCGCGCTGCGACCACACCCGCCCGAACGTCTCGGTGGACGAACTCAGCGACAGGTCCAGCGACCCGGCGCTGCTGGTCAGCGCGTTGCTGCCGTAGCGGGCCCGGAACTCGGTCTCGAACGCGCCGGTGCCGGCCATGGTGCGCTGCCCGCCGAGGAACACCGCCGCCCCGAGCGCCAGCGCGCCGATCAGCAGGACCACAGGGGTACGCGCGGCCAGGAACGACGCGGCCCGTCCCCGGGTACGGCGGACCGACAGCGCCGCGATCAGCGCCGGCGCGATGCCCACCAGCACCGAGTTCTTGCTCGCGCCGAGCGCCGCCCCGACGGTGAACACCGCCGTCAGCGCGTAGTAGACGGGCAGCGCCCGGCCCCGCGCGGACAGCGCGCGCAGCAGCGAGACGGCCATGCCGAGCGTCCACGCCTCGGACAACAACCCGATGATGAGGTTGGACTGTTCGCGCAGCACCTGCCGGGCGGCGTCCGGGTTGTCGGCGAGCAGCGGCGGCACCGTCCCCCGGAACCGGATCGCCGCGGTCACCACGGCGACGCCGAGCAGGACGAGCAGGTACGTCAGCAGGCGGCGCTCGGACGGCCAGGACAGCGCCGGACGGGACCGGTCGCCGTCCTCGTCCCGCCTGTCGATCAGCCGCCGCCCCGCCGCCCAGGCCAGCAGGAAGACGGTCACGTAACCGGCGAGCACCGGCAGCACGCCGCGACCGGCCCAGGAGTCGTACGGGCCGGGCAGCACCCGTACGGCGAGCAGCGCGGCGGTCCAGACGGCGGCGCAGGCGGCGAGCGCCCACATCCGCAGGCGCGCGGCGAACAGCGTGCCGACCGCCAGCGCGAGCGCGACGGCGATCCCGGTGTCGAGCGTGGCCAGCAGCGCCGCCGCGCCCAGCGCGAACGGGATCCCGACCGACCAGAGGCGTCGCTCAGCGGCTGTCACGGGCGACCGTCCGGTACAGGTCGTGCCAGTTGTCCACGCATCCGTCGAACGAGTGCCGCTGCGCGTACTGCCGGGCCAGCTCGCGCCGCCGCTCGTCCCACGCGACCGGATCCACCGCCGTCCGGACGGCGGCGGCGAGCGCCTGCGGCGTCAGCTCCGCCCGGTACGCGAGCACGCCGTCACCGGCGGCTGTCACCTCGGTCAGCCCGCCCGCGCCCGAGTGCACCACCGGCACACCCAGCGACATCGCCTCCAGCGCGCTGCGCCCGAACGCCTCCACCCGGGACGGCACCAGCAGGCAGTGCAGCCGTTGCAGGAACGGCGCGGCGTCGACCCGGCCGACCAGGTGCAGGTTCGGCCGCTCCCCGACGTCGACGGTGCCCGCGCCGGCGACCAGGATCTCCACGTCCGGCAGCGCCGCGGCGACGTCGGCGATCAGGTCGGCGCCCTTCTCCCGTTCCAGCCGGCCGAGGAAGCCGACCCGCACCGGGCCGTCCGGCGCGAGGCCGCCGGTGTCACCGACCTGCGGCCAGATGGCGGGCAGCGGATTCGGGATCACCCGCACGTCACGGATCCGCCCGCGTACCCGAAGCTCGTGGGCCTCGAAGTCGGAGACCGCGACCGTCGCGTGCGGCCGCAGCCGCCGGAACATCAGGTCGGTGCTGATGTTGGCCTGCACCGCGGCCTTGGCGCGCAGCGTCTCCGCCGCGTCGCGATACTGCCAGAGGCTGTTGTGCAGCGTCACCACGAGCGGCGTGCGGCGGCCCCGCACGCCCAGCCCGGCGCGGGCGTGCATCGCGGCGGAGAGCAGGTGCGCGCTCACCACGTCCGGCCGCAGCTCCTCGACCAGCGCGCGGATGCCGCGCGCGTACCCGAGGTCCACCCGCCTGGCCGCGCCCAGCCGACGCCACGGCACGCCCGCGTCCCGCAACGCCGCCGCCACCTCGTCCTCCGGAGTGGCCGCCACCACGTCGACGCCGCGGTCCGCGAGCGCCGGCAGCATCTCGATCAGGAAGCGTTCGGCGCCGCCGAGCTGCCGCCGCCCCGACCCGCCGGTGGTGCAGACGAACAGCACCCTCATCGGACGCCCATGCCTTCCAGGGCGCCGCGGGCGATCGCCCGCCGCGCGGCCCCGCCGCCCACCGCCGCCCGGGCGAGCACCCCCAGCGTGTACGCGGAGCAGGCCACCGTGCCCCGCCATCCGCCGAGTTCACGGCTGGCCCGGATGAACTCCCGGGTCTGCCGGCGGGAGATCTCCTCGGCCGCCCACCGCCGCTTCGCGCTCGCGTCGTCCTCGTGCGTCACGACGGCGTCCGGCAGGTACGCCAGGCGCAGCCCGAGCCGCCGCACCGCCCAGCACAGCCGCAGGTCCTCGGAGTAGAAGAACGACGACTCGTCCACCCCGCCGATCCGGTCCAGCGTCTCCCGCCGGACCGCCACGAACGGCCCGGAGAGCCAGTCGCCCCGTTCCGGCGGGGCCACGATCCGCAGCCTCGGGAACACCAGGCTGAGCCCGGTGGCGTGCGCGACACCGGTCCGCACGGTGAGGAACCGGCCGGCGGCGGTCTGGTCCCGCCCGGTCGCGTCGAGCACCTTCGGGAACGCCGCGCCGACGGCCGGGTCGTCCAGCTCGGCGGCCAGCCGCTCGATCGCGCCCGGCTGGACGAGGATGTCGTTGTTGGACAGGACCACCCGGGACCGGGTGCTGTGCCGGACGCCGAGGTTCATGCCCTTGGCGTAGCCCAGGTTCGTCTCCGAACGCACGTAGCGGGCGCCGGTCTCGGCGCACATCGCCCGCAGCTTGTCGCTGATCTCGGCGGCGCTGCCGTTGTCCACCACGACGGCTTCCACACCGTCTGGCAGCGAGCGGACGCAGCCGTCGGTGCGCTCGAAGTCTTCCCAGGTCAACACGACGATTGAGACGTCCACCGCTAGGCCATCCGATTGACGAGGAGGTGCGTGGACCGCTGGAGTCGCTGCCGGGTGCGCAACGCGTAGACGCCGTAGGCGACAGACGACGCGACCGCGGCGCCGAGCGCGCCGGCCCACGGGATGAGCAGAACGTACAGCACCACCGACACTGACATGGTGACCAGGGCCACGGCGGTGGTGGCCTGCTCGCCGGCGCGCTTGAGCAGCGCCGCGCTCCACGTCTTGCCGGCCGACAACGCCAGCGTCCCGGGCAGCAGGAGCAGCCCGAAGATCCAGGCGTCGCGGTAGTCGGGCGCCAGCACGCCGAGCACCGCCAGGCCGATCACGGCGAGCGCGGCGATCGGCAGCGCCGACCGGACGACCTCGCGGCCGTGGTCGCCGATCGCGTCCGGGTCACGCTCGGCGAGGATCCGCTGCGCCCGTACCACAGCGCCGGACTGCGCGAACTCCAGCGCGGCCACCGCCAGCGCGAACACACCGAGCGCGCCCGCACCGGCGAAGCGGGCCACCAGGACCTGGCTCAGCCGGTACGTCAGCATCTGCGCGCACACCCCGACGTGCAGCCGGCCCACCGCGAGCAGGTCGGCGCGGTACTCCGTACGCCCGGCCGTCGCCGCCGGCACCGGCCCGAACCGCCGCGCCCAGCCCAGCACCGCCACGCCGAGCACCGTCGCGGTGGCGACCTGCACGCCCAGCCAGAGCACGCTCCACAGGCCACCGTCGAGCCGGTGGCCCAGCCAGAGCAGCGCGTACCCGGCCACCAGCACCGCGCCGCCGAGCGCCCGCATGGTGTAGACGAACCAGAACCGCTTCAGGCGCAGGCCGAGCGACGCGGCGGTGTTGAACACGGTGAGCGCGCAGCCCGCCCCGATGCCCACCGGGTGGCTGCCCAGCCCGGCCAGCGTGGTCAGCAGCGCCGCGGCCAGCGCGGTGAGGCCGAGCGAGACGGTGAGGATGCCGGCGATCCACAGACGACCCCGCGACATGATCCAACCGGCCGGGCGGGACAGCAGGAACGTGTCGACGGACAGCCCGCCGAGGGCCGCGCCCACCGTGGCGCTGACCATGTTCGCCGCGAGTTCGCCGCGCTCCGCCGCCGGCAGCGTCACCGACACCAGTGCGGCGAGCCCGGTCAGGCCCAGGGCGACCAGATAGAGACGCTCGGGGGAGACGATCCGCCGGACCCGGGCTAACACCCGGCGCCCAGGCGCCGGCGTCGGCCGCGAGCCGACCACGCGGAATCCACTCGTCTTCCCCCAAGATGCGCGGATGTGTGCGGGCCTGTTCTACCCGACAAGAGCGGCACCGCGCAATGGACCCGGCGGGCGGGTACGCCCGCGGCGTTATGACGCCGGTAGGGTGACGCGTCGTGGACCTGGCCCACTTCCGCGACACGATCGGCAGGCGGTGGCCGATCGTGCTGGTGCTGACGCTGCTGTGCGGCGCGATCACCGGGGTTCTCGCCGACCGCCGGCCGCCGGTCTACCGGGCCGAGAGCCAGATGCTCGTCACGTTCGCCGCCGAGAAGTCGGCGGCGCCCCAGCCCCGCCCGCCGGCCGACGAGGCGGGCCGGCTGATGCAGCGGCGGGTGAAGACGTACGCCACCATGATGAACACGCCCCGGCTGACCCGCCCGGTGATCGACTCGCTCGGGCTGCCGTACACCACGGATGATCTGGCCGGCCGCATCGTTGCCTCGTCCGCTGTGGACTCGCTGGCGATCGACGTGGCGGTCACCGACCGGTCCGCCGCCACCGCCGCCGCGGTCGCCGCCGCGCTCGCCGCCGAACTGCAACGGATCGCCGAACGTGACCTGCCGCCCGCCGGGCTCGGGCTCAAGGCCCACGTCGCCGTGGTGCGGGCCGCCGCGCCGCCGCCGCGTCCGCAGCCCGCGCGGTGGCAGTGGTACGCCGCAGGTGGCGCACTCGGTGGCCTGGCCGTCGGGGTCGGCATCGCCCTGGTGCTCGGCTACCGCAGGGCCGGTACCCCGGTGAGCGCGGACGTGCGGACGCTCTGGGCGACGACGGTGCGTCGCCGTCCGGCCGACGCCGTCGCGGAACCGGGCGCGGCCGAGGAACCGGCCGGGGTGCCGGGTCAGGGCGACGGGCGGGTCTCCAACCCTTCGGTGAAGGAGCGGCAGGCGTCGTAGCCGGGCAGCACACCCGCCGCGCGTGTCTCGGCCAGGCTCGGTGCCGCCGCGTCCCGGTCGGACAACAGCGGCGTCGTCGCCGGCCAGTCGATTCCGAGGTCCGGATCCAGCGGGTGCACCGTGTGCTCGCCCGCCGGGTTGTACGTGGTGGAGCAGAGGTAGCTCAGCGTCGCGTCGTCGGTGAGCGCGCAGAACCCGTGCCCCAGCCCTTCGGCCAGGTAGACGGCCCGCCGCTCGGTGTCGTCGAGGCGTACCGCCTCCCACCGCCCGTACGTCGGCGAGCCGACCCGTACGTCGACCACCACGTCCAGCACCGCCCCGCGTACGCATGTCACGTACTTGGCCTGACCGGGCGGTACGTCGGCGAAGTGGATGCCGCGCACCACGTCCCGCGCGGAGACGGAGATGTTGGCCTGCGCCAGCCGCAGGGGATGACCGACCGCCTCGGCGAGCCGGTCGAAGCGGTACCACTCCAGGAACAGACCTCGCGGGTCGCCGTGCTGTTGCGGGGTCACCTCCCAGGCGCCCTCGATGCTCAGCGGACGGATCTTCACGACGGACTCCCCGAACCGGACCGATCGGCCAGCAGGCCCAGCAGATAGTCACCGTAACCGCTTCGGGTCAGCGGATGGGCCAGCATCCGCAGCCGCTCGTCGTCGATCAGCCCGGACCGCCAGGCGACCTCCTCGACGCAGCCGATCTTCATGCCCTGGCGCTCCTCGATCACCCGGACGAACTCGCCGGCCTGCATCATCGACGCGAACGTGCCGGTGTCCAGCCACGCGGTGCCCCGGTCGAGCACCGTCACCGTGAGCTCGCCCCACGTCCGGTACGTCTCGTTGACCGCGGTGATCTCCAGCTCGCCCCGGGCGCTCGGGGTCAGCTTGCGGGCGATGTCGACCACCCGGTTGTCGTAGAAGTAGAGGCCCGGGACCGCGTACCGGGACCGGGGGCGGGCCGGCTTCTCCTCGATCGACAGCACCCGGCCGGCGCCGTCGAACTCGACCACGCCGTAGTCCTGCGGGTTCGCCATCGGGTACGCGAAAATCCGCCCACCGGCCGGCTCACCGTGCTGGGCGAGCTGCCGGCCGAGCCCGGCGCCGTGGAAGATGTTGTCGCCGAGGATCAGCGCCACCGACTCGTCGCCGAGGAAGTCGGCGCCGAGCAGGAACGCCTGCGCGATGCCCTCCGGCCGGGGCTGCTCGGCGTACGCCAGCCGCAGCCCCCACTGGCTGCCGTCGCCGAGCAGCCGCTCGAACTGGGTGCGATCCTCCGGAGTGGTCACCACCAGGATCTCCCGCACCCCGGCCATCATCAGGGTGGAGAGCGGGTAGTAGACCATCGGCTTGTCGAACACCGGCATCAGTTGCTTGGAGACGGCCCGCGTGATCGGCCAGAGCCGGGATCCGGTGCCGCCGGCGAGAAGGATTCCGCGCACCCGCGGAGACTACCCGCGTCGACGCCGCCCCCGTGGCCCGTCGACGTCCCGCCCACGCTGCCGGTACGGCGTAGACTCCACGACCCGTGAGGATCCTCGTCACCGGCGGCGCCGGCTTCATCGGGTCGGAGTACGTGCGGATGCTGCTGGGCGTGCCCGGCGGCGACGCGGCCGGGGTGCCGGTCGAGGGCCCCGAGGCGCTGACCGTGCTGGACAAGCTGACCTACTCCGGCAACCTGGCGAACCTGGCGCCGGTGCGCGACGATCCCCGGCTGCGCTTCGTACGCGGCGACATCTGCGACCGCGCGCTGGTCGACGAGGTGGTGCCCGGCCACGACGTGATCGTCCACTTCGCCGCCGAGTCGCACGTGGACCGCTCGATCACCGGTGCCGCCCCGTTCGTCACCACGAACGTGCTCGGCACGCAGACGCTGCTGGACGCCGCGCTGCGGCACGGCACCCGCCGGTTCGTGCACGTCTCCACCGACGAGGTGTACGGCTCGATCGACTCCGGCTCCTGGACGGAGACCTGGCCGCTGGCGCCGAACTCCCCGTACTCCGCCTCGAAGGCCGGGTCGGATCTGCTGGCCCTGTCCTACCACCGCACCCACGGCCTGGACGTCGTGGTGACCCGCTGTTCCAACAACTACGGGCCGTACCAGTTCCCGGAGAAGGTCGTCCCGCTGTTCGTGACCAACCTGCTCGACGGCGGGACCGTGCCGCTGTACGGCGACGGCGGCAACATCCGGGACTGGCTGCACGTGCACGACCACTGCCGGGGCGTGGCGATGGTGCAGGAGAAGGGGCGGGCCGGCGAGGTCTACCACATCGGCGGCGGCACCGAGCTGACGAACCGGCAGCTCACCGAACGGCTCCTGGCGGCGTGCGGGGCCGGCTGGGACCGCGTCGTGCCGGTCACCGACCGCAAGGGCCACGACCGTCGCTACTCGCTGGACATCAGCAAGATCAGCAGCGAGCTGGGGTACGCGCCGAGCATCGACCTCGACCGGGGCCTGGCCGAGACGGTCCGCTGGTACCGGGACAACCGGGCCTGGTGGGAGCCACTGAAGACGGCCGGCCACTGATGACCCGGGTCCTCGTCACCGGCGCGGGCGGAATGCTCGGGCGGGACCTGATCGCCGTGCTGCGGACCCGGCCCGACCTGTCGGTCACCGCCGCCGCCCGCGCCGACCTGGACGTCACCGACACCAGCGCGATCCGGGACGCGGTGGGCGGGCACGACGTGGTGCTCAACGCCGCGGCGTGGACCGACGTGGACGGCGCGGAGACCCGGGAGGCCGAGGCCACCGCCGTCAACGGCGACGCGGTAGCCGCGCTGGCCTGCGCCTGTGCCGTGTCCGGGGCGCGCCTCGTGCACGTCTCCACCGACTACGTGTTCGGCGGGGACGCCACCGAGCCGTACCCGGAGGACGCCCCGACCGGCCCGGTGAACGCGTACGGGCGCAGCAAGCTCGCCGGGGAACGCGCGGTGGCGCGGCTGCTGCCCGAGACCGGGTACGTCGTCCGCTCCGCGTGGCTCTACGCCACCCACGGGCGCAACTTCGTCACCACGATGCTGCGGCTCGCCGCCGAACGCGACCGGCTCGACGTGGTGGACGACCAGCGGGGCCAGCCCACCTGGTCGTACCGGCTCGCCGAGCGTCTCGTCGCGCTCGCCGACGCGGCGCTCGCAGGCGACGCGGCGCCCGGGACGTACCACGGCACGGCCGCCGGCGAGACGACCTGGTACGGCCTGGCCCGCGCCGTCTTCGCCCTGCGCGGCCTCGACCCGGACCGGGTCCGGCCGACCACGACCGACCGCTTCCCCCGCCCGGCGCCGCGCCCCCGCTACAGCGTGCTGGCGCACGGCCGGTGGGCCGCCGCGAAGCTGCCGCCGCCGGAGCACTGGCGGGCGGACCTGGTGCGGGCGCTGGCCGCCGGCGACAGCTAGCGGCCGCCGCCCCGGAAGACCTCGGCGACGGTACGCAGCACGATCTTGATGTCGAGCCAGAGCGACCAGTTCTCGACGTAGTAGTTGTCGAACCGCGCCCGGTCCGAGATCGGCGTGTCCCCGCGCAGGCCGCTGACCTGGGCCAGCCCGGTGAGCCCGACCGGTACCCGGTGCCGCATCGCGTACCTCGGGTATTCGATGGAGAACTTCTCCACGAAGTACGGCCGCTCCGGCCGGGGCCCCACCACGCTCATCTCACCGCGCAGGATGTTCCACAGCTGCGGCAGCTCGTCCAACGAGGTGCGCCGCATGAACCGGCCGATCGGCCCGACCCGCTCGTCGTGCGCGATGGACCAGGTGGTCTGCGACTCGTACTCGTCGGCGGGGCGCATGGACCGGAACTTGATCACGTGGAACGGCCTGCCGTACCGCCCGACGCGTTCCTGGCGGAAGAACACACCGCGACCGCCGTCGAGGAACGTGGCGGCGGCGCAGAGCAGCAGCAGCGGGCTCAGCACCACCAGGGCGGTCACCGCGAACACCACGTCCGAGGCGCGCTTGAGTCGCCACCGTGGACCGGTGAGCGTGGTGTCGCCGATCTTGATGATCGGAATGGCGCCGATGTGGTCGGGGTAGCCGCCCTGCGACCGCGACCCCCACAGGCGCGGCACCGCCCACAGGTCGCAGCGGGAACTCGCCGGACGCAGCAGCGCCTCCATCAGATCGGCCTCGGAGCAGTCCGGGTCCGCGATGACGAGGACCTCGCACTCCAGCATGTCGGCCAGCTTCTCCAGGTCGTCGATCGTGCCGATGAGCGGCAACGCGCCGATCCGCCCCCGGGACGGGGCGTCGACAGCGCCGACGAACCGCAGCCCGTACTGCGGGTACCGGCGCAACAGCCGGGCCAGCTCACCGCCGATCGGGCCGCCGCCGATCACTATCGCGTTGTGCTCCACCCACCGGCGCCTGCGGGCCAGCAGGATGAGCCGGCTGTTCAGCGCCCGCCCGACGATCACCAGGCCGGCGGAGAGCGCGACGCCGCGCATGAACCCGCTGACGTGCGGCACCGAGTCGTGCCGCAGCGCCGCGATGATGGCACCCACCGCGCCGGAGGCCAGCAGGCGGCCGCCGAGGCTCGGCAACTCGTCCAGGATGCTGATGTGCCGGCGCGGCCGGTACAGCCCGCCCGTGGCGAACAGGCCCACGGTGAGGGCCGCGTTGAACAGCGTGCCCCGCCAGTAGTCCTGGGTGAGCAGCAGCGGCGTGAGCAGCGCCGCGACGTCGATGGGCGCGGTGACCATCCAGGCCCGCAACCGTCGGGTACGCGTCGACGCGCGCGAACCCGCGTACGGCAGCACTGTCGTCGTGTCCATGCCGCTGTCCGCCGGCGTGTTCATCTGTGCACCGGACGGCGGCGCGGACGAATGCTCGAACGCCGGCAGGCGTGGCATGGTCGATCCTTCCCCGTGACGCCCCCGGCCCGGATGCAGAGACCGACGGCGATCGCAGGATACGAGCGGCCCCGCCCTGCCGCCAGCACCGGCATGACAGATCGACGTCCTACTTTCCGCTGATCGCCAGGATCTCGGGGACCGAGTCGCGGCGTACCGCGTCGAACAACTGCTTGGAACGCGTCGGATCCGGGAACACGACGCTCTCGCTGCCGACCCGGCCCGTTCCCTTCACCGGGCAGGTGAAGAACGTCAGGTTGCCGCCGCGCAGGCCACGTATCTCCATCGCGAGATCCACCAGCGACAGTGACTTGTCGACAGCCACCGAGTCGGACGTGGCGCGGACGAACGAGTTCAGCTTGGCCGGGTTGGTCAGCACGCCGCCGGAGGCGGCCTTGTCCAGAATGGCCTTGATCACCTGCTGCTGGTGTCGGATGCGCGCGAAGTCGCCGTCCGGGAAGGCGTGCCGCTCCCGCGCGTAGTCCAGCGCGGCGGCCCCGTCCATGGTTTGCCGGCCCTTCTCGAAGGTCCGGGTGCCGATCAGCGAGTACTTCGTGGTGAAGCCCTTCTCCACGTCGATCTCGACCCCGCCGAGCGCGTCGATGATCTCCTTGAAGCCGGCGAAGTCGACCATGGCGACGTTGTCCACGCGTACCCCGCTGAACTTCTCCACCGTCTGCACCATCAGCGGCACACCGCCCCAGGCGTACGCGGCATTGATCTTCGCGTCGCGGCCGCCGCGGCCCTCCTTCGACTTGGGGACGGCCGTCCAGGTGTCGCGGGGGATCGAGATGAGCTGGGCACTCGACCTGTCCTTCGGCAGGTGGGCCAGGATGATCGTGTCGCTGCGCGAGCCGCCGGTGCTCTCCGGGTCGCGGGAGTCGCTGCCCAGGATCATGATGTTCATGGCGCCCTTGGCCTCGACCTGCGGGCGCGACTCCTCCGGTACGCCCTCGAAGGCGTCGACCCGCTCGATCGAGTTGTCGACCGAGCGGTAGTAGAGGCCGCCGGCGAGGGCACCGCCGCCGGCGAGCAGCACCACCACCACCAGCACGATCAGGGCGATCCGCCGGCCCCGGCGGCGCCGCGGCGCCTTCTCCTCCGCCGGCCCGCCCGGCTCCACATCGGAGCCCTGCGCACGCGTGTCGGAATCGGTGAGCTGGTGGCGATCTGACATGCCGCGATGCTACTGATTCGCGTCGCACGATGTGGGCCCGCGACCGGACGGTGAGGTGTGGTGTCGGAGGTCCAGGGCCGCCGGAGCGAGGTGGGCCCGTTCCGGGCCTTGCCGCCGGGTGCCCGCCCGATCGATGATGGTGAGGAAGACCACATCGACCGAGGAGCCGAGATGCAGGTTCTCCACCAACCTCGGGTGGCGTGGGACGCCGCCCGGGTCATCGGCGGTGCGATTCACGACGAGCGCCTGTTCACCTGGCTCCGCGGCGAACTCGGCGCCCTGATGGGTCCCGCCACGGCGGCGGCCCTCGACGAGACCCGCGACCGGGTGCGCTGGGCGGGCGACGGGCGGCTGCCGGTCGAGACCGGCGTCTGGCGCGTACGCCTGGAGGACTCGCTGCGGCAGCAGCCCGATCTCGCCGGCGAACTGGCCGGCGTCGTGGCCGCCGTCCGCGCGGCGCGCCCGGCCTGATCGGCGCCCGCCCCGGTTTAGCTTTCGCTTAGCTCGCTTGTCCGGCGGCACGCCGGTCCGGCAGCATCGACCGGCGTGACCGACGGCACCGCACCCCCTCAACCGAGCACCGGCGACGCGCCCCGACCCGCCGTTGCGGACGGTCGCCGCCGTACCGCCCGGCACCGTCGCCGCCTCGCCGCCGCCGGTCTGGTCACCGTCGCCGCCGCGGTCGCGGTGACTCTCGCGGTACGCGGTGGCGCCGCCCCCGCCTGCGCCGCCCCGCCGCCGCGCGGTGCCGTGGCGCCCGTGGCCGCCCTTCCGCACGCCGCCGCCATGCCGGTGGCCGCCGCTCCGCCCATGGCTGCCGCCATGCCGGTGGCCGCCGCTCCTCCCACGGGCGGCGCGACGCGCAGCGGCAAGGCGACCTTCTACGACTCCAAGGGTGCCGGCGGTAACTGCTCCCGGCCCGCGGCGCCCGCCGACCGGATGTACGTCGCGCTCGGCCCGAGCGAGTACGCCTCCGGCGCCTCCTGCGGCGGCTACCTCGACGTCACCGGCCCGCGAGGCGCCGTCCGGGTGCTGGTGATGGACCAGTGCCCGGAGTGCGCGCCCGGTCACCTCGATCTCTCCGCCGAGGCGTTCGCCCGGATCGCCGACCCGGTGCAGGGGGTGGTGAAGGTCAGCTACCGCGCGGTGGTGAACCCGCCGTTGGCCGGGCCGCTCACCTTCCGGATGAAGGAGGGCTCGTCGCAGTGGTGGTTCGCCGTCCTGGTCGGTGACCACGGCAACCCGTTGCGCTCGGTCGAGGTGCGGCAGAACGGCTCGTGGCGGGCGGCGCAGCGGCAGGACTACAACTACTGGCTGATCGAGTCCGGCGCCGGTCCCGGCCCGTACGAGATCCGGGTCACCGACGTGTACGGCCACCGGGTGACCGCCTCCGGCATCCGGATGCTCCCCGGCCAGGTGCAGCGCAGCACGACCCGCATGTACGGCGCGAAGCCCGCCGCCCCGGCGCCGGCCCGGAAGAAGCCGACCCCCACGCCCCCGACCCCCACCACCAGTCCGGCAACGCCTCTGCCGTCCAGCCCCAGCACCGCCCCCACCCCGACCCTCACGGAGCCCGTGGTCCAGGCAGCCGCCGCCCCACCCACCCCCACCCCGTGTTCCTGACCCACCCTCCGTCCCGCCGCCCTCCGCCCCGCCCTCCTGCCGGCCGTCGCCGATCTTGCACTTCCGGCCCCCCGGTTGCCGGATAAGCACCTTTCGACCGGGCCCAAACCGCAAGATCGCCGCAAGCGGGCGGGCCGGCGCGAAACGACGACAGCACCCCAGCGTTGATCTTGCGGTTGTGGCCCCTGGATTGCCCAGGATGCGGCTTTTGTGGGGGCGGTAAGTGCAAGATCGGCGGGAGCGGGAGCGGGAGCGGGAGCGGGAGCGGGAGCGGGAGCGGGAGCGGGCGGGGCGAGGACGGGGGCGGGCGAGGGTGGGGTCAGGAGCAGGAGGTGGGGAGGTCTCGCCACATGAGGATCTCGTCTCGGGCGTCGGTGGGGGACAGGCGCAGCGCGCCCGGAAGACGGCCGACCTCCCGGTACCCGAGGCGCTTGTAGAAGCGGTCCAGCCCCAAGCCGTCGCGGACCGTCACGTGCAGCGCCGCCAGGCCGAGCTCTCGGGCGATCCGCTCGGCCTCGCGCATCAGCGCCGCGCCGTACCCGCGTCCCTGCGTGCCGGGATGCACCATGACGCGCTTGAGCACCCGCCAGTGCGTCTTGAGGTGGAACCGGTTGTCGGCGATGACCAGGACAGCGACCAGCCGGTCGCCCTCGTAGCCGGCGAGCAGGCGGTCCGGCCCGTCCGCGATCTCGTCGAGCGTGGCGGTGGCGAGCGGGCGGACCTCGTCCGCTGTCACCGGGGCGACGAATCCGACGGCGCCGCCGGCGTTCGTCACGTCCACCCAGAGCGCGATGATCTGTTCGCGCAGCTCGGGCGTCAGGTCGGGGTCGAGTACGAAGCGCAGGTCCACGTCGCCATCCTGCGCGGGGCGACACCGCCCCAACCCGCGTTCGTGACGTTCCCGACAGGCGCCGGGCGGAACCGGCGGTGGAACCGGGCGGAACCGGCGGCCGGACCGGGCGGAACCGACGGTCGGACTGGTAGGGCCGGCGGGATTCGAACCCGCACTGGTGCGGACCTAAACCGCATGCCTCTGCCGTTGGGCTACGGCCCCTCCACGGTGAACACCGTCGTTCTCCACGGCCATTCTGGCCGACGCCGCGGAAGCCCGCCGACCGGTGTCACAGCCTCCGGATCGTAGACCACTTCCGCCGCCGCCACTGCCGCCCCGCGGGCGCCGGCACGCGTGGCGATCCGCGACCTCAGTCGAGGCCGAGATCCCGGCGCAGCTTGGCGACGTGGCCGGTGGCCCGCACGTTGTAGAGCGCCCGCTCGATCTTGCCGTCCTCGTCCACCACGAACGTCGAGCGGATCACGCCGGTGACGGTGCGGCCGTACATCTGCTTCTCGCCGAACGCGCCGTACGCGGTCAGCACCGCCTTGTCCTCGTCGGAGACCAGCGGGAACGTGATGGCGTCCCGGTCGCGGAACTTCGCGAGCTTCGCCGGCTTGTCCGGCGAGATGCCGACCACCTCGTAGCCGGCCGCCTGGAGGGAGGCGAGGGAGTCCCGGAAGTCACATGCCTGCTTGGTGCAGCCGGGCGTCATGGCGGCCGGGTACGCGTACAGGACGACCTTGCGCCCGCGCAGGCCGGACAGGGACAGCGTGCCGCCGTCGTCGGTGGGGAGGGTGAACTCGGGGGCGGGGTCGCCGGGCTTGAGGCGGTCGGTCATGGCGGTGACGATACCGCCGGGCCGGTACGGCCGGCCGACGGCGACGCGCGGGCGGGGTGATCGCCATCATGAGGTTGTTGCCACATATTGGCAACTGTGCCTTCCTGGAAATACGCTGAGCGCGTGGACACCCTGGCGATGCACATCTCCAACGGGATCATCAACGGTCCTGTCGCCGCGATCTTCGCGGCCCTCGCGCTGGCCGCGCTCGCCTTCTGCGTGATGCGGGGGCGCGCCGACCTCGACGACCGGCTGGCCCCGATGGCCGGGCTGGTGGCGGCGTTCATCTTCGCCGTGCAGATGCTCAACTTCCCGATCTTCACCGCCGGGGTCAGCGGTCACCTGCTCGGCGGGGCGCTGGCCGCGCTGCTCGTCGGCCCCTGGGTCGGCGCGCTCTGCGTCGCCGTGGTGCTGATCGTGCAGGCCCTGGTCTTCGGTGACGGCGGGGTGGCGATGCTCGGCCTCAACATCACCAACATGGCGCTGCTCGGCACCGCCGCCGCGTACCTGCTGATCGCGCTGCTGCTGCGCGTGCTGCCGCGTACCCCGGCCGGGCTGGCGGTGACCGCGTTCGTCTCCGCGCTGGTCAGCGTGGTGGTCGCGTCCCAGGGCTTCGTCCTGCAGTACTGGCTGGGCGGCACCACCGACCTCGGCGGCAACCTCACCGGGCTGGCCGGCACCATGGCCGTCGCCCACCTGCTGATCGGCATCGGCGAGGGCCTGATCACCGCCACCACCGTGGTCACCGTCGCGAAGGTCCGGCCCGACCTGGTGTACGCGCTGCGCGCCCTCAAGCCGGCCACGCCGGCTCCCGCCGTCCCGGTCGCCGGAGGTGCCCGATGAACAAGCGTCACTGGTCGTTCCTGCTCGGCGGCCTGCTGGTGGCCCTCCTGCTGGCCGGCGTGGTCAGCAACTACGCCTCCTCGCACCCGGACGGCCTCGACTCGTCGCTGCTCAAGGGCTGCACGGTCAACGCCGACGACGAGATCACCGGCGGCAGCTGCCCGGCCCAGCAGGCCAAGGACCACGAGCTGGCGGACAGCCCGCTCGCCGACTACGGCGTACGCGGGATCGGCAACGACTTCGTCTCCACCGGCCTGTCCGGCGTACTCGGTGTGCTGCTGACCTTCGCGGTCGGCGGCGGCCTGTTCTGGCTGGCCCGCCGCCGCACCCCGGCGACGCCTGCCACTACCACCGCGAGCACCGACCCGGCGGACGAGGCAGCCCAGTCCACCGGCACACGCTGACCATGGGCGCCGGGCACGCCCACGTGCTCTACCGCGAGTCCGGCTCGCCGGTGCACCGGCTCCCGCCGGAGGTGAAGATCGCCGCGATGGTGCTGTTCACCGTCGCGGTGGTGGCCACGCCCCGGGAGGCGTACTGGGCCTTCGGCGGGTACGCCTTCCTGGTCGCCGTGGTGGCCGCGCTGGCCCGGGTCGGCCCGCGCTGGCTGCTCAGCCGGGCGCTGATCGAGCTGCCGTTCGTGCTGTTCGCGTTCGCGCTGCCGTTCCTCGGCGCCGGGGAGCGGGTCGAGGTGGCCGGGTTCGCCCTGTCCGTCGACGGTCTGCACGGCGCGTTCAACATCCTCGCGAAGGGCACGCTCGGCGTACTCGCGTCGCTTCTGCTGGCCGCGACCACGACGACGCGTGACCTGCTGCTCGGCCTGGACCGGCTGCGGTGCCCGCAGATCCTCACCCAGATCGCCACGTTCATGCTGCGCTACCTGGAGGTGCTGGTCGGCGAGGCCCGGCGGATGCGCGTGGCCCGGGTGTCGCGGGGCGACGACCCGCGGTTCCTGTGGCAGTTGCGCGGCTTCGCGGCCGGGGTCGGCACGCTGTTCCTGCGCGCGTTCGAGCGCGGCGAGCGGGTCTACCTGGCGATGCTCTCCCGCGGCTACACCGGCCGGATGCCGGCGGTGTGGCAGGGGGCCGGCGCGGCCACCGCCGGCCAGTGGGCGGCCGCCGCGACGGTGCCGGCGATCGCGGCCACCATCGCCGCCGTCGCGCTCGTCCTGCAATGATCGGGTACGTGCAGCAGCCGCCCTCCCTCGACGTCAGCGGCGTCCGGTACGCGTACCCGGACGGTCACGTCGCCCTGCACGGCGTGGACCTGACCGTCCCGCGCGGCGAGCGGGTGGCGCTGCTCGGGCCCAACGGCGCCGGCAAGACCACGCTCGTGCTGCACCTCAACGGCATCCTCACCCCGGCCGAGGGCACGGTGAGCGTCGGCGGCCTGACCGTCACCCGGGACCGGGACACGCTGGCCGAGGTACGCCGCCGCGTCGGCATCGTCTTCCAGGACCCGGACGACCAGCTGTTCCTGCCCACCGTCGCCGAGGACGTGGCGTTCGGGCCGGCCAACCTGGGTCTGCGCGGCGCCGAGCTGGCCGCCCGGGTCGACGAGGCGCTGGCGGCGGTCGGCATGAGCGAGCACCGGGACCGCGCGCCGCACCACCTGTCCTTCGGGCAGCGGCGCCGGGTGGCGGTGGCGACGGTGCTGGCGATGCGCCCGGAGATCCTGGTGCTGGACGAGCCGTCGTCGAACCTCGACCCGGCCGCACGCCGGGAACTGGCGGAGATCCTGCGCGCCCTGCCGGTGACGCTGCTCATGGTCACGCACGACCTGCCGTACGCGGCCGAGCTGTGCCCCCGCTCGGTGATCCTGGACGGCGGCCGTATCGTCGCCGACGCGCCCACGCTCGACCTGCTGTCCGACGAGGCACTGCTGACAGCCCACCGCCTGGAGCTCCCCTACGGCTTCGCCCCCCGCCCCACCTGACCCGCCCCTCGCCCGTCCCGCCCCGCCTTCTTCTCTTCCTCCTCCGCGATCTTGCACTTTCCGCCCGGGCATTCCGGGGCAGAAGCCGCAGACTCGGGGCGGCAACTGCAAGATCACGCCATCCAGGGGCGAGTGCGGCGGGGGTGGAACGTGATGGGTGTGTCTAGGGCGGTTTGACACTCGTGGTGTTCCACTCGGGCGTGCCCGGCGCTCACAGCTTGCGGTGATCTTGCGGTTGCGGCCCCCGGAGATGTCGTGGCGACTTGGATGCCGGGCGGAAGGTACGCCTCCCGTTACGCGAGACTGGCGTTCCGCGTGGTGGGAGCAGTGGAGATCTTGGTAGGAAAGGGCCCCTATGGGGGCCGTTTGGTACCAAGATCTCGCCGGGCGGCGGGCGGCGGGCGGGTTAGGGCGTGGGGGTGGGGTGGGGGATGGGGCGGGCTGTTCTCGCGGCCGTGCGCAGGCGCAGCAGGCCCGTGGCGACCGCGCCGGCTCCTGTCGCCAGGCCGAGCACGACCAGCACCCGGACCAGCGTGGGCGGACCGGCGGCGGGGGGCACCGAGCGGGCCAGCGCGGCGAGGTTCGTCACCCCGGCGAACACGGTGAGGCAGGCGCCGGCGAGCGCCAGCACGAAGTCGGCGGCCGGGCGGCGAGCCAGCGTGTACCCGCCCGCGGCGAGCGCGCCGAGGCCGGTGAGCAGCGTCCACACCTGACCGGTGACCAGTTCGGCGAGCGTTCCGCCGACGCCGGGGGCGCCGGTGTCCAGCGCGCGGGCCACTGTGAGCGCCACAGTGGCGGCGCCGCCCACGGCGAGCAGCGCGCCGACCGCGCGCAGCGCCCGCACCCCGGCGGCGGTACCGCCCGGCGCGAGCCCGGCCGCGCCGATCAGCAGGAAGCCCAGCGTGGCGGCCACCCACCAGGGGTACGGGTCGGGCGGGGGCACCCAGTCCAGCGTGCCGCGTACGGCTCCGGTGGCGTCACCGGCGCGCAGCGGGACCGTCCAGTCGCGTACCCGGTGTTCCCGGTCCGGGTCGGCGGCGACGGCGGCCGGCGGGGCGTCCTCGCGCCACAGCGTGCGCTGGTCGTGCCAGCGGGCGGTCGGTCCGTCGTCGATCCGCCGCCAGTCGGGCGCGGCGGCCGGGTTCGCCTCGGCGGGCAGCCGGGTCTCCCCGGCCAGCGTCCGGTTCAGGTAGGTGGCGGGGGAGCGGGTGTTCTCGTACACGCCTCCCGGGCCGATGCGCAGGTACGGCTCGCCGGAGTAGCCCATCACCGTGACGTCGGCGCCGGTGTCGTTCGTCAGCTCCAGCCGCGCGCCGGCCTCCACCATCCGCGCGGTGAGGCCGGGCCGGTCCGGGTCGACGCCGCTGATCGTGGCGCGGTAGTCGGTTCCGTCGGGCGCGTCCGCGCCGTGCGCGGCAGCCGGCGCGGCGAGCGTGAGCAGGGCGGTGGCCGCGACGGCGAGCACCACCGCGGCCCGGCGCAGGGGTGCGATCACTTGCCGGCCGCCTCCACCGCCGACTTGATCCCCTCCGGGCTGCGGTCCTGGAGCTCGCTGCCGTTGACCTTGATGGTCGGGGTGCCGGTCACGCCGGACTTGCTCGCCTCGTCGGTGACGTGCTCGGTCCACGACCGGTACGTGCCGTCGGAGACGCAGGAGGCGAACTCGTCCCGGTTCAGCCCGACGCCCGCGCCGATGTCGACCAGCTCGTCGTTGCTGAGCCCGGCGCCGCCCTCCGCCGGCTGCTTGGCGAACAGTTCCTCGGTGAACTCGCGGAACTTGCCGCCCTGCGCCGCGCAGCCGGAGGCGGCCGAGGAACGGGTCGAGTACTCCGTGGTGGAGAAGCGGTTCAGGAACGCGACCGGGTGGAACACCAGCTTCGCCTTGCCCTCGTCGACGAGCTGGTTGAGCGTCTCGCCGTTGATCTGCTGGAACTGCTTGCAGGCCGGGCAGAGGTAGTCCTCGTACAGGTCGATGGTGACCGGTCCGGTGCCGAGCACGATGCCGGTGCCGGCGTCGTTGGCCCCGGGCGGGGCGGTGAACTCGTCGGACTTCTGGCTGGAGTAGACCGCCCAGCCGATGCCGCCGGCGATGACGAGCACCAGCACCGCGGCGATCGAGGTCCAGAGCGTGCGCTTGCGCCGCTTCTCCCGGGCGATCTGCTCGCGTACGACCCGGGCCGCGTCCTTGCGTCCCTTACGACTGCTCATCGGTGTCCTCCACGATGTCGTCGCCCGCCAGCCACCCGTCCACCGAGAACGGAGTGCGGGGCCAGATCAGCAGGAACCCGGCGAGGGCCAGGAACCCGAGGTCCCGGAGGATCTCCGGGAGGTAGCTGGGCGTCTGACCGGCGGCGAGCTGGCCGCCGGTGCCGAAACACCCGCAGTCGATGGCCAGGCCCCGGGCCCAGGCCGAGGCGATGCCGGCGATGAAGATCACGAGCAGCGCCGCGGACACACCGGCGCTGATCCGGGTGGCGAGCCCGGCGAGCAGCAGCACGCCCAGGGCCAGCTCGACGAACGGCAGCGCCGCGCCGATCACTGTGGCCAGGTCGTACGGCATCACCTGGTACGCGTTCACGGCCCGGCCGGAGGCGGCCAGGTCGCCGACCTTGGTGCCGCCGGCGATCAGCCACACCGCGGCGAGTCCGAGGCGGGCCGCGACGCCGAGCCACGGTCGCAGGGCCTGCCAGCGGCCGGCCCGGGAGGGGGAGGGGGTCACAGTCATTCGTCGTCCGAGCGCCACGAAAGGTTCCCGTTATCCGGCCAGCGTGTCGCCGACGGCGCCGACGAGTTCGTCGCGGGCGCGGGCCACCCGGGAGCGGATGGTGCCCACCGGCACCCCCTCCACGTCGGCGGCCTCGGCGTACGACAGGCCGAGCAGCTGGGTGAGCACGAACGCGGAGCGCCGCTCGGCGGGCAGCCGGCGGACGAGGTCGGCGGCGCCGAGCTGGCCGGCCGGGTCCGGGTACGGACGGTCGGTGGCGGCCTGGGCGGCGAGCCGCGCGTCGAGCCGGCGGCGGCGTACCACGGTGCGCAGGTGGTCGGCGCAGGCTCGCCGGGCGATCCCGAGCAGCCAGGTCCGCACGCTGGAGCGCCCCTCGAAGCCGGACAGCGCCCGGAACGCCCGCAGGTACGTCTCCTGGGTCAGGTCGTCCGCGGTGTCCGGGTCGACGAGCGCGGCGGCGAAGCGCCACACCTCGGCCTGGGTGGCCCGGACGAAGGCGGCCTGCGCGTCGCGGTTCCCGTCGCGGGCGGCCAGCGCCCAGCCGGTGGCCGCGTCCCGGGCAGCGTCGGGCGCCGACTCGGGGCGGTCGGCGGCGGTGTCGCGCGGGCCGGGGATCACGTCACCCGAGGTTACGCGGCGTACCTGGACAGGACAGGGTCCTTCGACCCATTCCGTGGTCCCGCACACGCCGGGAACTTTTTCCGGCCGCCGTCCGACTACCCTCCCATGACCTCCGAGCAGGCCCGGCGTGGCGCGTGCCGCCGCACCGGGTGGGCGCTCGGTCACGCCCGCCCCGGACCGGCTCGCCGGACCCGCCCCGGTTCGGGAACCATGGCGGTCATGACTGCTGCCGTACGCCGCCCGTCCCGGGCCGTCGCCGCCCGATCCGGGGCCGTCGCCGGGCTGCTGCTCCTGCTGGTCGCCCTGCTGCTCGTCCCGGCCACCCCGGCCGCCGCCCACGCGGTGCTGGTGAGCAGCAGCCCGGCCGCCTCCGCCGTGGTGCCCGACGCGCCCGCGCAGGTGGTGATCACCTTCAGTGAGGGCGTCCGCAAGGTGCCCGGGAAGGTACGGGTGATCGCTCCCGACGGCTCGCGCGCCGACCGGGGCGAGCCGACGTTCCAGGGCGCCGAGGTGACGATCCCGGTGGACGCCTCCGGCGGGCGCGGCACCTACCTGGTGAGCTACCGGGTCATCTCGGCCGACAGCCACCCGGTCTCCGGTGCCTTCACCTACTCCGTCGGCGCACCGTCGGAGCCGCCCACCGACAGCGGCTCGGACAACCGGGCGAACCCGGTCACCGAGAACGCGGTGAAGGTGGCGAAGTACGCCGGCTACGCCGGGTTGCTGCTGCTCGTCGGCCCGGCGCTGGTGCTCGTCGCGCTCTGGCCGCGCCGGCTGTCCCGCCGGGGACCGGCACGGCTGGCCTGGACCGGGCTGGGCCTGCTGGCGGTGGCGACGGTGGCCGAGGTGTGGCTGCAGGTGCCGTACGTCAACGGCGGCGGCCTGTTCGACGTGACCGGCTCCGGCCTGAGCGACGTGCTGGGCAGCGCCTACGGCACCACCCACCTGGTCCGGCTGGGTCTGCTCGCCGCGGCCGCGTTCCTGCTCCGGCCGCTGTTCGCCGGCCCGATCGGCCGTACCGACGGGATCATCCTGGCGGTCCTCGGCGGCGCGGCGCTGTTCACCTGGCCGCTGTCCGGGCACGCGGCGGCGTCGCCCGCGCCCGCGGTGTCGGTGGTGGTGGACACGGTGCACCTGGGCGCCATGGCGGTCTGGCTGGGCGGCCTGGTGATGCTCGCGGTGTTCCTGCTGCGCCGGGCCGACGAACGCGAGCTGGACGCGATCCTGCCGATCTGGTCCCGCTGGGCGGCGCTCGCGGTGGCCGCGTTGCTGCTGGCCGGCACCGTGCAGGGGCTGATCGAGGTGGCCAGTTTCCAGGCGCTGATCGACACCACGTACGGCCGGCTCCTGCTGGTCAAGATCGCGCTGTTCGTGCTGGTGATCGGCGTGGCCGCGTACTCCCGGGCACTGGTGCGGCGGCGGGTGGCCGCCGGGCGGCCGGGTGCGATGCGGCGGGCCGTGGTGGCCGAACTGGCGATCACGGCGGTGGTGCTGGGCGTGTCGGCGACGCTCGTGCAGACCACACCGGCGCGGACCGCCGGCGCGGACGTCGCGGGTGCCCCGGCCGGCTACTTCTCCACCACGCTGAGCAGCCCGATCTACTCGCTCCAGGTCGAGCTGGACCCGGCCGAGACCGGCAACAACTCGATGCACCTGTACGCCTACACGAAGGACAACCGTCCCCAGACGGTGCAGGAGTGGAAGGTCACCGCCGCGCTGCCGTCGGCCGGGATCGAGCCGATCACCGTCCCGCTGCTGCCGCTGAGCGACAACCACGCCACCGGTGAGGTCAACCTGCCGGCCCGGGGCGACTGGCAGCTGCGCATCACCGTCCGTACGACCGACATCGACCAGGCCACGGTGACCGCCACCGTGCCGATCAAGTAACGGAAGGTCCCATCTGATGATCCGTCTCCGGCGCTCCGCGACAGTCGCCGCGCTGACCCTCACCGCCGTCGCCACGGCCGTGCTCGGCGTGGCCGGTCCGGCCTCGGCGCACGTCACGATCAACCCGGCCGAGGGTACGCAGGGCGGCTACGGCCGGTTCGCGTTCCGGGTGCCGAACGAGAGCGACACGGCGTCGACAGTCAAGGTCGAGGTGAACCTGCCGGAGAACGCCCCGGTCGGCTCGGTCTCCACCATGCCGGTGGCGGGCTGGACGGTGGCGGTGGAGAAGCGCAAGGTCGACCCGCCGATCGAGGTGCACGGCAGCCAGCTCACCGAGGCGGTCTCCAAGCTGACCTTCACCGCCGCGCCGAACGGCGGCGTGAAGCCGGGCGAGTTCCAGGAGTTCCCGGTGTCGATGGGCCCGCTGCCGCAGGTCGACACGATGGCGTTCAAGGTGCTCCAGACGTACTCCGACGGCAACGTCTCCCGCTGGATCGAGGAGCCCACGCCGGGAGCGGAGGAGCCGGAGAGCCCGGCACCGGTGCTCACGCTGGCCGCCGCGGCGCCCGCCTCGCCGGGCGCGAGCGCGCCGGCCGCGGCGGCGGCCGACGACGACGATGACGACGCCGGTTCCGGCGCCGCCACCGCCCTCGGGGTGGCCGGCCTGGTCGCCGGTCTGGGCGGCCTGGCGCTCGGCGGCCTGGCGTTCGCGCGTACCCGTCGGGAGCCCGCCGCGAAGTCCTGAACGCGAGCGTCGTACCGGCCCGGCGGAACGATCCGCCGGGCCGGTCGCCGTCCCGGCCGGGTGCCGCCGATATCCGCCGATCGGCAGCCGCGCGTCGGTAAGGTCGGCCGGGTGGTTGGCTACCGAGAGGGACGACGCGAATGCGTTTCGTACGCACGATCGCCGGCATGATGCTGCTGGCGTTAGGGGTTCCGGCGCTGCTGGCGGGTGGTGGTCTCTGGCTCGCCGCCCGGCACGCCGGCCCGGACGGCGCGTTCGGTGCCCGGTTCGAGCCGGTCCGCACGTCGGCCCGCGCGGTGCTGGTGACCGACGTGGACGAGTTGCTGCGCACCGACCTGCCGGTGGCGCGTACCGGTCAGGCCCGGCTGCACCTGACCGCGCGGGACGACGACGGTCCGGTCTTCCTCGGCCTCGCCCCGGCCGACCAGGTGCGACGGTGGCTGGCCGACGTCCCGCACAGCACCGTGCGCCGCGTCGCGGTCACCCGGGGCCCGCTGCCCGTCGACCTCGACCCGGCCACCGCCGGCGCCGGCACCGCCGCGCCGATGACCCAGCCCTTCTGGGTACGCGAGGGCGTCGGCTCGCTGGAGTGGAGTCCGGCGGAGTTGTCCGACCGGTCGCTGAGCCTGGTCGTGATGCGCGTGGACGGCGCGGACGGGCTCGACCTGCGGATGCGTGCCGAGGTGCGCGCCGGGTGGTTCCCCGGGCTGGCGTGGGCGTTGCTGGCCGGCGGGACGCTGCTGGTGGTCCTCGCCGTGGTGGTGCTGCTGCGGCCGGTGCGGCCGCGTGAGGTGGTCTTCGTGGTCGAGCCGGACCAGGTGCCGGTGCTGGCCGGGCGTCTCGGCGTCACGTCGCTGAGCGGGCTGGGCCGGCAGCCGGGTCCGGCGTCGCGGCCCGAGCGGCATCTGGTGTCGGTGGGCTCCGGGCCCGGCGGACGGACCCGCGCGGCGATCGCTCCGCCGCCCGGCCGGTGCCCCGACGGCGGGGACTGACGAGAACCCGAACGGCCCTCCGCGCTGCCGACGCGGAGGGCCGTTCTCACCGGGGGATCGGTGCTACCTGGGAGAAAACTGAGGTAGTTGATACCAGATTAGCGCTGATCGCCGTTTGTTGCGAGTTGTGTCCGATCAGTCGGAGTTATCGGGTTCGCGGCCGAGCGCCGGCGGATCGGCAGCGCTACGAGCAGCAGCAGGCTGAGCAGCACGTACACGTTGCGGACGACGAAGTCGACCGGGTCGTCCGTGTGCACGATGGCGGTGCCCCAGTCCTGGAACGTCACCAACCCGTACGCGATCGGCAGGCCCACGACGGCGGCCAGCGCGAACAGGCCGCCGCGACGGCGGGCTCCGGCGGGCGTCGCCGGATCGGCGTCCAGAGCCGCGTCGACGAGCACCACCACGGCGGGGATGAACCAGTACAGGTGGTGGATCCAGGTGATCGGGCTGACCAGCCCGCCCACCAGCCCGGTCACTGTGAGACCCACCAGCGCGTCCCCCGCCCGGGCGGCGCGCGCGGCCCGCCACAGGCCGAACGCGGCCACCGCCAGCGCGAGCAGCAGCCACAGCAGCCGGTCCGGCTCGGCCGGCGCGGTCAGGCGGCTGAGCAGCCCGAACAGCGACTGGTTGCCGGTGTAATCGGGGCGGCCCACCCGGTCGGTCACCCACAGCTCGTGCGTCCAGAACCGCCACGAGTCACCCGGCGCGACAGCCGCCGCCAGCAGCGTGGCCACCGCCGCTGTCACCGCCGCCACGGCCGCCGCCCGCCACTTCCGGGCGGCCAGCAGGTAGAGCACGAAGATGCCGGGGAACAGCTTGAGCGCCGCGGCCAAGCCCACGCCCACACCCGCCCAGCGCCGCCCCTGCGGTACGGCGAACAGCAGGTCGCCGAGGATCAGCACCACCAGCAGCATGTTGATCTGCCCGAGCGTGAGCGTCTCCCGCGTGCTCTCCACCGCCAGCACCAGCAGCACGGCGACGGTCAGGCCGAACCCGCGCGGCAGGTCGTGCCGCTGCAGCACCGGCAGCACCAGCCAGCGGGTGGTCACCACCACCGCGGCCACGGTCAGCACCGCGAAGGCGGCGATGGCCACCCCGAGCCGCAGATACCCGAACGGCGCCAGGAGCAGCGCCGCGAACGGTGGATAGGTGAAGTAGAGCGCCCCCTGCACCCGGTCCGGCTGGACGTAGTCGTACAGCGGATGCCCGGCCGCCCACCAGTCCATCGCCGACATGTAGATCTTCTGGTCGTAGTAGTCGTGGCGCAGGTTGGGCAGGTAGAGCGCCGGCAGGATCGCGACCAGCGCCAGCACCGCCACGACCCGCCGGACCGTACGCGCGCCCGCGTCGTCGCGGGCGACGGCGGGTGGCGCGTCGGGTTCGGCTGGCACGCAGGAAACCCTAGCGGTCCACCTCGGCCGCCGGGCCGAGGCGCGGGCGCGTCGGCGGCGCGTAGTCTGTTCCGGTGGCTGATCTTCTCGTCTGGATCGACTGTGAGATGACCGGGCTCGACCTGCGGCGGGACGCCCTGATCGAGGTCGCCGCGCTCGTCACCGATCCCGACCTCAACGTGCTCGGTGACGGCGTCGACGTGGTGATCCACGCCGACGACGAGGCGCTCGACGGCATGCCGGAGATCGTGCGCACCATGCACGCCAAGTCCGGCCTCACCGAGGAGGTACGCCGCTCCACGGTGACGCTGGCCGAGGCCGAGGACATGGTGCTCGACTACGTCACCAGCTACGTGAAGGACCCGCGTACCGCGCCGCTGTGCGGCAACTCGATCGCCACCGACAGGGGCTTCCTGGCCCGCGACATGACCCGGCTCGACGCCCACCTGCACTACCGGATGATCGACGTGTCCTCGATCAAGGAGCTGTGCCGGCGCTGGTACCCGCGGGTGTACTTCGGGCAGCCGCAGAAGGGCCTGGCCCACCGGGCGCTCGCCGACATCAGGGAGAGCATCCGCGAGCTGGAGTACTACCGGCGGACCGTGTTCGTGCCACTGCCGGGGCCGGACGTGGAGGCCGCGAAGGCGATCGCCGCCCAGCTCTGACGCCCGCGCCGAACCCGGTGGACGGGGTCGGCCGGAGTGTGGCTATGATTAGTCCGCGCACCGCCCCGGGCGACCGGAGCGGCGAGCATGGTGGCTGTAGCTCAGTTGGCAGAGCACCGGGTTGTGGTCCCGGTTGTCGTGGGTTCAATTCCCATCAGTCACCCCAACACGAAGCCCCCTCCTCCGGGAGGGGGCTTCGTCGTGTGCGGGGTGTCAGGGGGTGGGCTCGACGCTCGGCGTACCGGCGTCCGGCGTGGTGTCGGCCGACGGCGGCTCGTACGGCAGGGCGCTGCCCTTGACGTACTCGTCCCAGCTCATGTTCCAGTCGGTCCAGCCGTTGCCGTTCTGGAGCTTGCGCTCGGTGCCCTTGACGGTGATCGGGTCACCGATTCGGGTGTTGGCGAACAGCCAGTTGCCTTCCTTCATCGAGACGTTGACGCAGCCGTGCGACACGTTCGTGCGGCCCTGCACGCCCTCGGACCAGGGTGCGGCGTGGATGAACTCGCCGCCCCAGGTGAGCCGCTGGGCGTAGTCGATCTCGGTGCGGTAGCCCTCCTCCGGGCCCAGCTCCTCCATGGTGTCGAAGACCGTGTGCCGGAGCTTCTCGATCACCACCATGGTGCCGCTGGAGGAGGGGGTGCTCTTCTTGCCCAGGCTCACCGGGATGGTCTTGACCACCTTGCCGTCGCGGGTGACCGTCATCCGCTTGGTGCGGTTGTCGACGGTCATCACGAACGACGGGCCGATCTTGATGTCGACGCTGAGGTCGGCGCGGCCGTACCAGCCGCCGCCCAGCGGCAGCCCGCCCGCCTGCACCTTGTAGCTGACGGTGCTGTTGGCCTTCCAGAACGTCTTCGGCCGGTAGCGCACCTCGGTCGGGCTCACCCAGTGCCAGATGCCCTCCTGGGCCGGCTTCGAGGTGACTGTCATCCGGCGCTGGATGTCGTCGCGGTAGTCCTCCGGGATGGCCCGGCCGAACTTCACGATCAGCGGCATGCCGACGCCCACGACCTGGTTGTCACCGAGGAAGCTGGTGACCCGGACCTGCTTGGCCGGCTTCGCCATCGTGGTGAACGTGCTGGTGGCGGTGGCGGGCTTGCCGTCGTCGCCGGTCGCGGTCACGGTCGCCGTGTACGTCTGCCCGTACTCCAGGGCCGCGGACGGCAGCCAGCTGGCGCCGTCCGCCGCGAGCGTGCCGTCGACGGCCTTGCCGGCGGCGTCCTTCAGCTCGACTGTGGTGTCCTGCGCCTCCTCCGTGGTGAAGGTGATGGCGGTGGACGCCGGTACGTCCTTGGCGTCGGCGGCGGGCTCGCTGATGGTGGCCGTCGCCTTCGGTGCCTTCTCGCCGCCGTCGCCGTCTCCGCCGCCCTGCCAGCTCGACGGCTTGTCGCCGCCGCTCGTACAGGCGGTCAGGGCCATCGCGGCGGCGAGCAGCCCGGCTGCCAGCGCGCGGCGGCGGCCGACGCGTCGGGCGCTCGCGCCCCGGATCGGTTCGTCCTGGCCAGCTCGCATGACTCCCTCACAAGGTGATGCCGTTCCCCGTCGTCTCAGGTCAGACGCGCCGGAGCGGGTACGCGTTGCCGGACGTGAAACGGAACACCCCGCGCGGGTGTAACGATTCCACTGGCGTCCGGCGCTTCGTCGGAGGTGGCGTGTCCGACCACGTTACGCCGGTCAGAACGGCGCCGGCTGCCCGCCCTGCGGAACCGGCAGCGCGCTGCCGGCGACGAACTGCGACCAGCTCATGCTCCACGCCGTCCAGCCGTTGCCAGGGGCGAGGCGGCGTTCGGTGCCCTTCACCGTGATCGGATCGCCCACGAGCGTCTTGCCGAACAGCCACCGGCCGTTGGCCATCGACACGTTGACGCAGCCGTGCGAGACGTTGCGGCGCCCCTGCACGCCCTCGGACCAGGGCGCGGCGTGGATGTACTCGCCGCCCCAGGTGATCCGCTGCGCGAAGTCGATCTCGGTGACGTACCGGTTGGCCGGGTCCGGCTCGCTGCGGGTGTCGAAGACGGTGGCCTCCTTCTTCTCCATCACCACCATCGTGCCGCTGGAGGAGGGCGTGCTCTTCTTGCCCAGGCTCACCGGCAGCGTACGGATCACCGTGCCGTTCTCGGACACCGTCATCTGCTTGGTCGCGTTGTCGACAGTCATCTCGAACGCGCGGCCGATCTTGGCGGTGGCGCTGCGGTCGATGTTGCCGTACCGGCCGTTGCTCAGCGGGATGCCGGCCAGCGCCAGCCGGACCGTGATCGTGGTGCCGGTCTTCCAGTACTCCGGCGCGCGGTAGTACGCCTGGGTGCCGTTGTCGACCCAGTGCCAGGCGCCGGGCTGCGGCGGGTCGGTCTGCACGAACATCCGCTTCTGCACCGCGGCCCGGTCCTTCTTCGGGATGCCCGGGGAGAATTCGGCGACCACCGGCATGGCCACCCCGTACGTCTTGCCGCTGAACATGTAGAGACCGGAGCCGATCATCGACTTGGGCTTGGCCATCGTGGTGAACGTGCTGGTGCCCTGGTAGGTCTGGCCGTCCTTACCGGCGCCGGTGACCGTGGCGGTGTACTTGGTGCCGTACTTCAGCGCTGCCGACGGCACCCAGCTGGAGCCGTCGCGCCGCATCCGCCCGGCGACGTTCTTCCCGTCGGCGGTGGCGAGCACCACCTTCGACACGGTGCCGCCACCGGGGATGCGGGCGCTGATCTCGGTGCTGACCGGCCGGGCGTTCGCGCCGTCGGCGGGGCTCACCGTCAGCGGCGGCGCGGCGGCGCTGTCGCTCGGTGTGACGCTCGGATCGGGCGCGGAGGACGAGACGCCGCCGACCTGCTGCTGGCCGGGCACGAACTCCGGCTTCTTCCCCTCGTCGCCGCCGCCGCACCCGGTCAGTGCCAGCGACGCCGTCAGGACCAGGACGCCCACCGTCGCCCCGGCCCGCGCGAACCTGCCCATGCCCACCCCTGTCATCGCGTGCCTGGCGGACATCGTGCCGTATCGACGCCCCCACGCCCGCCCCCGCGCCGGATCGGCTGACCGTTTTGACCGCTTTCGCCGGTTAAGCTCGTCCGAAGGGTGGACCCCGGTATCGGATTGGAACCCGCCTCGGCGGGCGTGCTAATCTTCTTCCCGTTGTCAGCGAGCGCCGCTAGCTCAACTGGCAGAGCAGCGGACTCTTAATCCGCGGGTTCGGGGTTCGAGTCCCTGGCGGCGCACCAACGAGCAAGGCCCTGACCAGGCGCTTCACGCCGGTCGGGGCCTTTTTCGCGTACGCCGCCCGCTGCGCGCCTTGTCCCGCCGCCCTAAGCTGATCATGATCGCCGGCCATGATGGACGGTCGGGCGACGTGCATGAGAGTAGGAGAAGACATGAAAGCCTTCCGACGGCCGCGGATCCGCAGCCTCGTCGCCGCCACCTCGGTCGCGGGCGCCCTGGTGCTCGGCCTGGCCGCGCCCGCGTACGCGGACTACTCGAGCCCGACCTACTCGACGCTGAAGGCCTGCAACGAGGCCCGGCCCAAGTACCAGTCGTCGTGGACGAAGCCGCAGGCGTGCCGTCCCATGTACAACTGGGACGGCACGAAGGTGATCGGGTACGCGTTCCTGGTGATCACCCGGGCCTGATCGGCATCCGCCTGCGACACCTGACGCCAGGGAGGGGATCGTGTCCGCTGGGGCCACCGGCAGCTCGGACACGATCCTCGTCTGCATCCGGGGCAACTCCGGCTCGGGCAAGAGCAGCATCGCCCGCGAGCTACGACGCCGGCACGGCCCGGGGTGCGCCCTCGTCGAGCAGGACTACCTGCGCCGCGTCGTCCTGCTCGAACGGGACAAGCCCGGCGGTGTGGCGCCCGCCCTGATCGAGCAGACCGCCCGGTTCGCCCTCGACCACGGCTACCACGTGGTCCTGGAGGGCATCCTGTACACGGGCCGCTACCGCGACATGCTGACCGCGCTGCACACGACGTCCTGGGCTGGCCCGGCGAACTCGTCCTCCCGGAGAGCACCGGCCTGGAGCAGGCGGTGGAGGTGATCGCGGCCGCCGCCGGGCTGCCCCAGCACGAGCGCGTAGGTTAGGCGGCGCTTGCCCTTCCGGTTACCGCAAGGGGCAGTCTGGGGCCATGTTGTCGATCAGCGAGTTCAGCCAGATGTGTCACCTGTCGCCGCAGGCGCTGCGCTTCTACCACGCCGAAGGGCTGCTCGTGCCCGCCGAGGTCGACGACCGGACCGGCCACCGTTCGTACGCGTTCGACCAGGTGGAACGGGCCATGCTGATCACCCTGCTGCGGGACACCGGGATGAGCGTCAAGCTGGTCCGGCGTGCCCTCGACGAACCGGACCAGGCGCTCGCCCTGCTCGACCGGCACCGCGACGAGGTCGACCGGCAACGACAAGCTCAGGCCGACGCGATCGAGGCGGCCCGCGCCGTCTTCGAGGCGCAGCCCGAACCACGGCTGCGGCACGTACCGGCCATGACTGTCGTGGCGCGGCTCGTGCCCGGCACACCGCTGGGCCGGGACGCGCAGGAGTGGGACCGGGCCGAGGAGATCATCGTGGCGGCAGGGGCCGAACTGGTCACCACGGTGCGGCAGGCCGGCGTCACCTGCCTGGGTGAGCCGTGGCGGACGCTCGCGCTGGAGACACCGGGGCAGGACCGGCGCGTACTCGACGGCACCGGGCCGTTCTGGATCGTCAAGGTCGCGGTGGACGGCACCCCGGAGACGCTGCCGTTACTGCCCGCCGACCTGATCGTGCAGACACCCGGCGCCCACGACGAGCTGTCCATCTTCATGCCGGGTCGCAACACGATGGCCAAGTACTGCACTGTCGTCCTGCGCCTGCTCGACGCCGCCCCCGTCGAGGGCGACCGGTTCGTCAACCTGGCGCGGCTCCGTCAGGAGGTCCGGCCCGACGGCGTGCTGAGCAGCGCCCCCGTCGAACGACGACCGGAGTGACCACCGGGCCGGTCAGACGCCCCGGAAACTCCGGCGGTACGCCTGCGGGCTCGTGCCGGTGATCCGCCGGAAGCGGTCCCGGAAGGCGGTGGTGGAGCCGAAGCCGACCTGGCTCGCCACCCGGTCGACGGGGTGGGTCGTGGTTTCCAGCAGGTGCTGGGCCTGGTGTACGCGTACCCGGTGCAGCCACCGCAGCGGGGTGGTGCCGGTCTGGTCCCGGAACCGGCGGTTCAGTGTGCGAGTGCTCAGGCCCGCGTGCCGGGCGATGTCGGCGAGGGTCAGCTCACGCCCGGCGTTGTCGCGCATCCAGGCCAGCAGCGGCTCCAACGTCGTCCCCTCGGGGGTGGGCGGCTCGTGGGTGATGAACTGAGCCTGCCCGCCCGCGCGTTCCAGCGGCATGACCGACAGCCGCGCCGTGTCGGCGGCGACGGCGGCGCCGTGGTCGCGCCGGACCAGGTGCAGGCACAGGTCGAGCCCGGCGGCGGCGCCGGCGGAGGTCAGGAGCTGGCCGTTGTCCACGTACAGGACGTCGGGGTCGACCTGGACGCGCGGATGCTCGGCGGCGAGCCGGTCGGTGGCGATCCAGTGCGTCGTGGCGCGATGCCCGTCGAGCAGGCCGGTGGCGGCGAGGGTGAACGCGCCGCCGCAGATCGAGGCGATCCGGGCTCCGTTGGCCGCCGCGGTCCGCAGCGCGTCGAGGACCGCGGCGGGCGTCGCGGCGGCCGGGTCTGACACACCGGGTACGACGACGGTGTCGGCGTCGGCGAGGGCGTCCAGGCCCCACGGCACCGCCATGCGGAACGCGCCGGTGGTGACTGTCGGCGTCGCGGCGCAGACGAGCACCCGGTAGCCGGGCCGGCCGTCGGCCAGGCGTGCGCGGCCGAAGACCTCCATCGGGGTGGCCAGGTCGAACGGCACGACGCTGTCGAGGGCGAGCACTGCCACGGTGTGCATGGCGGAATTCAACCAGTCAGGACCGCGCGGCGACCGGCGGCCGCAACGCCGTGACGGTTCTCCGGTACAGGTCCTTGACCGACAGGCCGCCGGCGAAGCACCAGAGCGCGATGACCGGATCGCAGAGGGCGCAGCCGAACGACGAGTCGTGCAGCGACGGGATGATCGGGGTGCCGCGGCGGTGGTGCAGCACGTCCCAGGCCGTGTGCAGCAGCCACCCGACACCGATGAAGGTGTACGAGGTGAGCCCGGCGTAGCCCACCACCACGAGCAGGGCGCAGAACGCCAGTTCCCACAGCCCGAACCCGCCGCCGCTGATGTAGGCGGCACCCGCACCGGTGACGATCAGCGCGTTCAGTCGTCGCCGGTGCGGCTCGGGCACGAGCGAGTTGAGCCCGACGTAGACCAGCCCGATCACGACCGGCATGACATAGCGAAGCACGTGCAGCCCCGTTCCCGTTCGCGGAAAGCGTCTCGGGAAGGAGCCTAGGAACGCCGGCCACCGGCGACGAGAGGCGAAAATGCCAGGCTCCGCCGGATTCTCGCCACGTCGGCGGGCACGGTCAGCGGCCGGTCACCGAGCATCGGCCCGGCCCAGCACCAGCGTGGTCCGCAGGTCGAGCACGACGGTGCCGCCGAAGTCGTCCACCAGCCGGTCCAGGGCGGCGATCCCGCGCCGCTGCTGCTCCGGGGTCCGGGACAGGTACGGCCCGAACGTGCGCATCAGCGCCAGGTACCGCTCCTTGTCCAGCGGCAGCTCCCGCCGGATCACCTCGCGGCGTACGTCGTCGAACTGTCCGCTGTCGAGGACGTCGCGGTGGAACCAGTCGACGGGCCGTTCCCGGACGGTGGGGTCGACGGATCGCAGCGCGGCCCGGACGGCGTCCCGCTGGGCGGCGTCCGCGTAGTCGTAGCGGTGCCCGAACACGGCGAGCGTGCCGCCGGGTGCCAGGGCGCGCCGGGCCAGGGCGTTGCGGTTGGCCGGGTCCAGCCAGTGCCAGGCCATCGCGCAGCCGAGCACGTCCACCCCGCCGGTGGGCGGCGACCATCGCTCGAACGTCGTGGCCTCGATGCGCGCTTCCGGGAACCGCCCGGCCAGCCGGGCCGCCATCCGCGCGTCGGGTTCCACGCAGGTCAGTGGCGCGCCGAGGCGGGCCAGCACCTCGGTGCCCTTGCCGGTGCCCGCGCCCACCTCGACGACTGAGGCCGGGGTGCCGCCGTGGTAGGCGACTATCGACTCGGCGATCGCCGGCGGATATCCGGGCCGCGCGCGCTCGTACAGGTCGGCGACCGTGCCGAAGAGCTCCATCACCAGGAGGATACGGCTCCGACCGGTCCCCGACAGACCGCGCGGAATCCGGCCCACCCGCTTCTACAGTCCGCACCATGAGGTGGACCCTGCGGCTGGTGGCGGCGCTCGCCGTACTCGTGACCGCTCTGGCGACCGGGGCGGCGAGCGGCGCCGCGGCGCCCGCCGACGGCGGCCTCGGCCTGGCCCTGCGGTCCGGCCAGGCCGACTACCGCGCCGGGGACCAGGTCCGTCTCGACCTCACCGTCACGAACACCAGCGGGTCGGCCTGCGCGCTCGCCACCAGGCCCGTCGGCACCGTGCAGGTCACCGGGGTACGCCGTGACGGGCGCGACGTCGGGCCGACGCTCGCCCGCAGCTTCCACGACGACGGGATCGGCGCCGCCGCCACCGCCGGCCTGACCACAGTGGAGCCTGGTGCGACCGCCACCGTGGCGTTGACCGGGGTACGGCTGCACGACGGCGAGGTGCTGCTCCGCTCGGTGGCCGCCACCGGAGACGGCGGTGGGCTGGACACGCTCTGGCCGGTCGGCGCACCCGGCCGGTACGAGGTGACCGCCGGCTACGTGACGCTGCCGGGCACCGGCGCGACGGACCCGTGCGCGGGCGCGACGGCGCTGCGGACCACCACGTTCACCGTCTCCGACGACGGTGGGACCGGCCGGCGCTGGCTCTGGCTCGCCGGCGGGGGAGTGCTGGCGCTGCTCGCCGTCGCGCTGGTGGTGCTGCTGGTACGCCGCCGCAGGCCGGCGGCCGCCGCCGTGGCCCTGCTGCTGGTGGCGGTCGGTGCGCTCGTCGGCGGTGGCGCCCGGCCGGCGCGGGCCGACTACGGCGTCGACCCGACCGCCGGTGTGCCGGTCAGCGGCGTCGACTTCCAGGCGGCCGTCGACGGCTGCCTGGCCGGGTTCGCGTTGCCCGGCGGCGACCCGTCCGGCCTGCTGCCGAGGCTGCGCGACAAGAAGAGTCCCCGGGTGCGGATCATCCCGACCACGGGTGGCTCCGGCGCGTTCGAGACGCCGGACAGCGCCGACGGCAAGGGCTCCTCGACCGTCACCTGGAACCCGACGTCCACCGACCCGTACGGCGACGGGGTGGCCCGCGACCCCTGCGCCGCGCTGTACCACGAGCTGAACCACGCCGACGACATCTCCCGCAACGCCGTGCCGCAGGGGGAGTGCGGCGGCACCGGCATCCCTACCGCCGAGGTGAAGGCGACGCTCGCGGAGAACCGCTACCGGGCGGCGAAAGGGCTGCCGCCGCGCACCGAGTACAAGGGGAAGACGCTGCCGAAGAACCTCGACGAGTGCAAGAAGCCGGCCAAGAAGACGCCGCCGCCGAAGGGACCGGTGAAGCTCTGCGAGGACGGCGCCGACTGCGGCGGCAGCAACGGCGACCCGCACCTGGTCACGTTCGACCGGGTCGCCTACGACTTCCAGGCCGTCGGCGAGTTCACGCTGGTCGCGGCGACCGGCGGCGACCCGCTGGAGGTGCAGGTCCGGCAGGCGCCGATGGCCGGCACGCGTACCGCCTCGGTCAACTCGGCAGTCGCGTTCCGGATCGGCGCGCACCGGGTCGCGCTCACCCTCACCGACGGCGGCACCCGCGTGCACGTCGACGGCGCGTCGCCGGCCGCGCTGCCGGACCGCACCGACCTGGCCGGCGGCGGCACCCTCACCCGCCGCCCGTCGGACACCGGCCCTGTCGACGGGTACGACGTGACGTGGCCGGACGGGTCCGCCGCGGCGGTGGACCAGATCGGCCGCTACGGCTACCGCGTGCTGGTCCGGCTGGCCGACGGCCGGGCCGGGAAGGTACGCGGACTGCTCGGCGACTTCGACGGCGACCCGGCCGACGACATCGCCCCCTCCTCCGGGGCGGCGCTGGCCCAGCCGGTGCCGTTCGACAAGCTCTATCCCGCGTACGCGGACAGCTGGCGGATCGCCCCGGGCCGATCCCTGCTGCACTACGACGACGGGCAGGACACGGGCACCTTCACCGACCGCGCGTTCCCGGAACGGGAGGTCACCGTCGCCGACCTCGACCCGGCCCGGCGCGTGGCCGCCGAACAGGTGTGCCGCTGGGCCGGCGTCACCGCGCCCGCCCAGCTCGCCGAGTGCGTCTTCGACGTCGCGGTCAGCGGCCGCCCCGAGTTCGCCGTGGCCGGCGCGAGCACCGAACGGGTCGCCCCGCCGGCGGCCACCCCGATCACCGCCGTACCCGTCGCCACCGCCACGCTCACCCCCGGCGGGGAGCCGCTGACGTTCGCCGCGCGAGCCGGGGACGCCGTCTTCGTCGACGCCACCGCGCCGGGGATCGGGGACCGCTGCTCGCCGTACGTGCTCACCGAGCCGGGCGGCCGGGAGATCGCCGGCGGGTGCAACATCAAGGGCACCGGGTACGTCGACCGCGTCGACCTCACCGCCACCGGCACGTACGCGCTGCGGGTCACCGCCGCACCCGGCGACACCGGCCGCGCCGCCGTACGGGTGTACACGGCCCAGGACAGCGACGGGACGCTGCAACCGAACGGCCCGGCGGTCACCGCGACAGTCGCACAACCCGGCGCGCGGGCGCGTTACCGGTTCAGCGGGCGCGCGGGGGAGCGGGCCTACGTGGACGTGTCCGCGAGCACGCTCACCGACCAGTGCTCACCGCTGGAACTGCGGGACGCCGAGGGGCGGCTGCTGCGCAGCGGCTGCGTGATCAACGGCGTCGGTGAGGTCGACGGCACGCTGCTGCCTGCCGACGGGACGTACACGGTGGTGGTCGACCCGACCGAACGCGGCACCGGCACGACCACGCTGCGGGTGGTCACCGGCCGGGACCGCGACGCGGCGATCACGCTCGGCGGGCCACCTGTCGTCGCCGTCGTGGACCGGCCCGGCGCCGTCACCGGCTACCGGTTCACCGCCACGGCCGGCACGTCGGTGACGGTGAGCGCTTCCGCCTCGGACCTGCCGGACCAGTGCGGCGTGCTGGCGCTGCGCGCGCCCGACGGCAGCACCGTCGGCAGCGGCTGCGTGATCAACGGGGCCGGTGAACTCGGGCCGACCGTGGCGCCGGCCTCCGGGGCGTACACCCTGGTGGTGGACCCGTCGGGGGCCGCGACCGGGCAGGTCACGCTGGCGGTGCGGTGAGGCCGACCCTGGATTTCCGGGGTGGTGGGCGGGGTGCTAACGTCTCGTCCCGTTGTCAGCGAGCGCCGCTAGCTCAACTGGCAGAGCAGCGGACTCTTAATCCGCGGGTTCGGGGTTCGAGTCCCTGGCGGCGCACCAACGATCAAGGCCCTGGTTCGGTCACCCGTACCGGGGCCTTTTCGTCGTGTCTGCTCGGAGGCGGCGGCCTGGCCGACCCCGGACCCATCGACGGCCGGACGGGACGGATCATATTCTGACCCGTCGAAGGAGGCCGTCGTGTCCGCCACCCGCAGCGTGCTCACTCCGGCCGCGTCGGCCGGTCCGGCCGGCCTGCGCCCCCGCACCTGGACCGCCCTGATCCTGCTCGGGCTCGTCGGGCAGATGGCCTGGACCATCGAGAACATCTACCTGAATCTGTTCGTGTACGACACGATCACCGACGATCCCAACGCGATCGCCACGATGGTCGCCGCCAGCGCCGTCACCGCCACTGTCGCGACCCTGCTGCTCGGCGCCCTCTCCGACCGGACCGGCCGGCGCCGGTCGTTCATCGCCGGTGGCTACCTGCTGTGGGGGGTCTCCACCGCCGCCTTCGGCTTCCTGACAGTGGGTTTTGTGGAGGACATCGCGCCCGTGGCGAACGTCGTGCTGGTCACGGCGATCACTGTCATCATGCTGGACTGCCTAATGTCGTTCCTCGGCTCCGGGGCCAACGACGCGGCGTTCCAGGCGTGGGTCACCGACGTGACCGAGCCGGCGAACCGTGGCCGGGTCGAGTCGGTGCTCGCCATCATGCCGCTGGTCTCGATGCTGGTGATCTTCGGCGGGTTCGACGGGCTGGCCCGCGCCGGGAACTGGCAGCTGTTCTTCGTGATCATCGGCGCGATCATGGCCGTGGCGGGTCTGCTGGCGTGGTTCCTGGTCGAGGACAGCCCGTCACTCGTCCGGCACGAGGGCGGTTACCTGCGCGCCGTCGTCCACGGTCTGCGCCCGGCCGCCGTCCGGGCCAACCCGGGGCTCTACCTCGCCCTCGCCGCCTGGTCGATCTGGGGGATCTCCACCCAGGTGTTCCTGCCGTATCTGATCATCTACCTGCAGCGGTATCTGCGGATCGAGGGGTACGCGATCGTCCTGGCCGTCGTCCTCGTCACGGCGTCGGCGGTGAGCGTGGTCGGCGGGCGGCTCATCGACCGCGTCGGCAAGGTGCGCTTCCTGCTGCCGGCAGTAGTGGTCTACGGCACCGGGCTGGCGCTGATGTTCTTCGCCCGCGGCATGGTCCCCGTGATCGCCGCCGGGATCGTGATGATGTCGGGCTTCATGCTCGTGCTCGCCCCGATCGGCGCCATCGTGCGTGACTACTCACCGCCGGACCGGGCCGGCCATGTCCAGGGGCTGCGGATGGTCTTCGCCATCCTCGTCCCGATGCTCGTCGGCCCGTACCTCGGCGCCGCCGTGATCACCGGCGCCGGCGAGGTCTACGAGGACCTCGGCGTGGTGAAGCAGGTCCCGACGCCGGGCATCTTCCTCATGGCGCTCGCAGTGCTGGTCCTCATCGCGGTGCCGGCCGTGGCGCTGCGGCGGCGGGAGCAGGAGGCTCGGGCATGACGCTGCTGACCCCGTGGGGTGCCGCGCTCGACGCGGAGCGTGTCCTGCCCGAGTATCCCCGCCCGCAGTTTGCCCGGGACAGCTGTCTGAACCTCAACGGCCGGTGGGAGTACGCGATCACCGGTTCGTCCACCGAGCCGGAACGCTACGACGGCGAGATCCTCGTGCCGTTCTCTCCGGAGTCCGCGCTCTCCGGCGTCGGGCGGCAGCTCCAACCGGGCGAGACGCTCTGGTACCGCCGTCCGCTGACCCTTCCGGCGGGCTTTCACGCTGCCGGTTCGCGCCTGTTGCTGCACTTCGGCGCGGTCGACCAGACCTGCCGGATCTACCTGAACGATGTTCCGGTCGGCGGCCACACCGGCGGGTATCTGCCGTTCACCTGCGACATCACCGACGCGCTCCGCGAGGACTCCAACGTCCTGGTCGTGGCGGTCCAGGACGACAGCGACACCGGCCACCACTCCCGGGGCAAGCAGCGGTTGCGCCGCGGCGGCATCTGGTACACCGCCCAGTCCGGGATCTGGCAGACGGTGTGGGCCGAGAGCGTGCCCGCCGTACACCTGCGGAGCCTCACCCTGACCCCGCTCCTCGACGAGCGGTGCGTCGAGGTGACGGTGCACGCGACGGCGGATGCCGGCGACGCCGGCATCCGGATCCTGGCCGACGGGACCGCGGTGGCCGAGGCCACCGCGCCGGTCGGCGTGGCCGTGCGCATCCCGATCCCCGAGGTACGGCAGTGGAGCCCCGAGGATCCGTTCCTCTACGACGTGACCGTCGAGCTGGGCGCGGATCGGGTGCGCAGCTACTTCGGCATGCGCTCGTTCGGTGTCGGACCGGACCCCGACGGCGTGCCCCGGCTGCTGCTCAACGGCCGGCCGTACTTCCACGCCGGGATCCTCGACCAGGGCTACTGGTCGGACGGCATGTACACGGCGCCCTCCGACGAGGCGATGATCGCCGACATCGCCGCCATGAAGCGACTCGGGTTCACCATGCTGCGCAAGCACATCAAGATCGAGCCGCTGCGCTGGTATTACCACTGCGACCGGCTGGGGATGCTGGTCTGGCAGGACATGGTCAACGGCGGCAGCAGTTACCACCCGCTGGTCGTCACCGCGCCGGCGGTGACGCCGCTGCGGCTGCCCGACCGGGGCCGGTGGCGGCGCCGGTTCGGCCGTGCCGACGCCGGTGGACGGGACCGGTTCCGGGCCGAGCTGCGCGACACCGTCGAGCACCTGCGCAACGTGGTGAGCCTCGCCGTGTGGGTGCCCTTCAACGAGGGCTGGGGGCAGTTCGACGCGGCCCGGATCGCCCGCGAGGTCGCCGAACTCGACAGCACCCGTACTGTCGACCACGCCAGCGGCTGGCACGACCAGGGCGGGGGCGACCTGCGCAGCCTGCACGTCTACTTCCGCCGCTTCCGGGTGCCGCGGCGACGCGGGGACCGCCGGGTGCTGGTGCTGTCGGAGTACGGCGGCTACAACCTGCGCGTTGACGGGCACGCCTTCAGCCGCAAGGATTTCGGCTACCGGCGGTGCCGGAGCGCCGAGGAACTGGCGGAGGCGTTCACGCGGCTGCACACCGAGCAGATCGTGCCCGCGATCCGGGCCGGTCTGAGCGCGACCGTCTACACCCAGCTGTCCGACGTGGAGGACGAGCTCAACGGTCTGCTCACCTATGACCGGCGCGTGGTCAAGCTTCCAGAGGACGTGGTGCGGCAGGTCAACGCGCGGCTGCGTCACCAGCGGTTCTGAGCTTCCTCCGCCCAGCCGACCAGGCCGTCCAGAGCCACCCGCTCGCCGTCGTCCGCCTGGGCCCAGCCGGAGAAGTGCCCGAAGCACTGGTGGGTCTCGCTGGCCACGACGCCGAGGTTGGTGCGGGAGACCTTCTCGTGGAACGGGTGGAACTCCACAGCGACCCGATCACCGCTGATCCGCCACGGCCGCAGCCAGTCGCGGCGGTCGTAGGTCCAGCGCAGTTCGGCGCCGAGCTTGTGCAGCCGGCCGCCGGTGAACAACGCGTTCTCGGTCGAGCCGGTGCCGTCGGTCCACTTGCCGCCGAGCTGGATCGACACGTCCGGTCCGCTGCCCGCCGCCCAGTTCCACGTGATCGCGTACGGCCATCTGCCCCGGCCGTGGTCGAGCACGGCGAACGAGTCGTCCGCGGCCACGACGTGGGTCGTGCCGTTCACCCGCAGCGAGCCGCGCACTGGCCGCCCGACGTCCTTGACCGTGTACTGGAACCGGCGGGTGTTCCACGGGACCACGACGCCGAGCGACTCGTGGCCGGGCGGGAGCGGCACCACGAGGTCGATCTCGATGCCCGGTGCGGTGGCACGGATCGTGCTACCAGCGGCGGTCTGGTCGATGTCGATCGACAGGCCACCCCCGCGTGCGCACACGGTGCCCGCGCCGCTGACCGGCGGCATGACGACGCCACGGGCGAACGGGACCACGACGTCCTTGCCGGTCTCGACCTTTGTGGCGCGGTCGAGCACGTAGACGCCGTGCACCCCGGCGTAGTCCAGCGACGACGCGACGAGGCCGACGATGTGGGTGGGCGTGACGATCCCCCAGTACTCCCAGCGCTTGGTCCTTCCCCAGCCGCGCAGGTTCGCCCGGTGCAGCGGCCGGCGGGTCCAACCGACCGCGGCCGGGTTGAGCCGCCCGTCCGGCAGGCACAGGTCGACCGGCTCGACGATCTCCTTCTCGTGCGTCATCGGGGGAGCGTAGCGACCGCCTCAGTAGTCGATGTTGATGGCGGCGACCTGCCGGCTGCCGTTGAACACGATCGCTGGTCCGGCGAAGCGAGAGCTGGCGTACGTCAGCGCCGTCTTGTGCCCGGGGCTGTTGAACCACGCCTCGATCATCTGCTCCGGCGAGGAGTTGCCCGACGAGGCGAACAGCACCTCGTGCCCGCAGTGCTGCAGGCCGCTCGCGTTCAGGTTCTGCCGTACGCAGGACTCCGCCTCCCGGTGCTGGGCCGTACCGAGCTTGACCTCGGTCAGCCCGAGCGCGCGACGCCGCTCGTTGAGCAGCACCAGCAGCCGCCGTTCCGCGGCGGACAAGCCGCTGGACGTGGCGGTGGACCTGGCCGGCGACGGGGTCGGCTTCGGTGACTTCGAGGGCTTCACCGACTTGGCGGGGCTCGGACGGGCAGCGGTCGGGGAGGGTGCGAGCGGGGTCGGGGTGGGCGTGAGCGCGGGAGCGGTGGTCTCGGTCGCGGGCTGCGAGGCTGCCACGCTTGTCGGCTGCTGCTTCGACCCGCTCGGGTAGTTGGCAAGGATCAGACCACCCCCGCCGAGCACGGCGACGGCGGCGACCACGCCGACCAGGGTCTTGGACAGGGAGAGCGTCGACCGCGCCCCGGCGCTCACGACCTGCGCGCCGGGCGGGACGGCGTGCGTCGGCGAGGCGACGGTGCGCAGGTGGTGCGTGACGTCCGAGGCGAGATCGGCCGGGATCGGGGTGAGCGCCAGGCCGGCCAGCAGCCGCTCGGCGGGGACCAGGTCGTTCGTCGGGCAGTGCGGGCAGTCCCGGATGTGGCGGGCGAACCGCTTGCGCCACACCGGTGTCGGCTGACCGTTCCAGCCCGACGCGGTGTCGCGCAGGCCGGCGCAACCGGGCCGGGCGGTGAGGGCCCGTACGACCAGCCGGGCGGTGTCCAGCTGCGCCTTCATCCGGGACACCCGCACGGTCACGTGGTGCGGGGCCAGCTTCAGGGCGTCGACCAGGTCGGCGCGGCTGAGGTGACCGGCCTCGACCAGCCACCAGAGGGACAGCAGGTGGCGGTGGTCGTCGTCCAGCCAGCGCGTGGCCAGGACGACCTCCCGGCGCTGGTCGGCGAGGCGGAGCTGGGTCAGGGTCAGGTCCTCGAAGTCCGCGCGCGGGTCGATCACGTTGTCGATGTCCTCCGGCGGCGCCGGTGTGGTGTGCCGGCGCTGCGTGTGGGTGCGGATCTCGTTCATGGTGACGGCGACCAGCCACGAGCGGAAAAGCTGCGGCTCGCGTACGCCCGGCAGCCCGCGGACGACGCTCAGCATCGTGTTCTGCACCACGTCGTCGACGTCTGCCGACCGGTTCAGGGCCCGGCCCACGATGTTGTAGACCAGCGGCAGACAGTGCGAGACCAGCTCGTCCATCGCCGCGCGGTCGCCGCGGCGTGCCGCGTCCACCACCGCCGACATGCCGGCCCTGCTCGGGTACGCGGGATAGGACACGCTCACAACCTCGCCTTCACGGAACGATCTCGTACACGGTGGAGACTGTCCGGCACGCGGTCAGGTCACACAAAATGCTGAGGTGTCGGAGGGAACCGTTACCTTCTCCGCCATGCCATTGATCACAGTCACCGACGAGGTCGTCGGTGCGCCGAACGGGCCTGTGTGGACAGTCGAGGTCTTCGAGGAGGCACTGCCTCTCGCCGAGCTGATCCGCCGTCGGGTCTCCCTCGAGATCGCCGAGTCCGGCGTGGACGCCGACCCGGAGGAGCGGACGCGGATGACACTCGACGCGTTCGGCCGCAACGCCTTCGTGGTGCTCGTCGACGACCGTCAGGTCACCGCCCTGGACGAGAAGGTCCGCCTGCACGCGGGATCCCGCGTCACCTTCCTCAAGCTCGTCCCGCTGGTGGGTGGCTGAGTGGACACGTACGACCCCGAGTTGGCCCTGCGCGATGTGGTCGCCACCGTCAAGAGGTGGGGCGAGCGGAGCGGCCAGACCCTCAACGAGCCCAGTCAGCGGGAATCCATCAGCCTGGTGGTGACCGTGTGCGGCTGGGCGCCGGCGGCGACGGTTCCGTCGCTGCTCGCCGCACTGAACGATCCGCACGGGCCGTACGATCTCGCTCCGCCGCTGGTCGAGCTGCTACCGGAGGCGAACCGACAGGCGCAGACGGTCGCCGCAGCCGTGGCCGACCTGGCCGGTGACGACGCGGATCACGACCGCCGAGTCACCGCTGCGTCGACACTGATCGACCACCTGCCGTCGCTGCCGTACGCGCACGAGGACCCGCGGGACCGGGCCCGGGGTGAGGCGTGGCGCCGCACGAAGGAACTCCTGGCCGCACAACCGGCGCCGGTACGGCAGGTGGTGTTCGATGCGCTGACCGTGCCGGGCTCGGGCAAGGACGGGTGGGCCACGCTGATCCGTGCCGTGCGTTCCGGCGGCGGGCTCGACGGCTCGGCCTGGCTCGGCCGGCTGAGCACCCACGCCTGGCTGGGATTCAATTACTGGAGCTCCCATCTCAAGCGGTTCACCTGGGAGTCCCTCCAGGCGGAGGCCTCGGCCGGGCGCGTGAACCCGGCGGCGCTGGCGACCTGGCGCCGGACCGGGATCGAGCAATCGCCGAGCGACTTCAGCGACGAGGCCGACCGGATGTGGCCGATCCCCAACGTCGGTGAGCAGTGGGCCGACCGCGCCGTCGCGGACATCGAGGCGATGCCGGCGGATCGCCGGTCCGCGTGGGAGGCGCTGCTGGCGCACTGCCCGGTCGAGGTGGACAAGGCGAAGCCGACGGCCGGTTGGCGCAAGCAGGCCCGGTCGCTGCTCGACGCGGTGGGCGTCGACGCTTTCACCGCCCGGCTCGACGACTGGCTCCCGCTCGTCGGCCAGGCGCGCAGCCTGCCGCTGCGCATGACAACGTGCTGCCCCGGCCACATCAAGGACATGCCACCACGGATGATCGACCGCTACAACGTCGGGCTGCTGTGGGGACTGATCTGGACGCGGACGATGTGCCCGCCGTCCGAGCAGACACTGCGCAACCTCGGCCAGATCGCGGAACGGGCCGCCCGCAAGATCTCCGGCCACGGCCCGGCGAGCCCGAAACTGGCGAACGTCGCGGTCGCGGCGCTCGTCGACACCGATCACCCGGCCGCGCTCGCCCAGCTGGCGCGGCTGTCCTCGCGGCTGACCTACAAGAGCACCCTGCGCCTGGTGGAGAAGGGGCTGACCCGGCACGCCGAGGCGCGCGGCGTCAGCCGGGAGGACGTCGAGGAGATGGCTCTGCCCGGCTTCGGGCTGCCGCTCGCGGACAAGCTGGGCGACTGCTCGTACGAGCTGGAGGTGCGCGGTGTCGACGCCGTAGTGGTGTGGCGCAACGCGGACGGCAAGGTGGTCAAGGCCCCACCGGCGCAGGTGCGCAGCGAGCATGGCGACGAGGTGAAGGAGCTGAAGGCGACCGTCGTCGACGTCGCCGCGACGCTCGTCGCCACCCGCGACCGGCTGGAAGGGCTGCTGCGACGGGACCGTTCGTGGACCGTCGAGCAGTGGCGCGAACGGTTCCTCGACCACCCGCTGGCCCGTACCCTGGCCCGCCGGCTCGTCTGGACCGTCGACGGCGTGGCCTGCTGCTGGGCCGGTGAGACGCTGCGCACAGTGGACGACACCGTGTTCGAGCCGGCCGACGACGCGACGGTCCGGTTGTGGCATCCGGTGCTCGACCCCGAAGCGGTGGGGCCGTGGCGGGACTTCCTCACCCGGCACGCGATCACCCAGCCGTTCAAGCAGGCGCACCGGGAGCAGTACCTGCTCACCGACGCGGAGCGGGCCACTGGCGTGTACTCCAACCGGTTCGCCGCGCACATCGTGCGTCAGCACCGGCTCAACGCGCTGCTGTCCCGGCGCGGCTGGTCGTACGTCCAGCACCGCAACGACGGGGCGTCCTACAACCTGCCCTGGCTGGCCCTCCCGGACTGGGGGCTGCGCGCCGAACTGGGTGTCGCCGGGATCGAGGACCGGGACGACGACCTCGTGTTCGACACGATGGGAACCGATCAGCTGTTCTTCATCCGGGGCGAGCGCCTGCCGGTCCCGTTGGCGCAGGTTCCGCCGGTCGTGCTGAGCGAGGTGATGCGGGACGTCGACCTGTTCGTGGCCGCCGCCGGGGTGGGCGCCGACCCGAACTGGTACGACGGCGGGCCGGAGGGCCGGTATCGCGACTACTGGGCGCAGAACAGCTTCGGCGAGCTGACCCCGACCGGCCGGACGCGCCGGGACGTGCTGGCGGACCTGATCCCCCGGCTGGCGATCGCCGGTCGCTGCACGCTCACCGACAGGTTCCTGGAGGTACGCGGCGACCTGCACACGTACCGCATCCACTGCGGCTCGGGCAACATCCTGATCGCGCCGGACGAGCGGTACCTGTGCGTCATCCCGGACTCGGCGAAGGCGAAGGAGCCGGAGATGTACCTGCCCTTCGAGGGCGACAGCCGGCTCGGCGAGATCATCAGCAAGGCGTTGCTGCTGGCCGCGGACAAGAAGATCAAGGATCCGGTGATCCTGCGCCAGCTGTGAGGCGGCCGGCGGGCGCCGGGCCCAGGGTCAGCCCGGCGCCCGCTTCGGCAGCAACAGCTCCTCGTGGTCGAGTTCGCGTTCCAGCACCCGCAGCTCCTCGTCCGGCAGCCGCCCGGAGTCACGCCACCGCAGCAACTCCTCCCGCTGCGCTTCGAGGACGCTCCGGCGGACCCGCAGCGCCGTCTCGTACTCCGGTGAGGTGGGCAGCTCCGACGAGCCGCTCTGCTGGATCAGGTCGAGCCGCCCCCGGTAGCGGGCCAGCCGGGTCTGCCACTGGGGCCGCGTGGTGTCGACGGCGACAGTGCTGTCCGGGTCCTCGGCGACGACGGTGTCGAGGCGTGCCAGCGCCGCCTCCACCGCTGCCGAGCGGGCCTCGTTGCGTACCCGGGCCTGGTCGGCCTCGTTGGCGCGCAGGCCGAGCATCCGCACGAGCGGCGCGAACGTCAGACCCTGCCCGACCAGCGTCACCAGGACGACCACGAAGGTGCAGAACAGCAGCAGGTCACGATCGGGGAAAGGATCTCCGCTGCGGGTGGTCAACGGCAGCGTGAAGATCGCGGCGAGGCTGATCACGCCGCGCGTACCGGACCAGCTCAGCGCCACCACCTCGCGGGCGGTCAGCCCGCGTTCCCTGCGGTCGACGCCGCCGAGCCGGCGTGCGGCGTCCGGCTCGTCGGTGTCGTCCTGTTCGGCGACGCCGCCGAGCCGGGTGTGCAGCGACCGGGGGAGCCACTGGGTCAGGATCAGCCAGGCGGGGCGCAGGAGCAGCACCACGCCGACCGACACCGCGACGGCGATGACGATGGTCGACGTCTCGTACTGGCGCAGGCCCCGCATGACGGCGGGGAGCTGCTGGCCGATCAGCAGGAAGACGAAGCCTTCGAGGAGGAAGTCGACGAGCCGCCACACGGCGTTCGTCTGGAGGCGGGCGGCTCCGGAGCCGAACTGCGGCGTCTGGTGGCCGACGATCAGGCCGGCGACCACCACTGCGAGCACGCCGGAGACGTGCAGCGCCTCGCCGAGCAGGTACGCCACGAACGGCGTCGCGAGCGAGATCGCGTTGGACAGCAGCGGGTCCGCGGTGAGCGGCCGGACCAGCCGTTTGGCCCGGGCGACGACCACACCCACCGCGATGCCGCCGGCCGCGGCGAGCACGAACTGTCCGACCGCGGCGTGGAACGAGAACTCGCCGCCCACGGCGGCGGCCACGGCGACGCTGAGCATGGTCAGCGCGGTGGCGTCGTTCAGCAGCCCTTCGCCCTGGATGATCGTGACCATCTTCGGCGGCAGGTTGACCCGGCGGCCGACGGCCAGGGCGGCGACCGGGTCGGGCGGGGCGACGGCGGCGCCCACAGCGATGCCTGCGGCCAGGGTCGCGCCGGCGACGAAGAGGTGGAACCCGACGCCGACGAGCAGTCCGGTGAGGAGCACCAGCACCACGGAGAGACTGACCACGATCCGCAGGTTGCGCCGGATGTCCAGCAGGGACGAGTCGAGCGCGGCACTGTAGAGCAGCGGCGGCAGCACGACCATGAGCGCCAGCTCGGGATCGAGGCCGACGTTGGGGCCGGGGAGCAGTGCGTACGCGATGCCGATGAGCGGCAGGAGCGCGGCGGCCGGCAGGCCGGTCCGGGAGGCCACCCACCGTACGGCGATGACGACCGCGACGGCGGCGAGCACGAACAGCAGCGTCGAATGGGTGCTCACCCCGACCGACCCTACCCGCGCTCGCGAGCGGCGTTCGGTGGGGTGGGGCTCGGGCCGGCGAGGCGTTGACCAACCTGTGGTGTGAACGCTAACATGCAGGAAATTTGATAGACACATGTCTATCTGGAGGTGGGTCGGTGTCCAGCAGGGTGAGCGGAGAACATGCGGCGTGGCGCCGGATGGCGTCGGCGGCGGTGGCCGCGATGGTGACGGCGTTCGCGCTGACCGTCCCCGCCGCGCCGGCCCGGGCGGCGACCGCCCTCACCGTCAACGGCGCCTCCGGCGGGCGCGTGCTCGACGGGGTCGGCGCGGTCAGCGGCGGCGGCGGAAACAGCAGACTCCTGATCGACTACCCGGAGCCGCAGCGCAGCGACATCCTCGACTACCTGTTCAAGCCGGGTTACGGCGCCGCGATGCAACTGATGAAGGTGGAGATCGGCGGCGACACCAACTCCACCTCCGGCGCCGAGCCCAGCCACGAGCACACCCGGGGCAGCGTGAACTGCAACCGGGGCTACGAGTGGTGGCTGATGGAGCAGGCGCGGGCGCGGAACCCCTCCATCGCCCTGGTCGGTCTGGCCTGGGGGGCACCCGGCTGGATCGGCAACGGCAACTTCTGGTCCACCGACTCGATCAACTACCTCGTCGGGTGGCTGGACTGCGCGGCGACGCACGGACTGACCATCAACTACCTCGGCGGGTGGAACGAGAAGGGCTACAACACCACCTGGTACAAGAACCTGCGCTCCACACTCGACTCCCGCGGCTACGGCAATGTGAAGATCGTCGCCTCGGACGACTTCGGGTGGGGCGCCGCCGACGACTCGCTGCGGGACCCGGCGTTCGCCAACGCGGTGCAGGTCTTCGGCAGCCACTACGTCTGCGGCTACCGCAGCGCCCAGACCAGCTGCCCCAGCTCCGCCAACGCGATCTCCACCGGCAAGCAGCTGTGGGCCAGTGAGAACGGCTCCGACGACTACAACGCCGGCGCGCCGGCCCTCGCCCGGGGCATCAACCGCGGCTACCTCGACGGCAAGATGACCGGGTACATCAACTGGCCGGTGATCGCCGCCATCACCCCCAACATCCCCTGGGCGACCACCGGCGTGGCGGTGGCGCAGCAGCCGTGGTCCGGCGCCTACTCGATCGGCAGGAGCACCTGGGTGATGGCGCACACCACCCAGTTCACGGCGCCGGGCTGGCGCTATCTCGACTCGTCCAGCGGCTACCTCGGGGGCAACCGCGGCAACGGCAGCTATGTCTCGCTGAAGTCCACGAACAACAGCGACTGGAGCACCGTCATCGAGACGCAGGACGCCGGCTCGGCCCAGCAGCTCGACGTCACCGTCACCGGCGGGCTCTCCGCCGGCACGGTGCGCGTGTGGGCGACGAACCTCAGGTCCAACAACAGCGCCGAGCACTTCGTCCGGGGCGCCGACATCACACCGAACGGCGGACGCTTCTCGCTCACCGTCCAACCCGGCTACGTCTACAGCATCACCACCACGAGTGGGCAGGGGAAAGGCACGGCTGTCAGTCCGGTCCAGGGCACCCTGGATCTGCCGTACCGCGACAACTTCGACAGCTACGCCACCGGGCGCGAAGCCCGGTACCTGATGGACCAGCAGGGCTCGTTCGAGATCGTCGGCTGCGGTGGCGGCCGGACCGGACAGTGCGTCCGCCAGATGTCCGAGCAGGCGCCGATCTACTGGACGTCCGGCCAGGCCGAACCGTACGCCCTGCTGGGCGATCTGACCTGGCGCAACTACACGGTCTCCTCGGACGTGCTGCTGGAGAAGTCCGGCTACGCCCAGCTCATCGGCCGCGGCAACACCTACAACCACCAGGGCCCGCAGAACCTCAACGGCTACTACTTCCGGGTCACCGACGGCGGCGCCTGGTCGATCCGGAGCAACAACACCAGCGGCAACTGGCGCACCCTGGCCAGCGGCAACACCGCGGCGCTGGGTACCGGACGCTGGCACAACCTTTCGTTGAAGCTCAATGGCAGCACCCTCACCGCGGCGATCGACGGCACCACAGTCGGCACCGTGTCGGACTCCGCCTGGGTGGCCGGCCAGATCGGGTACGGCACCGGCCAGGGCGTCACCGCCCAGTTCGACAACCTCGCGATCACGCCGGGCGACGGTTCCAGCGGCCCGACCGGAGAGGTGCGCAGCGCGAGCGCCAACCGCTGCCTCGACGTCAACGGCGCCAGCCAGGCCGACGGCGCGGTCGTGCAGATCTGGGACTGCAACGGTGGGCCCAACCAGCAGTGGACGGTCGGCACGAACAACCAGCTCACCGTGTACGGCAACAAGTGCCTCGACGTCCCGGGCACCACGTCCGGCAGCCGCGCGCGGATCATGACCTGCAACGGCGGCAGCAACCAGCAGTGGCGGATCAACGCCGACGGCACCATCGTCGGCGTCGGCTCGGGTCTCTGCCTGGACGTCAACGGGCAGGGCACCACCAACGGCACCGCGGTGCAGATCTGGACCTGCAACGGCGGCAGCAACCAGCGGTGGGTACGCGGCTGAACGTCGAGCGCGTCAACTGCGGGTTGACGACAGCGCAGTCGTCAACCTATGGTTGACGCATGGAGGAGACTCAGCCGCACAAGATGACCCATCCGGTACGCCTCGACGACCTCATCGACGGCATCAAGAAGGCACACACCGACGCGCTCGACCAGCTGGCCGACGCCGTTCTCGTCGCCGACCACCTGGGCGACGTCGCCGACCACCTGATCGGGCACTTCGTCGACCAGGCGCGCCGCTCCGGCGCCTCATGGACGGAGATCGGCCGCAGCATGGGCGTGACCAAGCAGGCCGCCCAGAAGCGTTCCGCCGCCAAGGCGGAGACCGCCGCCGCGCTCGACCCGAACTCCGGGTTCGGCCGGTTCACCCCGCGCGCCCGCAACGTCGTGCTGGCCTCTCAGGAGGAGGCGCGGACCGCCGGCAACGCCGAGATCACCCCCGGGCACGTGGCGCTCGGTCTGCTCGCCGAGCCGGAAGGGCTGGCCGCCGCCGCGATCGTGGCTCAGGGCGTACCCCTGGAACGGCTGCGGGAGGTCGTCACCGCGACGCTGCCGGCGGCGGCCGGCCAGGTCCCGGACCTGATCCCCTACGACGCGCGGGCCAAGAAGGTCCTGGAGCTGACGTTCCGGGAGGCGCTGCGGATGGGACACAACTACATCGGTACGGAGCACATCCTGCTCGCCCTGCTGGAGGAGGAGGGCGGTGACGGTGTGTTGAGCGGCCTCGGGCTGCAGAAGGACGCGCTGGAGTCGGCGTTCGAGGCGGCGCTGGCCGAGATCACCCGGAAAGGCGCCTGACACCACGCCGGGCACGCGTCACGGGGGCGCGTGCCCGGCATTCGGGTGTCAGTCGGCGGCGGGGAATCCGTATCGGGCGGCGTGCTCCGGGTCGGCGGGGTCGACCTGGCGGATGCCGGCGTCGGCCAGGCGCTTGTTGACCTCGTCGAGGTGTTCCCGGACCAGCCGGGCCTCCTCCTCGGTGACCCGGCCGCGGTGCGGGCGGCCGGCGTGCTCGATGGTGCCGTAGTCGATCTTCTCGGTCGCGCGGCGGGCCTTTGGTGGCTTGACCCGCTCGGCGGTACGCAGCAGTTGCGCCATCGGCACGTCGGTCGCCATCGCGTCGAACTCGCTGGCGGTCAGCACGACCCGGCGCGGCTCACCGTGGCCGTGCCGGTCGTGGATCTCCACCACCGCGACGTCGAGCGCCGCGTCGTCGATGCTCTCCACCTCGACCGGGGTGGCGTCCAGCTGCACGGGGCCGGCGACCAGGTCCGGGTGCTCCAGGACGACGACCTTGACCACCTCGTCGTCGGGGCTGAGCACCTGACCGGTGAAGTCGGAGACGTGGATCGTCTTCTTGCCCATGCGCGGAGCTTCTCCTGTCGTAGGCCGGAAATCGGACCACAAGACGCTACCGCACAGGTGTGCGAAGGCCGGTACGCCCGCCCGGCCGGTGTGTCGTCCCCCGCCCTCTCAGAGCGGCGTGAGGCCACGCCAGGCGGCGGTGCCGGCCGGCTGCGCGTTCAGTTCGGCCCAGGAGAGCGCCCGGTCGCGCACCTCGCGGTACGCCGGCTGCGCCGGGAACCGCCCGGCGTCTGCGGCGGCCCGCCAGCCGCGCTCCGCGTCCTGCTGGAATCGGTCATTCGGTTCGTGAGGCATGACCACTACCGTCCCAGAGAAACTTGTCCATGTATGAAAATGAATATGACGCAGGGTCGATGCCTCCGGTTCCGTGAAGCGCCGGACTTCCTGCGGCCGGTGGCGGAAGCAGGGATCGGCGTCCGTCGCTGGCGTGCCGACCCTCTACCCGTCGCCGGCGCGTCTCAACCCCGGCGCGATCGCTGAATTCCCCGGGCACGGGGCCGGCGTCACGGCGTACCATGATCACCATGCTCGACCGGCGGGTCTTCCTCCATCTGGCGACCTGGTTGGGACAGTGGCCGGCGGGCCCCGGGCTGCACGTGGTCCGGTCCCACCGCCGCGCCCGTCCGGCCTGGGACGGACGGCTGCGCCCGGCCGTCGCGGTGACGGCGGGCGGCAGCACCGTCCTCTCGGTGGCCACCGACCGGGTCGAGGCGGTCCGGGCGCTGGTACGGGACCGGCCGCTCGGCGAGTGGCTGCCCGCCCTGCCGGGTGTGGTCGGCGCGCCCGAGTTCACCGCGCACACCTCGGTCTTCCGCTGGTGCACCCACCCGGCGCCGCTGCCCGAGGTGGGGGAGTGGGTGCCGCCCACACTGCCCGGACTGCCGCCGTGGCTGCGGCTGTTCGACAGGGACGTGCTCGTGGTCCGGGGTGCCGACGGCGCGTACCGGGCCGGCGTGGGGATCAAGCGGCACGACGCGTACGGGCACGAGCTGGCGGTGGGCACGGTGCCGACGGCGCGCGGGCGCGGCCTGGCCCGGCGGCTGGTCGCACAGGCGGCCCGCCGGGTGCTGGACGAGGGAGCGATCCCCACCTACCTGCACGACCCCGGCAACGCCGCGTCGGCTCGGGTGGCCGACGCGGCCGGGTTCTCGGATCGGGGCCTCACCGCGTTCGGCGTGTTCCCCCGCTGACCCGGGCTGAAGTTCCGGGTTGGCGCGGACCGTGGATCCCGGGCCGGATCCACGGTCCGCGGCTCTCCCCCGGGCCCCGACATCGGTAACGCTATGTGTTAGTGCCGCTGGTGAACAAGAGGTGCGCCGCTGTCCGGTTACGGACTCTCACCTGCGGAATCGCCCGTAACCGGGCCGACGAGGTCAGTGACGCAGCGTGTGGATCAGGGCGAGTGCCTGACGGGTGACGGGCCGCAGCACGCGCAGCCGGGACAGCCCCACCAGCCGGTCCACCAGCGGCACCACGCCGTCGATCAGCTGCCGGGTCTTGACCTGACCGTCCGAGCGGTCGTGCACCCAGTAGAGCACCACGCCCATGTAGCCGAGCCAGAGCAGCTCGGGCAGTGCCTCGCGCAGCTCGTCGTCGAGCTTGACGGTGGACCCGGTCAGGGCCTCGCGGAACAGCGCGATCGACATGTCCCGGGGCTCCGACGACTCGGCGGAGAACGGGCTCAGCGGCGAGGTCGGCTCGGCCGCCGTCTTGAAGAAGGCACCGGCGAACGCGTGGTACGGGCTCAGCACGTCGATGCCCGCATGCAGCACCCCGGCCAGTCGCGGGCCGAAGTCGCGTTCCCGGGCGAGCACCGTGTCGGCCGCCGCCCGGTGCTCGCGCTGGGTGCCCGCGTAGAACTCCTGGACCAGGTGTTCCTTGGAACCGAAGTAGTAGTAGGCGTTGCCCACCGCCACGCCGGCCTCCTGGGCGACCGCGCGCATCGTCGTGCGCGCGTACCCGCGCTCGCGGAACAGCCGCATCGCGGTGTCCAGGATCAGCTGGCGGGTCTGCTCACCCCGGGTCGTCGTGCCCTGCCCACCCGCAGCGGTCGTCGGCGCACTCTGCTCGGTCATCGTCGTCACCGTATCCCGGTTCCCGGATCCGTTCGCGGACCGCCGACGCCGCCGCGACCACCTTGCGGGCCAGCGGCAGCAGGTGCGGACGGGCCAGCCGCTCGGCCGTGCCGCGATGCTCGGCCAGCGCCCACAGGCAGGCGAACCAGGCGCCGTCGCCGCGGTAGACCGCACCGGTGTCGGCCACCACCGTCAGGTCGCGCAACGTGGCGTCGTGGTCCAGCTCGGGGAAGCGCCGCCGGGCCTCGGCGGACCCGGCCGGCACGAACTCCAGGGGTACGAGCTGGGCGCGCGAGGCGAGCCAGCGCCGGGCGGCCCGGCACATCGGGCAGTCCGCGTCGAACAGGACGGTGAACCCGCGGATCCCACCGGCCCCGTGCCCGGTGGGATCCTGCCGGTGCCCGCCCGGGGCGGACGTCACCGGGCCGGCGGGTTCGGGCCCGCCGCCGGTACCGGTCCGCCCTGCGGCGGGAGCATTCGCACCGGCGGCAGGGGCGGGTGGGTCGCCTGCTGCCGCAGCCGACCGCGCCGGTAGCGGCCGAGCGCGAAGACGTTGAAGAAGTGCAGCGCGCCGAGCACCAGCAGGACGAATCCCACCTTCATGGAGAGCTGCTCCAGCGCCTGGCTGGTGTCGCCGACCGGATCGGACTCCTTCATCGCCACCGTAACGTAGCCGAGGTTGAGCAGGTAGAAGCCGACCACCAGCAGGCTGTTCACCGCCCCGGCCAGGCGGCTGTCGGCGAACACGTCCTCCAGGAAAACCATCCCGTTGCGGGACAGTGCCCGCGCCACCCAGATGGTCAGACCGATGCTGACCGCGAGGTAGGCCAGGTACATCCAGACCTTCACGTCCATCCCCGTCGCCTCTCTTGAACGTGTTCAAATCAAGGGCACGCTGAGCGTACGACAGATTTTGAACGTGTTCAAGAGCGCGGCCCGCCGCCCTTCCGGGCGACGGGCCGGTGGGGGCGCGGGTCAGGCGGTCAGGCCGAGCACCTCGGCGGCGGCGCGGCCGTTGGCGTGACTGGCGCCGTGGGTGGCGACGAACGCGACCGCGCCCGCCGGCCGCCACGCGCCCGGCCAGCCCATCTCGACCACCGCTACCCGATGCGTGGCGGCCAGCGCCTCGACCAGCTCACGCGCGCCGGGCAGCCGGTGCAGGTGCCGGCCGACCAGCACGACCGGCCGGTCCCCGGCGAGCCGCCGCACCTGCTCCGGGTCGGTCTCGCCCGCCGCCGCGCGGGCCTGCTCGATCCCGGCGGCCAGGTGTGGGCCGAGCCCCCACGGCACCCGCCCCTCGGCGATGGTGGAGGTGGCGTGCACCTGCACCACCAGGGGGGCGGTGTCGCGGGTGAGGTCGCCCTCGACGCGTACCGCCCGCAGTGCGGCGGCGTAACCGAGGCCGTCGGCGGCCGGCGGCGGGGCGTCGGCGGGGCCGGTGGCGGCGGCGAGCGCGGCGGTCCGGCCGGCCGCCTCCTCGACCCGCTCACGCGCCAGCCGGCCGTCGGCGATCGCCGCGACGATCTCGGCGGCGACCGACTCGACCAGCTCGGCGTCCACCCGGGCGCCGATGCAGAGCAGGTCCGCGCCGGCGGCCAGGGCCCGGACCGCGCCCGCGCCGACCCCGCCGGCGGCGAGCACCGCGCCCTTCATCTCCAGCGCGTCGGTGATCACCGCGCCGGTGAAGCCGTACTCGACGCGCAGCAGGTCGTGCAGGACCGCGCGGCTGAACGTGGCCGGACCGTCGCCGGTCAGCGCCGGCACCCGGATGTGCGCGGTCATCACCGCGCGGACGCCCGCGTCGACGACGGCGGCGAACGGCGGCAGGTCGCGGTCCCGCAGGACGGCCGGCGGCACGTCGACAGTGGGCAGCTCGTGGTGGGAGTCGGCGACTGTGGCGCCGTGCCCGGGGAAGTGCTTGGCGCAGGCGGCCACACCGGTCGACTGGAGGCCGGTGACGGCGGCGGCGGAGTGGACGGCGACCCGCTTCGGGTCCGCGCCGAACGAGCGGGTGCCGATCACCGGGTTCTCGTCGGCGGTGTTCACGTCGACGGTGGGGGCGAGGTCGACGGTGATGCCGAGCGCGGTCAGTTCCGCGCCGATCGCCGCGTACACCTGGCGGGTGAGGTCGGGGTCGTCCACCGCGCCGAGCGCGGCGTTGCCGGGGTACGGGCTGCCGGTGGCGTGTGCCAGCCGGGTGACGTCGCCGCCCTCCTCGTCGATCGCGACGATCACGTCGGGGCGCCCGGCGCGCAGCGCCGCCGTGGATGCCGCCACCTGGGCCGGGTCGTGGATGTTGGTGCCGAACAGGGTGTGCCCGGCGAGCCCGTCGGCGAGCAGGTCGACCGCCCAGTCCGGCGGGACCGGTCCCGGATACGCGGCCAGCAGCGTGCCCAGCGCGAGCCGGCGCAGTCCTGGATCCAGACCCACGAGTATCCCCTTTCCCTGCCGGGTCGTCCGACCTCCGCGCATGGGGGTGGCCGATACGCTAACGGGCGCCCCTCGGCAGGCGTTTTGTGGTTAGAAAACTTTACTGAAAATTGAGGACGTTGGCATGAGTGCGACCCGGCTGCCCGGCACCCCCCGACTCCTGCGGGCGCTCAACGACCGTGCGGCGCTGGAGCTGCTGCTCGAGCGCGGTCCGCTGACCCGGGCTCGGATCGGTGAGCTGACCGGGCTGTCCAAGGTCACCGCGTCCCAGCTCGTCGAGCGGCTGGAGGAGCGCGGCCTGGTCGCCCGGGTCGGCGAGCAGGCCGGCGGGCGGGGCCCGAACGCCCAGCTTTACGCCGTCCGGCCGAGCAGCGCGTACGTGGTGGGCGTCGAGGTGGGCGCGGAACGGGTGGTCGCGGCCTGCGCCGACATCACCGGCACCGTGGCCGGACGGGTCGAGCAGTCCACCAAGGACACCGACGACCCGGTCGGCGTGGTGCACAACGCCGTGGTCCAGGCGGCCGCCAGCGCCGGGGCGGAGCTGTCCGCCGTCCGGCGCGTCGTGCTCGGCACCCCCGGCCTGGTCGACCCGCAGACCGGCGACATCACGTTCGCGTTCAACCTGCCACGCTGGCACAGCGGCCTGCTCGCCGCGCTGCGCGAGGACCTGGACACCCCCGTCGTGTTCGAGAACGACGTGAACCTCGCGGCGGTGGCCGAGGCGCAGTCCGGCGCGGCCCGGGGCACCGCCGACTTCGTGCTGGTATGGGTGGACGCGGGCGTCGGCCTGGCGATCATGCTGGGCGGGCGGCTGCACCACGGCAGCAGCGGCGCGGCCGGCGAGATCGGCTACCTGCCGGTGCCCGGCGCGCCCATCCCGCGCGACGTGTCCAAGCGGGCCAAGCCGGCGTTCCAGCAGCTCGTCGGCGCCGACGCGGTACGCGCGGTGGCAGCCGAGCACGGTTTCGCCAGCCCCGAGGCGGCCGAGCAGGGCGTGGCGGCGGCCCGGGCCGCCGAGGTGGTACGCGCGGCGATCGCGGCCGGCACCGCCGGTGGGCCGATGCTCGACGAACTGGCCCGGCGGCTGGCGCTCGGTGTGGCGAGCACCTGCGTGGTGCTGGACCCGCCGCTGGTGGTGCTCGCCGGTGCGGTCGGCCAGGCGGGCGGGGCGGCGCTGGCCGAGCGGGTGCAGCACGAGGTCGCCGCGATCACGCTGGTCCGGCCCCGGGTGGTGACGACCGGGCTGACCGAGGAGCCGATCCTGCGGGGCGCGCTGCGGACCGCGCTGGACGCGGTGCGCGACGAGGTGTTCGGCTCGACGGTCGGCTGACCGCGTCGTGCACCCTGGCGCCATGTGAAGGAATCCTTCATCATGGCTTCAGGGTTCGCAAGGAGTTGCCGAATTGCGGATCCGCCTCAGATCAGGTCGCGGCGGCGGAACACCGTGAACGCCGCGGCCACCAGCGCGCCGGTGAGCCCGAGCAGCACCACCAGCCCCGACGTCCAGGTGAGCGTGTAGGAGCCGTCGCAGTAGCCGGAGATCCCGGGGCCGCAGGCGTTGTTGTCCCACAGCCGCACCTCGCCGGACAGCCAGGCCGCCAGGTGGCTGGACAGCATGTACCGGTCCGGCCGGCCCACCTCCAGGATCTGGAACACCAGCCGGGCACCCAGTTCCCACACCACCACGTACGCGGCCACCGTGCCGAGCGCCGCCGACGTGTGCCGGCCCAGCGTGGCGACGGCGAACCCGAGCGCCGCGGCGAGCAGCACCAGCACGAGCCCGCGCGCCCAGATCGCGGCGAGCGACGGCCAGAAGTCGCCGCCGGTGCGCCCGACCAGGCCGGAGGCCTGGCCGATCAACCAGAACGCCCCGAGGTACGCCACCGACGCCAGCACCGACAGGCCGAGCAGCCCGCCCAGCAGCGTGCCCAGCTTCGTGGCGAGCACCGTCGGCCGCCGGGGCCGCCACAGCAGCAGGTTCACCACCCCGCCCGAGTTCAGGTCGGCCCCGATGTAGGAGGCCCCGACCAGGAACCCGAACAGCGTCAGGAACGCGATCAGGAAGTAGAGCAGCGGCTCGGCCTCCTTGGCGAAGACGAAGACACCGCTGAGGTAGTCGGCCGCGGTCGGCAACTCCTCGATCTGGGCCGGGTCGATCTGGGCGCAGTCGCGCGGCAGGTAGTCGTTCTCGCCCAGCGGTAGCCCGCCCTCCCGGATCCGCAGGCAGCGGTCGTACGCCATCTCCATCTGGCGCACGTTCTCCGCAGCCTGGGTCTGGGCCCGGCTCAGCTCCGCCGGGCTGGGCCGGTGCGAACCGGCGAGCGTGGTCGCCACCGTCACCGCGAAGGCGACAGCCAGCAGCACCACCATGAGCTGCACGAAACGCCGGGCGGCCAGCCGCTCCAGCTCGGCACGGACCAGGTTCACGCGTCCACCTCCCGGCTCTCCCGGACGTCGAGGTCGATCACTCCGTCGTTCGGCGGAGCGCCGTCGACCTGCCGCGGCACCGCCACGTGCTCGTGGCCGCCGGTCAGCTCCAGGAAGACGCTCTCCAGGTCCGGCCGCAGCGGGACCAGCTCCCGTACCCACACGCCCTGCTCGCCGAGCGTCCGGCTGATCGTCTCCGGATCCTCCACACCGGTCACCACCAGGTGGTCGGGCTCGGCGGTCACCGACAGGCCGGCCCGGCCCAGCAACTGCCCGGCCTGCTCCGGATCGGCCACCCGGACCCGCCACTGGTGCTGGTCGAAGCCGGCCAGCACCTCCTCCACTGGCCCGTACGCGACCCGCTGCCCCCGGCTGACGATCGTCACGTGGTCACAGATCAACTGGATCTCGGCGAGGATGTGGCTGGACAGCAGCACCGTCACCCCGGCCTCGGCCAGCGACCGGGTCAGGTCGCGCATTTCCCGGATGCCGGCCGGGTCCAGCCCGTTCGCCGGTTCGTCCAGGATCAGCAGATCCGGGTTCTTCAGCAGCGCCGACGCGACCGCCAGACGCTGCTTCATGCCCAGCGAGTAGCCCTTGACCCGCTCGTCGCCCCGGTCGCGCAGCCCGACCTGCTCCAGCACCTCGTCCACCCGGCCGGTCGGCACACCACCGGCCAGCGCCAGCAGCCGCAGCGTCCGGTGCGCGGTGAAGTTGCCGAAGAACTGCGGGCTCTCCACGATCGCGCCGACCCGGCCGGCCACGTCCGGCAGGTGCTCGGGTGACTCGGCCCCCAGCACGCGCATCCGTCCGGCGTCCGGCCGGACCAGCCCCAGCAGCGCGCGCAGCGTGGTGGTCTTCCCGGACCCGTTCGGCCCGAGGAAGCCGTGCACCTGGCCCGCCTCGACCAGCATGTCGAAGCCGTCCACGGCGACCCGGCGCCCCTGGCGCAGCGTGTGGAACGTCTTGCGGAGGCCGGCGATCTCGATGACCGCGCTCATCCGCGCGCCTTCCGGCAGCGGTCGGGCATGGGTGTCCTTCCGGAAGTGGTGACAAACGACACGGCGCCCCACCCTATGGCGGCGGCGCCGCCCGTGGGGGGCGCCGGGCCGGGTGCGTGATTGGATGGAGCGGTGACTGGTGACCTGATCCCCGGCGCCCCGGGCGCCCCCGCCCCCTCGACCGTGGACGCGGATCTGGTGGTCAGCCTCGACGGCGTCGGCGTCAAGCGTTCCGGCACCGCGCTGGTGCACGACGTCGACTGGCAGGTCGAGCTGGACGAACGGTGGGTGGTGCTCGGGCCGAACGGCGCGGGCAAGACCACGCTGCTCAACCTGGCCGCCGGCCGGCTGCACCCCACCAGCGGCGTCGCGCACGTGCTCGGCGAGCGCATCGGCCGCACCGACGTCAACGAACTGCGTACCCGCATCGGCCTGTCCACCGCGACGCTCGCCGAGCGGATCCCCGCCGACGAGCGAGTCGTCGACGTGGTGGTGACCGCGGCCTGGTCGGTGGTCGGCCGCTGGCGGGAGAACTACGACCGCACCGACGAGGCGCGCGCCGGCGCGCTGCTGAGTCAGCTCGGCGTCGGCCACCTCACCGACCGCGCGTACGGCACGCTGTCCGAGGGCGAGCGCAAGCGCGTCCAGATCGCCCGCGCCCTGATGACCGACCCGGAGCTGCTGCTGCTCGACGAGCCCGCCGCCGGGCTCGACCTGGGTGGGCGCGAGGACCTGGTGGCCCGGCTGGCCGAGCTGGCGTACGACCCGGACGCGCCGGCCATGGTGCTGGTCACCCACCACGTCGAGGAGATCCCGCCGGGCTTCACCCACGCGTTGCTGCTGCGCGAGGGCGCCGTGGTGGCGCAGGGCCTGCTCGCCGACGTGCTCACCGCCGACAACCTGTCGAAGGCGTTCGGCCTGCCGCTGGTGGTGACGCGGTCCGGCGACCGCTGGGCCGCCCGCGCCGCCTGAGCGACGGGACGACACCGTGCCGCAGACCCGGGTCGCCGTCGTGGGCAGCGCCAACATGGACCTCGTCGGCATCGGCGCCGCGCTGCCCCGGCCCGGTGAGACGGTGCTGGGCGACGACTTCGTCATGCTGCCCGGCGGCAAGGGCGCCAACCAGGCGGTCGCCGCGGTACGCGCCGGCGCCTCCTGCGTCTTCCTCGGCGCGATCGGCTCCGACTCGTTCGGCGTGACGCTGCGGGCCCGGATGACAGCCGCGGGCGTGGACACCGGCCACCTGCGGGTGGTCTACGGGCCGTCCGGCGTCGCCCTCGTCATGGTCGGCGGCGCGGGGGAGAACGCCATCCTGGTCACCCCCGGCGCGAACGCCGCGTTCACGTCGTTGACCGCCGACGAGCTCTCCGCCGTACGCGATGCGGACGTGCTGGTCGCGCAGCTGGAGGTGCCGGTCGAGACGGTGACCGAGGCGGCGCTGGCGGCCCGGGCCGCGGGCACCCGGGTGGTGCTCAACGCCGCGCCGGCCCGGTCGGTGCCGGCCGAGCTGCTGGCGGCGACCGACCTGCTCGTGGTGAACGAGCCGGAGGCGCAGGCGCTGACCGGTCGCGGCCGGGACGAGCCGGCGGCGCTGCTGGACCTGGTGCCCCGGGCGGTGCTCACGCTCGGCGGCGACGGCGCCTGGTACGTCGACCGGGAGCGGCCGGCGACGCACGTGCCGGCGGTACCGGTGAATGTGGTCGACTCGACCGCCGCCGGGGACGCGTTCACCGCCGCGCTCGCGGTGGCCTGGGGCGAGGGGCGGGACCTGGCCGACGCGGTGCGCTGGGCGGCGGCGGCCGGTGCGGCGTGCGTGCGCAAGCTCGGCGCCTCGGTGGCGCTGCCGCACCGCGCGGAGATCGACGAGCTGTTCGAGTGTTAGGAAGGGCCCCTTTTACTACCGGAGGCGTTAAGAAGGGGCCCTTCCTTACACGTCGTCGGTGAGGCGTTCGCCGCGGCGGCGCAGCATGCCGAGCCCGGGGATGCCGGCGACCGCGAGCTTGAGATCACGCGTGACGTCCAGCAGGTCGTGCAGGTCCGGGCCGACCCGGTCCAGCGTGGCCAGGATCGGCAGCACGTCCGAGGTGAGGTGGTCCTTGAGCTTCGGCAACTCGTCCACCAGGCGGATCGCGGCGGTCACCTCCTCCGGGCTGAGCTGCTCCACGAAGCGCGCCGCCATCGGCGCGGCCCGGCGCAGCGTCGCCTCGTACGCGGCCAGCAACTCGTTCGCCACGCCCGTCGCCTTCTCGGCGGTCGCCAGGGTGCCCGCCGCCCGCGCGGTCACCGTCTCCGCCTCGGTCACCACACCGGCCGCGCTGCGGGCCACCCGGTCCGCCTCGCCGACCACGGTGGCCGCCGCCGCGGAGACCTGCTGCGCCTCGCCGACCACCACCGTCGCCGCGGCGGTCACCTCGGTCGCCGTCTCGATCGCGCCGGTGGCGGCGGCGCTGATCACCGCCACCTCGCGGACCGCCGCCTCGGCGTCGGTGAGCACCCGGTCCGTGCGGTCGAGCGTGCCCTCGATCCGGTCGACCACCCCGTCGATCCGCCGGACCAGCGCCTCCACCTGGTCGAGAACGGCGAAGGCGCGAGCGGGCACCGAAGCCATCGTGACGGCCGAGCCGAGCGCCTGGTCCACTGCGGTACGGGTGAGGCCGAGCAGGGCGCCGGGCCGGGGGAGAGGGATCGCCATGGCATCCAGTGTGCGGCGTCGGGGCCAGCGCCGCCCGGTGGCTGCCGGGCGGCGTCGGTCACGCCGGGCTTCCGGTGCGGCGTAGGGTGCCGGACATGCCCACCCCCGGCCCGGCGTCGCGGCGACTGCTCGCCTGCGGCGTGGTCGCGCTGCTCGCGGTCGTCCTCGGCGCCCTGCTCCTGGCCCGCGCCGACGCCGGTCTGACCACCCGGCGGGCGACGGTGGCCGGGGTGCCGCTGACCGAGGTACGGGCCGACGGTGCGAGCGGGGACCGGCGGCCCGGGGTGGTGATCGCGCACGGCTTCGCCGGGTCCGCCCGGCTGATGCGGCCGCTGGCCGACTCGGTGGCCCGCCGGGGCGGGATCGCGGTGCTGCTCGACTTCGCCGGGCACGGTGCTAGCAGCTCCCGGCTACCGGGCGCGGGCCGGGACGAGGAACGCAGCCGGGCGGCGCTGCGGCACGACCTGGACGTGGCGGTCGCCTGGCTGCGCGGGCGTCCCGGCGTCGACCCGGACCGGATCGTCCTGGTCGGGCACTCGATGGGCGCGGGTGCTGTCGTCCGGTACGCGGTCGCGCATCCGGAGATCGACCGGGCCGTGGCGATCTCGCTGCCCGACGGCAGCGACGTACCGGCGGGCTGGCCGGGGAAGCTGACGCTCGTGGTCGGCGGGCTGGAGTTCGCCGGTTTCCGCCAGGCGGTCGACGAGGCGTCACGGGACGCGGCGCCGGGCACCCGCACGCGGGTGGTGGCGCCCGGCGTCGAGCACGTGTCGGTGCTGTTCGCGCCGCGTACGCACGCCGCGGTTCTGCACGCGCTGCCGAACCCTGCCGGCGGGCTGCCACTGTCCCCGCTGACCCGGCCGGGCGGCGCCGGGCTGCTGCTGGCAGGGCTCGCGCTGGGCTTCGTACCACTGGTGGCGTTGCTGACGCACGGGGCCGGGACGCGCCGGGCCGGGACGGTCGCCGGCGGTCCGCGTACCGGGCGGTGGCTCGCCGCGACGGTGCCGGCGGCCGGGCTGGGCGCCGTACTCGCCGCGCTGCTGCCTACCGCCCGGCTACCGCTCGCCGTGGGCGGATACGTGGCGGTGTTCCTGCTGCTCACCGGCGTGCTGCTCGCTGCCGCGGCGCGCTTCGCGCAATCCGGCCGGACACAGGAGGCCGGGGGTGGCGTACGGTCCGCCGTCGTCGCCGTCGTGCTCCTCGGGTACGCGGTGCTCGCCGTCGCCCTGCCGCTTCATCTCGGTCTCACCTCGACCGTGCCGGTCGGGGCGCGCTGGTGGCTGCTGCCCCTGGTGACGTTCTGCTGCCTGGTCTTCCTGCTCGGCGCCGAGCGGCTCGCGGACGGCCACTCCGTCCGTTACGCGGCCACCGGCGGGATCGCCGTGCTGGTGCTCGCCGTGGCCGCGGTGATCGGTCTGGCGCCCGGGTTCGTGCTGCTGGTGGTGCCGCTGTTCGCCGCGCTGGTGGCCTGGCAGGCGGCCTGGGCCGCGGTGCTGCGCCGCCGGGCCGTGCCGTGGTGGCTGGCGCCGTCGCTCGGGGCGGTGCTGCTGGCCTGGCCGACGGCGACCACGCTGCCCCTGGCCTGACGGGTGCTACCTGCGGTCGGTCTGCTGTTCCACGGCGCGTTGCACGGCCCGGTAGATCTGCCCGAACCGCAGCGCGTCCGGCGTACGGACCAGCAGCGTCTCCCGGCCGTGGTGCTGGACCCAGAGTTCGTGCACCCGGTTGCCGCGCTCGTAGGAGCGGTCCAGCCAGCCGAGCGGCACCTCCAGGAACGGGGTGAGGGCCAGTCCCACCACCACGAACGCGGCCAGGATGATCAGGGCCAGTCTCCACTCGCCGCGGTCCTGCGCGGACCAGGCCAGCGAGAGCACGCAGACCACGGCGACGAGCGGCGGCAGCGACAGCAGCAGGACCAGCACGCCGCGGCCCAGCACCCGCCCTCGGACGGCAAGTGTGGTGGTGCCGCGCGCGTGCCAGACGTACGTGACGTCGGCGAGCGCGACGGCCTGACCGCCCGCGTGGATCGCCTCGGAGGTGACCTGCACGGTGTCGTCCCGGTAATAGAGGACCATGAATCAGCCTAACCGCGCGTGTCGACACCGGACGGTCGAACGTCGGTAGGGTGACGGTATGACGGCCGGTGACGAGCAGGCGCGCAACGTCGAGGTGGTCAAGCGCTACCTGCGCACCTTCGTCACGAAGGACCTGGCCGAACTGGCCGAGGTGGTCGACGAGGACGTGGAGATCTACGGCTCCGGCAGCGCGGTACGCGGCCGGCGTTACCCCGAGGCCGCCGTCTCCTCGCCCGGCCTGACCGTGCTCGACCAGGAGATCCAGGAGATCTTCGCGGCCGGGGACCGGGTGGTGGTGTCGCTGGCGCAGACGTACCGGCGGGACGCCACCGGGGCGACCACGGTGCAGAGCGCCTGCAAGATGTACCGCCTGGCCGGTGGCCGGATCGTGCAGTTCTGGGGCGAGCAGGACACCTATGGCCTGTTGCGCGGGCTCGGCCTCCTGCCGGACGAGCCGATCACGTTCTGACCGGGCGCGGCAGGGCCCGGCGCGCTCCGGCGAGGGCCGGCGGGCAGGCTCTCCATGGCCCGCTGCACCGCCCGGTAGATCTGGCCGAAGCGCATCGCGTCGCGGGTGTGCAGCAGCCGCACCGGCCGGCCGCGCCATTCGGCCCACATCTCCATCTCCCGGCTGCCCCGGGCGTAGGAGCGGTCCAGGTACTCGAAGAGGAAGTCGGCCACCGGCCCGACGGCCAGGCCGATCAGCACCGAGATCCCGACGATGGCGATGGTGACCACCGCCGAGCTTCGCAGCCACACGGCCAGCCCGATGCCCAGCACGGCGGTGACCAGCGGCCCGGCCATCGCGGCCCCGATCGCGCCGCGCCCGGCGAGCACCCGCCACGAGCGTTCGCCCCGCCGGTGCCACACGGTGGTCAGTTCGGCGAGCGGGTAGGTGCGCCCGTCCACCCGTACCGCCGTGGAGGTGACCTGGACGGATCGGTCGTCGAAGTAGGTGATCATGACCTCACTCCCGGTGGCGGGGCGGCGGCGACTCCGGCGGCGACCTGGGGAGTCGCCGACACCACACTGTCTACCCCAACGAGGCGAGCCGTAAGGTTGGCACGCGACTTCGACGAGGAAGTGAGGGCAGCGTGGGCGAGTTCGTCAGGCTGGAAGTGAAGGACGGCATCGGCACCATCCGGCTGGAGCGGCCGCCGATGAACGCGCTCAACACCCAGGTGCAGGAGGAGTTGCGCGCCGCCGCGTCGGCGGCCACCGCCGACGCCGAGGTCCGCGCCGTGATCGTGTACGGCGGCGAGAAGGTCTTCGCGGCCGGCGCGGACATCAAGGAGATGGCCGACATGTCCTACGTGGACATGGCGGAGCGTGCCGCCGACCTGTCCAGCGCGCTCGGCGCGATCTCCCGTATCCCCAAGCCGGTCGTGGCCGCGATCACCGGGTACGCGCTCGGCGGCGGCTGCGAGCTGGCGCTGGCCTGCGACTGGCGGATCGTCGCCGAGGACGCCAAGCTCGGCCAGCCGGAGATCAAGCTCGGCATCATCCCGGGCGCCGGTGGCACCCAGCGACTGGCCCGGCTGGTCGGTCCGGCCCGCGCCAAGGACCTGATCATGACCGGGCGGATGATCGACGCCGCCGAGGCGCTGCGGATCGGCCTGGCCGACCGGGTGGTCCCGGCCGCCGAGGTCTACGACGCCGCGGTGGCGTACGTGAAGCCGTTCCTGACCGGGCCGGCGCAGGCGCTGCGGGCGGCGAAGGCAGCGGTGGACGCGGGTCTGGACATGGACCTCACCTCGGGCCTGGCGTGGGAGAGTCAGCTCTTCGCGGCGCTGTTCGCCACCGACGACCGGCGCGAGGGCATGACCGCGTTCGTGGAGAAGCGCAAGCCGGGCTTCACCGGCCGCTGACGCGAGGGCTGTTCACATCTGCTGTACCGGCCAGTAACGTGACCCCGGTCGGTCGATGAAGGGGAATGGCATGACGGAACGGGTCGAGGGCCACGGCGGCGATCTGGCGCTCGCGGCACTACGGGCGCACGGCGTACGGGAGATGTTCACGCTCTCCGGCGGGCACGTCTTCCCGCTCTACGACGCCGCCCACAAGGCGGGCTTCCCCCTCTACGACGTGCGGCACGAGCAGTCCGCCGTGTTCGCCGCCGAGGCGGTGGCCAAGCTCCAGCGCCGCCCCGGCCTGGCCGTGCTCACCGCCGGCCCCGGCGTCACCAACGGCGTCTCCGGCCTGACCAGCGCGTTCTTCAACGCCTCGCCGGTGCTGGTGCTCGGCGGGCGGGCCCCGCAGTTCCGCTGGGGCTCGGGCAGCCTCCAGGAGATGGACCACCTGCCGCTCGTCGCGCCGGTGACCAAGCACGCCGAGACGGTGTTCAGCGCCGACGACATCCCGCGCGCGGTGTCGGCGGCGCTGACCACCGCGCTCACCCCGCACCGGGGCCCGGTGTTCCTGGACTTCCCGCTGGAGGCGGTCTTCTCCGTCGGTGACGCCGACCTGCCGGCGGTCACGCCGCCGGCGCCGATCGAGCCGGACCCGGACGAGGTCGCGAAGGCGGCCCGCCTGATCGCCGGCGCGTCCCGGCCGGTGATCATCGCCGGCTCCGACGTGTACGCGGGCGACGCCGTCGAGGCGCTGCGTGCCGCCGCCGAGTCGCTGCGGGTGCCGGTGTTCACCAACGGGATGGGCCGGGGCGCGCTGCCGCCGGAGCACCCGCTCGCCTTCGCCAAGGCCCGCCGGGTCGCGCTCAAGGGCGCCGACGTGGTCGTGGTGATCGGCACCCCGCTGGACTTCCGGCTCTCCTTCGGCGACTTCGGCGACGCCCAGGTCGTGCACGTGGTGGACGCGCCCAGCCAGCGCGCCGGGCACGTGCAGCCGGCCGCCGCGCCGGCCGGTGACCTGCGGCTGATCCTCGGCGCGTTCGCCGACCACGCCGGTGACCGGGCCGACCACGCCGACTGGATCGCCGAGCTGCGGACCGCCGAGGACGCGGCGAAGGCCCGCGACGCGGAGGAGATGGCCGCCGAGAGCGACCCGATCCGCCCGGCCCGGGTCTACGGCGAGCTTCGCAAGGCGCTCGCCCCGGACGCCATCACCATCGGCGACGGCGGCGACTTCGTGTCGTACGCCGGTCGGTACCTGGAGCCGGCCCAGCCCGGCACCTGGCTCGACCCCGGCCCGTACGGGTGCCTCGGCACCGGCATGGGCTACGCGATGGGCGCCCGGGTCAGCCACCCGGACCGGCAGATCTGCGTGCTGATGGGCGACGGCGCGGCCGGCTTCTCGCTGATGGACGTGGAGTCGCTGGTCCGGCAGAAGCTGCCGGTGGTGATCGTGGTCGGCAACAACGGCATCTGGGGGCTGGAGAAGCACCCGATGCGCGCGATGTACGGCTACGACGTGGCCGCCGACCTCCAGCCGGGGCTGCGCTACGACAAGGTGGTCGAGGCGCTGGGCGGCGCGGGCGAGACGGTGGAGAAGGCCGCCGACCTCGGGCCCGCGCTGGGGCGCGCGTTCGACTCGGGCGTGCCGTACCTGGTGAACGTGCTGACCGACCCGGCCGACGCGTACCCCCGGTCGTCGAACCTGGCCTGAACACGGCGCGTGCGGGCCGTCCGCCGGGGGACCGGCGGACGGCCCGCGGCGCGTGTCAGACCTCGGGGCGGTCCCTGTCGTCCGGGCGGCCCCGCAGCTCCTCCTCCCGGCGGCGCAGGTCCTCCTCCCAAAGCCGCAGCCGTTCCTGGTCCTCGCGGCGGGACCGCTCGTCGAGCGAGGCGAGGAACTCCGGGTCGTCGTCCGGGGCGAGCGGCCGGCGGGCCGGCGCGGCGGGACGGGTCGTCCCGGTGACACCGGCGGCCCCGGCCGGGCGCTCACGGCCCACGAGGAACCAGGCGATCGAGCCGACCAGCGGGAAGAAGAGAATGATCAGCACCCAGATCATCCGGGGCAGCGCCTTGACCTTCTCCTCGTCGGCGGAGAGGCAGCTGATCAGCGCGCACACGGCGAGGACGATCTGGACCAGGAAGAGCAGCACGTAGAGGCGGGCCATGCCTCATGATGGCTCACCGCCGCTCGTCAGCGCACCCCGCCGAGTACGTGCGCCACACCGAGCGCTGCCAGCCCGGCCGCGCCGAGCGCGGTCAGCGGCACCGACCAGCTGTCGAACCGGCGCGGTCCGGTGCCGGTGGCCCGGTGCCACGTCACCACCAGCACGGCGAGCCAGACCAGGAGCGCCGCCCCGGTCAGCAGCGCGTCGAGGACGCGGCCGGTGAACGCCTGCCGCAGCTGCAGCAGCAGCACCGCGGTCAGCGTGAGCAGCGTCCGCCGCCAGGCCAGCCGGGTGCGCTCGGGTTGCAGGCCGGGGTCACGGATCACCCTGCGCCACCCAGCAGCACGGCGGCCACCAGCAGCAGCGCACCGATCGCGACGACGAGCGCCAGCACGGCCGGGAAGCGGGACGCGGGCAACTCCTCGTTCAGCCGCATGGCGCGTTCGGTGCGCGCCCAGTGGTCGACGGCCCGGATCGAGACGGCCGCGCCGAGCAGCAGCAGCGCGATCGCGAGCGCCTCGCGCAGGTGGGCCAGGCGCAGCGGCGGGAGGAACTGGGCGGCGGCCAGCCCGCCGGCCACCAGCGCGAGCCCTGTTCGCAGCCAGGCCAGGAAGGTCCGTTCGTTCGCCAGCGAGAAGCGGTAGTCCGGCGGGGTGCCGACCGAACGCAGCTCACGCGGGTCGAACCAGCTCTTGATCGACTCCCACACGCTGCCGATTATCCGCTTTGCCCCGCGCCTAGCCTGGGGGGATGACCGATCTTGACGCGCGCGAGCTGCGCGACGCCTACGACGCCCAGATCCGACCGGAGCTGCCGGACCCGCTGCCGGACGGGGTGACGGTGGAGCGGGACGGACCGCTGTTCCGCGTGCTGGGCCTCGACCACCGGGGCTTCCTCACCTACCGGACGCTCGACGGGCTGGCCGGCGCCGAGCTGGACGCGCTGATCGCCCGGCAGGTCGAGGTCTTCCGGGCCCGGGGCGAGGCGGTCGAGTGGAAGCTCGCCGGTCACGACGAGCCGGCCGACCTGGGCGACCGGCTGCGCGCCGCCGGGTTCGTGCCGGAGGACCAGGAGACGGTAGTGGTCGGCCCGGTCGCGCCACTCGCCGCCGCCGTCCCGGTCCTCTCCGAGGGGGTACGCCTGCGTGAGGTCACCAGCCGGGCCGACCTGGAGCGGATCGCCGCCATGGAGGAGGAGGTCTGGCGGGAGGACCGCAGCCACCTGGTGTACGGGCTGGCCCGGGAGATCGAGGCCGATCCGCAGTCGATCACGATCGTGGTGGCCGAGGCGGGGGAGACCGTGGTCAGCGCGGGCTGGATCCGCTACCAGCGCGGCACCGGCTTCGCCAGCCTCTGGGGCGGCTCGACGCTGCCGCAGTGGCGAAAGAAGGGCATCTACCGGGCGCTCGTGGCGTACCGGGCGCGGCTGGCGCAGCAGCGCGGCAAGACGCTGCTGCAGGTGGACTGCTCGCCGGACAGCCGGCCCATCCTCGAGCGGCTCGGGCTCGTTGCGGTCACCACCTCCACGCCGTACGTCTACACTCCGTGATCATGGAACGGTTGACGGCGGACGAGCGGCTCACCCTGAAGACCGGCGCGTTCGGTGCCGTGTTCCTGGTCTCCAACGCCGTACCGGGCGTGCTGGCCATGGTGCGGGAGAGCTTCGCCGCCTCCGGCGCGCTCGCCGAGGTGGGGGGCGTGGTCAAGGAGGCGCTCACCACCGGGCCGCTGCCGCAGCTCCCCCGGGACTCGGCCCTGGAGGTCGAGTCGGTGGTGCTGCCCGCGCTGGGCCGGTCGGTGGAGATCCTGCGCGCCAAGTCGCCGGGTGACGTCGAGACGTACCGGTCGGTGGTGCTGGCCGCGGCGGATCGGGTGGCGCAGGCACACCGGGGGATCGAGCCGGCCGAGGCGGCGGCGATCGAGAAGATCCGGCAGGCGCTGACCGAGGCGGCGTGACGGTGGTGAGTTGCGTCACTCCGGGCCGCGGGGGCGGCCATGCTACTTGCGGGTAACATTGCGCTCGTGGGGAAGTGCACAGCTGCCCGCGGTTGACCCACGTTGCGTCACGCGGGAGGCTGCGCCCGTGACCGGGCGAGTGATCGCTACACCAAACAGGAGGGTCGTCGAAGCGCGATGAACATCGTCGTACTCGTCAAGCAGGTGCCCGATTCGGGCGCGGACCGCAACCTGCGTTCTGACGACAACACCGTCGACCGCGGTTCGGCGAACAACGTCATCAACGAGATGGACGAGTACGCCATCGAGGAGGCGTTGAAGATCAAGGAGGCGCACGGCGGCGAGGTCACCATCCTGACCATGGGTCCGGACCGGGCGACCGAGTCGATCCGCAAGGCGCTCTCCATGGGCCCGGACAAGGCCGTCCACGTGGTGGACGACGCCCTGCACGGCTCCTGCGCGGTGGCCACCTCGAAGGTGCTCGCCGCCGCCCTCGGGCAGCTCAACGCCGACCTGGTCATCTGCGGCGCCGAGTCGACCGACGGCCGGGTGCAGGTCATGCCGCACATGATCGCCGAGCGGCTGGGCGTGGCCGCCCTGACCGGCGCGCGCAAGCTCACCGTCGACGGGTCCAGCCTGACCGTCGAGCGGCAGACCGAGGAGGGCTACGAGGTGGTCACCGCCTCGACCCCGGCCGTGGTCTCCGTCTGGGACACCATCAACGAGCCGCGCTACCCGTCCTTCAAGGGCATCATGGCCGCCAAGAAGAAGCCGGTGCAGACGCTCTCCCTGGGCGACCTGGGTGTGGCCCCGGCCGAGGTGGGCTTCGACGGCGCCACCAGCGCCGTGGTCGAGCACTCCAAGCGCCCGCCGCGCTCCGGCGGCGAGAAGATCACCGACGAGGGCGACGGCGGCGTGAAGCTGGTCGAGTTCCTCGCCACCGAGAAGTTCGTGTGAGAGGTCTGGGACATGTCTGAGGTTCTCGTCGTCGTCGAAGCCACCAAGGAGTTCGGCGTCAAGAAGGTCACCCTCGAGATGCTCACCCTCGCCCGCGAGCTGGGCACCCCGAGCGCCGTCGTCCTCGGTGGCGCCGGTGCCGCCGAGGCGCTGAGCGCCAAGCTGGGCGAGTACGGCGCGGAGAAGATCTACGCCGCCGAGGGTGAGGAGATCGACGGCTACCTGGTCGCCCCGAAGGCCACCGTGGTCGCCGAGCTGGTCAAGCGGGTCCAGCCCGCCGCCGTGCTGCTCGCCTCGTCGCAGGAGGGCAAGGAGATCGCCGCCCGCCTCGCGGTCAAGCTGGACAACGGCATCCTGACCGACGTGGTCGGCCTGGCCGCCGACGGCACCGCGACCCAGGTCGCGTTCGCCGGCTCCACCATCGTCAAGTCCAAGGTCACCAAGGGCCTGCCGCTGGTCACCGTCCGGCCGAACTCGCTCGCCCCGGCCCCGGCCGCGGCGACCCCGGCCGTCGAGCAGCTCACCGTGTCGGTCACCGACGCGGACAAGCTCGCCAAGGTCGTCGAGCGGGTCGCCGAGCAGAAGGGCTCCCGCCCCGAGCTGACCGAGGCGTCGGTCGTCGTCTCCGGCGGTCGCGGTGTCGGCAACGCCGACAACTTCAAGCTGGTCGAGGAGATGGCCGACCTGCTCGGCGGCGCGGTCGGCGCGTCCCGCGCGGCGGTCGACTCCGGCTACTACCCGCACCAGTTCCAGGTCGGCCAGACCGGCAAGACGGTCTCCCCGCAGCTCTACGTCGCGCTGGGCATCTCCGGCGCGATCCAGCACCGGGCCGGCATGCAGACCTCGAAGACCATCGTCGCGGTGAACAAGGACGCCGAGGCGCCGATCTTCGAGCTGGCCGACTACGGCGTCGTCGGCGACCTGTTCAAGGTCGTCCCGCAGGCCGCCGAGGAGATCCGCAAGCGCAAGTGAGCGTCGCGTGACAGAAGGCCGCCGCCCGGTGCACCGGGCGGCGGCCTTTCTCGTGGGGAGCTGATCGGCGGGCCGGGGAGCTGAGCCGGCCCGCCGATCAGCCCGTCAGGGTGCCCCTCAGCAGGCTGTCGCCGGAGTGGGCGGGCTTGTTGTCGTACTGCTCCGCGCTGATGTCGACCACGGTGTAGGTGCGCAGGTCGACGTTCGGGGGAATCGGCAGGAGCGCGTCCCCTGATCCGTTGCTCAGCGTACCCACGGAGAACATTTCCATCGTGTTCGGATCGATCAGCCAGACCTCGTAGTACCCCGGAACGGTCGGGAGATTCGTCACGTGCAGATGCAATCGGTTGTCACCGAGCACCCGCGCGTCGCCGGAGGCCTCCTTCGGTGTCGACCCGAACGCCGCGAGCGGCGCGCTGGCCAGCACCTGCGGCTGCGGATCGGCGGGCTCGCCGCCACCGCCGAGCACCGCTGCGGTGCCCGCCACACCGATCACCGCGGCAGCGGCGGCGGTGACCGCCGTGGTCGCCCACCCCGGCCGGCGCCGGCCGCGGCGCGGACGACGTGCGACGACGGGTACGGCGGCCGGCTCCACCGGGTCGGCCGGGCGCGGCAGGCGCCGCTCGGTCAGCGCCGGCAGCTGCTCGGCGGCCCGGACCTCGGCCATGATGCCCTGCCAGATGTGCTCCGGCGGGTCGGGCAGATCGGCCAGACCCTGGGTGCCCGCGCCGAGCCCGGCGACGTGCTGGAGTGTCTCCACCTCGCCCCGGCAGTGGTCGCAGGTGTCCAGATGGGTGGCCTCGCCGTCAGCCGCCTCGCTCTCACCGAGCGCCAGAAAGACCAGCCGGTCGTGGTCCAGGTGCTGCACCGTCCACCTCCCATCTGCGTTTCAGGCTCTGCATGCCGCGTCTGATGTGACTCTTGACAGTGCCTAACGGCACGCCGGTCACCGCCGCGATCTGCTGGTGTGTCAGGTCGTCGTAGAACGCCAGCTCGAGCATCCGACGCTGTTCGTCGGGGAGCCGGGCCAGCTCGTCGGCGACCACCAGCCGGTCGACAACGGTGTCCGGGTCGGGACCGGTCGAGACCGGCTCCGGCAGTTGCTTCACCGTCTCGACCACGCGCGTCTCCCGGGCCGAGGCCCGGATCCGGTCGACCACCTTGCGCCGCCCGATCCCGAGCAGCCAGCCGACCAGTGAGCCTTTCGCCGGGTCGAACGTCTCCCGGCCGAGCCAGGCGGCGACGAACGTCGCCTGGGTCACGTCTTCGGCGTCGCTGCGGTTCACAAGCGTCGTGGTGGCCAGGTGCAGCACCGCTCGCCCGTACCTGTCGTACGCCTCTCGCAGGGCCGCCTCGTCGCCGTCGCGGAACCGGGTGGCGAGGTCGTCCTCGCCCGGCGGTTCGGGGCCCTGCCTCGCCGCCGTCACCGGGCGGCTCGCCTTCCGTGGGGCATGCCCGACTGTAACTCCCACAGCCACCGCCCCACTCTCCCGGTGTGTCCGTCACAACCCTCGTCACCTCTCCTTCGTCCCGGCGGGGTCCGCCGGATGCGTCCGGAGACGGGAAAAAGAAATCGGATCCGGGCGCATCCGGGGGCGACGGAGCCGGCGTAACCCGTTCTGCAAGCCAGGCCTGACGAATCAGCATCAACCACCAGGAGGCAGACAATGCAGTACGCGATGTTCCGTCGGGTCGCCGCGGGCGGCGCGGTGGCCGCCCTCACCTTCGCCGGCGTCGGCGCCGCCACCATGAGCCCCGCCTACGCCGCCTCGTCGAAGGTCTCCGTGGTCCACGGCATCCCGGACACCCCGGTCGACGTGTACGTCAACGGCGAGAAGACGCTGAACAACTTCAAGCCCGGCGACGTCGCCGGTCCGCTCACCCTGCCCGAGGGGGACTACGACATCGCCCTGACCAAGCCGGGCGAGGCGATCGACAAGGCGATCCTGAAGGTGGACGACGCCGCGGTGCCGGGCGGGGCGAACATCAGCCTCGCCGCCCACCTGAGCGCCGACGGAAACCCGCAGATCACCCCGTTCGTCAACGACGTGTCCAAGGTGGGCGCCGGCAAGGCCCGGCTGATCGTCCGGCACACCGCGGCCGCACCGGCCGTCGACGTGCGGGCCGGCGGCGAGCCGGTCTTCGAGGACCTGACCAACCCGAAGGAGGCCAAGGCGGACGTGGCCGCCGGCTCGGTGAAGGCGGACGTGGTGCTCGCCGGCACCGACACCGTCGCCATCGGCCCGGCCGACCTGAACCTGAAGGAGGGCACCGCCACCATCGTCTACGCCATCGGCTCGGCCGAGGCCAAGAACCTGAGCGTGGTGGCCCAGACCATCAACGGCCTGCACTCGGCGCCGGGCGGCGTGCCCAGCGGCACCGGCGGCCAGGCCGGCACCGGCGTGGACACCTGGTGGTACGTGCTGGCCGGGGCCGGCGTGCTGCTCCTGGTCGGCGGCGGGGCGCGGGTGGCGGCAACCGCCCGGGCCGGTCGCCGGTGACGGTGCGCAACCGCGGGGCGCTGGCGGCGATGGCCGCCGGCGCCGCCGCGCTCACCCTGGCGACAGTGGTGGCGTGCGGCTCCGAGCCCGCCGGGGACGTCGGCGGCGACGAGGTGACGGCGCTGGCGAGTGCCACACCCACGCCGGCGGCCTCGGCGACCGGCGGCGGCTCGGTCCCGGTGAACCCGGGCACGCTGCCCGGCGACAGCGAGATCGTGCCGCCGGTGAAGCTGAGCATCCCGCCGATCCGGGTCACCGCGACAGTCAACCCGGTGGGCGTCAACGAGCGCACCGACGAGTTCGAGGTGCCGCCCAGCGTGGACCAGGTCGGGTGGTACCGCTACGGCCCGGGCCTGGAGGCCGATGCCGGCTCGGTGGTGATCGCCGGGCACGTGGACAGCGCCGAGCAGGGCAAGGGGGCGTTCTTCCGGCTTCGCGAGCTGGGCCAGGGGGACAAGCTCACCGCCACCGGCTCGGACGGCCGGGAGCGCTCGTACCGGGTGGTGGCCCGGGAGGAGTACCGGAAGTCGAAGATCCCGCTGGAGCGGTACTTCGCCCGCGACGGCAAGCCCCGCCTCACGCTGATCACCTGCGGCGGGCCGTTCGACGCGAAGACCCGCAGCTACCGGGACAACATCGTGATCACGGCGGTTCCCGCGTGATCGCGGCCGTTCCGTCGTGAGCGGCCGGACCGCCCCGGGTGGGACGGGGCGGTCCGGCCCCCGGTGCCGGGCGCGCAGGCCGTTAGGCTGAACGGTGATGGCATACCTTGATCACGCGGCGACGACCCCGATGCTGGACGAGGCACTCGAGGCGTACGTCGCTGTCGCCCGCGAGGTCGGCAACCCGTCCTCGCTGCACGCGGCGGGTCGCCGGGCCCGGCGACGGGTGGAGGAGTCCCGCGAGCGGGTGGCCGCGGCGCTCGGTGCCCGCCCCTCCGAGGTGATCTTCACCGGCGGCGGGACGGAGAGCGACAACCTCGCCGTGAAGGGCGTCTTCTGGGCCCGCCGCGCCGCCCGGCCCGACCGGGTCCGGGTGGTCTCCAGCGCGGTCGAGCACCACGCTGTGCTGGACGCGGTGGACTGGCTGGTCGAGCACGAGGGCGCGCAGGCCGGCTGGCTCCCGGTCGACGCGGCCGGGCGGCTCGACCCGGAGCGCCTGCGCGCCGAGCTGGCCGAGCACGGCGAGCGCGTCGCGGTGGTCACCGCCATGTGGGCCAACAACGAGGTGGGCACCGTCCAGCCGGTGGCCGAGCTGGCCGCCGTCGCCGCCGCGCACGGGGTGCCGTTCCACACCGACGCCATTCAGGCGGTCGGGCAGGTGCCTGTCGACTTCGCCGCCAGCGGCGTGTCGGCGCTCACCGTGACCGGGCACAAGCTCGGCGGGCCGACCGGCGTGGGCGCGCTGCTGCTGGCCCGCGACGTGGCGGCCACCCCGCTGCTGCACGGCGGCGGCCAGGAGCGCGACGTCCGCTCCGGGACGCTCGATACCGCGGGCATCGTCGCGTTCGCGGTCGCCGTCGAGGCCGCGGTGAAGGGCCAGCAGGAGTACGCGGCCCGCGTCGCCGCGCTCCGCGACGAGCTGGTCGAGCGGGTCCGGCAGGCAGTCCCCGAGGTGATCTTCAACGGCGACCCGGCCGACCGGCTCCCCGGCAACGCGCACTTCTCCTTCCCCGGCTGCGAGGGGGACGCGCTGCTGCTGCTCCTGGACGCCCAGGGCATCGCCTGCTCGACCGGGTCGGCCTGCTCCGCCGGGGTGGCCCAGCCCTCGCACGTCCTGCTGGCGATGGGCGCCGACGACGACCGGGCCCGGTCCTCGCTGCGCTTCACGCTCGGGCACACGAGCACCGGCGCGGACGTGGACGCGCTCATCGCCGCGCTGCCCGCCGCGGTCGAGCGGGCCCGCCGCGCGGCCGCCCTCCGCACGCCCCGCTGACCCGGATACGCTCGGTGAGGACGAGGGGAGTGGGCCGGTGAGGGTTCTGGCGGCGATGTCGGGCGGGGTGGACTCCGCCGTCGCGGCGGCACGGGCGGTGGAGGCCGGGCACGACGTGACGGGCGTGCACCTGGCCCTGGCCCGCAACCCGCAGACGTACCGCACCGGCGCCCGGGGCTGCTGCACGCTGGAGGACTCCCGGGACGCCCGGCGTGCCGCCGACGTGCTCGGCATCCCGTTCTACGTGTGGGACATGGCCGACCGGTTCCACGACGACGTGGTGGACGACTTCGTGGCCGAGTACGCCGCCGGGCGTACCCCGAATCCCTGCCTGCGCTGCAACGAGAAGATCAAGTTCGCCGCGGTGCTGGACCGGGCCGTGGCCCTGGGCTTCGACGCGGTGGTGACCGGCCACCACGCCCGGCTCGGCGCGGACGGCCTGCTGCGGCGCAGCGTCGACGCGGCTAAGGACCAGTCGTACGTGCTGGCGGTGCTGACCCGCGCGCAGCTCGACCGGTCCATCTTCCCGCTGGGCGACTCGACGAAGGCCGAGGTACGCGCGGAGGCCGCCCGGCGCGGCCTGGCGGTGGCCGACAAGCCCGACTCGCACGACATCTGCTTCATCGCCGACGGCGACACCCGCGGCTTCCTCGCGGAGCGGCTCGGTGAGGCGCCGGGCCAGGTGGTGGACGCGCTCACCGGCGCGGTGGTGGGCAGCCACAGCGGCGCCTACCAGTACACCGTCGGGCAGCGGCGCGGCCTGCACCTGGACCGCCCGGCGCCGGACGGCCGCCCCCGCTACGTGCTGTCCATCACCCCGACCACCAACACGGTCACCGTCGGCCCGGCCGAGGCGCTGGAGGTCTCGGACGTGCGCGCCACCCGCCCGGTGTGGACCGGCGGGCCGCGCCCGGACGGGCCGGTCGAGTGCGAGGTGCAGCTGCGGGCGCACGGCGACGTGGTGCCGGCCGCGGTCGAGGTGGACGCCGACGGCCTGCGCGCCTCGCTGCGCCGCCCGGTCCGCGGTGTGGCCGCCGGCCAGGCGGTCGTGGCCTACCGGCCGGACCCGGCCGGAGACGTGGTCCTCGGCTCGGCCACCATCACCGCTGCCTGACCGGCGACGGGCAGCGGATAGGCTGCGGCCGTGACTGAGCAGGCGTGGCCCTGGCCCACCGGCGCGGCGACCGGGATCGGGTCGCTGCCCGGCACCGACATCGCCGAGGCGCAGCGGATCGTGCTCGGCGAGCTGTCCGCCCTGCCACACCTGCCCGAGCTGCCCGCCCGAGGGCCGGGCGCGGACCTCGTCGGGCGCACCGCCGGTCTGCTCGTCGAACTCCCGGTCGAGCTGTACGCGGCCCGCTGGCGCATCGCCCCGCGCCCCGGCCGGGACCTGCGCCGCGCCCGCGACCTGATGGAACGCGACCTCGACCAGCTCGCCGAGCAGGCCGAGGAGTACGCCGGCCCGGTCAAGGTCCAGGCCGCCGGGCCGTTCACCCTGGCCGCCGCGCTGGAGCTGCCGATCGGCGGCCGGATGCTGCGCGACCCCGGTGCGGTACGCGACCTCGCCGGTTCGCTCGGTGAAGGGCTGCGCGGGCACGTCGAGGCGGTGACCCGGCGGCTGCCCCGCGCCTCGGTGCTGCTCCAGCTCGACGAGCCGTCCCTGCCGGCGGTGCTGGCCGGCCGGGTGCCCACCGAGAGCGGCTTCGGCACCCACCGTCCGGTGGAGACCGAGGTCGCGCGGGCGCTGCTGCGCGAGGTGATCGAGGCGGCCGGCGCCCCGGCGCTCGTGCACTGCTGCGCGCCGGACGTACCGCTGGAGCTGATCCGCTCCGCCGGTGCGGTGGGCGTCGCGCTCGACCTGTCGCTCGTCACCGACCTCGACCCGCTCGGCGAGGCGATCGACGCCGGGCTCGGCCTGCTCGCCGGCGCCGCGCCGACGCTGCCGCCGCCGTCCGGCCGGGCGCCGACGTCGGCCCAGGTCGCCGACCGGGTGCGGCGCGTCTGGGACCAGCTCGGCTTCCCCCGCCGCCGGCTGGCCGAGCAGGTGGTGGTCACCCCCGCGTGCGGCCTGGCCGGCGCCACCCCGGGGTACGCCCGCGCGGTGCTCACCGCCTGCCGCGACGCGGGCCGGCGGCTCGCCGAGGACTGACGTTTTTCCGTCGTACCCGACGGGCACGATGACCGGCATGATCGGACGACTGCGTTCCACAGTGATCGACTGTCCCGACCCGCGCGCGCTGGCCGGCTTCTACGCCGAGCTGCTCGGCCTGCCCCTGGTGGAGGAGAACTCCGACGGCGACGAGTGGGTGGTGCTCGGCGGCCCACCCGGGCACCAGCCGCGGGTGGCCTTCCAGCGGGCACCCGGCCTGCGTGCCCCCGACTGGCCCGACCCGGCCCGGCCGCAGCAGTTCCACCTCGACGTGACAGTCGACGACATCGAGGCGGCCGAGAAGGCGGCGCTGGCACTCGGCGCACGGCGGCTGCCCGGTGAGGGGGAGGGCTTCCGGGTCTACGCCGACCCGGCCGGCCACCCGTTCTGCCTCTGCTGGGACTGACCTTCCGCCACTTGCGCGGCGGAGGCATGATCGCCATCGTGACCGCCTCCACCGCCACCGGCCGCGCCGCCGGTTCGCTGTTCGGCCTGGCCTACGGCGACGCCCTGGGCAAGCCGACCGAGTTCCTCACCGTCACCGAGATCGTCCGGCGCTACGGCCCGGCCGGTCCGCGCGAGCTGACCGGCGACCCGGCCCTGGTCACCGACGACACCCAGATGGCGCTCGCAGTGGCGTGGGCGCTGCACGAGGCGCCCGCGTACACGGCCGAGGCGGTGGAGCCGCTGCTGCGGCAGCGCTTCGTCGACTGGTCGGTCAGCCCGGAGAACAATCGCGCCCCCGGGATGACCTGCCTGCGGGCCTGCGCCGAGCTGGCCCGGGGTGCCCGCTGGCAGGAGGCCACCGTCGCCGGTTCCAAGGGCTGCGGCGCGAACATGCGCGTCACCCCGGTCGGGCTGCTCGACGTCGACCTCGACACCATGGCCGGGCTGGCCCAGCTCCAGGCCGGGCTCACCCACGGTCACCCGACCGGGCTGGCGGCCAGTGAGCTGACCGCGTACGCGGTCCGGCTGCTGCGCGACGGCGTGGCGCTGCCGGAGCTGCCCGGCCTGCTCACCGAGCGGGCCCGGGAGCAGCGCACCGTCTACCGGGACGACTGGCTCGGTGACCTGTGGCAGCGGCCCGGCGGGAGCAGCGCCGCCGAGTTCGTCGCCCGGGGCTGGGACGACTGCCTGCACGTGCTCGGCCGGCTGGAGGCGGCGCTGGCCCGCCCGGACGACGGTGGCGACCCGTGCCGGCTCACCGGTGAGGGGTGGATCGCCGAGGAGGCGCTCGCCACCGCGCTGCTCTGCGCGCTGCGCCACGCCGACGACCCGGTCGGCGCGCTGGCCCGGGGCGCCACCACAGCCGGTGACTCGGACTCCATCGCCGCGCTGGCCGGCGCGTTCGTCGGTGCCGCGTACGGCACGGCGGCCTGGCCCGCCGGGTGGGCCGGCCGGATCGAGTACGCCGACCAGCTCACCGCCCTCGCCGACGCGTTCGACGGGGAGGCGCCCGGCGGCGGCTCTCGCGGCCAGGGGTGACGCCGCCCGCGCTCAGCCGGTGAGGTGGCTCAGCCGGCGGACGCCACGCCACAGGTCCGGGTCGCAGGTGCCGGCCCGGTCGGCGAACGCGCCCAGCGGCACCGCGATCGGCTCGCTCACGTCGAGGTAGCTGTCGTGGTCGGCATCGGGATCCCAGCCGCGGGTCGGGATCGGCAGGTGGTCGTCCCGGTCCGACTTGTCCTGGCTGGTGATCTTCAGGACCTCGACGTCCCCGCCGTCGATTCGCAGCACCAGACAGGGGCGCACCTTCGAACCGGTCCCGTCGGCGTACGGCACGTCGGCCCACCAGATCTCCCCGGGCCGCGGCTCGTCCCGGTCCCGCCCGGCGTCCCGGGGCCTCGGCGCCGCGCCGGCGCGGTCACCCCGTGGCCCGGTGCTGGCCCGGTCACCTCGGCGTCCACCGCCGGCCCGCTCGTCGCCGCGCCCTCCGCCGGGCCGGTCGGTGCCGGTCCGGCCGCCACGCCCGGTGCCCCGCCGCCCGTCGGCCCGGCCGCGCGTGCCGGCGGCGCGTTCGGCCGCCCGGCGGCGCCAGTCGTTCCACAGCCACCCGGCCGCGACGCAGGCCACGATCACCAGCGCCCAGATCACCCCGTCGCGCATCCGCCGCCCGCCTTCCGACCGTTGTCGCCCAGTACCGCCGACGCGATCGTCGCACGGCCGGGACCTGCCCGCCGGATGGCGCGGCTGGTGCCGGTTCGCCCTGCTCGGCGCGGGTGGCCGGACGGCTGTCACAGCCGACCGCTACGGTTCTCGGGTAGCACCAACACGGGAGGTCGACAGCGGTGTCCGAAGGTGGCGGCGTGTCCGAAGAAGCGGTTCCCCCAGCGGTCGACGCGGCCCAGGACGCGGCGGCGGGTGCCGAGCCGACCCCGGCGGCCCGGGAGCGGCACGCCACGCTCAGCCAGGAGCTGACCGAACACCAGTACCGCTACTACGTCCTCGACGCGCCGACAGTCACCGACGCCGAGTTCGACAAGCAGCTGCGGGAGCTGGAGGCGCTGGAGGCCGAATACCCGGCGCTGCGCACCCCCGACTCGCCCACCCAGCGGGTCGGCGGCACCTTCTCCACCGACTTCACCCCGGTCGCGCACGCCGAACGGATGCTCTCGCTCGACAACGCTTTCGCCGACGAGGAACTGGCCGCCTGGTCCGAGCGGGTCGAGCGGGACGCGGGCGGCCCGGTGCCCTACCTGTGCGAGCTGAAGGTCGACGGGCTCGCCATCAACCTCACCTACTCCAAGGGCCGGCTGGTGCGCGCCGCCACCCGGGGCGACGGGCGCACCGGCGAGGACGTCACCGCCAACGTGCGCAGCATCAAGGGCGTGCCGGCCCGGCTGACCCCGGCGGGCGACTTCCCCGACGTGCCGGAGTTCTTGGAGGTGCGCGGCGAGATCTACTTCCCGGTGGCCGCGTTCGCCGACCTGAACGCGAGCCTGGTCGAGCAGGGCAAGGCGCCGTTCGCCAACCCGCGCAACGCCGCCGCCGGCAGCCTGCGGCAGAAGGACCCCCGGGTGACCGCCTCCCGCCCGCTGCGCCTGGTGGTGCACGGCATCGGCGCGCGCACCGGGTTCCGGCCGGCCGCCCAGTCCGAGTCGTACGCCGCGCTCAAGGCGTGGGGGCTGCCCACCAGCGACCGGTGGCGGGTGGTGGACGACCTGGCCGGTGTCGCTGACTACATCGCCTACTACGGCAAGCACCGGCACGACGTCGAGCACGAGATCGACGGCGTGGTGGTCAAGGTCGACCCGGTCTCCATCCAGGGTCGCCTCGGCTCGACCAGCCGCGCGCCCCGCTGGGCGATCGCCTTCAAATACCCGCCCGAGGAGGTGAACACCAAGCTGCTCGACATCGACGTCAACGTCGGGCGCACCGGCCGGGTCACCCCGTTCGCCGTCCTCGAACCGGTCCGGGTGGCCGGGTCCACAGTCGCGCTGGCGACCCTGCACAACGCCCGCGAGGTCGAGCGCAAGGGCGTGCTCATCGGCGACACGGTGGTGCTGCGCAAGGCCGGCGACGTGATCCCCGAGGTGCTCGGCCCGGTGGTCGAGCTGCGCCCGGCCGACGCCCGCCCGTTCGTCATGCCGACCACCTGCCCGGCCTGCGGCACTCCGCTCGCGCCGGCCAAGGAGAGCGACGTCGACATCCGCTGTCCCAACGGGCGTGCCTGCCCCGGCCAGATCCGCGAGCGGGTCTTCTACCTGGCCAGCCGCAAGGTGCTCGACATCGAGGTGCTCGGCGAGAAGGGCGCGGCGGCGCTGCTGGACGCCCAGATCATCACCAACGAGGGCGACCTGTTCCAGCTCGACGCCGAGCAGCTGAGCCGGTCGCCGTTCTTCGTCAACAAGGACGGCAGCCTGGGCAGCAACGCCACCAAGCTGCTCGACAACCTCGCCGAGGCCAAGGAACGCGACCTGTGGCGGGTGCTGGTGGCGCTGTCCATCCGGCACGTCGGCCCGACCGCCGCCCAGGCGCTCGCCCGGCACTTCCGGTCGGTCGCCGCGATCGAGGCCGCCGGTGAGGAGGAGCTGTCCTCGGTGGACGGCGTCGGCCCGACCATCGCCGCCAGCGTGAAGGAGTGGTTCGCCGTCGACTGGCACCGCGACGTGGTGCGCAAGTGGGCCGAGGCGGGCGTCCGGATGGCCGAGGAGGCCGCCGACGAGGGGCCGCGACCGCTCGACGGCGTCACGGTCGTGGTCACCGGCACGCTCAGCGGGTTCAGCCGCGACCAGGCGGCCGAGGCGATCCAGGCCCGGGGCGGCAAGGTGACCGGCTCGGTCTCCAAGAAGACCGGTTTCGTGGTGGTCGGCGACAATCCCGGATCCAAGGCCGACAAGGCCGCCACCCTGAAACTGCCCATCCTCGACGAGGACGGATTCCGCGTGCTGCTCGACTCCGGCCCGGAGGCGGCCCGCGAGGTGGCCCGGGTGGAGGACTGACAGGCTGGTCACAGCTTTCGTCCGGCGGATACCAAGTTAATTACGACTCCGACCGATTCGTGACTGTCGTGTCGGGGAAATCGCCTCGGAGGGCGTTTCATTGGCGTACGACGCGTGACGGCGCGCGCCAGGACGTTCCCCGGGAGGTGCGATGGAGACCGGCGACCCGCGTAACTCCGTCCCGCCCGGGCGGAGCGGGCCGTTCTTCGGCTTCGTCACCGCGATCGGCGCGGTCGCCCTGGCGGTCTCGGCCGGGCCGCTCGTCGCGCTCGCCGACAGGTGGAGCGAGCTGCCGGCCGCGTTCTGGACCATGGCGGTGCTCGCCGTCGCCTGCGACGCCCGCCCGTTCGTCCCGCCCGGCCGGCGGCAGACGTCGGCGGTGTTCCCGTCGACCTGCTTCACCTTCGCCATCCTGCTCGGCTGGGGCTTCGGCCCGGCCGTCGCGGTGCAGGCCGTCGCGGTCGCGGTGAGCGGCTGGCGACTCGGGTACGCCCCGTGGCGCACCGGCTTCAACGCGGCCCAGTACGCGTGTGCGCTCGCCGCCGCGTACGCGGTCAGCCGCCTCGGGCCGGGCGAGCTGTTCGACGGCGACCGGCTGCACTGGACGGACGTCGCGGCGGTGGGCGGCGCGACGCTCGCCTGGTTCGTGGTCAACTACGGGCTGGTCAGCTCCGCCGTCCGGCTGCGTTTCGGCGACCGGTGGTGGCCGAGCGTCCGCAGCGGCCTCGCCTACGAGCTGCTGTCCACCGGTTCGCTGCTGCTGCTCGCGCCGGTGCTGGTGGCCGCGGCCCGGGCCAGCGCGGCACTGATCCCGCTGGTGCTGGTGCCGCTGTTCGCCGTCTACCGGATGGCCCGGCTCTCCGACGAACGGGAACAGCTCGCCGACCTGGACCCGCTCACCGGGCTGCCCAACCGCAAGGCGCTGCTGACCGAGGTGGCCGAGCAGGTGCACCTGCACGGCGAGCGGGCCGCCCGGGGCGCGCCGGACGCGCACGTGGCGCTGCTGCTGCTCGACCTCGACCGGTTCAAGCACGTCAACGACGCGCTCGGGCACGCGGTGGGGGATCGCCTGCTGGTCGAGGTGAGCGCCCGGCTGATGGGCGCGGTCGACGGCGGCGACCTGGTGGCGCGGCTCGGCGGCGACGAGTTCGCCATCGTCGTACCCCGGCTCACCGACATCGACCAGGCGCGCGAGCGGGCCGACCGGGTGGTCGCCGCGCTCGCCGAGCCGGTGCCCCTGGACGGGTTGCCGCTGGACGTGGGCGGCGCCATCGGCATCGCCCTCTACCCCGACCACGGCGAGGATTTCGCCACCCTGATGCGCCACGCCGACGTGGCCATGTACGACGCGAAGCACCGCAACGACACCGTGGCCGTCTACGCGCCGGAGTCCGACCACAACTCGGCCGAGCGGCTGAGCCTGCTGGCCGACCTGCGCCGGGTGCTGGAGTCCGGCCCGTCCGCGCAGGGCGGGGAGACGGTGGGCGTACGCGGGGGTGACGGCGCCGCGCTGGAGCCCGCGCTGCCGGTCCGGGCCGACCGCCCGGCCCGCAACCAGCGCCCGGCGCGCGACGGCGGCCGAGGCGGCCGGCGGTCAGGCGACGGGCCGAACCGGTGGCTGCGGCGCCGCCGGGACCGGGCCGAGGAGCGGCACGACGACGACCTGATCGAGCGGATCCTCACCGGCGCCGACCCGATCCGCCGCCGGGCCGCCCACGCCGGGGCCGGACCGGTCGCGGGCCCGCTCGTGGTCGGCGAGGCGGAGTTCACGCCGGCCGCCGGGACCGCCGACGGGGACGTCACCCACGACACCGAGGCTGCTGTGAGCACCGGCGCGCCGGGCGTCATCGGGCCGACCGCCGACGGGAACTCCACGGCGGCCGGGCCGGACGACCAGGCCGGGCACCCGGGCGAGATCACCATGTACTACCAGCCGCAGATCGCCATCGCGACCGGCGAGGTGGTGGGCGTCGAGGCGCTGCTGCGCTGGCGGCACCCGCGCCGGGGCATGGTCGACCCGGGCGAGCTGATCCAGGTCGCCGAGCAGAGCGCGGTGATGCGGCTGCTCACCCGCCGCGTGGTGGACGACGTGGTGGAGCAGCTCGCCAAGTGGTCGGCGGCCGGGCTGGCGCTGCGGGCCGCGCTCAACGTCAGCGTCCGTGACCTGCACACCGGCGAGATCGCCGACCAGATCGCCGACCGGCTGACCCGGTACGGCGTGCCGCCGGAGCGCCTCCAGGTGGAGATCACCGAGGGCGCGCTGATGGCCGACCCGCGGCGGGTGCTCGCCAGCATCACCCAGTTGCACCGGATCGGCGTCGGCATCGCGCTGGACGACTTCGGCACCGGCTACTCCTCGCTGCAGCACCTGCGCCGGCTGCCGCTGTCCGAGGTGAAGGTGGACCGGTCGTTCGTCCTGGGGATGGCCGACGACCCGGACGACGCGGCGATCGTCCGCTCGATGATCGAGCTGGCCGGCGCGCTCGGGCTGCGGGTGGTGGCCGAGGGCGTGGAGGACGAGCGCACCTGGCGGCTGCTGCACGCGGCCGGGTGCGACGTGGCGCAGGGCTGGTTCCACGCCCGGCCGATGCCGGCCGAGGACCTGGTGGCCTGGCTGTCCCGCTACCGTCCGGTGCGCCCGGCGGAGGCGGGGAGCCGCAGCGGTCCGGCGCCGGAGGGGGAGTCGAAGGCGTCGTCGTGACGGCGGGACAATAGACTCGCTCCGGTCACCGCGCGTCATCGAGTACGCCCGTACGCGCGGGCGGCCCACCGCAGACGTCTCAGGACAGCCACGAAGGGGGCACTGATGGCCGCCATTTCCCGCGAGGAGGTCGCGCACCTCGCGCGACTGTCGCGGCTCGCCGTCACGGAGGAGGAGCTGGACACCTTCGCCGGCCAGCTGGACGTGATCCTCCAGTCGGTCGCGCAGGTCGGCGAGGTCGCCGCGGCGGACATCCCGCCGACGTCCCACTCCGTGCCGCTGACGAACGTGCTCCGCGAGGACGTGGTGCGGCCGGGTCTGACCCCGCAGGAGGCGCTGTCGGGCGCCCCCGACGCCGAGGAGCAGCGGTTCCGCGTCCCGCGGATCCTGGACGAGGATGTGGCCTCATGAGCGAGCGTACGACCGACCTGACGAAGTTGAGTGCCGTGGATATCGCCGGGCTGGTGGCGAGCGGCGAGACCTCCGCGGTCGAGGTCACCCAGGCCCACCTGGACCGGATCGGCGCCGTCGACGACCGGGTGCACGCGTTCCTGCACGTCGACACCGAGGGGGCGCTGGCCGCCGCACGCGCGGTGGACGAGCGCCGCGCCGCCGGTGAGGAACTGGGCCCGCTCGCCGGTGTGCCGGTCGCGGTGAAGGACGTGCTCACCACCAAGGGCGTACCGACCACCGTCGGGTCGAAGATCCTGGAGGGCTGGCGTCCGCCGTACGACTCGACGATCGTCGAGCGGCTGCGCGCCGCCGGCACGGTGATGCTCGGCAAGACGAACATGGACGAGTTCGCGATGGGCTCCTCCACCGAATACTCGGCGTACGGGCCGACCCGGAACCCGTGGGATCTGGAGCGGATCCCGGGCGGCTCCGGCGGCGGCAGCGCGGCGGCCCTGGCCGCGTACGAGGCGCCGCTGTCGATCGGCTCGGACACCGGCGGCTCGATCCGCCAGCCCGGCGCGGTGACCGGCACGGTCGGCGCGAAGCCCACCTACGGCGGCACCTCCCGCTACGGCCTCGTCGCGTTCTCCTCGTCGCTGGACACGCCCGGCCCGTGCGCGCGTACCGTGCTCGACGCCGCGTTGCTGCATGAGGTGATCGGCGGTCACGACCCGCGCGACTCCACCTCGATCCCGGCCCCGGTGCCGGACGTGGTGGCCGCGGCGCGGCTCGGCGCCACCGGCGACCTGACCGGCGTCAAGCTTGGCGTGGTCACCGAGTTCACCGGCGAGGGCGCGGAGCCGGGCGTGATGGCCGCGTTCCGCGAGTCGGTCGAGGCGCTGGCGAAGCTGGGCGCGGAGATCGTCGAGATCTCCTGCCCGCACTTCAAGTACGCGCTGCCGGCCTACTACCTGATCGCGCCGAGCGAGTGCTCCTCCAACCTGGCCCGGTTCGACGGCGTCCGGTTCGGCCTGCGGGTCGGCGACGACGGCAACCGGTCACTGGAGGAGGTCATGTCGCTGACCCGCGAGGCCGGCTTCGGCCCCGAGGTCAAGCGGCGCATCATGATCGGCACGTACGCGCTCTCGTCGGGCTACTACGACGCCTACTACGGCCAGGCGCAGAAGGTCCGCACCCTGATCACGCGGGACTTCACCAGCGCGTTCGAGCAGGTCGACGCGCTGATCTCGCCGACCACGCCGTTCGTGGCGTTCCCGATCGGGTCGCGCACCGCCGACCCGTACCAGATGTACCTGGCCGACCTGTTCACCATCCCGACGAACCTGTACGGCGGCCCGGCCATCTCGGTGCCGTGCGGTCTGTCCGACGGGCTCCCGGTCGGCTTCCAGATCATGGCGCCGACCATGGCCGACGACCGGATGTACCGGGTCGCGGCCGCGCTGGAGAACGCCGTCGGCACGCTCACCCCGCCGACGATCTGAGCTGACGGGACTCTCACGCGCCCGGTGCGGTCACCACGACCGCGCCGGGCGCGTCTGTCGTCGCGGCGACACGGTGATCAGCGATCAGTGGATTGTCCGGGGCCACTGGCACTGGTCGAATAAACTCCGAGTCTGCTGGATCGACTGGACTGTGACCCGCTGGCGGACGCGAGCGGTTCCGACCGAGAGCTGGATGTGCGATGGGGACACTTCGCCCGGTCATGGCCCTGACGATGGTGGTCGCGCTGCTGCTGGGCACCGGGCAACCGGCCGCCGCGCAACCGGCCACCGTCTCCACCGAGACCGTCACCATCACCTCGGGCAAGCCCCGGTCGGTCATGGTCATCGGGCAGGTCTACGCGATCCACACCGTGGAGGCGACTGGCGGCACGGCGCCGTACCGGTTGTCGGTGGCGTCGGGCAGTCTGCCGCCGGGGATGCTCGTGGTGGGGACGTCGCTCGGTGGCGCGCCGACGACGCCCGGGACGTACACGTTCACGTTGCGGATGACCGACCAGAACGACCTCTTCGGCGAGCAGACGGCGACCATCGAGGTACGCGAACCGACTGTCGTCATCACGTCGGGCAAGCCCCGGTCGCCCATGTACCTCGGCCGGGTGTACGCGATCCACACCGTCGAGGCCACAGGTGGCACCGCGCCGTACCGGTTGTCGGTGACCTCGGGCAGTCTGCCGCCGGGGATGCTCGTGGTGGGTACGTCGCTCGGTGGCGCGCCGACGACGCCTGGCACGTACACGTTCACGTTGCGGATGACCGACAAGAACGACCGCTTCGACGAGCAGAACGCCACAGTCGTCGTCGCCGAGGCCGCGACCGCGTTCACCTCCGGCGACCCGCCCGCCGCCACCGTCGGTAAGCCCTACTCCTTCCGGTTCACCGCCGACGGCGACTCGGACATCGTGTTCGCCCTGGCCACCGGGGCACTGCCGGACGGCCTCACCCTCGACGAGGAGGGCAAGCTCAGCGGCACCCCGAGCAAGGCCGGTACGTTCGCCTTCACCGTCGCGGCGAAGGGATACAGCACCAGCGCCACGAAGCAGGTGTCGCTGATCGTTGCCGCCCGGACGCCGGGCACCCCGACGGCGCCCCCGACCTGGTCGACGCCCGCCCCGGCCGACCCGACTGCTACGCCGACCGCGAGCGATCCGACCGCCACGCCGTCGGAGAGCAGCCTCCCCGCGACGCCCCAGCCGACACCCTCGCCGTCGAAGGTGAGCGGCGCGTGGCTGCCGATCACCGGGCCGGGTTCGCCGCTCGTGCTGCTGCTGTTGAGCGTCGTGGCCTTCTCCATCGGCGGCATCCTGCTCGTGCTGGCGTACAACCGTCGCCGGACCTTCACCACACCCGAGTGACGCCCGGCCCGGGTCAGGTCGTCGTGGCGGGCCTGGCGCCGCGATCTCGAAGCCCGGCAGCGGGGTGATCGGGTCAGCCGATTAGGCTGGAACGGTTCTGTCCGGATCGCGCCTGGAGCTCAGATGACGACGACACTGCCCGCGTACGACGAGGTCGTCGCGCGCTTCGAACCGGTGATCGGCCTGGAGACCCACGTCGAGCTGGGCACGAACACCAAGATGTGGTGCGGCTGCCCGACCGACTTCGGTGGCGAGCCGAACACCCGGGTCTGCCCGGTCTGCCTCGGCCTGCCCGGTTCGCTGCCGGTGGCGAACAAGGCCGCCATCGAGGCGACCATCCGGATCGGGCTGGCGCTGAACTGCTCGATCGCGCAGTGGTGCCGCTTCGCCCGGAAGAACTACTTCTACCCGGACATGCCGAAGAACTTCCAGATCAGCCAGTACGACGAGCCGCTGTGCTTCGACGGCTACCTGGACGTCGAGGTGAACGGCGAACTGGTGCGCATCGGCATCGAGCGGGTGCACCTGGAGGAGGACACCGGCAAGACGCTGCACGTCGGCGGCGCCACCGGTCGCATCCACGGCGCCACCGAGTCGCTCGTCGACTACAACCGGGCCGGCATCCCGCTCGTCGAGATCGTCACCAAGCCGATCCCGGGCACCGGCGCGCTCGCGCCCGAGGTCGCCCGCGCGTACGTCGCCGAGCTGCGTGACGTGATCCGCTCGCTCGGCGTCTCCGACGTGCGGATGGAGGAGGGCTCCCTGCGCTGCGACGTCAACACCTCCCTCAACCGGCCGGGTGAGGAGTGGGGCACCCGCACCGAGACCAAGAACGTCAACTCGCTGCGCTCGGTCGAGCGGGCGGTCCGCTCGGAGATGCTGCGCCAGGCGTCGGTGCTCGAGGCCGGTGGCCGGATCACCCAGGAGACCCGGCACTTCCACGAGGACACCGGCGACACCACGTCGGGCCGGTCCAAGGAGACCGCCACCGACTACCGGTACTTCCCGGAGCCGGACCTGGTGCCGCTCGCCCCGGACACGGCGTGGGTGGCCGAGCTGAAGGCCGCCCTGCCGGAGCTGCCGCGCCTGCGTCGCAAGCGGATCCAGCAGGACTGGGGCCTGTCCGATCTCGACATGCAGTCCGTGGTGAACGCGGGCGCGGTCGAGCTGATCGAGGCGACTGTGGCCGCCGGCGCCACCCCTGCGGCCGCCCGGAAGTGGTGGCTGGGTGAGCTGTCCCGCCGCGCCAACGAGACCGGCGTGGAGCTGGCCGACGTGGGCGCGACCCCGGCTCAGGTCGCTGAGCTGCAGGGCCTGGTCGACACGGGCAAGCTCAACGACAAGCTGGCCCGTACCGTGCTGGAGGGCGTGGTCGCCGGCGAGGGCTCGCCGACCGAGATCATGACCAACCGCAACCTGGAGGTCGTCTCGGACACCGGTGCGCTCACCGCCGCCGTGGACGAGGCGATCGCCGCCAACCCGGACGTCGCCGACAAGGTCCGCAGCGGCAAGGTCGCGGCGGCCGGCGCGCTCGTCGGCGCGGTCATGAAGACCACCCGCGGTCAGGCGGACGCGAAGACCGTCCGCGAGCTGATCCTGGCGCGCCTCGGCGCCTGACGTACGTAAGGAAGGGCCCCTTCTTAACGCCTGGTGCATGGGAAGGGGCCCTTCCTAACGCCTCGCCACCCCCGGACAGGGCGTCAACGGCGACGCCCGGATGGAGTCACCGTGAACCAGCACGACCTCGACGTCCTCGACGAGATCCAGCGCCGGGTGCTCTGGCTCGCCACCCGCATCGTCGACGCGGCCAACCACGACCGCGACACCGGTGACGGGGTGAAGATCGGCGGCCACCAGGCGTCCAGCGCCTCCCTGGTCACCGCGATGACAGCGCTCTGGTTCCACCACCTGGACGCCGAGGACCGGGTCGCGGTGAAGCCGCACGCCTCGCCGGTGTTCCACGCGATCCAGTACCTGCTCGGCAACCTCGACAAGGCGTACCTGCCGAAGCTGCGGGCGCGCGGCGGGCTCCAGTCGTACCCCTCGCGCACCAAGGACCCGGACGAGGTGGACTTCTCCACCGGCTCGGTCGGCCTGGGCGCCGCCGCGCCGCTGTTCGCCGCCGTCACCCGCCGCTACGTCGACGCCCACTTCGGCGCGCGCCCGCACTCCCGGTTCGTCGCCATCATCGGCGACGCCGAGCTGGACGAGGGCAACATCTGGGAGGCGGTCGCCGACCCGGCCACCACCGGACTCGGCAACGTGATGTGGCTCGTCGACTTCAACCGCCAGTCGCTGGACCGGGTCGTCCCCGGCATCCGGATCAACCAGTGGCGCGGCCAGTTCGAGGCGGCCGGCTGGCACGTCGTGGAGGTCAAGTACGGCCGTCGGCTCGCCGAGGCGTACGCCCGGCCGGGCGGCGCGGCGCTGCGCGACTGGATCGACCGGATGCCCAACGAGCAGTACCAGTCGCTGTTCGGGCTGGCCGGGCCGGCGCTGCGCAAGCAGTTCCTGGACGGCGCGCCGGCCGAGGTCGCCGCGTTCGTCGCCGACATCGGCGACGACGAGCTGGGTCCGCTCGTCACGGACCTGGGCGGGCACGACGCGCAGGCGATGCTCGACGCGTACGCCCAGTGCGACGCGGTCACCGACCGGCCCAGCGTCGTATTCGCGTACACGGTCAAGGGCTGGGGCCTGCCGATCGCCGGCAACCCGCGCAACCACTCGGCGCTGCTCACCACCGAGCAGGTCGACGCGCTGCGCGCCGCGCAGGGCCTCACCGCCGAGACCGAGTGGGACCGCCTTGACCCGGCGTCCCCGGCCGGCATCCGGGCCGGCGAGCGCCGGGAGGCGCTGTCCCGCGCGCCGCGCGAGCGGGCGCTGGGCGTCACCGTTCCGGAAACCACGAGGGTACGCGCGAACAAGCCCGTCTCCACCCAGGAGGTCTTCGGGCGGGTGCTGGTCGACCTGGCCCGCGATCCGCAGGTCGCGCCCTACCTGGTGACCACCGCGCCGGACGTGGCCACCTCGACCAACCTGGCCGGGTTCATCAACAAGACCGGCGTCTTCGCCCCGACCGAGCAGCGTTCCTGGACCGAGGACCGGATGTTGCGCTGGACCGAGAGCCCCGCCGGGCAGCACATCGAGCTGGGCATCTCGGAGATGAACCTGTTCCTGCTGCTGGGCCAGCTCGGCCTGTCGTGGGACCTGTCCGGCCAGCCGCTGCTGCCGGTGGGCACCGTCTACGACCCGTTCGTGCTGCGTGGTCTCGACGCGTTCCTCTACGGCACGTACTCCGGTTCCCGGTTCGTGGTGGCCGGCACCCCGTCCGGCATCACGCTGGCGCCCGAGGGCGGCGCGCACCAGTCCACCATCACCGCCTCGGTCGGCCTGGAACTGCCCGGTGTGACGTTCCTGGAGCCCGCGTACGCAGGCAGCCTCGACTGGCTGCTCTGCGACGCGCTCGGCCAGATCGCCGGCGGCGCCGCTCCGGCCGCCACCGCCGCGCCGGCCGAGGACGGGGCGTACTACTTCCGGCTGAGCACCCGGCCGATCGACCAGGCGCCGTTCGAGGCCGCGCGTACGCGTCTCGGCGACGCGGTGCTGCGGCGGCAGGTGGTGGCCGGCGCGTACCGGCTCGTGGACGCGCACCAGGCGTACCCCGATCTGGCTGACGCCCCGGTCGTGCAGCTCGCCGCCTCCGGCGCGGTGCTGCCGGAGGTGCTCGCGGCCGCCGCGGAGCTGGCGGAGGAGGGCGTGGCCGCGCACGTGGTGGACGTGACCAGCCTGGACCGCCTCTACCGGGCGTGGCAGCGGACGCTGCGCCAGGGCGTGCGGACCGCGACCGTGCCGAGCGTGCCGGGCGCGCTGCGGTCGGCGTTCGCCGATCGGGTGCCGGTGGTCACCGTGCACGACGCGGCGTCGCACGCGATGGCCTGGCTCGGCTCGGCGGTCGGCGCCCCGGCGGTGCCGCTCGGTGTGGACGAGTTCGGCCAGTCCGGCAACGTCCGCGAGCTGTACGAGCTGCACGACCTGCTGCCCGGCAGCATCGTCAACGCCGCGCTGGCCGCGATCGCGCTGCGCTGAGGCGCCTGCCTCGCGCTGACCGCACGCCATCCACGGGGCCGGCCGGACATCCCGGGCGGCCCCGGGTCGTCGCGGTGCAGGGCCGGCCTTCCGGCGCTGCCCGGCGCTGCCCAGCGCTGCCCAGCGCTCCCGGCGGCGCCCGGCGCTGCCCCGGGCGCTCCCGGTTCGATTCTGGGACGGCGGTCTGCGTTTTGGCGGATCCGGCCGACGCGGTAGAGGGTACTCATCACAGAAAGTAATGGACTGCTCGGTTGCGGTGAGTAACCGGCCCTGGCGGCCTCAGGAATCACCTCGCGGCCCCTTTGCTCTGCAGCCATATCCGCAGCACCGCTCTGAGCTGGGGTGGCACGGGCGCACCGCCGCTCTGCACCCGCCCACGCGGCGACTCTCGGTGCCTGCTGCGTCGATGGCTGCAGAGCAAAGGCGGCGTCGGGGTAACCCGGTGCCGGGCAGCCTCGTGACGCGGAGTGACCGGGTGTTGATGCGGCAGAGCACCGGACCGACCGCGTGAGGGGAGGCGGCGAGAAAAGCGGTGCGGTCAGCTCGTGGGGGTGGGGCTCAGGGTGGTCGTACCCGGGGAGGGCGACTCGGAGGGGCCGCGGGTCGGGGTCGGGGTGACCGGCACCTGGTCGCCCTTGGCCGGGTCGCGGATGACGTGCCGCTCCAGGTTGACCTGCGACTGCCCGGTGCCGCCCACGGTGATCTCGTCGTACGCCTGGAGCAGCTTCTGCTGGTCGAAGTAGAGCACCGTCATGGTCAACGGGGTCGGCTTCTCGCCCTCCAGGCCGCGCAGCCCGGCACCGCCGGTCGAGCCCTCCACCATCAGCGTGGTCGGCTGTTTGCCCTCCACCTGCGGCAGCTTCGATACCTGCCGGGAGTGGGTGTGCCCGGAGAGCACGAGCGGGCAGGTGCCGGAGAGCGGGCCGGCCGAGGCGGGGTCGTGGATGAGCGCGATGTCGACCTTGCGCGGCGACTTCTCGATCATGCCGGCGAGCTGTTCGCCGGCGCCGATCACCTGGTCGGCGACGGCCGAGGTGAGGCCGCTGCCGGCCGGCGAGGTCTCCTTGTCCGGCGTGAAGCGGGGGTCGCCGATGCCGGCGATGGTCAGCCCACCCACAGTCGTGACCGAGTTGTTCAGCACGATCGCGTTCGGCTGCTGCGCCACCGCGGCGGCGGTACGCGGCGAGTCGTGGTTGCCGCGGATGAACACGTACGGCTTCTTGAGCAGGCCGATCGAGCCGACGAACGAGGCCTCCGGCTCGCTGCCCCAGTCGGTCATGTCGCCGGTGTCGACCACCACGTCGATGCCGAACTGTTCGACCACGGTGCGGATCAGCTGCCAGCCGGTCGGGTTGAGGTGGATGTCCGACACGTGCAGCACCCGGGTGGTGCCCGGCGACGGCTGCACCACGGGCAGGGCGGAGACCGTGGTGTAGAGCTTGCTGACGTTGCCGACCAGTCGCTGGAGCTGCTCGGCGTACTTGGTGTAGTCGTTCGCGATCCGGCGCGCGTCACCGACGATCGCCGGCGCGTTGACCAGCAGGCCCTCGTACCGTGGCTCCTCGATCGCCTGCGGGCGCAACGTGCTCGCGGCCACCCCGAGGCTGCCGGCGGTCACGACCAGCGCCAGACCGCCGGCCCAGGCGGTACGACGGACGTCCCGGAAGACCAGCGCGGCCAGCAGCAGCGTGGCCAGCACGGCCGAGGCGAGCGTACGCAGCCCGAGCCGCATCACGCCGTCGCGGACGTCCTGGACGGCCGACTGGCTGGCCCGGCTGATGCTGGCCGGGTCGTCGATGAGCGCCTCGGTGCGCCCCTGGTCCAGCGAGCCCACCTCGACGGTGAGGTACGCCGGGCCGTCGTGGCTGTCCAGCAGCAGCGCGCCCAGCGGCGGGATGTCGACGGTGGTGCCGCCGGACAGCGACGGGCTGAGCTTCAACTCGGCCCGGAACGGGCCGATGTCGGTGCCGACGTGGCCGCCCGCGTACGTGCCGATCACGATGCCACCGAGCGTGACCGCGAACAGAGCAAGCACGACACCCAGCCGGCGCAGCCGGTGACCGGGCCGCCACGCCGCCAGGCGGCGGGCGCGCCCGCGCTCCGGAGACGTCTCGTCCCCGGTGCGGTGCTGTTCGTTCTCGTGGCCGTCCATGCTGAGATTCTGACCTGCCCCTTGAGCGATCTTGACAAACCCGCCCGGCCCGGATCAGCTCCGGCCGGCGCCCCCGTCGGCGAAGACGAGTCGCAGGATGCGGTCGTCCTCGGCGGCAGGTGTACCCCGCCCGTCCCGGTTCGAGGTGCTCACCCAGAGCGAGCCGTCCGGCGCCACCGCGGCGGCCCGTAGCCGACCGTAGCGGTCGGTGAGCAGGTCACGCGGCTGGCCGAGGACGGTGCCGTTGCCGGCCAGCTCCACCAGCCAGAGCCGCTGGCCGCGCAGGCAGGCGGCGACGAGCAGACGGTCCACCGCGGCCAGGCCGGAACAGGAGGCGTCACCGGTGGGCCACTGCGCGATCGGGTTGACGTAGCGCCTGTCGTCGCCGCGGCCCTCGACCCGGGGCCACCCGTAGTTGCCGCCCTTGTTGATCGGGTTGATCTCGTCCCAGGTGTTCTGGCCGAACTCCACCGCGTACATCTTCTTGTCCGGCGTCCAGGCGAAGCCCTGGACGTTACGGTGCCCGGTCGACCAGACCGGGGACCCGGCGGTGGGGTTGCCCGGCGCCGGCTTGCCGTCCGGGGTGATCCGCAGGATCTTGCCGCCGAGGCTCTTGGCGTCCTGGGCGTTCTCGGTGCGCCCGGCGTCACCGGTGCTCGCGTAGAGGTGGCCGTCCGGCCCGAACCCCAGCCCGCCGCCGTTGTGCGTGCCGGACTTCGGGATGCCGGTCAGGATCGGCTTCGGGGCCTCCCCGAGCTGCATCTTCGCGATCCGGTTGTCGTTCTCGGCCGTGTAGTAGACGAAGACCGTGCGGTCCCGGGCGTACGCCGGGGAGACAGCGATGCCCAGCAGCCCGCCCTCGCCACCGGCGGCCACGTCCGGCAGGGTCTGCACCGGCCGCACGGCCAGCCCGTCCGGGCCGGACCCCGGGCCGACCTGGAGGATCCGTCCCTTGTCCCGCTCGGTCACCAGCGCCCCGCCGTCGGGCAGGAACGCGATGCCCCAGGGGACCTCCAGCCCCTTGGCCAGCACGGTGGCGACCACCTGCTGACCGGCTCCGCCGGGACTCGCGGTGCTCGACGGCGTCGGCAGGTTGGGCGGCGCCCCGGCCGGATCCGGCTCGGGCTCGCCGAGGGCACAGCCGGCGGTGCCCAGCAGCAGCGCCGCGCAGGACGCCGCCAGCGCCGTCCGGAGGCGGCGGACACGGGGGTACGCAAGACGCGGGCTCACCCGCCCCAGCCTAGCCGGGTGAACCGGCGAACCGGGCACGTCGCGGGCACGGCGGGGCGCGTCCGGCCGTTCGGAGGAGGCGGTGCCGGTTCAGCCGGCGCGCAGCGCGAGCAGGGCGACGTCGTCCTCGCGCCGGTGCGCGGCGGCGAGCAGCCGGTCGCAGAGCAGGTCCAGGGGTACGCCCGGCCCGCCGGCCTCGAGGTGGGCGAGCAGCTCGGCCTGTCCCTCGTCGATCGGCTGGTCCCGGCGCTCGATCAGCCCGTCGGTGTGCAGCAGCAGCGTGTCGCCCGGTGCCAGGGTCAGCGTCCGGCCGCTGCGCCGGGGCGGCCGGGCCAGGCCGAGCAGCGGTCCGCGGCCGTCCGCCACCGAGACCGTGCCGTCGGCGCGGACCAGCAGCGGCGGCGGGTGCCCCGCGTTGCACCAGGAGACCCGCAGCCCGTCGTCGGCCGGGCGCACCCGGGCCAGCACGGCGGTGGCCACGGTGGGGACCCGCAGTCCGCCCATGGCCTGGTCGAGGTGGGCCACCAGATCCTCCACCGGATCGTCCCGGCCGTACGCGTTGCCCCGCACCAGGTTGCGCAACTGGCCCATGGTGGCCGCCGCCTCGATGTCGTGCCCGGCGACGTCACCGATCGCGGCGATCAGCTCGCCGTCGGGCTGGACGAAGGCGTCGTACCAGTCGCCGCCCACCTCCACCCGGTCGGCGGCCGGCAGGTAGCGGGCGGCCAGCTCGATCCCCGGCACGGCCGGCAGGCTCGGCAGCATGCTGTGCTGGAGCACCTCGGCGACGTGGCGCTGCTCGCCGTAGAGACGGCTGTTGCCGACCGCCTGTCCGGCGCGTACCCCGATGTCCTGCGCGGTGCGCAGGTCGCTGGTGTCGAACCCGCGCCGCCCCGCGCGGTTGACGAGCGTGACGGCCCCGATCACCCGGTCCCCGGCGGCGGTGATCGGCACGGTCAGATGGGAGCCCACGCCGAGCCGCTCGGCGAGCGGCACCAGTTCCGGGCGCGTGGTGCCGCGCGCCACGTCGTCCAGGCCGGCCACGGCCCGCACCACCGGCCGGCCGGTACGCAGCACCGACCGGATCTGCGAGTCCGCGCTGAGCCCGGTGGTCAGCAGCCCGGCGAAGCGGGCCATGTCGCTCGCACGGTCGGCTTCCCGGTGTACGCCGGTGACGGTGCGCGGCCGCCCGGCCGGGTCGACGAGCGTGATCAGGCACCAGTCGGCGAGCAGCGGCACCATCGCGTGCCCGAGCCGGTCGACCGCGGTGGCCACGTCGAGCGTGCCGCCGAGCATCTCGCTCATCCCGGCCAGCATGGCGAGCCGGTCGTGCGCCTCCTCCGCGCGGCGGCGGGCCTGCTCCGCGCCGCGTACCGCGATGCGCAGCCGCAGCTCCGAGGAGCACGCGGCGGCCAGGTCGGCGAGCGTACGCATCTGCTCCTTGGTCCAGGCCCGGGGCTTGCTGTCGATCGCGCAGAGCGAGCCGAGCACCCGTCCGTCCAGGTCGGTCAGCGGCATGCCCGCGTACGCCACCACGCCCAGGTCCTCGACGGCCAGGTTGAGGCGCACCCGGGGGTAGAGGCGGGCGTCGGGCAGGACCAGCGGCATCTCGATGTCGACGACGTGCTGGCAGAACGAGTGGCTCAGCGGGGTCTCCCGGCGGGCCGCCCACGGCTCCGGCAGGCCGGTCGCGCCGGGAAAGAACTGGCGCTCGGCATCCACCAGGGAGACGAGCGCGACAGGTACGTCCAGCAGGTCGCCGACCAGCCGCGCGAACCTGTCGAACGCCTCGTCCGGTACGGCGTCGAGCCGGGTCTCGTCGAGTGACCGCAACCGGTCGGGGTCGGCGAGCGCCGGAATCGGCACGGACACCCGGTCCCGGCCGTCCTCGCTCATCGCCACCGCCCTCAGCAAGCGGAACACCCGAGCGGCATCCCGTTCTCGGTTATACCCCGCCGGACCGCCACTCCATTCCCGGCGCGGTGTTCGTCACGGGTCACGCCGCGCCCGCCGGTCCGGGGCCGATATCGTCGGCGATCGTGAAGGTATGGATCCCGCACCCCGAGGGCCGCCGGCTGCTCGGCGAACTGCCACCCGGCGTCACCGTGGAGCTGCTGGACGACCCGCGGCGGCTTCCGTCGTCCCCGGCCGGGGTGCGGTTCTGGGTGCCGCCGTTCCTGTCCGGCCCCGACGCCGGCGCGCTCCTGGCCGAGTTGCCCGACGTCGAGGTGGTGCAACTGCTCTCCGCGGGGGCGGACGCCTGGGTGGGACGGATCCCCGACGGCGTGACGCTCTGCGACGCCCGGGGCGTGCACGACTCGCCCACCGCCGAATGGGTGGTCGCCGCGATCCTCGCCTCGCTGCGCGGATTCGCGCCGCTGGCCCGGGCGCAGGCCCGGCGCGAGTGGGCGTACGACGAGGTGGCGCCCACTGACGAGCTGGCCGGCAAGCGGGTGCTGATCGTCGGCGCCGGCTCGATCGGCACCGCGGTACGCGACCGGCTCGCCCCGTTCGAGGTGAGCTTCACGCTGGTGGCCCGTACGCCGCGCCCCGACCAGGGCGTGCACGGGGTGGACGAACTGCCCGCGCTGCTGCCCGAGGCGGACGTGGTGGTGCTGCTGGTGCCGCTGACCGAGCAGACCCGGGGCATGGTCGACGAGCGTTTCCTCGCCGCGATGCCGGACGGCGCGTTGCTCGTCAACGCCGCCCGGGGGCCGGTGGCCCGTACGTCGGCGCTGGTCGCCGAGCTGACCTCGGGCCGCCTGCGCGCGGCGATGGACGTCACCGACCCGGAACCGCTGCCCGCCGACCATCCCCTGTGGGAGCTGCCGAACGTGCTGCTCACCCCGCACGTCGCCGGCTCGGTACGGGGGCTGCTGCCCCGCGCGTACCGCCTGGTGGGCGAGCAGTTGCGCCGGTACGTGGCAGGGGAGGAGCTGACGAACCGGGTGGTCGACGGCTACTGATCGCCGGTCTGCCGGTCGCGGTCGGCGTCCGGTAGCTCCTGCCCGGTGACGGCGATCAGCCGGGGCAGCTCGGTGGCGCGTACCGCCGGCAGCACCACCACCTCGCCGTCGTCGAGCCGGGCGACTGCCCTTCCCCTGGGGTCACCGGCGAGTTCGGCGACCCGGGTCCACGGCACCCGGCGCTGCCCGACGAGCGCTCGCAGCCGCAGCTCCCGGGCGTCGGCGTCGGTGCCGGCCCGCCACGCCCAGACCGCGGCGGCGAGCGGTACGAGCAGCACCCAGAGCAGCCACCAGCGGGCGGAGGCCAGGGGCAGCGCGCCGATGGCGGCGACGATCGCGGCGACCAGGATGGCCTGATTGTGGCGGAAACGGACGGTATCGGCGCGGCTCACCCCCCGATAATCCCATCCGGCCCCTCCACCCCACCCCCCGGGCGTCCCCTCGCCCCATCCGGCTACTCCGCCGCGGGCTGCCCTTCCGCGCCCGCCCTCTCCGGCCGCACGCGGTCCGCCCCAGATCTTGGTACGGCTCCGCCCCTCGCGGGGCGGCTCGGTACCAAGATCTGCCGCGTCTGGAGATCTTGGAAGCAAAGGGCCCTCCTGGGGGCCGGTTGCTTCCAAGATCTTGTGTCGGGAGGCGACGCGGAAGCGAGCGGCGTCGATCTTGAATGGGGACCGTCTCCGTGACGTCTGTGGATGTGACGGACGTCACTGGTGCGGTGACGTCACCGGGCGCTTCCGGGATCGTTTCTAGGCGTGGCCGCAGCGGTCCCCGCCGATGCGTCCCCGCCCGCCCCGACCCCGCACGTCGTACCGCGTACCGCAACCGCACCGCCCCCGTGCCCCCTCACGAAGGCGACCGCCGTGCCCGTCCCCCCTCGCGCCGATCCCCGTCGGCGATCAGCCCTGCCCGATGTCGCCGTGTCGCTCACCGGGGCGGTCTTCCTCCTCGCCGGCGTCGCCGGTGCCCTGCCCGGCCCCGCTGCCGCCGCGCTCGCCGTCGCCGGAGGGTTCGCCCTCGCCTGCGTCCGGCTCGCCTGGCTGGCCGGAGCCGCCGCACCGACTGGCCGTCCCACAGCCCCCGTACCGACCGACGGGCCCGCAGCTCCCGCACCGACCGACGGGCCCGCCGCGACTGACAGGCCGGCACCGATCGACCGTCCCGCACCCGGACGACGAGCCGCCGAACCCGGATCGCAGCGGCCCGGACCGCAGCAGGTTGTCACGTTCCGGTGGCGCGCCGGCGAGACGACGGACACCGCCCCGACGCACGTCGCAACGGCGACCGGGCGGCGGGCGCGACGGGCGGCCCTGTCCCGCCGGGTCGCCGCCATCCTCGACAGCGCCGTCCTGACCGCCGGGCTCACCGTCGCGGTGCTGCCGCTGAGTGATTCCGCGCACCGGCTGCCGATCGCGCTGACCGGGTTGTGCCTCACCGGGGTGCTGCACGTGACGGCCCTGCTGCGCCTGCCCGGCCGGTCGCGGCTGTCCGGCCCGGAACTGGTGCGCCGTACCGTCGACGTGCTGGCGCTCGGCATCAGCCTGGTCTTCGCGGGCTGGATGCTGCTGCCGGGCGGCCCGGTCCCGGCCGTCGCCGCGACGGTGGCGGCTGCTGGTGCGGTGGTGCTCGCCGTGCTCGCGGTGGCGGCCCTCGCCGAACGTCGCCGCCGGCCCGGTGCCGCGTGCTGCCACGCCGGAGCCGCGCTGACGCTCGGCGGGCTCACGCTGCTCGTGGTGCTGCTGGCCTACGGTGCGCCGGACCGGGCGCTGCCACTCGTCGCGGCGCCGCTGGTGGCCGGGGCGCTGCTCACCGCCGCCGGCGCCCGGCGTACCTCGGGCGGTGAACGGCCGGGCCGGGACGTGGCGCCGGCCGCGTGGCCCCGCCTGACCGCGCCGGCCGGGATCGCCGCGCTGGCCGCCGGGGTCCACCTGATGACGGCGGGGGAGTTCAGCACCGGCGCGATGGCCCTGGGTCTGGCGGTCATCCCGCCGATCATGGTGGGGGAGCTGCTCACCGCCGCCGACCAGCGGCGCCGGGTGCAACGGCTCGCGGCGCGCGAGGCGTGGTTGCGGCGGCGGCTCGGACCGGACGCCCGGGTGGCCGGGCCCGTGCCGCTGACGCGCGCCGAGCTGGTCCGGGCGATGGCGGAACGCAGCGGCGGTGCCCTGCTCGTCGTCGACCTGCACGGCACCGGTGGCGCGGTGCCGGAGGGGCCGGTGCTCATCGAGGCCGCGCGCCGGCTGCGGGCGGGCTCCGAGACGCACGATCTGGTCGCCCGGCTCGGCGACACCGAGTACGCGGTCCTCACCGATCGGGGGCCGGTGCTCGCGTACGCGCTCGGCATCCGGCTGCTGGCGGCGCTGGCCGAGCCGTACCCCCGGCCCGGAGGCGCCGCCCGGCTGGCGGTGAGCGTCGGGCTGGCCGAGACCAGCGGCGGCGATCCGGAGGACGTGCTACGCCAGGCGGACCTGGCCCGCCGCCGGGCGGTGCAGCTCGGCCGGGACCGGGTCGAGTGGTACGACGCCTACCTGGAGGAGCAGCTGGTCCGACGCCTGGATCTGGAGCGGGAGCTGCCGGGCGCGGTGGCGCGCGGTGAGCTGGACCTGGTCTACCAGCCGGTGGTGGCGCTCGCCGACCGGATGCCGGTGGGCACCGAGGCGCTGCTGCGCTGGCGCAGCCCGGCGCTGGGTACGGTGCTGCCGGCGGAGCTGCTGCCGGTGGCGGCCGACCTGGACCTGACCGGCGAGATCGGGCGGTGGGTGCTGGACCGGGCCTGCCGGCAGCTCGCCGCGTGGTCGGAGGGCGGCCGTGATCTGTGGATGGCGGTCAACGTGACGCCGCGCGAGCTGGCCGCGCCGGACTTCGTGGCGCGCACCGCTACCGCGCTGGCCGCGTACGACGTGGTGCCGGAACGGCTCGTGGTCGAGGTGTCCGAACCGGTGGTGGGCGCGGAGTTGTCCACCGTGGTGGCCCGGCTGGCCGGCCTGCGGTCGCTCGGCGTGCGGATCGCGCTGGACGACTTCCGGGCCCAGCACGCCTCGCTCGCGCAGCTCCGCCGGTTGCCGATCGACCTGCTCAAGGTGGGCCCGCATCTGGTGGGTCCGGGCGGGGACGGGCAGCGTCCGCTGATCGACGTGGTGGCGAACCTGGCCGACCGGCTCGGCGTGGAGCTGGTGGTCGAGGAACTGGAGTCGGAGGTGCAGGTGGCCGGCGCGCGGCGGGCCGGCTGCCGGTACGGGCAGGGCTTCGCGCTGGCCCGGCCGGCTACCGCCGAACGGGTCGAGGCGTGGTTCGAGGAGCACCCGTCCACCGCCCGGTGAGCTGAACCGGTTCAGCGAGGTGTTGCCCGAGGTGGGGCGGTACTGCCGCGCGGCGTCAGGTGCGCCGTCTCGTCCTGGACGACGGTGGCCGGCTCACCCGCGATGACGGCGAGGAGCTGCCGGGCGGCGTGCGCGCCGTACGCCGGGATGTCCCGGCCCAGCGCGGTGAGCGGCGGGTGCACCAGGCGGCAGAGCGGTGAGTCGTCCCAGGCCACGATGGACAGGTCGCCGGGCACGGTGAGGCCCATCTCCTGGGCCACGGACAGTCCGGCGATCGCCATCACGTCGTTGTCATAGATCACCGCCGTGGGACGGCCGGCGGAACTGAGCAGCCGGCGGGTGGCCCGCGCGCCCTCCTCGCCGGTGTAGTCGGACCAGACGGTGGTCGCCTCGTCCAGCCCGAGCCGCCGGCACACGCCGGTGAACGCCTCGGTGCGGATCTCGGTGTGCAGCAACGAGGGCAGACCGCCGACCCGGGCGATGCGCCGGTGGCCGAGCGCGACCAGGTATTCCACGGTCTCCACCAGGGCCGCCGCGTCGTCGGCCCAGACGCTCGCCAGGCCGCCGGTGTGCCCCGGTCCGCCGATCACCACCGCCGGCAGTTGCAGTTCCTCCAGCGCCGGTACGCGCCGGTCGTCGGTGCGCAGGTCGCAGACGAGCACGCCGTCCACCCGGCGTTCGGCCCACCACCGCCGGTAGACGGCGATCTCGGCCTCCTGGTCGCTGACCACCTGGAGCGTCAGCGCGTACGAGCGGGCCGACAGTTCGGCCTCGACGCCGCTGATCAGCTCCATGAAGAACGGCTCGATGCCGAGTATCCGGGCGGGGCGGCACAGTGCCAGCCCGACCGCCTTGGCGGTGGCGCCGGACAGTGCGCGGGCGGCGCTGCTCGGGCGGAACCCGATCTCGGCGGCGATGGCGAGGATCCGTTGCCGGGTCGTCTCGGAGACGCCGGGCTGGCCGTTGAGCGCGTACGACACCGCGCCCTTGGAGACCCCGGCGCGCCGGGCGACGTCGGCGATGGTCGGCCGCTTCACCGAAGCGTTCCTCCACTGTGTCCGGCCCTCACGGGCGCTTCCGGTCGCCGGATCACCGGCGTCTGGTGACGCTACTGCACGCCGTGCCGGTCCCGGGTGCCGCCGTCGGTGGTGGTGAACGGGTTTCGGCGGCGAGCGCTTGTGCGGTTCAGCTTAGAGCGGGCGTAACCCGAGGACTGCCACGAGTGGCCCGGACCTCGGGCGTGAGCGGCGGCAAGGTTAACGGGCCAGCACATCGGTAACCGACCGTTGACAGTCATGAATGGGAACCGTACGGTGGCGTCACTTATCCGGTTCAGTCAACGTCTCTCGATATTCGAGAGCGTTTCCATTCGGCGCGGAGGATGAGATGAGACGGTCCTGGACGCACCTGGCGCGCGTGGCCGCCGTCGGTGCCGTCAGCCTGGTCATGATCGCCGCCTGCAGCGGCAGGAGCACCACCGGCGGCTCGGACTCGGCCGGTGGTCAGGTCACGCTGAAAATCAACTTCTGGGGCGACTTCGGGCTCCAGGATCTGAAGGCCAAGTACGAGGCCGAGCACCCGAACGTCAAGATCCAGCTCAACTCGGGCGAGTACAACGCCCAGCACGAGGACCTGCAGAAGAAGCTCGTCGCGGGCAACGGGGCGCCGGACATCGCGGCGATCGACGAGGGCTTCATGGTCCAGTTCCGCAGTCAGTCCGACAAGTTCGTCAACCTGCTCGACAAGGGCGCCGGCTCGTACGAGAGCAAGTACCTGCCCTGGAAGTGGAAGCAGTCGCTGTCGGCGGACGGCAAGACGCAGATCGGCCTCGGCACCGACGTCGGCGGCCTGGCCATGTGCTACCGCACCGACCTGTTCAAGGCCGCCGGCCTGCCCACCGAACGCGACCAGGTATCAGCCCTGTGGCCCACCTGGGACAGGTTCATCGAGGTCGGGCGGCAGTACACCGCCACGACGAAGAAGAAGTTCATCGACGCCGGCACCAACCTGTTCAACCCGATCCTCGGCCAGCAGCCGGTCGGCTTCTACGACGAGCAGGACCAGCTCCGGATGGAGCAGGGCCCGAAGGTCGCGTTCGACTACACGGTCAAGGCGGTCGGCGCCGGGCTGTCGGCCAACCTGGTCAGCTTCCAGGCCGACTGGGACAAGGGCTTCACCAGCGGCGCGTTCGCGGTGCTCGCCTGCCCGGCGTGGATGCTCGGCCACATCAAGGACACCGCACCCGGCACCGAGGGCAAGTGGGACATCGCCGCGGTGCCCGGTGGCGGCGGCAACTGGGGCGGCTCCTTCCTGACGCTGCCGAAGCAGGGCAAGAACGTCGACGAGGCGTACAAGTTGCTGACCTGGCTGGTCGCGCCGGAGCAGCAGATCGAGATCTTCAAGAAGGTCGGCAACCTGCCGTCGCAGCCGGCGCTCTACACCGACCCGGCGATCGCCGACTTCAAGAACCCGTTCTTCAACGACGCCCCGGTCGGCCAGATCTTCCCGAAGATGGCGCAGGGCCTCACCCCGCAGTACCTGGGCCGCAGGAACGGCCCGACCCGGGTGGCGGTGGAGAACGTGATCCGGCGGGTGGAGAACAAGTCGCTCAAGTCCGACGCCGCCTGGTCCGAGGCGGTCAAGGAGGCCGAGAAGGCCGCCACGTCCTGACCTGTCAGCGGTGACGGGGCGGCCCGGTCCGCCCCGTCACCGTCCGATCTCCCGGCCCTGGAGTGAACAGATGTCCAGCACCCGTGCCGCGCCCGCGCCGCCCGGCCGCCCACCCGCCCGCAAGCGCGGCCGTAACGGGGCAGCCGATCGGCGGATGAGCTGGCGCGACCGGCTGTACCGCTTCGACATGCGGTACATGCCGTACCTGATGATCGCGCCGTTCATCCTGCTCTTCCTCGTGTTCGGGCTGTTCCCGCTGCTGTTCAACGCGGTCGTGTCGCTGCGCAACTACCGCCTGGACGACCCGACGCTGCCGTACTGGGCCGGCACCGAGAACTTCAGCCGGCTGGTCGCCGACGAGGACTTCTGGAACGCCCTGACCAACACGTTCGGCATCTTCCTGCTCTCCACAGTGCCGCAACTGCTGCTCGCGCTGCTCGTCGCGTCGCTGCTCAACCGCAAACTGCGGGCGCAGACGTGGTGGCGGGTGGGTGTGCTGCTGCCGTACGTGACACCGATCGTGGCCTCGACGATGGTGTTCAGCGTCTTCTTCTCCCGCGACTTCGGCATGGCGAACTGGGCGCTCGGCCTGCTCGGCATCGGCGGCCCGGACGACCCGATCGACTGGCGGGCGGACAAGCTGCACGCCTGGATCGCCATCGCCACCATGGTCAACTGGAAGTGGATCGGCTACAACGCGCTGCTCTACCTGGCCGCCATGCAGTCCATCCCGCGCGACGTGTACGAGGCCGCCGCGATCGACGGCGCCGGGCAGTGGAAGCAGCTCTGGCGGATCACCGTCCCGATGATCCAGCCGGTGGTCCTGTTCACCGTCATCCTGTCCACCATCGGCGGGTTGCAGCTGTTCACCGAGCCGATGCTGTTCGACCCGAACGCGCAGGCGGCGACCGGCGGGCCGGACGGTGAGTGGCAGACCATCGCCCAGCTCATCTACAAGGTCGGCTGGAAGGACCTCAACCTCGGGTACGCCGCCGCGATGTCCTGGGCGCTGTTCCTGATCATCCTGGTCGTGGCCGGCGTCAACTACCTGCTGACCAACCGACTCTCCGGAGGCCGCCGGTGACGACGCGACGCGTGGTGGCCCGGGCCCCACAGGACACCCCGGCCGGACTGGGGACCTACCTGCTGCTCGCGGTGAGCATGCTGTTCGCCGCGTTCCCGCTCTACTGGATGTTCGTCATCGCCACCAGCGACGACGAGGCGCTGGCGAAGCTACCGCCCGCGGTGATCCCCGGCGACCGCTTCTTCACGAACGTCGACGAGGTCTTCTCCCTCCAGGACGTCTACTTCGCCGCGTCGCTCGTCAACAGCGTCATCGTCTCCGCCGTCGTGACCGCCTCGGTGCTGTTCTTCTGCTCGCTGGCCGGCTTCGCCTTCGCCAAGCTGCGCTTCCGGGGCAGCCGCGCGCTGATGCTGTTCGTGGTGCTCACGCTCACCGTGCCCAACCAGCTCGGCATCGTGGCGCTCTACATCGTGATGGGCAAGCTCGGCTGGAACGGCACGCTGCTCGCGGTCATCGCGCCCGGCCTGGTCACCGCGTTCGGCGTGTTCTACATGCGGCAGTTCATCGTGAACACCGTCCCGGACGAGCTGATCGAGTCGGCCCGGGTCGACGGCGCCACGACCATGCGGGTGTACGCGACGATCGTGCTGCCCGCGATCCGTCCGGCCCTGGCGGTGCTCGGCCTGCTCACGTTCGTGGCCACCTGGAACGACTTCCAGTGGCCGTTGATCACGCTCAGCGGCACCGACTACCCGACGTCGATGGTGGCGGTCTCCGACCTCGCCAGCGGCAACTACGTGATCTACCGGCGGGTGCTCGCCGGCGCGTTCATCGCGACCGTCCCCCTGCTGGTCATGCTGTTCATCGGTGGACGTCAGATCGTCCGCGGAATCATGGAAGGCGCGGTGAAGTCGTGAGCCGTCGAACGCTGCTGCACGAGGGGTGGACGCTGCGGGCCGAGCCCGGCCCGGCGGTGCCGCCGGAGTTCGCCGGGACGGCGGTGCCGGCCACCGTGCCCGGCTGTGTGCACACCGACCTGCTCGCGGCGGGCCTCATCCCCGACCCGTACCGGGACGACAACGAGAACCGCCTCACCTGGATCGGCCGCACCGACTGGGTCTACGAGACCACGTTCGCCGGGCAGCCCGGCGACGAGGACCGCATCGATCTGGTCTGCGCCGGTCTCGACACGGTCGCCACCGTGACGCTCAACGGCGTCGAGGTCGGCCGCACCGAGAACCAGCACCGCTCGTACCGCTTCGACGTCCGCGCGCTGCTGCGCCCGGACCGCAACACCCTGGCCGTACGCTTCGACTCCCCGTACCGGTACGCCGAGGCGCACCGGGACCGGCTCGGTGACCGGCCGAACGCCTATCCGGAGCCGTTCCCCTTCATCCGCAAGACCGCCTGCAACTTCGGCTGGGACTGGGGACCGACGCTCGTCACCGCCGGCATCTGGCAGGAGATCGGCCTGCACGCCTGGTCCACCGCCCGGCTCGCGTCGGTCCGGCCGCTCGTCACGGTGGTCGGCGGCACCGGCCGGGTGGAGCTGCACGCGCGGGTCGAGCGGGCCGGCGACGAGCCGCTGACCGTCCGCGCCGCCGTCGCCGGGGTCGCCGCCGAGGTCGCCGTACCGGCGGGGGAGCGGACCGCCGTCGTGACGCTCACCGTCGCGGACCCCGCGCTGTGGTGGCCCATCGGGTACGGCGACCAGCCGCGCTACGACCTCGACGTGAGCCTGCACGGCGCCGACGGCCGGGAGCTGGACGCCGCGTCCCGCCGGGTCGGGTTCCGTTCGGTACGGCTGGACACCACGCCCGACGCCCACGGCACCCCGTTCGCGCTGCACGTCAACGACGTCCCGGTGTTCGTCAGGGGCGTCAACTGGATCCCCGACGACGCGTTCCCCAACCGGGTCACCCGCGACCGCCTCGCGCAGCGGTTCGGCCAGGCGGCCGGGGCGAACGTCAACCTGCTGCGCGTCTGGGGCGGCGGCCGGTACGAGTCCGACGACTTCTACGACCTCGCCGACGAGATGGGCCTGCTGGTGCAGCAGGACTTCCTGTTCGCCTGCGCGGCGTACCCGGAGGAGGAACCGTTCCGCACCGAGGTCGAGGCGGAGGCGCGGGAGCAGGTGACCCGCCTCGCCGGGCACCCGTCGCTGGTGCTCTGGACCGGCAACAACGAGAACATCTGGGGCTGGCACGACTGGGACTGGCAGGAACCCCTGGCCGGGCGCACCTGGGGACGCGGCTACTACCTTGACCTGCTGCCGGGGATCGTCGGCGAGTTGGACACGACCGTCCCGTACTGGCCGGGTAGCCCCTGGTCCGGCAGCGAGGAGCTTCACCCCAACGACCCGGCGCACGGCACCACGCACATCTGGGACGTGTGGAACACCGACGACTACACCCGTTACCGGGACTACGTGCCCCGCTTCGTCGCCGAGTTCGGCTACCAGGCGCCGCCGGCGCACGCGACGCTGCGCCGGGCCCTCTCCGACGACCCGCTCGCGCCCGACTCGCCGGGCATGGCGCACCACCAGAAGGCCGCCGACGGGGACCGCAAGCTCCGGCGCGGGCTGGACGCGCACCTGCCGCCGCCGGGCGACTTCGACGACTGGCACTACCTCACCCAGCTCAACCAGGCCCGCGCCATCCAGCTCGGCGTGGAGCACTTCCGCTCGCACCGGCCGGTCTGCACCGGCACCGTCGTGTGGCAGCTGAACGACTGCTGGCCGGTCACGTCCTGGTCGGCGATCGATGGCGACGGGCGCCGCAAACCCCTGTGGTACGCGCTGCGCCGCGCCTACGCCGACCGGCTGCTGACGGTGCAGCCGCGCGACGGCGGGCCGGCGCTGGTGGCGGTGAACGAAACCGCCGACGCGTGGCGCGGGCCGGCCACCGTCACCCGGCTGGCCCTCACCGGGGAGCCGAGGGCGAAGACCTCGGTCCACCTCGACGTCCCCGCGTACTCCTCGGTCGTGGTGGAACTGCCGGCGGAGGTGGCGCGGCCGGACGACGGCCGCGCGGAACTGCTCGTCGCGGACGCCGGGGACGCAGCGGAGCGCGCGCTGTGGTTCTTCGCCGAGGACCGCGACGTGCGGTGGCCGGCGGCGCAGTGGGACGCGGCGGTCGAGCCGACCGGCGGCGGCCGGCGCGTCCGGGTGACCGCGCGGACGGTGCTGCGTGACCTGACGCTGTTCCCGGACCGCCTCGATCCGGCCGCGCAGGTGGACCGGGCCCTGGTGACGCTGCTGCCGGGGGAGAGCGTCGTCTTCACGGTGAGCACCACGTGCCCGCTGGATGCCGAGGCGCTCACCTCCCGGCCGGTGCTGCGCTGCGTCAACGACCTGGCCTGAGATGGACGCCCGCCATCTCCGTCGATTTGAAGATTTCTGCAAGTGCTAAAGTCTTCAGAGTCGTCGGAGGGGTGAGTCGTGTCGGTGCCGCTGTACCAGGCCAAGGCGGAGCTGTTCCGGACCCTCGGGCACCCCGTGCGCATCCGGGTGCTCGAACTGCTCCAGGACGGGCCCAAACCGGTCCGCGACCTGCTCGCCGCCATCGACGTGGAGGCGTCCAACCTCTCCCAGCAGCTCGCCGTGCTGCGCCGCGCCGGCATGGTCACCTCGTACCGAGACGGCCCCCTGGTCATGTACGCGCTCAGCACCCCCGACGTCGCCGACCTGCTCGCCGCCGGCCGGCGCATCCTCGGCGCGGTCCTCACCGACCGGGACGCCCTGCTGGACGAGCTGCGGGCCTCGGGGACGGACCGGTGAGCGCGGCGGCTACCGTTCGCGCCGGTGACGTCGTCCGGCGGGCGGGCCGGCTGTTCGGCGGGCTGCTGCCGGGCCGGGCCGACTGGGCAGCGGTGCGCCGCTCGCCCCGGCGCGATCTGCTCGCCGGGCTCACCGTCGCGGTGGTGGCGCTGCCCCTGGCGCTCGCCTTCGGCGTCACCTCCGGGCTCGGCGCGCAGGCCGGCCTGGTCACCGCCGTCGTCGCCGGGGCCGTCGCGGCGGTCTTCGGTGGCTCCAACCTCCAGGTCTCCGGCCCCACCGGGGCGATGACAGTCGTGCTGGTGCCGGTGGTGCAGCAGTTCGGCGCCGGAGGCGTGCTGATGGTCGGCGCGCTGGCCGGGCTGATCCTGATCGCGCTCGCCCTCGCCCGCCTGGGCCGGTACGTCCGCTACCTGCCGGCCCCGGTGATCGAGGGCTTCACCGCCGGCATCGCCGTGGTCATCGCGCTGCAACAGGTGCCGGCCGCGCTCGGCGTCGCCGAGGCGCACGGCGAGAAGGTGTGGGCGGTCGCAGCCGACGCGGTCGCCCGGTTCGCCGCGCATCCCCGGCCCGCCGCGATCGCCGTGGCGCTCGGCGTGGCGGCACTCATGCTGCTCGGCGGCCGGTGGCGGCCCGCCGTGCCGTTCTCCCTGGTCGGCGTGGCCGCCGCGACTGTTGTCGCCGAGCTGGCCCCGATCGACCTGGCCCGGATCGGTGAGCTGCCGCAGGGTCTGCCCGCGCCGTCGCTGAGCTTCCTGGATCTCGGCGCGCTGGGCGTCCTGCTGCCCAGCGCCCTGGCCGTGGCCGCGCTCGCCGCCCTGGAGAGCCTGCTCTCCGCGACGGTGGCGGACGGCATGACTGTCGGCGAGCGGCACGACCCGGACCGGGAACTGTTCGGCCAGGGCCTGGCCAACCTCGCCTCCCCGGTCTTCGGCGGCATCCCGGCGACCGCCGCCATCGCCCGTACCGCGGTGAACGTCCGCGCCGGGGCGTCCTCGAAACTCGCCGCGCTCACCCATGCGGTAGCCCTCGCCGCGATCGTGCTCGCCGCCGCCCCGCTCGTCGGCCGCATCCCGCTGGCCGCCCTGGCCGGGGTGCTGCTCGCCACCACGATACGGATGGTGGAGGCGGCCTCCCTGCTGGCGCTGATGCGGGCCACCCGGGCCGACGCGGTGGTGCTGGTGCTGACGTTCGCCGTCACTGTCATCTGGGATCTGGTGACAGCGGTGGTCGTCGGGCTCGCCGTGGCTGCCGTCCTGGCGCTGCGCGCGGTGGCCCGCAGCGCCAAGCTCGAACAGGTGCCGCTGGACACCGGCGAGCACAGCGCCGAGGAGCACGCGCTGCTCGCCGAGCACATCGTGGCGTACCGGCTGGACGGGCCGCTGTTCTTCGCCGCCGCGCACACGTTCCTGCTGGAGCTGGCCGAGGTGGCCGACGTGCGGGTGGTGATCCTGCGGATGTCCCGCGTCTCCACCGTCGACGCCACCGGCGCCCAGGTGCTCGGCGACGCCATCGCCCGGCTGCGTGCCCGGGGGATCACGGTGCTGCTCTCCGGCATCACCCCGGGCCACGACCAGGTGCTCAGCGCCCTCGGCGTCGCCGACGAACTGCGCCGTGAGGGCCTGGTGTTCGCGGACACCCCGGCCGCCATCAGGTACGCCCGGGGTGTCGCCCTCGCCGCGAGCCCGGCCTAGGCTTTCGTCACCCCGGCGTCCACCTTCACCTCCTCCTTCCGCACGCCGAAGACGATCAGGTAGCCGAGGATCCACACCTCGCCCACGGTGGCGGGAACCACCAGCAGGTCACCGGCGATGCCGGCGCCGGGGGCGAGGTACGCGACGAACGTCATGAGCACGTAGCCGACACCACCGGCGACGAGGACCCAGCCCAGCGGCCGGGGCATCCAGCCGGACCGGAGCACGCACCAGCCCATCGGCACGAGCCAGAGGCCGAAGAAGAGGCCGCCCACCTCCCACAGGTTCCCGCTGACCAGGTAGAGCAGCTGGACGGTGTCCGCGTCGCCCGGCCCGCCGGTCGCGACCCGCAAAGCTGTCCCGAGGACGGCGGCGCTGCCGAGGATCGCGACCGCGTTGACGAGCCCGAAGGCGGCGATGCTGCCCGCGGCGGTGCCGTCGACGGTACGGAACAGGCGGTGGAACCAGACGGCGGTGAGCGCCTGGGTGAGCACGACGAGCAGTTCGAGGGCGATGCCGGCGCGGGCCAGCGACTCGTGGGCCACCAGGTTGGCGAGCGTCGCGCCCGCGTCGTCAGCGTCGAAGATCATGGGCCGGACGGTGAGGAACCCCAGGGCGCCGGTGACGGCGAGCCCGAGGTAGAACAGCCCGGTCACGCGGGCGGTACGGATCAGCTGGTGCATGGCGGCTCCTTCGGGGGTGATCGACGTGCCCGTGGCGGGGGCTGCCTTACGTCGTAAGGCCAACCATACGTTGTAAGGTCAAGGGGAGATGGAGAGCCGGATGGGAGCGAGGAAGCCACGGGAGCCGCTCAGCCGCGAGCGAGCCCTGGCCAGCGCGATCGCCCTCGTCGACGCCGAAGGGATGGCGGCGCTCACGATGCGCCGGCTCGCCGCCGAACTCGGCGTCGAGGCGATGTCGCTCTACCACCACCTACCCGGCAAGGCCGGGCTGCTCGACGGCCTCGTGGACGCCGTCGCCGCCGAGATCACCGAAGCCGCCGAGCGAGCCGAGGCGGACGCGCCCGGCGGCGACTGGCGTACCCGGCTGCGACTGCGCTTCCTCGCCGCGCGCGCGGTCATGCTGCGGCACCCGTGGGCGCCCGCGCTGCTCAGCTCCCGCCCGACCGTCCCCGCCGGGGTGTACGCCTACTACGACGGCATCCTCGCCACCCTCGTCGACGGCGGATTCTCGTACCGGATCGCCCACCGGGCGCTGCACGCCTTCGGCAGCCTGGCGCTCGGCTTCGCCCAGGAGGTGTTCCGGCCGGACGCGGGCGGGGAGGCGGACGCGGAGGCAGCGGAGGCCGAGATGGTGGCGCTGGCCGAACGGCTGCCGCACCTGGCCGCGATGGTCGCCGCCGAGACGCACGACGCGGCGGATCCGACGCTCGGATGGTGCGACTCCCAGACCGAGTTCGAGTTCACCCTCGACCTGCTCTTCGACGGCCTGGAACGACACCTGCCGGGTTCGGGCGGCGCCCGGCGGGTACCAGGACGGCATGACTGATCCGGTTGAGCTGTCCGAACTGCACGCCGGAGGCGCCGACCCCGACGACGTCACCCCGGAGGACCCGCACGCGGACCTGGACGGGACCGACGAGAACTCACCGGCGGAGTTCGGCCTGCCGATAGACGGCACCGCCCCGGCCGAGGAGGACCCCGCCCAGTCCTGACGCGCCGCTGCGCCGTGAGTGGAACGTCATGGGTGTCTACGGCACCGTTTGACACCCATGGCGTTCCACCCGACGGCTGTTAAGGCTGCGGGCGCTAGTTGGGCAGGGCGGCGAGGCCGGCCAGCAGTTCCCACCGCTCGGCCTCGGTGAGCGCCGCGTACGCCGGCGCGTCGCGGCGGTCGGTGTCCGCCTCGATCGCCGCGCGTTGCGGGCCGTCCGGCAGCGCGCGGATCTCGTCGGCGGTCAGCCCGGCGGCCCGCCACGCGGCCCGGTGCGCGTCGGCGCGGTGGTGGCGCAGCGAGCCCAGCCGGGTGACCAGCAGCAGCGCCGGGGAGGCGCCCTCCGGCTCGTACGGCGGGGACATCGCCCGGAACACCGGCCCGCCGGTGGCCTGCGCGTGTGCCAGCACCCGGCCGACCAGGTCGGCGAGGCGGGGCACGATGCTCAGGCCGGGCAGCACTCCAGGCAGCGTCGACCACAGTTCCTCGGCGGCCTCACCGGTGGCCCGCTGGGCGAACAGCGTCAGCTCGCGCCCCAGGTCGGTGAGGTGCCAGGCGCCCTCGGCGTCCCGGACGACGACGCCCTGCGCCAGCTCCTCGTCCATGCTGCCGGAGGTGTAGATCAGGCCGTCGGCAAGCGCCTCGGCGGGCATCGGCCGGGCCAGCACGCCGGAGAAGAAGCTGTTCTCCGCGCCGAGTGTGCAGCCCCGTTCGGCGTAGAAGGTCTCCATCCGGGCGCGTGCTCCCCACCGGGCGCCTACGTACGCCCGGTCGATCGCCGGCCGGACCAGTCGCGCATAGCTCACCGTCGTCTCCACGCCGCCGGACGTTACCGGCGCGCGGGTGTTAAGAAGGGCCCCCTCCTCTACCGGAGGCGTTAAGAAGGGGCCCTTCCTTACGTCACTCCGGGACGCGGCGGTAGGCGCCGTCGCTGGCCGAGGTCGCCATCGACGCGTACGCGCGCAGCGCCGCCGACACCGGACGCTGACGGTCGACAGGGGTGTACGGGCGGTCCCGCTTCTCCTCGGCCACCCGGCGCGCCTCCAGCTCGTCGGCGGGCACGTTCAGCTCGATCGACCGGCCCGGGATGTCGATGACGATCTCGTCGCCGTCGCGGACCAGCGCGATCAGTCCACCGGAGGCCGCCTCCGGGGAGACGTGCCCGATGGACAGGCCGGAGGTGCCGCCGGAGAACCGGCCGTCGGTCAGCAGCGCGCAGGAGCGGCCCAGCCCACGGCCCTTGAGGAACGACGTGGGGTAGAGCATCTCCTGCATGCCGGGGCCGCCCTTCGGGCCCTCGTACCGGATCACCACGACGTCCCCGGCGACGATCTCCTTGGCGAGGATCGCGGTCACCGCGTCGTCCTGCGACTCGTAGACCTTGGCCGGGCCGCGGAACGTCAGGCACTCCTCGGGCACACCGGCGGTCTTCACCACGCAGCCGGCCGGCGCGAGGTTGCCGTGCAGGATGGCCAGGCCGCCGTCCGCGCTGTACGCGTGCTCCCGGTCCCGGATGCAGCCGCCGGCCGCGTCGGTGTCCAGCGACGACCAGCGGTTGGCGGTGGAGAACGGCTCGGTGGTCCGCACGCCGCCCGGGGCGGCGTGGAACAGTTCGACCGCCTCGCGCGTGGCCGAGCCGCCCCGGACGTCCCAGTCGGCCAGCCACGTGTCGAGGTTGGGGGAGTGCACCGCGCGCACGTCGCGGTGCAGCAGCCCGGCGCGGTCCAGTTCGCCGAGGATGGCGGGGATGCCGCCGGCCCGGTGCACGTCCTCCATGTGGTAGTTCGGCGAGTTCGGGGCGACCTTGGCCAGGCACGGCACCCGCCGGGAGATCGCGTCGATGTCGGCGACGCCGAAGTCCAGCTCCGCCTCGCGGGCGGCGGCGAGCAGGTGCAGCACCGTGTTGGTGGAGCCGCCCATGGCCACGTCGAGGGCGATCGCGTTCTCGAACGCCTCCCGGCCGGCGATCGAGCGCGGCAGCACCGAGGCGTCGTCGTTCTCGTACCACTGCTTGGCGATCTCCACGACGGTGCGTCCGGCCTCGACGAACAGCGACCGCCGCGCGGCGTGGGTGGCGAGCGTCGACCCGTTGCCGGGCAGCGCCAGGCCGATGGCCTCGGTGAGGCAGTTCATCGAGTTGGCGGTGAACATGCCGGAGCAGGAGCCGCAGGTGGGGCACGCGGAGCGCTCGATCTCGCCGAGCTGGTCGTCGGTGACCGCCTCGTTCGAGGAGGCGATCATGGCGTCGATCAGGTCGATCTTGGAGTGCACCACGCCCTCGATCGCCACCGTCTTGCCGGCCTCCATCGGGCCGCCGGAGACGAAGACGGTCGGGATGTTGAGCCGCAGCGCGGCCAGGAGCATCCCCGGGGTGATCTTGTCGCAGTTGGAGATGCAGACCAGGGCGTCCGCGCAGTGCGCGTTGACCATGTACTCCACCGCGTCGGCGATCAGCTCCCGGCTGGGCAGCGAGTAGAGCATGCCGCCGTGGCCCATGGCGATGCCGTCGTCCACGGCGATCGTGTTGAACTCCCGGCCGACGCCGCCGGCCTCGGCCACCGCGTCGGCGACCAGGCCACCGAGGTCCTTGAGGTGGACGTGACCGGGTACGAACTGGGTGAAACTGTTCGCGATGGCGACGATCGGCTTGCCGAAGTCGTCGTCGGTCATCCCGGTGGCCCGCCAGAGGGCCCGGGCGCCGGCCATCGTCCGACCGTGGGTGGAGGTCCTCGACCGCAGCTCAGGCATGACAACCAGTCTGACACCATTCGCGCGGCAACCCCGCCGCGCGCACCCTGTGTCCCAACAGTTGCACACCCGGTGCCCCACGAGAGGCACTCATCCGGCAGAGTTGACGCGTGCAGTCGTCCCCGGGGATGGTCTCCGTCGCGGTGGTGAGCGGGATCGCCGCGACCGGCGCCGCCGTGCTGCTCGCCGCGTCGGTGCGGCGCCGCACCGGCCCCCGCCGTCCGGCACACCTGCTGCTCGCGGTCGCCGCCGGTGCCGCCCTGTTCAGCCTCCTGGTCGGTCTCGGCGGCCTGCTCGCCGCCGGTGACCACTGGGCGCACCGGCAGGGCCAGCGGACCGGATGGGCGGTCCTCGTCTCCGTCGGTACGACGCTCGCCGCGCTCGGCCTCGGCGCCGCCGTCCTGCGGCTGCCCGGCGCCGCCGCGACCCGTGCGGCCACCGCCCGGCTGCTGCTCGACGGCCTGATCATGGGCAGCGCGCTCTGGTTCGTCGGCTGGGTGGCGTTCAGCGAGCCGACTCGGCTGCTCGGCGACGCCACCCCGGTGGCCTGCCTGCCGATCGTGCTGGCCACCGTGAGCGCGGCGCTCACCACCGGGCTCACGATGATCGTCGTGCTGCGGGTCGCGCCGCCGCGCGGGTGGCTGACGCTGCTCGCCGCCGGCGCGATAGCGGTGACGGCCGGCGGGCTGGCCGTGTCCGCCGGGCTCTGCCAGGCCGGCCCGGGCATGGTGCTCACCGGCGCGGTGCTGACCGCCGCCGGGCTGCTGGCCACCGCCGTGGCCGGGCGCCGGGCCGACCTCACGCAGCTCGACGTCGACTTCATCCGCCGCGACGGCGAGTACGCCTTCGTGCCGATGTTCGCCATGGCGGCCTCCGCGATGTACCACCTGGTGCAGGGTGGCGGGTTCGACGGGTACGCCATCGTGGCCGGCACCGTCGAGGGGTTCGCCCTGGTCACCCGGCAGTACCTGGCGCTGAACGACGTCCGCGGCTACGCGATCCGGCTCGCCGAGCGGGAGGCGCACTTCCGCGAGCTGGCGCACACCGACCCGCTGACCGGGCTGGCGAACCGGCGCGGACTGCTGCGTGCCCTGCACCGCAGCGCCGAGGCGGGCGGGCCGTGCGTCCTGCTCGGGCTCGACCTGGACGGCTTCAAGAACGTCAACGACATGCGCGGGCACGACGTCGGCGACGCGGTGCTGATCGAGGTGGGGCGGCGGCTGCGGGGCAACCTGCGGCCGGGCGACCTGGCCGCCCGGCTCGGCGGTGACGAGTTCGCGGTGCTGATGCACGGGACGGCCGACCCCGGCCCGGTCGCCGACCGCCTGCTCGGGGTGCTCGGCCGCCCGTACGAGCAGGGGGACGGGCCGGTCTTCCTGTCGGTGAGCATCGGGGTGGCCGCCGGGCAGGGGGAGCAGGACGTCGAACTGCTGCTGCGCAACGCCGACCTGGCGCTGCGCTACGCCAAGCAGCGGGGCAAGAACCGGATCGAGCGCTACGACGCCACGTACGACCAGTTGCTGAGCCGGCGGACCCGGATGGAGCACGAGCTGCGCGGCGCGATCGAGCGCGACGAGCTGCGGCTGGTCTTCCAGCCGGTGGCCTCGCTGCCGTCGGTGCGGCCGGTCGGCGCGGAGGCGCTGCTGCGCTGGCGGCACCCGGAGCTGGGCAACGTCCGGCCGGACGAGTTCATCCCGCTCGCCGAGGAGTGCGGGATGATCGCCAAGCTCGGCGCGTGGGTGTTGCACCAGGCCTGCTTCCAGCTCTCCCGCTGGCTGGCCGACGGGCACGACGTCTGGGTGTCGGTGAACGTGTCGCCGCGCGAGCTGCACGCCCCCGAGTACGTGGTCCAGGTCGCCGACGCGCTGCGCGCGCACCACGTGCCGCCGCAGCGGCTGGTGCTGGAGGTCACCGAGCACGCTGTCGCCACCGACCTGGACGAGCTGATCCGGCGGCTCACCGCGCTGCGGCTGACCGGCGTCCGGATCGCGCTCGACGACTTCGGCGCCGGCTACTCGTCGCTCGGTCAGCTCCGGCGGCTGCCGATCGACATCCTCAAGATCGACCACAGTCTGGTCGCCGAGCACGAGCCGGTCCGGCCGGTCGGGCGGGACGGCCCGGCGTTCGCCCCGATGGTCGACATCGTCATGCGCCTGGGCCACCAGCTCGGGCTCGAGGTGATCGCCGAGGGCGTCACCAACCCGACCGAGCTGGCCGCCGTGGTCGCCGCCGGTTGCCGGTTCGGGCAGGGCGCGCTGTTCGGCTGGGGCGTACCGGCCGAGCACCTGGAGGCGATGCTGGAGGCGGCCACCGCGCCCGGCAACCGGCACACCGCGATGCCGCCGGTGCCGCCGCCCGCCCCGGTTCGCGCCCCCTCGCCGCTGCTGCCCCGGCTGCGCAACAGTCCGCCAGCCGCGGTGCCCGCGCAGCGTCCCCCGTTGGAGGGATCTTCGCAGGTGGCGCCGGGCGCGGAGGGGGTCCCGGTGGTCGACACGCCCACGTCCGTGAACCAAAATGTGGGATCAGTTGACTCATCGCGTGAGATGCGTCAGGCTTAGCCGCATGTCGTCGAACCGGTCGCCGCGAGTACTTACCTGAGCGCACTCTCCCACCGAGAGTGCGCTGGCCCCGTGCATCCTGCACGTGGGCTTTTTTGTTGCCGTCGGACCATCGCCGGGACCTCGCCGTCCCATCCTGAGAAGCGCGTCACCCACTCACTTCCGAAGGCTTGAACCGCCATGACGAGACCCACGCCAGAGACCCTCGCCCACTCCGCCCGCCGTGCCCGTTCCGGCACCGGCGCGGCCGGTGACTCCGACCCCGCCGCCCGCTCCGGCCGTACCGTTCCGGCGGCCGCCACCACCGAGACGCCCGTACGGGAGCCCGCCACCGCGCAGGTCTCGGGCGCCGGTTCGCTCGTGCGGTCGCTCGAGGCGCTCGGCGTCGACGTGGTCTTCGGCATTCCGGGCGGCGCGATCCTGCCCGCCTACGACCCGCTCTACGACTCCACGGTCCGGCACATCCTGGTCCGGCACGAGCAGGGCGCCGGGCACGCGGCCACCGGCTACGCGCAGGCCACCGGTCGGGTCGGTGTGTGCATCGCCACCTCCGGTCCCGGCGCGACGAACCTGGTGACGCCGATCGCCGACGCGTACATGGACTCGGTCCCGATGGTGGCGATCACCGGGCAGGTGGCCCGGCCGTCGATCGGCACGGACGCCTTCCAGGAGGCGGACATCCAGGGCATCACGCTGCCGATCACCAAGCACAACTTCCTGGTGCAGACCGCCGACGAGATCCCCCGCGTGCTTGCCGAGGCGTTCCACCTGGCCGCGACCGGCCGCCCCGGCCCGGTGCTCGTCGACATCCCCAAGGACGTGCTCCAGGCGCCGGCGACCTTCTCCTGGCCGCCCACGCTCGACCTGCCCGGCTACCGGCCCACGCTGCACCCGCACGGCAAGCAGATTCGCGAGGCGGCCCGGCTGATGACCTCGGCCCGTCGCCCGGTCCTCTACGTCGGCGGCGGCGTGCTCAAGGCCGGCGCCACCGAGGGGCTGCGCAAGCTGGCCGAGCAGACCGGCATCCCGGTGGTCACCACGCTGATGGCGCTGGGCGCGTTCCCCGACTCGCACCGCCAGCACCTGGGCATGCCCGGCATGCACGGCACCGTCGCCGCGGTCTACGGCCTGCAGAAGGCCGACCTGATCGTGGCGCTGGGCGCCCGCTTCGACGACCGGGTGACCGGCCGGCTCGACTCGTTCGCGCCGGACGCGACAGTGGTGCACGCCGACATCGACCCGGCCGAGATCGGCAAGAACCGGCACGCCGACGTCCCGATCGTGGGCGACGCGCGGCACGTCATCGACGAGCTGATCGCGGCGGTCACCGCCGAGCAGGCCGCGCACCCGTCGGTGGACCTGACCGACTGGTGGGCCCAGCTCGACGACCTGCGCGAGCGCTACCCGCTCGGCTTCGAGGAGCCGGCCGACGGCACGCTCTCCCCGCAGTACGTGATCAAGCGGCTGGGCGAGATCGCCGGCCCGGACGCGGTCTACGTGGCGGGCGTCGGCCAGCACCAGATGTGGGCCAGCCAGTTCATCTCGTACGAGAAGCCGCACACCTGGCTCAACTCCGGTGGCCTGGGCACCATGGGCTACGCCGTCCCGGCCGCGATGGGAGCCAAGGTCGGCAAGCCGGACACCACGGTGTGGGCGGTCGACGGCGACGGCTGCTTCCAGATGACCAACCAGGAGCTGGCCACCTGCGCCCTGGAGGGCATCCCGATCAAGGTGGCCGTGATCAACAACGGCAACCTGGGCATGGTGCGGCAGTGGCAGACCCTGTTCTACGGGGAGCGCTACTCCAACACCGAGCTGGGCACCCACAAGCACCGCATCCCGGACTTCGTCAAGCTCGCCGAGGCCCTGGGCTGCGTCGGGCTGCGCTGCGAGAACGCCGCCGACGTGGACAAGACCATCGAGGCGGCCATGGCGATCAACGATGCGCCGGTGGTCATCGACTTCGTGGTGGGCAAGGACGCGATGGTCTGGCCGATGGTCGCCGCCGGCACCAGCAACGACGAGATCATGTTCGCGCGGGGCGTGCGTCCCGCCTTCGACGAGGACGAACTCTAGATGACTATGCACACGCTGTCCGTGCTCGTGGAGAACAAGCCGGGTGTCCTCGCCCGGGTCTCCGGGCTGTTCTCCCGGCGCGGGTTCAACATCGACAGCCTCGCCGTGGGCGAGACCGAGAACCCGGACGTCTCCCGCATCACCATCGTGGTCAACGCCGAGTCCTCACCGCTGGAGCAGGTGACCAAGCAGCTCAACAAGCTGGTCAACGTCCTCAAGATCGTGGAACTGGACCCGCAGGTGTCGGTGGCGCGGGAGCTGCTGCTGGTCAAGGTCCGCGCCGACCGCACGGCCCGCGCCCAGGTGCTGGAGACGGTCGGCCTGTTCCGCGCCCGGGTGGTCGACGTCGCGCCGGACACGCTGACCATCGAGGCCACCGGCACGCCGGACAAGCTCGACGCGCTGCTGCGCGACCTGGAGCCGTTCGGGATCAAGGAGATGGTCCAGTCCGGCACCGTGGCCATCGGGCGGGGTTCGCGGGCCATCACCGCCGGCCCGGCCCTGCGCGCCGCCTGATCCGTACCCACAAGTTTTTCGACGGGCCGACGGGCACCGCCGTACGAAAGGGAAGTCAATGAGCGTTGAGGTGTTCTACGACGACGACGCCGACCTGGGCCTGATCCAGGGCCGCAAGGTCGCCGTGATCGGGTACGGCAGCCAGGGCCACGCGCACGCGCTGTCGCTGCGCGACTCCGGCGTCGACGTGGTGATCGGCCTGCCCGCCGGGTCGAAGAGCCGGCCGAAGGCCGAGGAGCAGGGCCTGCGGGTGCTCACGCCCGCCGAGGCGGCGGCCGAGGCCGACGTGATCATGATCCTGGCCCCGGACACCGCCCAGCGGCACATCTACGCCGAGGCCATCGCGCCGAACCTGGCCGCGGGCAAGGCGCTGTTCTTCGGACACGGCTTCAACATCCGGTACGGCCTGATCAAGCCCCCGGCCGACGTGGACGTGGCGATGGTCGCCCCGAAGGGCCCCGGTCACCTGGTGCGCCGCCAGTACGTCGACGGCAAGGGCGTGCCCTGCCTGGTCGCCGTCGAGCAGGACGCCAGCGGCAACGCGTTCGGCCTGGCCCTGGCGTACGCCAAGGCGATCGGCGGCACCCGGGCCGGCGCGATCCGGACCACGTTCACCGAGGAGACCGAGACCGACCTGTTCGGCGAGCAGGCGGTGCTGTGCGGTGGCGCGGCGGCGCTGGTGCAGACCGGTTTCGAGGTGCTCACCGAGGCCGGTTACGCGCCCGAGGTGGCCTACTTCGAGTGCCTGCACGAGCTGAAGCTGATCGTCGACCTGATGTACGAGGGCGGCATCGCCCGGATGCGTTACAGCATCTCCGACACCGCCGAGTACGGCGACCTGTCCCGCGGCCCGCGCGTCATCGACTCCCGGGTCAAGGACGAGATGCGCAAGATCCTCGGCGAGATCCAGTCCGGCGAGTTCGCCCGCGAGTGGGTGGCCGAGGACGAGGCCGGCCGGCCGAACTTCGCCAAGTGGCAGGCCGAGGGCGCGGCGCACCCGATCGAGGAGACCGGGCAGAAGCTGCGCGGCATGATGAGCTGGGTCGACCGGCCGATCACCGAGACCGCCTGAGCCCTCCCCACGTGCGGCCCGCGACCCGACGCTCTCCCCGGCGTCGGGCCGCGGGCCGTCACGACGGATCGGAGCGACCGGCGCCGACCGTCTCCTGAACGGCCGCGACCTCGTCCCGGACCCGCTCCGCCTCGGCCCCGCGGTTCAGACGCGACAGCGTGAGCCCGAGGTTGCGCAGCGGGGTGAGCAGCTCCGCCCGGTCGATCCGGTCCGGGTCGGCGCGCAGCAGATCGAGGCACTCCCGGTAGATCCCCACCGCCTCCTCCAGCCGGTCGAGGGCGTGCATCCGGTTGCCCAGGTTGCACAGGGCCTCCGCCAACCCGAGCCGGCTCGCCACCGGGTCGACGCCGAACAGCTCGCGGCGCACTGTCACGCACTCGCGCAGCAGCTCGGCCGACCCGCGCGGGTCACCGGCCAGGTCCACCGCGCCCGCGAGCGTGAAGAGGCACCGCCCGAGCAGGTCCCGGTACGCCGGGTCGCCGCCGGCCAGCAACCGGGCCAGCTCGACCGCCTCCCGTCCGGCCGCCAGGCCGTCTCCGTCCGGCCCGGCGCCCCCGCCCGCCAGGCCGTCCTCCGCCGGTCCGTCCGGCGGCGCTGTCCCGCACCGGCCTGGTGCCTCCGCCGGCAAACCGCCGGAGCCCGTCGTCGGCTCGTCCACTGTCAGCGCGCAGCGGAGCAGCAGGGCGCGGGCGAGCCGGGGACGCCAGACCTCCGGCAGCCGCCCGGCGTTCTCCCGGCAGAGCGGAAGTAACTCGGCCAGCAGGACGTCGACCGCAGCCCGGTCTTCGGCCGCGGCCCGCAGCTCGAGCATGTCCAACAGGGCCCGGGCCAGCACGTCGTCGTGGCCGTTGCGGGCGAGCGCCGCCGCCTCGGTCAGGTGCGCGGCCGCGTCGTCCGGCCGGCCGGACCGGGCGGTGAGGTCGCCGAGGACGAGCAGCCCGTGTGCCAGCGCGGCCCCGGCGTGCGGCGTTCCGGCCGTCGCCGTCGCGCGCTGCCGGCCGACGGCCTGCTCCGCGAGCCGCACGGCCGCCTCCGGCTCGTCCAACTGCGCCCGGCACTCCGCTTCGATCAGCATGGCCCGGGCCAGCAGCGGTCGCCCCGACCGGGGCTGGACCCGGCTCCACAGCTCCACGTCGACGCGGGACTCCTTGATCAAATCGAGGGCCTCGCGTGCCGCACCGGTGGCCGCCAAGCCCTGGGCGAGGTCCGTCGCGGCGGACGCGCCGATGCCTGTCCACTGGATCCGCCGATAGGCGGAAAGCCCGCGATGCAGCTCCAGCGCCTCTCGCCGGACCGTGTTCGCCTCCTCCGTCCGGCCCAGCGACTCCTTGCCGTCACCGATCGCCAGCAGGGCCCGCGCCAACCGCATCCGCTCCGGCGGACGCAACGCCCCGCAGGCGCGCCAGGTCGCCCGGGCCCGCAGCGCCTGCCTGAGCGCCTCCCGCACCTCCCCGCACAGGTGGAGGTTCAGCGCGAGGAGCCCGCGGGCGGTGGCGAGCACCACCAGTTCCGACCGGTCGTCGGTGTCCTCGACGTACGCGATGGCCTCCCGGAGCTGGCCGATCGCCTCGGCGACGGGAACCGTGTCGGGCGCGGCGGCCCGGGCCACCAGCGCCCGGGCCAGGGCGACCCGGTGCTGGTCCGGCCGCTCGGCGGCCAGCCGCCGGCAGAGCGTGACCGCCTCCTCGGCCGCCGCCGTGCGCCGGGCGGTCGAGCCCGGCAGCCCGCTCACCATCTGGGACCGGGTGAGCAGGACCTCGGCCAACCGTGGCCCCCACCGGTGCGGGCCCAGCCGGACCATCGGCCGTAACAGCGCGATCCGGACCATTACCGACATCAGCGGCTCCCTCCCCGTGCGGGTGCTGCCTCCGTTGTACGGGGAGCCCGCCAGTCGCCGCGTCCGGTGAACAGGGGATGACAGGCGTGCGACGGGCCTGTGTGAGGGCCCTCACCCCGCACTCCGGGACACGCCGGGCGAGCAGCCACCTACCATCCTTGGTGTGGTGCCCGAGCGCACCCGACGGCCGTGGCACGGATCGGCGCAGGGCGCAGCGCGGCGTCCCGGCGCCCCAGGCCGAACCATTACCGAGCGTCTACGAGGACCGATGAATCCTGTCGTACTGATCGCCGAAGAACTCGCCCCCGCCGCCATCGAGGTGCTCGCGCACGACTTCGACGTGCGCCACGTGGACGGCACCGACCGCCCCGCTCTGCTCTCCGCCCTCTCCGAGGCCGACGCGGTGATCGTACGCAGCGCCACCCAGATCGACGCCGAGGCGATCGCCGCCGCGCCGCGGCTGAAGGTGGTCGCCCGGGCCGGCGTCGGGCTGGACAACGTCGAGGTGCCCGCCGCCACGGCACGTGGCGTCATGGTCGTCAACGCTCCCACCTCCAACATCGTCTCCGCCGCCGAGCAGGCCCTCGCGCTGCTGCTCGCCGTGGCCCGGAACACCGCCAGCGCCAGCGCCGCGCTCAAGGCGGGGGAGTGGAAGCGGTCCAAGTACACCGGCGTCGAGATCCAGGGCAAGACCGTGGGCGTGGTCGGCCTCGGCCGTATCGGCGTGCTCTTCGCGCAGCGCATCGCCGCGTTCGGCACCCGGCTGATCGCGTACGACCCGTACATCCAGCCGGCCCGCGCCGCGCAGCTCGGTGTCCGCCTGGTCGGGCTGGAGGAGCTGCTGCGGGAGAGCGACTTCATCTCGATCCACCTGCCGAAGACGCCGGAGACGGTCGGCCTGATCGGCGAGAAGGAACTGGCGATCGTCAAGCCGGGCGTCCGGATCGTCAACGCGGCCCGGGGCGGTCTGGTCGACGAGCAGGCGCTCGCCGACGCGATCGCGGAGGGCCGGGTCGCCGGCGCCGGCGTCGACGTGTACGCCAAGGAACCGTGCACCTCCTCGCCGCTGTTCGCCTTCGACAACGTGGTGGCCACCCCGCACCTGGGCGCCTCCACGAACGAGGCGCAGGACAAGGCCGGCCTCGCGGTGGCCAAGAGCGTCAAGCTCGCGCTGCAGGGCGAGTTCGTCCCGGACGCGGTGAACGTGCAGGCCGGCGGCGTGGTCGCCGAGGACGTCCGCCCGCTCCTGCCGCTGGCCGAGAAGCTGGGCCGGGCGTTCACCGCCCTGGCCGGCGGGGTGGCCGCCAGCGTCACCGTCGAGGTGCGCGGCGAGATCGCCGCCCACGACGTGTCGGTGCTCAAGCTCGCCGCGACCAAGGGGCTGTTCAGCTCCGTGGTGGAGGAGCAGGTCACCTACGTCAACGCGCCGCACCTGGCGGCCGAGCGGGGTGTCGAGGTCACGCTCGCCACGCCGGGCGAGACGGTCGACCACCCGAACCTGGTGACCGTGCGCGGGGCGCTGCCGGACGGGCGCACCGTCCGCGTCTCCGGCACCGTGGCGCACACCGGCACCCGCGACGTGTTCAAGTTGACCGAGGTGGACGGTTTCGACGTGGAGATCGGCGCGGAGGGCATCCTGGTCTTCCTGCGCTACGCCGACCGGCCCGGCGTGGTCGGCACCGTCGGCACCCTGCTCGGCGAGGCCGGCGTCAACATCGCCGCCATGCAGGTGGCCCGCCGCGAGGCCGGTGGTGAGACGCTGATGACGCTCACCGTCGACCAGGCGCTCGGCGCCGACCTGCTCACCTCCGCGGCCGACTCGATCGGCGCGGTCGCGGCCAGCGCGGCCGACCTGCGCGACGAGTAGTCCGGACGCAGACGGATCGGGGCCCGGCCGCATCGGCCGGGCCCTTCGTCGTTCCGGTGGGTCAGGAACGGACGCGGGCCGGTGGCGGGTAGACCGAGCCGTCCTGCGCGTCGAAGAGCATCAGGTCGTGCTCGCCGGCCAGCCGCTCGATGTCCAGCAGGACCTGATCCGGGCAGGTCGGATGCAGGTTCATCTCGATGTGGTCGGCGGCCGTGTGCAACGGCGCCACCTCCCACGGCGTATCCGGCCGGGCCGGACGGTCCGGGTAGCTCGCGGTGATCGCCCGGTAGAAGGCGACGAGTCGCGGATCGGGGTGCTGCTCGCTGTGCCAGCCCTCGCGGCACTGCTGCACGGCCGCCCGCACCTGCTCCGGTGTCGCCCCGTTCGGCAGGGCCCACACGCTCAGATCGAAACTCACGGCGGACAGCGTGCCATCCCGGGCCGGGCCCGTCACCTCTGCCCCACCGTGCGTTCACCGCTGATTGCCGACATCGTTCCCGCGACGTCCGCTGTGGAGACTCTTGCCTCGAGTTGCGTCGATTCGCTAGCGTACCGATGCGGTTTCCGCTGAGTCGATCCCCGGCCCGTCTTCGGGTGGCGCGGTCGGGCGCCCGGCCCCTCGGCCCGCACCCCTCGATTGCGCGAGCCACGCGCACTCGTCGCTGACCGGCCCTCACGGTCGTTGCCGAGACCGTGGGGGCCGATCGCGCTCCGCGCCAGACAGCAGATCAGCGCCGGTGGTGCGCGAACAGGGGGCGGTAGTCCGCGTCGTGGCGGAACCAGGCCAGCCCGGCCGGTCCGGCGGCGTACAGGGCGGTGGCGTAGGCGTCGGCGACTGCCAGGTTCGGCCCGAGCACGGTGGCGGCCACCAGCCGGTCGGTCGGCTCCCCGGTGTGCGGGTCGACGACGTGCCCGCGGCGGCCGGTGACGCCGGAGGTGCCGACCGAGCCCGTGGTCATCTCCAGCACGACGGGCGTGCGCCGGGTGTCGGTGGGGTGGTGCACCGCGACGCGCCACGGCCCGCCGTGCGCCGCGTGTCCGCGTACCGTCAGGTCGGCGCCGGTGAGCACGGCGTAGTCGTGGATGCCGGCGGCGCGCAACCGCGCCGCGGCCCGCTCCACCGCCCAGCCGCCGAGCAGGCCGCCCGGGTCGAAGCCGCCGGGCACCGCCCAGGCGTCGAACCAGCCGTCGGTCGCCGCCCGCATCGCGGCGCAGAGGTCGACCAGGTCGGCCAGCGGGGGGTACGAGTCGGGGCTGATCTCGTCGCGGCGCAGCCGGGACACGAGGCTGTCCGGCCGGTTCGGGCCGTAGGTGAGGTCGACGGCGCGCAGCTCGGCGACGGCGTCACGCAGCGCCTCGCTCACCGCCCGGTGGCCGAACCACTCCGGCGCGTTGAGCAGCAGGGTGTAGTCGGCGGTCGAGGTGGTCACCGTGTGCCGGACGCTGATCCGGCCGGAGGTCGCGGTGCCGGCCCGCTCGACGCGGTGGTTGGCGCCCAGGTGCAGGTCCGGCCGGAGCGGGCGGAACGCGGACTGGTCGATCCAACGGGTACGTGGTTGTTCGTCCGCCCAGTGGGCCCGCCGGTGCTCGATCCGCATGACACCTGCCCCCTCGGTGGTCGCCGCCGCGTCGCGGCGGTGCCGGATTCCGGGCCCCCGTCGACCCGTGACCCCGACCCTAAGCAGTGGAGATGACCGCACCATGAGTGTCGGCTGGGAGCCTCCTGTGATTCACCGTCCCGGATGTTGGAAGATTCGTACCGGGGGCCGGGACGGCGACGTACGGTTGCGCCTAACGACGAGACGAGGAGCCTCAGGTGGCACACATCGCGGTGGTGGCCGGCGACGGCATCGGACCCGAGGTGGTCGCGCAGGCCCGCAAGGTCCTCGACGCGGTGGTGCCCGGGATCGAGGCCACCGAGTACGACCTGGGCGCGGCGCGCTATCACCGCACCGGCGAGGTGCTGCCCGACTCCGTCCTCGACGAGCTGGCCGGTCACGACGCGATCCTGCTCGGCGCGGTGGGCGACCCGACGGTGCCGCCGGGCGTGCTGGAGCGCGGCCTGCTGCTCAAGCTGCGGTTCGCCTTCGACCAGTACGTCAACCTGCGCCCGTCCCGGCTCTGGCCCGGCGTCGCCGGCCCGCTCGCCGCGGTCAAGCCCGGCGAGGTCGACCTCGTCGTGGTCCGCGAGGGCACCGAGGGGCTGTACGCGGGCGCCGGTGGCGCGCTGCACCGGGACACCCCGGCCGAGGTGGCCACCGAGGAGAGCCTGAACACCCGGCACGGCGTCGAGCGGGTGATCCGCGACGCGTTCACCCGCGCCGGCCGCCGGGAGCGGCGCAAGGTCACGCTCGTGCACAAGACCAACGTGCTCACGCACGCCGGGTCGCTCTGGGCGCGCGCCTTCGCCGCGGTGGCCGCCGAGCACCCGGACGTGACCACGGAGTACCAGCACATCGACGCCGCCGCGATGTTCCTGGTGACGAACCCGTCCCGGTACGACGTGGTGGTCACCGACAACCTGTTCGGCGACATCCTCACCGACATCGCCGCCGCCGTGACCGGTGGCATCGGGCTCGCGGCCAGCGGCTGCATCAACCCCGAGGGGCGCTACCCGTCGATGTTCGAGCCGGTGCACGGCTCGGCGCCGGACATCGCCGGCCAGGGCGTCGCCGACCCGGTCGCCGCGGTGCTGTCCGCCGCGCTGCTGCTGGACCAGCTCGGCCACGCCGACGCCGCCGCCCGGGTCACCGCCGCGGTCGGCACCGAGCTGGCCGCGCGTACGCCGGGGGCGCCGCTGCGCACCGAGGAGGTCGGCGACCGGCTCGCCGCCTACGCCGTACCCTGACCGGGCCGACCTTCCTGGCGGCCCGGTACCGGGCCGCCAGACCCGTCACCGGGCCCACCCGACCGTCCGGCGCGTCGCTTCCGCCGGGGCGGAGCTATCCGCTGAACGACCGTTCGGGGTAAGTTTTCTGGCACCAGTGACGTCGGCGTGCGATCCCGCATGCCGTCAACCCGCAGGGAGGTCAGCGCGATGAGCGGTGGTGACATGCTCGATTTCGAGATCCGTCCGAATCCCGCGCCGGTATCCGCCGCCGACCGGGCCGCCCTGCTGGCGAACCCGGGCTTCGGCCGGGTGTTCACCGATCACATGGTCACCATCCGCTACGCCGAGGGCAAGGGCTGGTACGACGCCCGCCTGGAGGCACGCGCGCCGATCCCGATGGACCCGGCCGCGGCCGTGCTGCACTACGCGCAGGAGATCTTCGAGGGGCTGAAGGCGTACCGCACCGGTGACGCGGTGACGATGTTCCGCCCGGAGGCCAACGCGGCCCGGTTCAACGCGTCCGCCCGCCGGCTGGCCATGCCGGAGCTGCCGGGGGAGACGTTCGTGGAGTCGCTGCGCCGCCTGGTCGAGATCGACCAGGCGTGGATTCCCGAGCACGAGGACGCCAGCCTCTACCTGCGTCCGTTCATGTTCGCCAGCGAGGTCTTCCTCGGGGTGCGCCCGGCCAACGAATACCTCTACTGCGTCATCGCCTCGCCCGCCGGGGCGTACTTCGCCGGTGGCGTGAAGCCGGTGACGGTCTGGGTCTCGCCGGACTACACCCGGGCCGCGCCCGGCGGCACCGGCGCGGCCAAGTGCGGCGGCAACTACGCCGCCTCGCTCGCCGCGCAGGCCGAGGCGATCGAGGCCGGCTGCGACCAGGTGGTGTTCCTGGACGCGGTGCAGCGGCGGTACGTCGACGAGCTGGGCGGCATGAACGTCTTCTTCGTCTACGACGACGGCAGCATCGTCACCCCGCCGCTGGGCGGCACGATCCTGCCGGGCATCACCCGCGACGCGATCCTCACCCTCGCCGCCGAGGCCGGGCACGAGGTGCGGGAGGCGCCGGTCAGCTTCGACGACTGGCGGGCCGACGCGGCGAGCGGCCGGCTGCGCGAGGTGTTCGCCTGCGGCACCGCCGCCGTGATCACCCCGATCGGCGGCGTGCGCTTCCCCGACGGCGAGTTCCTCGTGGGCGGCGGCGAGCCGGGCCGGGCCACGATGGCGTTGCGGCAGAAGCTCGTCGACATCCAGCGCGGCCGCGCCGCCGACCCGCACGGCTGGGTCACCCGGGTCCTCTGACGGCCCTTCGCGGTGATCGAGGAGTCCGCTCCTCGATCACCGCGCGGCGGCGGTCAGTCCAGGAGGTGGGTACGCAGGGACTCCAGCTGCGCGTCGGTGACGCCCGCATGGGTCAGGTAGCCCTCGACGGAGCCGTAGCCGGCGCGCAACTCCGTGAGGAACAGCTCCATCGTCTCGGCCGGTGACTCCAGGAACGGCGGTGGCGGTTCCTCCGCGTCCGGCAGCGTGGAGCGGACCCAGGCGGTGAAGCGCCGCGACGCGGCGGTGCTGAGCGCGTAGTCGGCGACCACGTCCTCGTCTGGCACCCCGAGCACGGAGAGCGTGAGCGCGCAGACGATGCCGGTGCGGTCCTTGCCGGCGACGCAGTGCACCACCACCGGGGCGTTGGCGCTGTCGGCGATCAGCCCGACCGCCTCGGCGAGCCCGGCGGTGCCGGTACGCGCCAGGTCGGCGTACCGGTCGGCCAGGTAGCGGGCCAGGCTGACGCCGGAGTCGTCGAACCGGTTCGCGCCCCAGTCGGCGTGCTCGGGGTGGATGTGCCGGTAGGTCAGGCCGTCGTAGTCGGGCACCCGCCCGTCGCGTTCCACCTCGGACGGCCGGCGCAGGTCGATCACGGTGCGGATGCCGAGCGCGGTGAACGCGCTCCGGTCGGTCTCGTCGATGCGGTGCAGCGAGTCGGAGCGGTAGAGCCGGCCACGGCGGACGGTGCGTCCGTCACCGGCGGCGTAGCCGCCGACGTCGCGGAAGTTGAACAGGGCGGGGAAGGGGCTCTCGGGAGCGTCCACATCCGACACGGTAACGGCCGGCGGGGCGTGTGTACGTCCCCGCCGGCCGTCGCCGAGGTGTCAGATGCGCGGCGGTACGTCCGGCGGCAGCGCCGAGTGGTTCTCGCCGTAGTAGCCGCCCAGCCGGTCCCGGAAGCCCGGGTCGGCGTGGCTGGACTCGTCGTACTCGGGAGCGGCCTTGATCTGGTCCTTCTCCCGGTCGACGTGCACGGTGCGGGCGTCGTGGTCGACGTGGTTCACGGTGCCGGCCGGGAGCATCACCTTCTTGCCGAAGATCCACGGCCCGGTGTCCACGACCAGGTAGCTGTCGTCCACCTCGTGACTCGTCCGGTCGATCTTGCCGATGGCGCCGTCGGTGGCCTCGACCTTGTAGCCGGTCAGGTCGGCGCTCGCCACACCCGCCTCGTCGCGGTAACGCCACGGGTCGAAGGCACCGGCCGGAGCGCCGCCGGCGACCGCGCCCCGGCCGTCGTCGAGGATCGGCTCGGTGCCGCCGTGCGTGGCGCGCGGGTCCAGTTCGTCCATGTGCCGCCTCCCGTCCTCCAGGGCCGCGGCCGTCGCGGCGCCGTCATCAGTCGGGAGGGTTACCCACGCTGTCCGGGGGTCAACCGCCGGAGGGCCGGCCCGCCGACGCCGAGGGGCCGGCGCCACGGTGGTGACGCCGGCCCCTCGGGTCGTCGGCCCGCGCGGTGCCGGTCGGGGCGCGCGGGCCGGTGGATCAGGCCAGTGCGGCCTCCGCGTCCAGGGTCACCGCGGCGGCGTGGACGACGGCGGCGATCCGCAGCCCCTCGTGCACCTGCTCACGGCTGAACCCGGCGGCGCGCAGCGTCTTCTCGTGCGACTCCAGGCAGACGCCGCAGCCGGTGATCGCCGAGACGGCGAGGCACCACAGCTCGAAGTCGGTCTTCTCCACGCCGGGGCGGGCGATGATCTGCATCCGCAGCCGGGCCGGCAGCGACGCGTACTGCTCGTCGCCGATCAGGTGCTTGGCCCGGTAGTAGACGTTGTTCATCGCCATGACCGCCGCCGCGCCCTTGGCGGCCTCGACCGCCTCGGGGGTGAGGTGACCGGCCGCCTCGGCGGCGATCTCCCGCAGCACCACCGGGTTGCGGGCCGCCACCGCGCAGGCCAGGGCGGTGCCCCACGCCTGCTCCGGCTTCAGCGTCGAGGTGGTGATGGTGGAGCCGAGGTTGAGCCGGATGTCCTTGGCGTACTCGGGCAGGCCCGCCTTGATCGCGTCGAGACCCATGGTCAGGCCCCGGCGCCGGCGAGGAGCGCCTCGGCGTCGAGCGTCGCGCGGGCTGTCGTCCCGGAATATGGGTTTCGCCTCCCAAAACCCGGGGCGGGGTGGCAGAGTACGGGTCGTGACCAGCTTCGTCCTGATCATTAGCAGCTAGCGCGCCGGCCTTCCCTCGCCGAGCGCGCAGACCTCCCGCATCCGCGGGGGGTCTTTTTGTTTGCTCCCCAGGGCACGAGAAGAGGACTCCGATGACGTTCCAGGTGTACGACACGACGTTGCGCGACGGCGCGCAGCGCGAAGGGCTCACGTACTCGGTGGTCGACAAGCTGGCGGTGGCCCGCCTGCTCGACGACCTCGGAGTCGGCTTCATCGAGGGCGGCTGGCCGGGCGCGGTGCCCAAGGACACCGAGTTCTTCCGCCGCGCCCGCACCGAGCTGGAGCTGCGGCACGCGATCCTGGTCGCCTTCGGAGCCACCCGCAAGGCGGGCCTCGCGGTCGAGGACGACCCGCAGGTGCGCGGCCTGCTCGACGCACAGACCCCGGCCGTGGCCCTGGTCGCCAAGGCGGACCTGCGGCACGTGGAGCGGGCGCTGCGCACCACCGCCGAGGAGAACCTCGCCATGATCCGCGACACCGTGTCGTACCTGGTGGCGCAGGGGCGGCGCGTCTTCGTCGACGGGGAGCACTGCTACGACGGGTTCCGGTTCGACCCCGGCTACACCGCCGCCGTGGCGGAGACCGCGCTGGCCGCCGGCGCCGAGCGCTTCGTGCTCTGCGACACCAACGGCGGCATGCTGCCCTCCCAGGTCACCGCCGTGATCGAGGGACTGGTGGCGCGGACCGGGATCGCGCCGGAACGACTCGGCATGCACGCGCAGAACGACACCGCCTGCGCCGTCGCCAACACGATCGCCGCGGTCGAGGCGGGCGTCCGGCACGTGCAGGGCACCGCCAACGGGTACGGCGAACGCCCCGGCAACGCCGACATCTTCGCGATCGTCGCCAATCTTCAGCTCAAGCTGGGCATGCCCGTCCTACCGGAGGGCTGCCTGGAACAGATGGTGCGGGTCTCGCACGCCATCGCCGAGATCGCCAACATCGCCCCCGACACCCACCAGGCCTACGTCGGGGCCGCCGCCTTCGCTCACAAGGCGGGGCTGCACGCGAGCGCGATCAAGGTCGACCCGTTGCTCTACAACCACGTGGAACCCACCGTGGTGGGCAACGACATGCGGATCCTGGTGACCGAGATGGCCGGCCGGGCCAGCATCGAGCTCAAGAGCCGTGAGCTCGGTCTGGACCTGGCCGGCCATCCGGACACCCTGTCCCGGGTCACCGGGCGGGTCAAGGAGCTGGAGGCCGACGGCTGGTCGTTCGAGGCCGCCGACGCCTCGTTCGAGCTGCTGGTCCGCTCCGAGCTGCCGGATGCCGCGCCGGCCCGGCCGTTCGCGCTGGAGTCGTACCGGGTGATCGTCGAGCACCGCGAGGACGGTGCCGTGGTCTCCGAGGCGACGGTGAAGATCCGGGTACGCGGTGAGCGGGTGATCGCCACCGCCGAGGGCAACGGCCCGGTCAACGCGCTGGACGAGGCGCTGCGGGTCGGCCTGGCCCGGCACTACCCGGAGCTGCGCGACTTCGAGCTGGCCGACTACAAGGTCCGCATCCTGGAGGGCAGCCACGGCACCGGCGCGGTGACGCGCGTGCTGGTGGAGACCGCCGGCGTCGGCCGCGACTGGACCACGGTGGGCGTGCACCCGAACGTGGTCGAGGCGAGCTGGCACGCCCTTGTCGACGCGCTCACCTACGGCCTGGACCGGGCCCGGGTGGCGGGCGGGACGGCGGCCTGACTCATCCGGCGGGCAGGCGCAGCTCGGCCAGCAGCGCGCGGTGGTCGCTCCCCGGCACCGGATGGGTGCCGGCGGCGCGCACCGCGATGCGCCGGTCGACGAGCACGTGGTCGATGGTGACCGGCGGGATCGGGTCGCCGTCGTACGGGCCCCAGGTGCCGCCGAACCCGGCTCCGGCCGCGTCCGCCGCGTCGGTGTAGCCGGTGGCGATCAGGTCCCGCAGCGCGGCGTGGTCGAGCGTGGCGTTGAAGTCCCCGGCCAGCACGCTCAGCCCGCCGTCCGGGGTGGTCGGCGGCTGGGCGCGCTGGTCGGTCCACCAGTCCGGCACCACGTCGAGGGCGTACGGCGCGGCCGGGTGCGCCGACTCCACCCGCAGCGGCGGCGCCCCCGGCACCACCACCGTCGCGTACGCCTGGGTGAAGAAGAACCCCTGGTTGCGCCGGTGACCGGTGTCGCGCAGCGGGTGCCGGGCGTACACGCCGGAGCCGGTCGAGCCGACCTCCGGGCTCAGCGACCGGTGCGGCAGCAGCGTGGCCAGGCCGAGCCGGTCCAGCTCGGCCGCCAGCGGCGGGGTGAGTTCCTGCACCGTGAGCACGTCGACCCGGCGGTTCCGGACCAGGTCCACCAGCGCCGCCGGGTCGGCCGAGCCGAGGCGCAGGTTGGCGGTGAGCAGCCGCAGCGTCGGCCCGTCGGCGGCGGGCCGGTCGCCGGGGATCGCGCGGGGCGCCACCGCGCCGATCAGCGCCACCGCGGCCAGCACCGCGACCACCGCCGGGGCGCGGCGCCGCAGGGCGAGCGCCGCCACCGCCACGACCGGTGCCACGGCGGCGACGTACGGCGTGAACGCGATCGCCAGCACCAGTGGACCGCGTTCCAGCCCGGTCAGGCGTACCAGTGCCCACGCGGCGACCGGCGCGACCGCGAGCCAGCACGCGGCGGTGGCCAGGCGGCCGCCCCGGGTGCCCGCCCGGGGTGGACCCGCCATGGTGATCATGAGGGTCAGGCTACCCGGAGCCGGGTCGGCGTGGTGCCCTCCGAAACAATTTCGTGAATTGTTCCTCGCAATTTCGGGCAGCTTTGCGGATCGGTCGGACACGCAATAGTGCTATTGACCGCCCGCATTTTCCGGTGCTAGGTTCCACCTGGTTGAGACGTCGCGACTCTCTGTAGTAAGGCCAGCTCACAAGCGGTGCGCTCCCTGGCGGATATTCGATGATCCGCAATTTCCCGCGCAGTCGCCGTATCACCACGGTCTACAAAGGGAGAACTCATGGCCACATTCTTCAAGCGCAAGGCGACGGTGGTGGCGCTCGCCGCGCTGTCGCTGAGCCTGGCCGGTGGCGGGATCGCCGCGGCCGCCCAGTCCGAGGCGAAGCCGCAGCCCGGCCCCCGGCACTCCACGGCCCAGCCGCCGGTGACCGCCGCCGAGCGGCAGGCCGCCCGGACCGCGATGCGGGCCACCCTGGCCCCGCCGGCGGCCGGCCAGGTCGCCTGGGCCGTCGTGGCGGCCAACGGCACGCTGCTGCAGCACTCCGGCAACGTGGTGTCCTCGTTCCGGTTCACCCCGGGCGTCGGGGTGTCCGCCGGGCAGTACCAGGTGCTGCTGGACTACAACGTGTCCGCCAAGGCGTACGTGGCGACGATCGGCACGAACGACACGGCGAACGTGCCGCCGGCCGGTGAGGTGTCGGTAGCGCCCCGCACGCTGACCCCGAACGCCGTCTTCGTGCAGACGCGCAGCTCCTCCGGCAGCGCCTCGGACCGGCCGTTCCACCTGGTCATCGCCAACTGACCCGTCCGGCCCCGCACCGGCCCCCGCTCCGGCGGGGGCCGGTGTCGTGTTCCGTACCGGTCCGGCCGGTGGCGCACCGCTTCGTGCCGTTCCCGCCCGACTGGGGAGATGCTGCCGGTCCGGCCCGCCGACCACCGGCCAGGGGCCGATAATCCGACGTTTGTCGCCGGTCCGGCACGGGAAGCAAGCACCGTGACGGACATCTCGGACACCCCGGCCAGCGTGCTCAGCCCGGTCGACGCCGACGCGAGTGGCGTCGAGCTGGAACAGACCCTCGTCGAGGTCAAACGCGTGATCGTCGGGCAGGATCGGCTCGTCGACCGCCTGCTCACCGCCCTGATCGCCGACGGCCACTGCCTGCTGGAGGGCGTCCCGGGGGTGGCCAAGACGCTGGCGGCGCAGACGCTCGCCACAGTGGTCGGTGGCACGTTCTCCCGCATCCAGTTCACCCCCGACCTGGTTCCCTCCGACATCGTCGGCACCCGCATCTACCGCGCCTCCACCGAGCAGTTCGACGTGGAGCTGGGGCCGATCATGGCGAACCTGGTGCTCGCCGACGAGATCAACCGGGCCCCGGCCAAGGTGCAGTCGGCGCTTCTCGAGGCGATGGCCGAGCGGCAGGTCTCCATCGCCGGCCGGAGCTGGCCGGTACCGGACCCGTTCCTCGTCCTGGCCACCCAGAACCCGATCGAGTCCGAGGGCGTCTATCAGCTCCCCGAGGCGCAGCGCGACCGCTTCCTGATGAAGGTCGTGGTCGACTACCCGAGCGACGCCGACGAGCTGGCCATCCTCTACCGGATGAGCACCGAGCGGCCCACCGCGAGTACCGTGCTCGACCCGACCCGGCTGCGCGACCTCCAGCGCCGCGCCACCGACGTCTTCGTCCACCACGCGCTCGCCGAGTACGTGGTCCGGCTCATCCTCGCCACCCGCGACCCGGAACGCTTCGGCCTGCCCGACGTCGCGCCCCTGCTGGCGTACGGGGCCAGCCCCCGGGCCACGCTCGGCCTGGTGGCCGCCGCCCGAGCGCAGGCGCTGATCCACGGACGGGACTACGTGCTCCCCGAGGACATCCGGGAACTGGCGGTGGACGTGCTGGCGCACCGGCTCGTGCTCTCCTTCGACGCGATCGCCGACGGGATCTCCGGCGAGGACGTGGTGCGCCGCGTGATCGAGGCGGTGCCGCCGCCCCGGCTGGTGAACGGCCCCACCGAGACGATGAACGACCTGGCGGCGGCATGACCGGCGGAGCCGAACCGGGGCTCGCCGACCTCGCCCCGGACCAGCGGCTGCGCCGGCTGGAGCTGACGGTGACCCGACGGCTCGACGGCCTGCTGCACGGGCGGTACCGGGGGCTGCTCCCCGGTCCCGGCAGCGAGGCGGCCGGCAGCCGCGAGTACCGGCCCGGCGAGGACGAGGTACGACGGATGGACTGGGCGGTCACCGCCCGGACCACGGTGCCGCACGTACGGGAGGTCGACGCGGACCGGGAACTGACCACCTGGCTGCTCGTCGACGCCAGCCCCAGCATGGAGTACGGCACGTCCACGCTGGACAAACGGGAACTGGCGGTGGCCGCCGTCGCGGCGGTCGGCTTCCTCACCGCCGGGGTCGGCAACCGGCTCGGCGCTCAGGTGCTCACCTCGGACGGGCTGCGCCGGTTCCCGGCCCGCAGCGGGCGCACCCATCTGCTCGGGCTGCTCCGCGCGCTGCTCGGCGCCCCGCGTACCGGCGACCTGCCGGACTCCGGCGGCGCGGGCGCGGCCGGCGCGGGCCCGCGGGACGCGGCGCCGGGCCTGGTCGACGGGCTGGACGGCCTCCAGCGCGTGGCCACCCGGCGCGGGCTCGTGGTGATCGTCTCCGACTTCCTCGACGAGCTGCCCGACGACCCGGACGCCGCGCCGCCGCCGTGGGCGGCCGCGCTGCGCCGCCTCGCGGTACGCCACCAGGTGCTCGCGGTCGAGGTGACCGACCCGCGCGAGCTGGAACTGCCGGACGTCGGCCTGATCACGCTCGTCGACCCGGAGAGCGGCCGGCACCGCGAGGTGTGGACCGGCGACCCGGGCCTGCGCGAGCGGTACGCCCGCGCCGCCGCCGAGCAGCGCGACCAGGTACGCCGCACGCTGCGCCGGGCCGGCGCGACCCACCTGGCGCTGCGCACCGACCGGGACTGGTGTGCGGACGTCGTCCGGTACGTGCACGAGCAGCGCCGCCTGGCCACCGTGCCGGCCGCCGCCCGCGGAGGTGTCGCATGACCTGGCAGTCACCCGCCCGTCTCTGGCTGCTGCTCGCCGTCGTCGCGCTCGTCGCCGGCTATCTGGTGCTGCAACGGCGGCAGAGCCGGTACGCGGTGCGCTTCACCAACCTGCGCCTGCTCGACCGGGTCGCCCCGCGCCGCCCGGCCTGGCGGCGGCACGTCCCGGCGGGCCTGTTCCTCGGCATGCTCGCGCTGCTGGTGGTCGGGTTCGCCCGGCCCGAGGCGGAGGTGCGGGTGCCCCGGGAGCGGGCCACCGTGATGGTGGCGGTGGACGTCTCCACCTCGATGCTCGCCGGTGACGTGGACCCGGACCGGTTGAGCGCGGCCAAGGAGGCGGGCCGCCGGTTCGTCGACGGGCTCCCGGACGAGTTCAACGTCGGGCTCGTCGCGTTCGCCGGCAGCGCGGCCGTGCTGGTGCCGCCGAGCACCGACCGGGAGGCGCTGCACGACGGGATCGGGCGGCTGGCCGAAGGCATCACCGGCGTGCAGGGCACCGCCATCGGCGAGGCGATCAGCACCTCGCTGGGCGCGGTCAAGAGCCTGGACGCCACCGCCGCCAAGGATCCGCCACCGGCCCGGATCATCATCCTCTCCGACGGCGCGAACACCTCCGGCATGGACCCGATGGAGGCCGCCGACCAGGCCGTCGCCGCGAAGGTGCCGGTGCACACCATCTCCTTCGGCACCCCGGGCGGCTCGGTCGACAGGGGTGGCCGGGCGATCCAGGTGCCGGTGGACGGCCAGACGCTGCGAGCGGTCGCCGAGCAGACCGGCGGCGGCTTCCACGAGGCGTCCACCACCGCCGAGCTGAAGGACGTCTACGAGGACATCGGCACCTCGGTCGGCTACCGCACCGAGCGGCAGGACATCTCGGCCCGCTTCATCGGCCTCGGACTGGTCCTGGCCATGGGAGCCGCGGCCGGTTCGCTGCGGTGGTTCTCCCGCCTGCCCTGACCCGCACACCACTACCGCACGACACGTGAGGAGCCAGCATGGCAGTGCAGACCGGACTCGGCGAGCCACGCGGTCCGTGGTTCGTCTCGCCGGAGCTGGACCCGGACGGGCGCGGCCACCGGGACGTACCCGGGGGTGGGCCGGAGGCCGGGCGGCGGAGCCTACGGCACCGGCTGTTGAGCGTGGCGGCGGTGGTGGCGCTCTCCACCGTCTCCGGCGCGGCGGCCGGCACCTGGGCGGCCGACCGGGGCGCGCCGGGTCCGACCGCGGCGTCCGCCGCGCCGGTGCCGGCAGAGCTGGTCACCGCCGCCGGCAAGACGGTGCCCGGGGTGGTCTCGGTGATGGTCGGGGGCCGCTCCGGCGCGTCCGCGTCCGGCTCCGGATTCGCCATCGACAACGAGCAGCACATCGTCACCAACGACCACATCCTGGCCCGGGGCGGTTCCGGCGCGGTGACGGTGGAGACATCGGACGGACGGCGTTTCCCGGCCGAGGTGGTGGGCCGGGAACCGGCCAGCGACCTGGCCGTGCTCCGGGTGCCCGCGTCGGCCGGGTTGCCGCCGTTGCCGCTCGCGAAGGCGAACTCGACGCGGGTGGGGGAGCCGGTGCTCGCGGTCGGGTCGCCGCTCGGGCTCGCGGGCACGGTCACCGCCGGCATCGTCAGCGCGCTCAACCGGCAGGTACGGATCGGCAACGGCCGGCACACGGCGGTGCAGACCGACGCCTCGATCAACCCGGGCAACTCCGGCGGACCGCTGGTGAACGCGCGCGGTGAGGTGGTCGGCGTGAACACCGCGATCGCCACCATCGACGGCAACGGGTCCATCGGCATCGGCTTCGCCATCCCGATCGACCAGGTCCAGCAGACCGCCGACACGATCATCGGCCGGGGCGGCTGAGTCGTACGGGCGCGACCGCCCGCCCGCGCGGCGCCGGCCGGGCGCGCCGCGCGGCGTTGACCTGCACAAGCGTCGCAAGATCGGTGCGAAGTGTCGGATATCCGGCGTGGGATCATTGGGGCATAGAAATATTACGCTGAGTATGGATACTGGCGGAGGTGGAGCAAGCTGTCATTGCGGCCCTCCTCCTGGTGGGCCTTGTCATCGGCGCCGGTGTCGGCGCGTCCTTCGCGCGTGCGAAGCGTGGCTGGACGGACTACCAGACGATCCGGACCAGCGTCCCCGGCGCCCGGCGCAACGCCTGGCTCGCGATCCGGGGCGTGGTCGTCAAGCTCGCCGTGATCGCCCTGCTGCTCGTCGGCGCGGCCGCGTACGCGGCGTCCGGCGGCGGCGAGGAACGGACCGGTCCCACGCCGAGCGCCACCCCCACCCCGAGTCACCGCGCCGGGCGCTAGCCTCGGGGAGTGGACGACGGACTGCGGGTCACCGATCGGCTCGTGGTGCCCGCCGCCGAGCTGCGGGAGCGGTTCTCCCGCTCGTCCGGGCCGGGCGGGCAGGGAGTGAACACCACCGACTCCCGGGTGGAGCTGAGCTTCGACCTGGGCGGCTCGCCGAGCGTGCCGGAGACACTGCGGGAACGGGCGCTGGCCCGGCTGGCCGGCCGGCTGGTCGGCGGTGTGCTCACTGTGACCGCCAGCGAGCACCGCGCCCAGCTGGCCAACCGGGAGGCGGCCCGCGAGCGGATGGCCGCGCTGCTGCGCGAGGCCGTCGCCCCGCCGCCGAAGGCGCGCCGCCCGACCCGCCCCTCCCGTGGCGCGAAGGAGCGCCGCCTGGCCGAGAAGAAGCGCCAGTCCCAGCGCAAACGCGACCGCAGAGTGGACGGCGACTGACCGAAAATCTGTTGAGCCGCCGAGCGCGCCGCCCGGAGAATTTCGCCACGTGATCGCCTTCTCCGTCAAGCCCACGCTCACCGGCGAGCGTGTGGTGCTGCGCCCGTTCCAGGACGACGACCTGCCGGCGCTCGCCGAGATCCTGACCGACCCGGAGGTGGTCCGGCTGACCGGCAGCCCGGCCGGCGAGACGTTCGAGCCGTCCCGGCTGCGGGCCTGGTACGGCACCCGCAACAGCCAGGACGACCGGCTCGACCTCGCGGTGGTGGACCGGGCGAGCGGCACCTGCGTCGGCGAGGTGGTCCTCAACGAGTGGGACCGGGCCAACGCGAGCTGCAACTTCCGCACGCTGATCGGCCCCGGCGGCCGCGACCGCGGCCTCGGCACCGAGGCGGTCCGGCTGATCGTCGGGTACGGCTTCGAGCAGCTCGGCCTGCACCGCATCGGGCTGGAGGTGTTCGCGTTCAACCCGCGTGCCCGGCGCGCCTACGAGAAGGTGGGCTTCGTCGCCGAGGGGACGCTGCGGCAGGTGCTGCGCGACGGCGACGACTGGGTGGACGCCACTGTCATGTCGATCCTCGCTCCGGAGTGGAACCGGCACCGGGGACACCCGGAGGGTTGAGCCGGAGGCGTCGAAGCGCTTCAATGCGTACGGGAGCTTCAGGGCCGTCACCGACCACCACGTCCACAGTGACAGGAGTCCCTTGCGCATGTCCCGAAACCCCCTGCGCGCCGCGCTGACCGCGCTCGCCGCGCTGCTACCGGTGCTCGCCCTCGGCCTCGCCCTCACCACCACCACGCCTCCGGCCGCCGCGGCGGCCACCCCGGTCCGCGTCATGCCGCTGGGCGACTCCATCACCGGGTCGCCCGGCTGCTGGCGGGCGATGCTCTGGAACCGCCTCCAGTCCACCGGCCACACCGACATCGACTTCGTCGGCACGCTCGGGCCGCAGGGCTGCGGCGTGCCGTACGACGGCGACAACGAGGGGCACGGCGGCTACCTCGCCACCAACGTGGCCAACCAGAACCTGCTGCCTGGCTGGCTGGCCGCCACCCGGCCGGACGTCGTGCTCATGCACTTCGGCACCAACGACGTGTGGAGCAACATCGCGCCCGCCACCGTCCTGGCCGCGTACTCGAAGCTGGTGGACCAGATGCGGGCCGCCAACCCGGCCACGACGGTGCTGGTCGCGAAGATCATCCCGATGAACCCGGCGAGCTGCCCCGAGTGCGGCCAGCGGACCGTGGCGCTCAACGCGCTCGTCGACGGCTGGGCGGCCGGGAAGACCACCGCCGCCTCGCCGATCGTGGTGGTCGACCAGTGGACCGGGTTCAGCACCGCCACCGACACGTACGACGGCGTGCACCCGAACGCGGCCGGGGACCAGAAGATGGCCGACAGGTGGTACCCGGCGCTGGTCGCCGCGCTGGGCCGCACCACGCCCGGTCCGACCACGTCCCCGACCGTCAGCCCCACCTCGTCGCCCACCGTCAGCCCCTCACCGACGCTCAGCCCGTCACCGACGACCAGCCCGTCGCCCACCGTCGGTCCGACGCCCCCGGCCGGTGGCTGCACCGCCACCTGGCGGATCGCCGGTCAGTGGCCGGGCGGCTTCCAGGGTGAGGTGACCGTCCGCAACGACGGCGCCGCGCCGATCGCCGGCTGGACCGTGCGCTTCCCGCTCGCCGCCGGCCAGCGGGTCAGCCAGGCGTGGAGCGCCGACGTGACGCAGAGCGGAACCACAGTGACCGCCCGGAACGCGAGCTGGAACGGCACGCTGGCCCCGGCCGCCCAGACCACGTTCGGGTTCCTGGCCGACGGTGCCGTCCCGAGCCCGGCCCCGGCGGTGACCTGCGCCGCGAACTGATCCCCGCGCCGGCCGGCCCCGCGCTCAGCGGCGGTCGGCCGGCACGGCCCGGTCCAGCGCGGCCAGCAGCCGTGCCCGCAACCCGGCGGCCCGCTCGGCGAACCCGCGCTGGGCGGCGGCGTACTCGGCCCGGCCCTCCGGCGTCTCCACAGGCACCGGCGGGTAGCCCAGGTCGGCCAGGTCGTACGGGCTGGCCCGCATGTCCAGCGCCCGGATCTCCCGGGCCAGCGCGAAACAGTCCGCCACCAGCTCCGACGGCACCAGCGGCGACAGCTTGTACGCCCACTTGTAGAGATCCATGTTGGCGTGCAAGCAGCCCGGCTGCTCCAGCGCGTGCTGGCCCTCCCGGGTCGGCTGGAGCACGTTGAGCGGCCGGGCCGGCGCGGTGAAGAACCGGAACGCGTCGAAGTGGCTGCACCGCACGCTGCGCTCCTCGACCACCGCCGCCGTCGCCGCCGGGCTCAGCCGCAGCGGCCAGGCGTTGTGCCGAACCTGCTCCTGGGTCTGCCGGTAGACCATCGCCCACTCGTGCATGCCGAAACAGCCGAACTGCGCCGGGCGTCCGGCGGTCGCCGCGAGCAGCGTACGGATCCAGGCGATCGACTCGGCGCGCCGCGCGCGTACCCGATCGGTGTCGAGGGTGAGCCCGGCGGCGCCCGCCGTGTAGTCCGGGCCGAAACCGGCCGGGTCGGCGTCGCGCAGCACCACGCCCGCGCCCGGGTGCCAGCGGCGCAGCTGCGCCGGGCGGTGCGAGTAGTAGGTGAACAGGAAGTCCTCCACCGGGTGCTTCACCCCGGTGCGGCGGCGGGCCAGGTGCGGCGTCAGCCAGGCGTCCACCCGCGCCTCGTGGGCGTGCCGGCGCGCCTGCCAGTCGGCCAGGTCGAGCGCGGGGGCGAGGGCGGCAGTCACACACCCCAGGGTACGACCGCCGCCCGTGCCCGGATCACGCCACGTCCACCCGCACGCCCGCCGAGAAGACGCCGCTGCGCAGCTCCAACCGTTTCGGCGGCTCGTCGCCGCGCATGGTGAACACCAGCGGCAGCAGCACCCGCCGCCCGGCGGCCACCGGCTGGGAGAAGACGTCCCGGCCCAGGTTCGCCACCCGGGTCGCGTCCTCGTCGGCGGCCACCCAGTTCCCGCTCGGCAGGTACGCGCGCTGCAACTGCCCGTGCCAGGTCTGCTCCTCGTTGGTGAGGTTGCGCACCCCGACCGTGGCCAGGCACGGCCGCCCCCCGCCCGGTGCCGCCGGCAGGACGTCGGTGCCGCAGCTCATGCGGTAGACGGTGAACTCGAACGCGGTCTCGCGCAGCGGCTGACCCAGCGCGCCGGTGACGCTGCTGCCCACCCACGCGCCGCTCGTCGGCTGCTTGGTGGTGTCCATCGCGGCCACCCGCTGCGTGGCCGACCAGGCCGCCGCGCCGACCACACCGGCCAGCACGGCCGCCGCCACGCCGACCACGAGCCACACCGGCGGCCGGCGACGACGGCTCGCGGGCGACGGCACCGCCGTACGCGGGTAGACGGTGCCGCGCTCGGCCGGCCCGCTGTGGCCTTGCGCACCCTGGCCTGCTCCGCCGTGGCCCGTTCCGCCCCGGCCGGGGCCGGCTCCGCCCGGCATGCCCAGGCCGGGCACGCCGCCTTCGGGGGCGCCGGTGTGCAGGGCGACGCCTCCCGCCGCCGTGCGCCGGCGGCGGCGCCGGAGCGCCCACCACACCACACCGGCGGTGACCACCAGCAGCGCGGTGAACGCGGCCAGCAGCACCGGCGGCCGCCGCCAGGCCGGAGCGGCGGTGACCTGCGCCGCCGGGGCCGTCGCGGCGCCCACCCACGTGGCCGTGGCGCAGTCGAACGGGCGCGTGCCGTCCGTGCCGTAGACGCAGGTGGGTGCCGTCACCGAGCGGCCGGGACCGGGGACGGACAGCGCGGTGTGCAACGTGGTGGTGCTCTTCGCCGGCAGGCGCAGCCGCCAGGTCACCTCACCGGCGCTCGTGCCGGCGGGGCGGCTGGTCCGCCCACCGCCGGTCACCGTGGTGGCCCGCGACCCGTTCGGCAGTTCCTGCCGGACCATGGTGTCGACCGGCGCCGTGCCGGCGTTGCGGACCTCGATCCGGTAACCCGGTGCCGGGGTGCCCGACGCGCCCACCGCCACGCTGACCGGGGGCATCGACGGCCGGACCGGCGCCGGGCCGGTGGTCGGCACCGCCGGGGGCACCGCCGGCACGCCGGTCGGGATCGGGGTGGCCGCGGCACCCGGGATGACAGCCGGTGCCGGGACTGGACGGGCGGCGGCGGCGCCGGGCGTCGCCGGGGACAGCGCCGGTACGGCGGCGATGACGCCGAGGCAGTTCACGAACACTGCCAGGGCCCTCTGGTGTCGTCTCGATGCAGGCATACCAACGAACCTCCGGACCCGAAGCTATGGGCCGGGGGCCGCCGGGTGGGTACGAAGCCGCCATTCCCGCCCCGTCCGGCGCGATCACGCGTACCCTGCCGGCCCCTGCCGATCCGGTGCCGCCAGGGGCCGGCGAGGGCCCGGCGCGCGGCGGCCGGGCGTGCCGCCCGCCGGTGTCCGCCGGGCGCCGCGCGGGCGGGGATAGATTGGCCGGGTGCGTATCGCTCGTTTCGCTCATGCCAAGGGAATGTCGTTCGGAGCCGTCGAGGGCGAGCCGGAGGCCGGGCCGCAGGGCCTGACCATCGCCGAGATCGAGGGCCACCCGTTCGGGCAGATCCAGTTCTCCGGCGCCCGCTGGGCGCTTTCCGACGTCCGGCTGCTGTCGCCGATCCTGCCCAGCAAGGTGGTCTGTGTCGGCCGTAACTACGCCGAGCACGCCGCCGAGCACGGCAGCGAGGTGCCGAAGGAGCCGCTGCTCTTCCTCAAGCCGTCCACGTCGGTGATCGGCCCCCGCGACGCCATCCGGCTGCCGATCTTCTCCAAGCAGGTCGAGCACGAGGCGGAACTCGCCGTGGTGATCGGCGCCCCGGGTGCCCGCCGGGCCGACCGGGCCGCCGCCGAACGGGCCATCTTCGGCTACACCTGCGCCAACGACGTCACCGCCCGGGACCTCCAGCGCTCCGACGGGCAGTGGACCCGCGCCAAGGGCTTCGACTCGTTCTGCCCGATCGGGCCGTGGATCACCACCGGTCTCGACGTCAGCGACCTGGAGATCCGGTGTGAGGTGGGTCGCAATCCGGAGGAGATGGAGGTGCGCCAGCTCGGCCGGACCAAGGACATGGTGTTCGACGTACCCGGCCTGGTGTCGTACATCTCGCACGTGATGACGCTGCTGCCCGGCGACGTGATCCTGACCGGCACGCCGGCGGGGGTTAGTCCGCTCACCGAGGGGGATACGGTCACCGTGCGGATCCAGGGGATCGGGGAGCTCAGCAACCCGGTGGTCCCTGTCGCCTGATTCGCTCCGATGCCTCGTTTCCGCTGGTCAGGTGGGTTTCGAGGGGTTGGATTTGGCCTGTCGGCACCGGGAGGGTAAAGTTCATTCCCGGCGCCGCAAGGGGCCAATGGGGTATGGGGTAATTGGCAGCCCGACTGATTCTGGTTCAGTTAGTCTAGGTTCGAGTCCTGGTACCCCAGCGCAGCCGCGGGTTCGCAAGAGCCCCGGACGCTGGATCCCGTCAGCTCACGCCGGCGGAATGCACGAAGGTTCTGGCCCCGTCGTCTAGCGGCCCAGGACGCCGCCCTCTCAAGGCGGTAGCGCCGGTTCGAATCCGGTCGGGGCTACAGCACCGACAGCCCGTCCCGTTCTTCGGGGCGGGCTTTCTGCTGTCCTGGCCACGTCCGCAGGGGGTGACCCCCCTCCGTGGTGCCGGACGGGATGCCGCTAGACTACTGCCACGCCGCCCGGCAGGGTGGTGAAGCAGGAAAAGTGCCTGGCCCCGTCGTCTAGCGGCCCAGGACGCCGCCCTCTCAAGGCGGTAGCGCCGGTTCGAATCCGGTCGGGGCTACATCCACGAACGGCCCGTCTCGCATCCGCGAGGCGGGCCGTTCGCATTCCTCACCCCGCCCCGGCCCCCACTCCGCCCGACCGCCTCGTTGATCAAGGAATTTGTGTCCTCGGAGCCACCGAAATCCGCCCCAAACTCCTTGATCACCGGGGTGGGGGCGGCCTCGCGGCTGGGCGGTCAGAGGCCGGAGAGGCGCTGGCCGGCTCGGACGACGGCCATGGCGTGGCGTTCGCCGGGGCGGCGGCCGAGGCGCTCGATCGGGCCGGAGATGCTGATCGCGGCGATCACCCGCCCGGTGCGGTCGCGGATCGGCGCTGAGACGCTTGCCACACCCGCCTCCCGCTCGGCCACGCTCTGGGCCCACCCGCGCCGCCGCACCTCGGCCAGCGTGCGGCCGGTGAACTTGGAGCGGGGGAGCAGCGGCATGACCGCCTCCGGGGGCTCCCAGGCGAGCAGGATCTGCGCCGCCGACCCGGCGGTCATCGGCAGTACCGAGCCGACCGGGACGGTGTCCCGCAGGCCGCTGGCGCGCTCGGCGGCGGCCACACAGATCCGCTCGTCGGCGCGGCGCAGGTAGAGCTGGGCGCTTTCGCCGGTGGCGTCCCGTAGCGCGGCGAGCAGCGGCTCGGCGGCGGTGAGGAGCACGTCCGGGGCCGCGTTGGCCAGCTCGCCCAGGCGTGGACCCGGGCGCCAGCGCCCCTGGGTGTCCCGGACGAGCATCCGGTGTATCTCCAGCGCCTGTGCCAGCCGGTGCGCGGTGGCCCGGGGCAGCTTGGTGCGTTCAACGAGTTCGGCCAGGCTGGCGCCGTCGACACAGGCGGCCAGGATGACCACCGCCTTGTCGAGAACGCCGACACCGCTCATACTGTGTCCCACAAGCCGAAATTTACCTCCCAGAATTTAGGATGTCCAGATGGTGGGAGTCACTCAACCGAGGACCCTGGCCGAGAAGGTCTGGGACGCACACGTGGTCCGCGCCGCCGACGGCGAGCCGGACCTGCTCTTCATCGACCTGCACCTGCTGCACGAGGTGACCAGCCCGCAGGCGTTCGACGGGCTGCGTCTGGCCGGGCGCGGGGTCCGCCGTACCGACCTGACGATCGCGACCGAGGACCACAACACCCCGACCGGGTACGACGACCCGGCGTTCCGCTCCCGGCGCGGCGACCTGCTCACGATCGCGGATCCCACCTCCCGCACCCAGATCGAGACGCTGCGCCGCAACTGCGCCGAGTTCGGCATCCGCCTGCACCCGCTGGGCGACGACAACCAGGGCATCGTGCACGTCATCGGCCCGCAGCTGGGCCTCACCCAGCCCGGCATGACGATCGTGTGCGGCGACTCGCACACCGCGACCCACGGCGCCTTCGGAGCGCTGGCGTTCGGCATCGGCACCAGTGAGGTCGAACACGTCCTGGCCACGCAGACGCTGCCGCAGGCCCGCCCGAAGACCATGGCCGTGAACGTCGTCGGCGAGCTGGGCCCCGGCGTCACCGCCAAGGACCTGGTGCTCGCGCTGATCACGCAGGTCGGCACCGGCGGTGGGCGTGGTCACATCGTCGAGTACCGGGGCGAGGCGATCCGCGACCTCTCGATGGAGGGGCGGATGACGATCGCGAACATGTCCATCGAGTGGGGCGCCAAGGCCGGCATGATCGCGCCGGACGAGACCACGTTCGCGTACCTGAAGGGCCGGCCCAACGCGCCCCAGGGCGACGACTGGGACGCGGCGCTGGAGTACTGGCGGACGCTGCCCACCGACGAGGGCGCGACCTTCGACACCGAGGTCACCCTCGACGCGAGCCGGATCACGCCGTTCGTCACCTGGGGCACCAACCCCGGGCAGGGCGCGCCGCTGGGCGCCACCGTGCCGGACCCGGAGGAGTTCGTCACCGAGCCGGAGCGGGTCGCCGCCCGGCGCGCGCTGGAGTACATGGACCTCACCCCGGGCACCCCGCTGCGCGACCTCGCCGTGGACGTGGTGTTCGTCGGCTCCTGCACCAACGGCCGCCTGGAGGACCTGCGGGCCGCCGCCGAGGTGCTGCGCGGACGGCGGGTCGCCGACGGCGTACGCATGCTGGTGGTCCCCGGCTCCGCCGCGGTCCGGGAGGCGGCCGAGATCGAAGGGCTGGACAAGGTCTTCACCGACGCCGGCGCCGAGTGGCGCTTCGCCGGCTGCTCGATGTGTCTGGGCATGAACCCGGACACCCTGAAGCCGGGCCAGCGCTCCGCCTCGACCTCCAACCGCAACTTCGAGGGACGGCAGGGCCGGGGCGGGCGTACGCACCTGGTGTCCCCGCCGGTCGCCGCCGCCACCGCGGTCGTCGGCCGCCTGGCCGCTCCCGCCGACCTGTAGAAGGGCAGCCGAGAGATGGACAAGTTCACCACCCACACGGGCACCGCCGTGCCGCTGCGCCGATCCAACGTGGACACCGACCAGATCATCCCGGCGGTGTACCTCAAGCGGGTGACCCGGACCGGTTTCGCCGACGGGCTGTTCAGCGCGTGGCGGGAGGACAAGTCATTCGTCCTCAACGATCCGGCTCATTCGGGTGCGTCGATTCTGATCGCCGGTCCCGAGTTCGGCACCGGATCCTCCCGGGAGCATGCCGTCTGGGCGCTGCGGGACTGGGGCTTCCGGGCCGTCATCTCGCCTCGCTTCGGCGACATCTTCCGCGGCAACGCGCTCAAGGAAGGCCTCCTTCCGGTCGAGCTGGAATTGAAAGCCGTGGAAGAATTGTGGGATCTCGTGGAATCGGAGCCGAGCACTCCGATCACTGTCGACCTCGCCTCCCGCCAGGTCCACGCCGGTGACGCCACCTGGGCCTTCCCGCTGGACGACCACAGCCGCTGGCGGTTGATGGAGGGCTTGGATGACATTGGACTCACCCTCCGGCACGAGGCCGACATCAGCGCCTTCGAGGCGTCCCGGCCGTCGTTCCTGCCGTCGGTAGCCTGACCGCAGACCGCATTTCGCCCCCACCGGCCTCGCTGGTGGGGGCGAATCCGTTGCGACACAAGGGCTTTTTTCCACCGAATGTTTGTGTCCAGGCAGCACAGGGCATACCGTGCGCGCAGAATGGCTCGCGTCGAGTCAGTTGCACAATCGGGAGGAAGTCGTGAACAAGGCCGAGCTCATCGAGGCGCTCGCCGTTCGCCTGGGGGACCGGAAGACGGCGACGGCCGCGCTCGACGCGGTTCTCGCTGAGGTCCAGGCGGCGGTCACCAAGGGCGAGAAGGTGGCGATCACCGGTTTCGGAGCGTTCGAGAAGCGCGTCCGGGGAGCCCGAACAGCGCGCAATCCACGGACCGGCGAGGCGGTGAAGGTCAAGAAGACCTCCGTCCCGACGTTCCGGGCGGGCGCGGGCTTCAAGGAGATGGTGGCCAGCGGCAAGGTGCCCAAGGACACCGCCGCCGCGAAGAAGACCACCGGCGCCGCGAAGAAGACCACGGCGGCGAAGACCACCGGGGCCGCGAAGAAGACCACGGCGGCGAAGGCCACCAAGACCACCGCTACCAAGAAGGCCGCGCCGGCGAAGAAGGCCGCCGCGACCAAGACCACGGCGGCGAAGAAGACGACCGCGGCGAAGTCCACCGCGGCCAAGAAGACCACTGCCGCCAAGAAGACGACCGCGGCGAAGTCCGCCACGGCCAAGAAGACCACGGCGGCCAAGAAGGCGCCCGCGAAGAAGGCACCGGCCAAGAAGGCCGCCACCCGGCGCTGACCGGACGGCCCACGAAAGGGCGCCCACCGTTCGCGGTGGGCGCCCTTTCGCACGGGTACGCCGTTGACCGCCCGCCGTCGCGCCCCGCAGAATCGCCGTGCCGAAATCCCCCGTCGGTCACGAGAAGAGGCGCCCGTGCGGCACCGTCACCTCTCCACCCTCACGCTCGCGCTCGGTGTCGCGGTCCTGCTGGACGTGCTGCGGGTCTGGCTCCCGTCGGTCATCACCCTGTTCGGCCGGGCCGCCGAGACGCCCGCAGAGTTGCTCGGCGCGTTCGCGCTCGGCTGGTTCCTGCTCGCCCTCGGCGCGCCCACGCTCGTACGCCGCGTCGGCCCCGCCCCGGTCGGTCTCGTCGCGGCCGGTGTGCTGGCCGCGGCCCGGCTGGCGCTGACCGCGCAACCCGGTGGCCCGGCCCAGCTCTGGCTGGCCTGCGCCGGGCTGCTCGCCGGCCTGGTCTGGCTCGCCGCCGTGGCCGCGACCGTGCCGCGCCCGGTCGCCGGGCTGGCGCTCGGCCTGGCCGGGAACGCGGTCGGGCACGCCCTGCTCGGCACCGAGGACCTGGTGTGGCGTGGCGGTGCGCTCGCCTGGAGCCTGAGCGCCCTGCTGGTGCTGGTGTTCCTGGCCGCATCGGTGGCGGTACGGCGGGAGCGGGGGAGCGGCGACGCGGCGGGAACGGCCGGTGCGGCCGACGGCGACGCCGGGCGGCGCGTGCCTGTCCCGGGTCGCCGGGCCTGGTTGCTGTGCGGGCCGGCGCTGCTGCTGGCCGGTCAGGTGGCGCTCGCCCCGGCGCTCTGGAGCGCCGCCGCCGGCACCGGATCGCCCGGCTTCCCGGGCCTCGCCCGCCCGGCCGGCGGACACCTGCTGGGCGCGCTCGCGGTGCTGCTGTTCCTCGCGGCGGCGTTGTTCCGGGCACCGGCGCACGTGGCGCGGGTGCTGTGGCCGTTGGCGCTGCTCGCCGGGTCGGTGCTGTTCGTGACCGGGCTTCTCGTCCCGGCGTACCTGCTGACCGCCGCCGGTCTCGGCGGCTGCCTGGCGCTCACCGACGCGGCCGCCGACCGGGCCGCCGCCACCGACGGACGAGACGCGGACGGCGGGCGGGCGGGGGCGCGGCGCGGGCGGGCGGCGGCGCTCGGGATGCTGGTGTTCGCGGTGGCCACGGTGGCCTACTACGCCGCCTACGACCTGGGGTACCCCAACGGCTGGGCGCCGGTCGCCACGGCCGTCCTGGTGGCTCTGGTGGCGGCTACGGCGCCTCTCCGGCCCGCCCCGGCGTCGTCCGGCGCGGCGGTTCCCGGCCCGGTGCTGCCCGCCCCGGTCCGGATCGCTGCCCTGGCGGGGCTCACCGCGCTGGCCGGGCTCGCCGCCGCGCTGCACGTGCCGCCGGCACCGGCCCGCGCCACGAGCGCCACGGCGACGGTACGGGTGGCGGCGTACAACATCCGGATGGGGTTCGGCCTGGACGGCCGGCTGGACCTGGACGCGGTGGCCCGGGAGTTGCGCGGCGCGGACGTGGTGCTGCTCAGCGAGGTCGACCGGGGCTGGTGGCTCAACGGCGGCCACGACACGCTGGCGTTGCTGGCCGGGCGGCTGGAGATGCCGTACGTCTTCGCGCCCGCCGCCGATCCGGTCTGGGGCGACGCGGTGCTGAGCCGTTTCCCGATGCGGTCCGGGCAGACCCGGCGGCTGAGGGCGCACGGCGCGCCGACCGGGGCGCAGGCGCTCGGCGTCACGCTCGACCTCGGCGGCCGGGAACTGGCCGTGGTGGCCACGCACCTGCAGCCGCCGCCCGGCCGGGATCCGGTCGAGCAGGCGGGCGAGGTGGCCGCGTTCGCCGGGCGGTACGCGAACGGCCGTCCACTGGTGCTGGGCGGCGACCTGAACACCGAGCCGGACGACGCGGCGTTCGCCGAGTTCACCCGCACCGGGCTGGTGGACGCGCTGGCCGCGGCCCGGCCGCTGCGGACGAGCCCGGCCGACGACCCCCGCACCCAGATCGACCACGTCTTCACCTCGCCGGGCCTGACCGCCGGCGAGGTACGCGCACCGCGCACCGAGGCCAGCGACCACCTGCCGGTGACGCTCACCGTCACGCTGCCCTGAACCGCCGCCGCCCGCCTCACAACCGGTCGGGCAGCACGAGCCGGTCGCCGGCGAACGGCAACAGCCAGCCGCCGCCCTTCGCGGTGGTGAAGTCCTCGCCCACGCGGCCGGTGAGGCGTTCCAGCGCACCCGGGATCACCTTGCCCTGGCTGCACACCGCGACCGTCCCGACGGCCTGCGCCAGCGTGGTCAGCCGGGCCGCGGCGGCGAGCGCGCACTCCTCGACCTGCTGGCCCGGCGCCGGCTCGTCGAAGTCGCCGCAGACCTCGATCGGCAGGTCCAGCCGGGCCGCCGACGGGTCCAGCGTCTGCACGCAGCGCCGGGCCGAGGCGGAGAACAGGCGGGCCGGGCGGACCAGCGCGACGAGCGGGACCAGCGCCCGCGCCTGCGTCCACCCCTGCTCGTCCAGTGGGCGGCCGTGGTCCGGGCCGGTCCAGGTGCCGCGCTTGCCGGCGTGCGCGTGCCGGACCAGCAGCACCGTCGCGGTGACCGGCGGCAGCGCCGCGAACGCGGCGATCACCTCGGCGTCGTGCGGGTAGCTGACCCGGCGTACCGCGTCGTCGACCGGGAACCAGGCCACGTCGTCGACCTCGGTGCCGGGCTGGAAACCGCCAGTGCCCGCCGCCCGCATGGACCAGTAGTCGACCGCCTTGGCGTGCCCCTCGCTGCGGTAGCGGACCGTGGGCAGGCGGACCTGCGGCACGGCCCGGACGTCGGTCTCCTCGGCCACCTCGCGGACGGCCGCCACCAGCGGATGCTCGTCGCGGTCCAGCTTGCCCTTCGGCAGCGACCAGTCGCCGTACCGGGGGCGGTGCACCAGGCAGACCTCGACGCCGGCCGGACCCGGGCGCCACACCACGCCGCCGGCAGCCCGGATCCGTACCGGTTCGTCGTCGCTCACCCGCTCACCGTATGCCCGCCCGGCACGCGCCACGGCCCGGTCAGTCCGCCCGGCCGCCGACCCGGCGCAGCAACAGATCCTGGAGGTGGGTCAGCGGCACGTCGCCGTCCCCGGTTCGCCGGTGCCAGGTGCCGTCCGCGGCCAGTTCGAACGCGTCCACGTCGCTGTCGAACGCGGCGGTGAGGACGTGGTCCAGCTCGGCCCGGGCCACCGGGTCGCTCACCTGCACCAGCGCCTCCACCCGGCGGTCCAGGTTGCGGTGCATCAGGTCGGCCGAGCCCATCCAGAACTCGGCGTCGCCGTTGTTGCCGAACCGGAAGATCCGGGAGTGTTCCAGGAACCGGCCGAGGATCGAGCGGACCCGGATGTTCTCCGACAGGCCCGGCACGCCCGGCCGCAACGTGCACATGCCGCGGATCAGCAGGTCGACGTGCACGCCTGCCCGCGACGCCCGGTAGAGCGCGTCGGTGATCTCCTCGTCCACCAGGGAGTTCACCTTGAACTGCACCAGCCCGGGCATGCCCAGCCGGACGTGCTCGATCTCCCTGTCGATGCGCTCGATCAGGCCGCTGCGGATGCCCTGCGGCGCCACCAGCAGCCGCCGGAACGCGGTCTGCCGGCTGTAGCCGGTGAGCACGTTGAACAGGTCGGTCAGGTCGGCGCCGATCTCCGGGTCGGCGGTGAGCATGCCGAAGTCCTCGTAGAGCCGGGCCGTCTTCGGGTGGTAGTTGCCGGTGCCGATGTGGCAGTAGCGGCGGATCTGGTTGCCCTCCTGGCGTACCACCAGCGCGGTCTTGCAGTGCGTCTTGAGCCCCACCAGGCCGTAGACGACGTGACAGCCGGCCCGTTCCAGCGTGCGCGCCCAGCCGATGTTCGCCACCTCGTCGAAGCGCGCCTTCAGCTCGACCAGCACCACCACCTGCTTGCCGGCCGCGGCCGCGTCGACGAGCGCGTCGACGATCGGGGAGTCGCCGCTGGTGCGGTAGAGCGTCTGCTTGATGGCGAGCACGTTCGGGTCGGCCGCCGCCTGCTCGACGAAGCGCTGCACGCTGGTGGCGAACGAGTGGTACGGGTGGTGCACCAGCACGTCGCCGTCGCGCAGCGTGGCGAAGACGCTGCGCGGCACCTCACCCTCTGCCAGACGCGGATGGGTGGCCGGCACGAACGACGGGTCCTTCAGGTCGGGCCGGTCCGCCTCGCCGTAGACCTGCCAGAGCGCGGAGAGGTCGAGCAGGCCGCGTACGCGCAACACGTCGTGGCCGTCCATGTCCAGCTCGCGGACCAGCAGCTCCAGCATGTGGTCGGAGATCGAGGCGGCGACCTCGAGGCGTACCGGCGGGCCGAACCGGCGCCGGGCCAGCTCCCGTTCCAGCGCCTGGAGGAGGTCCTCGTCGCGGTCCTCGTCCACCTCCACCTCGGCGTTGCGGGTCACCCGGAACAGGTGGCACTCGACCACCTGCATGCCGGAGAACAACTGGCCGAGGTGCACCGAGATGAGGTCCTCGACCGGCAGGAACCGCACGCCCGGCTGGTCGCGGTGCACCCGGACGAACCGGGGCACGTTGTTCGGCACCTTCACCCGGGCGAACAGCTCCGAGCCGCCGTCCGGGTCGCGTACCGACACGGCCAGGTTCAGCGACCGGCCGGAGATGTACGGGAACGGGTGCGCCGGGTCGACCGCCAGCGGGGTGAGCACCGGGAAGATGTGCTCCCGGAACCAGGTGCGCAGCCGTTCCCGCTCGGCGTCGTCCAGGTCGCTCCAGCGCAGTATGCGGATCTCCTCGGCGGCGAGCTTCGGCAGCACGTCGTCGACGAGGCAGGCGGCGTGCCGGGCGACCAGGCCGGCGGCCTTGGAGGTGATCAGGTCGAGCTGGGTGCGCAGCGGCAGCCGGTCACCGCCGCGTACCGGCAGGCCGGCGGAGAGCCGCCGCTTCAGCCCGGCCACGCGGACCATGTAGAACTCGTCGAGGTTGCTGGCGAAGATGGCCAGGAACTTCGCCCGTTCCAGCAGCGGGGTGCGCGGATCCTCGGCGAGCGCCAGCACCCGGGCGTTGAAGTCGAGCCAGGACAGCTCCCGGTTGAGGAAGCGGTCCTCCGGCAGCGGCGGCGTGGTCGGTGGCCCGGCGTCCGCGGCGGTCCCGTCGGCCGGGCCGGGACCCTCGACCGGGTCCAGCGGCTCGTCCAGCCCGGTGGCGGCGGTCGCGTCCGGATCGGCGCCGAGGCGCTCCTCCGGGGGCCGGGTCTGGCGGAACCGCCCGTCCGAGCCGCGGGTGGGGCGGCCGTTGCGGGGCGTGCCGGGGTCGAGGATCGGCGGCGGGCCGTCGGGGTGCTCGCGAGGGGTGCTCACCACCTCATGATTCCCCGATAAGGGTGAACGGAAAATGAACTCGGGCCAGGTTGTTCACGCCATCGTCGGCAAGGTCACCCGGACCACCTCGCCGTCGGCGTCCCGCTCGATCCGGACACGCTGCCCCAGACGGAGCAGCCGCAGCCCGGAGGCGTCGAACGCGCGGGCCGGGAACGCCAGTTCGGTGCCGTCGTCGAGCAGCAGCACACCGCTGCGGGTCGACGCGTCGTAGGTCGCCACCGTGCCCTGCATGCCAGCACCGTACCGGACCGCCCCGGCGACCCGGGCCAGCAGCGCGGCGGTGCGCGGCCCCACGCCCAGCCCGGCGGCGTCGGCCAGGTCCGCCGGGGTGTCCACGTCGCGGCGCAGGCTGGGCCAGTCCCCGGCGAGCGGCAGCGCCCCGCCCGCCGCGTGCGCCGCGGCCGAGCCGGGCCCGAACCGCGGCGCCAGCGGCGCCCCGGCCGGCGCGGCGAGCAGCACCGTGCCTCCGCCGGGGGCGTCCGCCACGAACCCGCGTACCCCCTGGGTGGCACGCAGGGCGGCGGCCAGGTCGGCCGGTCGCAGCGCCGGCAGGTCGGCGGTCAGGCCGGCCACGGCGGCGCGCGGCCCGGCGACCGCCGCGCCGTGCCGGAACGCCGCGTTCAGGCCGCCGCCGGGGTCGCTCGCGACGCGGGCGCCCGCCGCGCCGGCCGCCGCGGCCACCCGCGGGTCGTCGGTGACCACGAGCACCCCGGCGACCGCCGGGCACGCCCGCACCGCGCGCAGCGTGTCGGCCGCCAGGGCCAGCGCCAGCTCCTCGTGGGGTACGCCGGGCAGCGCGCCCCGCAGACGGCTCTTCGCCGCCGGAAGGCGCTTCACCGGCATCACCACGGTCCAGCGGGCCTCAGACACGCCGACCATCCTGCCAGCGGGAGCGCCGACACCCGCACTGGCCGCAGCGGGGGCGAACAGGCATGATTCTGTGCCGGGGCGCGAGGGCGGATCGAGGAGGCACTGTGGCACGGCGCAGGCTGGGGTTCTGGCGACGGCTCGCCGTGGTGCTGGTGAAGCCGCTGATGACCGTCTGGACCCGGCGCACCTGGCGGGGCATGGAGCACCTGCGCCACGACGGCGGTGTGATCCTCGTGCCGAACCACATCTCGCACGCCGACCCGCTCGTGGTGGCGCACTACATCTACGACGCCGGGCGCTGGCCGCGCTTCCTCGGCAAGGCCAGCGTGTTCCGGGTGCCGGTGGTCGGCGCGATCCTGCACCGGTGCCAGCAGATCCCGGTCGAGCGGGGCACCGTCGAGGCGGTCAAGTCGCTGGACAAGCTCGTCGCCGCGCTGGCCGAGGGCGGCGCCGTGGTGATCTACCCGGAGGGCACCACCACCCGGGAGCCGGACCTGTGGCCGATGAAGGGCAAGACCGGCGCGGCCCGGCTGGCGCTCGCCACCGGCGCCCCGGTGGTCCCGATCGCCATGGTCGGCCCGGAACGGATGTTCGACCCGCGTACGGCCCGGTTCGGGCTGCGCCCGCGCACGCCGGTGACGGTGATCGCCGGGCCGCCGGTGGACCTGAGCCCCTGGGCCGGCGCCACGCCGACCCGGCCGATCCTGGAGGAGATGACGGACACCATCATGCTGCGCATCCGGGATCTGGTCGCGGAGATCCGCGGCGGCACACCACCGCCGCTCTGGCAGCGGCCCGCCCGCACCGGCACCCGGGAGGTCACCGAATGAGCGGGCACGTCGCCGTGCTGGGCGCCGGTTCCTGGGGGACCGCGTTCGCCAAGATCCTCGCCGACGCCGGGCGGGACGTGACGGTCCTGGCCCGCCGGGCCGCCGTGGCCGAGGCGATCCGGACCGGGCGGCACAACCCGGAGTACCTGCCGGGGATCCGCCTGCCCGAGCGGGTGACAGCCACCGGCGACGCCGCCGAGGCGATCGAGGGAGCCGAGGTGGTCGTGCTCTCGGTGCCCTCGCAGACGCTGCGCGGCAACCTCGCCGACTGGACGCCGTACCTGGCGCCGGACGCCACGCTCGTGTCGCTGATGAAGGGCATCGAGCTGGGCACCACCAAGCGGATGAGCCAGGTGATCACGGAGACCGCCGGGGTGCCCGCCGACCGGGTGGTGGTCGTCTCCGGGCCCAACCTGGCCCCCGAGATCGCCGCCGAGCAGCCGGCCGCCACCGTGGTCGCCGGCGCCGACAGCCGCCGGACCGCGCTGGTGCAGGCGTCCATCCGTACGCCGTACTTCCGCCCGTACACGAACGACGACGTGATCGGCTGCGAGCTGGGCGGCGCGGTCAAGAACGTGATCGCGCTGGCGTACGGCATCGCCACCGCGATGGGCTTCGGCGACAACACCCGGGCCATGCTGATGACCCGGGGGCTCGCCGAGACCGCCCGGCTGGGCGTGGCGCTCGGGGCCGACCCGATCACGTTCGCCGGGCTGGCCGGCATGGGCGACCTGGTCGCCTCCTGCTCGTCGCCGATGGCCCGCAACCGCACCTTCGGCGAGCACCTGGGCCGGGGCGAGACGCTGGAACAGGCCCAGGCGGCCACCCGGCAGACCGCCGAGGGCGTCAAGAGCTGCCTGGCCATCCGCGACCTGGCCCGCGCGCACGGGGTGGAGATGCCGATCACCGAGCAGATCGAGCGGATCTGCCACGAGGGGATGGATCCGCGCCTGGCGGTGGACGCGCTGATGAGCCGTACCGCCAAGCCCGAGTCGTACGAGTGAGCGGAGCCGGGATGAGCAGCGAGCACTGGGGTGACGGCACGCGCAGCGTGCACGCCGGCCTGCCGGACGCGGTACCCGGGCAGCCGTTCCTGCCCGGCCCGGTCTTCGCGGCGCCGTACCACCTGGACCCGGAGCGCGGCCCGTCCGCGGCGACGAACGGGTACGGGCGGCCCGACAACCCCACCCGGCGGCTGCTGGAGACCGCGGTCGGCGAGCTGGAGGGCGGCGACTGCCGGGTCTTCGCCAGCGGCCAGGCGGCCATCACCGGGCTGTTGCTGACACTGCTGCGCCCCGGCGACACCGTGCTGCTGCCCGCCGACGGCTACTACTCGGTGCGCGCGTTCGCCTCGGGCACGCTGGAACAGCTCGGCGTACGCGTGGTGCTCGTGCCGACGGCCGGGCCGTACCCGTCGTTCGACGGCGTACGGCTGGTGCTGCTGGAGACCCCGGCGAACCCCGGCCTGGACGTCGTCGACGTGCGCGCGGTGGCCGCCGCCGCGCACGCCGCCGGTGCGCTGGTGGCGGTGGACAACACCACCGCCACGCCGCTCGGGCAGCGCCCGCTGGACCTCGGCGCGGACGTGGTGGTCGCCTCCGGCACCAAGGCGCTGACCGGCCACTCCGACCTGCTGCTGGGCTACCTGGCGACCCGCGACGCCGGGCTGCGGGACGCGGTGACCACGTGGCGCAACGCCACCGGCGGGGTGCCCGGCGCGTTCGACTGCTGGCTGGCGCACCGTTCGCTGGCCACGCTCGACCTGCGGCTGGCCCGGCAGACCGCCAACGCGCGGGCGCTGGCCGATCTGCTCGCGGCCCGGCCGGACGTCACCGGGGTCCGCTGGCCCGGCTGGCCCGAGGATCCGGCGTACCCGGTCGCGTCGGCCCAGATGCGGCGCGTGCCCGGTGTGCTCTCGTTCGACCTGGGCGACGAGGGCCGGGTGGCCCGGTTCCTCGGCGCGGCCCGGCTGGTGGCCGCCGCCACCTCGTTCGGCGGCCTGCACACCACAGCCGACCGGCGGGCCCAGTGGGGCGACGACACGGCGCCGGGCTTCGTGCGTTTCTCCTGCGGCGTCGAGGACACCGACGACCTGCTCGCCGACGTGGCGGCGGCGCTCGACGCGGCGGACTGACGGCGTATCGGCCGCTGGGCTATGGTGACGGGCAGCCACGGCCCGTGCGGCCCCGACCCGAGGAGGTGAGTCCGATCCACAAGCAGAGGACCGGCGCTCCCTCCGAGTCCGCGTCGCCTCGGGGCTGAGGCGACGCCGGGGGCGCCGACGAGCGCTTCCCGAAAGGCTTGCCATGGCATCCACCGTGTTCACCCCCGACCGTCCCGCCCTCGTCCGGCGGCTGCGCGCCGCCGGTTGCGTCTTCGCCGAGGACGAGGCGGACCTGCTGATCGCCGCCGCCGACTCGGCGCAGTCGCTGACCCGGCTGGCCGACCGTCGGGTCGCCGGCCTGCCGCTCGAGCACCTGCTCGGCTGGGCCGAGTTCTGCGGCCGGCGGATCGCCGTGCACCCGGGCGTCTTCGTGCCGCGCGGTCGTACCGCCCTGCTCGTCGACGCGGCGACGGCGCTCGCCGGGCCGGCGCCGGCGGTGCTCGACCTGTGCTGCGGCTCCGGCGCCGCCGCGGTGGTGCTGCACGAGCGGCTGGCGCCCCGCTGGCTGGCCGCCGCCGACATCGACCCGGTGGCGGTGGCCTGCGCCCGGCGCAACCTCGAACCGCTGGGCGTCCCGGTCTACGAGGGCGACCTGTTCGACGCGGTACCGGCCGGCCGGCGCGGGACGCTGGACCTGGTGGTGGCGAACGCGCCGTACGTGCCGAGCGCCGCGGTGGCCTCGCTGCCGGCCGAGGCGCGCCTGTACGAGGCCCCGGTGGCGCTGGACGGCGGCGCGGACGGTCTGGCCGTGCTGCGCCGGGTCGCCTCCGGCGCGGCGCAGTGGCTCGCCCCGGGCGGGCACGTCGTGGTCGAGGCGAGCGTGGCGCAGGCCCCGGAGCTGTGCGTCGTGTTCGCCGCCGCCGGGCTGGAACCGGCGGTGGTCCGCGACGAGGAGCGCGAGGCCACAGCGGTGACCGCCCGCCGCCCCGGCTGACCATGGCGGGGGAGTCCCGCCGGGGCATGGCGGGTGGCCCGGACGGGAACTAGCCTCGGGTCAGGCGCGGCGGGAGGCGGTGGCGGTGGGCAGCGCAGGTGTGCCGGTGGTGGTGGGGCTGGACAACGGGGGCACTAGGGCGTGTCCTGTCGATCATGGGAGCCAGATGACGGCAGCGATCAGGACGAGGCCGGCTCGGTAGAGGGATGCACGTTTGGCGTATCGAGTTGCCAGGTCACGCCACTGCTTGAGCCGGTTGAAGCAGCGTTCCACGACGTTGCGCTTCTTGTAGATCGCCTTGTCGAAGGCCGGTGGTCGCCCGCCGTGGCTGCCCTTGGCGGCCCGGCGAGCGACCTGGTCGCTGCGTTCCGGGATGACGTGCCGGATCCCGCGTTGTCGCAGGGCTCGCCGGGTCGAGTCATGTGCATAGCCCTTGTCCGCGATCAGCACCTCCGGTCGCTTGCGGGGCCGCCCCGGCCCGGGCTCGTTGACGCGGATCGCGTCCAGCAGCGCCAACAGCTGCGGGTTGTCGCCGGCTTGGCCGGGGGTGAGCAGGATCGACAGCGGCCGTCCGCGTCCGTCGACCGCGAGGTGAATCTTCGTGCTCAACCCGCCGCGGGACCGGCCGATGGCCTCGCCATCCTGCGCACCAGGCGTCGCCGCACTTGCCGGGGAGCCCCCTTTTTGCGGGCGCCAGCGGCATGCTGGTGCGCCCGCACGATCGACGAGTCGATGCTGATCGTCCACTGCACCGGCGTGCCGTCGTCATGCACCTGCGCCGCGGCCAGGACCCGATCCCATGTCCCATCAGCGGTCCAGCGGCGCAGCCGTTCGTGGCAGGTCTTCCACGGCCCGAAGCGTTCCGGCAGGTCACGCCACGGCGCACCCGTACGCAGCTTCCACAAGATCCCGTTGATGACCTGACGGTGATCCCGCCACCGCCCCCGCGCCCCACCAGGTTCCGGTAGCAGCGGCGCGATCACCGCCCACGCCTCATCGGTCAACTCACCACGACGCACCACCGGCACATCGTCAACGATCAACCACTACATGATCGACAGGACACGCCCTAGTGACAACGCCACGGTGCTGACCGTCGACGGCCGGTTCCTGGTGGACGGGCTGCTGGAGATCCCGAGCGACGTCGGCGCCGGCCCGGTGGCGGCGGTGGAGGCGCTGGCGCGGGCGTTCGACGGCGTCCTGGCCCACACCGGCGTACCGCGTGACCTGGTCCGCGCGATCGGGCTGGACACGCCCGGCCCGGCCAGCGCCACCGGCGTGATCTCCTCGCGCGGCTCGACGAACTTCTCCCAGCCCGCCTGGCGGGGCTTCGACGTGCGCACCGCGCTGGAGCGGCGGCTGGGCCTGCCCGTGGTGTACGCGAACGACGGCAACGCCGCCGCGCTCTACGCCCACCACGTGCACTTCGGCACCGAGGCGATGGCCCGGTCGTCGGTGTCGGCGATCGTCGGCACCGGGCTCGGCGGGGGCGTGGTGGAGTCCGGCCGGGTGGTCAGCGGCGCGGCCGGCATGGCCGGCGAGTTCGGGCACGTGCACATCCCGCTGGACGGCCTGGTCGAGCCGGACCAGGCGGCACCGGTCTGCGCCTGCGGCTTCACCGGGGACGCGGAGAGCGTCGCCTCGCTCACCGCGATCCGGCGCAACCTGCTGCCGTACTGGCTGGCCCGGCACCCGGAGCATCCGCTCGCGGCACAGGAGCCGGACCGGGCGGCGAAGCTGCTGCGCGGCTACGGCGAACGTGGCGACCCGCTGGCCCGTCAGGTGTTCGGCCAGCAGGCCAAGGCGCTGGGGCGGCTGTTCACCATCGCGGCCAACTTCACCGACCCGCACGCGTACTTCGTCGGCGGGGGCGTGGTGGAGGCGGCGCCGGAGTTCCGGGACTGGTTCCTCGCCGCTGTCGCCGAGCACACGGTGCTCCGGGAGGAGCAGCGCGCGGTGGCCACGTTCGCGCTGGTGCCGGACCGGGACATGGCCGGCGCGCGGGGGGTGGCCATCGCGGCGCTGGAGGCGATCCGCGGGACCGTCACCGCCGCCGCCCCACTCGGCTGACGTCGCCTGCCGGCCGGCTCAGGCGCGCGGTGGCGGTCGGTGCGGTGGCGGGCGGGCTCAGGCGCGCGGCGGCGCGGCGGTGAACGCCGCCCAGGCGTGCGGCGGGAACATCAGCACCGGGCCGGCCGGGTCCTTCGAGTCGCGGACAGCCACCGCTGCGGGCAGCGGCGCCATCTCCACGCACGCGCCCTCGTCGCCACTGTGGCTGCTCTTGCGCCAGCGGGCCGGTGCGGGATTCGTGCCGTTCATCTGGTCACCTCTCGTTCAGCAGGCGGAGGAGCTGGTCCCGGCTGGCCGCGGGGCTCAGCGCCACGGTCCGCAGGTGCTCCATGATCTTGGCGCAGGTGCGCAGGTCACCCGGCCGGTCGAGGACCATCTGCCCGGCGACGGTCTCCACCGAGGCGATGATCGGGTCCTCCGGGTCGGCGAACTCCAGGATGTGCAGCGAGCCCCGGGTGCCCCGGTGGTAGCCGGCGGCCAGCGGGATCACCTGCACCGTGACGTTCGGCAGTTCGGCCATCTTCAGCAGGTGCTGGAGCTGGCCGGACATGACCGAGCGGTCGCCGACCGGGCGCAGCAGCGCGCCCTCGTCGATGATGGCGTCGAGGATCGGCGGCTCGGCGCCGGAGAGCCGCTGCTGGCGGTCCAGCCGTAGCTGGACCCGCTGCTCCACCTGCTCGTCGGTGAGCGTGTGGGGACCGCCGCGCATCACGCCGCGGATGTAGTCGGCGGTCTGGAGCAGGCCGGGCACCACCGACGGTTCGAAGTTCGCGATGCCCGTCGCCTCGGCCTCCAGCGCGATGAAGTCGATGGTGCGCTGGTCCAGCAGGTACGAATAGGACACCCACCAGCCCGGCTTGCGCGCGTCCTTCGCCAGCTCGACCGCCGCGGCGATGTCGGCCGGACCCACGCCGTAGCTGGTCAGCAGCGCGCGCACGGTGGCCGGACTGACCAGCGTCTGCGCGTTCTCGTAGCGGGACAACGTGCTCCGGGTGCTGTTGATCTCGTCGGCCGCGGCCTCCAGGGTGAGGCCGGCGGCCTCCCGGTGGGTCCGCAGGGCGATGCCGAGCCGTCGGGCCCGGGCGGTCTTCGGCGCCATGCATCGATGGTCGCACATCCGGCGGGAAAGCGGGCATGAGAGAAAGTCGATGAGAGTTGCATTCATGCCGGTAAACCTGTCACTGTGTGACGGCGTCCTCACCGCCGGTTGTCGTGGCGACGGTGGTGGTGAGCGACCGGAGGGGATGGGGCGCGCGGTGGTCGGATTCTTCACTCCCCCACGATCCGACCGCCGCGTGCCCCTGCCGGTCCACGAGACGGGGAGGGGTTCCGCGGTGACCAGGTTCCTGGTGGTCCTGACCGACGTGCGTCCACCGGACGGCACCCGGCGTGACGAACGGACCAGCCCGGAACGCCGCCGCCAGGTGGTCGGCGCGAGCAGCCGCGAGGCCGCCGACCGGATCGCCGGCGCGTTCATGGCGCTGGGCATGGTGCGGGCCGGCCGGCAACGCGTGAAGGTCATCGCGGTCGGCCGCCGGCCCCGGCACCCGGTCCTCTGAGGCCGGCCGTTCCGTTACTCCCTGTATAGGTCTTCCTGACCGTTTGCCACGCGACTCCGTGTCTCCCCGGGTAACGACCACCGCTTGCGGCAACGCACAGTAAGGTCAGTCGGGTGAGCGCCACCGGCGAGCACGGCCAGCCGCAGTCGCGAACGATGAGGTGACCATGACCACCCCAGGCAAGACCCGTGTGGCGATCGTCTTCGGCGGCCGCAGCCCCGAGCACGGCATCTCCTGCGTCAGCGCCGGCAGCGTGCTGGCCGCGCTGGACCCGGACGAGTTCGAGGTGGTGCCGGTCGGCATCACCCGGCAGGGCCAGTGGGTGCTCGCCAGCGGCGACCCGAGCGGGCTCGCCATCGCCGACCGCAAACTGCCCGAGATCACCGCCGGCTCCGGCGCCGAACTGGTGCTGCGCGCCGACCCCGCCGTCGGCGGCCTGATGGTCCTCGACCCGGCCCAGGGTCCGGTGGCGCTGGCCGACGTGGACGTGGTCTTCCCGGTGCTGCACGGCGCGTACGGCGAGGACGGCACCATCCAGGGGATGCTGGAGATGGCCGACATCCCCTACGTCGGGGCGAACGTCTTCGCCTCCGCTGCGGCGATGGACAAGGAGTTCACCAAGAAGCTCTGCGCCGCCGAGGGCATCCCGGTCGGCCCGTACGCGGTTCTGCGCGCCGGGATGTCACTGAGCGAGGAGGACAAGGAGCGCCTCGGGCTGCCCGTCTTCGTCAAGCCGTCCCGGGCCGGTTCCTCGTTCGGCATCACCAAGGTCGACGACTGGGCGGACCTGGACGCCGCGCTCGTCACCGCGCGGGAGATCGACAGCAAGGTGCTCGTCGAGGGCGCCGTGGTCGGCCGCGAGATCGAGTGCGGTGTGCTGGAGGGCGAGGCGGGCGGCGCGCCGGAGGCCTCCGTGCTCGCCGAGGTGCGGATGATCGGCGACCGCGACTGGTACGACTTCGAGGCCAAGTACATCTTCGCCGACGAGGTCTGCGAGTACGACGTACCGGCCGACCTGCCCGAGCCGGTGGCCCGGCAGGTGCGCGACTACGCCACCCGGGCGTTCACCGCGCTCGACTGCTCCGGCCTGGCCCGTGTCGACTTCTTCGTGACCCCGCAGATGGACGTCTACCTCAACGAGATCAACACGATGCCGGGCTTCACCCCGACGTCGATGTTCCCGCGGATGTGGTCGGCCAGTGGGCTGGAGTATCCGAAGCTGGTCAACCGGCTGATCCGTACCGCCCTGCACCGCCGCGCCGGCCGCTGACCGTTGCTCGGCGCCCGGCCGGATGTCCGGCCGGGCGTCAGGCGGAGCAGCCCGAGGGGGCCTGCTTCGCCGAGGGGACCGAGCTGACGATCGTCTCGGAGATCGAGGTCACCCACTGCAGCGGCGTCTCGTACGACTTCGGCACCCGGACCCGGATCGGCGTCTCCCGATCGACCGTGGTCAGCACCGTGGCGTCGGCCTCCTGCGCCGCGTGCCAGCAGACCTGGTTGACCGTCCACACCTCGTCGGTGGGCGGGAACTGCGCCGGGCTGCCACCGCAGGCCACCGTCAGCGCCGGGTCGCCGTACGCGGCGTTCTGCTCCGGGCCCGCGGTCACCGGTCGCTGCGCCAGGTCACGCACGCTGTCCGGGAGCTGCGACATCAGTGCCCGGCAGACGACGGTCGGGCGCTCGGCCAGCGCCGGGGCGGGCATCTCCACCGGCGCGCTGGACTGCGCCCGAGGGCTCGCCGACGCGCTCGGCGCGGCGTCCGGCGACTCCGGGGCCAGCTTGGCGAACGTGAACCCGGCGACCGCCAGGGTCACCGGCAGCGCGACGAGCGTCGCCCAGAGTGCGGCACGGCGGGTGGCGCCGTCCCGGCGGGGGGAGGTGTCCTTCTCGTCCACTTACAGCCGCACCACCGAACACGTGAGGGTGCGGGTGATGCCGGGCACCATCTGCACCTTGCTGACGATGAGTTTGCCGAGCTCGTCGACGGTGTTCGCCTCGGTGAGCACTACCACGTCGTACGGCCCGGTGACGGCGTCGACCCGTACCACGCCGGCCAGGTCCGCGATCAGACCGGCCACGTCACGCGCCCGGCCGACCTCGGTCTGGATGAGGATGTACGCCTGTACCACGACTCGACCTCCGTCCGTCGCCTCCGGGCGACCCGAAGGGTGAAACTACCGTACTGAGCGGCCGTGATCCCTATCGGTTGCCGGTCGGACGCGGTGAGCGAGCACACGCCGGTACGGACAGGGGTGGGACGTGCGGAACGACGCAGCGGAGCGAGGGGACGGAATGACTGTCACTGATGTCGGCGAGTTCGGCCTGATCGACCGGGTGACCGCCCGGCTGGCACAGGGACAGAGCTGCCTGCTCGGCCCCGGCGACGACGGCGCGGTGGTGGCGGCGCCGGACCGGCGGGTGGTCGCCTCGACCGACGTGCTGGTGGAGGGGCGGCACTTCCGCCGGGACTGGTCGTCGGCGCGGGACGTGGGACACCGGGCGGCGGCGGCCAACCTCGCCGACATCGCCGCCATGGGCGCCACCCCGACCGCGCTGCTCGTCGCGCTCTGCATGCCGGCCGAGCTGGACCCGGCCTGGGCCGAGGAGCTGGCCGACGGGCTGGGCGCGGAGGCGGCGCTCGTCGGCGCGAGCGTGGTCGGCGGGGACATGTCCGGCAGCCCGACGCTCACCATCGCGGTGACGGCGCTCGGCGACCTGGCCGGCCGCGCCCCGGTGGTCCGCTCCGGCGCCCGGTCCGGCGACGTGGTGGCGCTGGCCGGGCGTACCGGCTGGTCGGCGGCGGGCTACACCGTGCTCTCCCGGGGCTTCCGCACGCCCCGCCTGCTGGTCGAGGCGTTCCGCCGCCCCGAGGTGCCGTACGCCGCCGGACCGGCCGCAGCCGCCGCCGGGGCCACCGCCATGATCGACGTGTCGGACGGGCTGCTGGCCGACCTCGGGCACGTGGCGACCGCCAGCGGCGTGGCGATCGACCTGAGCCGCGAGGCGTTCGAGGTGCCCCGGCAGATGCGGGACGCGGCGCAGGCGCTCGGCGTCGACCCGTACACCTGGATCCTGGCCGGCGGCGAGGACCACGCGCTGGCGGCGACGTTCCCGGCGGACGCCGCGCTGCCCGACGGGTGGCGGCCGGTCGGGCGGGTGGCGGCCGGCGCCGGGGTCACCGTCGACGGCGCCGCCTACAGCGGCCCGCGCGGCTGGGACCACTTCCGCAGAGCGGAATAGCCGGCACAGCCGCCGCAGAGCGGAATAGCCGGCACAGCCGCGGCACGGCGGAGTGATCTGCGTCCGACCGCGGGCCGCCGGGCCGGGGCCGGGCCCGCGGCGGTCGTAACCTGGCACGGTGAGCGAGATCGAGATCCGGGAGCGGCGCTTCGACGCGCCCGAGTCGCAGGCGCTGATCCGGGCGGCGCTGGCCGACCTCGGCGCCCGGTACGGCGGCAGCGGCGACGAGACCCCCGTCGACGCGGCCGAGTTCACCCCGCCGGAGGGCGTGTTCCTCGTCGCCTACCTGGACGGGCGTCCGGTGGGCTGCGGCGGCTGGCGCAGTCACGGCGAGGACGGCGACACGGCCGAGCTGAAGCGGATGTACACCGACCCGGCGGCCCGGGGCCGGGGCGTGGCCCGCGCGGTGCTCGGCGCGGTCGAGCGGTCCGCCCGCGACCACGGCCGCAAGCGGATCGTGCTGGAGTGCGGCGACAAGCAACCCGAGGCGATCGCCATGTACACCTCGGCGGGCTACGAGCTGATCCCGAACTTCGGCTTCTACAAGGACGCCCCGGGCTGCCTGTCGTTCGGCCGTACCCTCTAGCCCACCGAGATGCGGATCGCCCCGGCGGCGCGACGCGCGGCGTCCGCCGCCTCGTCCGGGGTCGCGCCCCAGGCCATCAGGTGCCCGCTGCGGTGCGCCGAGGAGAGCAGCTCCGGCACTGTCTGACCGACCTTCGTCTCCACCTGCACGTCGAGCACGCCCGGCGCGCGCAGCGCGTCGCGCCTGCCGTCCACGGCGGTGACCCGGCCGGGCGGCGCGATCAGGAACTCGACCGCCGCCGCGCCGGTCGCCCGCGCCGGCAGCGCCGGGCGTTCACCGCGCAGGATCCGCAGGTACGCCTCGATGAACTCCCGCTCGTAGGCGATCGAGATGAGCGCCGGGATCATGTCGCCCGGCATCCGGGCCGCGCACTCCACCAGCGTCGGCACCCCGTCGGCGAGGATCCACTCGCTGTGCAGCACGCCGCTCCGGAAGCCGGACGCCTCGGCGAGGCGTACCGCGGCGGCGCGCAGCGCGTCACGCGCGTCGGCGGGCAGCGCGGACGGCACGGTGTGGCCGGTCTCGACCGGGTAGCGCCCGCCGGCGATCCGCTTGTCCGTGACGTTGGCGAAGACCACGTCGCCCTCGGCCACGAGCAGCTCCACGCTGTGCTCGGAGCCGACGAGCAGTTCCTCGACCAGCACACCGGTGGGCAGGCCGCGCTCGGTGGCCTCGTCCGGGTCGGGCGGGGCGGCGCTGGCCGCCCAGCGGGCCGGCACCTCGGCCGGGTCGGTGATCAGCTGCACGCCCAGGCTGCCGGAGCGGCGGGTGGGCTTGAGCACGCACCGGCCGCCGTGCGCCTGCGCGAACTCCATCGCCCGCGCCGGGTCGTCGACCAGCTCGTAGGCGGGGTTGGCCAGCCCGATCCGGTCGGCGAGCAGCCGCATCCGGTGCTTGTCGGAGAAGACGTCCGCGGCCTCCGCGCCGGCGCCGGGCAGCCCGAGCCGTTCGGCGAGCCGGGCGGCGGCCCCGACCGCGTACTCCAGGCCGGGCAGGACCAGCCGGGCGTCGGCCAGGGCGGGCTCGCGGGCGAGCAGGTCGTCGGGGTCGAAGCCGGTCTGGTACTCGGCGGCGACGAGGCGCCCGATCATCGGCAGCCGCTCGGCGAACCGGGCCAGGCCGCGGCGGGCGATCACGTCCGGCTCCTCGACGAGCACCACGGTGCCGGCCGGCAGGTGCTGGTCGAACCAGCTCAGTGAGCCGAACGACGCGCCCACGACCACCAGTTGCTCGCGACCCAGATCGAGGTCCACCGGTCACCCTCCCCACGGCTCGCGCCGGAAACCGGAAGGCCGGCGCAGCAGCACCCTAACCGGCTCGTACCAGTGGGTCGCCGTACGGTCGGTCAGGGGTGCGGCGCGGGTCGGTGGATACCGGGCGACGGGCCGCCGGGACACGACAGAAGCCGGCGGACCCCGAAGGGATCCGCCGGCGACCGACGATGTTCCGGTGGCGCTACCGCGTCAGGCGCGGGTGACCTTGCCGGCCTTGATGCACGAGGTGCAGACCTTCAACTTCTTGGTGTTGCCGCCACCGGCCGGGGTGCGCACCGACTGGATGTTCGGGTTCCAGCGGCGGTTGGTCCGCCGGTGCGAGTGGGACACGTTGTGGCCGAAGCCCGGCCCCTTGCCACAGACGTCGCACACGCTAGCCACGGGATACTCCTGGGATTGAAACGTTCATGAGGTCGCCGCCAGGCGCTGCCCGGGCAACCTGGTCAGGTTACCCGATGACAGTCGGTACGCCCAACCGGCCCTTTCGCGAGCCCACCCAGCGTACCGGCGTCCCGGCCGGGCCGTCGGCCGGGGCGGACACGCGGCGGCCGACCCCGGCGCGTGTCGGTGTGCGCCAGTAGGCTTCCCGACGTGCTGGAGACCCTCGACGCCGCAGCGGTACGCCGCTGGTGCGCGAGCGGGCTCACAGCCCTCCGCGCCCACCAGGGCGAGATCGACGACCTCAACGTCTATCCGGTGCCCGACGGCGACACCGGCACCAACCTGGTGCTCACGCTCACCTCGGCCCAGCAGGCGCTGGCCATGGACCTCGGCACGCTCCCCGACGACGGGCACACCCCGCACGGGCACGCGCTGCGGCTGATGGCCCGGGGCGCGCTGCTCGGGGCGCGCGGCAACTCCGGCGTGATCCTCTCGCAGATCCTGCGCGGTCTCGCCGACACGCTCGCCGCCGTGCCCGCGGTGCGCGGGCGGCAGCTCGCCGACGCGCTGGCCGACGCCACCACCGCCGCGTACGCCGCGGTGGCCCGGCCGGTCGAGGGCACGCTGCTCAGCGTGGTGGCCGCCGCGGCGCACGCGGCCCGCCGGGCGGACAGCGACGACCTGCGCGCCGTGGCCCGGGCCGCGGCCGAGGCGGCGGCGCACGCGCTGGCGCGTACCCCCGAGCAGTTGCCGGAGCTGGCCCGCGCGGGCGTGGTCGACGCCGGCGGGCGCGGCCTGTGCCTGCTGCTGGACGCGCTGGTCGAGGTGATCACGGGGGAGAGCCCGGGGCAGCCGGTGCCCGCGCCACCCGCCCGCCGCGCGCCGGCCACGGCGGTGCGGGAGAGCGGTTCCGACGCGTACGCCTACGAGGTGCAGTATCTGCTCGAGGCAGGCGACGAGGCGGTGGCGCGGCTGCGTGCCGAACTGGACGCGCTCGGCGACTCCCTGGCGATCGTCGGCGACGGCGCCGGCACCTGGAACGTGCACGTGCACGTCAACGACATCGGGGCGGCGGTCGAGGCGGGCGTGGTCGCCGGCCGTCCGCACCGGATCAGCGTGACCCGCTTCGCCGACCAGGCCGCCCCGGCGCCGCAGGTGCCGCTGCCCGAGGGGCGGGCCGCCGTGGTGGTGGCCACCGGCGCGGGCATCGCGGAGCTGTTCGCCGCCGAGGGTGCCGTGGTGGTGCCCGCCAACCCGTCCACGGGTGAGCTGCTCGACGCGATCCGGGCCACCGGCGCCGCCCGGGTGGTGGTGCTGCCGAACGACCCGAACACGCAGTCGGTGGCGAGCGCGGCCGCCCGGGAGGCGCACGGCCTCGGCGTGAAGGTGAGCGTGGTGCCCACCCGCTCGCCGGTGCAGGCGCTCGCGGCGCTGGCCGTCCGCGATCCGAAGCGGCGGTTCGAGGACGACGTGATCGCGATGGCCGAGGCGGCCGGCGCCTGCCGGTACGCGGAGGTCTGCCATGCCGCCCGGGAGGCACTGACGGTCGCCGGGCCGGCCCGCCCGGGTGACGTGCTGGCCCTGGTCGAGGGCGAGGTGCACCTGATCGGGCAGGATCTGGTCGACACCTGCACCGCCGTGGTGGACCGGATGCTCGGCGGTGGCGGCGAACTGGTCACGCTGCTCTGCGGCGCTGACGCGCCGGCCGGGCTGGCCGACCGGGTCCGCGCGCATGTCGAGGGGGCCTGGCCGTTCGTCGAGGTGCAGGCGTACGAGGGCGGGCAGCCGCACTATCCGCTCCTGGTGGGGGTCGAATGACGAGTGAAGCGGCCACCGTGGACACGCCGCTGAAGAAGCTGGTCGGCGATCGCACCGCGAAGGCGCTGGCCGGGCACCTCGACCTGCACACCGCGGGCGACCTGATCTACCACTTCCCGCGCCGGTACGACGAACGCGGCGAGCACACCGACATCCGTTCGCTCGACGTGGGGGAGCAGGTCACGGTGCTGGCCCAGGTGCAGCGCACCGCGGTCCGCCCGATGCGTCAGCGGCGCGGCAACCTGCTGGAGGTGACCGTCGGCGACGGCTCCGGCGGCGTGCTCACCTGCACGTTCTTCGGCAACCAGGCGTGGCGGGAGCGGGAGCTGCGGCCGGGCCGGTGGGGGTTGTTCGCCGGCAAGGTGACCGAGTTCCGGGGGAAGCGCCAGCTCAACGGCCCGGAGTACGTCCTGCTCGGCGAGGGCGGCGAGGGCGAGGCGGCGGCGAACGAGGAGGTCGAGGAGTTCGCCGGGGCGCTGATCCCGGTCTACCCGGCCGCGGCGGCGGTGCCGACTTGGGTGATCGCCCGCTGCGTGCGCGTCGTGCTCGACACGTTCACCCCGCCCGAGGACCCGTTGCCGGCCACCGTGCGGGCCACCCGCAACCTGGCCGACATCGGCACCGCGCTGCGCGAGATCCACCGTCCGACCAGCAAGGAGGCGCTCTACCGGGCCCGCCGCCGGCTGAAGTGGGACGAGGCGTTCGCCGTGCAGCTCACGCTGGTGCAGCGCAAGCACCGGGCGGCGGCGTCGCCGGGGCGGGCCCGGCCGGCGAAGGCGGGCGGGCTGCTCGACGCGTTCGACGCCCGGCTGCCGTACGAGCTGACCTCCGGCCAGCAGGTCGTCGGGCGGGAGATCGCCGCCGACCTGGCCCGGGCGCACCCGATGCACCGGCTGCTCCAGGGCGAGGTGGGTTCCGGCAAGACGGTGGTCGCGCTGCGCGCCATGCTCCAGGTGGTCGACGCCGGTGGGCAGGCCGCGCTGCTGGCCCCGACCGAGGTGCTCGCCGCCCAGCACCACCGGGGCATCCTCGACCTGCTCGGCCCGCTCGGCCGGGCCGGTGAGCTGGGTGCCGCCGACGACGCCACGCGGGTGGAGCTGATCACCGGCTCGCTCGGCGCGGCGGCCCGGCGCCGGGCACTGGCCGAGGTGGCCGAGGGCCGCGCCGGCATCGTGCTCGGCACGCACGCCCTGCTCTACGAGGGCGTCGACTTCCACGACCTCGGCCTGGTGGTGGTGGACGAGCAGCACCGCTTCGGCGTGGAGCAGCGCGACGCGCTGCGCGCCAAGGCCGAGCAGCCGCCGCACGTGCTGGTCATGACGGCCACCCCGATCCCGCGCACCGTGGCCATGACCGTCTACGGCGATCTGGAGACCTCCACGCTGTCCCAGCTACCGCAGGGCCGCTCGCCGATCGCCTCGCACGTGGTCCCGGCCGCCGAGAAGCCGGCGTTCCTCGACCGGGCCTGGCGCCGGCTGCGCGAGGAGGTCGCCAAGGGCCACCAGGCGTACGTGGTGTGCCCGCGCATCGGCGAGGGCCCGGTGTCGGACGAGGAGGCGCCGCGGGAGGACGACAACGGCCGCCGGCCGCCGCTGGCGGTGACCGAGGTGGCGCCGCTGCTGGCCGAGGGGCCGCTGCACGGGCTGCGGATCGGGGTGCTGCACGGGCGGCTGCCGGCCGACGAGAAGGACACGGTGATGCGCGCCTTCGCCGACGGCGAGCTGGACGTGCTCGTCGCGACCACTGTGGTCGAGGTCGGCGTGAACGTGCCGAACGCGACGGTGATGATCGTGCTGGACGCCGACCGGTTCGGCGTCTCCCAGCTGCACCAGTTGCGCGGCCGGGTCGGCCGGGGTTCGGCGGCCGGTCTCTGCCTGCTGGTGACCGAGGCGGCCGAGGGTTCGTCCGCGCGGGAGCGGCTGGACGCGGTGGCCTCCACCACCGACGGGTTCAAGCTCGCCGAACTCGACCTGGAGCAGCGCCGCGAGGGTGACGTGCTCGGCGCGACCCAGTCCGGCCGGCGCTCGCACCTGCGGCTGCTGTCGTTGCTGCGCGACGCCGAGCTGATCCGCGACGCGCGGGCCGAGGCGATCGAACTGGTCGAGGACGACCCGGATCTGGCCCGGCACCCGGCGCTGGCGGCGTCGGTGGCCGCGCTCGTCGACGAGGAACGCGCCGAATACCTGGAGAAGGGCTGACGGCGGCCGGCGCGGTCGCGGGGCAGCGGCACGCACGTCGTGTGCCTAGGCTCGCGCAGATGTCGACACCATCACCCGAACGCGGTGTGCTGCTTCTGGCCCGAGGTGACGAGCTTCTGGTGGACCGGGTCGCCGGAGTCGCCGACGAGGCGTCCGGCCGGCGCTGCACCCCGGCGACGCGGTTCCAGATCGCCTCGATCAGCAAGCAGATGGCCGCAGTGGCGGTGCTGCTGCTCGCCGAGCGGGGAGCGGTGAGCCTGTCCGACCCGGTCACCCGGTGGCTGCCCGGCACGCCGCCGCCGCAGTGGTCCGGCATCACGCTGCACCACCTGCTCACCCACACGTCCGGCCTGGGCCACTGGGAGGACTACCCGGCGATCGACCTGCACGGGCCGGCCGAGCCGGACGACCTGCTCGACCGGTTCGCGGCGCTGCCGCCACTGTTCCGGCCCGGAACCGGGTGGCACTACAGCAGCCCCGGCTACGTGTTGCTGGCCCGGACCGTCGAGCGGGTGGCCGACCGGCCGTACGCCGATTTCCTCGCCGAGGAGGTCTTCGCGCCGCTGGGCATGACGGGCAGCTTCGCCGGTGCCGGCGACGGGCGGCCGGACGTGGCGACCGGACACGAGAGCGGCCGGCCGGTGCCGTCGTGGGACCTGGAGACCGTCAGCATGGGCGCGGGTGACGTCTGGTGCACCGGGGCGGACCTGCTCACCTGGCTCGACGTACCGCGCCGGGGCCGGCTGCTCGCCCCGGCCTCGGTGGCGGCGATGACCGCACCGCACGCGCCGACCGGGCGGCCCGACGAGGCGTACGGCTACGGGTTCTTCGTCGGCCCGCTGGCCGGCCGGCGGGCGCTGCACCACTCCGGGGACAACGGTGGCTACAAGGCGTTCGCCGCCTGGCTGCCCGGCTCCGACGAGCGGCTCGTCCTGCTGACCAACCAGGCCGAGGTCGATCCGGTCGCGATCACGTCGGTGCTCGACGCGGTCTGACCGCCGTACCCACGGCGAGGGCGCGCCGACCGGGTGGTCGACGCGCCCTCGGTGCGGATCAGCGAGATCGGCGGATCAGGCGGTGAAGCGGATCCGGCGGCGACGGGACACCACGAACAGCACCGCGCCGGCGGCCAGCAGCAGCGTCGCGCCACCGGCGACGGCGCCCACGGCCGGGCCGGTGACCGGCAGGCCGCCGCCCTGCCCGGAGCAGTCCCGCGGCGCGGTGTACGGAATGGTCTCGGACTCTTCGAGCACGTCGTACTTCACGGTGACCGTGAGGCCCCGGTACGCCGCGAACTCGACCGAGCCGGACTTGCCCGGTTCGGAGACGAGCTTCCTGCTCTCGCCCTTCTCGGTGGTGAACGTGGCGGTGAAGGCGATGCCGTCGGCCGGGTTCTCCACGATGAAGGTCATCGAGTCGCAGTCCTGGTCCAGCTTGAAGACCGGTTCGGCGGGCTCGGCCGGCGGGGCGGACGGCGTCGGCGGGGTGGACGGGCTCGGCGGGACGGACGCCGACGGCGTCGGGGTCGGCGAGGCGGGCGTGCTCGGCGTGGGGGTGGGGCTCGACGGCGTACTGGGCGACGGTGACGGGCTCTGCGTCGCGCAGTCGCGACCCGGACGGGCCACCACCGTGCGCTGGCCGTCGTGCGACTTGCGGCCCCGCTCCCAGTGCGCGGCCACGGTCAGCTTCAGCTCCGGGATCGGGCCGGCGAACGTGTGGGTCTGGGTGCCGGTCAGCGGGCCCTGGCCGGCCGGCTTGAGTTCCGCGCCGACCGCCAGCCCGCCGCTGATCGGGCCGGGCACCGTGGATTCGACAGTGGTGATGCGGCCGGAGATGTCGGTCTCGCTGCTGATCACCGACCAGGTCACGGTGACGGTGCCGTTCTCGGCGGCGCAGTAGCTGCCGGACGGTTCGGGGTGGTGGGCGGCGGCCGGGCCGGCGACGGTGCCGACGCCCGCGAGGCCGAGCAGCGCGCCGGCGGTGAGGACGGCGGCACGCCGGAGGTGGAGACGGTTCACGCCTACTCCTGACGAGGGGAGGATGGGAGAGACCGGGCGGTGGGACCGGAGCCACGCGTCCGCTCGGCAATCGGGCCAGACCCTAGCGAGATCGACAGTGCGGGCGTCACCGTGATCGAAGGGTCGTAAAGGGTCCGTTATGTATTCGAGATCATTGATGTACGTCGAGTCACCGATCGTCGCGCCGGGTACGTCGTGCCCGCCTCGCGGCGTCGCGTAGCGTCGGGGCATGCGCAGGGAGCGACGGTGACCCGGATCGTGGCCGGCACGCTCGGCGGCCGGCGGATCGCCGCGCCACCGGGTGCCGGCACCCGGCCCACCTCCGACCGGGTCCGCGAGGCGCTGTTCAGCGCCGTGGACTCCCATGTCGACCTGGACGGGGCCCGTTTCGCCGACCTGTACGCGGGTTCCGGCGCGGTCGGTCTGGAGGCGCTGTCGCGGGGCGCGGCCCACGTGCTGCTCGTCGAGTCCGACGCGCGGGCCGCCCGGGTGATCCGGGAGAACATCGCCGCGCTGCGGGCCGCGCCGGCCGCCCGCCTGGTCACCGGCAAGGTCGCCGGCGTGCTGGCGGCCGGCCCCGACGGCGGGCCGTACGACGTGGTTTTCGCCGATCCGCCGTACGCGGTGCCGGACGCCGAGATCACCGCGATGCTGGCGGCGCTGGTCGACGGCGGGTGGCTCGCCCCGGACGCCCTGGTGGTCGTCGAGCGGTCCAGCCGTACCGGACCGGTCACGTGGGTGGAAGGTGTCACTCCGGAGCGCAGCAGACGTTACGGCGAGACCACTCTTTGGTACGGTCGCCGATCATGAGACGTGCGGTGTGCCCAGGCTCGTTCGACCCGGTCACCAACGGACACCTCGACATCATCGGCCGGGCCAGCCGGCTGTTCGACGAGGTGATCGTCGGAGTGCTGGTCAACCAGTCGAAGCAGGGCCTGTTCACGGTCGAGGAGCGGATCGACATGCTCCACGAGGTCACCGCCTCGTACGACAACGTCCGGGTGGAGTCGTTCCGCGGCCTGCTCGTCGACTTCTGCCGCGCGCAGCAGGCGAGTGTGCTGATCAAGGGCCTGCGTGCGGTGAGCGACTTCGACTACGAGCTGCAGATGGCCCAGATGAACATCGGCCTGGCCGGCGTGGAGACGCTGTTCATGCCGACCAACCCGCTCTACTCGTTCATCTCGTCCAGCCTGATCAAGGACGTGGCGAAGTGGGGCGGCGACATCTCCGCCCACGTCCCCGACCTGGTCCGCGAGCAGCTCTCTGCCCGCCTCCGCCCCTGACCCTCCGCCGGGGGTGGGCGACGCGCCGGGTGGGGCGGGTGGGGTGCTTGTGGCTCGGGCGCGACATGATGTCTGCAGCGCCGGGACCGGGCGCGAGGCCGCATGATGGAGAGCGGCCGACGAAGACAGGAGTGAGGTACCGGTGGACCCGCTCGATCGCATCGACGAAATGATCGCCATGGTGGAGCAGGCCCGCTCCGTCCCGATGTCGCGCAACAACTGCATGGTCGACCGCGGCGAGATGATCGCCGCGCTCGACGAGCTGCGCGCGGAGCTTCCCGCCGACCTGCGCCGGGCCGCGGCGCTGCTGGAGGAGCGGGACAAGATCATGGAGGCCGGCAAGCGCGAGGCCGACCGGATCATCAGCGAGGGTGAGGCGGAACACGCCCGGCTCGTCTCGGTCAACGAGATCACCGTCTCGGCCGAGCACGAGGGCGCCCGGATCATCGCCGAGGCGCGGGCCGAGGCGCAGCGCCTCCGCGAGGAGGTGGACGACTACGTCGACACCGCGCTGGCGAACTTCGAGCAGTTCCTCACCCGGGCGCTGGCCTCGATAGAGCGCGGCCGGGACAAGATGCACGCGCTGCGGGAGATCGGCACCTTCGCCGGGGACGAGGCGGACCGCCCGCTACCCTTCTGAGCGGCGCGCGGGCCGGTCGCCGACAGCCGGCTGCCGTCGCGCCGGAGGCGAACCCCCGGTTCGACGGTCCGCCCACCTGGCAGGTAACCTTCTTTGTCGGCCTCTCAACGGCCGGAGTCTGACTATGCCCAAACACTCGCCGAGCACACTCAACCCCAGGTCGCCGCTGGTCCTCGACACGAGGGAACTGCCGCGCCGACCTGGCGCGTTGCGTACGCACAAGCGGGTCGTGCCGGCACCGGCGGACCTCGGCGTGGAGTTGATCGGCGTGCCGGAGGGCGCGGACCTCGACCTCGACCTGAGGTTGGAGTCGGTGTCCGAGGGCGTACTCGTCTCCGGGACCGTCACCGGTCCCGTCAAGGGCGAGTGCGGCCGCTGCCTGCGCGAGATCGACGACTCGTTGGCCGTGACGATCCAGGAGCTGTACGCGTACGAGAACAGCACCACGGACGACACGACCGAGGAGGACGAGGTGGGCCGGATGCAGGGCGATCTGATCGACCTGGAACCGGCGTTGCGGGACGCGGTGGTGCTGGCGCTGCCGACGAACCCGCTCTGCCGGGAGGACTGCCCAGGCCTGTGCCCCGAGTGTGGGGTGCACTGGGACGATCTGCCGGCCGACCACAGCCATCAGCAGGTCGACCCGCGTTGGGCGAGCCTGACGCAACTGACCCGTACAGAGGAGTAAGAACCGTGGCCGTCCCCAAGCGCAAGATGTCGCGCAGCAACACCCGCGCCCGCCGGGCGAACTGGAAGGCCTCGGCGGTGGCGACCGTGGCCTGCCCGCAGTGCAAGTCGGCCAAGCTGCCGCACGCCGCCTGCTCCGTCTGCGGCACCTACAACGGCCGTCAGGTCCTCGACGTCTGATCCGGCCGCCGAGTGACGTCCCCGACCACCGGTCGGGTGACGCGCGCACCAAGGCTCTCGCCCGGTGCCCCGGCTCCCGCCACCGCCGACCGGCTCATGGTCGGCGGACCGTCGGAGCCGGGCACCGCGCGGATCGCCGTCGACCTCCTCGGCGGGGACGATGCTCCCGCCGTCGTGGTTGACGGCGCTCTGCGAGCGGTACGCACGGATCCCGCCCTGCACCTGATGCTCGTCGGCCCGATCGAGGTGGCCGACGCGCTGATCGGTGCGCTCGACCCGGCCCAGCGCGCCCGGGTCACGGTCCGCCCGGTGCGGACCGTCGTCGGCATGGCCGACCATCCCACCGCCGCCCGCGGCGAGAGCACGGTACGCACCGCCGTGCAGGCCGTCCGCGACGGACTCGCCGACGCGGTCGTCTCCGCCGGTTCGACCGGCGCCACTGTCACCGCCGCCGCGCTCGGCCTCGGCCGCTGGACCGGGATACGCCGTCCCGCGCTCGCCGCCACGCTGCCCGCCGTCGAGGGGCCGGTGGTGCTGCTCGACGTGGGCGGCACGCTCGAACCCGGCCCGGCCACGCTGGCCCGGCACGCCCTCCTCGGCGCCGCCTACGCGTCGGTGGCCCACGCCGTCACCGCACCCCGCGTCGGACTGCTCTCCGTCGGCCTCGAGACGGGCAAGGGCGACCGGTTGCGCCGCGTCGCCGCGCCCGCGCTCGCCGCCGCGCCGCTGCCCTGCGACGGCCGCTACGTCGGCCTGGTCGAGGGGTACGACATCTCGCTCGGCGCCCGCGCCGACGTCGTGGTGACCGACGGCTTCACCGGAAACGTCCTGCTCAAGGCCATCGAGGGCGCGTACGCCATGGCCGGCGGCCCACCCGCACGCGGCGGCGCCCCGCGCGCCGCGGCTCTGCTCGGGGTCGGCGGCACCGTGGTCGTGTGCCACGGCGCGGCCGGCTCCGAGGACGTCGCCTCCGGTATCGCGCTCGCCGCCCACCTGTGGCGCCGTGACGCCGCCGGGACGGTCCGTTCCCTGCTCGCCGACATCCCGCACGATCTCGCACCTGACCGACACGACACCGAGGTAGCACCATGACCAACGACAAGCGGCGGCGTGCTCCCGTCGGCCACCTGGAGGCGGCCTTCGGGGTGTCGCTCGACCCGGACCTGCTGGAACGCGCGCTGACCCACCGTTCGTACGCGTACGAGAACGGCGGCCTGCCCACGAACGAGCGGCTGGAGTTCCTGGGCGACTCGGTGCTCGGCGTGGTGATCACCACAGCGCTGTTCCACAACCACCCCGACCTGCCCGAGGGGCAGCTGGCGAAGCTGCGCGCCAGCGTCGTCAACATGCGGGCGCTCGCCGACGTGGCGCGTGGCCTGGGCCCGGACGGGCTGGGCGCGTACCTGCTGCTCGGCAAGGGCGAGGAGGCGACCGGCGGACGGGACAAGGCGAGCATCCTGGCCGACACGCTGGAGGCGCTGCTCGGCGCGATCTACCTCCAGTACGGCCTGGACACCGCGGCCATCGTCATCCACCGGCTGTTCGACCCGCTGATGGCCGAGTCGGCGGGCCGGGGCGCGGCGCTGGACTGGAAGACCAGCCTCCAGGAGCTGACCGCCGCGCTCGGACTGGGCGTGCCCGAGTACCGGATCGAGGGCACCGGGCCGGACCACCTCAAGACGTTCACCGCCTGGGTGGTGGTGGCCGGCAACCGCTACGGCGGCGCGGAGGGACGCAGCAAGAAGGAGGCCGAGCAGCGCGCGGCCGAGTCGGCCTGGCGGACGCTCACCGAGCAGGCCGAGGCGGAGGCGCAGGCCGAGGCGGACGCGGAGGCGCAGGCCCGGCACGAGTCGCAGGCCCGGCACGAGTCGCAGGCCCGCGACGACACGACCGACGTCGAGGCGGGCGCCGGCCGTGCCTGAGCTGCCCGAGGTCGAGACCGTCCGGCTGGGACTCGCCCAGTGGGTGATCGGCCGGCGGATCGCCGCCGTCGAGGTGCGGCACCCGCGGGCGGTACGCCGGCACGCGCCTGGTGGCGCGCACTTCGCCGACGTGCTCGCCGGCCGGACGGTCACCGGTGTGCGGCGCCGGGGCAAGTACCTCTGGCTGCCGCTGGACAGCGGCGACGCGGTGATCGGCCACCTCGGCATGTCCGGCCAGCTGCTGCTGCAGCCGGTCGGCGCGGCTGACGAACTGCACCTGCGGGTCCGGTTCCGGTTCGCCGACGACGGGCCGGAGCTGCGCTTCGTCGATCAGCGCACGTTCGGCGGGCTGTCCGTCTCCGAAGGCGGGGCGGAGTTGCCCGCCGAGATCGCCCACATCGCCCGCGATCCGATGGACCCGGAGTTCTCCGACGAGGCGTTCGTGGCGGCGCTGCGGCGCAAACGTACGGAGATCAAACGCGCGCTGCTCGACCAGACGCTGATCTCCGGGGTGGGCAACATCTACGCCGACGAGGCCCTGTGGCGGGCGAAGCTGCACGGCGCCCGGCCGGCCGACGCGCTGACCCGCCCGGCCGCGCTGCGGCTGCTCGGGCACGTGCGGGACGTGCTCGCCGAGGCGATCAAGCAGGGCGGCACCAGCTTCGACGAGCTGTACGTGAACGTCAACGGCGAGAGCGGCTACTTCGACCGGTCGCTGAACGCGTACGGCCGGGAGGGTGAGCCCTGCCCGCGCTGCGGCGCGCCGATCCGGCGGGAGGCGTTCATGAACCGGTCCTCCTACAGTTGCCCGCGATGCCAGCCGCGGCCCCGGGGCACCCTCCGGGGATGACCCCGAGCCGATTCGGGGTTGCGCCGGTGTGCATCGCCCGACGGTCCCCGGAGACGCGCCGGAGCGTACCCGGAGATGCCCTTTTCCGCCCGGTCCGCGCGGCCGGTTCCGGCCGTGCGGACCTCGCCCGGCGGATCGGGGACGAGCGGGGGCCGTTCCCCGATGTCGGGGCCCCGCCTGCTGCCTAGCGTCATCTGGGGTCGGCACAGGGCCGGCATCAGGAGGGTGGAACCCGGGACATGGGCAGGCGACCGGTGACCGTGCGGCTGGCACGGTGGAGTGCGGAGCATCCGTGGCGCGCGATCGCGTTGTGGGTGGTCTTCGTGGCGGTGTGTTTCGTGGGCGGCAGCGCCGCCGGGCTGAACGAGGCCACCGACGAGGATCAGGCGATCGGCGAGTTCGGACGGGCACAGCTGATCGTCGACAGTGGCGGGTTCGACCGGCCGGCGACCGAGAACGTGCTGATCACCGCCCGCTCGGGTGCGCTCGACCAGGCTGCCGCGAAGGCCGCGGCGCAGGACGCGGCGGACCGGCTGCGGCAGGTCGACGGCGTGGCCTCGATCGGTACGCCGATGCCGTCGCGCGACGGCACCGCGCTGCTGGTGCCGATCACCATGTCCGGCGACCCGGGCACTGCCGGGGACCGGGTGCAGCCGCTGCGGGACACCACCGCGAAGGTGCAGGACGCGCACCCGCAGCTGCGGGTGGAGCAGGTCGGCGGTCCGTCGATCGACAAGGCGCTCGACGACACGCTCGGCAAGGACTTCAAGCGCGCCGAGCTGCTCAGCCTCCCGGTGACGCTGGCGATCCTGATCATCGCGTTCGGCGCGCTGATCGCCGCCGGGGTGCCGGTGCTGCTGGCGCTCTCCTCGGTGGCCGCCGCGATGGGTCTCTCCACACTCGCCTCGCACCTGGTGCCGGCCACCGACACCACGGCGAGCGTCATCCTGCTGATCGGCATGGCGGTCGGGGTGGACTACTCGCTGTTCTACGTGCGGCGGGAGCGGGAGGAACGGGCGAAGGGCCGATCCGGCCTGGACGCGGTGGAGATCGCCGCGGAGACCTCCGGGCACGCCGTGGTGGTCTCCGGCACCGCCGTGATCATCTCGATGGGCGGTCTGCTGCTCGCCCAGGACGCGATCTTCTCCTCGCTGGCGGTCGGCTCGATCCTGGTGGTCGCGGTCGCCGTGATCGGCTCCCTGACCGTGCTGCCGGCACTGCTGGCGAAGCTCGGCCGCTGGGTCGACCGGCCGCGGGTGCCGCTGCTGTGGCGCCTCACCGCGCCGCGCACCGGGCGGGACGGGCAGCCGGCCCGGCCCCGGTTCTGGCCGGCGGTGCTCAAGCCGGCGCTGCGCGCGCCGGTGGCCACGCTGCTGATCTCGGTCGCGCTGCTGCTCGCGCTGGCCGCACCCGCGCTCGGCATGAAGCTGAAGTTCCCCGGCGCGGAGGACGTGCCGCGCACCACGCCGGCCATGCAGGCGTACGACCGGCTCACCGCGGCCTTCCCGAGCAACGGCACCAGCCACACCGTGGCCGTGCGCGCGCCCGCCGAGCAGGCCGACCGGGTGCGGGCCGCGCTCACCGACCTGGCCGGCCGCACCGCCGCCGACCCGCTCTTCGCGCCGGCCGAGGGGGACGGCCCGGAGATCCAGGTGTCGGCGGACCGGCGGGTGTCGGTGCTCGAGGTGGCCACACCGCACGCCAGCCGCTCGGACGAGGCGTCCCGGTCGCTGCACGAGCTGCGCGAGGACCTGGTCCCGGCCACGCTCGGCGGGATCCCGGGCGTGGAGTTCGCGGTCGGCGGCGGCGTGGCCGCCAGCGAGGACTACGCCGCCCACATCTGGGCGAAGCTGCCGATCGTCGCGGCGTTCGTGCTGGCGCTGACGTTCCTGGTGATGGCGTGGACGTTCCGGTCGGTGGTGGTGGCGCTGACCTCGATCATGCTCAACCTGCTCTCCGCCGGCGCCGCGTACGGGCTGCTGGTGCTGGTCTTCCAGAGCACCTGGGCGGAAGGGCTGCTCGGCTTCACCTCGATGGACGCGATCGTCACCTGGCTGCCGCTGTTCCTGTTCGTGGTCCTCTTCGGACTGTCCATGGACTACCACGTCTTCGTGGTCAGCCGGATCCGCGAGGCGGTCGACCGGGGCATGCCCAACCGGGAGGCGGTGGCGCACGGCATCACCTCCTCGGCCGGTGTGGTGACCAGCGCGGCGGTGGTGATGGTGGCGGTGTTCTCCATCTTCGCCACGCTCAGCATGATCGATTTCAAGCAGCTCGGCATCGGCCTGGCGGCGGCGATCCTGCTGGACGCCACGATCATCCGGGCGGTCGTGCTGCCCTCGGTGATGACGCTGCTGGGCGACGCGAACTGGTGGGCACCGCGCTTCATGCGCCGCCGCCGGCCTGTCCCTGCGGTCGAGCCGCCGCCCGCCCCGGCACCGGAGCTGGCCGTCGTGCCTTGACGCCCGGTCCAGCCTGTGCCGGCGGCGGAGACGGCATCCACTATTGAGCGATATACCTGAGAGTCATAGTTATGACTCTCAGGTATATCGCTTCTCCGTTCATCTCTTCAGTCATGGCGTCACCTGGAGTGTCGGCGCCGTCGTGGAGTGTCAAGCCGGGTAGCCGGGATTAACCCACCGGGCGCCGGGGCATGTGGGCGGCCATGGACGAAGAGCTATCGCCGGCGGCCCGTCGTGCCCCGGCCTCCGCATCCCCCCGGAGGGCGTCGTGAGCACCGACGCCGCCACCGGCACCGTACGGACCAACGTCCCGGCCCGCCTCGACCGGCTGCCGTGGTCCCGCTGGCACTGGATGATCGTCATCGGTCTGGGCACCGTCTGGATCCTCGACGGGCTCGAGGTGACGATCGTCGGCAACCTCTCCGGCACGCTCGCCGAGCCCGGCAGCGGCCTGGACATCACCCAGAGCCAGGTCACCGGCCTGGCCGCCGCGCTCTACGTGGCGGGCGCCTGCACCGGTGCGCTCCTGTTCGGGTGGCTCACCGACCGGTTCGGCCGCAAGAAGCTGTTCCTGCTGACGCTCGGGCTGTACCTGGTCGCCACCGCGCTCACCGCGCTGTCGTTCGACACCTGGTGGTTCTTCCTGTTCCGCTTCCTCACCGGCATGGGCATCGGCGGTGAGTACGCCGCCATCAACTCGGCGATCGACGAGCTGATCCCGGCCCGCCACCGCGGCCGCATCGACATCATCATCAACGGCACCTTCTGGCTCGGCGCGGCGCTCGGCGCGCTGCTGACCGTACCGCTGCTCAACGGCCTCCCGACGAACCTCGGCTGGCGGGTGGCGTTCGGCCTGGGCGCGGTGCTCGGCGTGGTGATCCTGCTGGTCCGCCGGCACGTACCGGAGAGCCCACGGTGGCTGTTCATCCACGGCCACGCCGACGAGGCCAACCGCCTCGTGGACTCGGTCGAGGCCGAGGTGAGACGGGAGACCGGCAAGGACCTCGCCGAGGCGGACAACTACATCGAGATCCGGCAGCGGAAGAGCACGAACTTCCTGGAGATCGCCCGGACGCTGTTCCGCCGCTACCCGAAACGGGCCACGCTGGGCTTCGCGCTCTTCATCGGCCAGGCGTTCCTCTACAACGCGATCACGTTCGGGTTCGCCCAGATCCTGGAGACGTTCTTCGACGTCCCGCCCGGCAACAGCGGCTACTACTTCGCGGTGATCGCGGTCGGCAACCTGCTCGGCCCGCTGCTGCTGGGCCGGCTGTTCGACACCGTGGGCCGGGTGCCGATGATCGCCGGGTCGTACATCGGCTCGGGCGTGCTGCTGCTCGGCACCGCCTGGCTGTTCCACTCCGGCGTGCTGAGCGCGGTGACCATGACCGCCTGCTGGTGCGCGGTGCTGTTCTTCGCCTCGGCGGGCGCGAGCGCCGCGTACCTGACGGTCAGCGAGATCTTCCCGATGGAGACCCGGGCCATGGCGATCGCGTTCTTCTACGCGATCGGCACCGCCGCCGGTGGCATCACCGGCCCGCTCCTCTTCGCCAAGCTGGTCGGCAGCGGCGAGGTCGGTCAGACGGTGCTGGCGTTCGTCATCGGCGCCACCGTCATGATCATCGGTGGGCTGGTGGAGCTGACGCTCGGCGTCAAGGCCGAGGGCAGGTCGCTGGAGGACCTGGCCACCCCGCTGAGCGCGGAACACGCGGGGGTGCCGTCGCCGCGCGGCGGGGAGGCCACCACCCCGGCCACCGGCGCGCCCACCGGCTGAGCCCGTACCCCGGCGCCCCCGCTTGCCGACGGGCGGGGGCGCCGCGGTGTCACGGCAACGCGCACGGCTCCCGCCACGAGTCCAGCTGCCGGTCCTTGCGGATCGAGGCGAAGCCGTAGCCGACCGAGGTGACGCAGAAGTCCGCCGGCTCGCCCGTGTACTCGACGTGGAAGACCGGCTTGCCGGCGTCGACGAACGGCAGCAGCTTCGCGCACTCGCGGCGGCGTACGCACTCCTGGTTGACCGCGAAGTCGAAGTCGGGCGCCAGCGCGGCCACCTGCGCCACGTCGTCGACCAGACCGGGGGAGAGGTCGAGCTTGCGGGCCAGCCCGGTCAGCCGGCGGTTGAACAGCAACTGGTCGTCGAAGTCCAGCGGGAAACCGGAGCGGTACCGGTAGCCGTCCGCGTCGGCCAGCGCCACCGCGCCGAAGCCCTTGCCCCGGCACAGCCGGAACCGGTCGGCCAGCACCGGCGAGAGCGCGTCCCAGCGCCGTACGTCCAGGAAACGGGTCCCCGGTCGCCCCGGCACCGCCGCGCCGCGTACGGCGGCGGGGAAGCGGGTGGCGTCCGGGTCGCCGGCGGCGTACGTCCCGACCCGGACGTGGCAGACCAGCCGGCGGCCCCGCTCGCGCAGCGCCGCGGTCTCGGCCGAGGTGGCCGCCACCGGGTCGAGGAGGAAGACGTCGGCGTCGACAGCGACGTCCACCGGGGCGGTGAGCTGCCACTGCCACCGCCAGCTGCCGGCCTGCGCGGCCGGCCAGGGCGTGGGCGCACCGGGCGGGGTGAGCGGCCGGCGGCACGCCGGCACCGGAGCGATCAGCAGCGCGATCAGCGCGAGCGCCACGCCCCGGCGCGGGCCACGTCGGCGGACGTGAGCCGGCCGGGAGCGCGGCACGGCCCACCCCGGCCGGATCCGCATCGACAGCTCCCCGGACGCGGGCGGCCCGGCGCCGCCCCCGATGGGTCAACGAGCGCCGGGCCGGTCACGACGCGCGGTCAGGCCGGGGTGGCGAAGACCTGCGTCCAGTACGGCCCGTTGCTGCGCGCCACGCCCACCCCGATCTGGGTGTACGAGCAGTTGAGGATGTTCTTGCGGTGGCCCTCGGAGTTCATCCAGCCCTCCATGACCGCCGCCGGGGTCTGGTAGTTCCAGGCCACGTTCTCGCCCACCATGCGGTAGCTGTAGCCGGCCGCCTTGACCCGGTCCCAGGGCTGGCTGCCGTCGCTGCCCGTGTGGTCCATCTTCTTGTGGTCGGCCTGGTCCTGGCTGTGCCGCTGGGCGGCCAGGTTCAGCTTGGCGTTCACGGTCAGCGCCTTGCAGCCGGCCTTCGCCCGCTCCTGGTTGACGATCGTGACGACCTTCTGGAGTTCGGCACTGAGCCCGGTCGTGGCGGTGGCCTTGGTGCTCGTGGAGCCGCCGCTCGATCCGCTCGACCCGCCGCCGCTCGGTGCGCTGCTGCGCTCCTGCTGCCGCGACGGGGCGGTGCTGCGGCTCGGCTTCGGGGTGGCCTTCTTCGACGGACTCGGCGCGGCGGTGGTCGGTACGGCCGACGGGCTGGCCGACTCGGGGGCGAGCGCGTCGGCGGGCCCCTCCTCGGTCCCGTCGGGCGCCTGCGGCGCGGCGGCCACCGGCGCGTCGGCGGAGGTGCGCTTCGTGCCCTGGTCGTCGCCGGGCAGCAGGACGGCGCCCACGCCGAGGCTCACCACGAGCGTCGCCGCGGCGGCGGCCCCGCCGATCACCAACGGCCGGGACAGGCGCCGCTTCGGGCGCCGCCGGTCGTCGGCCGGGGCGTCGGTCGCCGGCTGCCAGGTCGCGGCGGGCTGCTCCCAGCCGCCGGCCGGCTGGTCGTGGCCCTGCCAGGCGGGCTGTTCCCGGCCCGGCCAGGCCGCGGGCTGCTCGTGGCCCTGCCACGCGGGCTCCTGGCCCTGCCACGCGGGCTCCTGGCCCTGCCACGCGGTGGTGGGCTGCTCCTCGCCGTTCCACCGGTCGCGGGGCGGCGGGTAGGAGCCGGCGGGCGGCTGCTGCGCGGCGTCCCCGAACAGGTACGACGACCGCGGTTCGGGCCGGTCGCTGAGCCACGCCGGACCCTCGTCGGTCGGCGGCTCGGGACGCCGGCGGGCGCCCTCCGGTTCGATCGGGTCGTTCCAGCGGTACACGCCTGTCCCCTCCACGGGTCGGTTGCGGGCCCGGGTGACGCTACGGGTGCGCTCGGAGCTGCGGCAACGTGGCTAAGAAAGAGTTAAGGCGAAGCCGGCGGCGAGGATGAGTCGTTCACACATTTCCGGCGTACAGTAAAGGCGTCCGGACAGAGCGTGTCCGCGCCTTCTGGCAGCCCCCCGGCGAGTGGACCGGCCGACGTGGAGATGATCTACGGCCTTGGTCAACTTGACGAAGGAGGGGGTTTCGGCTCAATATGTAGGTGTCGCCAGTCGCGCCCAGCCATGCCCCGATGCAGTGGGAATGGCAGCCGCGAACATCATGGGCGCGCGTTGGCCGGCCTTTCCGGCAGCGCACATCAAGGAGTCAGCATGGCGAAGGCCCTCTACGGCCACGTAAGTGCAGCGCCCGACCGGCGCCTGCTCGACGAGGTCACCCGACTGCGTGCCAGGGTTCAGGCACTGGAGTTCGAGATCACGCGTCTGCGCGCCGACAACGATCGGCTTGCGGCGGCAGCGGCGGAGGCGGATGACCTCCTCCGTCTGGCCGAGCCCGCGCTGACCTGATCTCCAGTTCCCGGAAAACTGAATCGCACCACACCGAAAAGCGCGCCGACACTCAAGTGCCGGCGCGCAGCCATGTACGTACCCCTTTTCGTCGGCGGCGCCGCAATTCTCGATCTTGCGGAACCGCCCGGAATTGCGCCCGGTAATTGTGATCATGCATTTCCGTTCCGTCCGCGACCGCCGGGCGGAAAGCGGACAGCAGGGCCCTCGGGTGGGTCGCGTGGCGACGGCGTCCCGGTCCCGGGTTAGTCTGCGGGTTCACCAGGTCCGCGCAGCCGGCGACGGTACGGCGGCCACCGGACGAGGATCGAGAAGGTGCATCTCAAGAGCCTGACGGTGAAGGGATTCAAATCCTTCGCCTCCGCCACGACGTTGAAGCTGGAGCCCGGGATCACCTGCGTGGTGGGCCCGAACGGCTCCGGCAAGTCCAACGTCGTCGACGCCATCGCCTGGGTGCTCGGCGAGCAGGGCGCCAAGGCGCTGCGCGGCGGCAAGATGGAGGACGTCATCTTCGCCGGCACCGCCGGGCGGGCGCCGCTGGGCCGGGCCGAGGTCACCCTCACCATCGACAACACCGACGGCGCGCTGCCGATCGAGTACACCGAGGTCTCCATCACCCGCCGGATGTTCCGCTCCGGCGAGAGCGAGTACGAGATCAACGGCGACTCCTGCCGCCTGCTCGACATCCAGGAGCTGCTGTCCGACTCCGGCATCGGCCGGGAGATGCACATCATCGTCGGGCAGGGCCGGCTCGACGGCATGCTGCACGCCAAGCCGGAGGACCGGCGCGCGTTCATCGAGGAGGCGGCAGGCGTCCTCAAGCACCGCAAGCGCAAGGAGAAGGCGCTGCGGAAGCTCGACGCGATGCAGACCAACCTCAACCGCCTGACCGACCTCACGGCGGAGCTGCGCCGCCAGCTCAAGCCGCTGGGCCGGCAGGCCGAGGTGGCCCGCCGCGCCGCCGGGATCCAGGCCAACCTGCGCGACGCCCGGCTGCGGCTGCTCGCCGACGACCTGCACACGCTGCGGACCACGCTGGACCGGGAGATCGCCGACGAGACCGCGCTGCGCGAGCGGCGCGAGCTGGTCGAGGCCGAGCACGGCGAGGTGCAGGGCCGCCTCGGCGAGCTGGAGGCGGCGCTGGCCGAGGACGCCCCGCTGCTCGCGGCGGCGCAGGACACCTGGTACCGCCTCTCCGCCCTCCAGGAGCGGTTCCGCTCGATCGAGCAACTGGCCCGGGAACGGCTGCGTCACCTCAGCGCCGCCGGTGACGACGAGCGCCCCGGACGCGACCCGGAGCAGCTGGAGGCGGAGTCGCGGCGGATCCGCGAGCAGGAGGAGGAGCTGCGGGCCGCGCTCACCGACGACCAGATCCGGCTGGCCGAGGCGGTCGAGCACCGCCAGGAACTGGAACGCCAGCTCGCCGCCGCCGAACGGGAACTGGTCGCCGCGGCCAAGGCTATCGCCGACCGGCGGGAAGGGCTGGCCCGCCTCACCGGGCAGGTCAACTCTGCCCGGGCGCGGACCACGAGCGCCGGCGAGGAGATCGAACGGCTCGCCGCCGCGCACACCGACGCGATGAGCCGGGCCGAGAAGGCGCAGGCCGATCTGGACGCGGTAGCCGAACAGTCGACCGAGGCGGACCGGGACAACGCCGACCTGGACGCCCGGCACGACGAGGCGGTGGCCGTCCACGAGCGGGCCCAGGCCGCGGTGCGCAGCCTTGCCGACGGGGAGCGCGCCGCCGAGAAGGACGCCGCCACCTGGAAGGCCCGCGAGGAGGCGCTCGCCATGGGCCTGCGCCGCAAGGACGGCGCCGGGGAACTGCTGGCCCGCGCCGACCAGGTGCCCGGCCTGCTCGGCAGCCTCGCCGGGCTGCTCACCGTCGCGCCCGGTGACGAGGCGGCGCTCGCCGCCGCGCTGGGCGGCCTGGCCGACGCGGTGGCGGTCAGCGGCGTGGACGAAGCGGTCGAGGCGATGCGGCTGCTCAAGATCTCCGACGCCGGCCGGGCCGGGCTGCTCGTCGGCAGCCCCGCCGGGCCGGGCATGGACGGCTCCGCCGACGCGCTGCGCCCGAAGCTGCCCGAGGGCGCCCGCTGGGCCCCGGACCTGGTGGAGTGCTCGCCCGCGATCCGCCCGGCCGTGCACCGGGCGCTGCGCGACGTGGCGCTCGTCGACGACCTTGCCGCCGCGTCCGCGCTCGTGGCCGCGAACCCGGAGCTGCGCGCGGTCACCCCCGACGGCGACGTGGTCGGTGCGTACGCGGCGGCGGGCGGGTCGGCCAAGGCGCCCAGCTTCATCGAGGTGCAGGCCGCCGTCGAGGAGGCGCGGACCAACCGGGCCACCGCCGAACGCACCGCCGCCGAGCTGCGCGAACAGCTCGCCGAGGCGCGCGCCGAGGTGGCCGCCGCCAAGGAGGCCGTGCAGCACGCGGCCGCCGCCAAGCGGGAGGCGGAGAGCCACCGCAACGCCGCCGCGCGGCGCCTGGCCGAACTGGGCGCCGCCGCCCGCTCGGCCAAGGCGGAGACCGACCGGCTCGGCGAGTCCCGGGCCCGCGCCGAGGCGGCCCGGGAACGGGATCTGGCGGCACTGGCCGAGTTGGAGGAACGGCTGCGGCTGGCCGAGGCCACCCCGATCGACGCCGAACCGTCCACCGAGGAGCGGGACCAGCTCGCCGCCATGGTGCCGCAGGCACGGCAGAACGAGATGGAGGTCCGGCTCGCGGTGCGTACCGCCGAGGAACGGGTGGCCTCGATCGCCGGACGGGCCGACTCGCTGGCCCGGCAGGCCACCGCCGAACGCGCGGCGCGGGAGCGCGCCGCGGCCCGGCGCGCGGCCCGCACCCGCGGCGCCCAGATCGCCCGGGCCGTGGTCGGCGGCGCCCGCGAGGCGCTCACCCGGCTCACCGTCTCCATCGCCCGGGCCGAGGAGCACCGCGACGCCGTCGCCCGCGAACGCGCCGCCCGCGAGGCCGAGCTGTCCGAGGTACGCGGCGCGGCCAAGCGCCTCGCCGCCGAGCTGGAGCGGCTCACCAGCCAGGTGCACCGCGACGAGGTGGCCCGCGCCGAGCAGCGGATGCGCATCGAGCAGCTGGAGGCGAAGGCCGCCGAGGACTTCGGGCTGGACGTGGCCACGCTCGTCGCCGAGTACGGCCCGGACCGGCTGGTGCCGCCCACCGACGCGGACGTGGCGCTCGCCGAGAAGGACGGCCGGCCGGTGCCGGAGCCGGTCCGCTACGAGCGCCCGGTGCAGGAGAAGCGGGCCGCCAAGGCGGAGCGGGAACTGGCCCTGCTGGGCAAGGTGAATCCGCTCGCGCTGGAGGAGTTCGCGGCGCTGGAGGAGCGCTTCAAGTTCCTCTCCGAGCAGCTGGAGGACCTCAAGGCCACGCGGCGCGACCTGCTCACCGTGGTCAAGGACGTGGACGACCGGATCCTGGAGGTCTTCGCCAGCGCCTTCGAGGACACCGCCCGGGAGTTCGAGCAGGTCTTCACGGTGCTGTTCCCCGGCGGCGAGGGCCGGCTGGTGCTCACCGACCCGGAGGACCTGCTCACCACCGGTGTCGAGGTCGAGGCCCGCCCTCCGGGCAAGAAGATCAAGCGGCTCTCGCTGCTCTCCGGCGGGGAGCGGTCGCTGACCGCGGTGGCGATGCTCGTGGCGATCTTCCGCGCCCGGCCCAGCCCGTTCTACATCATGGACGAGGTGGAGGCGGCGCTCGACGACGTGAACCTGGGCCGCCTGATCACGCTGCTGGCGCAGTTGCGGGAGAAGAGCCAGCTCATCGTGATCACGCACCAGAAGCGGACCATGGAGATCGCCGACGCGCTCTACGGAGTGACCATGCGCGCCGGTGTGACCCAGGTGATCAGCCAGCGGCTCAACCGGGCCGACGACGAGGAACAGGTGACGAGCGAGTGACTCGGGAACGCGCCACGGCGCTCCTGCTGGACTTCGACGGCGTGCTGCGCCGCTGGGACCCGGCGGTGGCCGCCGGCGTCGAGCGGGAGTACGGGCTGACCGAGGGTGTCCTCGGTGAGATCGCGATGTCCTGGGGACTGCTCCAGCCGGTGCTGACCGGCCAGGTCAGCCACGCCCAGTGGATGGTGAGCGTGGCCGACGCGCTGACCCCCGCGGTCGGCGTGGATCGGGCCCGTGCGGCGGTCCAGGAGTGGCAGAGCTACCGCGGCGAGGTCGACCCGGAGGTGCTGGCGTTCGTCCGCGAGGTGCGGGCCGCGGGCATCCGGGTCGGGCTCGGCACTAACGCCACCGACCTGCTCGACGCCGACCTGGCCGCGCTGGACCTGACCGGCGAGCTGGACGTGATCGTCAACTCCTCGGTCGTCGGGGTGCACAAGCCGGCGAAGGAGTACTTCCAGGCCGCCTGCGAGGCGCTGGAGACGCCACCGGGGCGGGTGCTGTTCGTCGACGACGAGGACCGCGCGGTGGCCGGGGCCCGGGTGGCGGGTCTGTCCGCGCACCGTTGGAGCGGCCCGGCCGACCTGCGGTACCTGCGGGCGGCGCTGGCGTACTGAGCCGGTCAGCAGCCGGTGACGCCGTCGATGCGCTCCCGGATCAGGTCGGCGTGGCCGTTGTGCCGGGCGTACTCCTCGATCATGTGCACGTACACCCAGCGCAGGCTGATCTCGTTGACGGTGTCGCCCCGACGGTGCTCGAAGGTGTGCTCCAGCGGCAGCTCGGCGACGGCCCGGTCGGCTGCCTCGATCTCGGCCCGCAGGGTGGCGAACGCCTCGGCCGGGTCGGCGTCGGCGATGTCGTTGTGGTCGGCGTCCGGGTCGGTGCTGTAGTCGTACAGCGTGGGCACGTCCTGCCCGCCGGCGCGGATGCGGAACCACCAGCGCTCCACGTCGGCCATGTGCCGGACCAGGCCGAGCAGGGTCAGGCCGGACGGCTCCACGCTGGGCGTGCGCAGTTGCTCGGCGGTCAGCCCGGCGCACTTGTGCACCAGGGTGTCGCGGTGCAGGTCGAGCCAGCCCTGCAGCATGGTGCGCTCGTCGGCGACGAAAGGCTCGTGGCGGCGGTCGATCTCGGGTGCTCTCCAGGTCATGGGCGCAGATGTTAAGAGGGGCCCCTTGTACAACGCGAGGCGTTAACAGGGGGCCCCTCCTTACCTCTCAGGGGACCACGACGACGGGCCAGCGGCCGGTGCGGACCAGCCGGGTGGCGACCGAGCCGACCAGCTTGTGCCCGGCCTGCTCGGACGAACCGACCACGACCATGTCGGCGCGGTGCTCGTCGGCGGCCCGGCACAGCTCGGTGTACGCGTCGCCGCGCCGGCACAGGAACGTCACCGGCAGGTCCAGTTCCTCGGCCCCGCGCCGGCACTCCGCGCGCAGCTCGTCGGCCAGCTCGTCGTGGGTCTGCTGGACCGCCCCGGCCACCACGCCGGAGAGCATCGCGCTGTACGACGTGGGCGAGCTGACGAAGACCGCCACCAGCGTCGCGCCCTGCCGCCGGGCCAGTCCGGCGGCGTACGCGGCGGCGCGCATCGAGGTGCGGCTGCCGTCCACGCCGACCAGCACCACCCGCGGCCCGTCCGTACCCCGTTCGTAGGGCAGCGGACGGGTCCGCGGGCCGTACCGCTCACGTTCCGCGGCGTCCATCGTCAGTGCCGCGTTCCGGCCGCGACGGCCTCGGCCGTCTCCTGCCCGGCGGGGACCGGCTCGGCGTTGGAGCGGCGCAGCGGCACCTCCCGGATGAGGATCACCGCGACGAGGGCGAGCAGCCCGAACGGGGCGGCGGCCAGGAAGATGTCACCGGCGGCGTGCCCGTACGCGGCCTCGACCACGGTCCGGATCGGGCCGGGCAGCGTGTGCACGTCCGGCAGACCGCCGCCACCCGACCCGGAGGCCGGGACGCCGAGGCGGCTCAGGCCGTCGGCCATGTAGCCGGTGACCCGGTGCCCGAGCACCGCGCCGAGCGCGCTGACGCCGATCGCGCCGCCGAGGCTGCGGAAGAACGCCACCACCGAGCTGGCCGCGCCGAGCTCGTCCGGGCGGACCGTGTTCTGCACGGCGAGCACCAGGTTCTGCATGCTCATGCCGACGCCGAGACCGATCAGCGCCATGAACACGGCGAGGTGCCAGTACGGGGTGTCGGCGCGCATGGTGCCCATCAGCGCGAAGCCGGCGGTGAGCAGCACCGAGCCGATGACCAACCAGCTCTTCCAGCGGCCGGTGCTGGTGATGATCCGGCCGACCACCGTCGAGGAGACCAGCAGGCCGCCGATCATCGGCAGCGTCATCAGGCCGGACATGGTCGGGCTGGCGCCGCGGCTGATCTGAAAGTACTGCCCGAGGAAGACCGAGGCGCCGAACATGCCGACGCCGACCGCGATGCTGGCGATCACGGCGAGGGTGATGGTGCGGTTGCGGAACAGGTGCGGCGGGATCATCGGGTCCGTGGCGCGCTTCTCGACCCGGGTGGCGAGCGCGCCGAGCACCGCCGCGCCGGCCACCAGCACGCCGCTCTGCCAGGAGATCCAGTCGTACCTGTCACCGGCCAGCGTGATCCAGACGAGCAGCAGCGAGACGGCGGCGGTGATGAGGGTGGCCCCCCACCAGTCGATCTTCACTTCGCGCTTGACCACCGGCAGGCGCAGCGTCCGCTGGAGCACGATCAGGGCGAGCACGGCGAACGGCACGCCGACGTAGAAGCACCAGCGCCAGCCGAGCCAGGAGGTGTCCACGATCACGCCGCCGATCAGCGGGCCGCCGATGGTGCCGACGGCCATGACCGCGCCGAGGTAGCCGCTGTACCGGCCGCGCTCGCGCGGGGCGATCATCGTCGCCATGATCACCTGGGCCAGGGCGGTGAGGCCGCCCGCGCCGACGCCCTGCACGACCCGGCAGGCGATCAGCTCGCCGGTGGTCTGTGCCTGCCCGGCGAGCACCGAGCCCAGCACGAAGACCACCAGGGAGATCTGGACCAGCAGCTTCTTGCTGAACAGGTCGGACAGCTTGCCCCAGATGGGCGTGGTCGCGGTGGTCGCCAGCAGCGTCGAGGTGACCACCCAGGTGTACGCCGACTGGCCGCCGCGCAGGTCCGTGATGATCCGCGGCAGCGCGTTGGAGACGACCGTGGAGGAGAGGATGGCGACGAACATGCCCAGCAGCAGGCCGGAGAGTGCCTCCAGGATCTGCCGGTGGGACATGTCGACGCCGGTCGCCCGTGCGGGCGCAGTCGCCTGAGTCATCGTGGGTTGCCTCCGGAACGGGGGAAAGGTTGCCTCGGGCAACCTCAGAAGTCGTTGCCTTGAGCAACAACCGGTGCCGGGTACGGATTGTTCCCCGCCGGAAGGCTCAGAGCGACTCGTTGAAGCGGTGCATCAGGCGGGCGAAGTCCGCCACGTCCTCGGTCGGCCAGCTTTCAAGCGAACGTCGGATTTGTCCGAGTCGGGCGGCCCGGGCGGCGTCGAACCGCCGGGTGCCCTCCTCGGTCAGGCTGAGCTGGGCCGCACGCCGGTCCGTCGGGTCCGGATCGCGGCGTACCAGGCCCAGCGCCTCCAGCCCGCCGATCTGGCGGCTGAGCGTGCCCTTGCCGATGCCCAGCTTCGCGGCCAGGTCGGTGAGCCGGATCGACCCGGAGCGGCGCAGCCAGAGCAGCAGGCCGTACGCGTTCGGTTCCAGGTTCGGGTGGACCTCCCGGGCGATCTCCCAGGAGAGCGCCCGTCCGCGGCGCAGCAACGCGGTCAACTCGTGCTCCACGGCGCGCAGCGTCTCGTCCACGCCCAGAGGGTACTCAGTCGTCGCCGCTCAGTTGCTGTTGCGCCACCGGTCGCAGCTCGCCCTCGCTGGTCGTGCCCTCGATCACCACGGCGGCCCGGCGACCCTGGTGCGTGAGCGTGGCCACCGCGTTGCCGAAGTAGGGCCCGGCCAGCTTCCGCCACCGCACCGCCGGGCGGCGGACCCCGGCCGAGCGCGCCAGCGCCCGCGTCGCCCCGGCCGGCCCCGGACTCCAGCCCAGCGTCATCAGCGGTCGCATGCCGGCCGGTACCTGGTTGTGGATCGGTGAACAGGTGAGCTGGTGCACCGGCGTGCGGACGTCGCGGTCGGCGAACCGGGCCCGCGCCACGTACGAGTGGTGCACGTCACCGGAGAGCACGCTGATCGACGCCGGTCGCGCGTACGCCGGCCCGGCGCCCACCCGCGCCCCGGTGCGCGGCGCGGTGCCGCTGCCCAGCCGCGCGAACAGTTCGCCCAGCGCCTCGAACGAGCGCCGGAACGCCGCCCAGTGCTCCAGGTCCAGGGCCCGGCGGATCTGCTCGGATAGCCGGGCCACCCAGGGGCGGCTCGAGTCGGCCAGGCGTTCGTTCCACGCCTCGACGTGGTGGATGCCCGGCGGCAGCAGCCACGGCAGCGAGCTGCCCACCACCAGGTGGTCGTAGGTGCCGTGGGCCTGGTCGAGGAACCACGACCACTCGCCCGGCGGCAGCATCGCCCGGCTGCCGGGCAGGAGCACCCGGCTGGACCGGTTGTCCAGCATGACCAGGCGGGTGCGGCCCAGGTCCAGCGCGTAGCTCCACTGGTACTGCACGGCCCGCCAGCGCTCGGTGTCGTGCGCCAGGTCGGCCTCCTTGTCGACCCGCTCGCCGAACTCGTGCAGCACACCCGTGGCGTCCTCGGCGGCGACCACCTTCGCGTACACCGGGTCGGCGGCGATCTCGTCCGGGCTCAGGTTGCCCAGGTGCTGGTAGACCCAGTAGGAGGCGAGACCGCTGCGGATCCGTTCGGCCCACCACGGCTGCTCGCGCATGTCCGCGCGCCACGACTGCGAGGTGTTCCAGTCGTCGATCACCTCGTGGTCGTCGAAGATCATCACGCTCGGCACCGTGGAGAGCAGCCAGCGGATCTCCGGGTCGCGCCACGACTCCAGGTAGAGCTTGGTGTACTCGTCGAAGCTCACCACCTGCGTCGCCGGGGCGTCCTTCGGCCGCTTGCGGCGACGCTTCAGCAGCCGCCGCACGGTCGGCGAGGTCTCGTCCGCGTACACCTGGTCGCCGAGCAGCACCAGCAGGTCGGGCAGCACGGCCTGCTCGGGCGCGGCCATCACCCGCCGGGCGTACGCGTCGAGCGCGTCGGGCGGCAGCTTCCGCGCGGTGGAGTGCTGGGTGGTCTCCCGGCACGAGCCGAACAACAGGCGTACCGGCTGGTCGGCGTCGTCGAGCGCGCGGGTCCGGATCACGCTGGGCGGGAACGACGAGTCCGGCAGCGGCCACGCCACCTCGTCGTCGATCAGCACCTCGTACGTGGTGGCGCTGTCCGGGGTGAGCCCGCTCACCACGACGATCGCGTAGTGGTGGTCGTACGCGGAGAAGGTGGGCGCGCTGCCGGTGGCGCCGTCGGCCGTGCGGACGGTGACGACGGCAGGTGAACTGGTCTCCACCCAGACGGTCGCCCGCGTGTCGACGACCCGCCGCAGCAGCGGGCCGATGAGCAGGCGGGAACCGGGCACGACACACCTCCGACAAGATCGTTACGGCTGATCCCTACCCGGCCGGCGGTTGCGGTACGCCTTCCGGTGTGAGCGTACCCGCAGGTTGTTCGCGTGCCGAGGCGGTGAGTGGGACGCCGTCGCCGGCATCTGACAGGATTTCGGGCATGACGGAATACCTCCTCGTCGCTCTCGCCCTGCTCGGCGTGCTGATCATCGGCGGCCTGAGCCTCGTGGTGCCCCGGCTGCGCCGGCGCCCGCAGCCGCCGCTGCCGCGCACGGAGGTCGACACCCGGACGGAGGAGGACCTGGCCGGTCCGCCGGTCGAGGCCCCGGAGGCGGAACTCACCACCGGTGTGGTGGTCGAGGCGCCGCCGGCCCCTCCGGTCGAGGTGCCGCAGGTCGAGGTCCCGGAGCCGACCGCCGGCCGGCTGGTCCGGCTGCGCTCGCGGCTGTCCCGCTCGCAGAACGTCTTCGGCAAGGGCCTGCTCGGCCTGCTCAGCCGCGACCGGCTGGACGAGGACACCTGGGAGGAGATCGAGGACAGCCTGATCACCGCCGACGTCGGCATCGACGCGACCCGGGAGATCGTCGACCGGCTGCGCGAGCGGACCCGGGTGCTCGGCACCCGGACCGGGGAGGAGCTGCGCGCGCTGCTCGCCGCCGAGCTGGTGAACGCGCTCGACCCGAGCCTGGACCGCTCGCTGCGCACCGCGCCGAAGGAGGGCGTCCCGGCGGTCGTGCTCGTGGTCGGCGTCAACGGCGCCGGCAAGACCACCACCTGCGGCAAGATCGCCCGGGTGCTCGTCGCGGACGGCCGCAGCGTGCTCCTCGGCGCGGCCGACACGTTCCGGGCCGCCGCCGCCGACCAGCTGGAGACCTGGGGCGGCCGGGTGGGCGCCGAGACGGTCCGCGGGCCCGAGGCCGCCGACCCGGCCAGCGTCGCGTTCGACGCGGTCAAGCGCGGCATCGACACCGGCGTCGACACCGTGCTCATCGACACCGCCGGCCGGCTGCAGAACAAGATCGGCCTGATGGACGAGCTGGGCAAGGTCAAGCGGGTGGTGGAGAAGCACGGCCCGATCGACGAGACGCTGCTGATCCTCGACGCCACCACCGGCCAGAACGGGCTGGAGCAGGCGCGGGTCTTCACCGAGGCGGTGAACGTCACCGGCGTGGTGCTGACCAAGCTCGACGGGACGGCCAAGGGCGGCATCGTGATCGCCGTGCAGCGCAAGCTCGGCATCCCGGTCAAGCTCGTCGGCCTCGGCGAGGGCAAGGACGACCTGGCCCCGTTCGACCCGGCACAGTTCGTCGACGCGTTGCTCGGCACCGAGCCGCTCGCCCGGGACGCGTAGCCTCTCCCGTGACGACTGACGATCGCGCCTACGCGGGGTGGCGCGACCCCAGCCACCCGTCGCCACGCCTCGGGAGACCGTACGTGACTTCGCAGGAGATCCCGCTGCACGGCGGGAACGTGAGCACCGTGGTCCGTGTGGGAGACACGGTCCGGCGCAACGCCGGCCCGTGGACGCCCTCCGTGCACGCGCTGCTGCGCCACCTGGAGTACGTCGGATTCACCGGCGCGCCCCGGGCACTCGGCATGGACGAGCGCAACCGGGAGGTTCTGTCGTACCTGGAGGGGGAGTGCGGGGAGTACCCGCTGGCCCCGCACTGGGTCACCGACGAGGCCCTGGTCACGGTGGCCACCATGCTGCGGATGTTCCACGACGCGCAGTACGGTTTCACCCCGCCGCCCGGCGCGGTCTGGCGCTCCTTCGGGCCGCCCCCGCCGGACACCGAGGTCATCTGCCACCACGACGCCGCGCCGCACAACGTGATCTGGCGCCCGGACGGCACGCTCGGGCTGATCGACTTCGACCTCGCCTCGCCCGGCGCCCGCATCTACGACGTGGCGTACGCGGCCTGGACCTGGGTGCCGATCTTCTCCGACCGCGACTCGATCACGCTCGGCTGGAAGCACCCCGACCGGCCGCGCCGGCTGCGCCTGTTCGCCGACGCCTACGGGCTGATCCCGCGCGACCGGCACCGGCTCATCCGGACCATCCGCAAGCGCATCGTCGACCACGTCGAGGGCATCCGGCGGATGGCCGCCGCCGGTGAACCGGCGTTCGTCCGGATCGTCCACAAGGGCCACCTGCGTCGCCCTATGCGTGACCTGCGGCTGCTCGACTACGAGCGGCACCAGCTGGAGGCTGCGCTCCGCTGACCAAGATCGGCGTTCTTCACACGCCGGAAACAACCCGTCACGCGTCGGAAATCGCGCGGTGTCGCTGAAGGAAACAGCCGGCGACAAAGCTTCCGCGCAACCGGCTGACGGGCGATGCTGCCAGGTCTCAGTCGGAGGGAGGAATACGACAACGAGAGGAGGCAGCGTGGAGATCGACACCGGGAACACTGCCTGGTTGCTTGTCTCGACTGCCCTCGTGCTGCTCATGACCCCCGGTCTCGCGCTGTTCTACGGCGGGCTGAACCGGTCCAAGGGCGTTCTGAACATGATGATGATGAGCTTCTCGTCCATCGGGCTCGTCAGCATCCTGTGGCTTTTCTACGGCTTCACCGTCGCCTTCGGCGAGGGCGGCAAGTTCTGGGGTGACCTGGGCCAGTACCTGGGCACCAAGACCTTCGTCGGCGAGAACGACCTGTGGGGCGAGACGGGTATCCCGATCTACGTCTTCATCGCCTTCCAGATGATGTTCGCGATCATCACCGTGGCGCTGATCAGCGGCGCGCTGTCCGACCGGGTGAAGTTCGCCGGCTGGCTGCTGTTCGCGTTCGGCTGGGCCACCCTGGTCTACTTCCCGGTCGCCCACATGGTCTGGGGCGGCGGGCTGATCGGCGGCGACATCGGCGCGCTGGACTTCGCCGGTGGTACCGCTGTGCACATCAACGCCGGTGCGGCGGCGCTCGCGCTGGTGCTCGTGCTCGGCAAGCGGGTCGGCTGGCCGCGCGAGAGCATGAAGCCGCACAACGTCCCGATGGTCGCCCTCGGCGCCGCGCTGCTGTGGTTCGGCTGGTTCGGCTTCAACGCCGGCTCCGAGCTGACCGCCGACGGGGTCACCGCGCTGGCGTTCATCAACACCCAGGTCGCCACCGCCGCGGCGCTGCTCGGCTGGATCGTGGTGGAGTGGGTGCGCGACGGCAAGCCGACCCTGGTCGGCGCCTCGTCCGGCGCCATCGCCGGTCTGGTCGCGATCACCCCGGCCTGTGCGTTCATCACCCCGGCCGCAGCGGTGCTGCTGGGTGTGGTGGCCGGTGCGGTCTGCGCCGTCGCGGTCGGTCTGAAGTACCGGCTCGGCTACGACGACTCCCTCGACGTGGTCGGCGTGCACTTCGTCGGCGGCTGGATCGGCTGCCTCTGGATCGGCCTGTTCGGCACCGCCTCGGTCAGCTCGCTGGTGGAGACCGACGGCCTGTTCGTCGGCGGCGACGCCACGCTGCTCGGCAAGCAGGCGATCAGCGCGCTGATCGTCAGCGTCTACTCCTTCGTGGTCGCCTTCGCCCTGGGCTTCGTGATCGACAAGACGATCGGTCTCCGGGTCTCCGCCGAGGCCGAGGTCGACGGCATCGACATCACCGAGCACGCGGAGAGCGGCTACGACCTGTCGCCCACCACGGGCAGCAGCGGTGGCGCGTTCGCGATGGCCGGGATCGGCGCCGGCAAGCCGGGGGCGGAGCCCGCCGTCGAGCCCGACGAGTCCGCGCCGGTCAGCGAGAAGGTCGCCGGTTAACGTTCCTGGGATGGAGGGGTTGGACATGAAGCTGGTGACCGCGGTCATCAAGCCGTACCAGCTGGACGCGGTGAAGGAGGCCCTGCACGCGCTCGGCGTGGCCGGGCTGACCGTCAGCGAGGTCCAGGGCTACGGCCGGCAGAAGGGGCACACCGAGGTCTACCGGGGTGCCGAGTACACGGTCGAGTTCCTGCCCAAGATCCGGGTCGAGGTGCTCACCGACGAGATGGACGTCGACAAGATCGTGGACGCGATCGTCGGCGCCGCCCGGACCGGCAAGATCGGCGACGGCAAGGTCTGGGTGACCGGCGTCGAGGAGGTCGTCCGGGTACGCACCGGCGAGCGCGGGCTCGACGCCCTCTGATCGCCGGACCCGCCGACGTGACCTCGTTGACCACGGCCGCCGCCCCCACCGGGGACGGCGCGCCCGTGGTCAACGAGGTCGCCGGCGTACCCGGGGGCGTCGGCGCGGCCGCCCGGTCCGCCCGGGCCGACGCGCTCGACGCCTGGCTGCGCCGGGCCTTCCCGGACCGCCACGGCGTCGCGCTCGTCGCGGTGGGCGGGCTGGGCCGCCGCCAGTGCGCCCCCTACGGCGACCTCGACCTGGTGCTGCTGCACGCCGGGGTACCCGGCATCGACGAACTGGCCGCGTCGCTCTGGTATCCGATCTGGGACGCCGGGCTGCGGCTCGACCACTCGGTCCGCACCGTCGCCGAGGCGCTGTCGGTGGCCCACGACGACGTCAAGGTCGCCCTCGGCCTGCTCGACGCCCGGCACGTGGCGGGCGACCCGGCGCTCACCGACCAGCTCGCCCGTACCGCCACCGACCACTGGCGGCGGACCGCGATCCGCCAGCTCCCCGGCCTGCGCGAGATCACCGCGACCCGCTGGGAGGCGCACGGCGAACTGGCGTTCCTGCTCGAGGGCGACCTCAAGGAGGCGGCCGGCGGGCTGCGCGACGTGGGCATCCTGCACGCCATCGCCACCGCCGGGGTCACCGACGCGCTCCGCCCCGCCGTACACGCGGCGCACCGGCGGCTGCTGGACACCCGCGACGCGCTGCACCAGCAGGTGGGCCGCCGCGTCGACCGCCTGGTCGCCCAGGAACGCGACGGCGTGGCACGCCTGCTCGGAGCCGAGGACGGCGACGCGCTGCTGCGGCTGGTCGCCGGCGACGCCCGCACCGTCAGCCACGCCCTCGACGACGCCTGGCGGGCCGCCGACCGGCTCCGCTCCGGCCGGCACCGCGCCGCGCCCGGCCGTCCGCTGCGCCGCCCGGTCGCCCGGGACGTGGTGGAGCAGGACGGCGAACTCGTGCTCGCCCGCACCGCCATCGGGGCCCGCCCCGACCCCAGCCTGTCGCTGCGTGTGGCCGCCGCTGCCGCCACCACCCGGCTGCCGATCGCGCGTGCCACCTGCGAGTGGCTGGCCGCGTACTGCCCGCCGCTGCCCGCGCCCTGGCCACCGGCGGCCCGCGACGCGCTGATCACCCTGCTCGGCGCCGGTCCCGGCCTGGTGCCCGCCTGGGAGACCTGCGACAGGTACGGGCTGATCGACCGCTGGCTGCCCGAGTGGACCCGGATGCGCAGCCTGCCCCAGCACAACCCGGTGCACCGGTTCACGCTCGACCGGCACCTGGTGCAGACCGCGTACGAGGCGAGCCGGCACACCCGCGACGTGGAACGCCCCGACCTGCTGCTGCTCGGCGCGTTCCTGCACGACATCGGCAAAGGGCTGGACGGGGACCACTCGGCCGTCGGCGCGCCGCTGGCCGAGGCGGTGGCCACCCGGATCGGGCTGCCGCCGGAGGAGGCGGCGCTCATCGGCACGCTGGTCCGGCTGCACCTGCTGCTGCCCGACGTGGCCACCCGGCGTGACCTGTCCGACCCGAAGACCGTCGCCGGGGTCGCCGAGCGCGTCGGCGACACCGGCACGCTGGAACTCCTGCACGCCCTGGTCCGCGCCGACGCCGCCGCCACCGGCCCGGCCGCCTGGTCCGGCTGGAAGGGCCGGCTGATCGCCGAACTGGTGAGCCGGGTACGGACCACGCTGGACACCGGCGTGGTGCCCGCCCCACCGGCCCCCGACCCGGCGCTCGTGGCCGGGCCGCTGCCTGTCGTACACCTGGGGGAGGACCGGGTGGCGGTGGCCGCCGCCGACCGGCGCGGGCTGCTCGCGACGGTGGCCGGGTGCCTGGCGCTGCACCGCCTGGAGGTGATCTCCGCGGACGCCGCCACCGTCGACGGCCGGGCCCTGGTGCAGTGCCGGGTGCAGCCGCGTTACGGGCTGGCCCCGGACCCGATCGCGCTCAGCGCCGACCTGCGCCGCGCGGTCGGCGGTGACGTCTCGGTCATCCAGCGGCTGCGCGGCCGAGCCCTGGCGGCGCGCAGCCAGGGCGCCGCGCCGCGCGTGGTGTGGCACCGGGAGGCGGCCACCGACGCGGTCCTGCTGGAGCTGCGGGCCGCCGACGCGGCCGGACTGCTGTACCGGATCACCTGCGCGCTGGACGAGGCGGGCGCCCAGGTGCGGGCCGCCCGGATCTCGACGCTCGGCGGCGACGTGGTGGACGCGTTCTACCTGGTCGGTGGCTGGCCCTCGGACGAGGAACGGGCCCGGATCGAGGCCGCCGTCCTCGCCGCCGTGTAGCGGAACGGGCCGCCGGGCCGGAGCGGGCGGGTGGGCGGCGGGCTACCCTAACGGTGGGCTGGACCACCGGCCCGGCAGCATGTGCCCGCCGAAAACGACAAACGGGATGTTCGCGTGTTTGACACCTTGAGTGACCGCCTGTCCGGGATCTTCACCAAGCTCCGCGGCAAGGGCCGGCTCACCGACGCCGACATCGACGCCACCGCGCGCGAGATCCGGATGGCGTTGCTGGAGGCCGACGTCGCCCTGCCGGTGGTCAAGGGCTTCATCGCGAACGTCAAGGAGCGGGCGCGCGGCGCCGAGGTCTCCCAGGCGCTCAACCCGGCGCAGCAGATCGTCAAGATCGTCAACGAGGAGCTGATCAACATCCTCGGTGGCGAGGGGCGGCGGCTCCAGTTCGCCAAGCAGCCGCCGACCGTGATCATGCTGGCCGGTCTCCAGGGTTCCGGCAAGACGACGCTCGCCGGCAAGCTGGCCCGCTGGCTCAAGAGCCAGGGCCACCAGCCGCTGCTCGTCGCCGCCGACCTCCAGCGTCCCAACGCCGTCGGGCAGCTCCAGGTGCTCGGTGGCCGGGCCGGGGTCGAGGTGTACGCCCCGGCGCCCGGCAACGGCGTCGGCGACCCGGTGCAGGTGGCCCGCGACTCGATCGAGCACGCCCGCCGCGCCGCCCGGGACATCGTCATCGTCGACACCGCCGGCCGGCTCGGTATCGACACCGAGATGATGCAGCAGGCCGCGAACATCCGCGACGCGGTCCAGCCCGACGAGGTCATCTTCGTCATCGACGCCATGGTCGGCCAGGACGCGGTGCGCACCGCCGAGGCGTTCCGCGACGGCGTGGGCATCACCGGCGTGGTGCTGTCCAAGCTCGACGGTGACGCCCGCGGTGGTGCCGCGCTCTCCGTCCGCGAGGTGACCGGCCAGCCGATCCTGTTCGCCTCCACCGGCGAGAAGCTGGAGGACTTCGACGTCTTCCACCCGGACCGGATGGCCAGCCGGATCCTCGGCATGGGCGACGTCCTCACTCTGATCGAGCAGGCCGAGGCGGCCTTCGACTCCGATCAGAAGGAGAAGATGACCGCCAAGCTGATGGGCGGGGAGACCTTCACGCTGGAGGACTTCCTCGATCAGCTCATCGCGGTCCGGCGGATGGGTCCGATCGCCAACGTGCTGGCCATGATGCCGGGCATGGGGCAGATGAAGGACCAGCTCGCCGAGCTGGACGACAAGCACTTCGACCGGGTCACCGCGATCATCAGGTCGATGACCCCGGCCGAGCGCACCAACCCGAAGATCATCAACGGCTCCCGCCGGGCCCGCATCGCGAACGGCTCCGGCGTCACCGTCATGGACGTCAACCAGCTGCTCAACCGCTTCGCCGACGCGCAGAAGATGATGAAGCAGATGGGCGGCATGATGGGCCTGCCCGGCGGCGGGCGGCGCAAGGCGACCAAGTCGCCGAAGAACAAGCGCAAGGGTACGAAGGGCGGCGGCCGGCCGCGTACCGGCGCCGGGATGCCGGGCGGCTTCCCGGGCGGCATGCCGCAGCTCCCGCCGGGCCTGGACCCGGGCGACCTGGCCGGTGGGCAGGGCCTGCCGCCGGGCTTCAAGCTCCCGAAGATCGACTTCAACAAGCTGGGCAAGGGTGGCGACAAGGGCTCCCGCTAGCGTGTCGGTGACGGTGGGCGACATCGCTGTCTCTTAGGGTGATGTCGCCCCCTGGAAGGAGATGTCAATGACCGCGGCCCCGATCCTGCCGGAGCGGCACGAGTGGACGGTCGACGACCTGGGCGAGCTGCCCAAGGACCTTCCGTACGAACTGATCAACGGAAGGTTGATCGTGCCGTCGCCCACTCTGCTGCACCAGGACATGTGTGTCGAGTTACTACTCGCGCTTCGCGTGAACTGCCCGAAGGAGTACCAGGTCGGCATCGACCTGTCGATGCGGGTCGACCACCGGAACGAGCCCCGGCCGGACGTCGTCGCGGTCGTGCGGGGTAACGCCAACCGCAGCCCGCTGCCGGTCGAGGACGCGGTGCTCGCCGTCGAGGTCATCTCGCCGACCTCCACCTTCCGCGACATGTACGACAAGGCCAGGGTCTACGCGTACGCGGGCGTCCGCTCCTACTGGGTGCTCGACCCCATCAAGGAGAAGATCACGCTGACCGAGTACGCGCTCGGCGCCAACCTCGAGTACAAGCAGGTCGGTCAGACAGACGACGTGTTCGTCACCGAGCGGCCGTGGAAGGTCTCGATCGATCTGCCGGCGCTGACCGCGCGCCGCAACGACCTGCTCGCCGGCGAGGAGGGCTGATCGGGTAGGACTGTGCACATGGCTCTGCACGTGCGCGGTGTGTTCCTTCCCGACGACGAGGTCCGGGACGTCTGGCTGGTCGGCGACCGGGTCACCTTCGAACCGGTGCCCGGCGCCGAGACGGTGGCCGACGGCGGCTTCGTGCTGCCCGGCCTGACCGACGCCCACTGCCACATCGGCATCGCCCGCGGCGGCAGCCCGATCACCTCTCTCGACCAGGCACGGGACCTGGCCCGGATCGACCGGGACGCGGGCGTGCTGGCGATCCGCGACGCCGGCTCGCCGTACCCGTACCCCGAACTGGAGGACGAGCCGGACCTGCCGCGACTGGCCCGCGCGGGCCGGCACGTCGCGCCGCCGAAGCGCTACCTGCGCGACATCGGCGTGGAGGTCGGCGCGGCGGAGGTCGCCGCGACGGTGGCCGCGCAGGCCGCGGCCGGCAACGGCTGGGTCAAGCTGGTCGGCGACTGGATCGACAGGGGAGTGGGCGACCTGGCGCCGGCCTGGGACGCCGACACGATGACCGCGGCGGTCGCCGCCGCGCACGCCGCCGGGGTACGCGCGGCGGTGCACACGTTCTCCGAGTCGGCGGTGGAGATCATGGTGCGGGCCGGGGTGGACTCGGTGGAGCACGGCACCGGGCTGAGCCTCGACCTGATCGACCTGATGGCCCGGCAGGGCACCGCGTTGGTCCCCACCATGATCAACATCCGGACGTTCGGCCACATCGCGGAGCAGGCCCGGCCCAAGTTCCCCGGGTACGCCGACCACATGCTCGCCCTGCGCGACCGCTTCCCCGAGGTGGTGCGCGCCGCGCACGAGGCGGGCGTGCCGATCTACGTCGGCACCGACGCGGGTGGCGGTATCGACCACGGCCTGGCGGCCGAGGAGATGCTGCTGCTGCACGAGCAGGCCGGGATGTCCGCGCCGGACGTGCTCGCCGCCGCCTCCTGGCGGGCCCGGGAGTGGCTCGGCTTCCCCGGCCTGGTCGAGGGCGGCCTCGCCGACCTGGTGGTCTACCCCGAGGACCCGCGCCGCGACCTGCGCGTGGTCCGGACGCCCAGCCGGATCGTGCTGCGCGGCCGGGTCGTCCGCTGACGGACCGGGTCGCTCGCCGGCCGGCCGTCGTCATCGCGGGCGGCCAGCCGGGCGGGTCATCGGTCTAGCGGGCCGTCGCCGCCGTCAGGAACAGGCGCACCGCCAGGTCGGCCAGCCGGTCGGCGGTCTCGTCGACAGGGCCACCGGGCAACACGATGTGGCTCACCACCAGGCGTACGACGCTGTCCGCCGCGAACGCCAGGGCTGCCGGATCGGCGCCGGGCAGGCGTTCGCCGGTCCACTCCAGCAGCGCCCGCGCGGCCTCGGCGAGCACCAACTCGGACCGGGTGGTCAGATAGGGCAACAGCTCCTCCGAGCCGCCCGGTGTGCTCGTCAGGACCGCCCGCACCAGCGGGTTCTCGGCGGCCGAGGCGAGGGTGCGGTGGATCGCCGCGTACGCGGCCGCGCGGACGTCGGCGTCGTGCTCGTCGAGCGCGGACCGGACCTGGCCGACGAACCGGTCCACCTCGTACCGGGCCAGCGCCTCGCCCAGGCCCGCCTTGGTGCCGAACTCGTTGTAGACCGTCTGCCGGCTCACCCCCGCCGCGCTCGCGACCGCACCCATCCGGACCCCGGCCCAGCCGGTCGTGACGGTCAGCGAACGGGCGGCGTCGACGATCGTGTCGCGCACCGGAGTGGCGTTTCTCGGCTTAGGCATGGTGATCGAAGTCTACGGTCGCGGTTCAGCGCACCTCGAGTTCGTACTCCGCCTCGACCCGGAGCCGTCCGCCGTCGTGGCCGGCGAAGGTCAGGCGGTGCGTTCCCGGCGCGGGCGGCGGCACCAGACCCCACAGGCCCCAGCAGGAGACGTGCACCGGCCACGGCCACGCGGTGACGACGTTGTTGAAGAACCCCCGGACGGGGAACGAGGCGGGGGAGCCCGCCGCCCGCACCGGCACCGCGACCCCGTCCAGTTCGGCGTGCCCCTCGGCGTGGGGCATCGGCGGGACCGGGTCGTCCCGGCGGCCGAACGTCCAGCAGCAGATCGCCGGGAAGAACAGGGGGCGACCCGCCGGCACCACGCAGCGCCGGCTGACCCTTCCGCCCTGCGTGCCCGCGAGGAACCACACGTCGTCGGGCTGGTGCCGCCCGCCGTGCCGGCCGGTGGTGTCCTTGAGCGGGTTGACCGGCTGCCGGTGGGCGGCCACCCAGGCCACCCACCGGGCGGCGAGCGGGGCCAGCGCCGGTGCCGGGTCGAGGTCGGGGGGAAGCATGACGGCAGATGGTAGTGCGGGCGCGCCCGGCTGCGCCGACCCGTCACGGGACGCATAGGATGTGCGGTCATGGCACGCGTGCTCACTCCCCGTGCGGAGGACTTTCCCCGCTGGTACCAGGACCTGATCGCCAAGGCGAAGCTGGCCGACAACGGCCCGGTCCGGGGGACCATGGTGATCCGACCGGCCGGCTACGCCATCTGGGAGCGGATGCAGGCCGAGATGGACGCCCGGATCAAGGCGGCCGGCGCGGAGAACGCGTACTTCCCGCTGTTCATCCCGGAGAGCTACCTCAAGCGGGAGGCCGAGCACGTCGAGGGCTTCTCGCCGGAGCTGGCGGTCGTCACGCACGGTGGCGGCAAGCAGCTCGCCGAGCCGGTGGTGGTGCGCCCCACGAGCGAGACGGTCATCGGCGAGTTCATGGCCAAGTGGATCGACTCGTACCGTGACCTGCCGCTGCTGCTCAACCAGTGGGCGAACGTGGTCCGGTGGGAGCTGCGCCCGCGGATCTTCCTGCGCACCAGCGAGTTCCTCTGGCAGGAGGGGCACACCGCGCACGCGACCCGTGAGGACGCCCGCGCCTACGCGCGGCGGATCCTGCACGAGGCGTACGAGGACCTGATGGTCAACGTGCTCGGCATCCCGGTGGTGGTCGGCCTGAAGACCGCCCGGGAGCGCTTCGCCGGCGCCACCGCCACGTACACGTGCGAGGGCATGATGGGCGACGGCAAGGCGCTGCAGCTGGGCACCAGCCACGAGTTGGGCCAGAACTTCGCCAAGGCGTTCGACATCAGCTACTCCTCGGCCGAGGGCGGCCGGGAGCACGCGTGGACCACGTCCTGGGGCACCTCCACCCGGATGCTCGGTGGTCTGATCATGTGCCACGGCGACGACAACGGGCTGCGGGTGCCGCCGAAGCTGGCGCCGGTCCAGGCGTACGTGATGGTCGTCAAGGACGGCGAGGGCGTGAGCCAGGCGGCGGCCAAGCTGTGCGACGCGCTGCGGGACGCCGGGGTGCGGGTGGCGCTGGACGACCGGACCGACACCGCGTTCGGCCGCCGGGCCGTCGACGCCGAGCTGCGCGGCTACCCGGTCCGCGTCGAGGTCGGCCCGCGTGACCTGGCCGCCGGCAACGCGGTCGTGGTCCGGCGTACGGACGGCTCGAAGGCCCCGACGCCGGTGGCCGACGTGGTCGGCGCGGTCCTGGCCGCGCTGGAGGCCGACCAGCGGGCGCTGCACGACCAGGCGCTGGAGTTCCGCCGGTCCCGCACCGTCGAGGTGTCGACGCTGGCCGAGGCGATCGAGGCGTCCGCCACCGGCTGGGCGCGGGTGCCGTGGTCGGCGGTCGGTGTCGAGGGCGAGGCCGAGGCGAACGGCCAGGGCGTGACGGTCCGCTGCCTGGTACGCGCCGACGGCTCGGTGCCGGACTCGGAGGACGAGCCCGACCTGGTGGCGATCCTCGCCCGCGCGTACTGAGATGCGGCCCGGCGATCCGGCCGGCCGGTTCGCGCCGGGGCGGCTGATCCTGCACCGGAACGTTCGGCACGGCCGGATCGGCTGGGTCCGGTCGGCCCGCGTGGTCTCCGACGACGAGCGCGGCCTGCTGCTCTGGGTGGCGCGGACAGCGCCCGTCGCGCACGAGGTGACGGAGGCCGGCCTGGGCATGCGGGCCGTGCCGTTCGCCGAGTGGGTGACGTCGTCCTACCGGCTCGCGCAGGGGCTGTGGAACGGGCCGCCGGTGCTGAAGTTCCTGCCCACGGGCGCGGCCCACTCGGTCTGGTGGTTCCGCGACGCCGCCGGCCGCTTCCAGAACTGGTACGTCAACCTGGAGGAGCCCGGCGTCCGCTGGGACGACGGCGCGGTGGCCGGCGTCGACATGGTCGACCAGGACCTCGACGTGGTGGTGTACCCGGACCGCAGCTGGGAGTGGAAGGACGAGGACGAGTTCGCCGAGCGGCTGGCGTTCCCGGAGCACTACTGGGTGACCGACGAGAAGGCGGTACGCGCCGAGGGCGAGCGGGTGATCCGGATCGCGGAGGCGGGGGAGTTCCCGTTCGACGGCACATGGTGCGACTTCACTCCACCCGCGGAATGGGACGTACCGGACGAACTTCCGCCGGGGTGGGACCGCCCGCCGGTGCGCTGAAGCGGTGTTGTCGGTCACGGCCCGGCCCGGCCCGGGCGTGGTGTCCGGGTCCGGTGTGAGAGTTCCGGTCCGGATCTGGCAGAATGGTTCGCTGGTATCCGGCACGCGTCCGGCGCCCTCTAACCCGGGCGCGTCGCCAGTTCACCGAGCAGTCTCCGGCCCAAACCCCACTGTGCCGGTCGGCGCTCACCCGCCACACCGCCCGTACGGGCCGGTGAGATCGCAACAGGAGCGAAACAACTGTGGCCGTAAAGATCCGGCTCCTGCGGATGGGCAAGATCCGCAACCCGCAGTACCGCATCGTCGTCGCCGACTCGCGCACCAAGCGTGACGGTCGCGCGATCGAGTTCGTCGGTGTGTACCAGCCGAAGGAAGACCCTTCGGTGATCGAGGTCAAGTCGGAGCGGGTCCAGTACTGGCTCTCGGTCGGCGCCCAGCCGAGCGAGGCCGTGCAGCGCCTGCTGGAGCTGACCGGTGACTGGCAGAAGTTCAAGGGCCTGCCCGCGCCGCCGCCGCTCAAGGTCGCCCCCGAGCGGGCCGACCGCAAGGCGGCGTACGAGGCCGAGGCGAAGGCCGCCGCCGGCGTGGCGGACACCCCGGCCAAGCCGGCCAAGAAGGCCGCCGCCAAGGCGGAGGAGCCGAAGGCCGAGGCCAAGGCCGAGGAGCAGACCGGTGCCGAGTCCGGCGAGCAGGCCTGACATGCCGCTGCGTCCCGCTCTGGAGCACCTGGTCAAGGGCATCGTCGACCACCCGGACGACGTCCGGGTGCGCATGGTCGACTCCCGTCGGGGCAAGCGCCTCGAAGTCCGCGTGCACCCCGAGGACCTCGGTACGGTGATCGGGCGGTCCGGCCGGACCGCCAAGGCGCTGCGCCAGGTGATCGGCTCCATCGGCGGGCGTGGGGTACGCGTCGACATCGTCGACTCGTACTGATGCTTCTCGTCGTCGGCCGGATCGGTAAGCCGCACGGCATCCGCGGTGAGGTCACCGTGGAGGTGCGTACCGACGAGCCCGAAGCACGGTTCGCCCCCGGTTCGGTGTTGACCACCGAACCGGGGGTCACCCCGTCGGAGCCCGGCGCCTGGCGGGTGCCGCCGACACTCACCGTCGAGGCGGCCCGCTGGCACCAGGGCCGCCTGCTGGTGGCCTTCGAGGGCGTGCTGGAGCGCGACGTCGCCGAGGCGCTGCGCAACACGCTGCTCGGCGTGGACAGCGCCGACGTCGCCCCGCCGGAGGACCCGGAGGAGTTCCACGACCACCAGCTGGTCGGGCTCGCCGTGGTCACCCGCGACGGCGAGCACGTGGGCGAGGTGGCCCGCATCGACCACGCGCCCGCGTCCGACATGCTGGTGCTGCGGCGCCCCGAGGGGCGTACCGCGCTGGTCCCGTTCGTCAAGGCGATCGTGCCCGAGGTGGATCTGGCCGGCGGTCGCGTCGTCGTCGACCTGCCCGGCGGCCTGCTCGACCTCTAGCTGGAGCCGTCGCATGCGCGTCGACATCGTGTCGATCTTCCCCGAGTACTTCGCCCCGCTGGACCTGTCGCTCATCGGCAAGGCCCGGGCGAACGGCACGCTGCGGCTGGCCGTACACGATCTGCGGACCTGGACCCACGACGTGCACCGCACCGTCGACGACACGCCCTACGGCGGCGGTCCCGGCATGGTCATGCGGCCGGAGCCGTGGGGTGAGGCGTTGGACGCGCTGGCGCCCGACGAGCTGAGCCCGGACGGGCACACACTGCCCCGGCTGCTCGTACCGTCGCCCGCGGGCGTCCCGTTCACCCAGGCCCTCGCGCACGAGCTGGCCGCCGAGTCGCACCTGCTGTTCGCCTGCGGCCGGTACGAGGGCATCGACCAGCGGGTGCTGGACCACGCCGCGACCCGGATGCCGGTGACCGAGGTCTCCCTCGGTGACTACGTGCTGTTCGGCGGCGAGGTGGCCGTGCTGGTGATCCTGGAGGCGGTCACCCGGCTGCTGCCCGGTGTGCTCGGCAACGCCGGGTCGCTGGACGAGGAGTCGCACGCGCACGGGCTGCTGGAGGCCCCGCTCTACACGAAGCCGGCGAGCTGGCGCGAGCTGGACGTGCCCGAGGTGCTGCGCTCCGGCGACCACGCCAGGATCGATCGCTGGCGGCGGGACGAGTCGTTGCTGCGGACCGCGGCCCGGCGTCCCGACATGATCGCCGCACTGCCCCCGGAGACGCTCGACAAGCGGGACCGGGCGGCGCTGGACCGGGGCGGATTTTCCTCGCCACCGGGGCATGTGGCAAAGTAGAGGGGTTGCCGCATCCGTCCGCGCCGTGGGCGGCTGCGAGGACCCTCGACCGGGCCGGCCACGCCGGTCACCACCCGGGGGTCAGAATCACCCATCCGCGCATCGACTGACGATGCGCCGTGAGCCTCACGAGGACGCAGCGATGAACATCCTGGACGCCCTTGACGCCCAGTCGAAGCGTACCGACCTGCCCGACTTCCGTGCCGGTGACACCGTCAAGGTGCACGCGCGGGTCGTCGAGGGCAACCGGTCCCGGGTCCAGATCTTCCAGGGCGTCGTCATCCGCCGCCAGGGTGACGGCCTGCGCGAGACCTTCTCGGTCCGCAAGGTCAGCTTCGGTGTCGGCGTGGAGCGGACCTACCCGCTCAACGGCCCGGGCATCGACCGGATCGAGGTCGTGACCCGCGGTGACGTGCGTCGCGCCAAGCTCTACTACCTGCGCGAGCTGCGCGGCAAGAAGGCCAAGATCAAGGAGCTGCGGGAGAAGCAGCCGGCGAACTGAATTCCGTACGCCACGCCGCCCGAGCTGCGCGGATGTCGTATCGACCGGACCGCACTACCCTGGTCGGTACGGGCGCAGCCGGACGGTGCGAAACGGTCCACTACCGCCCGTGGGGTCTCCGAGGGGACTCCCGGGCGGTAGTGTCGTTTCCGCGGACCGGAGAGTGGCATGGTGCAGATGGTTGACGAGGACGGCACCGTCGATCCCTGGCGTCGGCGGGCCCGCCGCGGCCGCCGGCAGATGCCGCTCTGGCAGGAGCTGCCGCTGCTGCTGATCGTGGCGTTCTGCCTCGCGGTGCTGATCCGCACGTTCCTGCTCCAGGCGTTCTTCATCCCCTCCGGGTCGATGGAGAACACGCTGCTCGTCGGCGACCGGGTGCTCGTCAACAAGGTCGTCTACGACGTCCGCGACCCGGTCCGCGGCGAGGTGGTGGTGTTCCGGGGCACCGACCGCTGGGTCGCCCAGGAGGCGCCCGCGCCGCCGGCCAACTTCGCCGGGCGGGTCGGCCGCACACTCGGCGATCTGGTGGGCGTCAGCCGCCCCGGCGAGAAGGACTTCATCAAGCGCGTCATCGGGGTGCCGGGCGACAAGATCTGGTGCTGCGACGACGGCCGGGTGGTGGTCAACGGGGTACCGCTGGACGAGCAGGCGTACCTCTTCGAGGACTCCCCGGTCGAGTTGCCGCCCAATCCCAAGGAGTGCCGGTCCCGGCAGTTCACCGAGGTGGTGGTGCCGCCCGGGCAGATCTTCGTGATGGGCGACCACCGGCTGGTCTCGCAGGACGCCCGATGTCAGGGGCCGGTGCCGATCGAGAACGTGGTCGGCCGCGCCTTCATGATCGTCTGGCCGTCGCAGCGGTGGACCGGTCTGCCCGTACCGGAGACGTTCACCAGCGTGCCCCGCTCGGACGCCGCGCCGGCGGTGCCGGTGCCGGTGGATCCCGACCCGGTCGGCGGCGTCGTCCTGATCCTCCCGGTCGCAGCGACGCTCACCGTTCTGGCGGGTTCGGGGCGACCGCGCCGTACCCGGCGACGTAGGCTCCACCCGTGATCGACGAGCAGACCGAGAAGCCCCGCAGCTCCTTCTGGAAGGAGCTGCCCATCCTCCTGGGCGTGGCGATCCTGGTCGCGGTGCTGGTGCGTGCCTTCGTGCTGCAGACCTTCTTCATCCCGTCGCCGTCCATGGAGAACACCCTCAAGATCGACGATCGGGTGCTTGTCAACAAGCTGGTCTACGACTTCCGCTCCCCCCACCGGGGTGAGGTGATCGTCTTCAAGGCGCCCACCGAGTGGAGCGGCAACCCCGACGGCGAGGACTTCATCAAGCGGGTCATCGGCGTCGGCGGCGATCACGTGGTCTGCTGCGACCGCACCAGCGGCCAGGAGCGGCTGGTCATCAACGGCAAGCCGATCGACGAGCCGTTCATCTTCCCCGGCAACAAGCCCGCCGACCAGGACTTCGACATCACGGTGCCGAAGGGGCGCCTGTGGGTCATGGGTGACCACCGGGAGGCGTCCGGCGACTCGCTGGAGCACTGGCAGCAGTCCGGCGAGGACATCAACGTGGCGACCATCCCCGAGGGCGAGGTCGTCGGCCGGGCCTTCACCATCTTCTGGCCGGTCAGCCGCGCGACCTGGCTCAGCGTTCCGGAGCAGTTCGACGGGATCCCCAATCCCTGAGCAGGCCCGCGCCACGCGCCGGCACGCCGGGCTCCGGCCGGCGGCGGGAGGGCGTGGTCGTTCGTCGCAGGCGTCTGGCAGGCTGGTGCGGTGACCGTCTACACCCCTCGTCGCGCGGCCCGGGTGCTGCTGGTCGACGCGTCCGACCGGGTGCTGCTGTTCCAGGGCAGTGATCCGGCCCGGCCGGGTCACCGCTACTGGTTCACCCCCGGCGGCGGGCTGGACCCGGGGGAGTCCCCGGCTGACGGCGCCGCCCGGGAACTGGCCGAGGAGACCGGCCTGCGGCTGGCCCCGGCCGAGCTGGGCGCGCCGGTCTGGGCGGACACGGTCGAGTTCCCGTTCGACGGTGTCTGGTACCGCCAGGAGCAGCAGTTCTACCTGGTCCGGGTGACGGGCTGGGAGGTCGACACGGCCGGCTTCAACGACGTCGAACGGGCGAGCGTGCACGGGCACCGCTGGTGGCCGGTGGCCGAGCTGGCCGCCTCGGCCGAGCGCTACTACCCGCCGGACCTGCCCGGCCGGCTCGGCGCGGTGCTGGCGGGAGGCGGCGCATGCTGACCCCGCCGCGCACCGTGGTCCGCCGCGACGGCGGCCTCTACGCGCTGGAGCGCGCCCTGCAGCGGCGTGGCTTCCGGCACGTGGCGGGCGCCGACGAGGCCGGCCGGGGCGCCTGCGCCGGGCCGCTCGTGGCCGCCGCCGCGATCCTGCCCGAGGGCCGGCGCGGCGAGATCGACGAGCTGGCCGATTCGAAGCTGCTCACCGCCGCCGCCCGCGAGCGCGTCTACGACGAGGTGGTGGCGCGGGCCCTGGCGTACGCCGTGGTGGTCATCCCGGCCGAGGAGGTCGACGCCCGCGGGCTGCACGTGTGCAACCTCGCCGCGATGCGCCGGGCGCTCGCCTCGCTGACCACCCGCCCGGAGTACGTGCTGACCGACGGCTTCGGCGTCGACGGGCTGGACGTGCCGGGCCTGGCGGTCTGGAAGGGTGATCGGGTGGCCGCGTGCGTCGCGGCGGCGAGCGTGCTGGCGAAGGTCACCCGGGACCGGATGATGGTGGAACTGGACGGGCGGTTCCCCGGCTACGGCTTCGCCGAGCACAAGGGCTACATCACCGCCGAGCACAGCGCGGCCCTGCGTGCGCTCGGGCCCTGCCGGGAACACCGCTTCTCGTACGTGAACGTGGCTGCCGTCTCCGGACGGGACGGTCGGCCTCCCCGCGCCCGCCGCCCGGCGGGCGACGGCGCCGGCGTGGCGCCGCCCGAGCCCGCGGCCGGGCTGCCGGGTCTCGGCCCCGGCGCGTTCGCCGGGCGCCCGGACGAGCCGATGGGGCACTGCGGCGCGTCAGGGGGTACCGTCGGCGTGGCGTTGGGCGAGCAGCCGCGACCTCCGGCGTCAGTGGGGGAAGATGTGGTCATGGAAGGCGGAGTGCGATGAGCGCGGAAGATCTCGAGAAGTACGAGACCGAGATGGAGCTGCAGCTCTACCGGGAGTACCGCGACATCGTCCGCCAGTTCTCCTACGTGGTGGAGACCGAGCGCCGTTTCTACCTGGCGAACCAGGTCGACCTGCACGTGCGCAACTCCGACGGCGAGGTCTACTTCGAGGTCGAGATGCACGACGCCTGGGTGTGGGACATGTACCGTCCTGCCCGTTTCGTCAAGAATGTTCGAGTAATGACGTTCAAGGACGTCAATGTGGAAGAGCTCGAAAAGCCCGACATCTCGCTTCCCGCAGATTCCGGATTCGGGAGCTGACCGGGCGCCGGATCACTGCGCCGGCACTACCACCTCGACCCGCTGCACCAGGTTGTTCGCGAACCCGCCCCGGTTCCACGGCTGCTCGACCGGCTGGGTACGCCCCGACGCGTCGGTCGCCCGGGCGCCCAGCACGTACCGCCCCGGGGTCGCCGTCCAGCTCACCGACCACCGGCGCCAGGCCCACTGGCCCCCGGACGGCTCGTCCAGCACCGCCGGTGTCCACGTCTCGCCGCCGTCCGTCGTCACCTCGACCGAGGTCACCGGCGCGTGGCCGGACCAGGCCCGGCCGTCCAGAGTGCACGGCCCGGGCCGCAGCACCCGGGTGCGGGACATGAAATCCGGGAAACCGGGCGGGCGCACCAGCGCACGCGGCTCGATCCGGGTCACCGGCACGCCCGGGTCGTCGGCGTCGCGCCGCAGCCGGTAGGCAACCGCGTTCTGGTAGCCGTCGAACGGCTCGGTCGTCACCGTGATGTCGCGCAGCCACTTCACGTGCGCCATGCCGTACCAGCCGGGCACGATCAGGCGCAGCGGCGCGCCGTGCTGCGGCAGCAGGGGAGCGCCGTTCATCTCGTACGCCAGCAGCACCTCCTCGCGCAGCGCGTCGGCCACCGGCAGCGCCCGCTGGTAGTCCTGCTCGACGCCGCGCTCCACCCCGTGGTCCGCGCCGGTGAACACCACGTCCACCGCGTCGCCGGACAGGCCGGCCTCACGCAGCAGCGGTGCCAGCGGCGTACCGGTCCACTCGGCGTTGCCCACCGCCTCCACCAGCCAGGGCTGGCTGACCGGACGGGGGTGCAGCAGCGCCCGGCCGTTGCCGGCGCACTCCAACGTCACGCGGTGGGTCACCCGGGGCCGGTCGCGCAGCGCCGCCAGGTCCAGCCGCAGTGGACGCTCGACCGCGCCGGACACGCTCAGTGCGTACGCGGACGGGTCGACGTCCGGGATGTCGTAGTGGATGAGCAGGTAGTGCAGGCCCGCCGGGGTCACGTCGTACCGCAGCGCCTCCAGCGGGATGCCGTGGTTGCGCGCGGCGAGCTGGAGCTCCTCGGTGCTGATCGCCTCGTCCGGCCCGGCCACCCGGGAGGGCCGGCTGACGTCGTCCACTGTGGTCATGACTGCTCCGTCCGCTCCAGCACGTCGTAGCCCACGAACGTGAACATCCGCACCCCCGCCGCCAACGGGCGGGGCGTGCCGGTGAAGCGGTGCGCGCCGACGCCCACCCCGTCGGCGGGGCTGTTCACCGCCACCGGCTCGAAGCCCTCCTCGGCGAACCACTCGCAGATGACCGGCACGAGGTCCGGCTCGCGGCGGTGCCGCGTCCACAGCACCGTGCCGCCGGTGGCGCAGAGCGAGGCGCAGTGCCGCACCGTGGCCCGGATGTCGTCGTCGGTGATGTTGCCGAAGATGCCGCAGACCAGCACCAGATCCGCCGGGGCCAGATCGGCGTAGCGGTCGGTCAGCGAGGCGTCCCCGGTCACCACCTCCACGCCGGTGAGCCCCGCGTCGGCGGCGGCACGGCGGGCCAGGTCGGCGTTACGGGCGTCCAGCTCGACCAGGCGGGCGGTCACGTCGCCGCCCCGGGGGTGGCTGGCCAGCACCGGAATCAGGTCGCGGCCCTGACCCGCGCAGAGACTCAGCGCGCGCAGCGGGCCGGGTGGTGCGGCGTCGAGCGCGTCGGCGACACGCTGCCGCACCTCGGCGAGTCGCCGGGCCAGCGCGGACTCGGGCTGGTCGTAGTCGCTGTGCCAGGCGTACCAGTCCTTCGTCACCCGGCCAGCATAGGCGTCCCGGCCGTAGCAGATCGGCCCCGATTTCGGCGCCCGTCCACAGTCGGTGCCTCGTCCACAGGGCGCTCGTGCGGGCTTCGCGGGACGGTGCCCGGGGCCGGCAGGGTGGCCGGCGTGCGTATCTCGATCTCTCCGGCCGGCCGGGCCGTGCTGTCGGTGCTGTTCCTCGCGGCTTGCCTGCCGGGCGCCTCCACGCCGTCCCGGGTGGTGCTGTCGTCCTCGGCCGGGCCGCTGTCGTCCTGGACCGGTGCCCATTCGTTCGTGGCCGGGCCGTTCGCCGGTTCTGCGGCAGGTGCCTACTCGTCCGTGGCCGGGCCGTTCCCCGGTTCCTCGGGGGGTGCCTCGACCGCCGGTGACCCGATGGCGGGTGTCTCGGGGGCGGGACGTCGGGCCGCGCCCGGTGGGCGATTCCGGTGGCCGCTGCCGGGTGCGCCCCGGGTGGTGCGGCGGTTCGACCCGCCGCCGCAGCCCTGGCTGTCCGGGCACCGGGGCGTCGACCTCGCGGCCGCGCCCGGTGCGCCGGTGCTGGCGGCCGGCGCCGGGATCGTCCTGTTCGCCGGTACGGTCGCCGGTCGGCCGGTGCTCACCGTCGGCCATCCCGACGGGTTGCGCACCACCTACGAGCCGGTCCGCTCCCGGGTCACCGCCGGCGCCCTGGTGGAGGCCGGCACGCCCGTCGGTGACCTGCTCGCCGGGCATCCCGGGTGCGTGGAGGCGGCGTGCCTGCACTGGGGACTGCGGCGCGACGCGGAGTACCTCGACCCGCTGGCCCTGCTCGGGCTCGGTCGGGTTCGGTTGCTGCCGCTGCACCCCGTCCCCGACAGTTCCGCGGTTGTCGCCGGCTGATCGGCCGCTGCGCCGGTCGGCGGCGCGCGGGCTCAGCTCTGGGCGAGCAGCGTGGGCAGCCGGACGGCCAGCCGGTCGTACTCGTCGGGGGTGTTGTAGACTTGGCCGCACAACCGCAGGTAGCCGCGCCCGTTCCAACCGGCGATCGACACCTCGGCGGAGAGCCGGTCGGCGATCCGGGTCCGCAGCTCCCGGGCCGCGTCCAGCGTCGTCGCGACACCGGGCGGCAGCGGCACGAGCCGCATGGCGACCGCCGGTCCGCCGGGCTCCGGCAGCCGCTCCGGCGCCACACCGAGCGCGTCCCCGACGACCCGTTGGCCGTACGCGGCCAGCGCCGCGTTGTGCGCGCGTACCCGGTCGACGCCGAGGCTGCGCAACGTGAACAGGCCCACCGGCGCGGCCAGCCAACCCGTGTAGTCGAGCGTCGCCTGCCACTCGACCCGGACCGGGAAGCCGCTGTCCTGCTCCCACGAGACGACGAGCGGCTGGATCTTCTCCCGCCACTGCGGCGCCACCACGAGCGCGGCGGTGCCGCGTGGCGCGTACGCCCACTTGTGCAGGTTGCCGACCCAGAAGTCGGCGCCGACGGACGCGACGGTGGCGGGCAGCATGCCGGGCGCGTGGGCGGCGTCCACCAGCACCGGCACGCCCCGCTCCCGGGCCACCGCGACGATCGCCGCGGTCGGGAACAGCCGGGCGGTCGGCGAGGTGAGCTGGTCGACGATCAGCAGCTTGGTACGCCCCGGACGCAGCCCGTCGCGGACGATCTCGACCACCTCCTCGTCGGTGGCGGTCAACGGCACCGGCAGGGTGCGGGACACCGCTCCGGTGCGGGCGCACTCCCGGGCGACCGACAGCGCCACCGCCCCGTACCCGTGGTCGGTGGTCACGATCTCGTCGCCGGGGCGCAGCGCCAGCGACTGCAGCACCACCGCCGCACCGGTGGTGGCGTTGCCGACGAGCGTGGTGCCGTCCGGGTCGGCGCCGAGGAACGCGGCCAGGTGCCGCCGGGCGTGGGCGATCCGGTCGACCAGGCCCTGCGTGAAGAACCGCAGCGGGTTGGCCTCCATCTCGTCACGCAGGCGCTGCTGGGCACGCTGCACGGCGATCGGTACGGCGCCGAACGAGCCGTGGTTGAGATGGCTGACGGACGGATCGAGGGAGAAGAGCAGCCGAGCCCCGGGAATCGGCTCGGGCGGCTGCGGCACCGTCATCCACCGATCCTAGCCCGAGATGGATCATGCGCCGGCCGGATTCCGCCCGCTGACCGTTCCACCGACGCTGCCTGCGCGCCCGTGGCGGTCAGGCGCGGGGGTGGGCCTGCCGGTACGCGGCGCGGAGCCGCTCGACCGAGACGTGCGTGTAGATCTGGGTGCTGGCGAGCGACGAGTGCCCCAGCAGCTCCTGCACGGCGCGCAGGTCAGCGCCGCCTTCGAGCAGGTGCGTCGCGGCCGAGTGGCGCAGCCCGTGCGGAGTCACCCTCGGCACCCCGGCGGCCCCGGCCCACCCGGACACGATCCGCCGCGCGGTGGTCGGGTTGAGCCGCCCGCCTCGCGCCCCGAGCAGCAGCGCCCGGCCCGAGCCCGGGGCCAGCAGGGCGGGTCGTCCGTCGCGCAGCCAGGCGTCGAGCGCCCGCTGGGCCGGCACCCCGTAGGGCACCGAGCGTTCCCGTCCGCCCTTGCCCAGCACGCGTACCACCCGGCGGGCCTGGTCGACGTCGGTGACGTCCAGACCGCACGCCTCGCTGATGCGTACCCCGGTGCCGTAGAGCAGTTCGAGCAGCAGCCGGTCGCGCAGCAGCACCGCGTCAGGCGGGCCGTCGCCGGCCGGGCGGGCGGATGCCCGTTCGCCGGCTGCCCGTCCGGCGGCCGTTCCGTGGTCGGGTCCGAGCCCGGCCCCGTCGGGGTGGACCGTCGAGCTGTCGGCCCCGGGCTGGCCCGGGCGCTGCCGAGACGGGGCCTCCACCAGGGCGGCCGCCTGGTCGGCGCGCAGCACCGTGGGCAGTTCCCGCCGCGCGCGAGGGCTGGCCAGCGGGGCCGCCACGTCGTCGGCGAGCAGGCCGGTCCGGTGTGCCCAGGCGCTGAACGTCCGGGCTGCGGCCGCGCGCCGCGCCATCGTCGTCCGGGCCGCACCCATGGTCCGCTGTTTCGCCAGCCAGCTGCGCACCACGGCGAGGTCCAGCTCGGGCAGCTCGGCACAGCCCATCCGGACCGCGTGGTCGAGCAGCGACACCAGATCCGTGACGTACGCCCGGACGGTGTGGACGGAGCGGTTGCGGACCCGCGACAGGTGGTCGGCGAAGTCGTCCACCGCCTCGCGCATCGAGGCGGGTAGCTCCTCGTGCGCGTCCCGCGTGCCGCGCTGCCGCCTGCTCATCGCGGGACCCGGTCCGGGCGTACGCGGTCGCGGCGCGGGAGGCGGACACCGATCACCGCCTCAGGGTAAGGCCGGAGCGCCGCCGTTCGCCGTGCCGCCGGCCCCGCCTCGCCGTGCCGCCGCCGACGCGCCGCCCTCGTCGTGCCGTCGCCCGGTCGTGCCGTCGTCCGGCCGCCGCTCCGCCTTCGGGCATTGGCCGGCGACAGCCGTGTGCCGTCGGCCACGTCGGCCGCTTGGGTTCCGGCCAGGGATATGTGACGGCGCGCTGAGCGGGGTAGCAGAAGCGGGTCTGGACAGGGGAAACTCGTGCTGCGGCACGCTCCGGTGCGGCAACCGGCGGGCAGCGTGGCCGAGCCGGCCCCGACGGAGGGTTGATCCGGCCGCGATCAGGCCAGTGCGTCCCCCGCGACGGTGACGCCCGGTACGAGGAGGGCCGAGAGTGGGAGTGGACGCCGTCCTCTACCGGCAGGTGTCGGCGGGTGACCACCGTCGCCGACCCGTGTACGTCTCGATCGAGGTCGTGGCGGACCCGCAGGATGTCCTGCTCGACCTGCTCAAACGTGTCCGCGGCGGGGGTCGGACCCCGCTGCTGGACCGCGTCGACCCGCTCGGTGAGCTGGCCGTGGGCGCCGAACGGATGCCGCACCTGCTCGCCGAGCTGCGGTGCCTGGCGGAGGTGGCGCGGGCGCCGGCGGAGGTCGACCACGTCCACCGGCTGGCCCGGCTCGTCCGCCGATGTGCCGAGCGCCGCGACGCCGAGATCCGGTTCGAGGGCGACTGACGCGTTCACGTGCGGGCGGTCGGTGATGGTGGCGCGAGCGCGTATCCGTCGTCGCGGCGTACCACCATCGCCAGCTCCTCCAGCATGGACAGTTTGCGCATGGCGGTACGCAGGTCGACGCCCGCCCGCGCGGCGATGCTCTCCAGGTCGAGGGCCCGGCGGCGGGGCAGCGCCTCCAGCACCTGGGTGGCCTCCTCGTCGAGCCGGTCCCGGGGGCGTTCCGGTGCCCGGGCGGGCGGGGCGAGGTCGTATCCGATGCGTCCCACTTCCTCCAGCACGTGTGCGACGTTCGTGACCAGCCGGGCCTCCGGCCGTTCCCGCAGCACCTCGTGCCCACCGACGGACATCGCTGACGTGACCGGCCCGGGCACCACCATCGCCGGGCGGCGCAGGCCGAGCGCCCGGTTGAGCGTCTGGGTGGCGCCGCTGCGGGCGGCGGCCTCCACGAGAACCGTGCCGTTCGTCGCCGCCGCTATGACCCGGTTGCGGATGAGGAACCGGGGCCGCAGCGGCTCCGCGCCCGGAAGCCACTCGCTCACCAGCAGGCCGGTTTCGGCGATCCGGTCGAACAGCGCGGCGTTGCCCATCGGGTACGGGCGGTCCACGCCGCAGGCGAGCACGGCGACGGTGCGCCCGCCCGCCGTCAGCGCCCCGCGATGCGCGGCGGCGTCGATGCCGAACGCCCCACCGGACACCACTGTCCACTCCCGGTCGGCCAGGCCGTAGCCCAGCTCGGTGGCGATGTGCGCGCCGTAGGGGGTGGCCGCCCGGGCGCCGACCACCGCCACCGAGCGCGCCAGCGCCTCACCGAGCGGCCATGCTCCGCGTACCCAGAAGCAGAGCGGCGGGTCGGTCTCCACGTCGACCCGCCGGGTGGCCCCTGACAGCGCCAGGCGGCGCAGGTCGCGGACCTGGGCGGGCCACTCGTCGTCGTCGGGGGTGACCAGCCGGGCCCCGAGCCGTTCGCCACGGGCCAGCGCGTCGGCCGCGACCGCCCGGGCGTCGCCGGAGGCGCCCCGCGCCGCCACGGCCGAGCGCAGAGTCCGTTCCGGCGCCTCGCCGGACAGCAGCAGGTCGAGCGCGGCGACCGGGCCGATCCGCTCGACCAGGGCGTACACCGACCGGGTGCCGGGCTCGGCGAGCCAGGTGAGCGCGACCCGCGCCAGCCGCTGCTCGTCGGCGCTCACGCGACCTCCCCGGTCCTGAGCTGGACGGCCTCCGCGACGTCGTCGCGGCCGGGCCGGTCCCGCCCGTCCAGGTCGGCGATGGTCCAGGCGAGCCGGAGTACGCGGTCGTAGCCGCGCGCGGACAGCGAACCGGTGTCGAGCCGGTGGCGCAGATCCCGGGTGACCCGGGCGGGCAGGTGCCACGGCGGCCGGCGCAGGTACGGGCCGGGGACGTCGGCGTTCACCCGGTGCCCGGTGGCAGCCCAGCGATCGGCGGCGGCATGCCGCGCGGCGACGACCCGGGCGGCGACGGTGGCCGAGGACTCGTGCGCGGAGTCGGTGCTCAGCAGCTCCGCCGCGCGCACCGCCTTCAGCTGGACCTGCACGTCCACCCGGTCGAGCAGCGGACCCGACAACCGCCCCAGGTAGCGTCGCCGGGCCAGCGGCGCGCACTCGCAGTCCACGTCACCGGAGGGTTTCGCGCAGGGGCAGGGGTTTGCCGCCAGCACCAGCTGGGTGCGGGCCGGATACTCGGTGGCGCCTCGGGTTCGCGCCACCCGGACCCGGCCGCTCTCCAGCGGCTGCCGCAACGCCTCCAGCGCGCCCTTGCCGAACTCGGGCGCCTCGTCCAGGAACAGGACCCCGCGGTGGGCGAGCGACACCGCGCCGGGCCGGGCCAGCCCGGAGCCGCCTCCGACGAGCGCGGGCACGGTGGCGGTGTGGTGCGGCGCCTGGAACGGGGGACGGCGCAGCAGCCCGCCGCCGGGTGGCAGCAGCCCGGCGATCGAGTGCAGCGCGGTGACCTCCAGGGCTGCCTCGTCGCCCAGTGCGGGCAGGATCGACGGCAACCGCTCGGCGAGCATGGTCTTGCCGGCGCCGGGTGGACCGAACAGCGCGAGGTGGTGGCCACCGGCGGCGGCGATCTCCAGGGCACGCCGCCCGAGCGGCTGCCCGGCCACGTCGACGAGGTCAGGCCCGGCCGGCCCGTCGGCCGGAACGTGGGCGGGTGGGGCGAGCAGCGGGATGCCGTCGCGGACGTGGGCGACGAGCCGGTGCAGGGTGTCGACCGCGTGCACCCGTACGCCCGGGATGACCGCCGCCTCGGCGGCGTTGCCGGCCGGTACGACGACACGGGTGTGCCCGGCGCGGGCGGCCGCGGCGACCATCGGCAGCGTGCCGCGGACGGGGCGTACCGCGCCGTCGAGGCCGAGTTCGCCGAGCACCACTGTGGCGTCCAGGGCGACCGGTGGCAGCTCACCCGACCCGGCCAGGACGGCGAGCGCGATGGCGAGGTCGAACGCCGAGCCGTACTTGGGCAGGGTGGCGGGGAGGAGGTTGAGGGTGATGCGGCGGTTGGGCCACTTCTGACCGGAGTTGACGATCGCGGCGCGGACCCGGTCGCGCGCTTCGTGCAGGGCGGTGTCGGGCAGGCCGGAGATGATCACGGCGGGCAGTCCGGGAGCCAGGTCGGCCTCGACCTCGACGAGATGCCCGGCGACTCCGGCCAGGCCGACGCTCAGCACTTTCGCGTACCCCATGTCAGAACGCGCCGCGGAGGTGCTCGACCCGGGCGGGGCCGGTGAGCGGGAGCCGGACGGAGAGCACGTCGAAGCGGACCTCGTCGGCGGTGGTTCCGGTCTCGGCGAGCCAGCGCGCGGCCAGGCCGCGCAGCCGGCGGGCCTTGGCCGGTACGACGGCCTCGGCGGGCGAGCCGAACTGCTCGGTGCGGCGGGTCTTGACCTCGCAGATGGCGAGGACCGGCCCCTCCCAGGCGATGATGTCGATCTCGCCCTCGGGGCAGCGCCAGTTGCGGGCGACCGGGCGCAGGCCCGTCTCGATCAGGTGCCGTAGCGCGCACCGCTCGCCGTACGCCCCGACGGCTCGGTTCCGGTTCGTCATGCCGGCCAGGATGCGACCGGAGGCTGGGGTCAGGGGCGCCGTGAAGGGACTCCCTGTGGACAAGGTGCCGCCTGTGGACGGGCTCGCGATCACCCGTCCGATGTGTTAGCGCGTGCCGTTCACCCGGCGGTCTCGGTCATCGCTTCGCGCACGTCGAGGAACTGCGCTGTCCGGTCGCCGATCGGGCGGGACGAGAGGAAAGCGACGACACCCAGGGTCTGAGGGTCGGCCCAGGCGCAGACGACGAGGTAGCTCTTCAATTCGGTCCGCCCCTGGCCGCAGCGGGCCGTGCCGCCCAGCCGGCCGGCATCGACATCTTCGCGGGCACCGACGCGGTACGGGCTCAGCGCGCGCTCGACCAACCCCTGCTGGTCGGTGACGGTGCCGGACACGCCCGTGATGAACACCATGTCGGCGTCCGGGCCGTGCCCGCCGTACGCCCAGCCGACGGCACTGGTGGCCGGGTCGACTTCACGCTTCAGGGTGTCGAGGTGCCGCTTGGCCCCTTCGATGGCCACGCGATCCATGTTCTTCGTCAGGCCGAGCAGCGTTTCCGGCATCCGCAGTTTGCGGGTGACCGGCGACGGCGCGCCCACCGGAGAAGCACCGGACTTCGGCCGCGTCGCCGGCTCCGGCGCGCACCCGGCGATCAGGATCAGTGTCGTGGCCGCCAGCAGCAGGCGCGTAGTGGGTCGTGCCGTCATCGCCATTACCCCGTTCTCGTGCGGTGAGCCGGAGCACGGTATCCCGAACACGCGCCGCCGCGACGGCGTGGTCGCACAGGCCCGGTACGGCTACTGACCGTGTCCCGTCGGCGACCCGGCGATGTCGGCGCTGACCTGGGCCGATCCGCAGGCGACCCGAATGGCGCGGCTGGTGCCCGTCGCATACCGTGCCGGTCGTGGACGGACGACGGAACTACTCCGAGGATGAGCAGGGGTCGCGATGGGGCGACCGCGGATACGAGTCGGACTGGCGCGCTTCGGGCGAGCCCCGCTACCGCGACGACGACTACCGCACCCCCGAGCAGCGCGCCGGTGACAGCCGGTACGCCGAGCCGGGCCGGTACTCCGCCGCCGATCCGCTGGTGGACGACACGAGCAGCTGGCGGTCGCAGCGGCCGGACGACCCGGAGGTCTCCGGCGAGCTGCCCGGATCGCGCGCCGGCCGTCGCGCGGCGCGCGAGGCGGCGGCCGACCCGCTCGGCGCGGTGTCCCGCAGCGGCGTGGACGCGCTCGGCACCGCCGCGCACGGCAACCCGCTGTCGAGTTCGCTGGGTGCGCCGGCGACCGCCCCGCTGACCGGCGCCGCACCGGTGGGCGCCGACCCGTACGGCCTCATCGCTCACGGCAGCGACCCGGCCGGCGGCGTGGGCGCCGACGCCCGGAGCACTGTCGGCGGCGTCGACAAGCCCCGGCTCAGCCCGATCGGCGGCTACCCGGTCGTCGAGCCGGCGCCGGGTATCGACGGCGGAGCCGAAGCGACCGCCGCGGCGCGGCTGAACCCCGGCGAGGCCACCCCGCTGCGGATCGGTGAGCGGCCGGGCGGCCCCGCGCAGCCGGCGGCGACCCCGAACCCCCTCGAGATGCCGACCGGTCCGATGCCCGCGGTGCTGCCGCGTCCGGACGGGCCGCCGCCCGGCGACGGTGTCTACCGGACGCGTCGTCCGGCGCTGGCGATCCTGCTGGCGGTGCTGGTGCTGGTGCTGGAGGTGCCGGCGGTGCGGGTGTTGCTGCACGGCCTGTTCGGTGACCCGGTGTCGACGTCGCACGTCGTGGTGGGCATGTTCCTGGTGGTGGGGCTGCCGATCTTCGGCACCGGCCTGTACGGGCTGCGCACCGGCGGGCTGGCGCTGGCCGACGGCAGCCGGGGCTGGCTTCGCCCGCCGACGGCATACCTGACCGTCGGCCTGGTGCTGTTCGTGGCCGCCGCGCTCGCCGCCGGCTGACCGAGCCGCGCGGGCGTGCTCCGCACCCGGGGGCCGGACAGCGGAGAGGGCGCGTACACTGGTCGACTGGCGACCGCCTCGCGCGGTCGACCTCGCGTGCCCTCTCCACGGTCTTCTCCGTGGGGCGACGGCCTCCCTGGTCCCGGTCTGACGTATCGGGCCCACCCTGGCCGGCGATCGGGCGCCAGGCGTCCGGCCGCCGGCCGGACGGACAACCAGGGACAAAGTAGGAGTAACCCACCATGGCCGTCGTGACCATGCGTCAGCTGCTGGAAAGCGGTGTGCACTTCGGGCACCAGACCCGGCGCTGGAACCCGAAGATGAAGCGCTTCATCTTCACCGAGCGCAACGGTATCTACATCATCGACCTGCGCCAGACGCTCGACTACATCGAGAAGGCGTACGAGTTCGTCCGCACCACCGTCGCCGGTGGCGGCAGCATCCTGTTCGTCGGCACCAAGAAGCAGGCCCAGGAGGCCATCGCCGAGCAGGCGACCCGGGTCGGCCAGCCGTACGTCAACCACCGCTGGCTCGGTGGCATGCTGACCAACTTCCAGACCGTGTACAAGCGGCTGCAGCGGATGAAGGAGCTGGAGGCCCTGGGTGACCTGAGCGGCACCGCCGCCGGTTACACCAAGAAGGAGACGCTCCAGCTCTCCCGCGAGAAGATCAAGCTCACCAAGACCCTCGGTGGTCTGCGGGACATGCAGAAGCTCCCGGCCGCGGTCTGGATCGTCGACACCAAGAAGGAGCACATCGCCGTCGACGAGGCCCGCAAGCTGGGCATCCCGGTGATCGCGGTGCTCGACACCAACTGCGACCCGGACGAGGTCGACTTCCCGATCCCGGGCAACGACGACGCCATCCGCTCGGCCGAGCTGCTGACCAAGGTCGTCGCCGCCGCCGTCGCCGACGGTCTGATCGCCCGTTCCGGCCGTAACCGGGGCGCGGACGAGAAGCCCGAGGCCGGTCAGGTCGGCGCCGACGAGCCGCTGGCCGAGTGGGAGCGCGAGCTGCTCGAGGAGCCGAAGAAGGCCGACGAGCAGCCCGCCGCCGCCGAGCAGCCCGCCGCCGCGCCGGCCGCCGAGCAGCCGGCGACCGCCTCCGCGGAGTGATCTCGCCGTCGCGTCCCCACCGTCCGGACTCCCGGCGGTGGGGACGCGACGGGTACGCCGGGCAGAACCGGCCCGGAACCGGGTAACCAGCACCCCAGACCACCTCACTGACACCGAAGAGAGAGTCATGTCCAACTTCACCGCCGCGGACGTCAAGAAGCTCCGCGACCTCACCGGCGCCGGCATGATGGACTCCAAGAAGGCGCTGACCGAGGCCGAGGGCGACTTCGACAAGGCCGTCGAGATCCTGCGCGTCAAGGGCGCCAAGGACGTCGGCAAGCGGGCCGGGCGCACCGCCGCCAACGGCCTGATCGCCCACTCCGGCCAGGCGCTGCTCGAGCTCAACTGCGAGACCGACTTCGTCGCCAAGAACGACGCCTTCATCGCGCTGGCCCAGCAGCTGGTCGAGCACGGCGTGGCCAGCGGCGCCACCAACGCCGAGGAGCTGCTCGCCAGCACCATCGACGGCAAGAGCGTGGCCGACCTGATCCAGGAGCAGTCCGCCAAGATCGGCGAGAAGCTGGTGCTCAACCGCTTCGCCAAGCTGGACGGCACCACCGCGGTCTACATGCACCGCAAGAGCCAGGACCTGCCCCCGGCGGTCGGCGTGCTGGTCGAGTTCACCGGCAAGTCGGACGAGGCGGCCGACGCCGACGCCCGCGCCGTGGCCATGCAGATCGCCGCGATGCGGCCGAAGTACCTCACCCGCGACGAGGTGCCGGCCGAGACCGTCGAGTCCGAGCGGCGCATCGCCGAGCAGACCGCCCGCGAGGAGAACAAGCCCGAGGCGGCGCTGCCGAAGATCGTCGAGGGCCGGGTCAACGCCTTCTTCAAGGACTTCGTCCTGCTGGAGCAGTCGTCGGTCGCCGACAACAAGAAGACCGTCAAGCAGGTGCTGGCCGACGCCGGCATCGAGGTGACCCGCTTCCTGCGGTTCGAGGTCGGCCAGGCCTGAGCCGCCGCACCGGGCCGTCCGGCCCGGGCACAGGGGAGAACGTCGACGAGGAGGCCGCCGGTGTACGCGACAGGCACCGCGGCCTCCTCGTCACATAGGGTCGGCAGGGGCACGTACGCGACGCTCGCGCGATGCGCGGGGAGAAGGGGCGGGGCGGATGACGCAGGTTGTGAGTGACCGGAGCCTGGCGGCGGAGGACCCGACCGCCCCTCCGCCCGGTCGGTCCCGCCGGGTGGTGCTGAAGCTCTCCGGTGAGGTCTTCGGCGGCGGCGCGATCGGCGTCGACCCCGACGTCGTGCAGGGCATCGCCCGCCAGATCGCCACCGTGGTACGCCGCGGCGTGCAGGTGTCGGTGGTGGTCGGCGGCGGCAACTTCTTCCGCGGCGCCGAGCTGCAGAAGCGGGGCATGGACCGCGCCCGCGCCGACTACATGGGCATGCTCGGCACGGTCATGAACTGCCTGGCCCTTCAGGACTTCCTGGAGAAGGAGGGCATCGAGACCCGGGTGCAGAGCGCCATCACGATGGCCCAGGTCGCCGAGCCGTACATCCCGCTGCGCGCGATCCGCCACCTGGAGAAGGGCCGCGTGGTCATCTTCGGCGCCGGCGCCGGCATGCCGTACTTCTCCACCGACACGGTGGCCGCCCAGCGGGCGCTGGAGATCCGCGCGGACGTGGTGCTGATGAGCAAGAACGGCGTGGACGCGGTCTACACCGCCGACCCCCGGATCGACCCGACCGCGAGCAAGCTCGACTCGATCACCTTCTCCGAGGTGCTGCGCCGTAACCTTCGGGTGGCTGACGCCGCCGCGTTCAGCCTCTGCATGGAGAACGGCCTGCCGATGCTGGTCTTCGGCGCCCAGGGCGACGACACCATCGTCCGGGCCGTCGGCGGCGAGAAGATCGGCACCCTGATCACCGCCTGACCGGCCCGCCGGACCGGCAGCGGTCCCTCTGCCACGGCAGCACCCGCACCACACCCGACGAGCGACAGAAGGAGGCGAGGAGACCGGTGATCGACGACACCCTCCTCGAGGCGGAGGAGAAGATGGAGCGTGCCATCGAGCACGCCAAGGAGGAGTTCGGCGGTATCCGTACCGGACGCGCCAACGCCGCCATGTTCTCCCGGATCGTGATCGACTACTACGGCAGCCCGACCCCGCTGCCGCAGATGGCGTCCATCGCGGTGCCCGAGCCGCGCATGGTGATCATCAAGCCGTACGACAACTCGCAGCTGGGCGCCATGGAGAAGGCGATCCGCGACTCGGACCTCGGGGCCAACCCGAACAACGAGGGCAACCAGCTCCGCATCGTCCTGCCGCAGATGACCGAGGAGCGGCGCCGCGACATGATCAAGGTCGCCCGGCAGAAGGGCGAGGAGGCCAAGGTCGCCGTCCGCAACATCCGCCGCAAGGCCAAGGAAGAGCTGGACCGCCTGGTCAAGGACGGCGAGGTCGGCGAGGACGAGGGCCGGCGCGCGGAGAAGGAGCTGGACGACCTGACCCAGCGCTTCGTCGGCGGAGTCGACGAGCTGGTCAAGCACAAGGAGAGCGAGCTGCTCGAGGTCTGAGCACCCGCGTACCTCGAACGGCACCGCGCGCCGTCGCCCGCCGGGGCGGCGGCCCGGTGCCGTCGTCGTGCCCGGCGGCGCACACCCTCGGCGTCGCGGCGGGTGCAGTAGGCTCGGCACGATTCCCGACCACCACGGGGTGAACGGCGGGAGTCGCCCGGCCGTCGGTCGGTAAACAGGAAGTCTCACGCCGGTAGGGGATGGTCTTGGTCTTGCGTCATGTGGTGGCTCTCGTACCGGCTGCCGGTGCGTGATGTCCCACCCCGACCCCTACGGCAACACCGAGTCGCGTGGCTGGGACCGCCCGGCCGCCCCGGCCCTGCCCTGGCCGGACACCGACCTGGAGCCCGGCCCCTGGCGGCCCGGCCCGGCCGCGCACACCCACCCCGCCGAGCCGGACACCTACGCCCGCCCCGGCGGAGGCCCGGACACGTACGCCGGCCCGGACACGTACGCCGGGCCGTACCCGACGACCTCGCGGCACCACGACGGCCCGGGCCGGTACGACGGACCGCCGGCCGGCGACCGCGGCCGGCGCGACGAGCCGCGGCACGACGGCCCGTGGGGTGAGCCGGCCCGCGACGACGAGTACCCGACCGCGCAGATCGCGCCGGTGCGCGACGAGCCCACCGAGCAGATCCCGGCGGTACGCGACGAGCCCGCGCCGGAGCCGCCGGCCGGCCGCCGCGGGCCGGGACGCCGACGGGCGAGCGCCGAGCGTCCGCCGACCACCGAGCCGACGACGTCCCGGGCCGGGCGTAACCTGCCGGCCGCGATCGGCGTCGGGGTGGCCCTCGGCGCGGCGGTCGTGGTGCCGCTGTTCTTCTTCATGCCGGCGTTCCTCGCCGTGCTGGCGACCGCTGTCGGGATCGGCATCTGGGAGATGGCCCGCGCGGTCCGCCGCAGCGGTGCCCACCCGCCGCTGGCGCCGCTGGTCGCCGGTGGCGTGATCACCGTGGGCCTGGCCTGGTACGCGGGCCCCGACGCGCTCTGCCTCGGCCTGCTGGTGACGGTGCTGGGCACGATGATCTGGCGGCTCGGCGACGGGCCCGGCAACTACCAGCGCGACCTCACCGCGGCCACCCTGATCGCGGTGTACGTGCCGTTCCTCGCCGGGTTCGCGGCCATGCTCGCGGCGGCGCCCGGCGACGGGCACCTGCGTGTGCTGGTGACGCTGGCGGCGGTGGTGCTCTCCGACACCGGCGGGTACGCCGCGGGCGTGTCGTTCGGCAAGCACCCGATGGCGCCCACGATCAGCCCGAAGAAGTCCTGGGAGGGCTTCGCCGGCTCGGTGGCCGCCGCGGCGGCGGGCAGCGCGGCGCTGCTGTGGGCGTTGTTCGACGTGGCCCCCTGGTGGGGGGCGCTGTTCGGGATGGCGATTTCCGTCTCGGCGGTGCTCGGTGACCTCGCCGAGTCGATGATCAAGCGGGATCTCGGCGTCAAGGACATGAGTAACCTGCTGCCCGGGCACGGCGGTCTGATGGACCGGCTCGACTCGATCCTGTTCGCCGTGCCGGTGGCGTACCTGCTGCTCGCGGTCTTCGTCCCGGTGGTGGGCTGAGGCATGAATCACGGCGGCGAGCCGACGCGGCCCGGCCGGCCGGGGGCGATTCGACACGTACGGACGGGTGCGTCCGGGCGGGAGCGTGTCAGACTGGACGCGCCATGACGAGCCTCCCGCTGATCTCCGTAGACCCCGACGCCCGCGGCCGCAAGCCCGCGATGCCTCCCCGCCACCTCGCTGACCTGGACCTGCCGGGCCGGCAGGCGCTCGTCGCCGAGCTGGGCGAGCCCGCGTTCCGCGCCAAGCAGGTCTCCAACCACTACTTCGGCCGCCTGGTGCGCGACCCGGAGCGGATGACCGACCTGCCGGCGGCGACCCGGGAGCGGCTGGCGGGTGCGCTGCTGCCCACCCTGCTGACCCCGGTACGCGAGCTGGCCTGCGACGACGGCGCGACGCGCAAGGCGCTCTGGCGGCTGCACGACGGCTCGCTGGTGGAGAGCGTGCTGATGGGCTACCCGGACCGGGTGACCGTCTGCATCTCCAGCCAGGCCGGCTGCGGCATGGCCTGCCCGTTCTGCGCCACCGGCCAGGCCGGGCTGACCCGCAACCTGTCCACCGCCGAGATCGTCGACCAGGCGGTCTACCTGGCCGGGGTGGCCGCCTCCGGCGTGGTGGCCGGGTCGCCGCCGCGGCTGTCGCACGTGGTGTTCATGGGCATGGGCGAGCCGCTCGCGAACTACTCGCGGGTGGTGGCGGCGATCCGCCGGCTGGTCGCCCCGGCGCCGGAAGGGCTGGGGCTGTCGCAGCGGCACATCACCGTCTCGACGGTCGGCCTGGTGCCGGCGATCCGCCGACTGGCCAGCGAAGACCTCTCGGTGACCCTTGCGTTGTCGCTGCACGCCCCCGATGATGAGCTGCGCGACGAACTCGTCCCGGTCAACCAGCGCTGGAAGGTGTCCGAGGTGCTGGACGCGGCGTGGGACTACGCGGCCACGACGGGGCGTCGCGTGTCCATCGAATACGCGATGATCAAGGACGTGAACGATCAGCCGTGGAGAGCCGATCTGCTCGGGCGGCTACTGGCCGGCAAGCTGGCCCACGTGAACCTGATCCCGCTCAACCCGACTCCGGGCAGCCGCTGGGACGCCAGCCCGAAGCCGGTCGAGCGGGAGTTCGTCCGGCGGTTGCGCGACGCCGGGGTGTCGACCACGGTGCGCGACACCCGGGGGCGCGAGATCGACGGGGCCTGTGGGCAGCTCGCCGCCGCCGAGGACACGGACGGCGACTCACGCGCGGCAACGGCGTAGCGGTACGAGACCAGGAGACATAGTGGCGAGTCAGGGTCAGCGTTTCCGGCGTAAGGCGCTCCGCCGGGGCTACAAGGTCGACGAGGTCGACGCCTTCCTGGACCGGGTCGAGGCGACACTCGACGGCCAGCCGGTGGGCGCGCCCGTGGCCTCCCAGGAGGTCCACGACGTCGTCTTCCGGGTCCGGTTCAACGGCTACGACGAGTGGCAGGTCGACCTGCACCTCGACCGGGTCGAGCGGCAGCTCGCCGAGCTGGAGGAGCGCGGTGGCGCACCCGCCGGGCGCGGTGGCGACCCGCGGATGGCCGACCGGCTCGGCCCGCCGATGCGCGACGACAGGGGCCTGTCGCCGGTGCCGCAGCCGCCGATGCCGCCCCGGCAGATGCCGCCTCAGCCCGGCCCGCCGGCCGACCGCTACGGCAACCGCTACGACGAACCGACCGGGGCGTTCGCCGGTGGCTACGACGGCCCGCGCGGCGGCTACGACGGCCCGCGCGGCCCGGGTGGTCCCGGCCCGATGGGCCCGGGCGCGCCGATGGGGCACGGCGGCCCGCCGCCGCGCGGCCTGCCGCCCGGCCCGGGCGGCTACGGCCCGGACAACGGCCCCGGCGGGTACGGCCCGGACAACGGTCCCGGTGGGTACGGCCCGCCGGACAGCGGCCCGGGTGGCTACGGCCCACCGGACAGCGGGTACGGCCAGGAGGAGCGCTTCGACGGGTTCGAGGCCGGCCGGCGCGGGCGTGCCGACATGACCGCGGAGATCCGCATGCCCGACCGCGAGCTGCGCGGTCGTGGCCCCGGCGGTCCGCCGGCGTTGCCGCAGCAGGGCTACGGCGCACCGGAGCCCGGCTACGGCCAACCCGACCCGGGTTACGGTCCGCCGGACCCGGGCTACGGGCCGCCGGACCAGGGCTACGGCCCGGGCCCCTCGATGACCGGCCCTCCGCTCGTGGGCCCGCCGGTCGCCGGTCCCCCCATGGTGGGGCCGCCGATGGCCGGCCCGCCCGGCAGCGACCTGCACCGGGTCGACCAGATCCGCCGCAGCTTCCAGGTCCGCCGGTTCGGCAGCGGGTACGACCCGGACCAGGTCGACCGGTTCTTCGAGACGCTGCTCGGCGGCATGCAGGGGCGCAACCCGATGCCGGTGAACCCGAAGGAACTCGACACGCTGCGCTTCGGGCTGGTGCCCGGTGGCTACTTCGAGGCCGAGGTCGACGCCGCGCTCAAGGACGTGCAGGACATCCTGCTCGGCCGCTGACCCCGCCCGCACGAGACGACGAAGGGCCCGCCCCCGACGAGGGGGCGGGCCCTTCGCGCACTACCGTGGGCGCCGCGCGTCAGGACCGCAGGCCGTTGCGGCGCAGCACGGCGTCGCCGATGACGATGGCGATCAGCAGTCCGGCGATCCCGAACAGCCAGAGGTGCTCCACCCGGCCCTCCTCGATCCCGCAGAACGCCATCAGAACCAAGGCCACCGCCGACAGCACCGCACCGATCCGTCCGGACTTGCGGTGCCCGGGCTTGTGCTGATCTGGCGCGGTTACCGGCTCGTCTCCTGCCACTGTCGGTCCTTCCCTCGCGATCGGATCTCCGATCAGTCTGGCACGCCCCCAACCGGGCCCGGCGCAGGGTCCGACCTCCTGTGCCGGGGATGACCCGGCCGGGCGACAGCGGCACGCCGGCCGGCCCGGGCCGTTGGTCCCGTAGCGGCCGGGGCGGAAGGGCACTACCGGCGTCGCGGAACGGCGAGCACACTGCCTCCGGTAGCGTCTTGACGTACACCTTGATGTCTTTTTGAGGAGGACTGCGGTGCGAGTGACCGGTACGGGGCATGCCAGCATGCGGATCGACACGGCTGCGGGCAGCATCCTGTGCGACCCGTGGGTCAACCCCGCCTACTTCGCCTCGTGGTTCCCCTTCCCGGACAACTCCCTGCTCGACTGGGCGACCCTCGGCCAGGTCGACTACCTGTACGTGTCGCACCTGCACCGGGACCACTTCGACGCGAAGCACCTGCGTGACTTCGTGTCGAAGGACGCCACCGTCCTGCTCCCCGAGTTCCCCACCTCGGAGATGGAGGACGAGTTCCGGGAGTTGGGCTTCACCAAGTTCCTCAAGGCCCCGAACGAGCAGGTCGTGGAGCTGCCCGGCGGCCTGAAGATCATGATCCAGGCGCTGACCAGCCCGACCGACGGCCCGATCGGCGACTCCTCGCTCTGGGTCGAGTACGACGGCGTCCGGCTGCTCAACCAGAACGACGCCCGCCCGACCGACCTGAGCGTGTTCGCCGAGCTGGGCCACGTGCACGCGCACATGCTGCAGTTCTCCGGCGCGATCTGGTACCCGATGGTCTACGAGCTGCCGCAGGCGGCGAAGACCGCGTTCGGCAAGCAGAAGCGGGACCGGCAGTTCGACCGCACCTGGCGCTACATCGACGACCTGAAGGCCGACCACGTCTTCCCGATCGCCGGCCCGCCGTGCTTCCTCGACGACGAGCTGTGGCAGTTCAACGACATCTTCGGCGACGAGGGCAACATCTTCCCCGACCAGTCGGTGTTCCTCTCCGAGTACGCCAAGGTCGGCGGCACCAACGGCATCGTGCTGCTGCCGGGCAGCGTCTCGGAGATCACCACCGAGGGCGCCACCACCACGCACCCGGTGCCGGTGGAGGAGTTCTTCGCGAACAAGGTCGCCCACCTGGAGGAGATGCGGGAGCGCAAGCGCGGCGTCATCGAGGCGGAGAAGGCGTCCTGGCGGCACCCCGAGGTCGACGTGCTGGGCGAGATGAAGCGCCGGATCGAGCCGCTGCTGGACGAGTCGATCTACCTGGCCAAGGGCGTCGGCGGGCCGGTCCGCTTCGACCTGGTCGGCTACGACGGGTCCGAGGTCGAGTCGATCGTGGTGGACTTCCCGGGCAAGGAGGTCCGGCCGTACGCGGACGAGAAGGTGCGCTACCGCTTCCGTACCGAGCGGGCGCTGATCGAGCACCTGCTGCACATCGGCGAGGTGGACTGGGTCAACTCGCTCTTCCTGTCCTGCCGCTTCTCCGCGGCCCGGATCGGCCAGTACAACGAGTTCGTCTACGCCTTCTTCAAGTGCCTGTCCGAGGAGCGTCTCCAGTACGCCGAGGGCTGGTACGACGAGCACGAGCGGGCGGTCGACGCCGAGGACATCACGCTCGACGGCTGGGTGGTGCAGCGGCGCTGCCCGCACCTGAAGGCGGACCTGAGCCGGTTCGGCATCGTCGACGGCGACCAGCTCACCTGCCAGCTGCACGGCTGGAAGTTCGACCTGGCCAGCGGGCGCTGCCTGACCAGCGTCGGGCACAAGATCCGCGCGCACCGCGCCGACGCGGAGACCCCGGCGCCGGCCGGGGAAGCGGCCATCTGACGAGTTCCGCCCCGCCCGCCGCCCCCGGCACGCGACCATCGGTCGTGAGGGGGCGGCGTGACGGGTGCGGACAGGGAACCGGCGTACCGGTTCGGGCGCGGCAGCGAGATGGCGCGCGACGCCTCGCGGGTGGAGGCGTTCAGCGACGCGGTGATCGCCATCGTGCTCACCCTGATGGCCGTCGAGCTGCTGGCGTTCGACCCGGACCTGCCGCAGGACGACGGGCTGGCCGCGGTGCTCGTGCAGGAGTGGCGGGCCTACCTGGCGTACGTGATCACCTTCGCCATCGTCGGCCAGGTCTGGCTGACCCACCACAACATGTGGCGCTACGTCCGCCGGGTCGACCAGATGCTGCTGGTGCTGAACCTGCTGCTGCTGATGTTCGTGGCGGCGATCCCGTTCACCGCCGACCTGCTCGCGGACAACCTGCGCGGCACGGTCCGCGACCAGCGGCTGACCGCCGCGTTGTACGCGGGTGTGGTGCTCGGCGAGGCGCTCTTCTTCAACCTGAGCTGGTGGTGGGCACGCCGCCGCGGGCTGCTGCACCCCGGTCTGGACCCGCGACTGGCGCGGGCGGTGGCCCGGCGGTTCCGCCTCGGTCCGCTGCTCTACCTGGTCGCGTTCGCGATCGTGTTCGTCGACCCGGTGCTGAGCCTGCTGGCGTACCTGCTGCTGGTCGGCGTCTACCTGGTGCGCGGGCCGGGCGATCTCCCGCCCGCGGGCCAGGAGGCGCCCGAGACGCCGTGAGCGGCTGTTAAGAAGGGGCCCTTCCTCTACCGGAGGCGTTAACAAGGGGCCCTTCCTTACATCTCGGCGAGGATGCGGCGGGCGGCGTTGTGCCCGGCGGCGCCGATCACGCTGCCCGCCGGGTGGCAGCCGGCGCTGCCCGCGTACACCCCGTCCACCCCCGTCGCGTACGGCATCCGGTCGGTGAACGACACCGTGTTGTCGACGTGGTGGATGTGCCCGCCGGTGATGCCGAAGTGCGCCTCGATGCCGGGCGGCGGCAGCGGCACCGCGTCCGCGACGAGGTCACCGGCGCCCGGGGCGTACCGCTCGCAGATTGCGATCAGCCGCTGCACGTAGCCGGGCAGCGCCGCGTCCCAGGTGGTGCCGGCCAGTTCGTAGGGGACCGACTGCACGAACAGCGCCGACGAGTGGTGCCCCGCATCGTCCGAGAGCGACGGGTCGACAGTCGTGTGCAGGTACCACTCGATCGTCGGCTCCTCCGGCAGCCGCCCGGCCCGCACGTCCGCCCACATGCCGCGCAGCGCCGCCATCGGGGACTCGCCGCCGTCGCCGACGAGCGAGGCCGAGCCGGGCAGCAGGTGGATGGTCGAGCCGAACGGGCTCGGCGCGTCGGCCGGCAGGCAGGAGAAGCGCGGCAGCCCGGTCAGCGCCAGGTTGAGCTTGAGCGTGGTGCCGGTGCGGCGGACCGCCGCCATCCGCGCGCCGAGTTCCGCCGGCAGCGCGCCGTCGGGCAGCAGCTCCATCAGCCGGTACGGGTCACAGGCGCCGAGCATCACCGGGGCGTCCACCTCCCAGCCGTCGGCGAGCGTCACCCCGGCGGCGGCGCCTCCGGCCAGCCGGATCGCGGTGACCGGCGCGTCGGCCACGATCCGCGCCCCGGCGCGCACGGCGGCCTCGGCGAACGTGCGCGACACGGTGCCCATGCCGCCCCGAGTGATCATCCAGGTGCCGTCCGCGCCCGGGAGCCGGCACATGTTGTGCACGAGGAAGTTGTGACCGGTGCCGGGGTCGTCCGGGCCGGCGTTGAGCCCGGACAGGCCGTCGGTGACCGCGTACATGCTGACCAGCAGCTCGGAGCGGAAGTCGAAGCGGGCCAGGTGGTCGGCGACCGAGCCGCGCACCAGGTCGACGAAGACCTGCCGCAGCGCGGGCCGCACGTAGCGCTCGGCGGTCTCCTCGACCGGCAGCGGCTCGGCCAGCCACGCCGGGGCGAGATCCTCCCGCAGCTGGGCCAGCTCGGCGTGCAGCGCGTCGTCGGCGGCGACGTCGGCGGGGGAGAACATCTCCGCGAGCTGCCGCCGGCTCGCCGCCACGTCGCTGCCGGCCAGCAGGTACGGCGAGCCGAGCCCGCCCGGCGTGGGCAGGAAGTAGTGCGGGTCGCGGCGCAGCACCGGGATGCTCACGTCGAGCGTGGCCAGCAGCTCCGGCGGCATCAGCCCCAGCAGGTACGACCCGGTGGAGTGACGCAGCCCCGGCACCTTCGGGAACGGGTTCTCGGTGCGCGTGGCGCCGCCGATCACCCCTGACGCCTCCAGCACGAGGACGTCCAGGCCGGCGCGGGCCAGCAGGATCGCCGAGACCAGGCCGTTGTGCCCGGCGCCGACGATCACGACGTCGGCGCGGGACGGCAGCTCACTCGCGTCGCTCCTGGGGCGTTCGCTCATGCCGCGACCCTAGCGGCGGGCGGTCCCCGGCGGGAGGGTTCGCCCTGGGGCGCTACCGTTCCGGGCATGTCCCCGGCTGTCCAGATCGCGCTCGCGGTGGCGCTCGTCGTGGTGGTGTTCCTGCTCCTGCTCGTGCTGCGGCGCGACCGTCCCCGGGACCTGATCGCCCCGGATCGCCCGGCCGGCGGCGGGCAGGCCGAGGTGCTCCGCCTGATCCACGCGGGTCGTCAGGTCGAGGCGGTCAAGCTGCTACGGGAGCACACCGGGTGGTCGCTGCTGGAGGCGAAGCAGGCGGTCGACGCGCTGGCCTCGGGCGGGACCTTGTCGCCGGGCGCTACGGCACCGGGAAAGAGCGTCGACGACGCGGTCCGGGCCGAGGCCGCGCGGCTGCTGCACCGGGGAAAGAAGATCCAGGCGGTCAAGGTGGTACGGGAGCACACGCACATGTCGCTCGCCGACGCCAAGCGGTACGTCGAGGGCCTCTGACGCCGGACGGCCGTCACCGGGCGTTCACCCTATAGTGGCAGTTGTCGATGCATTTCCGTCCTACCGTCGACGGGACACCCACCGCCTCCGGGAGGTAATCCCCGATGGACCGTCGTACCGTCCTGCGTGCCACAGCCGTCGGTGGCGCCGCCGCTTTCGCCGGTGGTCTCTGGGCCGCCGCGGCCGCCCCGGCCCAGCCCGCCCAGCCCGGCCCCGGCCCGTACGGCGACCTGCTGGCCGCCGACGCCAACGGTCTCCAGTTGCCGGCCGGCTTCACCAGCCGGGTGATCGCCCGTTCCGGGCAGCGGGTCGCCGGCACCTCGTACACCTGGCACCCGGCGCCGGACGGCGGCGCCTGCTTCCCGTCCGGCGACGGCTGGACCTACGTCTCCAACTCGGAGGTGCCGCTCGTCGGTGGCGCCTCGGCGTTGCGGTTCGCCGCGGACGGCGCGATCACCGCCGCGTACCGGATCCTCGGCGGCACGAACGTCAACTGCGCCGGGGGCCCGACCCCGTGGGGGACCTGGTTGTCCTGCGAGGAGGTGCCGCTGGGCCGCGTGTTCGAGACGTGGCCGGAGGGCGGCCGGGCCGGTGAGGAGCGGACCCGGATGGGCCGCTTCAAGCACGAGGCGGCGGCCTGCGACCCGCAGCGGCGGGTGGTCTATCTGACCGAGGACGAGGGCGACGGCTGCTTCTACCGGTTCGTCCCGGACACCTGGGGCGACCTGCGCACCGGCAAGGTGCAGGTGCTCTGCGCCCCGGACGGCCAGGTTACCGGGCCGGTGACCTGGCGGGACCTGCCGGACCGCGACGGCTTCCCGATGCCCACCCGCTACCAGGTGGCCGCGGCGCAGACGTTCGACGGCGGCGAGGGCTGCTGGTACGCCGACGACACCTGCTGGTTCACCACCAAGGGGGACAACCGGGTGTGGGCGTACGACGCGGTGAACCAGCGGCTCGACCTCGCGTACGACGACTCGCTGGTGCCGGCCGGTGCCGCCCCGCTGACCGGCGTCGACAACATCACCGGTACCGCCGGTGGTGACCTCTACGTGGCCGAGGACGGCGGCAACATGGAGATCAACGTGATCACGCCGGCCGGTGTGGTGGCACCGTTCGTGCGGCTGCTCGGGCAGTCCGAGTCGGAGATCACCGGACCGGCGTTCTCCCCGGACGGCAGCCGGCTCTACTTCTCCTCGCAGCGCGGCACCAGCGGCGCCCGGGCCGGCACCGGCGGCATCACGTACGAGGTGCGCGGCCCGTTCCGGCGCTGACCTCCCGCCGTCAGGCGCGGGCCGCCTCCCGGGTGGCCCGCCACCGGCTCGCCGCCAGCGTGGCCGAGTAGCCGGACAGCACGATCACGTGGAACAGGTACAGCCAGAGCAGCACCGCCACGCCGCCGCCGATTTCGTCGAACCCACCGAACGGCACGCCCAGGTCCAGCGGCAGCGAGCAGAACAGCACGAAGCCGTGCACGAAGCCGGACAGGTTCGCCGCCGTGAACGAGCCCAGGGCCACTGTGGCGAGCCAGTCCGGGGAGGCCGGGCCGACCACCCGGAACACCCAGATCAGCACCGGCGTGAGCACCAGCCACACCGCGAGGAACGACAGCACCACGCCGAGCGCGCCGACCCAGCCGCCCTGGCGTACCAGCCGTGTGGTCATCGGCAGCCCGAGCAGGATCGACAGCAGCAGCACCGGGGCGGGCGCCAGCAGCGGGAGCAGCAGCAGGCGACCGCGCCAGCCGACCAGCGCGCCGGACTCGGCGCGCGGCTCGGCCACCGAGACGAAGGCGCGGCGCAGACCTTCCCCGTAGAGGGACGCGGGCAGCAGCGAGGCCAGCGCCAGCAGCGGCGTCAGCCCCAGCCCGGCCTCGACGAGCGCGGCCGCCGCCCGGTGCGCGCCGATCTCGGTGGGCAGCGTGTCGATCGCGTACCCGGTCAGCCGTCGCACCCGGTCCGCTCCGGCGAGCAGTCCGGTCAGCCAGATCGCCAGCAGCGCCACCGGCACCACGGCGATCGCGCCGTAGAAGGTGATCGCGGCGGCGTGCAGCGACAGGTCCCGGCCGCGGACCGGCCGGAACGCCGCAGCCGTGATCCGCTTCGTCCGATCCCACCCGTCGCCCATCGCCCTCTCGTTCCCCGTACGGCCCCGCGCCACGCATTACGATCCGGCGGCATGACGATCGCCACGACCGACCGGCTGGTGCTCCGGGACTGGACCGAGTCTCCGGACGACCTGGCCCGGATCTACGACATCTACTCCCGGGACGAGGTGATGCGCTGGCTGGGCGGCGGCAAGGGGCGGATGACCGACCCGTCCGAGGCGCTCGAGCGGGTCCGCTCCTGGCACGAACGCTGGGCGCCGTACGACGGTCGCTGGGGCCTGTGGGCGATCGAGCCGCGCGACGGCGGACCGGTGGCGGGGAGCATCCTGCTCAAGCCGCTGCCGGGACGCGACGGCGTCACGCTGACCGACGACATCGAGGTCGGCTGGCACCTGCACCCCGACGCCCAGGGCAACGGCTACGCCACCGAGGCGGCCCGCGCGGTGCTGGAACGCGAGTTCGCCACCGGCACCCCGAGGGTGTATGCGGTGGTGATGGCCGGGAATGACCCGTCGATGGCGGTGGCCCGGCGCCTCGGCATGACGCACGTGGGCGTGCGCACCGACTGGTACGGCGGTGCCGAGGTTGAAACGTTCGTCCTGGAACGTCCGGCCTGAGCCGTGCCGTTGGCAGTTCGCCCTCGGCCTCCTACGGTGGTGGGGACCCGGGGGAGGCACGGATGGTCGATGGTGGCGACGCAGCGCGCTGGCTGCACCTCCACGCCGCCCGGGGCGGTCCGGACGACCTGTCGCTCCTGGTGAACCGGGTCGCGCCCGTCATCGGGGCCACCGACATCGTGATCTACCTGGCCGACTACACGCAGTCCTCGCTCGTACCCCTGGTCGGCGCGGGCGCGCCCCGGGACGAACTCACGATCGAGACGACGCTGGCCGGCCGGGCGTTCACCGGCCTGCAGGTGCAGCGCGCCCCCGACCGCCCGGACCGGCTCTGGGTGCCCCTGCTGCTCGGCTGCGAACGGCTGGGGGCGCTGGAAATCGTGTCGTCGCGCGCCGGCGACCCCGCGCTGGACCGGCCGGCCTGGGAGGTGGCGGTCGCCGTCGCTCAGGTCCTGGTGAACCGCCGGCTCTACGGCGACGTCGTGGAACGGATCCGCCGCCGCCTGCCGATGCAGGTCGCCGCCGAGACCGTGTGGGGGCTGCTGCCGCCGCTGACCTTCGCGACGGACGAGCTGGTGATCACCGCCATCCTCGAACCGTGTTACGACGTCGGCGGGGACATCTTCGACTACGCGCTCAACGGTGACGTGCTCAGCGTCGGGCTCTTCGACACCTGCGGGCACGGGATCAAGGCGAGCGCGTTGGCCTCGCTCGTGGTCAGCGCGTACCGCAACGCCCGGCGTACCGGTCTCGACCTGGTCGACACGGCGATCAGCATCGACAGGTGGGTCCGCTCCGAACACCCCGGCCTGTTCGCGACCGCGCTGCTCGCCGAACTCGACCGGCGGACCGGCGTGCTGCGGACCATCAACGCCGGCCACCCCGGCGCCATGCTGCTGCGGGACGGCAAGGCCGTCCGGGCACTGCCCGGACCGACCGCGCTGCCGCTCGGGCTGGGCAACCTGTCGACGCGGCGCCCGCGGGCGCACGAGGAGGCGCTGCACCCGGGCGACCGCATCCTCGCCTACACCGACGGCATCACCGACGCCCGGGGCGACGACGGGGAACGGTTCGGGCTGGACCGGCTCGTCGACTTCGTCGAGCGTGCCCTCAACGAGCGGCTGCCCAGCCCGGAGACGATGCGCCGGCTGGTGCGCGCCGTCCTCGCCTACCAGCAGGACCAGCTCGACGACGACGCCACCGCGCTGTTCCTGGAGTGGCAGCCCTCGCACCTGCCGTTGGAACATCTGGAGCACCTCACCGCGCCAGACGGGACGATCGCGTCCCCGTAGCCTCATCCCGCAGCGACAGCCCCGCCTGACCGTTCGGCGGAGATCGCCGGGCGTGGGCGCGGTTTACCGTACGTCGTGCTGATCGAGTTCGAGGCCGCGCCCGAGCGGGGGCCGTTCACCGTGGCGTGGCGCCGGCTCCTGCGGGGCGTGGTCCTGCCCTATCGATGGGTGGGCGGCACGCTGGCGCTGCTGTCGGTCTTCACGCTCGTCGTGGAGCCCCGCCTCGTCGCCGCTGCGCTGGCGGGTGGGGCCGTGCTCTGCTGGTTCCTCGCCCCGGCCGTGATGCTGCACCGTGCGGTGGGGGCGGCCTGGCAGTGGGGCTCCGTTGCGGCCCGCTGGAACCTCTCGGACGAGGGGTTGCGGTGCGAGAGCCCGGAGGGCCACACGCTGGTGTGGTGGTCCGCCGTGTCCGCCGTCGAACAGGTCCACGGCCAGTTGCTGGTGCGACTGTCGGGAGGGCGAGCGCTGATCGTGCCCTTGGCAGAACTCACGCCGCAGCAGAGACAGGACGTTCTCGCCTTCCTCCACGACCGGACCTTGCTCGTCTGAGCGCGTCGGTTCGCCACCGGGACGCACCATCTGTGCGAGCGACGGCACGAGAACGGGTGAAGCTCGACTCCGAGCATCCGGCTCGGCCTGGTCGAGGAGAAAGGGTGTCTTCGGTGAGCGGAGGCACGTCGAGTGACGCGGAGCGGAGTCCCGTCCTGCCCGGCACGGCTGCCGTCCCGGCCGGCGAACTCGCACGCCGCCAAGGTGCCGAGCCGTTGGATCTTTTGGGGTGCCTTGACCAGCCCTGGACGGCCGCGGCGGCACTCGACCTGCTGCCGGAGAACAACGGCCCGAGGATCGAGGTGCTGCGCGGCTGTGTGATCGTCACGCCGGGCAGCGGCGTCGACCGGCGTACGGCGCATCTCCATCTCGCGTACCTGATCGGGAGGGCGGCGCGGGCCGCCGGCCGGTGGGGCTGCCGGTCCGTCAACCTGGTCTCCGCTGACGACCTGTTCATTCCCGATCTGGCGGTGCTGCGACACCCGGCCGGTGGTCTCCGCGCCGTCACAATCGAGGACGCGCTGCTGGTGGGGGAGATCGCGCCGTCAGGCGTGATCGACAGGCCTCGGGAGTACGCGACCGCCGGTGTGCCGTACTTCCTCCGGGTCGACCTGCGTAACCGGGTGCCGGCGCTTGCCCTCTACGAACTGGTCGACGGCGAGTACCGGCCGCTTGCGGCCGCGGCCGCCGGTACGACGTTCGTGATGCGGCAGCCGTTCGAGTTCAGCGTCGACCCGGCCGACCTGCTCGACGAGGAGGCGCCGCAGGCGTGATCGACACCAGTTCGCCGAAGTGGTGGCATCGCGGCGCCTGGGATGCCGTCACCTCGGTGAAGTGGAGTCGATCATGTCGCCGGGCACTCCGGGACGAACCGGGGTGAGGCGCTGGGGAACAATGGTCCGGTGACCACTCCCCGAGACCTCGTGCTGCTCGGTTCGACCGGCTCGATCGGCACCCAGGCCATCGACATCGTCAAGCGCAACCCGGACCGCTTCCGGGTGGTTGCCCTCGGCGCGGGTGGCGGCAACGTGGAGTTGCTCGCCGCGCAGGCGCTGGAGCTGGGCGTGGAGGCGGTCGGTGTGGCCCGCGCGTCCGCCGCGCAGGATCTTCAGCTCGCGTTCTACGCCGAGGCGAGCAAGCGCGGCTGGGCCAGCGGTGACTTCAAACTGCCCAAGATCGTGGCCGGGCCGGACGCGATGACCGAGCTGGCGCAGTGGCCGTGCGACGTGGTGCTCAACGGCGTGGTCGGCTCGCTGGGCCTGCCGCCGACGCTGGCCGCGCTGCACGCCGGGCGTACCCTCGCCCTGGCCAACAAGGAGTCCCTCGTCGCCGGCGGCCCGCTGGTCAAGGCCGCCGTCTCGCGACCGGGGCAGATCGTCCCGGTGGACTCCGAGCACTCGGCGCTGGCGCAGTGCCTGCGCGGCGGCGCCCGGGGCGAGGTGCGGCGGCTGGTGGTCACCGCCAGCGGCGGCCCGTTCCGGGGGCGGCGGCGCGACGAGCTGACCGCTGTCACGCCGGAGCAGGCGCTGGCGCACCCGACCTGGAACATGGGCCCGGTCGTCACGATCAACTCCGCCACGATGGTCAACAAGGCGCTGGAGGTGATCGAGGCGCACGAGCTGTTCGACGTGCCGTACGCCGACATCGAGGTGATGGTCCACCCGCAGTCGGTGATCCACTCGATGGTCGAGTTCACCGACGGCTCGACGCTGGCCCAGGTCAGCCCGCCGGACATGCGGCTGCCGATCGCGCTGGGCATCGGCTGGCCGGACCGCGTGCCCGGCGCCGCCGCCGCGGTGGACTGGACCACTGCCCACACCTGGGAGTTCTTCCCGCTGGACGACGCGGCGTTCCCGGCGGTCGCGCTGGCCAAGGCGGCGGGTGAGGCGGGACGCTGCCGCCCGGCGATCTACAACGCGGCGAACGAGGAGTGCGTGGCCGCGTTCGTCGCGGGCCGGCTGCCGTTCCTCGGGATCGTCGACACCCTCCAGCGGGTGCTGGAGGACGCACCCGATTTCGACGAACCAGGTACCGTCGAGGACGTGCTCGCCGCCGAGTCGTGGGCACGGGCGCACGCCCAGGAGATCATCGTCGGGTCGGTGGAAGGAGCTCGATGAGCTATCTGCTCGGGGTGGTGCTGTTCGCCCTGGCGATTCTCATCTCGGTGAGCCTGCACGAGGCGGGGCACATGCTGACCGCCAAGGCGTTCGGGATGAAGGTCACCCGCTACTTCGTCGGCTTCGGCCCGACGCTGTGGTCGTTCAAGCGGGGCGAGACCGAGTACGGCATCAAGGGCATTCCGCTCGGCGGCTTCTGCAAGATCGTCGGCATGACGCCGCAGGACGACGACGTCGAGCCCGGGGACGAGAAGCGCGCGATGTGGCGCTACCCGGTCTGGAAGCGGACGATCGTGATGTCCGCCGGCTCGATCACCCATTTCGCGCTGGCCCTGATCGCGCTCTGGATCATCGCGATCACCGCCGGCCTGCCGAACCCGAAGTTCCCCTCCACCGAGGACGGCTTCAAGGCGGAGCCCGCTGTGATCGCGCTGGCCCCCTGTGTCGTGGTGGAGAACGCGGCCCGCGCCTGCCAGGCCGACGACCCGGCCAGCCCGGCCGAGAAGGCCCAGCTCAAGGACGGCGACCGGATCACCGCGGTGAACGGCAAGCCGGTCTCCACCTGGGGCGACATGCTCGACGTGGTCCGGGCCACCCCGCCCGGCGCGGCCACCGTCACCTTCGAGCGCGACGGCCGGTCGCAGGAGGCCCGGGTCGACCTGGCCGCCGTGCAGCGCCCGCCGCTGGACGACCCGAAGGGCGCCACCTCGTCGGTCTCCGCGCTCGGCGTGGCCCTGCGGCCGAGCACCCCGCCGCGGGTCGAGTACGGCCCGATCGCCGCGTTCGGCGCCACCGCCGACTTCACCGGCACCATGGCGGTGCAGACCGCGCACGCCATGCAGCGCATCCCGCAGAAGGTGCCCGCGTTGTGGAACGCGATCACCGGCGGCGAGCGTGACATGGACACCCCGATCAGCGTGGTCGGCGCCAGCCGGCTCGGCGGCGAGGCCGTGGAGAACAACGCCTGGCTGGTGTTCTTCATGCTGTTCGTGTCGCTGAACTTCTTCATCGGCGTGTTCAACCTGCTGCCGCTGCTTCCGCTGGACGGCGGACACATCGCCATCGCCTGGTTCGAACGGGCACGGTCCTGGCTCTACGCGCGCATCGGCCGCCGGGACCCCGGCCGGGTCGACTACCTCAAACTCATGCCCTTCACGTACGCGGTGATCCTGATCGGTGGCGCGTTCACGCTGCTGACAGTCACCGCCGATGTCATCAACCCCATCACGCTCTTCTCAAGGTGAGTGCCTGAAGTGACCGCTGTCAGTCTCGGTATGCCCCCCGTACCGCCGCCGCCGCTGGCCCCGCGCCGGGCCAGCCGCCAGATCATGGTCGGTTCGGTGCCGGTCGGTGGTGGCGCGCCGGTCTCGGTGCAGTCCATGACCACCACCCTCACCGCCGACGTCAACGCCACGCTCCAGCAGATCGCCGAGCTGACCGCGTCCGGCTGCCAGATCGTCCGGGTCGCCGTGCCGTCGCAGGACGACGTGGAGGCGCTGCCCGCGATCGCGCGCAAGTCGCAGATCCCGGTGATCGCCGACATCCACTTCCAGCCCAAGTACGTCTTCGCGGCGATCGACGCCGGCTGCGCCGCGGTGCGGGTGAACCCGGGCAACATCCGGCAGTTCGACGACAAGGTCAAGGAGATCGCGCGGGCCGCCGGCGACGCGGGCGTGCCGATCCGGATCGGCGTGAACGCGGGCTCGCTGGACAAGCGCCTGCTGGCCAAGTACGGCAAGGCCACCGCCGAGGCGCTGGTGGAGTCGGCGCTGTGGGAGTGCTCGCTGTTCGAGGAGCACGGCTTCCGGGACATCAAGATCTCGGTCAAGCACAACGACCCGGTGGTGATGATCCGGGCGTACCGGCAGCTGGCCGAGCAGTGCGACTACCCACTGCACCTCGGCGTCACCGAGGCCGGCCCGGCGTTCCAGGGCACGATCAAGTCGGCGGTGGCCTTCGGCGCGCTGCTGGCCGAGGGCATCGGTGACACCATCCGGGTCTCGCTGTCCGCCCCGCCGGTCGAGGAGATCAAGGTCGGCAACCAGATCCTGGAGTCGCTGGGGCTGCGTGAGCGCGGCCTGGAGATCGTCTCCTGCCCGTCCTGCGGGCGGGCGCAGGTCGACGTCTACAAGCTGGCCGAGGAGGTCACCGCCGGTCTGGAGGGCCTGCCGGTGCCGCTGCGCGTCGCGGTCATGGGCTGCGTGGTGAACGGTCCGGGCGAGGCTCGCGAGGCCGACCTGGGTGTGGCCTCCGGCAACGGCAAGGGCCAGATCTTCGTCAAGGGCAAGGTCGTCAAGACGGTGCCCGAGGCGCAGATCGTGGAGACGCTGATCGAGGAGGCGCTGCGGATCGCCGACGAGATGGGCGCCGAGATCCCCGAGGAGCTGCGCGACCTGGTGCCGGGCGGCGCCACCGTCACCGTGCACTGATCCACTCCCGCGTCGCCGTGCGGCCGTCCCCGTCGGGGCGGCCGCACGCGCCGTCTCAGGGGCGGGGCACGGCGGCGAAGGGGGAGAGGGTGAACCAGCCGGGCGCGGCGCGCCGCAGCGCCTCCGGCCCGGTCAGCTCCACCGCGCCGCCGCGCAGCGCCACGGCCCACTCCAGGTCGCCCATCCAGACCTGGACCAGGGCGCGCAGGTCCGCCGTGACGGTCACCGTCACGTCGTGCCCCGGGTCGATGTCGCAGACGTCGGCCTCGCCCCCGGCGATCACCATCCACCAGTCGCGCTGCGCCGCCGGTACGTCCCGGAAGCGGAACCGCACGACGGTACGCCCCGGCGGGACCGCGTCGTGGTCGACGTGCCGGTGCATGTCCCACAGCAGCAGCTTCGGGTCCAGGTCGGCGTCGCCCAGCTCACCGATCCAGCGCACACCCCAGGCGCCGAGCGCCTCCAGCACGGGCCGCAGCTCCCGCCCGGCGGCGGTCGGGACGTAGCGCACGTCGGCGCCGTCGACCCGCCGCTCCACCACTCCGGCGCGGACGAGCTGGTGCAGCCGGCGGGACAGCAGCGTGGGCGACATCCGGGGCAGGCCCCGGCGCAGCTCGTTGAAGCGTTCCGAGCCGCTGACCAACTCCCGGACCACGAGCAGCGTCCACCGCTCGTCGAGCAGTTCCATGGCCTTCGCCACGGGGCAGAACTGGTGGTAGGAGGCCCCCATGGCGGGCACGCTACGCCCGGCCCGGCGGCCCGGCCAGGCGCCTGTCGGGAGCGGTACAGATCTCGTACTGGGCGCCGGGACGTCCGCTGCCTAGCGTCCCTGAACAGGGACGACAGGCGAGGAGCGACAGATGATCGAGGAACAGGAACGGGACGCGGCGGTGAAGGCCCGGCACCGCGCGATGTGGGCGCTGGGCGACTACTCCGCAGTGGCCGCGCAGGTGATCCCGCAGTTGGGGGCGACGCTGGTCCGGGCGGTGGGGGTGGGACCGGGCATGCGGGTGCTGGACGTGGCGGCCGGAACCGGCAACGCGGCTCTGCCGGCGGCCCGGGCCGGCGCGGAGGTGGTGGCCGGTGACCTCACCCCGGAGCTGCTGGCGATCGGGCGGGCGTCGGCCGAGCGGGAGGGCGTGACGCTGACCTGGGAGGAGGCGGACGCGGAGGCGCTGCCGTACGCCGACGGCGCGTTCGACGCGGTGCTGTCCTGCGTGGGCGTGATGTTCGCGCCCCGGCACCGGGTCGCCGCCGACGAGTTGCTGCGGGTGTGCCGTCCGGGCGGGACGATCGGCCTGGTCAACTGGACCCCGGAGGGCTTCGTCGGCCAGTTGTTCGCGGCCATGCGGCCGTACGCGCCGGCGCCGCCGCCGGGCGCGCAGCCGCCCCCGCTCTGGGGCGACGAGGACCACGTCCGGGAGTTGTTCGGTGACCGGGTCGACGCGCTCCGGCTGGGGCGTGACGCCGTGGTGGTGAACCGGTTCGCCACGCCGGAACAGTTCCGGGACTTCTTCGCGACCCACTACGGACCGACTGTGGCGGTCTACCGGGCGAACGCGGGCGACCCGGAGCGTACGGCCGGGCTCGACCGCGCGTTGACCGACCTGGCCGCCCGGCACCTGGACGGCGGCGTGATGCGCTGGGAGTACCTGCTCGTCACCGCGCGCCGCGCCTGACGGCACGCCGGCCTGACGACGGCCGGCGTGCCGTCGCGGCGGCGGTCCTCACTCGGACTCGGCGAGGATGGCGTAGAGCTTGCGCCGGGTCTCGTCGAGCACCTGGGCGGCGCGGGCCCGCTGGTCGTCGGTGCCGGTGGTCATCACCTGCCGCAGCGCCTGCATGGCCTGCGCGCCGGCGTCGCGGATGTCGTGCCAGCTGTTGACCGTCTGCTCGGCGAACTCGGCCCAGGGCGGGGTCTGCGCCGCGTCGGCCGCCTCGGCCTGCCCCGCCTCGGTCAGCGCGAACCGCTTGCGCCCGCCCTCGGAGTCGGCGGCGGTCGCGATGACGCCCTCGTCCTCCAGCAGTTGCAGCGTCGGGTAGATCGATCCGGGGCTGGGCCGCCAGGCCCCGCCGGTGCGGGAGTCGATCTCCTGGATCATCTCGTAGCCGTGCATCGGCCGCTCGGTGAGCAGGGCCAGCACGGCGCCGCGCACGTTCGGCCGCCGTCCGCGCCCTCGGCCGCCGCGGCCCCGCCCGCGACCGTGCGGCCCGGGGGAGAAGGGCGGCGGGCCCGGCGGTACGGGCGGGAAGCCGAAGCCGCCGTGGCGGCGCATCTCGTCGTGCATGGCGTGCATGCGTCGATGGAAACCCATCGTGTTCTCCTTCTGACGTCGTATCACTGATGCATCAACGATATATCGGCAATGCATCGCCGACAAGACGTCAGGTAAACCGGGCTGAAAACCGTACGAGCGTACTGTTAGGCTGCCCGCGTGCGCCTGCTTCCCGAACCGGGCCCGTCCCGGATCCTCGCCCTCTCCACGCTCGTCAACACCGTCGGGCGGGGCACCTGGCTCACCGCCAGCGCGCTGTTCCTCACCCGGTCGGTCGGGCTCACGGTGGCCCAGGTCGGTGTGGCGCTCACGCTCACCGCGCTGGTCAGCCTGGTGGCGAGCACGCCGATGGGCTACCTCGCCGACCGCCTCGGCCCGCGCGGGCTCCAGCTGGCCGCGCTGCTCGCCTCGGCCGGGTGCACGGCCGCCCTGGTCGCGGTGCGCTCGTTCACCGGCTTCCTGGTCGTCGGCATGCTGATGGCGGTCGCCGACGCGGGCACCCGTGGTGCCCGGGGCGCGCTGATCGCCGGTGCCGTCCCACCCGACCAGCGGGTCCGCACCCGCGCCTACCTGCGCGCGGTCACCAACGTCGGGATCTCGGTGGGCACGGTGCTGGCCGGGTTCGCGCTCGCCGCCGACACCCGCGGCGCGTACGTCACGCTGATCCTGCTCGACGCGGCCACCTACGTGCTCGCGGCGGCGGTGCTGCTGCGGCTCCCGCCGGTGCCACCGGTGCCCGCCCCGGCGCACGGGCCGCGCCTGATCGCGCTGCGGGACCGCCCGTTCCTCGCCTTCACCGTGCTGGACGGGCTCATGTCCATGCACTTCTCGCTGATCAACATCGCCCTGCCGTTGTGGATCGCCGGGCACACCAGCGCGCCGAACTGGCTGATCTCGGTCTGCCTGCTCGTCAACACCGTGGTGGTGATCCTGTTCCAGGTCCGCGCCTCGCGGGGCACCGAGGACCTGACCGGCGCGGGCCGGGCCGCCCGGCGCGCGGGCGTCCTGCTCGCCGGCGCCTGCGCGCTGTTCGCGGCCGGAGGTGGCGTACCGGTCGCGGTGGCGGTGCCGCTGCTGCTGGCCGGCGCGCTGGTGCACGTCGTGGGCGAGCTGTGGCACGCCGCGGCCGGCTGGGGCATCTCCTTCGGCCTGGCTCCGGCGCACGCGCACGGGCAGTACCAGGGCGCGTACGGGATGGGCATGCAACTCGGCTCGATGGTCGCCCCGGTGGTGGTGACCACGCTCGCGATCGGGTGGGGCGTACCCGGCTGGCTCGTGCTCGGCGTGGTGTTCCTGCTGCTCGGCGCGCTGGTGCCGCCGGTGGTGCGGTGGGCCGCCCGGACCCGGCCGCCCGCGCCCGAACCGGTGCCGGTGCCGGCGGCCTGAGCGCCGCCCGTCCGGGTGCCCGGTCGGCCCGCGCACGCCGGGGTGGATCTGGCAGGCTGGTAGCCGTGCTCACGATGCCGGTACGCCAACTGGGGGAGTCGGAGCGCCGCGCGGTCGAGCGGCTGCTCGACCTCGACCCGTACGCCGGCGCGCAGGTCGCCGAGCGGGTGGCGGCACGCGGGCTGGCCTGGTGGCGGGCCGAGGCGCGGATCCTCGGGTACGGCTCCCGCCGGCACCTGGAGTCGATCTGCTGGCTGGGCGGCAACCTGACCCCGGTGCTCGCGTCCGAGTCGGCGGTGACCGCGTTCGCCGACCAGTTGAGTGCCGAGGAGCGGCTCTGTTCCTCGATCGTGGGCCGCGCCGACGCGGTGCTCGGGCTCTGGGACCGCCTCTCCGCGCACTGGGGGCCGGCTCGGGACGTACGCCCGAACCAGCCGCTGCTGGCGACGGACGCGTTGCCCGCCGTGGCGCCCGACCCGCACGTGCGCCGGGTGCGCGGCAACGAGGTCGACCGGCTGTTCCCGGCGGCGGTGGCGATGTACACCGAGGAGGTCGGGGTGTCGCCGCTGGCCGAGGACGGCGGGCGCGGCTACCGGCGGCGGGTGACCGAGCTGGTACGCGCCGGCCGCGCCTACGCCCGTTTCGTCGACGGCCGGGTGGTCTTCAAGGCGGAGCTGGCGGTGGTGACCCGCCGGACCGCGCAGGTGCAGGGCGTCTGGGTGGCGCCGGAGTGGCGCGGCCGGGGCATCGCCACCGCCGCGATGGCCGCCGTGGTCCGCGACGCGCTGGACCGGGTCGCGCCCACTGTCAGCCTCTACGTCAACGACTTCAACCTGCCCGCCCGGCGGGTCTACGAGCGCTGCGGCTTCCGCCCGGTCGGCACGCTCGCCACAGTGCTGTTCTGAGGATCACTCCCGCCAGAGGTTCCGAACCGGACAACCGGCGCTAGGCTGGGCATGTTTTTATACTGACTAGTCAGTTCGGAATTCGGGGTCCTGATGAACATCGTCGAGACCAGCGGCCTGGGGCTGCGGACCCGCCGGGGCTGGGTCTACCGGGACGTCGGCCTCACCGCCGCGAGCGGTGAGCTGGTCGCGCTCACCGGCCCGCCCGGCAGCGGGCGCACCTCGTTGCTGCTCACCCTCGCCGGGCGCTTCCCGCACAGCCACGGCGACCTGCGCCGCCGGGGCCCGGCCGCGCTCGGCCAGGTGGCGGGCGTGCACGAACCCGACCCGACGCTCACCGTCGCCGAGCACATCACCGAACGCCTGCTGCTGCTCGGGCCGGTGCCGCGCCGCCGTCGCCGCCTCGTGCCGGTGGCCGCGGTGCGGGCCCGCCGGGCCTACCGCCGCGACGCCTACGCCACCGCCATCGCCGGCGCCGGGCTCACCGACGCCCCGCTGGACCCCGACCGGTACGGCCGCGACCTCACCCCTGTCGAACGGCAGGTGCTCGGGCTGGTGCTGGCGAGCCTCGGCGGCCCCAGCCTGATCGTCGCCGACGACGTGGACGCCGGCGCCGACCGCCCCGAGCGGGAGTGGATGTGGGGCGCGCTGGAACGCCTCGCCGACCAGGGGTACGCGGTCGTCGCCAGCGCCCGCGCCGTCGAACCCGGCGTCGCCGCCACCGTGCACCGCATCGGCGACCCGGCAGTGCCCGCCCCCGCCCTTCCCACCGAGCCCGCTCCCGCCCTTCCCGCCGAGGTGCCCGCATGAGCGTCCTGCGACTGGCCCTGTTCGAGCTGCGCCGGATGACCCGGGGCCGGCTGCCGCGCGCCGCCCTCGCCGTGCTCACCGTCGTCCCGCTGCTCTACGGCGCCCTCTACCTGTACGCGTTCTGGGATCCCTACGGGAAGATGGACCGCATCCCGGTCGCCCTGGTCAACGCCGACCGCCCGGCCACCGCCGGTGACGGCAGCGAGGTGCACGCCGGCCGCGACCTGACCGAGAAGCTGCTCGACCGCAAGGTGTTCGGCTGGACCGTCACCGACCAGGCCGACGCCACGAAGGGGCTGCGCGACGGGCGCTACCACCTGATCTTCTCCATCCCGGAGGACTTCTCCGCCACGCTCGCCGCCGGCCCGGAACCGGACCGCCCGGCCCGGCAGGGCGAGCTGAAGGTCGTCAACGACGACGCCACCAACTACCTCTCCGGGCTGCTCGCCCGGTCGGCGTTCAGCGAGATCCGGGCCGCCGCCGCGCAGAGCACCGCCGCCACGTACTTCGACAAGATGCTGATCGGCTTCACCGACGCCAAGGCCGAGACCGGCCGCGCCGCCGACGGCGCCGGGAAGATCGCCGACGGGCTCGGCAGCTCCCAGCGGGGCGCCGATCAGCTCGCCGACGGGCTCGGGGACGCCACCGACGGCGCCGGGCAGCTCGCCGGTGGACTGAACCAGTCCGTCCAGGGCGCGGACAAGCTCGCCAAGGGCCTCGACCAGCTGCGTACCGGCGCCGCTGAGCTCGCCGACGGCGCCGGACGCGCCGCCACCGAGACCAGGGCCGCGGCGGCCACCGTGAACGCCGCCGCCGACAGGTACGAGCCGGTGCTGCGCCGCAACGCCGACAAGATCCAGAAGGCGGCCACGCTCGTCGCCGACGGCGCGCAGCAGCTCGCCGCCGGGCTGGACGCGCTGCCCGCCAGGGCCGCCGAGGTGGTCGCGACCGCCGAGGAGGTCCGCGACCGGCTCGACGCGGTCGCGAAGGAGCACCCCGAGCTGGCCGACAACCCCGACTTCGCCGCCGCCCGCAAGGCCGCCGACCGGGCCGTCACGCAGGCCCGCTCCGTGGTGGCCGCGCTGGACAAGACCGACATGGCCACGCTGCGCAAGCAGATGACCGACGTGGCGAAGACCGCCCGCGAGGTGGCCGCCGCCGCGCCGCACCTGGCCGACGACGTCGCCTCCGCCCGCGCCAAGGTCAACGAGCTGGCCGGCGGGCTCGCCACCCTGGCCCAGGGCAGCGCCGAGCTCCGCGACGGGCTGGGCGGCGCGTCGACCGGCGCGAACGAGCTGCGCGGCGGCCTCTACCGGCTCGCCACCGGCGCCCGCCAGCTCGACGGCGGCCTGGCCCAGCTCGGCAGCGGCAGCAACCGCCTGGTCGACGGGCTGACCCGGCTCGAGGGCGGCGCGGGCGACCTCGCCGACGGGCTCGCCGCCGGGGAACGGAAACTGCCCGGGTACGACGACGCGGCCACTCGCGCCGGCGTGCTCGGCGACCCGGTCGGCCTGATCCGCGACTCGCAGAACCCGGCCGGCTCGTACGGCGTGGGCTTCGCCCCGTACTTCCTGTCGCTGGCGCTCTGGGTCGGCGCGATGATCACCTACATGCTGTTGCGGCCGGTCAACCGGCGGCACGTGATGTCCGGTGCGCCCGGCTGGCGGGTCGTGCTCGCCGGGTGGCTCCCGGCCGCCGGCATCGGCCTGGCCCAGGTCGCGGCGCTCTACACGGTGGTGACGCTCGGGCTCGGGCTCGACCCGAGGCACGGCGCGGCCACGTTCGGGCTGCTCGCCCTCACCTCGCTGGCGTTCACCGCGATCATGCAACTGCTCGGCGTGGCGCTCGGCCCGGCCGGCCGGCTGGCCGCGCTGGCGCTGCTGATGCTCCAGCTCACCTCGTCCGGCGGCACCTATCCGGTGCAGACCTCGCCCGGCTTCTTCCAGGCGATCCACCCCTGGCTGCCGATGACGTACGTGGTGGACGGCCTGCGGCACACCATCAACGGCGGTACGACCACCCCGGTGGTCACCGCCACGCTGGTGCTGCTCGCGTTCGGGCTGGGCGCCATGGCGCTCACAGTCGGCGCGGCCCGCCGGTCCCGCCGGCTGACCCCGGCCAAGCTGCACCCCGAACTGACCATGTGAGGATGAGCCGGTGACGGACGGACGGACGCGCCGGCGCGAGGACACCCGCCAGCGCCTCTTCGTGGCGGCGGTGGACCTCATCGCCGAGCAGGGCTTCTCGGCCACCACGGTGGACGACATCGCGGCCCGGGCCGGTGTGGCGAAGGGGACCGTCTACTACAACTTCCAGTCCAAGACGGTCCTGTTCGAGGAGCTGCTGCGGCACGGCATCGGCCTGCTCACCGCCGACTTCCGGGCCGCCGTCGACGGGCTGCCGCCGCTGGAGGCGCTCGGCGCGCTGGTCCGCGCCCAGCTGGAGTACATCCGCCGCTACCGCGCCTTCGCCCAGCTCCTGCTCTCGGAGATGTGGCGCACCAACAGGGAGTGGCAGCAGACGCTGCGGCTGCTGCGCGGCGAGGCCATCGCGGTGATCGCCGAAACCGTGCGGGCCGGCGTGGACAGCGGTGATCTCCCCGCCGACCTGGACGTGCGTACCGCCAGTTCGGCGCTGTTCGGCGTGGGGCTCGTGGTGGCGGTGGACTGGCTGGTCTTCTCGCCGGAGCGGCCGATCGACGAGGTGCAGGAGTCGCTGCTCGGCATCGTCCGGCGGGTCGCCCGCACCTGACCAGCGGTCGGTAATTCGGTTGATTCCGGACCGCCGGACGGGTGAGGGTGAGGTCACCGCCCCCACGATCCGAGTCCGGAGGACCTTCCATGCGGCTGCTCCGAGATCTCTGGGCCACGGCGCCCCGGCGCATGGCGGCGGTCCTGCTGCTGATCGTGCTCGGCGCCGGTGGTCAGGCCGCCGCCTCCGCGCTGGCCGGGCCGGTGCTGGTGCACCGCTCGTCCGGCTGGTTCGTCGCGCTCGCGGTGGCGCTCGTCGCCGCTGTCGTCACCGACCTGCTGATCGGCCTGATCATGGCCCGCCTCACCGCCGACTGGTCGGCCGACGTGCGGCGGCGACTCTGCCGCGTCGCGCTCGGCCAGGACCTGCCCACCCTGGAGACCACGCCGGTCGGTGAACTGCTCGACCGGATCGACAACGACGTCTACCAGGTCGCCGCCGAGATGCGGAACACCGGCGTACGGCTCGCGCAGGGCCTCGCGGTCTGCGTCCTCGCGACGGTGAGCGCGCTGATCGTCTGGTGGCCCGCGGGCGTCGGCATGATCCTGCTCATCGCGCTGCTCGTGGTGACGCTGCGCCGCCCGACCGCCCGGATCGCCCCGGCCCGGATGGCCGAGGAGGAGGCGTGGTCCGACCTCGCGGCGGTGATGGAGGAGGCGGTGCACGGGCAGGACGACGTACGCACCAGCCTCGCCCGGCCGTACGTGCTCCGCCTCTACGCCCGCCGCGCGGCCGAGGTGATCGCCCGGTGCGTCCGGGTCTTCCGGCTCTCCGCGCGGGTCACCGCCATCGCCGCGGGCGCGGTCGGGCTCGGCGTCGCGGGCGTGGTGCTGGGCGGTGCGTGGGCGCTCTCCACCGGCCGGGTGGACGCCGCCCGGCTCACCGCGATCTGGCTGCTGGTGATCGCGTTCGGCGCGACCGTCGAGCAGATCGCGCGCTGGGTGCCGCACCTGCAGCAGGCGTTCGGCGCGTGGGGCCGGGTGCAACTGCTCGCCGGGTCACCGCAGGAGCCGGAGGGCGGGGCCACCCCGGTCGACGGCGACCTGACCGTGCGCGGGCTCACCTACCGCTACCCGGCCGGCGGGGACGACCGCGGACCGGCGCTGCGCGACGTGCACCTCGACTTCGTCCGCGGGCGCTCGTACGCGCTCGTCGGGCGTACCGGCTCGGGCAAGTCGACGCTGGCGAAGGTGCTCACCCGGGCGGTGGACGTGCCGCGCGGGACGGTGTTCCTCGGCGGCACCGACCTGGCCGACCTGGACGTGGAGGAGTTGCGCCGGTGGATCGCCGTGGTGCCGCAGCGCACCGAGATCCTGGCCGGCACGCTGGCCGAGAACGTGGCGCTGTTCGACCCGGAGCTGCTGGACGCCGCCGAGCGCGCGCTGGCCGAGCTGGGCCTGGCCGGCTGGATCGCCGAGCTGCCCGACGGCGTGCACACCCGGCTCGGCGACGGCGGGTACGTGCTCTCCGCCGGGCAGGAACAGCTCGTCGCGTTCGCCCGCATCCTGGTCCGGGACCCGCACGTGGTGATCCTCGACGAGGCGACCGCGCGGCTCGACCCGGTCACCGAGAACCGGGTACGCGAGGCCACCGAACGGCTGCTCACCGACCGGATCGGCATCGTCATCGCGCACCGGCTCTCCTCGGTGCGCCGCTGCGACGAGGTGGTGGTGATGGCCGACGGCGCGGTACTGGAGGCCGGCCCCCTGCGCGAGTCGGCCCGCTTCGCCGAACTGCTCGCCACCAGCCACGCCGGGGCGTACGCCGGAGTGGGCGCCCGGGGCAGCGGCGTGAACCTGCTCGACGCGCCCGCCTGGGACGACGCCCCGGCCACGCCGAGCGCACCCGCGACCCGGCCGGCCGCCGCGCCGCGCACCGACCCGCCACCCGCGCCGCCCACGCCGCCCGCGCGGACCATGCGGGAGATCTTCCGGCTGGGCACCAACGACACCCGGTACGGCCTGCTCTCGGTCGGCCTGTTCATCGTGATGACGGTGCTCGGGATGGACGGCGCGGTGCTGCCCTGGCTCTGGGCCGACCTGATCGGCGGCGGCGACCCGTGGCTGCCGGCGCTGGGCATCGTGGCCGCGCTGCTCGTGGTGCTGCCGCTGCCGTACCTGACGAACCTGTGGTTCCCGCAGTGGTGGATCCGGCAGATGCTGCGGATCAGCGCCCGGCTGGTGCACGGGCAGACCGGCGCGCGCCGGGTCAGCGGGCACACCCCGGCCGAGGTGGTGGCGCAGGGCGGCGACACCGACCGGGTGGTGCACCTCGCCGACAACCTGATGGACCAGTTCATCTCGCTGACCATCGTGGTCGCCATGACGCTGGTGACCGGCAGTCTCGTACCGGCGTTCTTCTTCGTCGGCACGATGGTGGTCTCCGGGCTGGCGGCGACGCTGTTCGGGCCGCGGCTGGAACGCACCGCCGCCGGCACGGTGAAGGCGCGTGCCGCCTTCGCCACCGCGCTGGTCTCCGCGCTGTCCGCCGCCCGGACGGTGAAGCTGGCCGGCGCCACCCGCCCGGTGCTGCGCCACCTCGCCCGGCTGGACGAGGTCCGCAGCGAGCGGCAGCGACGCGAGATCGCCATGCAGGTGTGGGCCCGGTCCACCCCGTCGGTCGCCAGCGGCCTGCTGCCGATCGGCGCGTGGGCGCTCTACCTGGCCGGTGAGCTGTCGGCCGGTGCGGCGCTGGTGGCCGTCTCCACGCTGGGCGCGGCCCGCTGGTTCGCGTGGACCACCGCGTCACTGGTCTCGCAGTACCCGTCGGCGCGCGTGTGGACGAAGCGGACGGTGGCGATGACCGGTGAGGCCGTGTACGCGGCGCCGGTGCCCGGACTGGACCTGGTCGCGGGCACCGCGCCCGCGCCCGAGGCGCCGCCCCGGCACCCGCTGCGCCGCCTGGAACTTGCCGGTTTCGGCGCGCTGCACTCCGACGGCACGCTCGCCGTCCGCGACGTCGACCTGGTGGTCGAGCGCGGGCAGCTGGTGCTGGTCGTCGGCCCGGTCGGGTCCGGCAAGTCGTCGCTGCTGCGCGCGCTGGCCGGGATCGTGCACCACGTCGGCGAGCTGCGCTGGAACGGCGACCCGGTCACCGAGCCGGAGATGTTCCTGCGCCCCAACCAGGTCGGGTACGTCGGCCAGCTGCCCCGGGTGCTCTCCGGCACGGTGGCCGACAACATCGCGCTCGGCCACCAGGTCGACGCCGCCGGGGCGGTCTCGACCGCCCAGCTCGAACACGACCTGGCCGCCGCCGGGGGCGGGCTCGGGCTGCTGATCGGGCACAAGGGCACCCGGCTCTCCGGCGGTCAGCTCCAGCGGCTGGCGCTGGCCCGGGCGCTCGCACCGCGTACCGAGCTGCTGGTGGCCGACGACGTGTCGTCGGCGCTGGACGTGAGCACGGAGCTGGCGCTGTGGGCGGCGCTGCGCGAGCACGGGGTGACTGTGGTCGGCTCGACCGCGAAGCGGGCCGCCCTGGTACGGGCCGACCGAGTGGTCGTGCTGATCGACGGCACGGTGGCCGACCAGGGCACCTGGACCGACCTGGAACCCCGCTGGAACCACCTGGCCGGCTGACCACCCGGCCCGACCCCGTTGATCATGAAGTTGGCGGCGACAAATCGGACGCAGAACGCCGCCAACTTCATGATCGACGCGCAGGGTCAGAAGGCCCGGGCGTACTGGTCGGGCCAAGTTGGGGTGGCGCCCAGCTTGGCGGCGGCGCGGCGCGGCCAGTACGGGTCGCGCAGCAGTTCCCGGCCCAGCAGCACCAGGTCGGCCTCGCCGCCGGCCACGATCTGCTCGGCCTGCTCGGGCTCGACGATCAGGCCGACCGCGCCGGTCGGCACCCCGGCGTCGCGGCGGATCCGGGCGGCCAGCGGCACCTGGTAGCCGGGTCCGACCGGGATGGACGCCTTGACCGCCGCGCCACCGGAGGACGTGTCGACCAGGTCGACGCCGGCGGCGGCCAGCTCTCCGGCGAGCACCACGCTGTCCTCGACGGTCCAGCCGCCGTCGGTCCAGTCGGTGGCGGAGATCCGGGTCAGCACCGGCACGGATTCGCCGACGGCGGCGCGTACCGCGCGGGCCACCTCCAGGGTGAGCCGCATCCGGGCGGCCCGGTCGCCGCCCCAGCCGTCGGTGCGCCGGTTGGTCAGCGGGGACAGGAACTCGTGCAGCAGGTAGCCGTGCGCGGCGTGGATCTCCACGGCGGCGAACCCGGCGTCGAGCGCCCGCCTTGCGGCGCCGGCGAAGGCGTCCACCACGGCGGCGATGCCCGCCTCGTCCAGCGCGGTGGGCGTGCGGTACTCCGGCACGAACGGCTGGTCGCCCGGGCCGACCGGGGTCCAGCCGCCCTCGGCGTCCGGCACGCCGCCGCGCGCCGGTGCCCACGGCCGGTACGTGGACGCCTTGAACCCGGCGTGCGCGAGCTGCACCGCCGGCACCGCGCCCTGACCGGCGACGAACGCGGTGATCGGCCGCCACGCGTCGACGTGCGCGTCGGACCAGAGCCCGGTGTCCTGCGGGCTGATCCGGCCCTCGGGCACCACAGCCGTCGCCTCGGTGATGACGAGCCCGGCCCCGCCGACCGCGCGGGAACCGAGGTGGACGCGGTGCCAGTCGGTGGGCAGGCCGTCGGGCCCGGCGCTGTACTGGCACATGGGCGCCAGCGCGATCCGGTTGGGCAGCGTGACGCCGCGCAGGGCGAGCGGGGTGAACAGGGCGCTCATTGTCGAGGATCCTCCGGTCATGACTTCGGGTGCGTCCCGGTTTCGCGGGACGCACCCGAAAAGGGTGTGGATCAGGCGGGTACGGGGTCGAGTCGCTCGGTCTCGACCGGCTCGATCAGGTCGCGCTTGCCGGCCGAGTCGTACGCGACCCGGTCGAGCGTCCCCTCCCGGGCGGCCACGATGGTCGGCACCACCGCCTGGCCGGCCACGTTCGTGGCGGTACGGATCATGTCCAGGATCGGATCGATCGCCAGCAGCAGGCCGGCACCGGCCAGCGGCAGGCCCAGCGTGCTCAGGGTCAGCGTGAGCATGACGATCGCACCGGTCAGGCCGGCGGTCGCGGCCGAGCCGACCACCGAGACGAACGCGATGAGCAGGTAGTCGGTGACGCCCAGGTTCACGCCGAACACCTGCGCCACGAAGATCGCGGCGAGCGCCGGGTAGATGGCGGCGCACCCGTCCATCTTCGTGGTGGCGCCGAACGGCACCGCGAACGAGGCGTACTCGCGGGGGACGCCGAGGCGCTCGACCGAGCGCTGGGTCACCGGCATGGTGCCCACCGACGAGCGGGAGACGAACGCCAGCTCGATGGCGGGCCAGGCGCCGGCGAAGAAGCGCAGCGGGTTGAGCTTGCCGGCCACCGCCAGCAGCACCGGGTAGACCACGAACAGCACCAGCGCGCAGCCGACGTAGACGGCGGTGGTGAACTTCGCGAGCGGGGCGAGCAGGTCCCAGCCGTACGAGGCGACGGCGTTGCCGATCAGGCCCAGCGTGCCGATCGGGGCGAGCCGGATGACCCACCAGAGCGCCTTCTGCACGATCGAGAGCAGCGAGCGGTTGAGCGACACGAACGGCTCGGCGGCGTCGCCGACGAGCAGCGCGGCGGCGCCCACCACCAGGGCGAGGAAGACGATCTGCAGGACGTTGCCCTCGACGAACGCGCCGACCGGGTTGGTCGGGACGATGCCGGTGAGGAAGTCGATCCAGGAGCCGGTGGTCTTCGGCGCGGTGGCGCCGGCCGGGTCCAGGTTGACGCCCCGGCCCGGGTCGGTGAGCAGGCCGAGGCCGATGCCGATGCTCACCGCGATCAGCGCGGTGACGGCGAACCAGAGCAGCGTCTTGACGGCGAGCCGGGCGGCGTTGGCGACGCCGCGCAGGCTGACCACGCTGACCACGATGGCGGTGAAGACCAGCGGCGGCACGGCGAGCTTGAGCAGCTGGACGAAGAGGCCGCCGACGGTGTCGAGCGTGCTGGTCAGCCAGGCGAGGTCGGCGGCGCGGGCGAGGAAACCGAGCGCCACGCCGAGCACGAGGCCGAGCAGGATCTGGACGGAGAAGGGAATTCTGCGCAGGGCGGAAGTCATGAGGACGGATCCAAGGTCTGGAGAGGGAAGGCGGGCGTCAGGGCGTGGAGCTACGCCGGACAGACGCCGCTGGCCTGCCGTCGCAGATCGACGTACAGGCGCTCGGTGAGGCACCAGACATTGGTCATCGTCGCGACACGTTACTCCCTTCTTGCGCCGGAATGGAAGGACCGTCGGTCGTGAGGCTCCTTACAGCCAGGTAGCCGGCGGTGGCCAGCCCCCACGCGGCGACCACGACCAGCAGCACCCGCTCCGACAGCCCGAGCAGCGGGCTGCGGCCGACCAGCAGCAGTGCCAGCGCGACCACGGCGGCCACCGGTAACGCCAGCGCCGCGCCGACCGCGGCGATCCGCCGCAACCCCAGGTCCGCCTCCGGGGAGAACAGCAGCGCCAGCATGGCGAGGACCACCACGGCGGTCGCCGCGATGCTGGCCCCGCCGTGCACCAGGTCGGCCACCGTGGGCGCCTCGAACGGCGGCAGCGGGCAGCCCTCGCTGCACGTGACCGCGCCGGAGAGCACCGTGGCCACCGCGCCGACGCCGAGCAGCCCGGCCGCCGCCCGTAACCCCGGCGGCAGCGCCCCGGCGAGCAGCAGCAGCGACGCGGCCACCGAGAAGATCCCGATCCGGTACGCCCCGGCGTACCCGCTGTCGGCGATGCCCGCCTCACTCACGTACCCGGCGGGGCCCGGACCGGGACCGGCGACCACCGCAACGGTCACCGCGGCCACGCCTGCGGCCAGGCAGACGGCGGCGAACGCGGCGGCGATCCGGCGGCCGGTGTCCTCAGCCACGTCCGTGCGGGGTGGTCCAGCCGGACAGATCCGGGCCGAGCGGCACGATCCGGGTCGGGTTGATCATGTCGTGGGTGGCGTAGTAGTGCCGCTTGATGTGGTCGAAGTCCACCGTCTCGCCGAAGCCCGGCGTCTGGAACAGGTCCCGCGCGTACGCCCAGAGCACCGGCATCTCGGTGAGCTTGCGCCGGTTGCACTTGAAGTGCCCGTGGTACGCCACGTCGAAGCGCACCAGCGTGGTGAACAGGCGCACGTCCGCCTCGGTGATCGCGTCGCCCATCAGGTAGCGCCGACCGGACAGCCGCTCGCTCAGCGCGTCCAGGCGGGCGAACAGCGCGGTGAACGCCTCGTCGTACGCCTCCTGGGAGGTGGCGAAGCCGCACCGGTAGACGCCGTTGTTGACGTCCCGGTGGATCTCCGCCATGAGCGCGTCCATCTCCGGGCGCAGCTCGACCGGGTAGAGATCGGGCGCGTCCGGCGCGTGGAACCGCCGCCACTCGGTCGAGAAGTCCAGCGTGAGCTGCGGATAGTCGTTCGTCACCACCCGCCCGGTGAGCGTGTCCACGAGCGCCGGCACTGTCACCCGGCCGGTGTAGTCCCTGTCGGTGGACAGGTACGCCTCGGACAGGAAACCGATGCCGAGCACCGGGTCGAAGCCGTCCGGGTCGAGCGCGAACCGCCAGCCCCGCTCGTCCCGGATCGGGTCGACGGTGCCCAGCGAGATCACCTCGTCCAGGCCCAGCAGGCCGCGCACGATCCGGGCCCGGTGCGCCCACGGGCAGGCCCGGCACCAGATCAGCCGGTAGCGGCCCGCCTCCAGTGGCCAGCGCCCCGCATCGTCCGGCCCGCCGCCCTCGGGTGAGGTGGAGTGCGGGGTGACCCGGCCGGTGAACCGGTTGGGCTGGCGGACGAACGCGCCGCCGCCGCTGGTCTCTGCGCTGAACTGAGCCCCGGACATGCGGCAAACCTATCCGCTCGGGTCACGGATATCCTGGCGCCGGGTACTCCCGCGACCCGCCGACCGACCCCTTCCCACCCCCCGAAGGACGTACGCGCGATGACAGTGGCCTATCTCGTTGCCGGAGTCCGTACCCCGATCGGCCGGTACGCCGGCGCCCTGGCCGGGGTCCGCCCCGACGACCTGGCCGCGCACGTCGTCCGCGAGCTGGTGTCCCGCCACCCGTCGGTCGACTGGGCCCGCACCGACGACGTGATCCTGGGCTGCGCCAACCAGGCCGGTGAGGACAACCGCAACGTGGCCCGGATGGCGGCGCTGCTCGGCGGCCTGCCGGAGGAGGTGCCGGGCAGCACCGTCAACCGGCTCTGCGGCTCCGGGCTGGACGCGCTCGCCTCCGCCGCCCGCGCGATCGTCGCCGGGGAGGCCGACCTGGTGGTGGCCGGCGGCGTGGAGAGCATGAGCCGTGCGCCGTTCGTCATGCCGAAGGCGGCCACGCCGTTCGCCCGCACCGCCGAGGTGTACGACACCACGATCGGCTGGCGGCTGGTCAACCGCCTGATGCGCAAGGGCTGGGGCGTCGACTCGATGCCGGAGACGGCGGAGAACGTCGCCGCCGAGTTCGGCGTGGACCGGGCCGCGCAGGACGCCTTCGCGTACCGGTCGCAGCAGCGGGCCGCCAAGGCACAGGCCGACGGCCGGCTGGCCGAGGAGATCGTCCCGGTGACGGTGCCCGCCGGCAAGCGGGAGACCAAGCTGGTCGAGGCCGACGAGCACCCGCGCGAGACGACGCTGGAGAAGCTCGCCGCGCTGCCCACCCCGTTCCGCGAGGGCGGCACCGTCACCGCCGGCAACTCCTCCGGCGTCAACGACGGCGCCGTCGCGCTGCTGGTCGCCTCCGCGGCCGCCGTCGAGCGCTACGGCCTCACCCCGCTGGCCCGGGTACGCGGCGCCGCGTCGGCGGGCGTACCACCACGGATCATGGGCATCGGCCCGGTCCCGGCGACCCGGAAGCTGCTCGACCGGACGGGCCTCTCGCTCGCCGACGTGGACGTGGTCGAGCTGAACGAGGCGTTCGCCGCGCAGTCGGTGGCGGTGCTGCGCGAGCTGGGCCTGCCGGAGGACGCCGAGCACGTCAACCCCGGCGGCGGGGCCATCGCGCTGGGTCACCCGCTCGGCGCCAGCGGTGCCCGGCTGGCGTTGACCGCCGCGCTGGAACTGCGTCGCCGGGGCGGCCGGCGGGCGCTCGCCACCATGTGCATCGGAGTCGGCCAGGGCATCTCGATGCTGCTGGAGTCAGCCGACTGAACCGGGGCGCCCGCATCGCCTCAGGTGGATCTCCCGAACCCGGCCGTACGCGCCTAGAGTGGTGTAGACCACATGATCCGCCATCGACGGCGGACGACGACCTGGGGGACCGAGCGATGCAGACGCCGGAGAGCCTTCCCACCGAGATCGACCTGAGCCGGCCGAGCGCCGCCCGGGTCTACGACTACTTCCTCGGCGGGGCGCACAACTTCGAGATCGACCGGCAGCTCGCCGAACAGATCGCGGCCATGACGCCGAACCTGGCCGCCACGATGCGCTCCGGGCGGGAGTTCCTGCGCCGGGCCGTACGCGTGCTGCTCGACGCCGGCATCGACCAGTTCCTCGACATCGGCTCCGGCATCCCCACCGTCGGCAACGTGCACGAGGTCGCCCAGACCGCCGACCCGGACGCCCGCATCGTGTACGTCGACATCGACCCGGTGGCCGTGGCGCACAGCCACGAACTGCTCGCCGGCAACGACCGGGCCACCGCGGTCCTGGCCGACCTGCGCGAGCCGAAGCTGATCCTGGACCACGCCCGCGCCAGCGGCCTGATCGACTTCGACCGGCCGCTGGGCATCCTGCTCGCCGGCGTGGTGCACTTCGTGCCGGACGCGGACCGCCCGGCCGACATCCTGGCCACGCTGCGCGCCGCCGCCGCACCCGGCAGCTACCTGGTCATCTCCCACTCCACCTTCGAGGACCAGCCGCAGGAGATGCTGGACGCGCAGCGGCTGTCGGCGCGTACCGCCACCGAGATCACGCTGCGCTCCCGGGCCGAGATCACCGGCTTCTTCGGCGACTGGACGATCCTCGAACCGGGCGTGGTGCACATGCCGCTGTGGCGGCCCGACTCCCCGTCCGACGTGGACGAGCACCCGGAGCGGTTCGGAGCCTTCGGCGGCGTCGCCCGGCACGACCGCGCCGCCGGCTGAGCCCATGCGCACCCCGGACAGCGACGGGGGAGACGTCAGCCGGCCCGGCGCCGCCGCGTACGCCGCCGAGTGGGCACGTGCGGTGCGCCGCATCGGGTTCGTGCCGTTGAGCGCGGCCGAGACCGAGCGCCTGCTGGTGCCGCTCACCGAACGGCTCGGCGAGGCCCTGCTCGCCCCCACCTTCTCCGCCGGCCCGGCGGAGGAGGTGGGGCGTGCCCTGGTGCAGGCGCATCTCACCGAGCCCGGCGTGCTCGACTGGTCGGTGCAGGCACTCGGCGACCGGTTCCTGCCCTGGGTGCTGCCGTCGCGGACGGAGTCGCCGGAGCTGCGTGAACGGGTCGCGTTGCTCCAGGGCGCGTTCGCCGCCGGGTTCGCCCGCGCGCTGCGCGACCGGGTCTTCAGCCAGCAGGAGCGGATCGCCAGGTCCGCCTGGCAGGCCCGGGACACCGTCGAGCAGGCGTTGCGGGACAGCGAGGCGCGGTTCCGGGCGGTCTTCACCGGGGCCGTCATCGGCATCGGCATCGCCGGGGTGGACGGGCAGATCATCGAGGTCAACCAAGCCTTCGCGGACATGCTCGGCTACACCGTCGCGGAGATGCGGCGGATGAACGTGTCGGCGCTGGCCTATGCCGACGACGCGGCCGGGATGTGGGAGCTGTACCAGGAGCTGATCGAGGGCAAGCGGGACAGCGCCCGGGTGGAGAAGCGCTACTACCGCAAGGACGGCAGCGTGGTCTGGACCGACCTCGCGGTCTCGCTGATCCGGCACGACGACGGCCGGCCCCGGTTCACCGTCGCGATGGTGGAGGACATCACCCAGCGGTACGAGCTGCAGCAGCGGCTGCGCTTCCAGGCGCTGCACGACCCGCTGACCGGCCTGCCCAACCGGACGCTGTTCTTCGAACAACTCGGCGAGGTCTTCGACGGCGCCGGCCCGGACCAGCGCGTCGGCCTCTGCTTCATCGACCTGGACGGCTTCAAGGCGGTGAACGACAGCCTCGGCCACGACCTGGGCGACCGGCTGCTCAAGGTGATCGCCCGCCGGCTCAGCGACTGCGTGGCCGGGCGCGGTCACCTGGTGGCCCGGATGGGCGGCGACGAGTTCGTCATCCTGGTCGACTCCGACGGCGGCATCGACGACGCGGTGGAGGTCGCCGAACTGGCCCTGGCCGCGGTGTCCGCGCCGGTGCACGTCGGCGACCAGCAGTTGGCCGTGTCGGCGAGCATCGGCATCGTGGAGTGCCCGGCGGCGGAGACGAGCGTCGGTGACCTGATGAAGGCCGCCGACACCACGCTCTACTGGGCCAAGGCGGAGGGCCGGGGCCGCTGGGCGGTGTACGACCCGGAGCGCAGCGCCGCCGACATCGCCCGCTCCGCGCTGGCCGCGAACCTGCCCGCCGCGCTGGACCGGGGCGAGTTCGTGCTGCACTACCAGCCGATCGTGTCGCTGCTGGACGGCACGATGGTGGCGGTCGAGGCGCTGGTCCGCTGGCAGCACCCGGAACTGGGGCTGATCGGGCCGGACCGGTTCATCGGGCTGGCCGAGGAGACCGGCCTGATCGTCCGCCTCGGCGCCTGGGTGCTGCGTCAGGCCTGCCGCGACGCCGAGTCGTGGCGGCGCGCGTACCCGGACACCACGCCAGTGGTGAGCGTCAACCTGGCCGCGCGGCAGGCCGACGACCCGGCCATCGTGGAAACGGTGGCCGAGGCGTTGCAGCACACCGGCCTGCCGGCGGAGCTGCTGCAACTGGAGCTGACCGAGAGCGCCGTCATGGGCAGCGCCGGTGAGCCGTTGCGGACGCTGCACCAGCTGGCCGATCTCGGGCTGCGGCTGGCCATCGACGACTTCGGCACCGGCTACTCGAACCTGGCGTACCTGCGGCGGCTGCCGATCCACTGCGTGAAGCTGGCCGGTCCGTTCGTCGAGGGGATACGGGGTGACGGCGGGGACGCGGTGGCCGACCACCGCGACGAGCGGATCGTGGACGCGCTGGTCCGGCTGGCGCACGCGCTGGAGCTGTCGGTGACGGCCGAGGCGGTGGAGACCGAGGTGCAGGCCGAACGGCTGCGGGCGCTACGGTGCGACACCGGGCAGGGCCGGCTGTTCGGCGCACCGATGCCCGCCGACGGCATCCGCGCCCGCCTGGGCGGGTAGGAGAGAACTGTGAGCCTTACCGATTCGCAGGCCGTCGTGTCGGTCGTCACCGCGCTGGCGATCGTCGCCGGCCTGGCCGGGGTGGTGGTGCCGGGGCTGCCGGCGCTGCCGCTGTGCTGGGGCGGAGTGCTGGTGTGGACGCTGTTCGGCGACGCCGGACCGGGCCGCTGGGCGGTGCTCGCCGCCGCCACGGTGATCGCCGCGGGCGGCACCGTGCTCAAGTACCTCTGGCCGGGGCGGAACCTGAAGCGGACCGGCGTGCCCACCACGTCGCTGCTGGCGGGCGGGCTGCTCGGGGTGGTCGGGTTCTTCGTCATCCCGGTGGTCGGGCTGCCGATCGGCTTCGTCGGCGGGATCTTCGGCGCGGAGCGGCTGCGGCTCGGCGACACCCGCCTGGCCTGGCCGGCCACCGTGCAGGCGCTCAAGGCGGCCGGGCTGTCGATGGTCCTGGAGTTCACCGCCGGCCTGATGATCGCCGCGCTGTGGGTCGCGGGGTTGCTGTTCGTCTAGAGGTGCGGCGGCGCGGGGCGTCCGGAGGGTACGGCCGAGCGCCGTACATCAGTGAGAGAGAGGTGGACGCCGCGCGCCGCCGCGGACCGGGCGTTGCCGAGCGCCCGGTGCCGGCCCGTCGGGTCGGGCCTGGTCACGCCCACAATGATGCCCCTCGTGGGATCGGGCGACAACGCAATTACCGGGCTACGTATTGACCACCTTGATCGGCCGGGAGCACACTGCGAGCACTCGCACGAGCATCGCCTCGAGGAGGTGTGCAGTGGCCACGACGCCCGCGCCGACCGCCGAGCAGCCGATGGACGACGACGCCCGACGACTCGCCGAACTCGGCTACAAACAGGAGCTGCGCCGCAAGTGGAGCGGCTTCTCCAACTTCGCGATCTCGTTCTCCATCATCTCGATCCTGGCCGGCTGCTTCACCACGTTCGGCCAGGCGTGGAACAACGGCGGCCCGGTGGCGATCTCCTGGGGCTGGCCGCTGATCTCGCTGTTCATCCTGATCATCGGCTTCTGCCTGGCCGAGCTGGTGTCGGCGTACCCGACGGCCGGCGGGATCTACTGGTGGGCGGCGACCATGGGCCGGCCGGTGCACGGCTGGTTCACCGGCTGGCTCAACCTGATCGGGCTGGTGGCGGTGACCGCGTCCGTCGACTACGGCTGCGCCACGTTCCTCAACCTGACGCTGTCGGCGCTGTTCGACGGCTGGGCCGGCACCGGGCACCAGACGTTCGGGCTGTTCGTGGTGATCCTCGCGCTGCACGGCCTGATCAACATCTACGGGCACCGCATCATCGACGTACTCCAGAACGTCTCGGTCTGGTGGCACGTGGCCGGCGCGGCCGCCGTGGTGCTGATCCTGGTCCTGGTCCCGGACAACCACCAGAGCTTCCAGTTCGTCTTCACCGAGCGGTTCAACAACTCGGGCTTCGGCGACGGTGACACCGGCGGGCTGGCGTTCTGGTTCTACGTGCTGCCGCTGGGCTTCCTGCTCACGCAGTACACGATCACCGGCTTCGACGCCTGCGCGCACGTCTCCGAGGAGACCCGGGGCGCCTCCAAGGCCGCCGCGCAGGGGCTGTGGCGGTCGATCTTCTACTCCGCGGTGGGCGGCTGGATCCTGCTGCTGGCGTTCCTGTTCGCGGCCACCGACGTGGACGCCATAAACGAGGCGGGCGGCTTCTCCGGGGCGATCTTCGAGAGCGCGCTGACGCCGTTCTTCTTCAAGGCCGTCATCATCATCTCCACCATCGGGCAGTTCTTCTGCGGGATGAGCTGCGTGACGTCGATGTCGCGGATGGCGTACGCGTTCAGCCGGGACCGGGCGGTGCCGGGCTGGCGGCTGTGGTCGAAGGTCAACCGCAACGGCACACCGGTCAACGCCATCATCGGGGCGACGCTGGCCGGGCTGGTGCTCACGCTCCCCGCGCTCTACCAGCGCGGCGGCATCCCGGTCGCGTTCTACGCGGTGGTGTCGGTGGCGGTGATCGGGCTCTACCTGTCCTTCATCATCCCGATCTTCCTGCGGCTGCGGATGGGCGACCGGTTCACCCCGGGGCCGTGGACGCTCGGCCGGCGCTACAAGCTGCTCGGCTGGATCGCGGTGGTCGAGATCGCTGTCATCTCGATCTACTTCGTGTTGCCGATCGTCCCTGCCGGTGTACCAGGCAACCCCGACTTCAGCTGGACGGCGGTGAACTACGCGCCGATCGCCATCGGTGGCGTGCTGCTCGGCGTCGGCATCTGGTGGTACGCCTCGGCCCGCAAGTGGTTCACCGGCCCGCGCCGCACCGTCGACCAGCCGGAGCCGGAGCCGGAGCCCGCCGAGCCGTCGTAGCTGTCGGTGGGTCCTGCCATGATCCGCCGATGGAGACGGAAACGGTGGTACGCGCGCTGTGGGATCGCATGCAGGCCCGGGACTGGACCGGAGTCGGCGATCTGCTGGCCGACGACGTGGTGGTCGAGTGGCCGGTCAGCGCGGAACGGATCGTGGGCCGCGAGAACTACGTGAGGATCAACGCCGAGTACCCGGAGGGCTGGTCGATCCGGGTACTGCGGGTGCTGGCGGCGGGCGACACTGTGGTGTCCGAGGTGGAGGTGCCGCACGAGGAGATGGGCGTGCACCGAGTCGCGTCGTTCTGGACCGTGCGCGACGGAAAGATCGTCGACGGCCGGGAGTACTGGACGAGCCTCGGTGCGGACCCGTCCCCGCAGTGGCGGTCCGCCTGGGTCCAGCCGATGTGACGCGTCAGCGTCGGCACCTCGGATCGCGGCGAGTCAGTCGCGATCCGTGGAGGCGTTCGCGCGGGCTTCCAACCGCCGGAACTCCGGCGAGCTGACCGTACGCAACGTCACCGCGATCACCAGGGCACACAGCGCTGCCCCGCCCCAGAAGACCGCTCGGACGCTGATCAGTTCCGCGGTGAAGGCGGCGAGCAGAGCCCCGAGCGGCATCGATCCCCAACTCGTCAGGCGACTCACCCCGCTGTAGCGCCCCATCATCGCGTCGGGGACGACGAGCGCGCGCAGGGAACTGTAGGTGACGTTCCAGGCGCCGCTGCCGGCGCCGCCCAGGAGGGTGGTCACGGCGATCAGCGGGGGCGACGAGGAGATCGCCGGTGCCGCCAGCAGCACGGCGAAACAGGCCATCGACGCGGTGAGGACGACCGGCCTTCCCAGCCGGCGGGTGAGCGCCGGCGCGACACTGGCGCCCAGCACGCCGCCCCACTCCCAGGGCGCCGATCAGCAGTCCGTACTCCGAGCGGCTGAGGTCCAGCGGTCCGGGCGCGACCGCATAGACGACGATGACCGACATCCACGCCGCCCAGCAGCCACTCGCCGCGCCGGCTACCAGCAGCAGCGTCCGCAACACCCGCTCCCGCCACACGTACCGGACGCCCTCCCGGATGTCGGCGCGAAGGCCGGACGCGCTCGGCGTCGAGCCGGGGTGGCGGTTGCTGCGATAGGGACCGGTCATGAGCGCCAAGGCGAGCAGCGCCGCGGCGTAGCCGACGCCTCCGGCGCCGAGCGCGACGGCCAGCCCGGCGGCAGCCAGCAGTCCGCCCAGAGGAGGTCCGATGAACTCGTTGGCGACGGTCTCGGTCGCGGTCAACTTGGCGTACGCGGACTCCATGCGGTTTCGGGGGACGACCATCGGCACGACCGACATCCGGGTGGTGTCGGTGAACACCTCGGCGATGCCGAGTGCCAGCGCTCCCGCGTACAGGCCGGCCAGCGGCAGCGCGTCCGCGAGGAAGCCGGCGACGAGCACGGCCAGGATCAGGGCGCGCACGACGGTCGAGGCCATGATCAGGCGTCGGCGGTCGACCCGGTCGGCGAGGACGCCGGCGGGCAGCGAGAACAACAGCCAGGGCAGGGTGTTGGCCAGAGTGATGCCGGCGACCAGCGCGGGGGAGTCCGTCATCGACACGGCCACCAGGGGCAGGGTCAGCTTGACGACGCCGTCGGCCAGGTTGGTGATCCCGACACCGGCCCACAACGCCCTGAAGTTCCGCGCGCCCACGGTCCGCGGTCCGGTCGACTGAATGACGCTCTGCATGGCCGGCAGCTTGAGGTATCGCGCGGTGCCACCCTAGAGTTTCGACTGGAGGCGAAACGTGGCGGTGTTCCTGGTCGACGCCGAAGTGATGGCGCAGGCACGTTTCGGCACGTCACAACTCACCGAGACGTTGGGGGCGCTCAACATCCTGCGCCGAGGTCAGCCGCTTCCCTGGCACCGGGCCTGGCGGGACCAGCACGTCGACGCATTCAACGGTTTCCTTGACGACGACCCGGTGACCGCGGCCATCGTGGCGCACGCCATGTCGTCCTCCTGGATGGCCGACTTCATGACGGTGCCTCCCGCCCGTCCGAACATGACGCTCGACGACGAGATCGTGGCGCTGGAATCGCTGCCGGACGAGCGGATCCGCGCGGATCTGGCCCGCGTACGCTCCCCGCTGCCCCCCGAGTTGCGCGGTCCAGGGTTGGCGGGCCGGGCTGCTGCTCTGCTGCGCTGGGTCTGGCACCACACGATCGAGGCGGACTGGCCGCGCCGGCAATCGGTACTGCGCGCCGACGTGGTGTCCCGGATCTCCCGCCTGGGCAGGGACGGATGGGCCGGGGTCATCGACGACATGCGGCCGGGCATGTGCTGGCTCGGCGACGGCCGGTTGCAGGTCGAGGAACGGCCCTACCCGCCGTGCGACGTGCGGGGTGGGGAGCTGACCTTCTTCGCGGCCCACTGCCGGGGAGGCTGGGTCTCCTGGAGGTTGCCCGACCGGTTCGGGATCGTCTATCCGGTGACGGGGATCTTCGCCGGGGCGCCTCTCGGCACGCCGGATCCTCTGCGGCGTCTGCTCGGTGACGCACGGAGCCGGATCCTGGTGCAGGCGGCCGAACCGATCAGCACCACCGCATTGGTCGCCGCGACCGAACTGCCACTGGGCACTGTCGGGGGTCACCTGCGCGTGCTGACGGAGGCCGGCCTGCTTCAGAAGCGCCGGTCGGGCCGCGAGGTCTTCTACTGGTGGACCGACGCGGCCCGGGCGCTCGTGGCCGGTGCCTCATCGTTCTGACGTGAACCGATCCCGGGCCGCGCTGTCCGCGTACCTCTGGGGTCAGATCGTGGGGCGGCGGTGGGTGAGCGGGAAGCGCAGGATGGGGTCGTCGCCGGCCGCCGGGGTGCCGCGGCCGTCGCGGTTGCTGGTCGCCACCCAGAGCGCGCCGTCCGGCGCGACCTCGACGGTACGCAGGCGGCCGTACGTGCCGGCCAGCTCCGGCACCGGTACGCCGACGCGGCCTGCGGCGTCGACGGGCACCGCCCAGAGCCGCGCGCCGCGCAGCGCGGCGACGTAGAGCGTGCCCCTGGTGAACGCGGCGCCGCTCGGGGACGCCTGGGCGGGCGGCCACACGACGACCGGGTCGCGGAACCGGGGATCACCGGCGACGCCCTCGACGAGCGGCCAGCCGTAGTTGCCCCCGGGCACGATCCGGTTCACCTCGTCCCAGGTGCTCTGCCCGAACTCGGTGGCGAACAGCCGGCCGTGCCGGTCCCAGGCGAGGCCCTGCACGTTGCGGTGGCCGTAGCTGTAGACGAGCGAGCCGGGGAACGGGTTGCCCGCCGGCACCCCGCCGTCCGGGCGGATCCGCAGGATCTTGCCGTTGCGGCTGGTCAGATCCTGCGCGCGGGTGGCCACCCCGGCGTCGCCGATCCCGGCGTAGAGCATGCCGTCGGGGCCGAACGCGATCCGCCCGCCGGCGTGCACCGAGCTGCGGGCGATGCCGCTGACCAGCACCCGGGGCGCGCGGGCCGAGCCGAGGCGGAACCGGACGATCCGGAGGTCGGTCGCGGTGGTGTAGGCGGCGTAGACCCACCGGTCCCGGCGGTACGTGGGGGAGACCGCCAGCCCGAGCAGGCCCGTCTCCCCACCGGCGGCCACGTCGGCGAACCGCGCCACCTCGCGGGCCGGGCGTCCCGGGCGTACGCGCAGGATCGTGCCCCGGTCCCGCTGCGCGACCAGGGCGCTGCCGTCGGGCAGGAAGTCCAGCCCCCACGGCGCCTCCAGCCCGGTCGCGACGACGCGGGGACGGGTCAGGTCGTAGCCGGACCAGCCGGCACGCCCGTCGAAGCCGCGCAGGTCGAGCGCGACCGGGCGCTGTCGTGCGTCGGCGGGGACCGGCCGGTCCGGGCCGTCCGCGGGGCGCTGCCCGGTGGGCCGGTTGCCCGCGTGGGCGTCGGTGGCGGCCAGCACGATCGCGAGGAGGGCGGCGACGACCGCGACGGTACGACGGCGCATCTGCGCTCCTCGGTTTCGCCACCGGCCTCGCCGGGGCATTGACGGTGATCCGGTTTGCCAGTAGACCTTGGTGATGGAGGCCCCTGATGAAGCAAACGCCGCTCTCGCTGGAACAGTTGCGGGTCGCCGTCGCCGAGGGTGAGATCGACACGGTGGTGCTCGCGCTCACCGACATGCAGGGCCGACTGCAGGGCAAGCGGTTCCACGCGCCCTACTTCCTCGACCAGGTGGTCTCGCACGGCAGCGAGGGCTGCAACTACCTGCTCGCGGTGGACGTCGACATGAACACCGTCGACGGGTACGCGATGTCGAGCTGGGAACGCGGCTACGGCGACTTCGCCATGCGCCCCGACCTGGACACGCTGCGCCGGATGCCGTGGCAGCCCGGGTCCGCGCTGCTGCTGGCCGACCTGGAGTGGCTGGACGGCTCCGGCCCGGTGGTCGCCTCGCCCCGGCAGATCCTGCGCCGCCAGCTCGACCGGCTGGCCGCGCACGGGCTGACCGCGTACGCGGGCACCGAGTTGGAGTTCGTGCTCTACCGCGACTCGTACGAGGAGGCGTGGCAGCGCGGCTACCGCGACCTGACGCCGGCCAACCAGTACAACGTGGACTACTCGCTGCTCGGTACCGCCCGGGTCGAGCCGCTGCTGCGCCGCATCCGCACCGAGATGGCCGGCGCCGGGCTCACCCCGGAGAGCGCGAAGGGCGAGTGCAACCTCGGCCAGCACGAGATCGCCTTCCGGTACGACGAGGCGGTGCGCTGCGCCGACCACCATGTCATCTACAAGAACGGCGCGAAGGAGATCGCCGCCCAGGAGGGCATGGCGATCACGTTCATGGCCAAGCCGAACGAGCGGGAGGGCAACTCCTGCCACATCCACTTCTCGCTGCGCGACGCCTCCGGCTCGTCGGCGATGCTGGGGGACGGGCCGGCGCATCTGAGCGTCACCGGGCAGCGGGTGCTGGCCGGGTTGCTCGCCACGATGCGCGAGTTCAGCCTGTTCTTCGCGCCGAACATCAACTCCTACAAGCGCTACCAGCCCGGCTCGTTCGCGCCGACCGCGTTGCGCTGGGGCACCGACAACCGCACCTGTGCGCTGCGGCTGGTCGGGCACGGGCAGGGGATGCGGGTGGAGAACCGGGTGCCGGGGGCCGACGTCAACCCGTACCTGGCGATCGCCGCGCTGGTGGCCGGGGCGGTGCACGGGATCGAGAACGAACTGGAGCTGGCGGACGAGTGCACCGGCAACGCGTACGACGACCCGGACGCCGAGCGGGTGCCCACCACGCTGCGTGACGCGCTGGAGCTGTGGCAGCGCTCCGAGGTGGCCCGGACGGCGTTCGGCGACGAGGTGGCCGACCACTACGCCAACCAGGCGAAGGTCGAGCTGGCCGCCTTCGACGCCGCGGTGACCGACTGGGAGCTGGTACGTGGCTTCGAACGCCTCTGACCCCACCCCCAGTTTCCGCGCCGATCTTGCACTTGCGGCCCCCGGTCGGGGTGTTGTGCGGCTTTTGCCGGGGCAGCAACTGCAAGATCGGCGGGGAGAAGGGGAGGGGTGCGCGTGGGTGAGGTGATTTCGCCTGTCGACGGGGTCGGGATCGGAGTTGTTCCGGGGTGTTCCGTTGACGACGTGGACGCTGCTGTCTCGCGGGCTTCTGCGGCGTTCGAGACGTGGCGTCGGGTGGCGCCGGGGGATCGGGGGCGGCTGCTGCGGCGGTTCGCGGCCCAGGTCGACGCGCACCTGGAGGAGCTGGCGCTCCTCGAGGTACGCAACGCCGGGCACACCATCGGCAACGCGCGCTGGGAGGCGAGCAACGTCCGCGACGTGCTCGACTACTACGCGGGCGCGCCGGAACGGCTGACCGGCCACCAGATCCCGGTGCCCGGCGGGCTCGACGTCACGTTCCACGAGCCGCTGGGCGTGGTCGGCGTGATCGTGCCGTGGAACTTCCCCATGCCGATCGCCGGCTGGGGGTTCGCCCCGGCGCTGGCCGCCGGCAACACGGTGGTGCTGAAGCCGGCCGAGTTGACCCCGCTGACCGCGTTGCGCCTGGCCGAACTGGCCCGCGACGCCGGCCTGCCCGAGGGTGTCTTCACCGTGCTGCCCGGCCAGGGCAGCGTGGTCGGCGAACGGTTCGTCACCCACCCGGCGGTCCGCAAGATCTGCTTCACCGGCTCGACCGAGGTCGGCACCCGGATCATGGCCGGCTGTGCGGCCCAGGTGAAACGGGTGACGCTGGAGCTGGGCGGCAAGTCGGCGAACATCGTCTTCGCCGACGCGGACCTGGAGAAGGCGGCGGCCACCGCGCCGTACGCGGTCTTCGACAACGCCGGCCAGGACTGCTGCGCCCGCTCCCGGATCCTGGTCCAGCGCCGGGTGTACGACCGTTTCCTGGAACTGTTCGAACCGGCCGTACGGGCGGTGCGGGTGGAGGACCCGGCCCGGGACACGGCCGAGATGGGCCCGCTGATCTCCGCCGCGCACCGGGACCGGGTCGCCGGGTACGTCGACGGCGCGGACGTCGCGTTCACCGGCTCGTGCCCCGACGGCCCCGGCTTCTGGTACGCCCCGACGGTGCTGCTCGCCGGCTCCCCGGCGGATCGGCACTGGCGGGAGGAGGTCTTCGGCCCCGTCGTCTCGGTGCTGCCGTTCGACGACGAGGCGGACGCGATCCGGCTCGCCAACGACACCGAGTACGGCCTCTCCGGCTCGATCTGGACCCGGGACGTGGGCCGCGCGGTGCGGGTGGCGCGCGCTGTCGAGGCCGGCAACCTCAGCGTCAACTCGCACTCCTCGGTGCGCTACTGGACACCGTTCGGCGGGATGAAACGCTCCGGCCTGGGCCGGGAGCTGGGTCCGGACGCGCTGCACGCCTTCACCGACGTCAAGAACGTGTTCATCGGCACCGAGGAGTGATCACAGTGCAGGGACGGCTTTCCGACCGGGTGGCGGTCGTGACCGGCGCCGGCAGCGGCATCGGGCTGGCCACCGTACGGCGTTTCGCCGCCGAGGGCGCGCGGGTGGTGTGCGTGGACATCGACGCCGACGCCGGCACCCGGGCCGCGCAGGAGGTGGACGGCGAGTTCGTGGCCGCCGACGTAGCCGACGAGACGGCGGTGCGCGACCTGTTCGACGGGGTGGTGCAGCGGCACGGCCGGGTGGACGTGTCGTTCCACAACGCCGGCATCTCGCCGCCGGACGACGACTCCATCCTGGAGACCGGCCTGGACGCCTGGGAACGGGTGCTGCGGGTGAACACCACGAGCGTCTACCTGTGCTGCAAGTACGTCATCCCGCACATGCGCCGGCAGGGCAAGGGCTCGATCATCAACACCGCCTCGTTCGTGGCGCTGATGGGCGCGGCGACGTCGCAGATCGCGTACACGGCGAGCAAGGGCGGGGTGCTGGCGATGACCCGGGAGCTGGGCGTGCAGTTCGCCCGCGAGGGCATCCGGGTGAACGCGCTGTGCCCCGGGCCGGTGGCGACGCCGCTGCTGCTGGAGTTGTTCGCCAAGGACCCGGAGCGGGCGGCCCGGCGGCTGGTGCATGTGCCGATGGGCCGGTTCGGCGATCCCACCGAGATCGCCGCCGCGGTGGCGTTCCTCGCCAGCGACGACGCGTCGTTCATGACCGCCGCGCAGTTCGTCGTCGACGGCGGCATCACCGGTGCCTACGTGACACCCCTGTGAGCGCGAGGAGTGAGCCGATCTTGCGAGCCCCGCAGTCGCGAACCGGGCCGGCACAGTGAGGCCGGTCATCGGCATCACCGCGTACGTCGAGCCGGCCGGCTGGGCGGTGTGGCGGGACGTGCCGGCGACGCTCGTGCCGCACGCGTACGTCCGGTCGGTCACCGAGGCGGGCGGCCGGGCCGTGGTGCTGCCCCCGGACGACGCCGACGCGGACGTGCTGGGGCTGCTGGACGGGCTGCTGCTGGCCGGCGGCGCGGACGTCGGCCCGGAGCGGTACGGCGAGCCGCCGGACCCGCGTACCGAGAGCCGGCCGGAGCGCGACGCCGGGGAGGCGACGCTGCTGACCGCCGCGCTCGCCGCCGACCTGCCGGTGCTGGGCGTGTGCCGGGGGATGCAACTGCTCGCCGTGGCGTACGGCGGGCTGCTGCACCAGCACCTGCCGGACGTGGTCGGGCACGAAGGGCACCGTCCCGCGCCGGGCGTGTACGGCGCGCATCCGGTGCGCTTCGCCGCCGGCAGCCGGGCCGCCGAGGTGATGGCCGGGGTGGACCGGGTCAACTCGTACCACCATCAGGCGGTGGCCGACCCCGGCGGCCTCGCGGTCACCGGCTGGGCCGACGACGGGGTGATCGAGGCGGTGGAGGATCCGGCCCGGCGCTTCGTGCTCGGCGTGCAGTGGCATCCGGAGAACGAGACCGACCCGCGGCCGGTGGCCGCGCTGGTCCGGGCCGCGATGTCGGCTAGATCACACACCCGCGTTTCGTAGGTGCGCGGACAGCCGAATCGGTGGTCCCGCCGACCAGGCGAGGACCGCCCGAGTCGCCCCGGACCGTCGGTTACGCCAGGATGAGACGCAGGTAAGCAGCGTCGAACGGTGCGGGTGCGTTACGTTGCTCGTCCGTCGGGGTAGTAGGCGGGGACGGTCGGCGTGACAGCGCCGACCGTCGTGATCATGGCCGGAGCGGGAGGCTGCATGGGCTCGGCCCAGGGGGGCGGGGGCGACAGTCGTTCGTCCCCGGCGGCCGGCGAGGCGTCACTGTCGCCGCTGCTCGCCGCGGCGTTCGCAGCCGGCGGCGAGATGGGCGAGCGGCTGCGCGCCTTCGACTGGTCCACCACCGCCCTCGGCAGCCCGGACCGCTGGCCCGCGGCGCTCTGCCACGCGGTGAGCACCATGCTGTCGTCCCGCGCCCAGATGGTGGTGTTCTGGGGCGAAGACCATCTGGCCTTCTACAACGACGCCTACCGGCCGACCATCGGCGACAAGCACCCCGCCGTGATCGGCCAGGCCGCACGCCGGCACTGGGCCGAGACCTGGGACGTGCTCGGCCCGCTGCTCGACGCCGTGCGCCGCACCGGCGTGCCGTACCGGGGTGAGAACCACCCCTTCGTGATCAACCGGCACGGGTTCCTGGAGGACGTCTACTTCGACGTCTCGTACGACCCGATCCGCGACGCCGACGGCACCGTCAGCGGGATCTTCTGCTTCGTCAACGAGACCACCGGCCGGGTGCTCGGCGAACGCCGGCTGCGTGTCCTCGCCGAGCTGGGCAACGAGCTGGGCGACGTACCCGGCATGCTCGAACTGGGCCGGGCCGTCACCCGGGTGCTCGACGCCCACCGCGCCGACGTGCCGTTCAGCGCGGTCTGGTTCTCCGACGAGACCGGGTCGCTGGTGCCGGCCGGCTGTTCGGGCGTGGAGCCGGACACCGTCGCTGGCCCGCCGCCCGGGCTGCCCGACGACGAGCCGCTGACCGCGCCGCGCTGGATCGCCACCGCCGACCTGCCCGGCGCGGTGCCGCCGGACGCCGCCGACCAGGCGCTCCTGCTGCCGCTGACCGCCACGAACGAGCCGGCCGGCGTGCTGCTGCTCGGAGTGTCCCGGCGGCTGCCGTTCGCCGCCGACTACCGCGACTTCGTCGACCTGGTCGCCGCGCAGGTGTCCCGGGCGGTGGGCAAGCAGCGGGCGTACGAGCAGGAACGCGCCCGCGCCGCCGAGCTGGCCGCGCTGGACCGCGCCAAGACCAGCTTCTTCGCCAACGTCAGCCACGAGTTCCGTACCCCGCTCACGCTGGTCCTCGGGCCGCTGGAGGAGATGCTCGCCGACCGGGAACTGCCCGAGCGGTACCTCGACCGGCTCACCGTCATGCACCGCAACGGGCTGCGCCTGCTCAAGCTGGTCAACACGGTGCTCGACTTCTCCCGGCTGGAGTCCGGCCGGCTGGCCGCCCGCTACCAGCCCACCGACCTGTCCGACTACACCTCCCGGCTGGCCAGCACGTTCCGCTCGGCCACCGAGCGGGCCGGGCTGCGCCTGGTGGTGGACTGCCCGCCGCTGCCCGCGCCGGTCTACGTCGACCGGGACATGTGGGAGAAGATCGTCCTCAACCTGGTGTCCAACGCGGTCAAGTTCACCTTCGACGGCGAGATCCGGGTCCGGGTCCGCGCGGCCGACGGCGCCGCCGTCCTGGAGGTGACGGACACCGGCGTCGGCATCGCGCCGGAGGAGCTGCCGCAGGTCTTCGAGCGGTTCCACCGGGTCGCCGGTGCCCGCTCGCGGACCCACGAGGGCACCGGGATCGGGCTCGCCCTGGTCCGCGAGCTGGTCGAGATGCACGGCGGCACGGTGACCGCGCACAGCGTCGTCGACCGGGGCACCACGTTCACCGTGACCATGCCCTTCGGGTACGCGCACCTGCCCGCCGACCGGGTGGCCGCCCTGTCCCCGGTGCCGCTGAGCGAATCGGAGCAGGCCCGCCTCTACGTCGCCGAGACGGCGCTCTGGACCGACGAGGTGGCCCGTCCGACCGGGCTGCCGGAGCCGTCCGGCTCGCCCGGCGGTTCCGGCCGCATCCTGTTCGCCGACGACAACCCCGACCTGCGCGAGCACGTCGTCCGGCTGCTCTCCCCGGCGTACGAGGTGGTGGCCGTGCCGGACGGCGTGGAGGCGCTGCGGCTGGCCGTCGAGACCCCGTTCGACCTGGTGCTGACCGACGTGATGATGCCCCGGCTGGACGGCTTCGGGCTGGTCGCCGCGCTGCGTGCCGAACCGGCCACCCGGCACGTGCCGATCGTGCTGCTCTCGGCGCGGGCCGGTGCCGCCGAGGAGGTCGCCGGCCTGTCCACCGGCGCGGACGACTACCTGACCAAGCCCTTCTCCAGCCAGGAGCTGGTGGCGCGGGTGCGGGCCAACGTCGAACTGGGCCAGTTGCGCGGGCAGATCATCCGCCGGCTGCGGGCGCTCGCCGACGCGGCCGTGGAGATCAACACCGCCCGGTCCACCGCCGAGGTGGTGCGGGTGGCGGCCCGGCACGCGCTGCGCCTGGCCGAGGCCGGACGGGTCCGGGTCTCCGCCACCGGGGCCCGCCACGAGGAGGACGCCGGTGGTGACCTGCCCGCCGAGCCGACAGTGGTGCTGCCGCTCACCGGCACGTCCGGCGAGCAGCTCGGCGAGCTGCGGGTGTGGCGCCGCGAGGGTGGCGGCACCGAGGAGGCGGCGCTGGCCCAACTGGCCCGGCTGATCGGCGTACGGCTGGAGAACGCCCAGCTCTACGAGGCCGAACACCACATCGCGACCACGCTTCAGCACAGCCTGCTGCCGCGTACGCTGCCGCAGTTGCCCGGCGCGGTGGTGGCCAGCCGCTACCTGCCCGGCAGCGCCGACGTGGAGGTCGGCGGCGACTGGTACGACGTGATGGCCACCGCCGACGACGACCTGGTGCTGGTCATCGGCGACGTGGTGGGCAAGGGCGTGCGGGCCGCCGCGGCGATGGGCCAGCTCCGCAACGCGCTGCGGGCGTACGTCATGGAGGGCTACGACCCGGGCGAGGCGCTGACCCGGCTCAACCGGCTGGTCCACTCCGCCGGCAGCGGCTCCTTCGCCACAGTGGTCTGCCTCGGCTTCTCCCCGCGCACCGGCCGCATCCGGTACGCCAGCGCGGGTCATCCCTCACCCCTGCTGATCCGAGGAGACGACGTGGCGTTCCTGCACGATCGGGCCCTCGGACCGCCGATCGGGGCGATTCCCGGCGCCGTCTACCCGGCCGCCGAAGGCGAGCTCGCCCCGGGCAACCGGCTCCTGCTCTACACCGACGGCCTGATCGAGGACCGGTCCGCGGGCATCGACGCCGGGCTGGGCCAGTTGCGGGCGGACGCGACGGCGCGCGCCGCGCACGTTGCGGACCTGGTCGACGCGGTCATGGCGCGGGTGGCCGAGCGGTCCCGGCACGACGACGTGGCGGTGCTCGCGCTGGAAGCGGCCGAGTTGAACCGCTTCGCGTTGCGCCTGCCCGCCGACCCGACCCGGCTCAGCGTGCTGCGCAAGCGGCTGGAGGACTTCCTCGTCGCCCACCAGGTCGGCGAGACCGACCTGTTCGACCTGACCGTGGCGGTCTCCGAGGCGGCGGCGAACGCGATCGAGCACCCGGTCGACCCGGTGGATCCGACGATCGAGGTCGAGGTGACGATCGCCGACCGGACGGTCATCGCGACCGTCCGGGACAGCGGACGCTGGCGGGAGTCGAGCGGGTCGAGTTTCCGGGGACGCGGGCTGGCGCTGATCCAGGCGCTGGGGGAGATGGACGTGACGCGTACCGAGGCGGGCACCGAGTTGACGCTGCGCCGCCGGCTGACCGACCGGGACTGAGCCTGTTTGCCGCGTAAAGCGGATCAAATGCGGCGAAGTCCCTAGGATCGCCTCATGGGGCGTGAGCCGTTCCGTCCTTCCCACGGCAGCGGGAACGACCCGGTAGGTGCGGCGTGGACGGCGATTCGCCGTACCGGCCGGGACACTGTGCGGGATCGGCTGCGGCGGGTGCGGTTGAGCCTGCTCGTGGCGGTGCAGTGCGGGGTGGCCGCCGCAGTCGCGTGGTGGGTCGCGAAGGACCTGATCCACAACCCGCAACCGCTGTTCGCGCCCGCCGTCGCGGTCGGCACCATCGCCAGTTCGGTGAGCCAGCGCTTCCGCCGTACGCTGCTGCTGGTCGCCGGCGTGGCGGTGGGCATCATGCTGGGCGACCTGCTGGTCTCCTGGGTCGGGCAGGGATACGTCCAGATCGGCGTCATCGTCGCCGCCGCGATCCTCGTCGCCGTCCTGCTCAGCGACGAGGGCGCGTTCGTCACCCAGGTCGGCGGCAGCGCGATGGTGATCGCCGTGCTGTTCCCGGCCCGGACCGACATCGCGCTGCCCCGCTTCCTCGACGGCGTCGTCGGTGGGGCGGTCGGCATCCTGGTCGCGGTCGTGGTGCTGCCCCTGAACCCGATCTACCGGATCCGGCGGGCCGGCCGGCCCCTGCTCAACCAGATGGCCGCCGGGCTGGACCGCCTGGCCGACGCGGCCCTGGCCCGGGACGCCGAGCTGGCCCGTCAGGTCCTCGACACGCTGCGCCGGCTCGACACCTCGGACGTGGAGACCGCGATGTCAGGCGCCGACGAGGTCGTCCGCCTCTCGCCGCTACGGTGGCACAACCAGAGCGCGCTGCAGGGGTGGCGGCACGGCGCCATCCTCATGATCCGGTCCCTGCTGCACAGCCGCGACGTCGCGCTCAACCTCGAACGCGCGATCCGTGACGACGAGCCCGTTCCGCCGTCGCTCGCCGAGGCCGTGCGGTGCCTGGCCGAGGCCGCGCGCACCGTCGCTGCGGGCTGGTCCCCGTCCACCGACCGGCCCTCCCGATCCCAGCGGGCCGCGATGTCGGCCCTCCGCCTCGCTCAGGAGGCGTTGCGCAGCGGCCTGCGCGTCAGCGGCATCAACGTGGCGAACGAACTCACCATCATCGCGGTGAACACGATCCGGGCGAGCGGGGTGCGCAAGCGCGACGCCGAGTCGCTGCGTCGTGATCTCGCCCCGGACACCGCGGGGGAGACGGGAGAGCGGCACCCCGCGTCGGGTCCGGGGCGGCCGGAACCGGGGCCGGGCCTGTCGCCCGGGATGGGAGAGGCCTCCTAGCCGGAGGGCGCCCGAGTCGGTCAGGTGCGGGCGAGCCAGTCCTGGTCGCCCAGGCCGGAGATGTCCAGCACGCGCCGGACCTGCGGGGACGGCAGCACGGTGAGCGCGGCCGGGAACCGCTGCGCGAGCCGGACCACCGCGTGGATGGCGGCCGAGTCGAAGAAGGTGACCGCCCGCAGGTCGAGCGTGAGCTGCTTGGCGGGCTCGCGGAGCGCGGTCTGGAACATGGTGTCGGCGGTCGCCATGTCGACCTCGCCGGTCACCTGGACGCGCAGTTGGTCGCCGTCGACCTGCGCCGTCACGGAGAAGACGGGCGCCGCGCCCCCTTGATCCACGGAGCAACAATGGCACAGCGTTTGCGGCACGGCAACAACCTGCCCGGCGGGCCTGTGGCGGGGGGCACACCACCCCCGGCGATAGGCTTGGGCCATGACCGTCCGTGCGCCGCTGACCCCCGGCACGCTCTCCCCGTGGCGAGCGGTCCCCGCCCACATCCCGCGCCCGGAGTACGTGGGTAAGAAGCGCCCCCAGGAGTGGCGCGGCTCGCACGTGCAGACGCCGGAGACCATCGAGAAGATGCGCGTGGCGGGGCGTCTCGCCGCCCAGGCCACCCAGCTCGCCGGTGAGCACTGCAAGCCCGGCGTGACCACCGACGAGATCGACAGGGTGGTGCACGAGTTCCTCTGCGACCACGGCGCCTACCCGTCGACGCTCGGCTACCGGGGCTTTCCCAAGTCGTGCTGCACCAGCCTCAACGAGGTGATCTGCCACGGCATCCCGGACACCACCGTGCTCGAGGACGGCGACATCATCAACGTCGACGTCACCGCGTACCTGAACGGCGTGCACGGCGACACCGACGCCACGTTCTGCGTGGGTGAGGTGAGCGAGGAGGCCCGCCTGCTGGTCGAGCGGACCCACACGGCGATGATGCGCGGCATCAAGGCCATCGCGCCGGGGCGGCAGATCAACGTCATCGGCCGGGTCATCGAGTCGTACGCGAAGCGCTTCGGCTACGGCGTGGTCCGCGACTTCACCGGGCACGGCATCGGCGAGGCGTTCCACAGTGGCCTCTACGTGCCGCACTACGACAGCCCGCGCCCCACCGACGTGATGGAGCCCGGCATGACGTTCACCGTCGAGCCGATGATCACGCTCGGCACCTACCAGTACGACATGTGGGACGACGGCTGGACCGTGGTCACCAAGGACCGCCGGTGGACGGCCCAGTTCGAGCACACGATCGTCGTGACCGACGACGGCTACGAGATCCTGACGCTGCCGTGACCGACACCCCTGCGGCACTGCGCGAGGCGCACCACGCGGACGTGTCCGGCGGCTGGCTGCGTCCGGCCGTCTTCGGCGCGATGGACGGGCTGGTCACCAACATCGCGCTGATCGCCGGTGTGGGCGGAGGCGGGGTGTCGCCGCGCAGCGTGGTGCTCACCGGCACGGCCGGCCTGGTGGCCGGTGCCATCTCGATGGGCCTCGGCGAGTACACGAGCGTCCGGTCCGCGAACGAGCAGGTCGCCGCCGAGGTGGCCAAGGAGCGGCGCGAGCTGGAACGCCACCCGGAGGCCGAGGCCCGGGAACTCGCAGACGCCTGGGTCGCCCGTGGACTGTCCCGCGAGCTGGCGACGCAGGTCGCCGAGGCGGTACGCGCCAACCCGGAGGAGGCGCTGCGGGTGCACGTACGGGAGGAACTGGGCGTCGACCCCGACGACCAGCCCAGCCCGTGGGCCGCGGCGATCTCGTCGTTCGTCTGCTTCTCGATCGGCGCGCTGGTGCCGCTGTTGCCGTACCTGCTCGGCTTCACCAGCCTCTGGCTGGCGCTCGGCGTCGGCGGCGTCGGCCTCTTCGTCGCCGGTGCGATCGTGGCCCGGTTCACCAACCGCGCATGGTGGCGTGCCGGTCTGCGGCAGTTGCTGCTCGGCGGGCTGGCGGCCGGCGCGACCTACCTGATCGGCGCGCTGATCGGCGTCAGCGGCGGTATCGGCTGAGGCTGAGCCACCCCGGCCGTCAACCGGACAGCAGGTCGTCGATCGTGCCGTCGACCGGCCGCCCCCGGGCGGCCAGTTCCTCGGCCTGGCGGGTCAGCGCCGCGCCCACCTCGGTCATGTCCGCCCCGGCCAGCCCGGTACGCCGCACCGCGTCCCCGGGATCGCGGAAGTAGGTGCGGCTGAACAGTCCCTGCACGGTGGCGGCGGCCAGCCGCGCCTCGCCGAGCATGAGCAGCGCCTGGTCCGTCTCGTACCATTCGGCCAGCCGCAACGCGCGGGCGTGCGCCGCGCTGCCCCGGTACCACGCCTGCCGCGCCGCGCTCGTGAACTCCGCCGGCCGGGCGCGTGCCAGCCGCGCCAGGTGCTCGTCGCGCAGCTTTCGCAGCCAGCCGGTCGGATCGTGCAGGGCGCGGGTCGTCACGTACCGGTCCGCGGCCAGCGGCCAGCGGGACGTGATCGTCGTCGCCCGGCGCAGGTAGTCGCCCGCCCCGGCCACCGTGAGGTCGACGAGTACGCCGTCCACCCGCCGGGTGGCGGGCGGCGGTCCGGCGCCGGGCCGGTAGGTGACGACCAGCAGGCCGACCTCGCGGTCCCCGCCGCCGTCGTCGTCGCCGTGCGCGAGCGGACCGTGTACGGCGACCGCCAGCACGTCGGCCGGGAACCGCCGCAGGACGGCGTCACCGACCCGCTCGGCCACCTGCCACCGTGGATCGTCCAGACGCCGCTCGGAATCTCGTTCGCCGGCCAAGGCCACCGCCAATCCGCAACGTCGTCAGTTCGACTTGTGCGACTTGTACGACCGTACGCTTCAGGTATGACCGAGCCCGCTGCCGAGCTTCCGATCTCCGATGCTCGCGAGAATCTCGCGGATGTCGTCTCACGCGCTCACTACGCCGGCCTCTGAGAAGGTGGCCGCCAGCCGCTCATTGCTGCTGAGGTGACCGGCGCGTTCCAGTCCGCGCCTCCTCGGCGGTCCGCAGATCGCGTACCAGCAGTTCCATCGAAGGACCCCACGGCAGCTCGGCGTGCCCGGCAACCCGCCAGCCGTTGCGCCGGTAGATGCCGTTCGCCAGGCTGCGCGGATCGGAGGCGAGCGTCGCCCAGCTCTCCGGACGCCCCTGAAGAAGCCGACGCATCAACTCCGCGCCGATGCCGTGAGACCGATGCCGCGGGTGGACGACCCATTCCAGTACGGCGAACTTGTCGCGATCCCGCACCTCGGCCGGGGGTTCCTCCTCCGCACGCGACCACCAGGTGCCGGCGGCCATGGTCCACCCGTACGCCGCTCCGATCAGTTCTTCGCCCTCTCTCGCCAGGACGAGGCGGAATCCGGGCCGTGCCGCCTCGTCGGGCAGCCCGGCCCGGAACCGGGCGACCTGTGCCGGACCTTCGAGGTAAGGCGGTTCGGCGTAGACCAGCGCATACAGGTCGGCGAGAGCGTCGACGACAGACATCAGCTTGTCGGGATGGCACCGGTCGAAGGTGACGGACGGCGGAGGCGTCACCGCTGGACTCGTTCCATCAGTTCCGTGTAGAGCGGCCGGTGCCGCTCTCCGTCGGGTACCGCCGCCGTGACCTGCAGAGTGACCGCGCGCACGAGTTCGTTGTGTTGTTCCCGAGGCAGGCGGTCCAACAGATCGGCCGCCGCCGTCAGACCGTCGGTGATGTCACCGGCCCGGACCGTGGCCGCTGCCTGATGCAGTTGTACCTGCGTACGCAGCCGGATCTGGGAAGCGGGATACAACTCCAAGGCCCGGGCCTGCGCTGCCGCAGCCGCCCTCCGGTCACCGGAATGGGTGTAGACCCAGGACTCCGTGTGTCGCAGGCGATGCTCCGGCCAGCCCCACAGCGATTCGACGTCCCCGACGACGGCGGCCGGGAGTTTCTCGATCTGCTCGCTCAGATGACGCACGGTCGCGACTGCCTCGTCGTGCCGCCCGGCGAGGGCGAGTGCCTGCGCCCGGCCCGCCAGCAGACCACAGGTGGCAGCCGACGGCCTACCGGCGAGCGGAAGCACCTCGTCAGAGATCGCTACGACGGTCATGGGCCGTCGACCGTCGTAGCAGCCGTTGACGACGTCCCAGGCGCGGGTCAGGACTCGCGTGTCGGGGTCACCGGACTCGTCGGCGGCTCTCTGGGCGCTGGCCCACCATCTCCTCGACAGCAGAGCGTGGCCTGACGCGACGAGGCTGAGCGCGACGATCACCGACAGCGCTGCGGCGACGCGTAGCAGCTGCGGGCGACGCCGATCGTCGCTTGCGGCGAGTTGATGCTGTAGGACCGTCAGATCCCGGCCGAGTTGTGTCATCAGCTGTTCGTGCGGCTGGCGATAGTAGGCCGTGCCGTAGGAGGAGACGATCTCTGCCCACGCGTCGGCCTCGACGTCGACGGCGGCGTCGAGGCCGTGTCGCAGCGCCTCCCAGCCGACCATGCGGTCGACGGCGGGGAGAGCAGCAAGCGAAGTCATGGCGTGGAGCACCGACCTTCTCGGCATGTCGATGTCGTTGGCGCGCCTGGTGTCGTATGCCTTCTTGATCGAGCCGTCGGCCGACAGTGCCCGGTCGTAGGCGGCCACGACGGCGGGGTTGACGGGGCGGGCGCCACGCTCGATCTGCCCGAGGTAGCCGAAGTCGTACCTGATGAGTTCGGCGAACTTCCGCAGCGACCAACCGGCGGCAACCCGGTGCCGCCTGAGTATGTCCCCGAAATGGTCCATGCCACCCTCTCAGGTCGTGGGCCGGCGTGTGGGCCCACTGCTCACCGCTGCCGCCTGCGCTCCGTAATCGGGATGCTACCGAGGCCGACCAATTCGGCGCGGCCCGTGTGAGCCCTGTCGGCGTACCGCGATCACGCTGCGACGGCAGGTGCCGGGGGCGGGCCGTATCGGCCCGCCCCCACCGGGCGGATGGCACCGACAGAGGACAGGTTCGATGAGGATCATCCCTTTCCGACGCCTGCACAACCGCCGGCCCGAGCGCCGCGCGACGTGCTATCGCTCCGCGGTCTACCGGCCGCTGCGACCGTGGCAGGTACGGGAACGAACGTTCAGCTCCGCACCGCTGGGCCGACGCGGGCTCGATCCCGAACAGGTCCGGGAGTTCCTGGACCTGGTGGCGGGCGATCTCGCGACGGTCTATGACGCGTTGGCCGAGAGCCGCCGGGAGACCGACCGGGTGAAGGACGCCCTGCGGCGCTGGCAGTCGGAGCAGGCGCGTGCCCGGGCCGAGCGGGAGCAGGAACGATGACCGAACGGTGGGTCATCCATCTGCCGATGGTCGTCAACGACCTCGTGTCGGCGCAGCGCCTTGCCCGGGTGGTGGCACATTGGAGCCACGTCCTCCCGCAGACCGAACCCGGTGGCACCAGCGTCTCGCCCGAGGACGACCAGAACGTACGGCACTGGGTCTTCTGCGACCGCAACCTGTCCGAGGGACGGCGCTGCCTGCTCCGGCCCGATCACGACGGCGACTGCTCGCCGCGATTCCGGCCACGGTGAGCCGTCGATCAGGCGTTCGGGACCAGGCGGAACACGCGGATCTCGCGGTTACCGGCGCGCTCGACGTACGTGCGGTACGCGGGCCACTCCTGCACCAGCCGCTGGAAGAGCCGTTCCCGTTCCTCGCCGGTGACCTGCTCGGCGGTGACGGGGATCCGGCGTCCCTTGACGTCCACCTCGGCGGCCGGATCAGCCATCAGGTTGAACGTCCAGGACGGCTGGTGCTGTTGCCCCCAGTTCGAGCCGATCACCACGTAGGCGTCGCCGTCGGGGACGTACACCAGGGGGTTGCTGCGGGGCTTGCCGGAGCGGCGGCCGGTGGAGGTGAGCACCAGGGTGGGCACGAGCCCGAAGGCGACCACGCGACCTTTCGTCATCCGGCCAACCAGCCGGTCGGCCGGGACGAGCAGGCGCATGGTGGCGCCGAACCAACGCTGGTGACCGAGACGGCGGGTGAGGGTTCCCAGGGCGGACATCCGACAAGTGTGCCGCCCGCACCGGGCCTCGTCATCCCTCGGACGGTCAGTCAGTCGAGCCGGCGTTCGATCGGCAGGCGGGACCGGGTGAACAGCGCGGCGCCGCCCATCGCCACCAGCGGCACCACGACCAGCGCGGCGAGCGTCACGCCGGGCACCGTCACCGGGTACGGCGGCTGCACCGGCCAGGAGTCCGCGTACCGCTGGTTGAGCGCGGCGAGGACGACCACTGCGGAGCCGAGCCCGGCGACGATGCCCAGCGCGGAGCCGAGGACCGCGATGACCCCGGCCTGGCAGAGCGACAGCAGGCGGCGTACCCGGGGATCGGCGCCGACCGCCGCGAGCGTGGACAGGTCCCGGCGGCCCTCGGCCGCGGCGAGGCCGGTGGCGACCGCGGCCGCGCCGAGCGTGATCACCCCGGAGGCCACCGCCAGCAGGAGCAGCATCGGGCGCTGGTCCGATGGCGGGTCGGCGGTCGCCACCTGCGCCGACATGGGCCCGATGTCGAACAGCTCGTCGGTCAGCATCTCCATCTGCCGGTCGTCGGCGGGCGAGCCGGCGGTGTCCAGCAGGTAGCCCAGCGGTACGGCGGACAGGCCGAGCGCGTCGGCGGCGGCGGGGGAGAGCACGAGCCGGTCGACGGTGAGACCGCCGCGCAGCGCGTACCCGGGCAGGAGACGCCCGGTGGGCGGGCCGCCGGAGTTGTAGTTGACCTCCACCCGGACCTGCCCGTCCACCACCCGCCGGGCGTCGGTGACCACGACGCCGCCGGCGGCGAGCGTCCGGCGCGCGGCGGCCAGCTCGTCGGCGGGCGCGCCGGTGAGCGGGGCCAGCGCGGCGCCGTCGTCCACGAGCGCCGGCAGGTAGACGTCGACCGGCTCCTGGAAGGGGCTCACGCAGCGCGGATCGCGCCGGGCCGAGTCGGGGACCGGTTCGGAAGAGGTGTACGGGCAGCGCTGCTCCGGCGGAACGAACGCGTACACGGCGCAGTCGTCCTTCTCCCGGACGCTGCCGGCGCAGCCGGGGATCGCGACGGGCGTCACCGTGGCGTCGGGCAGGACCGTGCGGACCCGGGTGGCGACGGCGTCGGCCGACGGCGGGTCCGCCGGGATGTCGCCGGAGTGGGTGAGCAGCACGTTCCCCGGCGGCAGGCCCGGCTGCCAGAGTTCCCGGGAGCGGGTCTCGTCACTCGCCACGTAGACGCCGATCGCCACGCTTCCGGCGACCGCCGCCATCACCGCGGAGATGGCGGGCGCGGCCGACGACCGGTTGCGGCTGGCGTCGCGCAACGCGAGCCGGGGCGTCAGCGGCAGCAGCCGGCCGGCCCGGCCCAGGACGCCGACGAGCGTCGGCGTGCAGAACACCAGCCCCAGCTCGCCCAGGGCGACGCCGGCCAGCACACCGGTCTGCGAGGTCCGGCCGGCGGCGAACGCGGCGATCGCGGTTCCGGCGACGGTGAGCGCCAGCCCGATCAGCAGCCAGCGGCGGCGGGGCCGGCTCGCGTCGCGCCGGCCGGCCAGGCCGGTCGCCACGTCCTGCCGGGCCGCCGTCCAGGCCGGGGCCATCGCCGCCAGCACGCCGGCCAGCACCGCCGTCGCGGCGATCGCCAGCAGCGCGGTCGGGAAGATCCGGTACGCCCCGAGGCGCTCCCCGAGCACGTACTGCTCGACGATCGGCCGACCGGCGAACGCCGCGCCGATGCCGAGCAGCAGGCCGAGAGCAGCCCCGCCGGCGCCGAGCACCACCCCGTCGGCGAGCACGATCCGGCGCAGGTGGGAGGCGTCGCCACCGGCCACCGCGACGAGCGCGAGGTCGCGCCGCCGGCGCCGGACGCTCACCGCGAAGGCCGGGCCGACCAGCAGCACCACCTCGAGCAGGCCCAGCCCGCCGACCACTCCGACGACGCCGGCCTCGTCGGCGTCCGGTACGCGCATGCCGCGGGAGAACTCGTCCCGTCCGGGCAGGCGGTCGCGGGCGACGACCTGGACGCCCTGCGCGTTCAGCCGGTCGACCAGTCCCGGGTCCAGCGGGCCGGGCAGGTCCACCAGCCAGGTGTCGCTGCCGGCCGCGCCCTCCGGGGACACCCCGGGCAGCGTGATCACGTCCCGGAGGTTGTCCGGGTACTCCACCACCCCGACCACCCGGTAGGTGGTGCCGTCGACGGTGCGTACCGGGTCGCCGATGCGGGTCTCCAGCCGGCGCAGCGCCGTCGGGCTGACCGCGATCTCGTCGGGGCGCACCGGCGGACGGCCGTCGCGTACCCGCGCCAGTGGCCGGGTGAGCGGGTCGGTCAGATCCACCGCGCGCGCCTCGATCGATTCGACGTGCCGGCCCACCCGCGTCGAGAACGTCATCCACCAGCGGGCGCGGGCCAGCCGGCTGCCCTCGGGCAGCAGCGCGCGCACCTCCTCGGCGGTCGCCGGACGGGTCCGGCCGACCCATTCGCCCTGGACCGGCCAGGCCGACTCGCCCCAGGCGTCCTGCGTCACCGGCACCAGGCTGTCCCAGCGCAGTGCGACGTCGGCACCGCCGAGCTGGCGCTCGATGCGCTCGGCGCGGGTCAGGTCCGACATGTCGTAGCTGACCGCGGCGAAGCTGAGGCCGAGCACCGGCAGCGCGATCATCACCAGCACCAGCAGCGTGCGCCGCCGGGACCGCCGGGCCTCCCGGCGGGCGATCCGCAACGCGGTCCGCCACGACCCGCGTACGGCGGCGAGGCGGCTGCCGGTCACCGGATGCTGCCGCTGAGCAGGTGGTCGACGCCGATCAGCGGTGCGGTCGAGTCGACCATCACCCCGTCGCGCAGGAAGACCACCCGGTCCGCCCAGCCGGCGTGCCGGGCCTCGTGGGTGACCAGCACCCCGGCCGCCCCGGCGTCCACCCGGCGGCGCAGCAGGTGCAGCACCGCCTCACCGGTCTGCGAGTCCAGCGCGCCGGTCGGCTCGTCGGCGAGGACCAGGCGGCGTTCCCCGACGAGGGCCCGGGCGATCGCCACCCGCTGCTGCTGGCCGCCGGACATCTGGTCCGGGAAACGGTCGGCCAGATCCTCCAGGTCGACCTCGCGCAGCGCGTCGAGGGCCGACTGGCGGGCCGCCCGCACGCCGGTGCCGTCCAGTTCCAGGGGAAGCGCCACGTTCTCCACGGCGGTCAGGCTGCCGAGCAGGTTCAGGTCCTGGAAGACGTACCCGATCCGGCGGCGCCGCAGCCGGGCCAGCTCGCGGGCGGAGAGCCCGACGAGCGCCTCGCCCTCGACCACCACCTCGCCGCCGGTGGGCCGGTCCAGGCCGCCCGCGAGCGCCAGCAGCGTGGACTTGCCGGACCCGGAGGGGCCCATCACGGCCACCAGCTCACCGGCCCGCACGGTCAGGCTCACGCCGCGCAGCGCGTGCACGGCGGCCTCGCCGGCGCCGTGGGTCCGGCGGACGTCCCGCAGTTCCAGCACCCCGTCGATCGGGTCCATCAGCGCCTCCCGTGCCGGGTCACCGGCGGGCTTCGTCGCCGGCCCGGTCCACCGCCTCGGGGTGGTCGACCGCCCGGATCGGTGCCGGACGGTGCCGGACCAGGCTCGTCTCGCAGTGGTCGAGCCACCGCACCTCGGCCTCGGTCTGGAAGATCATCGCGTCCAGCACCAGCCGCCAGGGTAGATCCTCCGGCTTGTCGCTCGTGTACTTCAACCGGGTGAACTCCTGAAGCGCGCGCATGGTGGCGGTGCGCTGGGTCTGCACCACCGACCGCACGTCGACGCCCGGGGTGGTCAGCGCCAGCGCCAGCTTGATCGACAGCTCGTCGCGGGGCCGGTCGGCGCGGCTGATCGGCGTGGCGAACCACAGCGCCAGGTCCGCCCGTCCGGCGTCGGTGATCTCGTACGGCCGCTGCCCGCTCTCGTTCTCCGGCAGCGGGCGAACCAGTCCGTCGCGTTCCAGCCGGGCCAGCGTCGTGTAGACCTGTCCGATGTTCAGCGGCCAGGTCGACCCGGTCGACTCCTCGAACGCGGCACGGAGCTGGTAGCCGTACATCTGGCCGCGTTCGAGCAGGGCGAGCAGGCCGTGACGGATGGACATGACCGCGAGTATGCATACCTGGTATGCGCAACGCAACCGGAGGGTTCCGCCGGGTGACCGGCGTCGCGCTCAGGCCGGTCGGCCCGGGAACGGAACCGTGACCGGCGTCACCCCCGCCGTACGACGCCAGCGGGTGGCGCGCAACGCGCAGTCGGTGAGCGCGGCGAGCGCCGTGTTCCGGTCCGCGCCGGTGGTGTGCGGCAGCGCGGCCCGCCAGTGCCCGGCCGTGCGCTCCTCCACCTCCACCGCGAGGCGCAACGCGCTCGCGCGGTCCGTCACCGGGTAGGGCAGCGCGTATCCGGCCCGGTCGGCGGGCACCTGCCCGGAGCCCTCGGCCAGTTGCAGCAGCAGCGCGTCGCGGCGGGACCGGTGAGCCGCCTCGGCGGCACGGGCCGCGGTGCGCGCCGCCTCGGTCAGGTGCACGCCGATCACCCCGTACGCCCAGACCGCCGCGTACTCGGCGGCGAGCGCGTCGGCGAGGGCCGCGGCCGGGCCGGTCGTCGGGTTGGTCATGCTGCGCCAACCGGGCATGAACTCACGGCCCTCGCTCCGCTCGGTGCGTTCGTTCACTTGAGGGCCTCCACGTGTGTGGCCCGCGCGGCGGCGATCGAGCCGAGCAGCGCGGCCCGCTCGGCCGGCGCGGCGGCGCACGCCTTGGCCGCGTTCGTCCGGCCCTCCTGCTCGGCCCGGCGCAGCTCGGTGAGCACGGCGTCGGGCGCGGGCGCGCTCGCCGAGCCGGCAGCAGCCGGTGCGCCGGAGGGTGCCGGCCGGCCGATCACGCGGCGTAGCTCCTCGGCGTGCGCCCGGTGCGCGTCGGCGATCGGGGTGAGCCGGCCGGCCAGCGCCGGGGCGGCGGTGGCGGCGGCCCGGTAGCGGGCCTCCAGCGCGAGCGCCTCGGCGGCGAGCGGCTCCAGGGCGTCCGGCGCCGGTGGCTCCTTGTCACGGTCGAAAAGATCACAACCGGTCAGCGGCGCCGTGGCGCCGCCGAGCGCCACGAGCCCGCCGGCGCGCAGCAGCCAGCGCCGGGAATGCCCCGCTCTGACCTGGTCGGATGGTGTTCTGCCGATCCCCACCTGACAGAGTCAACACCATCCGCGCCGCCTCGTGGGGCAGGGTCTCGGTGCGCCGCCGGGTCCGTCGGCGGCCACAAGCGTTACGCTCTGCGCAACCACCGGGCGCGGACGCCCCGGTGGCGCGCCGGTATGGCGGGCCGATCGCCCGCACCGGCCCGGGACAACACGGCCCGCGGGTCGTGGCAACAGCAGGAGAGGTGCGCGCAATGACGCAGCGTGGCCGTGCCACCCGGTCGACGGGGCCCACCGGGCGGCCCCGCCGGTCCGACGGGCCCCGCGGCACGGACCGGAGCGGCGCACCTCGCGGCGATCTCGCCGCCCGCCGCAACCGGCTGCGCGAGGTGATCGAACCGGTCGTCACCGCGGCCGGTTACGACCTGGAGGACCTCTCCGTCTCCCGCGCCGGCCGGCGGCACGTGGTCCGGGTGATCGTGGACGCCGACGGCGGGATCAACCTGGACGCCGTGGCGGACGTCTCCCGCGCGGTCTCGGCGGCGCTGGACGCGGCCGAGGAGGCCGGCGGCGACATCGTGGCCGGCGAGTACCAGCTGGAGGTCAGCTCGCCCGGCGTGGACCGCCCGCTCACCCTGCCCCGGCACTGGCGGCGCAACGCCGGGCGGCTGGTCAAGGTCACCGTCCGCGGCGACGCGGGGGACCGCCAGCTCACCGGCCGGATCACGGCCGCCGACGACGAACGTGTGGTGCTGGAGACCGACGCCGGCCCCGCTGAACACCCGTACGCCGAACTCGGTCCCGGCCGGGTCCAGGTGGAGTTCAACCGCCTGGACGACCTGGCCGACGAGGACTTCGGTGACGACACCGACGACGACGAAGATCTGGAGGACGAGGAGAGGTGAACATCGACCTCGCGGCGCTGCGCGCCCTGGAGCGCGAGCGGGAGATCCCGTTCGACACGATCCTCGCGGCGATCGAGACCGCGCTGCTGACCGCCTACCGGCACACCGACGGCGCCGAGGCGCACGCCCGGGTGGAGATCGACCGCAAGAGCGGGGCCGCCTCGGTCTACGCGCAGGAACTGGACGCCGACGGCACGGTGACCCGGGAGTGGGACGACACCCCGCACGACTTCGGGCGGATCGCCGCCATGACCGCCAAGCAGGTGATCCTCCAGCGGCTGCGGGAGGCCACCGACGAGGTGCACTTCGGCGAGTACGTCGGCCGCGACGGTGACCTGGTCACCGGCGTGGTGCAGGCGCACGAGACCCGCCGCGAGAAGGGCATCGTCAGCGTCGACCTCGGCAAGCTGGAGGGCGTCCTGCCGCAGTCCGAGCAGGTCCCCGGCGAGCGGTACGAGCACGGCGAGCGGATCCGCTGCGTGGTCGTGCACGTCGCCAAGGGCATGCGCGGCCCGCAGATCACGCTGTCCCGCTCGCATCCCGCGCTGGTGAAGAAGCTGTTCGCGCTGGAGGTGCCGGAGATCGCCGACGGCACCGTGGAGATCGGCGCGATCGCGCGTGAGGCAGGTCACCGTACGAAGATCGCCGTACGCTCGACCACGTCCGGCGTCAACGCCAAGGGCGCCTGCATCGGCCCGATGGGCCAGCGGGTCCGGGCCGTGATGAGCGAGTTGCACGGCGAGAAGATCGACATCATCGACTGGTCGGACGACCCGGCCACCTTCGTCGGCAACGCGTTGTCGCCGGCCAAGGCGCTGCGGGTCGAGGTGGTCGACCTGGCCTCCCGTACCGCCCGGGTGACCGTGCCGGACTTCCAGCTCTCGCTCGCGATCGGCCGGGAAGGGCAGAACGCCCGCCTCGCGGCCCGTCTGACCGGTTGGCGCATCGACATCCGGTCCGACGCGGAGACCGCGGCCCCGCAGAGCCGGGGCGGAGCTGATCACGTCCCGGAGCCGGGCGGCGCGATCTCCGGCGGCTAGGGGTAGACTTACTCAGTGGCACGACGCGCGATTCCGGAGCGCACCTGTGTGGGCTGCCGGAAACGAGCGCCGGCCAGCGAGTTGTTGCGGGTCGTCGCGATCGGTGACGAGGCTGGTCACACCAGTCTCCGGCCCGATCCGGCCCGCAGACTGCCGGGTCGGGGAGCGAACATGCACCCTGATCCGGCCTGCTTCGCGCAGGCGGTGCGTCGCCGCGCCTTCGGGCGGGCACTGCGCCTCACCGGGGTCCCCGACCACGGTGCGCTTGCGGAGCACGTCGACGCGCAACCCCCGACGACCGGTCAAGCCCGACCGGTCGAGGGTCGCTAGCAAGGTAGGACGACCGACATGAGCACACGATGAAGTCCCTGAAATGACCAGGCTTCAAGTGCAGGAGTGAGGTCGCTGCGGGTGCTGCCCGCACGACCTCGGAGTGAGGAGTGCAGTGGCAGGAAAGGCCCGCGTACACGAGCTTGCCAAGGAGCTCGGGGTCGAAAGCAAGACCGTTCTCGCCAAGCTCAAGGAGATGGGCGAGTTCGTGAAGTCCGCGTCCAGCACCGTCGAGGCGCCTGTCGCCCGGCGGCTGCGTAGCGCGTTCGTAGCCGGTTCGTCGGCGCCTGCCGGCCCGCCGGCTGCCGCGCCCAGTGGCCCGGCGCCGACCCCGACGCCCACCCCGACCCCGGGTGCCCCCCGGGTCTCGGCCAAGCCGATGCCGCCCCGGCGTCCGGCCGCGCCGACCCCTGGACCGAAGCCCAAGGGCCCGGTCCCCGGCCCGCCGCAGCCGGCGACTCCGGTCGCCAAGCCGGCGAGCGCGCACGACATCGAAGTGGCGGCAGCCGAGGCGCGTGCCGCCGCGCTCAAGGCTGAGCAGGAGGCCGCGGTCAAGGCCGCCCAGGCCGCCCGTCAGCAGCAGCGCGAGACCGTACGCCGGGAGCCCCCGGCCGAGGGCGGCGCTCGCCCGGGTCCGCGTCCCGGCCCGAACGCCATGCCGCCGCGTCCGGGTTCCCCGGCCGCCGGTCGTCCCGGCGGTCCGGGCCAGGGTCAGGGCCCCGGTGCCCGGCCCGGCGGTCGTCCGCCGGCGCGCGGCGCCGGTAACAACCCGTTCGGCATCCAGGGCGGCCAGCAGCAGCGGCCCCCGGCCGCCGGTGCGGGCGGTCCCCGTCCCAGCCCGGCCGGCATGCCGCCGCGGCCCAGCCCGGCGTCGATGCCGCCGCGGCCGAGCCCGGCCTCGATGCCGAGCCAGCGCCCGACCACCGGCCGCCCCGGCGGCCCCGGTGGCGGTCGTGGCGGACCCGGCGGAGGCGCCGGTCGTCCGGGCGGTCCCGGCGGCGGTGGCGGTGGCTACCGCGGTGGACCCGGTGGTGGCGGCGGTGGCGGTGGCTACCGCGGCGGTCCCGGTGGTGGCGGCGGTGGCTACCGCGGCGGTCCCGGCGGCGGTGGCGGTGCTCCCGGCGGTGGTTTCCGTCCGGGTGGCCCGGTCGGCGGCGGTGGCCGTCCCGGCGGCGGTGGCCGTGGCCGTGGCGGTGGCGCGGCGGGTGCCTTCGGGCGTCCCGGCGGCCGGCCGACCCGCGGTCGCAAGTCCAAGAAGCAGCGCAGACAGGAGTTCGACAACCTGTCGGCCCCGACCATGTCCTCGGGCGCGCCCCGCGGTCAGGGTCAGGTCGTCCGGTTGTCCCGTGGCGCCTCGCTGTCGGACTTCGCCGACAAGATCAACGCCAACCCGGGTTCGCTGGTCCAGGAGATGTTCAACCTGGGCGAGATGGTGACGGCGACCCAGTCGTGCTCCGACGAGACCCTGCAGCTGCTGGGTGAGCACCTCGGCTTCGACGTGCAGATCGTCAGCCCGGAGGACGAGGACCGCGAGCTGCTCGCGCAGTTCAACATCGACCTCGACGCCGAGGTCGCGGAGGACCGCCTGGTCAGCCGTGCGCCGGTCGTGACCGTCATGGGTCACGTCGACCACGGTAAGACCAAGCTGCTCGACGCGATCCGTAAGGCGAACGTGGTGGCCGGCGAGGCGGGTGGCATCACCCAGCACATCGGCGCCTACCAGGTCCACGTCCCGCACGAGGGCGAGGACCGCGCGGTGACGTTCATCGACACCCCGGGTCACGAGGCGTTCACCGCCATGCGTGCCCGTGGTGCCCAGGTCACGGACATCGTGATCCTGGTGGTCGCGGCCGACGACGGCGTCATGCCGCAGACCATCGAGGCGCTCAACCACGCCAAGGCGGCGGACGTGCCGATCGTGGTCGCGGTCAACAAGGTCGACAAGCCCGAGGCGAACCCGGACAAGGTCCGCCAGCAGCTGACCGAGTACGGCCTGGTCGCCGAGGAGTACGGCGGCGACACCATGTTCGTCAACGTGGCGGCCAAGCCCGGCATCGGCATCGAGGAGCTGCTCGAGGCCGTGCTGCTGACCGCCGACGCGTCGCTGGAGCTGACCGCTCCGATCGACGGGCCGGCGCAGGGTGTCGCGATCGAGGCGCACCTGGACAAGGGCCGTGGCGCGGTGGCGACCGTGCTGGTGCAGAAGGGCACCTTGCGTGCCGGTGACTCGATCGTCGCCGGTGGGGCGCACGGCCGCGTGCGGGCCATGCTGGACGAGAACGGCAAGCCGGTCGACTCGGCCGGTCCGGCGCGTCCGGTCATGGTGCTGGGTCTGACCACGGTGCCGGGTGCGGGTGACACCTTCCTGGCCGCCGAGGACGACCGCACCGTGCGGCAGATCGCCGAGCAGCGTCAGGCGCGGAGGCGGGCGGCGTCGTTCGCCAACTCCCGTGGCCGGGCCACTCTCGAGACGCTCATGGAGCAGCTCAAGGAGGGCGAGAAGACCTCGCTCAACCTGGTGCTCAAGGGCGACGTCTCCGGTTCCGTGGAGGCGCTCGAGGACGCGCTGTTCAACCTCGACATCCCGGAGGAGGTCCAGCTTCGGATCATCCACCGGGGCGTGGGCGCGATCACCGAGAGCGACGTCATGCTCGCGAGCGCCTCGTCCGAGGCGGTCACGATCATCGGCTTCAACGTGCGGGCCTCGAACAAGGTCCGCGAGATGGCCGACCGCGAGGGCGTGGAGATCCGGTACTACACCGTCATCTACCAGGCCATCGAGGAGATCGACGCCGCGCTCAAGGGTCTGCTCAAGCCGGAGTACGAGGAGGTCGAGCTGGGCACCGCGGAGATCCGCGACGTCTTCCGCTCCTCCAAGATCGGCAACATCTCCGGCTGTATCGTCCGGTCCGGCCTCATCCGCCGCAACGCCAAGGCGCGGCTGCTGCGGGACGGGGCGGTCGTGGCGGACAACCTCACGATCAGCTCCTTGAAGCGGTTCAAGGACGACGCGACCGAGGTCCGCGAGGGCTTCGAGTGTGGTCTGACGCTGGGCGGCTACAACAACGTCCAGGTCGGCGACGTCATCGAGACGTTCGAGATGCGCGAGAAGCCGCGCGCCTGACAACCACGCGTACGACCGGTCGACGGCCGGGGCCTTCGGGCCCCGGCCGTCGCCGTTTCCGCAGGCTGCGACAATTTCCGGCGTGATCCGGTACGCGCTGCTCCTCGCCCCCTCCGCCAACCGCGTCTACGCCGACGCGGCGGCCCGTCTCGCGTGTGCCGAACTGGCCGTGTTCGCCGGTTCCGGCGTACTGGGCGTGGCACCGGGCGACGCGGAGGTGACGAGGATCGGCGGGGTGGAGTACCTGACGTTCGCCACCGCCGAGCCCGGGCTGGGCGAGCGGGACCTGGCCCACCTGGCGAACCTGTCGGCGGCGTACGCGTTGTTCGAACGGGTCGGTGACGACCTGTTGCGGCCGGTGCCGCTGCGCCCGCTGGCCCGGTACGACTCCGACCTGATCACCATCCCGAAGTACGCCGGCAAGACCAACGAGCAGTTCACCCGGCTGCTGCTCAACGTCACGGTGCTCGCCTCCGCCGCCGCGCCGCGGATGCTGGACGGGCCGGTGGTGGTGCTGGACCCGCTCTGCGGCCGGGGCACCACGCTCAACCAGGCGCTGATGTACGGCTACGACGGCATCGGCATCGAGCGTGACAGTCAGGACGTGGAGGCGTACGCGGCGTTCCTGCGTACCTGGCTGCGCCGCAAGCGCCTCAAGCACACCGCCGAGTCGACGTCGGTGCGCCGGGACCGCAAGCTCGTCGCCCGCCGCTTCGAGGCCGTCGTCGCACCGTCGCGGGACGAGCACCGGGCCGGGGCCACCCAGCGCGTCACCGTGCTCAACACCGACACCACCCGGGCCCGCGAGGCGTTGCGCGCCCGCTGCGCGGACGTGATCGTCACCGACGCGCCGTACGGGGTGGCGCACGGCAGCCGTACCGGCCAGGGGTTGTCCCGCAGCCCGCTGGAGCTGCTCACCGCCGCCGTGCCGGTGTGGCGGGAGCTGCTGCGCCCGGGTGGCGCGATCGGGCTGTCCTGGAACACGCACGTCGCGCCGCGGGCGCAGGCGGAGGCGGTGCTGACCGACGCGGGGCTGCGGGTGCTCGACGGTCCCGGCTTCGGCGACTTCGCGCACCGGGTCGACCAGGCGATCGAGCGGGACGTGCTGGTGGCGGTCGCGCCTTAATCGCGTGCCGGTCCGGGCCGCCCGGCGTACCGTTGCTCGCCGTGTATACCGGAACCGCACTGTTCGACCTGTTGCTCCCGGGTGACTCCCGGTCCCTGAAGGCCAAGCGGTCCTACGTCCGGCCGATCGTCGCCGCGCTGCGCAAGTTCGAGGTCTCCGCCGCCGAGGTGGGGGCGCTGGACCTGCACGGCCGGGCCGAGATCGGGGTGGCGGTGGTGGCCGCCGAGCCGGCTCACGTCCGCGAGGTGCTCGACTCCTGTGAGCGGCTGGTCGCCGCCCGTCCGGAGACCGAGCTGCTGTCGGTACGCCGTCGCCTGCACGGCGCGGACGACTGACGGCGCGTCGCGCCGCACTCCGGCCGTGCCGCGCGACGCCCGGCCGGGCGCGGGTAGTGTTCTTCAGCGTTGGGCGGTCGGACCCGGCGGCGCCCACGCGCCCGCCGTCTCCGGCCGACGGCCCGGGTCGCATGATGATCCGGCGTCGTCATGGGTACAGGTGATCCCGGAGGTGGGGGACATGACGGATCAGGCAAAGGTTCGCCGGCACGCGGAGCGCATCCGGGAACTCGTCGCGTCGGTGGTGCGCAGCCAGATCAAGGACCCCCGGCTCGGCATGATCACGATCACCGACGCCCGGATCACCGCCGACCTGCGCGACGCCACCGTCTTCTACACGGTGCTCGGAGACGCGGCGGCCCAGGCGAGCACCGCCGCCGCGCTGGAGAGCGCCAAGGGCATGCTGCGCAGCACCGTCGGCAAGGCGCTCGGGCTGCGGCACTCGCCGACGCTCACCTTCGTCCTCGACGACGTGCAGGACCAGGTCAAGCACATCGACGACCTGCTGGCCGCCGCGCGTACCGCCGACGCCGAGGTGCAGCGGCTGGCCGCGAAGGCCTCGTACGCGGGCGAGGCCCAGCCGTACCGGGTCGAGGACGACGAGGACGCCTCCGCCGACAACGAGGACGAGGACGACGACGAGCCGCGCGCCGGCGACCGCCGGTGACCGAGGCCGCCGGGCCCACCGAGACCGCGTGGGCGTCCGCCGTCGCGGCGGTACGCGACCTTCCCGCCGGCGCGCGGGTGCTGCTGATCTGCCACGTGAACCCGGACGGGGACGCGCTGGGCAGCATGCTCGGCTTCGGGCTGGGCCTGCGCCGGCTCGGTGTCCGCGATCTCCAGGCCACCTTCCCCGGCCCGCCGGAGGTGCCCGAGCCGTTCCGGTGGATGCCCGGCATGGATCTGCTGGTGCCGCAGGACGACGCGTACCCGGCTCCGGACCTGGTGATCTGCTTCGACGCGGCGAGCGAGTCCCGGCTGGGCGACCTGGTCGACCGGCTGGACACGGCGGGCACGTCGCTCGTGCTCGACCACCACGCCTCGAACAGCGGGTTCGGCCGGATCAATCTGGTCGACCCGCACGCCGCCGCGACCTCCGTGGTCGCGCTGGAGCTGCTGGACCGGCTCGGCGTGATGCTGGACGCGGAGATGGCGACCGGGCTGTACGTCGCGCTCACCACGGACACCGGCTCGTTCCGCTTCGAGGCGACCACCCCGGCCGTGCACGAGACGGCAGCGCGCCTGGTGGCCACCGGCATCCGGCCCGGGGACATCTCCCGGCGGATCTTCGACACCCGCCCGTTCGGTGCCGTCCGCCTCTTCGGCGAGGTGCTCGGCCGGGCCACGCTGGAACCGGCGGCCGCCGCCGGGCACGGCCTCGTCTGGACGTACGCGACCCGCGACGACCTGATCCGCCACGAGCAGCCCGCGTACGTGCTGGAGGCGCTCATCGACTCGGTGCGCTGCACCGCCGAGGCGGACGTGAGCTGTGTGGTGAAGCAGGCCGGCGAGGCCGAGTGGGCGGTGTCGCTGCGCAGCAAGGGCGCGGTGGACGTGAGCCGGGTGGCGGTGGCGCTCGGCGGCGGCGGGCACCGGTTCGCGGCCGGCTTCACCGGGCGGGGATCCCTCGACGAGGTGGTCGGGCGGATCCGCGCCGAGCTGGCCACCGGCACGCTCTAGCCCTTCGGGCTGGAATTGCCCCGATATTTCTGCCGCGCCGAGGTGCGGCGGCGATCTGAAGTGTGAGCCGATCGGCGGCATTTCCGGGGATCACGACGCGTGCCGGGCTTTCCGCCGTCCGTGACGCTGGGGACAATCGGGTGATGGATCATCCCCGTGAGCTCACCGTCGAGGCGCCCCGGGCCTGGGACCGGCCGGTCGTCTCCGTGCCGGTGCTGATCTGCCTGTCCCTGGTCGGGGGGCAGATGCCGTCCTTCTCGACCGCGGCGAACCTCTACATCCTCACCACCGGCGGGGGGTTGATCTGGGTCGGCCTGAGCAACCGGGTGCCCCGGCGTCCGGCGCCGCGCCGGCTGCCGTCGGTCGCGCTGTGGTGGCTGGTCCCGGTGACCGTCTTCGGGGTCTTCGAGGGGGCGACGTTCGTGGCGGCGGCGGGCGACGACTTCCCCACCCTCTCCCGGCTGGCCGATCCGCTGCTGGAGGACAACCTGGTCCGTTCGGCGGCCTGGTTCGCGTGGCTGTCCGCGTTCTGGGGACTGGTGCGCCGATGATGCGGGCACTGGCGATCGGCGGGTTCGGAGTCTCGATCGTGCTGTTCGCCGTCGTCGAGTGGGCCGCGCGCCGGGAGGGCTCGCGGATCCCGTCGCTGGCCGACGTCTGCGCGTTCGTGATGCGGTACGAGGTGGGCCCGGTGCCGGTCGGCCGGATCGGGCTGTTCGGTTTCTGGTGGTGGCTGGGCTGGCACTTCCTGGCCCGCTGACCGCCCCGCCGGGCCGGGACGACGAGGTTGATCTTCCGCATTTCGGGAACTGTGGGCAGTATCTGGAAAGTGAACGTTAATTTGGGTGCGGGACCGGCGCTTCGCGGCGCTGGTCACGGGCGGTGGTGCCGCACCCGGCGTCGCCTCCCTCCAGGGTCGGACCGACCCGGGCTCCCGCTGCCAGGCGAGCCGCTCCGGTGATCCCGGACCGCTGCCGGGCGCTCAGCCGCCGACGACTTCCGGTCGCGGCGCGATCAGTCGTCGCGCCGATCCGGAGCGCCGGGCGCCCGTAGGACCGCCACGTCCCGGTGGTCCGCACCCTGGAAGGACCTCAGATGCCCAGCAAGCGCAAGCCGCAGACCGAGACCACCACCGACGAGGCGCGCGAGCAGATGCGCCGCGCGCTGCAGACCTCGATGGACACCCGTCAGTGACGTACGCCGTCCGGCGGTGACGCCGGCCGGGCCGCACCCGCAGCCCGGCGCCGGCGTCACCGCCGCGCGGGAACCCGCTTCCGCGCTACCGTCGCCCGGTGCGACGCATCCTCGTGGTCGGCAGCTCCGGCGCCGGCAAGAGCACGCTCGCCGGTGAACTGGCCCGGCGACTCGACCTCCCCCTGATCCACCTCGACCGGCACTACTGGCGCCCCGGCTGGACCGCGTCGGCCCCGGCTGACTTCCGCGCCGAGGTGGCAGCGCTCGCCGCCCGCCCGGCCTGGGTGATGGACGGCAACTACGCGAGCACCCTCGACCTGCGGTTGCCCCGCGCCGACCTGCTGGTGCTCTGCGACACCTCCCGGCCGCGTTGCCTGGTCCGGATCGTCCGCCGCCGGTGGGCACATCGCGCGGCGCCCCGCCCCGACCGGCCCGAGGGCTGCCCGGAGCGGCTCGATCTCGACTTCCTGCCCTCCGTCTGGCGCTACCCCCGTGACTCCCGGCCCCGGGTCTTCGCCGCGCTCGCCGAGCACGCCCCGGCACTGCCGGTGCGCCGCCTGCGCGGGCGGCGTGACACGGCCCGCTTCCTGGCCGGTGTGGGTAAGTAGCCCCCTGCCTTGCGGACCTTACTGGGCGCATGCCAGGATCGGCGGCGATGAGCACCACCGCCACCCCCGTCACCGCCTCGCCGCGGCGGATCGCCGCACTCGCGCTGCCCGCCCTCGTGGTGCTGGCCGCCGAGCCGCTGTACGTCCTCGTCGACACCGCCGTGGTCGGTCACCTGGGCCGGGTGCCGCTGGCCGCGCTCGCGGTCGGCGGCACGGTCATGACGCTCACCGCCTGGGTCGGCACCGTGGTCGCGTACGGCACCACGGGCCGCTCGGCCCGCCGCTTCGGAGCGGGGGACCGGGCCGCCGCGGTTGCCGAGGGCGTGCAGGCGTCCTGGCTCGCGCTGGCCACCGGAGTGCTGGTGGCGGTCGCCATCGGCATCGGCGGGGGCGCGCTGGCGCGTACCCTCGTCGGCGGCCACGGCGAGGTGGCCGACGCCGCCGCCGGATGGCTGCGGGTCGCGGCGCTCGGCGCGCCCGGACTGCTGCTCGCCGCCGCCGGCAACGGCTGGCTGCGCGGCATCCAGGACACCCGCCGCCCGCTGCTGTTCGTGCTCGGCCCCAACCTGCTCTCCGCGGTGCTCTGCCCGCTGCTGGTCTATCCGGCCGGGCTCGGCCTGGTCGGCTCGGCGGTGGCGAACGCGATCGCGCAGACGCTCTCCGGCGTCCTGTTCGCGGGCGCGCTGGTGCGCGAGCGGGTCTCGCTGCGGCCCCGGCCCCGGGTGATCGGCCAGCAGCTCGTGCTGAGCCGGGACCTGCTCGTGCGTGGTGTCGCGTTCCAGGCCAGCTTCCTGTCCGCGACAGCGGTAGCGGCCCGGTTCGGCGCCGCCGCGGTCGGCGCGCACCAGATCGCCCTGCAACTGTGGTTCTTCACGGTGCTGGTGCTCGACGCCCTGGCCATCGCCGCGCAGTCGCTCGTCGGCGCCGCGCTCGGCGCCGGCGACGCGGCCGGCGCGCGGTTCCTGGCCCGCCGCGTCGCGCTGCTCGGCGGGCTGTGCGGCGTGGCCTTCGCGGTGCTCATCGCCGCTGGCGCCGGCGTGGTGCCGTCGTGGTTCAGCTCCGATCCGCAGGTACGCGAGCAGGCCATGACGGCCTGGCCCTGGTTCGTCGCGCTCCAGCCGATCGGTGGCGTGGTGTTCGCGCTCGACGGGGTGCTGATCGGCGCGGGCGACGTGCGCTACCTGCGGAACCTCACCATCGTGTGCGCGTTCGGCGGGTTCCTGCCGGCGATCTGGCTGGCCTACGCGTTCGAGCTCGGGCTGGGCGGGATCTGGGCCGGGCTGATGCTGTTCGTGGTGCTGCGGCTGGCCGGCCTGCTGCTGCGGGTGCGTTCGGGCGCGTGGGCGGTGACCGGCGCGGTGCGCTGACGCCGGTCAGCAGGGCTGGAACGAACCGGGGCCGCCCATCCACGGCTCGACCACGAAGAAGCCCGCGCTCAGCCGCGCGCAGTCGACGTTGCTCGTGCTCGCCTGAGCCGAGACGAGCCAGAGGCCGCGCTTCGCCGCCGGCAGCCCGTCGGGGTGGGGGACCTCCCAGACGACCCGGTCGCGGATGGTGGCGATTCCGGCCCGGCCCGGCGTCGTCCGCGGCACGTCGAACGCGTACATCCAGACGTACTCGGTGGTGATCCGCAGGATCGGCCGGCCGTCGTCGCCGGTGACGGCCCGGTAGCGCATCTCACCCCGGACCCGGATCTCGTCGGCGCGGTCCTGCGAGCCGATCCGGGTGGCGTAGTTGAGGAACGACGAGTCCTCGAAGTCGGTACGCGTCTGCGCGCGCGAGGCAGGCGCCAGCAGCGCCAGGAACGGCTCCGTGTCGCCGAGGATCATGGACAGGTCGAGCCGGGCCTGGATCAGCGCGGCCCGGACCTGGCCGAGTGCCGTGGCCACCTGGCCGGCGGTGAACGGCGGTCGCGCCGTGGCCTGCGGCAGGACGATCCCGGCCGCGCCGATCGCGAAGTCCGCGCCGAGTGTGCCGGCGAAGAGGTCGCGCGGCTCGCCCACCCGGCTGAGCGGAACCGGAGACGGGCTGGCCGAGGCCGAGGCCGCGGCGGCGGTGCCGGACCGTACGCGATCGACGGTGACCCGGCCGATCACGGCCGTGCCGCCGATCAGCACCAGGGCGAGCACCACCACGAAGGCGACGTGGCGCTTGCCGCGCTGCCGGGACCAGACCATGCGGAAGCGCTCGGCGCGGGTCAGCGGGACGTGCGTGTCCGCGCCGGTCATCCAGCTCGGCAGCCGGATCTCCTCGCCCCGGGAGGCGACGGCGTAGGGATCCGGCTCGGGTGGGGTGGTCCCGTCTTCGGTGCTCATGCGGCGTTCCAGAGGGGGCGCAGGGGCAGGGGGCGCATGATCATTGCACCCGGCCGCCGATCCCGCTGTCCCGTTCCGTGCCGGTCAGATCCGGCCCTGCCGGATCGCCCACGCGAGGTAGAGCATGCCGACGACCAGCAGCGTCGCGGTCACCAGGACGAACACGAACGACCCGATCGCGGCCATCGTGGGATGCCGCTCGCCGAATCGGGTCCGGCCCTGCCAGGCCCAGATCCGGCGGCGCGCCGCCGCCAGCGCCGGTACGCCGTCGACCAGGTCGGACAGGCGGCGGCCGAGGGTACGGCGGGGCGGCTCCGGATTGCGCATCCAGTCCGGCAGGTCGACCCGGGCACGGTGCGGTGGCGGGGCGTCGCTCATCGAAAGGCTCCCATCGAGGGCGGTGTGGTGAGACGGGCGGGTCAGCAGGTGTCCGGCAGGTCGACTGTCTTGTCCGGGTCGAAGACAGCGTCCGGGTCCGGGTCGGCCGGCCCGCCGAGCGAGGGCTTGCCGAGCGCGAGCAGCCCCTTGTCCAGCGCGACGCAGTCGATGTTGGAGGCGTACGAGTCGGCCCGCTCGATCCACAGACCGACGGAGCCGGTGGTCACGTCGGCCGGGTGCGGGGTGCTCCACCTCACCGTGTCGTGGACCACCACCACGCCGGCGCCCGGGGCGGGGCGGGCGGTGGAGAAGGCGTACGCCCAGACGAAGTTCGTGGTCACCTCGAGGATGCGGATGCCGTCCCGGTCCTTCGTCGCCCGGTAGCTGATCCGGCCCTTGACCCGGGGCTGGTCGGCGGTGAGCCGGGCGCCGGGGGCGAGCCGGGTCGCGTAGGTGCTCGCCTCGCCGGTGGGGAAGTCGTCGCGCACGCCGGCCCGCGCGTCCGGGGCGAACTGGCGGACCAGCCGCTCCGGGTTCTTCGCGGTGAAGAACGTGCGGTCCAGCCGGGCGGTCACCAGGGCCTTGCGAACCTTGGTCAGCGCGTCGGCCACCTGCTTCTCGCTGAACGCGCCGGTCCGCTTGGCCCGGGGCAGCGCGATCCCCGCCGTACCCTCCGGGAAGGCGGACGCCGGGGTGCCGTCGAACGGACCGGCGGCCGGTGGCGGCGAGGCCGACGAGGAGGCCTGCTCACCGACCGGCAGGCTGACCGTGGGGTGTTCGGCGGCCGGCTCGCGCCAGCGCTGGAAGCCCTGGTAGCCGACGCCCCCGACGAGCCCGAAGAAGGCGAGCAGCGCCAGCACGACCACGCCGCCGAGCAGCTTGCCGGAGTGCCCGCCGAGCGCGATCCGCAGGCGGTCGCCGCGGCCCGGCTCGACCTCCGGCGCGGGCCGGCGCAGCCACTCGGGCACCCGTCCCAGGTCGTCCTCCGTCGGACGATCGGTGGCGTACGGATCGGAGGCGGAACGGTGATCGGTCATCGGACTTCCCGGGCAGACGGGGCGCTGGCGCACGATCTTGACACCCGGCCGAAGCAGGGCGGTATCCCCCGCAGGGAGGAGCGGCGCCGTCTGGCAGGCTTGGCGGTCGTGAGCACAGACGGTCTGATCGTGGTCGACAAACCCGGCGGCATGACGTCGCACGACGTCGTGGCCCGCATCCGGCGGCTGGCCCGTACCCGCCGCGTCGGTCACGGCGGCACGCTGGACCCGATGGCCACCGGCGTGCTGGTGATCGGGGTGGGCCGGGCGACCCGGCTGCTCACGTACGTGATCGGCGCCGGCAAGAGCTACGCCGCGACGATCCGGCTGGGGCAGGCCACTGTCACCGACGACGCCGAGGGCGAGGTGGTCGCCACCACCCCGGCCGGCGCGGTCACCGACGACGGGGTACGCGCCGCGCTCACCGCGCTCACCGGCGAGATCGACCAGGTGCCGAGCGCGGTCAGCGCCATCAAGATCAATGGACAGCGGGCGTACAAGCGGGTCCGCGACGGTGAGGCGGTCGAGCTGCCCGCCCGCCGGGTCACCGTGTCGCGGCTGGACGTGGTGGAGATCCGCCGGGACGTCCCGGACGTGGTGGACGTGGACGTGGACGTGACCTGCTCGTCCGGGACGTACATCAGGGCGCTGGCCCGCGACGCGGGCGCGGCCCTCGGTGTCGGCGGTCACCTCACCGCGCTGCGCCGGACCGCTGTGGGCGGGTTCACGCTCGCCGAGGCGGCCACGCTCGACCAGCTCGAGGAGCGCGCGCCGGACGTGGTGAACCTGCCGCTGGACGCCGCCGCCGAGCGGTTCTTCCCGCGCCGGGACGCCACCGCCGACGAGGCCCGGGTGCTGTCCCACGGCGGGCCGCTGGCGCCGGCCGGGATCACCGGGCCGTACGCCGTCTTCGGCCCGGCGGGCGGGCTGATCGCTATCGTCAGCGAGCGGGACGGTCGGGCCCGCGCGGAGATCGTGCTGGCCCCGGCCTGAACGGCGCGCGGGCGGACAGGGGAGGAGACGGCATGCAGCGGTGGCGGGGGTACGAGGCGGCGCCCGGCGGCTGGGGACGCTCGGTGGTCACCATCGGCGTCTTCGACGGCGTGCACCGGGGGCACCAGGCCACCATCGGTCACGCCGTGGCGCGGGCCCGGGAACTGGGCGTCAAGTCGGTGGTGGTGACGTTCGACCCGCACCCGGCCGAGGTGGTGCGCCCGGGCTCGCACCCGGCGGTGCTCACCGAGCCGGCGCGCAAGGCCGAGCTGATCGAGGCGCTCGGCGTGGACGTGCTCTGCGTGGTGCCGTTCACCGTCGAGTTCTCCCGGCTGCCACCCGAGGCGTTCGTGCACGACGTCCTGGTCGAGCACCTGCACGCCGCGCTCGTGGTGGTCGGGGACAACTTCCGGTTCGGGCACCGGGCGGCCGGGGACGTGCCGCTGCTGGAACGTCTGGGCCGCACCTTCGGGTTCGCCGTCGAGGGGGCCCCGCTGGTCGCCGAGGCGGGGACGGTCTTCTCCTCCACGTACATCAGGTCCTGCGTCGACGCGGGCGACGTGGGCGCGGCGGCGGCGGCGCTCGGCCGCCCGCACCGGGTGGAGGGCGTGGTGGTCCGCGGCGACCAGCGCGGACGTGAGCTGGGTTACCCCACCGCCAACCTGCTGACCCACAGGTACGCGGCGGTGCCCGCCGACGGCGTGTACGCGGCCCGTCTGGTCCGCCGTGACGGGGAACCGCTGGCGGCGGCGGTGTCGATCGGCACCAACCCGACGTTCTCCGGCCGGGAGCGGCGGGTGGAGGCGTACGCGCTGGACTTCACCGGCGACCTGTACGGTGAGCGGCTGGCCCTGGACTTCGTGGCGCACCTGCGTGAGCAGCGGACATACGACGCGGTCGAACCGCTGGTGGCCCAGATCGCCGAGGACGTGGAGCGCACCCGCCGGGCGGTGCTCTGACCCGCGCGGAGCGACCTTGACCGGCCGTCCGTCCCGAGGGCTGGTAGGCTGACGGAGACGTCGGCTGACCGACGGGGGCCTCGCGTGCCTGCACGACGCCGCGGGTGCGAGGAACCGGTCCGTTGCACCGGTCACCACGACCGCTCCGGACCTCATCGAATGACCCACGAAACAGGGAGAACATGGCGCTCGACCAGGAAGCCAAGGCCAAGATCCGCCAGGAGTACGCGACCGCCGAGGGCGACACCGGCTCGCCCGAGGTGCAGGTCGCGGTCCTGACCAAGCGGATCGCGGAGCTCACCGAGCACCTGAAGGTGCACAAGCACGACCACCACAGCCGCCGTGGGCTGCTGCTGCTGGTCGGCCGGCGCCGCCGGCTGCTCAACTACGTCCAGAAGAAGGACATCAACCGCTACCGGTCGCTCATCGAGCGGCTCGGCCTGCGCCGATGACCTGACGGGGGAGTGGCCGCCTGGCTGCTCCCCCGTTGCAGTACCACCGAAGAACCCGGCCGCGCGACACCCGAAGAGGGAGCCGGTCAGCACCGGTCTCCGGTAGTGGCCCCCGGGAACCCCGGCACGACGCCGGCCTCCCCGGGCGCTTCGATCGAAGACCGGCCGCCTGAGCAGTTCCCGTGTCGTCGGCCGACGACGCGAAGGAGCACCACAGCACATGACCGAGACCAACCTCGGCACCGAATCCCGCACCGCGGTGATCGACAACGGGTCCTTCGGCACCCGTGAGATCACCTTCTCCACCGGCCGTCTGGCCCGCCAGGCCGCCGGCTCCGTCGTCGCCCAGCTCGGCGAGACGGTCGTCCTCTCCGCCACCACGGCCGGCAAGCAGCCGCGCGAGTCGTTCGACTTCTTCCCGCTGACCGTGGACGTCGAGGAGCGGATGTACGCCGCGGGCCGCATCCCCGGCTCGTTCTTCCGCCGCGAGGGCCGGCCCAGCGAGGACGCCATCCTCACCTGCCGGCTGATCGACCGGCCGCTGCGCCCGTCGTTCGTCAAGGGCCTGCGCAACGAGGTCCAGGTCGTCGAGACGGTGCTGGCGCTCGACCCGCAGCACCCGTACGACGTGGTGGCGATCAATGCCGCCTCGATGTCGACCAAGCTCTCCGGCCTGCCGTTCTCCGGCCCGATCGGCGCGACCCGGGTCGCGCACGTCGACGGCCAGTGGGTCGCCTTCCCGACGCTGGAGGAGCTCGAGCGGGCCACCTTCGACATGGTCGTGGCCGGCCGCACCCTGCCGGACGGCGAGGTCGCGATCATGATGGTCGAGGCCGAGGCCACCCCGAACGCCGTGACCCTGATCTCGGGTGGCGCGACCGCGCCGACCGAGGAGATCGTGGCCAGCGGCCTGGAGGCCGCCAAGCCGGCCATCCGCGAGCTGTGCCGTGCGCAGAGCGAGCTGGCCGAGGTGGCCGCCAAGCCGGTCGCCGAGTTCCCGGTCTTTCTTGACTACTCCGACGACGCGTACGACGCGGTGGCCGAGGTGGCCCGCGCCGAGGTCGCCGAGGCGCTGAAGATCGCCGGCAAGGCCGACCGCGAGGAGGCCCTGGACCGGATCAAGGCCAAGGTCGCCGAGGAGCTGACCGGCCGGTTCGAGGGCCGCGAGAAGGAGCTGTCCGCCGCGTTCCGGTCGCTGACCAAGTCCGAGGTCCGCAACCGGGTGCTGCGCGAGCAGGTCCGCATCGACGGCCGCGGCCCGCGTGACATCCGTCCGCTGTCCGCCGAGGTCGGCGTGCTGCCGCGGGTGCACGGCTCGGCGCTGTTCGAGCGCGGCGAGACCCAGATCCTGGGCGTCACCACGCTGAACATGCTGCGCATGGAGCAGATGGTGGACACGCTGTCCCCGGAGAACCGCAAGCGCTACATGCACAACTACAACTTCCCGCCGTACTCGACCGGTGAGACCGGCCGGGTCGGCTCGCCGAAGCGGCGCGAGATCGGCCACGGCGCGCTCGCCGAGCGGGCGCTGCTCCCGGTGCTGCCCTCGCGCGAGGAGTTCCCGTACGCCATCCGGCAGGTCTCCGAGGCGCTCGGCTCCAACGGCTCCACCTCGATGGGTTCGGTCTGCGCCTCGACGCTGGGCCTGCTCTCGGCCGGTGTGCCGCTGAAGGCGCCGGTCGCCGGCATCGCCATGGGCCTCATCTCCGACGAGGTCGACGGCAAGACCCAGTACGTGACGCTGACCGACATCCTCGGCGCCGAGGACGCGTTCGGCGACATGGACTTCAAGGTCGCCGGCACCCGTGACTTCGTCACCGCGCTGCAGCTCGACACCAAGCTGGACGGCATCCCGTCGGACGTCCTGGCCGCCGCGCTGCAGCAGGCGCACGAGGCCCGGCAGACCATCCTCGACGTGATGCAGCGGGCCATCGAGGCGCCGGCCGAGATGTCGGACTACGCGCCGCGGGTCACCACCGTGAAGATCCCGGTCGACAAGATCGGCATGGTGATCGGCCCGAAGGGCCAGACCATCAACGCGATCCAGGACGAGACCGGCGCCGAGATCTCCATCGAGGACGACGGCACGATCTACGTCGGCGCGACCAACGGGCCGGCGGCCCAGGCCGCTGTGGACCGGATCAACGGGATCGCCAACCCGACGCTGCCCAAGGTCGGCGAGCGGTTCCTCGGCACCGTGGTGAAGACCGCCGCGTTCGGCGCCTTCATCTCGCTGCTGCCGGGCCGCGACGGCCTGCTGCACATCTCCAAGGTGGGCGACGGCAAGCGGGTCGAGAAGGTCGAGGACTACCTCAACGTCGGCGACAAGGTCGAGGTGGAGATCGCGGACATCGACGCCCGCGGCAAGATCTACCTGGACAAGATCCGCCCGGAGGGCGCCGAGGCGCCGGCCGAGGGCGCGGCCGGTGGCGGCGACCGTCCGTCGGGCCGGGACCGCGGCGGCGACCGTGGCCCGCGTGACCGGGGCGACCGTGGTGACCGTGGCGAGCGCCGCTCCGAGGGTGGCGAGCGCCGCTCCGAGGGTGGCGAGGGCGGCGGCGAGTCCCGTCCGCGCCGCCGGACCCGGCACAGCTGATTCACCGACCGGCCCGGGTGACGTCCGCGTCACCCGGGCCGGCCCACGGCTCCAGGTCGCCCGCGCGAGCTGGAGCCGTCGTACGTCCCGCCGTTCCTCGTCATCCGGAGAGCAGGTTCTCGTGAGTTCGTCAGGCGCCTCGACGGGACGGGGGGTGGCGCCGATCGGCTCGGCGGCCCGCGCGGTCACCCGTACGCTCAGCGACGACCCGCTCGGCGGCACCGTCCGCCGTACCGTGCTGCCCAGCGGGCTGCGGGTGCTCACCGAGGCGATCCCGGCGATGCGCAGCGTGTCGTTCGGCATCTGGGTGGCGGTCGGCTCGCGCGACGAGACCGGCACGCAGGCCGGTGCCGCGCACTTCCTGGAGCACCTGCTGTTCAAGGGCACCAACAAGCGCAGCGCGCTGGAGATCTCGGCGCAGATCGAGGCCGTGGGCGGCGAGACGAACGCCTTCACCACGAAGGAATACACCTGCTACTACGCGCGGGTGCTGGACGAGGACCTGCCGCTGGCCATCGACGTCATGTGCGACCTGGTCGCCGACTCGGTGCTGGCCCCCGCGGACGTGGAGACCGAACGCGGCGTCATCCTCGAAGAGATCGCCATGCACGACGACGAGCCCGGCGACGAGGTGCACGACCTGTTCGCCCGCGCCGTCTACGGCGACCACCCGCTGGGCCGGCTCATCTCCGGCACGGAGGAGACGGTCACGCCGATGACCCGGCGGCAGATCCAGAGCTTCTACCGCCGCCGCTACACCGCGCCGCAGATCGTGATCGCCGCCGCCGGCAACCTCGACCACGCCGCCGTGGTCAAGCTGGTCCGGCAGGCGCTGCGCGGCACCCCGCTGGACACCGACCCGGCGTCGCCCGCGCCGCACCGGTCGGCCACCCCGGCGGTACGCACGAAGCCGGCCACCACGCTCGTCGAGCCGAAGGAGACCGAGCAGGCGCACGTCATCCTCGGCTGCCCGGGGATCGACCGCACCGACGACCGGCGGTTCGCCCTCGGCGTACTGAACAACGTGCTCGGCGGCGGCATGTCCAGCCGGCTGTTTCAGGAGATCCGGGAACAGCGGGGCCTGGCGTACTCGGTCTACTCCTACGCCAGCCAGTACGCCGACAGCGGCGTGTTCGCCGTCTACGCCGGTTGTGCGCCGGGCAAGGTGGACGAGGTGCTGGACCTGACCCGTGCGGGGCTGGCGCGGGTGGCCGCCGAGGGGATCACCGAGGCGGAACTGACCCGCGGCAAGGGGATGAGCAAGGGCTCGTTCGTGCTCGGGCTGGAGGACACCGGCTCGCGGATGAGCCGGCTCGCCAAGGGCGAGCTGCTCTACGGCAACCTGATGCCGGTGGACGACCTGCTGTCCCGGGTGGACGCCGTGACGCTCGACGACGTGAACGCGCTCGCCGCCGACCTGCTCGGACGGCCGATGTCCCTGGCGGTGGTCGGCCCGTTCGACTCCGGCAGCTTCACGGTCACGGGCTGAGCGGCCTGCCGGTCCGCCGGACCGCACGCCGGGCGCTGGGATAGGTTGTGGCCCGTGACTGAGCAGCAGAGGACGGCGGCCCGGGTCGGTGTGCTGGGCGCGCGGGGCCGGATGGGCATGGAGGTCTGCAAGGCGGTCGACTCCGCCGCCGACCTGGAGCTGGTAGCGGCCGTCGACCAGGGCGACGACCTGGACGCGGTGGCGCAGGCGGGCGCCGGGGTGGTCGTCGACTTCACCACCCCCGACGCGGTCATGGACAACCTGCGCTGGTGCGTCGAGAACGGCGTGCACGCGGTGGTCGGCACCACCGGATTCACCGAGCAGCGGCTCGCGCAGGTGCGGGGCTGGCTCGACGACCGGCCCGGGCTGGGCGTGGTGATCGCCCCCAACTTCGGCATCGGCGCGGTGCTGATGATGCAGTTCGCGGCGCGCGCCGCCCGCTACTTCGAGTCGGTCGAGATCGTCGAGCAGCACCACCCGCGCAAGCTGGACGCGCCGAGCGGGACCGCCACCCACACCGCCCGGCTGATCGCCGCGGCCCGCGCCGACGCCGGCCTGGGGCCCGCGCCGGACGCCACCCGCGACGAGGTGGCCGGCGCCCGCGGTGCCGACATCGACGGGGTACGCGTGCACGCGGTACGCGCCACCGGCCTGGTCGCCCACCAGGAGGTGCTGTTCGGCACCACTGGCGAGACGCTGACCATCCGGCACGACTCGTACGACCGGGTGTCGTTCATGCCCGGCGTGCTGCTCGCGGTCCGGGAGGTGGGTCGCCGGCCCGGTCTCACAGTCGGTCTGGACGCCCTGCTCGACTGACCTGGGCGTACCCTCTGCTCATGATCGATTCCGGGCATTCCGACCGCGCCGGCCGCCGGGTGACGCTGCGGCCGGTGGACGACGACAACTGGCGGGCCGTCGCGGACGTCGCGCCGCACGACGACCAGCGTGCCTTCGTGGCCGCGCTGGCCGCCCGCTACCTGCTCCTCACCGAGCGCTCGGAGGTCTGGAACTCGCTCGCGGTGTACGCCGACGAGACGGTCGTCGGCCACGTCATGTGGGGCGTGGACGACGACGGGTCGCGCTGGATCGGCGGCATGGTGATCGACGCCGCCGAGCAGGGCCGGGGCCTGGGCCGCGCCACGGTGCGGACGCTCGCGGACCGGCTCGCCGAGGCGGGCGAGCCGATCCGCCTGAGCTACCACCCCGACAACAAGCCCGCCGCCGCCCTCTACACCGCGCTGGGTTTCCACCCCACCGGCGCCATGGAGGACGACGAACTGGTCGCCGAACTCCGCCCCGCCTGACCCCCGGGACCCTGTTCCCGGTCGATCATGAGGTTGGCGGCAGATGGGGAGATCGACAAGGCCGCCAACTTCATGATCGACGCGATCACGGTGGGGTGGGGTGGCGGTCCTGCCCCGTGCCGGGACCGCCGGCCCACCCACGTGAGGGTGGACCGGCGGCCGGACGGGAACTCATCGGTCGGCTGAGAGGTTTTCGTCAGCGGACTCCGGGGTCGCCACGTGGAAGCGGAGCTGGGGGACCAGCATGTCGTCCACGTCCAGCGCGCGGGTCGCCCCGTCCGGCTCCCAGCCGGTCGAGCCGAGGAACTTCCGGGTCGCCGCGTCGGCGTCGAACGCCCACGCGACCGCCCGGGTCAGCCCGTCGCCGCGCCAGTGCTCGACAGCCGCGGCGAGCAGCCGGCTGCCGTGCCCGCGCCGCCCCCACCGGGGCTCGACCAGCAGGTCCGTCACCGCCGCGACGTCCGAGCCGAGCGCCTCGGCCGGCTCGCCGGGAGCGAGCGCGTCCGCGTCGGCCGGACCGGAGGCGACGAACCCCACCAGATAGGATTGCGCCGCCTGTTCGACGGCGACCAGCACCCGGTGCGCGCCCGAGGGCGGCTCCTGCACCGCCGCACTCCACCGCCGCGCGAGGTACGCCTCGTCGAGGTTGTCGAGCACGTGCCGTGGCAGGATCCGGCGGTACGCGACCCGCCAGGTCGCGAGCTGGATGCGTGCGATCTCGCCGGCGTCCTCAGGACGCGCGGGCCGGACGTAGCCTGCAGCCATGGCACGTGAGCCTACGCAGGGCGAGGAGGGTGACGGTGGCGCAGGGTGCCGCGCGCACGGTCGCGCAGGTCGTCGCCGTGGTGGCGCTCGCCGCGGCAGTCACCGTGTTCCTCTCCGTGGCGGCGGTCCGGCACGGCTTCTTCGACCTGCAGGTCTACTACGGCGCGCTGACCTACTGGGCGCGTGACGGCGGGGAGATCTACGACTTCCTGCGCTCCGGCACGCAGTACGGCTTCACCTACCCGCCGTTCGCCGCGCTGGTGATGCTGCCGATGGCGTACCTGCCGTGGAACGCGGCGATCGTGGTGAGCGTGACCCTGACGGTGGTGACGAGCGCCGTGGTGATCTGGCGGCTGCTGGACCCGGTGGCCCGCCGCTCCGGCTGGACCCGCTGGTTCGCGCTCGCGGTCGCGCTCTGCCTGGCCGCCGCGTACGAGCCGATGCGGGAGACGGTCAACTTCGGCCAGGTCAACATGCTGCTGCTGTTCCTGGTGGCGGTGGACCTGCTGTGGCTGCTGCCGGCGCGCAGCCGCTGGGCGGGCGTGGGCATCGGCCTGGCCACCGCGATCAAGCTGACGCCCGGCATCTTCATCGTCTACCTGCTGGTCACCGGCCGCTGGCGGGCCGCCCTGACCACTGTCGGCACCGCCGCGGTCGCCACGCTGGTGGCCGCCGGCCTCTTCCCTGACGCCTCCCGGGAGTTCTGGACCGAGGCGCTGTGGAACACCGACCGGGTCGGCGAGCTGGCGTTCGTCTCCAACCAGTCGCTGCGCGGGGTGGTGGCCCGGCTCGACCCGCAGCACCCCAGCACGATCGCGTGGCTGCTGCTCGTACTCGTGACGCTCGTGATCTGGGGGTGGCGGTCGCGGGCGGCGGTGGCCGCCGGCGACGAGGCCACCGGCCTGGCCCTGACCGGCGCGGTGATGTGCCTGGTCAGCCCGGTGACCTGGGTGCACCACCTGGTCTGGCTGCTGCCCGGGCTGATCCTGCTCGTCGACAACGGCATGGCGGCGCCCGCGCGCAGCCGCCGGCGCCGTCTGTTGCTGGCCGCCGCGGTGATCGGGTACGCGCTGCTGTGCAGCCGGATCGTCTGGTCCTGGGAGAAGGACTTCACCGGCGTGGACGGCTTCCTCGGCAGCAACACGTACGTGTGGATCAGCCTGGCGTTGCTGCTCGGGCTACCGATCCGCCGCTGGCTCACACCCATCGACGGCGAGCGGCGCGGCGACGATCTCCCGGCCGGGTCAGCCTCCGGTGGTGTACCGCAGCTCGCGGAGCAGGATCGGGGCGAGGCCGCCGGACAGCGGCACCGCGTAGGTGGACTCCTCGCCGTCCGGTGAGTGCCCGGCCCGCTCGTAGAAGCGGCGGGCGCGGGCGTTGTCGGCGAGCACCCAGAGCCGGTATTCCGTCCAGCCCCGCTCGGCCAGGCCGTCGCGGGCCGCCGCGAGCAGCGTCCGCGCGGTGCCCGAGCCCCAGTGCGCCGGCTCCACGTAGATCGCCACCAGCTCGCCGTGCGCCGGGTCGAGGTCGCCGCGGTCCTGGTTGTTCCGGTACGGCCCGAACGTGGTGAACCCGACGATCGTGCCGTCGTCCTCGGCGACGAGCGTGGTGAACGGGTGCTCCGGGTCGGCGGTGCCGAGGTCGCGGCGGCGCTGCGCCCAGGCGCGCGGGTTCAGCCGGGTCAGCACCTCCGCGGGCATGATCCCCGCGTAACCGGCCTGCCAGCCGTGGACGTGCACCCGGGCGATCGCTTCGGCGTCGTCCGGTTCCTCCCGGCGAATGGTGAGCACCTGTCCGTTCTATGCCCCGGCGGGCGATCGGTCCAGCCGCCGCTCCCGGTGTCGTACCGCTGGATTAGGGTCGCCGACGATGGCCGAATCGCTCTCCCTCGCCCAGGCCCGCCGGATCACCCTGGCCGCCCAGGGCTTCGCCGACCCGGCGCCCACCGGCGTGCCCACCCGGCGGCATCTGCGCCGGGTGCTCGACCGGGTCGGGCTGATCCAGATGGATTCGGTGAACGTGCTCCAGCGGGCGCACTACCTGCCGCTCTACAGCCGGCTCGGGCCCTACCCGACCGCCCTGCTCGACACCGCCGCCTACCGCCGCCCGCGTGAGCTGTTCGAATACTGGGCGCACGAGGCGTCGCTGGTGCCGGTGGGCCTGCATCCGGCGTTGCGCTGGCGGATGGCGAAGGCCCGCGACGAGGCGTGGGGCGGCATGCGCCGGATCGCCGAGGAGCAGCCCGGGCTGATCGCCTGGGTCCGCGACGAGGTGGCCGCCCGGGGCCCGCTGACCGCGGCCGAGATCGAGCACGACGCGCCTCGCGAGACCGGCAACTGGGGCTGGAACTGGTCCGTCGTGAAGCGGGCCCTGGAGTTCCTGTTCTGGGCCGGCGAGGTCACCGCCGCCGACCGCACCAACTCGTTTGCCCGCCGCTACGACCTGCCCGAGCGGGTGCTTCCGGCCGCCGTGCTGGACGCGCCCACCCCGAGCGACGCCGAGGCGTACCGGTCGCTCGTCTCGATCGCCGCCCGCTCGCTGGGTGTGGCCGCCGAGCCGGAGCTGCGCGACTACTTCCGGCTCCCGGTCGCCGGGGCGCGGCAGGCGGTGGCCGAGCTGGTCGAGGCGGGCGAGCTGACCCCGGTCACCGTGCAGGGCTGGCGGCACCCCGCCTACCTGCACGCCGACGCCCGGCTGCCCCGCTGGGTGCGCGGCAACACACTGGTCAGCCCGTTCGACCCGCTGGTCTGGGAGCGAGGGCGCACCGAGCGGCTGTTCGGCTTCACCTACCGGATCGAGATCTACGTGCCGGCGCCGCAGCGGGTCTACGGCTACTACGTGCTGCCGTTCCGCCAGGGCGAGCGCTTCACCGCCCGGGTCGACCTGAAGGCCGACCGGAAGGCCGGGGCGCTGCTGGTGCCCGCCGCCTGGGTCGAGCCGGGCGCCGATCCGGGGGAGACCGCCGTGGCGCTCGCCGCCGAGCTGTACCGGCTGGCCGGCTGGCTCGGTCTGGACGCGGTCGCCCCGCCCGCCGCGGGCGACCTGGCGGGGCCGCTGGCCGCCGCGCTGGTGGGCGTGGCCGGTGTACGGTGAGCGCGTGACGAGCGTTGACCGGCCTGCCACCGCGCCCGACCCGCACCCCGAGTCGCACCCGCACGGGCACGCGCAGCCGGAGTCCGGGCCGCAGGGCGAGGCGCACGCCTACGCGTACGCCGGGCAGCCTTCGCACGCCGAGACGCACTCGCACGCCGGTCCGCACGCTCCCGCCGGAGCGCCCGGAGCGCCCGGAGCGCCCGGAGCGCCCGGAGCGCCCGGAGCGCCCGGAGCACCGTGGCCGGGGGGTTACCCGGCGGCGTACCAGCCGGTCGAGGCCGACCGGTTCACCCGGATGGTGATGCGCCTGCACGCCCGCGCCCCGCGCTGGGCGGTGCCGCTCGCGGCGCTCGGCTGCGTCGGCGTCGGCATCGCGTACGCGCTGGTCAGCGACCCGACCCGGAGCGACCCGGACGCCGCACCGACCTGCCTGCTCAAGCTGACCACCGGGCTCGACTGTCCGGGCTGTGGCGGCACCCGCGCGCTCTGGTACGTGCTGCACGCCGACCTGCCCGCCGCGGCCCGCCACCACTTCCTCTTCGTGTTCGCGCTGCCGTTCCTGGCCTGGCTCTTCGTGGCCTGGGCGGGTAACCGGGCGTTCGGCTGGAAGCTCCCCGAGATCCAGTTCAGCCCCAAGGTCATCGGCATGTTCCTGGCCGCCTGGGGCGTCTTCTCGGTGGTCCGCAACCTGCCCTGGGCTCCCTTCACCTCGCTCTACGTCTGACCGGTTCCGGACGGCCGCGTGCCCGATTTCCACGGCGACGGCGCGGCCACTACAGTCGCAGGAATGCCGGAGATGGTGCAGCCCCAGGTCAAGTTGATCGCGTGGACCCAGTTCCAGGCACCCGAAGAGGTGCCGTGGTCCACCGACGCCGACGGTGGGCAGGCGCTCGCCGAGTTCGCCGGCCGGGCCTGCTACCAGAGCTGGAAGAAGCCGAACCCGGCCACCGCCACCAACGCCGGCTACCTGGCGCACATCCTGGAGGTCGGCCACCTGAGCGTGCTGGAGCACGGCTCGGTGAGCTTCTACTTCAGCGGCGTCTCGCGCTCGTTCACGCACGAGCTGATCCGGCACCGGCACTTCTCCTACTCGCAGCTGTCCCAGCGCTACGTGCCCGAGCGGGACGCGGCGATGGTCGAGCCGTCGGTGATCGCCGACGACCCGGAGCTGCACAAGAAGTTCGTCGAGGCCACCGACGCGGCGGTACGGGCGTACACCGAGTTGCTGGAGGGGCTGGAGGCCCGCTTCACCGACGAGCCCAACCCGACGCTGCGCCGCAAGCAGGCCCGCCAGGCGGCCCGGGCGGTGCTGCCCAACGCCACCGAGACGCGGATCGTGGTGACCGGCAACTACCGGGCCTGGCGCCACTTCGTGAAGATGCGCGCCACCGAGCACGCCGACGTGGAGATCCGCGAGCTGGCCGTGGAGTGCCTGCGCCAGCTCAAGGGTGTCGCGCCGAACGTCTTCGCCGACTTCGAGATCTCCACCCTGCCCGACGGCACCGAGGTGGCAGCGTCGCCGCACGCCGAGTGACTCGTCGCCCTTCGCCGCCGGGTCACCGGCGGCCGTCCGCTAGGTTGTGAGCATGACGCACGACCACTCCGCCGCCCCCAGCCGGGGCGCGTCGCGCCCGTTCGGGCGAGTGATGACGGCCATGGTGACCCCGTTCACGCCGGACGGCGGCCTGGACCTCGACGGCGCCGCCCGGCTCGCCGAATACCTCGTCGACCAGCAGGGCAACGACGCGCTGGTGCTCAACGGCACCACCGGCGAGTCCCCGACCACCACGGAGGCGGAGAAGGAGTCGCTGATCCGTGCCGTGGTCGAGGCGGTCGGCGACCGGGCCCGCATCGTCGCCGGGGTGGGCACCAACGACACCCGGCACACCGTCGAGCTGGCCACGCAGGCCGAGAAGGCCGGCGCGCACGGCCTGCTGGTGGTCACGCCGTACTACAACAAGCCGCCGCAGGCCGGTCTGCTGCGTCACTTCACCACCGTCGCGGACGCCACCGGCCTGCCGGTCATGCTCTACGACATCCCGCACCGCACGGGCGTGGCGATCGCCACCGAGACGCTCGTGAAGCTGGCCGAGCACGGCCGGATCGTCGCGGTGAAGGACGCCAAGAGCGACCTGCTCGCCACCGCGGAGGTGCTCAGCCGCACCGACCTGGCCTACTACAGCGGCGAGGACGCGCTGACCCTGCCGATGCTGTCGATCGGCGCGGTCGGCGTGGTCGGCACCTCCACCCACTTCACCGGCGCGCTGACCCAGCAGATGATCGAGGCGTTCGAGGCGGGCGACAACGCCCGGGCGCTCGCCCTGCACCGGCAGTTGCTGCCGCTCTACACCGGCATCTTCCGCACCCAGGGCACGATCCTGGTCAAGGCCGGCCTCGGGGTGCAGGGTCGCCCGGCCGGTCCGGTGCGGCCGCCGCTCGTCGACGCCACCGGTGACGAACTGGCCCAGCTGCGCGCCGACTGCGCCGCGGCGGGCCTGCCCCTGCCCGAATGAATCAACGACACGACGGACGCCGCGCGACGGCGTCGCAGAATGAGGTGACGCGTGACCGAGGCGCACATCGAGGGTGAACTGCCCCCGCCGCTGCCCGAGGGCGGCCTGCGGATCATCCCGCTCGGCGGACTCGGCGCCATCGGCCGGAACATGACCGTCTTCGAGTACGACGGCAAGCTGCTCATCGTCGACTGCGGGGTGCTGTTCCCCGACGTCGAGCAGCCGGGCGTGGACCTGATCCTGCCCGACTTCGCTCCGATCCTGGACCGGCTGGCCGACGTGCAGGCGATCGTGCTCACGCACGGCCACGAGGACCACATCGGCGCGGTGCCGTACCTGCTCGCGCACAAGCCGGACATTCCGCTCGTCGGTTCCCAGTTCACGCTCGCGCTCGTCGAGGCGAAGCTGGCCGAGCGGCGGATCCAGCCGTACACGCTGACCGTGCGGGAAGGCGGCCGGGAACGGCTGGGCCCGTTCGAGTGCGAGTTCTTCGCGGTGAACCACTCGATCCCGGACGCGCTCGCGGTGGCCATCCGTACCCCGGCCGGCCTGGTGCTGCACACCGGCGACTTCAAGATGGACCAGCTTCCCCTGGACGGGCGGATCACCGACCTGGCCGGGTTCGCCCGGCTCGGCGCCGAGGGCGTCGACCTGCTGCTGTCCGACTCGACGAACGCGGAGATCCCCGGCTTCGTCACGCCGGAGCGGGAGATTGGCCCGGTCCTCGACTCGATCTTCGGAAAGGCCAAGGGGCGGATCATCGTCGCCTCGTTCGCCTCGCACGTGCACCGGGTGCAGCAGGTCTTCGACTCGGCGTCCGAGCACGGCCGCAAGGTGGCGCTGATCGGCCGGTCCATGGTCCGCAACATGGGCATCGCCCGTGACCTGGGCCTGCTGAACATCCCGCCCGGCCTGGTGGTCGGGATCGAGGAGGCCACGAACCTGCCGCCCGAGCAGATCGTGCTGATGTCCACCGGTTCGCAGGGCGAGCCGATGAGCGCGCTGGGCCGGATGGCCAGCGGCGACCACCGGCACATCACCATCGCGCCCGGCGACACGGTGGTGCTGGCGTCCTCGCTGGTGCCCGGCAACGAAACCTCGGTCTACCGGGTGATCAACCGGCTGGCCCGGGCCGGCGCCGTGGTGGTCCACAAGGACGTCGCCAAGGTGCACGTCTCCGGCCACGCCCCGGCCGGCGAACTGCTCTACCTGCTCAACGTCGTCCGCCCGAGCAACCTGATGCCGGTGCACGGCGAGTGGCGGCACCTGCGGGCGCACGCCCGGCTCGGCATCGAGTCCGGCGTCGCGCCGGACCGGGTCGTGCTCTGCGAGGACGGCGACGTGGTCGACCTGGTCGAGGGCCGCGCCAGCCTGGTCGGGCGGGTCAAGAGCCGGTACGTCTACGTCGACGGTCTCGCCGTCGGTGACGTGAGCGAGTCGCTGCTCACCGAGCGCCGGATCCTCGGCGACGGCGGGTTCATCGCCGCGACAGTGGTGGTCGACTCGGTCACCGGCAAGGTGGTCGCCGGGCCGACCGTCTCGGCCAAGGGCTTCTCCGAGGACCCGGAGGCGTTCAACCCGGTGGTCCCGCTGGTCACCGAGGCGCTGAACCGGGCTGCCGCGGACGGCATCACCGACCCGCACCAGCTCCAGCAGATCGTCCGCCGCACGGTGGGCCGCTGGGTCAACGACGCGTACCGCCGTCGGCCCATGATCGTCCCGACCGTCGTCGAGGTCTGACCCGACCGCGCCGCGCGCCGGTCCACCGTCCGCGGTGGGCCGGCGCCGTCGCTTTCCGGGTACGCCCCGACACGGCGCGTCGAAACCTTTCGCTCACCCTCATCCGATCGGCGTCCGTCTCCGTACCTCCCGACGGCCGGCTGCCCCTGCGCCGGTCGGGAGGAGCGTGGCGGATGGACCGCAGACGGATGACAGCCATCGGCGTACTGGTGGCGGCGGCCGGGTTGACGGCGGCGGTGACCGTACCGTCGTTCGCCGGTGAGGAACCCCGGCGGGCCGCGCCGGCGGCCGACGGCGTCGCGCCGGAGGTCCTGGATGCGATGGGCCGCGACCTCTCGCTGACCCGCGACCAGGCGGTGAAGCGGTTGCGGACGGAGCGGTGGGCGGCCGGCACCGTCACTCGGCTGCGCGGCGAACTCGGCGCCGGCTACGGGGGCAGCTGGCTCAGCGCGGACGGCGCCACGCTCACCGTGGCGGTGGCCGACCCGGCCGGTGAGGCCCGGGTACGCGCGGCGGGCGCGGTCCCGAAGCGGGTCGCGCGGGGCGTCGCCGAGCTGGACGCGGTGAAGTCCCGGCTGGACGCGGCGGGCGCCGACGCCAGCCCGGACGTGGCCGGCTGGTACGTCGACGTGGCAGACAACGCGGTGGTCGTGATCGCGCGGCCGGGCGCGGAGGCCGACGGCCGCCGGTTCGCCGCCGCCGCCGGTTCGAAGGCCGCGACGGTCCGCGTGCGTACCGCCGACGAGGCCCCGCGTCCGCTGTTCGACGTTCGGGGCGGCGACGCCTACCTGATCAACAACGCCGGCCGCTGCTCGGTGGGCTTCTCCGTGGTCGGCGGGTTCGTCACCGCCGGGCACTGCGGCCGGCCGGGGGACCGCACCACCGGATCGAACCGGGTCGCCCAGGGCACGTTCGCCGCGTCCTCGTTCCCGGGTGACGACTGGGCGTTCGTGCGGGTGAACGCCGACTGGACGCCGCAGGGCGTGGTGACCGACTTCAACGACGGCGGCACGGTGGCGGTGAACGGCTCCACCGAGGCGCCGGTGGGCGCGTCGATCTGCCGGTCCGGCTCCACCACCGGCACCCGGTGCGGCCTGATCCAGGCGAAGAACGCCACAGTCAACTACCCGGAGGGCACGGTCACCGGGCTGACCCGGACGAACGTCTGCGCCGAGCCGGGCGACTCCGGCGGCGCGTGGCTCTCCGGCGACCAGGCGCAGGGCGTCACCTCGGGCGGCTCCGGCGACTGCACCCGGGGCGGCACCACGTTCTTCCAGCCGGTGAACGAGATCCTCGAGCGCAACAACCTGACCCTCGTCACCGCCGGCGACCAGCCCGCGCCCACGCAGCCGCCGGCGGGCGGCGGCGAGACCACCCCGCCCGCGACCGCCGAGCCCACCCCGCCGGCCGGCGACACCGAGTGCAGCGGGCAGGTGAGCCGGACCGGCCGGATCGCCGCCGGACGGACCCAGATCCAGCCGGACGGGCGCTTCTACCGGGTGCCCGACGGCACCCAGGAGGCGTGCCTGTCCGCGCCGGACGGCGCCCGGGTGGCGCTGGAGCTGCAACGCTTCACCGGAGGCGCGTTCCGCACCGTGGCCCGCGCGACCTCCGCCGACGGCACGGCCCGCCTGACCGCCGAGACGCCGGCCGGTGCCTACCGGTACCGCGTCGTCGGGTTGTCCGGCTCCGGCGAGTACACGCTGGCGTTTTCCGCCCGCTGATCGCCGCACCCAGACCGCGGCCCTCGACCACCACCGCCCGGTGGCCGGGGGCCGCGCCGCGTCGGCGGCACGGTCCGTCGGCGCGCCGGGGCGGCGGCTCAGGGCAGCGCGGCGACCGCCTCGGCGTACGCGGTGCCGGTGCGGACCGCGGCGGCCACCAGCACCGCGAGCTGCGCCGGTGCCACCCCGCAGGACAGGTCGGTGGAGACGCCCGCGGCCAGCACCAGCGTCCCGTCGCCGGGCTCGTGCACGTACGCGGCGGGCAGCAGCCGGTCGTGGTTCCAGGCGTTGCAGAACGCGTACGCCTCGGCGCGCCGCCCGGCCGGCAGCCGCCGTTCCGCCACCACCCGGGCGTGCAGCACGTCGCCCTGCCGGCCGAGGATGCGGAACTGGATCGTGGCGTCGCCCCACCGCCCGGCGAGCGTGCCGTCCGGCTCCGCCGTGTACGGCTCGCCCCGGGCGTCGAGCGCGGCGGCGAGCAGCGCCGCGTCCAGCGGGGCCGGTTCCTCCGGTCCGGGCGGCCCGGGCTCGGCCGGGTCGGTGTCCGGCTCCTCGTCGAACTCGCTCTCGGCAGCGAGCGACACCGGCGCGGCGAGCGGCCGCTCGGCCAGCCAGGAGGCGATCCGGCCGGACTGGTGCCCGGTGCCGTTGCGGGCGTCGAAGCTGCCGGCGAGCGCCGTCGCCAGCGCCTGCAACTGCGTACCGAGCGTCGCCACGTCCACCTCGGCCGCCGGCCGGGCGCCGTGCCCGGGACGGTGGATCCGCCGCCCGCCCAGCCCGGCCTCGGTGGCCAGCCCGCACAGCAGCGCGCCCGCCGCGGCGAACTCCATCGCGGACAGGTCGTCGGCCGGGCGGTCCAGTTCGGGCAGTTGCTCGGTGAGGATCTCCAGCCCACGATGCAGGTAGCCGCCCAGCGCGCAGAAGCGCAGGTGCGCGGCGAGCAGCGGGAACGCCGTCCGTTCACCGCGGTGCCTGCGGTACGCCCGCACGTGCGCCCGGGCCGCCCGCGTCACCGCGCCGGTACGCAGCCACGGCAGCAGCCCCACGGCGAGCGCCCGTTCCGGCTGGTCGGTGCAGGCCGTCGTCCCGGCCGCCGCCTGCCGTTCGCCCCGCCGGGTCGGTGGCGCCTGCGGCTCGACCCAGCCGGCCAGCGCGGGCGCGAGCGCCGCCAGTGCCGCGTCCGGCTCGCCCCAGCCGGCCAGCAGGTCGGCCCGCCGTGCCGGTGCGCACCCGGCACACCCGCCGACCGGGTCGTTCGCGTCCGCCGCCGACCAGCGCTCGTACGCGCGCCGGGCCGCCGGTTCGTCGCCGAGGTGGTCGGCGAGCCGGCAGCGCAGCTCCGCCACCGGTGCCGCGTCCTCGCCCAGCTCACCGGCGAGCGTGTCCAACAGGGACCGCGCCTGATCAAGGCCCACCCGGGGCGTGCCGAACGACGCCTCCACCGCCTGCCGCTGGTGCCGGCGCAACTGGGTCAACTCGTCGGGGCGGGCGTCCAGCAGCCCGGCGTTCCCGTCCAGCGTGGCCCGCATCCGCCGGACCGGCTCCACCGCACGCCACCGCTCGCCCCGGTGCAGGTACGCCTCGACCAGCGCGAACCGCGCCGACAGGGCGGTACGCGGGTCGCCGGTGGCGTCCGCCCGCGACGCGATCCGCTCCAGCTCGGCGCAGCGCTCCGCGCCGTCGGGCCGGTCCCGGGCGTCGGCGAGCGCGGCGGCCAGCCCCCTGTCGCGTGCCGTGGTCACCGGAGCGTCCCGCCGGCCAGCTCGTCGGCGGCGGCGGCGAGTTGGCACCCGGTGGTCACGCCACAGTCGACGAGCCGGTCGAGCTGGTGCGGCGTCACCCCGCGTTCCAGGTCGGTGGTGACCTCGCCGCACACCTGGGCCGACCCGTCGTCGGCGACGTGCACGTACGCCTTCGGCCAGAGCCGGTCGTGGTTCCACGTGTTGCAGAAGGCGTGCAGCTCGGGCACGCGCTCGATGCCGAAGTGGTGCGCCACGACGGTGCGCACCTGGAGCAGCTCACCGGCCGCGCCCCGGCGGTGGAACCAGATCAGGTTCCGCTCCCAGCGGCCGACCAGCGCGCCGTCGGGTTCCTCGACCACCGCGTACCCCCGGTGGCCGAGCACGGCGGCGATCAGCTCGCCGGTCAGCGGGCGCAGTTCCTGCGGGTGTCCGGCCAGCGGACCGTCCGGACCGTCCTCGATCTCCGGCGACGCCATCGGGCATCCCTTCTGAGGCGAATAACACATACGACGGTCCGACCCGTGCTGCGACGCGCGGACACGACCCGGAAAAGCGGCGATCCACCGGGTGCCGCCGTTACCGTGACTCTATGGCGGGCCGTACCTCTCAGGCGAGCCGGCGGCGCGGCGCGTCGCCGCGTGGCACCACGAACAACCGCGCCCGGCAACCGGCGAAGAAGGCGGCGGCGCGAAAGCCGGCGCGGCGGCGACCGGCTCCCGGGCCGAGCCCGGCCGCGTTCGTCGGCCGGGCGGTCGGCGCCGTCTGGATGGGACTGGCGCACACGGTCGGCTGGACGTTCCGGGCGGCCGGGCGGCAGGCCGCGTCCACCCGGGAGCTGGATCCGGAGCACCGCCGCGACGGCGCCGGGCTGCTGCTGTTCGGCCTGGCCATCCTCAGTGCGGTGGGCATCTGGGGCGGCGGCGCCGGGCCGGTGGGCCGGCACCTGGCCGACACCGTACGGCTGTTCATCGGTGCCATCTCGATAATCCTTCCGGTGCTGTTCATGGTCGGCGCGTGGCGGCTGATGCGGACCCCGGCCGATCCCGAGCACCGCGGTCGCGGCCTGGTCGGCTGGGGCTCGATGATGCTGGCCACCGCCGCGATGCTGCACATCGGGCAGAACCCGGTCGACGAGGTCCAGCGTGACTTCGCCGGTGGCCTGATCGGCGCGGGCGTGGGTGACCTGCTGAAGTCGGCGGTGACCGCCTGGGTGGCCATGCCGCTGCTGCTCCTGCTGCTGGTGTTCGGCCTGCTCGTGGTCACCGCGACGCCGATCAACAAGATCCCGGAGCGGCTCGGCCTGCGCGCCGACCCGGCCGGGCCGGACGCCGACGAGGAGTTCGCCGAGGACGAGGCGCCGGCGAAGCCCGCCCGCAAGCGGCCGGCGAAGCGGATGCCGCCGCCGCTGGAGCCGCTGGACCCGGACGACGAGCTGGCCGGCGTCGATCTGCAGGAAACCCTGGTGCTGCCGCGCAAGCCGCCGAAGGTGCCGGCGAACCGCAAGCCGGTCGAGCCGCCGGAGCACTCGCCGCTGCCCACCCGCGCCGAGCAGCTCGCGCTGACCGGGCTGGCCGGCGACTACACGCTGCCGCCGGCGAACCTGCTCGGCAGCGGCGCCAAGCCGAAGAGCCGCAGCAAGGCCAACGACGAGGTGATCGCCGCGCTCACCGGCGTCTTCGAGCAGTTCGACGTGGACGCCGCCGTCACCGGCTTCACCCGCGGCCCGACAGTCACCCGGTACGAGGTGGAGCTGGGCCCGGGCGTCAAGGTCGAGCGGATCACCCAGCTGTCCCGCAACATCGCGTACGCGGTGAAGTCGCCGGACGTCCGCATCCTCAGCCCGATCCCGGGCAAGAGCGCTGTGGGCGTGGAGATCCCGAACACCGACCCGGAGAACGTGTCGCTCGGCGACGTGCTGCGCTCACGCGAGGCGACCAGCGACCACCACCCGATGGTGGTGGCGCTCGGCAAGGACATCGAGGGCGGCTACGTGGTCGCGAACCTCGCGAAGATGCCGCACATCCTGATCGCGGGCGCCACCGGCGCGGGCAAGTCGTCCTGCCTCAACTCGCTGCTGGTGTCCATCCTGACCCGGGCCACGCCGGACGAGGTGCGGCTGCTGCTGATCGACCCGAAGCGCGTCGAGATGACCGGCTACGAGGGCATCCCGCACCTGGTCACGCCGATCGTGACCAACCCGAAGAAGGCGGCCGACTCGCTGGAGTGGGTCGTCCGCGAGATGGACATGCGCTACGACGACCTCGCCGCCAACGGGGTCCGGCACATCGACGACTTCAACCGCAAGGTCCGCAACGGCGAGATCAAGGCGCCGCCGGGCAGCGAGCGGGAGATGCGGCCGTACCCGTACCTGCTGGTGATCGTGGACGAGCTGGCCGACCTCATGATGGTCGCGCCGCGCGACGTGGAGGACTCCATCGTCCGGATCACCCAGCTCGCCCGGGCCGCCGGCATCCACCTGGTGCTCGCCACCCAGCGGCCCTCGGTGGACGTGGTCACCGGCCTGATCAAGGCGAACGTGCCGTCCCGGCTCGCGTTCGCCACCTCCTCGCTCGCCGACTCCCGGGTCATCCTGGACCAGCCCGGCGCGGAGAAGCTGCTCGGCCGCGGCGACGGCCTGTTCCTGCCGATGGGCGCGTCGAAGCCGCAGCGCATCCAGGGCGCCTGGGTCACCGAGCGCGAGATCGCCGACGTGGTGAAGTTCTGCAAGGACCAGCGCGAGCCGGAGTTCCGTCCGGACGTGCTCGCCCCGGCGCAGGACAGCAAGAAGAAGATCGACGAGGACATCGGCGACGACCTGGACCTGCTCGTGCAGGCGGTCGAGCTGGTGGTCACCTCGCAGTTCGGGTCGACCTCGATGCTGCAGCGCAAGCTGCGGGTCGGCTTCGCCAAGGCGGGCCGCCTGATGGACCTGATGGAGACCCGGGGCGTGGTCGGCCCGTCCGAGGGCTCGAAGGCCCGCGACGTGCTGGTCAAGCCGGACGAGCTGGAGGAGGTCCTGGCCGGCCTGCGCGGCGGCGAGGACTGACGGCCCCGCAACGGACGACGGCGGCCCCCACCGTCAGGTGGGAGCCGCCGTCGGCGGTCCGGGTCAGTTGAGCAGGGCGGCGACGAGCACGGCGCCGATGATCGCGCCGACCACGCTCGCGGCGGCGGCGTACCAGCCCAGCGGCTTGTCACCGAGGACGGCGCCGACGATGCCGAGGATCAGGCCGAGGACGCCGAAGATCAGCGGGGACAGGAAGATCGCGAGAGCCGCGAAGACGAACGCGACGATCGTGCAGATCCGGGCGGCGTTGCTGCGCGGACGGGCGCTGGCGTGCATGTCGGCCATGGGGTCCTCCGTGATGATCGCTCTGTCGGTCAACGGGAGACCGGGTACCCCGGGCGGCGCATCGTCCAAACCGGATGCGGGCGATCAGGCGAACAGCTTCAGTCCGATCACACCGGCCACCACCAGCAGCAGGCAGGCCACGCGCGGCAGATTGACCGGTTCGCCCAGCGCGAGCATCCCGACCAGCGCGGTGCCCACCGCGCCGATGCCGACCCACACCGCGTAACCGGTGCCGACCGGGATGTCGCGCAGCGCGTACGCCAGGCCGGCCATGCTCGCCACCAGGGTGACGGCGAAGACGGCGGAGGGGAGCGGACGGGTGAAGCCGGCGCTGCGGTCCAGCGCGATCGCCCACGCGGTCTCCAGGAGTCCGGAGATCACCAGCACGATCCAGGCCATGGGACATCACCTCTGACGGGCGGGCCCGGCGCGGAGCGGGCCGGGCGGCGGTTGGGTCACGCGGGGCGTCTTGGCCTGACCGGGTACGCCCACCACTCGTCCGGGACGGCCCGCGGGCCGTCGTGGCCGACGGTAGCACCGGGCGGGGCGGACCGTCGGCGAGGTGAGAAAGCCCACCTCGGGTGGAGTTGACGTCAACTTCAGGTTGCACGATGGAAGGCATGACCCTGCTCTTCTCCGACGACGACGTCGCGGCCGCCGTGGACGCCCCGCTCACCGTCGCTGCCATGCGCGACGCGCTGCTGGCCGCGTACGCGGGGCGGCTCATCGCCCCGCCCCGGGCTTCCGCGCCGCTGGACGGGGGCCGGATGGTGCTCACCGCCGGGCACCTCACCGGGCAGTGGTACGGCTTCCGCTCGTACGACACGTTCGGCCACCCGGAGAGCGGTCAACTGGTCGTGCTGCACGACGCGAACACCGGCGCGGTACGCGCCATCGCCGTGGGCGAGGAACTCGGCTCCCGGCGTACCGGAGGACTCGGTGGCGTGGCGGTCGACGCGCTGGCCCGCGCGGACGCCGCCACGGTCGGCGTGGTGGGGTCCGGCCGGCAGGCGTGGACCCAGGTCTGGGCCGCCGCGGCGGTCCGCCCGCTGCGCGAGGTGACCGTGTACAGCCGCTCGCCGGCCCGGCGGGAGGCGTTCGCCGCGCGGGTCCGCGCCGAGCTGGACGTGCCGGCCCGCGCCGTCGGCTCGGCCGCCGCCGCGGTACGCGACCGCGACGTCGTGGTGCTCGCCACCACCAGCACCACCCCGGTGCTCGACGCCGCCGATCTTGCCCCCGGCACCCACGTCAACACGGTCGGCTTCAAGCAGGTCGACCGGCACGAGTTCGGCCCCGACCTGCTCGACGCCGCCGATCTGATGGTCACCGACTCACCCGGGCAGGCCACCGCGTACGTCCCGCCGATGCTGGCCGCCGTCGAGCCGTACGCCGGGCGGTTGCGCGACCTGGGCGCGGTGCTGGCCGGCGCGGTTCCCGGCCGGACCACCGCGGACCAGATCTCGGTCTTCTGCTCCACCGGCCTGGCCGGCACGGAGGTGTTCCTCCTCGACCGGCTGGCCCGGGTGGCCGTTCCCGCCCGCTGAACCGGCCGGACGGGTGCGCGGCACTCCGGAACCGGCCCGGTACCCTCGGATGGTGTCTGCCTCCTCCTCCACCCCGCGAACCGACGGGCGCCGCGTCGCCCTGCTGACCCTCGGCTGCGCCCGTAACGAGGTCGACTCGGAGGAACTGGCCGCCCGGCTGCACGCCGACGGATGGCAGGTCACCACCGACGGCGAGGGCGCCGACGTGGTGGTGGTGAACACCTGCGGGTTCGTCGAGAAGGCCAAGCAGGACTCGATCCAGACGCTGCTCGCCGCCGCCGACACCGGCGCGAAGGTCGTCGCCGCCGGGTGCATGGCCGAGCGGTACGGCCGTGAGCTGGCCGACAGTCTCCCCGAGGCGCAGGCGGTGCTGAGCTTCGACGACTACCCGGACATCGCCGCCCGCCTCGACTCGGTGCTGGCCGGCGAGGCGATCGGCGCGCACACCCCGCGCGACCGGCGGGAGCTGCTGCCGCTGACCCCGGTGAAACGCCGCGACGCGGCGGTGTCGCTACCCGGGCACGGCACCCCGGCCCGGGTCACACCGGAGACCGACGCGCACACTCCGGCCCACCTGCGGCAGGTGCTGCGGCACCGGCTCGACACCGGCCCGGTGGCCTCGCTGAAGCTCGCCAGCGGCTGCGACCGGCGGTGCGCGTTCTGCGCCATCCCGGCCTTCCGCGGCGCGTTCGTCTCGCGTACCCCCGACGAGCTGCTCGCCGAGGCCGAGTGGCTGGCCAAGACCGGCGTCCGGGAGCTGGTGCTGGTCAGCGAGAACTCCACCTCGTACGGCAAGGACCTGGGCGACCCGCGCGCGCTGGAGAAGCTGCTGCCGCAGCTCGCCGCGATCGACGGGATCGTGCGGGTCCGCGCCAGCTACCTCCAGCCCGCCGAGACCCGGCCCGGCCTGGTTGAGGTGATCGCCACCACGCCGGGCGTGGCCGCGTACTTCGACCTGTCGTTCCAGCACTCCAGCGAGCCGGTGCTGCGCCGGATGCGCCGCTTCGGCTCCACCGACCGGTTCCTGGAGCTGCTCGCCTCCGCCCGCGCGCTGGCGCCGGAGGCGGGCGCGCGCAGCAACTTCATCGTCGGATTCCCCGGCGAGACGAAGCAGGACGTGGCCGAGCTGGTCCGGTTCCTGACCGAGGCGCGGCTGGACGCGATCGGCATGTTCGACTACAGCGACGAGGACGGCACCGAGGCCGCCGGCCTGACCGGCAAGGTCTCCGCCGCCACGATCAAGCGGCGGTACGACAAGCTCAGCGCGCTGGCCGACGAACTCTGCTCGCAACGCGCCGAGGAGCGCCTCGGCGCGACGGTGGAGGTGCTCGTGGACTCGACCGCCGACGGCGTGGTGGAGGGGCGGGCCGCCCACCAGGCGCCCGAGGTCGACGGCTCGACCACCCTCGTCGCGCCCGTCGGCGGCGGGGTCGATCTGGCCGCGCTGCGCCCCGGTGACCTGGTCCGGGCCACGGTGACGGCGACCGAGGGCGTGGACCTGGTCGCCGTACCGGATGAGATGATCTCGGCGGCGCCCGGCGCGGTACGGTGACGGCGGGCCCTGATGGAGCGGGGAAGCCACGTGGGGCGATGCGGGACATGACGGGAGCGGAGTCGACGGCCGCTGCCCCCGTACCCCTGCTCAACGCGGCGAACGTGCTCACCGGCGCGCGCCTGATGCTGGTGCCGGTCTTCGCGGCCACCGTGATCGCCTCCGGCATGAGCCACGCGGGCTGGCAGATGGCGGCCTGCCTGATCTTCGCGGTGGCCTCCGCGACCGACCTGGTCGACGGCTGGATCGCCCGCCGGTACGAACTGGTCACCTCGCTGGGCAAGGTCGCCGACCCGATCGCCGACAAGGCGCTCACCGGCGCCGCCCTGGTGCTGCTCTCCGTCTACGACCGGCTGCCCTGGTGGGTGACGGTGGTCATCCTGGCCCGTGAGCTGGGCATCACCGCGCTGCGCTTCTGGGTGATCCGGCACGGCGTGATCGCGGCCAGCCGGGGCGGCAAGGTCAAGACGGCGCTGCAGATCCTGGCGATCACCTGGTACCTCTGGCCGATGCCGGCGGCGCTCGCCGCGGTCGGGCCGTGGATCATGGGGGCGGCCGTGGTGGTCACCGTGGTCACCGGGTTCGACTACATCGCCCAGGCGTTGCGGCTGCGGCGCCCGGCCCGTTGAGCCGGTCGGCGGATCCGGCGATCCGGGCGGCCGACGAGTAAGCCGGCGTGGTGCGGGAAATGGGGGCGGGCATGGACACCGACGCGAGAAACCAGCGGCCCGCCGGCAGCCCGGCGGCCGCCGTGGTGCACCGGCTGCACGAATGCGGCGAGACGCTGGCCACCGTCGAGTCGCTGACCGGCGGACTGCTCGCCGCCGCGATCGTGGAGATCGCCGGGGTCAGCTCCATCTACCGGGGCGGCATGGTGGTCTACGCCACCGAACTCAAGGCGACGCTCGCCGGCGTACCGGAGGATCTGCTGGCCGACCGCGGCCCGGTCGATCCGGACGTGGCGGCCGCGCTGGCCGAGGGCGGACGGGAGCGCTGCGGCGCCGACTGGGGCCTCGCCACCACCGGCGTGGCCGGGCCGGAGCCGCAGGACGACAAGCCTGTCGGCCTGGTCTACGTGGCGGTCGCCGGACCGGACGGCACACAGGTACGCCGGCTCGACCTCGGCGGCGGACGCGACCACATCCGCGCGGCCGCGGTGATCGAGGCGCTGCGCCTGCTCGCCGACCGCATCCAGCTCCCCGAGGACGCCGACGCCGCCGAGGCGGCCGGGACCGGCCGCCGGTGAGCCGGTCCGGCGTCGACGCGCCCGGCGGACGGTCGCTCCGTCCGGATTTTCGAAAGGCGGGGTGGGATGTCGTCGTGGCGGCCAACGGGTACGGTTGCGGGAAGGCTCCGGCGGTCGCCGTCGGCGCCGGGAGCGGTCCGCCGCGTCCGGCGCGACGCGATATCGGCCGGGGATGGTGTTCCCGTTCAGGGGGAGGTGCGATGGTCCTGCTACGCCGGGTGATCGGTGACGCGCTGCGAGCACGCAGGCAAGGGCAGCACCGCACCCTCCGCGAGGTCTCCTCCGCCGCCAACGTCAGCCTGGGCTACCTCTCCGAGATCGAACGCGGCCAGAAGGAACCCTCGAGCGAACTGCTGGCAGCGATCTGCGACGCGCTCGGCGCCCGCCTGTCCGAGCTGCTCCGCGAGGTGAGCGACACCGTCGCCCTGGCCGAGCAGATGCCCGGCGTGCTGGTTCCGGTGGCCGACGAGCGGGTCGAGCCGGCCGCGGTGGCCCCCGCCGCCGTGCGCAAGGCCACCAACCGCGGTGTCCGGCAGGTCACCTCCGACGGCGGTGTCGCCGTCCAGGTCCGGCAGGACTCGCCGCTCAAGGCCACGCTGCGCAGCACCCGGGTACGCCCCGCCGAGCGGGACGTGGTCTGCGCCGCCTGACCCGGCCCGTCGCGGCGTGGGCGGTGCTGGCGTTCGCGTCGTACTGTTGATCAGGAGCGTACGGGTGCCGGAGTGGCGTCCGGCTGGGACGATGTAGACGCGACGCTACTGAGGGGACGAGGCGGAGATGGCGAACCCGTTCGTCAAGGGTTGGAAGTACCTGATGGCGCTCTTCGGGGCGAAGATCGACGAGCACGCCGATCCGAAGGTGCAGATCCAGCAGGCCGTCGAGGAGGCACAGCGCCAGCACCAGGCGTTGGTGCAGCAGGCGGCCGCGGTGATCGGCAATCAGCGCCAGCTGGAGATGAAGCTGTCCCGGCAGATGACCGAGGTGGAACAGCTCCAGGGCAACGCGCGGCAGGCGCTCGCGGTGGCCGACCAGGCCCGGGGCAAGGGCGACGAGGCCGAGGCCGGGCGCTACGAGCAGACCGCCCAGATGCTGGCCACCCAGCTGGTCTCCGCCGAGCAGGCGCTGGAAGACCTCAAGACACTGCACGACCAGGCGCTCGGCGCGGCCGCACAGGCCCGCAAGGCGGTCGAGAACAACTCGATGATCCTCCAGCAGAAGCTGGCCGAGCGCACCAAGCTGCTCAGCCAGCTGGAGCAGGCCAAGATGCAGGAGAGCGTGGCCCGCTCGCTGGAGTCGATGTCGTCGCTCACCGCGCCCGCCAACACCCCCTCGCTGGACGAGGTACGCGACCGGATCGAACGCCGCTACGCCACCGCCATGGGCCGGGCCGAGCTGGCCGGCAACTCGGTCGAGGGCCGGATGCTGGAGATCCAGAAGGCCACGCTCGACTCGGCCGGATCGGCGAGACTGGAACAGATCCGGTCGAGCATGGCCGGCGAGCAGCTCGGCAGCCGGTCCGAGACCCCCGCCGTGGGGCAGCCGGCCGACCCGGCCGCCGCCGCCCGGCTCGACGAGATCCGGGCCAGCATGAGCCGGGAGCGCGGCACCGGGGAGACCACTACCGGCTGACGGAGGGGCGGACACGATGGCGGACGAACGGGCCCGGCACTTCCGGAGGCTGCGCAGGCTGCGTAACTCGGCGCGGCGCTGGAGCGTCCTGGCCGGAGGGCTCGGCGGCGCCGCCGCGGTGCTCACCCCGTACGCCGGACTGGGTCTGGCGGACGCGGCCTGGGCCGGCGCCGCGGGCAGCGCGATCGCGGTGGCCGCCTGGCGCTGGGTCGACCACCGGGCGCTGGCCGCCGTGCCGCCACCGCCCGCGCTGGACCCGGCCGAAGCCGCCGCCCGCTCCCGCGCCCGGCTGGTCGCCGCCGTCGAGCGGCTGCCCGTCGGGCCGGGCGTCGTGGCCGAGGTACGCCGGGTCCGTTCCCGCCTCGCGCTGCGCGGCACCGCCGCGGCCGAGCCGTGGGCCCGGCTGGACCGGGCCGCGCTCACCCTGGCCGGGTTGGCCGGACGGCTGACCGGGCTGGCCGAGCCGGCGGTCCGGGAGGCGGCCGAGGCCGACCGGTCCCTGCGGGAGCTGGCGACCCGGGTGGCGAGCGTGGAACGTGCGGCGAAGCTGACCCCGCAGAGCACCCTGAACGAGGTGCACGCGACGCTGGTGGCGCAGTTGGAGGACGGGGTGGCCGCGTACGAGCGGTTGGTGGTGGCCGCCGCCGGCTACGTGGCCGAGGACGCGCGCCCCAACACCGAGCACCCGTCCGCCGCGCGCCTGACCGAGGCCACCGACCTGCTGCACGGCGTGGCCTCCGCCCTGGCCGAACTCCGCACCCCCCTCCGAGCCCCCTGACAGTCCCCTCGGCGGCTCCCCGCCCGGCTGCGGCTGCGCCTTCCCCGTTGATCAAGGAGTTAGTGTCCTCCCGCCGACCAAATCCGGACACGAACCCCTTGATCACCGCCCCGGGCGCCCCGGACCGGCCCCTGACACGCACGATCATGAGGTTGACGGCATTTTGGATCCCCATTTCTGCCGCCAACCTCATGATCAACGGGGTTCCCCGCACGGGGCGGTGGCGCTGGCGCCCGGCGTCCTGCCCTCGCGCGCCCCTGGGCCCCGCACCCGCGCGGTCTCTCCGCTATCTGCGCCCTGTGCGCTCTCTGCCGCGCGGTGATCAAGGGGTTTGTGTCCTCCGGTGAGCCCGATCTGGACACAAACTCCTTGATCACCGGGGCCGGGGCCAGGGCGAGGGTCGGGCCAGGGCGAGGGCGAGCGGCCCTCGCCCCGGTGATCATGAAGTTGGCGGGGGTGTTGATCTTCGAATCTGCCGTCAACTTCATGATCGACCCGGACGAGGGCGGTCAGGTGGGGGTGGTTTTCTGGGCTGGGGGAGTCCAGGGGGAGGTGCCTACGACGTTTGTGGCTCTGACCCGGTAGTGGTAGGTCACACCGCGGGCCAGACCCGTGTTGGTGAAGCCGCGGCCGGTCACGTGGAACGTCGCCGGCTCGCGCGTGAAGGCGGCGTCGGTGGCGCGCTGCACGACGAACCCGGCACCCGGCCCGGCCGGGGTCGGCGCCGACCAGCTCACCGTCACGGTGGCGGTGTCCGGCCCGGACACGCCGGCGGTGACGCTCAATCCGGTCGGTGCGACCGGGCGGGCCGGGGTGGTCACGGTGGCCACAGTCGACCAGGGTGAGGCGGCGCCCAGGTACGTCGTGCGTACCCGGTAGTAGTACGTGGTGTCCGGCGCGACCGCCGGGTCCACGTGGGACTCGCCCACGGCGATGGCCGTGGTGCCCGGCCCGCTGGTGAACGTCGGGTTGGTGGCCCGCTGCACGTCCACTCCGGTGGCGAAGGAGTGGTTGGCCCAGCGCAGCGCCACCCGCAGCGGCCCGGTCGGCGGCAGCACCGCTGTCACCCGGGTCGGCGCGGCCAGGTGCACCGCCGCCGGTACGGCGTTGGACCAGGACGAGCAGCTCACCGCGTTCTCGGCGCGGATCCGGTAGTGGTAGGTGACGCCGGGGGTGACGGTGGCGTCGGTGTACCGGGTGGCGGTGGCGGCCACCGTGATCTCGGTCAGCCCGGTGGTGAAGGTGCTGTCGGTGGCGCGTTGCAGCCGGTGGCTGGTGGGTACGGGCCGGCTGCCGTTGCCGGTCCAGGTCAGCGCGATGGCGGGGAGCGCGGTGGCGCTGCCGGGCGCCGGGGTGGCGGTGAGCCCGGTCGGCGCCTTGGGTGCCACGCGCACCACCAGCGGGCGGCTCATGCCCTGGTCGCGCAGTCCGGCCGAGCGGGTCTGCCAGCGGTACTCCCAGCCGAGGTTGACCAGCTGGTTCACCACGATCGCGGGGCGGCCGTCGACGGGGCTGACCGGGCCGGCGTCCAGGCGCGCGCCGGGCGGGCGGGTCGGGTCGAGCAGCCGTACGCTGTCGCCGATCTTGAACGGCAGGGCGGGCGGTACGGGACGCAGCGCCACCACGACGTCCTCCCGGGGGTTGACCCGGACGGTGTCCTTCCAGCCCAACTCGCCCGGGTCCGGCGGGCGGACCGTGCCGTCCCAGCCGACCCGGTTGACCAACTGCACGTCGCAGCCCTCGATGTGCACCGGGTGGGTACGGGGGGCGTCGCCGACGATCCGCCAGAGCTGCGTGCCGTCGCCGGGGGCGCCGACCGCCAGGGCCGGATCGGTGGCGTGCAGCACCTCGGTGGCCGGGTCGGCCGGCCCCAGCGGCAGCGTGGCCGGGGTGAGCGGCGCGCTGACCGGGTGGCCGACGCCGAGCCGTCCCACCGCGCGGCCGTGCCGCGGCTCGAACACCTGCCCGACGGACTTGACCGCCAGCGGCAAGGTGACCGGGGCGGTCGCGCCCGCCGGGGTGAACGTGACCGAGGTGGCCCGCGCGGGAACGAGCGTCGGGTGCGGGGTGGAGGTGCCGATCGCGGCGTCGTACGCCGGGTGCGGCACGATCGGCGGCGGCTGGCTGCGGGCGTACGCCCCGGGTAGCCGCTCGGCGAGCCGTCGCGTGTCGTACGGCTGGGCCGGGGTGCCGGTCACCCGGATCTGGAGCAGCGTGCGCGTGTTCGGGCCGTACCCGGGGCAGGTCGGCGGCAGGCCACCGGCGGCGGTCCGGTCGGGCGCGCCGGTGTGGTGGTCGTGGCGCGGATCGAACCGGGGCAGCGGCGCGGGGCAGTCGTTGTAGAGGATGAGCGTGCTGCCCGGCGGCACCGTGGAGAAGTCCACCACCACGTCGGCCCGTTCGCCGGGGGCGAGCAGCAGCGCGTGCCCGTCCACGTTGAGCACGGTCGGGTCCTGCCTGTCGTACCGGTAGTCGACCGGCCGGTTCGTCAGCACCACGGGGGCGGGGAGCAGGCCGCCCTCGTTGCCGATCTGGATCATCTCGGGCCCGGCGGCGGCCGGGTCGGGTACGCCTCCGTCGCGTCCGTCCGCCGGCCAGTACGCGGGCCGTCCCGGCGCGCGGACCGCCTCGACCATCGGCACCTCACCGGCGTCCGGGTCGGCGGGACTGCCGTCCTCGGCCCACATCGGCGCGTCCGAGGCGGCCCGGTAGAGCTGGAGGTTGAGCGCGCGGTCCGCGCAGGCGTTGAGGATCCGGAACCGGTACGCCCGCGGCGCGACCTCCAGGTACGGGTAGGCCACGCCGTTGACGAGCGGGGTGTCGCCGTACGCGTCGGGGACCGCCGACGGGTGCGGCACGCCCGGCACCAGCGGCGGCTCGTCCGGGTCGGTGTCGGGGTCGTGGTGCGGGTTCGGCACCGGGGCGACCCACGGGCTGGCGCCGCCGTCCGGGTCGTGGGTCCACGGCCCGTAGTCCCAGCGGCCGGTCGGGTTGGTGCCGGTGAGCCGGTACGGGTTCTGCCGGGGCTGGTAGACGTGCGGGTGCCAGAGGCTGCCCTTGGCGCCCCAGCGGTCCCGGTCCCAGGTGGGGTCCTGGGCGGCGAGCTGCGCGTCGTCGGGCACGAACGTCTTGTCCTCGATCACCAGCGGGAACTGGTCGGCGGGCAGCACGCCGTCGTCGACGAGCCGTTCCTCGGCCGGGTCGGTGAGCAGGTAGAGCGCGATCTGGCCGGAGTAGACGGTGAGCCGGGACAGGCCGAGCGTGTTGTCGTGCAGCCACATGAGGCGGCCGCTCTGGTCGTTCGGGAAGTACAGCGTGGTGGCGCCCGCGCCGGGCGGCGGCATGTCCGGTACCGGCGTCACACAGGCACCCGCCGGGTACGGCGTGATCTCCCCGGCCGGGGTGATCCACTGCCACGGGTTGCCGGCGCTGATCCACCCGGTCTGCGCGCCGGACAGGTGCGGCACGGCCCGGTTCTGCGGGTACGGCGCGGGGCCGTCGAGCGGCCCGGCACCCGCGCCGTCGACCGTCTCGTCGACAGGTAGGAACAGCTCGCCCGCTCGCCCGGTGGGGAGCTGGTTGATGAACTTGATCCGGACCGGGCGGCCCCGCCGGGCCACGATCATCGGGCCGAGGTGCCAGGGGCGGTCGGGTGGGCTGACCGTGTTGTGGCCGGAGGCGTCGGTGCCCAGGTTGAGCTGCCGGTAGCCGCGTAGCCGGGTGGCGGGCAGGTCGCGGTGCAGGCGCTGCGCGTACTCCTGGAGGCCGATCTCGTAGTAGTCGCAGCCCGGCCAGGTGATGGTGTCCGGGACTGCGACCGGCAGGCGGGCGCCGAGCCCGGCGCTGGCCGGCTGCCCGGGCAGCGGCAGCGGGTCGACGAACTTGCGGATGCCGGTGCCGGGTACCGGGTGGCCGTCCGGGTCGAGCGTGGGCAGCGGGCTGGCGGCGGTGTTCGGCACCGGGCCGAACAGGCGCGGGACGGCGGTCGGGTCCAGGCTCGCAGGCGCCGGACCTTGCTCGTCGTCGCCGTCCCGGGCGGCCGGAACGGCGGGCGCGACGGAACCGGCCGGCGTCGGGTCGCCGGTGGGCGCGGTCTCGACGGCGACGACGGCGGCGCGGTCCGGGCGTCCGGGCCGGCTGCGGCGGAACAGCACCATGGCTCTCCCCGGGGTCGGGGCGCGCCGGCCGACACCCCGGCGTGGCGGGCGTACGCGCTGCTGACGATCCGTGAGCGGTCCACCGCAGCATGCGACGTCACAGGGGTGAGGCGGAAGTACCCAATCGTCCCTATCTCGGCCGATCTTGGGCGTTTCGTGGAAGTTCCACGCCGGGCTGGCAGGCGGGGCACCAGTAGGTGACCCGTTCACCCAGTTCCTCCTTGCGGATGGCGGTCCCGCAGCGGCGGCACGGCTGGGCCCGGCGGCCGTAGACGTAGGTCGTCCCGCCCCGGTGCAGCACCCCCGTGGTGCTCTGCGTCCAGCGGCCCCGGTTGGCCGCGAGCAGCCGCTGGGCCAGCGCGACGGTGCCTGGTAGGTCCGGCACCGCACCGACCGGCGTCCACGGCGACACGCCGCGCAGGAACAGCACCTCGCACTTGTAGAGGTTGCCCACCCCGGCCAGGTTGCGCTGGTCGAGCAACGCCTCGCCGATGGTGCGCTCCGGGTCGGCGGCGAGCCGGCGGACCGCCTCGTCCGCGTCCCAGTCCGGGCCGAGCAGGTCGGGGCCGAGGTGGCCGACGAGCGACTCCTCCTCGGCGGTCGGCACCAGCGCCAGCTCGTGCAGGTGGTAGCCGACAGCGACCGCGGCAGGGGAGCGCAGCACCACCCGGATCAGGTGCGCCGGCCGTCCGCTCCAGCGCTCACCCGGGGCGTACGCCCGCCAGGCGCCGTCCATCCGCAGGTGCGAGTGCAGCGTCCACCGGCCGGCGTCGGTGCCGGTCAGGCGCAGCAGCAGGTGCTTGCCGCGGCTCGCCGACTCGCGCACGGTCCAGCCGGTCAGGTCGGTGGTGGCGAGCTGCGGCACGCGGAAGTCGGACCCGGTGAGCCGGGCCCCGGCCAGCGCGCGTTGCAGGACGCGCGCGGTGTTCCAGACGGTGTCGCCTTCGGGCACCCGGCCATTGTCCCCCGGCCGAGCAGAATTCGCATGTGTCGCTATTTGTACTGAGGTTCCACTTGATCTGCGGAAACGCCACGATCAGGGGGTTCTGAGGAGATGCCAATGGCACATACACGACGTCGTACCGTCGTCGCCCTGACCGCCCTGCTCACCGTGGCCGCCGGACTGCCCGGCACGCCCGCGCCGGCCGCGCCCCCACCCGCCGTACCGTCCCGCGCCACCGCGCCCGGCCCCGAACGCTGGTCCGTCGACCTCGCCGTCGCCGGCGGCGACGACGTCAACGTCGCCTGGCGGTCCGGCCGCCTGCGCCTGGCCGACCCCCGTCCCACCGCCCGCACCCGCCCGGCCGCCGTCGGCGGACCCGTCGCCGAGGGCATCCTGCTCTCCGCGCCGCGCACCCTCGACCGACCCGCGACCCGGGTACGCGCACAGTTCGCCGCTCGCACGGGCGACGGGGGTACGGCGGTGGCCCAGGTACGCGGCTGGCGTGGCCGCGGCTGGACCGAGTGGCGTGACGCCACCGAGGCGGTCTTCGACGCACCGGTCAGCCGGGTGCAGGCACGCGTCGTGCTGACCACCAGCGGCGCCGCCTCGGAGGCCACCGTCACCGGCCTGACCCTGGCCGCCGACCGGGTCGCCACCACAGCGGTCCAGCCGGCCGCCGCCCTCACGTACCGGGTGTACGCGACACGGATCGGCCTGGTCGGCGGCACCACCGCCAACGGGCACACGGTGCGCACCCGGGACCACTTCGCGGCGCTGCCCACCCGGCGCGGCCTGTCGCCGCGCAACACCGGCGACTACACGGTCAAGGTCTGCACGACGAGCGGCAGCCGCTGCGAGTACGCCCCGGTCTGGGACGTCGGCCCGTGGAACACCCGCGACGACTGGTGGAACCCGGCGTCGGTCAGGGAGAACTGGAAGGACCTGCCGCGCGGCTTGCCGGAGGCGCAGGCGGCGTACCAGAACGGCTACAACGGCGGGCGCGACCAGTTCGGCCGTACCGTGCGCAACCCGGCCGGGCTGGACCTGGCCGACGGGACGTTCTGGGACGGGCTGCGGCTCACCGACAACGCGTGGGTGGACGTGACACTGTTGTGGACCGGTGGCGGGGCGCGGGCCGTGGTCGGCTCCGGGCCGTTGAACCTGCGCGCCGGGGCGGGCACCTCGTACGCGAGCCGGGGGCTGGCCGCCACGTACGCCCACGTGCCGGTGCAGTGCTACGTGACCGGGCAGCGGATCGCCGGCACGTACCGCACCACGACGAGGTGGTACCGCCTGGTCGGCGGCAACTACGTCAGCCACGCGTACCTGTCGTCGATCTACGGCGGCACCGTCCCCCGCTGCTGACCCCTCGCCCTCCCGCGCCGACCCCCGACCCTGCCCCCGTTGATCTTGCAGTTTCGGCCCTTCCCGTGAGGCATTTATCCCTTGTGTCGGGGCAGAAACTGCAAGATCGCGGGGGCGGGGCGGGGCGGGGCGGGGCGGGGCGGGGCGGGGCGGGCGGGGGTGGGGGTGGGGTGCGGGTTAGGGGGTGGTGAGGGTGATGAGGGTGCCTGGGGTGGTGCGTAGGGTGTCGGCGGCTCGGCCGGTGTTCACCGCTATGGCGACCAGGCCGGCCGAGTCGACGTAGACCACCAGGGTGCCGGGTTCGGCGTCGCCGAACGTGCGGCCGTGGACCGCTTCGTGCCCGTTCACCAGGACCCGGGACGGCAGGCCGTCGAGCAGCGCGCCCGGCGCGGCGAGCTGGACGTTGCCGAAGTGGTCGACGGTCAGCACCTCGGCGGTGAGGCCGCCGGGCTCGGCGCGTACCACCGGCTCCGGCAGCCGGACCAGCATGCCCGGGTCCACCGCCGGTCCCGCCTCGGCCAGTGGTGCGCCGAGTGCCAGCCGGGCGGCCACCGGCGCGAACACGTCCCGCCCGTGGAACGTGCGGGAGACGACCGGGCCGAGCCAGTCCGGGTTGGTCAGCTCCACCGCGTCGGTCACCCCGCCGAGCGCCTCAGCGGCCGGGATCAGCAGCCCGTTGTCCGGCCCCACGAGCAGTCCGCCGGGCGCGGCGAGCGCGATCCCGCGCCGCGTCGTGCCGACACCCGGGTCGACCACCGCCACGTGCACGCCCCACGGCAGGCACGGCACTGTCTGCGCGAGCACCGCCGCGCCCCGGCGGACGTCGGCCGGTGGGATCAGGTGCGTCACGTCGATCACCCGGACGGCCGGGGCGAGCCGGGCCAGCACTCCGTGGCACGCCGCCACGAACCCGTCGGAGAGCCCGTAGTCGGTGGTCAGCGAGACACAGGGCGGACCGCCGGCCGCCGGCCGCGTGCCGTCCGGTGTCGTGCGGCCCCGGTCGGCGGCGGCCGGGGCGCGTTCGTCCGGGCCGCTCATCGCTGGTCCGCCACCCTCAGGTGCCGGGCCAGGCGCAGCTCGTCGTGCAGCGGGATCCCGTCCGCACCGATCTGCGGGATGGTCGGCTTGACCGCGCGGGCCCGGTCCACGGCGCCCGCGTCCACCGCGACGATGCGCAGCCCTCGGCGCTGGTAGAAGCGCAGCGCGCCCAGGTTGTCGTTGGTGGTGACCAGCCAGATCCGGTCCGCCCCGGCCGCCCGGGCCGCCTCGTCGGCGGCGGCCAGCAGGGCGGTGCCGGCGCCGTTGCCCGGTGCCGACGCGGCCAGGCTCACCACCTCCAGCCCGTCGGCGTCGACCCGGTACGCCAGCGCCCCGGCGAACCCGCCGCTGTCGTCGACCGCCACCAGCGCGGGCAGGTCACGCAGGTCGTAGCGGGTGTCGTGGACCACCACGATCGGGCCGCCCCACTCCCGTTCGTGCAGCGCCGTCAGCGCGTCGCGGTCGTCGTCGCGCGCCTGCCGTACCCGGATCGAGGCCACCGGCACACCCTACGTTCCCGCTCCCCGGCACTCCGGGCGGTCAGCCGCGCAGGCGCAGGCCACGCGGGGTGGCGCGGAACCCGGCGGCGGTGAGCGCGTCACGCAGCGGGGACGCGTGCACGGCCTCGCCGTCGGCGCGTTCCACCGAGATCGCGCCGAGCGCACCGGAGTGCACCGCGTCGGCGAGTGCCTTGCCGGCCGCGCCGAGCGTGTCGGTGTCGTCGGTGAAGGACAGGATCGTCCGGCCGCCCCGCTCGACGTAGAGCACGAGGTCGCCGCCGACGAGCACGACCAGGGCGCCCGCCTTGCGCCCGGCCCGGTGCCCGGTGGCCGGTGCCGCGCCGTCGCCCGAGTCGACCACGCGTTCCGGCCAGGGCAGCGCGGCGCCGTACGGGTTCGCCGGATCGGTGGCCGCGAGCACCACCGTCGGCCCGCCCCGGCTCTGGGACTCGTCAGCGAGCGCGCGGATGCGGTCCACCGCGCCCGGCACCGCGAACTGCGCCGCGCCGAGCCCTTCGACGAAGTAGCCGCGCCGGGCCGCCCCGCGTTCCTCCATCGCGGACAGCACCGGGTAGACCCCGGCGAAACCGCCGGTGACCTGCTCGGCCACGACCGCGCCCCGGGTCACCACGCCGTGCCGTTCCAGCAGCAGGTCGGCCAGGGTGGTGGCCCGGCGGGTGGGGTCGATGTCGCGTTCGGGCAACCGCGACCAGCGACCGGCCATGGTGGGCGGACCACCCCGGCTGGGCAGCGCCACCCGGCCCGGACGGCGGTAGCGGGTGCGCGGCGCCGACGGCCGGGACCGGTGCGCCCCGCCCGCGCCGAGCGCGGCCCGCAGCGGGGCGAGCGTGTCGTTGGTGAGGTGACCGGCCCACACCAGATCCCACACCGCGCCCCCCAGCGCGGCGTCGTCGGTGGCGCCGACCCGGTCGGAGAGCGAGCGGAAGAACAGCGCCTGCCCGTCCGCGAGCGCGTCGAGCACCGACTCGTGCAGCGGGGTCAGCGTCAGTGCCTCGTCCGGCGGCGGAAGCAGCAGCGGCGCGACGTCGGCGTACGCGAGGGTCACCCACCCGTCGCCGCCGGAGATCGCGCCCGCGCCGGCCCACACCACCTCGCCGCTGGCGCACAGCTCGTCGAGCTGGGCGGGGGAGTAGTCGGCGACCCGGGCGGGCAGCACCAGACGTTCCAGCGCGGACGCCGGCACGCTGGTGCCCTGCAACTGCTCGACGGCGGCGGCGACGGCCTCGACGCCCCGGGCCGACGAGCCGACGTGCTGCCAGCGGGGCAGGAACGTGGCGAGCGCGCGCGGCGGCACCGGCTCGATCTCGCGCCGCAGGGCCGCCAGGGAGCGGCGGCGCAGCAGGCGCAGCACCTCGGCGTCGCACCACTGGGTGCCCACGCTGTCCGGCGCGAACTCGCCGGAGACCACACGCCCGGTGGCGGCGAGCCGCCGCAGCGCCTGCTCGACCACGAACACGCCCAGCCCGAACCGGGCCGCGCAGGTGGCCGCCGCGAACGGGCCGTGCGTGCGGGCGTACCGGGCGACCAGGTCGGTGAGCGGATCGGCCACCGGCGCGAGGTACGCCTCCGCGACCCCGACGGGCAGCGCCACGCCGAGCGCGTCGCGCAGCCGGGCGGCGTCCTCGACGACCACCCAGCGGTCCTCGCTGGCGATGCGGACCCGCAGGACCCGCCGGGCCGCCGCCAGCTCGCCGGCCCAGGATTCCGGCACGCCCCGCTCGGCCAGCTCGGCGCCGCTCAGGTCACCGACCACGCGCAGCAGCTCGACCACGTCCTCCGGGTCGCGGGGCCGCCGCTGATCGGTGAGCCAGCGCAGTTGGCGTGCGGTTTCGGCGAGCACCTCCGGGTCGAGCAGTTCCCGCAGGTCGACCCGGCCGAGCAGTTCGCCGAGCAGGCCGGAGTCGAGCGCCAGCGCGGCGGCCCGCCGCTCGGCCAGTGGGGCGTCGCCCTCGTAGAGGAACGCGCCGACGTACCCGAACAGCAGCGACCTGGCGAACGGCGACGGGCGCTCGGACTCCACCTCGACCAGGCGTACCTTGCGGGCGGCCAGGTCGCGCATCAACCCGGCCAGCGCGGGCTGGTCGAAGACGTCCTGGAGGCACTCGCGGGCGGCCTCCAGCGTGACCGGGAAGTCGGCGTACTCGCGGGCCACGTCGAGCAGCTGCGCGGCGCGCTGGCGTTGCTGCCACAGCGGCTGCCGCCGCCTGGGGTCACGCCGGGGCAGCAGCAGCGACCGGGCCGCGCACTCCCGGAACCGGGACGCGAACAGCGCGGACGTGCCCACCGACTCCTCGACGAGCTGGGCGATCTCGTCCGGCTCGAAGACCACCACGTCGGCGCCGGGCGGCGTGTCGGCGGTGTCCGGCAGGCGCACGACGATGCCGTCGTCGGAGGGCATGACCTGCGCGTCCACGCCGTACCGCTCGGCCAGCCGGCGGCCGATGGCCAGCGCCCACGGCCCGTTGACCCGGGCGCCGAGCACCGAGTGCACGGCGAGCCGCCAGTCACCCAGCTCGTCGCGGAAGCGTTCGACCACCACCGTCCGGTCGTCCGGCAGCGACCGGGTGGCCGCCTTCTGCTCGCGCAGGTAGGTCATCAGATTGCCGGCAGCCCAGTCGTCGAGTCCGCCGGCTCGCAGCGCCGCCACCGCGTCGGTGTCGGACTGCCGCAGCAGCGCCCGGACCCGAGCGCCGATCGCCCGGCCCAGCTCGACCGGGCGGCCGAGCTGGTCGCCCTTCCAGAACGGCATCCGGGCCGCCTGCCCGGGTGCGGGGGAGACCAGCACCCGGTCGGGGGTGATCTCCTCGATCCGCCAGGACGACGAGCCGAGCAGGAACACGTCACCCACCCGGGACTCGTAGACCATCTCCTCGTCCAGCTCACCGACCCGCGCGGCCCGCTCGGCACCGGCCAGGAACACACCGAACAGGCCCCGGTCGGGGATGGTGCCGCCGCTGGTCACGGCGAGCCGCTGGGCGCCGGGCCGGCCGGTCAGGACGTCGGTGGCGCGATCCCAGACCAGCCGGGGCCGCAGCTCGGCGAACGCGGTGGACGGGTAACGGCCGGAGAGCATGTCGAGCACCGCGTGCAGCGCCGAGTCGGGCAGCTCCGCGAACGGCGCCGCGCGGCGGACCAGCACGGCGAGGTCGCCGAGCCGCCACGGCTCCAGCGCCACCATCGCGACGATCTGCTGGGCCAGCACGTCGAGCGGGTTGCGCGGGTAGTGCAGCTCCTCGATCGCCCCGGCGCCCATCCGCTCGGCCACCACCGTGCAGGAGAGCAGGTCGCCCCGGTGCTTGGGAAAGACGACGCCGCGCGAGACCGCGCCGACCTGGTGCCCGGCGCGACCCACCCGCTGCAGCCCGGCCGCCACGCTCGGCGGCGCCTCGATCTGCACCACCAGGTCGACGGCGCCCATGTCGATGCCCAGCTCCAGGCTGGACGTGGCGACCACGGCGGGCAGCCGGCCGGACTTGAGCGCCTCCTCGATCTGCTTGCGCTCCTCCCGGGAGACGCTGCCGTGGTGCGCCCGCGCGATCACCGCCGGCGCCCCGGCCGCCGAGCCGGACTGCGCCATCACCTCGGCGGGCTGCCGAGGCGCGCGCACCGGCCCCACCGGCCCGCCGAACGCCTCCGCCCCGCGCCGGGCCCGGCTGCCGTCGGCCGGCCCGCCGCCGGCCACCGGGCCGAGCCCGTCGGCGTCGTCGAGCCCGGCCTCGTCGCCGGCCGGCAGGCCGTCGGCGCCGGGCAGCAGATCGGATACGCGCACCGGCTCCCCGCCCCGGGCCACGCGACCGCCCTCCGCGGTGGACGCCGCCTCGCTCTCCTCGGCGGCCAGCTCGTTGAGGCGGGCGCAGAGCCGTTCGGCGCTGCGCCGGGAGTTGGTGAACACGATCGTGGACCGGTGCGCCCGGATCAGCGCCAACACGCGTTCCTCGACCGCCGGCCAGATCGAGGGGCGACGGGGTGCGAGGCCGCCCAGGTCGTCCTCGGGTGGCTCCTGCTCGTCGAGGCGCGTCATGTCCTCCACCGGAACCTGGACGCTGACCTCGATGGTCTTGTTCGACGGTGGCTGCACCACGTCGACCGGGCGGGCGCCGCCGAGGAAGCGGGCGCACACGTCGATCGGCCGGACGGTGGCGGACAGCCCGATCCTCTGGGCGGGCCGCTCCAGCAGCGCGTCCAGCCGTTCCAGGGACAGCGCCAGGTGGGCGCCGCGCTTGGTGCCGGCAACCGCGTGCACCTCGTCCACGATCACCGTGTCGACGCCGCGCAACGAGTCGCGGGCGGCGGAGGTGAGCAGCAGGAACAGCGACTCGGGTGTGGTGATGAGGATGTCCGGCGGGGTGCGGGCGAAGGCCCGGCGCTCGTCGGCCGGGGTGTCGCCGGTCCGCATCCCGACGGTGATGTCCGGTGGGACCAGGCCGAGCCGGGCGGCGGCCTGCCGGATGCCGGTGAGCGGGGCGCGCAGGTTGCGTTCCACGTCGACGGCGAGCGCCTTGAGCGGGCTCACGTAGAGCACCCGGCAGCGGCGCCGGGGATCGGCCGGCGGCGGCTCCTTGGCGAGCCGGTCGAGCGACCAGAGGAACGCGGCGAGGGTCTTGCCGGAGCCGGTCGGCGCGACGACGAGCGCGTTGCGGGCGGCGGCCACCGTGCGCCAGGCGCCCTCCTGGGCCGGGGTGGGTGCGGCGAACGCCGCGGTGAACCACTCCCGGGTCGCCGCGCCGAACTCCGCCAGGACACCGCCTGACCTGCCCGACCCGCCCGACCCGTCTGGCCGGACGGACGGGGTCACCTCGTCCGCCACGCACCCATCCTGCCGCGCGGGTGTGACATCCGGGCCCGTCGCCGGACCGTTCCGTCCCGCCCGCAGCAGTCCAAGAATGGAATGGGCGATTATTCCGTTAAGTCTTACTTAACTGCTTGCTTGTGGGCTGCAACATAAAGTAACTTCACTCGCGATGCGGCGTGGGGTGGAGGCGTGGATGACCGTCGAGGACCGAGGTCTGGGCTCCGGAACCGACGTGCTCATCCGCAAGGTCGACAGTCGCCTGGCCGCGCTCCGCGCCGGGCTGCACGGTCCCGACCTTGAGCTGGCCGAGGAACTGGCCGCACGGCTGCGCGAGATGATCCTGGCGACCGCCCGGTCCAGCGCCGCCGACCGCGCCCGGGTCCGGGCCGCTGTGCACTACTTCGTCCAGCGCCGCGAGAGCCGCGACGCCCGGCTGCCGCTGCGCTCCCTGGCCGCCGCCCAGCGTGCCGTCGACCGCGCCGCCCGCCAGCTGGCCACCCCCAACCCGGCCCCCTGACCGTCCCCTCCCACCCGCTCCGCCCTCTCCCGCCACCCCGGTGATCAAGGGGTTCGCGGCGGAATCCGGCGCGCTCCCGGACGCGAACTCCTTGATCACCGGGGACGGGGTCGGTGGGCGGGGGGAGGTAAGGGTGGGTTTTGGGGAAAACGGCCCGGTTCGGTGCCTCTGTGGCGTGTGATCGGTTGTGACACCAGCGTGTTCGCGCGCTGTCACCTCGACCGGGAGTACGCGTGCTCGTCCTGCTGATCGTGCACCTGGTGGCGGCGCTGCTCGCCCCGCTGCTGGTCCGCCGGTGGGGCCCGCGTGCCTGCCTGCTGCTCGCGCTCGCCCCGGCCGCCACGGCGGTCTGGGCGGCGGCGCAGACCGGGGCGGTACGCGACGGCGGCGCGGTGGTCGAGACGTACCCCTGGATCCCGCAGCTCCAGTTCGACGTGGCGCTGCGGCTCACCACGCTGTCCTGGCTGATGCTGCTGCTCGTCGGCGGCGTCGGCGCGCTGGTGCTCGTCTACTCCGCCCGCTACTTCCCGCCCGGGTCGGCCGGGCTGGCCCGGTTCGCCGCTGTCATGGTCGCCTTCGCCGGAGCCATGCTCGGCCTCGTCGTCTCCGACGACCTGCTGCTGCTCTACGTCTTCTGGGAACTGACCACCGTCTTCTCCTACCTGCTCATCGGGCACAGCACCGAGCGCCGGTCCAGCCGGTGGGCCGCCGCGCAGGCGCTGACGGTCACCACGCTGGGCGGGCTGGCCATGCTCGTCGGGTTCCTGCTGCTCGGCCACCACGCCGGGGGCTACCGGTGGTCGGCGGTGGCGGCGGCGCCGCTGCCCGGCGGCGGGTACCTGACCGTGGCGGTGCTGCTCATCCTCGCCGGGGCCCTGGCGAAGTCGGCGGTGTTCCCGTTCAACGCCTGGCTGCCGGTGGCGATGGCCGCACCGACGCCGGTGAGCGCGTACCTGCACGCGGCGGCGATGGTGAAGGCCGGCATCTTCCTCATCGGACTGCTCGGCCCGGTGCTCGCCCCGGTCGGCGGATGGCGGCCGGTCACCGTCGTCGCCGGACTGATCACGCTGGTGATCGGCGGGTGGGCGGCGCTGCGCCAGACCGACCTGAAGCTGCTGCTGGCGTACGGGACGGTCAGCCAGCTCGGCCTGCTCACCGTGGTGTTCGGCGCGGGCACACCGAAGGCGGCGCTGGCCGGTGTGGCGATGCTGGCGGCGCACGCCCTGTTCAAGGCGGCGCTGTTCCTGGTCGTCGGCATCCTCGACCACGAGGCCGGCACCCGTGACCTGCGGGAACTGTCCGGGGTGGGACGGGCCGCGCCGGTGCTGGCCACCGTCGCCACGCTGGCCGCCGCCTCGATGGCCGGGGTGCCGCCGCTGCTCGGATTCGTCGGGAAGGAGGCGGCGCTCGCCGCGTTCACCGGCGATCCGCTGGTCCTCGTCGTGCTGGTGGCCGGCAGCGCGCTCACCGTCGCGTACAGCATCCGGTTCCTCTGGGGCGCGTTCGTCACCCGGCCCGGAGTGCCGGACACGGAGATGGCCCGGCCGCCCGCCGCGATGCTCGTACCCCCGGCGCTGCTCGCCGTGGCCGGGCTCGCCGCCGGTCCGGCCGCCGGGTGGCTGAGCGGTCTGGTCGAGCCGTACGCGGAGCTGTTCGGGCCGGTCGAGGAGCACCTGGCGCTCTGGCACGGACCGACGGCGGCGCTCGGCCTGTCCGCCCTCGTGCTGGCCGGCGGTGTGGTGCTGCACCTGGTCCGCGGTCCGCTGGCCCCCGCGCTGGCCCGGCTGCGCTCGCCGGTGAGCGGCAACCAGGGGTACGAGTGGGTGACGCACGGCTTCGACCGGCTCGCCATCGAGGTCACCGGCGCCACCCAGCGCGGGTCGCTGCCGCAGTACCTCGGCACCGTGCTGCTCGCGCTGGTGTTCGTACCCGGCGGGGCGATGATCGCGACCGCGCCGTGGCGGGTCGACCTGGCGCCCTGGGACAACCCGGCCCAGCTCGTGGTCTGCGTGGTGATCGCGGTCGCCGCGCTGCTCGCGGTCGGCGCACGGCGGCGGCTCACCGCGATGCTGCTGGTCGGCGTGACCGGCTACGGCACCGCGATGATGTTCGTCCTCTACGGCGCGCCGGACGTGGCGCTCACCCAGTTCCTGGTGGAGACCGCGACGATCGCCGTGTTCGTGCTGGTGCTGCGGCGGCTGCCGGAGCGCTTCTCGGCGCGGCCGCTGCGCCGCAGCCGCTGGGTGCGGCGCGGCATCGGGATCGCCGCCGGGGTGGTGATGGCCGGTCTGGCACTGGTCGCGGCCGGGGCGCGGCGGGCGCCGTCGATCTCCGCCGACTTCCCGGACCTGGCCGTGATCGAGGGGTACGGCCGCAACGTCGTGAACGTGACGCTCGTCGACATCCGGGCCTGGGACACGATGGGGGAGCTCTCGGTGCTCGTGGTCACCGCGACCGGCGTGGCCAGCCTGATCTACGAGCGTTCCCGCACCGGGCCGCGTCCCCGCCGTCCCCCACCGGCCGCGCTGCGCGCCGGCGACCGGCGCACGGTGTGGCTGCGCGGCGGGCAGACGCTGCCGGAGCGGCGGCGCTCGATCGTGTTCGAGGTGGTCACCCGGCTGATCTTCCACACCGTCCTGATCTTCTCGCTGTTCCTCCTCTTCTCCGGGCACAACGCCCCCGGCGGCGGCTTCGCCGGCGGGCTGGTCGCCGGCCTCGCGCTGGCCCTGCGGTACCTGGCCGGCGGCCGGTACGAGCTGGCCGAGGCGGCGCCGGTCGGGGCCGGCACGGTGCTCGGCGCGGGTCTGGGCATCTCGGTGGGCAGCGGCGTGGTCGGCCTGGCGTTCACCGGCGAGGTGCTCCAGAGCATGAAGGTCAACCTGTGGCTGCCGGCGGTCGGCGACTTCTACCTGGTCACGTCGCTGTTCTTCGACATCGGCGTCTACCTGGTGGTGGTCGGGCTGGTGCTGGACATCCTGCGCAGCCTGGGCGCCGAGGTGGACCGGCACGTGGAGGCCGCGGGCGAGGCGGGACGTGGTCTGGTGGTCCAGCGGGAGAGTCCTTCATGACAAGGGGCGCGGCGGCGCCGACGATGGTGCTGGTGCTGGCGGTCGGGGTGCTCGTCGCCGCCGGTGTCACGCTGCTGCTGGAACGCAGCCTGACCCGGATCCTGCTCGGCGTCATCCTGCTCGGCAACGGCGTGAACCTGCTCATCCTGCTGGGCGGGCGGTCCGGCGCCGCCCCGCTCGTGGGCTCCACGTCGCAGGGCGAGATGAGCGACGCGTTGCCGCAGGCCATGGTGCTCACCGCCGTGGTGATCACGTTCGGGCTGACCGCGTTCCTGCTCGCCGTCGCCTACCGCAGCTGGTACACCAGCGGCGACGACGAGGTGCAGGACGACCTGGAGGACCGGCAGATCGTCCGGCTCGCCGAGAGCAACGAGGTGTCCACGGCGGACCTCGGCGGCGAGGGCCCGGACGACGACCCGGAGCAGGTGGATCCGGGGCCGGCTCGTCGGCGGCTGCACCGGGACGGTGGGGCCCAATGAGCGCGCTCGTGCCGCTGCCGGTGGTGGTGCCGCTGCTCGGCGCGGCGCTCACCCTTCTCCTGTCCGGCCGCCCCCGTCTGCAGCGGTCGACGAGCGTGCTGTGCCTGTCCAGCGTCCTGGTGGTGGCGGCGGTGCTGCTGATCGAGGCGTACCGGACCGGGCCGGTGGTGGTGCAGGTGGGCGGCTGGCCGGCGCCGGTGGGCATCGTGCTGGTGGCGGACCAGCTGGCGGCGCTGATGGTGCTCGTCTCCTCGGCGGTGACGCTGTGCGTGCTGCTCTACTCGATCGGCCAGGGCCGGGGGGAGACCGGGGAGACCGCGCCGGTGAGCATCTTCCACCCCACGTACCTGGTGCTGACCGCCGGCGTCACGAACGCCTTCCTGGCCGGGGACCTGTTCAACCTCTTCGTCGGCTTCGAGATCCTGCTGGCCGCGAGCTTCGTGCTGATCACGCTGGGCGGGACCGAGGTGCGGTTGCGCACCGGCTCGACGTACGTGGTGGTCAGCATCCTGTCGTCGCTGCTGTTCCTGTCCGCCGTCGGGCTGGTGTACGCGGCCACCGGCACGCTGAACATGGCGCAGCTCGCCGGCCGGCTGGACGCGCTGCCGTCGGGCGTACGCCTGACCCTGCAACTGACGCTGCTGCTCGCGTTCGGGATCAAGGCGGCGGTGTTCCCGCTGTCGGCGTGGCTGCCGGACAGCTACCCGACCGCGCCCGCACCGGTGACGGCGGTCTTCGCCGGCCTGCTCACCAAGGTCGGCGTGTACGCGATCATCCGCACCGAGACGCTGCTGTTCCCCGGCGGTCAGGTCGCCACGCTGCTCATGGTGGTGGCCGGGCTGACCATGCTGGTCGGCATCCTCGGCGCGGTCGCCCAGTCGGACCTGAAGCGGCTGCTGTCGTTCACGCTGGTCAGCCACATCGGCTACATGATCTTCGGGGTGGCGCTGAGCAGCGTCGCCGGCCTGTCCGGGGCGATCTTCTACGTGGTGCACCACATCACCATCCAGACCACGCTGTTCCTGGTCGCCGGCCTGGTCGAGGAACGCGCGGGCAGCACCGACCTGCGCCGCATCGGCGGGCTGGCGCGGATCGCCCCGATGCTGGGCGTGCTGTTCTTCGTCCCGGCGATGAACCTCGCCGGCATCCCGCCGTTCTCCGGCTTCCTCGGCAAGCTCGGCCTGCTCCAGGCCGGCGTGGCGGCCGGTGGCACGCTGCCCGCCGTGCTGGTCGCGGCCGGCACGCTCACCAGCCTGCTCACCCTCTACGCGGCCTCCCGGGTGTGGAACATCGCATTCTGGCGGGAGCCCCGGCTGGCCACCGCCACCCCGCCGGCCCGGCTGCCGGGGATGATGGTCGGCGCGACCACCGCCCTGGTGGCGCTGGGCGTGCTGTTCACGCTGCTGGCCGGGCCGCTGTTCCAGGTCACCGCGGACGCGGCGACCGACCTGCGGGAGCGCACCCCGTACGTGCGGGCGGTCCTGCCCCGGGACGTGCCGTGACCGACGACCTGCCCCCGGGCGGGGGCGCGACCGGGGAGCCCGTGGGCGTACCCCGGGCGGCGCCCGCCCCCGATGCGCCCGCGCCGAGCGTCGGCCGTGGTGGGCGGCGGCGGGACCAGGCGGTCGCGCTCGGCTGGCTCGTCGTGGCCTGGATGCTGCTGTGGGGCGACGTGTCCTGGGGCAACCTGCTCGCCGGCCTGCTGGTCGGCGTGGCGGTGCTGCTGTTCTTCCCGCTGCCGCCGGTCACGTTCGGTGGCCGGGTCCGCCCCCGCGCGCTGCTGGTCTTCGCTGCCACGTTCGTCGCGGAGCTGGTCAGCGCCAGCGTGCACGTGGCAGCGGTGGCGCTGCGCTTCGGCTATCGCCCGCGCGGCGCGATCATCGCGGTGCCGCTGCGCGTGCGTACCGACCTCAACCTGGCGCTCACCGCCGAGGTGATCTCGCTGGTGCCGGGCACGCTGATCCTCGACGTCGACCGGGCCGAGGGCGTGCTTTACGTGCACCTGCTCGACGTGCGCGGTCCCGAGGACATCAGCGACAGCCGCGAGCGCGTGCTCGCCGTCGAACGGCGCATCGTGCGCGCCATCGGATCTCCCGACGAGGTACGCCGGCTCGACCTCGACCCCGTGGAACGGAGGAACCACCCGTGACAGTCCTGCTCGCCGTCGCGTTGACCGTGCTGCTCTCGGCCACCGCGCTGCTCGCCCTGGCCCGGATCTACCGCGGCCCGTCCCTGCTCGACCGGGTCGTCGGCGCCGACCTGCTGCTGTCGGCGATGCTCGCCGCGGTGGGGGCGGAGGCCGCCGTCAACCGGCACGCCACCACGCTGCCCGTCCTGGTGGTGCTCTCCCTGCTCGGCTTCATCGGTTCGGTGTCGCTGGTGCGCTTCGCGGTCCGGGCCGAGTCATGAGTGCGGCCACCCTGGCGGACTGGGTGGGCGGATTTCTTCTGCTGGCCGGTGCGGTGCTGGCCCTGGTGGCCGGCATCGGGCTGGTGCGCTTCCCGGACGTGCTGGACCGGATGCACGCGGCCACCAAGCCGCAGGTGCTGGGCGTCCTGCTGCTGCTGGCCGGGCTGGCGCTGCGTCTGCGTACCCCCTCGGATCTGGGCATGCTGGTTCTGGTGGCGATCTTCCAGCTCTCCACCGCGCCGGTGGCCGCGCAGATGATCGGCCGGGCCGCGTACCGTTCCGGGCGGGTCGACCGGACGCTGCTGGACGTCGACGAGCTGGCCGGACGCTGAACCGGACGTGCGGGAGGCTTCCCGGCACCCTCAGCGAACGTCCAGCGGGTACCGATAAAATGGGTCGCATGATCGACTCTCCTGCCCCGGAGGGCAGCAGTAGCCGGCCGGGTAATACCCGGCGAATTCCCTCCCCGACGACCCCGGGAGCACTGAACCTCCCGTGTTGATCCTCGTCGGTCTCCTTCTCATCACCGTCCTCACCGCCGCCACCGGTTACTTCGTGGCCCAGGAGTTCGGCTACGTCGCCGTGGACCGTGGCAAGCTCAAGCAGCTCGCCGACGGTGGCGACCGTGCCGCGGCCCGGGCCCTGGAGGTGACCGGGCGGCTCTCCTTCATGCTGTCCGGCGCCCAGCTCGGCATCACCGTGACCGCCCTGCTCGTCGGTTACGTCGCCGAGCCGTTCCTCGGCGCCGGGCTGGCCGACCTGCTCGGCCTGGCCGGGCTGTCCAGCGGGGTCACGCTGCCGCTGTCGGTGGCGCTCGCCCTGGTCATCGCCACCGTCGTGCAGATGGTCCTGGGTGAGCTGGCCCCGAAGAACCTGGCCATCGCGCGGGCCGAACCGCTCGCCCGGGCGCTGGCCCGGTCCACCCTGATGTACCTGAAGATCGCCGGTCCGCTGATCACGCTCTTCGACCGGGCTGCCGTACGGCTGCTCCGCCGCATCGGCATCGAGCCGATCGAGGAGCTGCCCAGCGGCGCCACCCCGCAGGACCTGGAACAGATCATCGCCGAGTCCAGGGAGGAGGGGCACCTCGACGCCGAGATGTCCGACCTGCTGGACCGGGGTCTGGACTTCCGGGAGCTGACCGCCGGGGAGGCGATGGTGCCGCGCGTCGACGTGCACACCATCCGGGCCGACGAGCCGGTCAGCCGGATCGTCGAGCTGCTCGACACCGGCCACTCCCGGTTCCCGGTGAGCGGCGCCGAGGGCGTCGACGACCTGGTCGGTGTGGTCGGCATCGCCGACGTGCTCGGGGTGCCCCCGGCGGAGCGCGCGACGACCCGTGTCGGCGCGGTGGCCGTACCCCCGTTGCTGGTGCCCGAGACGTTGCCGCTGCCGACGGTGCTGGACCGCCTGCGGTCCGGGCACCGGCAGCTCGCCTGCGTGGTCGACGAGTACGGCGGCTTCGCCGGCGTGATCACGCTGGAGGACCTCGCCGAGGAGCTGGTCGGGCCGATCCGCGACGAGGACGACCCACCGGACCGGGCCGCGGCCCGGCAGGAGGACGGCTCCTGGGTGGTCCCGGCGCGCTGGCGCATCGACGAGGTCGCCGACAGCACCGGCATCGAGCTGCCCGAGGCGCCCGAGTACGACACGCTCTCCGGTCTGGTGATGCGGGAGCTGGGCCGGGTGCCCGAGGTCGGTGACCGGCTGGAGATCCCGGTCGCCACGGACGGCGACGAGCCGGCCGGCGGCCCGCGGGTGCTGGTCGAGGTGCTGGCGGTGGACCGGCACGTGGCCGACTCGGTGCGGCTGCGGCCCACCGCCGACGTGACCGGGGAGGGTTCCGCATGAGCCCCGGGTTCGCGTTGTTCTTCTCCGTGGTGCTGCTGGCGCTCAACGGGTTCTTCGTGGCCGCCGAGTTCGCGCTCGTCGCGTCCAAGCGGTACCGCCTCGAACAGGCGGCTGCCGGTGGCGGCCGGGCGGCCCGCGCGGCGCTGGACGGCGTCCGCGAGCTGAGCCTGATGCTGGCCGGCGCACAGCTCGGCATCACGCTGTGCACCCTGGGTCTGGGCGCGCTGGCCGAACCGGCCATCGAGCACCTGCTCAGCCCGCTGCTGCACGCGGTCGGCCTGCCGGCGGCGGTCAGTCACGTGATCGCGCTGGTGTTCGCGCTGTCGCTGGTGACGTTCCTGCACCTGGTGGTCGGCGAGATGGCCCCGAAGTCGTGGGCGATCACCGACGCGGAGCGTTCGGCGGTGCTGCTGGCGCTGCCGTTCCGGGCGTTCGCCCGGATCGCCCGGCCGGTGCTGTCCCTGCTCAACGGGCTGGCGAACGCGATGCTGCGCCTGTTCGGGGTGCAGCAGCAGGACCAGCTCGCCCAGGTGCACGGCCCGGACGAGCTGCGCATCCTGCTGGAGCAGTCCCGGGAACACGGGCTGCTCGGTGCCGAGCAGCACCAGCTGCTGACCAGCATGCTGGAGCTGCAGGGCACCACCGTCGCGCAGGTGATGGAGCCGTTCGACCGGATCGTCACGGTGGGCCGGGGCGAGACCGCCGAGCGGATCGAGTACGTCTCCCGCGACAGCGGCCGGTCCCGGCTCGCCGTCGTCGACACCGGCGGCGAGGTGTGCGGCCTGGTGCACGTACGCGAGGCGGTGCGTGCCGTCACCACCGGCCGCCCGGCGACCGCGGAGGAGCTGATGACCAACGCCTTCACGCTGCCGGCCGAGGCGTCGGTGACCGAGGCGGTGGCCGCCATGCGGGCGCAGCAGGCGCAGCTGGCGCTGGTGAGCAACGGTGGCGGGCCGACCCGGCCGATCGGGTTCGTCGCGCTGGAGGACCTCCTGGAGGAGGTCATCGGCGAGTTCGACGACGAGACCGACCCGGTGCCGCGAGGCCGCCGGATGCGCTGACCGTCGTGATCCCGGCCGGCCCGGCGAGGTGGAGTCCCCACCTCGCCGGGCCGGCGTCGTTCCGGCGGGCCGGTGCCGGTGTCCGGTCCGGTGGGCCGGCCACCGGTGCGGGCGGGCATGGCCGGTCCGGCAGCGGGAAAGCCCCGGCATGCGGTTGACCGGCGTGTCCAGGGACTCGGCCTGGACCGGGCTGTCGGTGAGCACCACGGTGCCCAACCCGAGCACCCGGCCGGGGCTGCGTCTGCCGGGCCGGGTGACGCTCGCCGCCGGCGGCTCGGACGTCCCGGTCCGGCACATCCGGCTCGGGCTGGTCACCCAGGTCGAGCCGGAGGACCCGGAGGCGCCGCGCCGCCTGGTGCAGTTCCGGACGTGGACGATCGCGGGACGGTTCGTGGTGCCGGCCGGACGGCGGCGGGCCGTCGACTTCGCCGTGCCGCTGCCCTGGGAGTCACCGGTGACCACGTACGGCGGGGTGCCGCTGCTGAGCCTGCGTACCGGGCTGCGCACCGAGGTGTCGGTGGACCCGGAGGTGGACCAGGGCGCGATGGTGCCGGTGCTGATTCACCCGCTGCCCACCCAGGAGCACGTGCTCGCCGCGCTGGACACGCTCGGCTTCGCGATCCGGCAGGCCGGGCTGCGCGAGGGACGGCTGCCGGGGGTGGAGCAGACGTTGCCGTTCCAGCAGTGGTACGGGTTCTGGGCCGCGCCGCTCTACGCCGGCCCGATGACCGAACTCGAAGTGATCATGCTGACCGACTCGGCCGGCATGGAGGTGCTGCTCTGGGTGGACCGGCGGCTCTCCCTGGCCGGGATCACCCACCAGAGCATCAGCCGGTTCCGCGTGTGGCACGCCGGGGCCGACCAGCGGGACTGGGTGGCCACCGTGGACGGCTGGCTGCGGCACGCCATCGACAGGCACGCGGCCGCCGCCGCGCACGCCGACTGGTCGGCCACGATCCGCGAGTCGGCACACGTCAGCCGCCCGCCCGACCGGCCGGTCGCGCCCGGTTACGGGCTCGGGGGTACGGCCGGCGGCGCGGGCATCGGCGGTGGTGGCGGAGGCGGCGACGGGACGTGAGCGCGTGCGTGTGCGTTGTTAAGAAGGGGCCCCTCCTCTACCGGAGGCGTTAAGAAGGGGCCCTTCCTTACCCGCTCAGCCGGCGGCGAGCTTGAGGCTGAAGCCGAGGAACAGCACCGCCACCGCCGTGGTGCCGCTCGCGGCGAGCCGCCGGCGCTGCCGGAACTGCGCCGCCAGGTACGTGCCGGTGAAGATCAGCACGGTCAGGTAGAGCGCGCTGGCGACCTGGGCGATCAACCCGAGCAGCAGGAACGACAGCGCCGGCCACGCGTACCCGGGGTCGACGAACTGGATGAAGAACGAGACGAAGAACAGGATCGCCTTCGGGTTGAGCAGGCTGATCACCAGCGCCCGCCGGAACGGCTCCCGCTGGTCCGCCGGCTCCACCTCGTCGATCAGGCGCGGCGTGGCCGGGTCGTTGCGGTCGCGCCAGCGCCGCCACGCGCCGCGCAGCATGGCCAGCCCCAGATACCCGAGGTACGCCGCGCCGGCGTACTTGATCACCAGGTAGAGCGGGGGATACGCCTGGAGCAGCGAGGCCACCCCGGCGGCGGAGAGCACCATCAGCACCGCGTCGCCGACGAACACCCCGGCGGCGGCCCGGTAACCGGTGGCCACGCCCCGGCGGGCGGCGGTGGCCAGCACGAAGATCGAGTTCGGGCCGGGCAGCAGCACGATCGCCACGGTGCCCAGCACGTACGTCCAGATGTCGGTGATCCCCAGCACGCCGGACATCATGACGCCGCGGGTGCCGCCGGGCGAAGCCTTTCCCGCAGGCTGACCTGTGCGTTCGGCCACTCCTGCGCGAGCATCGAGTACTGGACGGTGTCCCGCCAGGAGCCGTCGGCGCGCTGCCGGTGCTGCCGCAGCACGCCCTCCCGGCTCGCGCCGAGCCGTTCGATCGCCCGCTGCGAGCGGTCGTTGCGGATGTCGGTGTGCCACACGACGCGTACCGCGTCCAGGTCGTCGAAGGCCCGGCCCAGCAGCAGCAGCTTCGCCTCGGTGTTGACGCCGGTACGCCACCACGGGCGGCCCAGCCAGGTGTAGCCGATCGCCACCGACCGGCGGACCGGGTCGATCTCGTAGTAGGAGGTCGTGCCGATCACCGCGCCGGTGACGGCGCAGCGCTGCACCCAGCACACCTGTTCGCCGCGCTCCTGCGCGTCCAGGTACGTGGCGACCACGTCGCGCATCTCGGCGGCGTCGGCGGGCTGCGTACCGCCCAGGTGCCGCCACACCTCCGGGTCGGCGGTCGCGGCGTACAGCTCGTCGGCGTGGGCGGGGTCGAGCGGTTCCAGGACGACGTGCTCGCCGCGCAGCACCGCCGGCTCGTGCCACGGCGAGCGGGCCGCCCGCAGGTACGCCGGCACCGGCGCGTTCACCCCGGGAGCGGGTTCGGGGCGGCCCGGCGTGAGGCGCAGCGGCACCACACCGGCCCAGTACGGCAGCGTCTCGTCGGCCGGCTCGTCGTTGACGCCGCCGGTGCGCAGCCGTACCGACACCTCCCGCAGCGGCAGCGCCAGCACGGCCGTCTCGGCCAGTTCGCGCCGGTTCGGCGGGCGGCTGTCGGCGGACCGGCCGGCGGCCACCTTCTCCACCAGCGCGGTCATCACCGCGGCCTTCTCGCCGGCATCCTCGACCAGCCGGGCGGTGCCGTGGGCCACCACGGACCGGTAGTTGGCGCTGTGGTGGAACTGGGAGCGGGCGTAGACCAGCCCGTCGAGGTGGGTGACGGCGACGCAGACCGGCAGTCCGGCCTCGCCCCGGGCGGCCAGCAGCGGCCGGCTGCCGGTGGACCCGTGCAGGTAGAGCGTCTCGCCGATGCGGACGTGCAGGGTCGGCAGGACGCGCGGCTCGCCGTTCACGGTGAACGACAGCGCGCAGTGGTACGCCTCGTCGAGCAGCGCGTGCGCGGTGGCCCGGTCGTAGTGCATCCGGTCGCGGGTGCGGGTGGCAGTGGTGCGTTCGGTCGGGGCGTACACGTGACATCCCACCTTTGTTCTAGTACAATCTCCGAACTGTGGCAGCACATTATCAGATCACCGGCTCCACCTCGGCGGCGATTTCGGCAAGCGTCGAATCCGGCGTCCGCACCGGTGACCTCGCCCCGGGAGACCTCCTGCCCGCGGTCCGCGCGCTCGCCGCCGACCTGGGCATCAGCCCGGCCACCGTGTCGAAGGCGTACCAGGAACTGCGCCAACGCGGCCTGGTCGCCACCGCCGGCCGGCACGGCACCCGGGTCCGCCCCCGCCCGCCGGTCGCCGCCCGCCGCGCCGCGCTGCTGCCCCCGGCGCTCGCCGGTGGCCGCGACCTCTCCACCGGCCAGCCCGACCCCCGGCTGCTGCCCCCGCTCGGGCCGCACCTGGCCGCGGTCGCCGCCGAGATCGGACCCCCCGGCGGGTACGCGACCGACGCCGTGCTGCCGGACCTGGCCGCCCTGGCCCGTGAGCGGCTCGCGGCGGACGGGGTGCCGGCCGGCGAGCTCACCGTCACCGGCGGCGCGCTCGACGGCATCGAACGGCTGCTCGCCGCCCACCTGCGCCCCGGCGACGCGGTGGCGGTTGAGGACCCGGGCTGGGCCAACCTGCTCGACCTGATCGCCGCGCTCGGGCTGCGTACCGTCGGGGTGCCGGTGGACGACGAGGGCCCCACCGTCGGCGGAGTCCGGGCGGCGCTCGCCGCCGGGGTTCGAGCGCTGGTGGTGACCAGCCGGGCGCAGAACCCGACCGGCGCGGCCGTCTCCGCCGACCGGGCCGACGCGCTGCGGACGCTGCTCGCCGGCCGGGCCGACCTGCTGCTGATCGAGGACGACCACGCCGCCGAGCTGGCCCGCGTACCCCTGCACCCGCTCGCCGGGGCGACACCGGCGTGGGCCTTCGTCCGGTCGGTGAGCAAGCCCTACGGGCCCGACCTGCGGCTCGCGGTGCTGGCCGGCGACGAGGCCACGGTGGCGCGGGTGGCCGGACGGGCCCAGGTCGGCGCCGGCTGGGTCTCCACAGTGCTGCAACGGCTGGTCGTGTCGCTCTGGCGTGACCCGGCGACCGCCGAGCTGGTGGGGCGCGCGGCGGACAGCTACGACCGGCGGCGCGACGGGCTGGTGGCCGCGCTCGCCGCGCGCGGGACGACCGCGCACGGGCGTACCGGGATCAACGTCTGGGTGCCGGTGCCCGACGAGACGGTGGCGATCACGACGCTGCGCGACGCCGGGTGGTCGCTCGCCCCCGGCGGCCTGTACCGGATCGCCGCCGCACCCGCCGTGCGCGTCTCGGTGAGCGCGCTGGACGAGGCGGACATCCCCGCGCTCGCCGACGCCCTGGCTGCTGGAAGGAAGGGCCCCCTGTTAACGCATTCGGTATAGGAAGGGCCCCTTCTTAACACCTCACGGCAGCGCGGCGGGCCGCTCGCGTGCGCGCCGCCGGACGGGGTAGAACGATCGGCATGGCCGAGACCGAGAGCGCACCCGGAGCGCAGGAGTTCATCCCGCCGTCGGCGGACACCATCGACGAACTGCGCGCCGCGGCGAGTGGTTGCCGGGGCTGCGAGCTGTACCGGGACGCCACCCAGACCGTCTTCGGGCGCGGTGACGAACACGCCCGCGTGGTCTTCGTCGGCGAGCAGCCGGGCGACATCGAGGACCAGAAGGGACTGCCGTTCGTCGGCCCGGCCGGGCGGCTGCTGCGCAAGGCCGTCGACGACGCGGCGCTCGACCCCGCCCAGATCTACCTGACGAACGCGGTGAAGCACTTCCGGTTCGAGCTGCGCGGCAAGCGGCGCATCCACCAGACCCCGGACCGGGTGCACGTCACCGCCTGCCGGCCCTGGCTGGTCGCCGAGTTCGCCCGGCTGCGTCCGGAGATCGTGGTGGTGCTCGGCGCGACAGCCGCCAAGGCACTGCTCGGCCCGAGCTTCCGGGTGACGAAGCAGCGCGGTGAGCTGCTGCCCTGGCCCGCCGCCGCACAGCACCCGGAGGACTTCGAGCGCGTGCCGGTCGACCGGACGGGCGCGGTCGCCGACGCCCCGGCGGCCCGGCTGCTCGCCACCATTCACCCGTCGGCGGTGCTGCGCGCCGACAACCAGGACGTCGCGTACGAGGGCCTGGTCGCCGACCTGAAGGTGGCCGCCAAGGCGCTGCGTTGAGTCAGGAGCGCTGCTGCCAGGTGCAGAGGCAGACCCGGTTGCCGTCCGGGTCGGCGAGCACCCAGAAGCTCGGCGCCTCCGCGTCGCTGACGAGCGCCCCGCCCGCCGCCAGCGCGGCGGCGATGCGCGCGTCCACCTCGGCCGGGTCGACCCACACGTCCGGGTGCCACCGCTGCCGGGGCTCGTCCCGGCCGGAGCGCTGGAACCAGACGGTCGGCAGCACGCCGTCGGGGTCGCGTACCTCGTCGTCGTCCGGACCGTCCGGTGACTGCCAGGCCAGGACCGCCCGCCAGAACGGCAGCACCGCGGCGTGCTCCGGGGTGTCCAGCGCGAGTTCCAGGCGGGCCAGCCCGGCCGCCGACAGGGTCAGCCCGGCGTCGGCGGCCAGCGCCGAGATGAACCGGGCCAGCCGCAGGTCACGCTGGGTGACGCCGCCCGCGTCGTGCGACCAGAGCCGCACGTCCACATGGGTGTAGCGCAGGTCAAGATCGGGATGATGATCGACCCGCTCGGCCTCCGCGCCCACCGCGGCCACCAGCGCCAGCCCGGCCGCGAAATCGGGGGTACGGATGCGCGTCTGCAACGCCCCCAGCAGGTACGTCCACCCGTCCAACCCGGCCTCGGCGACCTGTTTCCCCGTGAGTGTGCTCATCCGGCCATCCTGGCGTGCCGCACGTCCGCCCGCCACCGTCCACAGAAGATTGTCGGGCGGCACGCGGGGGTACGGCCCCGGTATGGCGGACTCTCGACCTCGTGTGTCGCTGCTCCGGCTGGGTTCTCCTGGCCCCTACGTGGTGTCCATGCTGATCGTCGGCCTCCTCTGGCTGCCCGTCCGGCTCTGGGAGGAGCAGGACGGGTCCGTGGAAATCGCAGTGGTTCGTGCCGGCCTGAACGCGGTGATCTGGGGATTCGCGTTCTTCTTCACGCTGAGCCGGTTCGGAAAGCCGCGCCCCGCCGAGGCGGGCCGGGTCGCCGCCTGGGCGGTCACCGAGACCGCGCTGCGCCGGGGCGAGCCGCCCGCCGACGAGGCGGGGCGCGCGGCGGTGGCGGACAACCTTCCGGCGGTACGCCGGGGCGCGCGGTTCGGGGCCGCCGGGGGCATGGCGCTGCTCGGCCCGCTGATCGTGCTCGCGCTCCGCGTCGGGTGGGAGCTCGCCGCCGCCGGGTTCGGCATCGTGCTGGTCGCGGTGCTGGCCGAGGCCGTCCGTACCGGTCGCCGGGAGCGCCGGCTGCGAGCGGCGCTCGCCCCTGTCCGGGGCGGCTGAGCGGTGCCAGACTTGCCGCCATGGAGCAGCATCTCTACGAGCCCGTCCACGACGAGTTCCGCGACCTGTGCCGCCGGTTCCTCGCCCGGGAGGCGGTGCCGCACCACGAACGCTGGGAGGCCGACGGGATCGTCGACCGGGAGGTCTGGCGGGCTGCCGGCGCGGCCGGGCTGCTCGGCCCGGACGTCGACCCCGAGTACGGCGGCGGCGGGCAGCACGACTTCCGGTTCAACGCGGTGCTGGACGAGGAGATCGTCGCGTCCGGGTGCTCGGGTCTCGGGTTCGGCCTGCACAACGACGTGGTCGCGCCGTACCTGACCGAGCTGACCACCGGCGACCAGCGCAAGCGGTGGTTGCCGGGCTTCTGCTCCGGCGACCTGGTCACCGCGATCGCGATGAGCGAGCCGGGCGCGGGCAGCGACCTGGCGGGCATCCGCACCAGCGCGGTGCGCGACGGCGACAGCCTGGTCCTCAACGGGCAGAAGACGTTCATCACCAACGGTGAGATGGCCGACCTCGTGGTCGTGGTGGTCAAGACCGCGCCGGACCAGGGCGCCCACGGGGTGAGCCTGGTCGTGGTGGAGAGCGGCACACCGGGCTTCAGCCGGGGCCGCCGGCTCGCCAAGGTCGGCCTGAAGGCCAACGACACCGCCGAGCTGTTCTTCGACGACTGCCGGGTGCCGGCGGAGAACCTGATCGGCACCGAGAACCACGGCTTCTACCACCTGATGGCCAACCTGCCCCGGGAACGGCTGAGCATCGCCGTCGCCGCGGTGGCGGCCTGCGAGAAGCTGCTCGCGCTCACCATCGAGTACGCCCGCTCCCGCGAGGCGTTCGGGCGGCCGATCGGCCGGTTCCAGCACAACCGGTTCCTGCTGGCCGAGCTGGACACCGAGGTCACCGTCGCGCGGACGTTCGTCAACCACTGCATCGCCGAGTTCAACGCGGGCCGCCTCTCGGTGACCGACGCGGCGAAGGCCAAGTGGTGGACCACCGAGCTGCAGACCAAGGTCGCCGACCGGTGCGTGCAGCTGCACGGCGGCTACGGCTTCATGGCGGAGTACCCGGTGGCGAAGGCATGGCTGGACAGCCGGGTGCAGACCATCTACGGCGGCACCACCGAGATCATGAAGGAGATCATCGGCCGGGGCCTCGGCCTGTAGCGAAACCGGGTGCCTACCGGGCGGGCCGGTGCGGGAGGATGGGGCACCCGTCCCCACCAGGAGCGCGCATGTCCACCGACCTGACCGCGCCGGCCCCGCCTCGGCCCGACGTCGCCGGCATCCAGCGGCGTACCGTCCGGCTGCTGTTCCTCACCCAGATCATCGGCGGCATCGGCGTCACCATCGGCATCTCGGTCGGCGCGCTGCTCGCCGCCCGGGTGGCCGGCACCGCCCTGGCCGGGCTGGCGCAGAGCGCCGGGGTGGTCGGCGCCGCGCTGCTCGCCATCCCGGTCACCCGGCTCATGGCCGCGCGTGGCCGGCGGCCGGGGCTGGTCCTCGCGTACGCGGTCGGCGCGGTCGGCGGCGTGCTGGTGGTGGTCGCCACCGCGACGCGCCTGGTGCCGTTGCTCTTCGTCGGCATGCTGCTGTTCGGCGGCGGCACGGCGGCCAACCTCCAGGCCCGCTACACGGCGGTGGACCTGGCCGAGCCGCAGCGCCGGGGGCGGCAGCTCTCGCTGGTCGTGTGGGCCACCACCATCGGCGCGGTGGCCGCGCCGAACTTCGCCGCGCTCGCCGACGACACCACCCGGGGCTGGGGCCTGCCGGCGCTGGCCGGCCCGTTCGCCTTCAGCGCCGTCGCGTTCACGCTCACCGCCGTCGTACTCCTGGTCCTGCTCCGGCCGGATCCGCTGCTCACCGCGCGCCGGCTGACGGCGGCCGAGCCGGCACCGGGCGCCGCACCGGCGGTCACCCGCCGCGGTGGCATGGTCGCCGCGTGGCGCACGGTACGCGGGCGGCCGGCCGCCCGCCTCGGCATCGCCGCGGTCGCGGTGGGGCACCTGGTGATGGTCGCTGTCATGTCGATGACCCCGGTGCACCTCGGCGAGTGGCACTCCGACGCGGACGTGCTTCCCGTGGTCGGCCTGGTGCTGAGCCTGCACATCGCCGGCATGTACGCGCTGTCGCCGGTGGTGGGCTGGCTCACCGACCGGTTCGGCCGACGGCCGGTGATCCTCGGCGGGGTGGCCCTGCTGCTGGCCGCGTGCGCGGTCTCCGGCACCGCAGGGCACAGCACACCGCTGCTGTCGGTGGGGCTGACGCTGCTCGGGCTGGGCTGGTCGGGCACGATGGTGGCGGGCTCGACGCTGCTGTCGGAGTCGGTGCCGCCCGCCGACCGGCCCGGTGTGCAGGGCCTGTCCGACCTGCTCATGGGGCTGGCCGGAGCGGGCGCGGCAGCGGCGAGCGGGTTCGTCATGCGGGCCGTGGGGTACCCGACGCTCACCCTGCTGGCGGCGATCGCGGTGGTGCCGCTGGTGGCGCTGGCGCTGCGCCGTCCCGGCGCGGCGCCACTCGACGAGGAGGACTGAACACGTGCGGCTGACCGACTTCTGGACGCGGCTGGAGGAGGCGTTCGGGCCCGGCTACGCGGCCAGCATCGCCAGGGACCAGGTGCTGTCCCAGCTCGGTGGGCGGACCATCGAGCAGGCCCTCGCGGCCGGTGAGCAAACGCACGTGGTGTGGCGTGCCGTGGTGGCCGCGTACCCGGACCGGGTGCCCGCCCGACTACGCTGAGCAGCCTTTTCATCGATCCCGCGTGTCGCTTGCCCAGTCGTACACCTGTTCGGCTATTGTCCACAGCGGGGTGCTCGTCCACAGCTCACGGCCCGTCGGCTGGTTTTCTGTCGGACCCAGCGCCTAGCGTGTCCCGCGTGACGCGAAGCTCAGGAAAGACGCCGGCGAAGGCAGGGGTGGCAACGATGGCAGCAGGGCCTGACCGGGAGAAGGCGCTCGACCTTGCTCTCGCTCAGATCGACAAGCAATTCGGCAAGGGTTCGGTGATGCGGCTGGGGGAGCGGCCCGTCGTGCAGACGGCTGTCATCCCGACCGGCTCCATCGCGCTCGACGTGGCGCTCGGCGTGGGCGGTCTGCCCCGCGGCCGGGTGGTCGAGATCTACGGTCCGGAGTCCAGCGGTAAGACCACCGTCGCGCTGCACGCGGTCGCGAACGCCCAGCGCGCCGGCGGCATCGCCGCGTTCATCGACGCGGAGCACGCGCTCGACCCGGAGTACGCGCGGGCCCTCGGCGTCGACACTGACGCCCTGCTGGTCTCCCAGCCGGACACCGGCGAGCAGGCGCTGGAGATCGCCGACATGCTGGTCCGCTCCGGCGCGATCGACATCATCGTCATCGACTCGGTGGCGGCCCTGGTGCCGCGCGCCGAGATCGAGGGCGAGATGGGCGACAGCCACGTCGGTCTCCAGGCCCGGCTGATGAGCCAGGCGCTGCGGAAGATCACCGGCGTGCTCAACAACACCGGCACCACCGCGATCTTCATCAACCAGCTCCGCGAGAAGATCGGCGTGATGTTCGGCAGTCCGGAGACCACCACCGGTGGTCGCGCGCTGAAGTTCTACGCCTCGGTCCGGCTCGACGTGCGCCGCATCGAGAGCCTCAAGGACGGCACCGACGTGGTCGGTAACCGCACCCGGGTCAAGGTCGTGAAGAACAAGGTCGCCGCGCCGTTCAAGCAGGCCGAGTTCGACATCATGTACGGCAAGGGCATCTCCCGCGAGGGCTCGCTGATCGACGTCGGCGTGGAGCAGGCGATCATCCGCAAGTCCGGCGCCTGGTACACCTACGACGGCGACCAGCTCGGTCAGGGCAAGGAGAAGGCCCGCGAGTTCCTCCGCGAGAACCCGGACGTCGCGGCCGAGATCGAGAAGAAGATCCTGGAGAAGCTCGGTGTCGGCACCGGTGGTGCCGGTGACGCCGCCGGTGGCCCGGAACTGCCGCCGGTCGACTTCTGATCCGCTGATCCGTGGCAGGACGACGCGCCCGTACGGGCCGGGGCTGGGATGCCGGTCCACCCCGTACGGGCGACGCCACAGGTACGCCCCGGCCTCGCCGGGGGCGCCGTGATCGCGCGGCGGAGCCCGATGCAGGGGAGGCTCCGGCTCCGCCGCGCGACGAGGCCGAGGTGGCCCGGGAGATCTGCCTGCGGCAGCTCGCGGTCCGCCCGCGCACCCGGGCCGAGTTGGCCGGTGCGCTGGCCCGCCGGGGCATCTCCGAGGAGGTCGCCGAGCAGGTCCTCGACCGCTACGACGAGGTGGGCATCGTCGACGACGCGGCCTTCGCCCGCGCCTGGGTGAGCAGCCGGCACAACGGCCGTGGGCTGGCCCGCCGGGCGCTCGCCAACGAGCTGCGTCAGCGCGGCGTCGACGGCGAGGTGGCCGGCGCGGCCCTGGACGGGCTGGACGAGGAGACCGAGGCGGAGACCGCCCGCGCCCTGGTGGAGCGCAAGCTGCGCAGCGCGAGGGGCGAGCCGGACGCGGTGTTCCGCCGCCTGGTCGGCATGCTGGCACGCAAGGGCTACCCGGCCGGGGTGGCGATCCGGGCGGTGAAGGACGCGCTGGCCGCGCAGAGCGCCGAGGCGGCCGAGTTCGCCGAGCACATCGACGCCGACGCGATGGCCGACGCCGAGCAGGATCTCGACTCCCGCCGGCTCGACTGACTGTGAGCATGGCGGGGTCGGTTCAGTAGTGATGAGCTGATGGCTGGCAGTGGCAGGCGTGACCCTTCGTCTGACTGGCTTTGTGCCCTTGGCGGGACTTGTCCGTCTGCTGCTGCCAGCGCCGGCCCGGCGGGAGACGTTTGGCCTGATCAGGAGCTTGACCGCCAGTTAGCGGCTGGCGTGTCTCATCACAGTCCTGCCATCTCCGCGCCGGACCGGACCTCGCGTCCCCCACGGTGAGGAGAGAACGCATGTCCATGCTGGCAGATCTGGTCGAGGTCGTCATCGGCGTCGACACGCACAAAGACACCCACACCGCCGCGGTCCTCGATGCCCGCACCGGTGCCGTGCTGGCACGGGTCAGGGTGAACACCGACCCGGACGGCTACGCCGAGCTGGTAGCCCTGGCCGATGAGCAGTCAGGGTTGCGGGCCTGGGCGCTGGAGGGCACCGGCGGCTACGGCGCCGGCCTTCACCGTTATCTGGCCGATGCCGGTGAGCTGGTTGTCGAGCTGGACCGCCCCAAGCGGCCGACTCGCCGGGCCGGGGCGAAGTCCGACCCGATCGACGCCGAACGCGCCGCCCGTGATGCCCTGGCCCGCACCCGGCTGACGCAGCCCAAGACCGGGCCTCAGCGGGCAGCGCTGCAGATGCGGCTGACCGCCCGCCGGGCGGCCGTCGAGGCTGCCACCGCCGCCCAGCGGCAGCTGCACGCGATGGTCATCACCGCTCCCGAAGCGGTGCGAACCCGCTTTCGCGGGCAGCGCACCCGAACGATGATCACCACGGCTGGCCGGCTGCGACCGACCACGGCCGGTGGCGACATCGAGGCCGCCACCGCGCTGGCAGTGTTACGTGATCTCGCCCGACGCATTCGGACCTTGGAAACGGAGGCAGCCAGCCACGAGACAGCCATCCGCATGATCGTGCGCTCCTGGCGCCCCGACCTGCTCGACCTCACTGGCGTCGGACCCATCGTCGCCGCCACCGTCCTGACCGCCTGGTCCCACCCCGGACGCTGCCGCAACGACGCCGCGTTCGCCATGCTCGCCGGCGCCGCCCCGATCCCTGCTTCATCCGGCAAAACCATCCGCTACCGGCTCAACCGCTCAGGCGACCGGCAACTCAACCGCGCCCTGCACACCGTCGCCCTGTCCCGACTGCGCTACGACGAGCCCACCCGCGCCTACGCCGACCGCCGCCGCGCCCAAGGCAAAACCGACCGAGAGATCAAACGCTGCCTCAAGCGATACATCGCAAGAGACCTCTACCGACGCCTCGAAAGCCCACCCCAGCCACTTGACGCGCCATAGGAGCGTCCGATCGGCAGCGCTCGTCGCGGCTGCCGTCCCGAGGAGAGGCGCACCACCGTGCTGAAGGCGTGTCTCAACGGCACACGACGCCGCGACGAGCATCCCGCCGTGCCGCTCACCCCGGCCGAACTGGCCGCCGACGCCGCACGCTGTGCGGCCGCCGGGGTGGCGGCGGTGCACGTGCACCCGCGCGACGACACCGGCGCCGAGTCACTCGACCCGGCGGTGATCGCCGCGGCGGTCACCGCCGTCCGGGCCGCCCGTCCCGGCCTGCCGGTCGGCGTGAGCACCGGCGCCTGGATCGTTCCCGACCCGGCCGAGCGGATCGCCGCCGTCCGCGCCTGGACGGTGCTGCCCGACTTCGCCTCGGTCAACGCCCACGAACCGGGGGCGGCCGAGGTCGCCGCCGCACTGCACGAGCGCGGCGTGATGGTCGAGGCGGGCCTGTGGACCCCGGCTGCTGTCGACGCCTGGCGCCGCTGGTCCGCGCCCACCGGGCGAATCCTCGTCGAGTGCATGGCCGAGCAGGTCACGACGGCACTCGCCGACGCCGCGGCGATCCTCACCGCGCTGCCCGCAGAGTGCCCACCGGTGCTGCTGCACGGGGAGGGGCCGGCCACCTGGCCGGTGTACGCCGAGGCGGTCCGGCGGGGCCTGCACACCCGCATCGGCCTGGAGGACACGCTGCTGCTGCCCGACGGCACCCAGGCCCCCGACAACGCCACCTTGGTAACCACAGCCCTAACCACCGCCACCCGCTGACCCACCCCACCCGGCCCACCCGCCCGGTCCCACCCGGCCCCGGCCCCGCCCACTCCAGCCCCGTTGACCATGAAGTTGACGGCACTTCCCGTCCGGTTTGTCCAGGCCAACTTCATGATCGAGCCCGTCAACCTCATGATCGTGCGGGGAGAGGGCGGGCGGCGTCGATGGGGGAGGGGGCGTGAGCAGGTCGGGAGCGGCACCGAGGGGCGGGGTTTGTCCTGGCCTGTCCGGCATCTGATCACCAGTGAGTGACGCCGTAACTTCTCTCCGTCCGGGTGGTTTGATCATGACTCCTTGACCGAACGGCCCCTCGCGACCTAGCCTCGCCATACAGGCTCACTTTGCCCGACCAGCGCAGGCTAAGCGCACAACATAGATCTCGTAACAGAACAGCATCACTTTGGCCAGCTACACCGGCCCTTGACGGGCGCTCCGGAGCCACCGGAGCCTCCGACAACTGCAACCGGCCGTCAGCGGTGCCCCGCACGGGACACTGCCGACGGAAAGCTGCCCACAGCCAGCCGCTCCGGTCGGGCGTCCAGAAGCCGCAGGCGCGTGTCCTTCGCGCGTGTCCTGCGGCGCCGACGTTCACGGGGAGGCGGCCATGGCAGGGCGGCACAGGTTCAGCGGCGGTCTGCCACACGGCCCCGACCCCTCATCGGTGGGCGGCAGCCCGGCGACGAAGCCCCGACGGGCCGCCGCCGGGCGGAACGGCGGAGCGGGGCGGGCCGGCGGAGCGGGGCGGAACGGCGACGCCCGCCGGGCCACCAGAGCATCGCGGACGGGCGTGTCCGCGTACCGGTGCGGAGCGGCTCGATGAGCGCCTTCGACGTCGTCCTCCTCGTGGTCGTGCTGCTGCTCGTCGTGGTGGTGGTCGGCGCCGTGCTGTTCGGCGTGCGTACCCTCAAGCGGCTCAGCCTGGCACCCGCGCCGGAGGACCCGGCGTTCATCGCGGAGAAGGACCGGCAGGAGCAGTCCCTCGCGGCGTTGCGGACGGCCGCCGACGAGGTGAACAGCACCATCGACGTGGCGAAGTCCGCCGCCTCCGCGGCCCGGGCCGAGGCGGCCGCCGCGAAGGCGGAGGCGAAGTCCGCCCGGGCCGAGGCGCGGCGGGTGCTCGACGACGCCCGCGCCGAGGCCGACACGGTGCTGGAGCGCGCGCACAAGCAGGCCGAGGCGGACGCCGAGCAGCTGCGTACCGCTGCGCGGCGCAGCGGCGAGCGCGAGGTGGCGGTGCTGGCCGCCACCACCCGGGAGCAGGCGGCGGAGGTGGAACGTCGCGCCGCCCGGATGGACGAGCGGGAGCGGCTGCACACCGAGGAGGTGGAGCGGCTGGCCGAGCGGGAGCGGCAGCTCACCGCCGCCACCGCGGCGCTGGCCGCCCGGGAGGCCGCCCTGGCCGAGCGCGAGCGGAAGCTGACCGAGGTGGAGGAGCAGCGCCGCCGGGAGCTGGAGCGGGTGGCCGGGCTGACCGCCGACGCGGCCCGTGCCGAGCTGGTCGAGTCGATCGAGGGGCAGGCCAAGCGGGAGGCCGCGCTGCTGGTCCGGGAGATCGAGGCGGACGCCCGGGGCAGCGCCGAGCAGCGCGCCCGCAACATCGTGGTGGACGCGATCCAGCGGGTCGCCAGCGAGCAGACCGCGGAGAGCGTGGTCAGCGTGCTGCACCTGCCCGGAGACGAGATGAAGGGGCGCATCATCGGCCGGGAGGGGCGCAACATCCGCGCCTTCGAGTCGGTCACCGGCGTCAACCTGATCATCGATGACACCCCCGAGGCGGTGCTGCTGTCCTGCTTCGACCCGGTACGCCGCGAGGTCGGCCGGGTCACGCTGGAGAAGCTGGTGCTCGACGGCCGGATCCACCCGCACCGGATCGAGGAGGTCTACGACCTGGCCCGGCAGGAGGTGGAGGAGCTGTGCCTGCGGGCCGCGGAGGACGCGCTGGTCGAGGTCGGCATCACCGAGATCCACCCGGAGCTGGTCACGCTGCTGGGCCGGTTGCGCTACCGCACGTCGTACGGGCAGAACGTCCTCAAGCACCTGGTGGAGAGCGCGCACATCGCCGGGGTGATGGCCGCCGAGCTGCGGCTGGACGTGCCGACGATCAAGCGGTGCGCGTTCCTGCACGACATCGGCAAGGCGCTCACCCACGAGGTGGAGGGCAGTCACGCGATCATCGGCGCGGACGTGGCCCGCAAGTACGGCGAGAGCGAGGACGTGGTGCACGCCATCGAGGCGCACCACAACGAGGTGCCGCCGCAGACCATCGAGGCGGTGCTCACCCAGGCGTCTGACGCCTGCTCGGGCGGACGGCCGGGCGCGCGGCGGGAGAGCCTCGAGGCGTACGTCAAGCGGCTGGAGCGGATCGAGGAGATCGCGGCCGGCAAGCTGGGCGTGGAGAAGGTCTTCGCCATGCAGGCGGGCCGGGAGATCCGGGTGATGGTCAAGCCGGACGACGTGGACGACATCGGCGCGGCGGTGCTGGCCCGGGACGTGGCCAAGCAGATCGAGGAGGAGCTGACCTATCCGGGTCAGATCCGGGTCACAGTGGTGCGCGAGTCGCGGGTCACCGAGATCGCCCGCTGAGCGGCGCGGACAACGGAGAACGGGCGGGTGGGGAGTTCCCCACCCGCCCGTTGCGTGTCCGCCGGACGCCGTCAGCTCACAGCGGCGTGGCGCCGGTGCCGCCGTCGGTCTGCGTGGACACCACCGGCTTGGCCGCGGTGCGCGGGAGCCGGGTCAGCCGCTTCTGCAACCACCAGGCCAGCACCGACAGCAGGCCGCAGATGCTGATGTAGATGGCCGCGACGATCAGGTACGTCGGCACGTACGGCAGGCCGAACGCCAGCCGGCCGCCGATCTGCTTGCCCACGAAGAGCAGCTCCGGGTACGTGATGATGAAGCCGAGCGCGGTGTCCTTGAGCAGGACGACGAGCTGGCTCACGATCGCCGGGAGCATCGACCGGAACGCCTGCGGCAGCAGGATCAGCCGGAGCACTTGGTTCTTGCGCATGCCGATCGCGTACGCGCCCTCGGACTGCCCGTACGGCACGGCGTTGATGCCGGCGCGGAAGATCTCCGCCAGCACCGAGCCGTTGTACAGCGTCAACCCGATGACCAGCGCCCAGAACTTGTCGATCGGCCAGCCGTACTGCAGCGGCACGTAGTAGCCGAAGAAGATCAGGATCAGCAGCGGGATGGCGCGGAACAGCTCCACCACGAATGTGGCGGGAGCGCGGAACAGCACCTTGTCGCTGAGCCGGGCGCTGGCGAAGAACGCGCCGAACAGCAGCGCCAGCACGGTGGCGACGGCGGCGACCTTCAGCGTGGCCCAGAGGCCGTTCAGCAGCTCCCGCTGCACGGCCGCGTACTGGAACTGTTCCCACTTGCGGGCCTCGAACTGGCCGGTCTGGTTGAACTTGTAGACCACGAACGCGATCAGCGCGACGATCGCCGCGATCGAGACGATGCCGAGGATCCGGTTGCGCATCCGGGCCTTGGGGCCGGGGATGTCGTAGAGGACGCTGCTGCTGCTCATCGGGCCACCGCCCACTTGCGCTCGAGGATCCGCTGGAGCACCACCAGCGGGATGATCAGGATCAGGAAGCCGATGACGATCCAGGTGAGCACGATGAACTGCGGCTCACCCCGTTCCGACATGTACGCCGGGATGGCGCCTGCTTCCAGCACGGAGAAGCCGGCAGCGATCGTGGTGTTCTTCAACATGGCGATGAGCACGCTCATCATGGGCGGGACCATGGCCCGCAGCGCCTGCGGCAGCACGATCAGCGTCAGCACCTGGGCGAACGTCATGCCCAGCGCGCGGGCCGCCTCGGCCTGGCCGGTGGCGACGGTGTTCACGCCGGAGCGGACCACCTCGCAGATGAACGCCGAGGTGTACGCGATCAGCGCGATGCAGGCGCTGTTGAAGTAGTCGATGTTGACGTCCAGCTTCGGCACCGCGAAGACGAGGAACGCGAACACCAGCGTCAGGGGAGTGTTGCGTACCAGGTTGACGTAGGTGGCGCCGAACGCCCGCAGCGCGGGCACCGGGGACACCCGCATCGCGCCGAGCAGCATGCCGAGGACGAGACTGCCGACGCCGGCGATCAGGAACAGCTTGACGGTGTTGAAGAACCCCTCGCGGAACAGGCTCGCGTTGTCCGTCAGGACGCGGAAGAACTCGCCCATACCTCGCTCTCACTCTCTCCAGACGGGACCGGGCGGGGAGGAAGGACCTCCCCGCCCGGTCCGACGTCGGTGCGGACCGTCAGTACCGCTCGAGCTGCGGCGGGGTGGCCGGCGAGCCGGACTTGCCGAGCGTGCCGTCGTAGATCTTCTTCCAGGTGCCGTCGGTGAACGACGCCTCGATCTGGTCGTTCACGTAGTCACGCAGGGCCTTGTCGTCCTTGGGCAGGCCGATGCCGTACTTCTCGGTGCTGAACGGCTGGCCGACGACCTTGAGCTCGTCCGGGTTCTGCGCGGCGTAGCCCTTGAGGATGGCGTCGTCGGTGGTCACCGCGTCGACCTTCTTGTCGAGCAGCTGCGAGACGCACTCGGAGTAGGTCTTGAACTCGACGATGTTCTCGCCCTCGGTCAGGCCCTCGTCGCGGATCTTCTGGATCGGCGTGGAGCCGGTGGCCGAGCAGACCTTCTTGCCCTTGAGCGTGTCCTTGCCGGTGATCGACGACTCGTCCTTGCGAACCAGCAGGTCCTGGCCGGCGACGAAGTACGGGCCGGCGAAGGAGACGTCGTTCTTGCGCTTGTCCGTGATCGAGTAGGTGCCGACGTAGTAGTCGATCTCGCCACCCTTGATCGCGGTCTCGCGGTTGGCGGACGCGATCTCCTTGTACTCGATCTTCGCCGGGTCCACGCCGAGCGTGCTGGCGACGTACTGAGCGATCTCGATGTCGAAGCCGCAGCGCTTGCCCTGAGCGTCCTTGTAGCCGAGGTTCGGCTGGTCGAACTTGACGCCGATGACGACCTTGCCGGCCGACTTGATCTTCTCGAAGGCCGGGCTGCCGGCGACGTTGGCGTCCGTCTTGGGGGTGAAGGTCACGCCCGAGCTGCTGCAGCTGTCGCCCTGCGCCCCACCGCTGGCGTTGCCGCCGCCGCTGGGGGCGGGGTCCCCCTCCTTGCCGCAGGCGGCCGCGGTCAGGGCGAGCGAGGCCATCATGGCCATCGCCGCCACGCGCTTGTAACGCATATTCATCTCCTTCTTCGACGGAGTCGACGGGACGACTCCACTACGGGCGCTCAGTGGGTGAGGATCTTGGAGAGGAAGTCCTTGGCCCGCTCGCTGCGCGGGTTCGCGAAGAACTCGGCCGGCGGCGCGTCCTCGACCAGCTTGCCGTCGGCCATGAAGATGACCCGGTTGGCCGCGTGCCGGGCGAAGCCCATCTCGTGGGTGACCACGACCATGGTCATGCCCTCACGGGCCAGCGACGTCATCACGTCGAGCACCTCGCCGACCATCTCCGGGTCCAGCGCGCTCGTCGGCTCGTCGAACAGCATCGCCTTGGGCTGCATGGCCAGCGCGCGGGCGATCGCCGCCCGCTGCTGCTGGCCGCCGGAGAGCTGCGCCGGGTACTTGTCCGCCTGGTTGGCGATGCCGACACGGTCCAGCAGGGCCAGGCCACGCTCACGGGCGGCGGCCGGCTTCTCCCTGCGGACCTTGACCGGCCCCAGCGTGACGTTCTCCAGGATGGTCTTGTGCGCGAAGAGGTTGAACGACTGGAACACCATGCCGACCTCGCTGCGCAGCTTGGCCAGGGGCTTGCCCTCGGCCGGCAGCGGCTGCCCGTCGAACGTGATGGTGCCCTTGTCGATGGGCTCCAGCCGGTTGATGGTGCGGCACAGCGTCGACTTGCCGGAGCCGGACGGGCCGATCACGACGACCACCTCGCCCCGGCCGACGGAGAGGGACACGTCGTCGAGCACGTGCAGCGGCCCGAACCACTTGTTGACCCCGTCGAGCACGATCAGCGGGTCGCCCGTCGTCACGTCGTCCACCGTCCCTGTCGTCCATGGCGGAATTCGGGGGTCGGTCGACCCCCGGTTGGGCAACTGTAGGCGGGGTGACATGGCGGAACGCAACTCAGTTGGTCACGGAGCGGTAACACCGGTCACCGGCGTACCGGCCCGTCCGAATTTCGTCACCGTCCGGGTGGGCCGACTGGCGCCGAAGCCGCAGGCCGGAGATCATGAGGCGATGACCGACGCGATCCGGCTGACCGACTACGCCCGCGGTGGCGGCTGCGCCTGCAAGATCCCGCCCGGCGAACTGGAGGCGATGGTCGCCGGGCTCGGCGCCACCGGCGGTTCGGCCGACCTGCTGGTCGGCCTGGAGAACGGCGACGACGCCGCGGTGGTCCGGCTGGACGAGCGTACGGGTCTGGTGAGCACCGCCGACTTCTTCACCCCGGTGGTCGACGACGCCTACGACTGGGGGCGCATCGCCGCCGCCAACGCGCTCTCCGACGTGTACGCGATGGGCGGCACCCCGCTCGTCGCGCTCAACCTGCTCTGCTGGCCGCGCGGTGTGCTGCCGCCGGAGATGGCCCGCGAGGTCCTGCGCGGCGGTCTGGACGTGGCCCGGGAGGCGAACTGTCACCTGGCCGGCGGGCACAGCGTGGACGACGACGGCCCGAAGTACGGCCTGGCGGTCACCGGTGTGGTCCGGCCGGAGGAGCTGATCACGCTCGACGCCGGGCGGGCCGGGCTGCCGCTGTCGCTGACCAAGCCGCTCGGCGTGGGCGTGCTCAACACCCGGCACAAGCAGACCGGGCAGCGCTTCCCCGAGGCGGTCGAGTCGATGGCCCGGCTCAACCGGGACGCGGCCCGCGCGGCGGTGGCCGCGGGCATCCGCTGCGGCACCGACGTGACCGGTTTCGGACTGCTCGGGCACGCCTCGAAGCTGGCCCGGGCGAGCCGCCTGACGGTGGCGATCGACGCGGCGGCGGTGCCGTACCTGCCCGGTGCGCGGGAGGCGATGCGCGACGGGTACGTCAGCGGTGGCACCCGGCGCAACCTGGAGTGGGTCACCCCGTGGACCGACTTCGGCGGCGCCGACGAGGGGGAGCGGCTGCTGCTCGCCGACGCGCAGACCTCCGGCGGACTGCTGGTCGCCGGTGAGGTGCCGGGCGGCACCGTGATCGGTGAGCTGCTGCCGGCTTCGGAGCACCTGATCCGGGTGCGCTGAGCTGCGATTCGCGGCGCGGCTGGGCCGCCGGCGCGGCACCGTACCCGATAAACTGTCATCTTCCAGCTACTCTGGGCAACGTCGCCCGAGGGAATTTTGCCCGGAATGGTCACAGACCGGTAACTTGCGCCCGGCTGAGGTCAAATGCACCCCACCATCGTCTTTAAGGCCCGATCCGGAGGCCGGTGGAACGAGCGCAGCGAGGAGGCGGCATGACCGAGCTGTGGAACTGGAGAATCGACGGCGGCGCGCCGGTAGAGGTCTACCCGGCACTGGCCGAGGCACTCGGCCGGGTGGTGATGCCCATGGCCGTCGCCGACCCGATGCGGCTCCCCGCGTACGCGGTGGTCTGCGACGTGTGGGAGGCGCCCGGGCTGTACGGCACGGTGGTCGACTGTTACGGCGTGCCCGACGGCCTGCCCGAGCTGCCCGCCCTCGCGGCGCTGGCCCGGCTGCTGGGCCGCAACTGCCTGATGCGCGACGACACGCTGGACGCCGGGCGGCACCTGCTGGTCGCGCCGGACGGCACGATCCGGCCGGTGCACTTCGACGTGGCCGACACCGACGACGGCGAGGTGCTCAGCCACCACCGGCTCTGCACGGTCGCCGACGCGCGCTGCCGGGGCTGGTCGCAGTGCCACCGGTCGCGCTGGGCGCCGGACACGGTCGCCCCGGCGCTCGCCGCCGCCTGAGCGCGGGCGCCGGCGGGCGCCCGTGACCGGTGCTCGCCGCCGTGCCCCCACCGGCGGCGAGCGGTGGCGGCCCCGGGCTCAGCCCCGGGCCGCCGGCTGCTGCCCCCGCACCACGAGCTGCTCGAGCAGCGTCGCGGTGGCGGCGGCCACGGCGTCCACCGCGGCGTCGAACGCGGCGGCGTTGTGCGCCGCCGGGGTACGGAATCCGGAGATCTTCCGGACGTACTGCAACGCGGCGGCGCGGATGTCCTCCTCGGTGACCACCGGGACGTACGGCTCACGCAGGGTCTTGATGCTGCGGCACACGGCTCCTCCTCGTTCGATACGACCGGCTCCACCCGGATACGCTGTGCGGGTCATGACTACCGCAGCCGCGGGCAGCCCGCGCACCTACCAGGTGCGTACGTACGGCTGCCAGATGAACGTGCACGACTCCGAGCGCATCTCCGGCCTCCTCGAGGACGCCGGTTACGTGCGCGCCGCCGAGGCCGACGAGCAGCCCGACGTGGTGGTGTTCAACACCTGCGCGGTCCGGGAGAACGCCGACAACCGGCTCTACGGCAACCTGGGTCATCTGCGCCCCGTGAAGGCCAAGCATCCCGGCATGCAGATCGCTGTCGGCGGCTGCCTGGCCCAGAAGGACCGCGGCGACATCGTCCGCAAGGCGCCCTGGGTGGACGTCGTCTTCGGCACGCACAACATCGGTTCGCTGCCGGCGATGCTGGACCGGGCGCGGCACAACGCCGCGGCCGAGGTCGAGATCCTGGAGTCGCTGGAGGTCTTCCCCTCCACGCTGCCGACCCGGCGCGAGTCGACGTACGCCGGGTGGGTCTCGATCTCCGTCGGCTGCAACAACACCTGCACGTTCTGCATCGTGCCCTCCCTGCGCGGCAAGGAGAAGGACCGCCGCCCCGGCGACATCCTCGCCGAGGTCCGTGCGCTGGCCGACTCCGGCGTGCTGGAGGTGACGCTGCTCGGGCAGAACGTCAACTCCTACGGCGTCGAGTTCGGCGACCGGTACGCGTTCGGCAAGCTGCTGCGCGCCTGCGGCGACATCGACGGGCTGGAGCGGGTGCGATTCACCAGCCCGCACCCGAAGGACTTCACCGACGACGTGATCGCCGCGATGGCCGAGACGCCGAACGTCTGCCACTCGCTGCACATGCCGTTGCAGTCCGGCTCGGACGACGTACTGCGGGCGATGCGCCGCTCGTACCGGTCGGAGAAGTACCTGGGGATCATCGAAAAGGTCCGGGCGGCCATGCCGGACGCGGCGATCACCACCGACATCATCGTCGGCTTCCCCGGCGAGACCGAGGCCGACTTCGCCCGCACGCTGGACGTGGTCCGGGAGGCGCGGTTCTCCTCGGCGTTCACCTTCCAGTACTCCAAGCGCCCCGGCACCCCGGCCGCGACCATGGACGGGCAGCTGCCCAAACAGGTCGTGCAGGAGCGCTACGAGCGGCTGATCGCCTGCGTCGAGGAGATCACCTGGGCGGAGAACAAGAAGCTGGTCGGCGAGACCGTCGAGGTGCTGGTGGCGGTCGGCGAGGGCCGCAAGGACGAGCGCACCGGCCGGATGTCGGGCCGGGCCCGCGACGGCCGGCTCGTGCACTTCGCCACCGGTGAGTTGGCCGGGCGGATCCGCCCCGGCGACATCGTGCACACAGTCGTCACGTACGCCGCCCCGCACCACCTCAACGCCGACGGCGCGCCGCTGGCCCACCGGCGTACCCGGGCCGGGGACGCGGCCGAGGCGGGGCAGGTTCCGCGTACCCCGGGGGTGCTGCTCGGCCTGCCGACGATCGGCGCACCGGCTGCCGCACCCGCCCCGGTAGGCGGCTGCGCCGCCCACTGACCGCCGGTAAGGAAGGGCCCCCTCTTAACACTCGGTGTTAAAAGGGGGCCCTTCCTCTACCGCAGGCGTTAATAAGGGGCCCTTCCTTACATCAGCAGGCGGTGCCGTTGAGCTTGACCGTGGCGGGGGTGGCGGCGGTGCCGTTGGCGGTGAAGCCGACGGTGACCGACGCGCCCGGCGCCAGCGACGACGCCCAGGCCGGCCCGGCCGCCGTCACAGTGGTGCCGGACTGCGTGACGGTGGCGTTCCAGCCGCTGGCGAGGGTCACTCCGGACGGCCAGGTCCAGGTGGCCGACCACGGGTTCACCGCGGCGGTGCCGGTGTTCTTGACGGTCAGCTCGCCCTGGAAGCCACCCGCCCAGGAGTTGATCTGCTTATAGGTGGCGGTGCAGCCACCGGTCACCGGGGGCGGCGGGGTGGTCGGCGCCGGCGAGGTGTTCGGCGTGCCGGTGGGGGACGGGCTGGTGGTGCCGCCACCACCGGTCGGCGGGATCAGGTACGGCGTGAGGATGTCCTGCTTCGGCTGGTTGATCGTGGTCCAGTCGTCGTTGGCGATGCCGCCGGTGTCACCCGAGTTCGGGTTCCACGACCAGTACGTGAACGACATGCCGTTCACGCCGGTGCCGGTGTACGCCATCAGGTCCTGCAGCCAGATCTTGTCCTTGGGGTCCTGGAGCGTGGTGCCGAACTCGCCCATCATGATCGGCGCGATGTTCTGCTTGTAGAGGTAGCCCCAGTACTTGTCCCAGATGGCCGGCATGTTCGCCGGGTACGACGGGTCGTCGAACCAGGCCTGGCGGTAGACCGACGTGGCGTACTCGTGCGGCGAGTAGACCAGCCGGTTCGCCACGTTCAGCCGCACCGGGAACTGCCCGGCCTTGGACAGGTTGCCGCCCCACCAGCCGCAGTCCTCGTCGTTGCTGGGGTCGTTGTCCCAGACGTTCGACAGGCCGCCGCTCGGGCAGCTCACCCCCTCCACGAAGATCAGCCAGTTCGGCTGCACGCCGAGGATCGCGTTGCCGGCCCGCTCGGCCGCCAGCCGCCAGTCCCGGGTGGTGTCGCCGCAGCCCCAGCAGGCGCCGGTGGCGGCCGGGTTGGTGCCCTCGGCGTGCGGCTCGTTGTGCAGGTCCGCGCCGATCACAGTGGTGTTGCCGGCGTACCGCTGGGCCAGCATCTTCCAGTCGTTGATCCAGGTCGCCTCGGAGACCGTCGAGGTGTACCAGAGCGGCGACTGCCCGGCCGACGTCGGCCGGTGCCGGTCCAGGATGACCCGCATCCCCTTGCTGCCCGCGTAGTCGATGACCTTGTCGAGGATCTGCAGCGGGGACAGCCCGATCAGGTCCGGGTTGACGAAGTCGTTGATGCCGGTGGCGGTCGCGCCGGCCTTGAGGGCGTCGTTCGAGTAGGGGATGCGCAGCGTGTTGTAGCCCAGCCGGGCCATGGTGTCGAGCTGGGAGCGCCACGGGTTGCTCGACCACAAGCCGTGGAACGTCTTGTTGTCGGTCTCCATCCCGAACCAGTTGATGCCGGTCAGCCGGACTGTCGCGCCCGTACTGTCGACGATCTTGTTGCCGCTGGTGTGCAGGTAACCGGTGCCGGTGCCACCGGCCGCCGCGGCGGCCGGTGCGGTGGAGACGGCGGCGGCGACGAGCACGCCTGCCGCTGCGGTGGCGAGCGCCGTCAGGGCGCCGCCGAGGGCGGTGCGTCGGTGCATGGAAGCTCCACTTCGGATGCCCGCGCCGCACGGGCGCCGCGGGCGGCAGGACCAGGAGGCACGTCCCGCTCGTCATCGAGTACGCGCGCAGCGCGCGTCGGGCCGTGTCGTGTGGACGGCCACCCGCGAGATGTCGCACCGGCGATCGTCGACGGCGAGATCAGCCGTCGGTGCCCTCGTGCCGGTGCCTGAACCTGGCTCCGCCGCTCATTCTGATCAGCCTGCCTCGATGCGTCAACCCTGGTCCGGACGCAGGTGAGCCCCCGGCCGACAGGGCCGGGGGCTCACCTGATGTGTCCGTCCGCCGGCCTGCCCGGCCGGGGGTTGCCGCGTCAGCCGGCCTGCTCGGCGAGCTGGAGGAACTGCCGCTTCGAGGCGAGTGCCTGCTCGGCCTCCTTGATCCGGCGGGCGTCACCGGCGGCCTGGGCCCGGGCCAGCCGGTCCTCGGCCTCGGCGACCTGGGCGCGCATCTGCGCCAGCAGCGGGTTGTCCTCCTTGGTGGTGCGCCGCCACGCCGAGTCCATCACCTCGCGGACCTTGTCGTCCACGGCCCGCAGCCGGCGCTCCAGCCCGGAGGCGGCCTCGCGGGGGACCCGGCCGGCCTCGTGCCACTGCGCCTGGATCTCCCGCAGCTTCGCCTGGGCGCCCTTCGGGTCGCCGTCGACGTCGAGCGCCTCGGCCTCGGCCAGCAGCGCCTGCTTGCGCTCCAGGTTGGCGCGCTGCTCGTTGTCCCGCGCGGAGAAGACCTCGCTGCGGCGGGTGAAGAACTCGTCCTGCGCGGCGCGGAACCGTTCCCAGAGCTTCTGCTCGGCCTCCTTGGCGGCGCGCGGCGCGGCCTTCCACTGGGCCATCAGGTCCTTGAGCTGACCGGCGGTGACGCCCCAGTCGGTGGAGTCCTTGAGCTTCTCCGCCTCGGCGACCAGTTCCTCCTTGACCGTCTGCGCCTGCTTGCGCTGCTGGTCGAGGGAGGCGAAGTGGGCGCCCCGGCGGCGGGTGAAGCCGTCCCGCGCGGCGGCGAACCGCTTCCACAGCTCACCGTCGGTCTTCTTGTCGACGCCGCGGATGGTCTTCCACTCGTCGAGGATCTCCTTGAGGCGGTCACCGGCGGTCTTCCAGCCGGTCGACTCGGCGGCCAGCTTCTCGGCCTCCTCGACGAGGGCGGTCTTGCGCGCCAGCGCCTCGCCCCGGGCGGCCTCGCGGGCCGCCTTGGCCTCGCCGGCCTTCTCCTCGGCGACGGTGGCCAGCTTGTCCAGGCGGGCGGCAAGGGCGTCGATGTCGCCGACGACGTGCGCCTCGGCCAGCGACCCACGGATCCGGCGGATCGTGGTCAGGGAGTGGCCGGCGTCAGCCGCGCCCGAGTTGAGCCGGGCCTCGGTCAGATCGACCTCGGTCACCAGGTCGGCGTAGCGCCGGGCGAAGTGGGCGAGCCCTTCCTCCGGTGCCCCTGCCTGCCAGGATCCGACCACCCGCTCGCCCTCGGCGGTCTTGACGTAGACGGTGCCGTCCTCGTCGACCCGTCCGAAGGCAGTCCAGTCGCTCATGTGCCCATCCTCGTTCTCCCGGCGCCGAGGGGACAGCCCCCTCGTTCGCCGCCACGGCGCAGCAAACTTTCTCCCGGCATTGTCACAGGTCCGCCCCCGTCCGTGTCGAGCGCCTGTCGCCGACCGTGACCATACGGTGTTGTACGCCCTCGATGACCGGATCGGCGCGGGGACGCACCGGGAGATCCCGATAGGTTTGGGGCGTGCCACTGGTTGCCGCCGCCGTCTGCCCCCACCCGCCGCTTATCGTGCCCGAGCTGGCCGGCGCCGCCGCGCCCGAGCTGGACGACCTGCGCGCCGCCGCCGACGCCGCTGTCGCCCGGCTGCTCGCCGCCGAGCCCGAGGCGATCCTGCTCGTCGGCGGAGGGCCGGAGACCGTCCTGTTCAACTCCGCCGAGCACGGTTCGCTTCGCCCGTACGGGCTGGACCGGCGCGTGCGGCTCTGGAAGGTCAACTGCGCGGGCGGGGACCGCCTGCCGCTGAGCCTGACCGTCGGCGCGTGGCTGCTGAACCGCTCCGGCACCGAGCTGCCCCGGCTGGCCCGGTCGGTGGCGCACGACGCCACGCCGGCGGAGTGCGCGGCGTTCGGCGCGAGCCTGATCCTCGACGACGACCCGCGGGTCGCGCTGCTCGTGCTCGGTGACGGGTCCGCCTGCCGGGGCGTCAAGGCGCCGGGGTACGACGACCCGCGCGCCGAGGCGTACGACGAAGGGGTTGCGGTTGCCCTGGCCGGTGCGGACGCGGACGCCCTGCTCGGCCTGGACCCGGAGCTGTCGGCGGAGCTGAGGGTCGCCGGGCGGGCGCCGTGGCAGGTGCTGGCCGGCGCGGTCGGCGCGGCGGGCGGCGACTGGCGCGGCGAGCTGAGCTACCACCGCGCCCCCTACGGCGTTGCCTACTTCGTGGCGAACTGGGAGCGGGCGTGAGGGTCGTCGCCGTGGTCGGGCCGACAGCGGCCGGGAAGTCGGCGCTGAGCATCGCGCTGGCCCACGCGCTCGGCGGCGAGGTGGTGAACGCCGACTCGATGCAGCTCTACCGGGGCATGGACATCGGCACCGCCAAGCTCACGCCGGCCGAACGCGAGGGCGTGCCGCATCACCTGCTGGACATCTGGCCGGTGACCGAGCCGGCCAGCGTCGCCGAGTACCAGACGCTGGCCCGCGCGGCGGTCGACGACATCCTGGCCCGGGGACGGGTGCCGCTGCTCGTCGGCGGCTCCGGGCTGTACGTGCGGGCGGTGCTGGAACAGTTCGAGTTCCCCGGCACCGACCCGGCGCTGCGGGAGCGGCTGGAGGCGGAACTCGCGGCGGTCGGCCCCCTGCCGCTGCACGCGCGGCTGGCCGAGGCCGACCCGGGCGCGGCGGCGAGCATCCTGCCCACGAACGGGCGGCGGATCGTGCGGGCGCTGGAGGTGATCGAGCTGACCGGCGCGCCGTTCACCGCGTCGCTGCCGTCGCCCACGCCGTACTACCCGTCGGTGCAGCTCGGCGTGGACCTGGACACCGCCGCGCTGGACGAGCGGATCGCGCTGCGGGTGGACCGGATGTGGGCCGACGGCCTGGTCGACGAGGTGCGGGCGCTGGTCGGCGAAGGACTGCCCGAGGGGCGGACGGCGAGCCGGGCGCTCGGCTACCAGCAGGTGCTGCGGTTCCTGGCCGGGGAGCTGACCGAGGTCGAAGCGTACGAGGAGACGATCCGCGCCACCCGCCGGTTCGTGCGCCGGCAGCGCTCCTGGTTCCGGCGTGACCCGCGCGTGCACTGGCTGGACTCGGCGTCGCCCGCGTTTCTCGACACTGCCCTGCGGGTGGTCGCCGAGCATCGGCCATGATGGGAGCGTGGAGTTCACCAAGGGTCACGGCACCGGCAACGACTTCGTCATCCTGCCCGACCCGGACGGCACCCTCGACCTGACACCCGGCCTGGTCGCCGCGCTCTGCGACAGGCGACGCGGGCTCGGCGGCGACGGCGTGCTGCGCGTCGTACGGGCCGCCAAGCACCCCGAGGGCGTCGCCCTCGCGGGTGAGGCCGAGTGGTTCATGGACTACTGGAACTCCGACGGCTCGTTCGCCGAGATGTGCGGCAACGGGGCCCGGGTGTTCGTGCGCTACCTGCTGGACCGGTCGCTGGCCGCCCCGTCGGGCGGGACGCTGCCGATCGCGACCCGCGCCGGCCTGGTGCGCGCCCGGGTCGAGGGCGCGGACGTGGCGGTCGAGATGCGCCGCCCCCGGCTGTACGACACGGCGACCGCCACGCTCGGCGGGCTGACGCTGCCCGGCACCGCGGTGGACGTCGGCAACCCGCACCTGGTGTGCGCGCTGCCCGCCGCGCTGGAACTGACGGCGCTCGACCTCACCCGCGCGCCCGGGGTGGATGCCGGGATCTTCCCGTCCGGGGTGAACGTCGAGTTCACCACGCCGGGCGAGCCGGTCGACGGCACCGACGGGCACGTGCTGATGCGGGTGTACGAGCGCGGCTCGGCCGAGACGCTCTCCTGCGGCACCGGCGCGTGCGCGGTGGCCGCGGTGGCGTTGCGCGACGCCGGCCTGGACATCGGCACGGTGACTGTGGACGTGCCAGGCGGACGCCTCACGGTCACCGTGACGGCCGACTCCTGCTGGCTGTCCGGCCCCGCCGTCCTGGTGGCCACAGGCACCCTGACCCCGTCCGCCCTGGGCGACCTTCACGGTTGATCAAGGAGTTTGCGGCGGATTTCTGGCCCCCAGGGGACGCAAACTCCTTGGTCAACGGCGCGAACGGCTTGCCGAAGGCATGCACGAGATCTTGGAAGATTTCGGCCCCTATGAGGGCCATATCCTTCCAAGATCTCGCGCGCGAGGCCCGGCGCGAGGTCGGCGCGGAGCGGGTCAGGGGGTGGCGCTGGCGTTGGCGGCGATCTCGGGCAGGTCGGCCGGGCCCGGGTCGGCCGCGGGCGCCGGCGTGGCGGCCGGGTTCTGGGCTGCGGCCCGCACCGCGGCGGCCACCGCCGGGGCGACCCGGGAGTCGAACACGCTCGGCACGATCACCGTCGGGTTGATCTTGTCCTCGCCCACCACGTCCGCGATGGCCCGGGCCGCGGCGAGCGCCATCTCCTCGGTGAACTCCTCGGCGTGCGCGTCGAGCATGCCGCGGAACACGCCGGGGAAGGCGAGCACGTTGTTGATCTGGTTCGGCTGGTCCGAGCGGCCGGTGGCGACCACTGCGGCGTACTTGCGCGCCTCCCGCGGGTCCACCTCCGGGTCGGGGTTCGCCAGCGCGAAGACGATCGAGTCCTTCGCCATCTGGGCGACGTCCTCGCCGGTGAGCAGGTTCGGCGCGCTCACACCGATGAACACGTCCGCGCCGCGTACCGCCCCGGCCAGGTCACCGGAGTAGTTCTCCTTGTTGGTGTTCTCGGCCAGCCACTGCCAGGCCGGGTTGAGGTCCGGCAGGCCGCGGTGCAGGGCGCCCTGGCGGTCGTACGCGATGATGTCGCCCACGCCCTGGCGCAGCAGCAACTTCATGATCGCGGTGCCGGCCGCGCCGGCGCCGGAGACCACGACCCGGACGTCCGCGAGCTGCTTGCCCACGACGCGCAGCGCGTTCGTCAGCGCGGCCAGCACGCAGATCGCGGTGCCGTGCTGGTCGTCGTGGAAGACCGGGATGTCCAGCGCCTCGCGCAGCCGGGCCTCGATCTCGAAGCAGCGCGGCGCGGCGATGTCCTCCAGGTTGATGCCGCCGTACGCGGGCGCGATCGCCTTGACGATCGCCACGATCTCGTCGGTGTCCTGGGTGTCCAGCACGACCGGCCAGGCGTCCACCCCGCCGAAGCGCTTGAACAGCGCGGCCTTGCCCTCCATCACCGGCAGCGACGCGGCCGGGCCGAGGTTGCCCAGGCCGAGCACCGCGGTGCCGTCACTGACCACCGCGACGGTGTTGCGCTTGATGGTGAGCCGGCGGGCGTCGGCCGGGTTCTCCGCGATCGCCATGCAGACCCGGGCCACGCCCGGGGTGTACGCGCGGGACAGCTCGTCGCGGGTGCGCAGCGCGACCTTCGGGGTCACCTCGATCTTGCCGCCGAGGTGCAGCAGGAAGGTGCGGTCGGAGACCTTGCGCACGTCCACCCCGTCGAGCGCGGTGAGCGCGTCGACGACCTGGTCGGCGTGTCCGGCGTCGGCGGTGTCGCAGGTGAGGTCGACGATCACGTGGGCGGGGTCGGAGTCGACCACGTCCAGCGCGGTGACGATGGCCCCGGCCTCGCCGGCGGCGGTGGTGAGGCGGCCGATGGAGGAGGCGTCGGCGGGTACCGCGATCCGGATGGTGATGGAGAATCCGGCACTCGGCAGTCGGGTGTTGGCCACGAGAAACTCCTCCGTCGGCGCTGAGCGGCTCGACTGGCATTTCTACTCGCCCGCCCAGGTCGCCCGGCATCCGCCCCCGCTACCCGTCGGTAGCGTCACGGGCATAACACAGGTGCGCCCGGCGTTGTCACATGTCAGGATTGCTGTCACGCGCCGAAAATTCTCGGCGCTGCACAAAACGGACAGGAGACGCAGTTTGCGCGAGCAGGAGACCTTCCATCCCTACACGGACGACGAGCTCGAGGCCACCACAGGCGAGTACGAGCTGTCGGAGCGGCAGGCGCTGCGGCGGGTCCCCGGCCTCTCCACCGAACTCACCGACATCACCGAGGTCGAATACCGCCAGCTCCGGCTGGAGCGGGTCGTCCTGGTCGGGGTCTGGACCGAGGGCACCCAGACCGACGCCGACAACAGCCTCACCGAGCTGGCGGCGCTGGCCGAGACGGCCGGCTCGCAGGTGCTCGAAGGGCTGATCCAGCGTCGTCACCGGCCCGACCCGGCCACGTACATCGGCCGCGGCAAGGTCGACGACCTGGGCGCGGTGGTGCTGTCCACCGGCGCCGACACGATCATCTGCGACGGTGAGCTGTCGCCGTCGCAGCTGCGCAACCTGGAGCAGCGCACCAAGGTCAAGGTGGTCGACCGGACCGCCCTGATCCTGGACATCTTCGCCCAGCACGCCAAGAGCAAGGAGGGCAAGGCGCAGGTCGAGCTGGCCCAGCTCGAATACCTGCTGCCGCGCCTGCGCGGTTGGGGCGAGACGCTCTCCCGGCAGACCGGTGGTAGCGGCCGCGGCGGTGGCGCCGGCGGCGGCGTGGGCCTGCGCGGTCCCGGTGAGACCAAGCTGGAGACCGACCGGCGGCGCATCCGCCACCGCATCGCGCGGCTGCGCCGCGAGATCAAGAGCATGGCGACGGTACGCCAGACCAAGCGCGCCCGGCGTACCCGTAACGCGGTGCCCGCGGTGGCGATCGCCGGCTACACCAACGCCGGCAAGTCCAGCCTGCTCAACCGCCTGACCGGGGCGGGGGTGCTGGTGGAGAACGCGCTGTTCGCCACGCTGGACCCGACCACCCGCCGGGCCACCACGTCCGACGGGCGGCTCTACACGCTGTCCGACACGGTCGGGTTCGTCCGGCACCTGCCGCACCAGATCGTCGAGGCGTTCCGCTCGACGCTGGAGGAGGTCGCCGACGCGGACCTGGTCGTGCACGTGGTCGACGGCACCCACCCGGATCCGGAGGAGCAGGTCCGGGCGGTCCGCGAGGTGCTCGCCGAGGTGGGCGCCGACCGGCTGCCGGAACTACTGGTGGTGAACAAGACCGACGCCACCGACGAGGAGACGATGCTGCGCCTCAAGCGGCTCTGGCCGGATGCGGTCTTCGTCTCCGCCCACAGCGGGCGCGGGATCGAGGAGCTGCGCGAGGCGGTCGAGCGGCGGCTGCCCCGGCCGGCCGTCGAGGTGCGCGCGGTGCTCCCGTACGACCGGGGTGACCTGGTCTCCCGGGTGCACCGGCAGGGTGAGGTGCTGAGCACCGCGCACCTGCCCGAGGGCACCCTGGTGCACGTGCGGGTCAGCGAGGGGCTGGCCGCCGAGCTCGCGCCGTACCGGGCGGGTGACCGGCTGACCAGTGACGAGCGGGTGGGCGCCGGGCGGTGAGCCGTCCGGCGTCACCCGCCGGAAACCCGCGCCGTGCGACACTGAGCGTCATGCGGCACGTTGTCTCCTCGGTCACGCTCGCGCTCGGCCTGGTCGGCGCGGTCGTGGCGCCGGCCGGGCCGGCCCCGGCGGCTCCCGCCGCGGCCCCCGTGCTGGCCGCAGCGCCCAAGAAGAAGTGCACGGTCGAGGACAGTCGCCTCCGCGAGTTGTCCGGCCTCGTCGCCACCAGCAGCGGGTACGTCGTGATCAACGACGGCTCGGACGACCCCAGCCGCAAGCGGGTCTTCTACCTGGACACCAAGTGCAAGGTCGACAAGGAGGTCCGTTACTCCGGTGACGGGCCGCTCGACACCGAGGACCTCGCGCTCAGCCCGGACCGCAAGACCCTCTGGATCGCCGACACCGGCGACAACATCGAGAAGAAGACCCGCCGGGAGCGGGTCGCGGTCTGGACGATGCCGGTGAGCGGTTCGAAGCAGCCGGTGCTGCACCGGCTCAGCTACCCGGGCAAGGAACCGCACGACGCGGAGGCCCTGCTCGTCGGCGACGACAACATGCCGCTGGTGATCACCAAGGAGCTCTCCGGCAAGTCGGAGATCTACACCCCGACGGTGAAGCTGAAGGCGAGCGGCGACACCGAGCCGATCCCGATGAAGAAGGTCGGCGAGGTCACGCTCCCGAAGACGAGCACCGAGAACAAGCTCGGCTCGCCCGGCCGGGCGTTGATCACCGGCGCGGCCCGCTCACCGGACGGCAGCAAGGTCGTGCTGCGCACGTACGCCGACGCGTTCGAGTTCGACGTGGCCGGCGGCGACATCGTCAAGGCGATCACCACCGGCAAGCCCCGAGTCACGCCGCTCGCCGACCCGTTCGGCGAGGCGATCTCCTACACCCCGGACGGCAAGACGTTCGTCACCGTCTCCGACGGCGGCACGCTCGACGAGTCGGACCCGATCGACATCCTCAGCTACACCCCGTCGACCACCGGCGCCGAGGCGCTGCCGAACGGCGGCAAGGCCGAGACCAAGGCGGCCGCCGAGAAGTCCTGGATCGACGGGCTCTCGCTCGACGAGATCACGTACCTGATCGCGGCCGTCGGGGTGCTCGGCGCGCTGCTGGTCGGCGCGGGCGTGTTCGGCATCCTGCGGGCGCGGCGCAAGCCGGCGCCCAGGGCGCCGGCCGACGAGCCCGAGCGCAGTGGCGAGTTCCCGGTGAACAACGGCTTCCCGTCGGCGGAACGGCCGGAGGTCCCGCCCCGCGGCGCGGTCTACGGCGGCGGTGGCCAGGGCGGCGTGTACGGCGGCGCCAACGGTGACCGGCCGCCGTCGGGCGGTGTCTACGGCGGTGGTGGCCGGCCGGGCGGCGGCGTGTACGGCGGCCGTCCCCAGAGCGGCGGCCCGCAGGGAGGTCGTCCCCAGGGTGGTGGCCGTCCTCCGGGCCCGGACCGTCCCCAGAGCGGCGGCGTCTACGGCGGCGGCGCCCCGGCCGGCGGCGGTCGCGGCGGTGGCGGCCAGGGCGGCGGCGTGTACGGCGGTGGCGGCCAGGCCGGTCCCGGCGGTGCGCCCCGGGGTGGCCGGGGCGGCGGCTACGGCGGCGGCCCGGGCGGGCCGGGGCACCGGGGCCAGCCGAACGGCGGCGCCCCGCGCGGGGAGGCCGGCCGGGCCGAGCCGCCTCGTCGCGGCCAGGACCCGCGTGGCGGCAGGCGCGACGACGGCTACGACGAGCGCGGCCAGTACGGGCCGGTGTCCGGTGGCCGGGAGTACCGCGGCGACCGCTACTGAGAGCACACGACGAAGGGGGTGACCGATCGCCGGTCACCCCCTTCGTCGTTGTCGCCTCAGATGCGGCGCAGCACCGCGACCACGCGGCCCATGATGGTGGCGTCGTCACCGGGGATCGGGTCGAAGGCCGGGTTCTGCGGCATCAGCCAGACGTGACCGTCGCGCCGCCGGTAGGTCTTCACCGTCGCCTCGCCGTCGAGCATGGCGGCCACGATGTCGCCGACCTCGGCGTTCGGCTGCTGCCGGACGACCACCCAGTCGCCGTCGCAGATCGCCGCGTCGAGCATCGAGTCGCCCTTGACCTGGAGCATGAAGACCTCGCCCTCGCCGACCAGCTCGCGGGGGAGGGGGAAGATGTCCTCCACCGCCTGCTCGGCCAGGATCGGCCCACCGGCGGCGATGCGGCCCAGCATCGGCACGTACGCCGGGGCGGGTCGCTGCGCGCGGGCCGCCTCGTCGTCGGCCTCGCCCGGCGCGCGGACGTCGACGGCGCGCGGCCGGTTCGGGTCGCGGCGCAGGAAGCCCTTCTTCTCCAGCTCCTTGAGCTGGTAGGCGACGCTGGACGGGGACACCAGCCCGACCGCCTCGCCGATCTCGCGCACGCTCGGCGGGTAGCCGTGGCGCTCGACCCAGTTGCGGATGAACTCCAGGATCCGTCGCTGCCGGGCGGTCAGGTCGACCGTCGCCGGGTCGGGGAAGCTGCTCACCACCGGGGTGACCGGACGCACGGCCGCGGGGGCGGTGCGGCTGCGGGCGGTGCGGGGGCGACGGGTCGCCGGAGGACCCGCCCCGTCGTTCGGCTGCGGGTTCTTCTGCCGGCTGGCCCGGTCCTCGGTCACGTCCGTCCCTCCCTGGTCGGCGCTGGGGTGCCTCGTCGGCTCGTGGTGCGTGTGGTCTGACCGTATAGGTGAGATCGGCCATTTTCAAACATCTGTACGACCTGCTGTCGGCGTGTCGCGCCGAATTCCTGGATTTCCGAACTGGTGTTCTGATAGAAGGGTACGCCGCTCGAACGGATGTTCTATCCCGGCCGCCCGTGACCGGCGCGGGAGGCCGTCCGTTGGGCTCCTCGGTGGCGTCGCGCCGGGCGTGATGCTGATGACGCGCCGGACACGCCGGCCAACTTGACCTCGCTTGGGGTTCGGCATACGGTCGACCCCTAGATGTAGTAGTCACACGGGCGTAAGTTGCCTACAGGTTGGGTTCCACTACCGAACGCACTCCCGCACCGCGCACTCGGCGACGGTCATCCGACGATGGCTCCGCCGTGTCGACGCGTGCCCGGGAGCCGGTAGGGGTGTCCGCGATCGACGGAGGAGGTCGGGCGAATGCGGTGTCCGTACTGCCGGCACGCCGACTCCCGGGTGGTCGACTCGCGGGAGGCCGACGACGGCCAGCTCATCCGGCGGCGACGGTCGTGCCCGGAGTGCGGCAAGCGGTTCACCACCGTCGAGGAGGCGGTGCTCGCGGTGGTCAAGCGCAGCGGGGTGACCGAGCCGTTCAGCCGTACGAAGATCATCGGTGGGGTGCGCAAGGCGTGCCAGGGGCGGCCGGTCGACGACGACTCGATCGCGCTGCTGGCACAGAAGGTCGAGGAGACCGTCCGCGCCAAGGGGGCGGCCGAGATCCCCAGCCACGAGGTGGGCCTGGCCATCCTCGGCCCGCTGCGTGACCTCGACGAGGTGGCCTACATGCGGTTCGCCAGCGTCTACCGCTCCTTCGACTCGCTCGCCGACTTCGAGCGCGAGATCGAGACGCTGCGGGCCGCCGCGCGCGCCCGGGAGGGCGCCGGTGCCGGTGCGGCGGACGCCGCCGGCGCGATCAGCTGACATTTTCGGGTTTCTGACAGGTACACGAGGCGCGGTGGGTGACCGTGCCGACGAGGGGGGCGAGGGCGTGACGACCAGCAGGTCACGGAACAAGGCCGGGGCAGGGCTGAAGATCGAGCGCGTGTGGACGACCGAGGGGGTGCATCCTTACGACGAGGTCGCCTGGGAGCGCCGCGACGTCGTCATGACGAACTGGCGGGACGGCTCGATCAACTTCGAGCAGCGCGGGGTGGAGTTCCCCGAGTCCTGGTCGGTGAACGCGGCGAACATCGTGACCACCAAGTACTTCCGGGGCGCGGTGGGGACCCCGGAGCGGGAGTGGTCGCTGCGGCAGCTGATCAACCGGGTGGTCGAGACCTACCGCACCGCCGGTGAGGAGTACGGCTACTTCGCCACCCCGGCCGACGCCGAGGTGTTCGCGCACGAGCTGACCTGGATGCTGCTGCACCAGGTGTTCAGCTTCAACTCGCCGGTGTGGTTCAACGTCGGTACGCCGTCGCCGCAGCAGGTCAGTGCCTGCTTCATCCTCTCCGTCGACGACTCGATGGACTCAATCCTCGACTGGTACAAGGAGGAGGGCCGGATCTTCCAGGGCGGCTCGGGCGCCGGGGTCAACCTGTCCCGCATCCGTTCCTCGAAGGAACTGCTCTCCTCCGGCGGCACCGCCTCCGGCCCGGTCAGCTTCATGCGCGGCGCGGACGCCTCCGCCGGCACCATCAAGTCCGGTGGCGCCACCCGGCGCGCGGCCAAGATGGTCATCCTCGACGTGGACCACCCGGACATCGAGGAGTTCGTGGCGACCAAGGCGCGCGAGGAGGACAAGATCCGTGCGCTGCGGGACGCCGGGTTCGACATGGACCTGGGCGGCGCCGACATCGTCAGCGTGCAGTACCAGAACGCCAACAACTCGGTCCGCGTCTCCGACGAGTTCATGTCCGCCGTGGAGAACGGCGGCGGCTTCGACCTGCGCGGCCGGCTCGACGGGCAGACCATCGAGACGATCGACGCCAAGAAGCTGTTCCACACCATCTCCCAGGCGGCGTGGGAGTGTGCCGACCCGGGCCTGCAGTACGACGACACCATCAACGACTGGCACACCTGCCCGGAGACCGGGCGGATCACCGCGTCGAACCCGTGCTCGGAGTACCTGCACCTGGACAACTCCTCGTGCAACCTGGCGTCGCTGAACCTGATGAAGTTCCTCCGCGCCGACGGCGGCTTCGAGGTGGAGAAGTTCGTCAAGTCGGTCGAGTTCGTCATCACCGCGATGGACATCTCGATCTGCTTCGCCGACTTCCCGACCGAGAAGATCGGTGAGACCACCCGCGCCTACCGGCAGCTCGGCATCGGGTACGCCAACCTGGGCGCGCTGCTGATGGCCTCCGGCCTGCCGTACGACTCGGAGCAGGGCCGGGAGGTGTCCGCCGCGATCACCTCGCTGATGACCGGCACCGCCTACCGCCGGTCCGCCGAGCTGGCCGGCATCGTCGGCCCGTACGACGGCTACGCCCGCAACGCCGAGCCGCACAAGCGGGTCATGCGCAAGCACGCCGCCGCCAACGACGCGATCAAGCCGACCGGCACCGTGGCGACCGCCGTGCAGCGCGAGGCGACCAAGCAGTGGACGCTGGGCAACAAGCTGGGTGACAAGCACGGCTGGCGCAACTCGCAGGCCAGCGTGCTCGCCCCGACCGGCACCATCGGCCTGATGATGGACTGCGACACCACCGGTGTCGAGCCGGACCTGGCCCTGGTGAAGTTCAAGAAGCTGGTCGGCGGCGGCTCGATGCAGATCGTCAACCAGACCGTGCCGCGCGCCCTGCGCAGCCTCGGCTACCCCGAGGAGCAGGTCGAGGCGATCGTCGAGCACATCGCCGACCACGGTCACGTGGTGGACGCCCCGGGCCTCAAGCCGGAGCACTACCCGGTCTTCGACTGCGCCATGGGCGAGCGCTCGATCGCGCCGATGGGTCACGTGCGGATGATGGCGGCGGTCCAGCCCTTCATCTCCGGCGCCATCTCCAAGACGGTGAACATGCCGGAGCAGGCCACCGTCGAGGACGTCGAGAAGATCTACTTCGAGGGCTGGAAGCTCGGCCTGAAGGCGCTGGCGATCTACCGGGACAACTGCAAGGTCGGCCAGCCGCTGTCGGCTGCCAAGCCGAGCAAGGGCGCCGTCGAGGCCCAGGCCCCGGCCGCCGCGCCGGAGAAGGTCGTGGAGAAGGTCGTCGAGTACCGCCCGGTGCGCAAGCGGCTGCCGAAGAAGCGCCCGTCGGAGACCATCTCGTTCTCGGTCGGCGGCGCGGAGGGCTACCTCACCGCCTCGTCCTACCCGGACGACGGCCTCGGCGAGGTCTTCCTCAAGATGTCGAAGCAGGGCTCCACCCTGGCCGGCGTGATGGACGCCTTCTCGGTGGCCATCTCCATCGGTCTCCAGTACGGCGTCCCGCTGGAGACGTACGTCAGCAAGTTCACCAACATGCGCTTCGAGCCGGCCGGCATGACCGACGACCCGGACGTGCGCATGGCCGCCTCGGTGATGGACTACATCTTCCGTCGGCTGGCGCTGGACTTCCTGCCGTACGACCGCCGCGCCGAGCTGGGCATCTTCACCGCCAAGGAGCGGGCCGCCCAGCTCGCGGCCGAGGCGGAGGCGGAGGCGAGCGGTGCGGACCTCACTGCGATGGCCGCCTCCGCCCCGGTCGAGGCGCCCGAGCCGAAGACCGGCCCGATCGCGCAGCCGGCGCAGGAGATGGCCGACGCCGCGGCCGTGAAGCCCGCGCCGTCGGTGGGTTCCAGCACCGAACTGCTGGAGGCCGTGATCGGCAAGGCCGCCGACGCGCCGCTCTGCTTCACCTGCGGCACCAAGATGCGGCCCGCCGGTAGCTGCTACGTCTGCGAGGGCTGCGGCTCCACCAGCGGCTGCAGCTGACGCACGACCGAAGACGCGAGCGCGGCAGGGACTTCCCTGCCGCGCTCGCGCGTGCTCACTGTCACACCCCATCGTGTACGCGAGCTGGAATGCTCGGGGGATGAGCACGACCGACATCTATCGGGTCTTCGCCGAGCGGGAGACGCGCGGCGTGTCCCCGGCGTACGAGCGGTTGTCGCGGGCGGTGGCCGGTGACCCGGAGCTGCTCGCCCTGCTCGACACGCTGCCGCCGGCTAAGCGTCAGCCGAACCTGCTGTTCGGGGTGGTGCGGCTGCGCGGCGGGCCGGTGGACGACCCGGCGGCGTTCCGCGCGTACGTGATCGCGCACTGGCCGGATGTCGCGGTGCAGATGCGGGTGCGGGCGACGCAGACGAACGAGGCCGGGCGCTGCGCGGTGCTGCTGCCGGTGCTCGCCGCGTTGCCGCAGCCGCTGGCGTTGCTGGAGGTCGGCGCGTCCGCGGGGCTGTGCCTCTACCCGGACCGGTACGCCTACCGCTACGGCGACCGGCATCTCGGCGGGGGTGAGCCGGTGCTCGACTGCGACCTGACCGGCGCCGAGCCGCCGCGGCGGCGCCCGGAGGTGGTGTGGCGGGCCGGGCTGGACGTGAACCCGCTCGACGTCACCGCCCCGGCCGACGTGGCCTGGCTGGACGCGCTGATCTGGCCGGAACACCGGCACCGCCGGGAGCGGCTGCGCGCCGCGGCGGCGATCGCGGCGGCCGACCCGCCCCTGCTGGTACGCGGTGACCTGGTCGACGACCTGCCGGCGCTGGCGGCGCAGGCCCCGGCTGGGGCGACGCTCGTGGTGTTCCACAGTTCGGTGCTCTACCAGGTGCCGCCACCACGGCGGGACGCGTTCACCGCGCTGGTACGGACGCTCCCCGGCCACTGGATCGCCAACGAGGACCCGTCGGTGCTGCCCCACGCGGCATTGCCCGAGCCGCCCACCGACGGCTTCCACAACGTCCTGGCCCTCGACGGCCACCCCGTGGCCTGGACGACAGGCCACGGCCAGTCCCTGACCTGGTTCCGCTGACCCACCCGTTCTGTCCTCGTCGATCATGAAGTTGACGGCGCGACACGCCGGGCGCGACGGCCGTCAACTTCATGATCAACCAGGTCGGGCGAGCCAGGCCGGCGGCGACTAGGGTCGGCGGGCGTGACCGAACCTGCCTGGCTGGTCGAGACGCGCGCCGCCTACGACACCGTCGCCGAGGACTACGCGCGGCTGCTGCCCGACGTGGTGGAACCACCGCTGGACCGGGCCCTGCTGGCCGCGTTCGCCGAGACGGTCGGGCCGGGCCGGCCCGTGCTGGAGGTGGGGTGCGGCACCGGCCGTGTCACCGACCACCTGCACCGGCTCGGCCTCGACATCAGCGGGGTCGACCTCTCGCCCGGCATGGTGGCGGTGGCCCGGCGCACGTACCCGGACCTGCGCTTCGAGGTCGGCTCGCTGACCGAGCTGACCGTGCCGGACGGGTCGCTGGCCGGGCTGGTCTCCTGGTACTCGGTCATCCACCTGCCGCCGGAACTGCTGCCGGAGGTGTTCGCCGGCTTCCACCGGGTGCTCGCCCCCGGTGGTCACCTGCTGCTCGCGGTGAAGGTCGGCGACCGGCTCGACCGGCGGGAGCAGGCATACGGCCACTCCGTCGCCTTCGACGTCTACTGGCTGTCGCCGCAGCGGCTGGCCGCGCAACTCGCGGCGGCCGGGTTCGCCGTGACGGCGACGACGGTCCGCGCGCCGGCCGACGGCGAGCGGCAGCCCCAGGCGTTCCTGCTCGCCCGGCGACCTGATCGCGTGACCGGGGCGGGCACGGCGTCCGGTGCGGTGCCCTCCGTAGACTCCAGCGGTGAGTGAGGAACTGGCGGACCGGGCGCTTACCGAACCGCACCCGTCGCGGCTGTCGCCGGATCACCCCGGGCGGGAACGCATCCTCGCCGCGCACGCCGCCGCCCTGGCCGCAGGGGAGGCCGGCTACCTGGACCCGGAGACCGGGCTGTTCGTGCTCAGCGCGGGGTTCCTGGCCCGGCGTGGCACGTGCTGCGGGCGAGGCTGCCGGCACTGTCCGTACGTGGCCGATTAGGGGCTTCCGTCCCCGCTGGGGCACCCCGTACGGTGTCCGACGGAACTCCGGCGGGTCGGACCCGCCGCCGACCGCGGAGGTCTCCCGTGCGCGCCCGAATCTGGCTGGCCGTTCCGGCCGTCCTGCTCGCCGCCGGCTGCGCCGAGGAGGCGCCGACCGACGCCGGACCGCCCGCTCCGCCCCCGCCGGTCCCGGTGGCGGCGGCGTCCTCGGGTGGGGCGTGCCGGCTGCTCGACTTCGCGGTGATCGCCGAGCACACCGGCGGCACGTTCGACGTGGCGGCGGCCACCGAGCGGGGCGACACCCACACCTGTGTGGTCCGCGCGGCGGGTGCGGTGCTCCCGGAGCTGACGCTGTCGGTGACGGAGACGTCGATCGACGCTGCCACGTTCGCCCTGGACGTGCAGCCCAGCGGCGCGGCGAAGATCAGCAAGCTGGGCAAGGCCGCCTACCGGCGCACGCTGCCCAAGACCGCGAAGTCCGGGCCGGCCGCCGAGGTCGGCTGGCTGGCCACCGAGGGGCGGCTCGCCACGCTGCGCTGGACCGCCCCGACCGGCACCGCGAAGGCGGAGGCGGACAAGACGGCCGGCAAGCTGGTCACGCTGGCCAAGGTGATCGACACCAGGCAGCTCTGACCGGAGGTCGCCATAGCAGCTCTGACGGGACGTCAGGGCCGCCGGAGAGTCAGCGGGCCGCGACGAACACCCGGGACGCCACCTCGCGAGGCAGCCGGACCCGGTCACCGGAGCGGTCGATCGAGACGGCGTCGCGTTCCTGCGCCACAGTCACCGTCGCACCCGGGTCGACGCCGGCGGCGTGCAACTGCCGGAGCACGTCCGAGTCGGTCTGCACGCTCTCGCAGATCCGCCGCACCACGACGGTGCCGGACAGGCCGGGGAAGGCCAGGTTGCGCTCACCCTCGACGGCGTCGGCAGGCACCAGGCCCGGGTCACCCAGCTCCTCCAGGCCCGGGATCGGGTTGCCGTACGGCGAGCGGGTCGGGCGGTTGAGCAGGTCGAAGACCCGCTTCTCTACCGCGTCGCTCATCACGTGCTCCCACCGGCAGGCCTCCTCGTGGGCCTCCTCGTAGGGCATCCCGATCACGTTGACCAGCAGCAGCTCGGCCAGCCGGTGCTTGCGCATCACGGACACGGCGGTGTTGCGGCCCTGCGGCGTGAGGGTCAGGTGCCGGTCGCCCTCGACGGTGAGCAGGCCGTCGCGCTCCATGCGGGCGACGGTCTGGCTGACGGTCGGGCCACTCTGCTTCAGCCGCTCGGCGATGCGGGCACGAAGCGGCGGCACCCCCTCCTCCTCGAGTTCGAGGATGGTGCGCAGGTACATCTCGGTGGTGTCAACAAGGTCGTGCTTCACGTCTGCGGCCTCCTGGGCTCCGATGGTACCCGTTACCACCGACCATCGACGCAGGCGAAGCCGGAGGTGATGCGCCGGATGGTGTTGACTGGACCGTATGTCCGCCACCGCAGACCTGCTGGTCGAGCCCGACCGGCTCGTCGCCGAACTCGATCACGCCGACCCGCCGACCCTGCTCGACGTCCGCTGGCGGCTGGCCGGCCCGCCCGGGCGCGACGACTACACCGCCGCCCACCTGCCCGGCGCCGTCTTCGTCGACCTGGACACCGAGCTGTGCGGGCCGCCCGGCGCCGCCGGGCGGCACCCGCTTCCGGACCCGGCGGCGTTGCAGGCCGCGCTGCGGGCCGCGGGCGTCCGCGCGGGTCATCCGGTGGTGGTGTACGACGGCGGCGACGGCATGTCCGCCGCCCGCGCCTGGTGGACGCTGCGCTGGGCCGGGCACCGGCAGGTGCGGGTGCTGCACGGCGGCTTCCCCGCCTGGACGGCCGCCGGGCTGCCGGTCGACACGAGCGTGCCCGCTCCGGCGCCCGGCGACGTGACTGTGGCACCCGGCGCGTTGCCGGTGCTCGACGCCGCGCAGGCCGCCCGGCTCGCCGCCGCCGAGCCCGGCGTGCTGCTGGACGTACGGGCCGCGCCGCGCTACCGGGGCGAGCACGAGCCGGTCGACCCGGTCGCCGGGCACGTGCCGGGCGCCGTCAACGTGCCCGCCCCGGAGTACGTCACGCAGGGCCGCTTCCCCGGCGCCGGGGAACTGCGGGAACGGTTCGCCGCCGCCGGGGTGGACGCGGACACGCCGGTCGGCGCGTACTGCGGCTCCGGGGTGACCGCCGCGCAGGCGGTGCTCGCGTTGCACCTGGCCGGTCGCCCGGACGCCGCGTTGTACGTCGGCTCGTGGAGCGAGTGGGTGGCCGACCCGGACCGTCCGGTCGCGACCGGTGGCACGTCCGGCCGGTGAGCGCACGTCAGGTGGGCGCACCCGGGCCCACGTGCGACCATGGCCGCATGGCCGACGACACGGTTGTGGTGTGGGACGAGGCGCTCCTCGCCTACGACATGGGCGACCATCCCCTCGACCCGGTCCGGGTCGAGTTGACCATGGCGCTCGCCCGCGAGCTGGGTGTGCTGGACCGGCCCGGCGTGCGGCTGGTCAAGCCCGAGCCGGCCGACGACGCGCTGCTCACCCGCGTCCACGATCCGGCCTACCTGGACGCGGTCCGGTCCGCTCCGCGTGACCCGCTGTTCGCCGGCTTCGGTCTCGGCACTTCGGACAATCCGGTCTTCGACGGGATGCACGAGGCGAGCGCGCTGATCGCCGGCGCCACCACTGCCGCGGCCGAGGCGGTGTGGCGCGGCGAGGCCCGGCGCGCGGTGAGCGTCGCAGGCGGCCTGCACCACGCGATGCCCGCCCGGGCCGCCGGGTTCTGCGTCTACAACGACCCGGCGGTGGCCATCGCCCGGCTGCTCGACCTCGGCGCGCAGCGAATCGCGTACGTGGACGTCGACGTGCACCACGGCGACGGCGTGCAGGAGATCTTCTACCGCGATCCGCGGGTGCTCACGATCAGCCTGCACGAGACGCCGCTCGCGTTGTTCCCCGGCACCGGGTTCCCGGACGAGACCGGCGGACCGGGCGCGGAGGGCACCGCCGTCAACGTGCCGCTGCCGCCCGGGGTCGGCGACGCCGGCTGGCAGCGGGCGTTCCACGCGGTCGTGCCGTCGGTGCTGCGCGCGTACCGGCCGCAGGTGCTCGTCACCCAGTGCGGCGCCGACGGGCACCGCAAGGACCCCCTCGCGGACCTGCACCTCTCCGTGGACGGGCAGGCGGCCACGTACCGCACGCTGCGGGCGCTCGCCGACGAGCTGTGCGACGGCCGCTGGGTCGCCACCGGCGGCGGCGGGTACGCGCTGGTCGAGGTGGTGCCCCGGGCCTGGACGCACCTGCTCGCGGTGGCCACCGGCGAGCCGGTCGACCCGGCCACGCCGACCCCGCCCGGCTGGCGGGACCTGGCCGCGCGGCGGCGCCCCGGGCACGAGGTGCCGTTGCGGATGACCGACGACGTGGACCCGTCGTACCTGCCGTGGCAGCCCAGCGGCGAGCCGAACGCGGTGGACCGGGCCGTCGCGGCCACCCGCAAGGCCGTCTTCCCGCTGCTCGGGCTCGACCCGCACGACCCGCGCGACTGAGCCGGCGGCAGGGGGAGGACCGACCGGTGACCACCGTCGAACAACCGGTGGACGTGCTGCTCAGCGACGGCACGACCGTCCAGCTGCGACCGATCCGACCGGAGGACGCACCCGAGATCGTGGCCATGCACGGCCGCTTCTCGGAGCGCACCCGATACCTGCGCTACTTCTCGCCGTACCCGCGTATCCCGGAACGCGACCTGAAGCGTTTCGTCAACGTCGACCACCGCGACCGGGAGGCGTTCGTGGTGCTCGCCGGCGAGCGGATCGTCGCCGTCGGCCGGTACGAGCGGCTCGGCCCCGCCTCGCCGGAGGCCGAGGTGGCGTTCGTGGTCGAGGACGCCTACCAGGGCCGGGGCATCGGCTCGGTGCTGCTGGAACATCTGGCCGACGCGGCCGGGCGCCACGGCATCGTGCACTTCGTCGCCGAGGTGCTCCCGGCCAACGGGACGATGCTGCGCGTCTTCGCCGACTTCGGCTACCAGGTCCAGCGCCAGTACGCCGACGGCGTGGTGCACCTGAGCTTCCCGATCGCGCCCACCGAGGCGACCCTCGAGGTGCAGCGCGGCCGGGAGCACCGCACCGAGGCCCGCTCGATCGCCCGGCTGCTCGCGCCACGCGGCATCGCCGTCTACGGCGCCAGCACCACCGGCCAGGGCGTCGGCGCGGCGCTGCTCGGGCACCTGCGCGACGGCGGCTTCGCCGGGGCGATCGTGCCGGTGCACCCGAGCGCGGCGACGGTGGCGGGGCTGCCCGCGTACCCGTCGGCCGCCGACGCGGGCCAGGACATCGACCTCGCCGTGGTGGCGGTCCCGCCGGACGCGGTGACCGACGTGGTCCGCGACGCGGCACGCGCGGGCGCGCACGGGCTGGTGGTGATCTCGGCCGGGTTCGCCGAGTCCGGCCCGGCCGGCGCGGCGGCGCAGCGCGCGCTGGTCCGCGCCGCGCACCTGGCCGGCATGCGCGTGGTCGGCCCGAACTGCCTCGGCGTCGCCAACACCGACCCGGCGGTACGTCTCAACGCCACGCTCGCCCCGGTGCTGCCCGCGGCGGGCCGGGTCGGCGTGTTCAGCCAGTCCGGCGCGTTCGGGGTGGCGCTGCTGGCCGAGGCGTCCCGGCGCGGGCTCGGCCTGTCCAGCTTCGTCTCGGCCGGCAACCGGGCCGACGTGTCCGGCAACGACCTGCTCCAGTACTGGCAGGACGACCCGGCCACCGACGTCATCACGCTCTACCTGGAGACGTTCGGCAACCCGCGCAAGTTCGCCCGGCTCGCGCGGCGCATCGGCCGCAGCAAGCCGGTGGTGGCGCTCGCCTCGCTGGCCCGGCCGCCGGGCGTGGGGGAGGCGCCCGCGCTGGACGCGGCGGCGGTGAGCGCGCTGTTCGCCCAGTCCGGGGTGATCCGGGTGGACACCGTCTCCGAGCTGCTCGACGTGGGCGTGCTGCTGGCCCACCAGCCGCTGCCGGCCGGGCGGCGGGTCGCGGTGGTGGGCAACTCCTCGGCGCTGACCGGGCTGGCCGCCACCGCCTGCGCCGCCCAGGGACTCGCCGTCGCCGACGGCTACCCGCGCGACGTCGGGCCGAGCGCCGGGGCCGCCGCGTACGCCGCCGCGCTCGGTGAGGCGGTGGCCGACGAGCGGGTGGACGCCGTGGTGGCGGTGTTCGCGCCGCCGCTGCCGGGCCAGCTCGCCGACCCGGTGGCCGACTTCGCGGCGGCGCTGCCCGACGCGCGGGTCACCGGCAAACCGGTGGTCGCGACGTTCCTGGCCGGGCTGGTGCCGGCCGGGGTGCCGGCGTACCCGAGTGTGGAGGAGGCGGTACGCGCGCTGGGCCGGGTCACCGCGTACGCGGACTGGCTGCGCCGGCCCGCCGGTGTGCTGCCGGAACTGGCCGACGTGGACCGGGCGGCCGGGCACGCCGCGCTGCGCCCGGACGGGGCCGACGCGGCGGCGTTGCTGCGCGCGTACGGGATCGACGTGGTGGACTCGGTGCCGGCCCGCTCGGCCGAGGAAGCGGCGGCGGTGGGGGAGCGCCTCGGCTGGCCGGTGGCGCTCAAGGCCGCCGCCCCCGGGCTGCGGCACCGCCTCGACCTCGGCGCGGTACGCCTCGACCTGGCCGACGCCGCCGCGCTGCGCCGCGCGTACGCCGAGATGGCCCCGATGTTCGGCGCGGAGGTCCTGGTGCAGCCGATGGTCGCGCCCGGCGTGGCGTGCGTGGTGGAGCTGGTGGAGGATCCGGCGTTCGGGCCGGTGGTCGGGTTCGGGCTGGGCGGCGTGGCGACCGAACTGCTCGGCGACCGGGCCTGGCGGGCGGTCCCGCTGACCGACCGGGACGCCGCCGAACTGGTCGACGAGCCCCGGGCGGCGCCACTGCTGCGCGGGCACCGAGGCGCCGCGCCGGTGGACCGGGCGGCCCTGGTCGACCTGCTGGTGCGGGTCGGCCGCCTGGCCGACGAGCAGCCCCGGGTGCGGTCGCTGACGCTGAATCCGGTGCTGGCCCGGCCGGACGGCATCTCGGTGCTGCACGCCACCGTGCGCACCGGCGCCGAGGCCGCCCGCCCCGACACCGGCCCCCGGCGGTTGTAAGGAAGGGCCCCTTCTTAACGCCTGCGGTAGAGAAAGGGCCCCTTCTTAACAGCACCCGCCCGCGACGGCCGCCCGCCCGCGCGACGGCCGCGCGCCGCAGCGCTCAACCGCGAGCGGAGATCTGCTGCACCGACCACTCGTTGCCGTCCGGGTCGCGGAAGAAGACGAAGCCGACGTTGTCCAGCGGATGCGGCACCGGACGCGGGTTCTGGCCCAGAACCTGGATCTCGCTCACCTCGACGCCCCGCTCGACCAGTTCGGCGTGCGCCCGTTCCAGGTCCGGTACGACCAGTTGCACGCCCTTGAGCGAGCCCGGCGGCATCTCCGGTACGACGCCCCGGCCGAGAACGATCGAGCAGCCGGAGCCGGGGGGTGTGAGTTGGACGATCCGCCCCGCGCCACCCAGATCGGTGTCGTGGTCGAGGACGAAGCCGAGCCGCTGCGTGTAGAACTCCTTGGCCCGGTCCACGTCGGAGACCGGTACGACCACCACTTCCAGCGTCCAGTTCATGTTGTCGCTCCTGTCGTCGAATCGGTGTGCAGCACTGCCGCGAGCCGGTCGAACGCCTCGCTCAGGCCGCGGGTCATCGGATAGCGCAGGACGGTGTCGCGGCCCTGCGCGGTGGCGTACCGCAGGTGGGTGACGACTGTCGTCCGGTCCGCCGGGCCGGTGAAGTCGTGGCGGACGAGCGTCTCGCCCGGATAGGACTGGTCGTCGAAGAGTTCGGTGCAGACCAGTCGCGAGGGCGGGTCGACCTCCCGGTACGTGCCGCCCTGACCCATCAGGTCGCCGTCCGGCCCTCGGGAGACGAACCGCCAGCGCCCGCCCACCCGCAGGTCCACCTCGCACTCGACGAGGTGCCAGCCCCGGGCGCCCCACCAGCGGACCAGCAGCTCGGGGCGGGTGAAGGCGGCGAACACGAGGTGGCGGGGAGCGGCGAAGTCGCGGCTGAGCCGGATCTCCCGGTCGCCGGGCAGGCTGACGGTCAGGCCGTTCACCGCTGCTCCTCGGCGGTCAGCTCGGCGAGCACCTCGTCCAGCCGCGCGTAGCTCTCGGCCCAGTAGTCCCGGTAGTCCGCCAGCCACGCGACGGCCTCCCGCAGCGGCCGCGCGTCGAGCCGGCAGGGGCGGCGCTGGGCGTCCCGGCCCCGGGTGACCAGGCCGGCGCGTTCGAGCACCTTGAGGTGCTTGGAGACGGCCGGCTGGCTCATCGCGAACGGCTCGGCCAGCTCGGTGACAGTCGCCTCCCCGGCGGCCAGCCGGGCGAGGATGGCCCGCCGGGTGGGGTCGGCGAGCGCGGCGAAGGTGGCGTCGAGCAGATCCGGGGGCACTTTCATAACCTCCTGGTTGTGTAACCATTCGGTTCTATACGGTGCGAGCGCCCGGGTCAAGCACGACAGGCCCCGGCGAACCGCCGGGGCCTGTCGGGGCAGGGGTGGATCAGCAGGCGTACGCCTCCAGGCGGTTCGCCCGCTCCGGGTCGCGCAGCTTCAGCAGCGTCACCTTCTCGATCTGCCGGATCCGCTCCCGGGACAGTCCGAACTCGCGGCCGACCTCGTCCAGCGTGCGCTGCCGGCCGTCGTCCAGGCCGAAGCGCAGCCGGATCACCGCCTGCTCCCGCTGGGACAGCGTGGCCAGCACGATCCGGACCTCGTTGCGCAGCTCGCCGTTGGTGGCGGCGTCGCCCGGCTCGGTACGCGGGTCGACGGCGGCGACGAAGTCGCCGAGCGCGCTCTCGCCGTCCTCGCCGACGGCCTGGTCCAGGCTGACCGGCTCCCGGTCGTAGGAGATCAGCTCGATCACCTGGAACTCGGGGATCTCCAGCGCCTTGGCCACCTCGCTCACGGTGGGTTCGCGGCCCAGCGACACCGACAGCTCGCGGCGTACCCGCACCATCCGGTTCACCTGCTCGACCATGTGCACCGGGATGCGGATGGTGCGGGCCTGGTCGGCCATGGCGCGGGTGATGGCCTGGCGGATCCACCAGGTGGCGTAGGTGGAGAACTTGTAGCCCTTGGTGTAGTCGAACTTCTCGACGGCGCGGATGAGGCCGAGGTTGCCTTCCTGGATGAGGTCGAGGAAGGCCATGCCGCGACCGGTGTAGCGCTTGGCGATGCTCACCACCAGCCGCAGGTTGGCCTCCAGCAGGTGGTCCTTGGCGGCGCGGCCCTCGGCCGCGATCAGCGCCAGGTCCGCGCGCAGCTCGGCGGAGACGGGGGTGCAGGTGGCCAGCTTCTCCTCGGCGAAGAGGCCGGCCTCGATCCGCTTGCTCAGCTCGACCTCCTGCGCCGCGGTGAGCAGCTTGGTGCGGCCGATGCCGTTCAGGTACGCCCGGACCAGGTCGGTGGAGACGCCGCGCTCGTCGGTGGCGTCGAGGTCCGTGAGGGTGACGTCCATGTCCTGGTGCTCGATCATCTGCTGGGTCATCTCTGTTCTCCCCGTGTCCGACGTGCCTACCGGTCCGTGCCGCCCAGGCGGTGCTGGCCGATGACAAACAGCTTGGCGGTCGGGGCGTGAGACGGGAGTGAGGCGATCGGGGAACCGACAGGAATCCGGTGTGGAATCCGGCCTTCGCTTGCCCGGCGCGGTTACCGTGCCAGCGACCGGCCGTCGGGGCCGGACCCGAAACTGACGATCGGAGAACGTGGTGGTCTTCAAGCGGCTCATGCAGGCGATGGGTGTGGGCGGACCGTCGGTGGAGACGGTGCTGGCCAACCCGAACTGTCGCCCGGGCGGCGTCCTGGAGGGCCGGATCCAGGTGGTCGGCGGCGACCACCCGGTGGACGTGAGCTACGTCGCACTCGGCCTGGTCACGCGGGTCGAGGTGGAGAGCTCCGACACCGAGTACGACGTCAACCAGGAGTTCGGCCGGGCCCAGATGACCGGCCCGTTCCGGCTGGAGCCGGGGCAGCGCCACGACGTGCCGTTCCGCTACCAGGTGCCCTGGGAGACCCCGCTCACCGACCTGTACGGCCAGCACCTGCACGGCATGACGATGGGTCTGCGTACCGAGCTGGAGGTGGCCCGGGCGGTGGACAAGGGCGACATGGACGCCGTGTCGGTGCACCCGCTGCCCGCCCACGAGCGGCTGCTGGAGGCCCTGCTACGGCTGGGCTTCCGCTTCGCCCGCGCCGACGTCGAGCGTGGACACATCTACGGCCTGCACCAGCAGCTGCCCTTCTACCAGGAGATCGAGTTCTACCCGGCGCCGCAGTACGCGGGCGCGATGAACCAGCTGGAGGTCACCTTCGTGACCGATCCGCGCCAGGTGCACGTGGTGCTGGAGCTGGACAAGCGAGGTGGCCTGTTCACCGAGGGCCGGGACGCCTTCGGCCGGTTCACGGTGGACCACGCCACGGCGGAGCAGACCGACTGGGCCGCCCAGCTCGACGGCTGGCTGCGCCAGTCGCTGTCCCGCCGCGGGCTGTTCTTCTGATCCTCCTCAGAGGTCGAGCACGAGGGTACGGGGACCGACGTTGACGCTCTCCACGAGCATGTGGGCGCGGAACCGGCCGGTCTCCACCTTCGCGCCCCGGGCGCGCAACTGCTCGACCACGGCGTCCACCAGGGGTTCGGCCACCTCGGCGGGCGCGGCGGCGGTCCAGCTCGGCCGCCGGCCCTTGCGCGCGTCGCCGTAGAGCGTGAACTGGCTGACCACCAGCAGCGGCGCCCAGACGTCGGCGGCGCTGCGCTCGTCGTCGAGGATGCGCAGCTCGTGCAGCTTGCGGGCCATCGTGGCGGCCACCTGCGGGGTGTCGGTGTGGGTGACGCCGAGCAGCACCAGCAGTCCGTCGGTGATCTCTCCGGTCACCTCGTCGTCGACCGTCACACGGGCCCGGCCGACGGTCTGCACCACCGCCCGCATCAGTCGGTCACCGGCTCGACGATGCCGCGCTCGACCAGGTGCGCCACGATCGGCCCGGCCGCCTCGGCCAACTCGTCCGGCGCCACGTCGTGCGCGGCGGCGAGCAGGGCGAGCTGGTCGCGCAGCGGCAGCCGGCCGTCGGCGCCGCCGACCAGGGCGAGCACCAGCGGGTCGATCTCCTCGGACCAGCGCAGCCCGCGTGGCATGGCCAGGACCTGTCGGTCGACGGCCCAGCCGTCCTCGCCCATGGTGGCCTCCTGCCGCAGCTGGAGCCCGTCGGCGGCGCGGTAGCGGGCGGCCAGCAGGCCCTCGGTGTCCCGGGCGCGCAGCCAGTCCTGCCGGGCGAACCACTCGCCGATCCGGTCGCCCAGCGGTGGCTCGACCCGCTGGCGCAGGTCCTCCACCCGCACGACCGGCTGGTCGTGGCCGGAGCGGCGCAGCGAGACGATGCCGAAGCCGATCGCCTCCACCTTGTGCGCGTCGAACCAGTCCAGCCAGGCCGCCATCCGCTGCGGGTCGGCGCTCTCGCCCACGTCGGTGAGCCAGAGGTTCACGTACGCCATCGGGTCGGCCACCTCGCGCTGGATCACCCAGGCGTCCAGGCCGGTGCCGGCGAACCAGCCGGTGACCCGCTCGGCCCAGTCCTCGCCGGTGACGTGCACCCAGTTCGCCAGGTACTGCATGGTGCCGCCCTCGGTGAGCAGGTCCGGCGCGGCGGCGGCCAGCTCCGCGCAGATCGCGTCGCCGACCCGCCCGGAGTCCCGGTAGACGTGCGTGGTGGTGCCCGGGCCGACCACGAACGGGGGGTTGCTGACCACCAGGTCGAAGCGGCGCCCGGCCACCGGGGCGACCATGTCCCCGCGCAGCAGCTCCCAGTCCTGCCCGTTGAGCGCGGCGGTGGTGGCGGCGAACCGCAGCGCCCGCTCGGAGACGTCAGTGGCGGTGACCCGGCGGGCGTGCGTACCCAGGTGCAGTGCCTGGACGCCGGAGCCGGTGCCCAGGTCGAGCGCGGTGTCCACGGTCGGCCGCACGGCGGCCGAGATCAGCGTCTGGGTGGCGCCGCCGATGCCGAGCACGTGCTCGGCGTGCAGCGGGCGGCCGGGCCGCGCGGCGGCCGGCACGTCGGCGAGCACCCACCACTCGTCCCCGTACGGCTCCAGGTCGACCCCGGCGCGCAGGCCGTCGCCGTACCGCTCCACGATGCCCCCGGCCAGCGCCTCGTCCAGTGCGAGCGGGGCCAGCGCGGCGGCCACCGCCGCCTCCGGCTCGGTCTGGTCGCAGATGAACACCCGGATCAGCGTGGCCAGCCGGTCCCGGTCCTCGGTGGCGCGCAGCGCGGCCCGGTGGTCGTTGCGGGCCACGGCGCCGGTGGCCTGCGGGCCCAGGCGCTCGGCGATGCCGTTGGCGGTGAAGCGGGCGAGCGTCAGCGCGGTGCGCAGCGCGTCGACCCCGGCGGGGGAGAGCAGCATGTCGTGACTGTCCACGTGCCCATCCTGCCCCGGGCGCCCTCCGGGGTGACGCGCACCCGCCGATCCATAACGTCGACCGCATCTATCGGCAACTATCTCTTTCATGTACGTCGATCCCTGGTTAGCATTCCTGCCAACATCCGTCGATGGGGTGATCCGGACACAAACCGGGCCGCCCCGGTAGGGAGCCAGACGATGCCCGACGTGTCCCTTCCCCGGCGGCGCGCGCTGCGTGCGCTCGCCGTCACGGCCGCCGCCGCGGCCTTCGCCGCCGCCGCCTCCACGCCCGCTCTCGCCGCACCCACCGGGGAGATTCGGTACGCCGGTGCCGCCGACGCCGTCAGCGGCAGCTACGTGGTCGTGCTCAAGGGCGACGCGGTCGGCACCGCGAACACCCTCGCCGCCCGTACCGCCGTGCCGGACCGGGCCGCCGGCCTGGCCAAGCGCTACGGCGGCAACGTCGGCACGGTGTGGAGCGCCGCTCTCACCGGCTACAGCGCGAAGATGACGCCCGCCCAGGCGCGCCGGCTCGCCGCGGACCCGGCCGTCGCGTACGTCGAGCAGGACCGCGTCATGACCACCCAGGGCACCCAGACCGGCGCCACCTGGGGTCTGGACCGGATCGACCAGCGCAACCTGCCGCTGAACAGCACCTTCACCTACCCGAACACCGCCAGCAACGTGCGCGCCTACATCATCGACACGGGCATCCGCACCACGCACAGCGACTTCGGCGGCCGGGCCACCTGGGGCACCAACACGGTCGACAGCAACAACACCGACTGCAACGGCCACGGCACGCACGTCGCCGGCACCGTCGGCGGCACCAAGTACGGCGTGGCCAAGGGCGTGCGCCTGGTGGCCGTCAAGGTGCTCAACTGCTCCGGCAGCGGCACCACCGCCGGCGTGATCAGCGGCGTCAACTGGGTCACCTCGAACGCGGTGAAGCCGGCCGTGGCGAACATGAGTCTCGGCGGCGGCGCCAGCAGCACGCTGGACAACGCGGTGGCCAACTCGATCAACTCCGGCATCACGTACGCGCTGGCGGCGGGCAACTCCAGCGCCAACGCGTGCAACTCCTCGCCGGCCCGGGTCGGCGCGGCGATCACGGTGGGCGCCACCACCAGCACCGACGCCCGTGCCTCCTACTCCAACTACGGCTCCTGCGTGGACATCTTCGCTCCGGGCTCGTCGATCACCTCGGCGTGGCGCACCAGCGACACCTCGACCAACACGATCAGCGGCACGTCGATGGCGTCCCCGCACGTGGCCGGCGCGGCGGCGCTCGTGCTGTCCGCGAACACCTCCTACACCCCGGCCCAGGTGGCCAGCTACCTGACCAGCAACGCCACCACCGGCAAGGTGACCAGCCCGGGCTCGGGCTCGCCGAACCGGCTGCTCTTCGTCGTCAACTGACGACACGGGTGACCTGACCACTCCGTGGGCCGCGGCCCGGTGGACCTCCCAGGGGTCCGCCGGGCCGCGTCACGTCGTCGGGGAGTCGGCGCCCGTACCGGGCGGGTGGGGCGGCACTATGGTCCCCATGACGCTGTCACTGCCCATCGACCCGCAGGCGAACGAACTGCTGGCGCGCAGCCCGCTGGCCCTGCTCCTCGGGATGGTGCTGGACCAGCAGGTACCGATGGAGAAGGCGTTCTCCTCCCCGTACGTGCTGGCGCAGCGCCTCGGCCACGAGCCGGACGCCGCGGAACTGGCCGGGTACGACCCGGACGCGCTGGTGGAGATTTTCGCACGGCCGCCCGCGCTGCACCGGTTCCCCAAGGCGATGGCGGCCCGCGTGCAGGAGGTGTGCCGGGCGCTCGTCGAGCGCTACGACGGCGACCCGGCCCGGCTCTGGTCCGACGTGACCGACGGCCGGGAACTGCTGCGCCGGGTGGGTGAGCTGCCCGGGTTCGGCCGCCAGAAGGCGCAGATCTTCGTCGCGCTGCTCGGCAAGCGGTTCGGGATCACCCCGGACGGCTGGCGCGAGGCGGCGGGCGACTACGGCGACGCGGACGCCCACCGGTCGGTGGCGGACGTGACCGATCCGGAGTCGCTGCGCCGTGTCCGCGAGTTCAAGCAGCGGATGAAGGCGGAGGCGAAGGCCGCGAAGGGCTGATCCGCCGAGCGCCGCCGCAACCGGCGCGCCGCCCCTGTCGTTTGTTGCCAGGACGGGGACGGGGGACTGGCGATGACCGAGCAGCGGGGCGGGGCGCTGCTGCGTACCGCGTCCAGTCCCGGCCGGGCCACCTTCCTGGAGCTCTTCTTCGACCTGGTCTTCGTGTTCGCGCTGACCCGGGTCTCGCAGCGCCTGATCAACGGCATCGACGGCTCGCCCGGCGCGGTGGCCGCCGGCGTGGGCAAGACCCTGCTGCTGTTCATGGTGCTGTGGCAGGTCTGGACGATCACCACCTGGGTCACCAGCCGGTACGAGCCGGAGCGCGTCGTCATCCAGGCCGTGGTGGTCGGCACCATGTTCGGCAGCCTGGTGCTGGGCGTGACGCTGCCCCGCGCGCTGGAGGAGCGGGCGCTGCCGTTCGCGCTCGCGTACGTGGTGGTGATGGTCGGCCGGCCGCTGCTGATCGCGATGGCGCTGCGCCGGCACCCCCGGCGCCTGGTCCCGCTGCGGCTGGCCGCCTGGGCGGGGGCTAGCGCCCCGCTGTGGATCGCCGGCGCGCTGATGCCCGGTCCACGCCTGGCGCTGTGGGTGGTCGCGCTGGCGGTGGACCACCTCGGCACGCTCCTGGGCTGGCCGCTGCCGAGGATCGGGGCGTCGCGCATCCGGCAGTGGCGCGTGACCGGGGAACACCTCGCCGAGCGCTACCAGCAGATCTTCCTCATCGCGCTCGGCGAGTCGATCCTGGTGATCGGCGTGACGTACAGCGGAAAGGGGTTCTCCGGCGAGGCCGCCGTCTCGTTCGCGATCTCGTTCGCGATCACCGCGTTGCTCTGGCGCATCTATTTCCACCGAGCCGGTCACCTGCTGGCGGAGGCGCTGCGGATGGCCGGCACGCCGGGGCGGCTGGCCGAGTCGGCGGCGCAGACCCACCTGTTCATGGTGCTCGGCGTGCTCAGTGCCGCGGTCGGCTACGAACTGGTCATCACCCACCCGTACGACACGGCCCAGCCGAACTGGCTGGTCTTCGTGGTGGGCGGCCCGGCGCTGTTCCTGGCTGCCCGGTCCCGGTTCGAGTACGAGATCTTCGGCCGGGTGTCCCGCCCCCGGCTGGCCGGGCTGCTGGTGCTGGTGCTGCTCCTGCCCGCGCTGGCGGCCGTGCCGGCGATGTTCGTGCTCGGCGCGGTCGCAGTCGTGCTGGCGCTCGTCGCGTTGGCCGACGCCCGCCGCGCCTGGCACCGGCCGCCGGAGTCCTCCGCCTCGCCGATCGGCCGCGAGATGGCCGGTGAGTTCGGCCCCGAGGCGTGAGCCGTCAGGCGGCGGTCGGGCGGGACAGTGACGCCAGCGCGCGGCGTACGTCGGCCAGCGACACGGTGGCCGAGTCGTCCAGGTCGGCCAGGCCGGCCTCGATCCACTGCCGCATCAGCGTGGTCACCCCGATGCCGCGCGCGTCGGCGGCGGCGCGGACCCGCTCGTACGTCTCCAGCGGGAGCCGGACCGACCGGCTGACCATCGGCACGTCGGTGTCGGGGGTGGGCAGCTGCGCCGGTGACGTGTCGTCGATCAGGTCGGCGAACGCGTCGCCTCCGGCGTGGAACCGCTTGGTCGCCTCGTCACGGTGCATCGTGACCGCCTCCTCGTCGGCGTGAGGTCCGCACCGCCTCGTCGTAGCGCTTGGCCTCGACGTCGCTCAGTTCGCGGGCGGAGAGGATGTCCCAGTCGTTGTCGGTGCCCTCGGCCTCGGCCAGCAGCACGGCGAGTCGCCGGCCGCGGTGCTCGGTGGCGTAGACCACCATCACGTCGTCGCCGAGATGCCGGATGACCCGGTGCCTGCTGTGCAGGGCCTCCCAGACTTCCCCGGGTGTGACGTCGTAGACCCGCAGGTTCGCCAGCGCCTCGTCGGTGAAGCTGAACCGGTTGGCCACGGGCGAAGCGTACCACGCGCGTAACACGCACCCGCCTGTCACGATTTTCGCCGATCATCCGTCCGGAGTGACAGGATGGCCCTATCCCCTCGTAGGAGGTCCGTGGTGAAGCGTCAGGCGTACCAGCCGATACTGATCACCGACGCCCCGCGCAGCCAGGACGACCAGCTCAACAGCCGGCAGAAGCGGTACGTGCTGATGATGGCCATCCGGGTCGCGTGTCTGGTGGCCGGCGCGATCCTGGTCGGCGCGAAGGCCCCGCTGCTCTGGCTCTGGCTGCCGCTCTGCGCGCTCGGCATGGTGCTCGTGCCCTGGCTCGCCGTGTTGCTGGCGAACGACCGGCCGCCCAAGGAGGAGCACCGGCTGGCGAACCGGTTCCAGAACCGGCGCCGCGAGGAGCCCGCGCCCACCGCCCTCACCGCCGAGGAGAACCCCCACAAGATCATCGACGCCGAGCCCTGACCGGCCCGGGCGGAGCACCACCCGGACCGGTCGCCGCCGTCAGGGAGCCGGGCGGGCGCCCACCGTCGTCACGGCCAGCGCGCCCAGGTCACCGGCGCGGGCCAGCGCGGCCCGCGGGTCGGCACCGTCCAGCCACGCGGTGAGCAGCCCGGCCGCGAACGCGTCCCCGGCCCCGGTCACGTCCACCACGTCCACGCCGGGCGCGGGCGCGAACTCCACCACGCCGCCGCGCTCCACCCAGACCGCGCCCGCGGCGCCCTGCTTGACCACCACCCGGTGCGCCACCGCTGTCAGCGCCCGCGCCTGCGCCGCCGGGTCCAGCCCGCCGGCCAGCACCGTCGCCTCGTCCGTGTTGACCAGCAGCAGGTCGACGTCGCGTACCCAGGTCAGGAACGCACCGCCGACGCGCCGCAGCGGCGCCGCGGACGCCGCGTCGACGCTGACGGTCAGCCCGCGCTCGCGGGCCGTGGCCAGCGCGCGCAGGCCGGCGCCGCGCGACCCGACGTCCAACAGGGTGTACGCGGACAGGTGCAGATGCCCGGCGTCGGGCGCGGCGGCCAGCGCCGCCTCCACGTGCCCGGCGGTCAGCCGCAGGTTCGCGCCCCGCTGGCTGACCATCGTGCGCTCCCCGTCGTGGACGAGCACGATCACGGTGCCGGTCGGGTAGCCCTCGTGCCGCTCCACCGCGCAGTCCACACCGATCCGGGTCAGCTCGGCCACCCGCTCCCGGCCGGTCTCGTCGTCGCCGACGGCGGCGACCAGCGTCACCGCGGCGCCCTGCCCGGCGAGCCAGGCCGCGGTGTTCGCCGCCTGCCCGCCGCCGCTGAACCGGATCCCGGCCGCGGTGTCCGAGCCGGTGGCGAGCGGCCCGGACAGCACCGCGAGCACGTCGGTGATCACGTCGCCGACGACGACTATCCGCGGCGTGGCGCTCATGCGGTGGCGGTGGAGCGGGTCGCTGCGGCGACCGCGATCCGGGCCGCGAGGTCGGCGTTGCGCAGGATGATCCGGACGTTCACCGCCAGGCTGGCGCCCTCGGTGGCGGAGTGGAAGTGCGACAGCAGGAACGGGGTGACCGCCTTGCCGGTGATCCCATCCCGGGCCAGCGCGGCCAGCCCTTCGGCGAGTGTGCGGTCGTGCAGCGCCGGGTCGAGCTGCTCGTCGGCGGGCAGCGGGTTGGCCACCACCAGGCCGCCGTGGTGCACGCCGTGCGCCGCGCGGGCGGCCAGCACGTCCGCCACCTGCTCCGGCGACTCGACCGACCAGTCGAGGTCGAAGCCCGCGTCGGTGAGGTAGAAGCCGGGGAAGCGGCGGGTGCGGTAGCCGACCACGCCCACCCCGAGCGTCTCCAGCCGCTCCAGCGTGGCGCCCACGTCGAGGATCGACTTCACCCCGGCGCAGACCACGGCGATCGGCGTCCGGGCCAGCGTGACCAGGTCGGCCGACTCGTCGAACGTCTGCGCCGCCTCCCGGTGCACGCCGCCGAGCCCACCGGTGGCGAACACGCCGATCCCGGCCGCCGCCGCGACCGCGCTCGTGGCCGCCACGGTGGTGGCGCCGTCCGCTCCGGTGGCCGCCGCCGGGGCCAGGTCGCGGACCGAGAGCTTGCTCACGCCGTCGACGGTGGCGAGCCGGGTGAGCTGGGCGTCGTCCAGCCCGACCCGCAGCTCGCCGGCGACCATGCCGATGGTGGCCGGCACCGCCCCCGCGTCCCGTACCGCCTGCTCGATCTCGCGCGCCACCCGCAGGTTGTCCGGGCGGGGCAGCCCGTGCGAGACGATCGTGCTCTCCAACGCGACGACCGGGCGGCCGTCCCGCAGGGCGTCGGCCACCTCACTACCGAGACTGATGTGAAAGTTGGTCACGTCGGCTACCGTACGGCCCGCTTCCGGCCGGGGCCCAGGTGGACCGGGGCGGACCGACCTGGAAAACTGGAACGCCGGAGGTGGAGTCGTGAGCACAGAGATTCTCGAGCGTCCCGAGCTGAAGGACGCGGACACTGGTCCGGAGATGTTCCACTACGTCCGCAAGGAGAAGATCGCCGAGAGTGCCGTCATGGGCACCTACGTGGTCGCGCTCTGCGGCGAGACGTTCCCGGTCACCAAGGCGGCCAAGCCGGGCTCGCCGGTGTGCCCGAAGTGCAAGGAGATCTACGACTCGTACGCCGAGTGATCCCGGGCGGCTCCGCCGCCCCTGGACGTAACCTGCGGCGGTGACCACCTCCACCGCACTTCTCCTCGCCGACCTCACCGGCGTGGCGGTCTTCGCCGCCTCCGGCGCCTCCGCGGCGGTGGCGAAACGGCTCGACCTGTTCGGGGTGGTATTCGTCGGCGTGGTCGCCGCGCTCGGCGGCGGCATCTTCCGCGACCTCGCCATCGACGAGGTCCCCCCGCTGGCGTTCGCCGACTGGCGGTACGCCGCCACCGCTGCCGTCGTCGCCACCGCCGTGTTCTGGCTGCACCCCCAGCTCGCCCGGCTGCGCACCACAGTGCTGGTGCTGGACGCGGCCGGCCTCGGCCTGTTCACCGTCACCGGCACGCTCAAGGCCCTCGACGCCGCCGTGCCGGCCGTCGGCGCCTGCATGATCGGCATGCTCACCGCGATCGGCGGCGGGCTCGGCCGCGACCTGCTCACCGGCGAGATCCCGGTGGTGCTGCGCCGCGAGATCTACGCCCTGGCCGCGCTCGCCGGCTCGATCGCGGTGGCGCTGCTGTCGGCGTGCGGACAGGCCACCGCCGTGCCGCTGACCGGAGCCGCGCTGTTCGTGATCGGGCTGCGTCTGATCGCGCTGCGCCGCCGCTGGTCCGCCCCGGTGGCGACGATGCGGCCGCCGCGCACCGGCACCCGCGGACCACTGCCCTGACCCGCTTCCCGCCGGGGTGGGCGGATGTGACAGGCGTGGCGTCGAGTGGGGCGTACGGCCCGCGCTGGTTATGCTGAACCGGCCTTCGCGGCACCGGATGCGCGAGGGCGTTTTCATGGGCGGCGGCTCCCGTGGCCCCGGTCGGGCCCGCCGCCGTCCGCGGCGGAGAGGAGCTACGCGTGCCACCGCGGATGCCGACGCTCGACACGTTCCCGCCCCTGCGCGCGTGGCAACGCAAGGCGCTCGTGGAATACCTGCGCCGCCGCACCGAGGACTTCACCGCGGTCGCCACGCCCGGCGCCGGTAAGACCACGTTCGCGCTGCGCATCGCCGCCGAGCTGCTCGCCGACGGCACCGTCGAGGCGGTCACCGTGGTCGCGCCGACCGAGCACCTGAAGACCCAGTGGGCACAGGCAGCCGCCCGGGTCGGCATCCAGCTCGACGCCGCGTTCCGCAACGCCGACCTGCACTCCGCCGCCGACTTCCACGGCGCGGTGGTCACCTACGCCCAGGTCGGCATGGCACCGCAGGTGCACCGGCGGCGCACCATGACCCGCCGCACGCTGGTCATCCTCGACGAGATCCACCACGCCGGCGACTCGCGTACCTGGGGCGACGGCGTGAAGGCGGCGTTCGAGCCCGCGGTACGCCGGCTGATGCTCACCGGTACGCCGTTCCGCTCCGACGACAACCCGATCCCGTTCGTCAGCTACGAGCGCGGCGGCGACGGGCTGCTGCGCTCCCGCGCCGACTCGGTCTACGGCTACTCCGACGCGCTGCGCGAGGGCGTGGTCCGGCCGGTGCTGTTCCTGGCGTACTCGGGGGAGACCCGGTGGCGCACCAACGCCGGCGAGGAGCTGGCCGCCCGCCTCGGCGAGCCGATGACGCAGGACCTGATCGCCCAGGCGTGGCGTACCGCGCTGGACCCGGCCGGCGACTGGATGCCGCAGGTGCTGCGCGCCGCCGACGCCCGGCTCAGCGTGCTGCGCGCCAACGGCATGCCCGACGCGGGCGGCCTGGTCATCGCCAGCGACCAGCAGGTGGCCCGCTCGTACGCGAAGCTGCTGGAGCAGGTGACCGGTGAGAAGGCCGCCGTGGTGCTCTCCGACGACCAGGGCGCGTCCGCGCGGATCGCGACGTTCGCCGCCTCGCAGCAACGGTGGCTGGTCGCGGTGCGGATGGTGTCCGAGGGCGTCGACATCCCCCGGCTGGCAGTCGGCGTGTACGCGACGAGCGCCAGCACCCCGCTGTACTTCGCGCAGGCGATCGGCCGGTTCGTCCGGGCCCGCCGCTCCGGCGAGACCGCGTCGGTCTTCCTGCCGAGCGTGCCGCACCTGCTCGGGCTCGCCAGCGAGATGGAGGCCGAGCGGGACCACGTGCTCGGCAAGCCGAAGGACCGCGAGGGCTTCGACGACGACCTGTTGGAGCGTGCCCAGCGCGACGACGGCGCCAGTGGGGAGCTGGAGAAGCGCTTCGCCGCGCTCTCCGCCACCGCCGAGCTGGACCAGGTGATCTTCGACGGCGCCTCGTTCGGCACCGCCGCCCAGGCCGGCACGCCGGAGGAGGAGGAATACCTGGGCCTGCCCGGGCTGCTCACCGCCGACCAGGTGTCGCTGCTGCTGACCAAGCGGCAGGCCGAGCAACTCGCCGCGCAGAAGCGCCGGGCCGCCCAGCGGACCGCTGAGCCGGCCGCTGCGGCCCCGGCGGCGGCACCCCCACCGATGAGTGCCGCCCAGCGCCGGGTGGCGTTACGGCGGCAACTGAACGCCCTGGTGGCCGCCCGGCACCACCACACCGGCCAACCGCACGGGAAGATCCACGCCGAGCTGCGCCGGATCTGCGGCGGCCCGCCCAGCGCGCAGGCCACCATCGAGCAGCTCGAGGAGCGCATCGCCACCGTGCAGACCCTGTAAGGAAGGGCCCCCTGTTAACGCCTCCGGTAGAGCAGGGGCCCCTTCTTGACACCGGCACCGCACCACCGGCGCACCCGCACGAAAAACCGGCCGGAGGCTCCCCTTGCGGGTGCCTCCGGCCGGTCATGTCGGGTTGTGGACTTCTTGTCGGACCTCAGTTCGCCATCAGATCGGCGCCTCGCCAGCTGAACTCCGGGTCCGACGCGTAGCGCACGGTGATCTTGACGAGATCCTCCGCGTACTTGTTCGCGTGGTGCCCACAGAACACCAGCTCGCTCCCACCCGCCAGAGTGATGCGGAGCTTGCCGGCAGCATTGCAGCGGTCGCACCGTTCATCGGCGGCCGGGGGGCTCACCGTCTCGGGCGGCGGCGTGAGGGTCGGGGTCATCGCCTTCCTCCTCTGGTCGTCACCGATGAACACTCTCTTCGGTTGCTCACCTATCGTGCAACACCCATCTCGGGCCCTGCCTTCCCTGTGTGCCCGCGGGGGACCGAGGTCACACCTGGCGTGGAGGACAGTGTGCCGTGCACCAAGGGTGCCACGTCAACGATCACAAACAGGCAACCGACCGATCACCGATCAGTGTTCTACGGCTGGTGATCAAACCGGCACGATTTGTTGACGTGCGCGGTCAGTCCAGGTAGTCGCGGAGCACCTGGGAACGCGAGGGGTGCCGCAACTTGGACATGGTCTTCGATTCGATCTGCCGGATGCGTTCCCGGGTCACGCCGTACACCTGGCCGATCTCGTCCAGGGTGCGCGGCTGGCCGTCGGTGAGGCCGAAACGCAGGCGCACCACGCCCGCCTCACGCTCGGACAGGGTCTGCAGGACCTGCTGGAGCTGGTCCTGCAGCAGCGAGAACGACACCGCGTCGACAGCGACGACCGCCTCGGAGTCCTCGATGAAGTCACCGAGCTGGCTGTCACCCTCGTCGCCGATGGTCTGGTCGAGCGAGATGGGCTCCCGGGCGTACTGCTGGATCTCCAGCACCTTCTCCGGTGTGATGTCCATCTCCTTGGCCAGCTCCTCCGGGGTGGGCTCGCGGCCCAGGTCCTGGAGCAGCTCGCGCTGGATCCGGCCGAGCTTGTTGATCACCTCGACCATGTGCACCGGGATGCGGATGGTGCGGGCCTGGTCGGCCATGGCGCGGGTGATGGCCTGGCGGATCCACCAGGTGGCGTAGGTGGAGAACTTGTAGCCCTTGGTGTAGTCGAACTTCTCGACGGCGCGGATGAGGCCGAGGTTGCCTTCCTGGATGAGGTCGAGGAAGGCCATGCCGCGACCGGTGTAGCGCTTGGCCAGCGAGACCACCAGGCGGAGGTTGGCCTCCAGCAGGTGGTTCTTGGCGCGCTCGCCGTCCCGGGAGATCCACATCAGGTCGCGCTGGAGGTCGCGTACCAGCTTCTCCTCGCCCTCGTCGGCGGCGCGCAGCCGCTCGGCGGCGTAGAGGCCGGCCTCGATCCGCTTGGCCAGCTCGACCTCCTGCTCGGCGTTGAGCAGCGGCACCTTGCCGATCTGCTTCAGGTACGCCCGCACGGAGTCGGCGGAGGCGGTCAGCTCGGCGTCCCGGCGCGCCTGCTTGAGCGCCTCGGACTCCTCGTCGTCCCACTCGAAGTCGTTGTCGGTGGCGGAGCTGGCCGCGTCGGCCTCGGCGGCCTGGGTCAGCTCAGCCGGCTCCTCGACCACCACGTCCTCGATCTCGGCGGCCAGTTCCTCCGGGTCGATCTCACCCTCGGCACCCTCGCCCTTGCCACCGGCCTTGGCCGGCTTGGCCGCGGCGGTCTTCGCCGCCACCGTGGCCTTGGTGGCGCGGGTCGCCTTGGTGGCCTTCGCCGGGGCCGCGGCCTTCGCCACGTCGGCGGTGGTGGCCTTGCGCGCGGTCGCCTTCCGGGGGGCCGGGGCGGGCGCCTCGTCGGCTGCGGGCGCCTGCTTCGGGGCGGGCGCGGCGGCCTTCTTGGTGGTCTTGGCGGTGGTCGCGCGGGAGGCCGGAGTGGCGGACCGGGCGGCGGCGACGCGGCGGCGGGTGCTCGCCGAGCCGTCGACCACCACCGTCACGCCCGCGTCGGAGAGCGCGCGGAGGATCTTCTTGGCCTGGGCCGGGGTCACCTCAGCGGACTCGACGGTGCGCGCGAGCTGGGCCGACGTGAGCTGGCCGCCGGCGCTCTGCGCGTGGGCGATCAGGGTGTCGGTGAGCGAGCGAACGTCGGCGCCGGTCTGGCGGGGATCTGTCACGAAGACCTTCCGGAGGCGAAAGAGCGAGCACGGCCGGGTCGTCCGGCGCAGCATGGGACGGCCGCGCCGGGCGAGTCGTTGAGGACCCCCGTGTCCCGGGCCGTCCGGTCGCTGGCGGTCCGTGGCGCGTGGGCAGGGTGAATTGTAACGCCGTCTGCCGCGATCATCCCGCGCCGCACGGCGGACCTGCGGTCCGGGACCGCAGATTCGGCGCAGATGTGGACTTTGTAAGGATGATACCCGCGCGCGAGACGGCCGGTCCCGATCGTGCGGGAAGGGGAGAAACATGATCACCTCGACGCCCACGGCGCGGGAGTTGCTCACGATCGCCGTCGACGTGGCACGGGAGGCCGCCGCCACCGCGTACCGGATGCGGGTCGAGGGCGTCTCGGTGGCCGCGACCAAGAGCACAGCGACCGACGTGGTCACCGCCGCCGACCGGGCGGTGGAGCGGCAGGTGATCGCCGCGCTGCGGCAGCGGCGTCCCGGCGACGCGGTGCTGGGCGAGGAGTACGGCTCGGGCGAGACCGGTCCCGCCGACGCCGACGGCGTGCGCTGGATCCTCGACCCGATCGACGGAACCGTGAACTACCTGTACGGGCTGCCCTACTACGCCGTGTCGCTGGCCGCCGAGGTGGCCGGTGAGGTGGTCGCCGGGGTGGTCCGCAACGTCGTCACCGGCGAGGAGTGGACCGCGACGCTCGGCGGCGGCGCCTGGCGGGACGGGCAGCGGCTGCACGGCTCGACCGCCACCGATCTCGGGCAGGCGCTCGTCGCCACCGGGTTCGGCTACGACGCCCGCCGCCGGGCACACCAGGCGCGGGTGGTGACCGAGCTGATCCCGCACATCCGGGACATCCGCCGGATGGGCGCCGCCGCGCTCGACCTCTGCCTGGCCGCCGAGGGGCGGGTGGACGCGTACTACGAAAAGGGGCTGGCCGACTGGGACCTGGCCGCCGGCGGGCTGGTCGCCCGGGAGGCGGGGCTGCTGGTGACCGGCCTGTCCGGCCGCCCGCCCGGCCCGGACCTGGTGCTCGCCGCGCCGCCGGCGCTGCACGGGCCGCTGCACGCCCGGCTGGTCGACCTGGACGCCTCCGGCGGGCCGTGACCGGCGCCGGACACGCGACGGGGCGGCCTCCCGCCGAGGGAGACCGCCCCGCGTCGTCGGGCCGCCCGGTGCCTACTTCTCGATCGGCATCGGGCAGGTCTCGGTCGGCGCCTGCGGCGCGCCCAGGTCGCCGAGCGACTGGTTGACCTCGGTGGTGGTGGCGAGCTGCTGGAACTGGTTGCCCAGGACCACGTCGACCACGTCGTCCTTGCGGTTCGGGTCGAAAGCCTGGTTGGCCTCGTTGAGGAAGTAGGCGCGCAGCAGGTGGGCCGAGCCCACGGCCTTGGGCCCGAACCGCAGCTGTGCCACGCCGTCGAACGCCTTCTTCTCGTTGCCGACCTTCTTGACCTGGAACTTGCGGTTGCGGAAGTCGTCCGCGACGCTGCCGGCCCGGCCGGCCTCGTCGGTGGCGTTGTAGACGTTGATCTTGACGTCCTTCTGCTCCCGCAGTCGCAGGTCGACAAGCGGCCAGCCGTCCGGGCAGGAGGCCGCCGTGCCCGCTGTGCCCTGGGTGTCCTTCACCACGGCGATGACCACGAAGACCAGGGCGACGACCGCCAGCAGTCCGACGACAACGAGTGCCCGCACTCGCGCAAAACTCATCCTGGGCGCTCCCCGGACAGTGATGGGTGGTGGCGGGCGACGCGGTCGGGCCGCGACCGGTCGGCCGTCCAGTACGCCGCTGAGGTTAACGCTTGTCCGGCTCAGGCGTGGAAACAGTCCGACATACCGGCGCGCCACGCGGTGAACCGGTAGGACTACCCCTATCTTCGTGTCGCCTGAGTCACATTGGGAACAACTTCGGGCGCAGAGGCGTACATCTCTCCCGCGAGGGCGGTATACATGCCTCGCCCACAGGGGGGGTAAGGTTCCGCGCTCACCGGGGGCATTTCGCACCGGCGGGCCCGGCCCACCGCTCGTCGGGTCGGGTGCCCGACAGAGATGGTGGCCGGTCAGGGGAACCGAAACGGCGTCGTCCGGCGTTACAACCGGCAGCGACAATATCGATATTGGAGAGTGAAACCGATGGCCACCGACTACGACGCCCCGCGTCGCGACGAGGTCGACCTCGGCGAGGACAGCCTGGAAGAGCTCAAGGCCCGGCGGGTCGACTCACAGTCGGGCGCCGTGGACGTCGACGAGGCCGAGGTGGCCGAGAGCTTCGAGCTGCCCGGCGCCGATCTGGCCGACGAGGAGCTCACGGTCAAGGTCCTCCCGATGCAGCAGGACGAGTTCCGGTGCGCCCGCTGCTTCCTGGTCCACCACCGCAGCCAGCTGGCGGTCGAGCGCAACGGCGACCTGATCTGCCGCGAGTGCGTCTGATCCCGACCGGGGACACCAGCGGCGGCCTCCTCGACGGGGCCGCCGCTGTTCGAGCCGCCGCCGTGCGCGGTCGGCCGGAAGCTGCTTGACTCGTACGGGCGGCTGCCACGCCGCGCGGAGCGGGAGGGCGGACGGGTGAGCGAGCGCAGCGAGGGGACCGGCGCCGACCAGATCCCGGCTCCGGCGGCGAGGCCGGCACCGACCGGCCCGGACGGCAAGGCGGCGGGACCGGACACGGGAGCGGCCGGCGCGGGCACGACGCCCGACCCGACCGGCCCCGGCCCGACCGGCCCGGACACGTCCGCCGCGGACACCTCCGGCCCGCACGCCTCCGGTCCGGACACCGATGAGCTCGGCGCCACCGTCGCCGCCCTGACCGCCGACGACATCGCGCCCGCCCGCCGGCGGCAACTGCTGACCCGGCTGGTCGGGCAGGCCCGCGCCCGGGGCATCACCGACCTGTTCAAGCCCCGCGCGGCGGTGCGCTGGATGACCGACACGGTCGCCGAGGTCGCCCCGCACGTGCCGATCCGCGACCTTGCCACGCTCCGGCGGCACTTCCCCGGACTGGACGACGAGGCGCTCGCCGACCGGCTGGTCCGGAACGCGTCCCGCGCCACCGCCGGGGTCGGCGCCGCGGGCGGCGGGGTCGCCGCTGTCGAGTGGGCGGTCACGCCCACCCTGCTCTCCGCCCCCGTCCTGCTGGCCGCCGAGACGGTCGCGGTGGTGGCGATCGAGCTGAAGCTGATCGGCGAGCTGCACGAGGTCCACCGGGTGCCGCTGCCCGCCGGCGGCACCGGCCGCGCCGTGGCGCTGATGCAGTCCTGGGCGACCCAGCGGGGGATCAACCCGATGATGCCCGGTGTCGGGGTGAGCGCGGTGCTCGGCACCGCCGCCCGCCGGGAACTGCGGGACAGCCTGATGCGCCGCTTCGGGCGCAACCTGACCACGCTCGGGCCGTTCCTGACCGGCGCCGCCGTGGCCGGCTATCTCAACCGCCGGGCCACCCGCGCGCTCGGCGAGCAGCTGTGCAAGGACCTGCGGCGTACCGCGCGTGCCCTGCCCGACAAGCCGTCCTGACCGGCAGCGCCGGCCGGGCCCGGGGCAGCGCCGGGCAGAGGCAGAGCCGGGACGCGCCGGGCGGTCAGGCCGCGTCGCGGGCGGCCAGCAGGGCGGACGCCAGCTGGACCGGATGCCGGGTGCTGACCACCCAGAACGGGGTCGGGTCGTCCGGGTCGTCCAGCACCACCTGCACCGCGCCGCCGATCCACGGCCGCTGCACCACGAAGGCGTACGGGTCGGAGCCGACGCCGAGCACCTCGCGCCGTCCGGCCGCGTCCAGCGGCACCACGTCCGCGACGTACCGCACCGGGAGGCGGGCGTCGTCCACCCGCAGCTCGCCGTCACGCACCTCGACCCGGATCCGGCCCAGCCACCACAGGGCGGCCACCGCGGCGGGGATCAGCAGGACGAACGGCAGCCAGGCGCGTACCCCGGTCGCGCCCATCCAGAGCTCGACCGCGAGCAGGCCGGCCGCGGCCAGCCCGGCCGGCCAGGCCCACCAGGGCAGGCCGAGGCGCTCCGCGTACGGCGCGGCGGTGGCCGGCGGGGCGGCCGGAGATGACGACTGACGCACACAGACGAGGGTACGGCGCGCGGGCGGCCCGGCAACCGGCAGGATGGCAGGGGCACCCCGCAGGAACCGGACGGAAGAGGATGACCGTGACAGACGTCGTACCCGTGCCCGTGCGGCTGCTCGACCCGGAGCTGCCACTGCCGGCGTACGCCCATCCCGGCGACGCCGGGGCGGACCTGGTGGCCGCCGCGGACGTCGAGCTGCCCCCCGGCGGCCGGGCCCTGGTCCCCACCGGCGTGGCGGTGGCGCTGCCGGACGGCTACGTCGGGCTGGTGCACCCCCGATCCGGACTCGCGGCCAGACTCGGCGTGACGGTGCTCAACGCGCCCGGTACGGTCGACGCCGGCTACCGGGGTGAGATCCTGGTCAACCTGATCAACCACGATCGGGACACGCCGGCCAAGATCAGCCGGGGCGACCGCATCGCCCAGCTGGTGGTCCAGCGGGTCGCCCGGGCCGAGTTCCGGCCGGTGGCCGAGCTGCCCGGGTCCCGGCGTGGCACCGGCGGGCACGGGTCCACCGGCGGGCACGCCGGGCTGGTCCCGGCGCCGTCCGGCGGGCAGAACGAAGAGGTGGCAGGGTGAGTGTGAACAGCGGAGGGTGGGCGCAGTGATCTTCTCCCGGAAGCGGGCCGACGAGGCGCGTGACAATGGGGTCCTCGACGCCGAGGAGACCTCGTCGGCGCCGGACCGCGGCCCGTACGACGTCAGCGAGGCCCCCGACGCGCCTCGCCTCGACCTGGGCAGCCTGCGGATCCCGGCGGTGCCGGACGTCGAGGTGCGGGTCCAGGCCGACCCGCAGGGCGTGATCCAGCAGGTCGTGCTCGTGCACGGGCAGAACGCGCTCCAGCTCGGCGTCTTCGCCGCGCCCCGCTCCGAGGGCATCTGGGACGAGGTGCGCGAGGAGATCCGCCAGTCGCTCGTGAACGACGGCGCGACCGCCCAGGAGGTCGAGGGGGAGCACGGCCCGGAGCTGCGCGCCCGCGTGCGTACCCCGGACGGGCCGACCGACCTGCGCTTCGTCGGCATCGACGGCCCGCGCTGGATGGTGCGCGGCGTCTTCCAGGGCGCGGCCGCCACCGACCCGGCCGCCGCCGGCCCGCTCGCGGCCTGCCTGGACGGCCTGGTCGTCGACCGCGGCCAGGAGGCCAAGCCGGTGCGCGAGCCGCTGCCGCTGCGGCTGCCCCGCGAGGTCGCCGACCAGCAGGCCGCCGACGCGCAGGAGGTCTGAGCCACACGTGCCCGGGCCCGGCGTCGTTCGGCGCCGGGCCCGCGGCGTGTCCGGTCCGCAGGCTGCGGTACGCGTCCCACGCCGCTCCCGCCGGCGGGCCACTGCGCGTACGCTGGCGGGACGGTTCCGCCACCCGCGGGGCCCCGCTGTGGAGAGGGTGACGCGGAGGTCATGACGACCGACGAGAGCCGGGGGTCGCTGCGGCGGCTCCTGCACCGGCTCACCGCGAGCGAGGCCGAGATCGAGGCGCAGGAGCTGCGCCGGGAGAGCGCCGAGTCCGGCGGCACGCCCGCCCACCAGTGCAACAGGGGTCAGGTGGTGTCGGTGGCCGGACGGCTGCGCACCGTCGTCTACACGCCCCGTACGAACCTGCCCACGCTCGAGGCCGACCTCTACGACGGCAACGACGTGGTGACACTGGTCTGGCTGGGCCGCCGGCACATCGCCGGGGTCGAGCCGGGCCGGCACCTGACCGCGCGCGGCCGGGTGGCGGTGCGCGACGACCGCAAGGTGATCTACAACCCGTACTACGAGCTGGAGTCGCCGAAGTGACGACCGGACAGCAGCACACCCCGTCGGGCCTCGGCCCGCAGGACGAGGAGCGGCTGCCCAGCCTCGCCGAGCAGATGGCCGACCAGCTCGGCGGATGGCGCGGGCTGGTCGAGTCGAGCATCCCGGTGGTGGTCTTCGTGGTCGCCAACGTGATCGGCGAGCTGCGCCCCGCCGTGTACGCCTCGGTGGCGGTGGCGCTGCTGATCGCCGGGCTGCGGCTGGCCCAGCGCAAGCCCGTGCGGCACGCGGTCAACGGGCTGTTCGGCGTCGGCATCGGCGCGCTGCTGGCGCTGCGTACCGGCGACGAGCGCGACTTCTACCTGCCCGGCATCCTCTACGGCATCGGGTACGGCCTGGCGCTGCTGCTCTCGGCCGCGATCCGGCAGCCGCTGGTCGGCTGGATCTGGTCGGTGCTGGTCGCCAAGGGCCGCTCCGAGTGGCGCGACGACCCGAAGCTGGTACGCACCTTCACGCAGCTCACCGTGCTCTGGGGCGTGGTGTGGCTGGCCAAGGTCGGCGTGCAGGCCGGGCTCTACCTGGCCCACCAGGACACCGCGCTCGGCGTGGCCCGGCTCGCCCTGGGCTACCCGCCGTACGCGCTGCTGCTGCTGATCACCGTCTGGGTGGTGCGCCGGGTCACCCGGGAGCCGGCACCCACCCCGCTACCCGGTTCCTGACGCCGCCGGCTCAGGCGCGGTCCCGGTGCCGGTCCGCGCTGGGCGGACCGAGGATCACCGTGCGCACGTCGTCCTCCACCGCGGCGGTGCAGACGAACACCAGCTCGTCGCCGGCCTCGATCGGGTCGTCCGGGGTGGGCACCAGCACCCGCTTGCCGCGCACGATCGCCACCAGCGCCGCGTCCCGGGGGATCGGCACCGCGTGGATCGGCTGCCCCACGTAGGGCGCGGTCGGCGGCAGGGTGATCTCGACGAGGTTCGCCTCGCCCTGCCGGAACGTCATCAGCCGGACCAGGTCGCCGACGGTGACCGCCTCCTCGACCAGAGCCGCCATCACCCGCGGCTTGCTCACCGAGACGTCCACGCCCCACTGCTCGTTGAACAGCCACTCGTTCTCCGCCCGGTTGACCCGGGCCACCACGCGGGGCACCGCGAACTCGGTCTTGGCCAGCAGCGACACCACCAGGTTGACCTTGTCGTCGCCGGTGGCCGCCACCACCACGTCGCACCCGGCCAGGTTGGCCTCCTCCAGGCTGGCCAGCTCGCAGGCGTCGGCGAGCACCCAGTCGGCGGCCGGCACCCGATCGGGCCGCAGCATCCTCGGCTGCCGCTCGATCAGCATCACCTGGTGGCCGTTGTCGATCAGCTCCTGGGCGATCGAGCGGCCCACGTTGCCGGCGCCGGCGATGGCGATCCGCATGGCTCAGTGCCCCCCTTCCGGCGGCGCCGCCGCCAGCGACGTGACCGGGCCGTTGATGTCGTCGGTCACCAGCATGTAGACCTGGTCGCCCTCCTGGATCACCGTGGAGGCGGTGGGCAGCGTGCCGATCCCGAACCGGTTCAGGTAGGCCACCCGGGCGCCGACGGCCTGCTCAAGCTGTCGCAGCGGCCGGCCGATCCAGTCCTTGTGCACCGGCACCTCGATGATCGAGACGGTGCTCGTCGGGTCGCGGAAGATCTCCACGTTGCCCTCGGGGACCAGGTGGCGCAGCATCCGGTCGGCGGTCCACCGGACGGTCGCCACGGTGGGGATGCCGAGCCGCTCGTAGACCTGGGCGCGGCGCTGGTCGTAGATGCGGGCCGCGACCCGGGACACGCCGAACGTCTCCCGGGCCAGCCGGGCCGAGATGATGTTGGAGTTGTCGCCGCTGGACACCGCCGCGAACGCGTCGGCCCGCTCGATGCCGGCCTGGCGCAGCACCTCGCCGTCGAAGCCCGCGCCGGTGACGGTGATGCCGGCGAAGTCCGGCCCGAGGCGGCGGAACGCGTCCGCGTCCTGGTCGATCACCGCCACCGAGTGCCCACGCGCCTCCAGGCTGTGGGCCAGGGTCGACCCGACCCGGCCGCAGCCCATGATCACCACATGCACGGTGTCCGCTCCTCCCACGGCGCCGCCCGCCGAGCCGTCGCCTGCGAGCCTGCCACGTCCCCCCGCCGGACGGGGGACCGAACCGTACCGCGCGGCCTTCGACGGCGGAGATCGACCACCCCCGCGCCCCGGACCCGGTGGTCGTACGCTTGGCGGTTGTGGCCCGACCCACCTCGCTGCTGAAGCGACTCCTCCTCGGTCGACCGTTCCGGTCCGACCGCCTCCAGCACACCCTGCTGCCGAAGCGCATCGCGCTGCCGGTCTTCGCCTCGGATGCGCTCTCCAGCGTGGCGTACGCCCCGGACGAGATCCTTCTGACGCTGTCCATCGCCGGCGCCTCGGCGTTCTTCTTCTCCCCGTGGGTCGCGCTCGCGGTCGTCGTGGTCATGCTGACGGTGGTGGCGAGCTACCGGCAGAACGTGCACGCCTACCCCTCCGGCGGCGGCGACTACGAGGTGGCCACCGTCAACCTCGGTCCCAAGGCCGGCCTCGCGGTGGCGAGCGCGCTGCTCGTCGACTACGTGCTCACGGTCGCCGTCTCGGTCTCCTCGGGCGTGGCCAACCTCGGCTCGGTGGTGCCGTTCGTGGCCACCCACAAGGTGCTCATCGCGGTCAGCGCGGTGGTGCTGCTCACCGCGATCAACCTGCGCGGCCTGCGCGAGTCCGGCACCGCCTTCGCCATCCCCACGTACGGCTTCGTGATCGTCATCGGCGGCATGCTGCTGACCGGCCTGGTCCGCGTCTTCGTGCTCGGCGACGACCTGCGCGCGCCGAGCGCCGGCCTGGAGATCCAGGCCGAGCACAGCGTCACCGGGTTCGCGCTGGTGTTCCTGCTGCTGCGGACGTTCTCCTCGGGCTGCGCGGCGCTCACCGGCGTGGAGGCGATCTCCAACGGCGTACCGGCGTTCAAGAGCCCGAAGTCGAAGAACGCGGCCACCACGCTGCTGTTGCTCGGCGGCATCGCGGTCACCATGCTCGTCGGCATCATCTGGCTGTCCCGGCTCACCGGCCTGCAGTTCGTCGAGGACCCGAGGACGCAGATCATCTCCGGCCCGGCCGACTACGTGCAGAAGACGGTGACCGTGCAACTCGGGGAGACCGTGTTCGGCGGCGGCTCGGTGCTGCTCTACGTGGTCGCCGGGATGACCGCGCTGATCCTGTTCCTGGCCGCCAACACCGCCTTCAACGGCTTCCCGGTGCTCGGCTCGATCCTCGCGCAGGACCGCTACCTGCCGCGCCAGCTGCACACCCGCGGCGACCGGCTGGCGTTCTCCAACGGCATCCTCTTCCTGGCCGTCTTCGCGGTGGTGCTGATCATCGGCTTCCAGGCCGAGGTGACCAAGCTCATCCAGCTCTACATCGTCGGGGTGTTCGTCTCGTTCACGCTCTCCCAGGCCGGCATGATCCGGCACTGGAACCGGCACCTGCGCCGTGAGCGCGACCCGGAGGCGCGCCGGCGGATGGTCCGCTCCCGGGCGATCAACACGTTCGGCATGGTCATGACCGGCGTGGTGCTGATCATCGTGCTGGCCACCAAGTTCCTGCTCGGCGCGTGGATCGCGATCGTCGCGATGGCGATGATGTACGTGGTGATGCTCGGCATCCGCCGGCACTACGACCGGATCGCCGAGGAACTGGAGCCGACCGAGCAGCGGGGCGTGCTGCCCGCCCGCAACCACGCCATCGTGCTGGTCAGCAAGCTGCACAAGCCGACGCTGCGGGCCGTCGCGTACGCCCGGGCCACCCGGCCGGACACGCTCACCGCGGTCACCGTGAACGTGGACGAGCAGGACACCCGCGACCTCCAGGCCGACTGGGAGCGCCGGGAACTGCCGGTGCCGCTCACCGTGATCGACTCCCCGTACCGGGAGATCACCCGGCCGATCCTCAACTTCGTCGCGTCGGTGCGCCGGGAGTCGCCCCGCGACGTGGTCACCGTCTTCATTCCCGAGTACGTGGTGGGGCGCTGGTGGGAGAACCTGCTGCACAACCAGAGCGCGCTGCGGCTCAAGGGCCGGCTGCTGTTCGAGCCGGGCGTGATGGTGACCAGCGTGCCCTGGCAGCTCGCCTCCACCGCCAGCAAGAACCTGGACCGGCTGGACGCCACGCTGAGCCGCGGCCCGGCGCGCGGCCCCCGGGTCGCGCCGCAGAGCACGCTGCCGCCGCCGGTGACGTCCACGCCCTCCGGGGAAAGGGAGGAGCGCTCGTGAGCGCCGATAAGCGTCCCGGTCGAGTGACCTCGCGGCCCGGCCCCGCGTCGGCCGAGCGTCCCGGTGCCGCGTCGGCGGAGCGCTCTGGTCCCGCGTCGGGGGAGCGCCCCGGTCCTGCGTCGGCGGACCGGCCCGGGCTGGAGGAGGCCGAGCGGGTCGAGCTGACCGTCGACGCGATCGCGCCGGGCGGGCACTGCGTGGCCCGGGTCGGCGGGCAGGTGGTCTTCGTCCGGCACGCGCTGCCCGGCGAGCGGGTGGTGGCCGAGGTGACCGAGCTGCACCGGGGCTTCGCCCGCGCCGACGCGGTGGAGATCCTGGACGCCTCGCCGGACCGGGTGAGGCCGCCGTGCCCGTACGCCCGGCCCGGCGCGTGCGGCGGCTGCGACCTCCAGCACGTCGCCCCGGCCGCCCAGCTCGACTGGAAGCTCGCAGTGGTGCGCGAACAGCTCACCCGGCTGGGCGGCCTCACCGCCGCACAGGTGGACGCGCTCGGCGTACGCGTCGAGGCGCTGCCCGGCGGACCGCTGGGCTGGCGTTCCCGGGTCCGCTACGCGGTCGACGCGGCCGGCCGGGCCGGGCTGCTCAAGCACCGCTCGCACGAGGTGGTGCCGATCGAGCGGTGCCTGATCGCGCACCCGGCGATCCAGGAGCTGCCAGTGCTCCCGCCCACCGGTGCCCGCTGGCCGGACGCCGACGCGGTGGAGACGGTCGCCAGCACCGGCGGGGACGTCGCCGTGGTCGCGTACACCGATGGGGTTCCGAGGACGGTGAGCGGGCCGGAGCGGGTCCGGGAGACGGCGGCCGGGCGGTCCTTCACGCTGCCCGCCTCCGGGTTCTGGCAGGTGCACCCGGCGGCGGCGGACGCGCTGACCGGCGCGGTCCTCGACCTGCTCGAGCCGCGGCCCGGCGAGACGGCCTGGGATCTGTACGGCGGGGCGGGACTGTTCGCCGCCGCGCTCGCGGAACGGGTCGCCGGGGCCCGGGTGACGCTCGTCGAGTCGGCGCCGGACGGCGTCGCCGCGGCCCGGGAGAACCTGGCCGACCTGCGCGGCGTCGAGGCGGTCGCGGCGCGGGTGGAGACCGCGCTGGCCCGGCGCCGGATCACCGGACCGGTCGACCTGGTGGTGCTCGATCCGCCGCGCTCCGGCGCGGGCGCGCCAGTGGTGCGCGCTGTGGTGGCCGCCGGGCCGCGCGCCGTCGCCTACGTGGCCTGCGACCCGGCCGCCTTCGCCCGGGACGTGCGGACGTTCACCGACGCGGGGTGGCGGCTGACCGAGCTGCGCGGGTACGACCTGTTCCCGATGACCCAGCACGTGGAGCTGGTGGGCCTGTTCCTGCCGCCCGCGCGTTGACCCTGTCCCCGCCCTCGCGGCGTGCCTCGCGCATCCCCGGCCCCCGCGTTAACAAGGGGCCCTTTTACTACCGGATCCGTTAAGAAGGGGCCCTTCCTTGCGCATCGTCGGGTTGATGTCTGGCACGTCGTACGACGGGGTGGACGTGGTGGCGGCCGAGTTCACCGCCGACGGGGACACGCTGCGCCTGCGGCCGCTCGGGCACCGCGAACTCGCGTACCCGGACGACCTGCGGGCCGAGATCGGCGCGCTGCTACCCCCGGCGGCCACCACGATCGAGGCGGTCTGCCGGCTGGACAACCGGCTCGGCGAGGTGTTCGCCGAGGCGGCGGCGGCCGGCGTCGAGCTGGCCGGAGGCGCCGTCGACGCGGTCGTGTCGCCCGGGCAGACGGTCTTCCACTGGGTCGAGGACGGCCGGGTGCGCGGCACGCTCCAGCTCGGCGCGCCGGCCCGGGTGGCCGCCCGGGTGGGCGTACCGGTGCTGCACGACCTGCGCTCGGCGGACGTCGCGGCCGGCGGCCAGGGCGCGCCGCTCGTCCCGGCGTTCGACGCGCTGCTGCTCGACCCGGCCTCCTCCCCGCGCGCAGCGCGGGGCCCGGCCGGCACCGGCGCGCGGGCCGCGTTGAACCTCGGCGGGATCGCGAACCTCACCGTGGTCGCGCCCGGCGCGCCCGTCCTCGGGTACGACGTGGGCCCGGCCAACGCGCTGCTGGACGCCGCCGCCCGGCGCTTCCTGGACCGGCCGTGCGACGTCGACGGGGCACGTGCCGCGGCCGGCCGGGTGCACGAAGGGCTGCTGGCCCGGCTGCTCGCCGAGCCGTACTACGCCGCGCCGCCACCCAAGTCGACAGGAAAGGAGCTGTTCCACGGCGGCTACCTGGACGCCGCGCTGGACGCGACCGGCGAGCCGGTGGCCGCCGACGACGTGCTGGCCACGCTCACCGAGCTGACCGCCCGCACGGTGGCGGACGCCTGCGACCGGCACCGGGTCACCGAGGTGGTGGTCGCCGGCGGGGGAGTGCGCAATCCCACACTCCGGGCGCGGCTGGCGGCGCTCGGGGAGGGGCGCTGGCGGCTGCGGACCACCGACGAGCTGGGCGTCCCGGCCCAGGCCAAGGAGGCGTACGCGTTCGCGCTGCTCGGCTGGCTGTCCTGGCACGGGCTACCAGGCGCGGTGCCGTCGGTGACCGGGGCGTCCCGGGCCGCCGTGCTCGGCTCCTGGACCCCGGCGGGCCCGTCCGTCACCGCGCCCCGCCCACCCGCGCCCCGCCGGCTGGTGGTCGACGCCTGACCCGGGTCGATGCACGGCCGGGCTGCGGACTGTCGCACGGCCGATAGACTCTCCGGTCATGAGTGTTGAAGAGGGCACGGCCAACCACGGTCGGCTGCTGGGCACCGTCCACGGCCCGCAGGACGTGAAGCGGATGACCGCCGAGCAGCTGGACATCCTCGCCGCCGAGATCCGTGACTTCCTGATCGCCAAGGTCTCCCGCACCGGCGGCCACGTCGGCCCCAACCTCGGTGTGGTCGAGCTGACCCTGGCGATGCACCGGGTCTTCGACTCCCCGCGCGACCGGCTGCTCTTCGACACCGGCCACCAGGCGTACGTGCACAAGATCCTCACCGGCCGGCAGGAGGGCTTCGACAAGCTCCGCCAGCGCGGCGGCCTCTCCGGCTACCCCAGCCAGGCGGAGAGCGAGCACGACCTGATCGAGAACTCGCACGCCTCCACCGCCCTGTCGTACGCCGACGGGCTCGCCAAGGCGTACGCGCTGCGCGGCGAGAAGCGCTCCGTGGTGGCCGTGGTCGGCGACGGCGCGCTCACCGGCGGCATGTGCTGGGAGGCGCTGAACAACATCGCCACCGCCGGCAACCCGCTGGTGATCGTGGTCAACGACAACGGCCGGTCCTACTCGCCGACCATCGGCGGCCTCGCCGACCACCTGTCGTCGCTGCGGCTCAACCCCGGCTACGAGAAGGTGCTCGACACGGTCAAGGACGCGCTCGGCAACACCCCGTTCGTCGGCAAGCCGATGTACGAGGTGCTGCACGCGGTCAAGAAGGGCATCAAGGACGCGGTCGCCCCGCAGGCCATGTTCGAGGACCTGGGCATCAAGTACGTCGGCCCGGTCGACGGCCACGACGTACCGGCTGTCGAGGCGGCGCTGCGCGCGGCGAAGAACTTCGGCGGCCCGGTGATCGTGCACGCGGTCACCCGCAAGGGCTACGGCTACCGCCCCGCCGAGGACGACGAGGCCGACTGCCTGCACGGCCCCGGCGCGTTCGACGCCGAGACCGGCAAGCTGCTCGCCGTGCCGTCGGTGAAGTGGACGAACGTCTTCGCCGACGAGCTGGTCGCGATCGCCGACGAGCGCCCCGACGTGGTCGGCATCACCGCCGCCATGGCCGAGCCCACCGGCATCGCCACGCTGGCCCGCAAGTACCCCGAGCGGGTGTACGACGTGGGCATCGCCGAGCAGCACGCCGCCACCTCGGCCGCCGGCCTGGCCATGGGTGGCCTGCACCCGGTCGTCGCGGTCTACGCCACGTTCCTCAACCGCGCGTTCGACCAGGTCCTGCTGGACGTGGCGATGCACAAGCTGCCCGTCACGTTCGTGCTGGACCGCGCCGGCATCACCGGCCCGGACGGGCCCAGCCACTACGGCATCTGGGACATGTCCGTGTTCGGCGTGGTGCCCGGCCTGCGGATCGCCGCGCCCCGTGACTCGGCCACGCTGCGCGAGGAGCTGCGCGAGGCGGTCGCCGTGGACGACGGCCCGACCATCCTGCGCTTCCCGACCGGCACCGTCGCCGCCGACCTGCCGGCCGTACGCCGGGTCGGCCCGGTCGACGTGCTGACCGAGTCGGCGCGTACCGACGTGCTGCTCGTCGCGGTCGGCTCGTTCGCCGGCCTCGGTGTGGAGGTCGCGGCCCGCGTCGCCGAGCAGGGGTACGGCGTGACTGTGGTCGACCCGCGCTGGGTGCGCCCGGTGCCGGCCGAACTGGTCGAGCTGGCATCCACGCACCGGCTCGTGGTCACCGTCGAGGACGGCGTACGCATCGGCGGCGTCGGCTCCGCGCTGGCCCAGGCGATGCGCGACGCGGACGTCCGCGTACCGGTCAAGGACATGGGCGTACCGGCCGACTGGCACCCGCACGGCAGCCGCGCGCAGATCCTGGCCGACCTGCGGCTGACCGCGCAGGACGTGGCGCGCGACGTCACCGGCTGGATCTCCGGCCTGGACGCCGCCCCGGTCGACCCGGCCGCCAACGGAGCCCGAGCCCAGAGCTGACCCCGCTCGTCGCCCGGTCTGCGCGTCGATCTTGCACTTGCGGCCCTCCTGATGTCGGCTTCGCCCGATCTGGGAGGGCCGCAATCGCAAGATCGCGGGGCTTGACGTGTAGGGAGGGACTCGTGGAGATACGAGAGGCGGGGCCGGGGGATCTCTCGGGGATCGTCGAGGTGCACAGCCGGGCGCGGGTCGCCTACTACGGGGCCGGCGGGCTGCCGGTCGGGGAGATCATCACTCCGGAGCTGGCTCGGGAGCAGCGGGAGGGCTGGACGGTGGCGATCATCTCGGCGCACAAGCGGGTGCGAGTCGCCATCGTGGACGGTGACGTGGCCGGCGTGCTGGCCATGGGGCCCCCGCACTCGCCCGATCTGGACCCGCGGACGACGGCACAGCTCTACCAGATCCACGTCGACCCGGACGTGTGGGGGCGGGGCGTGGGAAGTGCGCTGCACGCGCTGTTCGTGCGTCACCTTCAGGACGAAGGGCTGGCGCTGGGCGTACTGGAGGTGTGGGAGCGCAACACCCGGGCCCGCGCGTTCTACACCCGCCACGGTTGGCGCCCCGACGGCACGTCCCGCCCCGGCCCAGCCCAAACCCGCTACCTGGGCATGCGCCTACTCCACCCGTAGCGCGGCCCAGCCCTCCCGGCCCCGCCGATCTTGCACTTCCCGCCCCCAACTTGCCCGTTTCGTCCCTATCCAAGGGGCCCCAACTGCAAGATCGCCGGGGCTGGGGCGGGCCTGTCCCTGTTGACCAAGGAGTTCGGGTGCGCGAGCGGCCGCCCGGGTGACACAAACTCCTTGATCACCAGGGCGGTGGGGTGATCATGAGGTTGGCCGGGGATTGTGTCCGGTTTGTCGCCGTCAAGTTCATGATCGACGGGGTAGGCCGACCACGGGGGGCCGATCAGGGGGTGGGGAGGGAGCGGTACCAGGTTTTTTCGGTGCCGGCCAGGCTGAACGTCTGCCTCTGGTCGGTGTGCTCGACCACCACCAGGCCGGGACGGTCCACCAGGCGGGTCGTGCCGGGCGGGGCGGAGAACGACGCGTCCCGGGTACGCCAGGACAGCACCGCCAGCGGCCGGCCCGGCATCGGCAGGTGGTACGCCTGGAGCGTGGTGGACCGGTCGGCGGGGGACGCCACCGGAGTGCCGCCGTCGGCGGGCCGGTAGACCACGGCGGTCATCGTGCCGCCCGGGGTCTCCCAGCTGAGCTGCTCCAACTCGCCCGGCTCGCCCTCACCGAGAGCCACCGAGCCGAGCGAACGCGTCGCGATCTTCGCCATCGGCCAGGACTCCGGCGCGGAGCGGGGCGCCTCGCGGTCGCCGATGCGGCGCGGCACGCTGCCGAACGGGCCCCGCTCACCGGCGAGCACGCAGGTGTCCAATCCGGTCAGCGCGCGCTTCCCGGCGCCCGTCTCGTCGCGTACCAGGGGGTAGCGGGGCGCTTCGGTGGCCGTACCCAGGTCGAGGACGCGGTCCGCGGCCCGGCCGCGCGGCAGCGACGGCGTGGGCCGCAGCGTCGCGGTCAGTTCGACGGCCCGGCAGTCCGGTACGGCGACCGGGTCGGTGACGCCGTCGGTGGCGCCGAGCACCTTGCCGTCGGGGCCGGTCAGGCGTTCGACGCGGGCCGAGGTGAGGTAGCGGCGGCCGGCCGGCTCCCGCACCGGCAGCACGTCGGAGTAGACCAGGTAGCCGGGGTCGGTGTACTCGGTGGCGTGGACGACCCGCCAGCGCTGCCCGTCCCGGTCGAGTTGCAGCAGCCAGGAGGCGGCGTCGCCGGGCACGTCGGCGGCGACGAGCGCGAGCGCCGAACCGGCGACCTGACCGGAGAAGAGGATGCCGGAGGTGGGCACGTGCACCCGGTCGTCCACCGGGGAGCGCCAGTCGCGTACCGCCGTGGTGATCGCGGCGGTGGCCGCGGCGTCGCGGGCCAGGCTGCCGCGCGGCGGCCACACCGCGAGGGTGCCGTCCAGGCTGTCGTAGCCGACCCGCAGGTCCGCCGGCTGCCGTTCGGCGACCGGTCCGCAACCCGCCGTGACCAGCAGCAGAGCTGCCAGCGCGGTGCCCGTCGTAGCGCCTCGGCGGGCTGAAAGCACCCTGATCCCCTCGCCGGTCGTCGGTCGGAAGCCCACATGGTACGAGACGACCGGTCGCCCGGCCGCGCCCGGCTCACCCTTTCGGCCGATCGGCCACTGCGGAACGTGACGGGCGATTCGGGTATCAATATCCGGCTCCGGTAGACTCCGCCGACTGTGACGCCTGCCGAGACCCGCGGCGCCTCGACGCCGACCGCCGCCGCCCCGACGGGCCACCGCGCCGTCACCCTGGACCCACCACCGCTCACCGTCGCCGACGCGCCGGAGCGGGCGACCACGCCGGAGGCGCCGGCCGAACCGGAGGCGCCGGCCACGCCGGGCGCGCGGCGCGCGCGCCGGTGGCGGTGGACCCGCCGCCGGATCGACCTCACGGTGTACGGCGGATTCCTGCTCGCCGCGATCTGGGTCACCAGCGGCATCTGGGTCGACCCGGCCGGACGGGTCGCCGCGCTCTACAGCAGCGACCCGGCGCAGGTGCAGTTCTTCCTGGCCCACTCGGTGCGGGTGGTGCTGCACGGCGAGTTCCCGTTCTTCACCGAGCAGTTCAACTACCCCGACGGCGTCAACCTGATGGCGAACACCGCCATCCTGGCGCTGGGCATCCCGATGGTGCCGGTGACCCTCCTGTTCGGACCGGCGGTCTCCTTCGTCACGCTGGTCACGCTCGGCCTGGCCGGCACCGCCGCCGCCTGGTACCGGGTGCTGTCGCGGCACCTGATCCGGCACCGGCCGGCCGCCGCGGCGGCGGCCTGGTTCTGCGGGTTCTCACCGGCCATGCTGTCGCACGCCAACTGGCATCCGAACATCATCAGCCAGTTCCTGCTGCCGTTCATCGTGTGGCGGGTGCTGGTGCTGACCCGCTCGGCCCGGCCGGTCCGCGACGGCGTGCTGCTGGCGCTGCTGGTCACCGCGCAGGCGTTCATCAACGAGGAGATCCTGCTCTTCACCGCGCTCGCGCTGGGTGTGTTCCTGATCGCCGTGGTGGTGCAGCAGCGTGAACGGTGGACGACCGCCTGGCGGCCGCTCGGCACCGGGCTGGCGGTCTGCGCGGTGCTGGCCGGGGCGCTGCTGGCGTACCCGCTGTGGGTGCAGTTCGCCGGGCCGATGGCGTACCACGGGCTCAGCGACGCGGTGCGCGACTACGGCAACGACATCGCCGCGTTCTTCGCGCCCGGCTCGCCCACGTTCGGCGGCAACGAACGCGCCAACGTCAACTTGGCGCCGAACTACTCGGAGGAGAACGCGTTCTTCGGCTGGAGCCTGTCGCTGCTCGTCGTGGGCATCGTGGTGTGGCTGCGACGGGACGTGATCGTCCGTGCGCTCGCCGCCACCGGGCTGTTCTTCGCCGTGCTCTCCCTCGGCGAGCGGATCTCCTGGTGGGACCGGGAGATCGCCACCGGCCCGTGGGAGTGGCTGGTACGGCTGCCGCTGCTCGACGCCGTGGTGCCGACCCGCTTCGGCCTGATCACCGGCGTGACGGTGGCGATCCTGCTCGCGTACGCGGTCCGTCGCGCCTGGGCGCTGCGCGGCGTGGACCGGCGGACCGCCCGCAAGCTCACCGCCGCGGGCCTGGTCCTCGCGCTGCTGCCGATCGCGCCGATGCCGTTGCAGGTGACCACGCGGGAGCCGGTGCCGGAGTTCATCACCGCCGACCGGTGGCGCAAGTACGTCGGGCCGGACCAGACGCTGGTCTCCGTGCCGGTGCCCGCGATGGGCAACACCGACCCGATGCGCTGGGCGGCCAGCACCAACCTCGACTTCAAGATCCCCGGCGGCTACTTCCTCGCGCCCCGCAACGGCGTCACCGGCGACCCCGGGCGCTTCGGCGGACGCCCCAGCGGCATCGGCGAGATGCTGCGGGAGGTATCGTCCACCGGCCGCACGCCGAAGCTGGACGACCGGCAGCGCCGTCGCTACCTGGACGAACTGCGGCACTGGAACGCGGCGGTGGTGGTGCTGCCGCGTGACGAGCAGAACGCCGAGCCGCTGCGCCGCACCGTGGAGCAGCTGGTCGGCCCCGGACGGCAGGAGCTGGACGTGTGGCTGTGGGACGTGCGGAAACTGACCAGCCGGTCCGCCTGACCGAACCGGCGGTCCCCGCCCCCGCGCCCCGACGCCGCCGGCCCCGCCCGGCCGACGTGCTCGTGGTGGGCGGCTACCTCGGTCTCGCCGTCCTGCTCACCACCGGCCAGTGGCGCCGGCCGGAACGGCTGTTCCACCAGGCCGGCGACCAGATGCTGTTCGAGTGGATGCTGGCCCGGGCCGCCCGCGCGGTGACCGGCGGCGAGAATCCGCTCTGGAGCGGCGCGCTGAACGCCCCGGACGAGGTGAACCTGATGGCGAACACCTCGGTCCTCGGGCTGGGCGTGCCGCTCACCCCGGTCACCGTCGTCTTCGGCTCCCAGGCGGCCTTCCTGGTCGCCGTGACGCTCAGCCTCGCCGGCACCGCCACCGCCTGGTACGCGCTGCTCGCCCGCCGGCTGGTCCGCTCCCGGGCCGCCGCCGCGGTGGGCGGCCTGTTCTGCGGCTTCGCCCCGGGCATGGTGGCGCAGGCCGGGGCGCACCTGCACATGGCCGCCCAGTTCCTGGTGCCGGTGATCCTCGCGCTGGTGTTCCGCCCGGCCACCGGCCGGATCCGGCGCGACGGCGTGCTGCTCGGGCTCGCCGTCGCGTACCAGGTGTTCCTCGGCGAGGAGGTGCTGGTCTTCCTGGCGCTGGCCGCCGGGGTGTTCGCCGGGGCGTACGCGCTCGCCGACCGGGCCGCCGCGCGCCGGCTGGCACCGGTGGTGGCCCGCCGGCTGGGCATCGGCGCGCTGGTGGCGGGCGTGCTGCTGGCGTACCCGCTGTGGTTCCAGTTCGCCGGGCCGGGCCACTACCGGGGGATGCCGTTCCACACCGAGGGCTACCGGCTGGACGTGGTCTCGTTCGTCACCACCGCCCGGCAGAGCGTCGCCGGGGACGCCCGCCGCGCCGGGCTGCTGTCGCCGAACCCGACCGAGCAGAACTCGTTCTTCGGCCCGTTCCTGCCGCTGCTGGCCGTACTCGTGGTGGTGCGGCTGTGGCGGCGGCCGCTGGTGCGCGCGCTCGCCGCGTGCGGCCTGCTGTTCGCGCTGCTGTCGCTCGGTTCCCCGATGGTGGTGAACCGGCACGACACCGGGCTGCCCGGCCCGTACCGCCTGCTCGCCGGGGTGCCGCTGCTGGACCTGGTGGTGCCGGCACGCTTCGCGCTGGTCTGCGTACCCGTGCTCGGGGTGCTGCTGGCGCTGGCGCTGGACCGGGTCCGGCGCGGCGGCGTCCGTACCTGGGCGCCGTGGGCCGGCGCGGTCGCCGCGGCGCTGCTGCCGCTGGCGCCGACGCCGATCCGCACGGTGCCGGTCGCGCCGGTCCCGGCCGTGGTGTCCGGCGGCGGCTGGCGGGAGTACGTGCCGGCGGGCCGGACGCTGGTGCCGGTGCCGCCGGTGACCGGGGCGGCGGTCAGCCCGGCCATGTTCTGGTCGGCGCGCACCGCGCTCGCGTTCGACGCGCCGGGCGGCTACTTCATCGGCCCGCGCTCGGCGGACGACCCGGCCGCCCGCTGGGGCGCGCCGGACCGGCCCACGTCGCTGCTGCTGCGCCGGGCTGCCGAGACCGGCCGGGTGCCGCCGGTCGGCGAGACGGAACGCCGGCAGGCGGTCGACGACCTGCGGCACTGGCGGGCGGCGGCGCTGGTGCAGGCCGACTCGTCACCCGGCGACCCGGTACGCGCCACAGTGGACTCGCTCGTCGGGCCCGGCCGGGACGTGCCGGGCGGGTATCTGTGGGACGTCCGCCCGCTCGTCGGCTGACCCGGCGGACTCACACCCGGTCGCGGACGTCCCAGATCCACACGTCGTCGACCCGCTGCGGCGGGCCGAGCAGCTCGGCCATCAGGTCGCGCAGCACGGCCTCGCGCGGGCCGGACCCGAGCACCACCACCGAGGCCCGCCAGAAGCGCAGGTCCTCCACGGCCTGGCGGCGGTTCTCCTCGGTGATCTCCGGTACCACGTTGGCGTCCATCGTGGAGTAGATGAGCGTGCTGGTGGGGCGGTTCGGGGCGCCGAAGACGCCCTCGCCGCGCTCGTTCGGGCCGATGAAGTAGCCGCCCGGGATCGGGAACTCGTGCCCGGTCAGCGCGCTCCAGCGCAGCGTGTGCAGCCCGTGCACGTTGCTCGGAATGGGCACCGGCACGAGCGTGCGGCCCTCCGGCACGTACGGCCGCCAGCCGCCCGCGGTGATGAAGTGCGGCGGCGGGTCGATCCGCTCTGCCGGCAGCGGACGCGGGATCAGCGGAACCACGGCGGCGGCGATGGCGACGAGCCCGGCCAGGCGAAGCACCCTGCGGCGCCGCTCGCGCGGGTCCGTCCCGTCGTGGCCGTCGGCCGCGCCGTCGTCGTCGCCGGCGCGGGGGGCGGGCACCGGCGGGCGACCGGCACCGGCGAGCGTGTCCCACGCCAGGGCGAGCAGGACACCGACGGCGGCCACCACGACCAGGCTCAACCGCGTCGGCATCATCATCTCGACCAGCGGCAGGTCGTCCGGCACGTACGCCCACGGGCCGTCGATGTCGGTCTCCGCGCCGTTGAACCGGACGACCGGGCCGATCGAGGCGATCGTGAACAGCACCACCAGCACGGCCAGGATCCGTGCCGGCACCGACCGGCGGACCAGCAGCACCAGCGCGGCCAGCGCCACCAGCACCAGCGGCCAGCCGAACCAGGTGTTCTGCTCGGTCAGCCCGATGGTCTTCTCCACCGCCTCGTCGCCGGCGATCGTGTCCCGGGCGAACGTGACGAAGGCGACCAGGTCCTCGCCCCAGTTGTGGAAGACGCCGCCCTGCAACCCGCGGTAGGACTGCGGGCCGTTGAACTGGAACCAGATCGGGTACGCGGTCAGCAGCAGCGCCAGGCCGCCGCCGAGACCGAGCGCGGCCAGGAACGACCCGGCGCGTTCGCGGGCCGCGCGGGGCCGCTGCACCGCGTACGCCACCACGACGACCAGGCAGGCCAGCGCGGTGAGCAGCAGCATCTCCTCGTTGATGAAGATCTGGTACGCCACCAGCAACCCGAGCGCCAGCCCGTTGCGCCGCCAGCGGCCCGGCTCGCCCAGCCGCAGCACCCGGGCCACGATCAGCGGCAGCAGGAAGTTCGACACGAAGTTGGGCTGACCGTTGGCGTGGTGCACGATGCCCGGCGCGAAACCGAGGAACGCGCCGCCGACGAACGCCCCGGCCCGGGACCGGACCAGGTGCCGGGACAGCACCCAGTACGACGTGGCGGCGGTGGCGGACAGCGCGGCGCCCAGGTAGAGCGCGTACATCACCTGCGGGCCGAGCAGTAGCGTCAGCGGCGCCAGCGGCAGCGTCACCCCGAGCAGCGAGGTGTTCGCCATCATGTTCACCCCGTCCGGCGCGTTCTGCCGGGTGGTGAAGAGCGGGTTCTCCAGGTGCTGCACCGAGTACGCGCCGTGCGCGAACAGCCACTCGAACCAGCTGTGGTCGGTGGGCAGGTGCGAGGAGACCCGGTTCTCGACGTCGCCCCAGTAGTTGAGGCAGACGAGAACGCCGAGCAACACATAGGCTCCGATGGCCAGCACGTCGGCGCGGGCCGGCCGGCGACGGGCGCGGCGTGGCGGGTCGGCCACGACGGCGTCCGCCTCGACGGACGAGGGGTTCAACGAGGGGTCCACCACGGGCACGGCCACGACGCGCCATCGTACAGGCGGTTCGTCACACGGCCGGTCACGGTCGGGCGGCGGCTCGGCGCGCGGGAGAGGGATGGTCGTGACCGTCATCGATCTGGGGGAGCTGCGCGACGAGGCACCGCCAGGTCCGGCGCCCCGCCCTCCGCGCGCCGTCGGACGGCCGTTCCGCGTCCTGGTGGTGCTGCTGGTGGCGTTGCTCACGCTCACCGCCGCGGCGCCGCCGCGATCTCCGGTCGAGTGGACACTGCCCGGCGGGCTGGGATCGGCCGTGTTCGCCTCCGGCGACGCGGTGTACGTGGTGCGGCCGGATCGCGGGAGCGCCGGCGGCGGGCGGGAAGTCGTCGCGTACCGGGACGGCCGGGAGCGGTGGCGCAGCCCGCTGCCCGGTTCCGGCACCGTCGTGTCGGTGTGGGAGCAGGACGGCCGGGTGATCGTGGCCGGCCGGAGCGTCGACGACACGGACTGGCAGACGGTCACCTACGACGCGGTCACCGGCGCGGACGTCTGGCGCCGGCCCGGGATCGCGTTCGCGGTGGGCCGGGTGCTGCTGATGCAGTCGGCCGTCTCCGACACCAGTACGTCGATCATGGAGGTGGACCCGGCCGACGGCCGTACGGTGTGGACGGCGCAGATGACGGGCGCGCTGGGTTTCGACTTCGAGCCGACCGGGCCGGTACGCATGGTGTTGTCCCCGGCGACCGGGCAGACGGTGGTCGTGGACGGCCGCACCGGCGCGCGACTGGTTGCCCGGGACCTGCACCCGGTACCACGGCCCGGGCCACGCCGGTTGCAGATCGCCCGCGGACTGCTGCTGGAGTTCCGCGACGGCGACGGCGCCATCGAGGCGTACGACCTGGACACCCTCCGGCCGCGCTGGACCGTCGCGCGGAAGCTCGTCGGCCACGTCGAGAGCTGTGGCGCCCTGCTCTGCGCCGTCGGGCTGGCCGGCGGGATGACCGCGCTCGACCCGGCGAGCGGCGCCGTGCGCTGGAGCGTGGACCGGTGGGCGGGCGTGTCGGCGGAGCGCGGCGGCCGGCTGCTCGTCGGCGTCCCCGACACCGACCTCGACGCCGGCCTGGCGGTGCTCGACCAGCAGGACGGGCGACTGATCGCTGACCTCAGCGGCTGGACCCTGGTCCCGCAGCACGAGTCCGGCGGCCCGCTGTTGGCGACACGCCCGCTGGGCGGCGGCCGGCAACTCCTGGCCGATCTGAACCTGTCCGGTGATCCGCCCTCGACCCGGGGCACGTTCACCGGCACCGGCTGCACCACCGGTGTGACAGTGCTGGTCTGCCGGCGGCCTGGCGGCGACTACATGGTGCGGCGGCTGACGTGAGCCCGGTGATCGAACTGGGGGAGATGCGGCACGGCGAGTCCGCCGACGAGCCGGCCCCCGCGCCGCCCCGCCGGCCGCCCGGCCCCACGGCGCGGGTGGCGCTGCTCGGCTGCCTGGTGCTGCTCGTGGTCACCGCTGCTGCCGGGCCGCCGCGACGGCCCGAGCCGGTCCGGCTGCCCGCCCCGCAGGGCGCGGCGTTCGTGGTCCTGGCGGATCGGGTGGTGGTGGCCGACGGCCCGGGCGCGATCGGCCGGGGTGGCCGGGTGGTCGCCGCGTACCGGCTGCCCGGTGGGGAACCGGCGTGGCGGTTCGCCCTGACCGACGGCGACCACGTGCTCGGCCTCACCGCAGTGGCCGGGGGACTGCTGGTGACGAGCAGCCCGGCCGGGGACGGCGACTCCGTGTCGGCCATGCTCGACCCGGTCACCGGCACGCTGCGCTGGCGGCATCCCGGCTACCCGGTCCGGACCGCATCGGGCGGGCTGCTGCTGGAGAACCCCCGCCCGCCCGGTGCGGGCACCGTGCGGGCCGTGGACCCGGCCTCCGGCGCGGTGCGGTGGACGTTGCGCGTGCCGGGTCAGGAGGTGGGGTACCGCCGCGACGACCACGGGGTCACGCAGCTCGTGCTGGTCACCCCGCAGGGCCGGGTGACCGTGTACGACGCGGACTCCGGCACGGTCGCGCACACCGGCCGGGTGGCGCCCGCAGCCGATCGCGCCGCCTACCGGTACGCGCAGGTCGTGGCCGACCTCCTGCTGGTCGAGGACGCCCGGGGCACGGTCACCGGGTACGGCCTGGACCGGCTCGACGAGCGGTGGAGCCTGCCGGTCGGCTCCCGCGCCGGGCTCTGGTTCGCCGACTGCGCCGGGATGGTGTGCCTGCGCGACCAGGTGGGCGGCGCCCAGGCCCTCGACCCGGCCACCGGCCGCCCGGCCTGGACCGACGAGCGCTGGCTGGGGATGGGACCGGTCGGCGACCGGCTCATCGCCGCCGAACGCGGCGTAGGGGAGGAGCTGGAACTGTCGGCGCTGGACCCGCCGACCGGCCGCGTGCTGGCCCGGCTGGGCCGCTGGCGCGTCTCCGGCAGCGACCTCCCGTCCGGGCCGCTGCTCGGCCTGCGCACGCTCACCGAGGATCGCACGCTCGTCGGCGCGCTGGACGTGGCGGCCGGGCAGGTGTGGATCCGGGGGATCCTGCCCGGCGCGTGGTCCGAGTGCGCCGACACGGGTACGGAACTGGTGTGCCTGCGTCCGACCGGCGGCATGGCGATCTGGCCGGTCGGCAGATGATCACCAGTTGGCCTGCGCGGGAGGTGGCGGCAGCGGCGTCGACTCCGGCCGCAGCACGTACGCGATCCCGCCGCTGCCCGCCTGCCAGGCGTTCTCGAACGGCGCGCGCGGCACGGTGCGGCGCACCCGCTCGTCGTCCGGGGCGTACGGGTCGTTCAGCACCGGGTCGCCGCCGGCGGTGAAGCCGGCCAGCACCATGAGATGTCCCCGGGTGTCGTAGTCCAGGCCGGGCACCTGGCCGGCGGTGAACGCGGCCGAGACGATCAGCGGGATGCCGGCGGCCACGAACCGTTCCGCCTCGGCCAGCGAGCGCAGCCGGGTGACGAGGGCGTCCACCCCGTGCGTCGCCGCGTAGGCGGTGTTGAACGGCCAGTTGCCGGGCCCGCCGTAGGCGTGGTCGTAGCAGTGCCGGGCCGCGTGGACCACCTGCGGGCGAGGGCCGGGCGGCGCCACCCAGGCGTACCGGTCGGGAGCGGGACCGGCACCCCAGAAGTCGAGCACCATCGCCACGCAGGTGGGGCTGCACCAGGAGTCGCCACCGCCACCCCAGCGGGTCTCCCCGGCGGCGGCGTGCAGTCGCTGCGCGTAGCGCGGCACGTCCAGCACCCGTCCCCACGCGGCGCCCGGCCGAAGCGTGTCGTCGGCGTCCGCGCCGGTGGCGGGCGGGTCGGTGGAGGCGACCACACCCACGGTGCGCAGCACCGGACCGGCGGGCGCGTCGAGCCGGCGCAACAGGGTCACCCGGACCTGCCAGCCGGTCACCGTCGTCCCGGTCACCCGCAGCGTGTCGCCGGCGACCCGCGCCCGGTCGTCCTCCTGCCCGGGTACGGAGGCGCGGTGCACCGTGCTGTCGTCGGCGGCCCAGTGGCCCAGCTCGTACCAGCCGGTGGTGGCCGTACCGTCGCCCCAGCCGCGCAGCTCGATCCGCAGCCAGCACCCGGGTGGGGCGTCGGCGGTCCAGGAGGGCACCAGCTCGGTCACGGCGAAGCCGGCGGGCGTCACGGGGGAGGTCCAGGCGCCGGCGGCGTACTCGGCCGTGGTCCCGGAGTGCGGGTCGGTGTGCGTGACCCGGCCGGCATCGCCGTCGAGCGTCAGGCCGTCCGGCCCGGCGCGCAGCCCGTCCGCACGACCTCGGTCCCGGTCCGCCGGGAAGTGGAACCGGCGGTACGCGATGTCGCGGCCGCTCGCGCCACTCATGCCGCTCATCGGGAACCCGCCCGGCGTGGACGCGGCCCGTTGCTGGTGCGCATGTCGATCATCGCCGCCGAGCATCGCGTACCCGAAGGTTTTCTGCAACGGCCGCCCGCGCCGCCGACCGCAACCCACCGGCGTGCCGTGCCGTGACCGAACGTAGTCGCAACCCACCCCGGCAGGGTTGCCCCCGCGCCCCCTTTGCTCTGCAGCCGTCGACGCAGCGGTGACCCACGGCTACCGCTGCGCATGAGGCTGCAGAGCAAAGGGGCGTGAGGGGTGTACCCGGCGGTGCGCGCCGGTCGACCGTTTCTCCTGGTCGAGGCGATTTGGATCGCTGGGCGTTCGAGGTGGCTCGGTGAGCGCCGGTCACGGTGTGTGACGCAAACCTGAAGCGGCCTCGGGGCTACGCAAAGTGGCAATCGTTGTCCGCGAGGCGGCCGCGCCGGAGATCGGCTCCTCCGGCGGCCGGTTTTGCCCGCCGCACTAGGTTGTCAGGGGTCACGAGGTGGGAGGCCGGGATGCGGGTACTGGTGGTCGAGGACGAGCGCAACCTCGCCGACGCGATCGCGCGCGGGCTGCGCAAGCGCGGGATGGCCGTCGACGTCGCCTACGACGGCAACGCCGGGCACGAGGCGGCGTTCGTCACCCGCTACGACGTGGTGATCCTGGACCGCGACCTGCCCGGCGTGCACGGCGACCGGATCTGCGCCGACCTGGCCGCCTCCGGCGCGCTGACCCGGGTGCTGATGCTGACCGCCAGCGGCACCGTCGCCGACCGGGTGGAGGGGCTGCAGCTCGGCGCCGACGACTACCTGGCCAAGCCGTTCGCGTTCGACGAGCTGGTGGCCCGGGTGCAGGCGCTCGGCCGCCGCGCCACCCCGGCCGCGCCGCCGGTGCTGGAGGTGGCCGATCTGGTGCTCGACCCGGCCCGCCGGGTGGTGAGCCGTGGCGGCGTGCCGCTCGACCTCACCAACAAGGAGTTCGGCGTGCTCGCCGAGCTGCTCAAGGCGCGCGGCGCGGTGGTGTCCAGCGAGGAACTGCTGGAACGGGTGTGGGACGCCAACACCGACCCGTTCACCACGATCGTCCGGGTCACCGTGATGACACTGCGCAAGAAGCTCGGCGACCCGCCGCTCATCGACACGGTCGTGGGCGCGGGGTACCGCATCGGTGGGGTACGGCAGTGAGCGCGCCGGCCACGCGCCGGGTACGGCCGACGCTGCGACTGCGGCTGACCCTGCTCAACGGCGTGCTGCTGGTCGGCGCCGGGGCGATCCTGGTGCTGCTGGCCTGGCTGCTGGTCCGCGACGCGCTGCGCCCCACCGACGAGCTGCTACCCGGCACCACAGTGGTGCTCAGCGACGGGCGCACCCTCGACGCCGGGCAGTGGCAGCGGCAACTGGTCGACGCCGCGTCACAGGAACTGCTGGTCAAGGGGCTGCTCGCGCTGGCGGCGATCAGCGTGGTCGGGGTGGCCGGGGCGTACCTGGTGGCCGGGCGGGCGCTGCGCCCGCTGCACCAGGTCACCGCCACCGCCCGTCGGCTCGGCGAGGCCACGCTCGACGAGCGGATCGGCTGGTCCGGCGCCGACGACGAGGTGGCCGAACTGGCCGAGACGTTCGACGCGATGCTGGACCGGATCAGCGGCGCGTTCGAGGCGCAGAAACGGTTCGTCGCGAACGCCTCGCACGAGCTGCGGACCCCGCTGGCCGTGATGCGTACCGAAATCGACGTGACGCTCAGCGACGACGACGCCGACCTCGCCGAATACCGCCGCATGGCCGGCGTGGTGCGCGACGCCTCCGAGCGCGCCAACGGCCTGGTCGACGCGCTGCTGGTGCTGGCGCGCAGCGAGGCGCAGACCGGCCGGCGGCTGGCCCGGCGCGCCGAGTCGGACCTCGCCATCGGTACGGCGAACGCGCTGTCAGCGGTCTCCCGCGAGGTGGAGCGCATCGGCCTGAAGGTGCACACGTCGCTGCGGCCGGCGCCGGTGGTCGGCGACCCCGGCCTGCTCGACCGGCTCGCCGGCAACCTGGTGGAGAACGCGGTGCGCTACAACCACCTGCACGGCCGGATCTGGATCCGCACCGGCACCGACGGGGAACGGTCCTGGCTGGTGGTGGGGAACACCGGCTTCGAGGTCGCCCCGGCCGACGTACCCGGGCTGTTCGAGCCGTTCCGGCGCGGCGGCCAGGAACGCACCGGCGCGCGCGGCTCCGGTCTCGGCCTGTCGATCGTGCGGGCCGTCAGCGACGCGCACGGGGGCACGGTGAAGGCGGTCGCCCAGCCCGGCGGCGGCCTGGAGGTGACAGTCACGCTTCCGTCGGCCGACCCGGCGGCGGCCACCTGACACGCCGACCCGGCCCGTCCGGCCGGTGAGGCGCCCTCATCTTTTCGTGCGGACGGCCTCGGCTGTCCTGGCCGGACCCGACGGTGGTCGGTCCCGGCGGCACGGTGGTCGGGCAGAATGCGCCGCTCACGCTGGACGCGGAGCCGGGGATCAACCGAGAGTAAGCGCAGCGACGCCTCACCCTGCTCACCCACCGGAGCTGCCCGTGACCCACCACTCGGCCCCGCGCCGCCGCCGTCTTCTCGCGGTCCTCACCGCCGGCGCCCTCACCGTCGCCGGACTCTCTCCGGCCACGCCCGCGGCCGCCGCCGCGCCCGGCCACGACAAAGTGGTCCACACCGTTCCCTCCGCCGCCTCACCCGACGTGCAGGACGGCTCGGTCGACGCGATCCACGACGCCGGCACGAAGATCATCGCGGGCGGCTCCTTCACCCGGGTGCAGAACCGCAACTCCGACGTCGACATCCCCCGGAACTACCTGCTCGCCTTCGACAAGGCCACCGGACAGGTGGACACGGCGTTCGCACCCACGCTCGACAACGAGGTGACAGCGGTCGTCGCCGGCCCCACGGCGGGCACGGTCTTCGTGGCCGGCAAGTTCAACACCGTCAACGGCGTGACCCGGCGCAAGGTCGCCCTGCTCGACGTCGCCACCGGGGCGGTCGTCACCAGCTTCGCGCCGCCGGCGTTCAACGGGCTGGTCAAGGACATCGCGCTGGTCGGCAACCGGCTGCTGGTCGGCGGCATCTTCACCACGGCCGGCAACCCCAACCCGCGCGGCGGGCTCGCCTCGCTCAACGCCACCACCGGCGCGGTCGACAGCTACCTCACCACGACGCTGACCGAGAACCACAACTGGGACGGCGTCAGCGGCGCCAAGGCCGGCGTGGGCGCGGAGAAGCTGGCCGTCTCGCCGGACGGCACGCAGCTCGTCGTCATCGGCAACTTCAAGAACGCCGACGGGGTCCTGCACGACCAGATCGTCAAGATCGACCTCGGTGCCACCGCCGCCACCGTCGCGGACTGGAACACGGCCCGCTACACGCCGCGTTGCAAGTGGCAGTCGTTCGACTCGTACGTCCGGGACGTCGCGTTCTCCCCGGACAACAGCTACTTCGTGGTGGTCACCACCGGCGCCCCCTACAGCGGCACGCTCTGCGACACCGCGGCCCGCTGGGAGGCCGGCGCGACCGGTGCCAACCTCCAGCCGACGTGGGTCGACTACAGCGGCGGCGACACGTTCCTGTCCGTCGGCATCAGCGAGCAGGCGGTGTACGTCGGCGGTCACCTCCGCTGGCTCAACAACACCACGGGCACCGACAACGCCCGGGCCGGCGCGGTCGGCCGGGCCAGCATCGCCGCGCTCGACCCGGTCAACGGCCTGCCGCTGTCCTGGAACCCGGGCCGGCACCCGCGCGGCATCGGCGCGTCCGAGATGCTCGTCACCGAGTCCGGGCTCTGGATCGGCGGCGACACGCTCTGGATCGGCAACTTCCAGTACCGCCGGGAGCGGATCGCGTTCTTCCCGCTGGCCGGCGGCAAGGCGCCGCACCCGACCACCACCGCGACACTGCCCGGCAACGTCTACCAGGCCGGCCTGCCGCAGCCGACGAACGTGCTGTACCGGGTGAACGCGGGCGGCTCGGCCGTCGCCTCCACCGACGGCGGGCCGGACTGGTCGGCCGACACCAACTCCAGCCCCAGCCCGTACCGCAACTCCGGCAGCAGCGCCTCCAGCTACACGACGCCCGCGAGCCTGGACTCGACGGTGCCGGCCGGCACCCCGGCCCAGCTCTACAACGACGAGCGGTACGACCCGTCCGGCGGCGCGGAGATGGCGTGGCAGTTCCCGGTGCCCACCGGCACCGAGGTGCACGTGCGGCTGTACATGGCCAACCGGTACGCGGGCACCTCCACGGCCGGCACCCGGATCTTCGACGTGGCGCTGGAAGGCGGAGTCGTCCTCGACGACCTCGACCTGTCCGCCGCCGCCGGGCACAACGTGGGCACCATGCGGGAGTTCACGGTGGTCAGCGACGGCTCGATCGACATCGAGTTCCGTCACGTGCGGGAGAACCCGCTCGTCAACGCCGTCGAGATCGTCAAGACCGGGCCCCCGCCCACCGGCAGCGCCACGCCGGTGCAGGTGCGCTCGTACGACGGGCAGAGCGCCGTCGGCGCGCCGGACCCGGTGGCGGACCCGGACGGGACCGTCTGGACGGGTGGGCGTGGCGCCTTCTGGGTCGGCGGGACGGTGTTCTACGGCGCCGACGGCGCGCTGTACCGGCGCACGTTCGACGGGACCACGTTCGGCACGCCGGAACTGGTGGACCCGTACCACGACCCGTACTGGGACAACGTGATCACCAACTCCGGACCGACCGGGCAGACGTACGTCGGCGCGACCACCGGCTTCTACGCCGAGATCCCGAACGTGACCGGCATGCTCTACCGGGACGGGCGGCTCTACTACTCGCTGTCCGGGCAGAACGGCCTGTTCTGGCGCTGGTTCACGCCGGACAGCGGCGTGGTCGGCGCCGACCGGTTCACCGTGGCCGGGGCGAGCGGGTTCGCCGACGCGGGTGCGATCTTCGTCGCCGGCACCACGCTCTACAAGGTGAACCGCAACACCGGTGACCTGTCCGCCACCGACTGGACGAACGCCGTTCCGTCGGCGTCGTTCACGGTGCGCAGCGGCCCGGGGGTCGACGGCGTCGACTGGCGCGCGAAGGCGGTGTTCGTCGGCCCGTAAGGAAGGGCACCTTCTTAACGTCTCCGGTAGAGGAAGGGCCCCTTGTTAACACCTCGCTGTTAACAAGGGGCCCTTCCTTGCGCGGGTGGGGTTGTGTGCGCCGTGGGGCGGTGGAATGATCAACCGGGTCAGCTCGAGTGTGGAAGGGGGTGTGGTCGATGTCCGTCGTGAACAGTCCCGCGCCCCGCGTTCCCCGCTGACGTTCCCACTGTGCCGGGGCGCGTTCCCCACAGGAGGAAGCACCGTGAGTGCACAGATCCACTGCGTGACCGTCGAGTCCGACGACCCGTACGTCCTGGCCGGCTGGTGGGCCCGCGTGCTCGACCGCCGGCTCGCCGACGACGACCACCCGGGCGACCCGGAGGCGGTCCTCGTCGCACCCGACGGGGACGGCCCCGACCTGCTGTTCGTCCAGGTGGGCGAGCGGCACGGCAAGGGTGCCTTCCACATCGACCTGCACGCGGCCGAGGGCACCCGGGACGAGGAGGTGACGCGGCTGCGCGACCTCGGCGCCACGGTGGTGGCCGACCGGCGCCGGCCGGACGGGACCGGCTGGGTGGTGCTGGCCGACCCGGAGGGCAACGAGTTCTGCGTCTGCCGGAGCCACGCGGAACGAGCCGCGTCCGCCTGATCCGGAAACGACACCGGGCCCCCGCCGTGACGGCGGGGGCCCGGTGCGTGACAGGTGTCAGTCCTGCTTCTCGATCTCGCCGCGCATCGTCACGAACTCCGACTCGAGCTCGGCCGCGGACTTGAAGTAGACCACCACCATGCCGAGGCTGCCCCGGTCGACCCAGATGCACACCGCCACCGGCACGTCCGACGCCTTGCCGTCGGAGCACTTGGCGTCGCCGCCCAGCGGGCCCGCGTCGACCGTCTTGAAGTCCTTGGTCGCCAGGTCCGGGGTGACCGCCGCGGTGGCGTCGGCCAGCTCCTTCTTCGGGTCGGCGATGACGCCGGACACCGCGGCGATCATGACCAGGTCCTTCTTGGCCGGGTCGCCGTAGAAGGCGCCGACGGTGCTGGTCGCGTCCGGCACGTCCTTGCTGAGCTGGGCCTTCATCTGCGCGGCGGCGGACTGCAGCTGCGGGTCGGTGACCTTCGCCCGGCCGCCGAGCGTCTGCGGCTCGACCACGCGGGTCTTGGTGGCGGTCACCACCTCGTCGACGGTGTCCTTCGTGGCGAAGTAGGCGGCGACACCGCCGCCGACGCAGAGCACCAGGACCACGGCGAGGACGATCAGCAGGACCTTGCCCGCGCCGGACTTCTTCTTCGGCGGGACCGGCGCACCGAGCTGGCTGCCGTACTGCTGCTGCGGCGGGTAGTCGCCGCCGTACTGCTGCTGAGGAGCCTGCGGGTAGTCGCCGCCGTACTGCGGCTGCTGCGGCGGCTGGTAGCCACCGGGCTGTTGCTGGGGGGAGGGGTAGTTGCCGGGGTAGGGACTGGACGGCGGCTGGGACATGTAGGCAGCTCCTGTGAGAAAACTGGACGCGTGATCGTAGCCAGGACCACCGACAACCCGCTGTCCGCACAAGGGCGGGGACACCAAACCGCGACCTACCCGTGACCTGGGCCGCGAACGCCGATCGCGGTGGCCGCACCGTCCGGAACGGACAGCCCGACCACCGCGATCGATGCGGTGCGGTCGCCTCAGCGCAGGCTTGCCACGCCGCGCGGCAGGAACCGCTTGCCGGTCACCCGCTCGGAGGTGCCGGTCCGGTCCAGGTACGGCGTGACACCGCCCAGGTGGAACGGCCAGCCGGCACCGAGGATCATGCACAGGTCGATGTCCTGCGCCTCGGCGACGACGCCCTCGTCGAGCATGAGCCGGATCTCCTGCGCCAGCGCGTCCAGCGCGTTCTGCCGGACCTGCTCGGCGGTGAGCGGCTCGTCGCCGACCACCAGCAGCTTCGCCACCTCGTCGTTGATCTGATCGTCGACCACGATCGGCTGGCCCGAGTCGGCGATCCGCTTGAGGTTCTCGCTGACGCCGAACCGGTCCGGGAACGCCTCGTGCAGGGTGCCGCCGACGTGGTACGCCACGGCCGGCCCGACGAGCTGCAGCAGCGCCAGCGGGCGCATCGGCAGGCCCAGCGGGTCCAGCGCGCTGTTCGCCACGTCCAGCGGGGTGCCCTGGTCGACGGCCGCGAACACGGTGCCGAGGAAGCGGGTCAGCAGCCGGTTCACCACGAACGCGGGGGCGTCCTTCACCAGCACCGACGACTTCTTGAGCTGCTTGCCGACCGCGAACGCGGTGGCCAGCGTGACGTCGTCGCTCCGCTCGCCGCGGACGATCTCCAGCAGCGGCAGCACCGCGACCGGGTTGAAGAAGTGGAAGCCGACCACCCGCTCCGGGTGCTCCAGCTCGGCGGCCATCGCGGTGATGGACAGCGAGCTGGTGTTGGTGGCGAGCACCGCCTCCGGCTTGACGATCTTCTCCAGCTCGGCCCAGACCTGCTTCTTGACGCCCAGGTCCTCGAACACGGCCTCGATGACGAAGTCGGCGTCGGCGAAGACGGACTTGTCGACCGAGCCGCTGACCAGGCCGTACAGCTTGGCCGCGGTACCCTTGTCCATCCGGCCCTTGCTGACGGCCTTCTCGATCTGGGTGTGCACGTAGCCGACACCCTTGTCCACCCGGGACTGATCCAGGTCGGTCATCACGACCGGCACCTGCAGCCGCCGGGCGAACAGCAGCGCGAGCTGGCTGGCCATCAGACCGGCACCGACGATGCCGACCTTGGTGACCGGGCGGGCCAGGCCCTTGTCCGGCGCGCCGGCCGGGCGCTTGGCCCGCCGCTGCACCAGGTCGAAGGCGTACAGGCCGCTGCGCAGCTCCTCGGAGAAGACCAGGTCCGCCAGGGCCTCGTCCTCCGCCGCGGTGCCGGTGGCGAAGTCGGCGTCCTTCGCCGTCTCCAGCAGGTCCAGCGCCTTGTACGCGGACGGGACCGCGCCGTGCAGCCGCTGGTCCAGGGTCTGCCGGGCGAAGTAGAGCACGCCTGCCCACATGTCCTTGTCGACCTCGGGACGGGTGACGGCGACCTCGCCCCGGACCACGCCGGCGGCCCACTCCAGCGACCGCTCCACGAAGTCGGCCGGCTCCAGCAGCACGTCCGCGATGCCCATCTCGGCAGCCTGCTTCGGCTTGAGCATCTTGTTCTGCATCAGCGGGTTCTGGATGATCACCTGCGTCGCGGCCGGGATGCCGATCAGGTTCGGCAGCAGCTGCGTACCGCCCCAGCCGGGGATCAGGCCGAGCGAGACCTCGGGCAGCGCGAGGGCCGCCGCGCCCGCCGACAGGGTCCGGTAGTGGCAGTGCAGCGCCAGCTCCAGGCCGCCGCCCATCGCCGCGCCGTTGACGAACGCGAAGGTGGGGACGTCGCTGTCCTTGAGCCGGGCGAAGACCCGGTGGCCCAGCCGCCCGATCTCCAGCGCCTGCTCGCGGTTCTCCAGCGCGGGCAGGCCGACGATGTCCGCGCCCACGCAGAAGATGTACGGCTTGCCGGTGACCGCGATGAACGCCGGCTCCGCCGCCAGCGCGGCGGTGATCGCCTCGTCCAGGCTGGTCAGGCCGGCCGGGCCGAAGGTGTTCGGCTTGGTGTGGTCGAAGCCGTTGTCCAGGGTGATGAGGGCGGCGGGCCGGTCCAGCCCGGGTACGGACACCTGGCGCAGCAGCGCCTTGGTGACGACCTCGTTCGGTGCGGCGAGCGCGCTCACTTGTTGCCCTCCCAGTGCGGGTTCTCCCAGATCACGGTGCCGCCCATGCCGATGCCGATGCACATGGCGGTGAGGCCGTAGCGGACCTCGGGGTGCTCGGCGAACTGGCGGGCGAGCTGGGTCATCAGCCGGACGCCGGAGGACGCGAGCGGGTGACCGATGGCGATCGCGCCGCCCCACGGGTTGACCCGCGGGTCGTCGTCGGCGATGCCGAAGTGGTCGAGGAAGGCGAGCACCTGCACCGCGAACGCCTCGTTCAGCTCGAACAGGCCGATGTCGTCGATGCTCAGGCCGGCGATGCGCAGCGCCTTCTCGGTCGACGGGATCGGGCCGACGCCCATCACCTCGGGCTCGACGCCGACGAAACCGAACGACACCAGGCGCATGCCGACCGGCAGGCCCAGCTCGCGGGCGGTCTCCTCGGCCACCAGCAGCGCGGCGGTGGCGCCGTCGTTCAGGCCGGCCGCGTTACCGGCGGTGACCTTGCCGTGCGGCCGGAACGGGGTCTTCAGGCTCGCCAGCTTCTCCATCGAGGTGTCGCGGGGCGCCTCGTCCACGGTGGCCAGACCCCAGCCCGTCTCCGGGTCGCGGGTCGCCACCGGCACCAGGTCGCCCTGGAGCTTGCCGTTGGCGTACGCCTTGGCGGTCTTCTGCTGCGACGCCAGCGCGAACGCGTCGGTGCGCTCCTTGGTGATGTGCGGGACGCGGTCGTGCAGGTTCTCCGCGGTGGAGCCCATCACCAGGGCGGACGGGTCGACGAGCTTCTCCGCGACGATGCGCGGGTTGGGGTCGACGCCCTCGCCCATCGGGTGGCGGCCCATGTGCTCGACGCCGCCGGCGATGGCGACGTCGTACGCGCCCATGGCGATGCCGCTGGCCACTGTGGTGACGGCGGTCATCGCGCCGGCGCACATCCGGTCGATGGCGAAGCCGGGCACGGTCTTGGGCAGGCCGGCCAGCAGGGCGGCGGTGCGGCCGATGGTCAGGCCCTGGTCACCGATCTGGGTGGTGGCGGCGATGGCCACCTCCTCCACCTTCTCCGGCGGCAGTTGCGGGTTGCGGCGCATCAGCTCGCGGATGCAGCGGATCACCAGATCGTCGGCGCGGGTGTTGGCGTACATCCCACCCGCCTTGCCGAACGGGGTACGGACGCCGTCGACGAAGACGACATCCCGGACTTCACGGGGCACTTGGAGCCTCCCTCGGCACGGGCATTTCCCCCGGATGCTACTCGTCAGTAACCAGACGTGGCACCACCCCCCGCGTGGCCCACCTCACACCCCGCCCGCGGCCGTCACTGCTGCGGGGTGCGCAACGCCTCCGTCAGAGCGGGCAGGAGCAGCCCGATCTGCCACTCCCGGGCCCCGAACCCGCGCAGCGTCTCCGCCACCGTGTCGTCGGTGATCTCCGCGGGCGGCTGCCACGCCAGCCGGCGGATCGAGTCCGGTGCGATCAGGTTCTCCGCCGGCAGCCGGTGCGCCCCGGCGGCGCCGACCACCACCTCCCGGGCACGGGCCAGCCGGCCGGCCGCCACCGGGTCGCGTTCGGCCCAGCGGTGCGGCGGAGGCGGCCCCTCCACGGCCGGGCTCACCGGCAACGCGTCGTCCGGCAACTGGCGCGCGTCGTCGAGCGCCGCCAGCCAGGTACGCGCCAGCCGGCGCACCGACCGCCCTCCGAACCCGGGGAGCGTCAGCAGTGTCTTCTCGTCCTTCGGGTCCAGCTCGGCGGCGGCCACGATGGCCGAGTCGGGCAGCACCCGCCCCGGCGCGGCGTCCCGGCGGGAGGCGATCTGGTCCCGCGCGTACCAGAGGGATCGCACCCGGGCCTGGGCGCGCGCGCCGCGTACCCGGTGGATGCCGGACGTGCGCCGCCACGGCTCCGCGCGCACGCGCGGCGGACGGGCGCCGTTGCGCACCAGCGCGTCGAACTCCTCCGCCGCCCAGCCGGACTTGCCCTGCCGCTGCAACTCCTCGTCCAGCGCGTCGCGCAGATCCACGAGCAGTTCGACGTCCAGCGCCGCGTACGTCAGCCAGGACTCCGGCAGCGGCCGGCTCGACCAGTCGGCGGCCGAGTGGTGCTTCTCCAGGCTGAAGCCGAGCAGCTGTTCGGTCAGCGCGGCCAGGCCGACCCGCTCGAATCCGGCCAGCCGGGCGGCCAGTTCGGTGTCGAACAACCGGCGCGGGCGCAGCCCCACCTCGGCCAGGCAGGCGAGATCCTGGCTGGCCGCGTGCAGCACCCACTCGGTCTCGGCGATCGCCGCGTCCAGGGCGGACAGGTCGGGCAGTGGCAGCGGGTCGATGAGCGCGGTGCCGGCGCCGCCGCGGCGCAGCTGCACCAGATAGGCGCGCTGGCTGTAGCGGTAGCCGGAGGCGCGTTCGGCGTCCAGGGCAACCGGGCCGGTGCCGGCCGCGAAGCGGGCCACGACCTCGTCCAGCTCGGCAGGTGTGGCCACCGGAGCGGGCGTGCCCTCGCGCGGCGCGGTCAGGGGGACGGCCGCGCCCGGATCGGTCTCGGGCCCCGCGTCCGCCGGCTCCGGCAGGGCCGACGTCGGACGGGCGGACGCCTCTCCGGTACGGCTTTCGGCGGCCCGACGGCGCAGGGGTGGTTCGTCGGTCACCTGACAACCCTAGTAGGCCGGACGATCCGGTGTGCGCAGCCGGTCGGGCGCGTGTCGGCGAGACGGCCGCCGGGTGACCGGAAAGGTGCGGGTTGCGGGGCCGTGAGAGGGTCGGACAAGGGGGAAGACAAAGCCCGATCCCGCCGGTACGGTCCATCGAGCCGCGAACGGCGTACGGGTGCCACAGCGGCCGGGGGGCGTCGGTGAAGCCGACGGGGAGGACGGACGAACATGACAGGCGGGTACGGAACCGGCGACGACGCGCCGGGTCAGGGCGGCGGCGACACGGCAGCCGACCGGCCGGGGCCGCTGCCGCCGCGCTTCGCCCCGCCCGGCGCTCCGGCACCGGCGCCCGGATCGTTCGCCGGTGGAGCCGAGTGGGGCGGCACGCCCGGCTACCCGGCACCGTCGGCGCGCGCCGGCCAGCCGTCCGCGGGATACCCGGACCCGTCGGGCCCGCCGCAGTCCACGCCCTATGCCGCCGCGTCCGGCGTCGCGACCCCGGCCCGGCCGGGCGGGTCGTCCTACGGCCCCCAGCCCGGGCAGTCGTCCTACGGCACCGGTACGGCCCAGCCGTCGTCCTACGGGTCCGTACCGCCGCAGACCTCCCGGGCGTCCGCTCCGGCGTACCCGGGTCAGCCGGCCGTGTCGCCGTCGTACCCGGGCGGGCCGGGCTCGTCGTCCTACCCGGATCCCCGGCCCGCCGCGCCGGCCTACCCGGGCCAGCCCGTGTCCGCGCCCGCCTACCCGGGTCAGCCCGTGTCCGCGCCCGCCTCGGCGTACCCGGGTCAGCAGGCCCTCGCCGGCGGCCCGGCCGGCTTCGGCACGCCGCCCGCCGGCCCGCCGGCCCGGCGCAGCCGCCTGGCGGTGGTGGCGCTGGCCCTGGCCGCGGTGCTGGCGCTGGTCACCGGCGTGCAGGCGTACCAGATCTACCGGCTCGACGACCGGCTCGCCGCCGCCGACAAGCGGATGGCCGAGGGGCAGGGCGCGGACGCCAGCCGGCTCGACGGCCTGGAGCAGCGCGCCGGCAGCCTGGAGAAGCAGGCCGACGCGGCCTTCAACCCGGAGGCGGTGGCCGGCGCGGTGCTGCCGAGCGTGTTCCGGGTGCGGGCCGGGCAGTTCACCGGTACGGCGTTCGCCGTCGGCAAGGCCCCCTCCGGCGGCGGCACCACGCTGCTGACGAACTTCCACGTGGTCGAGTCGGTCTTCACCGCCGGTGAGCGCAAGGTGTTCCTGGAGCGCAAGGACCAGCGGTTCGAGGCGACGATCATCGCCACCGACAAGGACAAGGACCTGGCGCAGCTGCGGACCACGGCCAAGTTCACCGGTCTGGTCGCGGCCCGCGCCCCGGTGCGGTCCGGCCAGCAGATCATCGTGGTCGGCGCGCCGCTCGGGCTGCAGGACAGCGTCACCACGGGCGTGGTCAGCGCGTTCCGCGAGGACGAGAGCGGCGGTGGCCCGGTGATCCAGTTCGACGCCCCGATCAACCCGGGCAACTCCGGCGGCCCGGTCATCAACGGCTCGAAAGAGGTCGTCGGCATCGCCACGGCCAAGGCCCGCAACGCCGAGGGCATCGGGCTCGCGGTGCCGATCAAGACCGCCTGCGACCGGTTCCGCCTCTGCTGACCGGCCGCCCACACCGGTGTGGGTGACCGCACCGCATCGACCCCGGCCCATCGGGCCACCCCGCGGGGGACCAGCACATCTGGAGGAACGACATGTCCTACCCACCGGCCGGGGGCGACAACCCGCCCCCGGCGCCGGGGGGCACGGTCTACGGCAACGTGTACGGCAGCCGGCCCGCGCCCCAGCAGTACGACCCGAACCAGCCCGCGCCGACCCTGCACCAGCCCGCCGCGCCCGACGGCGCCCCCGGGTACGCCGGATATCCGCCCGCCGCGCCGGGACAGCCGGGCTACGCGCCGGGCGCCGCCCCGGTGCCTCCGCCGGCACAGCCGATGTCGGCGCCGCCGGTGTCCGTCCCGCCGGTGTCCGTCCCGCCCGTCTCCGGGCCCGGCTACGCGCAGCCGATGTCGGTCCCGCCGGCGTCCGCTCCGCCGGTGTCCGGCCCCGGCTTCGGGCCGCCGCCGATGTCCGGGCCACCCGGCCCGTACGGTCCGCCCGGTGCCGCCCCGGCCGCCGGCGGCAGCCGGAAGGCCGCTCTGCTGGTGCTCGGCCTCGTCGCCGCGTTGCTGCTCGTCTTCGGCGGCGTGATGACCTTCCTGTACGTCTCCACGAACGGCGAGCTGGACAAGTCCCGGCAGCTGGTCAGCCAGCGCGACGGCACCATCTCGGCGAACCAGCAGGAGATGGAGAAGCTCAAGGGTGAGCTGAAGACGGTCCAGGATCGGCTGTCGGACACGCAGCAGGACCTGACCGGCACCAAGAACGACCGGGACGAGCAGGCCCGGCAGAAGAAGGTCATCGCGAGCTGCCTGGACAAGCTGACCACCGCCATCGCGGCGGCGTCGCGCGGCGACCGGGCGGCCTTCGAGGCGGCGAACAAGGGTCTGGACAAGGTCTGCGACGAGGCCGAGAACTACCTCTGATCCGGCGTCCGCCGTGAGGCCGTCCCGCACGCGCGGGGCGGCCTTCGCGCGTCAACCCCGGGGGTACGCCGGCCGCGAACCGCGCCCGGCCCGCCGCAACGGTCGTCGCGCGTGAGGCGACCCGTGTGCCGGTACGCGGCCCTCGCGAGCCGACGAACGGCGGTCAGGCGGCGCCGGCGGAGCGGCGGGGCAGCGCGGTGACGCCGGGCGGCGGCAGGCCGGCCGTGGAGGCCAGCAGCGTGCACCAGCCGAGCAGGTGCGGGCCCAGGTCGGCGCGCAGCGGCGTCCAGGAGGCGCGGATCTCGATGTCACCGGCGGCGGGCGGGCCGGCCAGCTCGCCGAAGCGGGTGGACAGCGTCTGGGTGACGGTGCCGCCGATCGCCCGGTGCCCGGCGCCCTGCGCGTCCAGCGCGTCGGTCAGCCAGGTCCAGCCGACGCCGGGCAGCAGCGGATCGCTGGCCAGGTCGACCTCCAGTTCGGCGGTGACGTACGTGACCAGGCGCAGCGTGCCCTGCCACGCCTCGTGGCCGGCCGGGTCGTGCAGCAGGATCAGCCGGCCGGTGGCCACCTCGTCGTCGTCGCGCATCACGGCGGCGGAGAGCGCGAAGGCGTACGGGGCCAGCCGCTGCGGCGCGCCGACCTCCTCGAGAACGATCTCCGGGCGGGGTGTCACCGATCGCAGCCCCGCGACCGCGCGAGCGAACGTTTCCGGGAGCGCGATCGGGGGGGCCATGCGGGCAGCCTATGCCGCGCCCGCCGCGCGGTGCGTGACGGCGCGCCGGTTGATCGACGGTTAAGAAGGGGCCCTTCCTCTACCGGAGGCGTTAAGCGGGGGCCCTTCCTTCTACGTCACAAATGCGGACGGTGAGCGCGGGCGCGTGCCGGGGGCGTGGCACGATTGCCGCGATGACCACCGACACCACGGGCACTGCCGCCCGAGACGGAGAACCCCGCCGCGGCGGGCCGGCCGACTCGCCCTTCGTGCGCGCCTGCCGGCGCGAGCCGGGCCCGCACACCCCGGTCTGGTTCATGCGCCAGGCCGGCCGGTCGCTGCCGGAGTACCGCGAGATCCGGGCGAACGTGCCGATGCTGGAGTCCTGCCGCCGGCCGGACCTGGTCACCGAGATCACGCTCCAGCCGGTGCGCCGGCACGGCGTGGACGCGGCGATCCTGTTCAGCGACATCGTGGTGCCGGTCGCCGCGGCCGGCATCGACCTGGACATCGTGCCCGGCACCGGCCCGGTGGTGGCCGAGCCGATCCGTACCGCCGCCGACGTCGAGCGGATCACCCCGATCGGCCGCGACGAGGTGTCGTACGTGGACGAGGCGGTCCGCCGGCTCGTCGTCGAGCTGGGCGACACCCCGCTGATCGGCTTCGCCGGGGCGCCGTTCACGCTCGCCAGCTACCTGGTCGAGGGCGGGCCGTCGCGGACCCACGCCAAGACCAAGGCGCTGATGTACGGCGACCCGGACCTGTGGCACGCGCTGTGCGCCCGGCTGGCCGAGGTGACCCTGGCGTTCCTCCAGGTGCAGATCGACGCCGGCGTCTCCGCGGTGCAGCTGTTCGACTCGTGGGCCGGTGCGCTGTCCGAGGCCGACTACCGCCGTTTCGTGCTGCCGCACTCGACGTACGTGCTGGGCGGGCTAGCCGGCACCGGCGTGCCGCGCATCCACTTCGGGGTGGGCACCGGTGAGCTGCTCGGCGCGATGGGCGAGGCCGGCGCCGACGTGGTGGGCGTCGACTGGCGTACGCCGCTGGACGTCGCCACCGGCCGGATCGGGCCGGACAAGGCGGTGCAGGGCAACCTCGACCCGACCGTGCTGCTCGCCCCCTGGCCGGTGGTGGAGACCGAGGTGCGGCGCATCGTCGAGCAGGGCCGGGCCGCTCCCGGACACGTGTTCAACCTCGGTCACGGCGTCCTGCCGGAAACCGACCCCGAGGTGCTGACCCGGGTGGTCGCGCTGGTGCACGAGCTGACCACGCGACCGGAGCGCTAGGAGGAGACAGTGGTGCGACCGTGGCGGGTGGCGATCGTCGGTGGCGGGATCACCGGGCTGGCCGCCGCCGTCCGGTTGCGCGACCGGGCCCCCGAGGGCACCGAGGTCACCGTGTACGAGCAGTCCGGCCGCCTCGGCGGCAAGTTGTTCACCGGTGAGCTCGCCGGTGGGCCGGTCGAGTTCGGCGCGGAGTCGTTCCTGATGCGCGACCCGGCCGGTGGCGAGTCGGCAGCGGCCAAGCTGGCCCGCCGCCTCGGCCTGGACGACTCGATCGTGCACCCCACGGTCGGGCAGGCCGCCCTGCTCGTCGACGGCACGTTGCACCCGGTGCCGGGCGGCACGCTCGTCGGCGTTCCCGGGGATCTGGACAAGGTGGCGGCGGTCGCGCCGCCGGCCGCGGACGCCGACCGCGACGCGGGCCGGCCGCTGCTGGCCGACGGCGAGGACACGTCGGTCGGCGAGCTGGTCCGCAAGCGGCTCGGTGACGCGGTGGTGGACCGGCTGGTCGACCCGATGCTCGGCGGCGTGTACGCGGGGCGGGCCGACGACCTGTCGCTGGTCACCACGATGCCGGCGCTGGCTCGCGCGGCCCGGGCCGAGCACACGCTCGTCGGTGCGGTACGCGCCGCGCAGGCCGCCGCGCCGCGCGCGCCCGGCGCACCCGTCTTCGGCACCCTGGCCGGTGGGCTGAGCACGCTGGTCGAGGCGGCGGCGACGGCGAGCGGGGCGACGATCCGCCGGGGCGCGGCGGTACGCGAGCTGCGCCGCACCCCGTCGGGCTGGCGGCTCACCGTCGGGCCGACCCGCGACGCCGAGCACGTCGAGGCCGACGCGGTGCTGCTCGCGGTGCCGGCCCGACCGGCCGGCCGGCTCCTCGCCACCGCCGCGCCCGAGGCGGCCGACACCGTCGGCGCGCTCGACTACGCCAGCGTCGCCCTGATCACCCTCGCCCTGCCCGGTCCGGCCCTGCCGGAGCTGTCCGGCTTCCTGGTCCCGGCCGGCGAAGGGCTGACGATCAAGGCGTCCACGTTCTTCACCACCAAGTGGGGGCACCTGCGGCGGCCGGACGGGCTGGCGCTGGTGCGCGCCTCGGTGGGCCGGTACGGCGACGAGACGTCGCTGCAGCTCACCGACGACGACCTGGCCGACACGGTGCACCGGGAGCTGTCGGCGGTGCTCGGCGAGCCGCTGCCGGCCCCGGTGGCCCGGCACGTGCAGCGGTGGGGTGGCGCGCTGCCGCAGTACACGCCCGGGCACACCGCCCGGGTCGCGGCGGTCCGGACGGCGCTGCGCGCCGCGTACCCGACGCTGGCGGTGGCCGGCGCCGGCTACGACGGCGTCGGCATTCCGGTCTGCGTCCGCTCCGGCGAGACGGCGGCCGAAGAGATCATCACGGCACTGGGAGGATCGGCAGCATGACCGAGCAGACCAACGCGGCGCGGCTGCGGGAGCTCAACGAGACCATCCGCTACACGATGTGGTCGGTGTACCGGGCCACCAGCCCGCTGCCGTCGCTGCGGGAGAACGTCGTCGACGAGGTCGAGTCGCTCTTCACCGAGCTGGCCGGCAAGGACGTCACGATCCGGGGCACGTACGACGTGGCCGGGCTGCGCGCCGACGCCGACCTGATGATCTGGTGGCACTCGTCGTCCAGCGACGCGCTGCAGGACGCGTACCTGCGGTTCCGCCGCACCACGCTGGGCCGGGCGCTCACCCCGGTCTGGTCGCAGATGGCGCTGCACCGCCCGGCCGAGTTCAACAAGAGCCACATCCCGGCGTTCCTGGCCGACGAGCAGCCGCGCGCCTACCTGTGCGTCTACCCGTTCGTGCGCTCGTACGAGTGGTACCTGCTGCCCGACGCCGAGCGGCGGGAACTGCTGTCCGAGCACGGCAAGATGGCCCGGGGCTACCCGGACGTGCGGGCCAACACGGTCGCCTCGTTCGCGCTCGGCGACTACGAGTGGATGCTGGCGTTCGAGGCCGACGAGCTGCACCGGATCGTGGACCTGATGCGTGACCTGCGCGCCTCCGGCGCCCGCCGGCACGTACGGGAGGAGATCCCGTTCTACACCGGCCGCCGCCGCCCGGTGGCCGACATCGTCAACTGCCTGGTGTGAAAGGAAGGGCCCCTTCTTAACGCCTGCGGTAGAGGAAGGGGCCCTGCTTAACACCACAGCAGGTGCCGAGCAGGGCCCCGACCGGGACGGCAGCCGTCAGGAGGTCGTCGTGCAGGACACGATGCTGGGCACCGGATTCGTCGCACCGGCCGAGCCGGTGAAGCCGAACGAGGTGCTCGCGCCCGGCGCGAGCGAGCCGTTGTAGGCCACGTTGCGTGCCGTCACCAGCGTTCCGCTCGTGCTCACGGTGGCGTTCCACGCCGAGCTGACCTGCTGGCCGTTCTGGTAGTTCCAGCTAACCGACCAGCCGCGGATCGGCGAGCCGCTGTTGTTCGTCACCTTCACGTCGGCCTGGAAACCGCCACCCCACGTACCGGTGATCGCGTACGTCGCGGTGCAGCCACCGGCCGGGTTCGGCGTGGTCGGCGGCGGGCTGCTCGGCGGCGTGCTCGTGGGCGGCGTGCTCGTCGGCGGGGTGCTGGTGGGCGGGGTGCTGGTCGGCGGGGTGGTCGGGCCGGACCCGCCGAAGTCCACGTCACTGCACAGGTAGTAGGACTGGTCCAGGTGGCTGGCCTGCCAGATCGTGTAGACGATGTGCCGGCCGGTGCGGCCCGGCGCGTTCGCCGGGATCTGGATGGACACGCCGTCGACCTCACGCGTCCACTGGCTGGCCGGGGTGTTGCCGATCTGGCCGACCAGTTCCAGGTCGCTCCAGCGCAGCGGCGAGGTGAGCGCGTTGAAACCCTGCTTGGTCACGTACACCCGGATGTAGTCGGCGCCGTGGCTGGCCTGGTCGAAGAACTTGACCCGGAAGTTGTTGGTGACCGGCACGGTCTTCCAGGCGCCGACCGTGTCGAGCGCGTTGTAGCGGCCGCTCTGGGTGCGCCCGCCGCTGCACAGCTGCCCGTCCGGGATGGCGCCCTGGTGGTTGCCGGCCACGCCCTCGCGGAACAGGCCGTTCCAGTTCCACATGGCGTTCGGGTCGGCCTGCCACGCCTGCCAGCACATCGGGTCCTGGGTGGCCATGGCCGGGTTCTGAAAGTCACCGCCCCAGCGCTGCCAGCAGCTGTAGGCGCGCGAGGCCGGGTCGACAACCGACCCGTGCGCCGAGGCCGGGCCGGAGAACGCGGTGGTGAGCAGCGCCGCCACCACCGCGCAGACGGCGAGGATCGCCGCCGCGAGCGGTAAGGGGCGGCGGTACGGAGTGGGCATGGGAAGCCTCCGGGATGGGTGTCGGTGCACGACGCCCGGACTGTCGGGAGTTGCCCTCTCCCGCGTGGCGGCTCCGCCCGCACGTTGCCATAAAAAGCGACAAACGTCAATGAGTCGGGTTGCGGCGCATCGGGGTGTGCGGGATGCCGTCCTCGACGTAACCGGGGCCACTGACCTCGAAGCCGAGCCCCGCGTAGAAGCCGACCAGGTGCGTCTGCGCGTCGAGCACGCACGGCCGGTCACCCACCACGGCCAGGGCCTCGGTCATCAGCGCGCCGGCCAGGCCCGCGCCGCGGGCCGCCGGCGCCACCACGACCCGTCCGATCCGTGCGACGCCGCCGGGGTCGGCCAGGATCCGCAGGTACGCGACCACGGCGCCGTCGCTGCTCAGCCACAGGTGGCGGGTGCCGGGCTCGACGTCCCGGCCGTCCAGTTCCGGGTACGGGCAGGACTGCTCGACCACGAACACGTCGATGCGCAGCCGGAGCAGGTCGTGGAAGGTGCTGGTGTCCAGGTCGGCGAAACCGGCCAGGTGGGACTCGACGGGCATCGGCCCAGGTTAGGTGGCGCGTCTGCGGCCGGTCGTGCGCACCCCAGGCGCGCGCCGGACCGGCGCGCCGGCTCAGCCCTTCGACGCGCGCAGCCCGGTTGCGGTGGCGGTGACGGCGCGTTCGAACCAGGTGCCGGTGTCGGCCGCCGAGCGGGTCCAGACCCAGACGCACTGGGTCACCCGGTCCTGCTGGAGGCAGCCGTAGCGGTGCGGGAAACGGGTGCCGTCGGACAGGGTCATGGTGGCCGACACCATCCGGCCCGGCACGCCCAGCCCGGCGGGCAGCTTCCCGGCGGTGTGGCCGGTGGTGACCTGGCCGGCCTCCTCGTCGCGCTCGCACGCCTGAAGCACGCCGAAGATCTGCCGGACCGCGTCCGCGGCGGTCGGCTCGTCCGGGTAGACCACTGTCTCCTGGGCCACCTCGACGAACTCGTCGGCCGGTGTTCCCTCCGGCGTGCCGAAGACCCGGGTCGACACGACGAGCCGCCGGTCGAGCAGGGGCAGCGGGCGACCACAGGCGACGCCGTCGGAGTCGAGTTGCTCGCTGGCGTTCTCGGGCTTCTCGGCCAGGCCGGCCAGGCTGCCGGTCGCCGCGTACCGGTCGCGCAGCGCCGCGGCGGCGCCGCCGTCGGTGGGTGAGGGCGCGGCGAGGGCCGGAGCGGTGGTGGCGGCGGGCTCGGTGGTGGAACCGCAGCCGGCGAGGGCGGCGGCCAGGGCCGCCGCGATGATCAACCGTCGGGACACCGCAGGGATGCTAGCCGGAGATCGACGCCGATGGCGCCCCGCGACGGTACGCGTCAGGCGGGGCGGGCGCCGACCGCGTCGCGTACCTCGGCGCCCTGCTCGCCCTCGACGGCGCGGGCGCAGTGGGCGCAGCAGAAGAAACGGCCGGAGACCTCGACGCCGTGCCCGACGATCTTGATCTGGCAGTGCTCGCAGATCGGCGCCATCTTGTGCACCGCGCACTCGAAGCAGTCGAACGTGTGCCGCGACCCGTCGACCGTGCGGACCTCGAACGCCATCCAGTAGTCGTTGCCGCAAACCTCGCAGGCAGCCATGCGAAACCCCCCGAAAACGGACCTGTCATCCGAGGGTTGCGCAGACGACACCATCGAGCAACCGGAACCGGCGAACCTGATCCGGCCCTACGGCGAGTCGCTCCCGGCGTGTCGAGCGTTGACTCCGGTGACCGCCGAAAATCCCCGGAGGATCCGTGATCAAGCGCAACAAGCTCTTCGGCAACCAGACCCGGGTGACGTTCTCGCTGCCCCGGGACACCCCGGCCGGCACGGTGAGCGTGGTCGGCTGCTTCAACGGCTGGGAGCCCGGCCGGCACGAGCTGGTGCCGCGCCGCGACGGCACCCGTACCGTGACGGTCCGGCTGAAGCCGGGGGAGTACCGCTTCCGCTACCTGGCCACCGGCGGCGTCTGGCTGGACGACGAGGCCGCCGACCGGGTCGACGAGGCCGGCGGCCTGCTGCGGCTGTGACGCCGCCGTCAGCCGGCGCTGGGCTCCAGCCGCACCGAGATCGAGTTGACGCAGTGCCGGGTGTCCTTCGGGGTGAAGCCCTCACCCTCGAAGACGTGCCCGAGGTGGCTGTCACAGCGCGCGCAGCGGATCTCCACGCGCCGCATGCCGAGCGTGTTGTCCGGGATCTCCTTGACCGCGCCCGGGATGGCGTCGTCGAAGCTCGGCCAGCCGCAGTGCGAGTCGAACTTGTCCTGGCTGCGGAACAGTTCCAGCCCGCAGGCCCGGCAGTGGTAGACGCCGGGGGTCTTGGTGTCGACGTACTCACCGGTCCAGGGCGCCTCGGTGCCGGCCTCGCGGAGCACCCGGAACTCCTCGGGGCTCAGCCGCACGCGCCATTCGTCCTCGGTACGGGGCAGTTCGTTGTCGGAAAGACTCACCCCTTCACGGTACGTCGGCTGTCGGTGGCATCGCATATGGTCGCGTGATGGCGGGCAAGGGCACGGTCGAGGAGATCGAGGTAGCCGGGCACACGGTGCGGCTGAGCAGCCCCGATCGGGTGATCTTCCCCCAGCAGGGCTTCACCAAGGCCGACGTCTTCCGCTACTACCTCGCCGTCGGCGACGGGATCATGCGCGCCCTGCGCGACCGGCCGACCACGCTCCAGCGCTTCCCCGACGGCATCGAGGGGGAGATGTTCTTCCAGAAGCGGGTGCCGCAGCGGGGCGTGCCGCCGTGGGTCCGCACCGCGCGGATCGCCTTCCCCAGCGGCCGCCCGGCCGACGAGCTGTGCCCGGCCGACCTGGCGCACGTGGCCTGGGCGGCGCAGATGGGCACCGTGGTGTTCCACCCGTGGCCGGTACGCGCCGCCGACACCGACCGGCCCGACGAACTGCGCGTCGACCTCGATCCGCAGCCCGGCACCGACTTCGGCGACGCGGTGGCCGCCGCCGGTGAGCTGCGCGGGCTGCTCGACGAGCTGGGCGTGCCCGGCTGGCCGAAGACCTCCGGCGGCCGGGGCGTGCACGTCTACCTGCGCATCCAGCCGCGCTGGACGTTCGTGGAGGTGCGCCGGGCCACCATCGCGCTGGCCCGGGAGCTGGAACGCCGCCGCCCCGAGCTGGTCACCACCGCCTGGTGGAAGGAGGAGCGGGGCGAGCGCGTCTTCGTCGACTTCAACCAGATGGCACGGGACCGCACCATCGCCTGCGCGTACTCGCTGCGGGCGAACGCCCGCGCCACCGTCTCCACCCCCGTCGACTGGGACGAACTGCCCGAGGTCGACCCGGACGACTTCCACCTCGGTACGGTGCCGGCCCGGTTCGCCGAGCGCGGCGACCCGCACGCCGGCATCGACGACGCCCCGTGGGACATCACGCCGCTGCTCGAGTGGGCCGAGCGGGACGCCGCCGACGGGCTGGGCGACATGCCCTACCCGCCGGAATACCCGAAGATGCCCGGCGAGCCGAAGCGGGTCCAGCCGTCGAAGGACCGCGACCGTCCACGCCCCTGACGCCGGCTCCCTTTCAGGCGGGCGCGCACGGCGCGGCGCGGCCGTGATCGGGTGCCGCCGGCTCAGGCGGGAGCGGTGAGCATGCTCCGCACCGAGGCCACGACGTGCCGAGGGCGGCGGTAGAGGTCGGTGGCGGTGTAGATCCGTATGCGCCAGCCGTGCTCGGCCAGCCAGTTGAGCCGGGAGCGGTCGTGGTGCAACCGGCCGGGGTCGAGGTGGGAGGCGCCGTCGTACTCCAGGCCGATGCGCCGGTCGCGGTAGCCCAGGTCGAGGCGGTAGATCGGTGTCCCGTCCTGGTCGGGAACCCACAGCTGCGGCTCCGGCGACGGCAACCCGCCGTCGATCAGCAGCAGCCGTAGTTGGCTCTCCTGCCGGCACTCCGCGCGCGGGTCGGCGAGCGCGACGAGTTGCCCTGCTTGTCGTACTCCCCGCAGGCCGGCGTGCCACGCCACCTCGGTCAGCAGGTCCTCCCGGCGGCAGGCGCCGGCTCGGAGGCAGAGGTCCAGCACGGGCAGCGCGTCCGCCCGCCGGAGCACCCGGGCCAGATCCACGGCGCAGCGCGCGGCAGGCGCGCAGGGGATGCCGGCGATCTCCACCGCGTCCGGCATCGGCAGCACCGTCTGGTGCGCCGCCACGCCCCGGATCCGCCGGGCACTCACACCGGGTGGCACGATCACGTGCACCCGGTCGTCGGGTACGGCCCCGAACCGGTGCAGTCGCGCACCGGTGTGGAACCCCGCGACGGTTCCCGGCGGCAATCGCCGGAACAGGGCGCGCAACCGGTTGATCTCGTCGTCGGTGCAGCCGTACACGCCCCGGGACAGTCGGCAAAGCCGTCCCGCTTCCACCCGGTGCCGGACCGCCCCGCGGCTCGTCCCACCCGCCAGCAACTCCCCGTACCGCCACACCCGCCCACCTTCCCGCCCCGCCGCCCTCCCCGTCCGCCCCTGTGGACAGGGCCCTCCCCTCCGCACCGGTGGCCGCCGTCGATCTTGGAGTTGTGGTCGTTCCCAAAAGCCGCATAGAGCGCATTCGAGGTGCCACAACTCCAAGATCGACGGGGAGGGCGGTGGGGGTGCGGCGAGGGGGTGCCGGGGGACCGATAACGATCATGTAACGGGCGCGAACCTTTTGCGGGGCTTCACTGCTCTCTCTCGGCGTCGGCCCGCCGGGGCCAGGAGAGGACGTCGGATGAAGCTGGTGTGGAGGCGGGCGATAGAGGCCCGTGGGCTGCTGCTCGCCGCCGCTGTCGCGGCACTTGTCGCGGTCGCGTTGGTCACCGGGCTCTCCGACTACAACCGCCGTGCGGTCGAGGCCGGCGCGCGGGCGGTGCTCGACGCCGCCCCGGCCGAGGAGCGCAGCCTGCTGATCAGCGGCTCCGGCGGCGACGACGCCGCCGCGTTCGCCGAGCGGGACCGGGCGGTACGGGAACAGTTCGCGAACGGGCTCGGCGGCGCGCCCGTCACCGTGGCCGCGACCCGCTCCGGGACCGGGCGGGAGCTGACCGGGGACGTGGGCGCCGCCCGTACCGACGACGACCCGATGTTCGCCAACCTGGCCACGCTCGACGAGCTGCCGGCGCACGCCGAACTGGCCGCCGGAGCGTGGCCGGTGCCGGGCAGCAACCCGTTGCAGGTGACGTTGCCGGAGAAGGTGGCCGCGCAGCTGAGCCTGGAGGTCGGTGAGCGGGTGCCGCTCTACGACAGGGGCGCGGAGCGGGCCGGCACAGTGGTGGTGGTCGGCACGTGGCGCCCACGGGACGCGTCCGAGGCGTACTGGCGTCTCGCCCCGGGGGTGGGGGAGAGCCAGGGCGACGCGGAGATCACCTCGTACGGGCCGTTCGCGCTCGACCCGGCCGACTTCGCCCGTACCTTCCCCGGCTCCACCTCGGCGGCCTGGGTGGTCGACCCCGACCTGGTGGCGGTCGAGCCGGCCCGGCTGCCCGCCGTGACCACGGCGCTGGACGAGATCACCGGGAAGCTGCCCGAGGCCACCGGCCTGGGCTCCTCGACACAGCAGGTCAGCCACCTGGACCGGCTCGTCGACCGGCTCAGCCGGGCCGACCTGGTGGGCCGGTCCGCGCTGCTCACCCCGCTGCTGCTGATCGTGGTGCTCGGCGGGTACGCGCTGGTGCTGGTGGCGGCGCTGCTCAACGAGGACCGGCGGTCGCAGACCGCGTTGCTGCGGGCCCGGGGCGCCGCCCGGGGGCAGATCGCCGGGCTGGCCGTACGCGAGGCGACGCTCGTGGTGGCGCCGGCGCTGCTGCTGGCCCCGGCGCTGACCGGGCAGGCGATCCACTACCTGGGCGCGGACCTGGGGCTGGCGGACGGCGACCTGGCCCGGGTGTGGGTGGTGGCGGTCGGCGCGGCGGTCGGCTGCCTGCTCGCCATGGTGCTGCCGGCGATGCGCCGGGCCGGCACGTACGTGGCCGACATGGCCGCCCGGTCCCGTCCCTCCCGGGGCGCGGCGATGCAGCGGGCGAGCGTGGACATCGCGCTGGTGGCCCTGGCCGTGCTCGCCTGGACCCAGTTGCGGCAGTATTCCTCGCCGCTCGCCGGCGCGAACGGCAACCTCGGCATCGACCCGCTGCTGGCCGCCGCGCCCACCATCGGCGTGCTGGCCGGCGCGGTGATCGCGCTGCGGCTGCTGCCGCCGACCACCCGGATCGCGGAACGCCTCGTCGACCGGCGGACGTGGAACGCCACCATGTTCGGCATGTGGCAGGCGGGCCGCCGCCCGCACGCCGGCCCGGTGCTGCTGCTCGCGCTCGCCGTCGGCGGCAGCACGCTCGCCTGGTCGCTCGTCGCCTCGTGGGAACGGTCGCAGCGGGACCAGGCGCAGCACACCGTCGGCGCGGACCTGCGGCTGACCGAACGGGACGGCACCGCCCCCGCGGACCGGGCCGCCCAGCTGGCCGCCGTGCCCGGCGTGGACCGGGTGCTGCCCGCCTGGCGCGACGACGTCCGGGTGGGCCGCGAGGCCCGGCCGGCCACCGTGGTGGCGCTGGACGCCGCCGCCGCGAAGGGGCTGATCCGGCTCGACGACACCGGCGGCGACGCCTCCACCGGCGCCCTGCTGGACCGGCTGGCCGGCGGCCGGACCGCGCCCGTGGGCGGCGTCCTGCCCGAGGGGGCGAAGACGCTCTCCGGCACCGTGCGTACCCCGGTCGAGAGCATGTACGAGCAGCCCCGGGTGGCGGTGACCGCGTTGTTCGCCACCGACGCCGGGGCCACCTGGCGGGTCCGGCTCGCCGAGGGGGACGGCGACGGGAAGCCGGTGCGCTTCTCGGTGCCGCTGCCGGACAGCGGCGGCGCCCCGCTGCGCCTGGCCGGATTCGAGGCCGACGGCGGCGACGCCACCGGCAGCTCGTACCGGCTTCTGCTGGACCAGCTGCGGCTCACCGACGCCGCCGGGGCGGCCCTGCCACTGCCGGTGGAGGGGTCGTGGCGGGTGATCGACCCGGGCGCCGGGCCGCGCGGCACCGCGCAGGCGAGCCCGACCCGGATCGACGGGACGCAGGGCTTCGACGTGCCCGCCGGACTGTTGCAGTTCGCCCGGATCCCCTCGTCCCGGTTCGCGCTGGTGCCGATGGTGCCGGACCGCCCGGTGCCGGTGCTCCTCACCCCGGGCGTGGCCGCCGCGATGAGCGTCAAGACCGGCGACACCGTCAAGCTGTCGGTCGCCGAGGTGACGCTCGAGGTCACAGTGGTCGGCCAGGTCGCCGCGGTGCCCGGCACCGGGGGCGACGGGCTGCTGCTGGACCTGCCCACCGCCACCACGCAACTCCTGGAACGCAGCGGCGGCGTCCGGCCGGTGGCCGAGTGGTGGCTCGGCACCACGCCCGGTGGGCACACCGCCGCCGTGGACGCGCTCGCCTCGGCGGGGGGCACGGTGCTGCTGGACCGGCGGGCGGTGGCCGCCGAGGCCGCCGAGGATCCGTACTGGCAGGGTGCGCGCACCGGCCTGCTGGCCGCCGCGCTCGGCTCGGTGCTGCTCGCCCTGGTCGGCCTGGCGGTGGACGTCTGGGCCACCACCCGGCGCCGGCTCACCGAGTTCGCCGTGTTCAACACCCTCGGCGCGAACACCCGGCTGCTGGCTCGCGCGTACCTCGCCGAACAGACGTTCCTGGCCGCGATCGGCGTCGGCGTCGGGATGCTCGTCGGCGCCCTCGTCGCGGCCACCATGGTGCCGCTGGTGATCCTCACCCCGGCCGCCGGCCGGCCGGTGCCCGAGGCGGTCTTCACCGTCCCGTGGGTGCCGATCGGGGCGACGGCCGCCGGGCTGCTGCTCGCCGCGCTCGCCTTCGCCGCCCTCATCACCACCGGCATCCGCCAGCGGGTCGCCGCCGCGCAGCTCCGGATCGGAGGAGAACGATGAGCCTTCCTGGTGCCGCGCGCCGGGTACGCGCGTACGGGGGGCAGTTCCTGCTGCTCGCCGTCCTGACCCTGGTGACCGCCCTGCTGATCACCGGGGTGCCCCGGGTCGCCGACCGGCTGACCGGGCAGGGCCTCACCGAGTACGTGGCCGGTCAGCCGGTAACCCGCCGCGACCTCACGTACAGCGCCGGACCGGACGTCGTGTCGGCCTCGGACCAGCCCGTCGTCGCCAGCCGGGGAGCCCTGCTCGCGGCGATCGAGGAGAAGATGCCCGCCGAGGTGCGCGACACGATCGGCGAGCGCTGGTTCGCGGCGCAGACCGTCCCCGGGCGGTTGCGCGGTCCGACGCTGAGCGACGACAAAGGGCTGATCGACCTGCACCTGCGTGCCGGCACCGGCATCCGGGAGGCGGCCACCCTGGTCGACGGGCGGTGGCCGGAACGCGGTGTCACCCCGGCCGGCGCGATCGAGGTGACGCTCGCCGAGACGATCGCCACCAGGCTGGGCGTCGCGGCCGGTGACCGGTTCCGCCTCTCGCTGCTGGACCGCGACAACAACGTGCTCAACTCCCGCCCGGTCGACCTGGTCGGCGTGTGGCGGCCGAACGACCCGGCCGGCGGTGTCTGGGACACACTGCCGTCGATGCTGAAGCTCAGCCCGCCGGAAGGCGACGGCGACCCCTTCGTGGGCGTCGCGTACACCGCCGACGCGGGCCTGAACTCGATCACCGCCCGCGAATGGCCGGTGACCTTCGGCTGGCGGTACCGGATCGCCCCGGACCGGCTCGAACCGGGCCGCCTCGACGCGCTGATCGCCGGCGTCGACGGGCTGGACCGGGCCCTGCCCACTGAGCTCAAGATGACCCTCAGCCAGGGCGCGGACATCCCGCTGCGGCGCTTCGCCGACTCGCTGGCCGCCGCGCGTACCCTGCTCGCGGTCATCGCCGCCGGACTGCTCGCCACGCTGGCCGGGCTGACGCTGCTGGCCGCCCGGCTGGCCGCGCGCCGCCGCCGCGCCGAGTTCCACCTGATCCGGGCCCGCGGCGGCTCGACCGGCGCGGTGCTGCGCCGTGGCCTGGCCGAGTCGGCGCTGGTGCTGCCGGCCGCGGCCGGGATCGGCTGGCTGCTCGGCGGGCTGCTGCCCGGCACCGGTGCGCCGTGGCTCTGGGTGCTGATCGCCGGGCTCCTGGCCACGCTGCTGCCGCCGCTCGCCGCGCTCGCCGTCGGCCGCCGCGCCGGTGGGCGCGCCGACCTGGGCGGCCGCTCGCCTGCGGTCCGGCTCACCGTCGAGGTGGTCGTGCTCGGGCTCGCCGTGCTCGGCGCGTTCCTGCTGCGCCGTCGTGGGCTCACCGCCGGTTCGGTGGATCCGCTGCTGGTCTCCGTACCGGTGCTGCTGGCGATCGCGGCGGCGCTGGTGGCGCTGCGCGCGTACCCCTGGCCGTTGCGGCTGGTCAGCCGCCTCGCCGCCCGGGCGCGCGGCAGCGTCGCGTTCCTCGGCACGGCCCGCGCGGGCCGGGCCGCGAGCACCGGGCCGCTGGTCGTGGTGGTGCTGGCCGTCGCCACCGCCGCGTTCTGCGGCGTGGTGGCGACCGGCATCGAGACCGGCCGGGACACCGCCGCCGCCCAGGCCGTGCCCGGTGACCTGCTGGTACGTGGGGAGCGCTTCACGCCGGACACGGCGGACCAGTTGGCCGCGCTGCCCGGGGTACGGGCCGTCGCGCCGCTGCTCACCGTGCCGGCCGAACGCCCGTACTCCGACCGTGCCGGACGCCCCGCCCCGATCACCGAGCTGCGTGTGGTGCTCGTGGACGGGGAACGGTTCGCCGAGGTGGCGCGGGCGGCCGGCGTACCGGTGGACGTGCCCGACCCGGTGCGGGCCCGCACCGACGGGAGCGCGCCGCTGCCGGCGCTGGTGTCCCCGGCGGTGGCCGAGGAACTGGCCGACGCCGGGCTCGCCGACGCCGAGGGCGACCGCCCCGCCTGGCTGGACGTGCAGGGCAACCGGCTGCCGGTGCGCACCGCCGCCACCGTCGACGAGTTCGCGCTCGTCGACAAGGACGTACGCCGGTTCGTGGTGCTGCCGTGGCCGGCGTTGCCGGCGGACGCGCCGCACCAGCTCGCGCCCACCGGGTTCGTGCTGGCCGGCGCGGGTGTGGACGCGGCTGAGGTGGACCGGGTCGCGCGTGAGGGGCAGCACCGCTACCTGCGCATCGGCGGGGTCGGCACCGGGGACAAGGCCCGCGCGCCGGAGGTGACGACCCGTGCGGCGGTGCGCGCCGACCTGGGCGGCACCGGCGTCAACGGGCTGCTGGTGTTCGGGTTCGTGCTCGGCGCCGGAGGCGGCGCCGCGCTGGGCCTGCTCGGCCTCGCGCTCGCGGTGCTCGCCGGGGCCCGGTCGCGCGGCCAGGTGCTGTCCCGGCTGCGCACCATGGGCCTGTCCCGCCGGCAGTGGCGCGGACTGCTGATGGTGGAGCTGACACCGCTGGTGCTGGTGTCGGTGCTCACCGGGGCGGTGGTCGGCGCGTTGCTGCCGCTGCTGCTCACGCCGGTGCTCGGGCTGCCCGCCTTCACCGGGGGCGTGGAGGTACGCCCGAGTTTCGAGCCCGGCCTGGTGGCCGGGGTGTCGGTCCTGGCCATGCTGGCCCTCGGTTTCGCGATCGCCGTGGAAGCCGTGAACAACCGCCGGTTGCGCCTCGGTGAGGTGCTGCGGCTCGGAGAGGAGAGCTGAGATGACCGCGACCGCCGAGGCGTCCGTACCGGACCTGGCGTCCCTGCAACAGCGTGCGGCCGAGCGGGCCGCCGAGCGGGCCGGGGGACGGGACCGGCTGCGCGGGCACATCGTCTGTGACGGCCTGGTGCGCATCTTCAAGACCGAGGGCGTCGAGGTCGTCGCGCTCCAGGGCCTCGACCTGGTCATCGACCGGGGCGAACTGGTCGCGATCGTCGGTGCCTCCGGCTCCGGCAAGTCGACGCTGCTGAACATCCTGTCCGGCCTGGACACCCCGACCGCGGGTATCGCGCGGGTCGCCGACTACGACCTGCTGTCGCTGTCGAACAAGCGGCGGCTGGCGTACCGGCGCGACGTGGTCGGGTTCATCTGGCAGCAGACCGGCCGGAACCTGCTGCCGTACCTGACCGCGCTGGAGAACGTGGAGCTGCCGATGAAGCTGGCCGGGCGGGCCGGCGGGCGGCGCAAGCGGCGGGAACGGGCCCGTGAGCTGCTGGACATGGTGGGTGTCGGCTACTGCGCGGACCGGCGGCCGGGCCAGATGAGCGGCGGCGAGCAGCAGCGCTGCGCGGTCGCCGTGGCCGTCGCCAACGATCCGGAGATCCTCTTCGCCGACGAGCCGACGGGTGAGCTGGACGAGGCCACCGGCGCCGAGGTCTTCGCCGCGCTGCGCACCATCAACGCCGAACTGGGGGTCACCATCGTCGTGGTCACCCACGACCACGCCGTGGCCGGCCAGGTCCGCCGTACCGTCGCGATCCGCGACGGCCGGACCGCCTCCGAGGTACGTCGGACCGCGCGCGTCACGGCCGACGGCGGCACCGAGATGGTCAGCGAGGAGTACGCGGTGCTGGACCGCACCGGCCGGATGCAGCTTCCGGCGCAGTTCGTGGAGGCGCTGTCCCTGCGCGACCGGGTCCGGCTCAACCTGGAACCCGACCACGTCGAGGTGCGCCCCGGCGACCGGACGCACGCCGAGGAGAGTGAGTGATGACCGACCAGACAGTGGTGCTGCCGGCCGTGCCGGCGTCGGCCGTCGAGGACGTGGTCCGGGTCGAGGGGGTGAGCCGCACCTTCGGCAAGGGGGAGCACGCCGTGCACGCCGTGCGGGACGTCTCGTTCGCGGCGGGACGCGGTGAGCTGGTCGCCGTCCGGGGCCGCTCCGGCGCCGGCAAGACCACGCTGCTGAACCTGGTCGGCGGCCTGGACCGGCCGGACGCCGGGCAGATCCGGGTGGCCGGGCACGACGTCACCGCGGCGGGCGAACGGGAACTGCTGGCGTTGCGCCGGGGCACGATCGGGTTCGTGTTCCAGACGTTCGGCCTGGTGCCGATCCTGTCCGCGGCGGAGAACGTCGGGGTGCCGCTGCGGCTGGCGAAGGTGCCGGCGGCCGAGCGGGAGCAGCGGGTGGCGGTGCTGCTGGAACTGGTCGGGCTGGGCGGGCACGCCGCGCAGCGCCCGTACGAGCTGTCCGGCGGTCAGCAGCAGCGGGTGGCGGTGGCCCGGGCGCTGGCGAACGAACCGGACCTGCTGATCGCCGACGAGCCCACCGGTCAGCTCGACTCCGAGACCGGCCGGTCGATCATGGACCTGCTGCGCGCGGTGGTGCACGCCCGGGGCATGACCGCACTGGTCGCCACGCACGACCCGGCGCTGATCGAGCTGGCCGACCGTACGCTCACGCTGCGCGACGGCCGGCTGGTGTCGGAGGACTGACCCGGGTGACCGGGCCGCCCGTCGTGCGGCCCGGCACCCGGTCGCGGCCGGTCAGAGCGCCAGCTTCATGCCCTCGTGGCTGGCGACGAAGCCCAGATCGCGGTAGAACCGGTGCGCGTCGGCGCGCTGCTTGTCGGTGGTGAGCTGCACCAGAGCGCAGCCGTGCTCGCGGGCCCTGTCGATCGCCCAGCGCATCATCGTCCGGCCCAGTCCGTGCCCGCGCCGGTCGGAGCGGACGCGTACCGACTCGATCAGGCACCGCTCGGCGCCGTGCCGCCCCAGCCCGGGGATGTACGTGAGCTGGAAACAGCCGACCAACTCCCCGCCGTCGTCGGCGACGATCAGATGGTTGCGCGGATCGGCGTCGAGGTCGGCGAAGGCCCGCTCGTACGCCTCGTCCACCTCGGGCAGGTCACGGGTACGGCCCAGCACGTCGTCGGCGAGCAGCGCGAGTACGGCGGGCAGGTCGGCGCGGACCGCCTCCCGGAAGATCACCTCGGTCACCCGGCCAGCCTGGCACAGCGCCTCGTGCCGGTGGCGCGCGGGCGTCCGGTCCGACGCGCAGCGGGTACGGCGGAGTCAGTCGCCGTCCAGCCAGCTCCGCAACGCCCACCACCAGTGCACGGTCTCCGGCACCGTGCACCGCGTCCCCTCCTCGGCCGGTGGCCCGCCGGTCAGCTCCCGCAGCCGCCGCAGCCGGTAGCGCACCGTGTTCGGGTGGACGTGCAGCGCGGCGGCCGTCGGGTCCAGCCGCTGGCCGTGGTGCAGCCAGGCGAGCGCGGTGCCGGCCAGCTCCCGGTGGAAGCCGTCGGCCGGCTCGAGCGCGCCGAGCAGCGTGCCGCGCAGCAGCTCCGCCAGCAGCGGCTGGGCCGCCAGCGCGGTCTCCCCGGCCAGGTCGGTGACCCGGCGCAGCCCGCGCAGCCGCCGGTTCGCCGCAGTGGCCAGCGCCGCCAGGCACAGCGCGTACATGGCTGGGGCCCGTGCCAGCGGCTGCGCGGGCGCCACCAGCGTCAGCAGGTCGGCCGGTGCCGCGTCGGGCGGTCGCGGAAGCAACCCGGCGAGCCGGTCGTCGACAGTGCCGAGCAGGCCGCCGCGTGCGGTGAGCTGCCGATGCAGGGCGTACGCCCGGACCGGGTCGGGCGGCGCGGCCACCACGCAGTGGTAGCGCCCGTCCGGCCGCAACCCGAACCGGGTCAGCTCGCCCGGGGACAGACCGGCGGGGCCGTCGCGCAGCAGCCGCCGCAGCAGGTGTGCCCGGGCCGCCGCGCCGGTACGTGCCAGGTCCCGCTCGGCGTCGCGGTGCCCGTCGACCACCGCCCGCTCCACCGCCGCGGCGTACCGGCCGATGGTGAGCAGCCCCTCCAGCAGCACCTCGTCGGGGATGCCGGTGGCCCGGCCATGCCGGACCACCAGTTCCACCGCCCGGTCCCGCCCGGCCTGCACCCCGCGCAGCAGACCGGCCACCGAGACGCCCTGCGCCGCGCGGTCCGCGCCCAGCCGCCGGGCCTCGGCGAAGTCGCGTACGGCCGGGTCCTCGCGGCGTTCCAGCGCGCCCAGGCCGCTGGTCAGCAGCAGGACGACCTGGCGGCGTACCTCGTCGGCGGGTAGCCGGGCCACCTCGGGGGAGTTCGCGCGGGCCGCCCGCGCCACCTCGTCGACGGCGGCCGGATCGGCGGACAGGTCGCGCAGCAACGCGCCGAACCGCTGGGCGTGTCCGGTCCGGATCATCGGCGTCCGCCGCCCTCCCGTTGTCGCCGCGGCACAACCGGGGCGCGCGGGCGTTGGCGTCCGGTCCCTAGCCTCGGCGGCCGGCTGGTTGCTCTCCTGGTTGTTACCGCAAGGTAACACCGTTCGCGCCACTGAGAAACGTCGATGCCGTACCGGCTGCCAGGAGGCGTCCATGACCCCCGTGCCACAGCGTCCGTCCCGTACCCGCCGCCGCACCGGCCTCGCCGTGCTGGCCGCGCTCGCCCTGATCGCGCCGTCGCCGCTGGTTGCGGCCCCGGCGCCGGCCATCGCCGCCGTGGCACTCCAGGAGGTGATGTTCGTCGGCAACAACTGGGACGGCACCGCCGACGTCATCCGCTCCCGCGGCGACTACGCCAGGCTCGGCCGGATCAACGTGATCCCGGACCGCGCCGCGCGCCTGCGCGAGATCTACCTCAACCCGATCAGGCTGGCGTTCTTCCTCGGCATCCGACAGGGCCCCGGCGAGGGCCACGACCAGCTCATCGACGACATGTACACCACGCCGGACGGCACCGCGCTCGTGGTGTCCCGGCCCAGCTTCGCCGACGTCGTCTCGATCGACCTCGCCACCGGAGCGCTGCGCTGGCGGTTCCCGGTCTCCGGCTACCGCGCCGACCACATGGCCGTCTCGCCCGACGGCACCCGCGTCGCGGTCTCCGCCTCCACCTCCAACACCGTGCACGTGCTGGACATCCGCACCGGCGCGCAACTCGGCTCGTTCGGCGCCGGCGACAAGCCGCACGAGAACATCTACACCGACGGCGGCACCCGGCTGTGGAACATGTCCATCGGCGAGGTGAACACCGACCTGGACGCGCCGTGGCTCGACTGGACCAAGGGCGACCGGCGGATCACCGTCGCCGACACCACCACGTACCAGGTGGTCAAGGTGATCGACATGCGGGACCGGCTCGACGCCGCCGGCCGCCGCGACCTCTCCGACGCGGTCCGCCCCGCCGTGTTCACCCCCGACGGCAGCCGCCTCTACTTCCAGGTGTCCTTCTTCAACGGCGTGGTCGAGTACGACGTTGCCACCGACCGGGTCACCCGCGTCGCCACGCTGCCGAAGAACCCGGCCACCAGCGAGGACCGCACCACCTGGGTGAACGACTCCCGGCACCACGGCCTGTCGATGAGCCCCGACGGCACCCGGATCTGCGTCGCCGGCACCATGGACGACTACGCCACCGTGGTGGACCGGGCCACGCTGCGCGAGGGCCCGCTGGTGCCCGCGAGCAAGCCGTACTGGGCCACCGTCAGCGGAGACGGCCGCGACTGCGTGATCTCCGAATCCGGCGCCGACCGGGTCACCGCGATCAACTTCGCGACCGGGCAGAAGGTCGCGAGCGTCCCGGTCGGCGACCACCCCCAGCGCGTGCGCATCGGGCACATCGCGGAGGGTTGGACGCCCCCGGCCGCCGGCTGACCGCCGGCGTTCGACGGCCGGCGGCCGGCTCGTCGGCCGCCGGCCGGACCGTCACCGGGCGGGGCAGCGCAGCCCTTCCCGGGGGACGGTCAGCGAGATCAGGTACGCGTCGACCGCCGACGTCACGCACGGCGTCTGCGGGTACGCGGTGTGCCCCTCGCCCTCCCAGGTGAGCACCCGACCCACGCCCAGCATCGCGGCCAGGGCGGGCGTCTGCTCGTACGGCGTGGCCGGGTCACCCGTGGTGCCGACCACCAGGATCGGCGGCGCGCCGTCGGCCCGGCCGGTCGGGTACGGGTCCCGCTCCCCGGGCCACTCCACGCAGCCCAGCATCCCCACCGCCAGGGCGGGACCGAACAGCGGATATTTCTGCCGCCACTGCGACTGCAACGAGCGGACCTGCTCGCGCGACGGCTTCTCGGTCTCGTCCGCGCAGTTGACCGCCAGGTTCGCGTCGAACAGGTTGGAGTAGTGGCCGTCCGGCTCGCGGCCCGCGTACGAGTCGGCCAGCTTGAACACGCCGTCCGGGTCGCCGCCCTGCAGGTCGTCGATCGCCCGGGCCAGCTCCTGCCAGCCCTGCTCGGTGTAGAGCGAGGAGATCACCGCGTAGAAGACCCAGCCGGCGGTGGCCTTGCGGCCGTCCCGCGCGCGGACCGGGGAGGCCTTCGCCTTGGCGATCGCGTCGGTGACCGCACCCCGGGCGTCCGGGGCGATCGGGCAGCCGCCCGCGTTCGCCGCGCACCACCTGGTGAAGTTGTCGAACGCCCGCTCGAAGCCCTTCGCCTGGCTCTCCGAACCGGCGATCAGTTTCTGCTGCGGGTCGACTGCGCCGTCGAGCACCAGGGCGCGTACGCGCTGCGGGTAGAGCTGGGCGTAGGTGGCGCCGAGCAGCGTGCCGTAGGAGTAGCCGAGGTACGTCAGCTTGTCGTCGCCGACCGCCGCGCGGACCGCGTCCATGTCTCGCGCGGCCTGCTCGGTGCCGTAGAGCGCGAGCTGGTCGCCGTACTTCGCGCCGCACCGCTCACCGATGCGCCGGTTGAGCCCGACGAAGCCGTCGAACGACGACTGGCTCTCCGGGTCGGGGTCGTAGCCGAAACTGGCGTCCAGGTCGGCGTCGGAGATGCACTTGACCGGGCTGGACCGGGCCACCCCGCGCGGGTCGAAGCCGACGATGTCGAACCGGTCGGTGACCGACGTCGGCAACCCGCCGAACGCCGCGAAGGACAGGTAGACGGCGGTGTCCACACCCGAGGCGCCCGGCCCGCCGGGGTTGACCACCAGCGAGCCGATCCGGTCGCGCTGCTTGGTCGAACGGGCCCGGATCAGCGCGATCTCGAACGTCTCGCCCGCGCCCGGCCCGGCGGTCGCGCCGGTGGTGGCCCCGGTGCCCCAGTTGCGCGGCACGGCGATCCGGGCGCAGTCGTAGCGCATGTCCGGCGCACCCCGGCCGACCAGCTCGTTCGGCACCTCCGGGCAGGCCCGCCACTGCGGGGCGGTGCCCGGCGGGGCGGCCTCGCCCTCGCTCTCGGCGCGCGGGGCGAACGCCGGCAGCGTGCAGCCGGCGGTGAGCACCACCGCCGCGACGAACGCGGCCAGAGCGGGCCGGAACCGGCGGGTGGGGAAGCGAGTCACGTGGGCGCCTTCCATGATCGTGTCGACCGTCAGGCTACGCCCGGCCGCTGGTGTCACCGACCGTCGCCGCCGGATCGCCGCGCAGCACCTCGTCGACGTCGTAACGGATCGGGCGGTCGAGCTGGCCGTAGCCGCAGGAGCGGGGATCGCGGTCGGGTCGCCAGCGCAGGAACCGGGCAGTGTGCCGCAGCCGGTCGCCCTCCATCGCGTCGTAGGCCACCTCGACCACGAGCGCCGGGCGCAGCGGCTCCCACTCCAGGTTCTTGCCGCCGGTCCACCGGCTCACCCCGCCGGGGATGCGCTGGCCCCGCTCGTGGTCGCCGTGCACCCACGGGTGCCCGTCGCCGACGTGGCGGTAGGGCTCCAGCTCGTCGAGCAGTTCCTTGCGGCGGGCCATGGTGAACGAGGAGCTCACGCCGATGTGGTGCAGGACGCCGTCGTCGTCGTAGAGGCCGAGCAGCAGCGAGCCGACCACCGGACCGGACTTGTGCCAGCGGAACCCGGCCACCACCGCGTCCATCGTGCGCGCGTGCTTGACCTTGAACATGAGCCGCTTGCCCGGCTCGTACGGCAGGTCGGCCGGCTTGACGATCAGCCCGTCCAGCCCGGCGCCCTCGAACACCTCGAACCAGCGGCGGGCCGTCTCCGGGTCGGTGGTCACCTGGGTCACGTGCACCGGCGGGCGCACCCCGGACAGGGCCTGCTCCAGCCGCTTCCGGCGCTGCGGGTAGGGCTGGTCGGTGAGCAGCTCGTCGTCGACCGCCAGCAGGTCGAACGCGACGAAGTCGGCCGGGGTGGTCTCGGCCAGCAGCTTCACCCGCGAGGCGGCCGGATGGATCCGCTGGGCCAGCAGCTCGAAGTTGAGCCGCGGCTGCCCACCCGGGCCGTCCCGGCGGATCACGATCAGCTCGCCGTCGACGGCGCACCGGGCCGGGAGCTGGCGGCGTGCCTGCTCGACGACCTCCGGGAAGTAGCGCGTCATCGACTTGCCGCCCCGGCTGGCCAGCTCGACCTCGTCGCCGTCGCGGAAGACGATGCAGCGGAAGCCGTCCCACTTCGGCTCGTAGGTCAGGCCGTGGTCGGTGGGCAACTCGGCCACGCTCTTGGCGAGCATCGGCTCGACCGGAGGGTTGATCGGCAGGTCCACGGCGACCAGTCAACCAGACCGCACCGACAGTGGTGAGGCAGATCACCGCCGGTGGCCGGGTGGCGTGTCCCGTACCGGGTGCCTTCGTCACCGCCGCCCGGATGGTGAAACCGCAGGTCAGAGCTACCGTCGCGGCGTGCCGGAGTGGAGTTGCGGATGCTGCGGGCGCTGGCGGGTCAGCGTCGAGCTGATCCGCGGCCGCTACCGCTACCGGCTGGCGCACCGCTACCCGCCCGAGCACGGCGGCGGCGCGAACGTCGTCGGCGAGGTCGGCTCGGTCGCCGAGCTGGAACACCTGCTGAAGCGGTACGCCCCGGTCACCCTGGCCGACCTCCACGAGGCCGCCTGACGGCGCCGCCCCGGCGGCCCCGCTCCCCGCCGACCGGTGCCGCCCAGGCGGCCCCGCCGATCTTGGAGTTGTGGCACCTCGCAAAGGTGGCGAGCGGGACATCGTGGGCGCCACAACTCCAAGATCGCGGGCGACGGCCGGGCTACGCCGGGCGGCGGGTGACGGGTGACGGGCGACGGGTGGGTGCGCGGGGCGGCGGTGGGGCGGGGCGCGGGCATAGGCTGAGCGGACCGTCCACGGGGGAGGGAAGAAGCCCATGCGGTTCGCCGAGTCCGTCGACATCGCCGCCGACGTCGACCGGGTCTGGGAGGTGCAGAGCGACATCGATCGCTGGCCCGAGTGGACGCCGTCGGTCACCGCCGCCCGTCGGCTGGAGCCCGGTCCGCTGCTCCTCGGCTCGACGGCCCGGCTGGAGCAGCCCCGGCTGCGCCCGGCCGTGTGGCGGGTCGTGGAGATCTATCCGCCGTACTCGTTCGCCTGGGAGTCGGCGAGCCCCGGCGTGCGCACCCGGGGTGAGCACCGGCTGATCCCGCTGGAGGACGGGCGCACCCGGGCCGAGTTGATCCTGGTGCAGACCGGTCCGCTGGCCTGGCTGGTCGGACTGCTCGGCGGCTCCACCATGCGCCGCTACCTGCGGCAGGAGGCGGACGGGCTCAGGCACCGCTGCGAGCAGGGCTGACCGTCTTCTCCAGCACGGCGAGGCGGTTGCCGTTCTCGTCCGGCCGGTGCGCCACCACCTGGTAGCCGCGCCGCGCGTACAGGGCCAGGTTCGCCGCGCTGTCCGCGCCGGTGAACAGCGCGAACCGGGCCACCCGGCCCGCGCAGGCCCGCTCGACGGCGTCCAGCAGCCGTCCGCCGACGCCCCGGCCCTGCTGGTCCGGCGCGACCGAGAGGCGGCCCACGTGGGCGGTGTCACCGTCTACGCGGGCGCGTACCGAGCCGACCAGGCGGGCGCCGCACCGGGCGGCGAGCACCACGTCCGGGCCGGCCAGCGCCGCCCGGACCTCGTCCAGCGTCTCGGTCAGCGGCGGCAGGAACACGTCCCGGTAGCGCTGCGCCTCCACCAGGTAAGCGGCACGCTGCACGGTGAGGATCTCCCCGGCGTCGGCGGGGTCGGCGGGGGCGATGGTTACGTCGGTCACCGGCTCAGCTCACCACAGCCCTGCGGGGCGGCCGTACCCTGGCGGGTGTTCCCCGAGAGCGAGGAGGTGGCCGCCGTGCCCGAGCTGACGTACCCGGAGGTGGGCGCGACCCGCGACGGCGGCCTGCCGGCCGGCTACCACCACCTGCGCCACCGGGTCCGGCTGCCGGACGGTGGTTTCCCGGTGGCGGCGGACGCGGTACTGGGCTGGCGGCTGCACCGCGCGGCCGGCGTGGTGATGCGCGCGGACGCGCCGCGCGCCGCACCCGGGGTACGGGTCACGCCGGGGCTCGGTGTCGGCCCGGTACGGCTGTGGGGCCCGACCGAGGTGGTCTGGACGGTGGACGAGCGGGACCGGGCCGGGTTCGGCTACGGCACGCTGCCCGGGCACCCGGAGGTCGGCGAGGAGGCGTTCCTGGTGACCCGGGGCGCCGACGGCGTCTGGTTCGAGGTGACCGCGTTCAGCCGCCCCGCCCACTGGTACGTGCGGGCCGGCGGGCCGGTCGTGCTCGGGTTCCAGCGGGCGTACGCCTGGTGGCTGGGGCGGACGCTGCGGCGGCTGTGCCGGCGGCGCTGAGCGGTCAGTAGCGGGCGAAGGAACGGATCGGGGCGCGCGGGCCGTACTTCGGTGCCTGGACGCCGGCCGCCTCCAGCAGCACGCACACCCGGCCGCGGTGCCCCCGGAACGGCTCCAGCAGCGCCAGCATCCGGGCGTCGTCGCCGCGCGGCTCCCCGGCCAGCGCCCAGGCCACGGTGTTCGGCACGTGGTAGTCGCCGACGCTGACCGCGTCCGGGTCCCCGTACGCGACGCGCACCACCTCGGCGGCGGTCCACGGCCCGATGCCGGGGATCGCGGTGAGCCGCCGGGTGGCCTCGGCCGAGTCGGCGCAGCGTTCCAGCCGGTCCGCGACGGCCGCCGCGCGGCGCAGCGTGTCGGCGCGCCGCTGCTCCACCCCGAACGGGTGGAACACCCAGTACGGCGCTGCCGCCACCGCGGCTGGCTCCGGCGGCAGCAGCAGGGGTTGCAGCGGGCCGGGCGCGGGCTCGCGGAAGTGCCGCACCGTCGCGGCGTACGCCCGGTACGCCTCCTTGCCGGTGACCTTCTGCTCGAAGACGGCCCGCAGCAGCCGGGGGAAGACCTGGCCGGTGGCCGGCATCCGCAGCCCGTGGTGCGTGTGCGCGAGGCGGGCCACCAGCGGATGCGCGGCGGCGAGCGCGCCGAACCCGGTCAGGTCGTCGCACAGACCGGCGATCCGGTCGGCCCGCTCGACGACCCAGCCGGCGCCCGGGCCGTACCCCTCGGCGGTCAGCTCACCGGACTCCGGGCGCAGCGCCAGCGTGGCCGGGCCGTCCGGGGTGCGGGTGGCCCACCAGAACGTGCCGGCGGCGATCCGCGCGCACGGGTCGTACGGGCTGAACGTGAGCGCCCGCACCGACGGGGCCAGGCGGTAGCCGGCCGGCGGGCGCAGCGTACGGCGGGCGTCGGGCGAGGTCACCAGGCCACTCTGCCACGCGACCCGGCCGTGACGCCGGGCACGCCCCGCGTGCCGGGAGGCGGGCCGATGCCGGTGCGGCCCGCCTCCCGGGTTCGCGACGGTGACCGGCCGCGCCCTCCCCGGCGGCGACCGGTCACCGTGTCCGGTGCGTCAGTACGAGTAGTCCGACCCGCCGCCGGAGCTGTTCGAGCTGCCCGCCGCGGGCGGCGCGACCGCCTTGGGCGTGCCGGTCGGCAGGCAGGTCAGGTTCTTCTTGCCGTTCGGGTCGACCACGAACCAGGTGCCGCCGACGCCCTGGCCCTTCCACTGGCCGGGCTTCTTGTCGCCGATGTAGCGGTAGACCGGCCAGCCGCCGATGGTGAGCTGCCGCGTGCCGTCCTGGCGGGTGATGGTGCCGACGTTGTCGTCGGAGACGCCGCGCAGCTTCGGGTTGCCGTCGGTGAGCGACGGCGGCCAGACCTCGGCGCACTTGTCCACGCAGTTGGACTGCGGCGGGTCGTCGGAGTCCTTGTCGAACCGGTACAGCACCCAGCCGTCCTGGTCGGTGACGACGCGGCCCATCCGGGGCAGCTTCTTGCCGACCAGCTCGTCGGTGATCTTCACGTTGGCCGGGGGCGCCTTGTCCGCGACCGGCTCCTCCTCGGGAGCCGCTGACGCCTCCGGTTCGGCCGCCGCGGTGGGTTCGGCCGCGGCGACGGCGACCGGCTCGGCCGCGCCCGAGTTCGCCCCGTTGTAGCCTGCTGGGGCGCAGGCCGTAAGTGCGACCATCGCGCTCGCGACGATGACGGTCGTCCGCTTGTGGTGTGCCACGTGCCCTCCTCGTTCTTGGCAGTTCGCCGAGTAGTACGGGCGCGGCACTGTCAAGGTTGAACCGGCAACGGTGGCACATTTCACAGTGGACCGATTGAACCGATGGGCGTCCCGCTGCGTGCGTCAGCACGAGGGGGCCCGTCGGCCCGGACACGACACGACGGCGCCGGGCGGTCCAGCCACCCGGCGCCGTCGGCACCACCGATCAGATGTCGTCCACCGTCACCAGCGTGCTGGCCACCCCGTTCGCGTCGACCGACTGCACCTGAAGCTTGTCGATGTCGCGTACCGGCGCCGACGTGGACGCGCTCAGCTGCAGCGGAAGCTGGTTCTGGTTCGTCCCGTAGCCGCCGACCGGCACCGACCAGGTGGAGATCACCTCGGTCGTGGCGTTCTTGCGGACCACCACCAGCCGGCACGTGCGCGGCCCCGGCAGGCGGCTCAGCTGCACCCCGATCTGCGTGCCGTACTCCTTGCGGGCCAGCCACATCGTGGTCTGCACGCCCGTCCCCGGGTCGGTCGCGTTGTGCTGGTCGCCCTCGATCTCCTCCGGCCCGCCGACGCCCGGGTCGTTCGGGTTGCCCGGCTCGCCGCTCGGCGCGACGCTCGGCGCGGCCTGCGTCGGCACCGCCTGCGGCGTCGCCGGATCGTCACCGAGCATCCCGGCCGCCGCCGCGCTCGCGCCGCCGAACACCACCACGGCCGCCGCTGTCGCCAGCAACTGCCGCACCCGGGTACGACGGCGGTCCCGCCGTACCGCCATCAGCGTCCGGTCCAGCAGCGCCGGATCGGTGTGCGTCTGCTCCAGCGCGGCCATCGCCTCGCCGTCGATGCCGGAGAGCAGCCCCACCACCGGGACCATCGTCTCCAGTTCCGCAGCGCAGGCCCAGCAGGTGGCCAGATGCTCCTCGAACCGCTCCGCGTCCTGCGCGTCCAGCACGCCGAGCGCGTACGCGGCGACGTCCATGTGGTCGGCCCGGCTCATTCGGTCACCCCCCTCTCCTGCAGAGCCGTGCGCAGCGCGCGCAGCGCGTAGTAGACCCGCGACTTGGCGGTACCCAGCGGAAGCCCCAGCTCCTCGGCCGCCTCCGGCACGGTGCGTCCCCGGAAGTACGTCGCCACCAGGATCTCCCGGTGCGACTGGCTCAGCGTACGCAGCGCGTCCGCGACGGTCATGGTGCGCAGCACCCGGTCGGTGCTGTCCGACTCGGCGAACATGGTCAGATCCCGGTCGTACGTCTCGGGCGGGCGGGCCTGCTCGCTGCGGTGCTCGTCGATGGCGATCCGCCGGGCCACCGTGACCAGCCACGGGCGCAGCGAGCCCTGGCCCTGCACGCCGAGCCGGTGCGCGTTGCGCCACGCCCGCAGCAGCGTCTCCTGCACGATGTCCTCGGCACGCTGCCGGTCTCCGCCGGTCAGCCGCATGACGAACATCAGCAGCGGGCCGGCGTGCTCGGCGTAGAGCAGGCGGATCAGCTGGTCGGAGTGGCTGGCCTCGGCGGAGGTCGCCTGGTGGCGTCCGGGAGCGGGTCGCGGCGGCACCGGGTCATTCTGGCGATCGGCGGACCGGGCGTCGACCCCCCGGCCCGAACGCGAGGCGCGCGAGTGTGGTTGTGCCCGGGCGAACATCCACTCAGGCCGCGCCACCTCGCCGTGCCAGCCGGCCGCCACTGCATGCATGCAGACCTCCGCTGTCCAATGACATCAGCCGGCCCCCCACGGGCATGGCCGCCCGGGGATACGCAGCGATCAGCCGATCGGATCAACGCTTGACCGAAAAATTCCCGGCGGCGGGGGAGTGGAGTCGACGGCGTCCGCGTCGTGGACCACCGCGGCGCCGCCGGTGAACCGGTCCAGCTCCGGGCCGGCCAGCACCCGGCCGGGGAACCAGTCGCCCGCCGCCCGCCGGGTCAGCTCCGGCACCGGCGGCTCCACCCGGGACGCCACCAGCACCAGGTTGCCGTAGCGCCGGCCGCGCAGCACCGCCGCGTCGCCGACCAGGCAGGCCCGGGGCAGCACGGTCCGCACCGTGGCGACCTGCGCCCGGGCGTGCCGCAGCGGCGGGCCGTCGGCCACGTTCGCCAGGTAGCTGCCGCCGGGCGCGAGCACGCGGGCCACCTCGGCGGCGTACTCCACCGAGGTCAGATGAGCGGGGGTACGGGCACCGGCGAACACGTCGGCCACGATCACGTCGTACGCGCCGTCGCGGCTCGACGTCAGCGTCGCCCGCGCGTCGGCCACCCGTACCCGCAGGCGCGGATCGGACGGCCAGGGCAGCTCGCGACGGACCAGCTCCACCAGCGCGCCGTCCACCTCGGACACCCGCTGCGTCGAACCGGGCCGGGTGGCCTGCACGTAGCGGGGCAGTGTGAGCGCGCCGCCACCCAGGTGCAGCACCCGCAGCGGCGCCCCGGCCGGCGCCACCAGATCCAGCGCGGCGGCCAGCCGCCGGACGTACTCGAACTCCAGGTGCGAAGGGTCGGCCAGGTCCACATGCGACTGCGGCGCGCCGTCCAGCAGCAGCGTCCACGAGCCCGGACGGTCGACGTCCGGCACCAGTTCGGCCCGCCCGGTGTCGACGTCGGCCACCACCCGATCGGCGTCGCGTCGGCGGCCCATCAGCGCCGCATCCCGCGCGCCGCGCCGGTGAGCCTCCGGTGCAGCAGCCGCGCGTCGCCGAGCATCCCGCGCAGCCGGCGTTCCAGCCCGGCGATCGGCACCAGGTTCTGCGGGGCGCGCGGATCCTTGTACGGGGTGGAGGCGAACCGGGGCAGCGTCACCAGCGACAGGTCGGCCAGCGCGATCGCCTCCGGCACGGTCAGGTCGGCCGAGCACTCCACGCGCACGATGCCCGCCCAGGGCGCGCCGGCGCGCACCGGCAGCCGCAGATACCAGGACCAGCCGCCCCACGCCGTGCCCAGCCGGAACACCGGGCAGCGCTCGCCCGGCGCCAGCCCGGTCACCACGGCGGTGAGCCGCCCGTCCAGGTATTGGCTGTGCTGCGTCTTGATGTACCCGAGCGTGCGCGGCAGGTTGCGCCGGCTGCGCAGCGGGCCGTCCACCACCAGCAGGTCACCGTCGGTGCGGACCGCGTCGGAGACGGCCACCTCCAGCGCGGTCAGCGGCGCCTGCACCGCAGCGGGCAGCTTGCTCAGCTCACCGGTGCCGCTGACCCGGTGCACCGGGTAGCGGACCGTCCCGGCGACCACGTCCTGCGCCGACGGGCTCGCCGTGAACAGTCCCCGGCCCACGCGGGCGCCGGCCATCTCGGCGGCGCCCCGGTCCAGGTCGCAGCGGACCACCCCGGCCGCGTACGAGGCGGCGATGCCGGGGAACGAGCCGCCGTCCTCCTCGGCCGTCCAGATGCTGGCGTCGATCCGGCGTACCCCGTCGACCAGCAGCACCACGTCCGGCGCCCGTACGTCCGCGCGGGGGCCGATCGCCCGCCAGTCGGTGGCCGGCAGTTCGACGTCGGCGTCGACCTGGGCGCTGCTCGGCGCGGCCGGCCCGGACCCGCCCGCCGCCTCGAACGACGCGCCGTACGACGGATCCCACGCGTCGACGAAGAACGCCGGCGACGGCCCGGTCACGCGGCGCTCCGCCGGAGCGTGCCGGTCACAGGCCGGTCCGTTCCACGCGGGCCGTCCGCGCGTCCTTGCGGACCTCGAAGCGGACCGGGATGCGCTCGGCCAGCGCGGGCACGTGGGTGACCACGCCGACCATCCGGTCGCCCCGGGCGGCCAGGTTCTCCAGCGTCGCCGCGACCGTGTCCAGCGTCGCCGCGTCCAGCGTGCCGAAGCCCTCGTCCAGGACGATCGACTCCAGGCTCGCGGCGGTGGTGGACATGCCGGCGAGCTGCTCGGACAGCGCCAGCGCGAGTGCCAGCGACGCCTGGAACGTCTCCCCGCCGGACAGTGTCCGCACCCCGCGCCGCAGCCCGGCGTCGTGGTGGTCGACCACGAAGAACTCACCCTTGTCGTGCACCAGGTCGTACTGCCCGCCGGACAGCTCCCGCAGGATCCGCGACGCGCCGTCGACGAGCAGGTCCAGCGCCTCGGTGAGCAGCCAGCGCTCGAAGTTGTTCGCCCGCAGGTGCGAGGCGAGCGCCCGCGCCACCCGCGCCTCACGCTCGTGCCCGGCCCGCTGTTCCCGCAGCTCGGCGGCCTGCTCACGGCGCTCGTCGAGGCGGCGCAACTCCGCCTCGGCCCGCTCCACCGCCACCGCCACGTCGCGCGGCGCGTCCTGTGGGGCGTCCAGCCCGGCCGCGGTGAACAGCGCCGCGATCCCGTCGGCGACCTCGGCCGCGGCCCGCTGCGCCGCCTCCACCGAGTCGGCCAGCCCGTCCCGGTCCGCGCGCCGCGCCCGCGCCTGTTCACCGGCCCAGCCGGCCAGCGCCGTCCACGCCGCCGCCACGTCGTCCCGGTCGGCGGCCGGTGGCCCGAACCGGGCCAGCCCGTCGCGTACCGCGTCGAAGTCACGCCAGGCCCGGCGCAGCCGCTCCTGCGCGGCGTCGAGCGCGCCCCGCGCCCGCCGGGCCGCCTCCCGGCCGGCCCGCACCGCGCCGGCTGCCTCCTCCAGCGCGGTCCGCAGCCGGGCGTGCTCGGCCAGCGTCTCCCGCAGCCGCTCCGGCGCCGGCGCGTCCGCGAGCTGCTCGTCCAGCTCGGCCAGGCGCGCACCGAGCTGGTCGTGCTGGGTCCGGGCGCGCAGCAGCACCCGGTCCAGGTCGCGCGCGGCGGTGTCGCGTTCCTGCACGACCCGCTTGGCCGCCTCGCTCGCCGTGCGCGCCGCCTTGCCCGCCTCGATCGCCCGGCTCACCGCCGAACCCTTCGGCACCGCCGGCACCGTGGTGACCGTCTGCTCGCACACCGGGCAGGGCGCGCCGCCGACCAGGTGTGCCCGCAGCGCCACCGCCTGGTCGGCGGCCTTCGCGTCCTCGTGGGCGCGGAACGCCGACTCCAGCTCCGTCTCGGCCCGCTGCGCGTCCGCCCGCGCCGCCGCCAGCGCCGCCACCGCCGCGTCGTGCTCGGTCCGCGCCGCGTCCACCACCGCGCGCACCGTCGCCGCCTCCGCGGTCAGCCGGTCCCGGTCCGCGTACGCCTTCAGGTGCAGCCGCAGCGCGCTCTCGTCACCGGCGGCGGCCAGCTCCCCGCGCAGCTTCTCCTCGCGCTCCTCGGCCAGCCCGACCGCGGCCGCCGCCTCGTCGGCGGCCACCCGGGCCGCCGCCACCGCCCGCGCCAGCTCGGCGGTGCCGTCCGGCGGCCGCACCCCGGCCAGCACATCCAACTCGGCGTCGAGGGCGGCCAGCGCCGCCGCCCGCTCACCCGCCGTCGCACGGGCCCGCTCCCATTCGGGTACGGCGGCAGCGACCCCCGCGGCCAGTTCCCGCATCGCGTCCACCCGCTCCCGGGCGGCGGTCAGGCTCTCGTCGTCGACGTCGGCGAGCCCGCCGAGCATCTTGTCGACGGTCTCCAGCTTCGCCTCGGCCTGCCCGGCCCGCTCGACCGCCTTCTTCTGCACCGACTCGTAGACGCCCAGCCCGAGCAGGTTCACCAGGATCTGCTGGCGGGTGGCCGGCTTGGCGTGCAGGAAGTCGGCGAACTGGCCCTGCGGCAGCACCACGCAGGAGGTGAACTGCTCGTACGGCAGACCCACCGCGTCCAGTACCGCCTGCTCCATCTCGGCCGGGGTGCCCGCCACCACCTCGCCCAGATCCTCCGGGCTGAGCCCGGTGTCGAGCTTGGTGACGTCGAACCCCGGCGGCATGAGCTGAAGGCCGGCGTTCGCGGTCTTCACCGTGCCCCGCCCGTCGCGGCGCACCACCCGGGTCGCCACGTACCGGTCCCCGGCGGACTCGAAGACCAGCCGGACCCGCGCCTCGGTCGCCGACGGCGCCAGCGCGTTCGCCAGCCCCCGGGTGCCGCCCCAGCGCGGCACCGTGCCGTAGAGCGCGAAGCAGATCGCGTCGAGCACCGTCGACTTACCCGAACCGGTCGGCCCGACCAGCGCGAAGAAGTCGGCGTCGGTGAAGTCGACTGTGGTCTCGTCGCGGAACACCGTGAACCCGGCCATGTCCAGCCGCATCGGCCGCATCAGTGCTCCACCTCCTCGAGCAGCTCGTCGAAGAGTTCCCGGACGCCCTCGTCGGCGTGCCCGCGGCTGTCCAGGTAGTCGCCGAACAACTCGCCCGGCGACCGCCCGGCCCGCTGGGCGGTGCGGGTCCCGCTGCCCGGCGCGGGCACCATCTCCGGGTCGATCCGGATCTCCAGCGCCCGGGGCAGCAGCTCCTGCACCTCCTCGCGCAACCCGGCCCGGGGCTGCTCCCGGACGTAGACGCGCAGCCAGCCCTCCGGCGCCTCGATCTCGGCGAGCTGCGCGAGCGTGCCGCGTACCGTACGCAGCGGCACCGCGCCCGGCACCGGCACCTCCCGGACGCGGGCGGCGGTGGTCGCTGTCACCTCCACGATCGTCACCGAGCAGACGTTCTCCTGCTCGCCGAAGTCGACAGCCAGCGGGCTGCCGCTGTAGCGGATCGGGCACGGGCCGATGACCCGCTGCGAGCGGTGCAGGTGACCCAGCGCCACGTAGTGCGCGTTGCCCGGGAAGACCGTGGCCGGTACGGCGTACCCGAGCACCGTGTGCGCGTCCCGCTCGCCGCCGCCGGTGCTCGCGCCGACAACTGTGAGGTGCGCGGTCACCAGGTGCACCCGGTCCGGCTCGGTGAACCCCTCGGCGAGGCGGTCCAGCACCCGGCCCAGGTGGTCGGCGTACGTCTGGTTGGCCTCGGCCGGGGTGAGCGTGTACATCTCCACCGCGCGCACCGCGTACCGCTGGGACAGGAACGGCAACGCGGCCAGCCGCCAGCGCTCGCCGTCTGCGGTGACGCCGTCGACGACGTGCTCGTCCGGGTTTTCCCGGACGCTGCCGCGCAGCGTGATCCCGGCCGCCTCGGCCCACGGCCGCAGCGCGTCCAGCGCCGCGCCGTTGTCGTGGTTGCCGCCGATCGCCACCACATCGGCACCGGTACGCCGCAACGCGGTGAGCGCCCGCGTCACCAGCCGGGTCGCCTCCGGGGTCGGCGCGGCGGTGTCGTACAGGTCACCGGCGACGATCACCAGGTCGGGCCGCTCACGCTGGGCGATGTCGATGACCTGGGCGAGGACCTGCTTGTGCTCCTCGGCCCGGGACTGCCCCTTGAGGACCTTGCCGACGTGCCAGTCGGAGGTGTGCAGGATCTTCATGTGGGTGCCGCCTAGAACGGGATGTCGTCGTCGGAGGAGCCGGAGCCGACCACCGCGAACGGATCGGCGGCCTGGGTGATCGACCGTAGCGTCTCCGAGGGCGCGCGGCCCGCCTCCGAGACCCGGGTCGCCCACGCCGGGAATGGGAACTCCAGGCAGAGCGGCACCGGGATGTCCGGCTGGTTGACGAACATCGTGCCCGGCTTGGCCAGCAGCGCCCGCTGCCGCTGCGCGGGCGGCAGGAAGCCGTACTCCGGGCGGGACGCCTCGGCCGGGTCGAGCCGGCCCACCACCCGGATCGCCGAGTTGGTGACGATCCGCCGCTCCACCTCGCTCGCGGTCTGCTGCGCGCCGACCAGGATCACACCCAGTGAGCGGCCCCGCTCGGCGATGTCGAGCAGCACCTCCTTGATCGGCGACGAGCCCTCCCGCGGCGCGTACTTGTTCAGCTCGTCGAGCACGACGAACAGCAGCGGCTTGGCGGTGCCCGCCTTCTCCTTGCGCTCGAACTCGCTCTTGAGCGTCACACCGACCACGAACCGCTGCGCGCGATCCGGCAGGTTGTGCAGGTCGACCACAGTCACCTGGGCGCTCTCCGCCGTGTTGATCGAGTGCGGGCGCCGGGCCGCCAGGTCGCCCCGGATCAGCCGGCCCAGATCCTTCTTGCTGCCGATCAACCGGCGGGCGAACGCGTTCACGGTGCCCAGCCCGACCGCGCTGCCCGCCCACTCGCCGCGCGTCTCGTCGTCGTTGAGCTGCTCGACGACGTGGTCGACCAGATCGGCGTACGAGCCGAGCCGTACCCCGTCGATGCTCACCCCGCCGTCGGCGGGCTGGGCGTAGCGGGCCAGGTGCGCGGCCACCGAGTGGACCACCATCGTGTACTGCTGGCGCTCGTCGTCGGCGTCGGCGAACACGTACGGCAGGAGCCGGTCGGCGCAGAACTCGGACAGCGTCCAGTAGAAGCTGTCCACGCCGGTGAGCCGGCTGCTCACATCGGGCGTGCCGGAGGAGTCGCCGACCCGCGGCGGGGCGTACACCCGCACGTCCGGGAACGCGCCCGCATCAAGGCCCAGCTTCGCGTACGCCGCCCGGGTCGGGTCGTCGAGCCGGCTGTTCGGGTGGTCGAGGAACAGCAGATCCTCGCCCTTGACGTTGAAGATCAGCGCCTTCGCGTTCACCGCGTCGCCGCCCAGCACGCCGGAGCGGAACACCGAGTAGAGCAGGAACGTGGCGAAGCTCGTCTTGGTGGCGACACCGGAGATGCCGGAGATCGACACGTGCGCGCCCCGGGTACCGTCGAGGAAGTCGGCGTTGAGGTAGACCGGCACCCCGTCGCGGCCCATCCCCATCGGGATCCGCCGCTCCATCCGGTCGAAGTGCAGCGCCCGCGCCCGCGCGTCACCCTCGGCCCGGTGCACCACCGCGCCCGGCGTCGGCGGCACGTAGAACTCCGGGTCGACCCGCGTGGTGGTGACCTCGGCGGCCTCCTGCACCTGCGCCGGCAGCGTGCCGTCGGCGATGGCGAAGACGTCGGAGTCGAACTGCGCCCCCTCGTGCCGGGCGCGCACCTGGGTCACCACCCCGGCGATCGTCACGGGCTCACGGTCGGGCAGGTCGCGGCGGGTCACCACCACGTCGTCGAGTTGCAGGTAGCTGCCCGGCGCCACAGCCGTCCAGAAGGTGAGCGGGGTGGCGTCGGCGGTGCCGAGCACCCGGCCCACACCCTCGCCGGGCCCGTCGAGCTGATCGTCGGTCATCGGCGGTCTCCGGTCGGCTGGTCGTACCGTTGGCGGTGCACGTCGTGCATCCTGCCCGAGGGATGCGACAGGTTGCCACGCGACGCGGCGGACGCCACGTCACCCGTGCGCCGAACGGTAGCCACCCGGATCCGCCCGACCACTGAGCGTGCGTTTTCCTTGTTTCGGCTACGGGCCCGTCGTGTGGCGCGGGTGTCGGCGGCGCAGGTGGCGGCCGCTGCCCCTGACGACGACTGCTCGCGAGGCGCCGGTCGGCCGGACCAGCCTCTCGTTGCCGGGCTGACCCGAGATCTTGGCGAACTGCCGTCCGCTCCCGGCAGCGAGTCGGACCAACCAGCCGAGCTTGTCCCGAAAAGCAGGAGTTCCCGTCCTGCCTCCGGAGAGCCGCGAAGATCTTGGTAGGAAACGGCCCTCATGGGGGCCTTTCCTGCCAAGATCTCTACGGATCTCACTCAACGGAACGGCCGTCCCGCAAGACGGGAGGAGCTGGCCACAGCAGGCAGTCCGAGCCGCGCTGCTCCCCGAAATTGACGCGATCTTGCACTTCCGGCCCTCTCAGTTCAGCGCAAAACGGGCACAATCAGGGCCCCAAGTGCAAGATCGCGGGTGCCGGGTGCCGGGTGCCGGGTGCCGGGTGCCGGGTGCCGGGTGCCGGGTGCCGGGTGCCGGGTGCCGGGTGCCGGGTGCCGGGTCAGGCGGCGGGGGCGGCGCCGGCGGGCTGCGGGTCGGCGGGGTCGCGGGCGTAGCGGAGCATCAGCACGCCGTCGGCGGCGGCCAGCACGTGACGTAGCGGCAGGTGGCGCGGGACGCTGGCGTCCCCGGCGGTGATCCGCCCCGGGCCGGCGCCGGCGAGCAGCGGCGCCACCGTCAGGCACAGCTCGTCGACCAGGTCGGCGGCGGTGAGCGCGCCGAACAGGTGCGGGCCGCCCTCGCAGAGCAACTGGTTCAGCCCGCGCCGGCGCAACTCGGCCAGGCCGGCGACGAGATCGACCCGCCCGGTGCCACCGGTCCGCCCGGCGCCGTCCGCCCGGCCGCTGCCGTCGGCGCGGCCGGTGTCGTCGGCGCGGCCCGTGTCATCGGCCGGGTCGGTGCCGCAGCGGATCACGTCGGCCACGTCGGTCAACCCCGGCGGCGGTACGGCGCCCGGGTGGGTGAGCACGATCGGCCGGACCGGGGCGTCGGCGAACGCGGCCTGCGCCGGGTCGAGGTCGAGTGAGCCGGACACGACCACCAGCGTCGGGAACTCGGCCAGCCCCTGCTCACGCCGCCAGGCCCGGCGTTCCGGGCTCAGCCGCACCGCCCGGTAGCCCTCGTGGCGCAGCGTGCCGGCGGCCACCACGAGACCGTCGCAGAGCATCCGCAGCAGCCCGAAGACCCGCTTGTCCGGCTCGCCGGAGAGCCCGGCCGAGTATCCGTCCAGAGTGACCGCGCCGTCGGCGCTGGCGACGAAGTTGACCCGCAGATGCGGGCCGGCCGCCCGGGCGTAGAGCGCGGTGAGCTGCGGATCGGTGAGCGCACCGGTAACGGGTGCGGGCCAGATCCGTTCGATCGGGGTTCCGACGGTCATTCGCCGGCCGGACCCGTGACCGGAGGGGTGGGTTCGGGGGTACGGTGCTGGCAGTCGCACCACTTCCGGCCAGGACAGTCGTCGTGCCGCCGTTCCCGGCAGGCTCGGCAGATCATGCAGGCAGCCTATGCCCAGGAAGGATGGGACGTCGTGTCGCGTCAGATCTTCCAGCTCATGGTGTCGCTGGCCGGCGTCCGGCCGCCGGTGTGGCGGCGGGTGCTGGTGCCCGGCGGCTACACCCTGGACCGGCTGCACCGGGTGATCCAGCACGCGATGGGCTGGCGGGACTGCCATCTGCACTCGTTCGACGTCGACGGCCGGCAGTACGGTGAGCCCGACCCGGGCGGCGAACTGGCGCTGCGCGACGAACTGGACGTCCGGCTGGACGCGCTCGTGGGCAAGGGCGACCGCTTCCGCTACACGTACGACTTCGGTGACTGGTGGGAGCACGACCTGGTGGTGGAGGACTGCTGCGCCGCCGACCCGGACGAGCGCTATCCGCTCTGCCTGGACGGGGAGCGGGCCTGCCCGCCGGAGGACGTGGGTGGTCCGGCCGGGTACGCGGTCCTGCTGGCCGCGCTCGCCGACCCGGCGCACCCGGAACACGTGACGATGCGCGAGTGGGCCGGCCCGGCGTTCGACGCGGCCGCGTTCGACCCGGACCGCGCCACCGTCCTGTTGCGCCGCTGCTGCTGACCGCGCCCGCGCGCCGCCGACCGCCACCCCACCCCTGATCGCGCCACCTCACCGCCGCTGATCGGGCCGGCCCACCGCCGCGACCGAGGGGTTCCCGCCCGGGGCCGCGCGCGGGCGCGGTAACGAAATGGGAACGCTCCCAACGGTCTATTGACACCCCTGTCACCTCCCGGCAACCTCATGGGAGCGCTCCCGGGAGTGGCGCGGATCTCGTTCCTGCCCGCTCCGGCCCGCGCGACACGCACCCCCCACCACACAGCAGATATCGCCTCACCACCGAAAGAGGGGTCTCGGATGAGCGTCCCAATCCGTCGTCGGCGCTTCGCGGCCATCGCGCTCGCGTCCGTCGTCGTGCTCGGCACCACCGCCGCCTGCGGCGACGACTCGGACAGCGGCGACAGCGGCAGCGGCGGCGGCCCGGTCACGCTGGTCGTCGACGTCTTCGGCGACCAGGGCTTCGGCTACGAAGAGCTGTACAAGCAGTACGAGGCGGAGCACCCGAACGTCAAGATCCAGGAGCGGGGCAAGGGCCTCGGCCTCGGTGACTACAACACCCGCCTCACCCAGCAGATCACCGCGGGCTCCGGCGCCGGCGACGTGGTGGCCCTGGAAGAGGGCACCATCGTCCAGTTCTACGCCCAGGCCGACAAGTTCGTGAACCTCGCCGACCACGGCGCGAACGACCTCAAGGGCAACTTCCTGCCGTGGAAGTGGGAGCAGGGCACCACCCCCGACGGCAAGGTGCTGGGCCTCGGCACCGACGTCGGCTCGATGGCGCTGTGCTACCGCAGCGACCTGTTCAAGGCCGCCGGGCTGCCCACCGACCGCGAGCAGGTCGGCGCGCTCTGGCCGACCTGGGACGAGTTCATCGCCACCGGCCAGAAGTTCGCCGCCGCCGACAAGAAGCACAAGTTCGTCGACTCGGCGACCAACTTCTACAACGTCGTGCTGATGCAGATCGCGGGCCAGGGCACCGGCTACACGTACTACGACAAGAGCAACAAGATGGTCATCGACCAGAACCCGGACGTGAAGACGGCGTACGACCTCACCACCAAGATGATCGCCGCCGGGCTGTCCAACAACCTCCAGTCGTTCTCCAACGAGTGGAACGCCGGCTTCAAGAACGGCACCTTCGCCACCATCGCCTGCCCCGCCTGGATGACCGGTGTCATCAAGGGCCAGGCCGGTGACGCGGCGGCCGGCAAGTGGGACATCGCCAAGGCGCCGGGCGCCGGTGGCAACTGGGGCGGCTCCTTCCTCGGCGTGCCGAAGTCGAGCAAGCACCAGAAGGAGGCCGCGGAGCTGGCCAAGTTCCTGACCAGCGCCAAGGGCCAGATCGGCGCGTACAAGGCGGTCGGCAACCTGCCCTCGAACCCGCAGGCGCTCACCGACCCGGCCGTGGCCGACTCGACCAACGACTACTTCAGCAAGGCCCCGGTCGGCAAGATCTTCGCCGCCGGCGCCACCGAGCTGAAGCCGGTCTACCTCGGCCCGAAGAACAACGCGGTCCGCACCGCGGTGGAGAACAGCCTGCGCGCGGTGGAGCAGGGCAAGTCGGCCGGCGAGCAGTGGCAGACGGCCCTCAAGAACGGTGCGGCCGCCGGTAAGTGACCGGTTGAGCCGCCCGCGGGTGGCGTCGGCAGCCCGGCTGCCGGCGCCACCCGCGGTGCCCGCAGAGTCCGGCGTCGCCCGTGTGGCGGGTGACGCCGGCCGAGGAGAAGGACTCCCCATGAGCCTCGACCTGCACGCCGCGGCGCCGCCCGAGCCCGGCGCGCCGCGCGTCGCAAAGCACACCCGCCGCCGCGCCACCTCGATGACCCGGCTGGACCTGAAGTACTCGCCGTACCTGTACGTCCTGCCGTTCTTCGTGATCTTCGCCGTGTTCGGCGTGTACCCGATCGCGTACACGGTCTGGATCGCGCTGACCGACCGGTCGCCGCTGAACTCGACGATCTCCTTCGTCGGGATGGACAACTTCGTCGAGCTGATCACCGAGGACCCGCAGTTCTGGAACGCGGTGGTCAACACGTTCGGCATGTTCCTGCTCTCCACGGTGCCCCAGCTGCTGCTGGCGCTGATGCTCGCCAACGCGCTCAACCGGAAGCTGCGCGCGCAGACGTTCTTCCGGATGGCCATCGCGATGCCGATCATCACCTCGACCGCCGTGGTCGCGCTGATCTTCTCGATGATCTACGCCAAGGACTTCGGCCTGGTCAACTGGCTGCTCGACAGCGTCGGCCTGGACCCGATCGACTGGCGGGCGAACCGCTTCGCCTCCTGGTTCGCCATCTCCACCATGGTCGACTGGCGCTGGGTCGGCTACAACGCGCTGATCTACCTGGCCGCCATGCAGTCGATCAGCAAGGACATGTACGAGGCCGCGGCGCTGGACGGCGCCTCCCGGCGGCGTCAGTTCTGGTCGATCACGGTCCCGCAGCTGCGCCCCACGATCATCTTCACGCTGATCATCTCCACCATCGGCGGCCTCCAGCTGTTCACCGAGCCCCTGCTGTTCACCAGCGGCTCGGGTGGCCTCTCCGGCGGTTCGGAGGGGCAGTTCCAGACCATCACGATGTACCTGCTCGACGTGATGAACCAGCGCTTCCGGTGGGGCTACGCCGGAGCGGTCGCGCTCGTGCTCTTCGTGCTCATCGCGTTGATGTCGGCGATCAACTACCTGCTCGCCCGCCGCATCAGCTCCGACAAGTGAGGTGACGAGATGACGACCACCGCCGTCCGCCCGCCCACCCGGCAGAGCCCGCCGGTGAAGACCACCCATCGGGCCGAGCGGCTCTGGAAGGCCAGCCCGCTCACCATGATCGGCCTGATCTTCGGCGTGCTGCTGTCCCTGTTCCCGTTCTACTGGATGATCGTGATCGCCAGCCGGACGAACGACGCGGCCAACTCCTGGCCGCCGCCGTTCCTGCCCGGCGGCAAGCTCGGGGAGAACATCGAGCGGGTGCTCGCGAACAGCGACGCCAACATCGTCAAGGGCCTGATGAACTCGTTCCTGGTCTCCGGGACGATCACCGTCGCGACGGTGTTCTTCGGCTCGCTGGCCGGCTTCGCGTTCGCCAAGCTGCGCTTCCGGGGCAAGAACGCGCTACTGCTGATCATCCTCACCTCGATGATGGTGCCGATCCAGCTCGGCGTGCTGCCGCTGTACATCCTGATGGCCAAGCTCGACTGGCTGAACACCATGCCGTCGGTGACCGTTCCGTTCCTGATCGGCGGCTTCGGCATCTTCATGATGCGCCAGTACGCCGAGCAGGCGGTACCGAACGAGTTGATCGAGGCCGCCCGGGTGGACGGCTGCTCCACCTGGCGGGTGTACTGGCACGTGGTGGCACCCGCGCTGCGTCCGGCCGCCGCCGTGCTGGGTCTGCTGACCTTCATGGAGCAGTGGAACCAGTTCTTCTGGCCGTTCGTGGTGCTGGCGGACCCGTCCAACCCGACTGTCCAGATCTCGCTGCGCAGCCTCAACACCGCCTACTTCGCCGACAACTCGCAGATCTTCGCCGGTACGTTGATCGCGACCCTGCCCCTGTTCGTCGTGTTCGTTCTGTTCGGCCGCCAGATCATCGGCGGCATCATGGAAGGCGCCGTCAAGTCGTGAGCAACCCAGCAAGCCCGCCCGCCGTCGGCGTCCTCGACGCCGGTCCGGCCCTCACCTTCCCGCCCGGCTTCCTCTGGGGCGCGGCCACCGCCGCGTACCAGATCGAGGGCGCGGCGACGGAGGGCGGCCGTGCCCCGTCGATCTGGGACACCTTCAGCCACACCGAGGGCCGGACGGTGGCCGGGCACACCGGCGACGTGGCGTGCGACCACTACCACCGGATGCCGGACGACGTGCGGTTGATGGCCGATCTGGGCCTTCAGTCGTACCGCTTCTCGGTGAGCTGGCCGCGGGTGCAGCCGGGCGGCACCGGCGGGGTCAACCAGGAGGGCATGGACTTCTACCGCCGCCTGGTCGACGAACTGCTCGGCCACGGCATCGAGCCGTGGCTGACGCTCTACCACTGGGACCTGCCGCAGCCGCTGGAGGACGCGGGCGGCTGGCCGGCCCGGGACACCGCCGCCCGTTTCGCCGAGTACTCCCACCTCGTCGCCGAGGCGCTCGGTGACCGGGTGAAGTACTTCACCACGCTGAACGAGCCGTGGTGCTCGGCGTTCCTCGGTTACGGCTCCGGCGTGCACGCGCCGGGCCGTAACGACGGCGCGGACGCGGTCCGGGCCGGGCACCACCTGATGCTGGGCCACGGCCTGGCCGTGCAGGCGGTGCGGGCGGCCCGCCCGGAGGCGCAGCTCGGCATCACCGTCAACCTGTACCCGGTCACCCCGGCGAGCGAATCGGCGGCGGATGCCGACGCGGCCCGCCGGATCGACGCGCTGGCCAACCGGTTCTTCCTGGACCCGGTGCTGCGTGGGGCGTACCCGGCGGACCTGGTCGCGGATCTGCGTCAGGTCACCGACATGGGGCACGTGCGCGACGGTGACCTGGCGACCATCTCCACCCCGCTGGACATGGTCGGGATCAACTACTACAGCCGGCACGTGGTGGCCGCGCCCGTCGAGGGCGCGGAGCCGGAGCCCTACTGGCGGGCGCCGTCCTGCTGGCCGGGCAGCGAGGACGTGCGGTTCGTCACCCGGGGCGTCCCGGTGACGGACATGGACTGGGAGATCGACGCCCCGGGCCTGGTGGAGACGCTGGAGCGGGTGCACCGGGAGTACACCGACCTGCCGCTCTACGTCACCGAGAACGGCTCGGCGTTCGTCGACGAGGTCGTCGACGGCCGGGTGGACGACCCGGACCGGCTGGCCTACTTCTCCGCGCACCTGCGCGCGGCGCACGCCGCGATCGAGGCGGGCGTGCCGCTCAAGGGATACTTCGCCTGGTCGCTCCTGGACAACTTCGAGTGGGCCTGGGGCTACACGAAGCGGTTCGGCATGGTCTATGTCGACTACGACAGCCAGGCCCGGATCGCGAAGTCCAGCGCCAGGTGGTACGCCGACGTGATCCGACGCAACGGACTGCCCGCACAATAAGCTGGGCCAGCCAGTAACGGGCGGCCCGGCGCCGACGCCTCAATCGGTGCCGGGTCCGCCCGACCGTCGGAGGAGCAACAGACGATGACAACGCAGCGCACCCGCTCGCTCGGGCGTCCGACCCTCGACGCGGTCGCGGCCCGCGCCGGCGTCGGGCGCGGCACGGTCTCCCGCGTGGTCAACGGCTCGCCGCAGGTCAGCCCGGAGGCCCGGGCCGCCGTCCAGCAGGCCATCGCCGAGCTGGGGTACGTGCCGAACCGTGCCGCCCGTGCGCTGGTCACCCAGCGGACCGACTCGGTGGCCCTGGTCGTGTCCGAGTCGGGGGAGCGGGTCTTCACCGAGCCGTTCTTCGCCGCGATCGTGCGGGGCGTCAGCTCCGGGCTGGTGGAGACGCCCATGCAGCTCTGGCTGGCCATGGTGCAGTCGCCGATCGAGCGGGAGCGGGTCGAGCACCACCTGACCAACCAGCACGTGGACGGCGTACTCCTGCTGTCACTGCACGACGCGGACCCGCTGCCCACACTGCTGGAGGAGCGCGGCCTGCCGACGGTGCTCGGCGGTCGTCCGGCGCGGATGCTGCACCCGAACGCGCAGCCGGCGTGGTTCGTCGACATGGACAACGTCGGCGGCGCGCGACAGGCGGTGGAGCACCTGTTCCGCCAGGGCCGCCGCCGGGTCGCGACCATCGCGGGCCCGCAGGACATGGGCGCCGGCCTGGCCCGGCTCTCCGGCTACCAGGAGGCCGTGCGCGCGTCCGGCGGCCGTGTCGACCCGGGCCTGATCGCGTACGGGGACTTCAGCGAGGGCAGCGGCACCGCGGCCATGCGCCGGCTGCTCGACGTGTGCCCGGAACTGGACGCGGTGTTCGTCGCCTCCGACCTGATGGCGTTCGGCGCGTTGCGCGCGTTGCGCGAGGCCGGCCGCCGGGTGCCCGAGGACGTGGCGGTGATCGGCTTCGACGACGCCCCGATCGCGCGTCAGGCCGAGCCGCCGCTGACCACCGTGTTCCAGCCGGTGGAGGAGATGGGCCGGCAGATGGCCCGGCTGCTGGTGTCCCGCATCCGCGGCGAGGATGTTCCCTCCCCGCACGTGCTGCTGGACACCGAGCTGATCCACCGGGCCTCCGCCTGACCCACCGCGGCGGGGACGCCGCTCAGGAATAGCGGCGCAGCTCGCGGCGGGCCAGCGACGCGCGGTGGACCTCGTCGGGGCCGTCGGCCAGGCGTAGCGTGCGGGCCGCCGCCCACAGTTCGGCCAGCGGGGTGTCCTGGCTGACCCCGGCCCCGCCGTGCGCCTGGATGGCCTTGTCGATCACCCACTCCGCCATCAGCGGGGTGGCGATCTTGATGGCCTGGATCTCCGTGTGCGCGCCCTTGTTGCCGACGGTGTCCATCAGCCACGCGGTCTTGAGCACCAGCAGGCGGGCCTGCTCGATCCGCACCCGCGACTCGGCGATCCACTCGCGGACCACGCCCTGCTCGGCGAGCGGGCGGCCGAACGCGACCCGGTCGAGCACCCGCCGGCAGAGCAGTTCCAGGGCTCGTTCGGCCATGCCGACCAGGCGCATGCAGTGGTGGATGCGGCCGGGGCCGAGCCGGGCCTGGGCGATGGCGAACCCGGTGCCCTCCTCGCCGACCAGGTTGTCCACCGGCACCCGTACATCGGTGAAGTCGATCTCGGCGTGCCCGCCGTGCGGGGCGTCGCTGTAGCCGAAGACCCGCATGCCGCGCCGTACCGTCACGCCGGGGGTGTCCCGGGGGACCAGGATCATGCTCTGCTGGCGGTGCCGGTCGGCGTCCGGGTCGGTCTTGCCCATCACGATGAAGATCTCGCAGCGCGGGTCCATCGCCCCGGACGACCACCACTTGCGGCCGTTGACGACGTAGTGGTCGCCGTCGCGGACGATCCGGGTGCCGATGTTCGTCGCGTCGGAGGAGGCCACCTCCGGCTCGGTCATGCAGAACGCGGACCGGATCTCCCCGGCGAGCAGCGGCATGAGCCACTGCTTGCGCTGCGCCTCGGAGCCGAACTCGGCGAGCAGCTCCATGTTGCCGGTGTCCGGCGCGGCGCAGTTGAGCGCCTCCGGCGCCAGGTGCGGGCTGCGCCCGGTCAGCTCGGCCAGCGGCGCGTACTGGAGGTTGGTCAGGCCGGCGCCGTAGCGCGCGTCGGGCAGGAACAGGTTCCACAGCCCGCGCTCCCGCGCCTGCGCCTTCAGCTCCTCCATCACCGGCGGGCGGGCCCACGGGTCGCCGGCGGCGGCCACCTGCTCGTGGTGCACCGGCTCGGCCGGGTACACGCACTCGGTGAGGAACGCCTCCAGCCGCTGCCGCAGCTCGACCGTGCGGTCGTCGTACGCGAACTCCATCTAGTTCTCCCTCACCGCGCGCAACCCGTGTGCCACGAGCGGCGCCACCATGTCGCCGATCCGGTCGAAGCCCTCGCCCAGCGTCTGCCCGAGCGTGTGCCGGTAGTGGATGCCCTCGCAGATCACCGCGAGCTTGAAACAGCCGAGCGCCACGTGCCAGTGCAGCGGGCCGACGTCGACGTCGCTGCGTCCGGCGTACCGCTCGATCAGCTCGGCGCCGGTGGGGAAACCGGCGCGCGGCCCGATGCCGTCGGCGACCGGGTTGCCCTCGCCGTGGTCGCTGTCGCCGAGCACGTCCCAGTACGTCAGCAGCAGCCCGAGGTCGGCCAGCGGGTCGCCGAGCGTGGCCATCTCCCAGTCGAGCACCGCCCGCACCGCCACCGGGTCGACGCCGGCGAGCAGGTTGTCCAGCCGGTAGTCGCCGTGCACGATCCGGCCCGCGTTCGCGCCCTCGGGCACGCTGGCGGCCAGCGTGTCGCGCAGTTCGTCGATGCCGGGCAGCGGCCGGCTGCGGGACCGGTCGAGCTGGCCGGCCCAGCGGCGTACCTGCCGGCCCAGGTAGCCCTCCGGCCGGCCGAAGTCGGCCAGGCCCACCTCGGCCGGCTCGACCCGGTGCAGCGTGGCGAGCGTGTCCATCATCGCCATGGCGAGGTCGTGCCGCTGGGCGGAGGTGAGCGCGTCGGTCTGCTCCCGCCGCCGGTAGACCTCGCCGTCGACCTTCGCCATCAGGTAGAACGGCGCGCCGATCACGCTCTCGTGGGCGCAGAGCAGCAGCGCCTCCGGCACCGGTACGCCGGTCGGCGCGAGCGCCGAGATCACCCGGTGCTCGCGGGCCATGTCGTGGGCGGTGGCCAGCACGTGACCCAGCGGGGGGCGGCGCAGCACGACCTCGCGGTCACCGGCGCGCAGCAGGTAGGTGAGGTTGGACTTGCCGCCGGCGATCAGCCGCGCCGACAGCGGCCCGCTCAGGTCCGGCCGGTGGACGGCCAGATGGGCGGCGAGCCGGTCGAGGTCGAGCCCGCGCGGGGCGGGACCGGTCGAGGGCGCGGCGACATCGGCGGCCGGATCGGTCATCCGATTAGTTGATGGCAGCTCAGCTTTGTTGTCAAGGTCGGGTTTTCCCGGCGGGACATGCCCCTGCAACAGGGGCGAAATGGTCAACCGGCAGGCTGGGCCCCAGCCTGCCGGCCGCTCGGCCGGCCCGCCGAGCGGAGGGGATCAGACATGCTGCTGAGAGTTCGGGTGACCCTGCCGGACCGTCCGGGCACGCTCGGCCAGGTGGCCCGGACACTCGGCGTCTCCGGCGCGGACATCGTGCAGGTGGTGGTGCTGGAACGGCTCGGCGGCCGGGCGGTGGACGACTTCACGGTGGTCTGGCCGGGTGCGGCGCGGGTGGAGCGGATGCTCGCCGGGCTGGCCGCGATCCCCGGCGTCCGGGTGGACGGCGTGTGGCGGGCGATCGGCGCGCCCACCACCACCGGGCAGGACGCCGAACTGCTCGCCCAGGTGGCGGCGAACCCGGTCGACGGGGTGGCCACGCTCGTCGACGCGGTGCCGGGGCTGCTCGCTGCGGACTGGGCGGTGGCCGCCGTCGTACCCCTGGACTGGGCCTCGCGCAGCGGCGAAGCCGGCGTCGCCGCGATCGGCCACGCGAGCTGGCGGGCGCCGTCACCGCCGCGGCTGCCGGAGGTGACCCCGCTGCGGGCGCGCTCCATGACCAGCCCGGAGGGGCACCACTACGCGGTGGCGCCGTTCGGCCGGGCCGGGCTGGTGCTCGTGGTCGCCCGTGACCACAGCGAGCCGCTCGCCGCCGCCGGGTTCCACTCCACCGAGGTGGACCGGCTCGCCCAGCTCGTCCGCGCCAGCGCGGTGATCCTCGGCGACCGGCTGGACCTGGTCGGCACGCCGCCAGTGACCACCGTCACCTGACCGGTCGGCCCGCGTCACCCCGGGGCAACGGGCCCGCAACAGGCGGACGGCATGGTCGGTGCTGAGGAAGGGAGACAACCATGGCGCTGTGGCGGATCCGAGCCACCGTGGACGACCGGCCGGGCTACCTGTCGGTGCTCACGGCGAGCCTCGCGTTGCGCGGGGTCAACATCCTCAGCGTGCAGGTGCACACCACCGAGGCCGGGGCGGTCGACGACTTCCTGGTCGACGCGCCCGAGCAGGTGACCGAGGCGGAGCTGCGGGCCGCCGTGGAGCGGGGCCGGGGCCGGGACTGCTGGGTCGCGCGCAGCGGGGCGCGTGGGCTGGCCGACGAGCCGACCCGGGTGCTCGGGCTCGCCGGGCGGCTGGTCCGTGACCCGGAGTCGACCGGCGAGGTGCTGCGCACGCTGCTCGGCGCCGACACGGTGACCTGGCGTCCGACACCCGCCGTGGCGCCGGGCGGGGTGGGCGGCACGACGATGGTGCTCGCCGACCCGGCCGGCGGCGCCCACGAACTGCACCGCCGGGAGCCCAGCTTCACCCCGGCCGAGTACGCCCGCGCGCAGGCCCTGGTCGAGCTGGCGGCGACGCTCGCCCGCCGGGACGCCGACCGGATCACGCTGGTGCTGCCGGACGGCGGCGAGGTGTCGGTGCGGGCCGCGACCGCCGAGGACATCCCCGGCGTACGCGACCTGCACGCCGCCTGCTCGGCGCGCAGCCGGCAGCGGCGCTACCTGAGCGGGGCGGCGGACCCGTCGCCGGCCCGGTTGCGGCGGCTGCTGGAGCCGGCGCGGGGCGTGACACTGCTCGCCACGGCGGGCTCCGGCGGGGCGGCGGAGCCGGTCGTGGCGATGGCGAACCTGCTCGGCGAGGGCGACGAGGCCGAGGCGGCGCTGCTGGTCCGCGACGACTGGCAGCGCCGGGGCCTCGGCTCGGCGCTGCTGCGCCGCCTGGTCGGGCACGCCGACCGGGCCGGGTACGCCGCCGTGCTGCTGCACGTGCAGTCCGAGAACACGCCGATGCTGCGGACGCTGCGCCGGCTCGACCGGCCGGTGGCGATGGAACGCGACGGCGGCGTGCTCACCGCGACGCTGCCGCTGGCCGCGCGGCCGGCGGCGGATCCGGTCGTGCGGGCCGAGGTGACGGTGCCGGCACAGCGGTCGAGTTGAGCTGACGGCCGCGGGCCGGACCACGGAGGTGCGCCGCAACGGCGCGGCACACCCGAGGGGTACGGCCCGGCGGCCGGAACCGGCGCGGTCACGCGCCACAGGGGCCGACCTCCGATACGGGGGACGGTGACACGGCGGGGCTCCCGATGCGGGGGCCCCGCCCGTCTGTGCGGATCAGGTGGCCGGGTAGCTGCTGTAGTCCGGGAAGTTGCCGTAGAGCCGGCCGTCGCCGCCCACCGTGACCGCCTGGACGAGCAGGTCGCCGCCGACGAACGCGCCCTTCCAGGACGCGCCCCGGCCGCCGAACGGCTCGTCCCGGTCGCCCCGGGACCGCGGCTTGTTGATGCCCACCTTGAACGCCTGGAGGTCCACCGCCAGCTTGCCGGCGAGTTCCTCGTCGTCGCACGCGAGGGACGCGACGAGCGCGCCGTTCGAGGCGTTCATCTGGGCCAGCAGCTCGTCGGTGGTGTCCACCACGACGATCGTGTCCACCGGGCCGAACGGCTCGGCGTGCATGAGGCGGGAGCGGCCGGGCGGGGCCAGCAGCACGGCCGGGGCGACGTACGCGGACGTGTCCTGCCCGTCCAGGAACGGCGCGCCGTCGAGCTTGCCGCGGTGCAGCGGCACGGCGCCGCCGCGTACCGCCTCGTCGACCTTGCGCCGCAGCTCGTCGGCCTTCGCCGCGCTGATCAGCGGCCCGAAGTCCAGCTCGGGCAGCGGGTCGCCGGCCGACCAGTCGTCACCGACGGCGAGCGGGTGCCCGAACCGGATCGAGCGGACCACCGGCAGGTACATGTCGAGGAACTCGTCGACCAGGTCGCGCTGGACCACGAACCGGGGGTACGCGGTGCAGCGCTGCTTGCCGTACTCGAAGCCCTTGCGCAGGTGGGCGGCGAGCGAGTCCCACTGGGAGAAGTTCCAGATGCCCCAGGCGTTGAGGCCCTCCTGCTCGATGAAGTGCCGCTTGTCGCAGTCGAGCAGCGCGGCGGCGACCTTGCCGCCGTTGGAGCGTCCGCCGACGAACGCCACCGCGCCGATCTCCGGTGCGCGGACGAGCACCTCGGACAGTTCCTCGCCGCTGCCGGACAGCAGCGTGGCGGGCAGCCCGGCGCGGCGCATCAGCGCGTGCGCGACGGTGAGGCAGACCGCGCCGCCCTGCGACGGCGTCTTGGCGATGACCGCGTTGCCGGCGAGCAACTGCACCAGCTCGGCGTGCACCAGGACGCTCATCGGGTAGTTCCAGGAGGCGATGTTGCTGACCGGGCCGGGCAGCGGCTCCCGCCCGTCGGCGAGCATCCGCTCGATCTCCTGCACGTACCAGCGCACGCCGTCCAGCGCGCGGTCCACGTCGGCGCAGGCCAGCCGCCACGGCTTGCCGATCTCCCAGACCAGCAGCAGAGCGAGCAGGTCGCGGTGCGCGGTGAGCGCGTCGAGCGCGTCGGTGACCCGGGCGATGCGCTCGGCCAGCGGGGTCCGTGCCCACTCCCGGTGCGCGTCGGCGGCGTGGGCGACGGCGGCGCGGGCCGTCTCGGCGTCGAGCCGGGCGAGGTGCACCAGCACCGTGTTGTCCACCGGCGTGCGGACGGGGGAGGGCGTGCCGAGCGCGCGCCAGTCGCCCTGGACGAGGTTGTGCAGCGTGGGAGCGCCGTCGGGGCCGGTGCCGAACGCCTCGGGCGTGGCGGCGACCGCCCGGGCGAGCGTGTCGGACCAGGAGGTGCCTTCGGCGAGTCGTAGAGCCATCGCGATCTCCTCAGTGTCGTCCGGGGAGCGGCGGCATCGATGGCACCGCAGGTGAGGCGTACTGTCCCGCGGGGCCGAACAGCCGGGCAACAGTACGTTCGTATGCCAGGACGGCCGAGCCGCCGCCGGGACCGTCCGGGGCGCGTCCGCGTCCGCGACCATGCCGCTGAGCTGGGGCAGAGCGCGCTCTATATCGAGATCAATCGATGGTGTGATCCAGCTCCCGATGGTTACCCGTGAGTACGCCCGGGTGTCCCGGATCAGCGCGCTCTTCCCCTGTGGTGAACGGCGCATTACATTGTCGATTGTCCATGGGAGCGCTCCCGAATCTCTCGTGGACACCCACCACCACCGCCGCGCGGCAGCCGGAGCCCGAACCCGTCCCCGCTCCGGCTGCCGCCCCGGCGCCAGCCACAGGAGCTCGCCATGCCCCGTCCGATCCCGCCGCCCGCAGGCCGGTCCCGGCTGCGCCGGCTGTTCGCCGCCGGCGCCGCGCTGGCCGTCGGCGTGGCCACGGCCGTCGCCGCCCCGCCACCCGCGTCCGCCGCCCCGCAGGCCGCGGCCACGTTCAACTACGCCGAGGCGCTGCAGAAGTCACTGTTCTTCTACGAGGCGCAGCAGTCGGGCCGCAAACCCTCCTGGAACCGGGTCTCCTGGCGCGGCGACTCCGCGCTGACCGACGGCGCCGACGTCGGCGTCGACCTCACCGGCGGCTGGTACGACGCCGGCGACCACGTGAAGTTCGGCTTCCCGATGGCGTTCAGCGCCACCATGCTGGCGTGGGGCGCGGTCGAGTACCGCGACGGGTACGTCGCCTCCGGCCAGCTCACCCACCTGCTGAACAACCTACGCTTCGTCAACGACTACTTCGTCAAGGCGCACCCCGCCCCGAACGTCCTCTACGGACAGGTCGGCAAGGGCGACGACGACCACAAGTGGTGGGGTCCGGCCGAGGTGATGCCGATGGCGCGGCCCGCGTACAAGATCGACGCGAGCTGCGGCGGCGCGGACCTGGCGGGGGAGACGGCGGCCGCGATGGCCGCCTCGTCGATGGTGTTCCGGCCCACCGACGCGGCCTACGCGGACAAGCTGCTCGGCCACGCCAAGCAGCTCTACACGTTCGCCGACACGGTGCGGAAGAGCTACCACGAGTGCATCACCGACGCGACGAGCTTCTACAAGTCGTGGAGCGGCTACCAGGACGAGCTGGTCTGGGGCGCGATCTGGCTGTACCGGGCCACCGGCGACGCCACCTACCTGGCGAAGGCCGAGAGCGAGTACGACAAGCTCGGCACCGAGCCGCAGTCCACCACCCGCTCCTACAAGTGGACCATCGCCTGGGACAACAAGCAGTTCGGCGCGTACGTGCTGCTGGCCAACCTGACCGGCAAGCAGAAGTACGCCGACGACGCCAACCGGTGGCTGGACTACTGGACCGTGGGCGTCAACGGCCAGCGGGTGCCGTACTCGCCGGGCGGGATGGCGGTGCTCGACTCCTGGGGCGCGCTGCGGTACGCCTCCAACACCGCGTTCGCCGCGCTCGTCTACAGCGACAAGACCACCGACACCACGCGTAAGACGCGCTACCACGACTTCGCCGTCCGGCAGATCAACTACGCGCTCGGCGACAACCCGCGCAACTCCAGCTACCAGATCGGCTTCGGCGCCAACTCGCCGCGCAACCCGCACCACCGCACCGCGCACGGCTCCTGGTGGGACAGCCAGACCGTACCCACCGAGACCCGGCACGTGCTCTACGGCGCGCTCGTCGGCGGCCCGTCCTCGGCGAACGACGCGTACACCGACAGCCGGTCGGACTACGTGATGAACGAGGTGGCGACCGACTACAACGCCGGCTTCACCTCCGCGCTGGCCCGGCTCGCCAACGAGTACGGCGGCAGCCCGCGCGCCGGTTTCCCGTCCGCCGAGACGCCCGACATGGACGAGCTGACGGTGGAGACCACAGTGATGCAGGCGGAGCCGCGCGCCACCGGGCTCAAGGCGATCATCTACAACAAGTCGGCGTTCCCGGCCCGGGCACTGACCACCGGTAAGTTCCGGTACTTCTTCCGGCCCGACGGCACCGGACCGGTCACCGTCACGCCCGGCTACACCCAGGGCTGCCCGTCGCCGTCGGCCGCGAAGCAGTTCTCCGGCGACATCTGGTACGTCGAGGTCGACTGCACCGGCTACACCATCGCGCCGGCCGGTCAGTCGCAGCACCGGATGGAGGTCCAGTTCAAGATCGGGGTGCCGGAGGGCGGCACCTGGGACCCGACGAACGACCCGTCGTACCAGGCCACCGCCGGGCCCAACCCCAAGGTGCCGCTCTACTCCGGCGGCGTGCGCGTCTGGGGCGAGGAGCCCGGATCGGCCACACCGGACACCACCGCGCCCTCGGTGCCCGGCACGCCCGTCGCGTCCGCCGTCACGTCGAGCGGGCTCACGCTGAGCTGGGCCGCGTCCACCGACACCGGCGGCAGCGGGCTGGCCGGGTACGAGGTGACCCGTGCCTCGGCCGGCGCCGACCCGGTCGTCACCGCCTCCACCGGGGCGACCCTGGCCGTGACCGGGCTGACGCCGGAGCGGACGTACCAGTTCACCGTGCGGGCCCTCGACGGCGCCGGCAACAGGTCCGCGTCGTCGGCCGCCGTCAGCGTCACCACGCCGGCCGGCCCGGCGCCGGACACCACAGCGCCGACCGCGCCCGGCACGCCCACCGCCTCGGCGGTCGGCGCGACCGGACTGACGCTGACCTGGGGTCCGTCCACCGACGCGGTGGGCGTCACCGGCTACCGCGTCTACCGGGGCGGGAACGTCCTGGTCGGCTCGTCCACCGGCACCACGCTGGCGGTGACCGGGCTGACCGCGTCCACCACGTACACGTTCACGGTGGTGGCGGTGGACGCGGCCGGAAACGTCTCGCCCGCCTCGCCCGGCGTCACGGTGACCACCACCGCGCCGCCTGCCGGCGGCGCCTGTGCGGTGACCTGGACGGCGAACTCCTGGGACACCGGGTTCACCGCGAACGTCACAGTCGCCAACACCGGCACCACGGCGATCAACGGCTGGACGCTGGCGTTCACCTTCGGCAACGCCGGGCAGAAGGTCGGGCAGGCCTGGTCGGCGAACGTGACCCAGACCGGCACGGCGGTGACCGCGTCGAACCTGTCCTACAACGGGGCGCTGGCACCGGGGGCGTCGACGAGCTTCGGCTTCAACGGCACCCACACCGGCGCCAACCCGAGGCCGACGGGCTTCACGCTCAACGGGGCCGCCTGCACGGTCTCCTGACCGTCGAGGTGGCGTGGCGTGGCCGGTGCCGCACCCCGGGTGACCGGTCACGCCTCGCCCCGCCCCGCGCGGCCAAAAACGTTCCGAAACTTTTCCGAAACACCATTGTCCCCGTCGGTGCGCGATGGAAGCATCGACGGAGCTAGATCCCCTATCGAGACGTCCAGTCGTCCCGCCCCGACGGCCTGGGTGTTGGCCAGTAAGGAGGCCAAGATGGCAATGAGCCCATCAGTTCATCGCGGCGGGAGTCGGCGACGGCGATCGCCCGTGGTCCGAGCGTTGCTCGCCGGCGCGGTCAGCGCCGTGACGGTGGCCGCCGTCGCGGTCATGATGCCGTCGGCGAACGCCGCCGCGAGCACGCTGGGCGCGGCCGCCGCGCAGTCGGGCCGGTACTTCGGCACGGCCATCGCGGCGGGCCGGCTGAACGACTCCACGTACAGCACCATCGCGGCGCGTGAGTTCAACATGATCACGGCCGAGAACGAGATGAAGCCGGAAGCGCTCCAGCCCAACCGGGGCCAGTTCAACTTCTCCTCCGGTGACCAGATCTACAATTGGGCCACGCAGCGCGGGCTGAAGGTCCGTGGTCACACGCTGGCGTGGCACGCGCAGCAGCCGGGTTGGATGCAGAGCCTGAACGGCAGCAACCTGCGTCAGGCGATGATCGACCACATCAACGGCGTGATGGCCCACTACCGGGGCAAGCTGGCCGCGTGGGACGTGGTGAACGAGGCGTTCAACGAGGACGGCAGCCGCCGCAGCTCGAACCTGCAGGGCACCGGTAACGACTGGATCGAGGTGGCGTTCCGCACCGCGCGGGCGGCCGACCCGTCGACGAAGCTCTGCTACAACGACTACAACATCGAGAACTGGTCGTACGGCAAGACGCAGGGTGTGTACAACATGATCCGGGACTTCAAGTCCCGTGGTGTGCCGATCGACTGTGTGGGTCTGCAGACCCACTTCACCGGCGGCAGTTCGCTGCCGGGTAACTTCCAGACCACGCTGCAGAACTTCGCCGCGCTGGGTGTGGACGTGGCGCTGACCGAGGTCGACGTCACGAACTCCTCGACGAGCCAGTACGCGGGTCTGACCCAGGCGTGCATCAACGTGCCGCGCTGCATCGGCATCACGGTGTGGGGTGTGCGGGACAGCGACTCGTGGCGCTCCAACGAGAGCCCGCTGCTGTTCGACGGCGGCGGCAACAAGAAGGCCGCGTACAACTCGGTCCTCAACGCGCTCAACGCGGCCGCCCCGACCTCCGGGCCGACCACGACCCCGACCACGGGACCGCCGCCCAGCGGTGGCGCCGGCCAGATCGTCGGCGTGCAGTCGGGCCGGTGCATCGACGTGCCGAACTCCTCGCAGAGCAACGGCACGCGGGTGCAGCTCTACGACTGCAACAACCAGTCGAACCAGCGGTGGACGTACACCTCCAGCAAGCAGCTGATGGTCTACGGCAGCAAGTGCCTCGACGCGAACGGCGCGGCCACCGGCAACGGCACCGGCATCATCATCTACGACTGCAACGGCCAGTCGAACCAGCAGTGGAACATCAACTCCAACGGCACCATCAGCGGCGTGCAGTCCGGCCGCTGCCTGGACGTCTGGGGCACCGGCAACGGCCAGCAGGTCCAGCTGTACGACTGCCACGGGCAGACCAACCAGCAGTGGCGGACCAACTTCGGCGGCGGCACCTCGCCGACCACGCCGCCGCCGGCCACCACGACGCCCCCGCCGGGCGGCTGCTCGCTCCCGTCGACCTACCGGTGGTCGTCGACCGGCGCGCTGGCCAACCCGCAGAACGGCTGGGTCTCGCTCAAGGACTTCACGAATGTGGTCTACAACGGCAAGCACCTGGTCTACGGGTCGTACGTCAACAGCAGCGGCCAGTACAGCTCGATGAACTTCACCCCGTTCACGAACTGGTCCGACATGGCCTCGGCCGGCCAGAACGGAATGAGCCAGGGCACCGTGGCGCCCACCCTGCTGTACTTCGCGCCGAAGAACATCTGGGTGCTGGCGTACCAGTGGGGACCGACCTCGTTCAGCTACAAGACGTCGAGCGACCCGACGAACGCCAATGGCTGGTCCTCGGCGCAGACGCTGTCCACCGCCACCCTGCCGGACGCCCCGTACGGCGTCATCGACCAGACCCTGATCGGTGACGACCAGAACATGTACCTGTTCTTCGCCGGGGACAACGGCAAGATCTACCGGTCGAGCATGCCGCTCGGGAACTTCCCGGGCAGCTTCGGTTCGAGCTACACGACGATCATGAGCGACTCGACGAACAACCTCTTCGAGGGCGTCGAGGTCTACAAGGTGGCGGGCCAGAACCAGTACCTCATGATCGTCGAGGCGATCGGGAGCCAGGGACGCTACTTCCGGTCGTTCACGTCGAACAGCCTGAACGGCTCGTGGACCCCGCAGGCCGCCACGGAGAGCAACCCCTTCGCCGGCAAGGCCAACAGCGGCGCCACGTGGACCAACGACATCAGCCACGGTGACCTGGTCCGCACCAACCCCGACCAGACCAAGACCATCGACCCCTGCAACCTGCAGTTCCTGTACCAGGGCAAGAACCCCAGTGCGGGAGGCGACTACAACCTGCTGCCGTGGCGGCCGGGTGTGCTGACCCTCCAGCGCTGACCGTCACACCGTTCGAACAGAGCGTGCCCGGCACCCGTGCGGTGCCGGGCACGCCCGTTCGTTCAGCCGGCCAGGTCCTCGGCGAGCAGGTCCATCAGCAGCGCGTCGTGCCAGCGCCCGTCCGCCCCGCGCTCGTAGCGCCGCATGATGCCCACCGGGCGGAACCCCACCTTCGCGTACGCCCGGATCGCCGCCGTGTTCGCCGCCGCCGGGTCGATGGTGAACCGGTGGTGGCCGTACTCGTCGATCAGGTGCCGGACCAGGGTGCGGATCGCGTCGCCGCCCAGCCCCGAGCCGCGTACCGCCGGGTCGAGGAAGACGTCCAGGCTGGCGTGGCGGTAGTCCGGGTCGGTTTCCGCGTACCACTGGATCGCGCCGACCAGCCGGCCGTCGTGCTCGACGGCGTAGGTCGTCAACGCGTCGTCGGCCAGGTCGGCCCGGACCGACTCGGCCAGGTCGTCACCGCCGCGCCACCAGCGGCGCACCTCGGGGGTGGCCCGGATCGCGGCCAGGGCGGGCACGTCGGCGTCGGTCACCGGCCGCAACGTCACCGCCCGCCCCCGCAGCACGCCTCAGCCCCGCCGCTCGCCGTGCTCGACGCAGACCGCCGACCAGCCGGCCGGTACGACCTGCACCTTCATCCGCCGTCGGCAGGACGCGCACCAACGCGGTGGCTCCCACGCCCGGGCCGCCTCGCACGCCGGGTGCGGCCCGGCCGCCACCGACTCGCCGCACCTGTCGCACCAGAGCACGGCGGGAGCCGCCGTGCCGGCGGGGGAGGATTCGGTCACCGCTGCCTCACAGGGTCGCCGAGAGGGCCTTCACCGGCATCTTCAGGTCTTCCAGCAGCTTCAGGTCGGCGTTGGCCGGGCGACCCAGCGTGGTCAGGTAGTTGCCGACGATCACCGCGTTGATGCCGCCGAGCAGGCCGTCGCGGGTGCCCAGGTCACCGAGGGTCAGCTCGCGGCCGCCCGCGTACCGCAGGATGGTGCGCGGCATGGCCAGCCGGAACGCGGCGATGGCGCGCAGCGCGTCCTTGCCCTCCACCACCGGGCGGTCACCCAGCGGCGTGCCCGGGCGCGGGTTGAGGAAGTTCAGCGGCACCTCGTGCGGGTCCAGCTCGGCGAGCTGGGCGGCGAACTCGGCGCGCTGCTCGACCGTCTCGCCGAGGCCGAGGATGCCGCCGCAGCAGACCTCCATGCCGGACTCGCGGACCATCCGCAGCGTCTCCCAGCGCTCCTCCCACGAGTGCGTGGTGACCACGTTCGGGAAGTAGGAGCGGCAGGTCTCCAGGTTGTGGTTGTAGCGGTGCACGCCCATCTCGACCAGCTCGTCGACCTGCTCCTGGGTGAGCATGCCGAGCGAGGCGGCGACCTGGATGTCGACTTCGGCGCGGATGGCGGCGACGCCCTCGCGCATCTGCTTCATCAGCCGGGCGTCCGGGCCACGCACGGCGGCCACGATGCAGAACTCGGTCGCCCCGGTCGCGGCGGTCTGCTTCGCGGCCTCGACCAGCGCCGGGATGTCCAGCCAGACCGAGCGCACCGGCGAGGTGAACAGGCCGGACTGCGAGCAGAAGTGGCAGTCCTCCGGGCAGCCGCCGGTCTTCAGCGAGACGATGCCCTCGACCTCGACCTCCGGACCGCACCAGCGCATCCGGACCTCGTGGGCGAGCTGGAGTGCGGCGGGCAGGTGCTCGTCGGGAAGGTTCAGCACCGCGAGGATGCCGGCCTCGTCGAGGCCGACGCCGTTGCCCAGCACCCGCTCGCGGGCCTGGTCGAGGATCTCTGGCATGGCTCGTAACCTAACAGGCCACCGTGAGCGCGGGAAACCGCCGCCACGGGCCCTCCGGCGAGCCGGGACCGCGCCACGCCGGGGCCCTCGGCGCGGGTGGTAACTTCGCCCCGCGGAAGCGCCCGGCGGGGGGCGGGAAGTCGGCGGGAGGGGACGGCACGGTGGCGGACTGGCTGGCGGCCCTGGACCGCCGCGCCGAGCTGCGGGCCCGGGCGGGGCTGACCCGCACGCTGCGCCCCCGGGCCGCCGACGACGCCGTGGTCGATCTGGCCGGCAACGACTACCTCGGCCTGGCCACCCACCCCGAGGTCACCGCCGCCGCGGCGCAGGCCCTGTCCGCGTACGGGCTGGGTGCCACCGGGTCGCGCCTGGTGCGCGGGTCCACCGACGCCCACCACGCGCTCGAGGACGACCTGGCCGACTGGCTCGGCGTCGACCGGGCGCTCGTCTTCTCCTCCGGCTACCTGGCCAACCTCGCCGCCGTCCGGGGACTGACGCAGCCGCGTACGCTGCTCGTCTCCGACGCCCACAACCACGCCTCGCTGATCGACGGCTGCCGGATCTCCGGCGCCGAGACGCTCGTGACGCCGCACGCGGACGTCGCCGCGGTGGCCGCGGCGCTGGCCGCCGCGCCGGGCCGCCCGGCGGTGGTGGTGACCGAGTCGGTCTTCTCCGTCGACGGTGACCTGGCCCCGCTCGCGGAGCTGCACGCGGTGGCCCGCCGCCATGGCGCGCTGCTGCTCGTCGACGACGCGCACGCGCTCGGCGTCACCGGCCCGGCCGGGGCCGGCGGGGTCGCCGCCGCCGGGCTGGCCGGCGCGCCCGACGTGGTGGTCACCGCGACGCTGTCCAAGGCGCTCGGCGGGGCCGGTGGCGTGGTCGCCGGGCCGGCCGAGTTCGTCCGCCACCTGGTGGAGACCGGCCGCACGTTCATCTTCGACACCGCGCCGCCGCCCGCCGTGGTGGCCGGGGTCCGCGCCGCGGTGCGCCTGGCCCGCGCCGGTGACGCGCTGCGCGCCGAGCTGGCCGACCGGGTCGCGGCGGCGGTGCGCCGGCTCGGCGCGGCCGGGCTGTCCGTGTCCGCCCCGGACGGCGCCGTGATCTCGGTGACCGCGCCCGGCCCGCAGGAGGCGACCGCCTGGGCCGCCGCCTGCCGGGACCGGGGCGTGGCGGTCGGCTGCTTCCGTCCGCCGTCCACGCCGGACAGCCGGTCCCGGCTGCGGCTCACCGTCAGCGCCGGGGTGGGCCGGGCCGACTTCGACCGGGCCCTGGACGTGATCGTGGAGTGTGCGCCATGAGCCTCGGCGACGCCTGGACCGGGCCGGTGCTGGTGACCGGCACCGACACCGAGGTCGGCAAGACCGTGGTGACCGCCGCCGTCGCCGCCGCCGCGCAGGCGGCCGGCCTGCGGGTCGCCGTGGTCAAGCCCGGCCAGACGGGTACGGCGACAGGCGAGCCCGGCGACGTCGACTCGGTGACCCGGCTGGCCGCCCCGCTGACCGGCCGGACGTTGGCCAGCTTCCCCGATCCGCTGGCCCCGCTGGCCGCGGCCCGGGTGGCGGAGCTGCCGCCGCTGGAGCTGTACAACGCGGTCGACGAGATCCGCGAGGAGGCGGACAAGCACGACCTGGTGCTCGTCGAGGGCGCGGGCGGGCTGCTCGTACCGATGGGGTTGCGCCCGTCCGGCGAGCCGTGGACGGTGGCCGACCTGGCGGTGTCGCTCGGTGCGCCCGCGGTGGTGGTGGCGCGGGCCGGGCTCGGCACGCTCAACCACACCGCGCTGACGCTGGAGGCGCTGGAACGGCGGGCCGTCCCGGCCGGTGTGGTGATCGGCGCCTGGCCGACCGAACCGGAACTGGTGCACTGGCTCAACCTGTCCGAGCTGCTGCCGAACCTGCTCGGCGCGGTGCCGGCCGGTGCGGGCGGGATGGACCCGGGCGTGTTCCGCCGGTCCGCTCCCGGCTGGCTCACTCCCGCCCTGTACGGCGTGCTCGACGACTGGCGGGCCTGGGCCGAGGAGACCTGACTTTCGTCGGTGTCCGCCCCGGCCGGGCGTGGGTAGCGTGACCGCCGTGGAACCCCGCGAACGACAGCGCCGGGCCGGTGACCTGCTGCTCTGGGCCGTGCTGGCGGCGCCGGTGGCGTACGGCCGGCTCACCCCGCCGCAGATCGGCGAGCTGCCGCCGCTGGCCGCCGCGCTGGCGCTGCTCGGCACGGCGGTGTGGATCGGGCGCCGGTGGCCGCTGGTCGCGGTGCTCGCGGTGGTGGCGGGCTCGCTCGTCGACGGCAACGTCGTGTTCGCCATCCCGGTCTTCGGCTACCTCGCCGGGCGGCGCAGCGACCGGGCCGCACCGGCCGCTGCCGTCTTCGCCGCCATCGCGGTCACCGGCTCGGTGCTCAACCTGGGGCTGCTCGGCACCGAGCCGTCCACCTGGTTCCTGCTCGCCTCGGTGCTGCTGTTCGCCGGGGTGTTCCCCTGGCTGCTGGGCCGGCTGCGGCGGCAGCACCGCGCGCTCGCCGACGCCGGACTGAGGCACGCGCAGGCGCAGCGCCGGGCCGAGGCCGAGCGGGTACGCCTGCGCGAGCGGGCCCGTATCGCGCAGGACATGCACGACTCGCTCGGCCACGATCTGAGCCTCATCGCGCTGCGGGCGGGCGCGCTGGAACTGGCGCCGGACCTGTCCCCGGCGCACCGGGCGGCGGCCGGTGAGCTGCGGGCGAGCGTCGCCGCCGCCACCGAACGCCTGCACGACGTGATCGGCGTGCTGCGCGAGGAACGCACGTTGCGGCCGCCGGGGGAGACGGTCGCCGACGTGGTCGACGGCGCGCGCGACGCCGGAATGGCGGTCGAGCTGCGCGCCGACGAGGCGGACCTGCCGCCGCTGCCCGCGCACGCGGTGCACCGGGTGGTCCGGGAGGCCCTCACCAACGCCGCCCGCTACGCCCCGGGTGCCCCGGTCACCGTCGCTGTGGCACGCGATGCCGGCGTGGTGACTGTCGCGGTGGTGAACGCGCCGCCGCCGGCCGGTCCGCTGCCCGGGCCGCCGTCGCACGGCTCCGGGTTGCTGGCGCTGCGCGAGCGGGTACGCCTCGCCGGCGGCGTGCTGGAGGCCGGCCCGTGCGACGGCGGCTGGGCGGTCACCGCACACCTCCCGCTCGCTGATGCGGCCCGTCCCGGCACGCCGCCGTCCGGCCGCGCGGACGCCGGTTCACCGGTCGCCGGCCCGATCCGGGCCTCCGGGACGCCGGCCCTCGCCGACGCCGGTCCGCCGGTCACCGGCCCGGCTGACGGTTCCGGGGCGACCGCCCCGCGATCCGGCGACGACGACCTCGCGGAGATCGACCCGTTCGACGCCGGACGCGTCGGCGTACCCGGCCGGGACGGACACGGAAACGCGGCCCGGCGGCTGCGGGAGGCCCGGCGGCGGGCGCGACGCAGCCTGCTCGTGGCGATCGGCGCGCCCGCCGGGCTGGCCCTGGTGCTGGCGCTCGTCTACTACCCGCTCGCCACTGCGGGCGCGGTGCTGGACCGGTCCGGCTACGAACGGCTGCGCCTCGGTGAGCCGCGCGACGCGCTCGGTCTGCCCCGCCGCCAGGCCGACCCGCCCGCGACCGGCGCCGCGCCGGGCTGCGAGTTCTACACCGACGGCAACTTCCCGTTCGCCCAGGCGACCTGGCGGCTCTGCTTCGCCGACGGGCGGCTGGTCAGCAAGGAGCGGATCGAACAATGAGCGACGACCACGACCGCCCACTGCGAGTGGTGCTCGCCGACGACGAGGCACTGGTCCGGGCCGGGGTCCGGGCGATCCTGGCCGCCGACCCCGGCATCGAGGTGGTCGGTGAGGCGGGCGACGGCCTGGCCGCGGTCGAGATGGTCCGCGCGCACCGGCCCCGGGTGGCGCTGCTGGACATCCGGATGCCCCGCTGCGACGGGCTCAGCGCCGCCGCGCAGATCCGCCGGCTGGTGCCGGAGACGGCGGCGGTCATGCTCACCACGTTCGGCGACGACGACCTGATCGCCCGCGCGCTCGGCCACGGCGCCGCCGGGTTCCTGCTCAAGTCCGGTGATCCGCGCGAACTGCTGGCGGGGGTGCGTGCGGTGGCCGACGGCGGCGCGTACCTGTCGCCCCGGGTCGCGCGCCGGGTGATCGAGCTGAGCGGCGGCCGGCTCGCCCGTGGCCCGTACGCGAGGGACCGGCTGGCCGGGCTGACCGATCGGGAACGCGACGTGCTGGCGCTGGTCGGCGCGGGACTGTCGAACGCCGAGATCGCCCGCCGGCTGCACCTGGTCGAGGGCACCGTGAAGAGCTACCTGACGAGCATCTTCACCCGGCTGGACGTGCGCAACCGGGTGCAGGCGGCGATCCTCGCGTACGAGGCGGGGCTGGTCCCGCCCACCGGCTGACCAGCCCCGCCCCGCTCACGCGTCGCGCCGGGCCAGCGCCCACCGGCCCAGCGCCAGCGCGGCGGCGGCCCAGGCGGCGAGCACCAGCAGACCCACGGCCGCCGGGTACGGCGTGGTGTCCCCGGCCAGGAAGTGGTTGCCCGCGACGCCGGGAAACCCGTCGGCGATCCGGGTGAGCACGGTGATGTCCGGCTCCTGCAACGACAGCGGAACGATCATCAGCAACGCGAACAGCACGGTCAGGGCCAGCACCGCGCCGCGCAGCGCCGCCGCCAGGCCGAGCGCCAGCACACCGATCAGCGCCAGGTACGCCGCGGCGGCCACCACGTCGGCCACCGTCCCGCCCAGCGGGGCGCGGCCCCACTCGCCCAGCACCGGCCGGGCCGTCACCGCGCCGACAGTGCCGAGCAGCAGCCCGAGGCCGAACGTCACAGCGCCCACCACCACCGCCTTGGCCGCCAGCACCCGCCCCCGCGACGGGGTGCACCGCAGCGTGGTGCGGATCGTGCCGGTGGTGAACTCGCTGGTGATCGCGAACAGGCCGAGCGCCAGCACCACGTACTGGGTCAGCTCCAGCGACCCGGCCACGATCTCGCCGACGCTCACCACGCCCGGGTTGTTGGCCGGGTCGTCGTCGGTGTTGGCGTTCTGGGCGTAGATGGCGAGCTGGGCGCTGGTGGCCGCCATGGTCAGCACCGCCGCGAGCAGCGTCCACCAGGTGGAGCGCACCGACCAGAGCTTCGTCCACTCGGCGGCCACCGCCCCGGCGAGCGGGTTTCCGGCCGGAGCGGGCCGGGCGGTCCGGCGTGCCGGGTCGAGCGTGGACGGTGCGGTCATCGGGTGCCACCTCCGGTCGGGCCGGCGGCGTACTCCACGCTGTCGGCGGTCAGCTCCAGGAACGCCTCCTCCAGGGAGGGGGCGACGGGGGTCAGCTCGTGCAGCCGTACCCCCATCTCGTGCGCCAGGTCGCCGACCCGGCCGGCGGTGCTGCCGGCGACGGACATCCCGCCCTCGTCGGCGGTGACAGTCGCGCCCTCGTCGGCCAGCCGGTCGCCGAGGGCGGCGAGCGCGGCCGGTTCGGGGCCGCGTACGCGGACCGACGCGGCGGGCCGGGCGGCGATCAGCTCGGCCAGCGGCGCGTCCGCGACCAGCCGGCCGCGCCCCAGCACCACGACCCGGTCGGCGGTCTGCTGCATCTCGCTCATCAGGTGGCTCGAGACGAGGACGGTGCGTCCCTCGTCTGCGAGGCGGCGGGTGAAGCCCCGGATCCACCGCACGCCGTCCGGGTCGAGCCCGTTCACCGGCTCGTCGAGCAGCAGCACCGGCGGGTCGCCGAGCAGCGCGCCGGCGATGCCGAGCCGCTGACCCATGCCCAGCGACAGCGCCCGGCCGGGCTTGCCGGCGGCGCGGGCGTCCAGGCCCACCAGGTCGAGCACCTCGGTCACCCGCCGGGCCGGTACGCCGTTGCTGCGCGCCATCGCCCGCAGGTGCGCCACGCCGGAGCGGGCCGGGTGCACGCCTGTCGCGTCGAGCAGCGCGCCCACCTCGTGCAGCGGGTGCCGCAGCGTGCGGTAGTCCCGGCCGTTCACCAGGGCCTGCCCGGCGGTGGGCCGGTCCAGGCCGAGCACCATCCGCATGGTGGTGGACTTGCCCGCGCCGTTCGGGCCAAGGAACCCGGTGACCTGCCCGGGGCGGATCTCGACGGTCAGGTCGTCGACGGCTGTCACGTCGCCGAACCGTTTCGTCAACGCACGAAGTGTGATCATGCGGCGACGCTATGGGCCGGCGGGGGTGCCCCGCCGCCGTCGAACGGCAGCCACCCACCCTGACTTTCGTAAGGAAGGGCCCCCTATTAACGCCTCCGGTAGGTAAAGGGTCCCTTCCTAACACCCGCAGGGCTCAGGCGCGGCGGACCACGAACGCGTCGGGCATCCGGAAGGTGAGGTTGTCCGGGCACCACGGTGGACGCACCACCGTCACGCCGTCGAGCAGAGCGGTGGCCTCAGCGACCACCACCGCGGCCTCCATCCGGGCCAGCTGCGCGCCGACGCAGCGGTGCGGCCCGGCGCCGAACGCCAGGTGCCGCCGCGAGCCGGGCTGCCCCGGGCGGAACTCGCCCGGCGCGTCCACCACCGCCGGATCGCGCCCGGCGCGGGCCAGCCACGCCACCACGCTGGTGCCCGCCGATACGGCCACCTCGCCGAGCGTGGTGTCGACGGCTGCCACCCGCCGCCACGTGACGATCGGCGGCTCCAGCCGCAGCCCCTCCTCGACCACGTCGTCCACGGCGACGGTGCCCGCGCGCAGCCCGGCCCGTACCGCCGGTTCGCCGGACAGCCGGTGCAGCAGCAGGGTGAGGAACTGCGAGGTGGTCTCCTGACCGGCGACCAGCAGGAAGAACAGCGCCCCGACCACCACGTCGGGGGAGTGCCCGGCGTCGCGCAGCCGCGCGGCGAGCCCGCCCCCGGTGGCGGCGAACTCGCGCAGCACGGTGTGGAACCGGCCCACCTCGGCGGCCAGTGCGAGCTGCCGGGACTCCTCCAGCGGCGCCCAGAACAGCTCCAGCGCGGCCCGGGCGAAGTCCTTCACCGCGCCGACCGGGGCGTCCGGCAGCTCGACCAGCCGGGCCAGCACCAGCAGCGGCAGGTCGGCGGCGAGACCCGCGTACAGGTCGACCGGGCGGCCCGCGTCCAGCTCCGCCGCCAGTGCGGCCACCCGCTCCCGGACCAGCCCGGTCAACCACCGGCGCTGCGCGGCCACCCGATGCGGATGCAGCGCGTCGGCGACGATGCCCCGGATCTCCGGGTGGCTCGCCCCGCCGTTGTTCGCCAGCGTCGGCGGCAGCCGGAACCGGTGCCCGGCGAGGACCCGCAGCGCGGCCACCGGGATCGGCGTGACCGCGTCGAGCGCGTTGTCCGGCCGGAACGTCACCGGGTCGGTGAGCACCTGGCGTACGAGCGCGTGCCGGGTCACCACCAGGTGCGGCACGCCGACGTGGTCGACGACGGTGGCCGTGTCGGGCCACTGCCCGTCGACGGACTCCCCCCAGCCCCGGAACAGCACGCGGTAACGCTAGCGGCGGGCACCCGGCGGGTTCGGGTCCAGCTCCCACACGGTGGTGTGCTTCACCCGTACGCTCTCCAGCGCCTCGGACACCGGCACCTCGTACGCGGCCAGCTCGTGGAACCGTTCGCGGGGCAGGAACGCCCGGCCCGGGTCGCCCACCAGGACGCGGGCGCCGGCGCGGGCGGCCCGGAGCAGGAAACGCAGCATCCGGCGGGCCATCGCCTCGCTGTAGAAGACGTCCCCGGCCAGCACCACCTCGGCGTCGCCCGCGTCGGAGTCGAGGATGTCGCCGAGTTCGGCGTCGACGCGTACCCCGTTGGCCTCGGCGTTGAGCGCGACGGCCGCGACGGCCCGCTCGTCCACCTCGACCGCCCGGACGGCGGCGGCGCCGGCACGGGCGGCGGCGACGGCGACCAGGCCGGAGCCGGAGGCCAGGTCGAGCACCCGGCGGCCGGCGACCACCTCGGGATGGTCGGTGACGTAACGGGCCAGTCCCTGCCCGCCGGCCCAGGCGAACGCCCAGAACGGCGGCGGCTGGGCGCTGCGGAACTCACCCTCGGTCAGCTCCCACAGGCCGATCGGCTCGTCGGCCTGGTGCAGCAGCACCTCGGGGACGAACGCCACCGGGGCGAGACGGGCGTGCAGCCGGACGAACGCGGCGGACAGCTCGGACACCGGAGAATTGTGTCCCACCCCGGTTCCGGACCGGCATCCCGGGCGTGTCGCGGCGGGGTCGTGACCGGTTCACCACGCTCGGTGAAACAGGCCTCGTGTTGTGGCGTTGGATGCGAACACGCCCGTCTACCGGCGTGCCCGGCGCGCTCCTAGCGTTGCCTGTGGACACGACCGAGGGTGAGGAGGCGTGGTGAGCGGGTGGCGGCAGGCGCTGCGGATCGGACTGGTGCTGACCTTCGTGGCCGGGACCGGGTACGGCGGGGCCGTGCCGGCGCGAGCGGCGGCGGCCTTCTCCACCGAGCTGAGCGGTCTGCCGGACGAGTTCACCGCGGGGAACCGGGTGGAGACGTTGTCCGCCGTGGTGTCCCGCTCCGACGGGGGCGGCTGTGTCAAGGTGCGCTGGTCGATGCTGGTGCGGGTGCAGGGCCTGCGGCTGGACCAGCTCAAGGTGGACCGGGTGGAGGACAGCGGCTCGTTCCCGTTGGAGATCCGCACCGAGGGAGACACCGCCCGGCTCACCGACCGGCAGCTCGACCCGGGTGTGCTCTGTCCCGGCCGTACCGTGACCGCCCGCTACCGGGTGGCGTTCGCCGAGGACGTCGGGCGCGGGCGGGTGAGCTTCGCCGCCGAGGCGTACGACCCGCAGTTGCGGCTGCTGGCCCGGCGGACCGCCTCCCGTGAGGTGGTAGGTGAGGAGGCGCGTGAGCCGACGCCCTCGCCGAGCAGCGCGGAGCCCACCGAGACGCCGAGCGACGAGCCGCCCACCGAGGAGCCCAGTGACGACCCGGTGACCGACGAACCGACCGACGCGGCAGTGGTGGAGCCTCCGCCGCCGGGTGGCGTGGCCGGGCGGCCGGTGGCGGACAGCGGCGGATTCGGCATCGTGCAGGCTGCGTTCCTGCTCGGCGGCCTCCTGCTGTTCCTCGGCGCCGGGCTGCTGCTGCGGATGCGCCGCCTGCTGCGCCCGGCCGCCGCGAACGCCGAACCGGAGCCGCTCCCGCCACCTTTCGAACGCCCCCGTCCTCGCTGGCACTGACGCGCCGCGGGTGGGGTGGACGCTCCTATGGCGCGTCAAGTGGCTGGGGTGGGCTTTCGAGGCGTCGGTAGAGGTCTCTTGCGATGTATCGCTTGAGGCAGCGTTTGATCTCTCGGTCGGTTTTGCCTTGGGCGCGGCGGCGGTCGGCGTAGGCGCGGGTGGGTTCGTCGTAGCGCAGTCGGGACAGGGCGACGGTGTGCAGGGCGCGGTTGAGTTGCCGGTCGCCTGAGCGGTTGAGCCGGTAGCGGATGGTTTTGCCGGATGAAGCAGGGATCGGGGCGGCGCCGGCGAGCATGGCGAACGCGGCGTCGTTGCGGCAGCGTCCGGGGTGGGACCAGGCGGTCAGGACGGTGGCGGCGACGATGGGTCCGACGCCAGTGAGGTCGAGCAGGTCGGGGCGCCAGGAGCGCACGATCATGCGGATGGCTGTCTCGTGGCTGGCTGCCTCCGTTTCCAAGGTCCGAATGCGTCGGGCGAGATCACGTAACACTGCCAGCGCGGTGGCGGCCTCGATGTCGCCACCGGCCGTGGTCGGTCGCAGCCGGCCAGCCGTGGTGATCATCGTTCGGGTGCGCTGCCCGCGAAAGCGGGTTCGCACCGCTTCGGGAGCGGTGATGACCATCGCGTGCAGCTGCCGCTGGGCGGCGGTGGCAGCCTCGACGGCCGCCCGGCGGGCGGTCAGCCGCATCTGCAGCGCTGCCCGCTGAGGCCCGGTCTTGGGCTGCGTCAGCCGGGTGCGGGCCAGGGCATCACGGGCGGCGCGTTCGGCGTCGATCGGGTCGGACTTCGCCCCGGCCCGGCGAGTCGGCCGCTTGGGGCGGTCCAGCTCGACAACCAGCTCACCGGCATCGGCCAGATAACGGTGAAGGCCGGCGCCGTAGCCGCCGGTGCCCTCCAGCGCCCAGGCCCGCAACCCTGACTGCTCATCGGCCAGGGCTACCAGCTCGGCGTAGCCGTCCGGGTCGGTGTTCACCCTGACCCGTGCCAGCACGGCACCGGTGCGGGCATCGAGGACCGCGGCGGTGTGGGTGTCTTTGTGCGTGTCGACGCCGATGACGACCTCGACCAGATCTGCCAGCATGGACATGCGTTCTCTCCTCACCGTGGGGGACGCGAGGTCCGGTCCGGCGCGGAGATGGCAGGACTGTGATGAGACACGCCAGCCGCTAACTGGCGGTCAAGCTCCTGATCAGGCCAAACGTCTCCCGCCGGGCCGGCGCTGGCAGCAGCAGACGGACAAGTCCCGCCAAGGGCACAAAGCCAGTCAGACGAAGGGTCACGCCTGCCACTGCCAGCCATCAGCTCATCACTACTGAACCGACCCCGCCATGCTCACAGTCAGTCGAGCTGGCTGGGCTCCAGGCCCAGTTCGCGCGCGGCCACCAGGCGGATCCACTCGGCGATCTGCCGGCGGGTGATCACCCGCTCGTGCACCGAGAGCTGGACCGCCAGCCCGTCCATCACCGCGCTGATCCGCCAGGCCGCGCCGGCCGGGTCGGGGCAGTCGAACGTGCCCTCGGCGACCCCGTCGCTGATCACCGCGGCCAGGTCCTGCCGCCAGCGCAGGTCGAGGCGGCGGGAGAGCTTCTCCAGCTCCGGGGTACGCAGCGACTCCGCCCAGCCGTCGATCCACATCGACCAGGAGGTCGCCCGGCCGGTCGGCGCGTAGAGGCGCAGCATCCGGCGCAGCTTCGCCAGCGGCGGGGCGGAGGAGCGCAGCACCGCGTCGAGGCGGGCCAGATCCTGCTCGACCGCGTACGCGAAGGCCTGCGCGAGCAGCCGGTCCTTCGTCGCGAAGTGGTAGAAGACGAGCGCCTGGCTGACCCCGGCGGCCTCGGCCACGTCGGCGGTGCGGGTGTTGGCGAGCCCTCTTTCCGCGATCACCTCGCAGGCCGTACGCAGCAGCGCGTCCAGGCGGATCTCGGCGGCTCGTCTCGTCACGGCGTTACGGTAACCCATCCGTATGACCACAGGGAGTTACCGAGGCGGCCGGTCGGCCGCAGCACAGTCGGATGCCGGACACTCGGCTCGCCGAGCGGATTCCGCAGGTCGCGGCCCTGCCCGCCGGCCCTCCGAGGGTAGCCACCCAGGCTCCTAGGAAGCCGAGGCCAGGAGGCGCCGACGACATCCGGACGCGCCGGAAGGGGACCCGATTTGGCAACCGTTCCCGGGCTCGGCTAAAGTTCTCATCCGTCACCGGATAACACCGGGGGCGTGCGGACGTAGCGCAGCTGGTAGCGCATCACCTTGCCAAGGTGAGGGTCGCGGGTTCGAATCCCGTCGTCCGCTCGGAGATGCCGCCACGCAGTTCGGGGGCAACCTCGGTGGAGTGGCCGAGAGGCGAGGCAACGGCCTGCAAAGCCGTGTACACGGGTTCAAATCCCGTCTCCACCTCGCAGTAGACGAGGGCGATTGGCGCAGTGGGAGCGCGCTTCCTTGACACGGAAGAGGTCACTGGTTCAAACCCAGTATCGCCCACCAGCGGAAAAGGCCGTGCCGATCATTCGGTACGGCCTTTCTCGTCGTCGTCGATCAGTCCAGTGCCGCCCCGCTGGCCATTGCCGCGGCCCGGCCGCCCACCCAGACTGGCCCGGTGGACGATCAGCAGACCCGAGCACAGCGGTTCCGTGACCTGCACCGACCCGGTGACCCACTGATCCTCGTCAACGCCTGGGACGCGCTGAGCGCCCGGATCGTCGCCGCGGCCGGCGCCCGGGCGGTCGCCACCACCAGCGCCGGGGTCGCGTGGAGCCGCGGCGCCCCGGACGGCGACGTGCTCGCCCGGGACACCGCCGTCGACGTGATCCGCCGGGTCACCGAGGCGGTCCGCGTGCCGGTCACCGCCGACATCGAATCCGGGTACGGCGACAGCCCCGGCGAGGTCGCCGAGACGATCACCGCCGTGCTCGCGGCCGGGGCCGTCGGCGTCAACGTGGAGGACTCCCGGCACGACGGCGGAGGACCGCTGCGCCCTGTCGACGAGCAGGTCGCCCGGCTCGCCGCCGTCCGGGCCGCCGCCGACCGCGCCGGCGTCCCGCTGTACGTCAACGCGCGGGTGGACACGTATCTGCGCCGGGCCGGTGGCGTACCCGAGACGGTCGCGCGCGCCGAGGCGTACCTGGCGGCAGGCGCGGACGGGATCTTCGTACCCGGGACCGTGGAACCGGAGACGGTGGCCGCGCTGGCGGCGGCGATCCCGGCGCCGCTGAACGTGCTGGCCGGGCCGGGCGCACCGCCGATCGCCGAACTGGCCGGGCTCGGCGTGGCCCGGGTCAGCATCGGCCCGGCGGTGGCCGAGGCCGCCTACGCGGTGGCCCAGCGGGCGGCGGCCGAGGTGCTCGGCGCCGGGACGTACGGCGCGCTCGCCGGTGGGCTCGACTTCGACGCGCTGAACGAGCTGATGCGGAGCTGAACCGGACGGCGCGGCATCGACCGCGGGGCGGGCCAGCGGGTTGAATGTGCCGGTGACCGCCTCCGTCCGCCCGGTGCCCGCGTTGCTGGGCCTACCAGTCGTCGCCGGGATCACCGCGGGCACGTGCGTCATCGCGCTCGCCGCCCTGGGCGCGGCCGGTCACGGCGGCTTCGCGACCGATCCGATCGGTGCTCTCGCCCTGGCCGTCGCCGCCGTGGCCGTATCCGTCGCCGCGCTCCGGCTCGCCCGGTCGGGCCACCGCGCCGCCGGGCGGCTGGCGACCGGGCTCGCCGCGTCGCTGCTGGCGTACCTCGGGCTCGCCGTCCTGGCGGTGGCCACCGTCGCGGCCGGCCACCGATGGGCCGGGCCGGCGGTCGCCGCGTGGAACTCGGCGTGGATCCCGCCGCTCGCCCTTCTGCAACTGACCGCCTCGGCCGCCGTCCGCACCGGCGCGGCCACCCCGAAGGCGCACCGGTACGTGGGCGTCGTGCTCGGCGCGGCCACGCTCGTCAACGCGCTGCTGACGACGGCGACCGAGCCGTTCGACGGGCTGCCGACCATCGCGGGGGAGTCCTGGCGTACCGCGCTCGCCCCGGTCGGCGCCGCCGTCACAGTGCTGGGCGTGGCGGCGCTGCTCCTGCTGCCGGTGACGCTCTGGCGGGCCGCCCTCGGCTCGCACCACACCGTGCGGGCGCGGCTCGGTGTGGCCGCCGCGGCCACCACCGCGGCGCCGCTGACTGTCGTCTTCTGCCTGCTCCTCGCCGTCGCACGCGCGCCCGGTGACGTCGAGCCGTCGCTGGGTTCGGTCGCCTTCCTGGTGGCCCTGTCCGGCGCCGCCGTGTTCGCCGCCGCCTGCGCGGTCACCGCCGCCCGGGGTGCCACCGAGGCCCGCCGGGTCGGCATCGTGGTGCGCGCGACCGGCCTGGCCGCGGCGGCCCTGCTCGTCGTCGGGGCCGGCACGCTCGTGGCCGCTCCGGGCTCGTCCCTCGGCCCGACCTCGGTCGCCCTGGTCGTGTCGGCGACGACCGTCGTCGTCGGTGGCGGCGCGTGGGCCGGAACCGGCCGGCTGGCGGCGCTGCTGACCGCCGCCCCGGCAGCGCCGGTGACGACGCGCAACGGAGCGGAGGGTACGGAGGCGGGCAGCGCGGCGGGTACGGCGGACGTCGCTGAGCCGGCCGGTGTGGAAGTGGAGACCGCGCCGGACGCCTCCGGTGCGGCGGTGCGCGTCCCGGCGTCGGCCGGGGCGGGCGCGGCATCGGTCGGCGGCCTGACGGCGCGCGAGCGCGAGGTGCTCGCGGCGCTCGCCGAAGGCGCCAGCAACGCGGGGATCGCGGCGCAGCTCGTGGTGTCGGAGCGAACCGTCGACGCCCACCTGCGCGCCATCTTCGTCAAGCTCGACCTGACGCCGGGCGGCGACACGAACCGGCGGGTACGGGCGGCGCGGATCTGGCTGGAGCACGCGCGACAGCCGCGCTGAGCAGGGATTTCCCGAAGATAGGTGTTGAGGCCGATGCCCGTGCGGCCGGTTCCCGGCACGGTGGGGCGACACCTGAATCGACGGAGGCTCCCACCGTGCCCGTACCGCAGTTGCGCCGCGCCGCGCTCGTCGCCCTCTTCGTCCTGCTCCTCGTCTCCCTGGCCGGGCGGACCCTGTTCATGTTGTGGGAGCCGCCGTTCGACGGCGCGATCCACTACGACGACGTCAGCGAGTTGGGGGCCGCGTACTGGCCGATGAACCTCTACCTGGGCGGGCCCGCGTACGCCGTCTCCTGGACCGCCGCGGCGGTGTTCATCGTCGCGCTGGCCCGCGGCCGCGCGGGCGTGCTGAACCTGGTGGGCGCCTTCCTGGCCGGCCTCGGCGCGGTGGTGTTCGCGCTGGCGATCACCGCGGAGGTGCTGCCGTTCGCCTACGCCGCCGACCCGTCCGTGCTGCCCGAGCCGGAAGGACGCGCGTTGTTCGACACGTTCAACGACCAGTTGGACGGGCTGCTCCCGGCCATCCTCGGCAGCCAGCTGGCGATCGTCCTCGGCATGGTCCTGGCGCTCGTCGGGATCCTGATCGGGCGCACCATGCCCCGCCCGCTGGTGATCGCCGCCCTCGTCTACGTGGTGGCGTTCGTGCTGGTGCCGCAGGACGCCGGTCGTGCGGTGGTCGTCGTGAGCTACCTGGTGCAGGTGGCGCTGGTGGCCGCGATCGGCTGGTACGGGCTGCGCGCCGCCACCGACCGCGCCGCGACCGACCGCGCCGCCACCGACCGCGCCGCCACCGACCGCGCCGCCACCGGCCCCGCGGCCACCGACGGCGCCGTGACCGCCGGCGAGCGGCCGTAGCAGAGCGGGCCGGTCGGATCGGGTGATCCGGCCGGCCCGATTCGGGACCGATCAGCTCCGTCGGCCCCGGTGCTGTCACATCGGCGGGGCGACGTCCCGGCGCTCCTCGACCCGGCGGTACTCCACCGGCTGCTCGGCGGTGGTGGTGACCACCTGGCGACGGCGGCCCCAGACCAGCGTGGTCATGATGAGGCCGAGGACGCCGGCCGCCATCAGGATCCAGCCGACGACGTCGAGGTCGACCCCGCCGACGCTGGCGTTGAGCGCGAACGTGAGGATCGCGCCGACCGCGATCAGGAAAATGCTCGTACCGATACCCACGACAGCCTCCTTCGGGGGGATGGTTGTGCTGTCACCGGCCTCAGTACCCCGGCGGCGAGCAGCGCAACCACGCGGCCATCCGGCGCGGCGGGGGTCTGCCGCACGGCGATCTTGGGATCGGGTAGAGTTCACCCCGTCGCCGGCGCGAATCCGGCGGCACGCGGACGTAGCGCAGCTGGTAGCGCATCACCTTGCCAAGGTGAGGGTCGCGGGTTCGAATCCCGTCGTCCGCTCGCGATTGCCCGGGCGATTGGCGCAGTGGGAGCGCGCTTCCTTGACACGGAAGAGGTCACTGGTTCAAACCCAGTATCGCCCACCGAGAGTCACCACGCCGCCGGTCGACAGGCGGTCGTCTCCCACCGGACAGCCGGCACCGGCTACATCGGTCTCCCAGGTCCACCGTGCGGATTATTCTGCCGCTGCCACCAGGCGTGTCACTGTGATGCCCGATGCGCAGGGAGGCGGTCACATGACAACGATCGAGCGGGGACGGTGGCGGCGGACGGCCGCCCGATTAGGGGTGGCGACTGTCGTCGCGGCGGCCGGGGTGACGGTCTCGGCCGCGCCCGCGCAGGCCACCGCGACCAGGACGGTGGCGTTCTTCAGCATGGACGAGCCGGCGTCGTCGACCGTCCTGACCGACTACAGCGGCAACGGCCGCCACGGCGCGATCGGCGACGAGGTGGTCACCGGCGCGCTCTACGCCGGGGCGACCGGCCACCGCTTCGCCACGCACCTGCCCACCGACCAGGAGTACGTCCCGGGCCACGTCGACCTGGTGCCGCACAGCACCGACTTCAACCCGGACGCCGGGGACTTCTCGGTGACCATCCGCTACCGGACCACGTACTCCTTCGGGAACATCCTCCAGAAGGGACAGGGCAACACCGCCGGCGGCTACTGGAAGTTCGAGGCGCCGAACGGTAAGCCGAAGTGCCTGTTCCGGGGCGCGGACGGCGCCTCCCGTACCGGCTACACGGACGTGCCGATCTCCGACGGCCAGTGGCACACGATCACCTGCAACCGCACCTCCGCGTACGTGGAGATGTACGTCGACGGCGTGCGGACCAGCCGCCTCAACGGGCCGACCGGCACCATCGCCAACACGTGGCCGCTGTCCGTCGGCGGCAAGAGCCAGTGCGACGGTACGAAGGTCACCTGCGACTACTTCGCCGGCGACATCGACTACGTGAAGATCCTGAAGGGATCGGGCGGCCCGGCCAACCAGGCGCCGGTGGCCGCGCTGACGCCGACCTGCTCCGGGCTGGTGTGCACGTTCTCCGGCGCGGGATCCACCGACGCCGACGGCGCGATCCAGAACCACAGCTGGACCTTCGGCGACGGGGACACCACCGGCACGGCCTCCGTGCCGACCACGTCCCACACGTACGCGGCCGCCGGCACCTACCCCGTCACGCTCACCGTCACCGACGACCGGGGCGCCACCGGCACCGCGACCGTCGACGTGACTGTCGCGCCCGTACCGGAGCGGATCTCGTTCGTCGGCCAGGCCACCGCGAACGCCAACTGGACCAGCCACACCGTCACCGTCCCGTCGGGCGTGCAGGCGGGTGACACGCTGCTGCTCGTGCTCAGCCAGAACACGCACACCGGCACCGGTGAGCCGACCGGGGTGACCGGCTGGACCCGGCTCGACCGGCTCGACGGCGGCTTCGCCACCACCACGGCCTGGTGGAAGACCGCGAGCGCCGGTGACGCCGGCACGGCGGTCCGGGTGACACTGGACAGCCAGGCGAAGGGCAACCTGGTGCTGGCCGCGTACCGGGGAGTGGCGCCGGTCGCGCCCGTGTTCGCCAGGGCCACCGACCCGGCGAGCACCGCCGCACGGATCACCCCGTACGCGCCGGTGACCGCCGCGCAGAGCTGGGCCGTGTCGTACTGGCTGCACGGCGACAGCACCTCCACCGTCCTCACCCCACCGGCGGGCGTGGCGGTGCGCAGCAACACCTCGCAGACCGGCGGCGGCCGGGTGACCGGCCTGCTCGCCGACTCGGCGAGCAGCGTGCCGACCGGCAGTTACGGCGGACTCACCGCCACCGGCGCCGCGGCCAGCACGACCACCACCACGTGGACGTTCGTGCTGCCCCCGGCCTGACCCATCGGGTACGCGAAAAGGCCGGCACCCCGTTGGTTCGGGGTGCCGGCCTTTCGCTGCGTTCTTCGTTGTTCGTCTTACTTGTTCCAGTGCTCGGCGACGAGGTCGGCGGCCTGCTGCTCCCACTGGGCGTAGTGGTCCGGGTAGGCCGACACCTGCACGGTCTGGGCGGCCTTGGTCAGCGGCATGTCCTTCCAGCCGTCGACCTGCTTCAGACCCTTCAGGAACGCGGTGGTGGAGTACTCGGGGTCGGTGATCTGCTCCACCGTGCCCCAACCGCTGGACGGGCGCTGCTGGAACAGGCCCTGCGAGTCGTGGTCGTTACGGTCACCCAGGTGACCCAGGTTCTCCAGCTTCGACTCCTGCAACGCCGTCGCGATCGACACCACCGCGGCACGCTCGTCCATGCCGGCCTTCTTCGTCGCGGCGATGATCGCCTTCACGTTGGCGGTCTGCTCGTCGTTCAGGTCGATGCGCGACTGGGCGCCCTGCACGCCGTGCGGGATCAGCTTGTCACCCTGCACCGTCGCCGTGACCGGCTTCGCCGCGTGGGTGGTGTCGGCCGCGTGGGCGGCGACGGGGCCGGCGAACACGCCACCGGTGAAAGCCAGACCAGCAATACCCAGAACGCTCTTACGCAGAATCGTGTTCATCAGAAGTGCTCCATTCGGGGGGCAACGCACCCGGGGGGATGCGTGGGCACCGTCAGGCGCTCAAAGTCTTGGGGATTCTCTCGGCTGCTCGCGGGGCGGGGGCCTCTACGCGGCGCCGGAAGCATGTCCAACGACCGGCCACCCGGCATCATTCCCGGGGCCTTCACGCCACCACCGGGGGGTGCGGTGCGGAGGGTTCACGTCGTCGGAACCATGTTCAACGACCCGTCGGCCAGGATGATTCCCGGGGCCCTGACGCGTCGTCGCAACCATCGTCAACGACCAGCCGGGCGGGATCACGCCGTCGGAGACGTACTCAACGACCGCGGCCCTGGGCCTGTGCCCACAGCCGGCACCGCCTCGCTCGGCGGCAGCCGGTGCTCGGTCGTTCACCCGGTTACAACGCCCGGCACCCGCCCACGATTCCGCCACCACAGTGCCGCCCACCACCCCCGAACCGGACACCCACCCCACACCCGCCCAACCCTCACCGAGCCCAGCCGAGCACCTCACCCTGCACCCCGTGATCAAGGAGTTTGTGGCACCTCCCGGCCCCCTTGAGCCCACAAACTCCTTGATCACCCGGAGAAGCCCTCCCCGGGCGCCCCTCCACAGGGTTGATCATGAGGTTGGCGGCGACAAAACGGACACCAGGCGCCGTCAAGTTCATGATCGACGCGACCGGGCAGGGCGTGCGCCGAACGGGAGCGCAGCGGCCGCCGACGGGCCACGCGATCTTGCAGTTTGCGCCCTCCGGACGTCCCATTCGCGCGGTTTGCGGGGCACCAAAGTGCAAGATCGCGCGCGCTTTAAAGGACTCGGCGGGTCGGGGGCCCGAGAACTCCCCGTGAAGGCCCGAGGGTCGGCGATCTTGGAGTTGTGGCACCTCGCGAAGAGGGCTGAACGGGGCAATTCGTGGCACCACAACTCCAAGATCGGCGGGGCAGGGGGGCGGACGGCGCGGCAGATCCCGCTCGCCGCGCGCAGCGCGGCGCGCGCCCGTCTGTGCCGGGCTGACCCGTGGTTCTGCCGTTGGCAGATCTGCTTACCGTGAACGGGGGCCTGCCGGGCGGCGCGGGGCGGCACGCTGGGACGCATGCGACTCCTGATGCTTGGCGGTACGGGCTTTGTCGGCGGTGCCGTGGTGACCGAGGCGGTACGCCGCGACTGGCAGGTGACAGTGTTCAACCGGGGCGTACACGGGCGGGTGCCGGACGGCGTACACCGGTTGCGGGGTGACCGGACCGCGCCGGACGGGCTGGCCGCGCTCACCGGCGGCGAGTGGGACCTGGTGGTGGACACGTGGGACGGCGCGCCCCGGGCGGTACGGGACGCGGCGTCGGCGCTCGTCGACGCCGTGCCGCACTACGTGTACGTGTCCAGCGGCTCGGTGTACGCGCCACCCGTCGAGCTCGGCACCGGCGAGGAGGCGCCGACGGTGGCGGCGGACGCGGACGCCGACGACGACGGTGACTATCCGGCGAACAAGGCCGGCGGGGAACTCGCCGCGACGCGGGTGTTCGGTGACCGGGCGCTGCTGGCGCGCGCCGGGCTGATCCTCGGGCCGGGGGAGGACATCGGGCGGTTGCCGTGGTGGCTGAACCGGATCGCCCGGGGCGGCGAGGTGCTGGCACCGGGGCCGCGTGACCTGCCGATCCAGTACGTGGACGTTCGCGACCTGGCGACCTGGCTGCTGGACCGGGGTGCCGAGGGCGTCGGCGGGGCGTACAACGTGGTGGGTCGCACCGGGCACGCGACGATGGGTGACCTGCTCGACGCGGCGGTGGCGGCGACCGGGTCGGCCGCGACGCTGCGGTGGACGGCGCCGGAGCCGATTCTGGCGGCCGGGGTGGAGCCGTGGAACGACCTGCCGGTGTGGATTCCGCAGGGGCACGAGTACCGCTGGTTGCAGGAGCGCAACGTCGAGCGGGCGTACGCGGCGGGGTTGGTCTGCCGGCCGGTGACCGAGACGGTCGCCGACACCTGGCGGTGGCTGCGCGAGGTGGGGCGCGTGCCGGACCGCGCGGGGCGCCCGGCGCGCGCCCCGGTCGGCCTGGCGCCGGAGCGGGAAGCCGCCCTGCTGGCCACGCTCCCGGCCTGAGTCGGCGCCGGAGCGCGCAGCCGGCACAGGGGGCCGGGGCGGCCGGCCTGACCTGCGGAGGGGTAAGGGTCAGGCCGACGCGACCGGGAGGTCCAGCACCTCCTCGACCGGGCGACGCGGGGTGGCGCGGCCCGGCTGGCCGTACCCGATCCGCATCACCATCTGCGGGGTGCCGAACCGGCCCAGCGACATCCGCAGCGCCTCGCGCGCGGCGGGCACCTCGATCGGCTGGGACAGCATCGACACGCTCAGCCCGGCGTCGGTGGCGGTGAGCAGCACCCGCTGCAGCGCCTGCCCGGCCAGGATCTGGTCGGCGGACGTGTTGCCGGCCGAGCCGAGCACCGCGACCAGCGGCTCCGGTTCGAAGTCGCGACCGGGGGCGCGGTTGCGGCCGCCGAAGCCGCGCTGGGGCAGCAGGTCCTGCGGTTCGCTCTGCGGTCCGCCGGCGCCGATGGGCACCCCGTCCGGGGCCGGCTCGGAGCGGATCCACTCGGCTCGTTCGGCCACGTACGCGGGGTCGCGTTCCAGCACCCGGTGGGCGCTGCGGGCGACCTCGGCGACCGCGTTGACGGCGCTGGTGCCGATCACCAGCTCCAGCCAGCACTGCTCGGCGCGGGCCGCCTCGCCGAGCCGCCAGCGGGCCTCGGCCGGCACCGGGTCCGGCCAGAACGGCGCGCGGTTGCTGAACCGGTGGCTGATCGCCCCGTACAGGCTCTGCTCGACCGGGGTGGGACGGCGCGGCACGTCCGGCACCAGCCGGGCCACGACGTCCGGGTCGGCGGGGTACGGGCGCAGCCGCACGGTGGCCGGGGTGCCCGCTACGGCGAGCGCCAGCCGCAGGTTGAACAGGGCCGCCCCGGCGGCGATCCGTGCGCCCCAGCCGGTCGGGTCGGTGGCGGGCAGGCCGCGCAGCGGGTCGACGGACACCTCGATGCCGCCGTCGACGAGCCGGAACCGCCACGGCTGGGTGTTGTGCAGCGACGGCGCCCGGACCGCGTCGGCGACCGCGGCCCGCAGTTGCTCGCCGGTGTATTCGGTCGTCATGGTGGTGCTCCCTCTCGTGCGGCGCCGGCTTCCCCGGCCGGGTACACCACTACGGTGCGTCAGCGGGCGGCGCGGTGAGCAGGGCCGGAGGTCCCCACCTGGGCCCGGCCGTCGGTCCCGGCCGACGCGGGCAGGACGGGACTTTCGACCCGTGCTACGGGGGCGGGAAAGCGGGTAGAAAGGACGGATGATCCGGGTGTTCCTGCTCGACGACCACGAGGTCGTCCGTCGTGGCCTTGCCGACCTGCTCCAGAGCAGCGGCGACATCGAGGTGGTCGGCGAGTCCGGCCTGGCCCAGGAGGCGGCGCGCCGCATCCCGGCGCTGCGCCCCGACGTGGCGATCCTCGACGCCCGGCTGCCCGACGGCAACGGCATCGACGTCTGCCGGGACGTCCGCGCCGTGGACTCCTCGATCAAGGGTCTGATCCTCACCTCGTACGAGGACGACGAGGCGCTGTTCGCGGCGATCATGGCGGGCGCCGCCGGGTACGTGCTCAAGCAGATCCGCGGCACCGACCTGGTGGACGCTGTCCGCCGGGTGGCGGCGGGGCAGTCCCTGCTCGACCCGGCGATCACCACCCGCGTGCTGGAGCGCATCCGCAGCGGCGTGGAGCAGCCCCGGGAGTTGAAGTCGCTCACCGAGCAGGAGCGGCGGATCCTGGAGTACGTGGCGGAGGGGCTCACCAACCGGGAGATCGCCGGGAAGATGTTCCTGGCCGAGAAGACGGTGAAGAACTACGTCTCCAGCGTGCTCGCGAAGCTCGGCCTGGAGCGGCGTACGCAGGCGGCGGTGCTGGCCACCCGCCTGCTCGGCAAGAACACCTGACGCCGCCTCAGTCGAGCGGGGCGCTCCAGCGCACCTCGGTGCCGCGCGGCTCGGCCCGGCGCAGCGAGAACTCGCCGCCGAGCCGCTCGGCCCGTTCCCGCAGGTTGACCAGCCCGCTGCGGGCCGCCTCCGGGTCGCAGCCGATCCCGTCGTCGGTGACGGTGATCTCGACCCGGCCGGAGTCGACGCGTACGCGCACCGACACCCGGTCGGCCTGCGCGTGGCGTACCGCGTTGGAGAGCGCCTCGCGCAGCACGGCGGTGAGTTCTCCGCGCAGGTCGTCCGGGACGGCGCTGTCGATCGGGCCGATCAGTTCCAGGTCGGGGCGGTAGCCGAGCGACTCGGCGGCCACCTCGATCGCCTCGCGGATCTCGGTGCGCAGCGCCGCGCTCATCGGGGTGCGCAGCTCGAAGATGGTGCGGCGGATGTCGCGGATGGTGGCGTCCAGGTCGTCGACGGCCTGGTTGATCCGCTTGGCCGCCTCGGGGCGGGCGTTCATCGCGCCGCTCTGCAGTTGCAGGCCGGTGGCGAACAGCCGCTGGATCACCACGTCGTGCAGGTCGCGGGCGATGCGTTCGCGGTCCTCCAGGACCACCAGCAGTTCCCGCTCCTCCTGCCCGCGGGCCCGTTCCATGGCGAGCGCGGCCTGCCCGGCGAAGCTGGCGAGCAGGGCGAGGTCGTCGTCGGCGGCGGGCCCGTGGTCGGGCCGGTAGCCGATCACCAGCACGCCGTGCAGCGTGTCGGCGGCGGCGAGCGGGGAGACCACGGCCGGGCCGGCGACCACGGGCCGGGGCCAGGGCGCGGCGGCGGCGAGGTTCTCCACCTGGTCGTGCCGGCCCGACGTGGCGGACGCGGCGAAGCTGGTCTCGGCGGCCGGCAGCACCGCGCCGACCAGTTCCCGGGTGACCGGGTCGGCGCCGTCGACGACCTCGACGGTGAACTGGGCCTCGTCCTCGTCGTAGAGCAGCACCAGCGCCAGTTCGGCCTCGGCGACCTCGCGGGCACGGCGGGCCACGAGCGTCAGCGCGTCGGTTCGGCGTACCTCGCCGAGCAGCACCGAGGTGATCTCCGCGGCGGCGGCGAGCCAGCGTTCCCGCCGGTGCGCCAGCGCGTAGAGGCGGGCGTTCTCGATCGCCACGCCGGCCGCGGCGGCCAGCGCCACCACGATCTCCTCGTCGTCCTCGGTGAACTCGGTCGCGCCCTGCTTCTCGGCCAGGTAGAGGTTGCCCCAGACGTGGTCGCGGATGCGCACCGGCACACCGAGGAAGCTGTGCATCGGCGGGTGGTTCGGCGGGAAGCCGTACGACTTCGGGTGCTTGGTGATGTCCGGCATGCGGACCGGCTTCGGCTCGTCGATGAGCAGACCCAGCACGCCGCGGCCGTGCGGCAGCTCGCCGATCTTGGCGTGCAGTTCGGGGCTGATGCCGTGGACGATGAAGTCGTGCAGCATGCGGTCGGGACCGATCACGCCGAGCGCGCCGTAGCGGGCGCCGGCCAGCTCGCACGCCGACTGCACGATCCGCTGCAGCGTGCTGCGCAGATCGAGGTCGGACCCGATGCCGACGACGGCGTCCAGCAGGGCCCGTAGCCGCTCGCGGCTGGTCACCACCTCGCCGACGCGGTCGAGCATCTCCTGGAGCAGTTCGTCCAGGCGGACGCGGGACAGCGGAGTCAGCCCGAGCGACGGCGCGACGTGCTCGTGCGGGGACTGGGGTGCGGCGGCCACCGGGCGATGGTATCGCCCGGTGGCCGCGCTGATCGAGACCGGTCAGGCGAGACGGTCGCGGACCGCCGAGGTGTCGACCGTCTGCGCGGCGTCCAGCCGGGGCGTGTGCGGCGGCCCGGCGTGGTTCGGGTCGGCCAGCCCGAGCCGCATGCTGATGTACGGGTACCCCAGGCCGGAGAGCATCTGCCGCAGCACCTCGCGGGTGCCCTCGACCTCCACCACACCGGACAGCGGCACCAGCGACACCCCGTGCCGGGTGGCGGTGAGCCAGGCGGCGGAGAGCGCCTCACCGGCGCGCAGCCAGCTCATCAGCTCGTCGTCGGAGCCCCACAGGATCCCGTACACGGCGGTCTTGTCGTGGCCGGGCCCGATCGGCAGCGAGCCGGCGCGGCCGAAGTCGCGGGCCGGAACGGTCGTCTGCGGGGCCTGGTCGGGCAGCACCTCCGGCGGCAGCCCGGTGCCGGTGCCGGCCCGGCTGGTCCAGTACGCCAGTTCCTCGCGCAGCTCCGGGCTGTCCGCCTCGACGGCGGCGGCCTGCTGGGCGGCGCCGGCGAGCTGGATCTTCTGGGTGTCGTCGAGCAGTTGCAGGTTCACGCCTTCCAGCGTGGCCGCCCGCTCGATGTCGTCGAGCGCGGCGGTGGGGATCGGCTCGTCGCTGACCGGCCGCCGGTCGGTGTGCCGCACCTGCATGCACTGCACGACGCGCATGGCGTCGGGGTCGGCGCCGGTGTGCTTGAGGGTGGTGATGCGGGCCAGCAGGTCGGGTTCGGCCGGGTCGGGCAGCCGTTCCACCACCGGGGTCCAGCCCTCGGCGGCCAGCGCCACCCGGGCGTGGTGCAGCGCGGCGCCGCAGCTCACCACCAGCAGGTGCCCTTCCGGGTCCATGGCGCTGAGGTGCCGTTCGCGGACCACCCGCAGCTCCAGCGCGTCGGGCAGGACCGTCCAGTGCCACGGCTGCGTGTTGTGCACCGAGGGGGCGTGGCCGGCCATTCCGGCGGCCTCCGCGAGCGCGGTGGTCAACGGGCGATCGCCGGCCGGCGTCTCGTGGCTCATCGTCACGACCTTTCCTGTTTTCCCCATCGTGCCCCACGGGCGGGTGGGGACGCCGTTCCATCCCCCGGATTACCCGCATCGCCCTGTCCGTCCCACGTCCGGGCTGAGACGATCCACACGTGGGAAGCGAACCACGCGAGTGCGTACCCGAGCAGCCGGCCCGTGCCCGGCGGTGGGCACGGGCCGAGTGGGCGCCGCTGGTGCTGCTCACCGCGGCCGTGCTGGCCGGGGCGGCGCTGTGGTTCGCGGGCGCGCACGACGCCGCCCGGCTGGTCTGGGCCGCGGTCACGGTGGTCGCCCTGGTGCCCGCTGCCTGGACGACGCTGCGCCAGCTGTGGCTGCGGCAGTTCGGGGTGGACGTCATCGCGGTGCTGGCGCTGCTCGGCGCGCTGCTGGTGCGGGAGTACCTGGCCGGCGCCGTGATCGCGGTGATGGTCGCCACCGGGCGGGCGCTGGAGGAGTACGCCCAGCGTCGCGCCACCCGTGACCTGCGGGCGCTGCTGGAACGCGCGCCCCGGCAGGCGCGTCGCCGGACGCCGGACGGCGGGATCGAGGTGGTGCCGCTGGACCGCGTCGAGGTGGGGGACCGCCTGGTCGTCGGGCCGGGCGACGTGGTGCCGGTGGACGGCGTGGTCGAGGAGGCGGCCACGCTCGACGAGTCGGTGGTCACCGGCGAGTCGCAGCTGGTCACCCGCGCGGCCGGCGAACAGGTCGCCAGCGGTGTCGTCAACGCGGGCGCCGGCTTCGGGCTGCGGGCCCGCCGCAACGCGGCGGAGAGCACCTACGCGGGCATCGTCCGCCTGGCCGGCGAGGCCACCGCCCGCAAGGCCCCGATGGTACGGCTGGCCGACCGGTACGCCGCCGCGTTCGTGCCGTTCACGCTGGTGCTGGCCGGGCTGGCGTGGCTGCTGTCCGGCGAGTTCACCAGGGCAGTGGCGGTGCTCGTGGTGGCGACACCGTGCCCGCTGCTGCTGGCGACCCCGATCGCCGTGGTCTCCGGGCTGTCCCGGGTGGCCCGGCGCGGCGTGCTGGTCCGTGACGGCGGGTCGCTGGAACAGCTCGGCCGCGCCCGTACGCTGCTGCTGGACAAGACCGGCACGCTCACCGCCGGGCGGCCCCGGGCGGCCGAGGTGGTGGTGGCGCCGGGCGGCGACCGGGACGAGGTGCTGCGGCTGGCCGCCTCCGTCGAGCAGCTCTCCCCGCACGTGCTGGCCGCCGCGCTGGTCCGGCAGGCCCGCGAGCGCGGGCTGCCGCTGGCCGAGCCGACGCAGGTCACCGAGGAACCGGGGCACGGGGTGAGCGGGCGCGTCGACGGGCGGATGGTGCACGTCGGGCAGCTCGCCGGGGAGCCGCCGGAGTGGGCGGGCCGGCTCGGTGAGCGCGCCGAACGGGCCGGGCGTTCCGCGGTCTGGGTCAGCGACGACCACGGGCCGCTCGGCGCGATCCTGCTGGAGGACCCGGTCCGCCCGGACGCCCGCCGGACCGTGCGGCGGCTGCGCGAGGCGGGCCTTTCCCGGCTGGTCATGGTGACCGGCGACCGTCCGGGCACGGCCCGGCAGGTCGCGCAGGTCGTGGGCGTGGACGACGTGATCGCGCGGTGCTCGCCGCAGGAGAAGGCCGAGCGGGTACGCGAGGAGTCTGCGCACGCCGTGACCGTGATGGTCGGCGACGGCGTGAACGACGCGCCCGCGCTGGCCGAGGCGCACGTCGGCGTGGCGATGGGCGCGACCGGGGCGACCGCCTCGGCGGACGTGGCCGACGCGGTGCTCACCGTGGACCGCCTCGACCGGCTCGCCGACGCCGTCGAGATCGCCCGGTACGCCCGCCGCATCGCGGTGCAGAGCGCCACCGTCGGCATGGGACTGGCGGTGCTGGCGATGCTGGTGGCGGCCGCGGGGCGGCTGCCCCCGGTGGCCGGCGCGTTCCTGCAGGAGGGCATCGACGTCCTGGTGATCCTCAACGCGCTGCGCGCGCTCGGCGGCGGCCTGCGGCGGCGCGACCTGCCCGCGCACACCGTCGAACTGATCGACAGGTACGCCAGCGAGCACGGCGGCGTCCGCGACGTGCTCGCAGAGCTGCGGGACACCGCCGACCTGGTGGCGACCCGCCCGGACGACCCGGCGTGCCTGCCGGCGCTGCGCGAGGTGCACCGGCGCCTGGTCGACGAGGTGCTGCCGCACGAGGCGGCCGAGGACCGGCAGCTCTACCCGGCGCTGGCCGGTCCGCTCGGCAGCGACGAGGCCACCTCCACGATGAGCCGGGCGCACGTGGAGATCGTCCGGCTGGTGGAGCGGATCGGCGGGCACCTCACGGCGCAGCCGGACGGCCGGCTGCGCCGTGACGAGGTGCCCGACCTGCTCGCCGCGCTCTACGGCCTGGACGCGGTGCTGCGCCTGCACCTGGCCCAGGAGGAGGAGGACTACTTCTCGCTCAACCCGGAGGACGGCTCGACCGCGACCGGCCGCTGAGTCAGCGCTCGCGTACCACGGCGACGGGGCAGTGCGAGTGCTGGATGAGCTGCTGGCTGACCGAGCCGAGCAGCATGCCGCGCAGGCCGCCCCGGCCCCGGCTGCCGACCACCACGAGCTGCGCCGACCGGCTCGCCTCCACCAGCAGCGCCGACGCGCTGCCGGGGACGGCCTCGATCTCGACGGGCACGTCGGGGAAGCTCTCCCGCCAGGGCGCCAGCTCCGCCTCGGCGGCCGCGCGCTCGCTCGCGGCGACCTGCTCCGGGTCGAAGTCCGGCGGCACCCACCTGTCGCCCGGCGGCTCCCAGGCCCGCAGCACCCGCAGCGGCACGTCCCGCTGGGCGGCCCGCTCGACGGCGAAGCCGAGCGCCCGCAGCGCCGACTCCGAGCCGTCCGAGCCGACCACCACCGGCCCGGACGTGGCGGCCTGGCCGTCGCGGACCACCACCACCGGGCAATGGGCGTGCGCGGTGACCGAGACCGCCGTGGACCCGGCGAGCAGGCCGCCGAAGCCGCCGTGGCCCCGGCTGCCGAGCACCAGCATCCCGGCGTCGGCGGACCGCTCCTGGAGCACCAGCGCGGGCGGGCCGTCGAACACCTCGCCGTGCACGGTCAGGCCCGGCCGGTCGGCGGCGGCGTCCGCCGCCGCCTTGCGGACCAGTTCGTCGACCTGCTGCCGGGCCGCCTCGTCCGGCCACACGCCGGGGGCCACGCCGGGACCGATCCAGCCGGTCACGGTCAGCCACTCGAAGACGTACGCCAGGCGTACCGGCCGTCCCGAGCGGCCCGCCTCGTCCAGCGCCCAGTTCAGGGCGATCACCGCGTCGGCGGAACCGTCGTAGCCGACCAGGATCTCCTCGCCGCTCATTCGCCACTCCTCACGGCCGGGTCGTTCTCGCGGATCCAGCGCCACTCGGCGACCCGGGGGTCGTCCTCGCCGTAGCGGCGGGTGTAGTCGCGGCAGGCCTGGCGGGCGTCCACCATGTCCTGACGCAGGTGCGCGGCGCGCGACCGCAGCCCCGGCACCCGGTCGATCACGTCGATGACCAGGTGGAAGCGGTCCAGGTCGTTGAGCATCACCATGTCGAACGGCGTCGTGGTGGTGCCCTCCTCCTTGTAGCCGCGCACGTGCAGGTTCTCATGGTTGGTCCGGCGGTAGGTGAGCCGGTGGATCAGCCACGGGTAGCCGTGGTAGGCGAAGATGACCGGCTTGTCGCTGGTGAAGATGGTGTCGAACTCGTTGTCCGGCAGGCCGTGCGGGTGCTCCGACGGCGGCTGCAGGCGCATCAGGTCGACCACGTTGACGACGCGGACCTTCAGGTCCGGCAGGTGGCGGCGCAGCAGGTCGACGGCGGCGAGCGTCTCCAGCGTCGGCACGTCGCCGGCGCAGGCGAGCACCACGTCCGGCTCGGTGCCCTCGTCGCTGCTGGCCCAGTCCCAGATGCCCAGGCCGCGGCGGCAGTGCTGGATCGCCTCGTCCATGGTCAGCCAGTTCGGCGCGGGCTGCTTGCCGGCCACCACCACGTTGATGTAGTGCCGGCTGCGCAGGCAGTGATCCATGGTGGACAACAGCGTGTTGCCGTCCGGCGGCAGGTAGACCCGGACCACCTCGGCCTTCTTGTTGACCACGTGGTCGATGAAGCCCGGATCCTGGTGCGAGAAGCCGTTGTGGTCCTGGCGCCACACGTGGCTGGACAGCAGGTAGTTCAGCGACGCCACCGGCTCCCGCCACGGGATGTGCCGGGTCACCTTCAGCCACTTGGCGTGCTGGTTGACCATCGAGTCGACGATGTGGATGAACGCCTCGTAGCTGGTGAAGATGCCGTGCCGGCCGGTCAGCAGGTAGCCCTCCAGCCAGCCCTGGCACAGGTGCTCGGAGAGCACCTCCATCACCCGGCCGTCGGGGGAGAGGTGGTCGTCGCCGGGGATCTCGGCGCCCACGAACGCGCGGTCGGTGACCTCGAACGCCGCGCCGAGCCGGTTCGAGGCGACCTCGTCCGGGCCGAACAGGCGGAACGTCTCCGGGTTGCGGGCGATCACGTCGCGGACCCAGGGACCGAGCACACCCGTCGCGCCGGCCATCGGCTCGCCGGGCGTCGGGACGTCGACCGCGTAGTCGCGGAAGTCCGGCAGCTCCAGATTGCGCAGCAGCCGGCCGCCGTTGGCGACCGGGTTGGCGCTCATCCGGCGGTCACCGGCCGGCGGCAGCTCGGCCACCTCGGCGACCGGACCGCCGGTGGCGTCGAACAGCTCCTCCGGCCGGTAGCTGCGCAGCCAGCGCTCCAGTTCGGCCAGGTGCTCCGGGTTGTCCCGGACCTGCGAGATCGGCACCTGGTGGGCGCGGAACGTGCCCTCGACCTGCTTGCCGTCGACCCGGGACGGACCGGTCCAGCCCTTCGGCGTCCGCAGGATGATCATCGGCCACCGGGGACGCTCGACGTGCTCGCCGGAGCGGGCCCGGCGCTGGATCGCGGCGATCTCGTCGACCGCCCGGTCGAGCGTGCCGGCCAGCCGCTGGTGCACTGTCGCCGGGTCGTCGCCCTCGACCAGGTACGGCTCGTAGCCGAAGCCGCGCATCATGTCCCGCAGGTCCTCGGCGGGGATCCGGTCCAGCACCGTCGGGTTGGCGATCTTGTAGCCGTTGAGGTGCAGGATCGGCAGCACCGCGCCGTCGCGGGCCGGGTTGAGGAACACGTTCGACAGCCAGCTCCCGGCCAGCGGGCCGGTCTCCGCCTCGCCGTCACCGATCACGCAGGCCACGAGCAGGTCCGGGTTGTCGAACGCGGCGCCGTACGCGTGGCTCAGCGCGTACCCCAGCTCGCCGCCCTCGTGGATCGAACCCGGCACCTCCGGCGCCACGTGGCTCGGGATGCCGCCCGGGAAGGAGAACTGCCGGAACAGCCGCTGCATGCCGGTCTCGTCCCGGGGGATGTGGTGGTACAGCTCGCTGTAGGTGCCCTCCAGCCAGGTGTTCGCCACCAGCGCCGGGCCGCCGTGGCCGGGGCCGGTGACGAAGATGGCGGACAGGTCCCGGTTCACGATGACCCGGTTGAGGTGCGTGTAGAGCAGGTTGAGCCCGGGGCTGGTGCCCCAGTGGCCCAGCAGGCGCGGCTTGACGTGCTCGGGCTTGAGTGGTTCGCGCAGCAGCGGGTTGTCGAGCAGATAGATCTGGCCGACGGTCAGGTAGTTCGCCGCGCGCCAGTAGGCGTCCAGCCGACGCAACTCGTCTTCGGTCAGGGGGCTGTGCAGGTTCACCGCGGTGTCCATGCTGCCTTAGCCTCTCGTGGCTGGGAGTCGGCTGCCACTCGGGGACCACATCTTCTTCCCCGGCGTGTCCAGCCTCGTCCCCTCGGGGCTCGCCGGTCAGGGCCGTTGGTCCCGCCTCCCGCAGGCGTCATGACCCGTCCCCGGAGTCCGCGGCAACGCCCCGTACGACGATCAGCGGGGCCGGCGAGTGGTAGAGCAGGGACTGGCTGACCGCGCCCAGCGTGGACCCCACCGGCCCGTCTCCCCAGGCGGCCACCACCGCGATCTGCGCCGCGCGGGACCGGTCGAGCAGGACGGACCTCGGGTCACCGTGGACGGTCTCGCAGTCGGCGGCGACGCGGGGATACCGCCGGGCATGCCGGGTGACCGCCTCCTCCAGCCGCCCGTCGTCACGGTCGCCGGACTCCGGCTCGATCACCCGGACGGCGAGCAGGCGGGCACCCCGATGTTGCGCGCAGTCGAAGGCGTACCCGAGGGCGGCCTGCGAACTGGGCGACCCGTCGAAGCCGACGAGCAGTGGCCCGGGCGGCGCCGGCTCGGTGCGCCCGACCAGCACCGGGCAGCCGGCCCGGGCGGCCACGTCCACCGCCGGCGTGTCGGGCGGTACGCGGTCCGGGTGGGCGGACATGCCGCCGTCACCGAGCGCGATCAGGAACGCGGTGTCGGCGACCCGCAGCAGCGCCTCCACCGGCGAGCCCTCGACGATCCGGCCGCTGACCGGCACCTGCGGCGCGCACTCGGCGACGACCTGCCCGGCGTGCTCCAGCACGTTCTCCGCGTCCGTGCGGGTGCCGCCGGCCGGGGCGGGGCCGGGCGTCGCGGCCCAGTTGAACGCGTGCAGCAGGTGCAGCGGCCGGTCGTGGGCGGCGGCCTCGGCGGCGGCCGTGCGGACCACCGTCAGATCGGCCTCGGACCGGCCCACGCCGACCACCACCGCGCCGTGGCTGGGTGCGGCCACCCCGGCTCACCTCCCGACCCGTGCTTTTCACCCACCGTAGTCGCGGGACCGGGTGCGCCGGAGCGGGTCGGCGGAACTGGCGGTCAGCGCGGGGCGGGCAGCGCCGGGTGGACGCGCAGCACGACGGCGGTGGCGTTGTCCTCGCCGCCCTCGTCCAGGCTGGCGGCGAGCAGGGCCTCGGCGGTGCGCGCCGGGTCGCGCCGAGCGGCGAGCAGGTCCCGCAGCCGGTGGTAGCCGAGCTGGTCGCTGATCCCGTCGGTGCACAGCAGCCAGGTGTCGCCGCGGCGCAGCGGCACGGCGAGCAGGTCCGGCTCGGGCCGGTCCGGGTGGCCGACGTATCGCAGCAGCTGGTAGCGCGCCCGTGCCGCCTCCGGCGAGTCGGCCGGCCACCATCCGTGCAGCAGCCCGAGCCAGGCCATGGTGTGGTCGACTGTCACCAGTTCCAGCAGCCCGTCGCGCAGCCGGTACGCCCGCGAGTCGCCGAGCTGCACCAGCCAGCCCTGGTCGCTGTCCGGCTCGATGACGAGCGCGGTGAGCGTGCACCCGGTCAGGCCGGACTGCGCGGCGCCGGCCTGGCGTACCCGCCGTTGAGTCTCGGCCACGGCGGTCCGCAGCGCGGCGGCGCCGACGGCGGGCCAGCCGGCGCGGACCTGCGCCACGAACGTCTCCGCGGCGGTCGTGCCGGCGACCCGGCTGCCCTCGCCGTCGCCCATCCCGTCGCAGACCACGGCGAGCGGCAGGTCGGGGTCGACGTGCAGCACGTCGTAGTTCTCCGGGTAGCGGTGCCCGACCACGCTACCCCCGGCGATCTCCAGGCAGAGGCGGCCGGCGGTGAGCCGGCGCGCGGACTCGACCGGCCGGTCCAGCGGACGGCGGCGGAACACCAGCGGAACCTAACACCGGGACGGGCCGGGGTGTGGAATCTTCAGGGCGCATTTTGGTACTGGCGGTGGTCGTGAGCGGCCTGCACGGTCAGGGCCGGCGCAGTGGCGCGAGCGCGTCGGCCCAGACGGCCACCTCGGTGAAGAGCTGGCGGAGCATGGTGTCGTGGCGATCGCCAGGAGTGAACGTCGTGAATGCCGCGAAGTCGGTGGCGAGTGACAGGCTGACCTGGGTGCGTACGCCTGCCAGCTGAAGACCTGCCGTGATGAGGCGTAGGTGTTCCACCGCGCGGGCGCCGCCGACGTTGCTGCCATAGGAGACGAATCCGGCCGCCTTGTTGTTCCACTCGCCGTAGAGGTAGTCGATGGCGTTCTTCAGCGCCGAGGGAATCGATCGGTTGTACTCCGGAGTGACGAAGACGTATCCGTCGAACTCGGCGATCTTCTTGCTCCAGCGCCACGTGTGAGGGTGGGTGTAGGAGCCGAGTAGCGGTGACTGCGGCTCGTCGAAGACCGGCAGGTCGTAGTCCTTGACGTCCACCACCTCGACGTCGACGCCCTCGTGCCGGCTGCCGTGCTTCGCCACCCACTCGGCCACCTGGTGACCGACCCGGCCGGGGCGGGTGCTGCCGAGGATGATCCCGATGTTCGTCATGAGTGATCCGTTCTCGTCGATTCGAATTGCAGGGCGGCGTCCAGTCCGTTCAGCCGCAGCACGCTGGCGCCGCGCAGGTGCGCGAGGTCGGAACTGCCGTCCCCCGTGTATCTGAGAAAGGTCACCTGTTCGGTCCACTCCAGGCGGGTTCCGGTCGTCTCGGCGCCGAGCCGGATGGTGACCAGCGAGGTCCATCGCAGTTCGTCGTCGACGACAGCCTCGTAGCCGTAGACGATCCGGCGCGCGTCCGCGATGTCGATGTACCGCGACCGGTATTCCAGTCGCTCGGGTGCCGTGTCCAGCGAGGTGAAGATGCTGCGTGCCGTCTCGCCACCGCCCACCCGGAAGTCGTGCTCGTACGAGGCGCCGCTGCCGGGAAGCCGGAACCATCGGCGCCTGATCGTGGAGTCGGCGAAGGCGGTGAAGACCTCGCCCGGCGGCCCGTCGAGGTGCCGCGTGATCGTGAACGTGTCGTGCCGGACCATGCCGTCCTCCCGCTGTCACGGCCACGAACGGGTGACCGCACGCCAGTTACGATTAGTAAGAAACATGCGTCCAACGGATTTAGTCCGGCTGCCCGATACGCACTTTGAAGTCAGCTACTGACGCGCGAGGAACGGAAGAGCATGGCAAGCGTCCTTGGTGCCGAACTTGCGCAGCGCGGGATCGCGCCGGACTGCGTTCAGACGATCGAGCTCGTCCGCGACGTGCTGGCGCGGGTGGGCGACAAGTGGACGCTGCTGACCATCACGGCCCTGGCGTCCGGCCCGCTGCGCTTCACCGCGCTGCACGAGCAGGTCGCCGGCATCTCCCAGCGGATGCTTGGCCAGACGCTGCGCGCCCTCAACCGCGACGGGCTCGTGACCAGGACCGCGTACCCGGAAGTGCCCCCGAGGGTGGTGTACGCCCTGACGCCGCTCGGCCACTCACTGAGTGAGGCCGTGAGCGGGCTCGTGCACTGGGTCCGTGATCACCAGAGCGACATCGTCCGCAACCGCGACGAGTTCGACCGGACGTCCACCGCGAACAAAACCACCCCGCCCCGGGCATAGTCCCGCCCCGGGGCGGCGTGCCGGGTCGCGTGTCAACTGAGGTTGACACACGGGAGCCTGTCAACCTACATTGACAGCATGAGTCAGGCTACGGAACTCGCGGCGGCGGCCGGCAGCACCGACCCCAAGGTCGGCCTGCGCGCCGTGCTCGCCCTGCGCCGGCTGCTGGAGCGGCTCGAGGTGATCCAGGTCGACAACGCCCGGCGACAGGGCTGGTCGTGGCAGGAGATCGCCGACGCCCTCGAGGTCAGCCGGCAGGCGGTCCACAAGAAGCACGCCGGACGACCGGCGGTACGCGACAGCTGGGAGGCGTGATGTTCGAACGATTCACCGACCGGGCCCGCACCGTGGTGCACCACGCGCTCGACGAGGCCCGCGCCGAGGGGCGGCGGCCGGTCGGCACCGAGCACCTGCTGCTCGGCGTACTGGCCGACAGCGACAACCTGGCGGTACGGCTGCTGGCGGCCGGCGGCGTCGACGCCGACGCGCTGCGCGCCGCGGTGGCCCGCCACACCGCGCAGGGCGTGGACGGGCTCGGCGAGGCGGACGCGGCGGCGCTGCGCGAGATCGGCATCGACCTCGCCGCGATAGTGGCCCGGATCGAGCAGTCCTTCGGCCCCGACGCCCTGCGCGAGGCGACCCCGCGCCCGCGCCGGTGGTGGCGTCGCGGACCGGACCACGGCACGTTCTCGCCCCGCGCCAAGAAGGTGCTGGAGCTGTCGCTGCGCGAGGCGCTGCGGCTGCACCACCGGCACATCGGCACCGAACACATCCTGCTCGGCCTGCTGCGCGAGGGAAACGGCCTGGCCGCGGTGGTGCTCACCGAGGCCGGGGTGGACATCGACGACCTGCGACGCCGCGTCGACGCGGCGCTGCGTGAGGCCGCCTGAGGCCACCCGTCTTTCAAACCTGTTTGCGGTCCTCGCAACGTCCCGCTGCGCCGGGTCGCCGTCACGCCCCGTGTCCTGCACACTGACGCCGTGGACGGTGCAGACGACAAGCGCCCGGTGAACGCGGAGAACCGCACCCCGCGCTCGGCAGTGGTGGTCAACCCGGTCAAGGTGGCCGACCTGGACGAGTTCCGCCGCACCGTGGACGGCGCGCTCGCCGCCGCCGGGTGGCCGGCCCCGACCTGGTACGAGACGACAGTCGAGGACCCGGGCCGCGGGCAGGCGGAACAGGCCGTGAAGGCGGGCGCGGAGGTCGTCTTCGCCTGTGGCGGCGACGGCACGGTGATGGCCTGCGTGACCGCGCTGGCCGGCACCGACGTGGCGCTGGCCGTGCTGCCCCAGGGCACCGGCAACCTGCTGGCCGCCAACCTCGGCCTCTCCGGCGACCTGGCCGCCGGGCTCCAGGTCGCCGTCGAGCGCGGGATGCGCCGCCTCGACGTCGGCGTGGTCGGCGACAAGTGCTTCGCGGTGATGGCCGGGATGGGCTTCGACGCCCAGATGCTCGACTCCACCTCCGAGACCACGAAGAAGCGGATCGGCTGGCCGGCGTACGTGGTGGGCGCCGCCCGGCACCTGCGCGACCGGCCGATGCGGGTGTCGGTGCGCATCGACGGCAAGCCGCCGCTGCGCCGCCGGGCCCGCTCGGTCCTGGTCGCCAACGTCGGGCGCCTCCAGGGCGGGGTACGCCTGCTCACCGAGGCCGAACCGGACGACGGCTGGCTGGACGTGGCGGTGCTGACGCCGCGTACGCTGCGCCACTGGCTCGCCATGGGCTGGGCGGTGCTGCGCCGCCGCGACCGGGTGCCCGGCATGGAGGTGTTCCGGGCCCGGTCGGTCGAGATCACCAGCACCCGGGCGCAGCCCCGGCAGCTCGACGGCGACCTGATCGAGCCGGGCCGCTCGCTCAAGGCCACCATCCGCCCGGAGTCGCTCTGGCTCTGCGTACCGCGTCCCGAGGAGCACCCCGACCTGGCGGAGGACGCCGACGCGGTCGGCGAGCGTGGTGAGCACCTGGTCGAGGAGGCTCGGCGTGAGTAGCACCAAGCTGGTCCCCGAGACCCGGTTGATGACCGAGAACGAGTTGTCCGCCGACGACGCCTGGCACACACTGCGCCGGCACGGCGGCTGGTGCCTGCTGCGGGACGCGTTCATCCGGTTCCGCTACGGCGACGGCTTCAGCCACTCCCGGGCGCTGGCGTTGCAGCTCTGCCTGGCCGTGGTGCCGTTCCTGATCGCGCTCACCGGCCTGATCACCGACCTGGGCGTGGACGAGGGCGGCAAGGTCGTCGCCGACACGGTGCTGGCGATCACGCCCGGCCAGAGCGAAGCCATGGTGCAGGACCTGCTGACCGACAGCGAGCGTACCGAGGACGCCGGTGAGCTGGCCCTGACGCTCGGTCTGCTCACCGGTCTGGTCGCGCTGACCACCACGATGGCGCAGATCGAGCGGGGCGCCAACCGGATCTACGGCGTCGAGCGGGACCGCCCGGCGCTGGCAAAGTACCTGCGCGCCGCGGTCCTCGCGGTGGTCGCCGGCGTGCCCGCGCTTGCCGGCTTCCTGATCCTGGTCGGTGGCCGGGCGATGGGCGAGTCGGTACGGCGGCACTACGAATGGGGCGACCTCGCCATGGCCGGGTGGGACGTGATCCGCTGGCCGCTGAGCCTCGGCCTCACCGTGCTCGCCGTCGCCGTGCTGTTCCGGCACGCGCCCCGGCGCCGCCAGCCCGGCCTGTCCTGGCTCTTCTTCGGCGCGTCCATCGCCATCGCGATCTGGTGGCTGGCCAGCCTGCTGCTCGCCGCCTACGTCAAGTACAGCGGCGGATTCGGCCAGACCTACGGCGCGCTGACCGGCATGATGGCCCTGCTGCTCTGGGCCAACCTCACCGGGATCGCGCTGTTCGGCGGGCTGGCCTTCGCGGCCCAGCTCGAAGCGATGCGCATCGGCGTGGAGGAGCCCGCCAAGCCGGACCTGTGGGAGCCGGAGGCGCAACGCGAGGAACTTTTCGACACCGGTGACATGACCTCGCTCTGACGCCACGCCGGTGCGGCGTGTACGGGACACGCCGATCGGGTACAGCGCGCCTCGCAGAAGAACAAGGGAGGTGCGGTGTGACCGCGGTCAAGGAAGCCGGGCGCCGGCCGCTGGGCCATTTCGCCGAACGGAGCCTCGCGGGCCTGCTCGCCGTGGCCGGCGCGGGAGTCGGGTTCGGCGTGCTGCTCATGCTGGTCCGGTTCCGGTGGAGCCCGCTGGGCGACGCCGACCACGCGGTGGCCGAGTGGTTCAACGACCTGGTGGCGCCGCACGGCCCGCTGGTCACCGTGCTCCAGGCGATCACCGACCTGGGCGGACGGCCGGTGCTGATCTGGCTGATCACCATCGCCGTGGTGGGCCTGCTGATCCGCCGCCAGTCCCGGCTGGCGGTCTACCTGATCGTCACCGGCGTCGGCGGGCTGATCCTCGACCCGTCGCTCAAGGCGCTGGTCGGGCGGCTGCGCCCGGTGGTGGACGTGCCGATCGCCAGCGCGCCGGGCAACAGCTTCCCCAGTGGTCACGCGCTCGGCTCGTTCGTCGCGTACGGGGCGCTGCTGCTGGTGTTCCTGCCGGCCATGTCGCCGCGCTGGCGCAAGCCCGCCATCGCCGTCGCCGGCGTGCTGATCTTCCTGGTCGGGCTGACCCGGATCGCGCTGGGCGTGCACTTCGTGTCCGACGTGATCGGCGGCTGGCTGCTCGGCGCGGCCTGGCTGGGCGTCACCGCGTACGCCTTCCGGCTGTGGCGGCGCGAGCGCGGCCGGCCGGTGCCGCCGCTGCGCGAGGGGCTGGAGCCGGAGGCGGGCGAGGACCTGGCGCTCGCGCCGGACGAGGAGAAGGTGCTGGAGCACCCCCGCTCGGCGGTGGCCGAGCTGCTGGTCGGCTGGGTGCTCGTCTTCGGTGTGCTCTACGCGTTCGGCATGTTCGTCAGCTACCACGCCAAGGGCACGTTCTTCGACACGCTCGACACCGAGGTGCCGCGCTGGTTCGCCGAGCGGCACACCGACGCGCTGACCGAGCTGAGCTGGTGGTGGAGCAAGTTCGGTGACACCCACGCCATCCTGCTGGTCTCGCTGGTGTTCTGCCCGATCGTGCTGGCCGTGTGGCGGCGGTGGCGCCCGGTGCTGTACGTGGTGCTGGCGATGTTCGGCGAGCTGAGCCTGTTCCTGGCCAGCGCCCGCGTGGTGGACCGGCCCCGGCCGCCGGTGGAGAACCTGGACGGGCCGATGCCCACCTCGTCGTTCCCGTCCGGGCACATCGCGGCGACCATCTGCCTCTGGGTCGCCATGGCGGTCATCGTGTTCCCGCGTACCGACAGGTGGTGGCGGTGGCTGTTCGTGGGCATGGCCGTGCTGATGCCGGTCGGCGTGGCCACCTCCCGGATGTACCGGGGCATGCACCACCCGACCGACTTCATGGGCGCGATCCTGCTCGGCGCGCTCTGGCTGTCGCTGCTGTACTGGGTGATCAAGCCGAACGCCGACGTGGCCGAGGGCAACCAGCCGGCGATCGAGTCCGAACAGGTGGACGAGCTGGACGACGAGCTGGCCAAGGCCGCCCGGCCGAACTGAGCCGATGCTGCGGTTGATGACCTGGAACATCCGGACCGGCGGGCGGGACGGCGACGGCACCGACCGCCGGGACCGGATCGTCTCGGTCGTCACCGCGCAGCGCCCCGACGTGCTGGCGCTGCAGGAACTGCGCGGCATGGACGCCACGCTGGGCGGGCTGGCCGACCGGCTCGGGATGGCCGCGTACCTGGCCCGCTCCTGCTTCGGTCAGCCGGTGGCGGTGCTGGTCCGCCCGCCGTGGCGGGTGCTGCGCGCCGGCCGGGTCCGCCGCCCGTTCCACCACGCCGCCGCCCGGGTGCAGGTCGCGACCGGCGCGGGCCCGCTCACCGTGCTCAGCACGCACCTGTACCCGTACACGGGTGGGCGGCGGCGGATGGAGGCGGACTGGCTCGCCGCCGCGCTGCGGCGTACCGGGGGAGAGCTGGCGCTGCTCGCCGGGGATCTGAACACGCTGGAACCCGCCGTCGACCACACCGCCCGGCTGGCCGGGCTGGCGACGGCGTACCGGCGACGGCACCTGCGCCGCGACGGCCGTACCGTGGACACCCGCGCGGTGGCCCGGCTGCTCGACGCCGGGCTGGTCGACCTGTGGCCGCGCTCCGGCGGCGACGAACCCGGCGGCCTGACCGTGCCGACCCGGCACGGCGGCGCCGAGTTCGCCGGGATGCGGCTGGACTACCTGCTCGCCACCCCGGCGCTGGCCGATCGGGTACGCGCGGTCCGGGTGGTCCGCGACGGTGACGCCGACTCGGCGTCCGACCACTACCCGGTGCTGGCCGACGTGGACCTCACGGCCGGCTGAACGACCCCGCCAGGTCGGCCACCACGAAGGCCGCGAAGATTCCGATGACGGCCTCGCTGACCAGCCAGGAGTGCCTGTCGGTCCAGGACCGGAAGGCGGGCAGCAGCCGCTCCGCGCGCTCGCCGAAGATCAGCAGCGTGAGCAGCGGCAGGGCCAGCAGCAGCACGGTGAGCGCCACGAACGGCAGCAGGTGCCACCACGGCCGGCCGTGCCCGGCCATGCTGCCCGCGACCGACGCCATGACCAGCTCGTCGCTCGGCACGGCGACGGCGAGCAGCAGCCCCAGACCGAAGGCGTACGCGGGCCGCGGGTCCTGCAACCGGCGCAGCCACCCCGGCGGCCGGTCGCGCCGCCGCCTGCGGAACGTGACCACCATGAGGACGACCAGCAGGCCCAGCACGATCCAGTCGATGAGCCGGCGGCTGCCACCTGCCCCGATGCCGTGCACGGCGGTGTGCCGCAGCACCCGGAAGGCCGCGTACCAGAGCGTTAACGGCCCGAGCACGCCGACTGTCACGCCGGCCAGGAAGGCGGCCGAACTGCGTCGCGGGTGACGGCCGGCGGCGAGGACGACGGCGCTGACGAGCTTCGACCCGGCGACCATCTCCAGCGCCAGCGGCAGCGCGGTCAGCAGGGGCATGCCCCATTCTGGGGTCGCCGTCGCGCGCGCCGGGCCGGGTTCTACAGGACCAGGTTGAGCAGCACGGTGAGCACCACCGAGGCGACGATCGAGAAGAGGATCATCAGCAGGCAGCCGAGCCCGCCCCCGGCGGGACGGATCTCGGTGTTCCCGATACGCATGGCGTCAACTCCTCAGCGGGGGAGGTAGCGGTGCGACTGTCACAGCTCGCGCAGCCGGGGCAGCAGTTCCTCCTGGGCCCAGTCGAGGAACATCGGCTGGGTGTCGCCGCCCACCTGGACCAGCGCGACGTGGGTGAAGCCCGCGTCGACGAACTTCTTGAACGCCTCGACGTGCCGGTCGGTGTCCGGGCCGCAGGAGATGCCCTCGGCCACGTCCTCCTCCCGGACGAACTGGGTGGCCGCGTCGAACGACTCCGGGCCGGGCAGGTCGGCGTTGACCTTCCAGCCCAGGCCGAACCAGCGGAACTGGTCGTGCACGATCTTGCGGCACTCGTCCTCGTCCGGGCCGTAGCAGATGGCCACCTGCCCGTAGCGGGGCCGGCCCGCGCCGCCCGCCTCCTCGTACATGTCGATCAGGTGGGACAGCGGGTCGGTGGCGATCATGGCGTCGGCGTACTCGGCGGCCAGCGTGGCCGACTGCCGGCCGGACGCGGCCACCGCCATCGGCACCGGCCGCTCCGGACGGTCCCAGACGTACGCGTCCGGCACGTCGAAGTGGTTGCCGGAGAACGTCAGCGTCTCGCCGTTGAGCAGCGGCCGGATGATCTGCAGCGCCTCCTCGAACATCTCGTGCCGCTGCTGCACGTGCGGCCACCCGCCCACCACGTGCTCGTTCAGGTTCTCCCCGGCGCCGAGGCCCAGCGTGAACCGTCCGTCCGAGAGCACCCCGATGGTGCTGGCCTTCTGCGCCACCACCGCCGGGTGGTACCGCCGGATCGGGCAGGTCACGAACGACATCAGCTCGGCCCGGCTGGTGGCGTGGGCGACCGCGCCGAGCACCGACCAGGCGTACGGGGAGTGGCCCTGGGACTCCAGCCAGGGGTAGTAGTGGTCGGACATGACCAGATGGTCGAAGCCGGCGGCCTCGGCGCGTACGGCGTGGTCGACCAGTTGCTTCGGGCCGGCCTGCTCGCACATGAGGGTGTAACCGACGTTGACCATGGCACGTCTCCTTCCCGGGCGGATCGTCCACGGATACCCCACTCGGCGCGGGTCAACCCTGCTGTCCGCTTTCGCATTCGTCTCTTAACCGGTTCAGTTCAGGTGGGCACGTCAAGCGGTGTCGCCTCCCGGCCGATCCCGCTTAACCGGTTGCCTCCTGCCTTCCATCGCCCTACGCTGATGCCTGCGTCCGTTCGGGAACCGGGCGGCGACTACCGGGCTCAGTCGCCACCACCTCGTCACCGTCACCGCACCCCCGCTCGGGCACGGGGGAGACCTTCCCCTGAGGACAGCCATGAAGAAACTGCTCTCCGTCGCGGGCGCCGTCCTGCTGACGGCCCTCGCCGCCGTCTTCGCCCTCGGGCAGCCGGCCCACGCCGCCACCGGGTTCTCCGTCTCCAACGGACGGCTCTACGACGCAGGCGGCGTCGAGTTCGTCATGCGCGGGGTCAACCACGCGCACACCTGGTACCCGCAGCAGACCAGCTCGTTCGCCGACATCAAGGCACTCGGCGCGAACACCGTCCGGGTGGTGCTCGCCAGCGGCGACCGCTGGACGAAGAACAGCGCCGCCGACGTGGCGAACGTGATCTCGCTGTGCAAGGCCAACCGGCTGATCTGCGTGCTGGAGGTGCACGACACCACCGGGTACGGCGAGGAGGGCGCCGCCGCCTCGCTGGCGAAGGCCACCGACTACTGGCTGAGCATCGCCGACGTGCTCAAGGGCCAGGAGAAGTACGTCATCGTGAACATCGGCAACGAACCGTTCGGCAACCAGGGTTACAGCGCCTGGACCACCGACACCTCGAACGCGATCAAGCGGCTGCGCGCCGCCGGCCTGACCCACACGATCATGGTGGACGCGCCGAACTGGGGCCAGGACTGGTCGTTCACCATGCGCGACAACGCGGGCACCGTCTTCGCCGCCGACGCGCAGCGCAACACCGTCTTCTCCATCCACATGTACGGCGTCTTCGACACCGCCGCCGAGATCAGCGACTACCTGGGCCGGTTCCGGACCGCCGGGCTGCCCATCGTGGTCGGCGAGTTCGGCTTCAACCACTCCGACGGCAACCCGGACGAGGACGCCATCATGGCGTACGCCCAGGCCAACGGCATCGGCTACCTCGGCTGGTCGTGGAGCGGCAACGGCGGCGGCGTGGAGTACCTGGACATGACGACCGCGTTCAACCCGGCCCAGCTCACCAGCTGGGGTCAGCGGATCTTCAACGGCGCCAACGGCATCGCCGCCACCTCCCGGGAGGCGTCGGTGTACGCGAGCACCACCCCGACCGCCAGCCCGACTGTCAGCCCCACCGTGAGCCCGACGACCAGCCCGACCGTCAGCCCGACCCCGCCGCCGCCCACCACGCCCCCGCCGTCCGGTGGCTGCACCGCCACCTACACCGTCGGCAATTCGTGGCAGGGCGGCTTCCAGGGCGAGGTCAAGGTGACCGCCGGAGCCGCCGCGATCACCGGCTGGACGGTCCGCTGGACGTACGCCAACGGCCAGTCCGTCACCCAGGCGTGGAACGCGAGCGTCAGCAACAGCGGGTCGGCGTACACCGCCCGCAACGTCGACTACAACGGCCGGCTGGGCGCGGGCGCGAGCACCAGCTTCGGTTTCATCGGCACCTGGCAGGGCACCAACTCCACCCCCGCGGTGACCTGCACCCCCGCCTGACCCCCAACCGGTTGATCAAGGAGTTTGTGTCCCGTTCGGACGCCGGCGGTGACACGAACTCCTTGATCACCGGGGTGGGCGGGGTCAGGCCGCGACCACCTCCAGCAGCAGGGCCTGTTCGGGGTGGAGAGCGGGCAGTTGCAGGCCGACCGACCCCAGCACCGAACCGGTCACCGTGATGCCGTCACCGGGCCAGGCCAGCCAGCCCGGCGGGGACAGCTCCAGCATCGCCGGCTCCGGCGCCTCGGCGGGCGGGCGGACCCGGTAACGCCGCTGCGGTTCCAGCCCGGGCAGCCGTACCGGGCCCGGCACCTGCGCCGCGGAGGTGGCGAGCCGGCTGACCGCGTACACCGCATGGGAGCTGTCATGGGCGACCACGCCGTGGGCCTGCACGGCCGGGTCCGGGTGGTCGACCCGGACCACCCGGCCGCCGTGCAGCAGCGGGCGCAGCCGCTTGTGCAGCGCGACCCAGGCGGCGAGTTCGGCCCGCTCGCCGCGCTCGATCGCGCTGATGTCCCACTCGATCCCGTGGTGGCCGAACAGCGCGGTCACCGCGCGGAAGCTCAGGTCGTGCACGCGGTGCGTGGTGTGCGAGCGTTCCGGCCCGATGTGCGTGCCGATCAGTTCCGGCGGCAGCAGCAGGCCGGTCCAGCGCTGGATGGACAGCCGTTCCAACGCGTCGTTGCAGTCGCTGGCCCAGACCCGGTCGGTACGGCGCAGGATCTCCAGGTCGACCCGGGCGCCACCGGAGGAGCAGCTCTCGATCTCGACGTCCGGGTGCCGGGAACGCAGCTCGTCCAGCAGCCGGTAGACCGCGAGGGTCTGCGCGTGCACCCCCGGCCGTCCGGCGTGCCCGGCCTCGGTGAGGTCGCGGTTGTGGTCCCACTTCAGGTACGCGAGCCCGTCGTGCCCGCTCAGCACCGCGTCGAGCCGTGCGAGCAGGTACGCGTACGCGTCCGGGTGGGCCAGGTCGAGCACCTGCTGGTGGCGCCACGGTGGTGGCAGCCGGCCCGGCGCCTGGAGCACCCAGTCCGGGTGGGCGCGGAACAGGTCGGAGTCGGGGTTGACCATCTCCGGCTCCACCCAGAGCCCGAACTGCATGCCGTGCCCGCGTACGTGGTCGATCAGCGGCTGCAACCCGTCCGGCCAGACCTCGCCGTCGACCCACCAGTCGCCGAGCCCGGCCTGGTCGTGCCGCCGGCCGCGGAACCAGCCGTCGTCGAGCACGAAGCGTTCCACCCCGACCTCGGCGGCCCGGTCGGCCAGTGTCCGCAGCCGGTCCAGGTCGTGGTCGAAGTAGACCGCCTCCCAGACGTTCAGCGTCACCGGCCGGGGCGTGCGCGGGTGCGACGGACGGGCTCGCAGGTGGGTGTGCAGCGCGTCGCTGAGCCCGTCCAGCCCGTCGGCCGAGTGGGCCGCGTAGAGCAGGGGAGTGGCGTACTCCTCGCCCGGCCCCAGCACGATCTCGCCGGGTGCGAGCAGCTCACCGCCGCCGAGCGTGGACTCGCCTGTCGGACGGCGCTCGGCGGCGGTGACGTGGTCGCCGCTCCACGCGGTGTGCACCGCCCACACCTCGCCGTGCCGGAACCCGAATCCAGCAGTGCCCGCGACCAGCAGCAGCGTGGCGTCGTGGCCGGTACGGCCGTGCCGTCCCTCGCGTACCCAGGCGCCCATCGGCCACGGGTGCCGCTGCGGGGCGCGTTCCCGGCACCAGCGGCCGGTCAGGTCGAGCAGTTCGGTGGCGACCGCCGGCACCGGCAGTACGGGCGTCAGTTCCCGTAGCTCGTACCGGCCGTCGCCGTCGTTGCGCAGCCGGTGCCGCAGGGTCAGCACACCCGCCGCGTCCAACGTGATCTCGACGGTCAGGCTCAGCCCGGCGCCCGGGTCCGCCGCCCGCACCGTCACCCGCCCGGAGGTAAGGAAGGGCCCCTTCTTAACGCCTGGTGCATGTGAAGGGTCCCCTCCTAACAGGTGGGGCGACGGCGCCGCGAGGTCGTCGTGCACGTCGAGGCCGGTGAGGCGGAACGCCGTCGACCAGTCCCGGCCGTCGCGGTGACCGGCGAGACCGGGCCGCCCGCTCCACCCGGCACTGGCCTCGGGCAGCAGCGACAGCACCGTCGGCGCGTCGAAGCTGCTCGGCACCACCGGCGGCACCGTGGCGTCGACGAGCGCGGGCAGATCCCCGTCGGGCAGCGGGCCGAGGTCGGCGCCCCAGTGCACGACCCGGGGCAGCCCCGGGCCGCGTGCGTCGAGCACCAGGCTGGTCCGCGCGCGGCGCAGGTGGACGATCGTCATCCCTTGGAGGCTCCCAGCGTCAGACCCCGGACGAACTGCTTCTGGAGCAGAAAGAAGATCACCAGGGTGGGGATCGCGACCAGCACGGAACCGGCCGAGACCAGGTTGTTGTCGGTGAAGAACTCGCCGCGCAGGTTGTTCAGCGAACTGGTGACCGGGAACTTGTCGCCGGTCCGCATGAGCACCGTGGCCCAGAAGAACTCGTTGTAGATCCAGGTGACCTCGAGCGTGGCGAGGGCGGCCAGCGCCGGGCGGCACAGCGGCAGCGTCACCTGCCAGTACTGCCGCCACACGTTCGCCCCGTCGACCATCGCTGCCTCGTACAGCTCGTGCGGCAGCGCCTTCATGTAGTTGCTGAGCACGAACACGCAGAAGCCGCACTGGAACGCGACGTTGACCAGGATCAGTCCCCAGTAGCTGTCGTACAGCAGTTCCGAGTCGCTCATCCAGGCCGGCAGCGGTATCTCGGTGAACATCCGGAACAGCGGGATGAGCAGCGCCTGCTGCGGCAGCAGGTTCGCCGCGGTGAACAGGCCGAGCAGCGCGATGTTGAGCTTCCAGCTGAACCGGGCGATCACGAACGCCACGCACGAGGCGAGGAAGAGCGTGAGCAGCACCGCCGGGACGGTGATGTACGCCGAGTTGAGGAAGTGCTTGCCGAACTCGGCGGTACGCCAGGCGGTAACGTAGTTGTCAATCGTCCAGCCGCCGAGCGACACGTAACCGTTGGCGGCGGTGTACTCGTAGGAGCGGAACGAGGTGAGCACCGCCCACAGGATCGGGAACAGCCAGCCCACGGCGACCGTACCCAGGAACAGGTGCAGCGCGACCCGGGCGGGCCGCACGGGGCGGCGGCCGGCGGAGACGGCGGTCATCGCTTGTCCTCCCGCATCACGGTCCAGAGGTAGATGGTGATGAAGACCAGCGAGACGGCCAGCATGATCGTCGCCAGTGCCGAGCCGAAGCCGATCCGGCTCGCCTCGCCCACCACGTTCTGCGTGACCAGCGCGGAGATCAGCTCCAGCCCGTTGCGGCCCTTGTTGATGACCCAGACCAGGTCGAACGCGCGCAGCGACTCGATCACCGTCACCACCAGCACGATGATGTTGATCGGCCGCATCACCGGGAAGACGACCCGGAAGAACGTGCTGGTCTCCGAGGAGCCGTCCACCGCGGCGGCCTCGCGCAACGACGGGTCGACGCCCTTCAGGCCGGCCAGGTAGAGCAGCATGATGTAGCCGACGTGCCGCCAGCCGGCCGCCACCAGCACGGCCCAGATGTTGACGTTCGGGTCGCCGTACCAGTCGGTCTCGCCGCCGAACACGCCGTTGAGCAGCCCCTGGTCGCGGCTGTAGATGAGCTGCCAGACGAAGCCGATGAGCGCCAGCGACAGCACCACCGGCAGGTAGAGCGCGGTCTGGTAGAAGCGGCTGCCGCGGATCTCCTTGTCGAGCAGCACGGCGAGGAACATGCCGAACGGGGTGGCCACCACGAACAGCGCGGCCAGCCAGAGCAGGTTGTTCTGCACCGCGGGGACGAACGGCGGGTAGATGTTCACCACGTCGTCGTAGTTCTTGACCCCGACCCACTCGATCTCGGAGATCGGGCCGATGCCGTCCCAGTTCGTGCCGGAGAGCAGCACCGTCGCCACCGCGGGCAGCCAGACCAGGCCGGCGACGAGCAGCAGGGGTACCAGCACCATGAGCGTGATGACCACGCGGTCGGTGCGGGACAGGAGCCGTAGCCGGCGGCCGCGACCACCCTTGGTGGTGGTCGCGGCCGGCGGCGGCACGGCGCGATCCGCTTGGATCAGGGGCAGGTCGGACATGATGTCCTTCCCCCTTCCGCCGTCAGCTGGTGAAGATCGACTTCTTCTGGTTCTCGATGCTGGTGAGCAGCCCGCTGATGTCCTTCGGGTCCTTGATGAACTGCTGCAGCGCCGGGATCATCACGGTGGAGGCGAAGTCCGGCCGGGTGTCGCGGTCGAGGAACTGGGCGATCTCGGTGGCGGAGCCGACCAGCTCGGCGGCCTTCTTCTGCAGCGCGGTGTAGGCGCCGGTGTCCGCGCCGCTGTTGGCGACGAGCGTGCTCGGGTCGTTCTTGACCGTGATGTCCGCCGCCTCCTTCGAGCCGAGGTACGTCAGCAGCTTCTCCGCCGCGTCCTTGGACTTCGGCTTGCGGGCCATCATGTAGCCGTCGATCGGGGCGTCCAGGGCCTTCGCGCCGATGGTGGAGTCGACCTCGGGGAACGTGAAGAAGTCCAGGTCCTCCAGGTCGGCGCCGCTGAACTGCTGGCCGACGAACAGGCCGAGCAGGTACATGCCGCTCTTCTTCTGCTGCAGCGACTGGGCGGCCTCCTGCCAGGTGCGGCCGAGCGAGTCCGGCTGGTGCAGGGGGAGCAGCCCGGCCCAGGTGTCGAAGACCTTCTTCACCTTGTCGGAGGTCCACGCCTCCTTGCCGGCCATCAGGTCGACGTGGAACTGGTAGCCGTTGATCCGCAGGTTGAGGATGTCGAACGTGCCCATCGCGGGCCAGCCGTCCTTGTCCGCGAACGCGATCGGGTTCAGGCCGTCCTTCTTCATCTGCGCGCCGAGCGTGTTGAGGTCGTCGAGCGTCTTGGGCACCTCGTAGCCGCGCTGCTGCCACACCGACTTGCGGTAGAAGACGGCCCACGGGTAGTACGACGCGGGCACGAAGTACTGCTTGCCGTCGTCGCCTGTGGACGCCTTCTTGAACGCGTCGGAGTAGCCGTCGAGCTTGCCCCACACGTCGCTGAGGTCGCCGGCCAGGCCCTTCGCGGCGAAGAACCGCATCCGGTAGCCGGCGAACCAGGTGAACACGTCGTCCGGCTTGCCCTGCAGGTAGTTGTTGATGTTCTCCTGGAACGTGTTGTGGTCGACCGTGTTGATGTTGACGGTCACGCCGGCGGACGTCTTGAAGCCGTCCATCACCTTGGCGACGACGTCCTTGGGCTTCGGGTCCGACTGGTTCGAGCCGAGCGAGACGCTCTTGGCGTCGCCGCCGGAACCGGAGTCGGAGTCGCCGCAGCCGGCGAGCAGTCCGGTGCCGAGCAGCGCCCCCGCGCCGGCCGCGCCGGCGAGCAGCGAGCGCCGGTTCAGACCGGCGACGGACGGGGGTACGAGCCGGGCGAGGTATTCGGCTTGTGAGCGGGGACGGGACATGGTGCCTCCTGCGTGGAAGAGGTGCGCTGCGCTCATGGACCGTGATCGTTGGCGGTGAGCGGTGTTCGTGTCGGCCGCCGCAGATCCACCGAGAATCCACACGTCCGAACAAAAACAGCCGGTGGCGCTTGAAGCTACCCCCTCGCGCGGCGCTGTCAAGAGGGCAAAAAGGCGTCGCTGTTGCCGGTGCGGCAGGGCAAAGAGCCGGTAAACGTTGGAACTTCAGTCGATGTTGGAAAGTGTTGACTTGGGTGCTGTTCGGGGGCAACCTCTGCTGTCATGCGGAACTGGCACGGTGAGGGCATCTGGTACGGCGCCGACTACAACCCGGAGCAGTGGCCTGAGCAGACGTGGGCCGAGGACGTCGACCTCATGCGACGGGCCGGGGTCAACCTGGTCTCGGTCGGCATCTTCTCCTGGGCCCTGCTCGAGCCCACCCCCGGCCGGTACGTCTTCGACTGGCTGGACCGGGTGATCGACCTGCTGCACGACGGCGGTATCAGCGTCGACCTGGCCACCGCCACCGCCAGCCCGCCACCGTGGCTGGCACACCGGCACCCGGAGACGCTGCCCCGCCGGGCCGACGGCACGGTGCTCTGGCCCGGCGGCCGGCAGGCGTACTGCCCCAGCTCGCCGGTGTTCCGGGACCACTCGCTCGCGCTGGTCGAGGCCGTCGCCCGGCGATACGCGCGGCACCCCGCGGTCGTGCTCTGGCACGTCTCCAACGAACTCGGCTGCCACAACGTGCACTGCTACTGCGACGTCAGCGCCGAGGCGTTCCGCGGCTGGCTGCGCGAGCGCTACGGCGACCTGGACTCGCTCAACGCGGCCTGGGGCACCGCGTTCTGGAGCCAGCGCTACCACGACTGGGCCGAGATCAACCCGCCGCGTACCGCGCCGACGTTCGCCAACCCCACGCAGCAACTGGACTTCCTGCGGTTCTCCTCCGACGAGCAACGCGCCCAGCTGCGCGCCGAGCGGGAACTGCTGAACCGGCTCGTCCCGCAACCGGTCACCACGAACTTCATGATCGGCACCGGCATCAAGTACCTGGACTACCACTCCTGGGCCGCCGACGTGGACGTGGTCGCCAACGACCACTACCTCACCGCCGCCGACCCGCAGCCGCAGGTCAACCTCGCATTGGCCGCCGACCACACCCGGGGCGTCGCCGGTGGCGCGCCGTGGCTGCTGATGGAGCACTCCACCAGCGCCGTCAACTGGCAGCCCCGCAACGTGGCGAAGACGCCCGGCCAGATGCGCCGCAACAGCCTCGCCCACGTCGCGCGCGGCGCCGACGGGGTGCTGTTCTTCCAGTGGCGGGCCTCCCGGGCCGGCGCGGAGAAGTTCCACTCCGCGCTGGTCCCGCACGCCGGGCCGGACACCAAGGTGTTCCGCGAGGTCTGCCGGCTCGGCGCCGACCTGCGCGCGCTCGCCGAGGTACGCGGCAGCCGCGTCGACGCCGACGTGGCGATCCTGTTCGACTACGAGGCATGGTGGGGCGCCGAACTCGACTCCCACCCCAGCGTCGACGTCGCCTACACCGACCGGCTGTCGGCGCTGCACGCCGCGCTCTGGCGGGCCGGGGTGACCGCCGACGTGGTGCACCCGTCGGCCGACCTGTCCCGCTACCGGCTCGTCCTGGCGCCCACGCTCTACCTCGTCCGCGACGCCGACGCCGACGCGCTGCGCCGCTTCGTGGAGGCCGGTGGCACCGCAGTGGTCACCTACTTCAGCGGCATCGTCGACGAGCACGACCACATCCGGCTCGGCGGCTACCCCGGCGCGTACCGCGACCTGCTCGGCGTACGCGTCGAGGAGTTCTTCCCGCTGCGGGCCGGCGAGACGGTACGCCTCGACGACGGCGCCCACGCCGACGTGTGGACCGAGTGGCTGCACGCCGAGGACGCGGAGGTGCTGGCCGCGTACACCGACGGGCCGCTGCCCGGCGTGCCGGCGCTGACCCGCAACGCCGTCGGCGCGGGCACCGCCTGGTACGTCGGCACCCGCCTCGACGACGAGGCCACCGACCGGCTGGTTTCCCGCCTGCTCGACGAGACCGGCGTCCGTCCACCGGTGAGCGCGCCGCCCGGGGTGGAGGTGGTCCGCCGCCGCTCGGCGGACCGGAGCTGGCTGTTCGTGGTCAACCACACCACCGAGCCGGCACGGCTGGCGGTCAGCGGCGTCGAGCTGCTCGGCGGCGTCAGGTGTGACGGCACCCTGGAGGTGCCGGCGGGTGAGGTGGCGGTGGTCCGCGAGGAGCCCGCACCGGTGCCCGCGACCGCCTGACCGGTACGTGGCCGTTCGCGCCGAGGAGGTCCCCATGCTCGCCCAGCAACGGCAGAGCGCCATCCTGGAGTTGATCCGCCAGCGCGGCGGCGTCCGGGTCTCGCACCTGGTCAGCCGCTTCGGGGTGTCCGACATGACGATCCGCCGCGACCTGGAGGTGCTCGCCGACCGCGGCCTCATCGACAAGGTGCACGGCGGCGCGACACTGGCCGGGCCCGGCTCCACCGAGGAGCCCGGCTTCGCCGCCAAGTCCGTCCGGCAGCAGGCCGAGAAACGCGCCATCGTGGAGCGGGCCGCCGACCTGGTCGAGCCGGGGATGGCGGTCGCGCTCTCCGCCGGCACCACCACCGCCGCGCTGGCCGCCCGGCTGGCCGAGGTACGCGGGCTGACAGTGGTCACCAACTCCATCCCGGTGGCCGACGCGCTCTACCAGAACCCCCGCGCCGACCAGACGGTGGTGCTGACCGGTGGCATCCGTACCCCGTCGGACGCGCTGACCGGCCCGGTCGCCGAGGCGGCCATCGCCGCCCTCAACGTCGACCTTCTCTTCCTCGGCGTGCACGGGATGAGCCCGCGTACCGGGTTCACCACGCCCAACCTGCTGGAGGCGGCGGTGAACCGGCGGCTGATCGGGTCCGCGCGGCGGCTGGTGGTGCTGGCCGACCACACCAAGTGGGAGACCATCGGCATCGCCACCATCGCACCGCTGGAGGAGGCCGACGTACTGATCACCGACGGCGGCCTGCCGCCGGAGGCCCGCCGGCAACTCGGCGAGCAGGTCGGCGAACTGGTGGTGGTCCGGGCGGACTGAGCCCACGGCGTGCCTCACAGACAGTTCTCAGCCCTGCCGTCTAGGGTGCCCTGACGAAGCGTCCGACGGTCCATGTCGGAGTGCCGTTCAGCGGGAGTGACCGATGGTCTTCAAGAAGATGTTGAGCGCGTTCGGCGTGGGTGGCCCGAGCGTCGACACGGTGCTCACCAACCCGAACACCCGGCCGGGCCTGACTCTGGACGGTCACGTCAACCTGGTCGGCGGCGACAGCCCGGCGCGGATCGAGCAGATCAACCTCGGCCTGGTCACCCGCGTCGAGATCGAGGGTGGCGACCACGAGTACGCGGGCGTCATGGAGTTCCACCGGCTGCCCGTCAGCGGCGCGTTCGAACTGGCGCCGAAGCAGCAGCTGTCGATCCCGTTCCAGATGCCGGTGCCGTGGGAGACCCCGATCACCGACGTGTACGGCCAGCGCCTGCGCGGCATGACCATGGGTCTGCGTACCGAACTGGCGGTCGCCCGCGCGGTCGACAAGTCTGACCTGGACCAGGTGTCTGTGCATCCGCTGCCGATCCACGAGCGGATCCTGGAGGCGTTCCAGGCGCTCGGCTTCCGGTTCAAGAACGCCGACCTGGAGCGGGGCCACATCTACGGCGTGCCGCAGACGCTGCCGTTCTACCAGGAGATCGAGTTCTTCGCCGCGCCGCAGTACGCGCAGACGGTCACCGAGGTCGAGCTGACGTTCGTGACCAGCCAGCAGGGCGTCGAGGTGATCCTGGAGTGCGACAAGCGCGGCGGCTTCCTCAGCGCCGGGCACGACGTCATCGGCCGTTACTCGGTCCCGCACACCGACGCGGCCCGTACCGACTGGGTGCAGGTCGTCGACGGCTGGCTGCGGGAGACCACCGGCCGCTACGGCAGCATGCGGGCCCAGGGCTTCGGCATGCCGCACGGAGGCGGCCACGGCTACCCGGGTCATGGCTACGCCGGCCACGGGCGGCGCGGCCCGGGCATGGGCGGCATGGTCGCGGGCGCCGCGCTGGGTGTCGCCGGCGGCATGATCGCCGGGGAGATGATCGAGGACGCGTTCGACGGCGGCGGCGACGACTTCGGGGACTTCGGCGAGGAGTGAGCACACGCGACGACGCCCCCGGGACGGATCCCGGGGGCGTCGCCGTTCGCGCGGCGTCGGATCAACGTCCGCGGCGCTCCTTGCCGGAGCGGCGCGCGCTGCCCGCCTTCGACAGGCCACGGCTGACCAGGTACGCGCCGGTCAGCGCGGTCAGGTACCACCAGGCCTGGTTCGGGTTGTTGATGTTCAGGCCGTTGGCGGTGGTGCCCTTCCAGAACGCGGCGATCGCGACGAGTGCGACAGCTGCGGCGTACACCCAGAACTCGGTGGTCAGGAACGCCTGCTTCGTCTCCGTACCCGGGGACGGCATCTGCTCCCGGTGGCCGTCGTGCATCGACGGCATGTGCCGGGTCGACGTGTCCTGCATGCTCGACCGGTTCTGGACGTCGGACATCGGCCGGTTCATCGGCCTGGTGGATGCAGCCTGCGTGCTCATCTGGTCCTCCTCAGGATTTGATGAGTCGTACCTGCATACCCTCGCCCCGCTACCGCAGGTCGGCCACGGCGCGGTTCGCGCTCGGTGGCGGGGGCACCCTGGGTCTACCCCTCGCCGGAGACAAGGTAACCGCCGGTCGTCGTCGAATGACCGCCCCGCTCAGGAACCGGACATCCGGGTGCCAACCCGGTCTCCCGCCGCCGGTTCCGGTTTCAGCCACCCACCCTCGGGCACGCCATACCGATACCCCGAGAGAGCTGCGAGGTGGTTGACGTGCGTGAGGACGACATGCGGCAGGACGCCGCCCGGCGGGCAGAGCAGCGGGTCGCCGGAGGCGTGTACGGCGAGGGCGCGCTGGACGAGGTCACGGTGCCGCAGACCGACGTCGAGCGGATGCGGCAGGAACTCGACCCGGACGACCCGGCGGACGTACCCGTCGACCCGACGGTGCTGCGCGACGGCGGACCGACCCGGGGCCAGGGCGCGGTGACCACGACCGGTGGTACTGCGGGTCCGGCGAGTGTGCGCCGGCTGGCCCGGCAGCCCGAGAAGCACCCGGGCAAGGTGGCGCCGACGACTACCGGTGACGCCGGTACGGGTGGCCTGAGCACCCCGGCCGGTGGCTCCACGAGCGACAACTCATCCACGGGTGCCCAGGTCGGCAACTTCACCAACAACCGCCCCAACCCGGGCTGACCGAGGCGGAACGACGGAGGGGGCGGCACCGATGCCGCCCCCTCTCTGCGTCGATCGGTGGGTGGGGGGGGCTAAGGAGTGCGGAGGATGCCCAGGCGCTGGGTGGCTCTCGTCAGGGCCACGTAGAGGTCGCTGTGGCCCCTCGGGGACTCGGAGACGATGCGGGCCGGGTCGACCACCAGCACCGAGTCGAACTCCAGGCCCTTCGCCTGCTCGGTGGTCAGCACCACCACCCGGTTCGCCAGCTCCGGCTGCTCGCCCACGGTCGCCTCCGGCAGCGCCGCCACCACCGCACCACCCAGCTCGGCCACCCGGCCGGTCGGCACCAGCACGCCGAGCCGCCCGTCGCCGAGCGATGCGGCCTCCCGGGCGGTCGCGTCGACCAGCTCGGCCACCAGGCGGTCCGCCGGTACGGTCCGGTCCCACGGCGGTACGCCGGTGGCGCGTACCGAGCGGGGTGGCCGCAGCGCCGGGTCGATCTCGGCGAGCACGTCGGCGGCGACCGCCATGATCTCGGCCGGGGTGCGGTAGCTGACCGTCAGCTCCTCCAGCCGCCACCGGTCCGCCACGTACGGCGCCAGGGCCTCGCCCCACGACGGCGTGCCCGCGAGCGCGCCGGTCTGCGCCACGTCGCCGACGATCGTCATCGACCGGCTCGGGCAGCGGCGCATCAGCAGCCGCCACGCCATCGGCGACAGCTCCTGCGCCTCGTCCACGATCACGTGCCCGAACGCCCAGGTCCGGTCGGCGGCGGCGCGCTGGGCGGTGGTGAGCCGGTCGGACTCCTCCTGCCGCTCGGAGAGCCGGTCGGCGTCGATCAGGTCGGTGACGCCCAGGATCTCACCGCCGTCTGCCTCGTCCTCCACGTCGATGGAGCGGGAGCCACGCCAGATCTCCAGCACGCCCTCGGCGTACTCGCGTTCCAGCGCCCGGATCCGCTCCCGGCGCGCCACGGCGGCGCGCTCGTCCTCGCCGAGCAGCTCGGCGGCCTCGTCCAGCAGCGGCACGTCGGCGGGCGTCCAGCCGCCCGGCTCGCGGTGCAGCGCGGCCCGCTCGGCGTCGGTGAGCATCGGCGCGGCGGTGGCGATCCGCTCCGGCGAGGCGTACAGGTCGGCGAGCAGGCGTTGCGGGGTGAGCACCGGCCACAGCTCGTCCAGCGCGGCCCGGATCTCCGGCTCCTCGCGCAGCTCGCGGCGGATCTCCGCGCGGTCGGCCTCGGAGAGCAGGTTCTCCCCGCCCAGCGGGTCGGCGCCGATCCGTTCGGCCACCTGGTCGGCGAGCGCGTGCACGATCTCCACGTCGAACAGGGCGCGGGCCAGGTTGTGCGGGCGGCCGGTGCGGCGTACCCGGTCGCGGGCCTGCCGCACGGTCTCCGGGTCGAGCGTCAGCACCTCCCGTTGCGGCAGCTCGATGGTGACCGGCTCGTCGGGCACCCACTGCCGGTCACGGACCGCCGCGGCGAGCACGTCGGCCAGCACCGCGCGGCCCTTGAGCGCCGCGGTGGTGGCCGGCTCCGCGCGGCGGGCGTGTACGCCGGGGAACAGGTCGGCCTGGGTACGCAGCAGCACACCGGTCTCGGCCAGCGTGGGCAGCACCTGGGAGATGTAGCGCAGGAACGTGGCGTTCGGGCCGACCAGCAGCACGCCCCGGGTGGAGAGCTGCTGGCGGTGGGTGTAGAGCAGGTACGCGGCCCGGTGCAGCGCCACCGCCGTCTTGCCGGTCCCCGGCCCGCCCTGCACCACCATCACACCGGGCAGGTCGGCGCGGATGATCCGGTCCTGCTCGGCCTGGATGGTCTCGACGATGTCGCGCATCCGGCCGGTGCGCCCGGCGTTGAGCGCGGCGAGCAGCGACGCCTCGCCGGTCAGCTCCTCGTGCGCGGTGGGGGAGGCGGCGGCGATGTCCAGCACCTCGTCGTTGAGCCCGGTCACCTTCCGGTCGCGGGTGCGCAGGTGGCGCCGGCGGCGTACGCCCTGCGGGTTCGCGGCGGTGGCCAGGTAGAACGGGCGGGCGGCAGGGGCGCGCCAGTCCATCAGCAGCGGGTCGTAGTCCCCGGAGGAGTCGAAGATCCCGATCCGGCCGATATAGCGGACCGCGCCGTCGTCGCCGTCGAGGCGGCCGAAGCACAGGCCGCTCTCCACCGCGGAGAACTGCTCGACCTGGTCGGCGTACATCGCCACTGTCGAGTCGCGCTGCGACCGGGCCTGCTGTGTGCCGCCGGTGTGGCGCAACTCCTCGTCGAGCCGCCGGGCGGCCTGTTCCCGCATGCCGTCCAGCCGGTCGTACAGCATGGAGACGTATTCCTGCTCCCGGCCGATCTCGTCGTCCTGGCGCAGGTCAGCCGACACGTCGGAGTGCGTTGACAATCCGGCTCCTCATTGACTAAAATTGCCGCAGGAATGGCATTCAGAAGCCATTCCTTTTTTGTGCCTGAACTGAGAAAGATAGCGCGTCGGCCGCCACCCGACCAAGCCCGGACACGACTCGGGGCCCGGCCGGCGTCAGCCGACCGAGCCCCGGGCACGGCAGTTCTCAGCCCTTGGCCGCCTCGTAGAGCCGCTCCGGCGTGACCAGACCGGCGATCACCCGGCCGTCGTCGGTCAGCAGCACGCTGAACAGCTTGCCGCTGAGCAGCCGGCCGCTGCCCCAGTCACCGCTGACCTTCGGCAGGTCACCGAGCACGCCGGCCAGCATCTGGGCATCCGGCGCGTCCGCGCCGGGCTTCGCGCCGCCGCCGGTCGCCGCGCCGTCGATCTTGGCGACCACCACCGTGGTCCAGCCGGTGCCGACGGTACGCACGTCCGGCTTCTCGGCGTCCTTCCGGTCGAACCGCTTCCCGGCCGGTCCGGGCCGCTCGCCCTCGGTCGCCTCGGTGACCTTCACGCCGGGCGGCGGGTTGAACCGGAACTGGTCGGCCTCCGGCGTGCGGAAGTCGACCTGGGTGAACGCCACCTGGAAGGCCGGCTCGTCCTGGCCGTCGGCGAGCACCTGCAGGCGTAGCGGCACGTGCTCCTTCGCGTCCAGCGCGATCCGCACCTGGTGGACCAGGGACGCCTTGTCGCGCGGCGTGAGCACCAGCTCGTACGCGCTGCGCCCGGCCACCGTCGCGGTCCGGCCGACGGTGACCGCCGTGGTCGGGTCGATCGCCTCCAGCGCCCGGTCCGCCGCGTCGGCCGGGGTGGCCGGCACGGTGGCCCGGTCCGGCGCGTCGGCCGGCAGCACCCGGTGCGTGGCGGTGTTCTCCCGGCTGTTCCAGGTCCAGACGTCCCGGCCGTTGCGCAGGATGTCCTGCTCGCCGAGCGTGTCGACCAGCGCGAGCCGCTGCCGGTCCTCGCCGCCGTACCAGACGCGCAGCGTGTGCGTACCGGAGACCAGGCCGGCCAGGTCGTTGCCGGTGGCCTGGCCGGCGAGCGCGGCGATCGGCGGCAGGCCGAGGTCGGCGCGCTGCACCACGGTGCCGGAGAGCCCGTCCAGGCGGGACGTGCGCAGGTCTTCCAGGAGCTGGGCGGCGCTGCGCGGCGGCAGCGCCGGGTCGGCGCCGGCGGCGAACGTGCCGACGGCGGCGCCACCGCCGATCACGGCGACCCCCGCGGTCACCGGGACCAGCCAGCGCAGCACGGCGCGGTTCTTCATCACGGACATAGTGTGCACCTCCTGCCCACCATGCTGCGCGATCGTCGCTGTGACCACGCTGAGGAGATCCCCTACGGGTGACCCCATGGTGGCACCCTGGACCGGTGCGGTTGCTGGTGGTGGAGGACGAGACGCGGCTCGCGGCGGCGCTGCGCCGGGGCCTGTCGGCGGAGGGTTTCGTGGTCGACGTGGCGGCCACCGGCCCGGAGGGGCTGGACGCGGCCCGGCACGGCGAGTACGACGCGATGATCCTCGACGTGATGCTGCCCGGCCTCTCCGGCTACGAGGTGGTCCGCCGGCTGCGCGCCGAGCAGCGCTGGCTGCCGGTGCTGATGCTGTCGGCCAAGGACGGCGAGTACGACCAAGCTGACGGTCTGGACTGCGGCGCCGACGACTACCTCACCAAGCCCTTCTCGTACGTGGTGCTGCTGGCCCGGCTGCGGGCGCTGCTGCGTCGTGGCGCGCCCCGGCGGCCGACCGTGCTCACCGTCGGCGACCTGCGCCTGGACCCGGCCCGCCGCCGGGTCACCCGGGCCGACACCGAGGTGGTGCTGACCAGCCGCGAGTACGCGCTGCTGGACTACCTGATGCGCCGTCCCGGCGAGGTGGTCTCCAAGACCGAGCTGCTCGACCACGTCTGGGACGCCTCGGTCGACACCGCGCCGAACGCGGTGGAGGTCTACGTCGGCTACCTGCGCCGCAAGATCGGCCGGGAGCGGCTGGAGACGGTGCGCGGCGCCGGTTACCGGCTCGCCACATGAGCCGGTGGATCCGGGGCCCGCTGCCGCGCCTGGGCCTGCGCGCCCGGCTGCTCGCGCTCGGCGTGCTGGGCTTGGCGGTCGGGTTCGCGTTCGGCGGGACGCTGCTGGTCGGCGCGCTGGGCTGGACGCTGCAGCGCTCGGTCGACGAGGAGGCGCTGCGTACCGCCGACGCGGTAGCGCTGCTGACCGCCGAGGACGCGCTGCCGGACCCGCTGCCGGTGGCCGGCGGGCAGCTGCGGGTGCAGGTGGTCGACGCGCAGGGCCGGATCCGGGCCGCCTCGATCGACGCGGACCGCCTCGTGCCGATGCTCGGCCCGGACGAGCTGCGCCCCGGGCAGCGGCAGCGGCTGGTGGTGGACGGCCGGCGCGCCGGGATGCCCGGCCCGGTCCGGGTGGTCACGGTGCCGGCCGGCACGCCGCAGGAGCCGCGTACGGTGCTGGTCGCCAAGTCGCTCACCGACGTGCGGCACAGCCTGCGCGTGGTCCGCAACCTGCTGCTCGTCGGCTTCCCGCTGCTCGTCGCGGGGCTCGGGCTGGTGGCCTGGCGGGTGGTGGGCGCGACGTTGCGGCCGGTCGAGCAGCTGCGCAGCGGCGCCGCCGAGATCACCGGCCGGGCCGGGGCGGAGCGGCTGCCCGTACCGGCCGGGCAGGACGAGATCCACCGGCTCGCGGTCACGCTCAACGACATGCTGGACCGGCTGGCCGCGTCCCGGGACCGGCAGCGGGCGTTCGTCGCCGACGCCGCGCACGAGCTGCGCAGCCCGCTGACGAACATGCGTACCGAGCTGGAGGTGGCGCGTCGCCTCGGCGACGACACGGACTGGCCGGCGGTCGCGGACGACCTGCTCGCCGACACCGAGCGGCTGAGCCGCCTGGTGGACGACCTGCTGTTGCTGGCCCGCCTCGACGAGCAGGACGGCAGGTCGTCCCCGGTCGGCCCGGTCGAGCTGGGTGAGTTGCTGCGTGGCGTGGCCGCCCGCTACCCGTCGCCGCCGGTGCGGCTGACGCCGCCGGACGTGCCGCGCTGGGTCGAGGGGGACGCGGGGGAGCTGCGCCGGGTGCTGGTGAACCTGGTGGACAACGCGCTGCGGCACGCCTCCTCGACCGTGGAACTGACAGTGAGCGGGCCGGACGGGGCGTACCACCTGATCACGGTGACCGACGACGGGCCCGGCATCCCGGCGGCGGACCGGGAGCGGGTGTTCGCCCGGTTCACCCGGCTCGACGACGCGCGGGCCCGCGACGCGGGCGGCGCCGGCCTGGGCCTGGCCATCGTGCGCGAGCTGGTGCGCCGGGCCGGTGGCACGGTGGAGCTGGCCGACGCGACGCCCGGCGCCGTCGCGCCGGGGCTGCGCGCGACGGTACGGCTGCCCGCGCTGACCGAGCCGGACGCGGACTGAACGGTCAGCGGCGTTTCGTGCAGACCGGCCCGGTGCGGGCGACGGTGTCGGTGGACCACACGAGCGCCACCGTGAAGCAGTAGTCGGTGGTGCGGTCGAGCCCGTAGGCGATGTAGTCGACCGAGCCGGCGGGCAGCGTCGCGAACGTGCCCTGCGGCTGCCCGGCCCGGCCCCCGGCGACCACCACCGGCCCTTCCGCGCCGGCCGGGTACGTCCAGCTCAGCACGATGCTGTCGCGCCGGTCGGTGAGCGTGAACCTCCCCGGCGGCGTGCCGGGCTTGGCGGCGGCGGGCGCGGTGGACGGCGCGGGACCGGCGGAGGTCGGCGGCGGCGCGCTGCCGGCCGGCGCGCTGGTGGCCGGCGGCGGCGTGTCCCGGCCGTCGTCCACCCGGGACACCCCGGCGATCACCGCGATGGTGCCGAGCAGCAGCGCCACCGCCACGCCGAGCACCACGAGCGGCAGCCAGGGCCGGGCGCGCCGCTCGACCGCCGGTGGCCGTGGGACGTGCACCGGCAGGTAGCGCGACGGCGCCTCGGGCGCGGGCGGCGGCACCCGGCGTACGCCGTCGGGCTCGTCGTCGGCCAGCCCGACCACTGTGGGCGGCAGCGGGTCGGCGCCCGGGCGCCACGGCTGCTCGGCCGGCTCGTCGGGCGGCCACGGGTAGTCGTCGAACCCGTCGGCCTCCGGCGCGGTCCGCGGTGTCGGGACGTGCGCGGTCTCGGCGGCCCGGCCGGGCGGGTGGTAGAGCGGCGTCTCGACCGGCTCGTCGAGCGCGGGCGGCGAGTACGGCGGCAGGTCGTGCGGGCCCTCGGTGGGCGGTGGCACCCGGGCGGCGGGCACCACCGGCGTGGTCCGGGCGGGCGGCGGCTCGGGCGCCGGAGCGGGGGCGGGCGCGGGGCAGACGTGGTCCGGGTCGGCGGCGGCCCGGGCCAGCCCTGCCACCTGGGCGGCGAGCGGGTCGTCGGAGTCCAGGTGCAGGCGGCACAGCTCCTCGGCGAGCGTCAGGTGCTCGTGCGAGTCGGCGTACCGGCCGCAGTCGCGTTCCATCGCGCCGAGCTTCGCCAGCATCTTGATGCCGCTGGGGTGGCCGTCGCCGTAGACCTCCCGGTGCAGCTCCCAGGCGTCCTGCAACCGGTCGCGGGCCACCTCGCACTGGCCGCGCGCGTACTCCACGGTGGCCAGGTCGGCGTGCGCGGCCAGCACCCGCTGCGACTCCGGGCCGTCGCGGGCGGTCAGCTCGATGATCACGTCGGAGTAGAGCCGGGCGGCCCGGGCGTCGCTGCCGACCCGGTGCAGCACCGCGGCGAGCGTCGCGGCGGCGGTGACGGTGCGCTCGTCGGAGCGGCCGAACAGCCGGGTGGCCGCCGCGTACGCGAACGCGGCCCAGCCGCGGGCGGAGTGCGGCTCGCCCAGCGCGACCAGCACCCGGGCCTGGAGGCCGGCCGCCTCGGCCAGCTCGGGGGAGGCGTTGCCGGGGCGGGGATCGGCGTCGCTGAGCGCGTCGGCGAGCAGCCGCTCCGCGCCGGTGAGGTCGCCTTCGGACACCAGTTGGTGCGCCTGGACGGTCAGGTCAGCGAAGCCGGAGGACACGCCCCATCGTGCTCGTCCGGCGACGGTATGTACAAGCCCCGGAGTGGATCAGTTTGGTCCCGAATCCGTCAGGTGGTCGGCGAGTGTCTCGCTGATCCGGCGGAGCTGGTCGACCTGGGCCGGGCTGAGCGCGTCGAACAGGTGCCGGCGTACCCCCTCGACGTGGCCCGGCGCGGCGGCGGCCAGGGTCGCGAAGCCCTCGTCGGTGAGCACGGCGACCTGCCCGCGCCGGTCGGTGGGGCAGTCCTCCCGGCGGATCCACCCGGACGCCTCCAGCCGGGCGGCGGCGTGCGAGAGCCGGCTGCGCGACGACCCGGTCAGCTCGGCCAGCTCGCTCATCCGCAGCCGCCGGTCCGGGGCCTCGGAGAGGCGGACCAGGATCTCGTAGTACGCGTGCGGCATGCCCGCGTCGTGTTGCAGCTCGCGGTCGAGCGTCTCCATCAGCGCCCGGGAGGCGGTCAGGAAGGCACGCCAGGTCCGCTGCTCGTCGGGGTCCAGCCACCGGGTCATGACGCCCATCATACCGCCGGTAGTTGAACGCTCAACAAAACCGGGGTACGGTCGGTGGCATGGGCATCCACCGACTCAACCACGCCGTCCTCTACGTCAGTGACCTGGAACGCAGCGTCGCCTTCTACCGCGACGTGCTGGGCTTCCGCCGGGTCCCGATGACGCCCGAGGGCTTCCGCGGCGCCGCGTTCCTCCAGGCGCCCGACTCCACCAACGACCACGACCTCGGCCTGTTCGAGATCGGTGCGGCGGCCGGGGCGTCCCAGGCCGGCCGGGCGACCGTCGGCCTCTACCACCTGGCCTGGGAACTGGACACGCTCGACGAGCTGGGCGCCACCGCCGAGCGGCTGGCCGCCGCCGGGGCGTTGGTCGGCGCGTCCGACCACGGCACCACCAAGAGCCTCTACGGCCGCGACCCGGACGGACTGGAGTTCGAGATCGTCTGGATCGTCCCGGCCGACCTGCTCGACGACGCCGCGCTCGCCGCGCGTACCCGCATCGGGCGGCTCGACCTCGACCGCGAGCGGCAGCGCTACGGCGGGCAGACCCGCGGCGGCGTGGGCATCTCCGTCCCGGTCTGAGCGGGGTTCACGGCCGGGCCGCCGCGCCGTGCGGTAGAAACGGCACCATGTCCACCGACGCCGTCCTGCGCGAACTGCTCGTCCGCCGGCTCGACCATTGGCTCCCCGCCGCGCTGCACCGGGCGCGGCGGGCCACGCTCGCGCTCGCGTACGCCGGAGGTGACGCCACCGGTGCCCAGGAGGCGCTGCGGGTGGTGGCCGAGTTCGCCGACCGGCTGCGCGGGCGGCAGCTGACCGTGCTGGTGGTGGCCGACGACGGCACCGACCTGCCGACGCGGCTCGGTGCCGCCGAGGCAGCGCTCCCCGCCGACGTCGCGGTGCATCTGGTCCCCGGCGGCCCGGACCGGCTGCCGGTGGCGCTCAAGGCCGCCGGTGCGGCCGGCGCGCCGCTGCTCACCGTGGCCGACGGCGCCGACCCGGACCCGGCCCTGCTCGCCGCCGCCGCGTCCGGACGCCCGGCCGAGCTGCTCCTGGTGACCGAGCCCGGCCGGTCGCTGCGCCCGGCGCTCACCGGCGCCGGGTTCCCGCTCGTCACCGAGGTCGAGCTGGTGCCCGACGGGGACGGCCCGGCGCGGCTGCTCGGCTACGGCACCGGCTCCGACCGAGGGCTGGAGGCTTTCAAGGACGCGCTCTGGGCGGTCGACGAGTACGCGGGCGTGCGCTACCGCGACCCGGCCGACCCGCAGGGCCGGCTGCTCGACATCTCGCTCGACCCCGACCCCGGCCCGCTGCGCCGGGAACTGCTGGCCGAGCTGGCCCGCTCCGGCCCGCGTACGGTCACCGAGCTGCGCCGCTTCGCCACCACAGCGACCGTCTACCGGGCCGCCGACGCCAACCGGGCGCTGGCGTCGCTGCTCGCCGGGGGAGCGGTGAGCCGCGACCCCGAGCACGGCCGGCTCGGCGGGGACGTGCTGATCAGCGCCGTCCCGCACGCTGGGTCATCTGCTTGACCACTATCGACGCTCCGGTGGCGACCACCCCGATGCTGAACACCATCTGCGCGCACACCGCCACCCGGGCGATCTGCCCCTGGGCGTGCACGTCGCCGTACCCGACAGTGGTGAGCGTCGCGAGCGCGAAGTAGAGCGCGTCGACCCGGGTCCGCAGGCCGACGAACTCGCCGGGCCGGGTGTTCGCCACCACGTAGTCGCCGAGCGCGAAGACCAGCAGCCCGGCGATCAGCGCGACCGCGAGCCGGGTCAGTGCCCGGTCCTCGTCCCGGCCGGTCGGCTGGTCCTTGACGAGCTGGCGGCGGACCTGGCCGGTGACCAGGAACGCGATGACGGCAACCAGGACCGCTGTGCCGATCGAGCGCAGGGCCAGCCGCAGGCCGTTCGGATCGGCCTCGACCGGCACCAGGAAGTAGCCGACCAGCATGAGCGCGCAGGCCGCCAGGGCCCGCCGTCGCAACCGCCGCAGTAACACGTCCGCCATGCGGCGATTCTCCGGTTGCCGGGAGGCCCCGGCCGGCGGAACCGCGAACCTGGCGCAGACGACGAGCGGGGTGCCGCCTGACCGCCGGCACCCCGCTCGTCGCCTGGAAGTTCAGGCCTTGTCCTGCTTCCACGACAGCGGGCCCGGAAGGTCCACGCGGTGGGCGCGGGTGTTCGAGTTCCAGGACCAACGGCCGATCTTGATGCTCCACGACGAGAAGCCGTTCTGGGTGAAGTGGAGGATCAGCGGTCCGTACTTCTTACGCTTGCGGAACTGGACGCCCATCGGGGGTGCCTCCTTCGTCTCCCTGCCTCTGCAGTCGTCTGCATGCCTTCGCGGCATCGAACATGCCCGTATCAACGATTCGCGAAACCCTGCCCGCTCCGCTCTGGACGGTGGGACTGCCACCGGGCAGAATCTCTATTCAACGGGTAGGTGTTAAGGAGTCGTAGATGCTGGTAGAGAAGGTTAGTAACAATGCCAGCGACGAAAGTCTCACTCTCTGGAAGAGCGTTGACCGGCGCGGTGAGCGGTCGGCAGCATGAGTGCCGGTCGCCCCGCATCGCTTCCCTCATCCGGGGGTACCGAGAGAGAACACAGCGCCGCAGCTGCTACCCCTGGACTGGAGGCTCTCGTGGACCACGTGCATGCACCGTCACGTCGTGAGCTGGTGTCGTCATGACCACCCTGGACCGGCCCGGCGCCGCCACCGTCGAGCTGCGCCCGGTCGACGTCGACTCGTTCCGCGGCCTGCTGCGCCGCCAGGCGTCCACGGTCACCGTGGTCACCACCCCCGGCCTGCGCGGCAACCGGATGCGGGCGGACCTGCCACCGGCCGGATTCACCGCCACCGCGTTCACCTCGGTGTCGCTCGACCCGCCGCTGGTCTCGGTCTGCCTCGGCCGCGCGTCCTCGACCTGGCCCACCGTCGAGCAGGCCGAGCACGTCGCCGTGCACCTGCTCGCCGCCGGGCAGCAGGAACTCGCGCAGATCTTCGCCACCAGCGGCATCGACCGGTTCAGCGCCCACCCGGGCTGGACCACCGGGCCGTTCGGCGTGCCCCTCATCGGCGACGCGCTCGCCGTGCTGCTGTGCCGGGTGGTACGCCGGCTCGACGCGGGCGACCACACCATCCTGCTCGGCGAACCGCTCGCCCTCGGCGCGGGCGAGGACGGCGACCCGCTGCTGCCCGACGGCGACCGCTGCGCCGGCGCGCTCGGCGACTGGCCCGAGGCGTGGTGACCACCGCCGCCGACGAGTTGATCGCGCTCGACCGGGCCGCCCAGGACCTGCTGTTCCGGGCGGCCCGCACCGCAAACGCGTTCACCGACGAACCGGTCGGCGACGAGCACGTCCGCGCCGTCCACGACCTGGTCCGGTACGGCCCGACCGCGATGAACGCCCAGCCGCTGCGGGTGCTGCTGCTGCGCTCCGCGCACGCCCGGGCGCGGCTGCTGCCGTACGTCAGCACCGGCAACCGGGACAAGACGGCGACCGCGCCGCTGACCGCGGTGCTCGCCGCCGACGTGGACTGGCACGATCGGCTGCCCGAGCTGTTCCCGCACCGCCCCGGCGCCCGCGACTGGTTCATCGGCGACCCGGCGGGCCGGGAGGCGCAGGCCCGGTTCAACGCCGCGCTCCAGATCGGCTACCTGATCGTCGGCGTACGCGCCGCCGGGCTGGCCGCCGGGCCGATGGCGGGCTTCGACGCGGCCGGGGTGCAGCGGGAGTTCTTCCCCGACGGGCGGCACCGGGTGCTGCTGCTGATGAACATCGGCCGCCCGGCGCCGGACGCCTGGCGGGAACGGCTGCCGCGCCTGTCCTACGACGAGGTGGTCAGCACGCTGTGATCAGCGGGGCTCCCACGCGTCCGGCTGGGCGGTCAGCTTGCGCACATGGGCCGGCAGCCGGCCGCTGACCAGCTCGTCCAGGCTGACCTCGTCGACCACCCGGCGCACCGAGGCCCGCACCGCCACCCAGAGGCGGGGCAGGTTCTCCGCCGCCCCCTCGTACCGGGTCTCCTCGGGGCGCAGCCCGCGTACCCCGGCAAGCGGACCGTCGACGGCGCGCAACACGTGCCCGATGGTGATCTCGCGCGGCGGCCGGGCCAGCGTGTACCCGCCCTCGGCGCCGCGCTGGGCCCGGACCACCCCGGCCCGGCGCATGTCGGCCAGGACCGCCTCGAGGAACTTGCGCGGCATGTCCTGCTCCGCCGCGATGGCCTGGGTGGACAGCAGTGTGGGGTACGCGGTGGCCAGGCTCAGGGCTGCCCGGACCGCGTAGTCGCCGCGCGCGGAGATCTGCACAGTGCCATCATGCCTGGCCGGTCGGGGCGGGGGAGTCGGCGGGCGGCCGGGGTCGCACCAGACGGACGGGCAGCGGGCGCTCGCGCTCGGCCCGGAACGTCCCCGGGCTCACCCCGACCTCCCGGGTGAAGAAGCGCCCGAAGTTCGTCGGCTCGGGAAAACCCAGCTCCCGGCCGATCGCGGCGATCGACTCGTCGGTGGCGGCCAGCAGCCGGCACGCCTGCAACGCGACCCGCTCGTCGATCACCTGCTTGGCGCTGCGGCCGGTCACCGCCAGACAGGCCCGGGTCAGGGTACGCACCGAACAACCGAGCCGGGCGGCGTAGTCCTCCACCCGGCGGGTGTGCCGGTAGTCGCGTTCCACCTCGCGGCACAACCGCCGGAACGTCTCCGTCTCGGCCCGGGGCGTCGCGCCGTTGCCCGGATGAGGCAGCAGGCTCAGCCGCAGCAGCAGGACGGCGAGCTGGTGGCGCAGCAGCGCCGCGGCGGCCGGCACCAGCGCGTGCCGGTCGGCGTCCACGGCGAGCTGGCTCACCTCGCTGATCACCGCGTCCTCGTCCTCACCGGCGAGCTGACGGTGGGCCGGCACCGCGTCCGGGTCGACGTCGAGGCCGCGCAGCGCCTCCGGCCGCCAGCTCACCACTGTCGCGTCGAGCTGCGCGCCGACGAACCGCAGGGCCTGGCCGGGATGCGCGCGCAGCAGCGTGCCCGGACGGCAGGGGACCGGCCGGAAGTCCAGCTCGGCGGTGCCGTGGCCGTGGGTGACCAGCACCAGCAGATCGCGGTCGAGCAGGACCGGGCGGGGCCAGCCGGGCTCGGCGGGGAGGTCGCCGAGCACACCGGTGACGATCTCGTCGGTGCCGGGGCGGAGCTCCGGCAGGCCGGTGCGGGTGGCCGGGGAGGGCTGACCGGTAGTGACCATCATCCCGACGGTAACCGGAGCGCCCGCACGTTGCATCTCGACGGTTTCGCCCGCTCGGGGGCGCTCTTGTCGGCACCCGAGGCGGACGGTTAGGTTACCGATCGGTAAGACCCGGGCCGGCGTGCGTTGCGCACCCGGCCACGCGGCCCCGGCCGACCGGCCCGCGGCCGGGCGACGGCGATGGGATGGGCATGACGGATCTGTTCTCGGTCGACGGCAAGACGGTCCTGGTCACCGGCGGCTCACGCGGGATCGGACTGATGATCGCGCGCGGCTTCGTCCGGGCCGGCGCCAAGGTGATCATCTCCTCGCGCAAGGCGGACGTGTGCGAATCGGTCGCCAAGGAACTCTCCGCCGAGGGCCACTGCGAGGCGATCCCGGCCGACCTGGGCAGCGACGCGGGCGCGCTGGCGCTGGCCGAGGCCGTGCGGGAACGCCACGACCGGCTGCACGTACTGGTCAACAACGCCGGCGCCACCTGGGGCGCACCCCTGGAGGAGTACCCGGAGGGCGCCTTCGACAAGCTCTGGGCGGTGAACGTCAAGGCCGTCTTCCGGCTCACCACCGCGCTGCTGCCGCAACTGCGCGCCGCCTCGGACGCCGACGACCCGGCCCGCGTGATCAACATCGGGTCGATCGACGGCATCCGGGTGCCGTGGATGGAGGTGTACGCGTACTCGGCCACCAAGGCGGCGGTGCACATGCTCACCCGCGGCCTCGCGCACCAGCTCGCCGGCGAGCAGATCACCGTCAACGCGATCGCGCCCGGACCGTTCGAGAGCAAGATGATGGCGTTCGCGCTGGACGACCCCGAGTCGCGCGCGGCCATCGAGCAGCAGGTGCCGCTGGGCCGCATCGGCCGCCCCGAGGACATGGCGGGCACGGCGATCTACCTGGCGTCGCGGGCAGGCGCGTACCTCACCGGAGCGGTCATCCCGGTCGACGGCGGGATCACCACGCGCGGCTGACGCGCGTAACCCGGTTGCGGACGGCCCGGGGCCGCGCGGACTCGGCAGATCCGCGCGGCCCCGGGTGTCGCCGTGTCAGCGACCGGCCAGCAGCCGGTTCACCGCGGTGTCGACGTCCAGGTGCTCGGCCTCACGGCCGCGCGGGACGACGACGTAGGTCCGGCGCAGGAAGCGCACCAGCACGCTGCGCGGGACCTCGAACAGGGCGTTGCCGTCCGGGGACGACAGCGCGAGCGCGACGAAGTCGCCGCGCGGGGTGGCCCACGGCCAGACCCGCACATCACCGATGCCGGCCGGTTCGTCGAGCCCGGTGACCAGCAGTTCGCGAGCGAACGACCAGCTCACCGCCTCGCCGCCGGCGGACTCGGCATGGAACAGGACATGGACCGCATACGGGTCAGCAGGGTCGTAACGCAGACTGGCACGCACCGGCAAGGCGGTGGCGTCAGGCGCGACGAGCCTTAGCGACGTCTCGACCTCTACGGTCGTCGGTCGGATGACACTCATGGACGTTCTCCCCCCGGCACCGCTGCGGAACGCGCGTGTCCCGCTTTTCCCATACTCAGGTGCTGCTCCTGGCTACGCTCCGCCATACGCTGACTTCACTCAGTGGTGGGAAGGGGTTCCGAAAGTCCCCGGGACCCTTTGGTCCCGCGTAGAATTTGCGGTTCCGCCCACTGCGTCGTCCCGCCCGGCAACGGGTGGTTCAGTCGTCGACTTACTCCGGTAACGTCCAGTCGTCAGCAGGGGTGACGGTCCCGCGCGACACTGGGGGTGGAAATGGTCACGAGGGGCTCGTCGGTGACGTCGCGGACCAGGGACGAATCACCGAAAGGTGCGGCCCGAGCAGCCGAAAGTCGGGGGTACGAGGTGCCGGTGGAAGGGCGGTCGCAAGACGCTCTCGTGGAGCAGCGCCGGCAGCGACGGGGCTGGCGGCTGCGCCTGCACACCACGCTCGAACTCATCCGCGCCAACCCCACCGGCCGCGTCGCCCTGAAGATCTTCATCGGCATCCTCGGCGCCATCGTCGTCACGGTCGGCATCGCGCTGATCCCGCTGCCCGGCCCCGGGTGGCTGCTGGTCATCGCCGGCCTCGGCGTCTGGGCGGTCGAGTTCCACTGGGCGCGACGGCTGCTCGCGTTCACCCGACGGCACGTCAACTCCTGGACCCGCTGGGTGACCAGGCAGTCGCTGCCGGTGCGGTTCGTGCTCGGCGCGGTCGGGCTCGTGTTCGTGTCGGTGGTGGTGTGGCTCTCGCTCAAGTACAGCCTCGGCATCGACGTGGTGGCGCAGGCGCTGCACTACCTCGCGACGCACTGAGGCCCGGTTTTTGGTCCGGGCGGGTGATCGGGTAGAGTCATGCGCGCTGAGGGCGATTAGCTCAGCGGGAGAGCGCTTCGTTCACACCGAAGAGGTCACTGGTTCGATCCCAGTATCGCCCACGCAGGTCAAAGGCCACTTCCCGGCTTCGGGAGGTGGCCTTTCTGCTTGCGTACAGCAGCTTTGTACAGCAGTTCTCGTCAGCGGCTCAGGGATTCGCCGAGGCGCTTGAGTGCTTCTCTCGTCTTTGTCGATGTGACCTGCGTGTAGATCTCCATCGTCACCGAGAAGCGGGCGTGCCTGAGCACCTGCATGGCGACTCTGGGGTGGACGTCGAGGTCGGCCAGGAGCGTGGCGCAGGTCCGCCGGGCGTCGTGCACGGTGATCGGCGTGACGTTCGCCTTGTCGCATCGCGTCTGCCAGGAGCGCTGGAAGTTACGCGGCTCGATCGGTGTGCCGTAGCGGGTGGTGAAGACGAGTCCGCTTTCGTGCCACGCCTTGCCGGCGGCTGCTTCTGCCTCGTCGCGTTGTTGCTGTCTGAGCTTGAGGGCGGTCAGGCAGATGTCGGGCAGGGGGAGGGTGGCGTCGGATGCCTGAGTCTTGGTGTCGCGGTGCAGGAGCTGGCCGCGTACGCGTTGGAGCTGGCGGCCGATGGTCAGCTCTCCGGCGTCGAGGTCGACGTCCTCCCATGTGAGTCCCAGCGCTTCGCCCTTGCGGAGGCCGGTGACGAGGACCAGGGCGTAGGCGGCGTAGAGCGGATCGTCGTCGGCTCTCGCGGACTCCAGGAACTTCCGTGCCTCGTCGCTCGACCAGGACCTACCTCGGCGACGGCGAACCGTGGCCAGGGTGACCGGCACGGCGGGGTTCTTGGTGATGAGGTCTTCGGCCGGGACGGCCTGGCATCAGCGGCCGATCGCACAGCAGCGCCGCCTGTGCTTGGGGCGGGCGGCGTCCTTGCCCTGGGCGCAGCGCTGGCAGGTGCGAGCGACTTGGTTGATCCAGGTCAGCACGTCGCGGGCTTGGAGTCGGTCGAGTCGCTTCGCTCCGAGGCTGGGGGGATGTAGAGGCGGACGAAGGTCTCGTAGGTCGCGTAGGTCAGGGGGTGCCCGGTTCGGCTGGATGATCTCGGCCACCAGTAGGTGAGGAAGCTGCCGACCGCGGGGACGCTGGTCGCCACCGGACCCTGCTTCGCCGGAGCAGGCAAACCCGATGGACGATGCGCTGGAAACCTGCCCTGAACGCCTTCGCCATCACCTTCAGCGACCGCTTCCCGGCCGCTGAATCCTACTACCAAGATCGCCGGAAACACCGTTAGCGAGACAGCCCCTCCGAAAGAAAAGATTGACGGCGACTGTCGGATGTTGGACTCTTTCCGGATCGGAGCGGGGTTCCGCAGAGCAGTGCGCATCGGATATGCCTGACGATGCTAGTGCTGATTCAAAGATGTGGAGGCGGTCGTGCTGGCGGAGGCTTTGAGTGGGCTAGCAGGCGCTGGTGGAGCGGCGCTGGTCGGTGCGGTAGCTACCGACGCGTGGCAACTGGCTAAGCGCGGGTTTGCTCAACTGCTCGGGCGAGGCGACCGGGCTAGGACCGCTGCCGTTGAGGAGCGGCTTGAACGCACCCGTGCCGCAGTGGAGTCTGCTGGGCGACAAGATGAGCGGGTCCGCTTGGAGCAGCAGGCCGCATGGGCAGCGCGGTTGGAGGACCTGCTCAGCGATCACCCAGAGATGGCCGAGGAATTGCGTGCTGTGGTGGCGCGGGTTACCGATGCCGCGAAGACGCAGTCGGCTGGCCATGTGGTACAGAACGCGGCTGCTCACGACCAGGCCCAGCAAGTCGTGCAGGGTCACGGTACACAAACGGTGACTTTCGGCCCTGCCGCACAACCGACCAAAACTGTGGAGCCTCTCAGCGTGGATGACCGAATGGGAGATGTACCTTGATCCCAGGGCAGGTCCGACAGGACGTTATGGGGCACGAAAGCAGCCGACAAGTCGTCCAAGGTCACGGCGTCCAGGTTGTAGTTAACACGGATAGCCGACTTGCCGGACCTCAGGAAGGTGGGCGTCCATCTGGTGAAGAGTGTCCTGGGACATCACAGCCGACCGTGGTGTCCAATCTGGCCATGCGGAATCCAGGGTTCGTCGGCCGAGAAGTGGCCTTAGGGCAGGTTAGGCAGTTATTGATCGAGCATGGCCGGGTTGTCACTCGGTCACATGATCGTATGGGCGGGGTCGGCAAGACACAGCTGGCCATTGAATACGCCTTTCGGTTCGCCGGTGAGTACGACGTCCTATGGCTGGTAGCGGCAGAGAACGACGAGCTGATTGGTGGACATTTAGCGCAACTGGCGTTGGCGTCAGGGCTGGTGGGAGCAGATGTCACCACGCCGGCGGCGGTACAGGCACTGCACGCTGCGATACAAGCCAATCAACGATGGCTGCTGATCTTCGACAACGCGGAGGATCCCAACACGTTGGCTCCATGGTTTCCCCCACGTGGCGGACACCTCATTATCACATCGCGTCACCCGGGTTGGGACGAGATCGCCGCGCCGGTTGAGGTGAACCTCTTCGAGCGAGCCGAGTCCCTCCTGCTGCTCCAGCGCCGCATACCCCGCCTTCCCGACGACGGCGCTGATCGATTGGCGGAGGCGCTAGGTGATTTGCCATTAGCGGTTGCCCAAGCAGCCACGGTTATGACTGAAACAGGCATGTCAACGGAGGAGTACCTAAATCTTCTTGCCCATCACACCTCCGAAATTCTTGACGGTGGCAAGCCAGGCAATTATCCTACCTCGCTTGCGGCGAGCATCCGTCTGTCCACCGATCGACTTGCCCAGGAGCATCCCGCCGCGGCACAGATGCTCAATCTCTGCTCGGTTCTGGCCCCCGAACCGATCCCGTTGAACCTGTTCACCCGGTCCCTGGCCCTGTTGCCGGAGCCACTGGCCAGCGTCGGCAGGAACCGACTTGCGTTCTACAACGTCGTTAAGACAATAGGCGAGCACGGCCTAGCCGGCACCAGCCATGACGGAATACAGATTCACCGGCTGATCCAGGCCGTGGTCCGCGACCGAATCGACGATCGCCACCTAACTCTGATCCGCGGCCAAGTTGCCACGGTGCTCGCCGCAGCGGTGCCCAACGACACAAACGACCCAGCATCCTGGCCACTTTGGTCAACCCTTGCCCCACACATCATCGCCATCGACCCGACAACTACTACCATGGACCAACTTCGGGAAGCCGCCTGTCAGCTAATGCTATACCTGCTCCGGCGTGGTGAGCACCAGCCAGCCCTGCTTCTTGCAGAACGGCTGCACCGACACTGGCACGAGCGGCTCGGACCTGACGATCTCCATACGCTGAAGGCCGCAGCTGAGCACGCCCATGCCATCCATGTTCTCGGCAATATTCACCAAGCGCACCCCATGATTGTCGACACGCTTGCCCGATGTCGACGTGTGCTCGGCGACGATCATCCCCAAACCCTGCGCGCATCACACGACTATGGCGTCAGTTTGAATGCCCTTGGTGAATACGCCCAAGACCTGGCTGTTTCACACGACACCCACGCCCGCTACCGCCGTGTGCTCGGCGATGATCATCCGGATACCCTACGCGCAGCGATGAGCCTCGCCGGCGCCCTATTTGCCCATGGTGAGTACGCCCAAGATCTGGCTCTCTCCGAGGACGCCCTGGCCCGCTGCCGTCGTGTGCTCGGCGATGATCACCCGGATACCCTACGTGCAGCGGTGAGCTTCGCCGATACTTTGCACGAACTTGGTGAGTACGCTCAGGCCCGAGCCATGAAAGAAGACGCCCTTGCCCGCTCTCGGCGGGTGGTCGGCGATGATCATCCGGACACACTGCGTGCAGCGTTAAGCGTCGCCAGCACCTTGCATAACCTTCAGGAGTACGCTCTCGCCCGCGCAATGAAAGAGGATGTCCTTGCCCGCTCTCGGCGTGTCCGTGGCGATGATCACCCGGCGACGCTGCGTGCAGCGATGAGCGTCGCCGAAACGTTGCATAGCCTTCGTGAGTACGCCCAAGCCCGGGTAATGAAAGAAGACGTTCTTGCCCGCTTTCGGCGCGTGCAGGGTGATGACCACCCAGAAACGCTACTCCTAATGCGCAGCCTCGCGATTACCCTTGCCGAGTCGAAAAGAGTCATGCAGGCGCGCATCATGATCGACAATGTTTTGAATCGGCAAAGGCGGATCATTGGCGCCAATCATCCACAAGTCAAGAGGACGTTGAAAGTCCGAGCACAAATAGCTGCGTCGATGGGAGGAGCAGTGGCGGCCCGGCGAAATCGATCGAGCCGTAGAGGCGGGCGGTAACACCCGAATGTTGTAGGACAAGCACTCATGCCCGATCCATTCCCGGATCCTGCGGTAACAGCGGATGGCACCGAAGCTCGGGTAGGCGCAGCGTCGCGGCGTTGCCCTGACGCGAACAAGAGCCAGGTCATCCGTGCGTGGCGATGAGGGATGCACCTTCTAAGATGAGGTGCTCGTGGCCGGCGTAGCCGGGTCGCTAGGCGGGTGGGCTGAGGGAGAGTGTCAGGGGGGCGATGGCTGGCGCCGCCAAGTGGCAGACGGCGGATTGAGGCAGCCAGGAGGCAGCCAAAGAGCAACAGCATCGACCGACAGAAGACGCACAGGACAGCAGGGGAGCTTGGCTGTACAAGGTAGAACGGCATCCGAGGACCCCAACGGTGCCTCGCAACCGCGTTCATACCGAAGTGCTCCACCCAGTTCGAGCGTGGAACCGCTCGCCTTGGCCCGAATCCGGATCGGCCGGTCTGAGTCAGCGCGATGGCGCCGGACAGCATTCCGGTGTGTTCGGGGTTATGCGGCCGCAAGCAGGTCGGTAGCGTTGGTGCCACGGCGGCCAGAGGCCCGGTGGCCTCATCCCGCGCTCTGAGGAGGTTCGGGATGGATTCCTTGCCGGAGTTGACCTTCGGGCAGCGGTTGAAGGTCTACCGGGAGCGGTCCGGGAAGACTCGGGCGGTGCTCGGTGGGTTGGTTGGTCGGAGCGCCGAGTGGGTCAAGGCGGTGGAGACCGATCGGATCTTGCCTCCGCGCATCCACATGCTCGATCGCATCGCGCGTGCGCTCAAGGTCGATGTGTCTGCCCTGGCCGGCGAGCTGAGCGACCGGTCCGCTGTGGTGAACGGGCCCGAGCATCCGGCGCTGGCGTCGGTGCGGGACGCCGTGAACCGCGTCGTGCTCGCCGACGACGCCGAGCCGGAGTCGCTGGCCGGTTTGCGTGAGCGGCTTGCGGTGGCGTGGCGGGCCCGCCATCAGGCGTCCGATCACCGGACGGTGCTGGGCGGATTGCTGCCGAGACTCCTGCACGACGTGCAGCGCGCCGCGTTGGTGTACGAGGGTGCTGACCGTCGGCGGGCGCAGTCGCTGTTGGCGGAGACGTTCGGGCTGACACAGATGTTCCTTGCGTACCAACCGGCTGCCGAGTTGTTGTGGCGGGTCGCGGACCGGGCGATGGTGGCGGCGCTGGATTCCGGTGATCCGGAAGCGGTGGCCCTCGCGGCATGGTTCCTGTGCCAGGTGCATCGGGACGCCGGGGACTGGGACACCGCCATAGCGGTAACGCACGACGTCCTGTCGGCTCTGGAGCCGAGGGCGGCTGACGCGGGCACGAACCTGCTGGCGTTGTGGGGCGCGCTCAACTTCGAGGCCGCCTACACCGCCGCTCGCGCTGGCGAGGAAGGCCGGGCGTGGCGGTACTGGGATCGGGCGGACCGGGTGGCGCAGCGTCTGCCGGAGGGTTTCTATCAGCCGCAGACGTCGTTCTCGCGGGTCATCATGGGCGCCCACGCGGTGACCGTGGCGGTGGAGTTGCAGAAGTCCGGTGAGGCGGTGCGGCAGGCGCGTCGCCACGACTCGGCGGCCATTCCGTCGAGGCCGCGCCGGGCACGCCATCTCATCGAGGTGGCGCGGGCGCACTACGGCAAGGACGACAAGGAAGCGGCCGTGACGACGCTGCGGAAGGCGTACGAGTCGGCCCCTGAGACGATCCGCTTCAACGGGTACGCCCGCCAGATCACGTTGGACCTGCTCGACGGCCCACGCTCCACCCGTGAGGACGCCCGTGACCTAGCGGTCAAGGTCGGGCTCCTCTCCTGATCTAGGGGTAGGAACCTTACCCATTCCGCTCCGCGACCCACCGTAGCTTCCTGCTTACGGGATGCGGAGAGAGGTGCGGTATCGCCTGGTCGCCGCGTCCCCCTCAGAACCCGAGGGAGGGTCCGTGCGGCGCGTCTCGTATGACGAATACCTTTCCGCCACCGCGCTGACTCTTGCCCGCAGGCACCGGCCGGTGTGGTCGTGGCGGCTCTGGCGGCGCATCTGCCGCTGTGGGTCCGACCTTCCCTGCCGCGCCCGGCACCGGATACCGATCAATCGTGGCCACTGGCCGTCGGAGGGTGAGCAGTGACCAGCGAGCAGGAGCAGTCGATCCTCGCGGTACACATTCGAGGGCTCGACGGCATGTGTGCGGGCTGCCGACTGTGGTGGGCGCGGCTGACTCCGTACCCCTGTTGGCAGGTGGAATGGGCGACCAGCCGGCAGTGTCGGCTCCGCCTGAAAACTGACCCCGTGGTTCCGGCTGAATTTTGACCCCTTCCGGAAGCATCGGGAGGTGCTGAGCGTGGAGGACTGGGCGGAGATCCGTCGGTTGCACCGGGCGGAGCGGATGGCGATCAAGGCGATCTGTCGTCGGCTGGGGGTATCGCGGAACACGGTGCGCAAGGCCTTGGCCAGTCATGAGCCGCCTCGTTATCAGCGGGCGGCGAAGGGTTCGATCGTGGACGCGGTCGAGCCGCAGATCAGGGCGTTGTTGGCGGAGTTCCCGGATATGCCGACGACGGTGATCATGGAGCGGGTCGGGTGGACTCGCGGCAAGACGGTGTTCTCTGATCGGGTGCAGCAGCTGCGGCCGTTGTTCCGCCGGCCGGATCCGGCCCAGCGGACGGAGTATCTGCCGGGTGAGCTGGCGCAGTGTGATCTGTGGTTCCCGCCGGCGGACGTGCCGTTGGGCTTCGGGCAGGTCGGTCGGCCGCCGGTGCTGGTGATGGTGTCGGGGTATTCGCGGTGGCTGTCTGCGGTGATGATCCCGTCGCGGCAGTCGCCGGACCTGCTGGTCGGACACTGGACGCTGATCTCCGGCTGGGGGCGGGTGCCCAAGGCGTTGGTGTGGGACAACGAGTCCGCCGTCGGGCAGTGGCGGGCCGGCAGGCCGCAGCTGACCGAGGCGATGAACGCCTTCCGCGGCACCCTCGGCATCAAGGTGATCCAGTGCCGGCCGGCGGACCCCGAATCGAAGGGCCTGGTCGAACGGGCCAACGGCTATCTGGAGACGTCGTTCCTGCCCGGACGCCGCTTCGCCTCACCCGGCGACTTCAACGCTCAGCTCACCGAGTGGTTGGTGCGGGCGAACAACCGCCAGCACCGGATGCTGGGCTGCCGCCCGGCGGAGCGGTGGGACGCCGACCGGCAGGTGATGCTGCCGCTGCCGCCGGTCGCGCCGGTGGTCGGGTGGCGGCAGGCCACCCGGCTGCCCCGCGATCACTACGTCCGCTTGGACGGCAACGACTACTCGGTGCACCCGTCAGTGGTCGGCCGGCGGGTCGAGGTCACCGCCGACTGCGACCACGTGACGGTGCTCTGCGACGGCCGACCGGTGGCCCGGCACGACCGTTGCTGGGCCAAGCATCAGAGCATCACCGACCTCGCACACCGGCAAGCCGCCGCCGATCTGCGCATCGCCGCCCAACGCACCCCGACGGCCGCCGTCGACGCCCAGGTCGAACGCCGGCCGTTGAGCGACTACGACCGGATGTTCGGCCTGGACGAGGTGGCTGCGTGATGGCCGCCAAGACCAGCCGCAACGTCGCATCCGAGATCGCGTTCCTCACCCGTGCCCTGAAGGCGCCGTCCCTGGCCGCGTCGGTGGAACGCCTGGCGGAGCGGGCCCGGGCAGAGTCGTGGACGCATGAGGAGTTCCTCGCCGCCTGCCTGCAACGCGAGGTCGCCGCCCGCGAAGCCCACGGCGGAGAAGGACGCATCCGGGCAGCCAGGTTCCCGGCCCGCAAGAGCCTGGAGGAGTTCGACTTCGACCACCAACGGTCGTTGAAGCGGGAGACCATCGCCCATCTGGGAACCCTCGACTTCATCACCGGCCGAGAGAACGTCGTCTTCCTGGGCCCGCCCGGCACCGGCAAAACCCACCTGTCCATCGGCCTCGGGATCCGGGCCTGCCAGGCCGGGCACCGGGTCGCGTTCGCCACCGCCGCCCAGTGGGTGTCTCGCCTGGCTGACGCCCACCATGCCGGCCGGCTGCAGGACGAACTGGTCAAACTCGGCCGGATCCCGCTGCTGATCGTCGACGAGGTCGGCTACATCCCCTTCGAAGCCGAAGCCGCGAACCTGTTCTTCCAGCTCGTCTCCAACCGCTACGAACGAGCCTCGCTGATCGTCACCAGCAACAAGCCCTTCGGCCGCTGGGGCGAAGTGTTCGGCGACGATGTCGTCGCCGCGGCCATGATCGACCGCCTCGTCCACCACGCCGAGGTCATCTCGATGAAGGGCGACAGCTACCGCCTCAAAGACCGCGACCTCGGCCGCGTCCCCGCAGCAACCAAGACCAACGACTGAACATCAACAACCAGCGAGGGGGTCAACATTCGGCCGGAACAGAGGGGTCAAAGTTCAGCCGGCGTTGACAGGCAGGCGCGGGCGATCACCGCGCGGTTCCTGGAGGGTGTGCGGTGACCACCCACGGCCCGGTCATGCCGGTCTGGAGCTGCGGCGGCTGCGACCTGCCCTGGCCCTGCCCGACCCGGAAGCGGGAGCTGCGGGCGGAGTTCATGGATGCGCCGGTGTCGCTGGCCCTCTACCTCGGCGCCTACCTCGTTCAGGCCACCGAGGACATGCCCTGGACGCCGGCCGGCGTGCTGCACCGCCGCTTCCTCGGCTGGACCAGGGAAACCGGCCACCTCATGCCGGTAGTGCAGCAGTGAAGTACCGCAAGCGTGCGAGCCGAGCCCGGTCGGGACGAGCCACACCAGGCCCTCTGACCTCGCATCGAGCCTGACCCGGCCGTCTCGCCGACAGCTCACACCGAAGCGGTCGGCGTTGGTTTCCGCGACCCGAGCCTGCGGGCGCCGATCAGGTGCCGACGCGGCGTGTCTCGTAGGCCCACATCACGATCTCGACGCGGTTGCGGGCGTTGAGCTTGCGCATCAGGGCGGCGATGTGGGTCTTGACGGTGCTGAGGCTGATGGACAGCTCATCGCCGATCTCGCTGTTGGTCCGCCCGCGAGCGGCAGCCAGCAGGACCTGTTCCTCGCGAGCGGTCAGCGGCTCGACAGGCTCAGGTGGCACCGAGCGCGAGCGGCTGTTCGCGAAGGAGGACAGGAGCCTCGCGGTGATGCTCGGTGCGATCAGGGCGTCGCCGCGGGCGGCGGCACGGACGGCCTGGGTGAGCATCTCGGCGCCGGCGTCCTTGAGGAGGAAGCCTCGGGCGCCTGCCCTGAGCGCCCCGTAGACGTACTCGTCGAGGTCGAAGGTGGTGATGACGACGACGGCCAGCGGATCGGCGACGTCGGCCCCGGCGAGCCGGCGGGTGGCTTCGATCCCGTCGACCTCGGGCATGCGGATGTCCAGCAGGCACACATCGGGACGCAGCGCACGGGCCATGGAGATCGCCCGGCGGCCGTCGTCGGCGTCGCCGACGACGGCGATGCCCGGTTGGGCGTCCAGGATCATGCAGAGCCCTGCCCTGACGATGTCCTGGTCGTCAGCGACCAGCACGCGGATGGTCATGACGTGCGCGCTTTCCGAGGAAGCGAGACGTCGACGCTCCAGCCGCCGTCCGGGGCAGGTCCCGCCCGGAGGGTGCCGCCGAGCAGGCTCGCCCGCTCGGCCATGCCGCGCAGCCCGTAGCCGGCGTGCGGGGAACTGGTTGTGGTCGCCTCGCCGTCATCGTGCACCCGCAGGTGCACCTGGTCGCGGGATGCGGTGACGTCGACGGTGACTCCGGTGGCGCCGCGGGCGTGGCGGGTCGCGTTGGTGACCGCCTCGGCGGCGATCAGGTAGAGGGCGGTGCCGACTGCCGGCTCGACGGCCTCGGCGTCACCGGAGACCTGCACGCGGACGCCCAGCACCTCGCCGCCGGGACGAGCGAGTCGTTCGATGTCCAGCACTCCTCGCCGAGGGGCGAGATCGGCGTCCGTACCGTCGCGCAGCACGCCCACGAGGGCTCGCATCTCCCTGAGCGTCCGGGACGCCTCTTCCTCGATGGTCACCAGGGTGGCCAGCGCGCGCTCCGGATCTGCGGCGGCCAGCGCGCGACCTGCCTGTGCCTGGACGGCGATGGCCGAGACGTGATGGCCGACCGTGTCGTGCAGCTCGCGGGCGAGTTCGTTGCGCTGGTGGAGCCGGACCTGCTCGACGTCGCGGTCGTGGCTTCTGGCGCGGTAGCGCACCGCCGCTCCGAGCGCGGCCGAGCACAGGAAGAAGCCGTAACCGGCGACCTTCTCCGCGGGTGAGGTCTGCTCCGCGACGAGGGTGACGGGTAGCCAGACGAGGATGACGCCGAGTCCGAGGGCAGCCTCGCGACCTGCCCCCCAGCGCAGCAGGGCGTAGGGCAACACGAGCAGCCCTGCGATGCCCAGCAGGCCGGTGGCGTCGATTACTGCGATCCTCGCGAGGTCGAAGAGGAGAACGGTTCCGAAGGCAACGGTTACCGCGGCCAGCGGTCGCGTGCGTCGATACAGCAGGCAGGCGGCGACCACGACGCTGACACCGACCAGCAGCGGCGCCCATGCCCTGTCGTCGCGCAGCAGCATCTCGACGACCGAGATCACGACAAGAGCCGAGGACAGCGCCCAGTCCCGCCACACCCGCACCGGCGGACGTGAGGGGCGAGGCTCAGCCCAGATCCCAGCAAGCATGCTTCCCCCCTTTCCGCAGAACGTAAGGGGGCCGCCCCTCGGGCGGATCAGCCGAAAGTACGGCGAGTGTCCCGGGCCCGGGGCCAGGACAGCCCGAGCCCGCAAGCGGATGTGGCGCCCGCCGGCGCTGGTCATGGTGGAGACATCGAGTGAGCCGACCCGGCTGACGCCAGCAAACCGGAGACGTGATGACCAGAACCGACAGACCAGCCGGTGCGCTCCAGGAGGCGCGCATCCCGGTCCAGGCGAAGCGTGCCGCGGCCTGGGCCAGCTTCATGTTCCTCTACATCTACGTCGACTACCTCGCCCTGTACAAGCCCGGCTTCATCAACGACATCCTGGCCGGCACCGTGCACGAGTTCGACACCGGCCCGACCTTCGTCGCCCTCGCGCTCACACTCATGGCCGTCCCGATCCTCATGATCCTGCTCTCCACGACACTCCCCGTCCGCGTCAACCGCGCCACCAACCTCGTCGTGGCAACGCTCTACATCCCCGTCACGGTGTACAACGCGGACGGCGAGTCCTGGAGCTACCTCTACTTCTACGGCTTCTCCATCGGGCTCGAGCTGCTGCTCCTGGCCTACATCCTGCGCGCCGCATGGACCTGGCCCCGGGCCGTTCGAGCCCGCCGAGACCTCGCCCAGGCCCCGGTGTGACGCTCGATGCACGCCCCGTCTGCGGGGTCGGTTGCAGATGCTCCGGCAGCAGTGACCGCGAGCAGCCGGTTGCGTCGAATGTCGTTATATCTGCGTCTTCGCAGAACTTCATGGCATCCGCGAGACCGTATCGACCTTCTTCTTCTTTCCTCTGGCTCCTGGTAGAAGTGCGACATGCCCTCACGGCGTGTCACGTCACTGGTGGATGAGAGCGGATCGCGACGTGCTGGCTCGCGGCTGTTGCACGGGGCGTGCCTCGCCGGGGCGGGCGGCGCCTCGGGTTTCATGATCGGTCGACTGCTGCTCGCGGTGCTCAGTGCGGCCACGCAGCTGGTCACGGCAACTCGTCGTCCAGCACTGGAGGTGTGATGAGCGAGCCTGCCGAGGTCGACCGCCTGCTCAGCGCCGCCGACGAGATCACCGCGCGGGCCGGTCTCGGCCCGGACACCCGGGCGGCCGTTGAGCGGGCGGTTGCCGCTGCCCGTGGTCTGGGCGATCCGGGGCGTCTGCTGCACGCTCTGGGCCGCGCCACTCTGAACCTCTCTCAGGAACGGCTCGCCGATGGCGGTGACGTCACTGAGCTGCGGGGACAGGCCGAGGAGGTCATCGCGCTCGCCGGCGATCTGCTCTCCGATCCGGACTGGCATGCCGACGCCGTGGTCCGCACCGTGCAGGCGGGCCAGATCCTGGTCGGCATCGGGCTCGTCGATCGCGGGCGCGATGCCGTCGAGCGGATGTGGCGGTTGGTCGCGCCCCGGCCCGCCGACGGCCTCGACGCCCGCCGCGCTCGGACCGCGGCACTGACTGGGCTGGTCACCCTGAGACTCCAGACGGACCCCTCCGTCCTGGGACCGTTGGCCGCAGAGATGGTCGACCTGCAGCGTGGGCTCGCCCGCGACACGGGCGAGGCGGCCGCCGTGATCGACCTGGCGGATGCCCTTGGAATCTTCGCACGGGTCGCCAGCAGTCTGGGGCGGCCGGACCTGATGCGGGTGGCGCTGACCGAACAGTACTCACTGGAACAGATGTTCCAGGGCTCCGGAGCGCAGAAGCGACTAGAGCGGATCGAGGCGTCGCTGGCGCAGCTGCGACAAGCCGCGCCGGAAAACCTGGTGGTGCCCGACTCGGGCGCATGGCGGATCCGCCGCTCCTACCTGGACCTGCTGGCCCAGCCCGCACCATCCGGCGTTACCGCCGGCGGGTTCGCGGCTCGGCTGGCGGCGGAGTCGCGGGTGACCGGCCGTGCACCCGGCAACCGCCCGCCCGCTGACCCGTCGGTGATCGCCGATTGTGCCTCCCGGCTCGATCAAGGGATCTCTCTGGCCGACGCAGATCAGATCATTGAGGCCGACCGCGTCCTCGCCGAGCTCGCCGACGAGTTGAGCCTGTACGACGGGGCGACGTCGGACCCGGCCCGGCGGGACGTCCGGCGCCTCTGGTCCGCGGCCCTCTACCAGCGGGCGATGCTCCGGCACCGGATCGGCCACTGCGACGACGCCTGGGACCTTGCCTGGCTGTCCGTGGTCGTTGCCGTCCGGCGGCACGAGGGCCTGCTACGCGGGACCGCCACCGAGCGGGAGGCGCTGGCCGACGCGGTCACTCACATGGTCGACGCCGCCGTGGTCGCGGAAGCCACCGGACGTGACGAAGACCAGATCATGCTGCTGTCCGAGGTCATCGACCGCTGCGCGGACGCGGACGCGGCCTACCCAAGGTTGCGTCGAATCCTCGGCACGGCGCTGCACAATCTCGCCGCCGCGATGCTCGAACGCCAGCAGACAGCGACCGCGGCGCCCTTGGCCGAACATGCCTACGCTATCCGTCATGAGCTGGCCGTGCTGGACCAGCGCGCAGCCTGGGAGTATGCGAACACACTGCTGCTCACCGCCGCCCTCGCCGTCGACCGTCAGGACTGGCGAATCGCCGTCGAACGTCTCAGCGCGGTTGGGCGACTGCTGGTTGCCTTGCGGACGTACCCGGAAGCGATGGCCGGGTATGCAGGACAGCTCGCCATCGAGGTCACCACCCGGGCGCCCGAACTGGTGGACCGGGCTCGTGCCGCCGGCACCTGGCCGTATCAGGCTTGGACCCCTCAGGCGTAGCGCCGCCCGTTCGGCGTGAGACCTCGCCCACGCGCGGGATGCCAAGCCAGGGGTGTCCGGTCGGCGGCTGCCAGCCGGGTACCGGATCTGGCAGGCCCCGGCCGGGCCGATGGTCAGCTGCTCCGCCCCCAGTTTGACGCGAGCCTCGGTAGGGAAGTTTCGCGGACACCTCGATGAAGGAGGGGGTATGGAGACGTCCGCTAGCGTCGGGCGCAGTTATCAACAGCCGACAAGGCCATGCGTGGCGGCGCCTGCTGCAGCGCCAACGCCGAGGGGGCGAGCCTGATGGCTCGCGTCGGTCGCTACGGGATCCCAAGGTTCGTGTGGTCCCTGATCTGGCTCGTCGTCTGCATCTTGATCGTAATCCTGTTGGCCCTGGTCATTCACCACTTCGGAGGCGCCTCTCTGTCGCTCAAGCTCGGCCACTTCTACCTGAACATCGGCGTCACCTGACCTGCCGCCTCGTCGACACTCCGGCGGCGGTCCGTTGCAGTATCGGCCCGGACCGCTCGGAGGGTGCCCGCGCGACGCGGGCACCCTCCGACGGTTGGCGGTGCCGGATCCCCGGCCCGCCCTCAGCTCGTGGGGCCGGACGCCGCCCCGCCGAGGGTCACCTTGAGGATCTTCTCGTTGCTGTTGTTCGGGGTGCTGTCCTTGTCCCCGCCGGTGCTCGTGGTCAGCCACAGGTTGCCGTCGAGGGTCGGTTCGACGGTACGCAGCCGGAAGTACGTCCCGACGAAGTACTGCTGGACGTTGGTGAGCGTGTTGCCGCTGATCTCCGCACGGTACATCCGGTTGCCGCGCAGGCAGGCGATGTAGAGCACGTCCCGGACGATCGCGATGCCGCTGCACGAGGCCTCGGCCACCGGGTACGTGCGGATCGGGGCCCGGAAGTTCGGGTTGGCGCAGTCGCCGGAGGTGCCCTCGCAGGCGGGCCAGCCGTAGTTGCCGCCCTTGACGATGATGTTGGTCTCGTCCATGACGTTGTTGCCGAACTCCTGCTCGAAGAGCCGGCCCTGGGAGTCGAAGGCGAGTCCCTGCGGGTTGCGGTGGCCGTAGCTCCACACGTAGTTGCCGAAGGGGTTGTCCGCCGGCACGGTGCCGTCGGGGTTGAGCCGCAGCACCTTGCCGCCCAGGTTGCTGGTGTCCTGGGCCACGTCCGGGTCCTGTCCGTCGCCGGTGGCGGCGTAGAGCTTGCCGTCGGGGCCGAAACGCAGCCGGCCGCCGTTGTGGTACTTGTTGCGCGGGATTCCGGTGACGAGCACCTGCCTGGTGTCGGTTTGCAGCGTGCCGTCGTAGCGGATGCGCACGATCCGGTTGTCGGTCGTGGTGGTGTGGTAGATGTACAGCCAGCGGTCGGTGGTGAAGGTGGCCGAGACGGCCAGCCCGAGCACGCCGCCCTCGCCGCTGGTGCCTGCCACGTTCGGCACGGTGCCGATGCTGCGTTTGTTGGTGCCGTCCGGGTTCATGGCGACGATGTCGAACAGGTCGCGCCGGCCGTAGAGGACAGTGCCGTCGGGCAGTTGCACCAGGCCCCAGGGCAGGTCCTTCTCGGTGGTGACCGTCGTGGCGCCGCAGACCGGGTTCGTGCAGCCCGAGCCGGTGTGCGCGGTGACCGCGACGCTCGCCCCCGAGACGTTGCCCTGGGCGTCGCGGGCGGTCACCGTGTACCGGTAGTCGGTGTCGGGCGTCAGCCCGGTGTCGGTGAACGTGGTCGCCGGCGGGTTGCTGGCGGTGCCGGTGGTGGAGCCGACCGCCGTACCGTTGCGCAGGATCGTGTAGCCGGTGACCGCGACGTTGTCGGTGGAGGCCGACCAGGTGAGGGTCACGGCCGTGCCGTTCACCGTCGCGGCCAGGTCGGTCGGCGTGCTGGGCGGCGACGTGTCCTGCTGGCAGAACGGCGGGGTGACCGAGAGCGTGGAGCTGGCCTGCGAGACATTGCCGGCGGCGTCGCGGGCATTGACGTACCAGCCCCAGGTGACACCCTGCACGACGCTGAGCGTGGCGGTCAGCGTCCGTCCCGAGACCGAGGTGACGAGCTGGCCGTCGTGGTAGATGTCGTAGAAGGCGACGCCGACGTTGTCCCGGGAGGCGTACCAGGCGAGCGTGACGGACTGGCAGGTCAGCCGGGTGCGGCGCAGGCCGGTCGGCCGGGTGGGCGGGCTGGTGTCGGCGGCGAGCTGGGCCACTTGCCGGCTCCCGGTCGCCGGTGCGGCCGGCTCGGCGTTGGCGGGTACGCCGGTCACGATGACGCCGGCGCAGACCAGCAGGGCGAGCGGGACGCGGTGTCGGAAGTGGTGAGGATTGATCCGCACGGGTGTTTTCCTTCCCGGGGTTCTTGGTCAGTACGGGTAGCCGGGGACGTTGAGCCGCACGCTGTACAGGCCCGAGTCGTTCGTTCGGCCGGAGGTGATGTAGAGGGTCTGCCGGTCGGGTCCGCCGAACGCCACGTTGGTGGTGCCGGCGCCGCCGGAGCGGATCGTGCCGAGCTGCGCGCCGGCGGGCGAGTAGACGTGGATCAGGCCGTCCGAGCCGGAGGCCCAGTACACGTTGCCGGCGCAGTCGACGGTGACCCCGTCGGGACCGCCGAGGTAGTTCACGAAGACGCTGCGGGCGCCTGTGCTGCCGTCGGGCTGGACGACGTACTTGTAGATCTTGTTCTCGGAGTAGGCGCCCACGTAGAGCGTGCTGCCGTCCGGGGAGAGCGCGATGCCGTTGGGTTGCCGCAGCCGGTCGTCCACCAGCGACACCTGGCCGCCGGAGACGCGGAAGACACTGGTACGTCCGCTCATCTGGTCCGGTCGGTTGCCGCGCTGGAAGTTGGGGTCGGTGAAGTAGACGACGCCGTCGGACCGGACCGTGACGTCGTTGGGTGAGTTGAACGCCCGGCCCTGGTGGTCGGCGGCGACGGTGCTGCGGGCCGTGTCGCTCAGCCGGTACGCGGAGACGTTCCGCTGGTCGTGGGTGGCGGCGATGATCTGCTGGGCGTCGGGGCTGAGTGCCAAGCCATTGCTTCCGGCATCGGCGATGAAGGTGTCGAAGGTCGCGGGCGGGGTGAACCGGCGGATCGTGGCGGGCTGCACGTTGTTCGGTCCGGTGCCCGCGGCCATGTCGGACATCAGCAGGTAGCCGCCGTCGGCGATCCACACCGGTCCTTCGAGGAACGAGAACCCGCTCCGGATCTTCGTCGCGGACACGGAGCCGGCCGGCAGCGGCGGGCCGTACGCGGCGCCCTCCGGGCAGACCCCGGGGGGCGCGCCGGGTGGGCCGGTGAACGGGTAGGTGTGAGCGTTAACATGAGCGACGTCCCGAGGTGCCGGGACTGCGGCACCGGCACCGGCGGGGCCTGGTGCAGTGGTCAGTGCGAGGCACAGGCCGGTGAGTGCGGCGATGGTAGGGCGCCAGGTCATCGGGTACTCCAATCGGTATCAGTGAAGGTGAAGCCCGTGGTTGCCCGGACCGGCCCCGGCCACTGGCAATGTCATCGACCACGATCGATGCATACGTGACGCAGCCTAGGCGAGGAAGCGGCGCCCCGCATCAGTTCCCCGTGATCACCTTCGGCGCATGTCCCGAAGGGCCTGATGACCTGGCGGGATCGGTGGGGCCCGGTGTCCACCGACCGGGACACGGGTCACCGGTCGGGAAGTTGACCATGCTCTGGTTGCAGCCCGTTCAGCTGCCTATCCTCCGGCTTCATGCGTGCGATCAAGGTTCTGGCCAGTGCGGTTGCCGGTGCGCTCGTTTCCGGTCTCGTTCTGGGTGCGTTGTCGCGACTGTTCATGCGACTCATGACGCTCGCGGCCGACGGTGAGCCCAGGTTCAGTTGGACGGGGACGTTCTTCATCGCGGTTATCTACGTCGCCGCTGTGGCACCGGCTGCGCTGACGGCCGCGATCACGACGCGGTGGTGGCGCTGGATCGCCGCAGCGCTTGGGACGGCGTTCCTGATGGCGCCCGCCATCGGCATCTCCTCCGAAGAGATCGGCTACGTGCAAGGGCTTTCCACCATCGCCTGGATTGGCGTCGGCGCGGCCACGGCCGCTGTGTTCGCCACCGTGTTCGCCGCCCCGGCGGCCGCCATCTGGTTGGTGGACCGGGTCAGAATTCCAATGTCAGTTCGCCTGTCTCCAGCGTGAACCGGTGATGGTCAGGACCACCTTCCCTCACATCCACCCCGGGCGGCCCGTGCCGGACCGATCCAGGAGGCGGGCAGGGTGATCGTCTGCGACCCGATCGGCATTGACGCCCGGGAGACCCGATCTCCGATCCGCCGAGGAGCGTGATTCAGGCCGGAACCGCTGCCGGGCGGCACTATCGTGACATTCAGGTCCGGCAGGCCGTGCCGTACGAACGGGTCCTCCAGGGAGGGAAGCTCACGTGCCTTCAGACGTACATCCGGGCTTGGATGTCTTGATGCCCGCGGCGTTCCTGGGCCACGGCAACCCGATGAACGCCCTCGAGGTCAACCGGTACACCTCCGCGTGGAAAGCCTTCGGCGCCGCGGTGCCGCGCCCCCGCGCGATCCTGGTCATCAGCGCCCATTGGTACATCAACGCCACGGCCGTCACCGCGATGCCCCGGCCGCGGACCATTCACGACTTCTACGGGTTTCCGCAGGAGCTGTTCGAGGTGCAGTACCCGGCGCCGGGGCTGCCCGAGCTGGCTGAGGAGGTCAGTGACGTCGTCCATCCGACCTGGGTCGGGGCGGACGTCGACAGTTGGGGCATCGACCACGGCACCTGGTCGGTGCTTTTGCACGCCTTTCCGGACGCGACGATTCCCGTCGTCCAGCTCAGCATCAACGCCGACAAGCCGTTGGACTACCACCTGCAACTCGGCGCCCGGCTCGCTCCACTGCGTCGGCGCGGCGTGCTGATCGTGGCGAGCGGCAACGTCGTGCACAACCTGCGCGGCATGGACTGGGCGCTGGCCGACGACGGCTTCGACTGGGCGCGACGCTTCGACGAGGACGCCAAGGCCCGGATGTTGACCGACCCGGGCGAGTACGCGACCCTCGACGCGCACGGGGACTTCCGCCGTGCGGTACCGACACCGGATCACTTCATCCCCGCGTTGTATCTCGCCGGTCTGGCCGCCGCCACGGACAACCCCGACACCGGGGTCCTCGTCGACGGCTACGCCTACGGCTCGTTGTCCATGACGGCCTACACCCTGGGCATGTCCTGTCCGCCGGCTGCCGGCCGGGGCGGAGCCCCGCAGCCACCGCCCGGGGTGCCGCCGGACGGCTCCAACATCTGAGCAGGTGCCGGCTGGGCGAATGCTCGCACGCTGAGGTCCGACTGATCCGCGAACCCACCACGGGACGCGTCCGGCAGCTCCCCGGTCGGTACCTCGTCGCGCCAGCGCCGGCGCCTGGCCCGCATCGCGGCACGGACCATCACCTGCCGGACGTACGCCTCCGGTCGCCCCTCCGGCACGCCCAACCGGTGCCACGACCGGTAGGCCGCGATCAGACCCTCCTGGGCGAGGTCCTCGCCCAGCCGGCCGTCACCGGTCAGCAGCACGCCGAACCGAACGATCTCGCGGTACCGGCCGGCGACGAAGTCCTCGTAGCCGGCGGGTTCCGCCCTGCGAAGCAAGCCCATACCCCATTAAGGGACCTGGACCCACCCGATGGTTCCCCCGTACCGGTGCCCAGGTGACCTGGGTACGGTCGCCCGGGCACCGCGGGCTATGCCGTCGGCCTGGCTTCGTGCAGGATCCGGGCCAGCTCGGCCGGCCGGCTGAGCATCGGCCAGTGCCATGTCGGCAGTTCCTCGTACCGCCACGAATCGCCGGCCATGTGCCGGCACAGCGGCATGGTGGCGGCCATCTCGCGTGCCTGCTCGGCGGTGAAGCTCGACAGCACGCCGAGGCGGGGCAGCTTCTCCCACGCCCCGCTGAGCCGCACCGGGGCGGTGGCAGTCGCCCATGGTTGGGCCACCGACCGCTCATCGAGCAACGCGACGACCGATTCGTCCACGTCTGCTGCTCCTGCCGCCAGCAGGCGCCACGGCGGGGGCGGCAGCCGCCAGCCATCGCCGTGCTCGGCGACCACTGACGCGTTGCGTTCACGCTCCTGCGGTGGGCTGAAGTCCTCGTTCGCCGCCCCGTCGGGCAGTGGGCCGGTGTCGACGAAGACCAGTTGGGCGACGCGGTCGGTCATGCGGTCGGCAACGGCTGTCGTCACGACCGCGCCGGCGTAGCTGTGCCCGACGAGAACCACGTCGTGCAGGTCCTCGTAGCGAAGCAGGTTGACCACGTCGGTGACGTGGACGTCGAGGTCGGTGTCCGGGCGGGCCAGGTGGGCGCGCTCGCCCAGGCCGGTCAGGCTCAGCGGGTACACCTCGTGGCCGTGCGCGCGCAGGGCGGCGGTGACGGGGCGCCAGGCCCATGCGCCGAGCCAGAACCCGGGAACCAGTACGAAGGTCGTCATGCACGACACGCTACGATCAATACCGGACAGGTTCCGCCCGGATTGGAAGTAGGAATTTGTGACCCGGCCGACCGCGCGCGTACTGGCGTTGCTGGAGATCCTCCAGGCCGGCGGCGACTTCACCGTCACGGACCTGGCCGGTCGGCTGGGCGTCGACGAGCGCACGGTCCGCCGATACGCCGCGCATCTCGCCGACCTGGGCATCCCGGTCGAAGCCCGGCGCGGTCGCTACGGCGGATACCGGCTCGCGCCCGGGTACAAGCTGCCGCCACTCATGCTCACCGACGAGGAGGCGGTCGCCGTCATGCTCGGGCTCGTGGCCGCCGGCCGGGCCGGGCTGGTGACCGCCGAAGGCGCGGCCGCCGAGAGCGCGACCGCGAAGATCCGCCGGGTGCTGCCGGCCGTTCTCGCCCGGCGGATCGATTCGCTGCTGGAGACCGTGGACTTCACCGCACGGGTCCGCACGACCGCCCCGCCCGGCATCGAGGTGCTGCTGGTGCTCGCGGACGCGGCCCGACATCAGCAACCGGTGCACATCACCTACACCACCTGGCGCGGCCGGTCCGGCGAGCGCCGGCTCGACCCGTACGGGCTGGTCTTCCACGCCGGCCGGTGGTACGTCACCGGCCACGACCACAACCGCCGGGCCGTACGGACATTCCGGCTCGACCGAATCGGAACAGCCCACCCCATGCCGGGCAGGTTCGACATCCCGGCCGGCTTCGATCCCACCACGCAGGTCCTCACCGGGCTGGCAGCAGTGCCGTACGCGCACGACATCTCCGTGGTGCTGCACACCAGCCTGGCGCAGGCGCAGCGACGGATTCCGCAGTCGGTCGGCACGCTCACCGAGGTTCCAGGCGGAGTGCGCCTCACCGCCCGAGCCGAACGGCTCGACGGTGCGGCGCAGATGCTCGCCGGGCTCGGCTGGCCGTTCACGATCGACCGGCCGGACGAACTCAAGGACGAGGTACGGGCCCTGGCCAACCGGCTGCTCGCCGACGCCTGAGGGGCGGCAGAGGTGGTCAGGCGCGGCCGGGTCAGGCCGGCGGATCGTCCCGGAAGAGAGCGTCCCGCACGCCTCGGCCGCCCCAGCGGGTGGCGACGAGTTCGGGACGAGGGCGGGTCGGCTCGGGCATCCAGCGGTGTCGTCTGGTGTCGGGCGCGGGGCGGTCCCAGTCAGCGATCAGCGCGAAAGGGTCGACGCCCCGGCCTGGGCCGTCGTCACACAACTCGCGGACAACCATCGCTGGATGGAAGCGCAGTTCCTGCGCCACCCCGCAGTCGTCGGCCCGCCAGGCGACCACGGCCCCGCAGCCCTGACAGGCGACGCAGGGGGATCCATCCCACCAGCGACCAGCAGCCCGTGCGGACACGGTCATGGACGAAGCGCGTCCCGCGTACGTCGCCCAATAGGCTCGCGGCATGTGGACCTTCCGCAGTCCCCAGGTGATTCTCTTCAGCGACGACCCCGCTCGGGCGGCCGCCTTCTACACCCGGCTGGGATTCCGGGAGACCTTCCGGGTACCGACCGACGGCGAACCGATTCACATCGATCTCGTCCTCGACGGATACAAGATCGGGATCGCCTCGGTGGCCTCCACCCGCGAGGACCACGGCTTGGACCCGGTCGCCGAAGGCCAGCGCGTCGCGGTCGTCCTCTGGACCGATGACACCACAGCGGCCTACGAGGGCCTGGTCGCAGACGGAGCACCCGCTCTCGCACCTCCACACGTATGGCTCGACCGGCTACTGATCGCGTGGACCGCCGACCCCGACGGCAACCCGATCCAGATCGTTCAATCCCGGTGAGGCTGCCAACCGCTTGCCACGATCCGGCACCGCAGGTGGCTCACGCACGGTCAGTGCTGAGCAGGCGTCCACCACGCGAGGTTGGCGGTCACCTGGGCCACCGGCTCGATGATCTCCCACGCCTCGGCGATCAGCCCGTCGTCGATCCGCCAGATGTCGACGACCGCGATCTCCGGTCCTTCGCCGGGAAGCCAGCGCCGCGAGTACATCACGACGTGATCGCCGTCGGCCAGCACCTGATGGATCTCGACCTGCATGCCGGCGAGCGGTACCAGCGCGGCGCGAACGGCGGCGAGCCACTCCACCTTTGTCGATGTGGTTGAACCCGGCCTGTGGTGGACGAAGTCGTCACTCAGGAACCGGGCGAGCGCATCGACGTCGCCCGCCTCGATCAGTCCTGCCAGCGCCCGTTGGACGATGCTCTTGTTCGCCGTGGTCATGGATGCAGTGTTGGCGTGACCGCTCCGGTTGTCGATGAACTCGGATTTCATGGCGTCCGGCGCCACGATGAGTACGCTCCATCAGCGTGCACACGGTCGGGGAAATCCTGCGGCAGTGGCGGCAGCGCCGGGGACTCAGCCAACTTGATCTCGCGATAGCTGCGGACGTCTCGGCTCGTCACGTCAGCCTGGTCGAGACCGGTAAGTCCAAGCCGAGCCCCGACATGATCCTTCGACTCGCGGATCAGCTCCACGTGCCGCTGCGTGAACGCAACCGGCTGCTGCTCGCCGGGGGCTTCGCACCCCGGTACGCCGAGCGGTCGCTCGACCACAACGCGCTGTCAGCCGTCCACGACGCCGTCCGGAGGGTGCTCCGCGCGGTACGCCTGGGACTGGACCCGCGCGGGTTCGGGCGCTTGGTCGTCAATCTGGCCGACGTGCGCGCGGTGTTCCGCAGCCGGATCTCACGCCAGCTCGCCACCGCTCCCGATCCTGAGCTCACCGCACTCTACGAAGAGCTGCTGGCGCCCGAACCGGAGGATACGCCGGGTCAGCGGATCGAAACGGACGTCGTGATACCGATGATCCTTCGTGTCGGTGGACGGGAGCTGCGGCTGTTCTCGACCATCACCACGTTCGGCACCCCGATGGACATCACGATCGACGAGATCGCGATCGAGTCCTACTACCCGGCCGACGCGGAGAGCGCCGCCTACTTCACGACGTAGCGTCCTGTCAGCCGCTGGCAAGACGGCTTCGATGGCCGACGGCAGCCGGGTGTCATGCCCGGATCAGGCCGAGCGCCTCGTCGGCCCGGTCCAGGACGGTCACGCCGGCGCGGGCCAACACGCGGGTGATACCCCTCTCGCCGGACAGGCCGGGACCCGCCCGTGACGACCCGCACCTGACGGGGTCAGCGGCGGATGAGGCCGAGTTCGGTGGCGGTGGCGACGGCGGCGGTACGCGACTCGACGCCGAGCTTGGCGTAGATGCGGGCCAGGTGGGACTTGACGGTGCCTTCGGTCAGGTGGAGGCGGGTGCCGATGCTGTGGTTCGACAGACCGTCGGCGACCAGGGCGATGACCTCGGTCTCGCGTCGGGTCAGGGTGGTGCGCGGCGTACGCAGGCGGTTCATCAGCCGGTTCGCGACGGTGGGCGCCAGCGCGGTGCGTCCGGCGGCGGCGGTGCGGACGGCGGCGGCGAGATCCTCGGGTGGGGCGTCCTTGAGGAGGTAGCCGGTGGCGCCGGCCTCGATGGCGGGCAGGGTGTCGGCGTCGGAGTCGTACGTGGTGACGATCAGCACGCGCGGCGCTTCCGGACGGGCGGTGATCCGGGCGGTGGCTTCGGCACCGCCCATGCCCTTCCCGAACTGCAGGTCCATCAGCACGACGTCGATGTCGCCCGCGGCGGCGCGGGTGACGGCCTCCTCGGCGGTGGCGGCTTCGGCCACGACGACCAGGTCGGGTTCGGTTTCCAGCACGGCGCGCAGTCCGGCCCGTACGACCGGGTGGTCGTCGGCCAGGAGGAGGCGGATGGGAACGTCGTCGGTCACGGGCGGCCCTCGGGCTCGGTCCTGGTGGGCGGCGTGAGGGGAAGCTCGGCGGTCACGGCGGTGCCCTGGCCGGGCGCGGATGCGACGGCCAGGGTGCCGCCGAGGGCGGCCATGCGGGCGCGCATGGCCGCCAGGCCGAAGCCGCCGCCGTCGACATCAGGGGCGGGCAGCTGTTCCGGGTCGAAGCCGCGCCCGTCGTCGGCGACGTGCAGGGCGATGCGGTCACCGAGATACCTGAGGGCGATCTCGGCCGTCGTGGCCTGGGCGTGGCGGACAGTGTTCGCGAGGGTGGACTGGGCGATACGCAGGAGAGCCACCTCATGGGCGGTCGGCAGCGACACGGGGTCGCCGACGAGGTGGAAGCGGGCGGTGAGGCGGTGGCGGCCGCTGGTGGTGGTGCACAGGCGTTCCAGGGCGCCGGCCAGGGTGGTGCCTTCCAAGGTGGGCGGGGTGAGTGCGGCGACGAAGCGGCGGGCCTCGGCGAGGTTGTCCACGGCGACCTGACGGGCCGCGTCGACGTGACCGGAGGCGGCATCGGGCCGGCCGGGCAGGGCGCGCTCGGCGGCGCGCAACAGCAGCTGGATGCTGGACAGGCCCTGGGCGAGGGTGTCGTGGATCTCGCGGGCCAGACGCTCGCGCTCGGCGAGTACGCCGGCGGTGTGCTCGGCCCGGGCCAGGTCGGCCCGGGTGGCGGTGAGTTCCTCGATCAGCTGCCTTCGCTGTTCGCTCTCCCGATACAGGGCCTGGTATCCCCACACCACCCCGACGGCGACGGCGGCGCCGAGCGCGGGACCGATCACCGTGGCCGGGGTGAAGGAGCCGGTGTGGGCGACGAACCCGGCGACGGCCGCCACGGCGGTGGCGATCACGGCGGCCAGGCCGGCGCGGCGCGGCAGCAGGTGGAGCTGGAGGAAGTACAGCGGGAAGGCCACCCAGATCGCGTCGGGGGACAGACCCAGCAACACCAGCCACGCGGCGCCGACGGCGACCAGCCACCACGCGGCGGCCCGCCGAGAGCGCCGGATGCGGGGGAGGAGCGGCCCGATGGCGTACGCCAGGCCGCACGCCACCGCCACGGCGACGATCGATCCGGCGTGCGGTCGGTCGTCGGCCACCGCCCGGCCCGCGGCCAGGACGAGCAGGCCGATGATCAGCAGGTGCAGGGACCAGGCCAGGGCTCGGGTGGTCGGGGTCAGGGCAGGGGCAGCGGTGCTCACAGTGCGTCCCACGTTACCGAGGCCGGCGGCCCGGGGGCCTCTATCGAAAGTTGGAACCCGGGCGCCGCCTTTCGGCCCGCGAAGTGCCGCCCTGCGCCAGACGCGGGCACGGGCGCCGGCGGCGATGGTGGAGTCGTACCGCTACCACCGCCGGAAAGGACAGGCCGAGGCCGTGTTCGTCGCCTGGAGAGACCTGAAGTTCGCCAAGGGGCGCTTCGCCCTGATGGGGACCGTCATCGTGTTGATCACCCTGCTGGTCGGGCTGCTGTCCGGGTTGACGGCTGGACTGGGCCAGCAGAACATCTCCGCCATCACCGGCCTGCCCGCCGACAGGATCGCCTTCCAGGCGCCCGGCGAGGGCCAGGACGTGTCGTACTCCAACTCCACGGTCACCGAGAAGCAGTGGCAGCAGTGGGCCGATGCCCCCGGAGTCATCGGCGCCGAGCCGCTGGGCATCACCACGACGCGGGCCACCGCCGGAAACAGGAGCGTCGGCGTCTCCGCCTTCGGAGTCCAGCCCGGCTCCCGCCTTGCTCCCGACAGCGGCCGGATCGACGACCGCTCGGCGGTGCTGTCCACCAAGGCCGCCGACGACCTCGGGGTGCAGGCCGGCGACTCCGTCACCCTCGCCGGGCGGCGACTGACAGTGGCGGCCGTACGGGGCGACGCCTCCTTCAGCCACACCCCCGTGGTGTGGATCAGCCTGGGTGTGTGGCAGAAGAGCGCGCCTCCGACCGGCACCGGTGACGGCAGCCGGACGGCCACCGTCGTCGCCCTGACCACCACCTCGGAGGCCGATCCGGGAGCCACCGACCGGCAGGCGGGCACCAGGACGGTCTCCGTCTCCGACTCGCTGTCCGCGATCGGTTCCTACACCTCCGAGAACGGCTCCCTGCAGCTGATGCGCGGCTTCCTGTTCGTTATCTCCGCCCTCGTCATCGGGGCCTTCTTCACCGTCTGGACCATCCAGCGCAGCGGCGACGTCGCAGTGCTCAAGGCACTCGGCGCCCCCACCGCCAACCTCCTCAAGGACGCCCTCGGACAGGCCGTCGTCCTGCTCGTCGGCGGCACCCTGCTCGGCACCGGCATCGCCGCCGCACTCGGCGCCCTCGTCGCCGGGTCCACGGTGCCGTTCCTCCTCACCCCGGTGACCGTCCTCCTTCCCGCGGCCGTGATCGTCGTCCTCGGCGCCCTCGGCGCCGCTCTGGCCATCCGCCGCATCACCTCCGTCGACCCGCTGACCGCCCTGGGGAGCGCCCGATGAGCCTAAACCTGACCGACATCACCCTCACCTACCCCGACGGCGAGGGCCGCCTGACCGCCCTCGACCGCGTCACCCTGGACGTACCCAAGGGCAGCCTGACCGCCGTGATCGGTCCCTCCGGCTCCGGCAAGTCGAGCCTCCTCGCGGTCGCCGCGACCCTCATCACGCCCGACTCCGGCACCGTCACCATCGACGGCACCCCCACCACCGGATTGATGCGGAGCAAACTCGCCGACCTGCGCCGCCACAAGATCGGCATCGTCTTCCAGCAGCCCAACCTGCTGCCCTCCCTCACCGCTGCCGAGCAGCTCCAGGTCATGGCCCAGATCGACGGCCGCCCGCCGGCCAGAGCCCGTACCCGCGCCGTGGAACTCCTCGACGCGGTCGGCCTCGCCGGCCAGGCCGACCGCCGGCCGCACCAGCTCTCCGGCGGCCAGCGCCAGCGCGTCAACATCGCCCGCGCCCTGATGAACGACCCCACCGTCCTGCTCGTCGACGAACCCACCAGCGCGCTCGACCACGAACGCGGCGCCGCCGTCATCGACCTGATCACCCGCCTCACCCACCAGCAGAGCACCGCCACCGTCCTGGTCACCCACGACCGCACCCACCTCACCGCCGTCGACCAGGTTGCCGAAGTCCACGACGGCCGACTCCACCTTCCGGCACCAGCCCGCTGAGGTACGGCCGGGAGGAGCTGATGTGCCTCCGAACTGGTGGGAGCCGACTGGGCTGTCCGGACCGTAGGCTGGGACTGTGCGGACACTGCCGACGTTCGCGGTGCAGGTGAGGCGACTGGCGGAGCTGCGAGGCATCGACGTCAGCTCCCTGGCCCGTCGGGCGGCCGTTCCGGAGCCGCTGATCACGGCGGTGCTCGACGGCACCGAACCGGACCCGTCACTGCTGCGCCGGCTTGCCCCCGCACTCGGCCTGCACGCCGGCGACCTGTTCGTCATCGCGGGTCGGCCCGTGCCTCACGACCTCGCTCCGCTGGACCCGGCCGCTGCCGACGGCATCGCTTCGCTGTCTTGGTCCTTGACGTATCTGCCACGGGCCGTACGGGAACTGCACCAGCTTGTGCGGTCGTTGCCCCAGCAGCCCCGCCCAGAGCCGTCCTCGGCACCGCGGTATCAGCAGTACCCGAACAATCCCGGCGGCCTGATGCTGCGCCTGCTGCACAACCGCAACCTGAACTGGTTCGGCTCCGCCAAGTACCTGTTCGGTATCGGCCGCCGCGACATGCTGTCGGCGTCGACGATCGGCATGATCGGACGCGGCACGAAGACCTTGACCTCGGACCTGCTCGTCGGTTTCGCCGCATTTCTCGACATCTCGGCCGACGACCTCGGCGCGCTGACCGGCATCGATCTGGCCGACGACCGTCCGCCGGTCCATCCGGACGCAGCCGAGGTCGCCCATCTGATCTGGAACGCCCGCCGCCTGACCGTCGGCCAACTCCAACTGGTCCGCGATCGAGCACACGCCATCCGCCACGAACGCGCCGACGAACTCAGTCCTGAACGGCGATGCACCTGCCCCGGACGTCCCTCGCTTGCGATCTGAAACGCGCGGCAGCGCCTGCGGGCGCCGGTCAATCCGTCGCCTATGCGCAGTAGTCGCAGCGGCCCGACGCGGGCAATTCGGTGTGGCAGGTCGGGCAGCGCGGCCGAGGCGCAGGCTCCGTAGCAGCCCTGCGAGCTGCCCGGCGCGCGGCCACTTCCTTGGTCAGCTCAGGTCGGCCGCCATCGGCAGGCAGGCCGACAGCGTCGTAAGCTCGGTAACACAGCAGGCGATGCCCGGCGGCGTAAACCTCGATATCCTCGCCCGGAGGATCCACAACGGACTTCGGCGCCCTGGCATACCCCTCGCCTATCGTCCCGTCCTGACGTACACACAGCGACGTAAGCGGCGGCTCACCGGCGGCTTTCGCCAGGATGGCAACCTCTTCCAGGAGCTTCCCGATCCAGTTGGTCAGCAGCATGCGCGTGCGGATGCCTGACCGCTCCTGCACGAGGTCGCCGAGCTCCTTGTACTTGATGACGTCGTTGTACCGGCGTGCCCTCGTGACCAACTCCTCGTGGGCGAGCGGTGCCCACGTTCTGAGCGCTTCCACGAACGCTACGGGGGAGTTGTCCGCCACGCGATAGGTGCCTGGCTTCGTCGTCACACCCCGACCCTATGGCTCTCGGCAGTCGAAGTCGAAGGTCGCCGCGAGGAGTCCGGTCACGAGCATGAGTAAACGGTCGAGCTGCGCGGGCTCAGTGCCTATTCGGCACGCCCGCCACGGTGCCTGCTGCCGCATGGAGGAATCGTCGGGGTCGTAGGTAGTGCCTGCTGTACCCGGACCGGGCAGCCCGCGGGATGGTCCCCGCTACCCCAGCTCAATAGCGTTTCTGGTGCGCGCAGTTCCTGCCGATGACACGGAGAGAGGCCACCAGAATGGGACAGACCGTCGAGCCGGCGGTACGCGTCGAACACGTCACCCGCGTGTACGGCACCGGCCGCAACCAGGTGACCGCGCTCGCGGGCGTCGACGTCAGCTTCGACCGTGGGACCTTCACCGCGGTGATGGGACCGTCGGGCTCCGGCAAGAGCACGCTGTTGCAGATCGCGGCCGGGCTCGACCGCCCCACGAACGGCCGGGTGGTCCTCGGCGGCACCGACCTGTCCGGGCTGTCCGAGACGCGCCTGACCGAGCTGCGGCGTACTCGGATCGGGTTCGTCTTCCAGGCGTTCAACCTGATCGGCGCGCTCACCGTCGAGGAGAACATCGGGCTTCCCCTGCGGCTGGCCGGCGTGCGCCCGGACCGGGCCTGGCTGGCCCACGTCGTCGAGCGGGTCGGCCTCGCCGACCGGCTGCACCACCGGCCGGCGGCGCTGTCCGGCGGTCAGCAGCAGCGGGTGGCGATCGCCCGCGCGCTGGCCACCCGCCCCGAGGTGATCTTCTCGGACGAGCCCACCGGTGCCCTCGACTCGCGGACCGCGGCGGAGGTGCTCACGCTGTTGCGCGCGGTCGTGGACGAGCACGGGCAGACGGTGGTGATGGTGACCCACGATCCGATCGCCGCGTCGTACGCGGATCGGGTGCTCGTGCTGGCCGACGGTGCGATTGTCGCCGACCTCCCGCAGCTCGGCGCCGTCCGTATCGCCGAGCACCTGGCTTCGCTGGACGGGCGGGTCCTCCGATGACCGGCCTCGCCGCCCGCCTGCTGCGGCACCGCACCGGCCCCGCCGCCGCGACCCTGCTGGCCCTGATCGTCGGCGTGCTGATCCTGGTGGCGATGGGCTCGCTCGTCGAATCGGGGCTGCGGTTCCGCCCGGAGCCGCGGCTCTGGGCGAGCGCCGACGTGGTCGTCGCCAACCGCACGATCAGCCAGACGTTCCGGGAGTTCGACGGCGAGACCACCACGAGCACGGTGACGCTGCCCGAGGGTGGCACTGTGGACGCCGGCCTGGTGGACCGGATCCGCCGGGTGCCGGGCGTCACCGCAGTCACCGGCGACGACCGGGTGCTGATCGGCTCACCCGCCGCCGTGGGACACGGCTGGGACACGTACGTCTTCACCGGTCGTCCCCTCGCCGCCGGCGCCGCACCGCAGGCCGACGACGAGGTGGTGGTCGACACCCGGCTCGGCGTGGCGCCCGGCGGCCGCATCGACCTGGTCGTCGGTGGGGTCGGCCGGTCGTACCGGGTGAGCGGGACCACCGAGACCGGCTCGGCGGCGGTGTTCTTCACCGACGCGCAGGCCGCTCGCCTGTCCGCGCACCCGGGCCGGGTGGACGCGATCGGCGTACGGATGGCACCCGGCGCCGACGTCGGCGCGGTGCGCGAGATCGCGTCGGCGGCCGGCGCCACGGCGTACGCCGGGAAGGACCGCGGAAACGCCGAGCAGTCGGACCACCTGGCCGCCCAGAGCCTGCTGGTCGGGGCCGGGGCAGCCTTCGGCGGGTACGTCGTCCTGCTGATCGTGTTCGTGGTGGCCGGCACCATCGGGCTGTCCGTCCGGCACCGCCGCCGTGACCTGGCGTTGCTGCGCGCGGTCGCCGCCACGCCGGGGCAGGTGCGCCGCATGCTGGTCGCCGAGGCCACGCTGCTCGCCCTGGCCGGCTCCGCGATCGGCGGCCCGGCCGGCCTGCTGGCCGCCCGCTGGGTGCACGGCGAACTGGTCGGGCGCGGGTTCGTGCCGGCCGGCTTCCCGATGGCGGGCGGTCTGTTCGCGGTGCCGGCCGCCATCGGTACGGCCGTCCTGGTGGCGGTGGTCGCCGCGCTGATTGCCGCACGCCGGGTCACCGCCATCAAGCCGGTCGAGGCGCTCGGCGAGATCGCCGTCGAACCCCGGCGTGGCGGCCCGGTACGGCCGATCGCCGGCGTGCTGACGCTGACGGCGGCCGGCAGCGCCGGGGCGTTCACGCTCGGCGCCGGGTCGGCCGGGGCGCTGGCCGGCGCGGTCGGCATGCTCTACCTGTTCGTCATCGCGGTGGCGCTGCTCGCACCGCACATCAACGCGTACGCGGCACGACTGCTCACCCCGGTGCTGCCGCGCATCTGGCGGACCGGCGGCTACCTGGCCGCGGCCAACCTGCGGGCCAACGCGCAGGGCATGGCGACCGTCCTGACCGCCCTCGTGCTGTCCGTGGGATTCGGCGGCTCGGTCTGGTTCCTGCAGGACAACCTGGAGCGGCAGACCGCCACGCAGAGCAGCGCCGGAACCCTCGCCGAGCGGGTGCTCGTCGCTCCGGGCGGACTTCCCGGGGACGCGGCGCGGGAGATCCGCGAGCTGGCCGGGGTGCAGGCGGCCACCGGGGTACGCCGCACCCAGGTCGTGGTGCGGGCGCTCGGCGGCATCGAGCCGGTAGCCGCGCTGTCCGTCGACCCGGCCGGCGTGACGTCGACGATGGACCTCGCCGTGCGCAGGGGCACCCTGGCCGACCTGGGTGCCGGTACCGTCGCCCTGTCCACCATGCAGGCGTCCTCGTCCGGCTGGGACGTCGGCGACAAGGCGGAACTCTGGCTGGGCGACGGCACCCCGGTCACCTTGGACGTGATCGCGATCTACGACCGTGGCCTCGGTTTCGGCGACGTCACAGTGGCCGCCGAGACGGTCGCCGGGCACACGGCGGCGAACACCGTCGACGAGGTGCTGGTCCGCGGCGGCCCGGACGCCGGCGCCGCGCTGGCCACGTGGGCCGCGGCGCGGCCCGGCACCGAGATTCTCGACGCCGCGACCCGTACGCGCCTGCTCGGCACCGATCTGGCGCTCGGGGCCTGGCTGAACCGGCTGCTGATCGGCGTGATGGTCGGGTACGCGGCGCTGGCGGCGGCCACCACGATGGTGATGGCGGCACTGGCCCGCCGCCGCGAGCTGGCGTTGCTGCAACTGGTCGGGGTCACCCGGCGTCAGATTCGCGGGATGGTCCGGGCCGAACAGGCGGGGCTGCTCGGCACCGCGGTGCTGATCGGCGCGACGATCGCGGTGCTGACGCTGAGCGCGATCGTCAACGGACTGACCGGCAGTCCGATCCCGTACGTGCCGCCGCTCGGGTGGGCGGCGGTGCTCGGCGGTACGGCGCTGCTGGCGCTGGTGAGCACGGTGTGGCCGGTCCGGCGGCTGCTCAGCGCTCCGCCGATCGACAACATCGGCCTGAAGGAGTAGGAGCGGTGTCACCGCCTGTCGGGTTCCTCGGCCAGGATGGCGGCGCTGACCTCGTGCACGAACGCCCGGACCTCGTCGAACCGGCCGGGATCGCTGTCCTGGCCGGAGTCGTACCACCAGTCGCGTGCCCAGAAGATCAGGTCCGCCCATCGCGGGAGGGCGGCGGCGGTCCGCTCGGCGGCCTGCCGCTTGGACAGTTGCCGCCCGTCGCACATGCGCTGGTAGGCCCGGCAGAGCGTGAGCACCGCGTACGACTGGGCTCCGGGTGGGGTCATCTCGAGTACCCAGGTCGGCCAGTCGCGGACGTGGTCCCGCAGAGCGGCGCGCACGAGGCCGGGGTCGGCGGCGGGCAGCAGCTCGCCGGCCGGCGGTCCCAGCAGCGTACGGCCGTAGTCGTGCACGGCGGCCCAGGTCACGACGCGGTGGGTGGTGGCGGGCAGCAGGTGCAACGACTCCCCGGGACTGATCCGGGCGATCATGTGGTCCCGGCCGGAAACGGCGCGCACCGCGGCCAGTGACACGTACTCCACCTCGATCCGGCCCGCCCACAGCGGGTGCCGCCGCTCGAGGTCCGCGTGCAGGTCGGCGAGGACGTCGAGGAGCTTCTCGTCCGGGTCGTCGGTGAGGACCGCGAGCAGGTCGAGGTCGCTGCGGTTCACGTCGAAGTCGCCTGTCACGAGCGACCCGTGCAGGTACAGGCCCAGCAGCCTGCCCGCCAGCGTGCGGCGCCACGCCTCGCGGAGGTCGGAGAGAACGGTGTCGGGTGGGACCACCAGGTGATCGTGCGCGACGGGTCGACGCGGGGCCACCGATAAAACCGGCCCGCACCGCCGGTCGTGCCTAGGTGCTCGGCGGGTTGCGGTGCCGCTCGGCGAGGCCCGACGCGACCTGCCGCTGCGCGTCGTGCCGGTGCCGGTCGGCGCCGGCCTGGCGAACCGCAGCCGAATCCTCGTCCGACGGGCGCCTCGTCCGGTCGCGCCGGGCGACGAAGACGACGAGCGCGAGCACCACCACCACGATCACCGCGATCGACACCAGCATCGTTCTCATGCCGTCGACGCTACGGCCTACGCGCCAGCCTCGGCGTGGTGACGGTCAGGGGGCTGCTCCGTCCGCCGCCGGATGGCAAGCTCACGTCTCGTGACCGATGAGAATCCGGAGCTCGTGGAGGTACGCCGGTGAGGGCTGTCATCGTCGCGGCCGCTGTCGCGTTCGTCATCTCCCTGTTCGGCACGCCGGTGGCGGTTCGCGTCTTCACCGCGCTGAAGGCCGGTCAGCCGATCCGGTCGATCGGGCTCGCCAGCAACGAGCACAAGGTGGGTACGCCCACGATGGGCGGCGTCGTCTTCATCGTGGCGACGGTCCTCGCGTACGTCGCCGGGCACCTCGCCCTGACCACGCTGCCCGAACGGCAGATCGCGCAGGAGGGGCCGACCATGACGGCCCTGGTGCTGCTCGGGTTGTTCGTCTTCTGCGGCGCGGTCGGCTTCTTCGACGACTTCCTCAAGGTGCGCCGGCGCAACTCCGACGGACTGTCCGCCAAGGGCAAGCTGCTCGGCCAGGCGCTCGTCGGCGGCGGGTTCGGCGTGGCCGCGCTCTACGTGCCCAGCACCAACGGCCAGACCGTGGCCAGCGAGCACATCTCGCTCATCCGCGACATCAGCTGGCTGGACGTCGGCAAGGTCGGCGCGGTCATGGTCTTCATCTTCGTGATCACGGCGATGTCCAACGGCGTGAACCTCACCGACGGCCTCGACGGCCTCGCCACCGGCGCGTCGATCCTGGTGCTCGGCGCATACTCGCTGATCGGCTTCTGGCAGTACCGGCACTGGTGCGCAGATGACGGGTACGCCCGCGTGAACGAGTACTGCTACCAGGTCCGCGACCCGCTGGAGATCGCCATGATCGCGGCCGCCGCGGCCGGCGCCTGTGTGGGCTTCCTGTGGTGGAACACCTCCCCGGCGCGGATCTTCATGGGTGACGTGGGCGCGCTCGGGCTGGGCGGCCTGATCGGCGGGCTCGCGGTGGTGACCCGTACGACGCTGCTCTCGATCCTGATCGCCGGGCTGTTCGTCATCATCACCACGACCTGGGTGATCCAGATCGTCTCGTACCGCACCACCGGCAGGCGCGTCTTCCGGATGGTGCCGCTGCACCACCACTTCGAGCTGGCGGGCTGGAGCGAGTCCACCATCGTGGTCCGGTTCTGGATCGTGGCCGGTGTCTGCGTCGCCGCCGGCCTGGGCCTGTTCTACTCGGACTTCCTGGCGACCGTGGGATAGCGGCGCGAGACGCCGGCTCAGACGGGCCGTTGCGCGGTGTCGCCGTCGCGGAGGTGATCTAACTCGGCGAGGTACATCGCCTGCAGGCGGTCGTGGTGCCGGACCAGCAGCCGGACCTCCTCGGCGCTGTAGCCCTCGACGAGCCGTCCCGCCCGCTCGGCGAAACGCTCGTACGGCCGCTCCAGGTCGGCGATCCGCTCCGGCCGTATGGTGACGACGACGCGCCGCCGGTCGGCCGGGTCGCGTTCGGTCGTCACGTAGCCGGCCTGCTGGAGTCGGCGGAGCATGCTGGTGACCGCACCGGTGGTGAGGTTGGTCCGCTCGGCGATCTGCCCCGCGGTGGCGGAGCCGACGTCCGCCAGGTGGTCCAGGCATTCCAGGTCGCTCACGGCGAGGCCCAGCCGCTCCGCGATGGCGTACCGGAACACCATGGACAGCCGCGATGTCTCCCGCCCGGCGCGCATGAGATCGGCGACCGCGGAGGCACGGGCCGGATCGTGGGACATGGGGGCAATCATGCCTCCGGCACGGTGACCCGGTGCAGCCGAGGTAGCACGCGCGTCAGCACCCAGTGCGGTGCGGCAGCGCCGCCGGTGAGGCGGTGCATCAGCTTGGCGGCACTGTCGACGGCGTGGAAGGCGTACGGCACCATCTCGTCCTGGTATCCGGCGATCGCCTCCTCGACCGGTGTGCCGTTCCGCCGGGCCTCGACCAGCTTGTGGCCGAGCAGGGCGGCGTCGCGCAGCGCGGTGTTGCCGCCGTGAGCGCCGAACGGCGGCATGACGTGCACGGCGTCGCCCATCATCGTCGCCCGGGGCACCGTCCACCGGTGCGGGCGCCGGCCGGTGGCGAACAGGTTGAGCACCGTGGCGTCCAGTTCGGCCGTGTCGACCAGCCGCCGCACGAGCGGGTGGAAGTCGATGCTCTTCCGGGCGGCCACGTGCCACAGCGCCCGCAGGTCCCCGCGGACGCGGTCGGGCAACTCGTCCCGGCGGAGCAGCAGCGCCCACATGACGTAGTCGTCGCCGGTGGGGGCGTAGCTGCCCGGGGCCAGGCGGATGAACGCCTCCCGTGGGCTCTCGCCGAACCGCATGGAGGTGAAGAAGAAGGCGCTGCCGGGCCGGTCGGCGATGGCGAGGACCCCGCTGGTACGCAGCGCGTCGGGGATGACGCTCGCGCCGTCTCGCCGCAGCGGCGACCGGCCGTAGATGCCCGCCATCGGGGTGTCCGCCGGGTCGGCGTCCGGCATGAGCTGCGCGCGCAACGCCGAGCCGACGCCGTCCGCGCCCACCACGACTGTGGCCGCGGCGGCGCTGCCGTCGGAGAACCGCAGCCGCAGCCCGGCCGGGCCGCCGCTGTCCACCGCGACGGCGTCCTTGCCGTAGTGGATGCGCCCGTTCAACCCGGACTGGAGGATCGACCGCAGGGTCAGCCGGTCGACCTGGCGGGTCGCGCCCGGCTCGTCCTTGAACGTGATGGTGAAGGCGTCCCGCAGCCGGCTGTTGGTGAAGCGCAGGTGACCGCCGGGCTCGTCGCCGGTGGCCAGCGCCAGGTGGTAGAGCGAGCGGGGCAGGCCCTCACGAAGCGCCTCCAGCCCGTACCGGTCGAGAATGATCCGGTAACCCTGCCGCCGGATGAAGGGGCCCGGGTCCCGCTCGTAGACGTGTACGTCGATGCCGGCGCGCGTCAGGTACTGGGCGAGGCAGAGGCCGGAGAGGCCGGCGCCGGCGATCGCCACCGAGAAGTCCGTCGATGTGCTCATGCAATTACCTTAATCATTAAGATAATTTGGGCAAGTGTCACTGTGAACAGTCACCTTGGACGGATACTCAAGTTGGTTGTATATTCGGCTCATGGGATCGGCTTCGCGTCCCGCGCTACGGGAACCGTCGTACTTCGTCCTCGCCGCTCTGCTCGGCGGGCCGCTCCACGGCTATGCCGTGATCAAGCGGGTCAAAGAGCTGTCCGACGGGCGGGTGACCCTCGCCGCCGGATCGCTGTACTCCGTGATCGACCGGCTGCTCGGCGAGGGCCTCGTCACCGCCGACGGTGAGGAGATCGTCAACGGGCGTGCCCGTCGCTACTACCGGCTCACCGACGAGGGCTGTCTCGTACTCACCGAAGAGGCCGACCGGCTCGCCCAGGCCGCCCGGGTGGTCATGGACCGCCTGCCGCGCCGGGTCCAATCGCAGGCAAGTGCCCGTCACCCTTCTACCGCGAGGATCAGACCAGCATGAGTTCCGATGTCCTGGAGAAGCGCTACCGGATGCTGCTGCGGGCCTACCCCGCCGACTACCGCCGCGAACGCGCCGACGAGCTGATCGACACGCTGATCGGCGACGAGCCCACCATCCGTCGCTGGCCCAGCGTCCGGGAGGCGGCCTCGCTCGTCCGGGGCGGCCTGAGGGTGTACGGCGGCGGCACCGCGCCCCGGCCCACCGCCGTGCTGTTCTGGCAGGGCATCCACCTCGGCGCCATCGCGGTGCTGGCGCTGGGTGTCCTCATCGGCCTGGACGACATCGTCGAGGCGTTCCAGTTCGGCGGACTCTCGGACCCTCTGACCGTCCTGCGGAATCAGGGCATCCACGAGATCGTGCTGATCGCCGCGCTGGTGGCGCTCGTCGCGGGCCGTGCCCGTACCGCCGCCGTTCTGGCGGTGGCCGCGGCGGTGGTGCCGACCGTGATCTCGCAGTACCTGTTCCTCAACGGCCTGCCGCAGTGGTGGGCGCCGGTTGTCGCCGCGCCGCTGATCGTGCTGGGCCTGCGGCGCCCGGCGGACGTGCCGCCGGCACCCCGGGCCAACGCCGTCCTGGTCACCGCCGGCATCCTCGCCCTGCACCTGATCCCGGCGGGCGGCCTCCGCATGGTCGACACGGGCCCGCGGATCGCCGCCGCCGCCATGGTGGTCGCCGGGGTGGCCGCCTTCCTGTGGGTGGCGACGGCCGACCAGCGGCTGCTGATCGCGGTCGTCCCCACCCTGCTGCTGGGCACGCTGCACCAGCTGGACAACTCCGGGATGACGGGGGAACTGCTGCGCCGGCCGGACGCCCTGCCGTCGCTGGTCGTCGCGGTCCTCATGGCTGTCGTCGCGATCGTGTCGACGCGGCAGCGGCAGCGCACCCGCGCCTGACGGCGGGCGGGCGGTCCGGTCACGGCCGGACCGCCCGGCGGAGAATCGAGTACCGGACGGCCGTCAACTCGGTTGTGTGCCGCTGCAAGGCCTGGCAGCCTGACTGCCTCGGTCTGACGAGAGGCGGCCATGACGCGGACCTTCCTGCAGCCGGATGACCTGCACGACCTCGTGTCGGACCAGTTCGGCTCCGACCGGCGGCTCGCTGCCCTGGACCGGCTCACCGGCGGCACCAAGAAGGGCGTCTACCGGCTCCGGCTGAACGACCGGACGACAGCGGCGCTCACCGAAGCAGGAGTGCGTGTCCCGCATCTGATGATGATCGACCGGGACGGCCGGCACCTCGACGCCGACATCGCGCTTGTCGAGGATGCCGGCGCACTGCGGCTGGAGGCGTTGCTGGAACACGATCCGGCCACCGCCGCAGCGCCGCTGTCCGCGCTCGGTGACGCCCTGCGCCGCATGCACACCACCTTCGGTCCGCACTACGGAAAGGTCGCGGCCGTCGCCCGAGGTGAGGCATCCCAGGCGCGGCGCACGGAAGACGTGATCGTCGACCGCGCGCTCGGCCACCTCGACGCGGCAGCGGCCCGCGACGCCCGGCTGGCCGATGCCCATCACCGGATCACCGCCCACGTACGCCGTCTCAGGAGCGCGGTCACCCCGCGCGAGGAGTACGGGCTGGTACACGGTGAACTCGGGCCGGATCACGTGCTCGTCACACCCGCCGGTGAGGCCGTCATGATCGATTTCGAGGGGCTGACGTACTTCGACGTCGAGTGGGACCATGCCTGGCTCCGGATGCGTTTCGGTGACGCCTACCCGGCGCTGCGTCCGGTCGACCTCGATTCCCACCGGCTGGAGCTCTACCGGTTCGCGCAGACGCTGTCCCTGATCGAAGGGCCACTGCGGATCGCGGACACCGACTTCCCGGATCGGAAATGGATGCTGGACCTCGCCGAACGGAACATCGTCAAGGCGCTCACCGGGTGTACCGGGCACGTCGCTGCATGATGCACCGCCCCTGGCGGCGGGGCAACCGGCGAGGAATGATCGGAGTACCCGCGGGCTGTCCGGCAGCAGCCCATGGCGCAGCAGAAGGGCGGTCGACGCCGATGACTCCGACGCAGCTACGGGCCTACGTCGCTGTCGTCCGGCTGGGATCGGTCAAGCGGGCCGCCGCGCAACTGGAGGTCTCCGAGCCGGCGGTCTCGCTGCTCATCGGCCAGTTGCGCAGAGAGTTCGGCGATCAGTTGTTCACGCGGACGGCGGAGGGACTGGCCTTCACCCCCGGCGGGCTGCGGCTCGCCAGTCGCGCGGCCGAGATGCTGGGCCTGCAGGACCGTACGGTCCTGGAGGTCAGTTCGGCGGCACACGGCCGCCGGCTGCTGCGGGTCGCCGCGTCCAGCGAGTTCGCCGAGTTCGCCGCGCCGAGACTGATCGAGCTGTTCGCCAGGCGCGCGGCCGATCTCGACGTCGAGCTGAGCGTCTGCGACCCCGGCTCCTTCGAGTCGCTGCTGCTGACCCGGGCCGCGGACGTCGCGATGGGACCGCTGCCGCCGGCCGCTGATCCGGCGATCTCCGGCCGGCCGATGATGAACTACCGGCTCGTGACTGTCGTCGGCCCCGATCATCCGCTGGCCGGTGTGTCGGCGTCACCGGGGCAGTTGCGCGACCAGACCTGGCTGCTCGGCCCGTCGGGCACCAACACCGTGGGCGCCGTTCCGGCGTTGCTGCGCCGGCTCGGGGTGCCCGAGGAGCGGCAGCAGATCTTCCAGAGCCACGCGGCGGCCCTGGGTGAGGCGCAGCGTGGCCGGGGGGTCGCCCCGGCGCTGTCGTTCACCGTGGCGCGGGACCTTCGCGGCGGCCAACTGGTGGCGTTGTCCGGGCCGCACGCCACGGCCGAGGCGGTATGGCATTCGCTGGTGCTCGTCACCCCCGGCACACCTTCCGTGGCGGCCGAGCTGTGCCGCTTCGCGTCGACGCCCCGGGCGATTCAGGCGATGATGCGCGGCGTGGGCGTCGCGGTGAACCGTTTCCGGCCCTCGGTGCACGTGACGCTCTGGAGCTGATCGGCGGCGTCCAGCAGGTCCCGGAACGTCGCGGCCGGCAGCAGCCGGTCACAGTAGGGCAGGGCCGCGGCCATGCCCGCCACCAGGGGAGCGAAGCCGGGGGCACCGGCGCGCGGGTTCAGCCAGACGATCCGGTGGGCACGGCGGCTCAGCCGCGCCATCACGGCGGCGAGTTCGTCCGGCGGGTCGCTGTCCCAGCCGTCCGAGCCGATCAGCACCACGGCACCGCGAACCGCGTCGCCGTGCGGGGAGGCGAGCAGCGCCCGCAGGTTCGTCGCGATGCGCGTACCCCCGAACCGGTCGGTCACGGCGGCGCTGGCGTGCGCGATCGCCGCGGACGCCGACGTGTGGCGCAGCGCGACGGTGAGCCGGGTGAGCGTCGTGGCGAAGGCGAACACCTCCGCGTCGGTGACCACCGCGAAGGCCCGCAGCAGGTGCAGGTAGGCGTGGGCCTGGGCCCGCATCGACTCGCTGAGGTCGCACAGCAGCACCACCCGGCGCGGTCGGCGTACCGGTCGCTCGCGGACGACCTCGACGGGCTCCCAGGCGGTGCGACGGGCCCGGGCGATCGTCGGGCGCAGCGCGACCCGCCGCCCGGCCGGGCCTACGGCGTGCCGCCTGGTGCGCCGGGACGGCCAGCGGGCGACGGCCTCGCGCAGGGCCTCGCCGAGCAGTTCGAGTTGGGCGCCGTCGAGGTCCTCGAACGGCCGGTCGGCGAGCCCGGCGAGGGCGCTGGGTCGCCGCTCGGGCAGCCGCACCCCGGTGTCGGAGGGCTCCGCCTCGGCGACGGGCGCCGGCAACGTCGCCCACGGCAGGCCGCCGCCGTCGCCGGTGGCGTCGGTGTCCGCGGGCACCGGCAGGTGCACGTCGTCCCGGGTCCCCGGCGGAGCCGCGGACCGGGTGAGCGGTAGCGGTGGCGCGTCGACGAAGACAGCGGCGAAGACACGGTCGAAGGCGGCGAGGTCGGCGTGCCGCCGCACGAAGCTGATCCGGGCGGCCCAGTAGAGCGCACCCGTGTCCCCGGGCGTCCACACGGCGAGCGCCCGGACGAAGTCACCGGCCTCGGTGAGCCCGGCGTGCACGCCGGCCCGCCGCAACCGGCCGGCGAAGGCCGTCGCGAACGCCGCGCGGTCGACGCCGCGCAGCAGACCGGCGCTCACCGGCGTGCGACCCGCCAGGCGATCACCGCGCCGATGACGACGATCCCGACGAGCACCGGCACGAGGCGCTTGACGACGGCACCACCGGCGATGTCGAGCAGGTCCAGCGTCTCCGGCTCGGCGGCGGCCCCGGTCGACGGTCGACCGGTGGACGCCGACGTCGCCACGGGGGTGCCGGCCGCGGTGGCGGACCGGGATGCGGGCGAGGCGGCGTCCGCGTCGGCCGCGAGGGTACGGGGCCTGGCCGTGGAGGCGTCGGGCTCGGTCGCGGCGGACGTGGCGCGCTCGGGCGTCGGGGCGACGGCCGGCGCGGGCTCGGATGCGTCCGGCGCGCTGGCCGAAGGCGGGGTGCTCTCAGCGGTCTCCTCGGCCGCCAGCTTCGCCTCCAGGTTGGCGACGAACTGGGCGAGCAGCTTGCCGGACACCTCCTTGATCATGCCGCTGCCGAACTGGGCCAGCCGCCCCGAGATCTTCAGATCGGTGTCCACGCTGACGACTGTGCGCTGATCGTCCGGCCGCAGTTCGGCGGTGACCAGAGCGGACGCGTTGGCCGCCGACCGCCGGTCGCGGCCCTTCGCCTCGATCACCCCCCGGTACCGCTCCTCGTCCTTCTCGACGAAGCGTGCGGTGCCGGCGAACTCGGAGACGACCGGCCCGACCTTGACCTTCACCGTGCCCTGGTGGAGGTCGCCGTCGACGCCGGTCAGCTGGGCGCCCGGCAGGCACGGCGCGATGCCCTCCAGGTCCGTCAGGACCGTCCAGGCCTGCGCGATCGGGACGTCGACGGTGAACTCGTTGGTGATCTTCATGCCGGCCTCTCCTGGTGTGCGCCGAGCGCGGCGGCGACGGCGGCGCGGTCGTCGGGGGTCTTGGCGATGGTGCCGATGGTCCGGACGACGTCGTCAGCGGCGAGGTCGGCGGCGCCGAGCACGGAGAGCGCGGCGACCCAGTCGATGGCCTCGGCCATGCCGGGCGCCTTGTCCAGGCCGAGGGCGCGTACGTCGCCGACGAAGGCGGTCGCCGTGCGGATCAGCCGCTCCGTCGCGCCCGGCACGGCCCGTCGGACGATCTCGGTGGCGCGGCCCGGCTCCGGGAACTCGATCCAGTGGTACAGGCAGCGGCGGCGCAGCGCGTCGTGCAGGTCGCGGCTGCGGTTGGAGGTCAGCACCACTACCGGCGGCGTGGTCGCGGTGAACGTGCCCAGCTCGGGGATCGTGATCCCGGACTCGCCGAGGAACTCGAACAGCAGCGCCTCGAACTCGTCGTCGGCCCGGTCGATCTCGTCGATCAGCAGTACCGGCGGCACCGGTCCCGGGTGGCGTACCGCCCGCAGGATCGGCCGCTCCTGCAGGAACTCCGCGGCGAACAGGTCGGCGTCGGTGAGCGAGGCGCCCCGGGCCTCGGCCAGCCGGATGGCGAGCAACTGCCGCTGGTAGTTCCATTCGTACAGCGCCTCGCCGGGGGTCAGGCCCTCGTAGCACTGCAGCCGGATCAGCGTCGTGTCCAGCGCCCGCGCCAGTGCCTTCGCCGCGGCGGTCTTGCCGACGCCGGGCTCGCCCTCGAGCAGCAGCGGCTTGCCCAGTCGCAGCGCGAGGAAGACGGCCATCGCCATGCCGTCGTCGGCGAGGTAGTCGACGGCGTCGAGCCGGCGCCGGACGGCCAGGGGGTCCTTCACCGCGCCTCGCCCGAGAGCAGCCGCCGGTAGTCCGCGCGGGTGTCCACGTCGATCGGCACCGGCCCGTCCACGGGTATCTCCGTGACCGGGTACCGGCCGGAGTGCAGCAGCTTCCACACCGCCTTGTCGCCGTGCAGGACACGCAGCTCCGGCAGGACGTCGCGGGCGAACCAGAACGGGTGCCCCAGGCCGTCGGCGTACCGGCACACCGCGAGTGGGGTGGTCGCCGCCGCGACCCGGCGTACGTCGGCGGCCCGTACGCCTGGTTGGTCGCCGAGCAGGAGCACGAGCCCGTCGGCGCGCGGGTCCACCGCCTGCGTCGCGGCGCGGACCGACGAGCCGCAGCCGGTGCTGAACTCGGCGTTCTCGACGACCTGGACCCCGGTGAGGTCCACCCGTTCCCGGACCAGGTCGGCGGCGCCGCCGAGGGTCACCAGCAACTGGTCGAAGGCGCACGAGCGGGCCAGGTCGAGGGTGGCGTCGAGCAGCGTCCGCCCGCGGTACGGCAGCAGCTGCTTGGCCTCGCCGAGGCGCACCGAGGCCCCGGCGGCCAGGACCAGGCCGGTCACGAACACGGCTACGCCGCCACGTGCCGGTCGAGGCAGCCGGGGCAGCAGAACCAGTGGTCGGTGCCGTCGATCCGCACGTGCGGGGTGTCCGGCCCGACCAGGACGGTCATCCCGCACACCGGGTCGACTGCCTGCTGGGGGAGCGCGACGGGCGCGGCGGGGGAGGAGGAGAGGCCGTCCACGCGGAGCGCCCGCACCACCTCGGCCATGATCGACAGGGCGATCTCCTGCGGTGAGCGCGCCCCGATCTCCAGCCCGGCCGGAGTACGGACCCGGGCGCGCTCGGCGTCGGTCAACGTCAGTTCGTCGAGCACCGCCGCCCCGCGCTTTCGGCTGGCGACCAGCGCGATGTGGCCCACGCCGGCATCCAGGGCGGCGCGGATGGCGTCCTGTTCGCCCTTGCCGAGGCCGGCCACCACGACAGCTGTCGCGCCGGAGAAGTCACCGGACGTGGCCACCTCGAAGTCGAGGAAGGCAGCGAGGGTGGCCACCGCCGCGCTGATCGGCGTGTCGCCCACCAGACCCAGCACGGGTACCGGTAGCACCGGGCGCAGGAAGATCTCCAGCGCCCCGCCCGAGTGGCACGGGTTGACCACGACTCGCGCTCCCGGGGTGTCGGGGAAGGCGGGCGCGCTGTCCGGCAGCACCCGCAGCAGCAGCGCGTTGCCGTCCCGGAGGGCGTCCAGGGCGGCCGCGCGCACCGAGTTCTCGGCGCACATCCCGCCGACGAAACCCTCGATGGTGCCGTCCGGCAGGATCACCGCGTCGTCGCCGGGCCGGGCCGACGTCGGGTCCTGCGCCCGGACCACAGTGGCGTGCACGAACGGCGCGCGCGAGGCGGTCAGATCCCGCGTACGGCCGGCGATCGTCGTCATGGCCACCTCCCTAGATCGGCGGGCGGGCGTTGCCGCGCATCGCGTCCCAGACCCGCGACGGCGTCAACGGCATGTCGGCATGCCGTACGCCGAAGGGTTCGAGGGCGTCGACGATCGCGTTGACGATGGCGGGCGGGGAGCCGACGGTGGCCGACTCGCCCACGCCCTTCGCGCCGATCGGGTGGTGCGGGGACGGGGTGACGGTGAAGCCGGTCTCCCAGTCGGGCACCTCCAGCGCGGTCGGCAGCAGGTAGTCCATGAGGGACGCGCCGAGGCAGTTGCCGTCCTCGTCGAACGCGATCATCTCCATCAGGGCCATGCCGACCCCGTCGGCCAGCCCGCCGTGCACCTGCCCCTCGATGATCATCGGGTTGATCCGGGTGCCGCAGTCGTCGACGGCGACGAACCGCCGCACCTTGACCTGCGCGGTGCCGGGGTCGATGTCGACCACGCAGATGTACGCCCCGTGCGGATACGTCAGGTTCGACGGGTTATAGCAGATCTGCGCCTCCAACCCGCCCTCGATGCCCTCGGGCAGGTCACCGGCGCCGTGCGCCCGCATCGCGATGTCCTGGATCGTGACGCTCTTGCCCGGGTCGCCCTTGACCCGGAAGGAACCCTTGTCCCACTCCAGGTCGGCGACCGAGACCTCCAGCATGCCGGAGGCGATGATCCGGGCCTTGTCGCGGACCTTGCGGGCGACGAGGGCCGCCGCGGCACCGGAGACGGGGGTGGACCTGCTGCCGTACGTGCCGAGGCCGAACGGCGTGTTGTCGGTGTCGCCGTGCACCACGTCGATGTCGTCCGGCGGGATCCCGATCTCCTCCGCGATGATCTGCGCGAACGTCGTCTCGTGCCCCTGACCCTGGGACTGCACGCTGAGCCGGACCACGGCCTTGCCGGTCGGGTGCACCCGCAACTCGCAACCGTCGGCCATGCCCAGGCCGAGGATGTCCATGTTCTTGCGCGGGCCGGCACCGACGGCCTCGGTGAAGAACGCGATCCCGATGCCCATCAACTCGCCCCGGGCCCGCTTCTCCTGCTGCTCGCGCCGCAGGTCCGCGTAGCCGGCCATCTCCATCGCGAGGCGCATCGTCGGCTCGTAGTCGCCGGAGTCGTACACCCAGCCGGTCTTCGTCGTGTACGGGAACTGCTCCGGGCGGATGAAGTTCTTCAGCCGCAGCTCGGCCGGGTCCATGCCCAGCTCGTCGGCGAGGCAGTCGACGATCCGCTCGACGAGGTAGACCGCCTCGGTGATACGGAACGAGCAGGCGTACGCCACGCCACCCGGTGCCTTGTTGGTGAAGACCGCCGTCATCTTGCAGTACGCGGCCTCGATGTCGTAGCTGCCGGTGAAGACCCCGAAGAAGCCGGCCGGATACTTCACCGGTGCGGCGGTGCCGTTGAAGGCGCCGTGGTCGGCGAGGACGTTGGTGCGGATGGCCAGGATCCGGCCGTCGCGGGTCGCCGCGATCTCACCCCGCATGATGTAGTCGCGGGCGAAGCCGGTGCTGATCAGGTTCTCGAAGCGGTCCTCCATCCACTTCACCGGCTTGCCGGTGACGATCGACGCGACGATCGCGCAGACGTACCCCGGGTAGATCGGCACCTTGTTGCCGAAGCCACCACCGATGTCCGGCGAGATCACCTGGATCTTGTGCTCGGGGATCCCCGCCACCAGGGCGTAGAGGGTGCGGTGCGCGTGCGGCGCCTGCGTGGTGGACCAGAGGCGCAGCTTGCCCTCGACGGCGTCGAAGTCGGCGATCGCCCCGCACGTCTCCATCGGCGCCGGGTGCACCCGCGGATAGACCAGGTCCTGGCTGACCACGACGTCGGCCCGGGCGAACACCGCCGCGGTGGCCGCCTCGTCGCCGGTCTCCCAGTCGAAGCAGTGGTTGTCGGTCTTGCCCTCCAGGTCGTCGCGGATCACCGGGGCGTCCGGCTCCAGCGCGCGGCGGGCGTCGACGACCGGGTCGAGGACGTCGTACTCGACGTCGATCAGCTCCAGCGCGTCCCGCGCCGCGTACCCGTCCTCGGCGACGACGAACGCGACCTCCTGACCCTGGAAGCGCACCTTGTCGGTGGCGAGCACGGCCTGCACGTCGTTGGAGAGCGTCGGCATCCAGGCCAGGCCCTGCTCGGCCAGCATCGCCCCGGTCACGACCGCCTTGACGCCGGGGGAGGCCTCGGCGGCGCTGGTGTCGATGCTCAGGATCCGCGCGTGCGCCACCGGCGAGCGGAGGATGGCCAGGTGCAGCAGCCCGGGCAGCCGGACGTCGTCGACGAACCGGCCCCGGCCGCGCACGAACCGCGGGTCCTCCTTCCGCAGCATGCGGCCGTATCCCACCGGCTTCTGGTCGTTGTCGTGGAAGGTGTCCACGCGCTCGTGCACGGTCGTCATGCGACGCTCCCGGCGGGCTGGCCGGCGTTGTCGATCTCGCCGGCTTCGGCTGATTCGGTGGTCTCGGTGACCGCGGCGGCCGCGTTCGCCTCGTGCACGGCGGCCCAGCGCACCGAGCGCACGATGGTGGCGTAGCCGGTACAGCGGCAGATCTGGCCGGAGATCGCCTCGCGGATCTCCGCCTCGCTCGGGTCCGGGTTGCGGTTCAGCAGCGCGCGGGCCGTCATCATCATGCCGGGCGTGCAGAAGCCGCACTGCAGGCCATGGCACTGCATGAAGCCCTGCTGGACCGGGTCGAGCTCCGCGCCCTTCGCCAGGCCCTCGACGGTACGCACCTCGTGGCCGCCGGCCATCGCGGCCAGCACGGTGCACGACTTCACCGGTTCGCCGTCGAGCCAGACGACGCAGGTGCCGCAGTTGCTGGTGTCGCAACCCGAGTGCGTGCCGGTCAGGCCCAGCACGTCACGCAGGAAGTGCACGAGCAGCAGCCGGCCCTCGATCTCCCGGGTGACCTCGACGTCGTTGACGGTCATGGTGACCTGCATGCTCAGCTCCTCGCCCGTTCCACGGCCCGGCGCAGGGTCCGTCTGGTCAGCTCGTCGGCCAGGTGCCGCTTGTATTCGGCGCTGCCCCGCTGGTCGGTGGCCGGCTCGCAGCTGCGCGCGGCGATCGCCCCGGCCTGCTCGAAGAGGCTCTCGCTGGGCGTCTGCCCGCGCAGCGCCGCGGAGATCTCCGGAATACCGGTGGTGTTCGGGCCCACCGCGGCCAGACCGACCCGGGCGTCGGAGATCACGTCGCCGTCGAGCCACACCGCCGCGCCGGCCGAGACGACAGCCCAGTCGCCGGCCCGGCGCTCGACCTTCTCGTACGCGCTGCCGCAGCCGGGCCGCACCGGCAGCCGCACCTCGACCAGGATCTCTCCGTCATCGACGGCCGTCTCGTACGGCCCGACGTGGAACTCCTCCATGGACAGCACCCGCTCGCTGCCGCCCGGCCCGCGGATCACGCAGCTCGCGTCCAGGGCGGTGCAGACGGCGGACAGGTCCTCCGACGGGTCCGCCTGGCAGAGGGAACCGCCGAGGGTGCCCCGGTTGCGCACGATCGGATCGGCGATCACCCGTTCGGCGTCGGCGAAGATCGGAAAGGCCGCCGTCAGGACGGCGGACTCGAGCAGTTCCCGATGCCGGGTCAGCGCGCCGATGCGCAGCTCGTCCGGACCCGCCTCGATGTAGCCGAGTTCGTCGTGGAGATCGTTGATGTCGATGAGGTAGTCGAAACTGGCCAGCCGCAGCTTCATCATCGGCAGCAGGCTGTGCCCGCCGGCGATCAGCCGCGACGTGCTGCCCAGCCGCTCCATCAGGCTGATGGCATGGTCCACACTGGTGGCTCGCTCGTACTCGAACGGGGCCGGTACCTGCATATCGCACCTCCGGAAGTCGTCAATGTGGTGCCGGTGCCTCGGGAAGTCAACGCCGACCTAAGCAAGTCCTTAGGTCGGCGTTGACGGTGCCGCGCTGCTCACGGATCGTGCGGCAATGCGAGACATCGTCGACGGGCTTACCGCGTGGCGTGCCGCCGGCGTCCGGTTCGCCGTCGCGACGGTCGTCCGTACCTGGAGGTCGGCGCCCAGACCGCCGGGCGCGGCCATGGCGGTGGGTGCCGACGGTGAGGTCGTCGGCAGCATCTCGGGAGGTTGCGTCGAGGGCGCCGTGTACGAGCTCTGCCGGGAGGCGATACGGACCGGCCAGGTGAGCACCGAGACCTACGGTGTCGGCGACGACGACGCCTTCGAGGTGGGCCTGACCTGCGGTGGGACCATCGAGGTGCTGGTCCAGCCGGACGTCGTGCTGACCGAGCCCGACGCGGTGTTCGCCGCGATCCGGGCCGGCGCGCCGGTGGCGACCGCGTCGGCCGGGAACGCCCAGCTGGTGGTCTGGCCCGACCGGGTGGCCGGCACCCTCGGCGACGCCGACCTGGACCGCGCGGTGGCGCAGCAGGCCGAGGGCATGCTCGCCCTCGGCACCACCGGCACCATCCAGCTCGGTACGCGCGGGCAGCAGCGGCACGACGAGGTGTCCGTCTTCGTCCAGTCGTACCTGCCCCCACCACGGATGATCGTGTTCGGCGCGATCGACTTCGCCGTCGCGGTGGCCCGGATCGGCCGCTTCCTCGGCTATCACGTCACGGTGTGCGACGCGCGTCCGGTGTTCGCCACCCGCAAGCGCTTCCCCGACGCCGACGACCTCGTCGTGCAGTGGCCGCACACGTACCTGGGGTCGACGGCCGTCGACGAACGCACCGTGCTCTGCGTCCTCACCCACGACCCGAAGTTCGACGTCCCGCTGCTCCAGGTCGCCCTGCGCACCCCGGCCCGCTACATCGGCGCGATGGGCAGCCGCCGCACCCACACCGACCGGCTGCGACGCCTGCGCGAGGCGGGTGTGGACGAGGCCGCCCTCGCCCGGCTCTCCTCACCGATCGGGCTCGACCTGGGGGCGCGGACGCCGGAGGAGACCGCCGTGGCGATCGCCGCCGAGTTCGTCGCCCTGGCCGCGGGCGGCTCCGGCCGGCGGCTGACGGACCTCGACACACCGATCCACCACCACTGACCGGCCTACCTTGTCGCCCGGAACGAGATGTGCCCAGGCTCCTCGGCGAAGAGTCAGCAACGGCCGTCGCGGCGGCGCGTCAGGCCCCGAATGCGGGCCACGGATCAGGGTGGCCGCGTCTGCGCGCGTAGGTCCGCGCCCAACCTCTGGCGCGCGCGGGAACGAAGGGCGATGGAGTTCTGGCGATCGCCAGGAAGACGCTCGGCTCGAAGCGTTCCCCGATGTCCGGCCGACTCAATCGGTCCGCCGTCTCCACGAGTTCGACGCCGGCCCAGCAACGCATCGTGTAGTGAGCCGCCATCGGCTCGATCAGCGCCGGTGGCACGGCGTAGACGTCGGGCGGCGGGACCGGATCACAGGCGTTGAGCCTTTCGAACAGATCGGTCAGGAACGCCAGTGCCACGTCCGGCTGGAACGCTGGGCTCTGCGACCAGTACAGGTATCCGTCCCGAAGGAATTCCGAAGACTGACAGGAATGCAGACCCGCTCTTCGATAGATCGCCCAGCCGCTGCGCATCATTCCCACCCCGTCCTCCCTGACAACGCAGCCGATGGCGTACTCGTGAAGTTGCTGCAGATCAGCGGATCGGAACGGAGGCTCCTGCCAGAAGGCGGTGCCCTTCTTCCTTCGGTTGAAGATCGGCATGACTACTACTACTCCTCATCGGGAGAGATCTGATCCGTGGCGGGTCAGATACGCGTGGAGGTGGCCCTCCCATCGCGGCCGAACGACGTCGTACGGCTCGAGCCACTGGGTCGGCACGGAACGCACGGGGAAGCCCACCGAGTCGAGAAAGCATTCGACCTGAATCCAGGGGCGGGTACGGACGGGCAGCCGGTCGACCTCATGCTGTAGGGCCGCCAGCCGGTCCCGGTCGCCAGCGAGACGTGCGTCGCAGAACTCGGCCAACGCGTATCGGAAGCCGATGGCGCCAGCGGGGCCGGATGCCTGATCAAGAGTCTTGAGCCGGTCGAGCAGAATGGACGTCTCCGTCGGGTCCGACCGGCGCAGCAGAATCGTGGCGAGCAGACCGGAGCGGATCGCGACGGTATGACCGGACATTTCGGCGTCGTCGCGAAGCTTCCTGACGCTCTCGATGTCGAGATCGTCGTGCAGAAAGGCTCGGCGCTCGAGGTAGACCCCGAGGTCCTCAAGGTATTCACGCTGCCGCCCGGCATACCGCAGGCTCGACAACTTGTCGCCGATCTCGGTGAAGTACCGATCAGGACAGCCGTGCGTGTACTCCTGCGCCCTCATGATCAGTGCCTCGATCTTGAGGCCCCTTGCGGCGTCGCGGGCCTCGACGAACCGGCGGGCGGTGCTCAGGATCTGCGGTCGTTGCCCGAGATGGAACTGGGAAGGCGACTCCTCAATGAGCTCGTCGAACACCGCCAGCGCCTCCTCCCACCGGCATTGCGACTTCAGTGCGTAACCGAGGTGCCGGTGAGCTACTCGGCGCATCGGGTGATCTGCGCGCGAGATCTCCCGCAGGAGTGCCAAGCGTTCCTCGACGGGTGTGTCGAGGGACTTGGCAGTGATGAAGTTCAGGACATGCCTGCCGTACTCGGTTCTGCTCTGCGCCGGCACCCGAGCCCGCAGGCCCGGTATGGCAGGGCTGAACACCACAGCACTGGTCAACCAATCCGCATAGGAACGGCTGGGCGAGGACTCAAGGGTGGTGTTCTGGTCGCAGACCAACTGGATCGCGATGCCTACGGCGTCCAGGACCCCCCGGGTGTCCTCCTGAGCCTTGGCGACGGCGTGCATCTCGTGCGTCGCCACAGCAGCGCGGGTGGCGGCGAGCTCCCAGTCGCGTTCTGTCCAACCTCCGGCAACCTGGTGATCAGTACGCCGGATGGCCTCCCGTACCGCGTCGTGTAGCCGGTACGGGAACCGATCACTGTCGTGCGGCTCTACCATTGGACGAGTCACGGCACGTTCGGCGCACCCGTGGTCGACGTCAGCGGCCGCGGCGATCAGCGATGTGTTGAAGATGCGGAACAGGCAGGCCGCGCGGATTGCCCGCTGCTCGTCGTGGGGAATGTCGTCGAGGACGCGCATCACCAGCGAAGCCAGCCCTCCGGTGACGTCGCCGATCTCGACGGCGCGGCCCTGGCCGGCCTGCTTGGCGGAGAATGCCACCTGGCAGGCGAGCTCGAGATACTGCGGCAGCCCCGCAGAAGACCCGACCAGTTCCTCGACAACCTCGTCGGTCAACGGCAGGTCGAGCCCGGTCCGGGCGCGTTGAATGAACGTCCGGGCATCGGCCGGAGAGAGGTCATCGACGGGGTGCTGACGCAATGGCTTCGGTGCCGCCGGCACCAGGCCGGGCCAGATCCGTGGACCGCGATAAGGCAGGTCGGTCCGGTTGTGCCGATGCCAGTCCAGCTGATACCGCCCGGTCAGAACGAACAGCACGTTGGGCATGCCGTGGATGAGCGCATTCAGGTGGCCCTCGGCCACCCTTCGCGGGTCCAAAGCGAGGCGTTCCGTGGTGTCGATGAAGACCACCACGAGCGCGGACGGTGTCATCATGGCTAGTTCCCAAGACAGCAGGGCCGCGATCTCACAGGCAAGTGCGGGCCGCGATTCGGTGGGGCTGGGTTCGTCCGCGCAGCGCAGGAGGAACTCCTCGAAACCGGCGTACGCCTTCAGACCGAGTTGCACGTCTCGCCTTCTGCGCAGCACCCCGAGGATTGTGCGAACTCCTCGGACTCCGAGGCCGACTGCGGTGCCGGTGACGAGCTCGCCCACCGCCCCGAGATCGTTGAGGATGTTGCTGGCCATGTCGGCGACCACGTCGGCGTATTCGCCCCGGCTGTCGATGCTGGGCAGGGGATCGCCAGGGCGTACTGCCGACCAGTAAGCCGCGAAGGCCAGATCGAACAGCGGCCACCGACGACGGACGCTCGCCACACCGGCACGCAGCGCGAGCAGCACCGCCAGCATGTCCACCTGGCCCGCCGAGCCGTGCAGATCGATTCGGATGATCGCCTCGACCTTGGCGGACGGGGGCGGACCCCAGCCGTTGGCCAGCGGCAGATCCCGCCTTACCCATGCCTCCAGTCGCTCTGAAAGTGCCGTTTTGCCGACGCCGCCGAGCCCGTAGAAGGTGAGTACGTTGAGCCGCTCGGGGCCGATGTCGTCGTTCCGGTCGAGCAGCTGCCGGAAGGCCGCCAACGCTGACTTGAACGCCTGCGACTCGGCCTCGCGATCCGTGAACAGGTTGCCGGCTTGCGTCCGCCAATCACTGTTGCTGCCAGGACGAGGCACTCTCATAGAGAGACTTCTACGTGTCGTCGTTGTGTACGACAAGGCGCGAGAGTGAGGTCAGGTCGTGCGGGTAGCCGACGGCCTCCGTTTTCGTCGAGCCGCCCGCCAGTTGGGTGCGTACTGCGTCGCCCGGCCACTATGGACTGGCCATGCGGCTGACGCTTCCCGCGATGCACCACCGGGTGCTTCCCAGCAGTCAAGGACCGGCTCGTCGAAGACTCCCGCGTGTTACGAAAGCACTCGCGCGAACTCGTCCGGTGCCGCCGCCACCTGTCGGACGGCAGCGGCGACCCGCACTGTGCCGGAAGGCGCCGAAAGGGACGAGAATGTACGGCGGCGGCACTGTCCCCCGGCCCACCGCCGTGCTGCTCTGGCAGGGCATCCACCTCGGTGCCCTGGCGGTGCTGGCGCTGGGCGTCCTCATCGGCCTGGACGACCTGGTCGAGGCGTTCCGGTACGGCGGGTTCTCGGACCCGCTGACCGTCCTGCGGAACCAGGGCATCCACGAGATCGTGCTGGTCGCCGCGCTGGTGGCGCTGGCCCGGGTGCCGGACCGGACGCTGATGGTCGCGGCAGCGTGGTGGCTGACAGTCGTCGCGCTCGTCCAGGGGGGGCATACGCGATGCCCTCGACCGGTCGGCGCTCGTTCTTCTGGTCGTTCGAGATCGCCGACCCGTTCGAGGCACTGGCCCTGCGTCCGCTCGAATGGCTGATGACCCCTTCGGCGTCATCGGCGTGGGCAGCGCCGTGCTGATCGGCACCTGGGCCGCCCGGCGTGGGGTTCTCACCGACCCGGTCGCGCACCGCGTCCTGCTGGTCCGCGCGGCGGTCGCTGGCGTCACCCTGGCGGTGGCGGGAGGGCTGCCGGCCGGGCTCGCGGTGACCGGCGTCGCCAGGGGCCTCGGGTGCTCGGCGCTGATCGGGCTGGCGGCGATCCGCGTCGGCGACCGGCCGGGAAGGGCGGTCCGGGCGCTCGTCGCGTGCGGGCAGCGCTCGCTGTCCTGCTACCTGTTCCAGTCGGTGGTCTTCGTGACGCTGCTGCTGCCGTTCACCCTGGGGCTGGGCGCGACGCTCGGCAGCGCCGAGGTCACGGTGCTCGCCCTGGGCACGTGGCTGGTGTCGGTGCTGCTCGCCGAGCTGATGTGCTGGGTCGGGGCGGCGCGGGCCCGCCGAGGTGTTGCTGCGCCGACAAACGTGTGGGACAGCGCGACGATGGCGGGGTGACGTCTGTGGCGGAGACCCTCGGCCGGCAGCGGGAGCTGCGGTGGAATCGGGCGTGGGCGCTGATTCCGTACCCCTTGTTGCTGCTGGCGTGCGCGGTGTCCGTCACCGTCGACGAGGTCGCCCAGGGGGACCGCCTGGCCTCGGCGGCGATCGCCGCCGGGCTCGCCCTGTGGCACTGGTGGTTCGTCCTGTTCCATCCGCAGTGGTGCGAGCGCAGGTCATTGACGATGGTGGTCTACTACGCGGGCGTGGTCGGGTGCACCGTCGTGCTGGTGCTGCGCAGTGACGCGCTCCAGCTGTTCATCCCTGCCTGCTACCTGCTGGCGTTCGTGGCGCTGCCAGGCTGGTGGGCGTACCCGGGCGTGGTCGCCGCAAGCGCACCGGCGCTCGTGGTGTCCGGCGCGAACGCCGGGTCGCTCCTGATCAACCTGGGGGTCGTGACGCCGCTGGCCGCTGGGGTGGGCGCGATGATCCGGGCCATGGAACGGGAGGCGGTCCGGCGGCGGAAGGCCAACGACCGGCTGGCCGCCTCGATGGCCGAGAACACCCGGCTGCATCAACTGCTGACGGCTCAGGCCAGGGAGGCGGGCGTCGCCGAGGAGCGGGCCCGGCTCGCCCGGGAGATCCACGACACCGCCGCCCAAGGGCTGACCGCAATCGTCATGCAGCTGGAGACGATCGACGACGTCCCCTCGGGCCAGGCGCGCCGCCGGTTGGACACCGCCCGCTCCCTGGCTCGTACGAGCCTGGACGAGGTGCGCCGGTCGATCGACGCACTGCGCCCCGGGCCGCTGCAGGACGCCCGGCTCTGCGACGCCACGCGACAGGCCGTGGCAGCCTGGAGCGAGCAGTACGACGTGGCCACGAGCTTCACCGTGACCGGCACCCCGCTGCCCGCGCACTCGGAGGTCGACGTGACGGTGCTGCGCGCGGTCCAGGAAGCGCTGTCGAACGTGGGACGGCACGCGCGGGCCGAGCGCGTCCACGTCACCTTGTCCTACATGAGGATGTCCTCGTGCTTGACGTACGCGACGACGGGAGCCTTCGCCGCGGAGCACTCCGGAGGGTTCGGGCTGACCGCGCTGCGCCAGCGCGCCGAGGCCCTGGCCGGCTCGGTGGACATCGAGTCGTCCCCGGGCGCCGGCACCGCGCTCAGTGTCACGGTGCCGGTGATCGAGGCGGCCCGGTGACGCGCCTGCGGCTGGTGATCGTGGACGCCATCCGTGGTACGCGACGGGTTGCGCGGGATGCTCGGCACCCAGCCGGACTTCGAGATTGTCGCGGAGGCGGCCGGCGGCGCGGAGGCGTTGACCGTGACGCAGGCCGTGCGACCGGATGTCGTGCTGGCCGACCTGCGGATGCCGGAGTCGAGTGGTGGCACGCTGATCCGCCTGCTGCTCGAACGGGTGCCGACCGTGCGGGTTCTCGTGCTCACCACGCACGACACTGATTCGGACGTCCTGCCGGCCGTCGAGGCGGGTGCGGTCGGCTACCTGCTCAAGGGCGCGCCGCGCGAGGAGCTGTTCCGCGCCGTACGCGCTGCCGCCCGGGGCGAGACAGTGCTGTCCCCGTCCGTCGCGGCTCTGCTGCTGTCCCGCGTACGTCGGCACCCCGCGCCGGCCGAGGGCCGGCTCAGCGCGCGGGAACGGGAGGTCCTGGCCATGGTCACCCCGGGGGCGGACGAACCGCGAGGCCGCGGCCGCGCTGTTCATCAGCGAGGCCACCGTGAAGACCCACCTCCTGCACATCTACGCCAAGCTGGAGGTGCCCGAGCGCGCGTCCGCGGTCGCCGTCGCCCGCCGGCGCGGCATCCTCTAGCCCGACACCCTCACGCCACGGGCGGCGAGGCCTCGGCCCACCCTCGGAACCGGTGGTGTGGTCGTCGACTCAGCTCATGGTGGCCTTCGGGGCGCCCTTGCCCGGGTCGATCCGGGTCGGACCGGAGGCCGAGGGGCGGATGTCGAAGTCGAAGATCTCGGTCGGCAGGTAGACGGTCGCGCAGGAGTTGGGGATGTCCACCACGCCGGAGAGCCGCCCTTCGATCGGTGCGGCACCGAGCAGCAGGTACGCCTGTTCCGGCTGGTAGCCGAACCGGGTCAGGTAGTCGATGGCGTGCAGGCAGGCGCGCTGGTAGGCGAGCTGCGAGTCGAGGTACCGCTGTTCGCCGTCGAGGGTGACCGACAGCCCGGAGAAGGCCAGCCACTGGGAGTACTGCGGCGGGGTGTCACCCGGCATGAAGATCGTGTTCTCGGCGACGCCGTACGTCTGCATGCCGTTCTTGATCAGGTCGACGTGCAGGTCGACGAAGCCGCCCATCTCGATGGCGCCACAGAACGTGATCTCTCCGTCGCCCTGGGAGAAGTGCAGGTCGCCGAGGGACAGGTTGGCTCCCGGCACGAACACCGGATAGAAGACCCGGCTGCCGACGGTGAAGTTCTTGATGTCCTGGTTCCCGCCGTTCTCCCGGGGCGGAGCGGTCCGCGCCGCCTCCGCGGCCACCCGGTCGAAGTCGGCGCCGGTGAGGCTGCCGAGGATCGCGTCCTGCGGCTCCGGAGGCAGGGCCAGGGGCGGCACCCGGTCGGGCGCGGTGGCGATCAGCGCACCCTCCCGCTGGTTCCAGGTGGCCAGCAGCGACGCGGACGGGGCGGTGCCCATCAGCCCCGGATGGGCGATCCCGGTGAACGAGACCCCGGGGATGTGGCGGGAAGTGGCCTTGCGCCCCGAGAAGTCCCAGACCGCCTTGTACGCGTCGGGGAACTGCTCGGTCAGGAAGCCGCCGCCGTTGTTCTTGGGGAAGATGCCCGTGTAACCCCAGCCCTGGCCGGCCAGCGGGCCGGACTCCTGCGGGATCGGGCCCATGTCGAGGATGTCGACCATGAGCAGGTCGCCCGGTTCGGCGCCCTCGACCGCGAACGGGCCGCTGAGCGCGTGGACCCGGGTCAGCGGAGCGTCCCGGATGTCCTCGGCGGAGTCGTCGTTGTGGATCGCGCCGTCGAACCACTCGCGGCAGTGGACACGGAACGACTGTCCGGGCCGGACCGTCGCCACGGGCGGGATGTCGGGATGCCAGCGGTTGTGCCCGACCTTCTCCTGGTCGGTGAACCTCTTCGCGGAGTCGAGGGGGAACAGCAGTTCAGGCACGGCGTTGAGCCCTTCTCGTGGTCACCATCGGGGCAGGCGGGCGTGGGCCGGATTCGTCGAGCGGCGCGCCGGGCGACCGCCGGGTACCCGCCCGACCACCTCCGGCTGTTCCGCGCTGCGCTCGGTCCGGTCGACGGCCTCGCGCAGCGCCGCCGGCATGCGGGCGAGCCGGGGCGCGGAGAACACCCGTGTCGCCGGGCGTCCGCACCGGGGGCAGCTCGTCGACGGGCCCGCGGTGCCGATCGGCATCGCGACGTCGAAGTTGCCGTCCTGCGGGCAGCGGTACTCGAAGGTGGCCATCGCGGGTTCCCGTCCAGCCTTCGTACGTGCGGTGGCCGTTCTGCAGCGGTCACCCTGTCGTTCCGATTGTGTCTGATCCATCAGATAGGCGGCGCAAAACGACGAATCAGGCAGGAGTCGTACCTCGCGAGAGGCTGCCGTGCCGACCGAGGTGTGGGACACGTTGGCGATCATCGATGTGTTGACGGCATCGTCGACGTATGGCTGCCGTCTCGTCGTCCTCGCTGTTCCGCCGCCTGCGGCCGGGTCTGCCGGCCGCCGTGCTGTCGGCCGCGGTACTGGTCACCGCCCTGAGCGCCGCGCCGTCGGCCGGCGCCGGCACCGCGTACCCCGCTGCCGCACCGGCGCCCGGCGGCGCCGCGGTGCCCCTCGCGGACCCGACCGGGACTGTGACGCCCACGTCGACGCCCAGGACGCCCGACCCGCCCAGCACCACGCCGTTCCCGCCGAGCGCGCCCACGAACCTGGCCGCCACCCAGGTGCGGACCACGTCGGTCACCCTCACCTGGACGGCCGCCACGCGCGGCTGCTGCCCCGTCGTCGGGTACGACATCACCTACTACCAGGCTTTCAGCGACGTGATCTACAGCGTCAGCCTCGGCGACGTCACCACCGTGACGATCACCAACTACATCCAGCCGGGCCAGCAGTACTCGTTCCGGGTGTCGGCCCGCGACGGCGACGGCCGCCGTTCGCCCGCCACCGACGAGCTGAAGGTGGTTACTCCGGTGACCGACACCGGCCCGGACACCACCCCGCCGAGCGCGCCGCAGAACCTCACGGTCAGCGAGGTGCCCGGCTCCGCCGCCACGCTGTCCTGGGCGCCGTCGACGGACAACGTCGGCGTGCTCGGGTACAACATCTACCGGTTCGACGGCTGGTTCACCTCGACGCTCGTCGCCACCGTGCCGGGGACCACGTACACCGGGCCGCTGCCCCCGTCGACGCCGCTGCGCACCCTGTACTACGTGCGGGCCCGGGACGCCGCCGGCAACGTGTCGATCGCCTCCAACACGGTCGCCGCGCCCACGACGTCCACTCCGCCGCCACCGCCGCCCTCGACCTGCCGGGTGACCTACCGGAACCAGTCCGAGTGGCCCGGCGGTTTCGTCGCCGCGGTGACGGTCCAGAACACCGGGACGGCGCCGGTCGACGGCTGGATCGTCACGTTCGGATTCCCCGGCGACCAGCAGGTCACCAACGCCTGGAACGCCACAGTAGGGCAGACCGGCGCCACGGTGACCGCCCGCAACGTCGACTGGAACCGGGTCATCGCGCCGGACGGATCCGCGACCTTCGGCTTCCAGGGCCGGTGGGGCGCCAGCGACGCGCCGCCGACCGCGTTCTCGCTCAACGGCGCGCCCTGCACTGTCGGCTGAGAGGGAATCCCGTGAGCACACCGCATCGCCGCCGCCGGACCCTGGCCGGGGCCGTCACGGCCGTCGTCCTCGCCCTCACCACCACGATCGGGGGTACGCCGGCGCCCGTCGCCGCCGCGAACACGCTCGTCATGCGGGGCGCGGACGTCTCCTCGTTGCAGCGCAGCCTGGACCTGGGGGCGAAGTACTACGACGCCGGCGGGGTCGCCCGCGATCCGCTGGACATCCTCCGGTCCGCCGGCGCCAACTACGTCCGGCTGCGCGTCTGGAACAACCCGGCCAGCGGCTACAACAACAAGAGCAAGGTGCTGGCCCAGGCACGCGTCGCGAAGGCCAAGGGCCTCAAGGTGCTGATCGACTTCCACTACTCCGACACCTGGGCCGACCCCGGCAAGCAGTACAAGCCGGCCGCCTGGGCCGGGCACAGCCTCAGTCAGCTGCGCAACGACGTGTACACCTTCACCTACGACGTCTGCGCCGCCCTGCGGGGGCAGGGCACCCTGCCGGACAGCGTGCAGATCGGTAACGAGATCAACGTCGGGATGCTGTGGAACGAGGGCAAGGTCGTGAACAACGACTTCGCCCCGCTGGCCGGGCTGCTGAAGCAGGGCTACAACGCGGTGAAGGCGTGCGGCGGCGGTATCCCCGTCATGATCCACACCGCGAACGCGGACAGCAACGCCAACGCCAGGTGGTTCTACGACGGCATCCGCGCCCAGGGTGTGCAGTGGGACATGACCGCCCTGTCGTACTACTGCGTGTGGCACGGCAGCCTGGCGAACCTCTACAACAACATCGTCGACCTGCGGAACCGCTACGGGAAGCCGGTGGTGATCGTGGAGACCGCGTACCCCTTCACCCGGGCCGACGCGGACGGCCAGCCGAACGTCATCGCCGGCGACGCCACCTGCGACGGCATCAGCGCGACCTGGGCCGGACAGGCCCAGCAGTTCGACTGGGTCCAGAACACCGCCCGCAACGCCGGCGCCATCGGGGTCTTCTACTGGGAACCCACCTGGTACGCCGTCCCCGGCAACGGCTGGGACCCGGCGAACATCAACGGCACCGGGAACGGGTGGGACAACATGGCCCTCTTCGACTGGTACGGGCGGGTGAACCCGGGGGTGCGCTGGACGCCCTGACGGCTCGGCCGGCGCACCCCCGGTTCAGCGTCCGAGGAGCCGGGTGATCGAGTGGCGGCGGCCCCACGCGATGAACACGAACAGCACGAACAACACCACGGGGGTGAGCACCAGCGCGCCGCCGTCCAGGATGAACGCCTGGGTGATCGCGGCGCCGACCATGAGCAGCGCGAGCCCGACGGCGGCCAGACCCGCCAGCCGCGGCACCAGCAGCCCGATGCCACCGGCCAGTTCCACCAGGCCGACGAAATACCGGAACCAGGGCGCGGCGCCCATGTCCTCGAAGGTCTGGACCGTGTTCGTCTCGCCGAACAGCTTGGGAGCGGCCGAGGCGACGATGAAGAAGACGCCGAGGAAGCCCTGGAGCACCCACAACGTGCGGTTCAGCCCACGGGCGACGGGCGGGGGAGTGGTGTCGACGACGGTCATGGTTCTCGTCCCTCCTGGCGGTCTGCCGGTTCTCCGCATCCGATCGGATACACCGGGTCAGACCAGCCAGGGCGGGTGAACTCATCGGTGGTCAAGCGTGTGGCTACCACGCCTTCCCACGGATCGGGGGCACGTCGAGATCGCGCTCGCCGCCCCGGTACTCGGCGAGGACGCACCGGCGGATCGAACGCCAGGCGACGCGTTCCTGGCGGCGGCCGAGCCTGCGGTACGCCTGGAAGGTGCAGAGCCGGCAGCCGCAGAGGTTCGGCGCCTGCGGCGACACCTCGCGGTGGCAGCGGGTACGGATCCGCCTCGGCGAGGCGAGGAACTCTGCCAGGTCGCACGGGCCGGAGTCGTGCCGGTGGATGTCGGTGAACCAGTGGCGCAGGTACGGATCCCGCCGCTGCACCCGCTCGGGTCGGTGGATGTCGGTACGGGCCATGTGACGACCGCCCTCCGGCCGCCCGCGCACCGTGCGCGGGACTAACGCCTCTCTGGCATGCCGATCACCTCCCGATCCCGGTGGACGCCTCCATTGTGCTGATCATGGCCGGGGCCCGGCATCCGATTTCAGGGGTTCGGCCCGTGGGCCGATCAGCCGAGGGGCACGCTGCTCGGCATCCCGGCCGTACCCTCTCCTGGTGAAGCTCCGTCGTCGGCTGCTCGCCGTGCCGCTCCTCCTGGCGGTGGAGACGACGGCGTTCGCGCTGCTCGTCACCGAGTCCGTGACGGGTGCGATCGCCGCCGCCGGCGTCACCTGCGTGTCGCTGTGGCTGCACCTCGTGCTGCACGAGGGCGGCCACCTCGTCGCGGCGAAGCTGCTGCGCCTGCCGGTCGTCGCGGTCCGTGTCGCGCCCTTCAACGGCTGGCGCAACGAGGTGTCGGTCCGGCCTTCACCGTCGACGATGGCGTTGCCGCTGCGGATGGTGCTGTTCTACGCCGGGGGCCCGCTGGCCAACCTGTGCGCCGCGACGGCACTCGTCGTCGTGTCGACGTCCACCGGTACGGCGTTGACGCGGTTGACGTTGCTCGGCGCCGCGTTCGTCGGGGCGCTGCTCGGCCTGACCAACCTCCTTCCGGGGCGTTCGACCTGCAGTGACGGTCAGAACCTGCTCCGCTGGCTCCGGGCTCCGGCAGCCGCCCGTGACGGGCTGCGGGCGGGTTACTACCAGGAGGAGGTGGTCAGGGCGGTGCGGGCGGTTGCCCGAGTGGGTGGTGACGTCCACCGGCTCGGGATTCAGGCCCGCTCCGGCGACGACCCGCTCCTGGCCCTCGCCGCCTACCAGCAGAGACTGATGGCGGCGCCCACCCGGTCGGCAGAACTGGTCACCGAGGCCGAGCGGCTCGCGGCGCTGGCTCGCGCGGGCCGCACCGATCCCGCCGCCGCGATCGGCCAGGTGCTGAGCGTCCAGTTCGGGTTGTGGTACCTGTACGCCGCGGTGGTGGCCGGCGCGCCCGTGGCACGCCGGGACGTGCGGGAGATCTCGGAACTCGCCCGGATCGCCGTCCGGCCGCAGCCAGGCGCGTTGTCCGCCCGGATCGTGACGGGCCTGGCTCACCTGCTCGACCAGCGACCCGGGGACGCGCGACAGCTGCTTCTCGACGTTCGCCCAGATGCCGAACCGCGCGACCTCTGCGCCGTCGCGCTTCTCCTGCGCGCGGCCGCCGAGTCGTACCTCGGCAACCACGCCGACGCGGACCACCTGCTCCGCGCGGCCCGCGACGACTACCCGCAGTTGGCCCAGCTCGTGACCGCGATCCGGGCAGCCGATCCGGCGCCACCCCTGTTCGCGCCGGTGCCGGTCGCCGGCGCCTGACCGGACCGCCGAGCCGGTGGCGGGCGGGTCAGTCCTCGAATCCGGACGGGTGGGCGTCTCCGACCGCGTTCAGCAGCACACCCTGCTCCAGCAGCGCCTTGCAGGCGCAGAGCACCATGGTGAACCCGCCCATCGAGTCGATCGCCTTACTGACGGCCTGGTCGGCGGTGCCGGCGAAGCCGCTCTCGGTGACCCGGACCAGCGTGGTGTCGCCGTCACCGGGCAGGAATCGCCACTCGACCCGGGTGGGGGACTCGGGATCCCACTCGACCAGGATGCGGCGGTTCTCCTCCACGTCCTTCACTGTCACGACGGTGGAGACGCCGTACATCTCCCAGTCCCAGGTGACGGTGGCGCCGGGTTCCAGCCGGCCGCTGCTCCTGGTGAACCAGAACCTCGTGGTCACCGCCGGATCGGCGAACGCTTCGAAGACCTCGGCGGCGGGCCGGCGGATGAGCATCTGCGCGGTGACGACAGGGGAGCGGGTCAGACGGTCACTGTCCACGAGGGTCACTATATGGCCGGGACGCACCACTATGGGCCACGAGCGGATGACCGAGAAGAACCGGAATTCGCTTGAGCGGTGCCGCGACGTGGGTCAGAGTCGTTGCATGATCTCCTACCGGAAGGGCGGCGACGCCCCGGCGCGATGAGCGCCCCCACGCGGCGCGACGACGCCGCGAAGATCCCGCACGATCTGTGGCAGCAGGCAGTCCGGATCCGCCAGGAATGGCTCGACCACGCCCTGTCCACACAGACGGCCGACCGGCCGACCGCCGAGCGCTGCCTGACCGCCGTCTACGCGAGGGCGTCGCGGCCCCGGCCCCGGTTCGAATGGGTCGACTCGCCGGCCAAGGCACTTTCTCTGGTCAGCGGCTGGCCCACCCTCGACCAGCTGCACGAGCGCGTCCGGGCGGTACGGCCGCCCCGGACGCCGATGCCGGCGAGCGACATCGCCATGGTCGTCTCCCAGCTCCGGGGCGTGCTCAGCGCGGGCGTCGCGCACACCGATCCCGAGCTGTCCCCCGCGCGTACCGGTAAGGCCAAGGAGCCCTGGCCCGAGCTGGCGCCGCTCCGGGCTCTCGACAGCGGCGTACCGCTCGCGGTCGTGCTGCACCAGGGCGTCCGCCGGGCACTTCACCGGAGTCTCGCGCACGGGTTCTACCTGCCGGTGCGTGCGGCGCTCGCGAGCGACGGCCCGGTGCCGGTGTGCTGGTACGGGCAGCAGGACGCGTCCTGGATCGCCTACTACGACGTGCTGCGCCGGCTCGGTCTCGCCCGGTACGGGCCGGACGAGTCCGGACACCTCGACACCTGGGCCGACCTGGCCCGCTCCTGCGGCTGGTGGTGGCCGGGGGAGGAGGTCTGCGTCGTCGTGGACCGGCCGGAGACGATCCGGACCGAACCGGTCCCCGGTGCGCCCCACGACCGGATCCGGCTGCGACCCGGCGGGTTGCGCTATCGCGACGGCTGGCAACCACGGTTGGGCGGCGCGGGTGCCGAGCCGGCTGACGGGGCATCCGTACGGGCGCAGACCTTGATTGGATAGGCGGCGGTAAATAGATTGAGCTCGGGCGTCGCCGAGGTCCGCGAGAACCGGACCTCGGCGGCTGACCGGGCCACCTTCGAGCCGGGCACATCGGTCGTACGCAGCGACCACTCACCGTGGCGCACCGCCGCGCCGCACCCTCGCGCACCGCCGCGTCCGACGAGGACGCGCGCCGCTGCGCCCTGTCCGACGCCGAAGGACTTCCCATGACGATTCTCCGCGCCCGCCCGCTCGTGGCGGCCGTCGCCGCGCTGGCCGCCGTCACCGCGGCCGGTACGGCCCTGCTCACCGGCCCGGCCGCAGCCGCACAGGGCTGCCGGGTCGACTACACCCCCAACCAGTGGCCCGGCGGGTTCACCGCGAACATCAAGGTGTCACCGGGCGACACAGCCGTCTCCGGCTGGACCGTCACCTGGACGTACGCCGGTGACGAGCGCGTCACGAACGGCTGGAACGCCACGGTCAGCCAGTCCGGGTCGACGGTGACCGCCCGCAACGTGTCGTACAACGGCACCATTCCGGCCGGCGGCTCGACCGAGTTCGGCGTGCAGGGCACGTACGGCACCGCCGGCGGCGCGCCGACCGGGTTCAGCCTGAACGGCGTACCGTGCAACGGCGCCGGCCCGACCACGCCGCCGCCCACCACGCCGCCGCCCACCACGACGGTGCCGACGACGGCGCCGCCGCCCACGACCGCGCCGCCCACGACGGCCCCTCCGACCACCCCGCCGCCCACGACGCCGCCTCCCACGACGCCGCCGCCGACCACCCCGCCGCCGAGCGGGTGCGCGGGGGCGGTGCTCTGCGACGGCTTCGAGAACCAGACCGGTCCGACGCCGTCGGGTGACTGGAGCGTGGTGAGCCCGGACTGCTCCGGTGCCGGCACGGCCACCATCGACACGACCACCACGCACAGCGGCAGCCGCGCGGTACGGATCAACGGCGCCGCCGGGTACTGCAACCACGTCTTCGTCCGCACCACGAAGAATCTCAGCGGCCTCGGCAGCATCAGGTACGCCCGGATCTGGGTGCGGCACACCACCGCTCAGCCCACCGACCACACCACGATGATCACGATGGCTGACGCCGCCGACGGGAACCGGGATCTGCGGCTCGGCGGCCAGAACGGCGCGCTGCAGTGGAACCGCGCGTCCGACGACGCCACGCTGCCCGAGCAGAGCCCGGCCGGGGTGGCGCAGAGCGTGCCGCTGCCCACCAACCGCTGGGCCTGCCTGGAGTTCATGGTGGACGGTTCCGCCGGTCAGCTGCGTACCTGGCTGGACGGCGTCGCCGTGACCGGGCTGACCGCCGACGGCGTACCGACGCACGACATCGACGGCCAGTGGTACAACCGCACCTGGCGACCGCAGCTCACCGACCTGAAGCTGGGCTGGGAGAGCTACGGCGGCGGCGCCGACACCCTCTGGTACGACGACGTGGCGATGGGCTCCACCCGCATCGGCTGCTGACCCACCGCCCGCCACCCGCGGCCAGATCTTGGTACGGAACGGCCCCTGTGGGGGCGCTTTCGTACCAAGATCTTCCCGCTTCCCGCGATTTGGAATGCGCATCCCGCACTCTCGCCAAGCTCGGCCCGTTGCCTCGGCGAGTGGGACGTCATGGGTGTCTCGGCGTCCAGTCGACACCCGTGACGTTCCACCGAGCCGGGCGGGTCAGTGCTCGACGGTCATCCGCTGGGTGCCGATCACGGAGAGCAGCCGCAGCGCCTCCTCCGAGGGGGAGCCGGGCGTGGCGGTGTAGATGACCACCTGCTGGTCGCGGTCGGTGATGTCGAGGACGTCGCAGTTGACGGTCACCGGCCCGACCAGCGGGTGCCGGAACGTCTTGCTCAGCGTCCGCGCGCCGCCGACGTCGTGGGAGGCCCACAGGCGGGCGAACTCCTCGCTGCCGGCGAGCAGGTCCGCGATCAGCGCGGCCATCTCCGGGTCGTCCGGATAGCGGGCCGCGGCGGCGCGCAGCCGCCCGACCGAGTGGCGGGCGAACTCGCTCGCGTCCGACACGCCGTACATCAGGTGCGGGCCGAGGAAGGCCCGGCGGACCAGGTTGCGGTCCCGCCGGGGCACCGCGGAGAAGTCCTCCATGAGGGCCGCCGCGAGGTCGTTCCAGGCGATCACCTCGAACGTCGCCGAGGTCACGAACGCCGCCGCCTGCGGCAGCCGGTGCAGCAGGTCCAGCACGCTCTGGCGTACCTCCCGGGGTGGCCCGGGCGGCGGCGCGGGCGACTCCCCGGCCAGGTGGTGGAGGTGGTCGCGTTCTGCGTCGGACAGCCGCAGCGCGCGGGCCAGCCCGGCCAGCACCTCCCGCGACGGACGCGGACCCCGCCCCTGTTCCAGCCGGGTGTAGTACTCGGTCGAGATGAACGCCAGCCGCGCCGCCTCCTCGCGGCGCAGCCCCGGCGTGCGGCGGCGCTGCCCGGCGGGCAGGCCCACGTCGGCCGGGGCGATCCGCTCCCGCCTGCTGCGCAGGAACACTGCCAGCTCACGTCGGTCCACGACCCCAGTGTGCCCGCGTGCCGCGAAGCGTAACCAGGTACCGCCGGTGCCTGGATGGGCTCGGCGACCGCACGCAGGCTTGCCGCATGGACACCACACGGAACACTGAGGGCCTGCTCGCAGGCAAGGTCGCCTTCATCACCGGCGCCGGGCGCGGCATCGGCGCCGCGGCGGCCCGGCTGTTCGCCGCCGAGGGCGCCCGGGTGCTGCTCGCCGCCCGGACCGAGGAGCAGTTGAAGGCGGTCACCGAGCAGGTCCGGGCCGCGGGCGGCACCGCCGAGTACGTGCTCTGCGACCTGGCCGACGCGGCGAGCGTGCGCGCCGCCGTGGACCGCACGGTCGAGGTGTACGGCCGCCTCGACGTCGCCTTCAACAACGGCGCGACGATCGTGCCGCCCGGACCGATGGACCGGGTACGCGAAGAGGACTTCGACCACATCTACACCGTCAACCTCAAGGGGCCGTGGCTCGCCATGGTCGCCGAGGTCGCCGCGATCCGGGCCACCGCCGGCACCGGCGCGATCGTGAACAACTCCAGCGTCGGCAGCCTGATGGGCAACCCCGCGCTGCCCGCGTACGGGGCGATGAAGCGGGCGGTGAACAGCCTCACCGAGTCCGCGGCGATCACCTACGGGCCGGAGGGCATCCGCGTCAACGCGATCGCCCCGGGCAGCACGCTCACCGAGATGATGCGCTCCTGGGACGCGGAGTCGCCCGGCATCATCGACCGGCTCGCCGCCGCCAGCCCGTTGCGCCGGGCCGCCGAACCGGACGAGATCGCCCAGGCCGCCGCGTGGCTGCTCAGCGACCGCGCCTCCTTCGTCACCGGCACGGTGCTGCGGGTCGACGGCGGCGCGCGGGCCTGACCCGGCTCAGACGGTGGCGTCCTGGACCGGGCGGGGCTCGACCGCGCCGGCCGTCACGGGGGAGGGCCGGAAGCCCTTGACGACCAGGTAGACGCCGAGCGAGAACTCCCACACCGCGATGGGCAGCGCGGCGACCGCCGCCACCGGAGACAGCCGGTCCCAGGCGCCGAACAGGGTGCCGAGGTCGGAGGCGACGAGCAGTGGCGCGCCGACGAGCCCGAGCAGCGGCAGCACGCGCGGTACGAGGCGGGACTGGTAGAGCAGGGTGCCCAGCAGCAGGGCGTTCACGGCCGGGAGGAGCGCCTGGCTGAGCAGGAACACCGAGTCGTAGAAGGCGACGAGCGTCCGGCCGGTGACCAGCGCGTCCGGTTCGGCGCCGGCACGCCGCAGGGCGACCAGGGTCAGGATGCTCGCGACGCCGATGAAGATGCCGGCGGCCTCCAGCACGCGGGCGGCGACGAAGCCCAGCGCCCGCGCCTCGCCCTGCCGCCTGAGCACCGGGTACAGCGCGACCGCGGTGCCGATGCAGGCGAGGGCGACGATCACCTCCAGGACGCCGCCGACGACGACCGGGGTGTCCGGCGTGGTGCCGAGGATGTAGTCCGCCTCGCGTACCGGGGCGTACAGCGTGAGGGTCGGGATCGAGACGAAGGTGAGCAGGTAGAACCCGCCCGCGACCAGCGACGTCTTGCGCAGTGAGTCCATCGGGGCTGCCCTTCGCCGCTCGGCCGGTGGTCGTTCCCTCACTCTGCGGCGGATCGGCGCGGCGGCGAATCGGCCGCTCGGTCAGTCTCCTGGCGCGACGCGCACGGGCCACCGGTGACGGATACCGGTGGCCCGTGGCGTTCGACGGCGCGGCGACGCTAACGGCTCATCATGAACGCCACCACCACGGCGACGAGCACCAGCGCGGCGAACACCGCCGCCGCGATCTTCGCGGCGCTGTACGGCCGCTCGCCGATGACCTCACCGGTGCGCGCGTTCACCAGAACCTGGTACGAGCGGCCGGCGTGCAGGTACGCGGCGATCCACACCGGCAGCAGGACCAGCTTGTACGACACGTCGGAGTACGTGGTGTCCACTGCGGACACCCGCTGCTCGTCACCGCCGATGTCGGACCGGCAGTCCTTCTCGATGACCGGCGCCATCCGCGCCTTCGCCTCGGTCAGTCCCGCCTCGGGCTCGGTGTCGTACCGCAGCGCCTGGTATCCGGCCAGGTAGTCGCCGTGGTACGCGGCCGCCTCGGCCAGCGGCCACGGCGCCAGCTTGTCCAACTGCTCGGTGGGCAGGTGGGTGGTGGCGGGCACCAGCACGTCGTCGAAGTCCCGGCGTACGGTGCCGGCGGCCGGATGCCACCGGGTGTGCCGCACCTGCCGGGTCCGCGTCTGCTGCTTGCCGTCGACGGTCACCGTGTACGTCTCGGTGACGTAGTAGTGCTCGCCCCGCTGGCCCTGGTAGTCCGACACGGTCCGCGCGTCGAACGTCCAGTGCGGCAGGTACGTGCCCTTCAGCGTCTCCGCCTCGCTGATCTTCTTCAGGCTCCCGGGCGCGAACCAGCGGCTGCGGCACCACTGGCCCAGGGCCGTCCGCACACCGTTGCGGTCCACCGCGAACGGCAGCACGGCCTCCGGCGCGATCAGCTCACCCGCCCCGGCGTCGGAGACCAGGGGAGTCGCGCAGAACTGGCAGCGCTGCGCCAGCGCGTCGCTCTCCGTCCGGGCGCCGCAGCCCGGGCAGACGAACGTGTGCGCCCCGACGCTCGCCACCGGCTTGCGGGGCAGCGACGCCAGATCCGCGTACGCGTGCTCGCGCACCTCCCGGCCGGCACCGGCGATCTCCTGCCGGTGCCCGCAGTACGGGCAGCTCAGCGCGGTCGTGCCGGGCGCGAACTCCACCCGGGCGCCGCAACCCCCGCACTGGTAGGAGGGCGGTGAGACAGCCGTGTCGCTCATTGCGGCGGAAGCGGCGGCGGGACGCTGGCGAGCACCGACGCCAGCTCGGGCACCTGCCCGGCCGGCTGCCACTGCGCCATCCCGGTACGCCAGACGAGCGTTTCCGCGCCGAGCGCGCCCGCGTTCGCCTGCTCGGCCAGCCCGCCGAGGTCGTACGGACCGTGGCGCTGGCCGCCGACGCCCACGTACCACTGGGCCTGGCCCGGCAGCGGCGGCGGCTCGGCGGCGGCCGGCTGCGCGGGGGCGGGCTGGGCCGGCGCCGGCTGCGCGGCCGCGCCACCGCCCATGGTCCGGGCCATCTGCTGGCCCATCGCCATGCCCATGCCCAGGCCGATGCCCGCGCCCGCCTCGCCACCCGGGTTGTTCGCCGCGGCCTCCATCGCGTTGGCGGCCTGGAAGCGGGTGTACCGGTCCAGGTCGCCGACCGCGCCCATGCTGGTCCGCTTGTCCAGCGCCTGCTCGACCTCCGGCGGCACCGACACGTTCTCGATGACGAACTTGGGGATCGCGATACCGACCTCGGCCAGTTCCTCGGTCAGCACGGCGGCCAGCCGCCGGCCGATCGCGTCCTGGTGCGCGGCGAGGTCCAGCAGCGGCACCCCGGCCGTGGCGAGCGCGCCGCCGAGGCGCCCCACCATGAGCTGCCGCAGGTATTCCTGCACCTCCTCGGTGCGGAACTGCGGGTCGGTGCCGACCAGTTCCCGCAGCAGGCGCGACGCGTCCACCACGCGGGCCGCGAAGGCGCCGAAGGCCCGCACCCGGACCACGCCGAACTCGGCGTCGCGCAGGATGACCGGGTTCTGGGTGCCCCACTTCATGTCGGTGAACTGCCGGGTGTTGACGAAGTACACCTCGGCCTTGAACGGCGAGTTGAAGCCGTACTTCCAGCCCTTCAGGGTGGACAGGATCGGCAGGTTGCGGGTCTCCAGCGTGTACGTCCCGGGCGGGAAGACGTCGGCGATCTTCCCCTCGTTGACGAACACCGCCGTCTGGGACTCCCGGACGACCAGTTGGGCGCCCATCTTGATCTCGTTCTGATACCGGGGGAATCGCCAGACCATCGTGTCGCGGCTGTCGTCCAGCCACTCGATGATGTCGATGAGCTCGCCCCGGAGCTTGTCCATCAGCCCCATCGCAACCCTTTCCTCGGCGCCGGTCTCCGACGTCGCGGGCGACCATAGCAACCGCCCGCCACCTGCGAAAAGAGAACGATTCTGCGCCTATCGGCGCCCACCGATCGGGGTTGCTCAGCCGGTTTCGCCGGCCATCGATCCGCCGGTGGCCGTACGCTGCTCGGGAATCCGGGACGCCCGGCCGGGGGTGTCGACGACGCGCTCGGTCTCCTGCACGAGATAGTGCGGACGGCGCTTCGTCTCGTAGTAGATCCGACCGATGTACTCGCCGATCACCCCGAGAATCATCATCTGGATGCCGCCGAGGCCGATCACGCTGACGATGATGGTGGTGTAGCCGGGCACGTCGATGCCCTTCTCCACCGCGTCCGCGACGACCCAGGCCATGTAGCCCACCGCGATGAGCGTGAGGAACAGTCCGCCGTAGATGGCCAGGCGCAGCGGCCGGTTGTTGAACGACAGCAGGCCGTCGAACGCGTAGTTGAACAGCTTGCCGAACGTCCAGCGGCTCCGCCCGGCCTGCCGGGTCTCGTTGCGGTGCGCCACCACCGCGGTGCGGAAACCGATCCAGGAGAACAGGCCCTTGGAGAAGCGGTTGTACTCCGGCATCGCCAGGATCGCGTTCACCGCGAGCCGGGACAGCAACCGGAAGTCACCGGCGCCGTCGAGCAGGCGTACGTCTATCCACCAGTTGACCAGGCGATAGAAGGAGCGCGAGGCGACCATCCGGATGAACCGGTCACCACGCCGGTCGCGGCGGGCGATCACCTGGTCGAACCCCTGGCGGTAGAGCATCACCATCTCGGGCAGCAACCGTGGCGGGTGCTGCAGGTCGGCGTCCATGATGACGACCGCGTCGCCGGTGGCCCGGCGCAGGCCGGCGAGCATGGCCGCCTCCTTGCCGAAGTTGCGGCTCAGCGAGGTGTAGCAGACGGCCGGATCGGCGGCGGCGAGCCGGCGCAGCGCCGCCAGGGTGCCGTCCTCGCTGCCGTCGTCGACGTACACCACCTCGACGTCAACGTCCTGCAGCTCGGCGAACGCGGCGCTGAGCATCTCGTGCAGCCGCTCCACCGAGTCTTCCTCGTTGAAGCAGGGCACCACCACCGACAACCGCACGGTGCTCACCCCGCCCGGCCTTCGCCCGGGTGGGCGTACCCGGTGTCAGAGACGGTAGACAAGCGTGCCATCGACATCCTCCCGGGTGATGCCCAGCCCGTCGACCGGCCGGGTCTCGATGCCCTCCCACGGCGTCCCCGCCGCGCGGCTCGGCACCGCGACGACCGACCGCACGCCGATCCCACGCAGGTACGCCACGCTGCCCGCGTCGGGGAACGTCGCCACGGCGACCCGCGTCTGGGCCTGGGTGACCGGCTCGAAACCGCCGAGCCCGTTGGTGATCCGGGGGAACCCGTCGGTGGACCAGAGCATGTAGTTCAGGTCGCCCACCCCGCCGGCGGGAAGCACCAGCATCGGTTCCGGCGCGGTCCGCATCGCGGCCGGTGGTGTCGGCACGACCGGGTGCGGCGTGCGGTTGACGCCTTCCAGCGTCACCAGGGCGAGCGGCACCAGCAGGACCAGCGCCGCGGCGGCCCGGGACGCGCGCGCGGCCGCGGGCCGGCGCAACGACTCGGCCAGCGCCGTCACCAGCCCGGCCGCCAGTACGGCCAGCAGCAGGCTGGTCCAGTGCATCATCCGGCCCGGGGTACGCAACGCGTCCCAGCCCGGCAGGAGATTGGACAACGTCAGGTAGCCGGGGTCGCCGTCCCCGCCGAGCGTGGCACCCAGGCCCAGCAGCACCGTGCCGGCCACGCCCAGCCCCAGCGCGACCCGGTGCCGCACCGGGAACGCCGAGACGAACAGCCCCGCCGCGGCCAGCCCGATCAGCGTCATGCCGGGCAGCAGCGCCATCTCCGGTGGCCAGGTCAGCTGCTCGCGGGCGGCGGCGTGCCGTTCCCCCCACAACCACGAGTCGCCGGGCGCGGTGACGAACCCGATCAGCGGCGGGGAGAACATCTTGGTCCAGTCCAGCGACCGGACGGCCTGCGGGTTGAGGTCGACCACGCGCAGGTAGACCAGCCCGAGCAGCAGCGTCACGGTGCCGAACACGGCGCCGCCGGCCAGGTCGGCGATCAGCAGCCGCCGGCCGAACGGGGGCCGCTCCCGCTTGCGCCACCAGGACCAGCCGTAGCAACCGGCCGCCACCAGCACGGCGGCCAGCAGGAAGTAGACGAGCGGCAGCCCGATGCCGAAGCCGAGCGTGACCTGCCAGGCCGCGACGAGCCACCCGGCCACCGCCCAGCCGGGCTTGCGGCGCTCCGGCCGGTAGCCGTGGCGCAGCGACCAGCCGTGACCACGGGCCAGCATCGCCAGCGCCAGCGCGATCCCGCCGCTGGACAGGATGTTCAGGTGGCCCGAGTGCGCCAGCCGCCAGGGCGCGTACGCCCAGGCGATCCCGGCGACCGCACCGCCCCAGCGGTTGGCGCCGAGCTGCCGGGCCAGCGCGTACGCCCCGAGGAACGCCAGCGCGTGCAGCAGCACGTAGAGGACGTTGTAGCGGATCACGGCGGCCTCGAAGCCGGAGCCGAGCATCCCGAACGGGGCGTACCCGAGCAGCGTGTCGCTGTAGGCGTAGGTGTAGCGCTCCGGAAAGAACGTGTTCGAGTTCCAGAGGTTGGCCGGGTCGTTGAGCAGCGCGTGCCCCGACCAGGCGACCTGCCACGCCTGCAACGTCGGGTCGCCCAGGTCACCGGGGATCGTGGTCGCCGGGTGACGCATCGTCGGCCACGTCAGCACCACCGCCAGCAGCAGACTGCCCAGGATCGCCAGCGTCCACTCCGGGTTCGGCCGCCACCGGCGTCTGCCGTCCGAGGGGCGCTCGTCCGAGGGCTGCTCGTCCGTGGGCGGGTCGGCGGGAGGCTGCGCGGGACCGGTGTCCTCAGCGGTCGGCGGGGCGACGGCGGGCCGGATCTTCATGGGATAGATGGTTCACGATGCTGCTGGTCCTGTCGATCCGCTGTCCGAAATATGGTTGAAACTTCCGGCCGGCATACCGGAAGGGCGGCTACGCGAACCGGTCGGCGAGCGCCGACAGCTTACCGACGTACGCCGGCCAGTCGTAGCCCTCGGGAACGTTCCGGTTGTCCCGTCCCAGCCCGACCGTCGCGTCGTGCTGCTCGCGCATGACGTCGGCGTGCCCGGCGTGCCGGGCCAGGTCGACGCAGACGTGCACGATGACATGGTGCAGCGTCACGTCCTGCCGGCCGGGCTGCCACCACGGCACCCGCCCCGGCGCGTCCAGCGGCAGCGTCTCGATCGTCTCGTCCGCGAACGCCCCGACGCGGCGGTACAGGTCGATCAGCCCGTCCTTGGTCTCGTCCTCTCGCGCGTACCAGTCCGCCTGCGGGTCCGTGTCGAACGCGTCGAACGGCACCAGCTCCTCGGGCGTGGGGAACTCGCGGCCGAACGTGAGCCCGAAGTAGCCGGCCTCGACGTTCAGGCAGTGCTTGAGCAGGCCCAGGAAGTTGTTGCCGGTCGCGGTGCGGGGAAGCCGGGCCTCGCGTTCGCTCAGCCCGTCGAGCTTCCAGATCAGGTTCTCCCGGATCGCGCGCAGGTAGTGGTGCAGCGTTGCCTTCGGGTCGTACGGCTCACTCATGCCCGACACTCTTCCGCATGGGTCGGACATCGTGGGGGCGCCGTCAGCCGGTCTGGCTGTTGTCCTTGTGCGCGCCCCACCCGTGCCAGCGCTCGATCTCGATCCAGGCGCTGACCCGGGCGCGGTCCCGCCGGGGGTAGGGGCGCCCGGTGTAGTGCTGCGAGATCCGGTCGATGTCCGCCAGGCCCTCGTCGTCGCGCAGCTCGACCACCCGCCCGATCAGGCTGACGTGGGTGTACCAGTTCCCCTCGTCCAGCACGGTCAGGGAGACCCGGGGATCGCTGCGCAGGTGTGCCAGCCGGCGGCGGCCCTCGTCCATGTTCACCAGGACGCGGCCGTCCTCCCAGAGGTACCAGGTGGCCGCGGACACCGGCTGGCCGTCGCGAAGCGTGGCGATGACGGCGGGATTCGGTTTGCCCAGCATGGCGACGGCGGGCTCGGGCAGCGGCGGCTTCGACATGGTTCGCACTCTACGTACCCGCCGGGTCCGCCGCTGGTCATGCGGCGGGCGACGCCCGGACGGGCTCCCCGGCGGACGCCGCCGGGGAGCCCGTCGCGTGCCGGTCAGGCGCGCGTGCTCCACTGCTGGTTGGTGCCGCCGTGGCAGTCCCAGAGGTTGATCCTGGTTCCGTTGGCGGTGCCGTAGCCGGCCGCGTCCAGGCAGCGCCCGGACTGCACCCCGCTGATCGTGCCGTTGGCGTTGAGGTTCCACTGCTGGTTGGGCTGGCCGTTGCAGTCCCAGATGATCACGCTGGTGCCGTTCGCGGTGCCCCGCCCGCTGGCGTCCAGGCACTTGTTGCCGAGCACCTGCAACTGCTTGGTCGAGGTGTAGGTCCAGCGCTGCATCGTGCCGCCCCAGCAGTCGTAGAGCTGCACCGCGGTGCCGTTCGTGGTGCTGCCGTTCGGCACGTCCAGGCACCGGCCCGAGCCGGCGCCCACGAGCTGCACGTTCTGGTACGTGCCGCCGCTGCTCCCAGGGGTGCCGATGCTGCCGGACACCGACTGCAACGCGCGGTACCAGACCGCGGCCATCTTGTCGTAGCCGGTGGCGGTCGGGTGGACGCCGTCGATCAGGTCGGCGGTGGTCAGCGCCGAGTACTGGTCGACCAGGTGGACGCGCTTGCCGGCGTTTACCTTCGACTGCACGATCCCGGGCAGCGCGGCGTTGAACGTGCGTACCGCCGCCGCCTGGCCGGAGTTGGCGAGCGGGATGATCTGCGCGACGAACACGTCCGCGTTCGGCGCGGTGTTGGTGATGCGGTCGATGAGCGAGGAGAGCCGGTTCGGCGCGGTCGACACGTTGTAGTTCTGCAGGATGTCGTTGGTGCCGATGTGCAGCAGCACCGTGCGCGGCTGGTAGGCGTTCAGCCAGCCGGTGATGTTGGCGTCGATCTGGTCGATGCGCCAGCCGGGGTGACCCTCGTGGTCGTGGTCGCCGAGGTTGCCCGGCCCGTTGAACTGGGAGCCGACCAGGTCGACCCGGTAGCCGCCACCGGCCAGCCGCTGCCACAGGCCGATCCGGTAGCCGCCCGGCACCTGCGTGCCCTCGGTGATGGAGTCACCCAGCGGCATCACCCGGGTGCCGCCGTTGGACTCGGCACCCGCCGGCCCGGCGGGCGTGAGCACACCGGCGGCCAGCAGCGCCAGCGCGGCGCCCGCGGTGAGCCACTTCCTCGTTCTGGTACGCATTACTGCTCCTCTCACGGGCTGGTGCAGGTCAGGGAGGGGATGATCGGCGAGCCGTTGGCGATGAAGCCGAACGTGGTGGAGCCGGACGCGGGCACCGAGCCGTTGTACGCGGCGTTGCGGACGGTCGCCGTGGAGCCGCTGGTGCTCAGCGTGCCGCTCCAGACCTGGCTGATGCTCTGGCCGCTCGCGAGGTTCCATCGCACGGACCAGCCGTTGAGCGCCGCCGCGCCGGCCGTGACCGTGACCTCGGCCTGGAATCCGCCCGACCAGGAGTTCGTGGTGCGGTAGGTGGCGGTGCAGGCGTCACCGCTCGGCGGCGGCGTGGTGGGCGGCGCAGTGGTCGGCGGGGGATCGATCGGCGGCGGCGTGGTGGTCGGCGGGTCGGTGGGCGGCGGCGTGCTCCCGGCGGGGGTGAACCGCCAGTGGTCGATGTTGAACAGCGAGCCGCTGCCGCCGGTGAACCGCAGGTAGAGGTCATGGGTGCCGGTGGCGCCGCTGACCGCGCAGGTCGTGTCGGCCCAGGTCTGCCAGCCGCCGGTGCCGGACACCCGGCAGGTGCCCACCACCGGGCCGCTGGTCCCGTCCAGCCGCAGCTCGATGGTGCCGCCGCTGCCCGCGGAGGCCACCCGGGCGGTGTACGAGGTCGCGCCGGTCCCGAAGGCGACGCCCTTGATCTTGAGGTAGTCGCCGTTGTCGATGAAGCCGACGTTCATCCCGCCGCCGCTGGCCGGCTCGGTCTCCACGCCGGACGCCCAGGCGCTCGTCTCGGCCTCCTGCCGGACATACGGGTTGAGCGTGCCGATCTGCGGCGCGCCGGTGGTGGTCATGTTGATCGTCGGGATCGAGCCGTCGGCGCCGTAGGAGAACTTCTCCACCGCCACCGACCTGGTGAAACCGCCGCCGCCGGGCAGCGCGCCGTTGTGGTAGAAGAAGTACGAGCCGCCCTTGTAGTCGGTGATCCCGGGGTGGTTGGTGAAGCTGCTGCCCTGGGTGGGCATGACGGTGCCGCGGTACGTCCACGGTCCCAGCGGCCCGGGCGCGGTCGAGTAGGCGATGAACTCCGAGCAGCACTTGGCCGCGAAGACCATGTAGTAGAGGCCGTTGCGCTTGTACACCCACGGCCCCTCCTCGTAGAGGGTCGGCCGGTTCGCGTCCCCGGTCCGTGCCCCGAAACCCGCCGCGGTCAGCGGGATCTGGGTCGGACTGCCCGAGTACGAGATCATGTCCGCGTTCAGCTTGACGTACCACAGGCGGGGGTTGCCCCAGTAGAGGTAGGCCTGGCCGTCGTCGTCGATGAACACGGTGGGGTCGATCTCGCCGTTGCTCACCAGCGGGCGCCCGATGGCGTCCCGGAACGGCCCGGTCGGGCTGTCCGCCACCGCCACCCCGATGCCCATCTGGCCGGTCGCCCGCACGACCATCGGCACGTACCAGTAGAACTTGCCGTTGCGGTGGACCGCCTGGCCGGCCCACGCGTCCTGCTTGGCCCAGCTGAACGTGGCGAGGCTGAGCGGCGATCCGTGGTCGGTCCAGTTCACCATGTCGTCGGACGAGTAGACCCGCCATTCCTTCATGGTGAACCAGGTCGAGTTGTCCTCGTCGTGGCCGGTGTACAGGTAGACCCGGTTGTTGTACACGAGCGGGGCCGGGTCGGCCGTGTAGATGGTCTGCACGATCGGGTTGTCCGCCCGGGCGGCGGTCGGCTTCAGCCCGCCGGCGATGGCCGGGGCCAGCCCGAGCAGGGCGAGCATGGTCACCGCCAGGGCGAGCCATCGTCTGGTCCGGCGGTCGGTTCTCCATAGCGTTGACGTCACAGGTCTTCTCCCGGGGTAGGCCGCGCCGCGGCGGATGATGTGGTCGGCGAGGGTCGGGCCGTCACGCCCGGCTCCACTTCTGGCTGTTCGCGCCGGTGCAGGCGGACAGGACGATCGCGGTGCCGTTGCCGGTCCCGCCGCCGTTCGGGCTCAGGCACAGTCCGGACTGGACGCCGGTGATCGTGCCGTCGGTGTTGACGTTCCACTGCTGGTTGGTGCCGCCGTTGCAGTCCCAGATGATCACCCGGGTGCCGGACGAGGTGCCCTGCCCCTCGGCGTCCAGGCACTTGTTCCCGTACACCTGGAGCTGGCGGCTCGACGTCGCCGTCCACTGCTGGTTGGTCCCGCCGTTGCACTCCCACAACGTCACCTGCGTGCCGTTGGTCTGGGACTGGTTCGGCACGTCCAGGCAGCGGCTCGAGTTGGGGTTGAGCCACGCGCCGCTCGTACCCCCGGGGTTGCCGCCCGGGCCGGCGACCACCGCCAGGTTGTCGAACTGGGCGGTCTGGCCCTGGCTGGTGCCGAAGCCGACCTGGCCGGTGCCGAACGTGGAGTCGGTGACGGTGCCGACCGTCGTGCCGTCGATGGTCGCGGTGATGGTGGTGCCGGAGAAGCCCAGCGCGAGGCTGTGCCAGCGGTTGGTGCCCAGCGCCGCGACGTTCCCGCTGCGCAGCGTGGCGAGCTGCCCGGCGGTGTTGTTGCGCAGGATGGACCACGCGCCGGAGTCGGTGACCCGGAGGAAGTAGCCGTTGTAGCGGCCGATCGGGTCGAGGTTCGTGGTGCCGACGCGGCCCATGATCTGGGCGTAGCCGGACTGTTCGAGCAGGACGTCGGCGGAGACGGTGTAGTTGCCCCAGTTCAGGTTGCCGCCGTAGGTGGCCGGGTCGGCGAGGGTCTTCCAGGTGATCGGCGCCTGCGCGGACATCTGGCGCAGGCACATGCCGGCCCGGCCGGCGCCGCAGCCGACGATCTCGAACGCGCCCTGCATGTCCTGGAGGTACTTCGGGATCCGCCCGCCGGCGTAGCTGTCGAAGTCGTCGCGGTACGGCAGGCCCAGCGAGCCCTGGGCCGGGCTGGTGGCGGTGCCCTTGCCCTGACCGGTCGTGGTGGTGACGGTGTAGAGGTGGCCGGGCTGGGCGGTGAACGAGTACGACCCGCTCGACGGGGTGATGTCCGCGCCGCGCACGAAGAAGTCGTTCGTGTTGTTCGAGTTCAGGTTCGTGGACCAGATGTGCACCTGGCCGGTGGACAGCCCGCCGGTGACGTTCATGGTGACCTGCTGGGCCGCTGTGGCGTCCATGGTCTCGACGACGGTGCTGTAGTCGCCGGTGGTGGGCGAGCGCAGCGACACGTAGCTGCCGTTGTTGCGGTTGCCGCCGAGGTAGCCCGAGGCCGAGTCCAGGTAGCGCCAGCCGGGCGCGGTGAACTGGGTGGTGTGCGCCAGCGCCCAGGTGTTCTTGCCGACCGAGTACCAGCCGGACCAGGGCTGGTTGGCCAGGATCAGCCCGACCGTGGACCAGGGCAGGTTCGGGGTGATGGCGGCGATCAGGTCCCAGTTGAGGTAGGCGACCATCCGGCCGTCGATGTAGCCGCGGTTGATGCCGCGCGCGAGCGGCTTGGCGCCGTCGTTGTAGTCCTGCGAGCCGCCCTCGCTGTTCCACAGCGTCTTGCCGGTGGAGGTGGCCGTGGACGAGACGGTGCAGGTGGTCTGCGCGCTGAGGTAGCCGCACGGGTAGTGGCCGCTGAGCACGTCGATGCTGTTGCGCAGCGTGGTGTTGCCGGCCACGGCGTTGGCCGGGCCCCAGCTGCCGGGGTAGTCGTCCCCGTAAATGATCTTCACGCTGCTGTAGCCGGCGGCGTTCAGCGCCTGGCGCAGGCTGATGGTCCAGTTCGCGTCCGTCCGCTTCTCGTTCTGGGCGGCGGTGATGTAGTCCATGGTGAGGTTGTGCTGCCGCGCGCAGCCCAGCCAGTCCACGAAGTAGTTGATCATGTCTTGAGACATGAAGTTGCCGTTGCCGATCCACCCGGGAGCACCCCAGGGCAGGGCCGCCAGCTTGATGGCGGGGTTGCGGGCCTTGGCCTGCTCCATGATCCACCACTGGTAGCCACGGTTGCAGTTGAGATCGCCCCGGACGTGCTCGTGGCTCGGCTCCGAGCCGCTGGTGGAGTTGGTGTCGCCGCCCATCTCGACCTTGAGGATCTGCAACGCGGCGCCGTAGCCGGGCTTGAAGAGATAGTCCAGGATCTGCCCGCGCTGGGGTTCCGGGTAGTCGATCAGCAGCCGGCTGTTGCCGCCGCCGCCGCTGACCGCGCCGACCCCGTCGAACGTCTGGCCCCCGGAGGCGCCGTTGACGGTGATCGTGGTGGCCGCCTGGGCGGGGCTCGCGGCGAGCGCGAGGCCGCGGCCGGTGGCCGCCAGGGAGAGGGCCAGGGCGGAGATGACGAGACGCGATGGTCCGGATCGGACGGACCGGGGACGGGGGATCACCATGACGGCTCCTCGGGTACGCGCGACCGTCCGGCCGGCGGGGCCGGGTGTCGCGAGTTGTGGGTAACCGTCGGTGTAAACGCTAACAAGAGTTGCGTGCCGGTCCCGAGGTGCTGGTGGTGGTGGCCTGCGGGATCGAGAATGTTAGCGCAAACATCGACCAGAGTTAATTAGAGCACATCCCGGCGTCCGGCGGGACCTCACGTTGTCCCGGCCGGTGCCGGGCCGTGGGGCGGCGCGGCGCCACCCCACGGCCCGGCTCCCCGTGCGGGGATCGGTGCCCGGCCCGGTCAGGGGCTGGTGCAGCTGACGCCGCTGGGTGCGGTGGCGCCGTTGCCGGTGGCGGTGAACCCGAACGTCGTCGAGCCGTTCGCGCCGACAGTGCCGTTGTAGTCGGCGTTGCGGACCGACACCGAGCCCGAGGTGCCCGTGTTGACGCCGTTCCAGAGGCTGCTGATCGCCTGGCCGGAGGCCAGGGTCAGGCGTACGGTCCAGCCGTTGAGCGCCGCCGCGCCGGCCGTGACCGTGACCTCGGCCTGGAAGCCGCCGGGCCAGGTGTTCACGGTCCGGTAGGTCGCGGTGCACGCGCCCGGCTCACCCGGCGGCGGCGTCGTGACCGGCGGAGTCGTGGGCGGCGCGGTGGTGACCGGCGGCGTGGTCGGCGGCACGGTGGTCGGCGGCGCCGTGGTCGGCGGCGTGGTGGACGCGAACTGGCTGAAGAACCGCCAGATCTCCCCCGACGTCCAGGTCCGGGAGTCGTTCGGGCTGGACGACCCGTCGACCGGGCTAGGGGTGTGGTCGCCGTCGAACGCGGCCCACTGCACCGGGTAGCCCTCGCGGCAGCCGGAGTACGTGGTGGTGATGTGGGTGAGGCTGCCGCGGCTCGGCTCGCGCGGGCTCTGCGCGGTGCAGCCGTTGTTGCGGACGAACGTGTCGCGCAGCGACCGGCCCATGGAGATGTTCAGCACGCTGTCGTAGGTGCCGTGGATGCCGAAGTAGGCGACCGGCTGGGTGCCGCCGTTGCAGCCGCTGAGGTTGGCGCCGGAGATGACGGTGACCGCGCGGACGATGTTGGGCCGGGCGCAGGCCACCGCGTAGCTCATCGCCCCGCCGTAGCTCCAGCCGAGCGCGAACCGCTGGGACGTGTCCACGCAGAGGTCGTTCTCGATCTGCCGGGAGATGTCGTCGAACAGCGTCAGGTCCCGGCCGTTGGTGTTGGCCCAGCCGTTGTCGATGCCCTGCGGCGCGACGAAGATCGTGCTGTTGTTCGACAGCGGCAGCAGGCCGTAGTAGCCGGCCGAGGCCACGTTGTTCGCCGAGCCGTTCAGCCAGTGGAACCCGAAGATCAGCCGGTACGGACGGTTGCGGTCGTAGCCGTCCGGGATGCGCAGGATGTAGCTGCGGTTCTGGCCGCCGCTGGAGATGGTGCGCGTCCCGCTGGACAGCGTGGGCGCCTTGCCGCAGCCGGCTGTCGCCGCGAGCGTGCCGTTCGTCGACGCCTGCGCTGTCTCGCCGAAGCTGCTGCTGAGCGCGCCCCCGGCCGCCGCCGCGAGGAGCATCGCCGCGGCGGCGATGGATGAGATGAGCGGTGTTCGTTTCGCCATTTGCTGGACTCCTTGCCCTGGGTGGCGGTGCAGGCCGGGCCGTCCGTCGATGCCGACGTCGCCTGCGAAGAGGGCGCGGAGCCGCGCGTGCGGCCGGGGCTGAAGTCGTCCGGTGGCCGCCTGCGTGGCGTGCATCGGCGGAGCGGCCCGGACTGGTCACCGACCGGCCGGGCGGCGAGGGAGATGCCTCGGGACGCCTTGCCGATTGCGGGGGTGACGGGGAGCGTGCCCTTCGCTCCCGTGCCGGAACATAGCAGGTTATCGATAACATGTTCAACCGCCCGGGCCCGGAGGAATGCCGGGTGGACCGCCGGGTGAGCGCTCACAGGAGCGCCCGGCGCGGGCGGCGCGGCCTGCTCAGACGCGGGCGGCCAGGGCCGTCAGGTCGCAGCCGGCGAGGGCGTCCGGCTGGGGTACGCGGGCGAGGTCCGCCTCGGCGAGCCCGAGCCGCCGGTACGCGGTGTGCAGCGCCGCGACCACGGCGCCCAGCGCGCCGGAGAGGTCACGCCCAGGAACAGCCGACGGTCTCGGCCTTCTTCGGTACGCCGTACGTAACGTTTTGATGAACCGTTGTGAACGCTGATGCTCGGGCTATCCCGCAGTTCGGGAGCGCTCTGATTTCACAGCGCGGGCGTGTTCAGTGAACACCGTTCACCCTATTGTTCACTCGTGCCTAATCCGGTAGAACACCAGGTAGGTCCGCAGCTCGGGCCATTCGCCTCGTGCTTCTAGGAGGGCTTCTCATGGCTCGTTCACACCGTCCGGGCGCCTCCTCGCCCGCGCTCTCCCGCCGCGGCGTCCTGCAGTTGGGTGGCAGCGTCGCGCTCCTTTTCGCCACCGGCGCCTGCGCCGCGGACAGCGGTAACAAGTCCACGGACGGCAAGTCCGGCGGTGCCTCCGCCAAGACGCTGCGCATCGCCGTCTCCAGCTACCTGTCGAGCTGGGACCAGGACTTCGTCGGCTTCGACCTGACCGCGCTGATGCTCTACAAGAACGTCTTCCCGTACCTGATCGACTACGGGGTCACCGACGCCGGCGGCAGCCAGATCCTCGACACCCAGAACATCACCCCGACGTTCGCCGAGTCGTTCGAGCCGGACGCCGAGCAGAAGGTGTGGACGCTCAAGCTGCGGCGCGGCGTGAAGTTCGCCAGCGGCAACGAGATGAAGGCCGCCGACGTGAAGTGGTCGAAGGACCGCGCGTTCGCCGCCCAGGCGAACGTGGCCGGCGTCTACCGCACCATCGGCCTGACCAGCGCCGACCAGGTCAAGGTCGTCGACGACTACACGGTCGAGTTCCACCAGGCGTTCCCGAGCGCCCTGACCCGGCAGATCCAGGCGATCTCGCTGTACGTCTTCGACTCGGTCGAGGCCAAGAAGCACGCGAGCGCGAGCGACCCGTGGGCCAAGGACTGGTTCGCGAAGAACCCGCCGACCGGCGGCTACTTCAACGTCGCCAAGGCCACCCAGGGCCAGGAGATCGAGCTCAGCGCGAACACCGACTACCCGGGCCCGGACCCGGCCAAGACGCCGACCATCCGGATCTCGGTGGTGCCGGCCGCCTCCAACCAGCGGCTCCAGCTCCAGGCCGGTGACATCGACATCGCCCTGGGCATCAGCCAGCGCGACATCCAGGACCTGAAGAAGGCGCCGGGCATCAAGGTCATCTCGGCGGCCAGCAACCGCCAGGTCGCGATCCAGATGTCGGTGACCGCCGCGCCGTTCAACGACGTGAACGTCCGCAAGGCGCTCGCGTACGCGGTGCCCTACGAGCAGATCATCAACAACGTGTACGGCGGCGACGCCCGCCCGGCCAAGAGCCCGGTCCCGCTGGACATGCCCGGCTACGACGAGAGCGGCTACCCGTTCACCTACGACCTGGACAAGGCGAAGGCCGCCATGGCCGCCGCCGGCCGGGCGTCGCTCGACTCCGAGCTGGTCTTCGAGGCCGACAACGAGGAGCAGCAGAAGATCGCCGTCCAGGTGCAGAGCGAGGCGGCGAAGGCCGGCATCCGGCTCAAGCTGACCCCGCTGGACCCGGCCACGCTCGGCGAGCGGCGGACCAAGAAGAACATCCCGCTGCAGATCACCTCTGGGCAGCTCTGGGTGGACGACGTCGAGTACATGCTGGCGACCAGCTTCGTCAAGGGCGCCAACCTCAACTACTCGAACTACAGCAACCCGGAGATCGAGCAGATCTACGAGAAGTCGCACACCACCGTCGACACCGGCGCCCGCAACGCGCTGTGGAAGCGGGTCCAGGAGATCCTCGCCGCCGACGTGCCGTGGGTGGTCATCTGCCAGCCCAACTTCAACCTGCCCGTCCGGGAATCCGTCGCCGGCTGGGTGCAGCCGATGGACGGCCTCGCCCGCCTGCGCTACCTGAGCGCATCGGCCTAGGGACACCACCCACCCATGCGTATCTTCCGCTTCGTCGTCAGGCGACTGCTCCAGCTGATCCCCGTTCTGCTCGGAGTGGTCGTCCTGGCCTTCCTCCTGGTCCGGGTGCTGCCGGGCGACCCGGTCCGCAGCATCCTCGGGCAGAACGCCACCGAGGAGGACGCCGCCGCGGCCCGGGCCCGCTTCGGGCTCGACCAGTCCCTGTGGCAGCAGTTCCTCGACTACCTCGGCGGGCTGCTCACCGGTGACTTCGGGACGTCGATCCAGAGCGGCAGCTCCGTGGGCTCGGAGATGGCGCTGCGGGTGGGTCCGACCCTGGAACTCGTCGTCATCTCGGTGAGCATCGCGCTCGTGGTGGCGACCGTGCTGGGCATCTGGTCGGCCAAGCGGGCCAACCGGGCCGGCGACCACAGCGTCCGGATCTTCGCGCTGGTCGGCAACTCCGTACCGGAGTTCTGGCTCGGCCTGGTGCTGGTGCTCGTCGGTTACAGCATCCTCGGCTGGTTCCCGGCGCCCAACGGCCGGGTCGACCCGGACACCGGCCTGACCCCGCTCACCGGTGCCGACCTCGTCGACGCCGTCCTCACCGCCAACGGGCCGGCGATCGCCTCGGCCGCGGCGTACCTGGTGCTGCCGGTGCTGACCCTCGTGGTCGGCGTGGTCGCCCCGCTGCTGCGCAGCGTCCGGGCCTCCGCACTCGAGGTGCTGCACTCGGAGTCGTACGCCGCGGCGAAGGCACACGGGCTGCGCGACCGCACGCTGCACTACGGCTACCTGCTGCGGGCGACGCTGGTCCGGCTGCCGTCACTGGCCGCGCTGGTCTTCGGCACGGCGATCGGCTCCACCGTGCTCGTTGAGTACGTGTACTCGTGGCAGGGCTTCGGCCAGTGGGCCCTGCGCGGCCTGCTCTACCGGGACTACCCGGTCGTGCAGGCGTCGGTGCTGGTCATCGCGTTGTGCTACGTGCTGGTGTTCCTCATCGCCGACGTGGTCCACGCGATCCTCGACCCGAGAGTGAGGCTCTGATGGCCGAGCTGCGAACCGTCCCCGACGGTCCCGCCGCCGCGCCGGTGGTCGTGCCCGGCGGCGACCGGGACAGCCGTTTCGCCCGCCGCATGATCATCGCCGGGGCGAGCATCCTGTCGGTGGTCGCGCTGCTGGCGGTGTTCGCACCGCTGCTGAGCCAGTGGGGCGAGACCGAGATCGACGCGGCGAACACGCTGGTCGCCCCGGGCGGCAGCCACCTGCTCGGCACCGACGGCAACGGCATGGACATCTGGAGCCGGATGCTCTACGCCGCCCGGCTCGACCTGGGCATCGCCCTGGCCGCGGTCGCGCTCGCCGTGGTCGTCGGCACGCTGCTCGGCCTGGTCGCCGGCTACTTCGGCGGCTGGCTCGACGACGTGCTGATGCGGGTGGTGGACATCTTCCAGTCGTTCCCCACGTTCATCCTGGCGCTGGCGGTGGCCGCCCTGCTCGGCAACGGCACCATCAACCTGATCATCACGATCGCGGCGGTGAACGCGCCGGCGTACGCCCGGCTCGTCCGCGCCGAGGTGCGGTCGCTGCGGGAACTGCCGTTCGTCGACGCCGCGATCACCTCCGGGGCGTCGCCGGTGGGCGTGCTCTGGCGGCACCTGCTGCCGAACAGCCTCACCCCGGTCCGGGTGATCGCGCCGCTGAACTGCGGCTGGGCCATGCTCACCCTGGCCGGGCTCTCCTTCCTCGGCCTGGGCGTGAGCATCCCCGAGGCGGAGTGGGGCGCCATGATCAGCCTGGGTGCCGCGGACGTGGTCGGCGGCCGGTGGTGGACCTCGGTCCCGCCCGGCCTGGCCCTGTTCGTCTGCGTCCTCGGGTTCAGCCTGCTCGGCGAAGGCCTGCAGGACCGCGCGAACGCGAAGCGGCGGTGACCATGCTGTCGATCGAGAACCTCTCCGTGACGATCCGCCGGCCCGGCCGGCAGGTCGCGGCGCTCAGCGGCGTCAGCTTCACCGTCCGGCCCGGCGAGGTCGTCGGCCTCGTCGGTGAGAGCGGCGGCGGCAAGAGCATGGTGGCCCGCGCCATCGTCGGGCTGCTGCCCGGCGGCTCGCACGCCACCGGCCGGGTGCGCTTCGGCGACTCGGACGTGCTGCGCATGGACGACGCCGCGCTCGCCGCCCACCGCGGGCGGGGGGTGGCGATCTGCTTCCAGAACCCGCGCGGCGCGCTCAGCCCCACCCGCACCATCGGCAAGCAGCTCGTCGACCGGCTCGCCACCCACCAGGAGATGTCCGGCGAGCGGGCCCGCGAGGCGGCACGCGAGCTGTTCGAGGCGGTCGGCATCCGCAGCCCGCAGCGGCGGCTCGACGCGTACGCGCACGAACTGTCCGGCGGCATGGCCCAGCGCGTGATGATCTCGCTGGCCACCGGCTGCGCGCCGGAGCTGCTGATCGCCGACGAGCCGACCACCGGCCTGGACGTGACGCTGACCCGGGAGATCCTGCGCCAGTTCCGGCACGCCGCCGACACCGACGGCCGGGGCGTCCTGCTGATCTCGCACGATCTGGCGTCCATCGCGGAGGTCTGCGACCGGGTGGTGGTGCTCTACGCCGGCACTGTGGTGGAGAGCGGACCGGCCGCGCAGGTGCTGCGGGAGCCCGCCCACCCGTACACTCGGGCGCTGCTGCGTTCGGTGCCGGACGTCGGCGGCCGGCCGGTCGTCGCCACCCCCGGCGCCATGCCGCTGCTCACCGAGGCGCCGCACAACTGCCCGTTCGTCGCCCGGTGCGCGCACGCCGACCGCACCTGCTCGTCGCGGCGCCCGGCCACCGGGCCCGTGCCCGGCGGCGGCGAGTGGTCGCTGGCCTGCTTCCACCCGCAGACCCGGCCGCTGGACGCCGACGTGCCGCGGACGTCGCACACGCCGGTCGCGTCCGGCGCGGTCGCGGCCGGCCCGGACCCGAAGCCCGCCGTGCTGGAGATCGAGGACGCGCACGTCGTCTATCGCAGCCGGTTCGGTTCCGGCGGGCACCACGCGCTGCGCGGCGTCACGCTCCGGCTCGGGCCGGGCGAGACGCTGGGCGTGGTGGGCGAGAGCGGCTGCGGCAAGAGCACCCTCGCGAAGCTCGTGATGGGCCTGGTCGCGCCCACGTCCGGCACCGTCACGGTCGCCGGGCAGGCACTGGTCAAGCAGCCGGGCCGCCCCCGACCCCGGGGCCGGGCGCTGCGCCGGGCCCGGACCCGGGCGCAGCTCGTGTTCCAGGACCCGATCGGCTCGCTGAGCCCGCGCCGTACCGTCGGCGACTCCGTCGCCGAGCCGCTGCGCGCCGCGGGCCTGTCCGCGGCGCAGCGGGAGGCGCGCGTCACCGCCGTGCTGGACCGGATGGAGCTGGACCGGTCGATCCTCCAGCGCTACCCGCACGAGCTGTCCGGCGGCCAGGCGCAACGCATCGGCATCGCCCGCGCGCTGGTCGGCGAGCCGGACCTGATCGTGTTCGACGAGCCGACCTCGGCGCTGGACGTCACCGTCCAGGCGCAGATCCTCGACGTGATCGCCGACGTGGCGGCCGACGCGGACCGCGCCTCGGTGTTCATCTCCCACGACCTGGCCACGGTGCGCGGGTTCGCCGACCGTGTCGTGGTGCTCTACCTCGGCCGGGTCGTCGAGGAAGGACCGGTGGACGTCGTCTTCGACACGCCCCGGCACCCGTACACCCGGGCGCTGCTGGGCAGCGCCCCCCGCCTCGGCGGGACGACCGGGTCCGACGGCGAGGCCGTCGAGCTGGTCAAGGACCTGGAGGAAGCCGACGCCGCGACCGGGTGCCCACTGGCCGCCCGGTGCCCGTTCGTCACCGACCGGTGCCGATCGGAGCAGCAGGAGCTTCAGTCGTACGGCGAGAGCCGGGCCGCCTGCTGGCGCGTTCCCGAGCTTCCCGCCCTCATCGGAAGGCAGGCTGTCACGCCATGACCCGTCGCCCCATCCGGCTCGCCGTCGACATCGGCGGGACCTTCGTGGACGCCATGGAACTGGACACGCGCACCAACCGGGTCCGCTTCCGCAAGGCGGCCACGACCCCGGCCCGGCCCGCGGACGGCGTCCTCAACGCGATCACCGCGCTCGGCACCGACCTGTCCGAGGTGGAGCTGTTCATCCACGGCACCACCCTCGGCCTCAACGCGGTGCTGGAGCGTCGTGGCGGCCGTACCGGCATCATCACCAACGAGGGCTTCCGGGACATCTTCCTGATCGGCCGCGGCAACGTGCCGTCCGACCACATGTACGACTTCCAGTACCAGCGGCCGGAGAGCCTGGTGCAGCGCCGCTTCACCGCCGGCGTGCGGGGCCGACTCGACTACCGGGGCCGCGTGGTGGAGCCGCTGGACCCGGACAGCGTCCGGGAGGCCGCCCGCACGCTCGTGGTGGACCAGCAGGTCACCTCGATCGCCATCTGCTTCCTGCACTCGTTCCTCGACCCGAGCCACGAGCGGGAGGCCGCGCGCCTGATCCACGAGGAGTTCCCCGAGGTCAGCCTATCGCTGTCGACAGACATCGTGCGCGAGTACCGGGAGTACGAGCGGACCAGCACCACGGTGCTGGAGGCGTACATCCGGCCGATCTTCGAGCGGTACGTGGACGAGCTGGAGTCCGGCCTGGCCGAGCGCGGCTTCGCCGGGCGCTTCCTGATCATGCGGTCCGGTGGCGGCTCGATGACCAGCGCGGTTGCCAAGACCGCACCCACGCACACCGTGCTGTCCGGCCCGGCCGGCGGCATCGTCGGCGCCGCGTACGTCGCCTCCGAGCTGGGCCGGGACAACGTGCTCACGTTCGACATCGGCGGCACCTCGCTGGACGCCTGCGTGATCGAGCGCGGCAACCCGGTCGCCGCGTACGAGGCCCAGCTGGAGCACTTCCCGCTGCTCATCCCGACGTACGACATCCGGACCATCGGCGCCGGCGGCGGTTCGATCGCCTGGCTGGACCACGGCCTGCTGAAGGTCGGCCCGCAGAGCGCCGGCGCCGACCCCGGCCCGGTCTGCTACGGCCGGGGCGGCACCAGGCCGACGGTCACCGACGCCGCCGTGGTGCTCGGCTACATGGACCCGGACCGGTTCCTCGCCGGCACCATGGGGCTGCGCGACGCCGAGGCGCGCGCCGCCATCGCCGAGCAGCTCGCCGAGCCGCTCGGCCTGAGCGTGGAGAACGCGGCGGCGGGCGTGTTCGACGTGCTGCTGGCCCGTACCGTCGGCGCGGTCCGGCAGATCACCGTCGAGCGGGGTCACGACCCCCGGCAGTTCGCGCTGCTCGCGTTCGGCGGCGCCGGACCGTTGCTGGCGCCGTTGCTGGCCCGCGAGATGGGCATCGGCGAGGTGATCGTGCCGTTCGCGCCGTCCGGTTTCTCCGCATGGGGCATGCTCTCGGCCGACATCGTCAACGACTTCAGCCGTACCGTGATGGCCACGCTCGACGACGCGGACCTGTCGGAGCTGGAGCAGCTGTTCAAGGCCGTCGAGGCCGAGGCGGTCGCGTCGCTGGTGGCGCAGGGCGTGCCGGCCGGCGAGGCGGTGCTGGAGCGGCAGTTCGAGCTGCGTTACCTGGGCCAGGAGCACAGCCTGATGGTCACCGTCGGGCGCGAGCTGGACCGCGACGCGATCCGCGCCGCGTTCGACGAGACGCACCGCACCCGGTACGGCCACACCATGGGCAACCCGCTGCAGATCCTCAACCTGCGGGTGCGCGGCATCGGGCGCACCGACCGGCCCGAGCTGGAGACGCTGGCGCGCGGCGACGGCGACCCGTCGCAGGCGCTGCTGACCCACCGCGACGCGTACGACTTCGGGCAGCACGCGGTGGTGCCGTTCGCGGTCTACGACCGGGCCCGCCTGGAGCCGGGCGACACCTTCGACGGACCGGCGCTGGTCGACGAGGGCACCTCGACCACTGTGGTGCCCAGCGGTCAGCGGGTAACCGTCGACGACCACGGATACCTGCTCGTCACCCTGGAGGAAGCCGCATGACCACGCTGGACGGAGCCCAGGTCGAGGTCGTCCGCAGCTATCTGCTGTCGGCCGCGGAGGAGATGCGGGCCACCCTGATCCGCACCTCGTTCAACCCGGTCATCTACGAGGTGCACGATTTCGGTCTGTCGATGTACGACGCCGACCTGCGGCTGGTCGCCGAGGCCACCGGGCTGACGTTCTTCCTCGGCGCGAACGACTTCTCGCTGCGCAAGGGCGTGGAGTACGTGGGCCGGGAGAACCTGCACCGCGGTGACGTGGTGCTGCTCAACTACCCGTACTGGAACGCGGCGCACGCGTACGACGCGACGCTGTTCGCCCCGGTGTTCCGGCCGGACGAGGCCGACCCCGACGCGGACGGTGACCTGGTCGGCTTCCTCTGCGTCCGCGCGCACTGGATGGACCTGGGCGCCAAGGACCCGGGCTACGTGCTCGACTCGACCGACATGCACCAGGAGGGGCTGATCTTCCCGGGCACCAAGGTCGTGTCCCGGGGCGAGCCGGTGCGCGAGATCCACGAGCTGATCCGCTTCAACTCGCGGATGCCCGACGCGGTGCTCGGTGACCTGCACGCGCAGATCGCCGCGCTGCGCACCGGCGAGCGCCGGATGCTGGAGATCATCGAGAAGTTCGGCCGGGACACCGTCGACCAGGCGATCGACCGCATCATCGCCGACGGTGAGGCCCGCGCCCGGGCGGCGCTGGCGACGCTTCCGCAGGGCACCTGGACGGCCGAGGACTGGGTGGACGACGACGGCATCACCGACGACCCGGTGAAGATGCGCGTCACTGTGACCATCGCCGACGGGCGCTTCGTCGTCGACTTCGCCGGCTCGGCCCCGGCGACCCGTGGCCCGATCAACATGCCGTTCGGGGCGACCGAGGCGATCTGCAAGGTCGTGCTGAAGTCGCTGACGTCGCGGGACGAGCCGTCGAACGCCGGCACCGTGGCACCGCTGGAGGTGCGCGCCGAGCCGGGCAGCCTGTTCCACGCCGTCTACCCGCAGCCCACGTTCACGCTCTGGACCGGCATCGTGGCGGTGGAGCTGATCCTCAAGGCGCTGGCCCAGGGCATGCCGGACCTGCTGCCCGCGTCCTCCGGCGGCGACGTGCCCGGATTCATGATGGTCGGCCTGCACCCGGACACCGGCAAGATGTTCGCGGTCAGCAACAACGACCTGGTGGGCTGGGGCGGCACCGCGACGCACGACGGGATGGACGGCGCCACGCACGTCTCGGGCAGCACCGGCCGGGGCACCCCGATCGAGGTCATGGAGGCCAAGACCGGGATGTTCTTCGAGCGCTGGGAGATCCGCGAGGACTCCGGCGGCGCGGGCCGGTTCCGGGGCGGTTGCGGCCTGCGGCGGGACATCCGGTTCGTGACGCCAGGTGAGTTCCTGACGGTGATCAAGAAGACCAAGAGCGCGCCGTGGGCGCTGGACGGCGGCTTGCAGCCGGAGCCGAACCAGATCGTGGTGTTCCCGGGCACCGACCGCGAGCACCGGGTGAGCACCAAGCGCACGACGGTCGCCGTCGGCGACCGGGTGACCCTGCTGACCGCCGGTGGCGGCGGGCACGGTGACCCGCGCCGCCGCGACCCGGAGGCGGTGCGGCGGGACGTGGCCGAGGGGTACGTCTCCCGGGAGGCGGCCCGGGACGTCTACGGAGTGGACGTCGATGGGTGAGCCGACGGTCGACGGGGCAACCGTCGAGGTCGTCCGCAGTCATCTCGTCTCGGCCGCCGAGGAGATGCGGGCCGCGCTGGTGCGCACCGCCTTCAACCCGGTGATCTACGAGGTGTACGACTTCGGCATCTCCATCTACGACCGGCGGCTGCGGCTGGTCGCGGAGTCGACGGGGTTGTCCCGCTTCCTCGGCGCCAACGACTACTCGTTGCGCAAGGGCGTCGAGTACGTCGGCGTGGAGAACCTGCACCGCGGCGACGTGGTGCTGCTGAACTACCCGTACTGGAACGCGGCGCACACGTACGACGCGACGATGTTCGCGCCGGTCGTGCTGCCGGACAGCGAGGAGCTGATCGGCTTCCTGTGCATCCGGGCGCACTGGATGGACCTGGGCGCCAAGGATCCCGGTTACGTGCTCGACTCCACGGACATGCACCAGGAGGGGATCATCTTCCCCGGCACGAAGGTGTACGCCAGGGGCGAGCCGGTGCCGGAGATCCACGAGCTGATCCGGTTCAACTCGCGGATGCCGGAACTCGTCATCGGCGACCTCAACGCGCAGATCGCCGCGCTGCGGACCGGCGAGCGGCGGCTGACCGAGCTGTACCGCGAGTACGGCCCGGCGGTGGTCGACGCGGTCGTCGACCGGGTGATCGACGCCGCCGCTCAGCGCGCCGGAGAGGCGGTGGCCGCGCTGCCGCAGGGCAGCTGGACCGCCGAGGACTGGCTCGACGACGACGGCGTCACCGACGAGCCGATCCTCATGCGGGTCACCGTCACCGTCGCCGACGGCGAGTTCACAGTGGACTTCGCCGGGTCGTCCCCGGCGGTGCCCGGGCCGGTGAACCTGCCGCTCGGGGCCACCATCGCCACCTGCCGGGTCGCGTTCAAGGGCGTCACGACGCCGTACGAGCAGACGAACGCCGGGCACTTCGCGCCGCTGCGGGTACGCGCCGAGCCCGGCACGCTGTTCCACGCGCAGTACCCGGCCGCCACGTTCACCCAGTGGACCGGCACCGTCGCGCTGGAGCTGATCCTCAAGGCGCTGGCGCAGGGCATGCCCGACCGGCTCGCCGCCTCTTCCGGCGGCGACGTGCCCGGCTTCATGATGGTGGGGCGGCACCCGGACACCGGCGACATGTTCGCGGTCAGCAACAACGACCCGGTCGGGTGGGGCGGCACGCCCCGGCACGACGGCATCGGACCGGCGAACCACCTGTGCCAGACCCAGGCGCGCAACACGCCTGTGGAGGTGCTGGAGTCGAAGACCGGGATGTTCTTCGAGCGCCTGGAGATCCGTACCGACTCCGGGGGCGCCGGCAGGTTCCGGGGCGGCTGCGGCCTGCGGCGGGACATCCGGTTCGTGACGCCGGGCGAGTTCCTGTCGGTGATCAAGAAGACCAAGAGCGCGCCGTGGGCGCTGGCCGGCGGCGAGCAGCCGGAGCCGAACCAGGTGGTCGTCTTCCCGGGCACGGACCGGGAGCACCGGGTGAGCACACGGCGTACCGCGGTGGCGGTGGGGGATCGGGTGACGTTGCTGACCGCCGGTGGCGGCGGGCACGGTGACCCGAGGAGTCGGGATCCGGAGGCGGTGCGACGGGACGTGGCCGAGGGCTACGTCTCCGCGCGGGCCGCCCGAGACGTTTATGGAGTGATCGCGTGAGTGCCGCCTATTCGCCCGAGCAGCCGAGCGTGCTGCTCGGCAACTGCACAGTGCTTGATGCCCGCGTGGTGGACGGCATGGCGCCCGTGACCGGCGCCGGGGTGTGGGTCCGGGGTGACCGGATCGCCGCCGTCGGGCCGTACGCCGAGGTGGCCGAGCAGGCGCGGGCCGCCGGCCGGCTGACCGAGGTGGACCTCGATGGCGCGTACGTGACGCCCGGCCTGGTCAACATGCACACCCACTTCTCGCTGTCGCTGCCCGGCTCCGGGGGCGACGGCGTCAAGGGGATGGGCGCGTACGACCTCGCCCACTACATGGCCGACGGGGCGCGGCGCACGCTGCACTCCGGCGTGACCACGGTGCGCTGCGTGGCGGAGAAGGACCACGCCGACTTCGCGTTGCGGCGGGCGATCAACGCCGGGCGTGTCCCGGGTCCGCGCATCTACACCGCCGGCCGGGCGCTGGTGTGCACCGGCGGGCACGGCCACGAGAGCAACGACACGCTCGAGTGCGACGGCCCGGTGGGCTTCCGCCACGGCGTGCGCAGCCAGATCAAGGCCGGCGCGGACCTGATCAAGGTGATGATCTCGGGCGGCATCGCCGGTGAGCACGAGAGCATCCACACGCCCCAGCTGTTCGCCGACGAGATGACGGCGGTGATCGAGACGGCGCACGCGTGGGGCCGCAAGGTGACCGCGCACGCCGGGCCCGCCGACGTGATCGGCGCGGCGGTCGAGCTGGGACTGGACTGCGTGGAGCACGGCTACCAGCTCACCCCGCAGGTCGCGGCGCGGATGGCCGAGCGCGGCACGGCGCTCGTGCCGACGTTGCTGGTGACCCGGTGCAAGGAGTTCTTCGACGAGCTGGGCGTGCCGGAGTGGATGCAGTGCCGGTCGCTCGGCGCCGGCCCCCGGCACCTGGAGAGCTTCGACATGGCCGTCGCCGCCGGGGTGGAGGTGCTCCTCGGCAGCGACATGCCCCCGTTCTGGCAGTTCGAGGGCACGACAGCCTCGATCCGGGAGCTGGAGTACATGTCCGAGCGGATCGGCACCGCGCGGGCCATCCACGCCGGCACGCTCGGCCCGATCCGGTGGCTCGGCGCCGAGTCCGACCTCGGCACCGTCGAGGCCGGCAAGCTGGCCGACCTGATCGCGACGGACACCGACCCGCTCGCCGACACCTCGGCGTTCCGGGACGTGCGGTGGGTGATGAAGGGCGGGCAGATCGCCCGCGACGACCGGAACCAGGAGGAGACGCGATGACCTTCGCGCAGGCAGGCGCGGCGGAGATCGCCGCCGGCATCGACGACATGTACGACGCGTTCCTCGCCGGGGACCAGCAGCGGTTCGACACGCACCTGGATCCCGACGTGACCACTTGGGAGACGCACCTGCCCGGGCCGCTGCGGACCCGGGCCGAGCTGGACGAGTACCGCGCCCGGCGGGACGCCGCGGGGCAGCGGCCCCGGCTGGCGGTGCTCGCCGCGCGGGACAAGCGCATCGACGTGTGGGAGGACTTCGGCGTGGCCCGGTACGAGCTGGTCGCGCAGCTCGGCCCGGACGACGAGCCGGAGATCACCCGGGTCACCGACGTGGTGCGCCGGGTCGACGGCCGCTGGGTGATCGTGCACCACCACGCCGAGCTGGTCCGGGAACCGGTGGGCGCGGCGTGATCCGGCGGCTGGTCGCCGGGCGGACCGGTGAGCCGGCGGACGTGCTGTCGGTCGCAGTCCTGCCCGACGACCCGCCGCCCGGCCCCGGTGAGGTACGGCTCGCCGTGCGTACGGTGGGGCTGAACTTCCTGGATGTCATGCTCTGCCGGGGCGAGTACCCGGTGCGGCCCGATCCGCCGATGACACCCGGTGTGGAGGCGGCCGGGCGGGTCGTCGCCGCCGGCGCCGGGGCCGAGCACCTGCTGGGTCAGGAGGTGCTCGCCTGCCCGGCGCTGCCGCGCGGCGCGCTCGGCACGACGGTGACGGTGGACGCCGCGGTGGTGGTGCCGCGACCGTCCACGATCGACCCGGTCACCGCGGCGGCGCTGCCGGTCACCTACCAGACCGCGTGGTTCGCGCTGGAACGAGCCAATCTCACCGCCGGGCGGACGGTGCTGGTGCACGCGGGCGCCGGCGGGGTGGGCATCGCCGCGATCCAGCTCGCCGTCGCCCGGGGCGCCCGGGTCCTGGCCACCGCGGGCGGCCCGGCCAAGACCGCGATCTGCCGCGACCACGGCGCCCAGGTGGCGATCGACTACACGGCGGAGGACTTCGTGCCCGCCGTGCTCGCGGCCACCGGCGGCCGGGGCGTGGACGTCGTGGTGGACCCGGTGGGCGGCGACGTGTTCGCCCGGTCCTGGGACTGCCTCGCGTTCGAGGGCCGCCTGGTCGCGGTGGGCGCTGCCGGCGGGCCACCGCCGCCGGTGGACCCGCTGCGGCTGATGGCGGCCAACGCGACGCTCGTAGGCCTCTCCTGGGGCTCGCAGTACCCGTGGCAGCGGGCGAGCGCCGTCGAGTCCGCCTACCAGGAACTGTTCGACATGTGCGCCTCCGGCGCGGTCCGGCCGCCGGTCAGCCGCGTCGTGTCGCTGGACGAGGTGCCCGCGGCGCTCACCGAGCTGGCCGAACGCCGGACCACCGGCAAGATCATCGTACGGATCGACGAGGGGGAGGGACCGTGAGCGACAGCGACGGCGACATGGAGATCTACGACCTGAAGGTCACAGTCGACCGGATCGAGGGCCGGTCGGTGTGCGGCATGGCCGTGGGCGACCACTTCGAACTGACGAACAGCGCGCACCTGCGGCTGCCCGAGGGAAAGCACTTCTGCGTGTACGCGCTCGCCTCGGTGCTGCCCTTCCTCGCCGCCAAGCAGCGTGACCTGGCACCGGGGGACTGGCTGGCCCAGGACTCCCACTTCATCTGCCCCGACCCGGAGGAGCGGCTCGTCATGAAGGTGGAACGGACCTGCCGGCGCACGATGAACTCGGCGGACCTGACATGACCGTCGAGATCGGGCTCGGCCTGCAGAGCGACAAGCCGGCCGGCGCGTACGCCCGGTTGGCGCGTGCCGCCGAGACGCACGGCTTCGACGTGCTCACCGTCTTCGGCGACCTGATGTACCAGCCGCCGATCTTCCCGCTGCTGGAGATGGCACAGGCGACCGAACGGGTACGCCTCGGCACGGCCTGCCTGAACCCGTACTCGATGGCGCCGTACGAGATCGCCGGTCAGATCGCCGCCCTGGACCTGGCCTCGCACGGGCGGGCCTACCTGGGTCTGGCCCGCGGAACCTGGCTGGGCGCTGTCGGCCTGCCGCAGCCGCGGCCGCTGACCACCATCGAGGAAGCCGTCCAGGTCGTCTACCGCCTGCTGCGCGGCGACCGCAGCGGCTTCACCGGAAAGGTCTTCTCGCTCGCCCCCGGCACCGCGCTGCGCTACGACGTGCAGCGGCCCGACCCGCCGCTGCTGCTCGGCGCGTGGGGCCCGCAGGGCGCGGCGCTGGCCGGCCGGATCGCCGACGAGATCAAGGTGGGCGGCAGCGCCAACCCGGACATGGTCCCGGTGATCCGCGAACGGCTGCGAACCGGCGCGGAGAAGGCCGGACGCGACGTCGCCGACGTCGGCATCGTGCTCGGCGCCGTGACAGTCGTCGACACCGACGGCGAGGCGGCCCGCGCGAAGGCCCGCACCGAGGTGGCCATGTACCTCGCCGTGGTGGCCGAGCTGGACCCGACCGTCGAGATGCCCGAAGATCTGGTCAAGCGCGTCGGTGAGCTGGTCGACGCGGGCGAGGACGAGGCGGCGGGCCGGCTGATCCCGGACGACGTGCTCGACCGGTTCGCCTTCTCCGGCACGCCGGAGCAGGTCGCCGCGCAGGCCCAGGCGCTCATCGACGCGGGCGTGCGCCGGGTCGAGTTCGGTACGCCGCACGGCCTCACCGACGAGCGCGGCGTGGACCTGCTCGGCTCGGCCGTCCTGCCGTTGCTGCAGAGGTGAGTCGGGTGCGGCTCACTGTCGTGGCCGGCCCCGGCCTGGTGGCCGACCCGGCCCTGCTGGCGTCGCTGACCGCCGCCACCTGCGCCGAACTGGACGTCACCGGTCAGGTCGTCACCGTCGCCTCGGCCGGCGAACTGCGTTCGTTGCTCGCCGCGACGGACCAGCCGGTGGTGGCTTTGCCCGGACCCACGCCGGCGGCCCGTGCCCTCATCGGCGCGCAGCCGTCCGGCGTGGTCTGGTACGACCTGACCGTCGAGCCGCCGGTGCCCGGCGCGGTCCACCTGGCCGGACGGGGACTGTGGGGCCTGGCGTGGGCGATCCGGCACGCCGTGCACCGCCTCCGCGCGCCGGCCACCCGGATCGCCTACGGCCCCGACCCGGACCAGTGGGGCGACCTGCGGCTGCCGTCCACCCCGGACGCCGGCCCGGCGCCGGTCGCGGTGCTGCTGCACGGCGGGTTCTGGCGGTCCATCTGGGGGGCGGACCTGATGGACGCGCTCGCCGCCGACCTGGCCCGGCGCGGGTACGCGTCCTGGAATCTGGAGTACCGGCGCCCGGACCGGCACGGCTGGGACGCGACCACGCAGGACGTGGAGACGGGCCTGCGCGCGCTGCGGGAACCGGCCCGCGACCGGTTGGTCGACCTGGACCGGGTCGTCGTGCTGGGACACTCGGCCGGCGGGCAGCTCGCGCTGCGCGCCGCGGCGGACCTCGCCGCGCGTCCGGGCGGGCCGCGTGTCGCGCTCGCGGTGTCGCTGGCCGGAGTGCTCGACCTCACCGAGGGCGAGCGGCGCTACCTCGGCGACGGCGCGGTCGCCGCGGCGCTCGGCGGCTCCCCGGTGACGGCTCCGCGCCGGTACGCCGAGAGCGACCCGATGCGGCGCCTGCCGACCGGGGTGCCGACGCTGCTCGTGCAGGGGACGGAGGACAGCCTCGACCTCGTCGACGCCAACCGGCGCTACGCCGCCGCCGCGGCGGCGGCGGGCGACGAGATCCGCCACCTCGAACAGCCGGGGGACCACTTCGCCGTCATCGACCCGGCGTCGGTCATCTGGCAGGACACGATGACCGCCGTGGACTCCCGCCTCGGTCGCTGACACTACATAGCGAATCGCCCTCCTTGTTCACCTACGTGAAATCGGAGGGCGATTCGTGGTGCCCGGTGCGCCGGTCAGAACAGGCGGGGCGTGACCACCGAGACCACAGTGGTCACCGCGTCGGTGTCGTTGTAGAGCTGGTGCGGCACGGACGAGCGCAGGTGCACGCTGTCACCCGGGAACAGCCGGTGCTCGACGCCCTCGACCTCGTAGAGCAGCTCGCCGGAGATGACGTAGGCGAACTCCTCGCCCCGGTGGCCGTACGCGTTCTCCCGGCGCCCGCCCGGCGCGATGTGCACGAGCATCGGTTCGAGCACCAAGTCCGGTCCCCGGTCGGAGAGCATGCGGTAGGTCTGCTGCCCGGACACGTACTGCGTCGCGGCCGTCTCCGCCCTGGTCAGCGTGAAGTGCCGGGGGAGCGAGGAGACGGTGCTGTCCGGCGAGGGCGTGCCGGCGTCGAAGAAGTCGGCCACCGACCGGTCGAGCGCCTTGGCGACGCTGCCGAGCGCGGTCAGGCCGATGGAGGAGATGCCGCGCTCGACCTGGGACAGGAAGCCGATGGACAGCCCGGAGCGGGAGGCCAGACCGCGCAGCGTCAGCCCGCGTTCCTTGCGGTAGCGCCGGATCCGGCCGCCGACGACGCCCGCGGGCGTGTTCTCGTCCGCGGCGCCACCGGAGCCGGCCTGCTCCGACGGCTGACTGTTCATGGGCCGCACGGGGACCTCCTGTCGAGGTGGCGGAACCTCCGCCGGGATGTTCGATGGTATCGAACATCCCCGCAGGTCCGCGAGGGTAAGGAGGTCGCAATCCTCGGCGTACGGGATGGACTGCGTCACCCCCCTCCACAGTGCACCGTGCGTTTTCTCCGCTTCGAAGTCTTGGTGGCGCTATGACCCGTTCGCGCCGGACGGGCTGCCTCGATCGGTTTGCCGCGCGTCAGAATGACGAAATTCGTCACCTAGACACTGCGTACCGACGAGTTGGTGAGATTTCATGGACAACAAGTTGCGTGCCTCGTAGAGTCTCGGCATCTTCCGATGATCTGGAGATGACGTGAACACTGCCGCCACCGACCATCCCGCTCTCTCGGCCGCCGACGTGCACGCCGCCGCCACCGTGGTGGACGGAAGCACTGTCATCGAGCTGAGCGACGCCCACCTCGACCGGATCCGGCGAGGCGGCGTCACCGCTGTGAACCACACGGTCACCAGGCCGTACGCGGACACCGTCACCGCCCTGCGCGAAGTCAACCGCTGCCGCAGGTGGATCGACGCGCACCGGGACGACGTCCTGCTCGCCCTCACGGTGGACGACATCCACCGGGCGAAGGCCGAGGGCAAGGAGGCCGTGATCCTCGGCCCGCAGGACACCGAGATGATCGGCGCCGACCTCGACCTGCTCGGCACGTTCCACGACCTCGGCGTCCGCATCCTCCAGCTGACGTACCAGCGGCAGAACCTGCTCGGTGCGGGCTGCGGCGAGGACACCGACTCGGGGCTCTCGCACCGCGGCCGCACGTTCGTCAAGGCGATGAACGAGCTGGGGGTGCTGGTCGACGTCTCGCACAGCGGCGAGCGCACCGGCCTGGACGCCATGGACGCCTCGGACAAGCCGGTCGTCGTCACGCACTCGTTCTGCGACGCGCTGTCGCCGCACATCCGCGCCAAGTCGGACGGATACCTGCGGCGCCTGGCCGAGCAGAGCGGCGTCATGGGCATCACCACCCTGTCGGGATTCCTGTACCACCCGGACGACCCGTCCCGTCGTCCGGACCTGACCCGCTTCGTCGAGCACGTATCCCGCGTCGTGGAGGTGGCCGGCGTCGACCACGTCGCCGTGGCCACCGACTACGACGAGACGTGGACCGAGGAGATGCGGATCGCGCAGCTCAAGAGCATCGCGGAGGCGAACTCGAAGGAGCACCGGAATCTGCTGGGTGATTTCGGCTGGGAGGAGCGCCGGGCGATCGGCATGGACGACGCCTCGGACTTCCCGAACATCACCGCGGCGCTTCTGGCCGGCGGCTTCTCGCCGGAGGACGTGACCAAGATCCTCGGGGGCAACTGGCTTCGGGTCTATGGGGAGGCATGGAAGCCGGCCTGAAGCGCTAATCGTGACACTGCCAAGGAGACTGATGCGTACCCGAATTCTGATGAGAGCGCTGGCGGTGGGCGTCGTGGCGACGCTCGCGGCCGGCTGCGGAGGCGGCGAGCCGCCGTCGGGCAAGTCCGATGGCAACGCCAGTGACGGCCTCACCAGCAACGTCAAGCTGGAGGACGAGACGCAGGCCGCCGGCACGCCGAAGTCCGGTGGCCGGCTGCGGATCATGATCCGGCTGGACGCCAACGAACTCGACCCGCACCGGATGTCGGAGACCTCGGCCTTCGTCATCAACGAGCAGATCTACGAGTCGCTCGTGCAGTCGTACCGGGGTGAGATCAAGCCGGCCATCGCCGAGTCGTGGGAGCTGAGCGCGGACGGCCTGACCGTGACGTTCAAGCTGCGCGACAACGCGTACTTCCACAGCGGCCGCAAGGTGACCGCCGCCGACGTGAAGTACTCGATCGAGCGGATCAAGGACCCGGCCACCCGGGCACCGCGCGCCCGCAGCTACGAGGGCATCACCTCGGTCGAGGCGCCCGACGAGCGCACCGTCGTGATGAAGCTGGCCAAGCCCAACGCCGCCATCCTGACCCTGCTGTCCACCGCCGCGTCGTCGATCGTCGACCGGACCGTGGTCGAGAAGCAGGGCGATCTCAACGGCAGCGTCGACGGCGGCAGCGGGCCGTTCAAGCTCGCCGCCCGGACCACCGGCCAGGCCATCAAGCTGGACAAGCACGACAAGTACTGGGAGTCCGGGGTTCCGTACCTGGACGGGCTGGACTTCACCTTCAACCCCGACGACAACGCCCGCGCCGCCGCCGTGCGCAGCGGCACCGTCGACTTCCTGTGGCGGCCCGCGCCCGAGTTCATCGACGCGCTCAAGCGGGACGAGAAGCTCAAGTGGTACGGCGGCTCCGGCTCGCTGTCGCTGCACCTGCGGCTGAACACCTCGAAGGCGCCGTACGACAACGTCAAGGTCCGGCAGGCCATCTACATGGCGCTGGACCGGCAGGAGATCCTGAACGTCGCCAACTCCGGCTTCGGCACCGCGCTCAACGCCGGCTACCTGCCGCCGGACCGCTTCGGCGCGCTCAAGGAGCCGGTGTACGGCAAGCCGGACATCGAGAAGGCGAAGGCGCTGCTGGCCGAGGCGGGCTACCCGAACGGCTTCGACGCCAAGCTCATGGTCATCGCCACCTCGGCGTTCCAGGTGCGCTCGGCCGAGGTCGAGCAGCAGCAGCTCGCCAAGATCGGCATCAAGGTGACGCTGGAGTCGGTGGAGTCCACCATCGCCGACACCAAGACGAAGTCCGGCGACTTCGACATGTACCAGTCCGGCTTCGGCCTCACCTACGACCCGGACGAGCGGTTCACCGCCAGCTTCCTCAAGGGCGGCGGCCTGAACTACGGCAACTGGTCCGACGCGGAGTACGAGGACCTGGTCGTCAAGGCCCGCTCCGAGATGGACAAGGACAAGCGTGCCCAGCTCTACCAGCAGGCCGAGAAGATCCTCGCCGAGCGGGGCCCGGTGGCGATGACGTTCCTGAACGCCGACTTCGACGTGGTGCAGAAGGACGTCATGGGTTACCGCGGTGACCCGACGCCGACGTACCGCTTCTACCGGCACCTCTGGCTGGACCGCTGACGAACCGCGGAGGGGGCGCCGCCTCCCGGGGGCGCCCCCTCCGCCGTACCGCGACGAAAGGCAATCCATGACGTCCGTACCCCTGACCCACCGCTACATCATCGCCGCCCGGCTGAAGGGCTACCTCGGCAAGCACGAGGAGTCCGTGGCGCTGCTGACCGAGGCGCTCGAACTGGAGCCGGACAGCCCGCGCCTGCTGCGTTTCCGGGGGCACCGGCGGATCTCCATCAGTGACTACGCCGGCGCGATCGCGGACCTGCGCACCGCCGCCGACCAGCTCGCCGGCGTCGAGGACGAGTACGAGATGTACCAGCCGGAGGTGGAGAAGGACGTCGTGAGCCTGATCCTCGGCCGGCCCGAGGACGTGCGCCCGCAGCACCTCAGCGACACCGACGCCGCCGCGAACCCGGAGATCCTCGGCCGCTACAACACCACGCTGCACGCCTCCGTCTGGTACCACCTCGGCGTCGCCCAGTACCTCGCCGGCGACCTGGAGGGCTGCCTGCCCAGCTTCGCCGAGTCGGAGAAGGCGTCCCGGCACCAGGAGGGCCTGGTGGCGTCGCAGGACTGGCAGTACATGGCGCTGCGGCGCCTCGGCCGGACCGCCGAGGCCGAGGAGGTGCTCGACCGGTTCCGCAATGTCGACCTGGTCGACGAGCCGCACCTGGTGGGCTACGAGGGCCGGATGAAGCTCTACACCGGCCAGATCGGCCCGGACGAGCTGTGGGCGATGTGCGACGGCAACAGCCTCAAGACCGTCACCCAGGGGTACGGCCTCGGCAACTGGCACTACTACAACGGCGACGTCGAGAAGGCCCGCGAGGTCTTCGACGGGGTGCTCAAGACCCGCGTCACGCACGCCTTCGCGTACCTCGCAGTCAAGGCCGAGTACGAGCGCAACCCGGACTTCGCGACCACGAGCAAGGAGAACTGACATGGCAATCATCCGGGCCGAGATCGGCAAGCGGGACCAGGCCACCAAGGAAGCGATGATCGCTGACCTCACCGACGTGCTGGTCAAGTACGGCTCCCCGCGCGAGAACACCCACGTCCTGCTCTACGAGGTGTCGTACGACAACTGGGCCAAGGGCGGCGTGACGTACAACAACCGGAAGCGTGCGCAGGAGTCCTCGTGACCGGCGCCGTCGCGGGACCGCACGTCCTGCTCACCCCCAACCTGTCGGACCTGCTCCCGCAACTGCGGGAGCGGTTCCCGCAGTGCCGGTTCAGCCCGGTTGGCGACGGTGAGCCGGTACGCGACGAGTGGCTCGACGCCGAGGTGATCCTGCGCAGCGCGATGAACGAGGACACCTTCGACGAGCTGCTGGCCAAGTGCGACAGGCTGCGGTGGGTGCAGATCACCGCGGCCGGGTTCGACTGGGTGGGCGGCGAGCTGATGCAGCGCCGCCTCGCCGAGGGGCTGCTCTACACCCGGTCGCCCAACTCCTACAACGTGCCGATCGCCGAGTACGCCATCGGCGCGGTGCTGATGCGCTTCCGCGCCTTCCCGGAGCACCGGGAGGCGCAGGAACGCCGGGAGTGGGTGCGGATCACCGGCCGGGACTTCATCGGCAGCACGATGCTGGTGTTCGGCACCGGCGGCATCGGCGGCGAGGTGGCCTGGCGGGCCCGCGCTCTCGGAGTCGACGTGATCGGCGTGAACCGCTCCGGCACCCCGGCCGAGGGCTTCGACCGGGTGATCCCGTACGCCGAGCACATGACGGTACTGCCGGAGGCCGACTCGGTGGTCCTGGCCATGCCGCTGACCACCGAGAACCGCTACTTCTTCGACGCCGCGCACTTCGCGGCGATGAAGGAGTCGGCGGTGCTGGTGAACGTCGGGCGGGGCGCCCTCGTGGCAGAGGACGCCCTGGTCGACGCGATGCGGTCCGGCCGGATCGCCGGCGCGGTGCTGGACGTGTTCGAGGAGGAGCCGCTGCCGGCCGACCACCGGCTGTGGGACCTGCCGAACACGACGATCACGCCGCACACGTCGTTCCGCGGCACCGGCAACCTGCAGCGGCTCTACGCCGACTTCTGCGTCAACCTGGAGCGTTACCTGGCCGGCGAGCAGTTGGCCGGCCTGAAGCGGCAGCCCGATCTGGGGTACTGAGGCGGCCGAACGGGAGGCGGCCCACCGGATGATCCGGTGGGCCGCCTTCGTCGTGCCGTGCGTCAGTCGAGCAGCGCGCGGGCCGCAGTCAGCACGTCGTGCTCACCGAGCAGGACGTGGTCGGCCGCCGGGCCCAGCGGGACGTAGCTGTCGACGCTGTTGACGCGGGAGATCCGGCCCGGATAACCGGCGTCCACCAGGGCGGCCACCACCGCCTCGGACACCCCGCCGCCGGCCCGCGTCTCGTCGACCACCAGCACCCGGGGTACGCCGTCGAGCGCGGCGAGCAGGCTCGCGGCCGGCAGCGGCGCGAGCCACTGCAGGTCGACGACACGGGTGCCGGCGCCCCGCTCGGCGGCCAGCGTCCCGGCCACCCGCAGGCTCATCGGCACGCCGTTGCCGAACGTGACGAGCGCCAGGTCGCCGCCGTCGCGTACGGTGCGGACCTGCCCGAGTGGCGCCTCACCGGCCGCCCACTCGTCCGGTGGGGCGTACCGGGCCAGCCAGCCGCCGTCGCCGTCGGTGTGCAGGTCGCGGGTGTGGTAGAGCGCGATCGGCTCCAGGAACACGCAGACCCGCTTCTCCTGCTCGGCCAGCGCGAGGCACTGCCGCAGCAGCGCCGGCGCGGTGGCCGGGTGGGAGGCGACAGCCAGCGCCAGGCCGGGGATGTCGCGCAGCACCGCCACCGAGTTGTCGTTGTGGAAGTGCCCGCCGAACCCCTTCTGGTACGCCAGGCCGGCGATCCGGACGACCATCCCGTTGCCGTACTGCCCGTCGGAGAAGAACCGTAGCGAGGCGGCCTCGCCGCGCAGCTGGTCCTCGGCGTTGTGCAGGTAGGCGAGGTACTGGATCTCCGGGATCGGCAGCGTGCCGGCCAGCGCGCCGCCGAGCGCCACCCCGAGGATGGTCTGCTCGTCCAGCAGCGTGTCGAACACGCGGTTCGCGCCGAACGCCTTGCGCAGCCCGCGGGTGGCGCCGTAGACGCCGCCCTTGCGCGCCACGTCCTCGCCGAACACCTGCGCCTGCGGCCAGGTGAGCAGCGCGTCGTGCAGGGCGGCGTTGACCGACTGGGCGAGCGTGAGCGGCCCGCGCGCCTCGGGGAGCCGGCCGCCGAACACCTTCTCCCGGCCGGCGCCGGCCCGTGCGGCAGCCGCGCCGACCCGGTCGGTCCGGCGTTCGGTGAGCGGCCCGGTCACCGCCGCCGCGTCGGGCAGCCGCTCGACCCGCCCGAGCATCGCCTCCGCCTGGTCCATGACCAGTTTGCGGGCCTGCTCGTAGCGGGCCAGGCTCTCGGCCGGGGCGAGAATCCCGCGCCGGGCCAGCACCGCCGCCGTGGCCAGCAGCGGGTCGCGGGCGTAGTCGGCGAGGATCTCCGACCGGGACCGGTACGCCAGCTCCGCGTCGGAGCCGGCGTGGCCCATGAACCGGACCGTCCGCAGGTGCAGCACGGCGGGCCGGCGTCCGGCGCGTACCCGATGGGCCGTCTCGGCCGCGACGGCGAGCAACCGCACGGGGTCGGTGCCGTCGGCGGCGGTGTAGTCGAGGCCGGGCAGCGCGGACAGCATCCGGTCCACCCAGCCGTGCGGGGACCGGGTGCTGATGCCGATGCCGTTGTCCTCGCAGACGAACAGCACCGGCATCCCGAGCCCCTGGTGGGCGGCCCAGCCGACGGCGTTCAGCGCCCCGGCGGCGGTGGAGTGGTTGGCCGAGGCGTCGCCGAAGCTGCACACCACCACCGCGTCGGCCGGGTAGCCGGTGTCGCCGACGCCGCGGTCCAGGGCGAACGCCATGCCCATCGCGCGGGGCAGGTGCGAGGCGATGGTCGAGGTCTGCGGGATGATGTTCAGCTCCCGGTGCCCGAACACCTTGTGCCGGCCACCGGAGATCGGATCCCGGCGCGACGCGGCGGCGGAGTGCAGCACGTCGGTGACCGGGGTGGAGCCGGGAACCTGCCCGGCCCGGGCGGCGTAGAAACCGCCGGACCGGTAGTGCAGCAGCGCCGGGTCGGTCGGGCGCAGCGCCAGCGCGACGGCGGCGTTGCTCTCGTGGCCGCTGGACCCGATCGTGTAGAAGCCCTCCCGTTTCGACTGCAGCCACCGCAGCGCGAGGTCGAGGTGGCGGCTCTGGATCTGGGCGTCGAAGTAGTCCAGCAGCAGACCGGCGTCGACCTCGACGTCCGGCGACGGGTCGGCGGGCGCCGGGGCGCCCGCCGACCATTCCGACAGTTGACGAACCAGGTGTTCGTCGATGGTTTCCACGTTGCTCCTTGCCGGGGGTGCGAGGGGTCAGCGGCTGGAACGGCCGCGCAGTCGCGGGTCGAGCACGTCGCGAAGGGTGTCGCCTAGCAGGTTGAAGCCCAGCACCGCGATCATGATGCAGACGCCGGGGACGACGGACGGCCAGATCGACATCTCCATGAACGCCTTGCCGCTGGAGAGCATCGACCCCCAGGACGGCTGGGGCGGCTGCACGCCGAGCCCGAGGTAGCCCAGTGACGCCTCGACCAGGATGGCGGTGGCGAGGCTCGTGGTGAACTGCACCGCGATCGGGGCGACCGAGTTGGGCAGGATGTACTTGAAGATCAGCCGGGCGTTGCTGAGGCCGACCGCCTGGCCGGACTCCACGTACGGCTCGCGGCGCACCGACATGGCCGTGCCGCGCACGACGCGGGCGAAGCTCGGGATGAACACGAGGATCAGGGCCAGGATCAGGTTCTCCGTGCCGGGCCCCCGGGCGGCCACCACCGCCAGCGCGAGCAGCAGCGTGGGGAAGGCGAACATGATGTCGGTGGCCGGGGTGATGACCGCGTCGAGGAAGCCCCGGTAGAAGCCGGCGAGCAGTCCGAGCAGGACGCCGATCGCGCCCGCGCAGGTCACCACGATCAGGCTGACGGCCAGCGAGGTGCGTGCGCCGTACAGGGCCCGGCTGAGCAGGTCACGGCCGGCCTCGTCGGCGCCGAGCGGGAAGTCGCCGCCGGGCGCGGCGAGCCGCTGGTTGGACATGGCGGTCGGGTCGTACGGGGCGATGAGCGGGGCCAGTGCCGCCGCGGAGACCATCAGCACCACGATCACCAGGCCGATGGCGCCCACCCGGTCGCGCCAGATCAGGCGCAGCAACTCGAGGCTGCGGGGGGTCTTGCGAGTGGACGCCGCCTCGGCGGGGCGGCGGCCGGGGGCGATGTCAGTGACCACTGCGCAACCTCGGATCCAGGTAGGTGTAGATGAGGTCTACGAGGAAGTTGACGACGACGTAGAAGAAGGCCAGGAAGAGCAGGGTGCCCTGGACGACCGGGTAGTCGCGCTGGGAGATGCCGCGGATGACCATCGTCCCCAGGCCCGGCCAGGCGAACACCTGCTCGACGATCACCGTGCCGCCCAGCAGCGCGCCGGCCTGGATGCCCAGCACCGTCACGACCGGGATCAGCGAGTTGCGCAGCGCGTGCCGGCTCATGACCACGCGCTCGGCGAGGCCCTTGGACCGGGCGGTGCGCACGTAGTCCTGGTTGAGCACCTCCAGCATGCTGGAGCGGGTCATCCGCATGCTGATCGCGGCGAGGCTGGAGCCGAGCGTCACGGCGGGGAGGACGAGGTGCTTCAGGGTGCCCCAGAAGCCCTCACCCTCACCCGCGCCCTGGGACGGCAGCCAGCCCAGCGACACCGAGAAGACGTACACCAGCAGGATGCCGAGCCAGAAGTTCGGCAGCGACAGCCCGACGAGCGAGCCGACCCGGGTGGTGGCGTCCAGCAGCCCGTTGCGCTTGGTGGCACTGAGGACACCGAGCGGGATGGAGATGAGGATCGAGACCAGCAGCGCCGACACGGCCAGCAGCAGCGTGGACGGAAGGCGCTGCATGATCTCTTCCAGCACCGGCTGGCCGGTGCGCATCGAGGTGCCGAAGTCGCCCTGGACGAGGGCGCCGAGCCACCTCAGGAACTGCTCGTACACGGGCATGTCGAGCCCGAAGTAGCGGCGCATCTCCGCCTCGATCGCGGGGTCGCCGAAGTCCTGGCCCATGATCGAACTGATCACGTCGCCGGGGATCATTCGGATCACGAGGAACGAGATCACCGAGATCCCGAACAGGACTGGAATAACCGATAAGAGACGGGTCAACGTGATGCGCAGCATTGCGGGTTTCTCCGGTCGGTCAGGTGTCAGCGCCGGGTGTGCCGGGGTCCGCCTCCGCGTCCCAGCCGGCTTCCTCGTCCCCCGTGACGGCGATGTCGCGCGCCCACTCGTGCGCGCGCTTGGCGACCCGTAGCACCATCACCGACCTGCTCTCCATCACCCCGTCGAGGTTGCCGAGCCGCTCCGTCCAGAACCGCCGCATGGCGTTGCTGGAGGCGAAGTAGCCGACGGCGATGACGTCGAACTGGCCGGTCACGTGGTAGACGTACGCGATCTCCGGCATCCCGGCGAGCTTGTCGATGAGCCTTTCTGTGGCACCGGGAGCGCTCTGGATCTCGAACAGGGTGTGCACCGGCCGCCCCATGAAGGCGGCACTGGGAATGGCGGCGAACTGCAGCTGACCCTCGGTGACAAGCCGTTCCACCCGGCGTCGTACGGATCCCTCGGAGAGGCCGACCTTCGCCGCCAGCGCGACGTTCGTCTGCCTCGGGTCCTGAACGAGCTCCCGGATGATGCTGCGATCTTTCTCGATCGAGCTCTTGGATGCCATCTCGCTCCAACTCTTAGTGACGGAATTCGTCGCTGCTGGGAGCCTAGACGACGAACATCGTCTGTGCAACACTCCCCAGTGACGAATGGTGGCGTTCGGGAGTCTAACTCAGGGGGATCGATGGCCTTGTTGGAGGTCCGGGATCTGCGCACCGAATTCCGCGGCGCGCGGGGCTCGGTGACGGCGGTGGACGGGGTGTCGTTCACTGTCGACGCAGGGGAGATGGTCGCCCTCGTCGGAGAGTCCGGCTGCGGGAAGTCGGCGACCGCTCAGTCCATCATGGGGTTGATCGTGCCGCCGGCCGGTCAGGTGACCGGCGGTCAGGTGCTTTTCGAGGGTCGTGACCTGCTGCGACTGTCCGCACGGGAGCTGCGGGGCGTACGCGGCAAGGGCATCTCGATGATCTTCCAGGACCCGATGACCTCGCTGAACCCGGTGCTGACAGTGGGCCGGCAGATGACCGAGGCGCTGGAACTGCACCTCGGGATGAGCCGCCGGGCGGCCCGCAGGCGGGCCGTCGAGCTGCTGGAGATGGTGCGCATCTCGGCCGCCGAGACCCGGCTCAGCTCCTACCCGCACCAGCTCTCCGGCGGCATGCGCCAGCGCGTCATGATCGCCATGGCGCTCTCCTGCCGGCCGCGGCTCATCCTCGCCGACGAGATCACCACCGCGCTCGACGTCACCATCCAGGCGCAGGTGCTGGACCTGCTGCGGGAACTGGCGCTGGAGACCCGCACCGCGGTCCTGCTCATCACCCATGACCTCGGCGTGGTCGCCGGCATGGCCGAGCGGGTGAACGTCATGTACGCCGGGCAGATCGTCGAACGCGCCGGCACTGTCGACCTGTTCCACCAGCCGCAGATGCCGTACACCTGGGGTCTGCTCGGCTCGGTGCCGCGCCTCGACCAGGCTCGCGGCGGCAAGCTGCGTCCCATCGCCGGCCGCCCGCCGGAGCTGTCCGAGTTGCCTCCCGGCTGCCGCTTCGCCCCGCGCTGCGTGCACGCCCGCGACATCTGCCAGGGCGAGTCGCCCGGCCTGACCACCGTCCCGGACCGCGACCAGCTCACCCGCTGCTGGGGCATGCGCCCGCCCGAGCAGGGCGGCTGGCTGACCACGACGGACCGCTTCGCCGACCAGACCGCGGAGGTGCGCTCATGACGACCACGGCCCCCGACACCGCCCCGGACCCGCTGCTGCGGGTGCGTGACCTGGCCGTCGACTTCAAGGTGCCGGTACGCGGCTCGCTGCTGCCCGCCCGGCTGCGCGCGGTCTCCGGTGTGGACCTGGACGTGCGGCGCGGCGAGATCATCGGCGTGGTCGGCGAATCCGGCTGTGGCAAGTCCACCACCGGGCGGGGCATCCTCCAGCTGCTCAAGCCCAGCCAGGGCACCGTCACCTTCGACGGCACCGAACTGACCACGCTGGACCGCCGGCGGATGCGGGGCATGCGCCGGCAGATGCAGATGATCTTCCAGGACCCGTTCGCCTCGCTGAACCCCCGCATGACGATCGGCGAGCTGATCGAGGAACCGCTGCTCGTGCACTCCGACCTGCCCGCGGCGGGCCGGCGCGCGAAGGCGCGGGAGACCATGCAGATGGTCGGGCTCAGCGAGAAGTGGCACGACCGCTACCCGCACGAGTTCTCCGGCGGTCAGCGCCAGCGCGTCGGCATCGCGCGCGCCCTGGTCAGCAACCCGCAGTTCATCGTCGCCGACGAGCCGGTCTCCGCGCTCGACGTCTCGGTGCAGGCGCAGATCGTCAACCTGCTGGAGGAACTCCAGGAGGAGCTGGGCCTGACCATGATGTTCATCGCCCACGACCTCGCCGTCGTGCGGCACCTCTGCGACCGCATCGCGGTGATGTACCTCGGCACCGTCGTCGAGGTCGGGGACTGCGAGGACATGTACGACCGGCCGCGCCACCCGTACACCCAGGCCCTGCTGTCGGCGGTGCCGATCCCCGACCCGCTGATCGAGACCGAGCGCCGGCGGGTGATCCTCAGCGGTGACGTGCCCAGCCCGCTGAACCCGCCGTCCGGCTGCCGGTTCCGGACCCGCTGCTGGAAGGCGCAGGACGTCTGCGCGACCGAGACCCCGAAGCTCACCGGCGACGGGCACCAGGTCGCCTGCCACTTCCCGGAGAACGCCGGCCCGCAGGGCGAACCGGTCGCCGCCGTCGGCGCGGGGCGGTAGACGTGTCCGTGCCGTACCACCGCAACCTCGTCGACGGCGAGTGGGTAGACGGGGAACGCCGCCCCAACCTCAACCCGGCCCGCCCCGGCGAGGTCGTCAGCGAGTACGCCGCCGCCGACCGGGAGACGACCCGCGCGGCGATCGCGGCGGCAGGCCGCGCCCGGCCCGGCTGGGCGACGCTGCCCGTCGGCGACCGGATGCGGATGCTGGACCGGATCGGCGCCACCATCCTGGACCGAGCCGACGAACTCGCCACGCTGCTCGCCCGGGAGGAGGGCAAGCTGCTCGCCGAGGCCCATGGCGAGGTCGTCCGCGCCGGGCAGACCTTCCGCTACTACGCCCACCAGCTGCTCCAGCCCACCGGTGAGGTCTACGCCTCCACCCGCCCGAACGTGCACGCCGAGGTCCGCCGCCGTCCACTGGGCGCGGTCGGGATCATCACGCCCTGGAACTACCCGCTGGCGATCCCGGCGTGGAAGGTCGCGCCGGCGCTCGCGTACGGCAACACGGTCGTGCTGAAACCCGCCGAGATGGTCCCCGCCAGCGCCGGCGAACTCGCCCGGATCATCGCCGGCGCCGGTGTCCCGGCCGGCGTGTTCAACCTGGTCATGGGCGCCGGCTCGGTGGTCGGCGAGGAACTGCTCACCAGCGACGGACTCGACGGCATCTCGTTCACCGGCGGCACCCACACCGGCGCGCACGTCGCCCAGCGCTGCATCGCCCACGGCAACAAGCGGTTCCAGCTGGAGATGGGCGGCAAGAACCCGCTCGTGGTGTGCGACGACGCCGACCTGGAGGTGGCGGTGCGCTGCGCGCTGGACGGCAGCTTCTTCAGCACCGGCCAGCGCTGCACCGCCTCCAGCCGGCTGATCGTGACGACCGGCATCCACGACCGGTTCGTCGCGGCGCTGGCCGAGGCGACGCGGGCGCTGCGCGTCGGTGACCCGCTCGACCCGGACAGCCAGCTCGGCCCGGTGGTCAGCGCCGGTCAGCTCGACCAGAACCTCGACTACGTCCGGATCGGACGCGACGAGGGCGCGACGGTCGCGGCCGGCGGGACGCACGACGGGCAGTTCATGCGACCCACCCTGCTCGTCGGTGCGCGCAACGACATGCGGGTGGCCCGGGAGGAGATCTTCGGCCCGGTGTCCTGCGTGATCCGCGCCGCCGACCTCGACGAGGCGGTCGACCTCGCCAACGACACCGACTACGGGTTGTCCGCCGGGATCGTCACCACCTCCCTGGCGACGGCGGAACGGTTCAAGCGCGACGCCCGCGCCGGCATCGTCACCGTCAACCTGCCCACCGCCGGCACCGAACTGCACCTGCCGTTCGGCGGCACCGGCGCCTCCAACCACGGCCCGCGTGAGCAGGGCGGCTACGCCCGCGACTTCTACAGCGTGCCGGTGACCTGCTACACCGGCTGGTGAGGACCCCGATGCCCGCTCAGATCCTGCTCACCGAGCCCATCGCCGAGGCCGGGATGCGGCTGCTGCACGCCGCCGGTGAGGTGACCGTCGCCCACCTCACCGACCCCGCCGCGCTCGCGGCCGGCCCGCTCGCCACCGCCGACGCGCTCGTGGTGCGCTCCTCCCCGGTGACCGCCGCGATGCTGGAGGCCGCACCCCGGCTCCGGGTCGTCGGACGGCACGGCGCCGGGCTCGACGGCATCGACCTGGCCGCCGCGCAGCGGCTCGGCGTCCCCGTGGTCGGCACGCCCGGCGCCAACGCCGACTCGGTGGCCGAGTTCGTCGTCCTGGCCGCGCTCGCGCTCGCCCGGCAGCTCACCCCCGCCGTGACCACGCTGGCGGCCGGTGGCTTCCCGCCCGGCCGGTCGCTGCCCGGCTCGGTCGTCGCCGCCGGACTGACCGGCACCATGCTCGCCGGCCGCACGCTGGGACTCGTCGGCCTCGGCGCGATCGGCCGGGGCGTCGCCGCCCGCGCCCGCGGGATGGGCATGACGATCCTCGGGTACGACGTGGCAGTCACCGAGCCGCCGGACGGCGTACGTCTGGTGGACCTGGACACTCTGCTCGCCGAATCGGACGTGGTCAGCCTGCACGTGCCCCAGACGCCGCAGACCACCGGCCTGATCGGCGCCGGCGCGCTGGCCCGGATGCGGCCGCACGCGCTGCTCGTCAACACCGCGCGGGCCGGCGTGGTCGACGGCGCGGCGGTGCTCGCCGCGCTCGACGCTGGCCGGCTGCGCGGCTACGCGGTCGACGTGTTCGCGCCCGAACCGCCCGCCGCCGACGACCCGATGCTGCACCACCCCCGCGTCCTCGCCACCCCGCACATGGCGGCGATGACCACCGACGCGCTCGACGCGATGGCCGTCGCCGTGGCGCGCGGCGTCCTCGCCCACCTGGAAGGAACCCGTACGTGACACTGACCGTCCCCGCGTTCGCCCTCGACTACTTCGGTGTGGACACGCTCGTCGACGACGACACCCGGGAACTCCAGGCCGCCGTGCGTGGCTTCGTGGACCGGCGGATCCGGCCGGAGGTCGCCGCCTGGTACGAGGCGGGCCGGCTGCCGGTGCGGGAACTGGCCCGGGAACTCGGTGAGCTCGGCGTGCTCGGGATGCACCTGGAGGGCTACGGCTGCGCCGGCACCTCGGCCGTCGCGTACGGCCTGGCCTGCTTCGAGCTGGAGGCGGGCGACTCGGGCCTGCGGTCCCTGGTCTCGGTGCAGGGGTCGCTGGCCATGTACGCGATCTGGCGCTTCGGCTCCGAGGAGCAGAAGCGCGAGTGGCTGCCCCGGATGGCCGCCGGTGAGGCGATCGGCTGCTTCGGGCTGACCGAGCCGGACTTCGGCTCGGACCCGGCCGGCATGCGTACCCGGGCCCGCCGCGACGGCGCCGACTGGGTACTCGACGGCACCAAGATGTGGATCACCAACGGCTCGGTGGCCGACGTCGCCGTCGTGTGGGCGCGTACCGACGAGGGCATCCGGGGCTTCGTCGTCCCGGCCGGCACGCCCGGGTTCACCGCACCGGAGATCACCCGCAAGCTCTCCCTGCGCGCCTCGGTGACCTCCGAACTCGTCCTCGACGGCGTGCGGCTGCCGGCCGACGCGATGCTGCCGGAGGCGACCGGCCTGTCCGGGCCGCTGTCGTGCCTCAACGAGGCCCGCTACGGCATCGTCTTCGGCGCCCTCGGCGCCGCGCACGACTGCCTGCAGACCACAGTCGCGTACGCCCGCAGCCGGCAGATCTTCGACAAGCCGCTCGCCGCGTACCAGGCCACCCAGCTCAAGCTCGCCGACATGGCCCTGGAACTGGGCAAGGGGATGCTGCTGGCGATGCAGATCGGCACCCTCAAGGACGCCGGCACGCTGGACCACCGGCAGATCAGCCTGGGCAAGCTCAACAGCGTGCGGGAGGCCATCGCCATCGCCCGCGAGTGCCGGACGATCCTCGGCGCGGCCGGCATCACCCTCGACTACCCGGTGATGCGGCACGCGAACAACCTGGAGTCGGTGCTCACCTACGAGGGCACCTCCGAGGTGCACCAGCTCATCATCGGGCAGACGCTCACCGGTCACGCGGCCTTCCGCTGACCGTCCACCTCGCCGAGGACCACGTGCCCGGCCCGTGATCAGCCGATCCGGGCCGGGCACGTGGCTTCACCGGCGGAGAACCAAGCAGACCGCCCACCCCATCGGAGTGGGCGGTCCAACCGATCATCCAAAAGGGACTGCGGATCGGCTTCGATCTGCTGAATTTCGATTCATCACTCGCTGGCTTTCATGTCACCCTCGTGTGCCGAACCAGCAAGGGCGGGCACCGCTTCAGTCGGAAGCGATCCCGAAGTCTGGCCCCTGTCGATGAGGGCGTGGCAGCCTCTATTCCATTGCAGCTCCGCAATTTATTCGAGCTGATCGTCATGTTCCTGCCAGCCTTCATCGGAGGTAACCATGTCGTGCGCATGTGTCAAAGCCGGTCGGTCCAAGTGCGCCTGGTGCAAGGAGGCCGAAAAGATGGGCCGGCCCGCCTCCGGTCACAACTGCCAGTGGGGCCGGTGTTCCTGAGTCGAGGGCCGGGTGCAAGCGGACGTCAAAGCGGACGACGGGCGACCGGACGGGATCCGGCGATGTGGTGACTGGATCAGTAGGGACCCCAGAACCTCGGGAGCGACATGGGACTCATGGATCACAACCGGACGTGGCTTTTCGAGTTGCGAGCCGCGCCGGGCGACTGCATCGCAGCCTTCAGGGATGCGATGAAGGGGAAGAGCGGTTTCAGTCTTCGTAAGGCGGAATGGCATCTGACGCCTGCGCGGAGCGAGCACGGATTGCCGGCGATGGTGGCCACCTACGAGGGCCGGGGCGGGGCAGCCAGCCTGGCCACGGCTTTGTACGGGAGAAGGGCGGCGGAGACGGAGGCTGCGGCCAAGGGCTCCCAGATCACCTTCGAGATCAAGCGTTTCGACGCGGATGCGGGCCTGACGGCGTGCGCGATGTGGTTGAGCCTGGCGGGGAAGCAGATGGTGGTCTTCACCCCGGACGCGGGCTTCTATCGCAGTTACATGAACGATGTCGCACGGAAGCTCGCCGAACTGGACCCGGAGATCTCGGCTACCAAAGCCTGAGCCGAGGTAGGAATCGGTCCATGGTCACGGCGTGTGCCGGGGCCGTGGGCCGATTGCTAAAGAACTGACGGGAACTCGACAACTGGCTTCCTCGGCCGCGCCGATGCCAGTAGGAAGAAACAGGTCATGAGTTTTTTCGCGCGACGCCCCAGGGAACCCGCGGAACGGTTTCCGGGAGACCTGCTTGGCGTACTCGAGCGCTTCGGCCGATTCGAATCCGGTCCCCAAGGAAGCGAAGCCGACTACGACGAGTTCGTTCGACGACTGTTCGTTCCCTACGTGGAGCAGGCGAACAACGACCCGCACGACTTCTTCTCCGATCTGCAGGCCGTGGTCGCTGACGACGCCGGCGGCTACGCGACCTTCGGGGCGGCACGGCTCGTCTGGGAACTGCTGACCGGAGAGGTGAAGTACAAGCCGCCGGCGCCCGCCCTGGCGCTCGTCAGGGCGGGCATCGAGTTCAAGCGCGCGCATGGTCTGGCGCTCACCTTCTGGGAGATGGACCTGTCGCGCCCGGCCACCTGACCGGTGGGGGCGGTGGACCGGACCGGGCCGCCGGGCGTGGCAGGATCGGCGCGTGCAGATCGGGTTGCTCGGGCCGTTCCAGGTCACCGTCGACGGCGGCGTCCCGGCCGACGTGCCGGGCGCGCGGCTGCGTGGGCTGCTGGCCGCCCTCGCACTCCAGCCCGGCCGGGTGGTCCCGAAGGCGACGCTCGTCGACTGGATCTGGGGCGAGCAGCCGCCCGCCGACGCCTCGAACGCGCTGCAACGCCTCGTCTCCCGGCTGCGCAAGGCGCTGCCGGCGGGCGCCGTCGACGGGCTGCCCGACGGCTACCGCCTCGCCGTCGAGCCCGACACCGTCGACGCCGTACGGTTCGAACGTCTTGTCGGCCGGGCCCGCGACGGCGACGGGCCGCAGCGGGTACGGCTGCTGCGCGAGGCGCTGGGCCTGTGGCGCGGCGACGCGCTGCGCGACATCGGCCTGCCCGACAGCCCGGCGCTCGACGCGGCGGCCACCCGGCTGGAACGGCTGCGCCTGACCGCGACCGAGGACCGGTACGACGCGGAGATCGGGCTCGGCCGGGAGGCCGACCTCGTCCCGGAGCTGACCGACCTGGTGGCCGCCCATCCGGTGCGTGAGCGGCTCGCCATGGCGCTGATGCGCGCGCTGGTCGCGGCCGGCCGGGACACCGAGGCGCTGATGGTCTACCAGCGCACCGCCGACGCGCTCGCCGACGCCCTTGGCGCTGATCCGTCGCCGGAGCTGTCGGCGCTGCACGTCGCCCTGCTGCGCGGCGAGACGGCACGCCGCGACGACACCCGCCGGACCAACCTGCGCGCCGAGCTGACCAGCTTCGTCGGCCGGGACGCCGACCTCGCCGCCGTCGGCGCGCTGGTGGCCGAACACCGGCTCACCACGCTCACCGGTCCGGGTGGCTCCGGCAAGACCCGGCTGGCCACCGAGACCGGCCGCCGGATGACCGGAGACCTGCGGGACGGGGTGTGGCTGGTGGAGTTCGCCGCGATCAGCGCCGACGGGGACGTGGTGCAGACGACGATCTCCGGGCTCGGCCTGCGCGACGCGCTGCTCGGCGACGCGGGCAGCGCGGAACCGGTCGACCGGCTGGTCGCGGCGATCCGGGACCGGGCGATGCTGCTGATCCTGGACAACTGCGAACACGTCGTCGAGGCGGCGGCGACGCTGGCGCACCGGCTGCTCGGCGAGTGCCGGCGGCTGCGGATCCTGGCCACCAGCCGGGAGCCACTGGGCATCACCGGGGAGGCGTTGTGGCCGGTCGCGCCGCTGGGCCTACCCGGCGGCGACGCCCCGGTCGCCGAGGTCGAGTCGTCGCCCGCCGTTCGCCTGCTGCGGGACCGGGCCGCGGCCGTCCGCCGCGACCTGGCGTTCGACGAACACACGTCGGCGACCATGGCGCGGATCTGCCGCGCGCTCGACGGCATGCCGCTGGCCATCGAGCTGGCCGCGGCGCGGCTGCGCACCATGTCCGTCGACCAGCTCGCCACCCGGCTCGACGACCGGTTCCGGCTGCTCACCGGCGGCAGCCGGACCGCCCTGCCCCGGCACCGGACGCTGCGCGCCATGGTCGACTGGAGCTGGGAACTGCTCACCGACGCCGAACGCGCGGTGCTGCGCCGGCTGTCGGTGTTCTCTGGCGGGGCGGGCCTGGACGCGGCCGAGCGGGTCTGCGCCGGCGGCGCCGTCGAGCCGGGCGACGTGCTCGACCTGCTCACCACACTCACCGAGAAGTCGCTGCTGGTCGCCGCCGGCGACGTCGCGCCGCGCTACCGCATGCTCGGCACCATCAAGGAGTACGCCGCGCAGCGGCTCGCCGAGGCGGGGGAGACGCACACCGCGCGCCACGCGCACCTGGCGTACTTCACCGCGCTGGCCGAGGCCGCCGAGCCGCGGCTGCGCCGCGCCGACCAGCTCACCTGGCTCGCCCGGCTCGAAGCCGAGCACGACAACATCACCGCCGCGATGCGCGGCGCGCTCGCCGCGGGCGAGGGACGCGAGGCGATGCGGCTCGCAGCCGGCGCCGGCTGGTACTGGTGGCTCGGCGGCCACCGGACCGAGGGCATGGAACTGATCGTCGCGGCCACCGAGACGCCCGGCGACGTGCCCGACCACATCCGCGCCGTGGTGTACGGGCTGGTGGTGGTCTTCCTCACCTCCGGGCCGGGCGACGCACAGCACGCGGCCGAGTGGATCCACCGGGCGTACCGGTTGAGCGGGGAGGGTCGCGGCGGGCACCCGGAGCTGGCCCTGGTCGTGCCGATGGAACGGATGCTGCGGGAGCCGGACGCGCTGCTGCCCGCCTGGGAGTCGCTGCTCGACCACACCGACCCGTGGGTACGCGCGCTGGCCCGGCTGCACCTGGGCAAGCTGCGCGTCATCCTCGGCATCGAGGCGGCGGAGGCGGAGGCGTGCCTGCGGCAGGCGCTCGCCGAGTTCCGGGCGGTGGGCGAACGCTTCGGCATCTCGTTCGCGCTGAGCGAGCTGGCCGAGCTGATCGCCGTCCGCGGTGACGTGGCCGCCGCGTGCGCGTACTACGAGCAGGCCGTCGCGGCGGTCACCGAGGTGGGCACGGTCGAGGACGTGATCCGGATGCGGGCACGGCTGGCGTGGCTGTACCGGCTCGACGGCGACGAGGCGGCGAGCGCCGCCGCGGTGGCCGAGGCGCAACGGCTCGCCGCCCGGGTCGCCTGGCCGGGGGCGCTGGCCGAACTGGCGCTGGTCCGGGCGTACATGGCCCGCCACGACGGCGACGCGGACGAGGCGTACGCGCAACTGCGGGCGGTGTCGGCGCTGCTCGGCGACGAGGCGGACCTGGCCGGCGTCCGGGCGGGCACCCAGGATCTGCTGGGCTACCTGGCCGAGGACGTCGAGCAGGCCCGTACCCATCGGGCGGCGGCGTGCCGGGCGGCGCGCGAGGGTGGCTACGCGCCGCTGACCGCGCAGGTGCTCGTCGGCGTCGCGGACCTGGCCCTGCGGCTGGACCGGCCGGACCAGGTGGCGCGGCTGCTGGGCGCCGCCACCGCGGTACGCGGGCTGCCCGACCGCACCCACCCCGACGTGCCCCGGATCGAGGCGGCGGCGCGCGACCGCCTCGGCGACGCGGGGTTCGCCGAGGCGGTCGCAGCGGGCCGGGAGACCGGCTGGGAGCGGCTGGTCGAGATCACGCTCGCTTCGTGAACGTGGACCGCGCCCACAGGTAGCCGACCAGCGCGATGCCCGCGCACCAGGCGATCGCGGGGATCACGTCGCCGGCCGACGGCGCGCCGCCCAACAGGCCGCGCAGGGACTCGATGATCGGCGTGAACGGCTGGTACTCGGCGAACTGCCGCAGTCCCGGCCCCATCTTGTCCGCCGGCACGATCGCGCTGCTGAAGAACGGCAGCAGGACCAGCGGTACGGCGGCCATGCCCGCCGACTCCGGCGACTTCGCGAACAGGCCCAGCGCGACGGTGAACCAGCTGACGGCGATGCTGAGCAGCACCACCATGCCGGCCGCACCGAGCCAGTGCAGGGGGTCGGCGGCCGGGCGGAAGCCGAGCAGGAACGCCACCCCGACCAGGGCCGCGACGGCGAGGACGTTCGTCAGTACGGTGGCGACGACGTGACCTGTCAGCACCGCGCCCCGGGAGACGTGCATGACCTTGAACCGGTTGATGATGCCCTTGGTCATGTCGGAGCTGACCGACGTCGCGGTGCCGCCGAGGCCGTAGCAGACCGCCAGCAGCATCAGGCCCGGCGTCGCGTAGTCGACGTAGTCGACACCGACGGAGAACGCGTCGCCGAGCATGTAGACGAACATCAGCATGACGATGATCGGCATCAGCACCGCGTTGAACACCGAGGTGGGGTTGCGGCGCAGGTGCGTCAGGTTGCGGCGCAGCATGACGACCGAGTGGTTCCTGCTCATTTCGCGGCCACCTCCGGGGCGCGGCCCGTCAGGGCCAGGAAGACGTCGTCGAGGTCGGGGGTCTGTACGGACAGGTCGCCGGCGGTGATCGCGTGCGCGTCGAGCCGGTCGAGCAGGGCGCGCAGCGCCGTGGTCCCGCCGTCGGTGGGCACACGCAGCGCCAGCGTCTCCTCGTCGCGTACCGCGCCGGGCAGCACCTCCGCCGCCGCGTCGAGTTCGGCGACGGTGCCGAACCGCAACCGCACGTGCGTGCCGGGGATCCGGCGCTTCAGCTCCTCCGGTGTGCCCTGGGCGACCAGCCGGCCCTGGTCGAGCACCGCGATCCGGTCGGCGAGGCGGTCGGCCTCGTCGAGGTACTGGGTGGTGAGGAAGACCGTCACGCCGCCGGCCACCAGCTCCCTGATGATCGACCACATGGTGCGGCGGCTGCGCGGGTCCAGCCCGGTCGTCGGCTCGTCCAGGAAGATGATCCGCGGCTCGCCGACCAGCGTCATCGCCAGGTCCAGCTTGCGGCGCATGCCCCCGGAGTACGTCGACACCAGCTTGTCGGCGGCCTCGACCAGGTCGAATCGCTCCAGCAGCTCGGCGACGACCCGCTTGCCGGGCACGCGGTCGCGCGGGCCGAGGTCGACCATCAGTTGCAGGTTCTCCCGCCCGGTCAGCAGTTCGTCCACCGCCGCGAACTGCCCGGTCACGCCGATCGCCGCGCGGACCGCCTTGGCCTCGGTGACCACGTCGTGCCCGGCGACCCGCACCGACCCGGCGTCCGCGCGGATCAGCGTGGTGAGGATGTTGATGGCTGTCGTCTTGCCGGCCCCGTTCGGCCCGAGCAGGGAGAAGATCGTCCCGGCGGGGACGTCCAGGTCGATGCCGTCGAGCACCACCCGGTCCTTGTACGCCTTACGCAGCCCGGAGACCGCTATCGCTGAACTCGTCATGCGACCACCATGGGCGGCCGTACCGCCACCGCCCTGACACGGCGCTGACACGGCCGCTGACAGCTTGTCGGTGGGGCGGCGTACGGTCCCGCCGTGGATCGGGAGACGTTCTGGGACATCGTGGAGCGGGCGCGTCGCGCCGCGGGACGCGAGACGGTCACCGCCGAGGGGGCCGACGTCGTGGCCCGGCACCTGGTCGCGGAGCTGTCGGTGCGTAGTCCGGCGACGATAGTGGGCTTCGAGCAGGCGTACGACGACGTGACGTCCGAGGGGTGGCGCTGGGACCTGTGGGCGGCCGCCTACCTGATGCGCGGCGGCTGCTCGGACGACGGGTTCGACTACTTCCGCGGCTGGCTGGTGGCGCAGGGGCGGGCGGTCTGGGAGCCGGCCGTCGCCAATCCCGACTCCCTCGCCGACGCCGGTGTCGACCCGGACGACGACGCGGTCGAGTGCGAGGCGGTGCTGAGCGCGGCGGGCGACGCGTACGCCGAGGCGACCGGCGCCGGCACCGACGCGTTCTGGGAGGCGCTCGACGCCGCCGACCGCGCCGCTCCCGCCCAGCCGGCCGACCCGGCCGGTGAGGACTTCGACTTCGACGACGACGAGCAGATGCGCGCCCGGCTGCCGCGCCTGACCGCGATCTCCCGGCCGGTGGAATGAGGTCCACGACCCGCCGCCCGACCCGATCCGGCTTAACCGCTGGTCCGTCGCGGCCCGGGTGGGCGAGCATGGTCGGCATGGCCGGATCGACGGGTGCGAGGCTGCCGCTGCAGGGCGGGCTGCCACCCGGCGCGGCGCTGACCGGCGCGGTGCGGGAGATCGCCTGCGACGAGTCCGGCTTCTCCGGCACCAACCTGCTCGACCCGGCAACCCCGGTGATCGTCCACGCCAGCGTCGACCTGAGCCGCGACGAGGCCGCCGATCTGATCCGTACGCTGCGGTCCGGGTTCCGGTTCTCGCCCGACGAGGTCAAGTCCCGGCAGTTCCTGCGCCGCCGGGAAGCCGCCGAGGCGGTGGGCTGGTTCCTGTCGGCGCTGCGCGGCCGGGCGCACGTGCACCTGGTCGACAAGGAGTTCTTCCTCGCCACCCGGGTCGTCGACCTGCTGCTGGCCGAGCCGTCGTACGCGGCGGGCACCCGCCTCGCCGGTGACCGGCGTCCGGCCGCGGCGGCGCTGCACCGGGCCGGGCGGGCGGCCGGGCCGGACTGGGCGGGCTTCCTCGCCGCCGTGGTCGAGATGCTGCGCACCAAGCGGCGGGACCGGGCGGACGACCGGAGCGTCGACCGGTTCTTCGCCGCGCGGGACGCGTTGCGGCGCCACGTCGGCGACGCGCGGGCCGGCGCGGTCCTCGACGCTCTCGACCCGGCCCGGGTGGCAGCCGTGCAGGCCCGGTTGTACGCGGGCGACCGGACGATCCCGCCGCCGCTGGAGCCGCTGCTGCCGGCGCTGGCCGAGACCGTCCTGCACTGGAGCGGCGGCCGGCGGCGGGTGCTGGTGATCCACGACGAGCAGAGCGCGCTCACCGAGGACCGGCTGCGCCGCCTCCAGACGGCACTGGCCGCCGGTGATCCGCCCGGCCCGTCACCGCTGGCCGGGCTGGTGATGACCGATTCGCGCGACGACCCCCGCGTCCAGGCCGCCGACCTGCTCGCCGGGGTGGCCCGCCGGATGCCCGGCGTACAGGAGCCGTCGTGATCCTCGACGACGTGACGCCGACCGGCGGGGTGCACTGCGAGACCACCACGCTCGGCGTGCTGACGCGGCACGCCGGCCTGAGCCTGTCCGAGCCGATGCTGTTCGGCCTCGGCGAGGGGCTCGGCTTCGTCTACTGGGACGCCAAGGGCATGGACGTGCCGTTCCTCGGCGGGCGCACCAAGCCGCTGTGCGTGACCCGGGCCGCCGCCGGCCACCTGGGCCTGGACCTGCGCGTCCGGGAGACGACGTCGGCGGCCAGGGCGTGGCGGAACGTCACCGAGGCGCTGGACGCCGGACAGCCGGTCGGCCTGCAACTGGACTCGTACCACCTGGACTACTTCACCACCAAGGTCCACTTCGGCGGGCACACCGTCGCGATGTACGGCTACGACGACACCCACGCTTACCTGGTCGACACCGCCCAGCAGGGCGGCGCGGTGACCACCACGTTGGACAGCCTCGCCCGGGCCCGCGCCGCGCGTGGACCGATGACCGCGCGCCACCTGTCGTACACGCTCACCGCGCCCGGCGCCCCGCCGGACCTGGCCGCCGCCGTCCGCGCGGCGGTACGCGCCAACGCCGGGGCGTTCCTCGACCCGCCGATCGCCAACCTCGGCCACCGGGGGATCGCCACCGCCGCCGCCCGGGTCACCCGCTGGCTGGACCGCGCCGCCGACCCGGCCCGTGGCCTTCCGCTCGCCGCGACGCTGATGGAACGCGGCGGCACCGGCGGCGCGCTGTTCCGCGCCCTGTTCCGGGACTTCCTCGCCGAGGCCGCCACCGTCACCGGCGATGCCCACCTGCGCCGGGCAGAGCTGATGTACGCCGACATCGCGCCACTGTGGACCGCCGTCGCCGACCACATCGCCGACGCCGGGCGGACCGGCGACGCGGCCCACCTGACCCGCGCGTCGGCGGTCCTGGCCGACCTGGCTGTGCGCGAACGCGAGGCGATGACGGTGCTGGCGGCCGTGGACGCCGGGTAGCCGTCAGCTCAGCTGCTGGGCCAGCGCCACGATGACGCCCGCCGGGCCGCGCAGGTAGCAGAGCCGGTAGACGTCCCCGTAGTCCGCCACCTCACCGATCAGCTCGCCGCCGTGGGCCCGCAGGCGAGCCACCGTGTCGTCGACGTCGTCCACGGCGAACATGACCGACCGCAGGCCCAGCGTGTTCGGCGGCGCGTCCGCCGGTTCGGCGGCGACGAGCGCCGGTGCCCGGAACCGCGTCAGTTCGAGCTTGCCGTGGCCGTCGGGCGTCCGCATCATCGCGATGTCGACCCGGACGCCGTCGATGCCGTTGACCCGGTCCACCCACTGCCCCTCGACCGGCATCTCGCCCTCCACCTCCATCCCGAGTTCGGTGAAGAAGGCGATCGCGGCCGGCAGGTCGTCCACCACGACGCTGACGTGGTCCATCCGCTGAAGCGTCACGCCTCGAGCATAGGACGGCGTCCGGCCTGGTCAGCTCATGTCGAGCGTGTACGCGGCCTCCCGCACGTCCGCGTCGGGGTGACGGCGCAGCGCGGTCAGCAGGTCCCGCCACGGCGTCTTCCAGCCGAACTCCGCCCCGTGCGCGACGAGCGCCACCGCGAACAGCCCACCGGCCAGGTCTCCGCGCCCGGCGAGGTGGGCGACGGTGCCGGCCAGGGCCGCCGGGTCGGGCCGCCGCCGCATCGTGAGCAGACGATCGCCGACGCGTTGCGCGGTACGGACAGCGACCACGGGCCGGTCCGCGCAGAGCGCGGCGACCTCGTCCAGGTCGGCGAGCCGACCGAGGTCGACGAGCAGGCCGGTGGCCGTACCCAGGAAGCCGTCCCGGCCGGCGAGCCACCGCGCGGCCTCGACCAGCCCGGCACGGTCGGCGCCCGCGGGGCGGCTGTCGGACCACAGGGCCGCGCCCTCGGCGAGCGACTCGACGCGCCGCCGGGCGGGCCGGTCGGTCACCGGACCGCCCGGGTCGTCGTCGGCCGCGTCCCGCTGGACCAGCCGCTCCAGCGCGGCCCGGAAGGCCTCGTCCCCACCGGCTCGCAGCAGGTTCGCCACCCCGATGCTCGGCGTCGTCTCGTCCGGGTCGGTGAGCCGGTCCACGACCAGGTCGGTGACGCCGGTCAGCCACTGCGACCACTCGCCGAGCGCGTCGAACGCGGCGCGGCGGACCTCCCGGTCGTCGGCACGGCACGCCGCCACGACCAGGCCGGCGTAGGCGCGGCGGTGCCGCTCCGAGATCCCCGACGGGTACGCGCCGAGCACCGCGCGCCGCTCCTCGCGGCTGGCGTGCACCGCCGCGCGCAGCACGGCCCAGGTCGCCTCGGGTCCCAGCCGCTGCCGGGCGGCGGAGACGATCGCCGCGCGCACGTCGCGGTGCGTGCCCGGATCGGCGTACGCCTCACCGAGCGCCGCCATCGCGTCCACCCGCGCGTAGCGGGCCAGCAGCCGTGCGGCCTCCTTGCGGCTGGTGACCTTCGCGGCGCCGGTCAGCACCCCGCCCAGCAGGTCGGTCAGGCGGGCCGGCGGAACGTACCGGGCGGCCCGTCCGGCGGCGTACAGCGCGACGCGTGCCCGGTCGCCGTCGGCGTACCGCAGCAGCACCGGGAACGCCTCGTCCGGCCGGTCGGTCCAGACCAGCGCACCCAGCGCCGCCTCGGCGACCGGCACCTCGGACGCGTCGACGTGGCGCAGCACCAGTTCGCGCCCGGCCGGGCCGGCCCCGGCGGCGGCCCGGATCGCCGCTGCCCGCTGCCACACCCGGTGACCGGAGTCGGCGATGACGCGTGTCTGAAGCGCGACGAAACGGTCCTGGTGGCGGGGGAGCCAGCGCTGCGCCTGCGGGGCCGGGCCGGGCACCCATCGCTTCCCGCTCTCCACGAACCGGCCGCGCGGGGCGCGGTCCAGCACCCGGTCGAGCAGGTCGGTGCGGGAGGTGCAGACGATCGTCCACACCTCGTGGAGCGCCACCGCCGAGGCGTCGACGTCGAGCACCTCGGCGACGCGCTGCGAGCGGGTACGCGGATCGGCGAGCCACAGCCCGACCGCCGTGCGGGCCACCGCCGGCAGCGTGTCCGGCCCGATCGCCCGGCGCAGCAGGTCCTGCAGTTCCGGCAGGCGCCAGGCCCGCCGGCCGAGCGCGTGGGTGAGCGCGAACAGCAGCCCGTACCGGGCGCGTGCCATACCGGCCTCGATCCGGCCGCGCAGCCGGTCGAACACCACAGCCTCCTGGCCGTGCCGCAGCACCGTGTCGAGCCGGCGCAGCACCGGTGCGTTCGCGTCGCTGCTCACCGCGTCGATCGTGCGCAGCGCCCACTCGGCCAGCTCCGGCGCGTCCACGTGGTGCGTGAGGACGTCGACGGCGAGCCGGCTCAACGCGCCGGTGGTGGTCGCCGAGGTGTCCCGCGCGTCCACCGCGTCGGTGGTGAGCCCGGTCAGCCCGGTCGCGCTCGTGGCGGTGAGCAGTGGCGCCACGGTGGCCAGCGCGGTGAGCGCTGCGGCGCGTACCGGGTCCTGCTCGTTGCGCAGCCGGCCGAGCCGGACCACCACCTGGGCCACCGTCCGCGGGTCGCGGGAGCGGCGCGCCGCGGCCACCAGCAGTCGCCAGCCGTCCGCGCGCTCCTCCGCGTCGCCCGAGCGCAGCGCCGCGCTCGCCGACGCGGACGCCTGCGGCCACGGCAGGTACGCGCTCCAGAACCGCACCTGCTCCTCCCGCTCGCGGACCGCAGGCAGGGTCAGCACCCGGGCCGCCTCGCGCGCCCGCACCGGGGCCGGCAGCACCTCCATCACCGCGGTGCCGGGCAGCAGCGCGGTGGTGTCGGTGTCGGCCAGCGCGCCGTCGTACAGCTCCGCGCGGCGGCTCGGCGCGACGGCGCGCAGCAAACCGGCGAGCGCCCGGTCGTGCTCCCGCAGCCGGGCGGCGAGCGGGATCAGCTCGTCAGTGGGCAGCGCGGCGAGGCGGCGCAGCAGCGCCCGGGGCAGCGCGGTCCGGGCCAGCCAGGCCGCGCGGGCCGGGGAGACGAGCAGGCGTACGACCCGGCGCGCGTCGTGTGCGGCGAGCCGCCCGTAAGCGACGAGCGGGCCGGGCAGCGACTCCTCGGGCGCGTACGCGTCGAGCAGATCCAGTGCCCGCGCCGGATCGCCGTGCAGCACCGCGCCGGCGACCTCCGCCCAGATCCGCCCGCGCGTCTCGGGCGGGGCCGAGGCGAGCCGTTCACCGGTGCGCGTCAGCACGATGTCGGAGTGCGTCCGCATCAGCCGTTCCGGGTTCAGCGCGTGTTCCAGGTCGGGCAGCCAGGTCCGTACCGTCTCGGGGCCGCAGGCGGGCAGCAACGCGGCGGCCTCGTGGTCACCGAACCGCTCGCGTACCCCGATGATCAGTGCGTCGGCGACGGCCGGGACCGGCCGACGGCGCAGCACCCGGTAGACGCGCCGCCGCGCCTCCGCCGGCCGGTCGGTCAGGTCGGCGGGCGTCACGCCGGCCCGCACGGCGGCGGTCAGCGCGGTGGCGGCGATCGACGGCTCCGGATCGAACGTCGCGGCCAGGACGGCCGCGGTGTCCCGGGTGGCCAGCGCGGCGAGCAGCGCGAGTCGCCGCTCGTAGCTGCCGTGCCGGCGCAGGTCGGCGCAGACCTGCGCACGGTCGGGTGCGGTGCGTGCCCACGCCACGAGGCGCCGCGCCCGGTCACGGTGGGACAGCGGGTCGAGGGCGGTCAGCAGATCGCGGGTGGGGGTGAGCACGGCGCTCATTGTGCCGGTGCACGAGCGTGCGCTGCTGCCCCGTCGCACTATTCCGCAATTCCTATGGAAATTGTAGATTTTCAGCGTTCTCCCAGCTGATCGGGATTGACATTAATCGGACCGTCGGGGATATTCCTAGCGGCGCGTCGGGGCGCGGGGCGGAGCAGGCGAAGTCTGCGGACTTCACCTGCGTGACGTGCGGAAAGGTGTTCGTGCTGCCCCTGCTCCGCGGGGTCCTGATGGAGTTGGACAATGATTAATCGGGCCGTCGAATTCGCCAAGCACAATTCGCCGAATTCTCTGCGCGTCAAGGCCCGGCGGGCGCAGATGGAAGCGCGCAACGCCCGCATGCGACTCACCGTCCCGGTGGTGGCCCGCAGCGAGTTCGCCAACATCTTCCACTGCACCGTCCGCAAGACCGGCAGCCAGTGGATCAAGGCGTTGTTCAGCGACCCGGCCGTCTACCGCCACTGCGGCCTGCTGCCGTATGACCCGCGCTTCTACGCCGGCGGGGCGACCGCGCCGGTGCCCGCCGGCCGCGTGGGCCTGGCGATCTTCCTCTCCCACAAGCGATTCGAGGCAGTGCCCAAGGCCGGCAGCTACCGCGCGTTCTTCGTGATCCGCGACCCGCGCGACGTGGTCGTGTCGAGCTACTTCTCGCTGCGCAACTCGCACGCCCCGATGGGAGACATCCCGCAGGCACGAAAGGCCCTCCAGGAACTGCCGAAGAAGGAGGGCATGCTCTACGTCATCGACCGGCTGCGCGACAAGAAGCAGTTCGGGCAGATGCGCTCCTGGGCGGTCGCGCCGGCCGACGAGACGTTCCGGCTGTTCCGCTACGAGGACCTGACCGGCGAGCGGCAGACCGAGGAGGTCGACCAGCTCATGCGGCACTGCGGGATCACGCTGCCGCCGGCCGAGCTGGAGGCCCTGCTGGCTCGCTACAGCTTCACCAAGATGAAGAAGTCGAAGGAGACCCCGGGGCGGATCTCCCACTACCGCAAGGGCGCGTCCGGCGACTGGCGCAACCACTTCGACGACGACATCTACGCCGCGTACACGAAGGCGGCCGGTGACCTCGCGGAGATCCTCGGCTACCCCGCCCGGGACGAGACTCCCGCCCGCTGACGATCGCCGTATGCTCCTGCCGTGGAGCTGCGGTTCACCACGCGGGCGTCCGACTCGGCCTGGATCGACACCGTGTGGACCTGTGTCAGTGACCGGGTCGACGAGATGACCTCGGTGGCGACGCCGTGCTGGGGACTCGTGTTCTGGCAGCGCGACGGGCGCTCGTACGCGGCCCTCTCCGGCCCCGAGACCGCTACCGGCACCGCGCCGGTGCCCGAAGGCGCGAGCTTCGTCGGCATCGAATTCGCGGTGGGCACCTCGCTGCGGCTCGTACCCACGCCCGCGCTTGTGGACGGCGGCGCCGAGCTGCCCGACGTGGGCCGCCGGACGTTCCGGCTCGACGGCGGCCGGTGGCCCACACCCGGCCCGGACGACGCCGAGGCCCTGGTGGAACGGCTGGTCCGCGCCGGGGTGGTGGTCCGCGACCCGCTCGTCACCGAGACGTTGCGCGGCGGCCGTCCACCGGCGTCACCGCGTACCCTCGAACGTCGGTTCCGGGCGGCGACCGGGCTGACCCGGGGAGCGGTGCGGCAGATCGACCGCGCGCGCCGGGCCGCCGTGCTGCTGGCCGCCGGCGGCCCGCCCGCCGACGCGGTCACCACCTTCGGGTACGTGGACGAACCGCACCTGGCCCGCGCGCTGCGCCGGTACGTCGGACGGACGGCCGGTGAGCTGCGCGCGGGCGCCGGTGGGGCGATCGCGCTGGACCCGGCTCAGCGGGTCACGTCGTAGATGAGTTTGACGACGCCATTGGGGTAGGCGGCGCTGTCGCGCAGACGCAGCTTCTGCCGGTCCCGGTCCGCCCGGGTGAACAGGCTTTTGCCGGCGCCGAGCAGCACCGGGAACACGAGCAGGTGGTACCGCTCGATCAGGTCCGCCTCGGCGAGACGACGGGCGAGTTCGGCGCTGCCGTGGATGAAGATGTCGCCGCCGTCGCCCTGCTTGAGCGCGGCGACGTCGGCGGTGCTCCGGAGGACCGTCGTCGGCCCCCAGCCGTCGACCAGCGCGTCCTCGGGCAGCGTGGACGACACCACGTACTTCGGCAGATCCCGGTAAGCGGCGTGGTCCTCGGAGTCGCGCCAGGTCGGCGCGAACGCCTCATAGCTGCGCCGGCCGAACATCAGCGCCGTGGTCTGTGCCAGTTCCTCGCCCTTGAGCGAGAACGCCTCGGGCAGGAACTCGACGTCCTTGACGACCCAGCCGCCGCTGCGGTGCTCCTCGCCCGGGCCGCCGCCGGGGGAGTCCACCACGCCGTCCAGCGACATGAATCCGGTGTAGACAAGATCACGCATGCGGCCATGCTAGGAACGGCCACCACCTGCCGTCTTGTACGGAACCGACACGGCTCAGCAGCCGCACGAGACGCCGGCCGGGGCGGTGAGGTCGTCGGCGGGCCGCCGGACCAGCCCCGCCTCGGTGCGTACCGGGAAACCCTCCCGCACCCAGTACTCGTACCCGCCGATCATCTCCTTGACCGGGCGGCCGAGCCGCGCGAACTCCAGCGCCGCTCGGGTGGCCCCGTTGCAGCCCGGCCCCCAGCAGTAGGTGACCACAGTGGCGCCCGGCGGGACCAGCTCGCCCGCCCGGGCGGCGATCTCCGCGGTGGGCAGGTGCACGGCGCCGGGAATGTGCCCCTGCCGCCACGCCGGTAGGGAGCGCGAGTCGACCACGACCAGGCCCGGTACGCCCGCCTCCAGGTCGGCGTGCACGTCGCTGACGTCGGCCTCGAACGAGAGCCGGGCCGAGAAGTGGGCGAGGGCGTCGGCGGGGCGGGCGGCGGGGATGCGCAGGACGTTCGACATGGCCCCATCGTGGTGGCCGCCGTCCGGCCGCTCCAGTGGCGCGAGCGACGCCTGTCGCTAAGATCCCGCCATGAACCGCTCCGCCGTGTCGGTGCTGGCGTACGAGGGCATGTCGGTGTTCGAGACCGGCATCGTCACCGAGGTCTTCGGCCTGCCCCGGCCGGAGTTCGACGTCCCCTGGTACGAGCTGACCGTGTGCGCGGAGACCCCCGGCGCGGTGCGGCTGGTCGGCGGCGCCACGCTGCACACCGGCCACGGACTCGACGCGTTCGCCGCCGCCGACACGCTGATCGTGCCGGGCGTCGCCGACGTGCACGCCGACCCGTCGCCCGCGCTCACCGACGCGCTCCGCGCTGCACACCGGCGCGGCGCCCGCATCGTGTCGATCTGCTCGGGCGCGTTCGCCCTGGCCGGCGCGGGACTGCTCGACGGTCGCCGCGCCACCACCCACTGGCGGTACGCCGACCTGCTCGCCCGCCGCCACCCGGCGGTACGCGTCGACCCGGACGTGCTCTACGTCGACGACGGGAACATCCTCACCAGCGCCGGCAGCGCGGCCGGCCTCGACCTCTGCGTCCACTTGGTACGCCGCGACCACGGCCCGACGATCGCCAACGCGGTCGCCCGCCGGCTGGTCGTACCGCCGCACCGCGAGGGCGGCCAGGCGCAGTTTATCGAGGCGCCGGTGCCCGGCGACCCGGAGGACGACCGGCTCGCGGCGAGCATGTCCTGGGCGCTGGCGAACCTGAACACCCCGATCACCGTCGACCGGCTGGCCCGGCGGGCGCACATGTCGGCGCGTACCTACCTGCGGCACTTCGCGCGGGCCACCGGCACCAGCCCGATCCGGTGGCTGATCGACCGGCGCGTCCAGGCCAGCCTGCCGCTGCTGGAGACGACCACCGCGCTGATCGAGGAGGTCGCCACGACCGTCGGGTTCGAGACGGCCGTGACGTTCCGGCACCACTTCACCGCCGCGATGCGGACCTCGCCGTCGGCGTACCGGCGGGCCTTCACCCGGCCCGGCGGCCGCCGCGCTCACGACCCGGCGGACCCCAGCGGTACGACGTAGGAGTCGACGCGGGCGATGAGGCCGTCCCGGAACGTGAACAGGTCGTTGAAGGCGAACCGGAACGGCCCGTGCTCGACGCTGACGCCCCGGCCCTCGCCGGTGACCACGACGACGGGTCCGTCCTCGTGTACGCGCTCGACGTCGAGCTGCGGGCTGCCGGTGAACGCCGGGTTCTCGATCTCACCGTCGAACTCCGTCCGGCCCCGGGTGGTGCGGTGGCCGTGGATGACCCACTCGACGTCGTCGGTGAGCGTGGCGAGGATGCGCTCGTGGTCACTCGCCCGGAAGCCGGCGAAGTACTCGGCGACCAGGTCACGCTGGGTTGCTCGGGTCACTGCTGTCTCCATCGTCGTGGTGTCGGAGGTGCGCGGCGAGGGCGTCGAGGATCGAGGCGAGCCCGTCGGCCGCCTGGTCGGTGCGCAACTCGGGCGGGAGCTTGCGCTGGTGCACGGTGAGGTCGGTGTCGTCTCCGGCGGGCCGCAGCGTGACTGTGGTGCGCAGGCCGGTGACCGGCTCGTCGAACACCAGCTCACGCGGCTCGTCGACGCGCACGTAGACGAACCGCAGCCGCCCGGTCCGGCCGTCCGGGGCGCGCGTGTCCAGCGCGAACTCGCCGCCCGGTCGCAGGTCGACAGTCACCGAGCCTGGCGGCACCGTGGCGTGCGAGCCGCCCCAGAACGCTGCGATGCCGGACGGTGAGGTGAAGGCCGCCCACACCCGGTCCGGCGTGGCGGGCAGGTGGCGCAGCGCGATCAGTTCGTCGCCGTGGCGTTCGGTACGGGCCCTCACCGGGTCGCCTCCGGACCGGAGAGGTGCTCCTCGAGCGCGTCGAGGCGGTCGTCCCAGGCGCGACGCTGCTCGTCGATCCACGTGCTCATCCGGGCGAGCCGGTCGACGCGCAGCCGGCACGGCCGCCGCGTGCCCTCCCGTCGCTGCTCGACCAGGCCGCACCGGCGCAGGACGCCGACGTGGTGGGAGATCGCCTGCGGCGTCAGGTCGAACGGCTCACCCAGCTCGCCGACTGTGGCCTCACCCCGGGCCAGGCGGGTGACCAGGGCGCGGCGGACCGGGTCGCCGAGCGCGGCGAAGGCGAGGTCGAGGTCCGGATCGGACTGCATGCCCTCACGCTATCGCAAACATTGGTTTGCGCAAACTGAAGTTTGCAAAAGCTGCCCTGCTTGTCTCCTCTCACGAGTGGAACGTCATGGGTGTCAAACCGGGCTGGTGGCACCCATGACGTTCCACCGACCAGGTGTGCTGGCCGCAGATCAGGCGTTGATGAGTGCTGATGGGATGTCAGGCTGGCAACCGCGTCGCCGATGAACGGATGCTCGCGGTCGGCTGTCAATGCCGGGCAAGGGCTCCGTGACCTACTGTCACTAACTAGATACTCAGGGCTCCACGAAGTCGATAGTCTGTTGCGTCGAGTTGTCGGCATTGGACCGAAGTGAATCGGAGGAGCCGGATGGCGCGTAGGCCTCCATCATCCAGCGAATGGGAACGACGGCAGCGTCAACAGGCACGAGAACTCGATCGCCAACGGCGGGCAGCGGAAGCGGCTGCCAGAGCAGCTGACCGGGCAAGGCGAGATCAACACATCGCGGATCGGAGGCGCGACGCCGAGCGGCGTACTGCCGAAGTTGAGACCCGGATAGAGCAGCTTCGGACGATCCTTATTTCGGGCCTGCGCCGCATCGTCAGAGTGGATCTGGCTTCACTCAAACGTCAGCCCACGCCGCCGTCGTTCGACCCAGGTGGGCTCGCCGTAGTCCCCGGTCAGCCGTCATGGAGGCAGTTCGAACCGCCGAAGCCAGGTGGCATCAGTCGCTGGTTCGGCGGGCAGAGCCGTTACGAGCAACAGCTCGTGAATGCCCGCGCTGCTCACCAGCAGGCCATGCGGGCGTGGGAGGCTGCAGAGGTCGAGCGTCGACGGCGAATCGACGAGTTGCGCAGCGATCATGAGGCGCGCGTTGGGCAACATATGGCGGAGATCGCCGAGCACAACCGGCACGTGGAGCAACTGGCCGACGCCTACCGCGTCCGCGATCAGCGGGCCGTTGAGTCTTTTCTCGGGTTGGTTCTCAGCCAGCTACCGCTACCGGCCGACTTCCCTCGTCGCGCCGAGATCACTTACAGCCTCCAGCAGGAAAAAGCTGTCGTCCGTATGCAACTCCCGAGCAACGAAGCCGTGCCCACCGTCCGTGGGTACAAGTACATCCAGACGCGGGACGAGATTCAGCCGGTTCCGCGACCGGCACAGGAGGCCAGTGAGTTGTACGGCTTACTCGTTGCCCAGATCGCACTGTTGGCTCTTCGGGATCTGTTCGGGGCGGATTCGCAGCTGGCGAGCATTGGGTTCAACGGTCACGTTGACGCCGTCAACCCCGGGACTGGGAAGCGCGAGTATCCCTGTCTGATCAGCCTTGATGTCGAGCGCGAAGCTTTCACCCAGTTGGTTCTCGACAAGGTCCGCCCTGAGGTGTGCCTGCGTCATCTGAACGCCTTGGTCTCGCCACACCCGTATGAGCTTGAGCCGATCACTCCGATCCTGGATTTCGACCTCACGAAGTTCTCCTTCGTGGAGGGTATGGACGCGGTATCCGCCCTTGATTCGCGTCCGGACCTGATGAAGATGAGCCCGACTGAGTTCGAACACCTGGTCCGGCAGATCTTCGAGGCTATGGGCGTGGAGAGCTGGACCACCGAGCAGAACTACGACGATGGCGTCGACGCGGTCGTCGTCAATCGGTCCGCACTCCTCGGGCGCCTCAGTATTGTGCAGGCCAAGCGCTACAAGAATGCAGTGGGCGTCAGCCATATCCGTGAACTTGCCGGTGCCATCGAAGAGAAGAAGGCTGGGCACGGCATCCTCGTCACTACCTCGTGGTTCACGCCGCGTTCCTGGCAGAAGGCCCGTGAGCATGGACGGATCGAGCTCATCGACGGCAGCCGCCTCGCATACTTGATCAAAGAGCACCTGGGCAAGGACGTGCTTATTGGAATCAAGCGTCCGCGTTCAGCGACGACGGGGCCAGGAACTGCCAGCAACGAGCCCGAGCCGTAGCCGTTGAGTGGCGTCGCCTCCAAGGCGGAACGGCGGCTGGCCCGGATGAGGCGAAGGCTCGTCGGACAGGCCGGAACCCGGCAGAGGGGCCGGACGTTGGGGGGAGTGGCGGTGCTGTTTCGGGCGGCGTGGCATCGGGAACGTCGTCGGGACGGGCACGGGACGGAGGTCGACATGAGGACACCGGGTCGCCGTAGGCAGATGCTGGGCGTACCCCTGCTCGTCGCCACGCTGCTGGCCGGCGCCTGCGGCGACGGCGGCGGCACCGCGGACTCGAGCGCGACCTCGGCGACCACCCCCGCGACGCCGGAGGCGTCGCCGTCGTCCGGCGGGCCCGTGACCATCCCGAAGTCCGCCTTCGCCGACCTGCCGCCGGCGCTGCGCAAGAACGACGCGCAGCCGATGGAGGTCACCGACGCGCTGCCCGAACTGTGCGCCGAGGAGTTCCGCAGCGGTGGACGGTCGGTCACCGCGAGCGCCGCGATGATGAGCACCTACAAGCAGCCGAAGGACCCGCCGGAGAACGTCCCCTACGGCACGCTGCACCAGACCGTCTTCGCCTTCGAGGGCACCGGCGCCGCCGACTACCTGCGCCGGGTCCGCGGGGCGATGGAGTCCTGCCGGTCGTTCAAGGAAGCCGGCGGCACCGTCACCGTCCGGTCCCAGCCGATGGCCCGCACCGGCGACGAGGCGCTGCTGGTGACTGTCACCCGGCCGGCCACCGCCCTCGACGGCAGCCCGGCCGACGGGCAGGCCACCAGCCAGATCATCGTGATCCGGGTCGCCGACGCGGTCACAGTCGTCCACGACCAGGGCTGGGAGGGCACCAGCAACGACCCCGGGCTGGCCGACGACATCGCCGGGGCCGCGGTCCGCGGCCTCGACTCCTGGCAGCGCTGACCACCTACCGGCGGACGTCGCTGCGGGGACAAACAGACGGGACCGTCCGGTGGAGAATGGGCCGGGCCCGCGACCGTCGAGCGGATGGAGCCCGCGATGACCACACGTCCGGACGTCCTCGTCGTCGGTGCCGGGGTCAGCGGCCTCAGCACCGGCATCCGCCTGGTCGAGAACGGCGCCCGGGTGCTCGTGCGCACCGCGGCGCCGCCCGCGCGGACCACGTCGGCGCTGGCCGGGGCGATGGTCGGCCCCAACCTGTCCCCACCCGGCGACCCGCAGCGCGCCTGGACCGACGAGACGCTGCGGGTGCTCGGTGCCGAGCCGATGCCCGGCGTGGCGTGGCGCGACGGCATCCTCGCCGCCCGGCCGGAAGGGGCGACGCCGCCGTACGCCGAGCAGACGCCGGGCTTCCGGCACCTGGGCGACGACGAGCGGCCCGCCGGCTTCGGCACCGCGTTCACCGTCCGGCTGCCCCTCGTCGACATGCCGGTCTACCTCGCGTACCTCCTGGCCCGCCTCCGCGACGGCGGCGGCGAGGTACGGGAGGAGCCGGTGGGCTCGCTCGACGAGGCGGCGGCGCTGGCCCCGGTCGTGGTCAACTGCGCCGGGCTGGCGGCGCGGGCCCTGACCGGCGACACCGGCCTGCACCCGGTGCGCGGGCCCCGGATCGTGGTGCGCAACCCCGGCCTGGACCGGTTCTTCATGGAGGCGCCGATGGCGCCGGCCTGGGCGTCGATCTTCCCGCACGGTGACCACGTGGTGCTCGGCGGCGGGCAGCGGCGCAGCGACGACATCACGCCCGACCCGGCCGAGGAGGCCGAGGTGATCGCCCGGTGCGCCGCCATCGAACCCGCCCTGGCCGCCGCCGACGTCCTCGAACACACAGTCGGCCTGCGCCCCGGCCGGGCGGCGCCGCGCGTGGAGGCCGAACGGCGTGGTGACGCGCTCGTCGTGCACAACTACGGCCACGCGGGCAACGGGGTGATGCTGTCCTGGGGCTGCGCGGCCGCGGCGGCGGCGCTCGCCCTCGGCGCCGCGCCGTCCGCCTGACCGCGTGATCAGGACACGGCGGCCCGCACCAGTTCGGTGAGCCTCTTCTCCACCTCCGGGCTCCACCGCATCAGCGCGAACGACGCCGGCCACATGTCGCCGTCGTCGAGATTCGCCGCCTCCTGGAACCCCACCGTCGAATAGCGGTACTTGAACTTCCCCGCGTCCTGGAAGAACACGACGAGCTTGCCGTCGGCGTTTGCGTACGCGGGCATGCCGTACCAGGTCTTCGGCGACAGCTCCGGCGCGGCGGACATGATCGTCACGTGCACGCGCTCGGCCAGCTCGCGGTCCTCCGGCGCCATCTGCGCGATCCGGTCGAGCACCGCCTGGAGGTCGTCGGCCTTCTTGGCGCCCTTCTTCCCCTCGGCGCGCAACTCGGCCGCGCGCTCCTTCATCGCGGCGCGCTCCTCGGCACTGAACCCGTCGGACATCTCGATTCCCCCTCGTGGCTTGCGGTCCGCGTGGTGCCGACCGCTGACGGCAACGCTATGGCGTGCCGGTGACAGGGCGCTTCTCGATTCCTGATCGTCTGCCGGGACCACGCCGGCGCGGCGTGGGCTCTAGCATCGCGGCCATGGCAACGCGGTTCGTGCAGATCAACATGAAGGCCCACGACGAGGTGACGCTCGGCGGTTTCTGGGCGAAGGCGCTCGGCTGGGGGATCTCCAGCGAGGCTCCCGGAGTGACGAACCTCGAACCCGAGGGCTTCACCTACCCGGACCCCCGCTTCCTCTACGTCGATCTCGTCGTCTCCGCCGAGCCGAAGACGGCGAAGAACCGCGTCCACGTCGACCTCGCGACCACCTCGGCCGAGCACCACGCGGAGCTGGTCGCGCGCCTGAGGGCTCTCGGCGCCACCCCCGCCGACGTGGGCCAGGGCGACGTGCCGTGGACGGTCCTGGCCGACCCGGAGGGCAACGAGTTCTGCGTACGGGAGCCGAACCCGCGGCACGCGGACACCGGGCCGATCGCCGAGGTGGTGGTCGACTGCGCCGACCCGCGCGCCATGGCCGACTTCTGGAGCCGGGCCACCGACTGGACCGTGCACGAGGCGACCGACGAGCAGGCCGTGCTGCGCTCCGCCCAGGGCGTCGGGCCGTACCTGCGGTTCGCTCGCTCGGCCGACGCGAAGACCGGCTGGAACCGCGTCCACCTCGACATCCGCCCCTACCCGGGCGACGAACTGGACGCCGAGGAGGCCCGGCTGCTGGCGCTCGGCGCCACCGCCGCCGGCGTCGGTGGGGCCCACATCCACTGGCGGGTGCTCGTCGACCCGGAGGGCAACGAGTTCTGCCTGCTCACCCCGGGCTGACCCGCGGACCGGGCGGGCGCGACCACCCGCCCGGCGCCGGTCAGCCCGCCCGCTCCGGCACCCGGAACTCGTGGACCACCTCGATCGGTCCGACGATGTGCCGGTTGAACTCGTCGAGCTCCTCGGCCGGCACCCACAGCTCCAGGATCTCCCGGCCACCGACCTGCCGGACCGGATAGCGGGCGGCGAACGCGCGCTCGACGTGGAAGCGCGTCACGTAGCCGGCACCGGACGCCGGCACGTTCCAGTCCCGGGCGATCATGACGGCGTACTGCTCGTTGAGCACCGGGTAGAAGATTGGCTGGTCCGGCAGCCGCGGCGGCCAGGCCCGCCAGCCGGAGGCGCGGACGAGGTCGAGCTCTCGTGGACCGGTCGGGCGCCACAGTGTCGTCGTCTCCGTCATCGCGTACCCCCTTCGGCGACGGTTGTGGCACCGTACCGGCGGCGCGCCGCGACCGGCCATCGGCTTTCGGCCGCAGAATCGACAGCGGATGCGATGAGTTCGCGAAGCCTCGGCGGTCCACCCGTCGACATCCCAGACAGACAGACAGGTAGGGAGCACCGCGATGGCCACTGTCATCTCCACGCTGTTCATCTCGGCCGACGGTGTCGCCGAGATCGACCCCGACTGGCACTTCCCGTACTTCGACGACAACATGGGCCGCGCCGTCACCGAGGACTACGACACCTCCGACGTGCTGCTGATCGGCCGGGAGACGTACGACAGCTTCGCCGGCGCCTGGCCGGACCGGGAGGCCGCCGGCGGTGAGGACGCGCCGTTCGCCAAGCAGCTCGGCGACATGCGCAAGGTCGTCGTCTCGCGCCAGCCGCTGGAGTTCTCCTGGCGCAACTCCGAGCTGATCCAGGGTGACCTGACCGACGCCGTACGCGCGCTCAAGGCCGACGCCGGCATCAAGGGCATCCTCATCCCCGGCTCGATCTCGGTGGTGCAGCAACTGCTCGCCGCGGGCCTGGTGGACGAGCTGCGGCTGCTGGTGCACCCGGTCGCCGCCCGCAAGGGCCGCCGGCTGTTCGACGAGGGCGACGCGCCGTACCACCTGCGGGTGGCCGCGACCGAGGCGTACCCGACGGGCGTGATCCGGGTGATCTACACCCCGGCGCCGGCGCCGGGCGCGGTCGGCTACGACGACGTCAAGGACCAGGTGCCGGCCGGGAACTGACGATCACGGGGCCGCGGCGGGCCGGTGTGTCGTGAAAGGATCCGCCGGTGCGTCGCGCTCCGCTGCTGTTGATCCTCGCGGCCGTGTCCGCCGTCGCCCACGTCGTCGGCGTCCTGGTGGCCGCACCGCTCTGGCGCGGCGCGGAGGTGCTGAGCCTGGCGCTGCTGCTCGGCTACGCCGTCGCCGCGGGACTGCCGGCGCCGCGCTGGGCGGTGCCGGCGGCGCTCGTACCGTTGATCGTGGACGCGGTCCGCACGATGCCGGCCGAGCCGGGCGCCGGGGACGTCGGCTGGCTGGTGTACGGCAGTGGCGACAGCGGTTTCGACGTCACGGCCGGCTTCGACGCGGCGTTCGCGGGGAGCTGGGCGGCGCTGGTCGCGGTGGCGGTGCTGCTGGTCGCGTTCCGGGGTCGTGGGCGGCGCCGGCACCTGATCGCCGCGGCGGTCGCCGCCGCGCCCGTCCTCGGGTACGCGGCCGTCCGGGTCGCCGACGTCGGCGCCGCCGTGGCCGCGAGCACCCGGCTCGTGGAGGTCCGCACCGAGACCACGCTCACCCGGGTCGGCGGCCCGGGGTACGACCAGGCCGACGTCGTGCCCGCGCTCGTCCTCGCGCTGCTGCCGCCGCTGGCGCTCGCGCTCGCCGCGCTGGTGCTCGCCGTGCTGCTGGCCGGGCGGGGCCGGCGGCTCGCCGCGACCGGCGCGGCACTGCTGGCGGTGCTCGCGTTGCCGCTGCTCGACGCGGGCATCGAGGCCCTGCTCCTGCCGGACTCGGCCGACACCGCCCTGTTCGCCTGGTACGCCATCACACCCACGACCGCGATGCCGCAACCGATGGCGGCGCTCACGGCGGTGGTGGAGCTGGCCGCGTACCTGCTGCTCGTCGCCGGGCTGACCGGCCCGCGGCGCGCCGCACCGGCGGTGCCCGCGCCGGTCGCCCGTTGACGTCAGGCGGTCGACTCCAGCTCGTCGAAGGCCATGTTCCACCACGACTCCGGCTCCGCGAACGCGGCCGGGTCGACCGGGCGCAGGTCGTCGCGAATGGCCGCCGCCCGTGCGGCCCGCTCCCGCCCGCCCGGATCGGTGGCGATGAGCTGCCCGAGCCGGTAGAGGAACTCCACGAACGCGGCGAACGTGCTGTTCACCGTCTCCAGGTTCGGTGTCTCCAGGTCGAGCAGGATCACCGCGCCGGTGCCCGCGTCCAGGCAGAACAGCAGTGCCGGGTCCTCCGGCGAGGCGCCGAGCACGACGTACGGGCGGGGGCCCTGGTCGCCCAGCTCGATCGACAGCGTGGAGAACAGCTCGACGTCGGGCACCGAGACGTCCACTGTGAACAAGATGGGCACCTCGACCGGCAGCGCGCCGTCGGGCGGGAACACCTCCGGTCCGAGCGGCCCGAGGATCGCGTCGAAGCGCTGGTCGGGGAAGTAGATGACACCCCGCTCACCCCACAGCGCGGTGAGCTGCTCCCGGGTGACGGTCACGGCTGCGCCTCGTCCTCGTCGACCTCGTCCGCCTCGTCGAGCAGGCCCTGCCGGTCGAGGAACGCGTACCACCCGTCGTCGTCGGTGACCAGCTCGGCGTAGCCGGGGCCGAGCACGTAGTAGTGCACGAACGAGTCGAGGTCGGGCGCCAGCTCCTCGAACGCGTCTCCCATGAACCACTCGGTGCCGGTCGGCGGGAAGTACCACACCGCGCCGGTCGTCCGCTCCAGGAAGATCGGCTCGTCGCTGCGCGTGCCGACGACGAGCCAGCCGCCCTTGTCCTGCGGGACGGGGGAGAAGTCGGGCGCGTAGTCGAGGAAGTACTGCACCCCGGCGAGCCGGCCGGCCGAGGCCAGCTCGAACGCGCCGGCCCGCAGGCCGTCGGCGGCGAGCAGCAGATCACGCAGGCCGGCCGGCAGGTCCGCCGGCACGTCACCGGCGTCGGCGGGCTCGCCGATCTGCGCGTACGCGAGACTGGCCGGCTCGTCCGCGGCGAGGTCCGCGCGGAGTTCGCCGAGAAGCTGCGCGAGATCGGAAGTCAATCCACTACCTCTATTCGGATCGGGGTTCCGTCCGGCAGATTCTGGATCTGCCCCCAGATCTGGGAGCCGATGTCCGTGTTGGTTCTACCATGCAGCAGCTTGAGGTTGTCGACGGTGTCCGGCCCGCCGAGCTGCAGTTCCCACACGTGGTCGGGGTGGTAGTCGCTGAGCCTTTGACTGAGCCGGTTGGCGAGGTCCTTGTCGTGCGGCCAGTACTTGTCCCAGATCTTCTGCCGGATCCGGTCCTTGTAGCCGTCGGTGATGCTCTTGTCGCGGGCCACCGGGTTGGTGGCCTTGTAGAGCTTGCCGGAGTCGCTGAGCTTCTTCAGCGCGGCCATCTTGCGCCGGAACTGGGCGGTGGCGTGGAAGTCCCGGCGCTGCACCCGCACGACCTTGGTGGGCAGGCTCCGGTTGGGCCCGGTGACCCGGACGATCGGCTTCTCCAGCTTCTCGACCGCCTTGCGGACGATCTTGCCGGCCGCCGGTTTCGCGGCGGCGCCCCGGCCGCGCCTCGGGCTAGGCATCGAGCAGTCTTCCGATCACCTGGTCGATGAGCGCGCCGACGATCTCCCGGGTGATGATCTGGAAGATCGGGATCTCGGCCAGCGAGGCGCCGAACGTGACCACGGCGGTGGCGATCGCCTGGGCGACCTGGAACGCGAGGATGGCGAGCTGCACGATCACCGCGATCTTCAGCGCCAGGACGATAGCCGCGCAGATGATCAGCCCGGTGCCGAGCAGCATGGCCGCCGGCATGCTGTCGTGCAGCACGAGCGGCCCGTTCTGCTCGCCGCCCCACCACTTCTGGAACGCCGCGATCGCCGGGCCGACGTTCTGCGTCCACACCTGTGCGGCCGCCGCGTCCACCTCGCCGGCCGCCGCCCCGATCCGGCCGCCGAACTCGAGCCACGCCTGGCCCATCTCGAAGAGCTTCTCCTCGTCGGCCTGCGGCCAGGTGTAGCCGATCCAGCCGAGCGCGGTGACCAGCTCACCGGGTAGTTGCAGTCCCATGGCTCACCCCAGCCCGCCGGCGAGCGAGCGCATCGTGCCCGCGCCGTCCTCGTCGACCCGCTCGTACGCGTCGGCCATCCCGGTGATGTCGGCGCCCGCCGAGGTGAACTCGTCGGCCGCCATGCCGACGCAGTCGAAGATGTAGTTCGCCACCTCGGTGTAGGCGATGCCGATCAGCGACCCGATGTCGTCGGCGCCCCACGGCTCGCCGAAGCCCTGCATCCGCGCCTCGAACGCCTCCAGCTCGCCGGCGAACCGCTTGGCGAGGTCGGTGACGCCGCACCCGGCGGCCCGGATCAGCGGCGGGTGCACCTCGAAGCCGTCGCCGCTCATCGCTGCCCGCCGCGTGCCAGTCGCTCCTGCGCCTCGGTCAGCGCGTCGAGGAACGACCCGAGCCGGGGTACGGCGGTGTCCCGTACCTCCTGCAACTGCTCCCGCAGCTGCGACATGTCCGCCACCTGCGGGGCCGGGCCGGCGCGCAGCCCGTCGATCGCCGCGTTGACGGCGGTGACGATGTGCGCGGTCAGCTCCTCGGAGCCGAGCCGCATCAGCCGCGGCTCGACGTGCAGCGAGTGGAGCTTGCCGTCGCGTCCCATCTCGGCGCGTACCTGCCCGTCGGCCGCCTCGCCGACCGCCGGCGTGTCCGCCTCGCCCTCCGGTGGCGGACCCACCGTCCGAAGTGCCGCCATCGTGGCGTCGAGCATGCGGGTGAAGTCGCCGCTCATCGAAGGATCCGCACTCATGAGACCTCCCCAAGGCCAAACGCCACGAGCGTAACCGAGACGGACAAAGCGATTTGGTCCCGTACGCCGCCCGATCCGTCTTGAACACCAGCCGTCCGGGCGGCCACCATCGGCGGGAACACGCGGGTACTGGTGACGGGAGCGGATCATGACGAAGGCGGACGTGGTGGTGGTCGGCGGCGGGGTGATCGGGATGACGACAGCGCTCACGCTCCAGCGGCGCGGCGCACACGTCACCGTGCTGACCGCCCACGACCCGGCCGACACCGTGTCCACGGTGGCCGCCGCGGTCTGGTACCCCAGCCACACCGAGGAGGATCCCCGGGTGCTGCGCTGGGCGCGGGACACCCACGCCGAGCTGCGCCGCCAGGCGGCCGACGGCGTGCCGGGGGTGGTCGACCGGCCCACCCGGATGTGGCTGCGCCACCGCTACGCCGGGCCGCCCTGGTGGGCCGACGCCTGCGGCGACCTGGTGGCCGAGCCGGCGGAGCCGCCGTACACCGCGCTGCTGCGGTTCACCGCCCCGTCGGTGGAGATGACCCCGTACCTCACCTGGCTGCGGCAGCGCCTGGAGGCGGGCGGCGGCCGAATCGTCCGCCGTCCCCTGGGCGCGCTCGCCGAGGCGTACGAGGTCGCGCCGGTCGTGGTGAACGCGACCGGTCTGGCCGCCGGCCGCCTCGCCGCCGACCCGGCCGTGTACCCGGCGCGCGGGCACGTCCTGCTGGTGGCGAATCCGGGCCTGACCGTCTCAGTACGCGACGAGGACGACCCGGCCGGCATCACGTACGTGCACCCGCGCCACCACGACGTGGTGCTCGGCGGCACCTACGAGGGGCGGGTGTGGCACACCCGCCCCGACCCGCAGGAGGCGGCCGCGATCCGGCGCCGGTGCGTGGCGCTGGTGCCGCAGCTCGCGGACGCGCCGCTGGTCGGGGAGCGGATCGGGCTGCGCCCGGCCCGGCACGGCGGCCCCCGCGTCGAGGTGGACCCGGCGGACGGACGGCTGGTGCACGCGTACGGGCACGGCGGGGCGGGGGTGACGCTGTCCTGGGGCTGCGCCGCCGAGGTGGCGGATCTCGCCCTGGGCAGCTGACCGCCGCACCCGCACACCCGCACTGACCTGGGGGATTACCGGGGCCGGTCAGCGGGCACCACTGGTGGATGGACCAGAAGGTGATGGTGTTCGCCCCGGCCCCGCTGTTGACTGTGACGATCGAGCAGCAGGGCGACGTACCCGAGCTGCACCTGCACCCCGGCGGGCAGGGGGTGTGGCAGACCCGGATGATCGCCGCGCTCGGCGTACCGGTGACCCTGTGCGTGGGCCTCGGCGGCGAGGTCGGCGACGCGGTCCGCAAGCTGCTCGACGACGAGGACGTCACGGTACGGGTGGTCCGGCGGGAATCCGGCACCGGCTGGTACGTGCACGACAGGCGCGACGGCGAGCGGGCCGAGATCGCCGAGCACCCGGGCGCGCCGATGGTGCGGCACGACATCGACGAGCTGTACACGGTGACACTCACCGAAGGGCTGCGCGCCCCGGTCAGCGTGCTCAGCGGGCCGGCCGACCCGCAGGTGGTGGACCCGGACATCTACCGCCGGCTCGCCGCCGACCTGGGCGCCAACGGCGGCACGGTGGTGGCGGACCTGTCCGGGCCGTACCTGGAGGCCGTGCTCGACGGCGGGGTGAGCGTGCTGAAGGTCAGCCACGAGGAACTGCTCGACGACGGCCTCGCCAAGGACGACAGCGTCGAGGCGCTGCGCGACGCCGGCCGCCGCTGCCAGGAGCGCGGCGCACGGACGGTGCTGATCAGCCGCGCCGGGGAGCCGGCGCTGGCGCTGCCGGAGGACGGCGAGCCGCTGCTGGTGCACGCCCCGCCGCTGGAACTGGCCGACCACCGGGGCGCCGGCGACTCGATGACCGCCGGGGTGGCGGCGGTGCTGGCCCGGGGCGGCGACATGCGGGAGGCGCTGCACGTCGGCGCCGCCGCCGGAGCGCTCAACGTGACCCGGCACGGGCTGGGCACCGGCCGGGCCGAGGCGGTACGCGAACTGGCCGGCCGGGTGCGGCTGACCCCGCTGGACGGTGGCGACGATGACGGCTGACCGGCCGCCCCGGGTGCTGGTGACGAACGACGACGGCGTGCACGCCCCCGGCATCCGCGCGCTGGCCCGGGCCGCGTACGAGCGCGGGCTGGACGTGGTGGTCGCGGCGCCGGAGGCCGAGGCGAGCGGGATGAGCGCGGCGCTGTCCGCGGTGACCGAGGACGGGCGTCTGGTGTTCCGCGAGACCGAGCTGGACGGCCTGCCCGACGTGCCGGCGTACGCGGTGGCCGCCTCCCCGGCCTACATCGCGGTGCTGGCCGGGCTCGGGGTGTTCGGGCCGGTCCCGGATCTGCTGCTGTCCGGCATCAACCGGGGCGCGAACGCGGGCCACGCGGTCCTGCACTCCGGCACCGTCGGCGCGGCGCTGACCGCCGGGAACAACGGCATCCGCGCGCTCGCCGTGTCGCTCGACGTGCTCACCCCGGCGGCGGCGAGCGCCGGCAGTGGCGGCGCGGCGATCGCGGTGCTGGACAGCGTGGACGACGAGTCCCGCCACTGGTCGAGCGCCGCCGAGCTGGCCGCGACGCTGCTGCCGTGGCTGGCCGAGGCGGACCCGGGCACCGTGCTCAACCTCAACGTGCCCGACCTGCCGGCCGACCAGGTGGCCGGGCTGCGCCGGGCGACCCTGGCGCCGTTCGGCCAGGTGCAGGTTTCGATCGCCGAGCGGGGCGAGGGCTTCGTGCGGACGGCGGTCGAGGAGAACGCGGTCCGCGCGGTCCCCGGCACCGACATCGCCTGGCTGGCCGACGGGTACGCCGCCGTGACCGCGATCCGGGCGCTGGGCCACCTGCCCGACGTGGAGCTGCCGGTCGACGGCTGAGGACGGCTCCGCCCCGCCACCGTCGTACGGATGGCGGGACGGAACCGGTCGTTCACTCGCCGGCGGCGCGCCTGCGGTCGGCCTCGGCATCGGCGGCGCCCACCGGGGTGCCGTCGCTGTCCCGGTCGGCCCGGGACAGGTCCACGTCCGCGCCGGCCCGGGCGGCGTCCGCCGCCGCGTCGTCGGCGCCGACGACCTCACCGCCGCCGGTCTCCCCGTCGTCCGGGACCAACTGCCCGGCAGTGGCCAGCCCGATCGGTGCGTACCTGGGGTCGGTCATCTCGTCCTCCTCACCAGTGCTCCTGCGGAAAGCGGTACCCCGGGACGGGACGCGGCACACGCGTGGACTCAGCGGTCCCGGTCGAGGAAGTCCAGGGTGACCGCGGCGAACAGCGGCGACTGGTCGATGTCGTAGTGGGTCAGGCCGGGCAGGATCGCCAGCGCGTGCCCGCCCGCCGGGCGGCCCTCGCCCGTCCAGCCGCCGTCGCGGAGGCCGCCGTCGAGCAGCCCGAACACCTCGACGAAGTGGCTCGGCGGGGCCATGTCGGCGTCGGCGGCGACCACGAGTGTCGGCACCCGCAGGGCGCGTACCTGCTCGGTGAAGTCGAAGTCCTTCCGCATCGCCTCGCCGATCTTGTCGAGCAGCCGGGGGAAGTCCTCCGGACGCGGCGCGACCCGCTGGTACAGCTCGTACATCGGCGTGTCCTTCATGTACTCGGCCGCCGCGGCGTTCACCTGCCCCTGCTGCGCCAGCAGTTCCGGGTACACGGCGTCACGGCGGATGTGCGCGGACGCGGCGACCAGCCGGCCCACCTTCTCCGGGTGCCGGAAACCGGTGTGCAGGGCGACGCCGCCGCCGAGGGAGAAGCCGACCACGTCCGGGCGGTCCAGCCCGAGGTGGTCGATGAGCGCGGCGACGTCGTCGGCCATCAGCGCCATGTCGAGCGGCCGGTCCACGTCGGCGGTGCGGCCGTGGCCCTGGAGGTCCACCACGACGACCTGGTGCTTCGCGGCCAGCGTGGGCAGGATCGGCGCGAACATCTCACCCGAGGTAAGGCCGCCGTGCAGCAGGATCATCGGCCGCCCGGCACCGTGCGTCTCGTAGTACAGGTGGACGCCGTTGACGTCGGCGTACCGCCCCGGGGCGTGGGTCTCGTCGCGCTGCGCTGTGGTCATCGGTGCTCCTCGGACGTGGTGACCTGACGACAGTTGGACCGCGCGGGCCGGGCGTACTCATCGGCACGGGCTCGAACGTGCTCGCGATCACGCAGCATGTGGGCTAGTTTCAGCCAGGTGAGCGAGGTGGCGAGCGTCCCCGTCGAGGCGCAACTCGAGGCGTACCGGTCGGAGCTGACCGGCTACTGCTACCGGATGCTGGGTTCGGCCTTCGAGGCCGAGGACGCGGTGCAGGACACGTTCGTCCGGGCCTGGCGCAACTTCGACAAGTTCGAGGGGCGGTCCGCGCTGCGGACCTGGCTCTACCGGATCGCGACGAACGTCTGCCTCACCATGTCCACCAGCGCGCAGCGCCGGGTCCGGCCGATGGACCTCGGCCCGGCCGGCGTCGGCACCGCCACCCACCCCGGCGAGCCGCGCCCGGAGCAGATCTGGCTCGGTCCGGCGCCCGACGACCGGGTGCTGCCGGAGGTCGCCGACCCGGCCGAGGTGGTCGCCGGCCGGGAGTCGGTCCGGCTGGCGTTCGTCGCGGCGCTGCAGCACCTGCCGCCGAAGCAGCGCGCAGTGCTCATCCTGCGCGAGGTGCTGGCCTGGTCGGCGCAGGAGGTCGCCGAACTGCTCGACACGTCGGTGGCGAGCGTCAACAGCGCCCTGCAGCGGGCGCGGGCCACGCTCGCCTCCGCCGACACCGAGGCCGACGTGCGCCGGCCGCTCGACGCCGAGCAGCAGGCGCTGCTCGCGCGCTACGTGCGCGCCTTCGAGGCGTACGACCTGACGGCGCTCACCGCCCTGCTGCACGAGGACGCGACGCTGTCGATGCCGCCGCTGCCGCTGTGGCTGCACGGCCCCGAGCACATCGCGGCGTGGATGGCGGGCACCGGCAGCGGCTGCCGCGGCTCCCGCCTCGTACCGACCGCCGCCAACGGGATGCCCGCGTTCGGGCACTACCGGCGTGACCCCGACGGCTCAGGCCACGTGCCCTGGGCGTTGATCGTGCTCGGCGTCTCCGGCGACCGGATCACGTCGCTCAACAACTTCCTCGACGTCGACCGCCTGTTCCCGCTGTTCGGGCTGCCCGCCCGGCTGGAGGAGGGCGCCGGCCAGCCCGAGCAGGCCCGCGAGCTCGCGTAGGTCGTCGCCCGCGCCGCGTACCTCCAGCCGCCAGCCGAACCGCCGCGCGGTCAGGCGCATCCGCGCCAGCACCTCGACGGTGACCAGGTCGGGTGCGGTCACGGCGGACACGTCGCACACCACCACGCCCCCGTCGCGGCCACGCAGCGCCTCGGCCAGTTCGGCGCAGCGCGCCGCGATGTCCGCGCGGGTGGGCGTCCCGTCGGCCAGACAGAGCAGGTGGGTGATCACACGCATTGGACCGCCGTACCTCCCGGCTCTCATCGGTACGCGCGTGGCGAAACCGGCCCGGCGCAGGTTGCCTCGAACACCTTGTTGCAGGCAGTTACATCGACGTTAACTGCTATACCAATCATCGGTGCCCGGCTATATGATCCCGGTAGTTCACCCCGAAGCCTCACGAAACCGCAGCTCCCGCACCCCTCGGGTCGAACTCCGCAAGCCAGGTGCCTCCGCAACGTCGTGCCTGGCGGCCGCCCGGCGTTGTGGTTCGGCCTGCCGGAAAGGTGGGAACGGATGACAGGGCTCCCGTCCTTGGTCATCGGCATCGCGTCCTCGTCGGCCGAGCGCCGGCAGCTCGCCCAACTGCTCGGCGGCACCGAGTCGTTCCTGATCGTCTCCAGCGCCCACCAGGCCCGTCGCTTCCTCGACCTGGTACGTCGGCCCGCGCTCACCCCGCCGCCCGCGGTCGTGGACGTCGAGACACCGGCCGAGCCGCCCGGGCGTGATCTGGCCGTCGACTCCGACCGGCGGGTGCTGCGCTGGCGGGAGCGGGAGATCGGGTTGACGCCGCTGGAGCACGACCTGCTGGTCTGCCTCGCCGGCACGCCCGGCCAGGTGTGGACGTACGCCCGGCTGCACCGCACCGTGTGGGGCAACGACCATCTCGGACGGCGCTCGGACATGCACTCGGTGGTCCGCCGCCTCCGCCGCAAGCTGGGCCGCCTCGACGCTTCCGCCACGATCCACGCCGTCCGAGGCGTAGGCTTCCGCCTCACTCCCTGACCGCGCCCCCGCCCGCCCCGCCCCACCCCGGTCCGGTCCGGTCCGGTCCGGTCCGGCGATCTTGAACTTTTGGCCCCGGGGGTGTCCCTTTGGCGCACTTTGCCAGGGCCGCATGTGCAAGATCCGCCGCCGGTGGGGGCGCGGGTGTGTGCCGGAGATCCTCGTGCGGCTGGTTGCCGCGACGAGCCTCCCGTCAGGCGAGACGCGCGTTCCGCGTGGTGGGATTGGCGGAGATCTTGGTAGGAAAGTGCCCCTATGGGGCCGTTTGGTACCAAGATCTCGCCGGGCTCGCAGATCAACAGAAGTGGGACGGCCCGCTCGGTGTGTGCCGGGCGGGCCGTCCTCGTCGGTGCTGAGGTCAGCAGCGGGTGGGGGAGAGGGTGAAGTCCTCCACCGTGGGCGTACTGCTGTTGATCTTCGTCTGGCGCGTCTGGGGCTTCCAGCCGTCCTTCGCGACGATCAGGGTCAGCGGGTTGTTGCGCCGGTCCATCCAGTAGGCGTACCGGCCCTGGGCGTCGGTGGTGAAGGTGTACGAGTTCGCCCAGGAGTCGACCTGCACTGTCACGCCCGCCAGCGGCGCGGTGGTGCCCTGGCAGCTCGTGCCGGAGACCGTGCCGGACAGCTTGCCCCAGGTGGTCGGCGGCTGCGCGATCATGGTCACCGCCACCGGCTCGACGGTGTACGGAGTGTCCTCCTTGATCGCCACCGACGCGGAGTACGTGCCCGGCTGGTCGACGTTCGCCGTCATCGTGACGGTGACGGTGACCTTCTCACCCGGCGCCAGCGTGACCTTCGACTTGTCGACGGTCAGCCAGCTCACGTCGGCCGCGGCCTCCGAGCACTCGCCGAAGCCGGGCAGGACCTCACTGTCCTTGGTGGCCGTGAAGCTGCCCGACGAACCGCCGATCTTGTAGAACCCGCAGGCCGCGCCACCCCGGTAGCGGGCGGTGTTGGCGTTGGGCAGGTTGGCCCACGAGTTGGTCGCCGGGTCGAACGCGAAGCCGGCGTTGGTGATGGCGCCGCCCTGCGACCCGCCGACGACCAGGAGCTTGCCATTGGCCACCGCGTACGAGGAGGCCCAGCTGTCGGCCGGCGCGTCCGGGATGGCGGTCCAGGCGTTCGCGCCCGGGTCGAAGGCATACCCGACCTTCTGCGACGTGGTTCCGTCGTTGCCGCCGGTGCAGTAGACGATGCCGTCGATCCCGCCGCAGGACAGGAACGCCACCGACTTCGGGTACGCCGGCAACGTCTCCCAGGCGTCGGCGCCCGGGTCGTACCGGACCACCGAGTTGGCCATCGGCGTGCAGCTCGCGGTGGTGCAGCCGCCGATCGCGTACAGCTTGCCGCCCGCGACCGCCTGGCCGGCTGCCGAGCGCGGCGCCGGGTTGTCGGCCTTGCGGGTCCAGGTGTTCGCCGCCGGGTCGTACGAGAAGGTGGCGGCGTCCGGACCGGCGGCGCCCCAGCCGCCGGTGGCGATGATCTTGCCGTCGACCACCCCGACGGTCATGGCGTTGCGCGCGCCGGGCAGGTCGGCGATCCCGGTCCACGTCTGGGCGATCGGGTCGTACCGGTAGTTCTTGGCGCTCGACGCGGTGCCGTCGCCACCGGCGATGGAGTAGACGGAGCCGTCGACGGTGACGACCCGGTTGTCCATCACGTTCGCCGGGTAGCCCGGGATGGTGGTCCACGGGTCCGCCTGGGGTGCGGCGGCAGCGATCGCGTTCGACGACTTGCCCGACGAGCGGGCCGCGAACGAGGTGGCGGCGGTCAGCCGCTGCAGCGGCGCGCCGGTGGAGCCGAGCACCTGCTGCTGGGACAACTGGGAACCGTCGGCCCGCTGCAGCACGAACCCGCCGTCGCGCTCACTGAACTCGGCGGTGACCGGGGCCCCGCCGGTGTTGGTGACGGTGAAGGTCTTGCTGACCTTCCCGCTGGGCATCCGGACCGTGCCGGTGATCGAGGTCGGCTTCACCGACAGCCGGCCGGCGGCGAGCTGGAAGTTGGCCGCGGTGGCCCAGTCCTCCTCGACCGTCACCTGCTTGGTCTGGCTCACGTAGTTGCCGGCGCTGGCGGTGAACGGGTGCGTCCCGGTCAGCGACGAGAACATCCAGTAGAAGCCGTCGGGCAGCTCGGTGTCGTCCGGCGTGGCCACTGTGGTGGCCTTCTCCGCCGGGCGGTCCTTGCTGGTCACCGTGGCGCCGTTGACGTAGCCGTTGTCGTTCTTGTCGCGGACGTGGCCGAGCACCAGGCCGCCGTTCACCGGCTTGCAGACGAGCTTGCTGCCGATGAGCACGTTGTCGACCTGCCACCACCATTCCCAGCTCGCCTCGTAGTAGTGGAAGCGCACCCGCACCTGCGACTGGCCGGCCGCCTGCGGGATCGGCACCTCGGTCACCCGCGGGCCGCGTACGTCGGCCGCCTGCCGCAGCACGTTGCTCCACGTGGTGCCGCCGTCCAGGCTCAGGTCGACGTCCGCCCGGTCGCTGTTGAGCCAGTTGTAGTCCTGGTTGAACCGGATCACCGGCGCGGTGACGCCGGTCAGGTCGACCACCGGGCTGACCAGCGACGTGTCCTGCCGCCCGCCGCTGCCGTAGTTGTCGCTGTCGATGATGGCGAAGTTACCGCTGCCGCCGGTCAGGTTGCCGCGCTCACCGGCGTCGGTGAACTCCCAGACCTGGCCGGTGCCGGCGTTGTCCACCACGGTCCAGCCGTCCGGCACGCCCGTGCCGTCGAACGTCTCGTACTCGCCGTCGGAGCTGGTCGTGTAGCCGGGGGCGGTGGTGCACGCCTCCGGGTTCGCCTGCACCGCGATGTTGGCGACGGCGTTGCCCGTGCCGACGGTGATCTCCTTGGTGGTGGTCAGGTAGCCGGCGTACTGCGGTTCGACAGTGAGCCGGTAGGTGGCCCCGGACGGCAGCGACAGGCTGTAGCGGCCGGTCGCCGGCGTGGTGTAGTCGGAGATCGGCGTGCCCTCGACGCTCACCTTCGCGTACAGCGGCCAGCCGTGCCCGGGCCCGTCGGTGACCTGCCCGCTGACCGTCACGCTCGCCACCGCGGTGAGCGCCACGTCGAGCGTGGTCGTCGTGTTCGCGGTGATCGTCGCCGACAGCGTGCGGGTCGCGTACCCGAACGCCGAGACGACCACCTGGTAGTCGCCGGCCGGCAGGAGCGACGAGTACGTCCCGTCCGCGCCGGTGGTCAGCGTGCGGTCCGCCGCGCCGGACACGGTGACGGTGGCCCCGGCGATGCCCGCGCCGGTGGCGGCGTCGCTGACCTTGCCGGCCAGCGTGCCGTTGTCGCCGATCGGGGCGGCGGCGAGCAGCGCGAGCGCGTCCAGGCGGCCCTCGCCGTAGACGTTGTTGTCGTCGGTGGTGCCGCCGCACTGGGTGTCACCCTTGTCGATGGCCGCGTCGTCGAGCAGCGCGCGGGTCGCCGTGACGTCCCCGACCAGGGTGGGCGCCGCCGACCAGAGCAGCGCGATCGCGCCGGCCAGGTGCGGCGCCGCCATCGAGGTGCCGCTGATGCTGGCGTACGAGTCGGTCGGCACGCTGGAGCGCACGTTCACACCCGGCGCCGAGATGTTCGGCTTGATCTCACCGTTCTGCCCGGTGCCCCGGGACGAGAAGCTGGCGATGTTGTTGTTGACGTCGTACGCGCCGGCCGAGTAGTTGCTGGCCAGGCTGCCCGGCGAGCCGCTGGTCTGGCAGGACGGGCCGTTGTTGCCGTTGGACCAGACGCCGAAGATGCCGGACGCGGTCCAGGCGTCGGTGATGTCCTCCATGAACGGCTCGTTCGACGGCGTCCTGGTGCCCCACGAGTTGTTGATGATGTTCGGCCGCTTGCTGACGTCCGGGTTCTGCCCGTTGAGGTCGGTGGGCTCCAGCATCCACTGCCCGGAGGAGACCAGCGCGTCGTCGGACGGGCAGCACCCGTTCGCGGCGATCCACTTGACCTCGGGGGCGACACCGATCTGGTTGGCCCCGTCGGCACCGGCCATGGTGCCCATGGTGTGCGTGCCGTGGCCGTCGGAGTCGCACGGCGCGGTGGCGCACTCGCCGGCGGCGTCGTACCAGTTGTAGTCGTGGTCGAAGGTGCCGTCACCGTTGTTGCCCCGGTACGAGTTCACCAGCGCCGGGTGGTCGAACTGGACGCCGCTGTCGATGCTCGCCACGGTGATCCCGGCGCCCTTGACGCCGTACTGGGACCACACGTCGTCGGCGTTGATGTTGGCGATGCCCCACTCCAGGGCGTTCGCCGACTTCTCGTCGGTGCCGGGGGTGGTCTCCGGCAGCTTGTACTCCACCGGCGCGTACAGGCCGTCCACCTCGGAGTGGGCGGCGAAGTTCTGCGCCATGGTCAGCGAGCCGTCGGTGACCTTGATGGCGTTCGTCGCCCAGAAGGTCTGGTACTTCGTACCCGAGCGGTCCAGTTCGGCGCGGATCTTCGACTGGCTGTCGGCGGCGGTCTTCTTCAGCGCCGCCGCGACGGCGGCACCGCGCTCGTTCCAGTCCTTGATCGCGGCGGCCTTGCTCAGGTCCGCCTTGGCGCCGAAGTGGATCCAGAAGTCACCCTCGCTCTTGCCCTGGAGCTGGCGGGTGAGTTCGGGACGGATCTTGTCGTCGGCCGACGCGCCCGCGCCGGTCTCGGCCTGTGCCGCCGTGCCGGTCACGGCCAGCGTGGTGGCGGCGAGCACCAGGGCCGCGCCCGCGCTCACCAGCCGCCGGGCCGGGCCCCATCTGTGTGGACGTCTCAGCATCGGTGCTGCCTCCTGTTCCGATGACCCGCTGATGATCGAGCCATGGCAGAAGGGCCAGGAGACGAACTCCCGACTGCGACACCGGTGTGAAAAGAACCCCCCAGGCCCCCTAGGCGCCGTGCGGGTCTGCGCCGGACGCCTGAGTGGACACTATGATCGACAGTAAGGAACGATCAATGACCGTACGTGAGCAACATGTCACCAACAGGCCCCCGGATCGGACGGCCTGTTGACAGTTTTAGTCACGGTGGGGCGCGGTGACGACTGACGGCACGAACGCGGCGGACTCCGGCACCGACCCGTCGGAGCGCCCCTTCTCGCTCGTCATCGGGGTGACGTCGTCGCCGGCCGAGCGGCTGCGGCTGACCGAGTTGCTGGACGGCGTCGCGCCCCTTCTGATGGTCGCCGATCTCGACGAGCTGCGCGAGTTGATCATGACCGGCGCGCCCGCCCCGGCCCCCGCGCTGGCGCCGGCCGTCGCGCCGGTCCGGCCCGTACCCCGGGACAAGCCCGCGCCGGACGGCGCGCTGGTGATCGACGCGGCCCGGTCCACCGCCCGGTGGGGCAACCGCGAGACCGCCCTGACCCGGCTGGAGCGCGACCTGCTGACCTGCCTCACCGCCGAGCCGGTACGGGTGTGGAGCTACGCCGACCTGCACCACGCGGTCTGGCACGACGCGCCGACGCACGGCCGGGCCGACGTGCAGTCCCTGGTGAAGCGGCTGCGCCGAAAGCTCGACGAGCTGGGCACCGGCGTCACCATCGCGGCGGTACGCGGCGTCGGCCTGCGGCTGACCGACCACCGCCACCCCCGGGTGCGGGGCGACTGACCCCGGGTCCGCTGTGGACGATCGGCGTCGCGTGCCGACGCCGCGCACGGCCGGACGGTGACAGCGGGTGACCCGATCGGTGGAGGCGTCCTACCGGTGTGGCCGGAATTGATGGCGACCGGTCGATTACCGGTGCGGCACGTATCGCGAGAGGTCTTTGCCTCCTACGGTGGCGTCCGGCACGCGGACGGAGGGGAATCGGGAATCACCCGAGGGGGCCGTCCCGGCGGACAGGGAGAGTTGTCTCGATGCGAGTTTGGCTTCGCGCGGTGGCGGTCGTCGCCGCCGGCGCGGTCGTGGTGGCGGGAGTGCCGGCGCTCGCCGCCACCGTCACCGTGCGGGACGCCGGCGTGGCCGGCCGTACCGGCGCCCAGGCGACGGGGAGCAACGCCGCGCTCGGCGCCGCGCGTACCACCGCGACCCGTGCGCTGGTCACCCCCGGGGACACCCGGCTGATGCCGACCACGCCCCGCACCGACACGCCGCGGATCACCAACGGCGAGATCACCGACATCGAGGTGATCGGCAACCGCGTCTTCATCGCCGGCACGTTCACGTCGATCGCGAACGTCGGCGGGTCCGCGATCACGCAGCGGTCCCTGGCGTCGTACAACCTGGACACCGGCAAGGTGGACACCGGGTTCAAGCCGGTCATCGACGGCGCGGTCGCCGCGGTGGAGGCGTCGCCGGACGGCTCGTCGCTCTACATCGCCGGCGCGTTCAACACGATCAACGGGGTCACCAAGCGCAAGATCGCCCGGCTGAACCCGACCACCGGCGCGCCGATCGCCGCGTTCACCGCCACCGCCAACGCGCGGGCCACCGCGCTCGCGGTCAGCGGCAACGCCGTCTACGTCGGCGGCCAGTTCGCCACCGTCAACGGGGTCAGCCGCAGCGGCCTGGCCGCGCTCAACCCCACCACCGGCGCCGTCGACACCGGCTTCAACCTGCCGCTGACCGGCGGCATCGGCGTCGGCGGCATGCTCACCGTGCAGCAGCTCAAGCTCACCCACGACCGCAGCAAGCTGCTGGTCGTGCACACCGGCCGCCAGATCGCCGGCCAGGACCGCTACGGCGTGGCGCTCATCGGTACGGCCAGCAAGGCGCTGCTGCCCTGGCGTACCCGGCTGTGGGAGGACAACCTCTCCTTCGTCGGCGGCATCCAGCGGGTCTTCGCCGGTGACATCGCCCCGGACGACTCGTACTTCGTGGTCACCAGCGGCTCCGGCGGTGACCGTCCGCCGATCAACGACACCGCCATCGCGTACTCGCTGACCGGAAACGACCACGTCGAGCCGCTCTGGATCTCCCGGCACTTCGACAGCATCTACTCGGTGGCGATCACCGACACCGCCGTCTACGTCGGCGGTCACTTCAGCTGGCAGGAGTCGCCCACGTCGAACGTGCCGTGGCCCGGCCTGGACAACGTCGGCTACGGCACCGGCCAGGGACTCAGCGGCTACGGCCTCGGCGACCAGGTGGTCCGCCGCGACCACCTCGGCGCGCTGGACCCGCTCACCGGCACCGCCCTGGAGTGGAACCCCGGCTCCAACTCGTACGAGGGCGAGAAGGCGATGCTCGCCACCTCGCGCGGCCTGCTCGTCGGCGGTGACGGCAACGTCAAGGGCGGCAAGACGACCGGCCGGGTGGCCTTCTTCGACCTCTCCAAGGAGCCCGCACCGGCGGCGCTGGACACCACGATCACCACGCCGATCGAGGGCGCGGTGAAGCCGGCGGGCGAGTCGTTCACCATCAGCGGTCAGGCGCTCGCCCCGGCCGGAGTGGCCCGGGTCCAGCTGGAGATCCAGGACCGCAACAGCGGCAAGTACCTCCAGGCCGACTTGACCACCTGGGGCGCGTTCAAGGCGATCAACACGACGGTCGCCGCGCCGAACGCCACCTCCACCACGTGGAGCCTGCCGGTGACGCTGCCGGCCGGGGTCTACCAGTTGCAGGCCAAGACGTTCGACCGCAACGGCGCCGGCGACACCACCAAGGCGGTCAAGAAGATCGAAGCGTTCCGCTTCGACGACCTGCCGCCGACGACCCGGATCAGCTCGCCGGCGGCCGGCCTGGTCGCCACGCAGACGTTCGTGGCCTCCGGCACCGCCACCGACGACAAGGGCGTCAACTCGCTGATCTACTCGTTCCGCACGCCGGACAACAGGTACCTGCAGGACGACGGCACCGTCGCCGCGGTCTACAACACCTTCCGCGGCGAGCCGGACGTGATCGGCGCGACGTCCGCCACCTGGCAGTACGAGGTCACGCTGCCGATCGAGGGGCAGTGGAAGATGACCGCCACCGCCGTCGACACGACCGGGCAGAGCGACCTGCGCGGCGACACCCGCGACTGGACCGTCTCCGCCAACGGCGTACCGCCGACCGTGGCGATCACCTCGCCGGTGGCGATGACCCCGCCGGGCAACCCGGCGCCGCTCACCGTCGCGCCCGGCGGCACGATCACGTTCGCCGGTACGGCGCGCGACGACGACGCCCTGAAGTCGGTCGAGATCTATCTGCGCAACAACACCACCCGCGAGGCGCTCGCCAGCGACGGTACGTGGGGCGCCGACTCGGTCGCCGGCTACCACCGGATTTCGCCGACCAACCTCGACGCCGCGACGTTCGACTGGTCGTTCACCACGGTGCCGCTCACCCCGGGCGTCTACGACTTCCGGGTACGGGCGACCGACAAGCTCGGCCTGACCACGTCCAGCACCAACATGGGCCGGCTCACCGTCACCGCCCAGGTGCCGGGCGACGCCTTCCCCAACGGGCTGCTCAGCTTCACCGGCACCAACCAGGACATCGACCAGCTGCACCTGGACCTGGCCGGCACCGCGACCGACGACAAGGGCGTCCGGGAGGTCCGGATCGCGCTGCGCGACCTGGACACCGGCCGGTACGTGCAGCCCAACGGCACCATGGCCGCCGCGTTCGCCACCGTCGACGCGACGCTCGCCTCGCCCGGCGCGACCAGCACCGGGTTCACGCTCTCGATCGACCTGCCCACCCGGGGCACCTACAGCGTCGAGGCGTGGGCCGTGGACACCTCGGGTCAGCAGGACAACTCGACCAGCGGCGCGACCGCCCGTTACCTGGTCTACCCGGGTGACACCGACCCGACGCTGGAGCCGAGCATCACTCCGGTCGAGGGCCAGGCGTACACCGGCGGCCGGATCGTGATCACCGGCCGGGCCGTGGACGACGGCGGCATGCAGAAGGTCGAGGTGCAGATCGGCAACAGCGCCGGGCAGGGCATGAACTCCGCCGGCACGTTCGGCCGGGCGGGCGCGCCGAGCAACTGGCCGTGGATCGCCACGTTCCTCACCAGCCCGGGCTCGCCGGGATCGAACTTCGCGTACACGTCGCCGGTGATCCCGGCCGGCACGTACACGGTGACGATCCGCGGCATGGACAACCGGGGGCAGTACCAGCAGCCGCCCCGTACCGTCACGGTGACCGTCACCGACTGACGATCACGCGGCCTCGCGGGCCGGTCCGCGCCGGGTCTCCCGGCGCCGGGCCGGCCCGTGCCCGTTCTCAGGGCTCGATCAGGCACATCCCGGCGACTGCCGGCCGGTCCATGGTGGCCAGCGCATCGGGCGCGGCGGCCAGGTCGACGGTGCGGGTGACCAGTTCGCCCGGGCGCAGCACCCCGGCGGTGACCAGCCGCAGCATCTCCGGGTACGCGTGCGCCGCCATGCCGTGGCTGCCGCGCAGCTCCAGCTCGTACGCGATCACCAGGTCCATCGGCAGCACCGGGCGGCCCTGCGCGGCGGGCAGCAGCCCGACCTGCACGTGCCGGCCGCGCCGGCGCAGGCCCTCGATCGACGCCACGCAGGTGGCGTGACTGCCCAGCGCGTCGAGGGAGAGGTGGGCACCTCCGCCGGTGGCCTCCCGGATCGTGGCTGCCACCTCGCCGGGACCGCCGAGCGCGCTCGCGTCCAGGCAGACGGTGGCGCCGCTGCGGCGGGCCAGCTCCAGCGCGGCGGGGGAGACGTCCACGGCCACCACCCGCGCGCCGCTCGCCGCCGCGACCATGACCGCGGACAGGCCGACACCGCCGCAGCCGTGCACTGCGACCCACTCGCCCGCCGCCACCCGGCCCTGCGCGACGACAGCCCGGAACGCGGTGGCGAACCGGCAGCCGAGCGCGGCGGCGGCCGCCTCGTCCAGCTCGTCCGGCAGCCGGACCAGGTTCACGTCGGCGTGCCGTACCGCGACCAGCTCGGCGAACGAGCCCCATCCGGTGAAGCCCGGCTGGGTCTGCCGCTCGCAGACCTGCTGGTCGCCGGCCAGGCAGGACGGGCACCGCCCGCACGCGCAGACGAACGGCGCGGTCACCCGGTCGCCGGGCCGCCAGCCGCGGACGTCCGCGCCGGCCGCCACGACGACACCGGCGAACTCGTGCCCCGGTACGTGGGGCAGGCGGATGTCCGGGTCGTGCCCCTGCCAGCCGTGCCAGTCGCTGCGGCACAGGCCGGTCGCACCGACCCGGACGACCACCCCGTCGGGCGCCGGCGTCGGATCGTCCACGTCGCGAATCTCCGGCCGCACCCCGAACCGCTCAAACACCACAGCACGCATGCCCCCGATCCTCACACCCCCACCCCGCGTCTCCTTCCACCCCCCACCCGCCCGCTCCCCGCTCCCCGCTCCCCGCTCCCCGCTCCCGCGATCTTGCACTTGCGGCCCTGTCGATGTCCTGAATGCCCCATCTGACCGGGCAGAAAGTGCAAGATCACCGACGAGGGCCAGTGCCCGCCTCGCCTGCCCGTGCCGGGCGCGTCCAGGTCTCCCATGCCTTGAGAGCCGTGGTCCGTATCCCGGGAGCAGCGTAGATCTTGGTACGAAAGTGCCCTCATTGGGGCCGTTTCGTAGCAAGATCTGCTGGCGGCTCGGGCCGTCGGGACGGGGGAGGGTGCGCGGGGCGGCTCGGGCGGCGAATCACGGAGTCTGGGGCGGGCTCGGCTCTCACGCCACGCCCTCCTGACCCCGGTGATCAAGGAATTTGTGTCCTCACCGGGGCGGTGTCAGTCCGCAAATTCCTTGATCACCGGGGGCGGGGGAGGGGAGGGAGAGGGTGGGCTACAGGCGGCGGCCCTTGGAGTCCTGGGCGGTGATGCCGTCCAGCGGGGTTCCCGGGGTGAGGGTTTCCGGGTCGAACCAGAAGATCACCACTTGGGGGTCCTCGCTCCAGCGGGCCAGCTTCGCGTCGACCTGCCGGCCGTCGACTGTCCCGACGATGCGGGCGGCCGGGCCGACGAAGTAGCCGAACGTGGGGACGGACGTGTCGGTGGGCACTCGCTGCTGGTCGTACCCGATCTCGTGGAACCCCGCCCGGCGGTCGCTGCCGGACACGTCGTTGACCAGGAAGTCGGAGGTCAGGCGGCCGTCCGGCGCGCGCCGCCCGGCGACCAGGCCGATCGTCACGCGCGGCAGTTCCGGCACGTCCACCGGGACCACGAAGAACACGCGCTCGTCGGCGCCGTACCGGATGCCGCTTCCCACGACGGTCCCGAGCGGTTGCGGCGGCGCCTCGGTCGGGGCCGGCGAGGCGGTCGGCGAGGGCGGGGGAGTGGCGGCGGACGCGGTGGCGACCGGCTCCCCGGCCGGGAGGTCCGGCGGGCCGGGCCGCGACGCCACGGCGGTGACCCCGACCGCCACCGCGACGGTCGCCACCGCCGCCGCGACCCCGGTGCCGATCCGCCGGCGGCGGCGCAGCCGGCGTCCCCGGCGCATGATGTCCGCGATGTCCAGGCCGTCGGCCCGCTCGGTCACCCGCATCACGCGGCGCAGCTCGTCCATCTCGGTCACCGGCACGTCTCCTGCGGTCGCGGTGCGGACAGACCGGCGGTACGCAGCTTCTCCAGCGCCCGCGACGAGGTGCTCTTGACGGTGCCGACCGACACGTCGAGTTCGTGGGCCACCTGAGCCTCCGGTAGGTCGAAGTAGTGCCGTAGCACGACGACGGCGCGTTCGCGCGCGGTGAGCGTGCCGAGCGCGGTGACCAGCCACCGCCGCGTCGCCACCTCCTCGGCCATGTCGCCGCCGTGGCGCTCCGGCAGGTCGTCGCTCGGGTACTCGCGGATCGGCCGCCGCCAGGTGTCGACGAGGTGGTTCACCAGCACCGAGCGGGCGTAGCCGTACGGGTCGCCGTTGCGGATCCGGGACCAGGACGCGTACGTGCGCACGAGCGCGGTCTGGGCGGCGTCCTCGGCGTGGTGGTGGTTGCCGGTCATGAGGAACGCGGCGTGCGTCAGCCGCGCGGAGGACGCCCGCGCGAACTCGACGAACTCCGCGTCACCCCGGGCCATGGCCGTCCTCTGCACCTCTCACCCCGGTAGGGACGTGCGGGACGCGGAAAAGGTTGAGTCCCCGCCGGACCAACTTTCGCGACGGATCACCCGTCCTCATCCCCGTGCCCCCGACCGGGCACCGAGGGGAGACGAGATGACCAGGACCGTGGACCGGACACGCGGCGGCGCGGCGGTGATCGCGCTGGCGGTGGCGCTGGCCGGCTGCACACCGGCGGTGGCCGACCAGCCCGCTGTCGCGCTGTCCGAGCCGGCCGGGCCGTCCGCTGCCGCGCCGGCCGCGTCGGCGGCGGCGCCCGTCCGGCCCCGGCCGGCGCGGATCGGCTATCCCGCCGAGGGTGGCAACCGGTGGCGGTTCGCCGCCGCCGAGCCGGCCATCACAGGGGGTACGGGCCGGCTGCTGCGCTACCGCGTGGCGGTGGAGCGCGACATCACGGGTCTGCCGGCGGCCGACTTTGGGGCGCAGGTCACCGGCATCCTCGCCGGCCCGGGTGGCTGGACGACCGACGGGCGGATCGCCCTGCGTCGCGTCGGAGCCCGTGAGCCCGCCGACTTCACCGTCTATCTCGCGACCCCCGGTACGCGCGACGACCTGTGCGGGGACGGCCTGGACCGGTACACGTCCTGCCGTAACGGGGGCCGGGTGGTGGTGAACGTGGCCCGCTGGGTGCTCGGCGCGCCCGCGTACGGCAGCGACCTCGCCGCGTACCGCCGTTACGTGGTCAACCACGAGGTCGGCCATCGCCTGGGTCACGGGCACGAGCGCTGCCCGGGGCGGGGGCGTCCGGCGCCGGTGATGCAGCAGCAGACGCTCGGCCTGCACGGCTGCACCCCGAACCCGCTGCCGTTCCTGCGCGGCGAGCGGTACACGGGCCCCTCCGGCGTGTACGACGACCGCCTGCCCCCGCCCGAGGGCGGCCGGCCGGGCTGAGGTCCGGCGCGGGTCCGCGGGGCCGGGCTGCGCGGGCCGTCCGTCCGGGCGCGCGTGTGCCCGGCCGCGTCGGCGATCCCATCCGGCGCTCAGAACAGCGTGGCCGGGCCGACCGGCTCCGGTTCCGGCAGCGGCGCGAGCCCGGGCACCCGCTCGCGGACCTGGTCGTGGAAGCGGCGGGCCAGCTCGGGCGCGTCCGCGTTGTCCGGCGTGTGCACGAACACGGTCGGCGAGCGGCCCTCCCGCAGCCAGCCGGTGACCACGTCGAGCCACGGCTGCCAGCCCTCGACGGTGCGGGCCGGGTCGTCCCGGCCGAGGTAGCGCACGACGGGCCGGTCGGTCAGCGCCCGGGTACGCAGCGGCAGGCGCGGTTTGCGCGTCCACGCCTCCCGCTCCGCGTCGCTGGTCGGCGGCGTCCGGAAGAACGCTGTGGTGTCGAACGGGATCCATTCGGCGCCGGCCCGGTGCAGCGTCGCCTCCAGCGCGCGTACCGCACCGGCCTCGGTGAAGAAGGCCGGGTGGCGGACCTCGACGGCGTACCTGTGGGTGGCGGGCAGCGTGCGCAGGAACCGGTCGAGGTCGGGCACGTCGTCGGGGCCGAACGAGCCGGGCAACTGGATCCAGAGCGCGTCCGCCCGGGGGCCGAGCGGCTCCATGGCGTGCAGGAACGCCCGCAGCTCCGCCTCGCCGCCGGTGAGCCGGCGCTCGTGCGTGACCACCTTCGGCAGCTTCGGCAGGAAGCGGAAGCCCGGATCGGTCTGCTCGGCCCAGGACGCCACCGTCCGGCGGGCCGGGGTGGCGTAGAACGTGGTGTTGCCCTCCACAGCGTCGCACCACGCGGCGTACGCGCGCAGCCGCTCGTGCGCGGGCAGCGGATGCGGCAGGAAGCGGCCGGACCAGGACTTGTGCGTCCACATGGCACAGCCCACGTGCAGGCGCATCCCGGTCACCGGTAGGGCCAGCTCGTCGAGCCGCCGCGCAGCGCCGCCTCCCGGTTCCACTTCCGGGTGAAGTACAGCGCGAGGCAGCCGAACCCGGCGAACACCGGCGCGAGCAGCATGAGCAGCAGGCCGGCGCCGAGCCGGAAACGGTCGCTCTGCAGGCCCTTCGCCGACGTCAGGGTGAACGCCTCCACGCCGTCACCGGTGCAGCTCACGAAGTCGGTTTCCATCCAGGTGATGCCCTCGGTGGCCAGCACCGGAGTGAACAACCGCGGGTCACCGCGGTCGGTCATCACCGACGCTGTCCCCTCGGGCCGGGCCCCGGTCAGCTCCCTGCTGCGCTGCTCGCCGCTGGTGTAGACGCGGCTCTTCGCGGTGCACCGGACGGTGGCGGGGTCCACGTCGGCCGGCGACGCGAGGATGAGGATGTTGCCGGGGCGTACGCCGGTGTCCCGCACCTTGATCTCGGCGCCGGGTGCGAACTCGGCGGCGGCGGAGAAGGTCGACGCGGCCGCGAACGGACCCGTCTGGGTCAGCAACGCGAGGCCGAGGAACCCGGCCAGCAGGAACCCACCGCCGCCGACGAAGATCCACATGGCGACCACGGCGCGGAAGCGCTGCACGAGCGGGCTCACCGGACGCGGTCCATGTCACAGGCGCCCTCGGTGACCTGCCCGGGGTCGGCGGAGTACACGCTGCGCTTGGCGTCCGGCACAGACAGCTGCACGCAGAGCGCCGACGCGTCGTTGTTGGTGACGAACGTGACGACGCCGATGCCGTCGTAGTCCCCGACCGACAGGTCGCTCACGCCCCGGGGGAACTGCCCGGTCTCCTGCTTGACGGACACGGCCTCGCTCATGGCGTCGCGGAGGTAGGTCTCGGGATCGGTCCCGGCGTCCCCGCCGCAGGCGGTGAGGGCGAGCGTCAGTGTCGCCAGCGCCGTCACCGGACCGGTCCTTCTCCGTCGCATCCGTCCTCCTCGCGCAGTACGTCGGCGGGCCGGGCCGCCCGTCCGCCGCGCCCACGGTAGCCGGGACGGTCACGGACCGCGGATTGGGCCGCGACCGGCGGGGCAAGAGGAGGCCGGAGGTGGTGACGATGACCGACGGACCGGGTCTGCGGCTGTGCCAGGTGGTGCTGGACTGCACCGACGCGCGCGCCCTGGCCGAGTTCTACCGCGTGCTGCTCGGCCTGGTCTACCGGTCCGGTGACGAGCCCCCGGCGGCCGGAGAACCGGACGAGCATGGCCGGGACTGGCTGGTGCTGAGGACCGCGGAAGGCGTGCCGCAACTGGCCTTCCAGCAGGTCGACCGGCTGCCGGAGGCGACCTGGCCGGAAGGGGAGGTGCCGCAGCAGCTGCACCTCGACCTGACCGTGCCGTCGGTGGCCGAGCTGGAACGGCAGCACGAGCGGGTGCTCGCGCTCGGCGGGCGGCTGGTGCGGGACCGGTCCGACGACCCGGACGAGCCGTTACGGGTGTACGCCGACCCCGCCGGTCACCCGTTCTGCGTCTTCGTCGCCTGAGGCAGGGCGGGCACGGGTCCCGGCCCGGCCTGCCCTACGGCCGCTCCACCCGTACCGGGTCGCCGCGCACGAGGTCGTCGTGGATCCGCCAGCGGGCGTCGACGCCCGCGCGCCGGGCCGCCTCGTCGTCGGCGCGATCCGCTGCCGCAGCAGCTCGACCGCGATACGGCGGTTGAGATGCAGGTGCCGTTCGGTGTCGACCACCACGGTCCGGCCGGACGGGCGGTGCGTGGCCCGGACGGCGGTGCTCGCCTTGTTGCGGTGTTGGCCGCCGGGCCCACCCGTGCGGCAGGGCACGAACTCCACGTCCGCCTCGTGGAACGGCGTGACCACCACCTCGGTCCGGCAGGTCCGCGCGGTGACGTACCAGTTCTTCCGGCCGTGACCCGTCCGGTACGGGCTGGGCGCCTGCCAGCAGAGCGTGCCGGTCCACCCGGCCGCGAACGCCTCCGCCCCGGCGCCGTTGATCCGGACCAGCACCGACCGGTACGTGCCGGCCCGGTCGCCGGTCACCGTCTCGACCCGCTCGGTACGCAGACCTCGCCGGGCCGCCTCGCCCTCCAGACGGGACAGCAGCCGGGCCAGCGCCCACGCGCACTCGGCGGGTCCGCGCCCGGCGGACAGCAGCAGCTCGGTCACCGGCGGCCCTTCCGGCGCTCGTCGCGGCGACCCGCGTCCGGCGTCTTGTAGGTGACAAGCGGAACCGTGGTGGTGACCGGCGTGGCGAGGTCGTGCGCCACCAGGTCGCCGATCACCTGCTCGATGCGCTTGTACGCGGTGGGCGCCTCCTCGAACAGCAGCTGCCGGTCGCCGCACACCACGATCGAGCCGACCGGCGTACGCCGCAGTTCCTCGACCGTGTGCTTGGCCCGGCCCCGGCGCAGCGCGTCGGCGCGGGACATCTTGCGCCCGGCGCCGTGCGCCACCGAGTAGCCGGCGTCCGGCCCGGCGTGCGCGGCCACCAGGTAGGAGGGCGTGCCACGGGTGCCGGCGATCAGCACGTCCCGTCCGTCGCCCGGCGCCGCGCCCTTGCGGTGCAGGTAGTGCCCGTCGCGGATCTCGACCAGGTTGTGGCACTGGTCGACGACCGGTTCGGTGGGTTCGGCGCCGAGCGCGTACGCGACCCGCGCGGCCAGCAGCCGACGGTTGAGCGAACCCCAGCGCACCGCCGCGTCGTGCCGGGCCAGGTAGGCGTCCGGGTCGGGCGCGGGACCGGCGCCATGCGCCTCGGTGTGCTCGCGCAGGATCCGCTCGCCCAGCCCACGCGAGCCGGAGTGCACCACGAGGACCAGGTCACCGGCGTCCAGCCCGAGCCGAGCGGCGTGCTCCGCCGCGAGGATCGGCCCGACGCGGGCCAGCTCGACGAAGTGGTTGCCGCGCCCCACGGTGCCGAGCCCGTCGAGGTGACCGGCCGGGATCTCGCCGTCCAGCACCGACCAGGCCGGGTCGTCGTCGTCCGGGTCGAGCGCCCGGTCCAGGTCGGGGAACCGGGCGGCGAGCCGTTCCGGTACGACCCGGCGCAGCGCGATCGGGAAGACCGCGATGCCGCATCCGATGTCGGAGCCGACGAGGAACGGGTAGAGCACCGTCGAGGACATGGCGGCGCCGATCGGCGCGCCCTTGCCGGGGTGCAGGTCGGGCATGGCGGCGACGTGCGCCATGCCGTCGAGGGCGGCGACCTGACGGCACTGGTCGAGCGCGGCGGACTCGATCCAGCTGCCGGGGGAGGAGAAGACGGAGACGGTGGCGGGCACGACGGCCCGCCCGGAGGGGTACGCGGACACAGACGCTCGATTCTGCGGAAAGAGAAGCGGGAACGGCAGGCGGCGAGGAGGGGCCTGCGGGCTGGGTGCGATCCGTCAGAACGTCATGCCGATCACCTTCTCGGAAGCGGCGCGGGCCGGCAACCGACTTTCGACCCGCCGAGCGCCCGCGTCGACATCGGATGACCTGATCCATAGACTCCGGTCGTTCTGGTACCACGAGTCCAGGGAGGACCACCGTGTCGAGCGAAACCCGAACGCACGCCGCCTTACCCCTGCTGGCCCGCCTCGCCGGGGTGAGCGTGGCCGCCGCGACGATCGTCGCCGCCGCCGGTGTCGCCGCGACCGCGGCGCCGCCCGCCGACCCCGCGCCCACCAAGGGGCCGTGCGCGTACACGCCGACGCCGGACGAGCCGGCCGCCCGGCCGGTGTCGCTGCCGCCGGACCCGCGCCGTACGCCGGACCGGGGCACCGTGCGGGTCACGCTGCGCACCAACCAGGGGCCGATCGGGCTGACGCTGGACCGCGAGCAGGCGCCGTGCACCGTGCAGAGCTTCCTGCACCTGGTCCGCAAGCGCTTCTACGACCGGACGCCCTGCCACCGGCTCACCGCGTACCCGACGCTGACCGTGCTGCAGTGCGGCGACCCGTCCGGCACCGGCTCGGGCGGTCCTGGTTACCGGTACCGCGACGAGCTGCCCACCGACCTGCCGCCCGCGCCGACCGACCCGACCGGTGTACGCCGCCTGTACGCGCGCGGCACCCTGGCCATGGCCAACGCCGGCCCGGACACCAACGGCAGCCAGTTCTTCCTGGTCCAGGCCGACTCGGCGCTGCGCCCCAACTACACGGTGTTCGGCCAGGTCGACGCGGCCGGGCTGGCCACGCTGGACCGGATCTCGGCCGGCGGCATCGCGCCCACCCCGGAGGATCCGGCGCCGGTCGACGGCGCCCCGGCGGTGCCGGTGGAGATCTGCCGCGCCAAGCAGGGCCGCTGACGTAACGGCCCGGCGGGACGGCTGCCGAGGCCGCCCGCCGGGCCCGCGTCGCCGCCGGTAGCCTGCGGCGATGACGCATGAGCGGGAGATCACCGAGCCGGTCGACCTGTGCCGGCCGGACGGGCGGCTGAACCCGGACGCGGTCGGCTGGAGCCGCCGGCCGCTGCACCGGGCGAACCTGCGCGGCTGGGGCCGGGCCAAGCGGTGGGAGCACTGGGGTGTGGTCACACCGACGCACATCCTCGGCCTGGTCGTGTCGTCGCTCGACTACGCCGGGGTGCAGAGCCTCTACCTGCTCGACCGGAGCACCGGCCGGGAGACGACTGCGGAGGCGGTGGTGCCGCTCGCCCGGGGTACCGTGCTGCCGCCGGTCAGCGGCGCCGGTCCGGTCCGGGCCCGGGGCGGGAAGCTGACCGTCGCGGTGGACCAGGGCCCGGACGGCAGCACCGTGCGGGCGACCGCGCCGGGCGTCGAGGTGGACCTGACCGTGCCGCTGCCGGCGGGGCACGAGTCGCTCGGCGTGGTGGTGCCGTGGAGTACCCGACGGTTCCAGTACACGGTCAAGGACATCGGCCGGCCGGTGCACGGCACGATCACCGTGGACGGCACGGCGTACCCGGTGGGGGAGGGGTCGTACGCGGCGCTCGACCACGGCCGGGGCAAGTGGCGGTACGCGGTGCGGTGGAACTGGGCGGCCGGCAGCGGGCCGGGCCGGTCGATCCAGCTCGGCGGCAAGTGGACCGACGGCACCGGCTCGACCGAGAACGCGGTCTTCGTCGACGGGCGGCTGCACAAGATCGGCGCCGATCTGACCTGGGAGTACGACACCGCCGACTGGCTGCGGCCGTGGCGGATCACCGGCGACCGGGTGGACGTGACGTTCCACCCGTTCCACGAGCGGGTGGCGCGTACCAACCTGCTCGTGCTGGCCGGCGAGACGCACCAGTGCTTCGGGCACTTCACCGGCTGGGCGGCGACCGACGACGGCGAGCGCGTGGATCTGGACGGCCTGGTCGGCTGGGCCGAGGAGGCCCGCAACCGCTGGTGAGGCCGGTCCCCGCCGGGCCGGGCCGCCCGGCGGGGACGCCCGCTCAGGCCGGCAGCCGCCAGACCTGGTTCGCGCCGCCGAAGCAGTCCCAGATCTGCAGCCGGGTGCCGTTGGCGGAGCTGTTGCCGGTGGCGTCCAGGCAGCGGCCCGACGCCGGGTTGCGCAGCGTGCCGTTGCTCTGGGCCGCCCAGACCTGGGCCCCGGTGCCGTTGCAGTCCCAGAGCTGGATCGTGGTGCCGTTCGCGGTGCCGGCGCTCGTCACGTCCAGGCACTTGCCCAGAGCGCGCAGCGTGCCGTCACCGGCGACGGTCCAGCTCTGCGCGGCGGTGCCGTTGCAGCCGTACAGCTGGATCGCGGTGCCGTTCGCGGTGCTCGCGGCCGCGACGTCCACGCAGGCGCCGCCGATGCCGGTGATCGGCCCGGTACGCCCGGACGGCGGCGGGTTGCCGCCGCCGGTGAGGGTGTCGTAGATCGCGCTGACCAGTGAGGTCGAACCGGTGGTGTCCTGCGACAGCTCCCAGTTCATCATCCCGCCGGCGTTCGCCATGGCCCACTGGGTCTTGCGCTTCACC